>NZ_CP049329.1:0-3799679 GCF_011064265.1 Flavobacterium sp. Sr18 | reverse complement strand
GTAGCGGGGGTGTTTTTTTTGATCACGATATTAAACAAATTACTCATAGTCAAAGACATTTGCCTTTACTTTATATTAGATAAAAGACATTTAGGAACCTCTTATACTATCAATTTGGGGTCAATATTATATTTAGAATAAAGAAAATTATCAATTTCATTTGTATCAACTAAGTTTAGTAGGGTCAACTTTTCATCATCTGTCAAAGTACAGATTCCAAAATTCTTAATATAATTTTTAGCGACTGAAAAATAATTTCCAGCGTATGGTTTACTTGTATTTTCAATATAAAACCAAAATATCTTAGACATTAAAATCTTTTGAAGAATGTGTAATTCTTCTACTGATTCGGAAAAAATTGCATATCCATTGTAAAAAAGCAAATCTTGATCATTAGTATATACAAAGCATGGAGTATTTGTTATGTATGGCAACAATAACTTATATCCTGATATAAGTAATGCTTGATTTCTGCCAAAGGAATACCACTTATCATAGTCTCTATTCCCTTTATCTCTTTTAGATAAGATTTCTTTTTGACTTAATAAATATTCATAAGTTGAAGGAAACTTTGATATTAATTCGTCTTCATGAATAACTTTTAAACTTTTTTTATTAGTATCAAATAAATCATTTTCTTCCTTAATTATATTATATGGAAAAATTAATTTTTCGGTACGATTTTCAATTTCTGACTCGAGCTTCAGAGTGTTAGGTTTTATTGCATTTCTGCAAATATTTTTTTCAATACTATACTCTTGTCCATCTTTAATAAAAAAATAAAAATCTTCAGTTTCTCTTATTGGATTAAAAACATAGATGTTGTTCTTAAGGGTAGCAAAACCGTTCCGGATTTCAAATTTAGAGCCTAATGAATCACCAGTGCTTTCTATTTTAGATATTATCTTTTTTGTTTTTTTATTAATCAAATACCATCCATCAAAATCATTTAAATCATTGTATAAGATATTTATATAATCAGATTTTTTTATAGAATTAATATTTGTGCTTTTTGATTTAACATAGTTAATACAATTTGTTTCTTGTTTACTAATAATACATATGCAAGTGTATGTTGACCTTTTTTTAAATAATTGCTCTCCACCAAAATCGATTATTGTTAAGTCAAATTTATTTGTAGAAAAATAATTTCTAACCGACCTACCATTTAAACTTTTGTAGAAAGTATTTACGGTAATATAACCTAAAATACCTGTAGTATTTAAATTTTCAATCCCAATTTCAAAAAAGGGAATATATAAGTCTGATTTTCCAGAAGCGGAAACACTCCAGTTTTTAAGTAATAATTTTGTTTCATCATCTATTTTTGAAGCACCTACATAAGGCGGATTACCTACAATTATATCAAATCCTCCATTTTGTTGAATTTGTGGAATCAAATTCCAATCAAAATTTAATGAATTACCTTGATATAGATTAAATTCAAAAGTAGGTCTGTCTTCTCCATTTTTTATTGCATGAAGAATTAATAATATTTTTGTGCGCTCGATACTATAATTTTGGATATCTACTCCAAAGATATTATCTCTAAAAATTTCAAAATAGCTTTTATCAGTTTGCAATTTAATTATGTCGACAATGGTTTTAAAAAAGCCACCACAACCACAAGCGATATCACCAAATGTGGCATTAAATAAATGCCGATCTAAATTTAAATATTTATCTATTGATTGTTTAACTATAAAATCTCTAATATAACCAGGAGTAAAAACGGCACCATTAACTTCTTTATCAGCGGGTGAAATGACAAACTCAAATAACTCAAGCAAATCTTCAATATCAAATTCAACATTCTTTAAAAGGCTAACAAACTCGTTAAGTTTATTGGTTTCATTTTCGTCATGGATTGTTATTGTATATTGATTAATAAATTCGTTTTCAATATTTATTAAACTATTGACTTCTAAAAAAGAAGATACCAAAAGCCTATTAACGTCTAGAGTTTGATAAGAGTATTCTCTAAGATATTTTAATATGTTTTGATTCATTTTCAGTTTATGTACAAAGGGAATAATTTGTTGAATGTGAAATCTTGATGAGTATTACCTGTATCAAAAGCTTTAAAATATGGAGCCCACAGTCTATCTTGAGCTCTTTTTATAATTCTTTTATAATCTTCATCCTGCATTAATGAATTAACAAATGCAAATCTTTTGTTGTCAAAATAATTAGACAATATAAAATGAAAACCTAAAAAAATATCCATTGGAGGATGAGGTATTCTAGGACAAGACAAAACTGACATCTCTTCATCAATTAACTCAAATTTTTTACCTCCAAATTGAAAATGATAAGTTGGATGTGTATACTTAACATTTTGAGTATTTAAATGCCTATCATGATGCCAACTGCTGTAGTAAGCTTTTTTTGTTGCGTTTTCATTCTTGAATAAAGAAATACTTAAATCAAAAATATATCTATAAAGTGGATCTTGCACTACGTCTAAAGTATCTTTACACATCAACATGTGATTCAAATGAATCTCACAATAATGCAGATCATTAGGGACTGTTCCAGCAATCAATCCCTTTATATGAAAAATAATATTCTCAAGATTATATTCTATACACTGTTTACTATCGATAATCAAAAGCAAATCATCGAGATCAGAAAAATTACCAGTAACATTGTTGTTTTTAATCAATTCAATAAAAATTGACAAATCATTTCGAAAGTTTCTTAAATTCCAACTATTCATTGCCATTTAATTTAGAAGCTAGTTCACGCATAGCTTTTTTGTCAATATTACTCATAAGTTTTTGATACACGTCTTTATTTAATAAAGCTGAATCTATAGATAAATATTCTTTTTCTTGCCAAGGTAAATATTCTTTTAGCAATTCAACACCGTCAAATGGATCTATAGGTCGTTTTGAATATTTACAAATTGTCCAAAAATTAGTGCTTTCAGAATGCGTTGTTTTTTCAACAACAATTAAATTTTTAAATCCTGTTTTTTCTGCAATTAAATTAACTCTTTCTTCTGCATTCAATCTTCTGATTGGAATTGTATCTGAAATATTTTCCTTCCACCAAGAGTTTACTTTTTCCATCCACCAACGTTTTTTAATATCAGAAAAAATTCCCTTGTAACTTGCATTTCCCAAACTCTCCATTAATTTGGACCAATCTTCAGACGTTTTTGATACTCCTAATCTGGAAGACAAAACATCTTCCCCAACAGTAAGCCCAATTGCACATATTAAATTATCATAGATTAAAGAACTTATTTTTAATTGATCATTACCTGGTTTGTCAAATGCCGAAATAAATCTTGAATGTAAAGAAATATCGCCCTCTTCTAAACCCAAAATTGTAATTAAATTTTTCTCTGTTTTAATTTTTTGATAAGCACCTATAAAAGAATCTAATTTAGATTTAAAACTCTTCATTCCTCTTGTAAAATCTTCCTTTGTCAAAACAAAATCAAATAAATCTTGACTAGTAAAATCTTTATCAAATTCATTTACTTTTATTATTTCATTAGACATTAAAATTAATGGAATTCCTTTGTTATCATCTTTGTGTTTAGTCCTAAGAGTTTGAGCAATAGTAGGTGCATCAAAACAGGCATGATTTGCTCCTTTTGTTAATCTGTAATCAAGTATTACAGCATCAGTGTCTTCTTCTATTTCAATAAATAAATCATTTAAATTTGAAGTTGGATCATACAACTTAACTGAATAACCTAAATCTTCTAAATCTTTTTTACGACTATCTGTTTCCAAATCATCAATGTAAAATATTTTATATGCCATAATCATCTAATTCTTTATTTGTTGCTTTTGGTATTTCTATTCTTAAACAAGTGCTAAAGCCCTGTTTCGGAGATACAACTTGTATATTCCCTCTATAACTTGAAACAATATCTTTTACAATTTTTAGCCCTAGACCAGTTCCTGTAATTTCATTGCTTGCATCAATTTCTTCTAAACTATTGGGAGAAGTAGTTGTGAAAAATTCTTCAAATATTCTTTCTTCATTTTCTTGAGAAATTCCATCACCAGTATCTGAGAACTCCAAATAAATATACTTTTCGTCTGCACCACACTCAATTTTTATTTCTCCACTTTTTTTAGTTCTTTTAATTGCTTTTTTTGCATTAGTATAAAAGTTAAATAAAATAGAAGACCATTCTGAAGGATGCATTGGTAATGTATATAAATAGAAGCCATTTCTTTCTGGAATATTGAATACAATGTCACTTTTATTGGCATCATTATGAATGGAAGTCCAAAATTTCTCAGATGTATTTTGAATTTCAATAGGTTTTAATTCTCTTACAACGTTTTGAGAAATCACATTATCAAAATAAGAAGTGTAACTCTGGAATGTTGCAATGTTTTTTTCTAAAATTAAGACTCTTTCTAATAACGCAGTATCTGAGCGCAATTTTTCTAAAAGAAAATTAACGTCTGATTCCATATTGATTAAATAATCTCTAACTTCATGAATAAATTGACCAATAGTAATACCAACACTACTCAAGACACGTAGCATAGATTTTTCTCTAAGCATTTTACTTGTCTCTTCTTTTTGTAATTCAGCTACAGCTTTAATGTCTTTTTGTAATTTTTGAAGTGTTTGTTTTCGTCTACGTTTTATTTGAATATTTCCTTCTTCTTTTTCGAGTTCTTGATCTAGTACTTCAAGAGTGTGAGCAATATCTTTAATGCGAACTTCTATTTTTTCGTATAATTTTCCTTCTTTTCGTTGACCAGATACAATTTTTATATTTCTTACTTCAGCTACTTTTAATACGCAGGTCATTAAAGTTCTATATATAAAATTTTGCAATTGAATTAAAGCCTCATTTTCCATTAAGCCTTCACGACTGGATGTTTCATTGAATTTCTTATCCGTGTCACTTAATTCAACAAATCCGAAGAAATTAGTATTACTATGAACAGGTAGAAATGAACGCTGATTTGCTGATGCATCTAATTTTAACCAATCATTCTTTGGTTCACCATATGGTAATACTCTAAAACCATTTCTGTATAATCGCATTCCTCCTGAAGTTTTTGATAATGTCTTAATACTTGTTTCATGCATTTTTGGAATTAGTCCTTTATTATAAATATAGTAATATGCTTTAAATCTAACCTTCCTGAGTTCAGAAAAGGGTTGTGACATGTCATCTGGATCGCTACCTATTTCTCCATATTCTTCAATTTTTAATTGTTTACTAATTACTGAATATATTCCTAGTCCCTTATTATCTATCCAGCCTTCAATTTCAGCTAATGCATGATTATATATCATACTAGATTCATCAGCAATTATAATTGATTTATCGTTATCAGTTTTTTTAAAAACTGTTTTAAAACCAGGATCAATGAGGTTCAGATTTTTATTAATATTTTCTTCCTGCTCCGACAATGGAAAAGGTTGTATAATAGCACTAACATATCTGTAAATACGTTTTATAGCTGATTGTGACCATCTATCTTTTAAACCTTCAATTTTTAGTGTTGTTCCTTCTTCTTTTCTTTTAGGAACGGTAATGATTTTATTAGTAATATTTACTAAATCTATATCTCCAGCATATTGATTCCAATTAATAGTTAAAACCAGTGCAAAATCATCTTTTAAAGTTTGGGTCGTAATTGTTAATTTTTCGCCTAAACGTTGAACAGCAAATCTTCCTATACCTTTTTGACCTGCTCTTTTTCTGTTAAATCTTTCAGAAAGAGGATTTCTCAATTTGTCTGTAGAGGATATTCTCATAAATCCATTAACCAATTGGTCTCTAGTCATACCTAATCCATCATCTTCAATGAATAAAGTTCCTCCAATCGAGTCAGAATTTTCAAATTTTAAAATTACTTTTTTTGCATCCGCATCATAAGCATTTTTTACTAGCTCGGATACTGCTGTTTCTTGTCTAGCAACTAATTCAGTACCTAATCTATCAATTACTCCTGCATCAACGCTAAATCTAACATTATCAATGTCGAAACTTGCTAATTTAGAAGAGAGCTCCAATATTTTGCTATAATCGTTTGGATTTTCAACTAAAATTTTTGATAATTCATCACGTATTTGTTTTTCGTCCATATTCTATTATCTCTAAATTTTATTGATAATACTTTCGTTAATTATCTTATAAGCTTTATCATTATCATATTCTATTTCGGGTCTTAAAATTGTGAAGATATCATTTCGGAATTCATCATCACCCATTTTTTCTACCATATTGGCTATAAACATTTTGCTGGTAGGCGAAGTACCGTCTGAGAAATTGATATATTCTTTGTAGCATTGAATTAATTTTGCAACATTGATATCTAGCTTTGTTAATGCAAAATCTAAATCGAATAAATCTCGTCCCTTTCTTCGTTGGTATAATGCTCTTAATTTAGTACCAAGTAGTTCTTCAATATGATAGGTATTTATCATACATTCCCCAGAAAACCATCCATTTTGCACTTTGAAAGGTATTTGTTGCAGTCCTAATACCGTGAAATGTTCTCTACAATTAATTTCAATTTTGAGACGCATTCTAATAATTGGCTGTATTTCTGTTTCAAATCGGTATTCTACTGTGTTGTTGTGAATACTGGTTGTAATACTTCTTTTTGTCCCCAAAAAGGCTAAACATTCTCGCAATCTAACAAGAATTGGTTTTATTGGACCGGTTTTTATTTGTACCAAATCAATATCTTCAGAATATCTTGCTTGCGGTTTTAGGAATAACTTGTGTAAAGCTGTTCCGCCGCGAAATGCTAGATTTTCATTTAGGAATGGATCAGAAAATATTTCAATCAATGCTCTTTCTATTACTAAATCTTGTTCGATTTGTCCGTTTTCTGGCCAAGGTGCAAACTCTCTCCATTCTTCTATGTAACGTCTTGGTATCATAAATCGCTTTCAATATTAATGTTGTTAATTATACGCCACTTTGTATTTGTATTACCATTTTTATTTTTCCCTGGCATTAATGGAATATTTATTCCTTTTTTATCGGCTATTGTAGAATATAATGCTTGACTTAGTTTTTCATTTCCTAATTCATATTCTAATAAATATCCTAATCGCTGTACTGCTGCTGTTTGAGAATAGTTTTTTGCGGTTCTTGATAAAATTGAAGGCTTTATGACTTCTATTAGTTCTTTAAGGATTGTTATTACTCTATTCATTCCTAGTTTGTCAACATAGTATAATAAATCTAATGCTGTAAGTTCTGGTGATGATACGTTGATGTATCCAGCATCTGTTTTTACTTGTTTCACATCTTCTTTATTCCATTCGTTTTTTACTAGAAAATTTATTTTTAGTTTCTTGTTTTTAATGTCTCTTAAAGCAGGTTTTTCTGTAATTACAAATGTTTCCATCGATTGTTGATGTGATGCTCCATGTATAGCTGCTGCGGATATTAGCCCTAAGTAATATTTTTTGTTAAGAGACATCATCATGTCATCGATAAACATATTCGATGGGATTGCACCATAATTTGAATATTCAGCAGGAAGTATTGTATAAAAGCCTTTTCGAATTTGAACTATTTTCTTTTTTGATTTTAAACGATATAGACTTTGTAAAAGTGCTTTGTCTGTTATTTCAAATTTATTTTTCAATTCTTCTAATGTAAAAGCATATCTTCCTTTAGCTCTAACGGCATCTACATACTCTTCTAAATAATTATATGATTGAGTTTCTGTTTTCACTAGTATATTTCGTTTGCTATCTACTACACATTGTGTAGTGTTACGCAAATGTAATATATCTTCATATCAGTTTGTATTAATATCGATAAAACTTTTATAGTTTACATCTTATTTAAGATGAGGGGTTGTTTAAGAGGGTAAGTTCACCATAATTAGCTACTTCTTTTCCTTATCTTTTAATTAATGTAGTAAATTGTAAAAATATAATTTTAGCAAATAATCTTTCATTTTTTTTGTCTCGTTCTCAAGCTATCTTTATAAAAATAATCCCTCATAGACTCATAAAACCTCCCATTCACATAAAGACCTAAAAACCAAAACACAATTAGCCCTATTATTTCATACCATTCCATACCTCAAATATAGAACCTATAGAGATTTCCTCTTTTAGCATGAAATCAATTCTTCCATTTTTGACAAGCTTTAATCCCGAATTGACAAGTGTTCCAGACCGTCATAAAACAGAAAAAGATGCCTAGGCATCTTTTTTTTGTGCTAACTACTAAATTACTCAAATAGTAGCTTAATCTGAACTTTCAAAGCATTTCCGATATTATAAGAGCTAAAATCGATCAACTCTTTGTATTATTCAATTAGTCCACAAGTGACTTTTACATTTATTTCCATATAACTCCTCAAATAATTCCCCTGGCTTCTTTCCTATAGCTTTTTCAATAAATATTAATTCGTAGGCATCTAAAGCACCTTTTCTATAATACAATTCACTTAATCTTATTTCATTAATTCCAGTTTTAGCTGAAATTTCTTCTAGCGAATTTGTGATATTCTCGTATTTAGACATTATTATTCCAAATTCATTCCGCTCTTTAGGAATCCAATTATTTAAATCGAATTTCTGATTTAGAAATACAATTCTAGTTGCATTATTTATAGAATCATTAAAAGCTTTTACAATTAAATAAAAGGTTTGAGCAGATAATTTTGATACTGAACCTTTTTTTAGTTTGCTAACTTGTCCTTTTGATAACCCAGAAATTTCGGATAGTTGTTTATCCCGCCATTTTAATTCTAAAATCTTGTCAGTAATGTATTTATCAATATTATGATTCATTTTCTTTGTTTAAAAATTTTGTAATTAAGAAACTTTTGTTATATTTGTTCTAGCGAATTGACAATTAGCCTTTTTTGGCATAATTAAAACGATGTTTTCTCGAACCGAAACGACCAATTTTACTATCGAGAGTATCGTGAAGTCGCTCCATGTCAAAAAGTTTCTTACTTTTGTAAGGCATGCGAGCGGTTCTCACGTAAGCTTTAGATAGTACCTTTTCAATCGAAAGATTGTAGAGATGGGTTTGGTCGCCCACGGTTCTAAAGTGTGAGGCCGCTCCTTGCTTTTTATGCAAAGACCATTCATACCACGAAATACATCGTTCCATAAACATAAACATAAACATATAAATTATGAGAACGATTTTTTTATGCATAAGCATTACCAAACCACCTTAACTACCTGCTAAAAGCAAGCTGCCTTTTGTTATCCCAAAACTGAAACAAACATTGTGTTAGGATAGAAAAACACCACGAAGTACTCTTATCAGAGACACTTCCTCAATAAGGATTTTTAGTACTGATATGTTTAACTCTACCTTGATATATAAAAAAGGGAGTTATATAAAGTAACAATCCCCTCTATATCAAGCCTCAACCCAAACCTAAAATGCTTTTGGCACTTAGATTTAAGCTTTTTCTCTTTAAACTCGCACTTTAAAAGTATTGCCTTTATTTCTATTTTCCAACTGGTATATTAAAATTTTAAAGTTTGTTTCAGAAAGGGGAGCAAAAGGAGCTTTTTAAACCCTAAACCCATTATTCATAAATCCCAGTTAGGAAAATACCCTTTTCTTAACAGGTCGGAAATACCTATGCCAACTTTAAACCAATAAACGATTACGAAATACGAACAACGATAAACGATTACTACTAGAAACACCTGCACCGAAAGGTCCTTTGAATAAAAACACCTAGTTAATTTAATTTGAATTTGTTAATAAAAGGTGCAGGTTATTTTTAAATCCTAAAACTCATTGCCTATGATAGAATAATAATAGTGAGGTTGCTTCATCCCTCGCAATGACACACTAAAAAAAGGCCCTCTAACTCTTCTTGGCGGTTGAATAGAGGACCATCGCTAACAAAACTAACGTTTCAATTAACTAACCCAATATTATGAAAAAAATTTCATTTTACAAGGGGAGATTGGCTTTTTGGTACCTGATTATTATCGGGTTCTCACTCAGCTACACCCCTGCTCTAGCCAACTATTCCCTTAAGAATAATCTTGCCGTTACCCAACAGCATCAAGTTCAAGGAACTATCACCGATGGCACCAATCCTTTACCTGGTGTAACAATTGCCATAAAGGGAAAAAGGAACACGACCACTATCTCAGATTTCAATGGGCAATACACACTGGCGGTTGCTGGTACTGATACCTTGACGGTCTCTTTTATGGGCTTCAAAACAGCACTAGTTCTCATAAACGGGCGCAAACTGGTCAACATACAGTTGCACGAAGACATAACCTCTTTACAGGAGGTGCGCGTGAATACAGGTTATTATTCCGTAAAGGAAAGTGAACGCACGGGCAGTATTGCCAAAATAACTGCGGCAGCCATCGAAAAACAACCCGTTACCAATGTGCTGGCCACTATGCAAGGCAGGATGGCAGGGGTAAACATCAGCCAAGCCACGGGGATGCCCGGTGGCGGTTTTAGTATTGAAATACGCGGCCAAAACAGCCTTCGGCTGGACGGAAATAACCCATTGTATGTCATAGACGGCGTTCCGTATTCCTCGCAAGATATTGGCAGCACCTATACATCAGGAAACTTACCCGGTCAGAACAGTCCTTTAAACAGTATCAATCCCAATGATATTGCCAGCATTGAAGTATTAAAGGATGCCGATGCCACGGCAATCTATGGCTCTCGTGGTGCTAATGGTGTGGTACTGATCACCACCAAAAAAGGAAAAGTTGGTACAACAACTTTTACCACTAACTATTCCAACGGACTAGGGCAAGTAGCGCATTTTATGCATCTGATGGATACACCACAGTATCTATCCATGCGCAGGGAAGCCTTCGCCAATGATGGCGTTACCCGATACCCTTCATCTGCCTATGATGTAAACGGTACTTGGGATCAAAACCGCACGACCAACTGGCAAAAACAACTGCTGGGAGGAACTGCCAATTATACCAACCTACAATCCTCCCTTTCGGGCGGATCCCAACACACACAATACCTATTAAGTGGAAACTACAGCAAGGAAACCACTGTATTTCCAGGTGATTTTGAGTATAGTAAAGGTAGTGGTCATTTCAACCTGAATCACGAATCGGATAATGAGATATTCAAAGTCAATTTTACCGCAGGGTATACTGTTCAACGCAACAACTTACCGTCCATCGACTTTACCCGTGATGCCATCACCCTTGTACCCAATGCGCCTTCACTTTATGATGCCATGGGAAATCTCAACTGGGAAAACAACACCTTTAACAATCCTCTTGCCAAATTGGAAGGGAAAATTAAAGGACAAACTCAGGATTTGATTACGAACATATTGCTTTCTTACGACTTAGGTGCAGGATTTATAGCAAAGACCAGTTTTGGCTATACCGACCTGCAACAAAATCAAAAAACTGTACTGCCTTCCACCAGCTATAATCCTGCCTACGGATTAGGCAGTGAAGTATCGGCTCTTTTTTCCAATACCATCCATCGGAAGTCATGGATTGCAGAACCACAACTCAACTGGAACCACGCTGTAGGAAAATTAAAAATGGAGACTTTAGCAGGAGCCACTTTTCAGCAACAAAATAGCGACCAGCTCGTAAGTGCCGCTGAAGGGTTTGCCAATAACAGTTTGATTGAAAATCCGGCTTCTGCTGCCCACTATCTTATTTTAAACAGTGATGAAACCGTGTATAAGTACCAAGCCTTTTTCGGACGTATAAACTTAAACTGGCACGGAAAATACCTATTGAATGGAACCGGTCGCAGGGACGGGTCGAGCCGGTTTGGACCAGGCAGACAGTTTGCTACTTTTGGGGCTTTAGGCGCTGCATGGCTATTTTCAAATGAAACATTCGTAAAAGATAAGCTCCGTTTCTTGAGTTTTGGAAAAATACGTGCCAGTTATGGTACCACAGGCAACGACCAGATTGGGGACTATCAATACCTGGACACCTATGGTACTTCCGGAAATACCTATCAGGGCATAAGTGGCTTACAACCCAGCCGACTTTTTAATCCGGATTTTGGATGGGAAACCAATAAAAAACTGGAATTGGCTTTGGAAACCGGATTTTGGAACGACCGTATTTTCACTACGGTGGCGTGGTACCGCAACCGCTCCTCCAGTCAATTAGTGGGAATACCACTGCCCGGGACAACCGGTTTTTCGGAGTTGCAAGCCAATTTGGATGCCGAAGTACAGAACAGTGGTATAGAAATCAGCATCCGAACCGTAAACTTCCAGTCAAAGAAGTTCAGTTGGATCAGTAATTTCAACCTGACCCATATTAAAAATGAATTGCTTTCCTTTCCCGGACTCGAAGGTTCAACGTATAAAAACCAATATGTAATTGGTCAACCCATTAACATAGTCAAGATGTATCATTACACAGGACTCCATCCCACTAGCGGAATTTATCAATTTGAGGATTTTAATGGGGATGGGAATCTTTCTGCCGCTGACGATAAAAAAAGCATACAGAACCTAAGTCCAAACTATTATGGTGGCTTTCAAAACCAATTGCGTTATGGAAATGTACAGCTGGATTTCCTATTCCAGTTTGTAAAACAATTGAATTTCAATGAAAATTACAGGATGGGAATGCCCGGAACAATGATAAATCAACCAGAGGCGGTTACAGCGCACTGGCAAAGCGCCGGCGACTCCGGTCCCTATCAATCGTACAGCAACAGCAACGCCCAAAAAAGAGCCGCAAACATTCGCTATACGCAAAGTGATGCCGCAATAGGCGATGCATCCTATATCCGTCTGAAAAACGTTTCCATTTCGTTCGACCTGCCCCAAAAGTGGACTAAGAAACTCTTGTGCAAGCTTAGCCTGCAAGGACAAAATTTGCTGACTATAAGCCCTTATAAAGGATTGGATCCTGAGTTTATATCATCCGGATATTTACCGCCGCTACGCGTTATTAGCAGCAGTTTGCAAGTTACTTTTTAACCTTAAAAACCACCTCATGAAAAATAATAAATTAGTATTTATAGTATGGAATATTCTTTTGTGCCTGACGGCAGGATGTGACAGTTTTACTGACGTCGACTTGCCTTCTTCACAATTAACAGCCAAAGATGTATTTGAAGACAAAACCACGGCTAATGCCGCTATGGTCGACATTTATGCAAAAATCCGAGATCATGGCTTACTTACCGGCTATCCGTCAGGGATTTCGAGTCAGCTGGGTCTTTATGCCGATGAACTGCTGTTTTTTGGAATCTCCGGTAGCAGTCAGTCCAATTTTTATACCAATGCGCTATTGGCCTCGGACACTGAAATATCCGAATTATGGACCAGTAGCTACAATCAAATTTATGCTGCCAATGCAATCATAGAAGGCGTTACAACCTCAGCGGCATTAGCAGGAAGTGATAGGGATCAATTAATGGGAGAGGCTTTGTTTATACGGGCATTAATTCATTTTTACCTTGTGAATACTTTTGGAGACATTCCCTATATACAAACGACCGACTATCAGCAAAATAAAGTGGCACATCGCATGCCTGAAAATGAAGTATATCTACACATCAAGGAAGATCTAGAGCGAGCAATCTCAGTATTACCCGAAGAATATGTAGGCTCAGAACGGGTACGCCCAAACAAATGGGCTGCTCAAGCGCTTTTGGCAAGAGTATGCCTCTATAGACAACAATGGGGTGAAGCGTCGAATGCGGCTTCGGCTGTTTTGAACCAAACAGGGCTATTTGTCTGGCCTTCGGATATTGGAACCGTGTTCGGTAAAGGAAGCTTTTCGACGATATGGCAATTGATGCCGGCGGTAGCTGGAGGCAACACTTATGAGGCAGGAACATTTATTTTTGTGGAAGGACCACCTGCAACCTTGGCACTCAGTGAAGCGCTCATAGGTGCTTTTAGCGATGAGGACCTGCGCAAAACGAACTGGATCAAAGCAGTGACTACTGGCACCGACAGATGGTACCATGCCTATAAATACAAAGAATCGTCCAATACTGGTTCTTCGGTAGAATACTCCATTGTCCTTAGAATGGCCGAGCAATACCTCATACGAGCAGAAGCTCGTGCCCATCAGGGTGATCTTATTGGTGCGAAAGAAGATCTGAACAAAACCCGTAATCTCGCCGGACTACAGGACTCCAATGCCGCTACCGCAACAGCAATTATTACCGAAGTATTGCAGGAACGCCGTCGCGAATTCTTTACGGAATTCGGAAACCGCTTTTTTGATCTAAAAAGAACTGCCGGATTAGATGCGACACTATCCCCTATTAAATCGCAATGGGAGACAACTGACCGTTTATTGCCACTTCCCGAATCGGAGTTATTACTTAACCCTAATCTTGCTCCGCAAAATGCAAACTATTAAAATAAAGAGATATAGGATGTATCAACGATTTGTCATCGGTTTTGCCGGTTTCATGTTTTGGTTAGTTACCTGCCCCTGCTGGGGGCAGGGTAACCAAAAACGACCCCTCACTAAAGACGATTATGCGCTTTGGAGTAAACTCCTGCCAAAGAAACTATCCCGCGATGGTAATTGGGCCAGTTATTTGCTCTGGTACGAATCCAAAAAGGACACCATGTTTGTGAAAAACACGCAAAACAGTACAACCTACATTTTTCCGAATGCCAAAGACGGTATTTTTAACGGCGAATCACACTTTGGCTGCATTATTAGAGATACATTGCTCTTGCAAAACTTAAAAACGGGTACCGTTACGAAAACAGCAGACGTTTTTGATTTTGCCTTTTCAGGCAATGAAAAATACGTCCTATTGCTACTAAAGCAGTCTGACCAAAAAAAAAGGCTAGTGGTTCAGGATGAGAATGGTGCTATTGCAGCTGAAATTCCTAACGTGGGCCAGTGGCGTTTAGAACCGAATCGCAACGGTGTACTCTACACCATGGATTCACCAGACCAAAATACAATCGGTTTTTTAAAGCTTGGGGTGCAAATTGAAAAAAAAATAATTATCTCTGACCCTAAAGGGGGATTTCAAAATTTGAATTGGAGCGGTAATACCATTGTCTTTATACAAAATTTACCCGATGACCCACAGCTTTTCAGGTACAGCATTGACAAACAAAAACTGAATCATTTTGATGCCAAGGCACAGGCAAATTTTCCCGCAGATATGAAAATCTCAGACGTGACCTACAATACGCTGACGGTATCAGATGATGGGGATCGTGTTTTTTTCTGGCTTAAAGAAAATCAAGAGCGGCTTCGCGGCATTGATCCGGCCGCTGTGCAAGTGTGGAATGCAGCCGATAAATTGGTCTTTGCCCATAAGAAGAATTATGGACAGTACGCCCTGATGGATAAAATGGCCGTATGGTCTGTGAAAAGCAACCGCTTTATCCAGATTTCAGACCGAAAAATTCCAAAAGGTTTTCTCAGCGGAGATTACAACTATGCCTTTATCTATGACCCAGTTGCCTACCAGCCTCAAAATAGTTTTGATGGCGCGTATGATCTGTTTCTTGTTGATTTGATAACTGGGAATAGAAAAAAAATACTAGAGAAATATTCGGGTGACTACCAAACCGTTCCGTCATCCGATGGGAAATACCTATCCTATGCCAAAGAGGGAGACTGGTGGATCTATGACATCAAAAAAGACACCCATACCAATATGACCGCAGGGATACCGGTATCATTTTTTCGACAGGATCAGGATGTGCCGATACAACCAGCTCCATACGGAGTGGCGGGATGGACGGAAAAAGACAAAAGCATACTCTTGTACGACCAATATGATCTGTGGCAAATTGCTACCGATGGCAGTACTAAAAAGCGACTTACAAAAGGGCGGGAAATACAAAAAATGTATCGTGTTAAGGATTTGACCCCAAAACCCCTGTATCAAAATGATGAAATTAATACTAAAACGCCACCGCTACAACTCAATAATAACCTCTTCCTTAGTGCCATAAATAAGAACTCAGGAGCATCAGGATTCTGCAAATGGAGTTTTAAAAGTGGAGTAACTCCGTTGGTTTGGGAGCAGAAGAAAGTGAATCACATCATCAAGGCATCTAATAATGCTACTTACCTATATCTGGAGCAAAGCTATGAGGCAGCGCCGCGACTCGTGTTTTACGATACATCACCAAGGGAAATAATCCAATCCAATGCCCAACAGAAACATTTTTATTGGGGCAAAGCGGAACCAATACGATATAACTTGAAAGGTACCGAATTATCAGGCATCCTTTATTATCCCTCGGAATATAAAAGTGGCGTAAAATACCCGATGATAGTGCACATCTATGAACGACAATTTCAGTTTTTAAATGATTATATGAATCCAAGTTCGTATTTAGGAGATGGATTTAATAGTACCAATTTTACCGCGCAGGGATATTTCGTTTTATTTCCTGATATGGTCTTTGAAACGGCCAATGTAGGAAAGTCAGCAACAGCATGTATATTGTCTGCTGTTGATGCCGTCCTTGCTAAAGGTGTTGTAGATCCTAAAAAAGTAGGACTTATTGGGCATTCTTTCGGGGGCTATACAACGGATTTAATCATTACTCAAACCGATCGATTTGCAACTGCTGTTGCAGGTGCCGCATGGACCGATCTCATCAGCAGTTATCTTTATGTAGGCACTACTTTTTACAGACCCGATTTTTACCGTGCAGAGCATGATCAGTTACGTATTGGTCAATCACTCTTCGAGGACACAGAAAGTTATTTGAAAAACTCTCCCGTCTTGCAGGCATCAAATGTCAAGACACCTTTGCTGGCATGGACAGGCGAGCAGGACCGTCACATCCATTATCTTCAAAGCATGGAATTTTATCTCGCATTGAGACGGCTTAACAAAACGCATACCTTGCTGGTTTATCCTGATGAAGAGCACACTTTGTGGAAGCCTAAAAATCAAAAAGATCTTACCCTGCGTGTGGAACAATGGTTTAATTATTATCTTAAAAATGAGACCTTTCACAGCTGGATGAAAGGTGAATTCTACTAGAAAACAATAGCCTTTCTAAACAAGGATGCCGCCCAAACAGTTGGGCGGCATCCTCCTTTATTACTAAATGGTCAACTACTGTACATTCCTTTTTAAGGGCGTTAAACAAGTTGAAATCGGTTTAGCATAAAGTTGCTCTCCATCGGGAGCTGTACAATCAAAATTTCCATTGTTGGAACATTCCTGCACAGCCTCACAAGGATTAATTTCAGAAACATGTTTCCAACCCATAACTGGAGCCACTTCCTTTCCATTTTCGTTCATTGCATTGGTGCTAATAGCACCAGCCAATCCCAGTGCAACCACCGCCATTGGCATTACGAAATTCAAAAATTTAGTCTTCATAATAATAAAATTAATAGTTATGATCTACTCTTTTTTACAGGTTTTCGATCTGATCCCTGCTATTTGGCCAATAGATTATTAATACGCTTACAATATGAGATTCAAGATTTATTTTATATAATTAGACGTTACCCTTTGATCCAAACTATAAGCAATAATATGGTTTCCAATCAATGCATATAATTTGTTGTTGTTTACTGCAAAACTTCTTACTTTTTTGCCGTCAATATCGTAAATGCAAAAGCTAAATAAATAACTCTTCTCTGTAATATTATAAACATCAATGATACTTGCTCCTTGCCACATGGCATCCTCTTCATATCGCCCCGGAATTGCTGAATTAACAAACAGTAAATTAGAATATGTTGCACTGCTCTTATTGACAAACAGAGGAGGTTTGGAAAATTTTCTCTCACGGTGCTTACTAACCTTTACAATACTTAGTTTTGCGCGGGTTATTGTATCGATCGTAGTCCCTCTAAAATCAATTTTCAAATATCTATCGGCTACCGTAAATTGATTGCGATACGCATAGAGAAAAATAATCCTTTTCAAGCCATTGCTATACAGTAGTTGACCATCAGTATCAAATACCCCATCAAATTGCTTTTGTAAAATTTGAGGGTTTAGTTCTATTTTTGTTGTGTCGGTTAGATTGATCACTCCCATAATACTCTCGCCATTTATGGAATTATGAGTACGTACTGCAATTGCCGCTGAGTCTATTGCTTGCGCAGTGGTAAAATATTCTCCTCCTTTCTTTATCATTTTAGCTTTCCAGTCTTTAATACTCCCTCGAAAAACGCATGGTATCCGACCATCTACCACGAAAAAATAAGGACTTTGCACTAAAACTTTTACTGCCTGAAAGGGAAGATCTTTGCGGTCAAGAATGACAAGCCGTTTTTCCATTTGCTGTAAGTTCGTATCCAATACTGTAATCAGTAATGGAGCCGTAGCATTGCCCAGGTATACCTTATCCTTATCAACACCGGCGATATAATACGAATTCAGTTTAAGATCTATATCGGAGATGGTCTGCAGAGGTGCATGAGGAAAGCGCCTTGTCAATTTATTATGATAATGGATAATATTCTCAGACAGTAAGAATAATCCAATTATTAAAGCAATATTGCAAAATGTAATACTAAAAAACAAAGCCAAAATTGATTTAGATGGTACTTTCTTTGCTGAAATTTCATCAGAAAAATATAATACTATAGCAAGCACAGCCAATACTATAAAAACAGCATTAAAAATTAGATGTTGTGTCCAATTTAGTTCTTCGAGAACCCCTCCACAAGAGCAAGGCACAAAAGCGGTATAATGAAGTACTATAAAAATGTAAGCTGTAAACAATACCATCAAACCATAAGCTGCGAATAACCCAATACCTCTAAACCTTGGAATGATAATCAGCACACAAATTACAAGTTCAACAATCGGAATCAAAAAAGAAATCCAGTCAGCAAAAGCACTTAATAGCGGAGATTGTCCCAACTGCACTTGAAAATTTTGAAAATCAAGTAGCTTACTGACAGACGCATAGACAAACAACACTACATAAAGCATGCAAATTATTTCGATACTAATTGTTCTTATGGGCTTACTAAA
Source organism: Flavobacterium sp. Sr18 (assembly GCF_011064265.1). Classification (NCBI taxonomy): domain Bacteria; kingdom Pseudomonadati; phylum Bacteroidota; class Flavobacteriia; order Flavobacteriales; family Flavobacteriaceae; genus Flavobacterium; species Flavobacterium sp. Sr18. The sequence continues at coordinate 3,780,790 of NZ_CP049329.1, read as the reverse complement.
TTTCATTTTGTCGGTATTTGAGGATTAGTACTGTAAAATTCTCAAAACAAAACAACATGAATGTTATCCAATTAGGATATTGCTGTATCAAATCAGGATTTCTTTATTCTAGCAGGCGTCCAGTTTATTGAATAGCCAAACTAATTCTCAATATTATCCAACTGTAGGTTGCCTTTCAAGGTCTGATGGGGAATACCTAAATTTAATTTTGAAAGCTCGTGAAAAATTTGGATAGGTAGAAAAGCCTGCCATAATTGCTATCGTTTTTAATGGGATTTTGGTGTATTGAATCAGAAGTTGTGCCCGCTTGAGTCTTTCATTATTATAAAATTGTTGTATTGTGGTTTTGAATACATGTTTAAAACCATTCTTTAATTTGTATTCATTGGTTCCAAAAATACGAGAAAGCTCTTTTAAGGTTGGCAGAGCCGAATCCATATTCGCCAGTATAAAATCATAAACTGCCTGTGTGGATTTTAGATCTAAATAGTTACTGATTTTCCGTTCTTCAACTGTCAAAATTTCTCTTGGCCCCGCTATTTTTTCGATGGAGCCAGTACTATTGGCAGAAAAGAAAGTAATCATTATGTCAGTGCTTCCGCAGAGCTTGGAAATAGCGCAGGGAGCTGAAATAATTAATTTTTCAACACTAACAAGTCCAAGCGAAATAACGCTACTATTGGATTTATTCTCTACTACATCATTCCATACCGTTTTAAATAAGGCAACTGATTCTTTTGCAAGAAGCGCAGTAAAATCTGATTCAGTTAGTTCATTGGAGGTATATCCCAAAAGGTCCGGTACATGTACGCTAAAGTCTTTTATAATGAATTTACTGTCTACCATGAATGTGCTTTCTGCTACATACTGATAACTGTGATGCGGATTAATATAGCCACTGTGGAATACAGACTCTTTCATTTCTTCCGCCATCCAATTCACGAGCACAGCCAGTGCTTCTAATTCGTCATCCTTTGCGGTCCTTGGTATGCGGTACGCGAAATTCCCTTCTGCCATTTCCAGAATCATTTGACAAATAGTATTGATGCGTTGGTGGTCTATTTCCTGATCCATATCCTAAAAATTAAATTGTTAAATAATCCTAAACAAATGCTTTCAAAAATTCTAGCGCTTTGGCCTTATCATTAAACACCTTAGTTGGTACTTGAGGCTTACTGATTTTAAGATAAAAAGAAATCATTACAATAGATACTCTCCTGTGCGCTACTATACTGACGGCTTTAGTCAGAACTGAGCCATGTTGCGCCAAATAATCTCTGGCAGCTTTGTCAGAATCGGCAATGCCTCTAACATCACATAAAACTGGATATGCCTTCTCCTTTTGCATTTGTATTCTATCGGATACAATGCGCTGTGCTGCCACTAAATTAATGACCACATCCGGCTTATACTCAAAAAAAAGTATGTTCCCGCTAATCCAGAATTGGGCAAATTCATTTTCAAAATAGTCCTCCATTGTATCTGCTCTTTTTTAGAACCTGGCAAATTAGCGATTCCTTTTCTGAAAGTAGTTACCAAAAAAAGGTAAAATGTAATAGTAATCAATCATTTTATTTTACACATAGCAATTCGGGATTATTACTTGTCAAATCGGGATTATTTACAAGGTGAATTCTGTTTTAACAGTTTAAAATGAGAACTTTAAAAATTATAAATACACTCTTATAGATTCGAAAAAAGATACTAAACTGTAATTAAAAATGGAATACTCATGGCGAAAATAAAACACAATCATTTTATTGATACGGTCGATGAAATGCTAGCAACAGCAAAAAAGGAAGGCACAATCCATCTCTATGCCGAAGATAAAATCCTTACTGGACGTACTCTTCAAATCAATGGCACAGCACTATTCCATTTTGCCACTACCAGTTATCTTGGACTTGAATACGACAACAGGCTGAAAGATGCTGCCATTTGCGCTATTACAAAATACGGTACCCAATTCCCGCTTTCTAAAACATACCTTTCACATCCACTATATCATGAACTGGAAAACAAAATTGAAGCTATGTATGGTGTACCCGGAATAGTAACCAAGAATAGTACACTCGGACACTTTGCGGTCATACCAACTGCAATACGAGATGAGGATGGAGTGCTACTGGATCATCAGGTACATTGGAGTGTCCAAAATGCCTGCCAGCTATTAAAATTAAGAGGAATTCCTGTCGAGATGATTCGGCACAACAATCTGCAAATGTTAGAGGACAAAATTAAAGAGTTGTCCTCCAAATGTAAAAAGATATGGTACATGGCCGATGGTGTTTATTCCATGTTTGGTGATTATGCACCCATTTCAGATCTGCTGGAACTATGCAAAAAATATGCACAGTTGCAACTCTATTTTGATGATGTACATGGGATGAGTTGGAAAGGCAAAAATGGTACGGGCTACGTTCTTGATATGCTAAAAGAACTACCGGAAAACATCCTGATTGTAGGTACCTTGAGCAAGACATTTGGTGCCAGCGGAGCCGTCTTCATCACCTCTGATACTGCGTTGCGTAATCGGATTAAGAATTTTGGAGGTCCACTCACTTTTTCAGCCCAATTGGAGCCTGCATCGGTGGCTGCGGCATCGGCTTCAGCGGCTATCCATCTTTCACCAGAAATAACTATTTTTCAACAAGAACTCGCGCAAAAGATTGGGTATTTCAATACGCTGATAAAGGCTACCTCGCTTCCTATGATAGCCCCGAATAATTCTCCTGTTTTCTTCCTCGGTACAGCCCTGCCTCTGACCGCCTATCGATTAGTGCAGCGCCTTTTCAACGAAGGTTATTTTGTTAATCCAGGACTGTTTCCGGCCGTCCCTGTAAAAAATTCAGGTCTTCGTATTACTGTTTCCCGTAACAATAAACAAGAAGATATAAAGGGACTTATCCAAGCTTTAGAATATCATTTTCCAAAAGCGCTGGAGGAAACCTCCAACTCGCTACATCAAGTGGCAAGGGCATTTGGTATTCCTGAAATAGGACCTAAAAAAGTAAAATCGATTCCGCAGACCTCACTTAATTTCCAATACGAAACATCGATACAACACATTGATAAGGCCACTTGGAATACACTTCTTGGCGGACAAAGTTCATTTGATTGGGATGGACTTTCTTTCCTGGAAGATACTTTTAAAAATTCAGCCGATGCTGAAAATAATTGGAGTTTTCACTATTACCTAATCACTGATGCAACTGATGTTCCGGTACTAGCCACTTTTTTTACCTTTGGGTTATGGAAAGATGATATGCTTGCCCCTGAGTCCGTTTCACAGCAGCTTGAAGAGAAAAGAATGAGAGATCCTTTGTACCTGACCTCAAAAGTTTTAAGCATGGGCTCGCTTTTTACCGAAGGCAATCATTGTTATATCAAAAAACGACACCCTTTGGCTGAAAGCGCAGTACTATTGCTATTAGAACAGGTTGAAATTCTGAATCAAAAACTGAACGCCGACATGCTTGTGCTACGTGATTTTGACGAAGACGTACAATTGAATCGCATCTTTCACAATCGGGGGTTTATAAAAATAAACATGCCGGAAACCTGCATCATTGAAAATGTGTCTTGGAATAGTATCGAGGAGTTTGCCGCTACCCTTTCCGCTCGTTCCAAAAAGCATTTTACAAAAGAAATTTTACCTTTTGAAAACGCATTCGAAATCCTCATAAAACAACAATTAACAGAAGATGAAATTACACAAGGGTATCATCTCTTTCAAAATGTAAAAAATAATAATTATGCCGTTAATACCTTTACCTATTCAATCGATGTCTTTACAAAAATGGCTGCTCATCCTCATTGGGAATTTATACTCCTCTATCTAAAAAATACTGAAGATTCACAACAGAAAAGTCCACTAGTTGGAATCCTTTTCTGCTACAAAAATTCAGACCAAACGTATGTACCCTCCCTAATTGGTATGAACTATACAGTTCCAAAAAAGTTCAGTTTATACCGTCAACTTTTATTTCAGGGCATTAAACGGGCACAGGAACTGGGTTATAAAAAAATTGATTTGGGAATTACCGCCACATTTGAAAAGAGAAAACTAGGAGCCAGAGTGATTCCAAAAGTAGCTTATGTTCAGGCAAAAGATAATTTTTCGATGGAGCTTTTAGGTACTATGCAAATAAAATATATTCCAGCTAAAAAAATAGTGGCAATTTATCTTAATTTTTTTCAGCGAAGTGCCGGTCCAAAATCCAGATTAATTACGTATCCATTTATAAATACTTATAAAAAATGCCAATCCACTAGAAGTACTCCATACTGTGCGTACTTCAATAGGGATTGGCTACTTTGTATTTACTTTCCTTCGCCCAAAGTATTGAGCTTTTCCGTCAATTCCACTAGCCCAGCTTTCTGCAGGCATTCGTCTGCCAACATTTTTAATTCCTGCACACTCTCTTGAGAAATGTTCCCTAATAATGACAACAATTTGTCATCCTCTTTACCAGACAAGCCCCGCTCAATAACTTGATTTAATAACAGTACATTTTTTCGTGAAATTTTCAAATCAATTTTCACCATCTCATTCATCCCAGGCGTGCTCAATATCGTATCAAACACTTTGGCCACATCATTTGTTGTCAGCATAATTTTCAAGTATTAATTAATAATTTACTGTTACAAAGGTATACAGCACGTACTACATTATCATGGGCGAAATATACCTATGATAGGTTAGATTACTGGTGCTTACTTAACTTCGTATCTGATTCAAATTATGAACTTAAAAATTCATCGTACTTGATGCTATTTTTTCTTTACGACAAGTGCCAAAAACCTTCCTAAAAATAGTCAGGACTTTGTCACTTTTAAATCGAAATATAGCTTTGAAAAAGCACTTTCTAAATCAAAAATTTTGAACAAAACCGATTTGGATTTTGAGGGTCGAACAGTTCAAGTTTTTCTTTATCGTGCCTTTTCCTTGAGTATTATAGGTAAAGACAATAATACACTTTGCAAAAACTGTAACATTTCAAAAATTATAGCAGTAGGCTTTCAAACGCTACGAAATACTGTTTTTACAATTTAAGATATCAAAAAGAGGTAATAGTCTCAGAATTCTGTTTTTTGGTATTTTAAAACAATTGAAAATTCTAATAGACATTAAAGTCTCCGAAAGATTGCCACGTTCCTGCAATCGGCAAGATGTCCGGTTGTATCACAACCGATATCTTGCTGCCTATTCACTCGGAACTCGTGGGCAGTGACACTGCAAAGATTAAAAGAGTTTGAAACACTAAAATGAGAGATGATGAAAGAGCAAAACAACCGAACAAAGTGGCTTCATCTGCGGTTAACCCCTGATGAATATCAAAAGATATTGAAGGAGTTTAATAGATCAACCTGCCGAAAAATAAGCGATTATGCGAGAAAAAATCTTTTACAGAAACCTATCGTCAATACCTATCGAAATCAATCCTTAGACGATTTTATGGCAGAAATGATTCGCCTGAGAGGCGAACTTAATGCTATAGGAAACAACTTTAATCAGGCTGTAAAAAAACTTCATACGTTACATCAGATTACCGATTTTAAGCACTGGCTCATCAGCTATGAATTGGAAAAAAAGATTCTTTTTAATAAGGTGGATAAAATCAAAAAACACATTCAAAAATTTGCAGAAACATGGTTGCAATAATCAAAACTGGTCATTCTATAAATCGCATTTTGAACTACAATGAAAACAAAGTTCAGCAGGGAGTAGCAGAATGTATTGGCGCCGGAAATTACCCAGTTGATATCGAAAAAATGGTCTTTACTATGAAACTAAACCGGTTCTTAAAACAGGCTGATTTGAATGAAAATGTGAAACGGAACAGCGTGCATATTTCGCTCAATTTTGATGGGACTGAAAAAGGAATTTCAAAAGAGAAACTAATGGAAATAGCGGATACGTATATGGCGAAAATTGGTTTTAAAGAACAACCCTATCTGGTGTATCAACATCATGATGCGGGACATCCTCACATTCATATCATTTCCCTAAAAGTCAGGAATGACGGCAGCAGAATTGACATGCAGAATATTGGTCGAAACCAGTCTGAAAAAGCCCGAAAAGAAATTGAAACAGCGTATGGATTGGTTCAAGCAGAGAAGCACAAACGAGAAAAAGAATTGGTCGTAAAACCTGTTGCTACCAACAAAGTGGAATACGGACGTACTGAATCCAAACGAGCCATAACCAATGTATTGGATAAAGTGATCCAGAATTATAAATACACCAGCCTGCCCGAATTAAATGCCGTGCTCCAACAGTATAACATTGTAGGAGACAGAGGAAGCGAAAATTCGAGAATTTTCCAAAATAGAGGATTAGTGTATCGCATACTGGATCAAGGTGGTAATAAGGTTGGTGTTCCTATTAAAGCCAGTGACTTTTACAGCAAACCAACACTTAAATTTTTAGAAGATCGATTTATTGAAAATGAAAAAGCGAGAATGCCTCATAAATCAAGAATAAAAAATGCTGTTGATATTGCATTATTGAACAACAAAAAAATGACAATTCAGGAATTGGCAAAAATAGTAGAAGTGTCAGGAATCAAAATGGTTCTTCGGCAAAATTCGGAAGGTTTACTTTACGGAATCACGTATGTAGATCACCACACTCAAAGTGTATTTAATGGAAGTGCATTAGGCAAATTATACAGTGCAAAAGCCATTCAGGAGCGCTGTGGTTTAAATGAATTGGTGCATCAAAAGACAGCTGATTCCAAAGTTAAAAAATCGAATGGAATTACAACGGACGGAGACTCCAGAGAAGTCAGATCTACTTCTGTTGGTCAAGATTCTAAAAAAAGTATAGCAGGTGATGCTACCAACGAGATAGCAAAATTAGTTAACGCACTCACACAGTCGGAACACGATTCTTCTTATCTGCCGAATCAACTAAAAGGCAAGAAGAAAAAAAAGAAACGAAAAGGATCCTCTGATAACCAATAAACGAAACTATTATGGCTATGCAAACAGGAGAAAACGATCAGGCATTGCGGAAAATACTCGACATGACCCGACTCATTAGTATTGTACTTTTACTACTCCATTTTTATTATTACTGCTATACCTCCTTCCAAGAATGGGGCTTTGTTAGTGCCTTCAGCGATTCTATTTTAGGTAACATACAGCGTACGGGATTGTTCCGTTATTTTCATAAATCCAAGATTTTTACTTTGGGATTTTTATTGATTTCCTTACTTGGAGCAAAAGGCCGCAAAGACGAAAAACTAAATCATAAAACAGCTATTGCTTATATCATAACAGGTGTATTAATTTATTTTCTGAGCTACTTATCGCTGTTCCTAAAAACAGATACTACTGCAAAAGCAATTGTTTATATCGGTAGTACGACTATCGGATTTTTAGTAATGCTTTCGGGAGGTACTTTACTCTCACGGATTATAAAAAACCGGTTGAATAGCAACGATATTTTCAATAAAGAAAATGAAACCTTTCCGCAGGAAGAACGATTGCTGGAAAATGAATATTCCATCAATCTCCCGGCGCGGTATCATTTGAAAGATAAAGTCCGAAACAGCTGGATTAACATCATCAATCCCTTTCGTGCGTTGATGGTTTTGGGAACTCCAGGATCAGGTAAATCTTATTTTGTTATTCGGCATGTTATTACCCAGCACATTCGCAAAGGGTTTACCATGTTTATTTATGATTTTAAATTTGACGACCTTTCAAAAATCACTTATAATACTTGGCTGAAATACAAACACCTCTATCCTATTCCGCCACAGTTTTATGTGATTAATTTCGATGACCTGACCCGCACCCACCGATGCAATCCCTTGGAGCCTTCCGCTATGACCGACATCACGGATGCTGCTGAATCAGCGCGAACTATATTACTGGGTTTAAACAAGGAATGGATCAAAAGACAGGGTGACTTTTTTGTCGAATCACCGATCAATTTTCTGACTGCGATCATCTGGTATTTAAGGAAGTATAAGGAGGGTCAATTTTGCACGCTGCCGCATGTTATTGAGCTCATGCAGCTCGACTATGATAGTCTGTTTACGATATTGCGTACGGAGAAAGAAATTGAAGTACTCATCAATCCATTTATAAATGCCTATCTCAATGATGCCATGGAACAACTGGAGGGACAAATTGCTTCCGCGAAGATTGCTATGGCCCGACTCTCTTCACCTCAATTGTATTATGTACTATCCGGAAATGACTTTACATTAGACATTAATAATCCAGCTGAACCCAAGATTGTCTGCATGGGCAATAACCCTCAGAAAATACAAATTTATGGTGCCGTATTATCACTGTATGTTTCCCGTTTAATCAAGTTAGTGAATCAAAAAGGTAAACTCAAAAGCAGTCTTGTCTTTGATGAATTTCCTACTATCTATCTCAACAATATGGATAGTCTGATTGCCACCGCACGAAGCAATAAAGTAGCCACTTGTTTAGGAATTCAAGACTTTAGTCAATTGCGTAAAGATTACGGTCGCGAGCAAGCCGATGTGATTATGAACATCACCGGAAACATCGTCAGCGGTCAAGTTACTGGTGACACTGGCAAGCAATTGTCAGAGCGTTTTGGAAAAATTATGCAGGACAGAGAATCGCTATCGATAAATAGTGGCGACACTTCCGTAAGCCGTTCCAAACAATTAGAGTCGGCCGTCCCTCCTTCCAAAATTTCCTCTTTAAGTTCCGGTGAATTTGTTGGCATGGTTGCCGATGATCCTAACTGCAAAATTGATCTAAAAACGTTTCATTGTGAAATTGTCAACGACCACGAACGTCTAAAACAAGAGGAAGATAATTTTAAAGATATTGCCATTATTAGGAAGATCGATAATACAATTGTTCAGCGGAATTACCTGCAGGTAAAACAGGATATTCAAGAAATTATGCAATCAGAAATTGAGCGCCTTTTAAATGATCCGAGTCAGGCCTATTTGGTATTGAAAAAGTGAGATAGTTTACTCCCGATGAAATTAGTAGTTTATATTGGATTGAAAAACCTACTATACACCTATTCACATCTTCCATGAGATGACACTAAAAGCCAGCGAACTCACTTTTTTACCGCTGGAGTATCATGAAGTATCGCAAAAATTCGACATAGTAGTATTTTTAAAAAACTACAATTTGTATTGTGATACAAAGATGTTACACAAGCAATTTTCATCATCATGCAAGACATATTGGGAGAAAAATCCCTCTACCAAAACATCAATTTTGTGCAATTGGCACAAGTACCGGATAACAAGAAAGGATTGATTCAATTATACGATTTTCAATTGTTTCTAGACAATTTAAACGGTGCGGAATTAAATAATTATTTTCTCAAAATGTGGAAAACCGTAAGATAACCGAAATTTTATAGTATAGATTTGACGGGATATTATTAATCTAAACCTCACTACCAAATGAAAAAATAAACGACAACAAAAGGCACATGCAGCAGCTCCAATAAAAAGAAGCTGCAAGAGTCAATAAATAGTTAAGTTGCTCCTGTTGAATAGTAAAATAATGGGGAACAGGCAACTTAAATATCACTAAAAGTGGGTATGGTAAAATTCTATAATACTTCGTTTATTTACACAAATACAATCAAAATAAAACAAACGGTATGGAATTATTGTAATTTGAAAATCACTTTAGGGGTTTCCTCTTTTGCCTTAATGAATTATTCAATACTTTAGCACCAATAAATAGTTTCATTAAAAACAATACTTGCTTAATGGCAGCCGAACAAAAACAAAAATTAGAACAACAACTCTGGAACATCGCAAATACCCTACGTGGCAAAATGGATGCTGATGATTTTAGAGACTACATATTAGGTTTCATCTTCTACAAGTACCTGAGTACTAAAATGGATTTGTATGCCAACACCATACTACAACCCGACGGTTTGACTTTTCAAGAAGTGGTAGGACATCCTGACGAAGCCCTCTTGATGCAAGAAATAAAACAATTGGCTATTGACAAATTAGGCTTTTTCCTGGAGCCTGCCGATTTATTCTCAGAACTAGCACGCAGAGGTAACGCAGGCGGAAAAAACAATTTCATCCTGGGCGACCTTGCCAAAGTACTCACGCACATTGAGCAAAGTACCATGGGTTCTGAAAGCGAGGAAGATTTTGGCAACTTGTTTTCCGACTTAGATTTAACTTCTCACAAACTAGGAAAGTCCGAAGCCGATAAAAACGAATTGATCGTAAAAGTCTTGATTCACCTCGACGAAATTGACTTTGATTTAGAAAATACCGATAGTGATGTACTGGGCGATGCTTATGAATATTTAATAGGACAGTTTGCTAGTGGCGCAGGCAAGAAAGCAGGCGAATTCTACACGCCACAACAAGTCAGTAGCATCTTGGCGCAATTAGTAACCGTAGGTAAAGACAAACTCAAGAGCGTCTACGACCCAACTTGTGGTTCGGGTTCCTTGCTGTTGCGTGTAGCCAAAGAAGTAAAAGACGTTAGTGCTTTTTACGGACAGGAAATGAATCCTACCACCTACAACTTGTGCCGCATGAACATGATCATGCACGATGTACACTACAAACGATTTGATATTAAGAACGAAGATACTCTGGAACGCCCACAACATTACGATATGCGTTTTGAAGCCATCGTGGCCAATCCGCCATTCTCAGCCAACTGGTCTGCGAGTCCGCTACACATGACCGATGATCGTTTCTCGGCCTACGGGAAACTCGCACCAAGCAGTAAGGCTGATTTTGCTTTTGTGCAACACATGGTGCACCAGCTGGATGATAACGGAACTATGGCCATTGTTTTGCCACACGGTGTTTTGTTTCGTGGGGGTGCCGAAGGACACATACGCCAGTATTTGATCAAGGAGAAAAACTACCTCGATGCCGTAATAGGTTTACCCGCCAATATTTTTTACGGAACGAGTATTCCGACTTGTATTTTGGTCCTAAAGAAAAAACGCGACAATCCAGATAACATCTTGTTTATAGATGCCAGCCAACATTTTGAAAAAGTAAAAACCCAAAACGTATTGCGTACCGAAGACATTGACAAAATCATTACTACTTACGAAAACCGTTTGCCTGAGGTTAAATACAGCCACGTTGCTCTTATAAGCGAATTAGAAACCAACGATTATAATTTAAATATTCCTCGTTATATAGATACGTTTGAAGAAGAAGATGCTGTTGATTTAACTGCTATTACCAATGAATTGCGAGAATTGGCTGTTCTTAGTAAAACAACAGATACAACAATTGAAGGTTTTTGTACTGAATTAGGAATTGAAACCCCATTTTAATGAATACAGCAACTTTACACAGCGAAAAGAAAAAAACATTGATTCCACAATTGCGTTTTCAGGAGTTTGATGATAAATGGATGGTAAAAAAGTTTTCTGCTTTATTAAAAGAAGGACGTTTAGGAGGTAATTATGAAAATTCCGAATCTAACAATGGAATCCCTGTTATTAAAATGGGAAATTTAGGAAGAGGTGAAATAAATATTAATAAAGTCCAGTTTTTACCTGAGGATATTGAATACAATAAAGAAGATGTATTAATAAAAGGAGACTTATTATTCAATACAAGAAATACTTTAGAATTGGTTGGAAAAGTTTCGATTTGGAGAGAAGAATTGCCTTTCGCACTTTATAATTCAAACCTAATGAGAATGAAATTTAATAATGAAATAGAAACATCAAATGTTTTTATGAATTATTATTTCAATACAAAAAACTCAATAAATCAATTACGACGGTTTGCTACGGGAACAACAAGTGTAGCGGCTATTTACGGAAAAGATTTAAAAGGTTTCAATGTTGCTTTTCCCACTCTCCCAGAACAACAAAAAATAGCTTCTTTTTTAAGTGCAGTGGATGAAAAAATACAGCAATTGTCCCGCAAAAAGGAATTAGTAGAACAATACAAAAAAGGCGTCATGCAACAATTGTTCTCAGAAAAATTGCGCTTTAAGGATGAGAATGAAAAGGAATATCCAGAGTGGGAGAAGAAAAAATTGGGGGATTTGGTGAAAATCAAAAGCGGTAATAGTCCTTCAGATTACAACTTTATTGATGATGGGGTTAATCCATTTATAAAAGTTGAAGAATTAAACAACTGTAGTAAATATCAAAATAAAAGTAGATTTTACTCTAACAATCATAAAAATTTAATAGAATCATTTTCGGTTATTTTTCCCAAAAGAGGTGCAGCAATATTAAATAATAAAGTTAGGATTAATGATTGCCCGATATTAATGGATAGCAATATGATGGCACTTATTCCTTTCAGAAAAGTATTAGATGTTGAATTTTTATATTCTAAAATAGTTATGGCAGAATTGTATAAAATAGCAGATACCTCCTCCATTCCGCAAATTAACAATAAACATATTGAACCATTTGTTATTTCTACACCCTGCCTTGAAGAACAACAAAAAATCGCTAATTTTTTATCGGGGATCGATGGTAAAATAGAACAGGTGAATGGGGAATTAGTAAAAACGCAAGAATTTAAAAAAGGATTGTTGCAGCAAATGTTTGTGTAGAATGTCTGAACCATGATTAAAAAGGATTAGAGGATGAAAAGGATTTTTTTATTGTAGAATTCAAAAAAAATCAAGAAAATCAAGTGAATCACGAAAATCAAGGTTCAGACAGTAAAAAGAATCAAGAAAATCACGAGAATCACGAAAATCAAGGTTCAGACAATAAGAGGAATCAGGAAAATCAAGTAAATCAAGGTTCAGACAATAAGAAGAATCAAGAGAATCACGAAAATCAAGGTTCAGACAATAAGAGGAATCAAGAGAATCACGAAAATCAAGGTTCAGACAATAAGAAGAATCAAGAGAATCACGAAAATCAAGGTTCAGACAATAAGAGGAATCAGGAAAATCAAGTAAATCAAGGTTCAGACAATAAGAAGAATCACGAAAATCACGAAAATCAAGGTTCTGACAATAAGAAGAATCAAGTGAATCAAGAAAATCAAGGTTCAGACAGTAAAAAGTATCAAGGTCCAGACAATAAGAAGCATCAGGAAAATCAAGGTCCAGACAATAAGAATAGTCATTAAAGTCAATACAAATGAAATATCAAGAAATTACTCAAAAGATTATTGGCGCTGCTATGGAAGTGCACAAAACTTTGGGAAATGGTTTTCAAGAAGTCATTTATCAAAGAGCCCTCGAAATAGAAATGCATACGATGGGTTTAAATTATCAGAGAGAATATGAGATGGATATTTATTATAAAAAAGAACGTATTGGCGGTCGCAGAGTCGATTTTTTTGTTGAGAATTGCATTATGGTCGAGCTAAAAGCATTAATACAAATGGAAGATGTTCATTTGGCGCAAGCTATGAATTACCTGGAGGCCTATAATGTCGAGATTGGTTTGCTAATTAATTTTGGAGCAAAAAGTCTTCAATTTAAAAGAGTACATAATAACAGTCTAAAACCATGATTTTCTTGATTAAGAGGAAAAAAAAGGATTTTTAAATTTATATCATCCAAAAAAATCAAGTGAATCAAGTGAATCAAGGTTCAGACAATAAGAAGAATCAAGTAAATCAAGGTCCAGATGATTGTGTAAAAAAAGACAGTAAAAAGTTAAAGGTGTCGAATGCGACACCTTTACAAAAATATAACATCATGAATTGATTATGAAAATAGCGTTAAAAAAGATCGTAGATTTAAAAAAATGTCGCATATTTGCGCCACAAATCGCCACATTTGTGTCCCGATTTTTTTATACTGACAGTTGCTCAACGAACAATAATACACCTCTCATGCCTCTCCTAGATGCACACTTGAGAGGTTTTTTCTTTTTATGCCATGAGTAAAAAAAACTACGACAAAACACCGTTATCCTTTCAGGATCAAGTATCACTTTTGAAACAAAGGGATTTAGTTGTTGACAGTGAACCAAAGGCAATTGACTATCTACAGGAAATAAGTTATTATCGGTTGAGTGCCTATTTTTTGCCTTATCAAAAAACAAAGGACAAATTCAATCCCAATACCAACTTCAAACAAATCATCGAAACGTATTCGTTTGACCGCGAATTAAGATTACTGGTTTTTGATTGTATTGAACGCATTGAAGTGGCCATTCGTACTCAAATGGTGTATGGTATGGCAATGCATTATAACGATTCCCATTGGCAGGACAATCAAAATCTGTTTATTACACCCTATTACAACAAAATAGGTAATCTTGTCGACCCGTATTCTGATTTTCAATCTATTATCTCTAAAGCCAAAACCGCTAGAACCCCGGAAGTGTTTATCAAACATTATATGGATCATTACAACAAACCCTCAAATCCGCCATCGTGGATGTGTTTAGAATTACTGACAATGGGTGAATTATCTCACTTGTACAGAGGATTAAAAAACAATAGTGACAAAAAAAGGATTGCCAACTTCTTTGATGTTCATCCAACGGTATTCGTATCGTGGCTTCATACGCTCACGTATGTGAGAAATATTTGTGCACACCATTCGAGATTATGGAACAGAGATTTGGCTATTGAACCAGAAAAATTGTTAAAACCTGTTGGTAATTGGGTAAGCAAACCATTCGAAAACAATAAAAGAATGTTTTACTTCATTTGTGTTTTGAAATACTTGATAACGAGAGCAAATCCGGGAAATAGTTTAAAGGATAAGCTTCAAAACCTATTTAAAAAATACCCAACGGTGCCTATTCAATACATCGGAATTCCATCAGACGGAAAAGGAAGTGCATTAGATTGGGAAAATGAACCTATTTGGAAATAAAAAACGCAGAACAAAAATAATATGAGCCACCAATCCGAAGCCACATTAGAAAACAACTTAATCAAGCAATTGCGGGGTTTAGGCTATTCATCTGTCAAAATTCAGGATGGAGACGCTTTAGTTTCTAACCTTAAAAGTCAGTTGGAAGTTTTTAATGAAACCACCTTTGCAGCCAAAGAGTTTGATGCCGTTTTGAATCATTTGGCCAAAGGCAATGTATTTGAAAAAGCCAAAACACTTCGGGATCGCTTTCAATTAACCAAGGAAGACGGCACTTCGTTTTACGTTCGGTTTTTTAATGCAGAGGATAACAGCAAGAATTTATATCAAGTTACCAATCAAATATCATTAGAAGGAAGCTATAAAAATCGTTTTGATGTCACACTTTTGGTTAATGGTTTACCATTGGTACAAATAGAATTGAAGCGTTCCGGCATCGAAATCAAAGAAGCTTTTAACCAAATCAATCGCTACCAAATGCATTCCTTTTGGAGCAACCACGGGTTGTTTCAATACGTGCAATTGTTTGTGATAAGCAATGGCGTCAATACCAAATATTTGGCCAACAATAAATTACAATCGGTTAAACAAACCTTCTTTTGGGCTGATGCAAATAATAAAAACATCACGGAGTTGTCCGAGTTTGCTGCTGCTTTCCTTAACCCAAACCAATTGGGTAAAATGATAGCCCATTACATCGTGATCAATGAAACCCATAAGGTCATGATGGTTTTGCGTCCGTATCAATTTTTTGCTACTGAAGCGATTATTCACCAAGTCAAAAACTCGAATGACAACGCCTACATTTGGCACACCACAGGATCGGGTAAAACCTTAACTTCCTTTAAGGCCAGCCAAATTTTGATGGAACTGCCCGAAGTCTACAAAGTCGTTTTTGTGGTTGACAGAAAAGATTTGGATTACCAAACCATGAATGAGTTCAACGCGTTCAAGAAAGAGAGTGTTGATGTTACTAATAACACCCAATCGTTAGTAAGACAATTGACCGACAATACTAAGTTGGTTTTGACCACCATACAAAAATTAAACAATGCCATTTCGGAACGGTTTTCGGGCAAAATAGAGGCTTTACGACATAAGAAAATCGTTTTTATATTTGATGAGTGCCATCGTTCACAATTTGGAGAAACGCACGACCGTATTACCAAATTCTTTGAGAAAAGTCAGCTAATAGGCTTTACAGGAACACCCATCTTTGCCGAAAACGCTTCCAAGAATGATTTAGGAAAGCGCACCACCAAAGATTTGTTTGGTAACTGTTTGCACAAATACGTCATTACAGATGCGATTCGGGATCAAAATGTTTTGCGTTTTGGGATTGAATATGTGGGGAAATACAAGAATAAGAGCAATGCTTTTATTGACATAGAAGTAGAGGACATTGACAAACAAGAAGTTCTAGATTCCAAAAAGAGAATTAATAAAATTGTAGATTACATCATTGCGTATCACGATCAAAAGACGTTCAATAAAGACTATTCGGCACTGTTAGCAGTCAGTAGTATTGATAATGTGATTCAGTATTACGACCTTTTTCAACAAAAGAAAGAAGCTGGAGCACACGACTTGCGCATTGCTACTATTTTTACGTTTGGCACCAATGAAGATTCCCAAGAAGCACAAGATTTCTTGCCGAACGTTGATGATTTTGATATGGCAGCAGAGCCAAAAGCCAGTTATCAATCCAAACACACCAGAGACAAGCTGGAAAAATACATTGGAGATTACAACAAAATGTACAATACCAGTTTTTCGACCAAGGACAGCCAACAATTTGAGAATTACTTTAAAAATATAAGCCAACGATTGAAAGATCGAGAAAAAGAAAACTTCAATCACGAGAAAGACCGTTTGGATATTGTGATTGTGGTGAATATGATGCTTACCGGTTTTGATGCTAAAAAAGTAAATACACTTTATGTAGATAAAAACTTGAAGCAACACGGTTTGATTCAGGCGTATTCCAGAACCAACAGGATATTAGGAGAACAGAAGTCACAAGGAAATATCTTAGCCTTTAGAAACCTAAAAAAAGCTACTGATGAGGCTATTACTTTGTTTTCGAACAAAGAGGCTATTGAAGTAGTTACCATGCCCGATTATGAGGCTATTGCGGAGAAGTTTGATGAAGCCTTGAAACTTTTACGAGAAATTACACCTACGTATCAAAGCGTCAATGATTTAAAAAACGAAGAAGAAGATGCGCAATTTGTGCAAGCGTTCAGAAAGTTGATGCGAGCCATGAATGTATTGCAATCCTACACTGATTTTGATTGGGAGGATTTAGGAATTGATGAGCAAGAATACGAAGACTACAAAGCCAAGTATCTTGACATCTACCAAAAGGTGAAGCAGGATACTGAAAAGCAAAAGACATCGATTCTGGATGACATTGATTTTGAATTAGAATTAATCCATACCGACCAAATCAACGTGTCGTACATTCTGAAATTGTTAGCGCAACTAAAAGGGGAAAAAACACCAACGGCAGCAGCAGCGCAAAAGAAAGCTATCATTGATTTGTTGGGAGGAGACATTCAGCTACGAAGCAAAAGGGATTTAATCCAAAAATTCATTGATGAGAACATGCCCAACATCAAAGACGGTGATTCTATTGAAGATGAATTTGAAAAATACTGGCAAGATCAAAAAGTCTTGGCATTAGGCAAACTTTGCGAGGAAGAACACCTGGACAAAGCACAATTCAAATCCTTAGTAGATGCATACATTTACAGTGGCAGAGAACCCATAAAAGATGAGGTTTTTCAATGCTTAGACAACAGACCCAGCATCCTGCAAGCGAGAACTATTGGTGACCGAATTATTGTGAAAATGAAGGAGTTTGTGGAGGTATTTGTGAAGGGGATGATGGCATAATCTATGTAAGATTATAAATATAAAAATATTTTAATTTGTAATAATTTAATTATAGATTCGCAAAAGTAAAAAAAAACAATCTTTACAAGATAAATCATTCTAATGCAAGTAGCTAAGTCTGATTTTGTCAAACATATTATAGTAGTTAGGCGCACGCAAACCGAAAATACGAATAAACTTATAGTTTATTAAAGATAAATAATTTCTAAACATTGAATTAACCAATATGACTGCAAAAAAGGCTAAAGAAGAAATACTTAAAAAATGGTATGAAGACCCAGTTAAAAAGTGGTTTTCAGTTTTTATGGGATTTCTTAGTGTTGCTTCTATAGGTTATGCGTTTGCAAGAATTCAAATGACATTAGAATTCCGAATGGAAAAATATGAAATTAGACAAGATTTTAATGAAAAGTTGAGAGGTCAAATCGATGATTGTAGAACTCAAAAGCAAGAATTAGAAAACACAAGAGTCAATGAAATTGAAGAAGTAGTTAAAAATTTAGAAAAAAAATTCGATGGAAATAAATAAAAACTATAAGATAATTGTCTTTATTTTATCTATTGGATTGATTCTATCAATATCATTATTATTGATGTTTTATATTGATAACCAAAATTTAGAAAAACAGATTGTTAAAAGAGAAAAGCTAATTAAAAAAGCTGTTGTAAAAGACGTTGAATTATCAAAGCAGAAAACTAAAAATGACAGTATAATTGAACATTATATAGATGATTGTGGAATTAGAGTTAACAATAAAAAAGTATCTTCAGATGAACTTTTAAAATTGATTTATTCTCAAATAAAAGAGGTTGAAGAATTGACTTCAAAAAATTCACAATTGAATGATTCCTTACAAATTTGCCAGTCTTTTGTTTCATTAACAAAGAAAAGTATTGATGTAAAATACAATGTTAAAAAGGAGGATAATAAAATAATTGCTAGCATAAATATCAAACAAGATTCTTTAAATATTTATAAAAAACTCTATCAACTTATGAAAAGAGATTATGGCATATTTTATACTATAGAAGAAAATAAAGATTCAAGAACCTACGTAAAAATATACTCTAAATTAGATTCTGCACTTTTTGTTTACAAACATTATAAGCACGTTTTAAGTACAGATTCTAAAGGAAGCTTATTAATTGATCTACCTACAAAAAAAGAAATTAGAAATAGTACAAGCAATCGGGGAAAAAAATAGCCAGCGCCTAACAGCTGCGAGCAATTTGGGGATTTGGCTTAATTTAAATATGGTTTTGTACTTGAAAAGTTAATGTATAACCGAAATTTTAGGCTTCACCAATCCGTAACATCGCCATGCGACCTAACGTTACCAGATATTGAACCTGATGCTACTAGAAAGTGCAAACTATGAAAAATATTATCCTATTAATTTTTATAATTTTCTGCTTGAATTCCTGTTCGAATAAAAAAGAGGAAAAAGTCTTGTCAAAGTCAGAGAAGTTAACTGATTCATATTTTCAAGCTGATTCCGAGCTAGAATTTGAAAATGAAAAAATTACATTAATCTCAATAATGCGCGGAATACCAAAAGATTCAGTTTATTTAATATTGAGAGATTATTACGCAAAAAATGATTTGTCGTTTGATATTGATAGTAAGTCTACAGAAAATTTTATTGATACTATTTCGAAAAATAGAAAGATGTCAAAACGAAAGATTGCTTCCATAATTTTCAATTTTAAATATGAGATGCAGACAAAGGATGAAATTGAACAAGATGCGATAGAAAATTATGAAGACTTTAAAAAAGATGATAGGGAAAGTGAAGATGAATACTAACTCATCAGCTGGTAATAAGCACTACAACGGATTTGGGAATTGGGCTTAATGGAAAAATGGTTTTCTATTTGGGATGATTAGGCAAATCCGAAAACAGCTTAATATAATCCAAACCCGAAGTAGTTCCAGAAAGTTAGCGGAAAGCGTATCCGAAATGGAGGAGAACATTGATACAGTTTTTTTTACAACTAATAATTCCTAATCTCAAGTTAAAATAGAAATCAATAATAAAAAATTTAAATGGTAAAAAAATTAGTCATACTATTAGTATTAATTGCAAATCAAAATGGATATAGTCAAAATATATTAAATGATATAAAGCAATATTTAAGTTCTACGGTTACCATATTTTTAGATGATAACACAAAATCAGGAAGTGGTTTTATCATTGATAACGGAAAAATAGTAACTAACTTACACGTTATTGAAGGTAATAAAAATGGGTATGTTATTATAAATGGAACAGATATAAAGCATAAAATTGAGGGCTATTTTGACTACGATAATCGAAATGACTTAACAATATTGTCAGTACCATCATTAAAAGGCTTACCTTTAATTTTAGCAGATGAACTCCCAAAAAACGGAGATAAAGTTTTCGCTTTTGAAAACCCTGTAATTTCCACTAAAGTTTTTTTGGAAGGTAAGATTGAATATTCAAGTAGCACACTTGTGTCTGGAATTATTAAAACTTCAATTCCGTTAAAATTTGGAAATAGTGGCGGAGCTTTAGTAAACACAAAAGGTCAAGTTTTAGGTATTATTTTTGGTGCTACATTGACATCAGACGAAGAATTAGATGCAGGTTATGCAATTGATGTTTCATTTTTAAAAAATCTTTTAAATAATAAAAATGAAATAGAAAAAAAATTAAATATAATTAATGATACTTACTATTATTTGAATCAATTCAGATTAAATTACAATGCTAAAAATTATTCAGTTGCAATGTCTGACATAAATAAATCTATCGAATTGAACCCTCAACTATTTATGTTATATTATAATAGAGCAAATTTAAAACTCAAATTAAATGATTTACAAGGGTGTATAGTTGACTGTAACAAGTCTATCGAGTTTGTTCCAAATTTTGCATATGCTTACTATATCCGAGGGATTGTTAAAATGAAATTAAAAAATAATAGCGCAGCAAAAGCTGATTTGAATAAAGCAATAGAAATTGATAAAAATTTTGCATCTGCATATAATATGAGAGGTATTGTAGAAGGTAATCTAAAGGATTTCACCCGGGCGATTGAAGATTTTGATACTGCAATTAAAATAGAACCAAAAAATAGTTTGTTTTTTTTAAGTAGAGGAGGCTTCAAATATTTCTGTACAAATAAAAAAGAGGGATGTCAAGACTTTCAAATAGCTAAAGAATTAGGTCATAAAGATGCACAAATATTTTTAGACAAATTTTGCAAATAACAACATAAGAAAATGACACTATTATGCTGACCCCCAAAATTCGGACAATATATCCCGACTAATTTAGATAGGAATAAAAAGCTTAAATTAGCACTAATATGTCAAGAACAAGAAGAACCTTCGGAAAAGACTTCAAAGCCAAAGTTGTTTTGGAAGCCTTAAAAGAGAAAGATACCATCGAGGTATTAGCAAAAAAATACGAGTTGCTGCCCAACCAAATTTCAATGTGGAAGTCCGAAGCGATACGGAATCTTTCTGCGGTTTTTTCTGCAGAAAAAACGCTCGTTGCCAAAGATGAAATTCCAACAGAGAAACTCTATGCTCGAATAGGTCAGCTGACTTTGGAGAATGACTTTTTAAAAAAAAGTCTGGGTTAGTATCGATCAGTGAGCGAGTGAAAATGGTCGATACCCAAAATAAATTGAGCATTGTCAAACAATGTCGCTTATTAGAAATTCATCGTGGCGGTCTTTATTATAAAGCAAAACAGGAAAGTTTAGAGAACTTAAAAATAATGCAATTATTAGACCAACAGTATTTTAATACTCCATTTTATGGCTGCAGGAAACTGACGTTTTGGCTCAAGGATTTAGGTTTTAAAGTGAATCGCAAACGGGTAAAACGATTGATGCAAATCATCAATTGGCAAACCATTTATAGAGAACCTAAAACAACAGTGAGTAATAAAGAACATAAGAAATATCCTTATTTACTCAAAGGTTTGAAGATTACCCATAAAAATCAGGTTTGGGCAACAGATATCACCTATATTCCTATGGCAAAAGGATTTATGTATTTGACTGCGATTATTGATTTGCATACAAGATTTGTTTTGAACTGGAGTGTAAGCAATACAATGAGTGCCGATTGGTGTGCCGATATTTTGCAAGAAACTATACAAAAGTATGGTGTGCCTGAAATTTTCAATACAGATCAAGGAAGTCAATACACCAGTGAGGTTCACACCAATGTACTATTAAACAATGAAATAAAAATTTCTATGGACGGTAAAGGAAGAGCTATTGACAACATTTTTATAGAAAGATTATGGAGGACAGTCAAATACGAGAATGTATATTTACAAGCATATACTGATGGAATCAGCCTTTATAGAGGACTCAAAGATTATTTTGAATTTTATAATACACGGCGAATTCATCAGTCACTAGATTATGGAACGCCTTATAATAATTATTACAAAAAAGAAGTGGCATAAAATCAGAATAACTTTTTTTGGCTTCTTAAAACAGCCAAAAGTTATCTCCGATTTTAACCAAGATAATAGAATATAAAACTAAAAACCTATCTTAAATCGTTGAGATTTCTGTCTGAAAAATGGGTACAGCATACTATCCTATTAATTGTTTTTTTAAATTAAATTTTTCTTTTCAAAATCATTAATTATTTGCTCAATAGTAATTTTTTTTAGCAAAATTCTATACTCTTTGAACATTTTATTGAAATCAATTACAATATCTTCCAATGGTATTGCGATTAACTTGTTTTTAAGAATATTAAATTCTTTTTTTGGGTTTCTTATTGCATACACTGTTGGTTTTTCAAGCTGTCTATAAAATATTATGTGGTCGTTTATAAATGAATGTTTATAAGCATTATTAATATCACTCAAATTTTTTAAAAAATCTTTATAATCAATAAAGAATTTTACGTCATCAAATTTATTCTCATTCCATTTTCTTAATAAATCGCCAGTAGATTCTATCTCTAATATATTTGGATAATCTCCTAAAACCTCTCTTTTTTCAACAATGTATAGCAAAACTATAAGTTCATCAACAATCATTCGTAAATCAGACATAACGTGTATAATTTCAATGTAAGGACTAATCTTAACTTTGCTACTTGTTAAACCATTTCTTTTTTTGAAATTAATATTATAAATTTCAACATTTTCGCATATTGAAATTAAGGTATCATTGAGATAATCTAACCTATTGAAAATAAATAAGACTTTATTACTTAAATTTCCCCAAAATTGAGAGGAAGAAAATTCGGGGATATCGTCTGCGTAGATTTCTTTAGTAGAATCTCTATAAATATCGAACTGAATCATATTTTAGTATCTTTAAATAAATTATAAATTTGATAAAATTAGTCAAAAAGTTAATTCAGAAAATTGAAACGTTGTATTTATTGCAAAAAAGAAACTAGAAAGTAAGCAATAATGCCTCCCGCTGACAGCCATTTGGCAGTATTGCGGGTTTCGGCTTAATTTGTAGATTTTTTTATATTTTAAAGATTTAGCAAATGTGAATTAAAAAATTTAATTGAATCTCAAAACTAGCGTTGACGCTTAATGTTGTGCGGTGAATAATCAACTTATTCACCGCATTTTTGCTACGTATTAAAATTATTTACACCGCAAAATTACTTTCATACGGTAATTAAACGCTATATTTACCGCAAAAATGCGGTACTATGTATATTTATCAAAAGAAAGAGTGGCCAAATTTCATTTGGGATGCAGCTATCATTACGCCATTACTTGGTAAAGTAAGGCATCAGCAAGGAATAATACTGGGTTTTATGCAAGGACTTGGCTTTCGTCTACAAGAAGAAACGGTGCTTCAAACATTGACTCTTGATGTAATTAAATCAAGCGAAATTGAAGGCGAACAACTCAATCATGATCAAGTACGATCTTCGATAGCAAAACGATTAGGCATTGAGATTGCTGCTGCTGTACCAGCTGATCGCAATGTAGATGGTGTTGTCGAAATGTTGTTAGATGCCACACAACGCTATGAAGAACCGCTAGACGAGGAGCGTTTATTTGGGTGGCATGCAGCGCTTTTTCCAACAGGTAGAAGCGGAATGTATAAAATTAAAACTGCAGACTGGCGTGATGGTGTGATGCAAGTAACATCTGGTGCAATGGGGAGAGAAATAGTGCATTTTGAAGCACCGGTAGCAGCTAAAGTACCCCATGAAATAGATGTCTTTTTTAATTGGTTTAATGATGAACATTCACTTGATCCTGTTTTGAAAGCGGCATTTGCTCATTTATGGTTTGTTACCATACATCCTTTTGACGATGGAAACGGTCGTATTACTAGAGCTATTACGGATATGCAATTAGCACGAGCGGATCAAAGTAAAAAGCGATTTTACTCCATGTCAGCACAAATTCAAATTGAGCGTAAAACATATTATAGCATTTTAGAAAAAACACAAAAAGGTGATCTCGATATAACAGATTGGTTGGACTGGTTTTTGAACTGTTTGTTGCGTTCTATGAAGCAAACAGACCAGACTATTGCCATGACTTTAAAACGTGCTCAATTTTGGGAAATTAATCACAATATTGATTTTAATAATCGCCAACAGAAAGTTACTCAAATGTTACTTGATACTTTTTTTGGAAAACTAACCGTTTCTAAATACGCAAAGATAACTGGCGTTTCTACTGATACTGCGCTAAGGGATTTACAAGATTTAATATCTAAAGGTATTTTAGCACAAGAAGGTGCAGGAAGAGGTACTAGTTATAAGTTAATTGATATAGCGTAAATCTATGTTATTAAGGCGATTATCTAATAATAAACTTGATGTTATTTGAGTACTAGTTTTAAAGGAAAAAATATTGATTTTATGTAAATGTCAAGTTATTTGCTCAAAAAACTTGACATTTTAAATTGAATTATTTCATGGATTTATTTGCCCAAGTAATTTATTACTTCGGTTTTTATTTTTTTTTGTGGTCAATTTTTCATCTAGTAAAAGAGGAAATAGATAAGAATTCATGGATTTTTGGTTGTAGACTTTTAAAATCTCGACCGAATGAACTCGCAGCTTAAAATCTAAATGTACCCCGCTGCTGCACGAATTCTTTCGTGTAGTTCGTGATTAAGGAACAAAGATTTGAGGATAAAAAATATAATGCATTGAAATTATAAATTTAATAAGACATTCGCTCTGAATTGAATTCCGTGTCCATTACATGTTGTAAAAACTAACTTCTCATAAATCCCACGTTAATAACTATTTCTTCACATTTCCTAACAACCAATTTCAACCTTCTCTAATTTTGTAAAATGAAACTACGAAGCAAGCATAAAACTCCAACACTGTAATTTTACTTCACTGACTATTCTTCAGCTTTAAATTGCTCTCTCTCTGAAGCCTCCTGACTTCGGTATTCCTTTATAAAGATAGCCTACATATAACGGTTAATTTTCAAATCATTAATATCTCTTTTTAACTCTAAAAACATATTAGTCACACTTACAGTTTCCGGTACTTGCTGTTTTTCGTCTGTCAATCCAATGTTACAGACATATTCCCAAATTTCAAGTATAGCGGAAACCTTGACTTCATAAGGAGGATAAAAATTGTTGTCTGACGCTACAACGAGTGCATTCATTTTGTTTTTATTCAATCGCTTGTACACCATACCTTCATTCTTGGTGATCAGTATGTAGGTCTTGCCATCCTTGACATCTCCTAACTTTTCAATATACCGTCCAACAATGATGGATCCATTTTCATGTGGTGGCATCGAATCACCTTCCACCGGAAAACCCCTATGCTTCCCAGATCCCAAAAATGGTAATGAAATTTGCTGCAGACTTTCAATATATTCCGGATCGGCATACCCATTCAAATACCCGGCTTTTACTTTCTGTGTGACAACTTCTATAAAATTTTCTCCCTTATTATCTACCGTAATCGGCAATACTAATCTGTTATTTTCCAATTGCAACAAATCATCCACCAGAATTTTTCGAACATCCACAGATAGCAACAGGTCTATACTGATGTGATAGTAATGCGCTATCTTCTTCAATATTTCATACGGGGCTTCCGAGGTTCCATCTTCATATTTGACATACCTGCCCCTGGTTATCCCTAAGGATTCCGCCAGCTTTTCTTGCGAAATTTTATGTTGTACCCTAAGGTTCCTGATGTTGTCGGAAAATAAAGACATAGGTATTTTGTTATAATTTGTAACAACAAATATACTAAAATTTGTTAGTATCTGTACTAATTTTGTAACGTATAAAAAAGAAAAGAAGATGGAAAGAGCGATTGTACATATGGATTTAGATACTTTTTTTGTGTCCTGTGAAAGACTGGGGAATTCAAAACTGGAGGGAATCCCTTTGATTATTGGTGGCGGGGATCGTGGTGTCGTAGCTTCTTGTTCTTATGAGGCTCGGACTTTCGGAGTACGTTCCGCCATGCCTATAAAAATGGCACTCCGCCTCTGCCCGCAAGCTAAAGTAATGAAGGGCGATATGGAATTATATTCCAAATTATCGCATGATGTAACCGAAGTCATCCAAGAAAAAGCACCAATTGTAGAAAAAGCCAGCATCGATGAATTTTACCTCGATATTACCGGTATGGATAAATTTTACGGCGGCTACAAATGGACCAACGAACTGGCACAATCCGTTACCAAAGAAACAGGATTGCCGATAAGTTTTGCGTTATCGGTAAACAAAACGGTTTCCAAAATTGGTACTGGCGAAGCCAAACCAAAAGGAAATTTTGAAATACCCGAAAGTAAAGTACGGTCTTTCCTAAATCCACTTTCGATTCAAAAAATTCCTATGGTGGGCGAAGTGACTTTTCAGTTGTTATCCCGAATTGGAATCCGTACCATTCAGACGCTTTCAGAAATGCCTGCCGAAGTATTACAGCGAATGATAGGCAGGAATGGCATCGACATTTGGAAGAAAGCCAATGGCATCGATAACAATCCGGTAGAACCCTACACGGAACGCAAGTCCATTTCAACAGAACATACTTTTACTCAGGATACCATTGATATTCCAAAATTAAAATCAATACTGATCGGAATGGTGGAAAAATTGGCTTTTCAGTTGCGTTCTGAAGAATGGCTGACTTCCACTGTGGTGATCAAAATTAGATACTCCAATTTTGACACCGAAACCAAACAATGCAAAGTAGCCTACACCTCAGCCGATCACACGCTGACCAAAACAGTTACCGATTTATTCGATAAAGTATACCAACGTCGCATGCGATTGCGACTAATCGGAATTCGTTTCAGTGGGTTGGTTCGTGGCACTTATCAAATTAACTTGTTTGAGGATACCGAAGAAATGTTGTCTTTGTATCAAGCCATGGACAAAATGAAAACACGCTATGGATTTGATGCGGTGATGCGATGTGCCGGGGCCACCTTTAAACCCAACAACAAATCGGAAATTTTAAAACGTAAATCATAATCCATGTACCTTAACTGCCATTCTTTTCATTCCCTGCGCTACGGCACCATACCGCTGTTGGATCTTATCCAGCAGGCTGTTGTTTGTGGCGTTAAGACAATGGCATTAACGGACATCAACACGGTTACCGGTATTTATGATTTTACAAAAGCCTGTCACGAAGTTGCGATTAAACCACTGGTCGGAATAGAATTTCGCTACAACCATCAATTGCGCTACATCGGTTTGGCTAAAAATGCAGATGGGCTCGCCGAAATGAACCGCTTTCTGACCCACCATAATTTTGAAGGTACTGCTTTACCGTTGACAGCACCTTCATTTAATAATGTCTGTATTATTTATCCTTTCGAAAATAAGCCAGTCGTATTAAAAGAACATGAATTTATAGGCATTGCTACAGATCAGCTTCCCAAATTATTTCTTCCCGAATGGAATTCTTGGCTTAGCAAAATGGTGATTTTACAATCAGTCACCTTCCGGACTAAAAGAGAATTCAATCTGCACAAAATTCTTCGAGCTATTGATACCAATGTGATTTTGTCCAAATTGACTGTGGACGATTATTGCAAGACATCTGAAGTAATGATTTCTTTGGAGGAACTGCTTTCGAAATTTGAGGAGTATCCGCAGATCATCGAAAACACGCAGAAACTGATGGATCAGTGTCATTTTGAATTCGACTTCAAAACGCCCAAAAACAAAAAATACTATTCTGGAAGTAAGGAAAGCGATATGCAGCTTTTGACGAAATTAGCTTACGAAGGAGTATTAAAAAAATACGGTGCCGCCAATCCGCAAGCGCTAGCAAGAGTAGAAAAAGAATTAAAGGTGATTGACCAATTGGAATTCAGCGGCTATTTCCTCATCACTTGGGACATCATTCAATACAGCATGAGTCAGGGCTTTTTGCATATCGGTCGAGGTAGCGGTGCCAACAGTATCGTGAGTTATTGTCTGGGTATCACGGACATCTGCCCTATTGAACTCGATTTGTATTTTGAAAGGTTCCTGAATGTGAACCGCAAGAGTCCGCCCGATTTTGACATTGACTGGTCCTGGAAAGAACGTGATACCATTCTCCGATACATTTTTGACACTTATGGCGCGGATCATGTTGCTTTCTGTGGAACCAATGTGGAATTTAAGTACCGCTCCATATTCCGGGAAGTGGGTAAGGTTTTTGGTTTGCCCAAGGAAGAATTGGATGCGCTGGCTAAAAACCCAATGGCGTTACATGATAAAAATCAAATCGTAAAGTTAGTGCAGGAATACGGCATGCTACTCGAAAAATACCCCAATCAAAGAAGTATGCATTCCTGTGGTATCTTGATTTCCGAAGAACCCATTACCAATTACACGCCTTTGGAAATGCCTCCGAAAGGGTTTCCAATAGTGTTGTTCGACATGCACATTGCAGAAGATATTGGTTTTGAAAAGTTTGATATTCTGAGCCAGCGCGGGATTGGTCACATCGATGACAGTGTGAAACTTATTGAGAAAAATCAAGGGATTAAAGTCGATATCCGAGATACTGCTATATCAAAAAATGAGGCGAAGGCGAATCATTTTCTAAGCCACGGAAAAACCATTGGATGCTTTTATATCGAAAGCCCCGCCATGCGTGGCTTGTTGCGCCGTCTCAAATGTGATAATTATAAGACTCTCGTAGCCGCCTCATCTATTATTCGACCGGGTGTCGCTCAATCGGGTATGATGAAAGAATACATTTTCCGACACAACCATCCGGATCGTTTCGAATACTTTCATGACGTTTTTAAGGAACAACTAGGAGAAACCTATGGGGTGATGGTCTATCAGGAAGACGTCATCAAGATTGCTTTACATTATGCAGGGCTTCCTGCAGCCGATGGAGATATTCTGCGTCGAGCCATGAGCGGGAAAGGACGCTCCAAATCAGCATTGCAAAAAGTAAAAGACAATTACTTTGCCTGCTGTGCCCAAAAAGGACATCCAGTAAAGTTAAGCGAAGAAATATACCGACAAATTGAATCTTTTGCTGGCTATTCCTTCTGTAAGGCACATTCCGCTTCTTATGCTGTCGAGAGTTACCAAAGTCTTTATCTTAAGGTCTACTACCCTATTGAATTTATGGTAGCGGTCATCAACAACCAAGGTGGATTTTACCGTACCGAAGTCTATGTTCATGAAGCTAAAATGTCGGGGGCTACCATTCAGAATCCCTGTGTCAACAAGAGCGACTTTGAAACTACGGTTTATGGTACCGATGTCTATTTGGGTTTCATGCATCTGGAAGGGTTGGAAAGTAGACTAGCGCATTTTATAGTTAAACAACGCCAGGAACGGGGCGAATTCATCTCTTTGGAAGATTTTATCAACCGCATTCCAATAGGTATTGAAGGGATCCAGATTCTGATTTTTATCGGAGCATTCCGTTTTACCGGTAAAACAAAAAACCAATTGCTGGTGATCGCCAGACTCATTTTGGTAAACTTCAAACCCGAAAACAGAAATTTAATGTTGCTGCAGGAACCTATCAAAGAATATGAACTGCCTATACTTGAACGCTCCCCTTTTGAAGATGCCTTTGATGAAATCGAGCTGCTGAGTTTTCCGGTTTCCTGTACTCCATTCGATTTGTTGCAGACCAAATATCGGGGGGACGTAATGGCAAAAGATTTATTAAAGCACCATAAAAAAACGGTGAAGATGCTCGCCTATCTTATCTCCAGAAAGCACGTACCCACCAAAATGGGTGCCATGTATTTTGGAACTTGGGTCGACATCGAAGGGGAATATTTCGACACGGCGCATTTTACTAAAAGTTTGGAGAAATATCCGTTCCAAGGCGGTGGCTGTTATTTGCTATTAGGAACTGTGGAAGTGGATTACCACTTTCCTACTATTACCATTTCCAAAATGGCTAAAATGCCGTTCCTCCCCGATCCAAGATATTCAAACACTTCTGATAGGCAATATAAAGTGCACGAACAGATTCGGGAAGATGTCAGCATGACCCAACGGGCACCGTATCCTCAGGAACATGAAATTAACCTGCCGAGGCATAAAATGGTAGTAGGTGCAAAAAAAGAGTCAGTTTGACCATTTGACGGTTGGAGACCAGAGCACTTTGAACTTTTACACAAGATTATCAATATCATTCACGTTAAATATTAGATGAAAAAACAGGAATACGCAATAGTAGATATAGAAACCACAGGCGGGAATGCCAGTGGCAGCCGCATTACAGAAATTGCCATAATTATCCATAACGGAACTAGTATAATCGACCGCTGGGAAACGCTCGTCAACCCAGAAAAGGAAATACCGCTTGCCATTTTTTCGCTTACCGGCATTAACAATGAAATGGTACGGGATGCACCTATTTTTGATGCCATTTCAGAAAAGGTTTTAGAAATGCTTACCGGACGCATTTTCGTTGCCCATAATGTGAACTTTGATTATTCGTTTGTTCGGCACCAACTCGAAGCAAGCGGTTTCAAATGGACTGCGCCAAAATTGTGTACCGTTCGAGCCGCAAGAAAGATTAAATCGGGACTGGCTTCATATAGCTTGGGAAGGCTTTGCCAATCCTTAGATATTCCTTTGACAAACCAGCACCGCGCTGGTGGTGATGCAGATGCCACTGCCATACTATTTTCCCGTTTGCTGGAATGGGACGTTGAAGGTGTAATCGAAAAAATGATAAAAAAAACTTCTCAAGACCAGCGCTTGCCTCCCAACCTGCCGCCTGCTGATTTTGAGCAATTACCGGATAAAACAGGGGTGTATTATTTTTACGATCAGACAAGAAAAGTGATTTACGTAGGAAAGGCGATCAACTTAAAAAAACGGGTCGCTTCCCATTTCAGTGGTCATAATATCACGCCTCAAAGGCAAAACTTTCTGAGAGACATACATGGTATTTCCTTTGAAGTTTGTGCCACCGAATTAATGGCGCTGCTACTGGAGTGTACCGAAATCAAAAAGCTCTGGCCCACCTACAACAGAGCACTCAAACGTTTTGACCCTAAATATGGACTGTATGAGTATGAAGCCCGCAGCGGATATCGGTATCTGGCTATTGGAAAGCTGGGCAAATTTCAGACGTGCATTGAATCTTTCAATAGTTTATACAAAGGCATCAATGTATTGCGCAGCTTATCCGAACAATTTGGTATTGATAATCGATTCTGCAATTACGGCATGGACGACCACGGTGAATTTATCCCAAAACCGGACCGGAGCGATTTACCTGAAGTGGTACAACACAACGAACAAGTCGAAAACGCTATTGATTTTTTAGTAAAAAACAGACCCAGCTTTGCCATTATAGACAAAGGAAGATCTGCTGAAGAACGCAGTTGCATTTGGGTTGAAAACGGTCACTTTTATGGCATGGGATATATCGCATCGGATATTGGTTTTACGGATCCCTCTGAGATAAAAGATCATGTGACTCCTTACAAAAGCAACCAGTACACTGTAGATTTAATCCTTGCTTATGCTGAGAAATATCCCGGAAAAGTTCTTTTTAAACAGCTCCAGAAGGAATGATAGCTTATCTCAATTGCATTTAAATATTTACATCAGATGGTAGTGGAAAAAAATTTATTGACATTCCGGAAACGAAACCTGTACTGTTTTTTTACTCAACATATTGTATCTTTAATTGTAATTTTTACGAGGTATGTTTTATGGAAACCATCAAATTAGCTAGAAAAGAATTATACGATATAGTATCGTCAACAACACTTACAAAGTTGACGCAGCAGTATACATACACGAATGTCAAAATAAAAAAATTGTACAGAAAATTTGAAATCTGTTTCCGCTGAATTGCTTTCAGTCCTTATTCTTTTTAGCAATAGAAAAATTAACCTAATCCATCGATCTTAATTGGAAAATGAAATGCTGTATATAAAATGAAACTCCAATAAATAAAATAGGACCTAGCCTAACCAAATTCCAATAATAATAAAATACAGACTAAATAGGAAAACTTACCCTTTCCTTCACAATAAAAATGAATGAGATTATCTCCATCCAATCACGCTAGTGTAATAAAGTCATATATTTGAGATATACTAAAGTTAAACAACCCTTCAATAAGCTAACCATTTTGGCTGCTTAGAAAAAGGTTTGTTTAGCTTTTAAACTAATTTCCAGCAAGAGTAGAACAACATCTAAAGAACAAGATAAAATGACAAAAATTTTAATTATGCTTTTAGCTTTTGCTTTTTCTACAATTAGTAGCCATGCACAAACTAAGACCAAAATAGAGAAAGTTTTCCTCGACAAAACAGACACAACAAAAAATTGTTATACAATAATTTATCCTTCAAAACTTCCTTGGACAGGATATTTATTTTTAATTCCAGGTTTCGGAGAAACGGCAGAAAAAGTTTTACAACAAACCGACTTACCAAATAAATTAGCTGAAAATGGAATATTGACTATTATTCCAACTTTCCAAGATGGAGTTTTATCATTTGGTGTAGACAGTTTAAGCCAAAAAAATTTTAAGAGAATTTTAAAAGATATAACTTCTAAACACAAATTAACTGACCTAAAATTTTATGTCGGCGGTTTTTCAATTGGTGGCAGTTGTGCTATAAAATATGCTGAAAATCCAATAATAAAACCAACAGCCGTTTTTGCTATTGATCCACCACTTGACTTTGAAAGATTTTATAATTCAGCAAAACGAGATATTAGACTTTCAAAAGAAAACGAAGCTAATCCAGAGAACATTTATATGATAGAAAGACTTGAAAAAGAAACTGGGGGAAATCCCATAAATAATCTTGCCGCATATTACAATCTTTCCCCTTACTCATTTTCAGACACTACTCAAAACGCTATTAAAATGTTGACAAATATACCTTTGAGAATTTATACAGAACCTGATTTTGATTGGTGGTTAAAAGAACGAAATGCTGATTTTACAAACATGAACGCATCGGAATGTTCCGCAATGATTAATGAACTAAACAGACTTGGAAATGAAAAAGCTAAATTGATAACAACACAAAATAAAGGTTTCAGAAAACCTGATAATAAAAGACATCCGCATTCTTGGAGTATTGTGGACAATGATGAATTAATAGTATGGCTACTAAATCAGAAATAACGTCAGATGTAAAGGCGGTTTTGCGCAACTACTGTTTTTGCGTTTGCAGGAACGCACTTTTTAATAACTTCATTCATTTCCGCCGATAGTACTCAATTCCAATTTCCGCAACTGTCGCAATGCCACAAAACTTTCGCTCCGTATAACATTCTGTATTCATTATAATTAATATATAGTGCCGATTTTCCTCTTATTCCTAATCTCTATATTCTATTTTACGTCTTTCAAACCAAACTAATAATCACCATCCAATAAAAAAAATGATAAAACTGCTTTATCTTTGAAGCAAAATATAAAGATAACCTCTTATATACATAAATCTAAAAACAGTATGCCTGAGAAAATCAATGACAAAACTATTTTTTCGCTGCTGGAGGTAACGAACAGTATTAAAAAAACGTTAGAAGATAGGTATAAAAGCGCATTTTGGATTAAAGCTGAAATGAACAAACTGAATCATTACAGTCAATCCGGTCATTGCTTTCCCGAAATAATAGAAAAAGTAAACGGTAAAATAATTGCGCAAATAAAAGCAACGTTATGGCGTGATGATTACCAAAACATAAATCGCAATTTTCTACGAATACTAAAAGAACCACTCAAAGATGGAATCAAAATTCTATTCCTTGCTAAAATATCTTTTGATCCGGCTTTTGGACTTTCACTTCAAATAATTGATATTGATCCCCAATACACGTTAGGAGATTTAGAAAATGAAAAGCGGGAAACAATCAAAAAGCTACAACTGGAGGGTATTTATGATAAAAACAAAAAGTTAGAACTCTCTTTTTTACCCCAACGAATTGCAATAATTTCGGTAGAAACCAGCAAAGGCTTTGGTGATTTTATAGATGTAATTGATAAAAATTCGTGGAATTATAAATTCTTTTATCTTTTGTTTCCATCCATACTGCAAGGAGACAAAGCAGTACCCGGCATTATTTCACAATTAGAAAAAATTAGAAAAGTAATCCATCATTTCGATGCAGTCGCCATTATCAGAGGTGGCGGTGGTGATGTGGGCTTATCCTGTTACAACAATTACGAATTGGCTAAAGCAATTACCCTATTTCCACTCCCTGTAATCACCGGCATTGGCCATGTCACAAATGAAACGGTATGCGAAATGATTGCACATACCAATGCCATAACACCAACAAAACTAGCGGAATTCCTATTACAAAAATTCCATAATTTTTCGGTTCCTATTCAAAAAGCCAAAGAAAAAATAGCAGACAAATCCAGACGATTACTTAGCGAGGAAAATACAAAACTAGAATCCGAACTTAAATTATTTCGCTCTATAACGGTTTCTATTCTCAACAATGATGAAAATCGAATTAAAAATGCCAGTTATGCCATTCAGCAGCAATCACAATTTATAGTAAAAAACAACTACGGAAAGTTAAATGTACTACAAGCCAAAACACGCATTGCAACTAAATTCAATCTGAATCAATTAAAAGTAGCGGTAATTCAATTGCAGGAAAAATTAGAATTGCACCCCATACTGTAACTTAAAAATTCCGAACTTGCATTGGAAAATATTGAAAAAAATATTCAAATTATGGATCCTATAAATGTTTTAAAAAGAGGTTTTAGCATCACATATTTAAATGGAAAAGCTGTCAAAGATGTTTCCCAATTGGAAGAAGGCGCAGCAATAAATACAATGCTATTTAGCGGTACAATAGACAGTACAATCACAAAAATCAAAGAATAAAATGGAAGAACAATTGAACTATACAAATGCTTTTGAGGAGCTACAACAAATTGTGACAGAAATAGAGCATGGAGAAATCTCTGTTGATGAACTATCTGCAAAAGTAAAAAGAGCAACAGCATTAATTAAATTTTGCAAATTAAAATTAACCACAACTGAAGAGGATGTGAATGCAATTTTAAAAGAACTCGAAAATTAATTATCATAGAAAATAGTATGTGTTTTCACACCAAACAAACCAAACTAGCGTTAGAAGTACAAAGCAGGTTCAATGCAACTATTGACAATCCAATGGAATTCAAGCCAAGTGCTACTATCGATGGTTTTGCATATCCTAAAACTCCTGTAATTATTTATGAAAAACCAAACGTCATCACCCATTACAATTGGGGTTTAATTCCACCATGGACTATGGACGAGGAAATTAAAAAATACACGCTAAACGCAAAAATAGAAACAGTTCACCAAAAACCGTCCTTCAAAAATTCAGTGGATAAAAGATGCTTGGTGATTGCTAATGGCTATTACGAATGGCAATGGTTGGATCCAAAGGGGAAAGCAAAACAAAAATACGAATTGTGTTTACCTAACGAAGAATTGTTTGCTTTTGCGGGTTTATATTCCCATTGGATAGATAAAGAAACCGGAGAAATCAAAAATACCTACACGATACTCACCACAGAAGCCAATCCACTTTTAGCTGAAATACACAATCATAAAAAAAGAATGCCGGTAGTTTTAAAAAGAGAAGAAGAATCCAAATGGTTAAATCATGAGCCAATAGAACACTTTGCTTTTCCTTATTCAGTAGATTTAGTGGCTATTAAATTATAGTCCGCCAAAATCAAATACGATTGTTTTTTCATTTTTAAAGTCTCCTTGCTCTTCTAATAGGACACTATAAACAGGTATGGTATTTTGAATAAGGGTCAAAAAAGCTTGTTTAACGGCTAGAGGTTCAGCATCCTGAAGAAAACCCAAAATAATCTGAGGTACATCAAATCGGAATAAAACGCCATCAAACAACAAATCATCAATTCCATCTGAACCATTATCCGGAACAAGACCAAAATGATTGATTATAGTCGAATCCTGTTGCAACAAGGCAATAGCTTCCGGTAGAAAATGGGGAAATAATTCATCATCTGTTAAGCCACTAGGAATAGCAAAAACAGAAGTTTCTATTATCAGGGAGAGCATTAAAGAGTCATTGTCCATTGTTATATTTTTTATAAAATTACAAAAAAATATTTTACAGGTAATTGGTTTTTAATAAAGTATAGGTGCAAATTCCAGTGATATTGACCTCCTAATTCCAATTTAAAGCGATCAACCCATTTTTTATTAAAAAATACTTTTTTTCATCTGTTAATTAGTATTCAAATATACTTAAATAGTAGCTTTTGTTTATGCCTTTTTTTTCTCATAGATTCACCATGTAATTCGAGTCGGTGGGATTGATGAATCAGTCTATCCAAAATGGCATCAGCTATGGTTTCTTCTCCGATTATGTCGTACCAACCTTGCACTGGGATTTGTGAGGTTACAATAATAGAACCATTGTTATGACGGTCTTCAATGATCTCTAAAAGGGTAATTCGGTTACTGCTATCTAAAGCTTGGAGTCCAAAATCGTCTAATATAATAACATCTTGCCGTTCTATTTTGGCCAATTCTCGCAGGTAAGAGCCATCTGCTTTAGCCATTTTTAATTTAGTAAACAGCTTAGAAGTATTAAAATAACTTACTTTAAAACCTTGGATACAGGCTTGATAACCTAATGCGGTGCCTAAATAACTTTTGCCTACACCAGTGCTTCCTGTGATTAAAATGTTTTCATTTTTTTCTATAAATTCGCATTCT
The DNA here is from genome assembly GCF_011064265.1 of Flavobacterium sp. Sr18. NCBI lineage: Bacteria > Pseudomonadati > Bacteroidota > Flavobacteriia > Flavobacteriales > Flavobacteriaceae > Flavobacterium > Flavobacterium sp. Sr18. Next base: position 3,743,951 of record NZ_CP049329.1, on the reverse strand, counting down.
GCCAGACGCAGTATGGTGTTTCGATCCAGATTACGGGTTTGGTCAAAATTGATATTTTCAATATTTGACTTGTAATGGAATCGGGCGTTGGTGATACTGCGGGCAATACGCCGATTGTGCCTTTCATCCCATTCGGCATCAATAAGCATTGATACAAACTGATCGAGCGTGTAATGGTCTGTTTTTTCCACTTTCAATGGCTGTTTTAAAGGCATTGTGCATGCCGTAAAGCTTCATTTGTTTCATTTTTGTTACTGTGCTTTCATTCATATTTACTGTGTTTTAATTATAATACTGTTTTCCTCTGATGTTTCCGTGAATTGGAAGTTCCTGCTCAGGTTCTTGTTCATATTCGATATGATCTAAGTTGTTTTCTAAAATATTTTGAATGGTCTTAAAATTGTAAATTTTAAAATAAAATACTCGTTTACAAGCATTTATTAATTACTCTTTCCCTACCTTTTTTTCGAAGTTTAATAATGCCAAACATCTTTTATAAGCCTGCTCAGGGTGATTTCTACTTTCAAATATTTGCAAAATATATGCTGCTACTGACTTGTCAATACTACTAGCCCAATCAATGAATCGGGTAGCACTCCACTGGGCTACAAATTGATGATAACTTTAAAACTTAATCCTAGCACTTCAAAGAAAGAAATATACTTCTTTACCGCATTTCAATAAAGGGATAAACACTTGTTTATGATTAACTTACTTTTTTTATTTACAGCAGAATTTAATTGCTTTTCTAATTTTACTCATGTCTGTTATTTTGTTTGTAATAATCCTTGTTTTTTTTAACGAATGTATGGTGCTAATAACATGAAAAAGTTAGTAGTTTTAATGGTCAATTGTACCCCAAAATCAGGTGGTAAATTTGAACTGGAAAGTGGTGGTCAGTTTGACCGGTTTTTCAAGTAAATAATTAACTTTGCTAAAAATGTAACTTTGGAAAAGCCTATCCAGATTTTTGATGCTCACAATATTTTTGATTTTATCGAAATCAATCACCCGTATCATACAGAGAATCCCGCATTTTTAATTCTGAAGAAAGGGAAACTAATTTTTACCGAAAACCTAAACAGAATAGAGCTTGAAGAAAATTATGTTGCGCTAGTCGATTCACGTGAAGTTTATGAAATTCTTGAAATTAGTGACGATCTGGAAATATTTCTGGTTGCTTTTAACCGCGAATACACAGAAAAACTTCCACTGAAGATCAACCGACTTAATGCCTACGTTTACTTCCAGAATGAATTGGTGCGTAATTTTAAGCTACCAACATCGCAGTTTGAAAAAATTTGGAAAAATGTAGACCTTCTGAAAAATATTTTGGAGAGTGAAGACTTTACCACACATCATGACGAGATCGTCCGGCATGTTTTTTCGTCTTTAGTCTATCAGTTCGGAGATACCGTTTCTAAAAATTCAGATTTTTCAAAGCAAAAAATTTCCAGAAAACAAGAACTCGTCCTTCATTTCCTAAAAAACGTAGGGGAACATTTTCTGAAAGAAAAGGAGGTTACCTTTTATGCCGAACAACAATTCATTACTTCCAGACATCTTTCAGCTGTATTGAAAGAAGTAACAGGTAACACGGCAGGACAGCTTATTGCTGCTTTTGTCCTGAAGGAAGCCAAAGCGCAGCTATCTTCCTCTGATAAATCGATCTATCAGATTTCGATGGATCTTAAGTTTAGTGATCAATATTCCTTTGGTCATTTTTTCAAGAAGCATTCCGGTGAAAGCCCACAAGTTTATCGCAAGCGCTTCAAAAGCTAATTCTTACTTTTGAACATTTTATTCATCGTTTCGGTCATTTCCTATGGGATAGGATATTTTATATCTTTGTATAATCAAAACAACGGAAAATATGAAACTGAAAAACAGAATGACTCTTTTATTGCTGAGTCTGTTTATTTTCACTGCCAATGCTCAAATTTCGGAACGTAAAATGTCACTGGATGAAGTGCTGCAAATAGCTTTAGAAAATCACCCACAGCTCAAACTTTCAAAAGAAAATATTCAGATCACAAGACAGCAAACAAGAATTGTCGAACTGCAGAAACTGCCCACAATCAATGCCTCGGCCAATGCATTTTATCTTGGAGATGCGTTAATACTTGATAAGAACTTCTCGAAAGTAGCTACTTTAAGTATGCCTCATTTCGGAAATACTTATGGCGTTCAGGCTTCGGAACTGATTTTTAAAGGTGGAATTGTAAAAAAATCCATAGAAATATCGGAACTTAGAGAGCAGCTTTCGGAACTGGATTTAGAGAAGGATCAACAAAATATAAAGTTTCTGGTCACTTCGAATTATCTGGATATCTACAAAATGATCAACCAAAAAAATGTATTCCTTAACAATCAGAAACTGGCTACAGAACGTCTTGAAAACGTAAAGAAATTTTACAAACAAGGTATGGTGACCAGAAATGAAATCATCCGTGGGGAACTTTTACTGAAGAATCTTCAGCAGGGAATCTTGGTTCTGGATAACAACCGTGCGAGCATAAATTATCAGTTAACAACCGCGATGGGAATCTCAACAGATATCCTTATTGAGCCAACTGATTCTTTCACTGATATCCCGGAAGCAAAGGGTCTGCAGTTTTATCTGGAATTGGCTCATCAAAATCACCCTATTTTGAAATCAGCTCAAACGGGAATCAAGATGGCTGGTAAAAATATTGAAATAATTAAGACGGACAGAATGCCAACGATTGCAGCGTTTGGCGGATACAATATGGCTAGACCGATTACGGCTGTAATACCAGCTCAGGATTTTTACACCAATTCCTGGCAGACGGGAATTTCTGTAAGCTACAGCATTGATAATCTTTATAAGACCAAAGAGAAAGTACGCTTAGGTAAGTTTCAGCTCAATCAGGCCAACATCGTGCTTGACTTGCAGCTACAGCAACTTGATGTACAGACTAACGCTGCTTACCTGAAATGGCAGGAAGCGGTGAAACAAGCTCAACTTTATAAGGAAAGTGAAGCACTTGCCAATGAAAACTATAAAATCGTCGAAGCTAAGTATCTTAATCAGCTCGCTTTGCAGGCTGACATGACCGATGCGATAAACGCTAAATTGGAAGCGGAGTTGTTATTTGCTAACAGTGAGATCAACGTGCACTATCAGTATTATAATTTAATGAAAACAACAGGAACCTTATAAAAACTAAATCAATAGATATGTCAGAACAAACTCCAAATACCGCAAATACAATTCCGACTGAAACCGAAGCAAATGCTTCAGGGCAAATGGTTGAAGCAAAAGAGGCGGTGGCTCCTAAAAAACCTAAGAAAAAAAACAATAACGTTAAAACAACTGTCATCAACTTAATCGTTTTTGCGATTGCGGTTATCGGATTTTATTGGCTTGTCACCGAGTACTTTCATTTGAATGACGATAATTTTACTAATTCCGCACAGGTAGAAGAATTTATAAATCCGTTGAACACAAGAGTTCCGGGTTATATCAAAGAGATTAAATACAAAGAACATGCGGCGGTAAAAAAAGGGGACACTTTGGTGATTCTGGATGAACGTGAACTTCTAACCCAATTGGCACAGGCAGAAGCGGCGTATCAAAATGCGGTGGCCTCTAGAAATGTTACCTCTTCGGCAGTCAATACGGTTTCGAATAACGTAAATGTGGCCAATGCTAACATAGCGGGTGCGAAAGCGAGACTTTGGAATGCTGAACAGAATATGAACCGCTATAAAAATCTTCTAGCTTCTGAAGCCGTAACCAGACAACAATACGACCAGGTAAAAACGGAGTATGATGCGACCAAAGCCATGTATCAAACCTTGATCAGCCAAAAAAACACAGCGAGTCTCGCTACCGGTGAAACCAGAAGCCGACTAGGTATAAACGATGCTGAAATTAAGAGAACAGCAGCCATGTTGGATATGGCTAAAATTAATGTTTCATACACAGTGATTACAGCTCCCTATGACGGAATCATGGGCAGGAGGCTTATTAATGAAGGTCAACTGCTGCAAGCCGGTCAGCAATTAGGTACCATTGTATTGAATGGTCAAAAGTGGATTACTGCTAACTTTCTGGAAAGCCAGATGCATCGTGTTAAAGTTGGTGAAAAGTTGAATGTGACTGTGGACGCTTTAGGCGGAAAAAAATTAGTAGGTCAGGTGACTGCCATCTCTGCCGCCACAGGATCAAAATATTCGAATGTTCCCGTTGATAATTCCACAGGAAACTTTGTGAAAGTGCAACAGAGAATCCCAGTAAGGATTGAATTCACCTCAGAAAACAAAGAAGAAGATTTGAACCAGCTCCGTGCCGGTATGAATGTAAATGTGACTTTAAACAAACCGCAATAATGGCTGATTATAATCAAGGGCTTTACAAAAGCTGGGTGCCCAAGCCCGTACAGCTTTTGCTCATTGTGGTATTTACTTTTTTTATTTTATCCATGAATCCTATAAACGCAGGGAACATTGGGTTGATGGTAGGCGATTTAGGAACCATGCAGGAATACTTGGTTATGGCCAATTTTGCCACATTTATCGGAATGGGAGCGTCTATACCTCTAATTTTGAGGGCGAAGTTGAGATTCCGTTCTAAAGAGATTATGGTATTTTCACTTGCTGTAACTGCGTTGCTTTCATTTGTTATTGGCACCACTAATTCCCCGGAACTCATTATAGCCAGTTCATTCCTGATGGGATTTCTCAAGATGTTGATGTTGATGGAATTCATCCTGCCACTGATGTTTATTTTAACTCCTGACGGGAAAAGAGGAAAATTTTATTCTGTCTTTTACCCTTTTTCGATTGTTACGGGAAATATTTCGGGTTATTATTTCGCAAAACTAGCCTACGAGACGACATGGCAATATCCGCATTTACTTACGGCGGGGCTCTGTTTGTTGTTAATCATGATTTCATTGCTATTCCAGCATAATCAACGTTTCGCGCGCAAAATGCCCTTGTTCCAGATTGACTGGTTGAGTGTCGTTTTTTTTGCTGGCACCTTTCTTTTTATGTCTTACTTTCTGTCTTTTGGAAAAACGCTAAATTGGTTTGATGCTCGAAATATCCGCATTTCCTTTTGGGGTTCTTTGATTAGTTTTGTGCTACTTACTTTGCGACAGTTGCAGTTAAAGAGGAGTTACATTTCCTTTGGTATTTTTACTAAAAGTAATGTAAAGAGCGGCTTAATTATGTTGCTTTTTATGGGGGTTTTCCTGGGTTCAAGTTCTTTGCAGAATACCTTTACGGTCGGAATTTTGGGATACGATATAGTGACCAATGCATCGTTGAACCTGATGATGATTCCGGGTGTGATTTTGGCGGGAGTGATTGCCTATTTTTGGTTTAAAAATGAGTGGCCGATAAAGATGTTCATTTTCTCGGGTTTCGCGGCTTTCTTCCTTAATTCAGTAATGATGTATTTCATGATGGTTAATGAGTTTAATTACGAAGGTTGGCTTATGCCCATGTTTTTTAAAGGTTATGGATTAAGTGCAATATATATTGCGGTTTGGTTTTATATTCTCGATAAACTTGAATTGGAGCCAATGCTTCAGGCGATTGGACTTGTTTTGGTATTCCGGAGTTTTGTGGCCACTGCTGTATTTTCGTCCTTTTTCTCCTGGCTGCAGTATCAGTTTCAGTGGGAGAGTGTGAATAATCTTGCAGTGTATCTCGATGGTAATTTGATGCCGTCGCAAGTTGCATTATCTGGCTACAAGAACATTCAGCTCAATGCAATTTTAGCCGCTAACAAAAAAATATACGGCCTTATCTGTATCGCTGCCATCGGGATGATGATTTATGTACTACAGCATCATTTCGGGAAGCTCAGGTTTTCAAGGTTTCGATGGACAAAAGCCAGGTTTAACGGTGCTTTAAGAGAGAGAAAAACAAAATTACTGCGTGAAACATTGGAAAAAATAGAAGATGCGGCAGGAGCACCGTTATAATGGTGAGGCAAACTCCACTTCATGTATTGCTGAATCTGTTCTATGATTGTTCTCCCACGTTCCACTTTCCATATACCTTTCCCGAATGGGTTGAATCATTGCCAAGATGGTTCAGGTCGATTTGCTTTTGTATTCCAGAATCGAACCTCATAAAGGAAATAAAAAGTATATTATGTAGATGTAAATTTAGAAACAGGCTTACCAAATTTGGTTAACAAACCATTTATTGATAACATTCAAGGTCGAGCTTGGACAAAATTGGGACAAAGATAATCGTGGTTCTTATTTTGTGATGTTTGCAGTCGAAGTATTGTAATCGCACGCTTCTCACTTCCATGCTGCGCAGGCTGCAGCCTTAGAGCAAACCGATGGGAATTTTGTGCTTGAGAAATGTGGCTTTTTGGGGCAGGTTGAGTATTTTAAGGTCATTCAAAAATAAACATTCAACAAGATTTCTTCTGTGCTATTTTTAGTAGCAATCTGCAATAAATTATTGTCAATGATCTGCAAGAGGAATTGAAAATTAAAAATAAAGACAAAAAATAAGATCAAAAGATAAATATTAATTTGTCTTATGGTTTCTGAAAAATAGAATTCTAGAATTGCTTTTTAAAGAAGCTCGTTTGGAACAGTTTTTTAGTGATTTAGAATCTTTGTTTCTAAAAAACACTATTCCTATTCGACCAAATCGAAAATAGATAAGGTCTTTAGTGTTTGAAAATCAAAAAAATAAAATATGAAAAACCCTTACCTTAATGACATTGAGCTCGCACAAGTCTTTAGATTTACAAAGTAGTATTTTAGAAATTTTAAAGAAGACACTGTTCTGTAAGAAAAGAGCTAAAAATAAAAACACCTTTCATTACAATTGAAAAACCTATCAATAATACCTGAAATATTTAAAAATAAATCCAAATTCATTTGAAAATTATATCCTAAATTTGAGTAAAAATTAAATCAATTCACATCAACAACGTTGTGAAACTCGACAAGTAACTTTAAAACTAAAATATTATGAGCTTTAAAAATATAACTGTAGCCGGAAGCGGTGTTTTGGGTTATCAAATTGCCTTTCAAACTGCTTTTCATGGGTACAATGTTACCATCTATGATGTTAATGACGAAGTTTTGGCCAAAGCCAAAACAAAATTCACCGTTTTAAGTGAAGCCTACAAAAGCGATTTGCAGGCAACAAAAGAACAATTAGAGGTAGCTTATGCTAATTTAAGTTATTCCTCAGATTTAGCAGAAGCCTTAAAAGATGCTGATCTATTGATCGAAGCCGTTCCTGAAAACCCAAAAATCAAAATTGACTTTTATGAAAAATTAGCGGCAGTTTCTCCGGTTAAAACTATATTTGCAACTAATTCTTCTACAATGTTACCCAGTCAATTTGCAGCGTTTACCAAACGTCCTGAAAAATTTTTAGCATTGCACTTTGCAAATGAAATATGGAAGCACAACACAGCAGAAATAATGGGACATCCCGGAACTGCGACCGAAGTATTTGATGCTGTTGTAGCCTTTACAAAAACTATAGGAATGGTGGCCTTACCATTACATAAAGAGCAACCTGGATACATTGTGAATTCCCTACTGGTGCCATTATTAACTGCTGCAACCAACTTATTGGTAAACGGAGTTTCTGATGTAGAAACAATTGATAAAACATGGATGGTTGCAACAGGAGCGCCTGTTGGTCCTTTTGGAATTTTAGATGTTGTAGGCATCACAACTGCCTACAATATCAACAAAATGGCCGCGGATGCTACACAAGATCCAATTAAAATTAAAACTGTAGAATATTTAAAAGAAAACTTTATTGACAAAGGTAAACTAGGAGTGGACACAGGCGAAGGATTTTATAAATACCCTAATCCAGCATATAAGAAAGATGGTTTTTTGAAATAAAAAATCATCTTTCTTTTTATTTTTTTAATAATATATTGCAATTCTTTTCCCCACTGTGATTTTCTCTTATTCTAACCCGTTGGTGTGATTATTAAAAATACCCCACTGGCGCTCATTTGCAAAGTGAAATCAACCCCATCGCAAAGTGTTCCTCGAGAATGCTGCACAATAGTCTCTTACTTTGCGCCCACAAAAATGAGTCTTTATAATGATAAAAACAGAAAGCCACTCAAAGGAGTGGTTTTTGTTTATTGCAACCTTGAAGCAAAGGCAGTAAACTATGTAGAGTGCAAGAAAAATCATTCAAAAAATAAAAAATCTATTTTCAAATTTTTACTTACATTTAAATAAAAATTCATGAAAGAAGGGTATGTAATTCGTGATCAGACGCTTCCACATTTTATTACAGCGACAGTAGTAGATTGAGTTGATGTTTTCACAAGAAAAGCATAAAGGGATAACATTATAGAGCTAGTACGTTTATATTTAACAAACCAATTTTATTTAATATTCCCGTTTAACATCACGCGCAAACAAGCGGTCTCTCTTCGGTCGTTCTCTTTGTTCCGCTCGGCAGCTCCAGTCAGTCAACCTTACCTTTTCGTAAATACACTTTTGATTAATAAGCAATTCATTACTTCAGTTCGTTAGTTAGGTTTCCCTCCATCCCGCAGACACTTCACAGCACTAAAAAAAACAGCACTCCCGCTAAAAAAAGCGGGAAAGCTACTTTTTTTCACACTATTAATTCCCTCATCTTTATATACTTAATTTCTCCTGTCGATAGGGCTATTACATCCACAATTCCGCTTCATTCCGTTACACTCCGCAAGCTACGTTTCTCTGTATTCCAGCAGTATCATTTCTGTTACTCTATATTTCTTTTGAACATGCCGAAATGCCTTTAAAATGGATCTTTCAATTCCTACAGCGCTATCTAAAGAGGATTGCTTAACTTTTTTAATCTCTTATTAAACGGAGCTTGTTTACTTGCATGACTGTAGTGGTACCTGTCAGCAGTGCCGATTCTCCGTTTCAATTGAATTTGTCTAACTGTTTTTGATCCAATACCAAAGTAACTTTCAGCCTGCCCTAACAGGAGAATATTATGCCAAGAATACACTAGCCTTTCTATTAAACATAGATCCTCTCTTCTTACTGCATGTACTGCTAAATTTTTAGTCTGTAAGGTTTGCTGTTGCATGCTGTTTTCATTCCAAACGTACTAAAAGGCAGCTAAGATAGTGTCTCATGGTTGTTGCGAGCACATAATGGCTGCGTTGCACTGGCCACCCTTCGGGACTTATTGCTCTCCACATCCATAAGCCCCTTATTTCTTGCTTTCTTTTTTCCCGTTTTTTCTTTTGAAAACATTTATTGGAATGTGACGGATACAGAGGAAGGAATTCAAAAATTAATAGTACGAATCTAAATTAAAACATCATGGCACACAATCTTAATTTCAACGAGCAGACAGCAAAAGACAGCTTTTTCAGTGTTAAAGAAAAAGCATGGCACAATTTAGGGCAAATTATTCAAGACTATCCCACAAGTGCCGAGGCGATACTCCACGCGGGCTTAGACTATGAAGTGGAAAAAAGAAAACTTTTCACTCCAAGTCTACTAAACGGTACAATCGAAGTACCAAATTATTTCAGTACCGTACGCACCGATACTGATGCCATTTTAGGCGTAGTCGGTAAAGACTATCAAATTGTACAAAACAGGGATGCCTTTTCATTCTTTGATGCTATCGTAGATGGTGACGGTATGCTATACGAAACCGCAGGGGCGTTGGGCAAAGGGGAACGCATTTTTATAACTGCTAAACTGCCTAACTACATCCGCGTTGGTAAAGACGACCTTATCGAAAAGTATCTATTTCTAACGACTTCGCACGATGGAAGCGGAAGCATTACAGCTGCTTTTACCCCTATACGTATTGTATGTGCCAACACCCTGAACGCTGCCCTGCGCAACCAAAGCAATACCGTACGTATTCGCCATACTGCCAACGCCAAACAACGCTTGGAGCAGGCGCACAAAGTAATGGGAATTACCGATGTTTTATCAGAACAAATGGAAGCCATTTTCAACAATTGGTCTAAAGTGCGTATCGCAGACAATGACGTAAAAAAACTCATTCAGTCTGCTCTTGCTCCCAGCAAGGAGGTGCTTAAAAACCTGCAAGATGGCAGAGTGGACGAACTTTCGTCCTGTTTTGTCAATATGGTAGACAGTGCGTTTGAGTACGCCATGAGCGACCCTACTCAATTAATGAATACTACAAAAGGAACCGTTTTCGGGGCGTATAATGCCATTACTGGCTACTTTCAAAATGTTCGGTCCTATAAGGATCAACAAGCCAAACTGGCTTCTCTCTTAATGGGTGGTACAGGACAAATTCGAGTACAATCGGCATTTAATCTTTGTACCGATTTTGCAACTAATGGCGCCGATGCACTACTTCTTAATTAAACGATCAGGATAGGCAGTTTATACTGCCTGTCCTCATTTTTATCAAAGTGCTTTTAATTATTATCTCATATTGCATGCTATTTTTCTACCGCTGCATTGCTAATAACCACCAACCAAGACAATATCATCCTAGAAGAGACCGCTGGATGGCTCCCACTTCCGTATAACCCTGCACAAATGGTAGTACAGTAAGTAGTGTTTTTATGGTTCTTCCAAAACCTTCAAAAGACTTCATTCATCGAGGTGCTAAATGATAACGCCTTTGGAAGAACAGATTTTATATAGTAGGCAGATACTAGCCACTATAGAAGCATAACTATTAACGGATGTATTGCTTAAAATAGCAACCGCCGATATAGCACCGCCGCCCCGAAATCGCACCTTACTGCGTCGGACTCTTTTCGGGGCGCTTTGGATTGAATCAATTTCTATTATAGCGTAGAAAATTGTAAAATAATCCGCAGACTGCCACAATATACCGTCTTCTAATTATCAGTATTTTTTACGAACTATTTACCTTTTATATTTACAATAATTAATAGTGCGTCTGAAGCTTTAAAGTGAAGACCATCCAAAAGTTAGACCGTCCAAAAGATTGCTATCGAATTTTCTATATAGATCTGAGAACTGCTATAATGTTATTCGTATTTATTTTTTATTTGACAAACTAAAAGCGCTCATAATAATAATAATAATAATAGTAAATAACACCTCGCAAATAGTTCCTGATAAACCTCAAGAATAAAAAGTTTGAAATCAAGTAACTACACACCGATAATTGAATAAATTTTCCAAAATTAAGTTCCAAAATTCGTATACCTATTGTAGAATCAAAAATTTAAACATAGTCTCAAAAAAACTAGACTAGTTAATTCAACTGCTTAGCTCACAAAATTACTCTTGCTTCTTTTAATGAAGGTGTGGCTTCTGTTATGCTGACCCCCAAAATTCGGACAATATATCCCGACTAATTTAGATAGGAATAAAAACCTTAAATTAGCACTAATATGTCAAGAACAAGAAGAACCTTCGGAAAAGACTTCAAAGCCAAAGTTGTTTTGGAAGCCTTAAAAGAGAAAGATACCATCGAGGTATTAGCAAAAAAATACGAGTTGCTGCCCAACCAAATTTCAATGTGGAAGTCCGAAGCGATACGGAATCTTTCTGCGGTTTTTTCTGCAGAAAAAACGCTCGTTGCCAAAGATGAAATTCCAACAGAGAAACTCTATGCTCGAATAGGTCAGCTGACTTTGGAGAATGACTTTTTAAAAAAAAGTCTGGGTTAGTATCGATCAGTGAGCGAGTGAAAATGGTCGATACCCAAAATAAATTGAGCATTGTCAAACAATGTCGCTTATTAGAAATTCATCGTGGCGGTCTTTATTATAAAGCAAAACAGGAAAGTTTAGAGAACTTAAAAATAATGCAATTATTAGACCAACAGTATTTTAATACTCCATTTTATGGCTGCAGGAAACTGACGTTTTGGCTCAAGGATTTAGGTTTTAAAGTGAATCGCAAACGGGTAAAACGATTGATGCAAATCATCAATTGGCAAACCATTTATAGAGAACCTACAACAACAGTGAGTACTAAAGAACATAAGAAATACCCTTATTTACTCAAAGGTTTGAAGATTACCCATAAAAATCAGGTTTGGGCAACAGATATCACCTATATTCCTATGGCAAAAGGATTTATGTACTTGACTGCGATTATTGATTTGCATACAAGATTTGTTTTGAACTGGAGTGTAAGCAATACAATGAGTGCCGATTGGTGTGCCGATATTTTGCAAGAAACTATACAAAAGTATGGTGTGCCTGAAATTTTCAATACAGATCAAGGAAGTCAATACACCAGTGAGGTTCACACCAATGTACTATTAAACAATGAAATAAAAATTTCTATGGACGGTAAAGGAAGAGCTATTGACAACATTTTTATAGAAAGATTATGGAGGACAGTCAAATACGAGAATGTATATTTACAAGCATATACTGATGGAATCAGCCTTTATAGAGGACTCAAAGATTATTTTGAATTTTATAATACACGGCGAATTCATCAGTCACTAGATTATGGAACGCCTTATAATAATTATTACAAAAAAGAAGTGGCATAAAATCAGAATAACTTTTTTTGGCTTCTTAAAACAGCCAAAAGTTATCTCCGATTTTAACCAAGATAATAGAATATAAAACTAAAAACCTATCTTAAATCGTTGAGATTTCTGTCTGAAAAATGGGTACAGCATACTGTAAAACCATAAAAAAATTTGTGGTACAATAATCATACTAAAAAATAGTATTGACTATTTACTTAAACCTCTTAATATAAATAAATTTTCGCCTCTGAATCAAAGATCTTATTTAATACCTATATGCCTTGCACGAACTCGAGTTATAAGGATTTAAAGTTATAAAAGTCAAAAAAAATCTATTAATAGAGTATGAAAACCCAAAACGAGAGATTGTATATCTACCCTAAAGATGTAAAATGTATAACCGGGAAGAGTTATCGTCAAAGCATTAGACTACTCCAAAAAATAAGAAAGGACCTAGATAAGCTGCAAAATGAGTTTGTGTAAATCGAGGAGTTTTGTCAATACACTAGCCTAAAAATTGAACAGGTTGATCCGTTGATAATTGGATGAAATTTGTTTTATGCCAGTGAAAATAATTAGTCTTAATAGCTATTGCAACTAATCAGTTAAAGCGAGAAGCCTGTCTTTAAACTAAGCTTCTCGCCTTAGGGCTAGAGAATCTTTAAAGAAACTGACAACAATTTATTAATCCATTTTATTGCTCAGTTTCTGAAATCCACTGATTCTCTATTCCCCACTTTTCATTTGGTAATGCTCCCGTTTCAATGATTAGGGTTCCACCATTGCTGATTTCTTCCTGCGTCAACCAATTTCTATTTAAAGACTGACCGTTTAATTGAACCGATTGAACATAGAAATGCTCTTTATTGTAATTGCTCACTCGAATTTGAAATGATTTTCCGTTCTCCCAATTTAATTTTACAGACTCAAAGATTGGAGCTGTCAAATAGTAAATCGGACTTCCAATGTTTGCCGGAGACAGCCCTATACTTCGCATTACAAACCAAGAGGACATGGTTCCAGCATCATCATCCATGGTGCGGACATAAGCTTGAGGCTCATTCTTATAGACCCTTCCAATATAGGAATCAATGCCTTTGCTGTTGTCATTAAAATAAGCTTGAACCACGGTATCCAACATAATATTACGAAATAATTTTTGTGATTTCCAAGGTTGGGAACTCGCATTATACAATCCCGGAACTTGCAAATCTGGCTGATTCGCATGGTTGTAATTGTCCTCGGCAAAAAATTGATCCAATTGCTTTAAAAAAGAAACTTCACCGCCTGTTAATTTTTTCAGTCCTAATACATCAAAAGGTACAAACCAGCGATACTGCCAAACCGTGCCTTGATACATCCCGCGAGCAGGCATTTTATCAATATCTTTCTGCGATAAATCGGCAAAATCTTTTTTCCAATAGCGCTTATAGTCTTTTGCTTTATTCAAATATTTGGTACTCAATACAGAGTCTTTGGTAATTTTCAGGATTTCCGAAAGTGCCCAACTGTCATACGAAGACTCCAAAGCCTTATCAGGTGAGGTGTATTCTAATCGGTCCACTTCTGCTATTAAGGAATCTTTGATGGCATTAAAATCTACAGGATATCCTTTTTTATAGCCGTCCAATAATACGACAATCGCATGTTCGGTTCTTACTGTGGGTGCCGATTCGTATTTTGTGGCCCAATTATTTTTCCCATAAGGATACAAATTAGCGATCGATTTTATAATCGGTCCAAAACGCTCTGGATAAGCAAGAGAAAGCATGGGTAATTGCTCGCGATAATTATCCCAAATGGCCCAGCCGCTGTATATAGGACTAGTAGTTTTTTCAATGGAACCATCAATGGCTTTGTAAGTTCCGTCAGTTTCCGAAACTAAAAACGGAGCTTGTAATCCTCGATATAAGAGCGAATAGAATAAATCTTCCCGATCTTTTTCACCATTAACTTCAATTCTGTTTAAATGATGATTCCATGCTGCAGTGGTTTGCACAGACAAGTCGTTTATGGATATCGTTTCTATTTTTGCTTTGGCGAAAGCCGTACTCACGGATGAAAAACCAACACGAACTTCTATTTCAGTTGCATCGTCAAGGGCTGCAATACGATACTGATGATCTGCAGTTTTTGTTATTGTAGCCAAATTAGAGAATTCCAACTCGTAATAGATACGGTAAATTCCCTTATCACAAGTAGTTTGGGTATCAATCCAACCGCTGATGCTTTTGGTTCCAATTTCATGCGCTTCGGCAACAAATCGATTGACGAAAGCGTGGGATAAATCAATATGAAGCCCTGCTCCTTTCCTTGGAAATTTGTACTGATGTATTCCAAAATTATGTTTGACACTCATTTGAGCCTGAATTCCATTTTCGAAAGCTACTTTATAAACACCCGGGCTAGCTGACTCTTGTTTTTTGAGCAATAGCGTTTCGGCATCGCCGTCCAAAATAGGTTTGATTAAAAGATTTCCTCCACTTCCTAAACAGCCCACTCCTTCTATACGGCTGTGGGTAAACCCCAAAAAATTCTTTGCCAGATACTCGTAACCCGAATGAATATGAGGATAGGTTTGTGGCCCAATACTCATCATATTGAAGGGTGAAGATGCAGATGGAGACATCTGGCCATGATCGCCAGAAGTACCCAAAAAGACATTTACTTTTTCTACTGCCGACCTTTCATCAGCAACATTATTTTTTAAAGGCTGGCAGGCTGCAGCTAAGATTGCAAGTCCTAAAATAAATATTTTTTTCATGGTATAGATTTATGGATCTAAGGGATCAATTGGATTTTGATGTAAGGATTCTACATTGGGAAGGAATTCTAATGCTGTCGAATTTAGTCTTTTTAAAATAATTGCGGGCAAATAACCCAATTCTTCCACACAACGCGTATTAAAATTTGGATTTCCTACATAATCGCTATGTCTCACATTCGTAACAACGATACTTTTTTTATCAAGTGGCATTTGATATGCAATCATCAATCTGGTTGCATTGCGCAAATTGGTTGTGGTGTGCCGGGCAAAAGGATCAATAAGAATATTTTCTTCGGGAATATTGTAGATGTTCATTAATTCTTTTTTCATTTCAATAGCCTCACAATAGGCCGCTCTAAAAGGATGAGCATGACCTCCGGAAACAATAATTAACGGAGCCTTCTTGGATCCATATTCCAATACTCCCAATTGCAAGTTTAATTTTCCAATGGCGGACAATCGGTCTTGATAATTTTCCGGTCCGTTACCCAAAATTAGAACAGAAGCATATTCAAAAGCATTAAAATTGATTTTTTTTATGTGAGCGATTGTTTTCTTATTCTCCTTTTCCTCCAAAGGTTCGTAACGAGTCACCTCATCACGATGGTTCATGTACAAAAGCGATAAACTGAAATCCAGGCTTTCCTGAAAAAACAACGCATTCGTTCTAGGCTTTTTATTGTGAAGAAAATCCGACCACATAAAAACCGAACCTTTATAAAATTGAGACTGAACATCGTAAGAAACAGAATCTATTGTTGCATATTGGGCCCTTTCGCCAAGACCATAAACCTTCATAATGCGATTCATTCCTTGAGCACAAAGTTGCCATGCTTTTACGAGCAATTCTGTATCGGTACTGTTTTTAAAATTCTCGTATTTGCCAGAAGGGCGCAAATTATTTTTTACAAAATTTTGCAGTTCCTTTTTGTCTTTCATCAAAATCCGAAGTTCCTCTTCAACACTAACGAGTTCATTTTTATTAAATTGATACCCATTAACCAAACAGGAAAGACTGTCTTTGCAAGACTTTAGTTTGGAACTAATCTCTTGTTGCTGATTTTTAAAAATGGTTTTGAAAACAACATTGTTCTCCATTAATTGACTGACAGCTTTTTCATTTTGAATAGCCGTCAACAAGTAAAAATTCTTGTCTTGAATCAGCGAACCTGATTTGGAAGAAGAATAATCCAGTTCAAACCCTTTCCCTTCTTGGCTATAGCTAGAAACAAATACAAGCGCAATTAGTACGTAAATTATTCTTTTCATCTTTTTTTAATAAAAAATTGGGCAACCATTTCGATTGCCCAATTTAGTTTAATTTTAAAAGCCACTGTTTTGGGTTACTGTACCCGCCGGCAAAGCATCAATATACCGTTGTGGTATTGGAAAATATTCGTTTTTGCCTTTGGTAAATACGGCATTTGTCAAATGTGTTCTTCTTGTTTTTTCTATGGTAAGATAAGTATTGATGACAGTATCTGCTTCACCCCATCGAACTAAATTAAAGAAACGGTGACCTTCCATAGCCAATTCTAAACGCGTTTCTAAATGCACCGCTGCTCTTGCAGCAGTTTTATCAGTCCAAATAGTACTATACGGTTTAACATTGTAATTCGCGGCATTTGCGCTACCATCTAACGTTTTTACATAAGCAGAGTTAGCGGCACGATTCCGAATTTGATTTACTAAAATTCGAGCTTCATCGATTTTTCCTATCTCTACAGCAGCCTCTGCTCTCCATAAAACAACCTCAGCATATCGAATAATGTAATAATTTAGAGCATTTACATACGGCCAAACGGTAACATGGAAAGCAGATTTAGCCGAAACAATTCGCTTTTTAGGAGCAAAGGCACCATAAGTTGCCAAATCTCGCGCCCAGCTGTCTTGGTACAAAACGCCCAAATCCTTGTAAGGTATTCCGGGGCGTCCTATCGTGATATCAATACGTGGATCTACGTTATCAGTGGATACGATATTGACGTTATTTTCTAACGGCAAACCGTTTACATCCGTTTTAAAGGCATTTACAAGATTCTGCGTAGGACGGTGAAAACCATATTGGGAATAAAATGGACCTCCTGGTGCTGACAAACGATCCCCTATACTTCCATTGTAAGAACTAGGTTGGCCATCTTTTACTGAGTGTTGTATTGCAAAAATAACTTCTTTATTATTATCATTTTCCGGTAAAAATATTTGCTGAAAATCAGCCAATAAGCCATAATTACTGTTCATTATTTCAGTCGTAGCATCATAAGCCAATTGCCACTTATTTTGAAAAACATAACATTTAGCCAAATATGATTTAGCTGCAATCTTGGTTGGTCGTCCTAATTCTGATTGTGTAGCTGGCAGATCGGCATAAGCCAATTGAAAATCAGCTTCGATTTTTGTCCATAATTCTTCTGAGCTTAAAGTCGTATTTGATTTAGCATAATCAGCCACTGTAGTTGCCGTTTCATCAATATACGGAATACGATTGTATATTTTTTTCAACTCAAAATAAAAATGACCTCTCAAAAATCGTAATTCTGCCATTCGTTTGGATTTTAAACTGGCTTCAAAATCTGCAGAAGCATTTAACAATCGCATGGCTTCATTTGCTCGTTTTACCCCTTCATACAATGCCACCCACTTGCGTTCTATATCCAGAGTGGTTGAATTTTCATTGTAAATCTCCATTTGGTGAATGTTGTTCTGATCTCCAGTTCCGCCTCCACCTTTGTAACTATCGTCCGAGGTGACATCTCCAAAACTCCAATTTGAACTTGGAGAATTAAGGGCATTCGTTGCTCCATCAATTTGTCCGTTTAAAACACTATAAGCGGATATAATGGCGCGTTCTACATTAGCTGGCTTTGTCATCTCAGATGGAGCCACCTCGCCATAGGTAACTTCCTCTAGAAATGTATCAGAACAGGAACTTATTTGAAGTCCTAAAGCTAAAAAAGCTACTATTTTTATTGTATTTTTTATTTGCATCATTTTTAAGTTTAAAAGTTTAAATTACAACCAAAAGTAAATGTTCTTGAAGTGGGATAAATTCCTCTATCGATACCTATGTCAAGATTTCGGTTGCTTGAAGTGTAACTCTGTAATCCTATTTGGGGTGTTAAACCACTATATTTAGTAATAGTGAATACATTACTCGCTTGTCCATACAAACGCAATTTCATTCCAGCAAGAATATCTGTATTAAAAGTATACCCCAACTGTAAATTATTTAATTTAAAATAAGAACCATCTTCAACATAATAGGATGAAGGTCGAATATTATTATTTCTATCATCTAAGGATAATCTTGGAATAGAAGAATTAGGATTATCAACCGTCCAAGCGCCTAATAATGCACTGTCTTTATTGTAAGCCGCTTGATTGAAGAAATTAGTTTTGTATTTTGTCAGATTGTAAATATCGTTCCCAAAACTTCCATTAAAAAACATTCCCATATCAAACTGTTTGTATTTCAAATTGATATTAAAACCTAACATGATATCTGGATGCGGAGAACCTATAAAGGTTCTGTCACTACTATTAATTACTCCGTCACCGTTAATGTCTTTAAATTTGAGATCTCCAGCTTGCGCACTGGGCTGCATTCCATAATCCGTAACTTCTTGTTGACTGCGAAACAGACCTTCGGAAACAAATCCATAAAAAGATCCAATAGGCTGTCCAACGGCACTTCTGGATATTTCCTGACCAAAATTCACTGTATGCAAGGACGAACTAGGAATTCCTAAATAAGCCACACTATTCAAAGCAGTCAATTCATTTTTGTATCCTGTCAAATTCAAAGCAAGATCATAGGAGAAATCACTGATTTTATCAGCATAATTTAAATCCAATTCAAAACCACGGTTTTTCATTTGGCCATCATTAATCCACTGTCCGTCATTTGTACCTCCATAGGTTAATGGAATAACATTATAGACCAGAATATCATTGGTCTCTTTGTTGTAATATTCTGCCGTAACATTTAATTTATTATTGAAAAAACCAAGATCCAAGCCAATTGTTTGTTGAGTAGTAGTCTCCCAAGATAAATTTGCATTTGAAACTCGCGTTTGTGTTAATCCTGTTGCAATCACATTTTGACCTCCAATGGCATAATCTGAATAATTATTGTTGTTGGAATAACTATCAACCGTAGAATACGAAGGTAATTGTTGGTTCCCTGTTTGTCCCCAACTAGCACGAAGTAAAAAGGAAGTAAACGTATTTCCAAAATCAAAAAATTCTTCCTTATCTACTCTCCATCCCGCAGAAACTGCTGGAAAAGTGCCCCAGTTATTATTGGCTAATCTTGAAGTTCCATCTCTTCTAACCGTAGCACTTAGAATATATTTCTGATTGAAATTGTAATTTACTCTACCAAAATAGGAGTTTAAAGCCCATTCATTTGCAGTCCCCGTGTTTAATTGATTTTCAGTTCCGTAACTTAAATATCTGAAATTGGGATCTTCATAAAGGAAATTTTGGCGAGAAGCACCAAAGCCTTCGTAGTAATATTTAATGGCTTCTTGTCCTAAAAGTAGATCCAGATTGTGTTGACCTAATTGCTTTTGATAATTTAAAGTATTAGAGATCGTAAGTTGATAATTAAAATTGTTACTAGTCGTTAACGCATTTTTTACGTTTTGCGAAAGAATCTCATTATAAACAGGTGAGAAATCTCTGAAATTAAAACTTTGAAAGTCCAATCCTAAAGAAGTTTTAAAAGTAAAATCACTAATTTTTGCACTGGCAAATACATTTCCTAAAGCCTGAATGCGTTTTTGTATATTGTCTTTGGCACGCGTTAAACTTCCTAATGGATTCGAAATATCATTGATTGGGTTTCCCGCAAAATTTCCGTTTATATCATACACCGGAACAATCGAAGGAAATTGTAGGGCATTGTAAACAATACTTCCCAGAGAGCTATTAGTTCCAGTAGCAACTTGCTCCGAATAAGAAGCCGTAAAGTTTTCGCCAATAGTCAGAAAATCTTTTATCTTGTAGCTAGAATTAAATCGTGCCGAATAACGCTCAAATCCAGTGTGTTTTATAATTCCTTCCTGATTAAAATAGCCAAGTGTAAAAGCATGTTGACTATTTTCATCTCCTTTTGACAAGGACAAATTATAAGAATGAACCGCCGCAGGTCGCATAATTTCATCAATCCATTTTACATCACCGCTAGGAATTGTATTGGCAGCATTAAGAAACGCTGGAATTGTAGGGGAATCAGGATTATTGCCATAAATACCACTCGATGGAACTTTACCATCATTCTTAGTGGCTTGCCAAAGTAAATCTCCATATTGCTGTGCATTCAACATTGTAGGCAAATTAAAAGCTGATTGAACACCGGAATACCCATCAAATTGCACTTCAGTTTTACCACTTTTGCCTCCTTTTTTAGTAGTTATAACAACAACTCCATTTGCGGCTCGTGAACCATAAATTGAAGACGAAGCTGCATCCTTTAACACTTGAAGAGTTTCTATGTCAGATGGATTGATCCCATTTAAACCATTCGACGCAGGAACTCCATCAATAATCACTAAGGGATCATTGTTGTTAATTGTACTAAAACCACGTACACGAATTGAAGATCCTCCTCCCGGGCTGTTATCACTCATGATTTGAACCCCCGGCAAACGACCTTCCAGCATTTCGGTCACATTTGCTTTAGGTTGTGATACAATCTCTTTCATTTTTACCGACGATACAGAACCGGTAACATTTCGTCTTTGCTCAGTTCCATAACCCACAACTACAACTTCGTCTAATTGAGAAGCGGATTCAGAAAGCATTACTTTAATTTCAGTCTGGTTTTCAATGTTTATTATTTTAGTCTCAAATCCGATATAACTC
Organism: Flavobacterium sp. Sr18; assembly: GCF_011064265.1. NCBI lineage: Bacteria > Pseudomonadati > Bacteroidota > Flavobacteriia > Flavobacteriales > Flavobacteriaceae > Flavobacterium > Flavobacterium sp. Sr18. The sequence continues at coordinate 3,722,860 of NZ_CP049329.1, read as the reverse complement.
ACTGATAAAACCATTGTATTTTCAGGAACATTAATCGTAAATTTTCCTTCAAAATCAGTTGTTGCAGCTATCGTGGTACCTGCTACAAAAACGGAAGCCCCAGGAATAGGCAAATTAGATTCATCTAAAACTACACCAGTGATTTTTCGATTTTGTTGATCCTTTTTAACACTGCTATTTGTAGTTACCCCAATCAGTTCTTTTACTAGAACTCCATTTTTAGTAATCTTAAAATCAAGACTCACTTTAGTTTTCAAAACGGCTAGTACTTGATTTAAGTCTTGGTTATTTATTATAATAGAAATTTTCTTTTGAAGAAAATTTTGATCCGACCTATAGATAAATTTGCTGTTTATTTGTCGTTCTATAAGCGTAAAGGTTTGCTTAATGGAAACGTCTTTTAGGTTTAAATTGATTTTCTCTTTTTTAGCAACATTTACTTCAACAGCAGTCATTATTGAGGGATTCGAATACGATATCCCATTACCTAACAGGAGTAAGAGGGACGCCGTTAACATGATTTTTTGTTTCATTTTATCTGTGTTTATTTATTGATTGTTTTAACAAACTAAAGCTGATATTAAAAAAGTTATTTTTTTCTACAACTATTTAAATAGAGTTAAGAACTCCTTCTTTTTTATAGGATTCCAGAGCTTTACTAATATATTTGAGTGCGAGTGCTATGTGGTTTTCCACTGTTTTGGGAGTGACGTTTAAAATTTCTGCAATTTCTTTGTATTTTAATCCGTCAATTCTGCTGAGTTCAAAAGCTTGACGTGATTTTTTAGGAATAATATCTAATATTTCATGGATCAAATTAGTTTTCATTTCTTTTTGTTCATTTTCAATAATTTCTTGTTCTCGACTCGGCGAAAACATAGAATTTATAGGTTTAGTTTCATCAATTTGTTGGTAAAACTGTTCTGATTTACGTGCTGTTTTTAAACTGTTTTTCACGATTACATAGATATAAGATTTAGGGTTTTTAATTTTATCAAGAATATTTCTATTGGTCCACAACTGAATGAAAATATCAGCCACTTTTTCTTCAACAAGACAAGAATTCGATTCATAACTCATTCCAAAACGACACAAAGGCATATAATACCTATTAAAGAAAAGTTCCATTGCCTCGTATTGACCATTTCGAATTTGCTGAAATAAATAATCGTCTGAAAAGCAATCACTACTGCCCATTTTTGTTTGGTTAATTTTCATGATACTTGGTTATTTCGATGTTATTTCGAATGGTTTTTCTTATACTTACATCTGAAATAAACTCTAAAGAAGTTATAAATTCATCAATTGTCTGGCTTTTAAAAGCACCTTTTATATGCTGATTAGCAATGGTAGAATCTTTAATAATAAAATTCACTCCATAGAATTGATTAATCTTTGGAAGTACATCTTGAAATTTCTCATCATCTAAAAGGAGAATATTATCTTTCCATGCAGATACCTTATTCACATCAAAATTTCGCTTGATTACTAAATTGGTTTTAGAATTCCATACTAACTCTTCATTTGGCACCAGATTTATTTCATCCTTACTCTCTTTAAGCAATACATTTACTTTTCCTTTCGCTAAAGAAACAGTTTGATTGATAGTAGTGCTATTAACATTAAATTCTGTTCCTAATACCTTTACATCAAAATCATTAGTCTGAACAATAAAAGGAGAATTGATATTTTTCGTAACTTTAAAAAAAGCTTCTCCTTTCAACCAAATACTTCTTTGTTCTCCAAAATCACTTGAATATTTAACTTCGCTGCCCGCATTTAAAATAACAGTACTACTATCCGGTAAAATGAAAGTAAGCCGCTGTCCTTTTGGTGCAATTCTATGATTGGTGTATTCAGATTGAGTGTTTCCGATAAAATAGAAACCTAAACAAAAAACAACTAGGAATGCTGTCGAAAGAACTGCCTTTCTTTTTATGGAAAATTTTACAGATTTAACTCTCTCTGATTTGCTGGATCTAGCAAGAATTTCTTCAAAACAAATAGTTTGCTTTGGTAATTTATTCTTGGGATAACTAATCCAAATTGTTTGAAAATTTTCAAAAACAACAAGTAAATTATCGTCTAAAGACAATTCGATTTCAAATACAGATCGCTCTGCTTTTGTCATTTCATTGGCAAGATACCGCACACATTTTTTTTCCTTCTGACTTACATTCAACATAAAAATTCTCTTTACTAATAGGAGTCAAAATAAGAGAAATACCCCTAGTTTTCAATACCATCAAATCGACACGATATTGTTATAGAATTGTTAATAGACATTTTTTTGGAAATTGAATAAGCTAAGTTAAAGTGGATCTTGGGTTAAGAATAAACTTAATTGGATAGTTAGTTTGAATCAACAAATGATAACATTCTTAAAAGCTTCAAATCTTCTAAAAAGTAGTTCGAAAATTGTCCCACCAGGGTCACAAAAAAAAGAAAAAGCCTGAAAAGTACTAATTTTACAAGCTTTTTTTGGTTTGACAAAATCGTCGATAGTTTTAATTGATTAAGAACCTCTTGTGTTTACTGAGTTTACGGTTCAAATCCTTTAAAGTATTAAATAAATTATATGTTAAATTCTAAAAAGATAGTGAGTCTAATCATATTGGTGACAAACAGAAAAATATTTAGCTTACGTCACGATTTTTCTTAACTTTCTGTTCTAATTTTCTTAGGATATTCACATTGGCGGTACTGCGGATTTTTAACCTTAATTATAAGTAATAAAAGTAGTTTTTATCAAAAAATGGAGATGGTCATTTTAAATTGGAATTGGATAGGAATTTTCACAGTGATAGCGAAATTAAACCCAATTGCTGTGCGAAATTTGTTAACAAGAATAATTAGAGTAGGAATATTGATTTTTTTTTCATCTTCATCTCCTTTTATTTTTCTTTATGAATTAGATATTTCTTTCTTACTATTGAAGTTTTGTAAACCTTCTTTCCAACTTTTTCTAATCTCTTCTTCACAAAATCCTACCTCAAATTACGATAATATTTTTTTCGTTTCCAGCTCGTATTGAAAACTTTCTTTTATCGAAAAATTTTGATTTATCCGAGGTTGATTTATGGAGCGAGTAAAGCGATCCTTAAAAGTCGGGATTCCTATTCGATGGTCTCCCGACCTCACAAACTGAAGTGCTACAGAAATTCGATAAATCGGAAGCCACTAAACATTTTTAAACCACCAGATTGGCACAAATCATCGACATTCGTTAACCATAGCTTAAACTCAATTCGAATTTCAACAATCTAAAATAGATTTCATTTGTAGCAACTACAAAAGAATGAAAACAACACTAGTGCTATTATCAGACACGGAACTGCAAAAAAGACTGCAGCGCCAGGATCAGCTTGCCTTTGAAGTCTTATTTGACCGTTATTGGAAAAGATTGTATTCCTTTGCTTTTAAAATCTATAAAGAAGAAGCCATTTGCGAAGACATTGTTCAGGAAATCTTTATCAGTCTCTGGGAAAAATCTGCCACAACTTCTATCGATAATTTAGAAGGCTACTTACTTCGAGCCGTCAAATACAAAATTGCTAATCACATTCGGGATTTAAAATTTGATTCCGGACATCTTGAAATACTCCAAAACATTCCGCATCCTTCTAGAACCGACAAACATTTAGTATATCAAGAATTTGAAGCCGGAATTTTTAATGAAATCAAAAAATTACTTCCCAGAAGTCAGGAAGTATTAATTCTTAGCCGATTGGAGCATTACACCAATATTGAAATAGCCCAAAAATTAGGCTTATCAGTCCGCACAGTAGAAAAACATATAAGTGATGCATTGAAACTACTTAAAATGAAGATCGACCCCTATCAATTCTCAGTTTTTATTACGGGAATGTTGCTGCAATGTTAATCCGCCTCCACTTCTGTTAACAAATCTTTAAGACTAAATTTTCTACTACGTAAAAAGAATAGAAGCGGGTACTTATAGTAAAAAGACCCATTTTGCAAAAAGAAGACTTCATCGCATTAGCCCAAAAATATGCCCACAATAAATGCTCTCCATCTGAAAAAGAAGCTGTAGAAACCTTCTTCTTAAAACAAATGGAGAAAGAGCAAAACAGTGTAATCCTTTCTTTAACCGAGGAAAAAAGGAATGCTATACTGCGTAAGATTAATACTGAAATTAATACACCAAAAGGCAAACTTCGGTCTCTGTATTTTAAAACAGCTACAATCGCAGCAATTGCCATTCTGTTACTTGGAATTCCTTTTTTGATAACCCAATCAACAAGTAAAAGCCTCCTAACACAATCCGCTGCCAAAGGAGAAATAAAAACACTCTTTTTACCTGATGGGAGTCAGCTAATACTAAATGCCAATAGCAGCATCACCTACTCGACCGACTTCAAAGACAACCGAAAGCTTGTCCTCAAAGGAGAAGCATATTTTAAGGTGGTACGAAATCCAAAAAGTCCTTTTACAATAGAAACTTCCCAATTCAAAACTAAAGTTTTAGGTACTTCTTTTACCATTAGAGCGTATGAGAATTATACCAACACCATCAGTGTTCTTTCGGGAAAAGTGGAAGTAAATTCAAAAGAAAATCCGAGTCAAAAGATTTACCTAATCAAAAATCAACAATTACGTTTTCAAAAATCACAAGTCCCTCAGCTTTCAAACAATTCCCGGCAAGACTTCTTGGCTTGGACCAAAAACATTGTGATACTCGAAAATACAAGCCTTGGCGAAACTGCTGAAATTTTGAGAAATAAATTTGACGTTACCATCCTTTTTGACAATCCGGAATTAGAACAACTCCGCATCTCAGGAAAATTTAAAGAGGAGAACATTACTACTATCCTCAAAAGTATCGCTGAAGTGAAGCAACTAGAAATCGATTTTGAAACCCCAAATAAAATTTTTATACGAGAAAACCGAAAGAAGTAATTGTTGGAATTCGCTATTGAAATCAATAATTGAGTTGCATTCGCATGGAGATCCTATAAAAACAAAATAATTAAATACTTAAAAAATCATTACAATGAATTTGAAAATCCAATTTCTTTTTTGCATGAAATTAAAAAAATACCTGTATCTGTTAAGTTTCCTCTTCCTGTTTTCTCAGACGCATGCAATGCCTTTTACTATGGTAAATAACGAGGATGAAAATCTCTCTATCGACATAAAAGAAGCTCAAGTTATAGAAGTATTTGATATCTTGGAAAAAAAGACCCGCTATACCTTTGTCTTTGACGAAACAATCTCTTCTTCAAAACAACGTTTAACTTTAGTAGTAAATAAGAAAAGTATACATACTATTTTAAATAAAATCACTGCCCAGACAGGCTTTCAATTTCACCGCATCAACAATACCATTTCGGTTACCAAATCTCTTTCAATCCAGCAGCTCGTCCGTGGAAAAGTGAATGATGCCAAAGGGATGCCATTACCGGGTGCAACCGTTTTAGAAAAAGGAACTACAAACAACACCACAACTGATTTTGATGGAAATTTTAGTCTAAAAACATCAAATACTAACTCAGTCTTGGTAATTTCCTACATCGGATTTGATGACAAAGAAGTACCTGCAAATAATTCAACCTCATTAGTAATCCGATTGATAGAGAGCACCAATACGCTTAACGAGGTAGTGATAACCGCATTAGGAATTAAAAGGCAGGAAAAACAACTGGGTTTTTCGCAGCAAACTATTAGTGCCGATAACCTAGCACAAACCGCTCCGAACAATTGGTCCTCTGGTTTAAAAGGAAAAGTGGCCGGTTTGAATATTGTTTCATCAGGATCGGGTCCTTTAAATTCTCAACAAATTACCTTGAGAGGAAATAATTCGCTGAATCCCAATGGTAATAATGCCTTAATTGTTGTAGATGGCGTTCCCATCAACAGTAAGATAACCAGTTCAGGATCAGATAGTGCCTATATGGGTAGCGATTCTCCTGTTGATTTTGGAAACGGTATTTCAGATCTTAATATGGATGATATCGAAAATGTAACAGTCTTAAAAGGGCCTGGAGCGACTGCACTTTATGGAAGTCGTGCGGCAAATGGGGCGCTAATCATTACGACTAAATCCGGTAAAAAGAATAAAGGCCTTGGAATTAGCTACAACACAGGAATCACTTTTGACGTCATCCAACGTTGGCCAGATTACCAATATGAATACGGTCAGGGTACCGGAAAATCATTTGACAAAAGTGGAAATCCGTATTATTCCTATTTAAGTTCTGCCGATGGAAACAATACAGGTTCTACCAGTAGCGCCTGGGGACCAAAATTCGACGGACAATCTTATTTTCAATACGATCCACAAACCCAGGGGCAGGGAGCCGAAAGAACCCCTTGGATTCCTTATAAGAATAATATTAAAGATTTCTGGCGTACCGGAACTACTATAAACAATAGTATTACGCTTCAGGGAGGGGACAAAAATGGATCCATGAGAATGTCTATTGGTCATTCAAAAAATGAATGGATTATGCCCAATACTGGATTTGAAAGAATAACGGCTTCTGTAAATGCTGATTATAAAATCTCCGATAAGATTAAAATTGCTTCGGTAATCAATTACAACAACAGAGACAGTGAGAATTTACCAAGTACCGGTTATAATAATGGCTCAATCGGCTACTTTACAATTTTCCAAAATCCAAATGTAGATCTCGATTGGTACAAACCCATTTGGAAACAAGGCCAGAATCAAATCCAACAGCTGCAACCCTTCAGTAGTTTTATTGATAATCCCTTCCTGATTGCCAATCAAGCTACAAACTCTTTAGCGAGTAACCAAATCGTAGGTAATTTGAATGCTACAATCCAGTTAGCACCTAATTTAGATCTTTTACTGAGAACCGCTTTAAACACCTATCATCAGGATCGGGAACAAAAAAGACCCTATAGCATCAATCGCTATGCAAAAGGATTCTTTAAAACTCAGGATGTTTTTATGCAAGAAGTAAATTCTGATTTTTTATTGACTTACAAAAATAAACTGTCTACAGATTTCTCCTTTTCTGCTTCAGCTGGAGGAAATGCCATGAGCTATAAATACCAAAGAATGGATGCTGCTGTTGAAGGCTTGGTCGTTCCTAATGTTTACAAATTGGCCAACGGTGTCAGCAATCCTATCATCAGCGTAAATGACAGTTATAAAAAAGTCAACAGTTTATATGGACTGTTTTCCTTCTCATTTAAAGATCAGATTTTCTTGGATCTAACAGGCAGAAACGACTGGTCCAGTACGTTACCGGAGCAAAATAATTCTTTCTTTTACCCATCTGTAAATACCAGTTTTATTCTTTCTGATATTTTCAACTTCCCTAAATCTTTAGAGTATTTCAAATACCGATTGTCCCTTGCTCAAGTAGGTAATGATACTGATCCGTACAGAACCAGTAAATACTACGATCAATCTGCCTTTGCAAGTTCCGCAGTAGCGCCGTCAACGTTGTACAATGCCAATTTTAAACCGGAAATCACCACTAGTTTTGAAACTGGTTTTGAAGGACGGTTATTCAAAAATAGAATCAATTTTGATACAACGGTGTATCAGACAACGACTAAAAACCAAATCATTTCTGTTCCCTTGGACATCACAACGGGATTCAGTTCCGGGATCATGAATTCAGGCGAAGTTCGAAATCGAGGTATCGAACTCACCCTAACTGGAAAAATCGTCAATATGGATCAATTTAAGTGGTCTACAACCCTAACCTGGTCTAAAAACTGGAATCGCGTTATGGAACTTGCCGATGGTATTCAGGGCCAACAGACCACTGGATCAGGAGGTACAGCAACCTTAATTGCCAAAGAAGGTGGTACAACAACCGCTATTTACGGCTATGGTTTCGTACGATCTCCTGACGGACAGATTGTATATGACAATGCGGGCTTGCCAGCTTATCCGGATGAAATACAATACATAGGCGATGCAACACCCGATTGGAAAGCAGGATTGTACAACAGCTTTAAATTTGGAAATATCGGTTTAAATGTTATGCTGGATGGTCAACTTGGCGGTATAATTTATTCTCAAACGCATCATAAACTATCTGAAATGGGAAAACTAATGTCCACCATGAAAGGACGTGAAGAAGGAGTGATTGTAGGAGAAGGAGTTATTTTAAATGCAGACCGTACGTATTCTCAAAATACTACTGAAGCACTGACTCCAGACTGGTACGCCCGGTATTACCGCAGAGCCAATATTGAATCTAATTCTTTTGAAGCTTCGTACGTAAAATTAAGAGAAGTAAGTCTGCAATACACCATCTCATCTGCTTGGCTTAAAAATACAGGCATCACAAGCTTAAATCTCTCTGTTTTCGGTAGAGACTTAGCGGTTCTTTCTGACTTTCCTATTTTCGATCCGGAAACGGCAGCCTTAAATGGAGATACTATTTTACCGGGTATCGAAATGGGGCAAATGCCCACACCGGCTACCTATGGTTTTAACTTAAAAGTGAATTTCTAAACTAATATTTAAAGATGAATAAGATAAAAATTTTTACGGGAACTTTAGCCTTAATACTGCTAAGCGTAGCTTGCACAGGTGATTTTAGTGAACTCAATGAAGATCCAAATCGGATTGCCCAAATAAGTCCGGGAACTTTAATAAACCCCATCATTTATGGCCTGGCTACACACAATGCCAATAGAAGTGCCAGTGTCACTTTCGATTTAATGCAGGTATCGCTACCCTTTCCTAGCGTTTCCGGAGGGCTTCACCGCTACGATTTAAGCCAGGAAATAGGCTATTCGTCTTGGGCAAATTATTACAAATGGCTCAATAATATTAAGGAAATGAAGACCGCTGCCATACAAGCAGAAGATCGTAATTATGAAGCTATTGCACTGACGTTAAATGCTTGGGTGTATGCGAACCTTACGGATATTTTTGGACCAGTTCCCATGACCGAAGCCGTAAACGGTGAGGAAGGCAATCTCTATCCTGCATTTGATTCTCAAGAATTGATTTACACAACCATTTTAGCTGATTTAGAGCGGGCCAATACCCTGTATAATACCACTACTCCAATGATTTATGCCAGTGACATACTCTTCCAGAACAATGTCACGAAATGGAGAAAGTTTACTAATTCCCTTCAAATGCGTTTGTTATTGAGAATCTCCAACCGTACGGAAACCAATGCTTTTCAAAAATTGGCTACGATGATTCAAAATCCAGTCCAATACCCTGTTTTTGAAAATACTTCCGAATCTGCCATCTTAAAAGTCACTGGAGTAACCCCTAACGTTTCCCCTTGGGGAAGACCGCAGGATTTTAACTTAAACGTAAAAATAGCCTCCTTTTTTATTGATAATCTTAACACCATGGCCGATCCCCGAAGACCTGTTATTGCAGGTGTTGCAAGAGACTTGAACAATGTTTCCATAGGCTACAAAGGAATTCCCAGCGCCTATTCAGGTGCTGAATCTCAGTTTACCTACAATGCTTCTACTTTTAATCCAGCGCAGATTACCAATCCGATGAATATTTTCCTAATGACCTATGCCGAAGTAGCCTTTATAAAAGCCGAAATGGCACAAAGAGGATTTACTGCGGATGCCGAATTGCATTATAAAAAAGGAGTTCAGGCAGCCATGGAGCAATTAGGAGCCCAAATACCCACTGCTTATTTCCAAAATTCATTGGCAGCTTATGATGGTACTTTAGAAAAAATAATGCTTCAAAAGTATTATGCGCTCTATTTTATCGATTACCAACAGTGGTTTGAATACCGTAGAACAGGATTTCCTATTCTTCCAAAAACGACTGCCTTGGAGAATAACGGACTTATGCCTTCCCGTTTTTCCTATCCGACGAGCATTCAAATCAACAACCAGCAAAATTACCTTAAAGCAGTTCAAATGTTAGGTACGGATGATATCAACACTAAAGTTTGGTGGGACAAATAAAATCTTAATTAAAAATAAATGATGAAAAAATCAATATTATCAACTTGTGCCTTGCTATTTTCAATAGGAATTATGGCACAAACAAACGTTCAGGGTTTTGTTTTTGAAGACCACAATCAGAACGGCAAAAAAGATCGAAATGAAAAAGGAATTGCCAATGTTTCCGTAACTAACGGACTCGAAGTGGTCCTCACCGATAAAAAAGGAAAATACAACTTGCCTATTAGCGATGATGCAATCATAGCCGTAATAAAACCCGCCAACTATGCAGTAGGCGTGGATGAAAATAATCTGCCTCAATTTTTTTATAATCACAAACCCAAGGGTTCTCCTCAGTTAAAATTCAAGGGAGTAGATCCTAGCGGAAAACTGCCTAAATCAGTCGATTTTGGTTTAGTTCCCCAAGAAGAAAAGGAACAGTTTACAGCCCTTATTTTTGGAGATCCACAACCCTACACCCAGGCTGAAGTCGACTTTTTTGCCAAAGGGATTGTAGCGGAGGTGGAAGGCATTAAAAATGTCCCTTTCGGATTAAGTCTGGGCGATTTGGTGGGTAATGACCTTGCTCTTTTTAATCCATACATAAAAGCGGTAAAAAAAGCTGGAATTACGTGGTATAATTTACTGGGAAATCATGATCTTAATTTTGATGCCACCACGGATGAAAAGGCCGATGAAACCTATGAAGCCCATTTTGGTCCTGCCAATTATGCCTTCAATTATGGGAAAGTCCATTTTATCGTAATGGATAATGTACTTTATCCTGACCCCCGAAATCAAAAAGGATATTGGGGTGGTTTTACAGCAAATCAATTGAATTTCATCGCTAATGATTTAAAACTGGTTCCAAAAGAGCATTTAATAGTATTGGCTTTTCATATTCCGATAAGTGAACCTGCCGATGAAGATACTTTCAGAGATGCAGATCGGGATCAGTTATTTGAACTTTTAAAAGATTTTCCAAACACCCTTTCTCTTTCGGCCCATACCCACATTCAACGCCAAGATTACTTTGGAAAAACCGAAGGTTGGTTGCAGGAAAAACCGCATCATCATTACAATGTTGGAACCACTTCCGGAGATTGGTATTCCGGAAAACTGAATTCCGAAGGAGTTCCGGTTTCGACCATGCGCGATGGAACTCCAAAAGGGTATGCATTTATTAATTTTAACGGAAATCAATACAGTCTGGATTATAAAGTTGCGGGTAAATCCAAAACCTACCAAATGGACATTTTCGCCCCCAAAGTAGTTGAAAAAGGACGTCCTACCCGATCTGGAATTTATGTGAATTTCTTTATGGGAAGTAAAAATGACAAACTCGAATACCGAGTAGATCAAGGCGACTGGAAAGCAATGGACTATGTTGAAGAAATAGATCCATCTTATGCGACGGAGGTTTATGAATGGGATCTAACCGAAGAATTAATTCCCGGAAGACGCTCGTCTAATCCTATCGAAAGCAAGCACCTTTGGAGAGGAAAAATTCCAACGAATCTTGAAATAGGTGCACATAAAATCGAGATTAAAGCAACTGATCAATTTGGAAAAACCTACACCGAAACAACTTCTTACCGCTTAGAGAATCAGAAATAAGTTTGTTTTTTTTTTAAGGCTCGCTAAAGATTTTAATCCAGGCGAGCCTTTTTTTATACCCAATTAAGAGTAGTTTCACACCTACTAATCCAAGCCAAAAAGAAAATGTACTGCTTTTAATCCGAAGACCATTATTACTAACTTTTATAGTTTATCTAAATTTAAATACTTAATCATACAGTACCCAATTTAAAATAAAAAGTACTGCCCAGACCCAATTCACTTTCAACTCCAATAGTTCCGTTTTGTGCTTCTATAAATTCTTTGCTTATAGCTAAACCAAGTCCTGTTCCCGATTTTTGGCTACTAGGAACTTGAAAATATTTATCAAAAATTTTAGTTTTATAACGGGAATCAATTCCTTTTCCAGTATCACTTACTTGAAAAACTACCTGATTGTTTTCATTTTTAAGTTTTACAATTATCGTACTGTTTTCTGTTGAATACGCAATTGCATTGGTTAAAAAATTAATCAAAACCCAAGCAGTTTTCTCGCTATCCGCTTTTATATCCGGTAAATTTTGTTCCCTTTCAATAACTAGTTCTATTTGCTTTTGCTCTGCTTGCACTTTTACGGCTTCGGTAGCGTAGTTAATAATTTCATAGGGATTACTCTTCTCCATATTCAGTTTAATATTTCCTGTTTCTAACTGCGACAATTCCAATAGTTCGCCAGTAATTTTTAATAACCGCTGACTACCGTCTTTTATACTTTCGATTATTTGCTTTTGGTCTTCATTAATGTTTCCTGTTTCTACTTTTTCAAGTAATTGTAAACTTAATTTTATGGATGAAATTGAGGTTTTCAATTCGTGTGAAACAGTAGCAATAAAATTGGTTTTAGCAAAATCCAGTTCTTTGAAAACAGTAATATTTCTCAAAATAATAACATCGCCAACGTCAATAGTTTGATCTTCTCCTGTTGGTTTTATCGTAATATTTACTATTTCTTTTTCGAAATAACTTTCTTTTCCATCAGCAAAAATTTTCATGGGAAGCGATTTCTGTTTTTCGTTAGACAAATCATTTATTATTAGCGATTTCATCAAATCATTTGTCAGAGCAAGAGTTGTTGCCAATTTTCCAATTACTTCTTCCGTTTTTAATCCAATGATTTTCAATGCTTCATCATTGGCAAATAAAACCAATCCTTGATTATTCAACCCAATGATTGGATCCTGCATATTATTGATTAAGGTTTCTAGTCTTTTCTTTTCAAATGACAGTTTATAGAGATTACTATTATTGTATTCCTGCAGTTATTCTGCCATGGTATTGAATTATTTGGCCAAATCCCCAAATTCATTGTGATTCATAAAATTCACACGTTGCGAATAGTTTTTGTTGGCTATTTGTTTGATACTGTCCCTGAGTTCTTTTATTGGATTAGCGATATTGTTGGGCAAATTCACTAATAAATTGAACGCAATCAAAAAGCAAAGTGTTCCTGTTACTGCTATCCAAAAATTAGCGGTCTCTGCCGTGTGTTTTGCAATATCACTTTTTTCTTTTATCGCATTCATATTCAATTTTTACTCCTGCTTCATCATCCGGAGAATTATCATCCAAAATACTTATAGTCATAGCTTTATGAATTAAGGCTTTGTGGTGTTCATGCCAAAAAATAGCATAAAAAAAGCCAGTCAAAATGATAAGCTTTTCTCAAAATAATATGATTTTAATGAATGTTGTATTCGTCTAATTTCCGATAAAGTGCTGCAATTCCTATTTCTAATAAGCGTGCCGTTTCTGCTTTATTCCCATTAGTATAATTTAATACTTTTTGAATGTGCAATTTCTAGACACTACCCATGGAAAAAGCGGATACTATTTTATCGACTTTGTCGGTTTGGTGTTGCATTTCGTAAGGTAGCAAGTCTTGTATTAAAGGTTCCCCATTAACCAAAATAACGGAACGTTCAATCACATTTTTAAGTTCCCGAACATTTCTAGGCTAGTGATAGGTTTCTAGTTTACGAAGAAATTCAATATCGATACTCAACGTTTTTTTATTTGTTTTAGCCGAAAATTACGATGCAAAACTATGAGCCAATGGCGCAATATCTTTTATCCTTTCTCGCAAAGGTGGAATTTTAATTTCGAAAATATTCAACCTAAAATACAGATCCAAACGGAATCAGTGTTCTTCGCTTTCGGTTTTTAAATCGCGATTGGTTGCTGCAATTAATCTAAAAATGGACTTTTTTGGAGTGGTATCACCTATCTGAATATAATCGCTAGTTTCTAAAACCCGTAATAATTTAGCCTGCAATTCTATAGGTATTTCACCAATTTCGTCCAAAAATAAGGTTCCTCCATTGGCTTCTTCAATAAATCCTTTTTTAACTTTTAAGGCACCTGTGAAAGCCCCTTGTTTGTGTCCGAATACTTCACTTTCCAAAATTTATTTACTAAAAATACTATAATTCAATACCACAAAGGACTTCCCTACCCGATTGCGATTTTCATGTATGGCTTGTGCAAAAACTTCCTTTCCAGTTCCGATTTCACCCATTAAAAGTATGGTGGAATCTGTTTTGGATACCTCTTTTAGCCAAATCAATTACCTGTTCCAATCCTTTTGATTTTCCGATAATAGAATCAAATGAATATTTATCAGAAATTCGTTTTTCTAATTGTTGGACTTTCTTTTGCAACTGCACTTTTTCTAATGCCTTATATAACAACGGAATAATTTTGTCATTATCATCCCCTTTGACTATATAATCAAAAGCCCCGTTTTTCATGGCTTGAACACCATCGGAAATTTTGCCGAAAGCGGTTAATAATATGACCTCATCCAAAGGAAATACTAGTTTAATTTTTTGTACAAAATCAACGCCGTTGCCATCCGGAAGTTTGACATCTCACAAAACCACATCAATATCATTGTGTTCCAATTTCTTGAAACCTGATTTTAAATCCGATGCTTCAAAAACTTCAAATCCTTTTGATTTAACAATTCTTGCGAGAAGTCCGCGAAGGTTTTCTTCATCCTCGAAAATAAGGCTGTTTTTCAAAATAGTAGAAATTATTAATTTACACAAAATTAAATATTATTTTTAGATGTTTAAGTTTAAACTGTATAAGCCCTAGTCTTCTATTTTAATTTCTGTCACACCAACTAATGAAAAATCAAAATTCAACTCTTAAAAGAAATAAAAATAGTGTGAAGATTATTTTTTAGTATTTTTGAATCAAATCTAAAAGATGAATAAAATTAAAGAAAGTAATGTTGTGATTTATCTTTTTCTAACGATTATTCTGATCCTCGTCCTATTGTTATGCTATCTTGGGTATCGATTAATTCAGTCGGGAAAGAGTAAAAAGAATGTTGAAGAAAAATTTCATCTGCTAGAAATGAAAGTAAATAATTTGCAGTTGGAAACATTGGAATCCAAACTGAATCCACATCTTTTCAAAAACATTCTCAATTCAATTCAGTCACACGCGTACCAAACGTATTTTGCGTTGGACAAATTGGCGAATGTGCTGGATTACATTTTATATGAAAGCCAAAAAAAGTTTGTTTCTCCAAAAGAAGAAATCGAGTTTGCGCTGAACCTGATAGAAATCAATAAAATAAAAGTCAGCCCACTTTTTGAATTGAAAGTGAAAACCAAAATCAACGAAGGTGAAATGCTTTATGAACAACCACTTTTGGCACCTTTGATTTCGATAGATTTAATAGAAAATGCTTTTAAACATGCTGATTTGCAAAGTGCCGAAGCTTTTATCTCAGTTTTATTTGAATTCAAAGAGAACTGTTTTTATTTGACGGTTTCGAACAAAATCTCAGATAAAAAAGCATTAAAAAAAGAACGAAGCGGTATAGGAGCAACCACATTGGAACAACGTTTGAAAATTATCTATAAAAATCAGTTCAAACTGGATAAATTTGTCGAAAATGACATTTATATTGCGCACTTAAAAATCAATCTTCTTGAATACAAAACTCAAATGCTTGCTGCTGGACGATGAATTGCTGGGATTGACATACCTGAAAATGCTATGTGAGCAAATTCCGGAATTAGAAATCGTAAAAGTATTTAATAACCCTGAAAAATTACTGGCTGAATTTCCGGAACTCGATTTTGATTTGTGCATTTCAGATATCGAAATGCCGGGAATCGACGGGTTGACTCTTGCGAGTTTATTGCAAAACAAATTGGTTATTTTTACCACTGCATACAAGGATTATGCTGCTAAAGCATTTGATATAAACGCTGTCGATTACATCACAAAACCGGTTACAAAAGAGCGTTTGCAAAAAGCTGTTACAAAGGCTTTGGAGCGGTTCAATACAGTTGCACCCGCAAAAAAATTCATTCATTTGAACACTGATAAAGGAAAAGCTTTATTGTATTTTAACCAAATTCAATACATTAAAACCGCCGTGGCAGACAGCAGAGACAAAGAAGTATTTCTGGTTGATGGCAGTTCGCTAATTTTAAAAAATATTAATTTTGATTCGATTTTAAGCCAACTTCCTAATGTTGATTTTTGCAGGGTGAACAAAAAAGAAATCATCGCAATAACAGCGGTAAAATTTTTCAACCACAATGAAATTACACTTAGTCATCAAGAAAAGGATGGTAAATTCACGATATTAATTTTGAGCGAAACCTATCGATCTGATTTTTTGATAAAAGTGAAAATCTAACTTATTACAAAGTTTTCCCATCTTGTTACATTCGACGAAAATTAGCATGTGTTTCTCTTTATTTCCAAAAATTCACTTCCCATATTTGCATCATAAAGCATTGATAATTTAAAAAAAATTGCATGAGAAGTTTTAAAAATTCGTTTTTTTATTTAATAATTATAGGGGTATCGTCGGCTTTAATGTATTGGATTATTCTAAAAGGAAAAATGTTGGAAGTAGGACAAAATATTGTTTCTCACCAAAAAGAAAACGGACATTGGAATGATTTTATAACGGCGATGAACAATAATTTGCAGCACCCATTGGCCATTCTTTTGGCGCAAATTGTAACTATTATTTTAGTCGCTCGATTTTTTGGATGGGTTTGCAGGAGAATTGGGCAACCTACAGTAATTGGGGAAATGATTGCGGGGATTGTGTTAGGTCCTTCTTTAATCGGGATGTATTTTCCTGAATTTTCAGTAATGTTGTTTCCAAAAGATTCGTTAGGCAATTTGCAGTTTTTGAGCCAAATTGGGTTGATCTTTTTCATGTTTGTCATTGGAATGGAACTCGATTTAAAAGTACTGAAAAACAAAGCGCATGATGCAGTGGTTATTAGTCACGCCAGTATTATTATTCCGTTTACCCTAGGTTTAGGACTTGCTTATTTTATATATCATTCTTTTGCGCCTCCTGGTGTTGAGTTTCTTTCTTTTGGATTATTTCTGGGAATTGCTATGAGCATTACGGCATTTCCGGTTTTGGCTGGAATCGTTAGGGAACGCGGAATTCATAAAACGAAATTAGGCGCAATTGTAATTACCTGCGCCGCCGCTGATGATATCACGGCATGGTGCATTCTGGCAGCAGTAATTGCCATTGTAAAAGCTGGTTCATTCACCAGTTCCCTGTATGTTATGGCATTGGCAGTATTTTATGTAATTCTGATGCTAAAATTGGTTCGGCCTTTTCTAAAAAGAGTTGGTGATTTGAATGCTACCAAAGAAAGTCTGAACAAACCAGTTGTGGCTATTTTCTTTTTGACATTATTATTGTCTTCTTATGCTTCTGAATTAATTGGGATTCATGCTTTATTTGGCGCATTTTTGGCTGGAGCAATCATGCCGGAAAACAATAAATTCCGTACTATTTTTATCGAAAAGGTTGAAGATGTTTCAGTGGTAATTTTGCTTCCTTTGTTCTTTGTTTTTACGGGTTTAAGAACCCAAATCGGATTGATTGATGATCCACATTTATGGAAAATTACCGGTTTGATTATTTTAGTTGCTGTAGTAGGTAAATTTTTTGGTAGCGCACTTGCGGCAAAGTTCGTAGGACACAACTGGAAAGACAGTCTGTCCATTGGAACACTTATGAACACAAGAGGTTTGATGGAATTAGTCGTGCTGAATATTGGATACGATTTAGGAGTTTTGTCCACAGAAATTTTTACTATGATGGTTATTATGGCGTTGGCGACGACCTTTATGACGGGTCCAGCTTTGGATTTGATCAATTATCTTTTCAAAACTAAAGACAGTAGTGTCCCGGAAGAAATTAGTAATAAAAGTAAGTATAAGGTGCTGATTTCTTTTAACACTGCCGAAAAAGGAAAAACCTTATTGAAAGTTGCCAATAGTTTAGTCAAAAAACAAAGTGGAAATACGGTTGTTACTGCAATGCATTTATCCTTAAGTTCAGAGTTGCACTCTTTTAATGTTAAAGATTATGAACGTGAAATATTTTTACCGGTTATTTCGGAATCAAAAAATTTAAATCAAAAAATAACTACCCTTTTCAAAGCGTCAAATGATATTGATTCGGATATTACGGATAGAGCAAACCATGGCGAATATGACTTGTTATTAGTAGGCTTGGGACAATCTATTTTTGAAGGAACTTTATTGGGGAAAGTGCTTGGTTTTACAACAAGAATTATCAATCCGGATCGATTGATTGATAAGTTTACAGGTAAAGAGGGTTTGTTTGAAAACTCCCCATTTGATGAGAGGACAAGACAAATCATTGCCAAAAGCAAAATGACAGTAGGTATTCTTATTGACAAAAAATTTGAAGAAATCAATCGGGTTTTCATGCCTATTTTTGGCACAGAAGATGCCTTTTTGATTGAGTTTGCCCAAAAACTAATTCACAATAATGGTTCCCAAATTACGGTTTTGGATGCCGTTGGAGAGATAACAAACAATCGAGAAATTCAAGAAGCAGTTCGTTCCATAGAACAAATAGCACCCAACCATATTATGATGATGAATGAAAGAATAATCAAAAAAGAATTTTTAGAACAACAAGATTTAATGATTATTAGTTTAGAAAGTTGGAAAAAACTGATTGACTCCCACAGTATTTGGCTCAATAACACACCGTCTATATTGATTATTAAACCTTAGAATCAGCCTTAAAAACCTTAGGTACCTTGCCGGATAGCGCTTCGCCCGAAATTCCAACCCATGACCCTCATTTTAAAATTCTATCGCAAATAAATATTTTAGCGTTAAAATTTGGTACAACAGAAAAAGGAGGCATTCTGGATTGAATTATGCAACTATTGAAGAACTTAACGATCAAATTAATTACAAAAATGTAGCGTAACTTAATGTGCAGCTTTTATTTGCATATCCAAGTGTAATATGTTTAACTATTTGAAGTTTCTTTCCATATTTATTTAAAATATGGAAATCTTCAATTGTACGTGTTTGGTTAACTAAAAGGTGGTCTCATTACAACTAAAAAAACTTGACACTCATTCCCTTTGATTCCTATAAGCATTACTATTATCTCTTTACTTTATGACAATCTCTAGCCACAACAATAACGCTTGAAACTATTATTGATTTTCATGATTTAAAAGTAACTAATTGCGTATTCATAAGGCTTATTTATTTTCAACTACTAGATACCCTAAAAAAATTCAGAAATTTATAGGTTAAATACCATTCTTTCACATAAATAGTACCTTCTGAAACTTCACTATATTCTAAATCACCTTTTCCAGGATCATTATTTGGTGGTGTTATTAATGCAATCTGTTAATCAATTTTTCCGTCGCCACCAGTAACTTCACAATGTAAAAATGTACCATCATCAAAACTTTTATTTATTTCAAAAATCTGCTTGATAAAAAAAATTAAAGATAAAGGGCAATTTTCCTCACGTAATAAAAATTCTAAGCACTGATAAACAGTAAGTTGGTGTTTTATATTTACAATTTATCCCCACAATCATTATTGTTTATTTTTATGTAAAAATAGAAATCATGAAAAATCCAATATCTCTAAAGCTTATTGTAATTGATTAATCTCCATCAAAGAACAACTTTCCGACCTTTTTAAGCACCAAGAGCATTAGATTTTTTTTCGAATTGTATATAATTTGAAATGTAAATTGTAGTTCTTCAGTGTTCGCCTTGCATAGAGTGACTCTCGAGATTTTCTCAGGAGGATACTTTTTTGGTATCGCTATTTTTTAATAGAATAACACGATACGGATTTTTTCGATAAAGAAAAAATTATGTATAAAGACACCTTTTTTCACAATTAAAATATATTAATAGACAAAACAAAATATACAAGGTAATTTTCTTATTAAAAAAATAAAAATATGTATTTTGTCGATTATAATTTACTTTAATCGATTTTTTTTAAATTAAACAATATACCTTTGGTCCATAATTAGATTGCTATAAATATCATTTTTTTAACCTAAATTATTTTCTATTATGAGAAAAATTACCTCTATTGTTACGCTAATCACGGCCGTAGTTGCCGTTTCAACAACTGCTAATGCACAAGCAACTGCAACCGCAGCATCTGGAGCAACGATTGTAACACCAATTTCAATTACTAAACAAGTTGACTTGAATTTTGGTAATGTAGCTGTTACTACAACTGCTGGAACTGTAATTATGACTCCTGGTGGAGTTCGATCTACAACTGGTGGAGTAACATTACCAACAACAACTGGTACAGTTGCAGCAGCAAGTTTTACAGTAGGTGGTCAAGCTGATTATACGTACAATGTTACGTTGCCAACAGCTGATATTACACTTGCTGGACTTACGCCGGCAAACACAATGTCTTTGGGATCGTTTACTAGTTCGCCAAGCGATACTGCAGGGGCACTGTTATCTGGTACTCAAACTTTGACTGTCGGCGGTACGTTAACGGTAAAAGCGAGTCAAGAAGCAGACACCTATGCAAATGCAGCAGATTTAACAGTGACCGTAAATTACAACTAATTTATTGTACTAAAGAGTGCTCCCTAGGAGCACTCTTTTTTTTATAAAGCTACTATAGCTATCTCCTAAAAGTTGCAATAAGCATACCTACTCATGAACAAAAAAATTATTTTAGCATTTTCCTTCCTTTTATGTTTTTCCTGTCCCACAATCGCACAAGGTGATTTAGTAGTATTTCCAAAACGCATCACTTTTGACGGAATTAAAAAAAAAGTTGAAACGGTCAATTTAAGCAACGTAGGCAAAGATACCGCGACCTATACCTTGTCTTACAGTGAAATTAGAATGGGAAAAGATGGTAGTTTCAATGTAACTGAAATACCCGAGGACGGTCAAAATTTCGCTT
Source organism: Flavobacterium sp. Sr18 (assembly GCF_011064265.1). Taxonomy (NCBI): domain Bacteria; kingdom Pseudomonadati; phylum Bacteroidota; class Flavobacteriia; order Flavobacteriales; family Flavobacteriaceae; genus Flavobacterium; species Flavobacterium sp. Sr18. The sequence goes on along the minus strand of NZ_CP049329.1, from coordinate 3,702,106 downwards.
CACCTTATCTTCGTTATTATCCCAGAACCATCACTTTAGCGCCCAATGAATCCCAAAATATTAAAATACAACTTATTAAAACTAGTGAATTAAAGCAGGGAGAATACCGCTCCCATCTCTATTTTAGAGCTGTCCCAAAATCAAGTCCGTTACAACAAGAAGCAATTGACACAACCGATCATAAAGTAAAAGAACTACATTTTAATCTAGTTCCTGTATTTGGTCTTTCCATAGCAAATATTATTACCATTGGAGAAAGTAGCACGACAGTGCAGTTGACAAATCTAAGAATTAACGAATCAAAAGATGGGCACACCACTACACTATCTTTAGATTTTAATAGGCAAGGAAACCGTTCAGCATACGGCACAATAGAAGTGAATCATATTTCGCTAGAAGGAACGAGACAAAAAGTAGCTACAATTAAAGGATTTGCTATTTATAGTCCTGGAAACCTGCGAAAATCTAAAATAGAATTGGACAAAAGCCAAAACATAGATTATTCTAAAGGAAAACTAGAAGTTCATTTTACCACAATAAGCGAAAACACGCTTTACGCAGAAGCTACTTTAGATTTAAATCAAGCATCGATAGTCAATTAATAAAATATAGTATTATGATAAATCTAAAGTAAATCAACCACAGTATTTTATTTATTTTCCGCTTTACAAAATCATCAAAAAAAATAAACTTTTTAATCTATAATGCGTATCTGTGATACTAAAAAACCAGTTCAATCTTTACTAGAGTTCGCTCTCGATTGTTGGTTATTAATCAAAAATAGAACCTTTTTTCTGTTATTACACCTTCTTTTGTTATTTGGATATTTGGTTCCGTCATTCGCACAAAAATCTCAATTCGAAGAAGTTATGATAGCTCTTAAGGTGCAAAACGTTGGAAGTATCGAAATTTCTACACTAATCAATGAGAGGCAAGAAGTCTATTTGTCAGTACCTGAAGTGTTTGATTTTTTGAAAATTAAAAACGAACATAATGAGAGTTACAGTGTTATAGATGGTTTTTTTATTAATGAAAATAATGTTTTCCATATTGATGAAACTGTACATACAATCTGTTACAAAGGGAAATTTATCCAACTGCAACCAGGAGATTTAATTCATATTACTAACAATTTATTTTTAAAAGCAAACCATTTTAATTCCATCTTCGAATTGGAGAATACATTTTCATTTAGAGACTTAACTATTTCTATGTCTTCATCCTATGAGCTGCCGTCGGTAAGAGAAGCTCGGTTACGCCATATGCGCGCAACTATTAAAAACATCAAATACGGGTTTATAGCGGACACTACTATCAGAAGAGATAAACCCTTATTTCATTTTAATAATGCGGATTGGGTGTTAAACACGACCCAGCGCTCTAATGGAATAAATCAAGAACAACTTCGTCTGGGTCTTGGAGGGATAATTGCTGGGGGTGAGTTCGAAAGTTCATTCAACTACATTAATAATCAAGCTATTTTATCAAGAAACCAATACTACCGATGGCGTTATGTGAACAATGATGACCAATACTTAACGCAAATTTCAGTGGGGAAAATAGCAAATTCATTAACAACTACGATAATTAATCCTATCATTGGTGCCCATATCACAAATGCAAAGACGACCGCTAGAAGATCTTTTGGCACCTATGTTTTGAGTGATTATACAAAACCAGAATGGACGGTAGAACTTTATATCAATAATATATTAATTGATTACACTAAAGCGGATGCAACCGGTTTTTTCTCCTTTACTGTACCGCTTCTCTATGGAAAAACAGACGTTTTAGTTCGTTATTACGGACTTTGGGGAGAAGAAGAATTGTCCACCAAACAATTGGTCATTCCTTTTTACTTCCTTCCACAAAATAAATTAGAGTACAACCTCAGTTCCGGAATCATAGAAGAGGATAAAAAAAGTTTATTTGCAAATGCAAAAGCAAGTTATGGTCTTTCAGATTACATCACTATTGAAGGAGGACTTGAATATGTTTCATCGATCGAAAAAAACAACTTCATTCCTTATTTTGGCTCTTCCATTCGGTTAGCAAGTCAATTGTTTGTTTCAGGAGGTTATTATTCCAAAGTAAAATATACGGGAAACCTAAACTTTTCTTCGCCAAAAAACATACGTGTGGATTTGGATTATACAAAATATGATAAAGATCAAGAGGCCGTTCGGTTTAATTATTCAGAGGTGCGCAAAGCCAGTTTAAGTGTTCCCATGCATACCTCTCTTATTTCGGGAGTTTCGCGATTCACCATTCAACAAAATTTTTATCCTACAGGTAAATATACAATATCAGAATTAGCATTCTCCGGAATGGTTTACAAGCAAAATTTTAATCTCATCACCAGCTCCTATTTTACAGGGGCCACAAAACCTTTCGTCTTTAGTAATTTATCTAGCTCGTTGCGACTCCCAAAAGGATTTGTTTTTACTCCCAATATTAAATATGAATACCGTGCAGCGGAAATTACTTCCCTAAGTGCTCAACTAAGAAAAAAGGTTTTCAAAAAAGGATTCCTTCAAGCTTCCTTTGACCGTGATTTTAAATATAACACTAGTTCCATGCAAATAAGTTTTCAGTATAATTTCAAGTTCTCAAATACGGGATTTTCTAGCAATATTAGTAAGGACGTAGTATCTTTTTCACAATTAGCCAACGGAAGTTTGATTTTTGAACCCAGTGCCGATTTTGTGGAATTTAGTGGTAATACTACCATTGGCAGAGCGAGTGTAAAATTTGAACCATTTTTAGATATAAATGGCGACGGCAAGAGAGACATTGATGAACAGCCAGTAAAGGGGGTAGAAGTTACTGTTAATGGCGGTACGAAAACTCTAAATCCAAAAGAAGGGATTACGATTATTACTGGATTGGAACCCTATGTAAAAAATTTAGTTACCTTCAGTACTGCTAAAATAAATAATATTGCTTGGCAACTAAAAGACAAAACTTTAAATATTACCCTAAACGCGAATCAATTAAGAGTAATTGAAATTCCTATTTCTGTTGTGGGAGAAGTTGCCGGTATGGTTCAACGTAGAAAAAATGGGCAGATTACAGGAACAAGTGGTTTAAAAATCAATATTTACAGAGAAGATGGCGGTTTTGTTACCTCTGTCCTTTCTGAAGCAGATGGTTATTTTGGATATCTAGGTTTGATATCAGGCCACTATTCTGTCAGAATAGATTCCATTCAATTGCAAAAATTACATCTTAGGGTCGAATCTAAAAACACACATTTTGTAATTAATAATGGCAATGAAGGAGCTATTGTTGATAATGTTGAATTTATTCTTTATCAAGACGATACAGAAAGAAACTAGTGATAGAGCCATTTCCAAGGAAACCAAAGTTTAATAGCAAATCCGATTCGTTTTAAAAGAAGCCAATGAACAAGCCGTTTAGAAAGTAGACCTCATAGTTTTTAGAAGAAGAAAGATGCTACGTCGTTTATTTTCTAAAATTACAATAAGATAGCGCCATCCCAACACTACATTCGGAGATACAGAAGAACAGTATAAAAGCCATTCCAAGGAAGTTTTTATTAGCGCGATTCAACTCTTAGTTACAAAAAGAAAACCTCCCTGTTTTTTTTTAAGAATTTTGGAAACTACTAAAGCTTATTTGTATGAGAGAATCCACAAATGCACAAGTGACGAAAGTAAGTCAATAAGATCATCTTAAAAAAAATTAGTCTACATTGTCGAGGATTATGCGGCGCTCCTTCAGTAGTTTTTAGTATTATAGCAGCAGCGTACAGGCACTCCCATCAAACAAAGGACAAAAAGAATGCACCAACGCCGTTATAAGCTAATTCTTAAAATTCGTCAAAAGAAATTGTGGTTAATCCTATTTCCTTTACTATTAATTATCGAGAAGGGCCTTACGAAAATAGGGTTCGTCAAGAATCGATTTTAAAGATTCCAATATTAGCTGCAAGACAGAAACTTTCTGTTTAAAAAAATATAGTATTCTTTACTATTTTATTAAACGTTTTAATTTTTAATTAAGGCATCGATTTGAATCGTGTTTTTGTGATTGTTTTTGATAAAGAATACTATTGAGAACTATACTTGCACGATAAAGTTTTCTTGTATTCGAAATGAAAATCAGGAATTTATTTTTGTTCAGACGAGATACTTTCAAGAAAATCTTTTGTAATCGTTTTAACTTGGAAAGCGACAATATTTAAATCGTCGTTTGCTCGTTTAATATCATTTTTATCTATTGAAGACGAGATAATATAAACTTTACAATATTTTTTTAAATCGGCAGATAGCTTGTCGTATTCCAACATAAATTCAAATCCTGACATTTGAGGCATATAAATATCTACAAAAATTATTTGAGGCAATTCATTAAAATTAACCTGATTTTCATTTAAAAACGTCAGTGCTTTGATGGCTGACGTATACTTGTCAATTTTGTCTCCAAAATTATTTTTTGTTATGATTTTAGAAGTAATATAGAGGTCAATAGTATTGTCATCAATAAGCATTACTCTTTGAAATTTTGATTTTAGGTCTAACATATTTTAAAATTTTTAAGCTTTATTTCGAAAGTTGTACCACTTCTTACTACTGAAAAGAAGTGGATGGATCCCTCTAATTTTTCGATTGTATCTTTTACAATATACAAACCAATTCCCGATCCTTCTGATCTACTTGAAATACGAAAAAACATGTCAAATATTTTATCTTGATGCTTTGTTGCAATTCCAATTCCGTTATCAGCTATTTTAAGTTGAAGCATTTCGTTTGTTACATTTCCTGTCACTTTAATAAATCTTTCAGTGTTGAAAGATTTATGATATTTAATTGCATTGGAAATAATGTTTTCAACTATTGTATTGAAGCCGAGCTTATCAGTAAAAAAAGTAAAATCCTCCTGAATATCAATTTCAAAATGAATGCCCTTAGCGTTGTCCATGTTTTGAAGAGAATCGACAATAGTCAAAATAGTTTTTTTTACTAGTATTTGTTCCGCATGTAAGCCTGTCCTTTTATTTTGTGAATAACTTAAAATTTTTCTGATAAATTCATCGAGACGGTTGATACTGCTCTTTATCATTTTAACATGTTCCAGTGTTTCAGGTTCTTTACTTTCGTCTTCAATGATTGAGATAAGTCCTTGAATTGAGGTTAGAGGGCTGCGCAAATCATGAGAAACGCTGTAGACAAAACGATCTAATTCTTTGTTCGTTTTGAGCAGTTCATTATTTTGTTTTTCAAGATTAATTTCTGCATTCTTACGTTCTGTGATATCGAATTTGGTAGCAACATATTGAAAAGGTGTCCCTTGTTCATTTAAAAAGGGTGTAATCGTTGTATCAAGCCAATGAAAGGTCCCATCCTTTGCTTTATTCTTTATTTCTCCTTTCCAAGTCTTACCATGACCTATAGTTGTCCACATATTGCTAAGGAATTCTTCCGAATGGTAACCGGCGCCAATAATTTCGCAATCTTGTCCGATTAATTCTTCTAGACTGTACTTAGTAATTTTGCAGAAATTTTCATTTGCATGTATGATTTTTCCTTTGTCATCTATAATTTCAACAATACTTGATTGATCTATTGCATATTTATAATCAGCTAACTCTTTGTTGCGCATCTCCAATGACTTGTGGGCCGCTTTGCTTTCAGTAAGATCCGTAAGCACATTCACGGCGCCTGTAACTTTCCCTAATTTATCAATGTAAGGAACGACATGAGGAACGACATGACGTTTTTCTCCATTAGCGCGCACGATAATACTTGCTAAGCCAGAAACTGTTCTGCCTTCTCTCAAGGCTATAGCCATGGAGGACGATTGTAAAGGTATTGAATTACCATCATGGTCTAAAATTTTCAAAAAGCCGCACAATAAATCATTTCCTACTTCAGGTTCTCTACCCCATAATGTAGCTGCTGCCTTATTGAAAAATGTTATTTTTCCGTCTGCATCGCAAGAGTAGGCTGCCACAGGCAACTCCCTTATTAGCTGCCCATAGAGTTTTTCGCTCTCTTCGATTTTTATACGTGACATTACCTGTTCAGTTACGTCTATTGCAAAAAATAAAATGCCATCAATTTTGTTGTCATTGTCACGATGCGCTTGATATAGAAAATTAAGATATTTATCCTCTAGGTTTCCGTCGCCCTTCGAATCGAATCTAAACAGTCTTTCATTAGCAGCGTAAGGATGCCCTGAAGTATAAACGGCATCTAAAACTTTAAAAACTCCCTGAAACTTTAATTCAGGCAACACCTCCATTACCGTCTTACCAATAATGTTTTGTTTGTTAATTAATTTTAAATATAATGGGTTTGCCAATTCAAATATATGATTGGGGCCTTTTAAGATTCCCATGCAGGAAGGGGCCTGATCGTAAATATCCAAAAATAGCTGCCTCTCTACTAGAAATGCCATTTCTAGCTTTTTTTTATGGGAGACGTCCTTCGCGGTACAATAAATTAATTTGTCATTTTCATCCCATTGCGCACTCAATATGATGTGTATAATGCTTCCATTTTTATGGATAATTCTGGTTTCGAATATCTTCACTGGATTACCATTCCTGACATCTTGCTCCATTGTAAAGGTACTTTCTTGATCTTCAATATGCAATAAATCGCTATATTTTTCACCAATTAGTTCATGGGATTCGTATCCTGTAATGCTTTTACAAGCGGAATTGATCCAAACAATTCTTTTTTCTTTATCAATAGAACATATTACATCCAATGATGCATCCAATATTTTTTGGAGTCCATTTAGTGCCTCTCCAATTTCTTTGGCAGTCTTTGATAATTCGTCGTTTTTTTTTTCCCAATCAGATAGATCACAAATTGTCAGTAAAATTCTTTTTCTTCCACAAGGATCTGCATAGACTATCGAATGCACTGTAGCAAGAAATTTACTGCCGTCTTTTCTCAATAAATGGAATTCACCTTTATACCTTTCTTTTTTTTGAATTTCTTTTCTATGTATCTCTAAATTAGCATTTGTGCCATTAATAAAACAAAATATATCTAACTTAGTAATTTCCGCTTCTGACAATTGAAACATTTTAGAGGCTGTATAATTGGTCGAAATAATAGTGCCATTCTTATCTGCAAGAATAATAGCTTCATAGGAGTTGTCAAGTTGGGCCTGAGAAAGCCCTTCTTCGTTATCTGATATAAGATTATTTGATTCTTTTTCTTTCGTTTTTTCAGAATTTTCTTTATAGATTCCCTGGCTTTCTTTTAGGGCTCTAGAAATTTTACGCGATAAACTTGAGATATTTTGTTTTAATACAATATCCGTGACGCCTTGTTTAATCAGTTCAATACAATCCTCTAATTCTATATTGTCTGTAATAAGAATAAAAGGAATTGTGGGATGTAATTTATTTCTTATTTGTAACGCCTCCTTTCCACAACTAAGCAGCAAAGAATATTCAGAGATAATAAGATCGGGAGTAGACTTTTGCAACGCGCTTTCAAACTCATCAATTAATTTGAAGCTTTCAATGCTGTAGTTGAAATTCAAATCGTTTATTTCTAGGGGAAACAAATCCATTTCAATTGAATTGTATTCTAGTAGTAATATTTTTATCATCATTTATTGAGAATGCTTTTGTGGTATTTAATTTTTATAAAAGTATGTTTATAAATGGCTAGATTATTATTTATAAAACTTTAATTAAAAATGTATTGTAAAAATTAATTCTAGATCTTGTAAATTTACCTTATTCTTTTCACATTAGAACCTTCATAGGTAAAAAGTCCAGTTATTGTAAAATAAACAAGTTAGTAGGAATAGATAAGTTGAAACTAAAATGAAAGGGAAAGAATTTTGTAACGAGAAAAGGATCTAGATTTATAAAATATAAAACAACAACACTAATAAATAGGTTATTCAGTGATTATAGATAAATTATTAAAAAAAACTATTTTTTTAAACGGTACTACCACAAATTTATACATAACGTAATCTTTGGGTATTTAGCGTTCTTTAATATAGGTGAACCAAAGTTTTTCTTGGTCAATAAAGATCTACCCTATTTCAAGATCCTTTTTTCATGAACAGTGGACATACTAACTTATCCCGGAGATTGAGTTAAGAATAGTGGAGGTAATTTTAATTTTTGAAACAGAGGCGCAAGATTTATAAACGAACTTTTAAAGAGAAAGTGGTACAATTGAGTTATGAAGAACATAACATTTCATAATTAGCTCGTGAGCTTGGTAGTAGTGCGCCAAAGCTATATAAATAGAAAAAAGAGGTCTAAGAGCATGGTCTACGCAGTTTTTCGGGTAACGGCACGATAAAGCAAACACCAGAGCAGGAATACATGGCTGAAATTGAAAGAAAACTCAAGGATGCAAAATTAGAACGCCGACATATTAAAAAAAGAAGTAGGCATTTTTTCCAAGAACGTTCGATGATTTATACTTTCTTCAAAAATATTGAAAAGATATTTCCGATTGAAAAGATGCTATTTCGGAATAGAAAATATTAAAAAAACCCATTCCAATGAAAACAATTAATGATGCCTTGGAGATGAGAAATTATATTCTAAAACAGCTCGAAAAAGCTACTAATTTTATTTCTGACCTGGAAAAGTTAAAAAAAACATTGAATATGGTAGTTGCTGGTGGTGGACCAACAGGTGTTGAAATTTCAGGGATGTCAGCTGAAATGCAAATGATAGTCTTTAGAAAAGATTATCCAGAATTTTATCAGGTACCGCTAAAAAGTCTTATTTATCTTGTAGACGGAAGCTCAAAATTATTGTCTCCAATGAGTCAAAAAGTCAAAGGATAATACCTATAACGCTTTGGAAAAGTTGGGCATAAAAATCATTTTAAATACTCAGGTTACAGATTACATAGAAAATCAGGTAATATTAAGTAATGGTCAAACTATATAAAGTGAAAATTTAATATGGACAGCAGGTGTTGCTTCTCAGATATTTGAAGGAATTAGCAAAGAATATTATGGAAGAGGCCGAAGATTAAAAGTTGATGCACATAACAACGTTGAACGACTTGAAAATGTATATGCGATTGGAGACACATGTATCCAAACATCAGATATGTATTATCCAGAGGGACATCCGCAGGTAGCACAAGTGGCATTACATCAAAGTGCAAATTTGGTCAAAAACTTTATTTATCTTTATTTTTTTTTCGACCAAAAAATCAACCAAATGGGTTTTATTGTCAAAAATCCCAGTTTGATTGGCTACAACAGCAATGTTTTTACCTTTCAAAAAAGACAAATATTCAGTATAATTCTCTACACCTGCTTTTATTTTTTGTGCAAAAGAAAATGTTGTAATTAATACGCAAATCAACATTAGTTTTTTCATAAAGTCAATCCTTTTTTTTGTTTATTCCCACTTATTTTGCTTTTTCAATTGTTTATTTGTTTCCAAATTTTTGAAGAAAAATCATCTTTATACATTAGTCTGTTGGTTCGAGAAGGATTTACACGATTGGTAAGAATAATCAAAAATTTATTGTTATTGGGATTCAAAAAGAAAAAAGTCCCTGTATAACCCGTATGCCCAAAATCACTTTTTTTATAAAAGGCATTAGGTTTCCGTTTATCAAAACCAAGCCCACGATAAATTCCTTTTTTGGTAAGAGGTGATTTTGTAAACATTGCAACAACCTTTGCTTTTAGAATTTGGTTTCCCTGATACTTCCCATAGTTTAGTAACATCTGACAAATTACCGAGATGGATGCGGCGTTTGCAAATAAGCCTGCGTTTCCAGAAACTCCTCCTAAAATGGCAGCAGCCTCATCGTGTACAAATCCCTTAATGGTATCTTTCCTAAAAAAATTGTCAATTTCGGTGGGTATTACATTTTCCTCAGAAGTCCATTTCAATGGATTGTATCCAATTTTTGAAATACCTAATTCGCTATAAATTTCTTTAGCCAGTTGATCCAGTGTTATACCCGTTTTTGCCTCCATCATTTGTTGTACAAGAATCAAATTCAAATCACTATACAAGTAGTTGCCACGAGGATTGGTATTAGCCAAAGCTACTCTTCCAAAAACCGTTTTATAAAACTCAGGATTTAACCACATATTTTTATAAATCTGAACATAATTCTCCTTTGGTTCAAAAGCAAGGTATTTTGTATCGTAAACTATGTTTTTATTTACATACATAACATCAAATGAATTAGGATAACCAGCCGATTGTTGATTGCTTAACAAAGGTGACCCATCGGTTGTAGACAGCAAGCTTTGATAAAAAGTAATCCCAGATTTTAGTCCACTAGTATGGGTTAGTAATTCAAAAAGGGTTAAATCGGCAATAGCCGTATTTTTGTAAACAGTAACTACCTCTCCTAATTTATCTTTCAAATTTATTTTATCCTCTCCAACCAAACGCATTGCTACAAGGGTGGCTCCTAAAACTTTAGACATAGAAGCCAAATCATATACATTATCTGTTTTTACTAATTGCTTTTTTGAGGTGTCATGGTAGCCATAGTTTTTTAATATAAAAACAGAATCTTTACTCCCCACAACAATCTGAGCTCCCGGAAAAAATCCTTTTTCCAGCGCGTTATTCATCATTGAATCGATGTAAACTTCCTTTTGTTTGGTATCGAAATATTTTTTTGAATTCTTTAGGGAGCGACAACCGATTCCCAAAGAAATCAAAAAAACAAGTGTGAGTCTAACTGTTATCTTTTTCATTTTTTTAAGGATTAATTCTCAAATCTTGGGCAGCCATAAGAGATTCGTTGTTTGTCCCTGTGATCATGATCCTAACTGCCTTTACTGGTTGTTTTGGATAAATTGATGCGTTTCCGTAATCAAAAACATTTCCTTTTTCAAAATCTACGCCGTTATATGAATATTCAACATAACCATCATTAACAATAAATCTTGGGTGGTGGGGAATTCCAGTTAACACATCAATTTTAGAAGAAGCAACAGGTTTTATGAAAGTGTATAAAATCCAGTCACCACTTACACATGGAACATCGGTACGCAAATAAGTCTCTATGTTATAATCCTCTAATTTTGAAAGTGGAAATTTAGGGTTTTCAGCCATTGAGGAAGTAACTTTTACCTCTGGTTCCTGATACGGTGAACAATTGAAATTTACCTTAGCAGAAGATTCTTTTGCTTCTTTATTATCAACAATAAAATCCAAACGATAATTGTTTTTTTCGTTGTAATTTTCAATCAAAAACCGCAGACGTGGTTTTGATTTCAGTGTTTTTTCTTCTGGATATGTTTGTATCAATTTATCATTTTCAAAAAGTGAAACTGTTCTAACGATCCCGCTAGTAGCTGCATCAGTTGTAGGATTGAAAGTTAGGTACCAAATCCCATTTTTATCAACATTTTCGGAAATATTCTCCGAAATAGTTAAAGTTTCTACTTGAGCCGTATTCCAGCTTGCAACTGGTAGTTTCTCTACTTTTACAGCTGGACTTGCTGAATCTTCATTAAAAAAAGTACAAAACCGGTATTTCTCGTAACTCTTTGTTTTAATTGGGTTTGTATATAAAGGCGAAAGTATTGTAGGTTCATTTCCTTGCGCATCATAGCGTACAACAGCCCCTTCATAAGGCTGTGTCACTGTAATGATCCCGCTTTTATAAGTTGCGGAAGGTGGAAAATCCCTAAAAGCAATTCCCATATTAACCAAACGCTGTAAATGACTATTTGTTAATCTTCCATAAAAATCATCCCAATTTTTATCTTCTTTTTTAGACCAAGCAATTTCTGATAAGGCACTAATTCTTGGATAACTTTGGTATTCCATAAATCGTGTCGGACGGTCAAGATACTCGCTCCATAAAGCACCTTGAACTCCTTTTATCAATTTTTGCTGCTCCGATGTTAGATCGCTTTCAGGAATGGGTTCAAACGAATAAACTCTTTTTGTATCTGTAATGGCGGCCCAGCGATGACCACGTTCATTTTCAGATTGCGCCATATCAAAATAAGTATATTGCCCCGGAATCATAACTGTTGGATGTCCTTTTTTAGCAGATTCTATTCCATAACCTATGCCTTGCCATGCAAAAATTTCTATATTCGGATTCATCTCTCCTCCTTTAAGTATTTCGTTCCAACCCGCAGTTTTTCTGTTATATTTTTCTACGATTTTTTCAACACGCTTAAAGAAATAATTCTGAAGTTGAAAAGTATCTGTATACCCTTCTTTTTCCATCAAAGCTCTACATTTTGCGCATTGTTCCCAATTAGCTCTATTAACTTCGTCTCCTGCAACATGGATGTATTCAAAAGGAAACATTTCCGTAAATTCTCTAATAATAGAATCTAAAATTTGATAATTTTCTTCACGACCTACACACCATACATTTTTCACTTCTCCTTGAACACTTTTTGTTTCCTGAGTTGTAACACAACCAATTTCTGGATAAGCAGCCGTAGCAGCACGAGAATGTCCCGGGATTTCAATTTCGGGCATAATAGAAACTCCACGATCTGAGGCATAGGCCACCATTTCTTTGATGTCGTCTTGAGTATAATAACCACCATACCGCTTATTTCCGGAACCGTATGATGGTAACAATACTTCTCCTGGGCCTCTCCAAGCTCCTTTTAAAGTCAAATCTGGCATTGATTTGATTTCGGCTCTCCAACCATTATCATCTGTAAGATGCCAATGAAAAATATTCATTTTATGTGCTGCCAGCCAATCAATATAATTTTTGACCGTTTGTTTATCAAAAAACTGTCTTGAAACGTCAAGCATCATTCCACGCCATTCAAAACGAGGATAATCTTCTATTTTTACGACTGGAATTGTTCCTTTTTGCACCTCTTTTGCGGAGCAGATTTGTAATAAGGTTTGAAAACCATTCAGAACTCCGTTTGGAGATTTTCCTTTTACACGAACTCCTTTTTTAGTTACGATCAATTCATAACCATCATTTGGAAGATCTATTTTTTCATCTACCAGAAATACTATTGCATTTTTTTTATGCTTGTTTCCAATAGAGACTATCGGAACAATACTTGTATTTTTTAAAAAATTGCTTACTATATAATCGGTACTTTTCTGTAATTTTTTATCAACAATAATTTACAACGATGAAGGAATTACAAACACTTCTTCTTTTTGTTCTATTTTTACGGGCTTTGGAATTATATCTAGTTTCTGAGCTTGTAACGCATTCAAGGAACTCAAGAAAACTGCAAGTAGTAGCATACTTTTTTTCATCTTTTTATCTTTACTATTTTATTATAAATTCTAATGGGATGCTTTCGGTTTGTGTTTGCCTCAAAGCTGTAATGTCATAAATGCTATTTTTAAATTTGCCTGTAAAAGAAACTAATTCATCGATTGTATACCTTTCATATTTAAAATTCGCATCGATTATACTAACAAATTACGAACCTGTATAATTTCTGTCAATACTACTCTCTGTAAAACTATATTTATCAACCAGTCCTCAAACCCCTTTAAAAATTTTTATCCCAGTTGCATAATTTCCGCTAGAACCATGAATGAAATAAACAACTAATGTTTTTTTGCCTTGTATATTTATCGGAAACTATTAAACATTCTTATATTTTTTTATAGAAACGTAGCATGGCTCACGTAAAACACTTAAAAAAACCACACAAAATAGGCAAGACAAAATCAAATTAAATTCGAAAAACTTATTTCAAAAAACTCCTTAAAATGGTCACCGGATGCAACGCTTTTCTGCTCGTTCCATCAAAAATCTGGTGGCGACAACTCGTGCCGGCTGCTGCAATAGCTGTCGTTGGTTCAGTGGCTCTAATTTTTGGAAACAACGTATCTTCTCCCATTTGCATGCTGATTTCATAATGTTCTTTTTCATATCCAAAAGAACCTGCCATACCGCAACATCCTGAATTATAAATAGTAACCGAACTGTTTTTGGGTACATTCAACATCGCAAAAGTCGCTTCCATCGTACTCAATGACTTTTGATGGCAATGTCCGTGAATTTTTATTGTTTTCTCTTCTTCAGAAAATTGCTCTGCATGAATTTTACCTTTAGTAATTTCATTTTTGAAAAACTCTTCAATCGTAAATACATTTTTGGCTAATTTTTCGGCACCTTCTTTATCGTCAGCCAATCGAATGTATTCGTCCCTAAAGGTCAATATTGCCGAAGGTTCTATTCCTATCAAAGGAAAATCAGCAGTACTATAATTCGAGAAAATTTCAACATTTATATTCGCAATTGCTTTTGCTTCTTCAAGAAACCCTTTCGAGATAAAAGCTCTTCCGCTTTCTTCATGATCCACCAGAATTACTTCGTATCCTAATGCTGTCAATAATTCATATGCATCAATTCCAACCGAAACGTCATAATAATTAGTGAATTCATCACAAAACAAACATACTTTTCCGTTGACAAAAGAATCACTTGGCGCCTGATTCCAATTTTTCTCGTACCATTTTCTAAACGTCTTTGGGGCCAAAAGCGGTACTTCTCTTTTTGGAGCAATTCCCATGCTTTTTTTCACCAAAGGCAAATTCACCATGAAATTCGTAAACTTTGGAGTGATACTTCCCAATCCATTCAGTTTAGCATTAAAAGCAAATATTTTATTGCGCCATGAAAATCCATTTGCTTTTTGATATTGGTACAAAAACTCCGATTTCAAAGCCGCTACATCCACATTACTGGGACATTCGCTGGCACAAGCTTTACAACTCACACACAACTCAAATACTTTATACAATTCTTCATGGTCGAATTTGTTGTCTTTCTCTGAATGTGTAAGGTATTCCCGCAGCGCATTAGCTCTGGCGCGAGTCGTATCTTTTTCATTTCGGGTAGCGCGATAACTGGGACACAAAGTTCCGCCAGCCGAAGGTAATTTTCTGCAATCACCGGAGCCATTGCATTTTTCCGCGGCACGCAAAATTCCCATACTATCCGAAAAATTCTGAATTGTTTGTATTTCCGGTTCCAATCTTCCTGCTTCCACCCGGAGGTTTTCATCCATTTTGAAAGCGTTTACAATTTTCCCTACATTCAAAATGGTATTAGGATCAAAGGCATGTTTGATTCTTTTTAATAATTCATAATTCTTATCCCCAATCATAAAGGGCAAAAACTCGCCTCGTACAATTCCATCTCCGTGCTCCCCACTCAGCGAACCTCTATACTTTTTTACCAAAATAGCGACTTCGGTTGCGATGTTTCTAAATTGGTGTAATCCATCTGTTGTTTTTAAGTTTAAAACTGGTCGCAAATGCAATTCTCCGGCACCTGCATGCGCATAATAAATCGCGCTCTGACCATGGCGTTCCATCATGGCGGAGAATTCGGCAATATAATTGGGTAAATCACTCAACTCAACTGCGGTATCTTCAATAGAATCTGCCGCTTTATTATCACCAACAATACTTCCTAAAAGTCCGAGACCTGCTTTTCGCAACTCATTTATTTTATCAATATCTGCTCCGTAAATTTTGGGCAAAGCATACCCAAAATTGTTTCTTTCCAAATCGGCTATTAAATCATTAGCTTGTCTTTCGGCATCCTCCATACTATGATGCGAAGCAACTTCGAGCATGATAACTGCTTTTGGTTCGCCTTGAATAAAAAATCTATTTTTGGCTTGTTCCCGGTTGGTTTTGGTACAATTCAATATTGTATCATCCATCATTTCGCAGCTATACAAATGATGTTTCATCGCGGTTACAACGGCTTCTAAACTTTCCTGAATCGTATGAAAATGCGCTACCACCATAACATTATATGTTGGCGGTACATGATCTGCTTTTAACGTAATTTCCGTGGTAAAAGCTAGCGTTCCTTCGCTTCCGCAAAGGAGTTTCCCTAAATTTATAGTATTTTCGGTTCCTCCAAAAAGTTCCGATTTCAATAATAAATCAATTGCGTATCCCGTATTTCGTCTGTGGATTTCAGGTTTTGGAAATTCTTTTATAATCTCTTTTTGGTTTTCTGTATTCGAAAGTTCCTCATAAATGGTTTTGTAAATAGAACTTTCAAGCGTGTTTCCTTTTGTTTTTTCAATGAATTCCGCCGAAGTCAGTTCTTTAAATACTGCCAAAGTCCCATCACTCAAAATCGCTTTGATTTCCACTATTTTATCGCGGGTCACTCCGTACCTAATAGAAGTAGTTCCCGACGAATTATTGCCTACCATCCCTCCTATCATACAGCGATTTGAGGTTGAAGTATTGGGGCCAAAAAATAATCCGTGTTCTTTTAAATACAAATTCAGTTCATCCCGAATTACTCCCGGCTGCACGGTAACCGTTTTTTTTGCAGAATCAAAAGCGACAATCTTAGTAAAATGTTTTGAAACGTCTACAATTATTCCATTACCTACTGTTTGACCAGCTAAGGAAGTTCCAACAGTTCTGGGCGTAATTGAAATTTTATTTTTTGCTGCAAAGCGAATAATTTTAACAATATCATCCTCTGATTTTGGAATCGCTACAGTAACTGGCATAATTCGATACGCGGAAGCATCTGTAGCGTACAATGTTTTATGGAGATCATCATAAAAAAGTGTTCCTTCTAATGACTGGGATAATTCTTGTAATTGAGGAGATATTGACATGTATTGGAGTAAATTGCTGTTATTTCTAAAAATATAAAATATCTCACATTCTGATTGATACTTTTCGCAAAAAACTTAGTCCACTATTAATTTCAAACAGCTGACGGCTCTTGCGAAAAGTAATATCTAAATTTAAATTCATCCTTTAAACATTTAGGACTTTTAATTTTTCTAATAATTAAAACGTTTGAAAGCCTCAATCGCCTCATATTCTGCAAGACCTAAATCATCATATAGTTTTGCTGTATTTTTATTACGCTCCTCAGCTCTTACCCAGAATTCTCTAGAATCGTTTCCTTGAAACATCACTCTATCTTTTTGAGATTGATGGTACAAAATGGCATGTCTTTTAATCGTTACTTCGTCTGGACTCAAAGGTACAGCCATATCTATCTCGTGAATATCCCATTCATGCCAAGCACCTCTGTACAACCACAACCAACAATCATTCATGTAAGATTCTGATTTTAACTGTTTCATTGCCTCGAATATAGCATTCAAACATACTTCATGAGTGCCGTGCGGATCTGCCAAATCTCCAGCAGCAAAAACTTGATGAGGCTTTATTTTGGTAATAATATCTTTCACGATAGCAATATCATCCAAACCTAAAGGGTTTTTCTTTATTTGCCCCGTTTCGTAAAAAGGTAGGTCTAAAAAATGCGTTTTTTCATCTTTTAAACCTATGTATCTGGTAGCAGCATACGATTCACGTCGTCTTATAAGCCCTTTTAATTTTCGAACTTCCAAAGAATCAACTTGGTTTTCGGTCTTATTATTTAGAAAATTAATAACAGATGAAAAATTAATTTCACTGTTCTCCTTACCGATAAAATCACGACATACTTCAGCAAATTTTAATGCTTCATCATCCGTAACTGCTATGTTTCCGGAAGTTTGATACACAACATGTACGTCATGTCCTTGTTTTATTAATTTAGAAAATGTTCCTCCCATAGAAATTACATCATCATCTGGATGTGGACTAAAAAGAATAACTCTTTTTTTGGCAGGATTAGCTCTTTCGGGTCTGTGAGAATCATCAGTATTGGGTTTTCCTCCCGGCCAGCCCGTTATGGTATGCTGTAAAACATTAAACATATTAATATTCAAATCATAAGCAGAACCTTCTTGTGCTAAAAGATCTGACATACCATTATTATTGTAATCCCTGTCGGTAAGTTTTAATATGGATTGTTTGGTTTCTTTGCAAAGCCAAATAATCGCTTTACTTTTTAATTCTTGTGTCCAAACACATTGACCAACGAGCCATGGTGTTTCAAATCTTGTTAATTCAGAAGCCGCAAATTGATCTAAAACAAAGGTAGCATTAGAATGATTCTGTAAAAAAGTCGCAGGAACTTCTGACGATATTTCGCCTTGAATTGTTCTTTTAATAACAGCCGCTTTATTTTGACCCCAAGCCATCAAAACAATTCTTTTAGACTTAAGAATCGTTGAAACTCCCATGGTAATCGCTCTTTTAGGAACGTTATCAATACCATTAAAATCCGAAGAAGCATCGACTCTGGTAATGTGGTCTAATGTTATAATTCTGGTTCCGGAGTTAATGTGAGAACCAGGCTCATTGAAACCTACGTGTCCGGTACGACCAATTCCTAAGAGCTGAAAATCAATTCCTCCTGCATTTTTTATTTTTGTTTCGTAATCAATGCAATATTGATTCAACTGTTCTAATACAACTGTTCCATCTGGAATATTGATATTTTCCGGTTTAATATCAATATAATTAAACAGATGCTGATGCATAAAGTAATGATAACTTTGGCGGTTTTCTTTTGTCATCGGATAATATTCATCCAGATTGAAAGTGATAACATTATTAAAACTAAGTCCATCCTCTTTATACATTCGAACCAATTCCTCATATACTTTTATAGGTGAAGAACCTGTCGCCAAGCCAAGTACACATGGTTGATTTTCGGCTTGTTTCGATTTAACTAATGCTGCAATTTCTTGAGCAACGACCTTTGAAGCTTCTACAGAACTTTTAAAAATCACATTATGATTTTTTTCAAATCGAGTTTCTTCAAATTTTCCAGGTATGTCGTAAGTCAAAGAAGTATTTGTTTTCATACTATATTTTTTGGTTAAATAATAAGTTTAACAAATATAAACAAAAAACAAAACGAATATTTTATTTTGCGTTATTTAACAAAAAACAAAATTCAATAACGCAAAATAATGCAATTTATGATTAAAATGTAAATTATAAGATAAGAACTCCTAACTTTCTATATTCTTCCAATCTTGAATCTGCTGGATCCAAATCCGTAACAATACAATCTAACTGATTGATATCACATACAATATGTGGCATTTTAGTATTTAATTTATTAGAAGAGAACATAGAAATCACTTTGTCAGAGGAGTCAATCATTGCTTTTTTGACGATAGAAACTTCATAGCCCACTTCTGTCAAACCCTGTTTCACATTAATACTACTGGCACCAATAAAGCAAATATCTGCTTTTATCTTTGACAAAACTTGAATCACATCCATTCCTATGGTAACCATTGCATTTTTTTGCATTTTTCCACCAATAAATATTAAATCTATATTGGGATGCTGCGATAATTGCATCGCTATAGGCAAACTATACGTATAGATAGTAGCTTTTAAATCCGAAGGAATCAATTTTGCAAAAACCAAATTCGTACTTCCTCCACTCATTATAATTACCTGTTCATCATGTAACAAAGACAATGCTTTAGAGACAATTTTTCTCTTTTCTTCCTCAGCCGTTATGACAATATCGAAAACATCACTAGGTTTTTCGACTGTCAATATCGCCCCTCCATAAACCTTCTTGAGTAAATTCTTGTCATCTAAATCATTTAAATCTCTTCGTATGGTATCTTCTGACAAATCAAGATCTAAAGCCAAATCAGCCGTAATGACCTTCTGATCTTCAATAAGTTTAGTCATTATATATTTATGTCGTTCGGCTTTCAGCATCTTTATAAATTAAAAATTCAGGACAAATATATCAAATAATTCCATTTAAAAGTAGAGCAATACGACCAACTGTAATAGAGCACCTCGTCAAAATCATTAATTTACAAACATAAAGCCTGTTTTTAAAACAAATATGCATTTTTTTGCGTTATTTAGTTTATTTTTAAAAAAAATATGACTAAATATTGCATTTATATGCATTAAATAAATATATTTGTTCAACAACCATAAAACCAAAATAATTATGAAGAAATTATTCCTTATTTCATTATTGGTTTTGTTCGTTCAAGTTACATTTGGACAAACGAAAACAATTACAGGAACTGTTAAAAACAAAGCGGACGGAATTCCTATACCCGGAGCTACTGTACTCATTAAAGGTACTACTAAAAGTAGCACGACTGACTTTGATGGTAATTACAGCATTGCTGCATTATCAGGACAAATACTGAGCTTCAGTTATATTGGTTTTGAAACCAAAGAAATACAAGTTACAGGCTCCTCAATGAATGTAACTTTAACTGAAAGTGTTGAAAGCTTAAAAGAAGTTGTTATCATAGGATCGATGGGTAGAACTTTAGACAAATCCTCCTTAGGATATTCCGCACAAGCGGTTAAAGGACAAGAAATCGCAGATACACAACGTGCGAATTTTGCCAACGCGCTGCAAGGTCGTATTGCTGGTCTTACAGTGACTAGTACTACTGGAGCCCCTGGAGCTTCTGCAGCTATACAATTAAGAGGTGTAAACTCTTTGAGTGGAAACAATTCACCTTTATATATTGTGGACGGTTTGCCGGTAAGTAATGAAACTCTGGACCAAGGTTTGATGATCTCAAATGCTCCCAATAGAAATCAAGACTATACTAATAGAGGTGCTGATATCAACCCTGAAGATATTGAATCGATAACGATTCTTAAAGGTCCGGAAGCTGCTGCGCTTTATGGTATGCAAGCAGGTAACGGAGCTATAGTAATTACAACTAAAAAAGGAAAAAAAGGAGTGGGAAGAGTTACTTACTCTACCAATACAAGACTAGATCAAGTCTACCGTTTCCCTGAAACTCAATCCGTATATCAAAGAGGTGCTGACGGAATAACTAATACTGATTACAGAAGACAATTAGGAGAAGCTTTTGCTCCAGGTACAAAATTCTATGACAATGTTAATAATTTTTTCAAAGTAGGAACATCTACAACACACAACTTGTCGCTTGAAGCAGGCACAGAAACGACTTCATATAGATTGTCGTTAAGTAATTTAGATCAAGAAGGCGTTACACCTAATACATCATATAACCGATTAAACGCTAGCTTAAATGCAACAGCAAAAATTTCACCTAAATTTAAATCAGAAGGGACCTTTAGTTTTACTAAATCGGAAAATCAAAAAGCATCAAAAGGTGGATCAGGTTCACTAACTGGTAGTAATGGGTATTTATTAACACTATTGGGCTGGCCTCAAAATGATGATGTACGTAATTATTTGAATACTGATGGATCAAGAAGGAAAATTACTTCCGGAGCGCTGGATACTGAAACTGACAACCCATTTTGGGATGTAAACAAGAACTTATCTGAGGATTTCAACAACCGTTTTGTTACCAATGTTGGATTAATATATGATCCAACAGAATGGTTAAATTTTACAGCTCGTGCAGGTTGGGATGTAAATTCAGGTCAAGGATATAGAGCAATTCATCCAGAATCAGCTGGTGGAATAGCAACAGGAGGTTTCATAGAAACGTACTATAACAGCACTAGTAACTTGAATACGACTTTCTTGGCAACTGCCCAAAAATCTTTCGGAAAATTCAATACTAAAATTTTGCTTGGTAATGCAATTAATGACAACTATTTTAGAATTTTATCTACATCCGGAAACAAGTATTTTGATCCAAATTTTAATTCTATTAATAATACCGAAGCTACAACACAAAGATCACAAGAAAGAATCATTCAAAGTAGAATCGTAGGTTTCTTTACAGAGGTAAATTTTGATTATGACAAGATTGTTTATTTATCGTTGACAGGACGTAAAGACTGGGTTTCAGTATTGCCTGATCCTTTCTTTTATCCTTCTGCCTCAACCAGTTTTATGTTCTCTAATTTACCGGGCTTGAAAGACCAAGGAATATTGTCTTATGGAAAAATAAGAGCCTCTTACGCTGAGGCAGCTAACATCCCTTCTCCTTATTCCGCAGTACCTATTTATCAACCACAGTTAACGACAAATGGCGGATATGCATACGGAGTAACAGGTGCCAATCCAAATTTAGTTCCTGAGTTTCGCAAGTCTGTTGAATTTGGTACAGAAATTAAATTTTTTGACGATCGTATAGGGCTAGACGTAACCGTATATAGCACCAAAACAGTTGATCCTATCTTAAAAAATATGCGTTTAAGTTACGGTACTGGATTCGTTTTAACATCTGCTAATTTTGGAGACTTAAGAAATGAAGGTTTAGAAATCACCTTGAACGCCACTCCAGTAAAAACATCCAATTTTTCTTGGGATTTGAATGCCAATTTTAATAAAACACGATCAGAACTACTGAATCTTCCACCAGTAGTGACAGAATATTATTTATCTGATACTTGGCTTTATGGAAATGTTCGAGGTGGTGTAAAAGTAGGCGGGCCACTAACTACGATAACAGCTGTAGATTATTTAAGAAATAATGCAGGACAAATACTAATAGATCCAAGCACAGGTTATCCTCTTAAAAATCCAAACTTTGTTATCGCGGGTGATAGAAATCCAGATTTTGTACTTGGTTTTCAAAACACTTTCAAATACAAGAATTTAAGTTTGTCAATGTTACTAGACCTTCGTAAAGGAGGAGATATTTTCAATGGAACCGAATTTTGGATGTACCAAAATGGAATCTCCACAAGAACTTTAGACAGAGAACAACCTCGTGTTGTACAAGGCATATTAAGAGATGGACTAGAGAACTCAGCCACTCCTACACAGAATAACGTAATGGTGACGCCATATTATCAAAATGAATATTACCGATCTGGTGCAGTTGATGCTGACTTTATTGAAAAAGATATTAATTGGTTGCGAATGAGAGACATTACCATTAGTTACAGAATGTCTCCTGAAAAATTAGAAAAAACAGCTATAAAATCGCTGTCGTTAAACCTAACCTTAACCGATGCTTTTATGATAACTAATTATACAGGCGCAGATCCTGCAGTTAATGGATTAAATGCATCTTCTGGAGGAGCTGGAGGAGCTGGTTTTGACTTTGGGACGGTTTCCACACCACGAGGTTTGAACATGGGAGTAAAATTAGGATTTTAATACTTATAGAAAATGAAAAATATAAAAAAATATATAGCTGCAATAGGACTGTTGACCACTGTAGTTTCGTGTGACAACTTGCAAGATTTGAATGAAAACCCAAGTTTTCCAGTTGATGTTTCTGCCCAAGCTTTAATGCCGCCAATTGAGCAACAAATGGCTGTGGGTTTACAGTTTGACAATCGCTATTTAGGAAGGTACGTGCAATATTTCAGTAATGCGACCACTGGAAACGATTGGGATAGATACGGCTACACAGCAAATAATGATGCAGGTGGTGAAATTTGGAAAATGGCCTATTTTTCTATAGGCTTAAATTTGACCCGAATGCAAGAAAAAGCAGTTGCAGAAGAACGTCATGATATTACCGGTATATCAAAAGTGATTAGAGCTTGGTCCTGGCAAGTTGCCACAGATTATCATTCAGAATTAATTGATTTTGATCAAGCTTTTACGCAACGTATGTCTTTTGACTATGTAGGACAAGAACAAGTGTATGCTGAAGTGCTGCGTTTGATAAACGAAGGTGTTGTTGACTTAGCGCGTACGGATGGTAAAGTCTCTAGTACTTACACAGCTGTAGGGGATAAAATGTATAACGGCGATAGAGCTAAATGGACCAAATTTGCTTGGGGCGTAGTAGCGCGTAATTTGAATAACCAAATAAATAAAGCTAGTTACAACCCAACAGCTGTGATTGAAGCCTGCGACAAATCTTTGGCATCAAATGCAGATAATGCCTTAATTAGTTACAACGGTTCCGTGTCAGCTGATAGCAATTTCAATGGACCGGGTAGAAACAACATTGCAACATTCCGTCAAACTGATTTTATGGTTAGAGTTATGAATGGAGATGTTTTTACCGGCGCAATTGACCCTCGCATGTCAAGAATTTTAGCGCCATCTATTGGAACATCTGAAACAGCTCCGGCATCGGCGGCAAATCCAGACCCAACCAAATATACTTTTATTGGCAATCCATTGAATACTACGGCTTCCTCAACTACGGGACCAAGTAGAATTCCTAATCTTTGGGGAACATTCTTGGCTGGAAGTATTACGACACCTGGTCGGTATATTTTTAGAGATAAAGCATCGTTTCCTATCATGACTTATGCTGAAATTCAATTCATCAAGGCAGAGGCTGCTTTCAAAAAAGGAGATAAAGTTATGGCTTTGGCAGCATACAAAAAAGGAATTGAAGCGAGTATCGATTTTGTAAATGCAAATACTATTAGTAGTACAACTTATCCAATCACAACTGCTATATCTGCATCAGAAAAATCAACTTTTCTTGCTAATATAAATGTGGTTCCGGCTGAAGCTAACTTAACAATGAGTCACATCATCCTGCAAAAATACATTTCTCTTTTTGGTTTTGGAAATTTAGAAGCTTGGACAGATATGCGAAAATACCGCTACGACAACGTAAATATTTACAAAACAATGGCTTTCCCAACTAGCTTATTTGTTGATAATAATGGAAAATTACCATACCGAGTTCGTCCAAGATTCAACTCAGAATATGTATGGAATTTTGCGGCTTTACAAGCAATTGGCGCAGATAAAGTGGATTATCATACAATAGAAATGTGGTTTTCTAAACCGTAATTTATCAAAACTATAAAACGTATTACATGAAAAATATACTTAACATTATTAAAAAATCCATTGTACCACTTTTAGGAGCGGCACTGGTTGTATCTTGTGGAGAGGAACACGATTTCACTCCTTACGCAGTAAGTGCGTCTGATAACACTTCTAACGTAAAATTTATTCACGCAGCGATTGGTGCAAATGGAACTAATCTTCAGGTGAATTATTTTATTGGAGCAGAGAAAATATCCTCTGTTGGCGTTACCGTTGGTCTTCCCGTTGGAACATCTTACGGATCGCAATATCCAGCATCGACGAGTTACAGTATGGTAAAATCAGGAGAACAGCCCTTGAGTGCTATATCTCCACTAATTGCTGCTACTGCAACTGTTCCTCAAACTGCGGAAGTCGAACGTTTTGTTGGCAAACTAGTAACCGACAAAGGCAAATTCTACACCAATTTCTTAATTGGGTCACTACCAACAGTTACGCCGGTTAGCTATTCAATGTTTCAAGTCAATGATGATTTATCTGTCGCTAATTTGGACAAAACCAAAGCGTATATTCGCTTTATAAATGTCATAAACAATACTCCTGTAGCGGGTTATGATTTGGGAATTATAAAAACAACTTCAATTAATGGCGTTACTCCTTTAGTTACAAAAGAGATTCAAACCTATAAGAATATAACTTTCAAAGGCGGAGACGAAAAATTCATTGCCATAGAGCCACAAGATCCTACTGATACGAGAGGCTACCAATTACAATTGCGCGTTGCTGGATCCGCATCAAACAACCCAACGCTAACCGCTCCAGCTCTTGTAGCGAATCAAGCTAATTCAGGAACTAATATTTTTGTTCCAAGAGCAGGTAGAATTTATACCGTCTACTGCAGGGGTTATGCTGGAGGAATATCCGCAGGAGTGCCTAGTGCAACTATCAACATTCCGGTAATAACATTTTATACCAATAAATAAGATTTACAAAAAACCACTTCAGAAAATTCTAAAGTGGTTTTTGTTTACCAATTTCAGTCAGCCCATAGTGCAAATATGTTTTTCTAAGTAAATAATAGATTTTTCTATTTAAACTAAAAAGCTATTGCATTTATGGCAGACTTCCTTATGTACTTAAATCAATAGCAATTTTATTAATTCGTCACTTTTAAAAAACACTACAATGTATTTTATTTTAAAAAAAAATATTTATTTTTTTATCCTAATGGTTACTATCAGTTGCTATTCTCATTCAGAAGATAACAGTGTAAAGAATAGAATCTCAATTGATTCTGTAAAAATTAAAACAGGCGCTGATAATTATGAAAAATACCTGCCTTTATTACAAAACAAAAAGGTTGGAATTGTTACCAATCAGACTGGGATTCTGACAAACAAAATACATCTGGTAGATTTTTTATTAGAAAAAAAAATAGCCATCCAAACCATTTTTGCTCCTGAACACGGGTTTAGAGGAACTGCTGATGCCGGTGAACATGTCGTTGATGGAAAAGATGCCAAAACCGGACTCTCAATTATTTCTCTTTATGGTGATAACAAAAAACCAAAAGCAATACAATTAGTTGGAATTGACATTATGTTGTTTGATTTACAAGATGTTGGAGCACGTTTCTACACCTACATTTCATCTTTGCATTATGTCATGGAAGCCTGCGCAGAAAACGGAATTCCTCTTGTAATTCTAGACAGACCAAATCCTAATGGAAGTATCATAGATGGTCCACTTTTAGAAAAAGAATTTACCAGTTTTGTAGGCATGCACCCTATTCCACTCCTTCACGGAATGACAATCGGTGAATATGCGCAAATGATAAATGGAGAAAAATGGCTTAAAAACGGGGCACAATGTAAATTGACCGTTATTCCTTGTCTTGATTATAATCGAAAAATGGAATATAGTTTACCCCAAAAACCATCTCCAAATTTACCAAATGACCAATCCATAAATCTGTACGCGAGTTTGTGCTTGTTTGAAGGGACTAATGTAAGTGTGGGCCGCGGAACCGAAAAACAATTTCAAATTTATGGCTCTCCTTTTTTAACGAAAAGCACTTTTAATTTTACTCCAAAACCAAATTTCGGAGCCAAAGACCCACTTTATAATGGAAAAGAGTGTTTTGGTGAAGATTTAACGGCTTACCCTAAACTAACTCGATTAGAACTAAAATGGTTAATTAAAGCCTATCAAAATACCAGTGACAAAACGAAATTCTTCAATCCTTTTTTCACAAAACTTGCTGGGACAAAAAAATTACAGCAGCAAATTGAAAGCGGAATTTCAGAAAATAAAATAAGAAAAAGTTGGAAAAATGGATTAACAGCATTTAAAAAAATGCGCATGAACTATGTAATCTATTAAATAAATCCTTGTTAATTGTCACATAAAACCAGGACACTGTTGTTAATAAAATACAGAAATTGAATCTGGCCTATAAAAAAATAAAAAATCCCTAATCAGTAAAAAATAAGAAATGGTAAAAATTAATCCCGATACAGAACAAGAATCGCTCTATTCGAACTTAGATAAAATGAGTACTAATGAACTACTCTCTAACATAAATAATGAAGATAAAAAAGTAGCAGATATAATAGGAAAACAAATTCCAAATATTGAAAAATTGGTTGATATAATTGTATCTAAAATGAAACTTGGTGGAAGGCTTTTTTACATCGGTGCCGGTACATCAGGAAGAATCGGTATTCTTGATGCTTCAGAATGTCCGCCAACTTTTGGAGTTCCGGACAATTGGATTATTGGCATCATTGCAGGTGGCGACTCAGCTATTAGAAAAGCAGTAGAAAATGCCGAGGACGACATTGATCAAGCCTGGAGAGATTTATCAGCCTATGACATTTCGAGTTTAGATGTGGTTGTAGGAATTGCAGCTTCAGGAAATACTCCTTATGTTATTGGCGGATTAAAAAAAGCAAAAGAAAACAATATCGCAACTGGAAGTATTTCCTGTAATAGTGATAGTCTAATTTCGAAACAGGCTGATTATCCTATTGAATTGATAGTAGGTCCAGAATTCCTTACCGGAAGTACGAGGATGAAAGCTGGAACATCTCAAAAATTAGTATTAAACATGATATCAACATCTGTTATGATTAAACTAGGGCGTATTTATGGCAACAAAATGATTGACATGCAATTGTCTAATAAAAAACTAGTACAAAGAGGTGTTGAAATGATTGTAGAAGAACTGCACATTGACGAGAAATTAGCTTCTGAATTACTAAAAAAACACAAAAGTGTCAGAGCTGTTTTACTGGCTGAAAATAAAAATCTAGAAATTTAACAAACAAACTATTTTAAAGTCTGTTACAGATTCATAAAGAACAATAAACCTATAAAGATACAAAATGACTCCAAGTGCAATCCTAATCCTTATCATCGTTTATTTCGCTACATTATTCTACATCTCACATAGAGTCAGCAAAAAGGATGATGGGAATGATGCTTTTTTCACCGCCAATAAAAATTCAAAATGGTATTTAGTTGCTTTTGGGATGATAGGAACCGCTCTTTCGGGAGTAACTTTTATATCTGTTCCGGGAGAAGTAGGCGCCGCGAGTGGCGAACAATTCAAATATTTTCAGTTTGTGTTGGGTAATGCTATCGGATTTATAATAATTACAAAGTTATTATTACCACTGTATTACAGAATGAATCTAACCTCTATTTATGGCTATATAGAACAGAGAATGGGGCTTTACAGCTACAAAACAGCAGCCACTATTTTCTTGATTAGCAGAACGGTAAGCTCTGCATTCAGACTCTATTTAGTGGTAATAGTATTACAGCGTTTTGTATTTGATTATTATAATATTCCGTTTGCATTAACTGTATTAATCTCCTTGCT
Organism: Flavobacterium sp. Sr18; assembly: GCF_011064265.1. Classification (NCBI taxonomy): domain Bacteria; kingdom Pseudomonadati; phylum Bacteroidota; class Flavobacteriia; order Flavobacteriales; family Flavobacteriaceae; genus Flavobacterium; species Flavobacterium sp. Sr18. The sequence continues at coordinate 3,673,768 of NZ_CP049329.1, read as the reverse complement.
GCTCATTTTTTCTTACACCTACAGAGGTGGATTGAAAACAATTATTATTACGGATACCTTACAGACTTTTTTCCTTGTAACATCGGTTTTCCTTACGATCTATTTTATTTGCGACAGTATGAATTTAAGTGCCGTTAGTGCTTTCAATGAAGTTAAAAACAGTAATTATTCACAAATATTTTTCTTTGATGATTTCCTAGGAAGTAAATTTCATTTTGTAAAACAAATAGTAGGAGGAATGTTTGTAACTATAGCCATGACTGGGCTGGATCAAGATTTAATGCAAAAAAATCTGAGCTGCAAAAACATTGGTGATGCACAAAAAAACATGTTTACCTTTACGGGAATCTTCGTTATTATCAATATTTTCTTTTTAAGTGTTGGTGCCTTACTATATATTTATGCTGATAAAAACGGAATTGCAATCCCTGTCGATTTAATTACAGGCAAACCAAGAACCGATTTACTTTTTCCTGAAATCGCATTGAATCATTTATCAACAATTCCGGCAATTGTATTTTTATTGGGAATTATTGCTGCCACTTTCGCTACTACCGATTCAGCTCTGACGGCTTTAACCACCTCTTTTTGCGTCGATTTTTTAGGAATGGGCAAAGCCGAAAATAGCCATAAACAAAATACCGTCCGTAAAAGGCATATCGTTCATATCAGTTTTTCAGCATTAATCTTCTTAGTAATACTCATTTTTAATTCAATCAATGATAGTTCTGTTGTTGGGATGATATTCAAGGTTGCTTCATATACTTATGGCCCATTATTAGGATTATATGCTTTTGGTCTGTTTCAAAAATCAAGAAACGTAAATGATAAATTAGTCCCCTTTATCTGTCTATTAGCTCCTTTCTTAACGTATATAATAAATGAAAACTCTAAAATATTGTTTTCGGGTTATGTATTTGATAATGAATTAATAGTACTAAACGGACTCTTAACTTACTTAGGATTGTTCCTGACAAGTTCCCATAGCAGTAAAAAAATTAGTTTTTAAATCACATTAAAAACACAAATAATTGACCAATCAATTGCTCCAAAAAATAATTAGATGAAAAATTGCTTTATAAAGATTAGCCTCTACGCCGCATTTATATTTTTGATTACCAATTGTGCTGTTTCTAAAAAAACCAATACAATTACCGCTTTAAAAAAAGCTTCCTTTTCAGAAGAAATAGACATTTATGTTCCTAAAAGTAAATCAGAAAGAAAGACTTTTTTCAAAAATTCTGATAGAGAAAAGAATTGGGTTGACAGTATTTACAACAAAATGTCGAGTCGAGAAAAAATAGGCCAATTGTATATGATTTCAGCTTATTCTAATAAAGATTCTGTTCACGAAAATGAAGTTAACGCCATAATCGAAGAATATAAAGTTGGTGGAATCCTTTTTTTTCAAGGTGGACCAATGCGTCAAGCGAAATTAACTAATGTATATCAGTCTAAATCTGATGTCCCATTATTTATTGCAATAGATGCCGAATGGGGATTGAGTATGCGATTAGATTCTACCTATCGGTATCCTTGGAACATGACTTTGGGAGCGATCGAAGATCTAAGTTTAATTGAGAAAGTTGGTAAAAACATGGGGAATGAGAACAAGCGAATGGGAATCCATTTTAATTTTGCTCCAGTTCTTGACATCAACACCAATCCAAAAAACCCAATTATTGGCAACCGTTCTTTTGGTGAAGATAAAACTAATGTTAGTGACAAAGCCATCGCCTACATGAAAGGCGTTCAAGGTCAAGGTGTTTTCAGTACCGGAAAACATTTTCCAGGACACGGAGATACGGCTGCAGATTCGCATCATACATTGCCTTTGGTTGATTTTTCAAAAGAACGAATCGATTTGGTGGAACTGTATCCTTACAAAAGAATATTCGATGAAGGTTTGGTCTCCGTTATGGTTGGACACCTTGAAATTCCTAGCTTAGATCCTAGAAAAAATCTTCCTTCTTCCGCTTCGTATAATGTAGTAACCAACTTGCTTCAAAAGCAACTGGGCTTTGATGGATTGATTTTTACAGATGGTTTAGCCATGAAAGGCGCCACAGATTTCCTAGGTCCTGGTGATCTTGAATTAGCTGTAATTCATGCTGGAAATGACATTTTACTTGGTCCAGTAGACGTAAAGGCAGGTTTCGAAAAACTAGAAACAGCCTACAAAAATGGAATTCTTACCGAAGAACGTTTGGCTCATTCGGTAAAAAAAATATTGCGTTATAAGTACAAAGCGGGATTGAATAAATACAAGCCTATTGCTTTAGAAAACTTAGTTCAAGACATCAATCCTTCAGAAAATGATGCTTTACATTATAAATTGTATGAAAATGCGATCTCTGTTTTAAAAAATGAAAAGAAAATACTTCCTATCAAAAATTTAGATCAGAAAATTGCATACGTAAAACTGGGAGATGATGTCAACAGCACTTTTGTCACTACATTAAAAAAATATACCGAAGTGACGGAAATATCTAACCCCAATATTGATAGTCTAAACACCGAATTAAAAAAATACAATACTGTTATCATTGGTTTCCATAAATTAAACAAAACGTGGGAAAAACAGAATTTTACGGAAACTGAATTGCTTTGGTTACAAAAAATTGCAAAGCACAACAAAGTGATTTTGGATATTTTTACAAAGCCTTATTCCCTATTGCCAATCAATAATTTTGATGATATTGAAGGATTAGTAGTTTCCTACCAAAACTCTGATATAAGTCAGGTGGTTTCAGCAGAATTACTATTTGGAGCTATCGAAGCCAAAGGAAAATTACCCGTCTCCATTAACTCATCCTTCCATATAAATGAGGGCTTATCAACCAAAAAATTAAACCGTTTGGGTTTTACAACTCCAGAAAATGAAGGAATGAATCCATTGATTTTATCTAAAATCGATGCTATAGCCCAAAAAGCAATTGATGGTAAAATGGCTCCTGGAATGCAGGTGCTTGTCGCTCGAAAAGGAAATGTCATTCTCCAGAAATCCTATGGTTACCATACCTATGATAATACTACAAAAGTTTCCAATTCAGACTTATATGATGTTGCCTCGATTTCAAAAATGATTTCAACTCTGCCTAACGTGATGCAATTATACGATCAAAATAAAGTGAATCTGGATACCAAATTAAAAAAAATGGTTCCCCTTTTTTCTAAAACAAATAAAGAGAACATCAACTTCAAGGATTTACTGACACACTATGCTGGGCTTCAGGCTTGGATTCCATTTTACAAAGCAACTTTGGACACCGAAAACAAACCTTTGGAAAAATACTATCATAAAATAGCTGACTCCCAATTTTCCACAAAAGTAGCCGACGGTCTTTTTATTAGAAAAGATTATCACGATACCATAATGAAAATCATTGCAAATAGTCCATTGTCAATTAAAAGAGAATACAAATACAGCGATTTCACCTTCATTATCCTGAAAGAATACCTCGAAAGAAAAACTAAAAAGAAATTAGAAGTTTTAAGCCAGAAAAATTTTTACAGCTCACTTGGAATGAATAATACTCTGTACAATCCCTTAGAAAAATTTGATAAAAATGGAATTGCACCGACTGAAGTTGATAATTATTTTAGACGCCAGGTTGTTCAGGGATACGTTCATGATATGGCAGCGGCAATGGAAGGCGGAATAGCCGGTCATGCCGGAATTTTTTCTAACGCTATGGATGTTGCCAAAATGATGCAACTGTTTTTACAAAAAGGAAATTACGGCAATAAGCAATATTTTTCCGAAAAAACATTCGATGCCTTCAATACTTCCTATTACAGTTCTGAAGGAGTTCATAGAGGTTTAGGTTTTGATAAAAGAATTGGAAAAGACGGATCAACGTGCGCCTGCGTTTCTGAATCCAGTTTTGGTCATACCGGCTTCACAGGAAACATAGCTTGGGTCGATCCAGAAACAGAGATTGTTTATGTATTTTTATCCAATAGAACCTATCCCGAAGTTTCCAGTGAAGGAAATAAATTATCTAAAGAAAAAATTCGAGAAGACATTCAGCAAATAATTCAGGAAGCTATCGTCAAATAAAATTGTTAACACCATTTTAGTAAACCTGAATGAAGTAGGTTTTCAATCATTAAATTAACCAAATAATTTAAATTAAAACAATGACAAAAGAGCGTTTAATTTCACTAGATGTATTCAGAGGATTTACCATTTTATTAATGACTATTGTCAACAACCCGGGAAGTTGGGCCGCTATTTATCCGCCTTTGGCTCACGCAGAATGGCATGGCTGTACTCCGACCGATTTAGTTTTTCCCTTTTTTATTTTTATAATGGGTAGCGCAATCCCTTTTGCAATGCCAACGAAACAATTTGACTCAGTAGTTTTTAATAAAATTATTGTTCGATCCTTACGAATTTTCTGTTTAGGATTATTTTTAAATTATTTCAGTAGAATAGAATTATTGGGCTTAGAGGGGATTTCCTTATTACTACTCAGGCTGATGATAACTTTTGCAGTAGCTTATGCACTTTTAGGAAACTTTAGTTTAAAAATCAAAACCTATCTCGTTTTTGGAATTTTTGCAATATTAATAATCTTAGCATACAGCCAAATTGAAGCATTTCAGGAGGTACGAATCCCAGGAGTTTTACAGAGAATAGGAATTGTATATTTTTTTGTCTCTCTTTTATATTTAAAAACAAATCTGAAAACACAACTTTTGGTTGCTGCATCAATTTTACTAGGTTACTGGATTGTAATGGCTTTTGTTCCAGTTCCGGGATTTGGTCCCGCAAATTTTGAAAAAGGGACAAACTTAGCTGCGTGGTTGGATAATTTAGTATTAAAAGGACATCTATGGAGTTATTCCAAAACTTGGGATCCAGAAGGAATTTTGAGCACTCTTCCGGCTGTAGCCACAGGAATTCTTGGAATGTTCATAGGCCAAATATTAAATTTAAAAATCCAACAAACTGAAATTTTAAAAAAAATAGCAGCAGTTGGATTTGCATTGCTAATTGCAGGCTTGCTTTGGAGTCTACTGTTTCCGTTAAACAAATCACTTTGGACAAGCTCCTATGTACTATATACTGCGGGAATTGCCACCTTATGTCTAACAGTATTATACTTCCTGATAGATGTTGCAAACTATAAAAAATGGACAAAATTATTTTTAATTTGGGGTGTAAATCCTATGATTGTGTTTTTCTTTTCGGGAATAATACCAAGAGTTTTGAGCACCATTACAATTCAAAACCCAAAAATAGCTTCGGAACAAATCAATCTTCAAAGTTATTTCTATAAATTTTGTATAGTTCCTATTTTCAGCAATCCTATGAATGCTTCATTAACTTTTGCATTAATGTATGCTGTTTTTTGGTCTCTAATCTTGTGGGTGTTTTATAAAAATAAATTAATTTTAAAAGTATAACCCCTAAAAATTATCGTAATAAGTTTTTTTTCCATTTGATTTTTAAAACTGTAATTTAAAATTTACTTATTTTAAAATCATCATTAAAACTAACAATTTTATATTAATCTGCAAGAAATTCGATAGACTTTTCAAGTTTACTCGGTATTAATAATGCCTCATCAACATTTTGATGGGGCATCGATTTTTACTACTTCCTAAACCCCTACAAAAACTCAGATTAGCTCAAAAATCCCATTCTCTTTTTTGGTTAAATACTCCCTGTTTTTTGCCCTAATTGACAAACCTTCTGGAAATACTGAGTTTTTAATTTTTTGTAATCATAGTGATAAAGTTAATGTTTTGTTAATAATATTTTTGTTATTTATATTTAGTCTTAATAATCATAAGTTTGTACCTTCATTTAGTAACAACAATATAAATAAATCTCTATTAGATATTCTAAAAAGCTATTTTAGAAAAAAGTATGTGGATTTATATTTTTTTAGTTCTAATACTACAACTCTATTATTAAATTAAATCATTTTAATTATGATGCTAAATTCAAGATGGCATAATAAAAGATATTATATACTTTAAAGAAATATAAATTTGATACAGTAATCAAATTTTAATTAACCTTTTGTAAGATGCGCCACCAAGTGCGTGATTCGACATTATTAATTGTAATGTTATCCGATTACTACCAACCAAAAACCAAATTAAATGACGTTTACAGAACACTCCTATTGGCAAAAACTCCTTCTAACTTTTGGGATAGTCTTACTAAGTATTAATACATTTTCCCAGTCGAAAGATAAAACCATTACTTTAAATTTTAAAGAACAACCGCTAAGTCAGGTTATAAGATTTATTGAACAACAAACGAATTACCGAATCATTTACAACGTTAGTAAAATTGATTTAAATCAAAAAGTAACTGTATCTGTTAAAAATAGTACACTGGAAAACGCTTTAACCAAACTCTTTAAAGACAGGAAAATATCATTTTTTATACAAAAAGAACAAATATTATTACTGGAAATTTCAGATAAAGCAGCTTCACAAGAAAAAGAGCGTTTTATAAAAGGTATTGTCTTGGACAGCAAAGACAAAAACCCTGTTCCTGGTGCCACTATTTTGATTAAAGGAACCTCAACTGGAGCTATCAGTGACAGTAATGGAAAATTTGTTTATTTACTGAAAGGCAACGACATACAAAATACGGTCTTAGAAGTGTCTTATTTAGGGACGAAAACGCAATCCGTTCGTGTGGGAAACTCATTTAATTTTGTTTTCAATATGGAGCAAGTCACAGATGAATTAGACCAAGTTGTGATTACTTCCTCCTACGGCACCAAAAAATTGAAAGAGGAAATCGTAGGGAGCATATCTACTTTGAATGCCCAAGATATTGCTGTGGAGCAAGCTTCCGAAAGTATTGATAAAATTGTGGGAGGGCAAATTGCAGGGGTATTGATTGAAAATACTTCCGGGATTGGAGGTCCTGTTAAAATTAATATCCGTGGACAAGGAAGTCTGAGCTCGCTGACCAATTCTAATTTAGGAACTTCTACACAGCCTTTAATCATTGTTGATGGAGTAATAATGAGCGAAGAAGTAGGTATTGATAGTCAGTTTTTTGATGCAAACGGTACCTTTTCTGAAAATTTATCGAATCCTCTTGCCCAAATTTCACCCGAAAATATTGAAAGTTTTACTGTACTGAAAGATGCTGCGGCAGTAAGTATTTATGGCGCTGACGGTGCAAATGGTGTCATTCTTATCACAACCAAAAAAGGAAAAAAAGGAAAAGCAAAATTCGGATTTTCTAACCAACTTGGAATTTCCTCAGCCATTAATCCAATCAAATATCTAAGTGGTTCCCAATACAATGATTTGAGGAATGAATACTTAAAAAACCGTCAAACAAATTACACGCCGGTTCCTTATAATGGTATTAATACGGATTGGTTTGATTTGCTGAATGTTACAGGAATTTATAACAAATATAATTTTAATGTTTCAGGAGCAAATTCTAAGTTTTCGTATCGCAGCAGTTTGAGTTATCTTGCAATAGATGAATCTCAAAAAGGGAATAGAACAAAACAACTTAACGCTGGAATAAATCTGGGTTACCGCTTGGATAAATTTGATTTTGGTCTGTCATTGAACCCTAGTTACATTCAGAAGGATGCACCAAATATTTATTACAGTTATGCTTTTGTTCCAACTATTTCGCCCTATAATGCGGATGGAACTTTTGCAACTGTCGGGGTTTTAGGTTTAGGAAATCCATTGGCAGCCATCGAACAAAATAAAAATATTACCAATAGTTACGGTCTTCTGGGAAGTTTAAATGCCTCTTATGAATTCAGCGATTTTTTAAGTTTTTCAACGCTTTTTGGAATAGATTACAAAGACAAAACGCAAGACAGATACTTTTCCGGTGCCAATGAAAGCGGACAATATAACGGTTCATTTACCTTAGGAGGAATGCAATACCCAAACTGGGGAAGACGCCTTTTGAACGAAAGAAACTCTACTAAATGGAACTGGCAAGGACAAGCTTTATTCAATAAAACATTAAATTTAAACCATAACATTGATGGGATTTTGGGTTTCGAATTGTCCAATGACAAAGCTAATTTCAGTTATTCCTCCGGTAGAGGTTTTGTCAATCCAAATGGGATAAATAATGTTCAAGATGCAATTCGAGATGATGATCCGTTGACAACCGTTGATGAAACATTAGCTAATCAGACGTTTGGCGATGATATCAGTTATAGTTCAAGAGTCTCTTTCTTTTCACAGTTTAACTATAATTACAAAAAGAGATATTACTTTTTAGGGAATTTCAGGAGAGATGAAAGTTCCGTTTTTGGTGATGATACTAATGTCGCTTTAAATGGTGGAGCGGGATTGAGCTGGATTGTCAGTAATGAAGATTTTATGAAATCGAGCACAGGTATTGATTTATTAAAATTTAAAATCAGTTATGGAACAACCGGAAATTCAAGAATAGGATCGTATCGTTCAAAAGGGCTTTACATTTTGAGCCAAAATGGGTATAATGGTGCTGAAGGTTCCTTTCCAAGTGAAGCGCCAAACGGGCAATTGAGTTGGGAGAAAAATACAAAGTTTAACGCAGGTGTCGATTTTAATTTCTTAGGAAGAGTAGAATTGTCCTTGGAATATTTTTATGATGATTTAAAAGATTTGATAACCAGCAGAGATATCCCAACCGAAACCGGTTATAGTTCCATTCAATTAAATGCAGCCAGTATGTACAATAAAGGAGTGGAATTTTCAACTCGTATTAAATGGTTGCAGAGCGATAGTTTTAAATGGACAACATCGTTTAATATTTCTACCGTTGAAAATAAAGTAACGCAACTTATAGGTTTAGGCAGTGAATTTTCTACTTCAGAAGTTGCTCTTGCTCAAAAAGTAGGATATAGCACCTCAACAATTTGGGGGATAAAATGGGCAGGTGTTGATCCAGCAACCGGTAGAGATTTGGTAGAGAAAGATGGGCAAATATATGATGCGGCTACCTATACAAGCTTATTTACTGCGGCTGATTGGGTGCCTATTGGAAATAACCAACCTAAAGCTTACGGCGGTTTTAATAATAATTTCACCATCAATAATGCAATTGTTTTATCTATAAGAGGAGCCTTTCAATTGGGGGGAGATTATTTAGTGGATAACAGTCTGATCTCAAAATATAACATTACCTCTAATAGAAACCTTTCGGTAAATGCGTATGATTATTGGAGAAATCAAGGAGATGTAGTTTCACAGCCTTTGGTAATCAGCAATACAACGCTGATTCCTAATTTGAGCAAATTTTTATATGACGCTACTTATTTAAAGATTAGCAACATTAATTTAAGCTATAATGTTCCTATCAAAAAGACTTTTTTAGACGCATTATCTGTTTTTGTCGATGTTTCGAATGTGGTATATTGGTACAAAGACAAAAGTCCGGTCGGAAGGAACGGTATACGTGAATTTAACTTTACCTACCCACAAGCACGAACAATTTCTTTAGGGTTTAACACTAAATTTTAACATGATGAACTACTATAAAACAACATATAAGTATAAACTAGTAATGATTTTATTTGTTCTTTTTGCATTGCAGAGTTGCAGTGATTTTTTAGAACAAGAACCTGGTTCCCAAACCTCGATTACCGAACAGTTATCCACAAAAAAAGGGATGTTAAACGCTTTAAATGGTACTTATGGATCGCTTGAAGCAAATGTAAGAGGTGAACGATTTGCGGTTTATGCTGATTTACAAGGTGGGAATCTCAAGTTTACACCTACGATAACTGGTAACAGCAGAGGCCAGATTACTGTACCAATAAATCTTGAAAATGTGTATTCGTTCCAAGACCAGGCGCTAGATAGTGATTTCACTATTTTTTATGACGAAAGTTATGATGTAATAAATCAAACCAATTTAATCTTAGAATACGTTGATGCTTTACCAGACGCAACTGATGTTGAAAAAAAACAAATCAAGGCCGAAGCTTTAGCAATACGAGCCTATTCCCATTATTTGTTAAGTTTAATTTACAGTCAGGCTGTAGGAAATTCTTCCTCAGATACGCAATTGGGAATTGTCTACAACAAAACAAGTTTATCGGGTGGCATTACGTATCCCAAAAGAGAAACTTTGACAACCACTTATTCTCTAATTATTGAGGATATCAATGCGGCTTTGGATAATTTTTCGGACAAATCGCTGTTAACAGGACCATCATATTCCTTTTTCAACAGTACAAATGCGAAAGCATTATTGGCGCGAGTATATCTATCTAAAAACGATTGGCAGAATGCTTTTGCAACTGCAAACGATGTTATTTTAAATTCGGGAGTTTCATTAACGCCAACTGAAAATTATATCTCACAATGGGAACAAACTAATGCTCCAATTGCTGAAAATCTGTTGGAGTTTTCTATTCCCAGAGATAGCGGTGGAGAAGTTGGAGGTTCTTTATCGAGTTATTTTGGGTATTTCTCCAATACAAATTACAATAAATACGTGGCTTCCCAAGATTTGTTGGGACTTTACGAATCAACTGATATTAGAAAGCAATTGTTTTTAGAAAAAGCACTTCCTACGTTGATCAATGGAGTATTTGTAAATGTCAATTATTCTTTTACCAAAAAACTGCAGGATAATCCGGGATATTCCGCCTTTAGATTAAGTGAACTCTATTTAATTCGTGCTGAAGCAGCCTTTGAACTTGGAAATTTAGAAACTGCCAAAAACGATATCAATACTATTAGAGCTAGAGCAAAAGCGACTCTGTTAACCATAACTGATAATTTAGAACAAGCCCTGTTATTGGAACGAAGAAAAGAACTTTGCTTTGAAGGACATTTATTTTTTGATTTGGCCAGAAGAAATAAGTCCGTATCAAGAAACGACGGATGTTTGTCCCTAAACTGTAGTTTGGATTATCAGTCTCCAAAATTTGTATTGCCAATTCCAAGAAAGAATATTAATCTTAATTCAAACTTACAGCAAAATGAATCCTATTAAAATTATATCGATAGCAGTTTTGATCCTAAACCTGTTTACTGCTTGCTCAAAGGATGATTATCAATTAAGTTCAAATGCTGTAGATCCATTTATACGGTTCAATGTATTGGTGAGTAGCAATAATGTTCCTTTAGAATATCCTGCATTGAACAGCGCATTAGTTCCGGTGAGCAGTTACAAGAATACATCCGTGAAAACATTGAAAATTCCGGTAACATTAACGTCGCCTGCATTGAAAAAACCTGTTTTTGTGACCTATAGTATAACAGGAACTGGAGATAGCGATAGCTTTAGTGTTAAGCCATTGGACCAAATCTCATTTATGGGAAATCAACTTACGGATACTATATATTTGTCTTTCGACAAAAGATGGAATACAAAACAAAAGATTACTTTAAAACTTGAAGAAAGTTCAGATCCCGCGATTACTCTTGGAAATTTGAATACTGTAGCTCCTAATAATAGTTTCGAAGTGAATCTGGATGAGGTAAAAACAACCTACACTTTTCCGATAAACAGGTTTGAAATAAAAGGCGAAATAGGCGAAGAAATTGTTTTTAAAGTTGATTTTCCAAATGGTTTTATACCTTCGGAAATTAATGATAATACAATGTTTGAGTTTTTAAATGGTTTTAATTATTCGTTAACGCACGATGATTTTGGAGATAATAGAAACAGCGTTACCTATCGTTTGAAACTATTGGAAAATATAAAAAAGGATGATGTTTTTTATCAAACCAATATTGCATTAGTCAATTCGAATGCGTATTCGACAACAGGAAATTCAGTGCTCCAAATCGTGAAACCTATTAAATCAATCCGAGATATTACTGCCAATACAGCTAGAAATTTCTATGATTTATCTAGTCCTTTTTACCTAACTTATGGGGAGAATTGGTTTGATAGAAGTGGTGTTTGCGCGTGGCAGACTTTTAACGCATTTACATTTCCTGTGGTTGTTCCTGCTGGTTCAGAGAATGCTATTTTATATAGCGATAAAGGAACCCCAAGTACGGCAGATGATGTGTATCATCATGCTTTTAAAATTGGATTTAATGTTAGTACGGGAACCAATACCACAAATTCTTTCGGTTTGAAAAGATGGTTCTCGAATGAAAGTATTTCGGCCTTAAATTCTCCAGGGTTCAATATTAGTTCGGCACTTGAATTTTTTCCTGAAAATGGAAATAGTAAAACCAAAGGTGCCGTTTTAGTAGTTCCGCAATACATTACTATTGCAGGAACAAACGGTAAAAGTTACAGCATAGGAATTTCCGGCGGTGGAACGTACAGGGAAATTAGTGCTGGTTTATTTGAAATTTCATTCGAATTAAAAGCAAGTAATACGGCACTGTTTGGTGGCGCTGTTTCTTCACAATATAAGATTTTCAATAACAGAATATATCCAAAACCGGCTCCAATAACTCAAAGTTGTCTCAAAGAAATTAGTTTATAAAATTATTAATAGTAGTTACAAATGAAAATAAAACACATCATACTTCCGATCGCCTTGTTGATTTTTTTATCCGCCTACAAAACAGACGATGAAAATGAATATATTGACATACAGGATTTAAGGCAACTTTATTCCAGCGGGAATCCAGCGTCATGGCCAAAACCTACTTTGGACAAGAATGTAGACAAAACCACTTTTCAAGATATTGGACCACTGCCGGAAATGACTTATCCGGAGCACAATAAATACTCAAAAGAAAAAGCTTTTTTGGGTAAAACATTATTCTTTGACCCCCGATTATCTGTTAGCGGACAAATCGCATGTGCTTCCTGCCACAATCCTGAATTGGGCTGGACGGATAATTTGACGCGCTCTTTTGGTCACAATAGACAAAACGGAAAAAGAAACTCCATGACCATCTTAAATTCAGGTTATGCCAAAACATTATTTTGGGATGGGCGTGCTTCCAGCTTAGAAGATCAAGCGCAGTTTCCTATTGCAGATCCTTTAGAAATGAATGAAAAGTTGACCATTGCTGTAGATAAAATTGTTGCTGTAAAAGGTTATGGCAAATTGTTTACAGAAGCTTTTGGTGACGAAAAAGTTACTTTACAAAGAATTCAATACGCGATTGCTACTTTTGAACGCACTATAAAAAGCCCGAAAAGTAAATTTGACAATTTTGTCAGCGGAAAATCGGAGGCGTTTACGGATCAACAAGTAACGGGACTGCATTTGTTTAGAACCAAAGCGCAATGCATTAACTGTCACAATACACCTTATTTTAGCGACAATCAATTCCACAATGACGGACAATCATTGTTCGGGACTAAGGATGAAGATTTTGGTCGATACAATGTTACTGGAGACAAAAAAGATCTTGGAAAATTTAGAACGCCAACCTTAAGAGAGGTCGCCAATACAAGACCTTGGATGCATCACGGACATTTTCCAAGTATATTGGATGTGGTTGAATTTTATAATTTAGGAAATCCTGCTGCTATTCAAAAAAAATATCTAGGAACTGCGCGCGATTCTTTGATTCCTGTAACTTCTCCAATTCTTAAAAAATTGGATTTGAACAGAGCCGAAATCAATGCACTTTTAGCTTTTATTGAAACACTAAGCACTCCAAACGGCCGAATAGCAACACCAAAAATGCCCGAATAAGATTTTATAAAAGTATATTTCAATAATCATCATTAACATTAACAATATTATAATAATCTTCAATAAAATTTGCTAGGCTTTTCAAGACTGCTCATTATGAAGAAGGCTAATCCATATTTTGATAAGTCTTCACATTTTTGATATCTTTATTAAGTTGGACATAAATAAGTTAAAATGGATATCTGCTGACGAATAAATTTAATGTTGTCATTGGCTAAATTAAATGGATGAAAGCATACTCAAATGCTTTGAATCTTGCAGAAAATAATTCGAGAATTTTCCCGAAATGGTCCCAAATAAAAAAGAAAAGCCTACAAAATACTAATTTTGCAGGCTTTTTTTGGTTCGACAAAATCGTCGATAGTTTTAATTGATTAAGAACACTTTATATTTGATGGGTTTACGGTTCAAATCCTTTACAGCATTAAATAAATCATATGTTAAATTTTTAAAAAATATTGAGTGATATCATATCTGTGATAAAGAAAAAAGTACTTAACTCAAGTAACAATTTTTCTTAACTTGCTGTTCTAATTTTCTTAAGATATTCATGATTGCGGCATACCTTGATGAAAAATTATAATGTATTTGTCTTGGAACAAAATAAAGTAGTATGCATAAACCATATATTCTTCATCCTTAAAATAAACTCTTGTTGATTAAAAATTTATCTTTTAATATAAAAACATACCTTTCTCCACAAGTACTACATTTTAATATTATTAAAAAATTTTCTGCGGATCCATTTTTCAATGCTAATAATTATTAGAATGGAAAATGCTACCACAGCAGAAACTCCCCAAGCCTCCGCTTTTAATGGGGATGAATGAAACCAACGATTCATAAATGGAAAATAAACAAAAGCGGTATGAACAAATAGTACTGCTGCAATTCCGATATAAATAGATGGATTGGAGAAAAGCCCAATTTTATTGGCAGAGAAATGAAGAGATCTGCAATCAATAAGATAAAACACCTGAAATAGAACCATTGCTGTAACAGCCATTGTTTGAGCTTCCGAAATTGCTTGTGAATGTCCAATTCCCCTGGTCATTTCAATGTTATATTCCCAAAGAAATAGTCCTATGGTGCCACCTGCCATTACTAGAGAAACCAGTACCATTCTAAAGATTATCAAGGAACTTAACAGTGGTATGTTGGGCTTACGTGGCAGACGATTCATTACATTAGGCTCCATTGCTTCAAGTGCAAGCGGCAATGACAAGGCAACGGCTGTTATTAGATTGATCCATAATACCTGAACAGGCTGCATAGGGATAAGTAGAATTCCCCCTTCTGTGGGAAAGAATAGCACGGCAGTAAAAATAACCAATCCCAATCCTATGCTTGTTGGCAGAAGAAATACAATAGATTTCAAAAGGTTATCAAATACTCTGCGGCCTTCTTCAACAGCGGCCTTGATACTTTCAAAATTATCATCTGCCAAGATCATGTCTGCCGCCTCTTTGGCAACAGCAGTACCACTGATACCCATAGCTATGCCAATATCTGCACGTTTAAGTGCCGGAGCATCATTTACACCGTCTCCTGTCATGGCTACCACTTCCCCGTTGGCCTGAAGGGCTTTTACTAGATTTAATTTATCTTCGGGAGAAACCCGTGCGAAAATATTTGTTTTTTTTACGACCTCCTGAAATTCCTCGGCATTTAAATTCTGAAGTTCCTTTCCCGTGATAACTCTTTCCGCATTTTTAAACCCAAGTTGCAAGCCTATTGCCGTGGCTGTTGACGGATGGTCACCGGTAATCATTTTCACAGTAATACCTGCATTATGGCAGGTTTCTATCGCTTCTTTTACTTCCATCCTTGGAGGGTCACTCATGGCCTGTATCCCTAAAAAATAAAAATCACAAAGATCATCTTCAGTAATGTGCGAAGAATGTTCGGTATCCAATGTTTTGGAAGCGAAAGCTAAGACTCTCATTCCTGTTTCTGCTATTTGTAAAGCCTCCCCTCGTACCAGTTCTGTGTTAAATACAATAGATGAATTATCGCTATTTAATAAAAGGGGAATAACTGATTCAGGTGCGCCTTTAAGATAAATTACTTTTTCACCGGAAGGGGATAAATGAAGAGTAGCCATTATTTTTTTTTCAGAATCAAAGGGTAATTCATCAAGTCTTTGCCATTTGCTTCTTAATTCGTCCTCGCTTATTTCAAATTTCCCCGCTACCGCTATAAGAGCAACCTCGGTCGGATCGCCAACTGCTTTCCAATGTCCTTCTTTAAGCTGAAGTGTTGCGTCATTGCATAGTGCAGCAGCCCGCAGAAGTTCCCCAATTTCGTCATCAGTTGCTTCCTCATCGGAATCGTTTTTTAAAATTTTACCTTTTGTCTTAATACCTACGCCTGTAACATTGAATTTTTGCGCTCCGTTCCAAAGTACCTGCACGGTCATTTCGTTAAGGGTAAGTGTTCCTGTTTTGTCTGAGCAAATAACAGTGGTACTACCCAAGGTTTCTACCGCAGATAAGTGCCTGATAATAGACTGTCTATTTGCCATGCGCTTAACACCGATAGCTGAAGCGATAGTGATAACAGCAGGCAATCCTTCAGGGATAGCTGCTACGGCAAGAATAATGGCAGAAAAAATCGCATCTATCAAAGAATAATTACGAGATATTCCTATAAGAAAAACTAAAATTCCAATAGAGATGATAGATAACGTAATTCCCCTTGCAATTTTTTCAAGAGATTTTGTGAGTGGAGACTTTACAGAGGCTGTGGTTTTTAGCAGTGCGGAAATTTTACCAATCTCGGTTTTGATACCTGTTAAAACAACTACGCCTTCCGCTTTTCCGGAAGTAATCAATGTCCCGCTAAAAACCATATTCCTACGGTCAGCAATTCCAATGTTAGTGGCAATAATATCCGTATTTTTTTCTACCGGTAAAGATTCTCCAGTAAGGACAGATTCATTACACTGCATATTTTTTACGAAAGTAAGCCGCATATCTGCAGATACCTTGTCTCCAGCCTGAAGCAATACATAATCCCCTGGAACAAGATCAGCAGCCGGGATGTTTTTTTGCTTTCCATCTCTCATCACCGTAGCATTTTCAGGCATTAATTGAAGAAGACCCTGAATGGTTTTCCCTGCCTGATATTCTTGAATAAACCCAATAACACCATTGATGATTATTACACTAAACACTACTATTCCATCGGTTATTTTGCCCATGGCTATAGCTAGGATAGTAGCAGCAAGAAGAACATATATTAGCGGGTTCATAAATTGCCGTAACAAAATTTTAAAGGCACTTTCTCTTGTTTGCCTGTACAGTATATTTGAACCAGCTATTTTCATTCGCTTCTCGGCATCTGTTGTACTAATACCTTCAGAAGAAGCATTAAGGCTCTCTAATACATCATTATAAGAAACGGAATGCCATTCATTATTTTGTAGTATATTATCCATAACAACTTCAATTTATAGTTACTTCATTTTTTGAATACAATTGAATCATTCAAATACGTTGTCACTAATTTTGTTTAGGCTTTGTTTTGCGATGCCTTACAAAATTTCAACAAAAAATAACTAAGTCCTAAGGCAGCAATTAATAAAGCTAAACTTATAATAACATTACTATTTGTTTGCTTTATATCCAGTGTGATTATTTTTGTCGAGATAGCGATAATTGAGATCTCTATAATTGGAACAGTAGGAATTGTATTAGATGAAATAATTAATAGCAATGCTTTTATAAGCTCATATCCTACTGCAATAATCAATATTAAATTAAATACCTCGACTAAAGTGGAAACTTCTATCAATAAATAAGGGGGATTAGTAATTTTTTTAAATTCTAAAAAGATAAGTTGTATTGTACCCAGTATTAACATTACAGTCATAATGCTAATTAGAATACGAATTATGTTTTTATTGATACCTATAATTATTCTTGAAAATTGTTCATCACTTTTCATATTATTTCTTTTTAGCAGATTAGAGCTATATATAAATGCTAGGGTTCATCTTAAACATAACTATTTGATTTATTGAAATATAGAAAACTAATTTAGCGATTTAATCTTAAAAAAACAACAAAAATTTTAAAGAGAATGGCAACATATAACTTGGATAATTATGGGTCAGCAGAGAAAGAGTTTACTATAATTTTTTATGAAACAGAATAAAGTAGTCCCATTCCAATTAGAGATACAAAAGGAGAAACGAATTGAAAACATTGAGGTTACTGATAGCGACACCCTTTAATAAATAATTATGGTGGATTTGTCTTGGAACAAAATAAAGTACTTATGAAGTAATATGCTGTACCCATTTTTCAGACAGAAATCTCAACGATTTAAGATAGGTTTTTAGTTTTATATTCTATTATCTTGGTTAAAATCGGAGATAACTTTTGGCTGTTTTAAGAAGCCAAAAAAAGTTATTCTGATTTTATGCCACTTCTTTTTTGTAATAATTATTATAAGGCGTTCCATAATCTAGTGACTGATGAATTCGCCGTGTATTATAAAATTCAAAATAATCTTTGAGTCCTCTATAAAGGCTGATTCCATCAGTATATGCTTGTAAATATACATTCTCGTATTTGACTGTCCTCCATAATCTTTCTATAAAAATGTTGTCAATAGCTCTTCCTTTACCGTCCATAGAAATTTTTATTTCATTGTTTAATAGTACATTGGTGTGAACCTCACTGGTGTATTGACTTCCTTGATCTGTATTGAAAATTTCAGGCACACCATACTTTTGTATAGTTTCTTGCAAAATATCGGCACACCAATCGGCACTCATTGTATTGCTTACACTCCAGTTCAAAACAAATCTTGTATGCAAATCAATAATCGCAGTCAAGTACATAAATCCTTTTGCCATAGGAATATAGGTGATATCTGTTGCCCAAACCTGATTTTTATGGGTAATCTTCAAACCTTTGAGTAAATAAGGGTATTTCTTATGTTCTTTAGTACTCACTGTTGTTGTAGGTTCTCTATAAATGGTTTGCCAATTGATGATTTGCATCAATCGTTTTACCCGTTTGCGATTCACTTTAAAACCTAAATCCTTGAGCCAAAACGTCAGTTTCCTGCAGCCATAAAATGGAGTATTAAAATACTGTTGGTCTAATAATTGCATTATTTTTAAGTTCTCTAAACTTTCCTGTTTTGCTTTATAATAAAGACCGCCACGATGAATTTCTAATAAGCGACATTGTTTGACAATGCTCAATTTATTTTGGGTATCGACCATTTTCACTCGCTCACTGATCGATACTAACCCAGACTTTTTTTTAAAAAGTCATTCTCCAAAGTCAGCTGACCTATTCGAGCATAGAGTTTCTCTGTTGGAATTTCATCTTTGGCAACGAGCGTTTTTTCTGCAGAAAAAACCGCAGAAAGATTCCGTATCGCTTCGGACTTCCACATTGAAATTTGGTTGGGCAGCAACTCGTATTTTTTTGCTAATACCTCGATGGTATCTTTCTCTTTTAAGGCTTCCAAAACAACTTTGGCTTTGAAGTCTTTTCCGAAGGTTCTTCTTGTTCTTGACATATTAGTGCTAATTTAAGCTTTTTATTCCTATCTAAATTAGTCGGGATATATTGTCCGAATTTTGGGGGTCAGCATACACAACAACTTTTTAACCTCTGAAAATGTGGAATCTTATATTCAGGGTCATAAGGTTGCAATTAATGCACTAGACTTTTCTACAGATATCCCACTTGTATTTGATAGAATATGCCAGAAGCATAATATAATGGTATTACATCCGTATAATTTAGGCTGGGGAGGTTTAGTTACTGTTATAGCACCAGATAGTTTATCATTAGATAGTCTAATAAAACCGAACGAAGAATTTAATGAAATAAAAATTGTTAAATATTTTTCTAACTATTTGAAATTTTGGGGGCACCCTCAAAAATGGATAGATGAAATCCTAGAAGAATATTGTAATGAAAAAGAAAAACTATCTCCTCCACAGCTATCTGTAGGTTCATGGATTGTTGCAGGCATGTGCACCCACTTATTATTTAAAATAGCAACAAAAAGAGAGATTAAAAAATTTCCGGAATTCTATTTTTCTTCAATCAATACTGATTAAAAAAGTTTATTATTTATTGCAAAAAAAATAGCTTCAGAAATATTTGAAACCTCAAGTTTGTTTAATATTTTTCTTCTATGAAATTTTACTGTTTCGGGTGATATAAATATATTCTCTGCAATTTCATTAATAGTAGACCCTCTAATAGAAAGCCGTAAAATTTCTTTCTCCCTGTCTGTCAATTTTACTTTTTCTTTAGTTTTCCAAAAATCACCTTTTAAATTATAACTATAAATTTTATTCTCTCCATCCTTATAAATTTTGATATTCCCAGAATCTTGTTCGTTAGATAGGGATATAACACATAATGCTTTCCATATTTTCCCATCATTTGTCAAAAACAACGGTGTTAATGTTTGATTGATTAAGATAGTTTTACCCTCTTGATTGTTTAAATGATAATCATAAGATATGGTGTATAGTTTTCTCTCTTCTAGTGGAATTTTTTCATAAAAATCAAACCCTATTGTATTTATTCTCAAAAGCAAATCTAAATCTTTTTCAACAACATATTTAAAATAAAAAAGGTAACCCATTTCTTTTACTTCTCCTGATGTATGCCCGCATAAAAAAAGAGGATTTTCAGAAACATATTCAAAACCCTTTTCTTGGTAATCGATTAAATATATGCTTTTATAGGTGGTTTTTGCAAAAGCTTTTATTGGCTCTAAATAATCAGCAGTTTTATTTCGATCTTCATTTGAAATGCTATTAATAGTATTTCTTGACGAAAAGAAATCATTTATGTCTCCCATTTTTAAATGTTCTAATTCCAAATTTAGCTTTTTAAAGAAGGATTATACGCTCATACTTATAGTTTAACATATAAAAAAATAGTACAACTACTCTTTTGTGTAATGATTGGGCGACCTAAACTATTTATTTTTGAAAATAAATATATTATATGATACTTAAAAGCACTTATTTAGAAAAACTAAAAACAGAAGAACTATGCTGTACCCATTTTTCAGACAGAAATCTCAACGATTTAAGATAGGTTTTTAGTTTTATATTCTATTATCTTGGTTAAAATCGGAGATAACTTTTGGCTGTTTTAAGAAGCCAAAAAAAGTTATTCTGATTTTATGCCACTTCTTTTTTGTAATAATTATTATAAGGCGTTCCATAATCTAGTGACTGATGAATTCGCCGTGTATTATAAAATTCAAAATAATCTTTGAGTCCTCTATAAAGGCTGATTCCATCAGTATATGCTTGTAAATATACATTCTCGTATTTGACTGTCCTCCATAATCTTTCTATAAAAATGTTGTCAATAGCTCTTCCTTTACCGTCCATAGAAATTTTTATTTCATTGTTTAATAGTACATTGGTGTGAACCTCACTGGTGTATTGACTTCCTTGATCTGTATTGAAAATTTCAGGCACACCATACTTTTGTATAGTTTCTTGCAAAATATCGGCACACCAATCGGCACTCATTGTATTGCTTACACTCCAGTTCAAAACAAATCTTGTATGCAAATCAATAATCGCAGTCAAATACATAAATCCTTTTGCCATAGGAATATAGGTGATATCTGTTGCCCAAACCTGATTTTTATGGGTAATCTTCAAACCTTTGAGTAAATAAGGATATTTCTTATGTTCTTTATTACTCACTGTTGTTTTAGGTTCTCTATAAATGGTTTGCCAATTGATGATTTGCATCAATCGTTTTACCCGTTTGCGATTCACTTTAAAACCTAAATCCTTGAGCCAAAACGTCAGTTTCCTGCAGCCATAAAATGGAGTATTAAAATACTGTTGGTCTAATAATTGCATTATTTTTAAGTTCTCTAAACTTTCCTGTTTTGCTTTATAATAAAGACCGCCACGATGAATTTCTAATAAGCGACATTGTTTGACAATGCTCAATTTATTTTGGGTATCGACCATTTTCACTCGCTCACTGATCGATACTAACCCAGACTTTTTTTTAAAAAGTCATTCTCCAAAGTCAGCTGACCTATTCGAGCATAGAGTTTCTCTGTTGGAATTTCATCTTTGGCAACGAGCGTTTTTTCTGCAGAAAAAACCGCAGAAAGATTCCGTATCGCTTCGGACTTCCACATTGAAATTTGGTTGGGCAGCAACTCGTATTTTTTTGCTAATACCTCGATGGTATCTTTCTCTTTTAAGGCTTCCAAAACAACTTTGGCTTTGAAGTCTTTTCCGAAGGTTCTTCTTGTTCTTGACATATTAGTGCTAATTTAAGCTTTTTATTCCTATCTAAATTAGTCGGGATATATTGTCCGAATTTTGGGGGTCAGCATAGAACTATTAACCTTATCAAATTTTATTGTTAAAGAAAATTTCAAACATCATCTAGGTGCTATCCTTCCTTCTAAATATGAAGAGGAGATCATTTTAATATTCGAAGAGGAGATTAGTTTCAATAAAAATGCAGAAATTTTTGTTTACAAGGACTATTTAGGAAGCATCATAGGTTCTATTCGCATTTTAAAATGGGATTATATAGATGTATTGCCAATTCAAAAAACTTTAACATCAATCCGTTTTCAGTAATTGGTGACATTTCATTAAAAAATGTTTGGCATATAGGGCGATTTGCAATTAAGAAAGAAGTAAGTGATATTAGTTTATTCAAGAAATTAATAATTTGCGCCATTACTCCTGTTTGTCAACACAAGGACAATATAGCCTTTGCTGAATGCGATAGTAAATTACTCCGAATGCTGAAATTATTAGGTATAAAAACTACTATTATAGGAAAATCTATAAATTATTTAGGCTCGGAAACTATACCAATAAGCATGAATTATGATGGCCTTATTAGTTTTTATGAAAAAAATAAAAACTTGATCTCAAACGATATTTTAATTTCTAAAATTAGTAAAATTAACAAAAACTACTCTTTTGTGTAGTATAAAAATTCATAAACAGCAATAGGTTTGTAATTCACAAATATAAATTTTAAGACTTAAACAAAGTACGCTAATGAAAATATTAGATACTAAATAATTGAGTAGCTAAAAAAATCACAAAATCGCAGCTTCAAATCTCTATGTGTTAGTTCAAAAATTAAATAATCAAATATGAATCCTAATGCCTATACTTTATGAAAAAATTCTTTTACCTAATCTTACTTTCAATTTTAATATTTTCCTGCGAAAGGGATGCAATCATTCAGGAAAATATTTCAGGATCTGACATTGATGCTTCTATAAAATCCATGAAGGTCAAATTTAATCTACCTGGAGACACAATTATTCAACTTGATTCAACTAAATTTCCAAAAAAACCAAATAACTTAAGAAGTTTAGCATCAGGCGATACCTATTCGGACTTGTACGAACTAAATGGCATTAACTTTTTTATTCAAACTAAAGATACTTATTTCAGCAAAAATACGTTTCAATCGCAAGGAAAAGGTCAAGAAGTTATATTAGCTCCTTATTCTTCGACTAACCCAAATCAACTTTTCTATTTAAAGTTTCTTCCGCCATCAACTGGTATTTCTTATTTGATTTATTCTACTAATGATGAAGCACCTATCGGAGCAGGTTCATATGCTAATAATCCAAGTAACTATGTTCTTTACACGCAAGCAACAAATAGCAATAGTTTATTCGGTTTTTCATGGGATTTCTCAGCGAATACGACAAACGATGCATTGTATTTTATTAACCAGGATTTGCTTGGTTCTGGTGGTGGCAGCTCATGGGATGTTTATAATTATTATCTAGATGCTACTAATGGTGCAATCGTCTTTGCAAAATCTAACAACTCTTTTGCTCAACAATTTAATATCGTTCCGAATGATATTTTCAAGTTAGAAAGTATTGAGTATGTAAATGATGCTAGCGCTGTATTAAGCAAAATTCCTGACTTTACAACTACCTGGTCATACACAAATGGAACATCTGTGCAGCAAAGCATAACTACAAGTTTTGGACAAAAGGCAGCAAAGACTTCTAATCACACAAACCAAAGCACAATTACAACAAAACTCTCGACAGAAATAGAAGTCAACATACCATTTATAGCAGGTGGTAAAATCAGTACAGAAATTGGAGGTTCATTGCAATATAACTATGGACAGAGTGAAACAACAGAAGATACACGTAATTATGATATTCCCCTTTTAATTCCAGCAAATTCAAGAGTTACTGCCTCTGCTACAGTAACCAGATATAATATGAACGTAAATTACATTGCTACTTTGAGAGGACAAAACACTGAGAAAGTTATTACAGTTAGAGGCATCTGGAGTGGTGTTGATTGTACCGATATAATTGTCAACACTCAACAAACAAATTTGAGAACGAACGTCGTAACAAAAGGTGCTTCTGTTAAGGTAAATAATCACTAATTTACCAAACCTCAAAACCAGTTTATGATTAGAAACCGATTATAAAAATAATATGAATAAAATAAAATACTTCTTCCTGTTAACACTGACACTAATTTCAATTGGCTGCGCCGTACAACGGCAAAGCAAATTTACATCTAAGCCCATAAAACTAGGCATGACCAAAGAAGCGGTTATTACTTTATATGGTAGACCCTATAAGGAAAGTTCATCTATAGATAACAGTCAAAACATGTTGGAAACCTTATATTATAAAGAGCATATATTCCTTCGTCGATGGTATGAGGTAAATAGCATTTTATATTTAGAAAACTCGGTATTAAAATCATTAGAACAAGGTAAAGAACAATTACTTGATAAAAATCGCCAAGTTATAGTTAGATAGTTTTACCAGCGCTATAGTAGCTAGACTACTTTAGCGCTATATTATAAATGCGTTTAAAAGCAAGATGTAGAGCGATAATTCCCTTATTTTATAACCTCTATCGTTTCAAGTATCTGCAAATTGGTATTCATTGTGAAAAATTAGCTGAAAATTATTAAAAAAAAATGAAATTTAAGATAATATTTATCGGAATATTTTTGTCTATTGGATGTATTTCTTGCAGTAATGACAAGGTTGAAATGACTTCAATCCAACCATCAACTAATTTGGTAGAAATGGAAGCCGAAGGAGGTGAAACTGAAATAACGTTCACCAATGTAGATTGGAGCATTACAAAAGTTATCAATAAAGAAGGAAATGTGAATATAGTTGGTGATATATATGCGCAAAATGGAGAAATAATTCAAAATAATAAAATTTTAGTTTTAGAAGACTTAGGAAAAATAGTAGCAAATTGGGAAAATAAAGGATTCACTATTACACGAGAAACTTCATCATCGCTAAAAATCAAATTAAATGAAAATAGTACAGGAGAATCTTTTAATTTCACTTTAGTACTAAATTCTGGTCAAGAAATTAATGTAACTCAAAAAAAATCACAAGGCTACGAATTTAGCAATATCAAATTCAACACAAATGAAGAAGATACAGACTCCCTTTTTGTTCAAAAAGGGGTAACATATAAATTTAATATAAATGAACCTCAATCATTTCGATTTTTACCTTATGATGGGCTAACTATTCAAAATCAATCTCGTTTTGAAAGTCTAGAAAATGATGCTTTTGCATGGCTAGAAAGGGATTCTCTAATGATAAAAGTACCAACTAGCATCTATAACGACGAAATATATTTTGGTGGAGAAAAAAGACTTTATAGCAATATTTGGTCCATTAATCCACACGGTTTTGAAGAAATGGAAACAGTTGCTATTCCTAAGGGGCAATCTGCATTTTCAACTGAAATTGAATTGCTAAAGCGTCAAGTCTCTTATAGGCTTCGTTTAATTAATAACAGAACATTAGAGGAAAAAATCATCGAAGGTAAATGGATCGAAATTGCGCCGACAGGAAAATATTCTATAAATTGGCAAGAATAAAAAAACAAGATAATAAAGATAGCTAAATTGCATTCCATACCCATAAATATAAGCTTGTCCTGTTAGTTGACATAATAAGTTAAAGTGGATATGGGCTTACGAATAAATTTAATGTTTTCATTGGCTTTATTAAATGGATGACGGCATACTCAAATGCTTTAAATCTTGCAGAAAATGGTTCGAGAATTGTCCCGACAGGGTCAGAACCGTGAAATTAACCATTGGAGAGAATTTTACGAAGAACTTATAGAAGGCAAGGCCGAGTTATTATCAAAAGAGGACTTCCCATATGTCAACTACAATCTACTTGGTAGAGCTACGACACCCGTAAAAGAACAGCTGGTTGGAATTGTCCCGAAATATTGCAGTATGATATTTTAGAACTTTTACCAAACGTAGAACAACGCAAAGAACTTTTGGCACTGAAGAATCAAGGAGATACAGAGTACATAAAATGGGCAGATAGAGAACTAATTGACTGTTTAGGACACGATAAAAGAACTAAGAAGAAACTCTATGATATTCGTCAACATACAAAGTGGGCTTTAAACATGAAATGGAGTAAAGAATAATATAATTTATCATTTATAAATTGAATGTTTTTATAATATACTAAAATACAACACAGTAAACCAAAATATACATAATAAACCAATCAAGTTTATTATGCATATTTTGGTTTATTAAATAGGAATTATTTGCATATTCATTATATTATAAATTTAATAATTGAAATATATTATTAAATTTGAATTTTATGAAAAGCTATATGACACAGTGGAATCAGATCTTTAATTATTGGAAAGGCTTAAATGTGCCTGAAGTGCAAATTAGGGATTTTATAATAGGAGAAAATACAATCAATTCACCTTTGTATGATCTAAAAGAAAATCGTCAGCAATATTTTCAGGAAACACCTTTAAAAGAGACTGCAAGGCATTTGTCAGTTACACTTAAATACAAAGACCAAGAATTAAATGCAGCCTATAAAATTCTTGCTTATATGAAATACCATCAATCTCAAGCACTTTTTCATCCTCTAAAAGAGGTATTAGATAAATTTTATGTGAATCCCTTTCACGGATGGTGGCATTCACAGGCTCGAATAGTATTACCACATTCGGTTGACTACGATTACACAATACAAAGAAATTCCGATGAGGATTGGAGAAATACAATCGCAAATGCAGCCAAAACTTGGAAAGATATTGCAAAAGACTGGGCAATAATAAAAATCCCAGATTTCATGAATTATGATTCCCCGGAATACGAAGCATTTGAAACATTTTCCCATAGGAAGCGCAAGGAAAAAGAATATAGAGAATTTCTCCGCCTAAAAGAAAAATTTGAAAATAATAATTAGAAATAACAAAAGTCTGTTATTTAAAGTCCCTAAATATTCCCGTTAGAAATCAAACCTTAATTAGAATAAAACAGGCAACCTCAATTATACTTATTTATGTTCACAAAAAAAACACTGTTCACGTAAACGTGAACATACAAACAAAGTGAACAAAAAAACACTCAATTTTTCAAACACTAGAATCAAATCATATTTTCGTATTACGAAATGAGCGTAAAGGAAATTTCATAAAGACGCAAATGATGATACATGCAAAACAAAATTCGCTAGCATAAAAAAAAAGTATTATCAGTATGATAATTTCAGTAATTTCTGTCTGTATTTATTTAATACATATAACTGAATAACAATACCTTAAACCTATATTTCAACAATAACCAATTAGATTTATTATCTATTTTTCGCTTTATTAAAAACCATAAAATGAAGTTTAAGTAAATCGCTAATAACGGCTATAATCGCCGTTATTAGAATAATTTGCAAATTAAACAATCTATATATTCTTCTAAGTTTTCTGAATCATATCGCATATTGCGATATGCAATATATCTAATTTTATACCCGATAAGGTATAAATATTGTGATGATACTTAATTTTTAATATTTCTTTTTGTAATGGAAAATATTTTCTTAAAATAGTCTTTTACTGGAAAATAATAACGCTTAATGCTTTTGAAATTCATTTTAGTGGAAAAAAGTAATCATTTTCAAATTTCACAGTTTACCTATACTGGAAAATATTTTCCCAAAAATACCTTTTTAGTGAAAAATTAAATCCATTTATTTAACTTAGATCACCACTAATGGAAAATAATATGAAAATTCAATACTGTTCAGATCTACATCTTGAATTCCCTGACAACAAAAAGTATATTCTTCAAAACCCAATAAAGCCAGAAGGAGAAATTCTAATATTGGCTGGGGATATTGTGCCTTTTACAATAATGGATAAACATCAAGATTTCTTCGACTATATTTCTGAGCATTTCAAATTAACTTTTTGGATACCCGGAAATCATGAATATTACTACTATAATATTGCCGAGAAAAGTGGTGTTTTGGATGAACAAATCAGAGACAATGTATTTTTGGTAAACAATTGTGCCAAAGAAATTTCTGGAGTGAAATTTGTATTCTCTACCTTGTGGTCGAATATTCCTCCTGCCAAATATTGGTTAATTAAAGAAAGTTTATCTGACTTTAAAGTCATAAAATGTAATGAGCATCTTTTAAATCCGGATGATTACAATAAGTTACATCAAGACAGTATAGAGTTTCTCCATAAGGCATTGGAAAATGACACATCTAAAAAAACGATTGTTATCACGCATCATGCGCCTACATTTATCAATTACCCTGAAAAACATGCCGATAGTAAAATCAATGAGGCTTTCGCTTCTGAATTGACTGATTTTATTGAAGATAACAACGTAGCATATTGGATTTATGGACATCATCACACCAACGTCAATGATTTCATAGTTGGAAATACAAAATTATTAACAAACCAATTAGGATATGTCAAGTACAATGAGAATATAGGATATAGTAACAGAGCTATTATTTCAATATAAATAATCAATATTAATAATATAATAAATTGATATTTAAAATAATAAACCTATATTTGCACAATAAACCAATCTAGTTTATTATAACAATTATTAGTTTATTATGGAAAAATTAAAAGAATACATCCATCAAATACTAGGAAAAGACCTTGAAATAAAAGAGTTATCAAAAGATTACACCAATAAATTACCGTTCCTTTTCAAAAACAATTTTAATTTTTATGTCACTCATTTACACAATCACGAATTAATTTTAGTACAGGTTAATAAAGAAGATGCCTTCAATGCTGCACAATTAAGACAACAAGTTTTAGCAATCCAAAAAGTATTAGACAAAAGAATTATTATTGTTACTGAAGACATCACGGCTATAAACCGGAAAAGACTTATTGACCAAAAAATTAGTTTCATAGTTCCGGGAAAACAAATGTTTCTTGCTGAATTACTTATTGATATTCAAGATTTTAATAAGGACAAAGCATTTCAAAAAGAATTCCTGCTGTTACCTTCCTCTCAATTAATTTTGCTATATCAAATACTGCACAGAGAAGATAATTTAAGTCAATATACCTTCAAAGAACTGGCAGAAAAATTCCAATACACACAAATGGGAATAACAAAAGCAATTGAAAATTTGAAAAGATTAGCTATTGTTGAGGTTGTTGGAACTAAAGAAAAAAATATTGTGTTTGAAACTGATATACAAAAACTTTGGAAAAGTATTGAAAAACATCTTGTAAATCCAGTGCTAAAAACACTTTATGTAGATGAAAAACCAACAATAAAAATGTATTGCTCTAACGCTACGGCATTGGAAGAATACAGTGATATGAATCCAAGTAGATTGGAGTATTTTGCCATAGAAAAAAGCAAATTCTATGAGTTAGAAAAAACAAACCAATTAGTAAATCTAAATAATGAAAGCGGAAACTATGCTTTAGAAGTTTGGAAATATAATCCGGAATTAATCACAAAAGGAATCACCAAGAAAAATAATGTAGATCCATTGTCTTTATACATTAGCTTGAAAAATGGGTTTATTGACGAAAGAACAGATATGGCATTAGACCAAATAATAGAAAAATACACATGGTAAGAGGTTTAGAAATTTTCAGACAACATTTTAAAGATTTCACAGATAATTATATAATCATCGGAGGAACTGCTTGTGACATAATCATTGACAATATTGGTTTAACACCAAGAGCAACAAAAGACATTGATATAATTTTAGTTATTGAAGCATTAAGCCCGGAATTTGTAGCTCATTTTTGGGAATTCATAAAACAAGGAAATTATGAAGTCAAAGAGAAAAGCGAAGACGACAGAAAATATTATCGTTTTCAAAAACCACAACTGGAACACTTCCCTTTTCAAATTGAATTATTCTCAAGAATACCCGATTTATTAGATTTGGACGAAGGAACACACCTAACTCCAATTCCAGTTGACACGGAGATTTCAAGTTTATCAGCAATACTAATGGATGATGATTATTACAATTTCACAATCCAACACAGTCAATTAGACAACAGTATACATTTGGCAAATACAGAAGCCTTGATAGGATTAAAAGCCAAAGCATTTCTAGATTATAAAATCCGAAAAGAAAACGGAGAAAAAATTGATGAAAAGCAATTGAAAAAACATAAAATGGATATTTTTAGATTACTTCTATTATTAACATCTAAAGATAATTTTACCATTGTCGGAAGCATTAAATCTGATATAGCAAATTTCGCTGAAATCGTAAAAAATGATTTGCCAGATAAACAAATTTTTAAAGAAATGGGAGCTGGAAACGTGGATGTACAAGACTTATTTGGACAATTAATTAGAGCTTTTAATTTGTACATTTAAACTGAATTTCCCATGGATAGTTTTCTCATATCATTTAAAAAATGGTTCGAAAATTGTCCCGACAGGGTCACACTGTCAAGTAATTATTAAAAAGACCATAATGCTATTCGAACCAATGCTAATTTAAAATCAATAATTTAATATCTCACTAAATTTCTTCAAAAGAAATCTCTACAAGGTTGTAGTTTTATTATAGAAAATTTTGACAAATAAGATATTCAAATCAAAAATTTTCACTTTACAATTTTATCCGTCCAAAGATCGTCATAAACAGAAATTTTCTTATAATAATCTTCTAGAAATTCATTAGACTTTTAAGCTTGCTCGATCTTTAATTTATAAACATAATAATTTGCTTCAAAAGATGACTTTAAAAAACAAAA
Source organism: Flavobacterium sp. Sr18 (assembly GCF_011064265.1). Classification (NCBI taxonomy): domain Bacteria; kingdom Pseudomonadati; phylum Bacteroidota; class Flavobacteriia; order Flavobacteriales; family Flavobacteriaceae; genus Flavobacterium; species Flavobacterium sp. Sr18. The sequence continues at coordinate 3,643,102 of NZ_CP049329.1, read as the reverse complement.
GTTTCAATAAATACATTCTTAACTTTGTCTTCAATATTAGTTGGTACATCCAAAGTGATAAAATAGTATAGTAGTGAAAGAATCAAATCAATTTTAAAAGGAATGAGCCCGATAAATCATCGAGCTCATTTTACACAAATTAGTTATAAGATCATCCCACTTTTTGGATTCCGTCTATCAATGTAGAAACCCTCTTTTTTAAATGACATTATATTTATTTTTTATTTAGAGAACTCTAAACCTTTTAATTTTTGCCATCCTCCACGAGTGAAATCAGGAATCTCAACTGGTGCTGAATTATTATCAAGAGATTTTTCTGTTAACGGACCAAGACAAGACCATTCTGCCAAATCGTAAACATCCATATCTAATGGAAGTCCGTTTTGTAAACAATAAATCAAACGGTAATCCATTATAAAGTCCATCCCGCCATGACCGCCAACTTTTTTGGCTTTTTCTTCAATTCCAGCTACAATTGGGTGTTTGTATTTTTCCATTAAAGCTTTTTTCACGTCAGCAGGAACGTAGCTGTGAGCGTTCAATTTTTCATGATTTGGAGCAACATCAGAACCTACTACTTTTGAATCCAAAGCATATCCTTCAACAGGATATTTATTGGCAAACCCTTTTGTTCCGCTAAGTTGATACATACGGCTGTACGGACGTGGCGAAGTTACATCATGTTGAATTTGGATGGTTTTTCCTTTTTCGGTACGAATCATAGTCATGGTATGATCTCCATTTCTAAAGTCAGTAACTTCTATTCCTGATTTTTCTTTAATATAAGCAGGATTACCAACGGCTTTAGTATCCATAGAAACTAAAAAATTCATTTTGTCACCACGGTGAATATTCAATGCTTGACACGCTGGTCCCATTCCATGGGTTGCGTAAATATCGCCACGGTGTTTTCTATTGTAATCCATACGCCAGTTATTCCAATATTCGCCCCAGAAAGGCTGAAGTCCGTGAATATAAGCCCCTTCAGCATGCATGATTTCTCCAAACAATCCTTGTTGAGCCATATTTAATGTCGTCAATTCGAAAAAGTCATACACACAATTTTCCAATTGCATGCAGTGCTTACGTGTTTTTTCAGAAGTATTGATTAGGTCCCAAATTTCTTCCATCGTCATGGCTCCTGGAACTTCAATGGCTACGTTTTTACCATCTTTCATGGCTTGAACGCCAATTTTTGCATGGTTCTTCCAATCGGTTGCTACGTATACAAGATCTACATTAGGAAGTGCAGTTACTTTTCTCCAAGCATTTTCATCTCCAAAAAATTCTTTCGCTTTAGGAAGTCCCGCTTTAGTAAGAATTTCATTTGCGGATTTGGTGTTGGTTTCTAGCATATCGCATAATGCTATAATCTCAACACCCGGAATATGGGTCATACGTTCTACAGCACCCGGACCACGCATTCCTAAACCGATGAAGGCGATACGAACCGTAGGAATGGGAGCTGTAGCAAGACGCAAAACATCCGTTTGCCCTTTAGCACGTTTTGGAGCTGGGGTTTTAATCATTTGAGCCGATACATTTGCCCATCCTACAAAGAGAAAGGAAATAAGCAGCACTTTAAAAATACTAGTTTTCATAATTTTATTTATTTATTAAAAAAAGGAAGATAATCAAGCTGTAGATTACCCATTCTGCAATACTCTATTATTATTTTTAGCTTAAACCGTGAGTACTCTTTACGGTAATGCATTAAAATCAATATCAGGACTTTTTTGATGTAATGGTCTTGTAAAAACGCTTTGTGCTTTGGTAAAATTATTAAAAAAGCCTCCGTTCTTCAAATAGAATGATTCGTTATTTAGCAGACCACCGGAATAATCCATACGGTATCCTATAGTGCCCGTGTTGTCTGTTGTAAATTTTGCGGAGTTTATCTCTGTCCAATTTCCGTTTGCGTCACAATACCATTGATTACCGAATAATACTTCGCGAGATTTATTCCCTTGTTCCGGAGAAAAATTTTCTAAGAACGAATGAAATCGTTTTAAATAAGTATTAGTTTCCGGACGATTAAAGCTGGCTATTAATTGCCAATGGTTTAATTCGGGTGCAAAAAAGTAAGCGGTATAGGTCGTTGAATTATCGTTTTGAGGAATTCCACGGAGTAAAAATTTATACGTGCTTCCAGCGATCCAATTGTACTTCAAATAACTTTGTCCACCGGAACCCTCATTGCCAAATTCTCCTGTTGTTACTCCTGCTCCTTTTTTAAGAAGTTTAATTTTTTTAGAATCTGGAATAGTTGCCGGATCATCCGTTACAAATGGGCTCCAAACAGAGAATAATACTCTTCGCTCTGTATCCGAATTAACTTGAATACCAAAATAGCCTTCTGCAAATCCATTTGCCATATAATAAGAACCTATAATATCTTGGCCTGTTGGTACCGTAACTTCGTTGTAATACCATTCAATAGTTGCATCTGTTGACACTTGATAATTTAAGTGTACGGAAGGTCCTCTTCTTCCCCAATGATAAAAACTACCTTCGTCATTTTGAACAAATGCAATTTTGTCTTTAGCTATCGAACTGTTAATTGTTACGCTTGAAATAGAAGGAAAATTACTTTTATTCTTGCTGATTCCTTTTATTTTTAAAGCAACATAACCGGGTTCAGTAATTTCCCAACGTCCTATTTGGTACGAATCTTTTTTGGTGTCGTTGAATTCAACTCTCTTGGATTCATTGTTAATGGTGAATTCTAAAGTTGATTTCCCAAGAACTACCAATGACGCCTTATCTATTGAGAATTGGAATACTCCCGGTTCAGCAATTCGAAAGTATGCGGTAAAATATTCTTCAGAATTGGTCCAATACTCAACTCCATTTTTTGTAATGGTTTCAACTTCTCCAAATGGGATTGAACTAAAAGCATTTCCACCAAGAGGTAAAGAAAATTCAGTTATCATTTTAGAATCGTCCTCACCAATAACTCCAGTTCTTTCACTACTGCTGCAAGAAGTAAATGGAATCAATAATATGATTGCTGCTAGTTTTGTAAAGAATCTTTTTTTCATCTTTAATTTTTTATACTTATTTCTATTCAGGAATTTACCTTTTCTGACACCTTTTATACTTAACTAAATGGACGTTTTAACAACATCATTCTAACCTTCTATTATTGATTTTGGGTTAGCGTTCCGGGATAAGCATTTATTTCTGATTGAGGAATGTATTGTATTACACGTAAACTTGATGCAGGAATATCTTCCATTGCTCGGTGTGGTCCTGGATAATGACGTTTCATTGTTTGTCCGTTTCTATATACATCATAGCCTCTATGTGCTTCGAAGGCTAATTCTAATTGACGTTCTTCATCAATAAGTTGAATAGCATTAGCACTAGTTAATGTAGTGTATCCAGCACCAGGAATTGATCTTTCTCTTACTATATTTAGATTGATGCGAGCATTTGTGTAATCTCCTTTTTTCGCATACGCTTCTGCCATATTCAAATACATTTCAGACAATCTTGAAATGATTGGAGAATGAAGATGCGAATCATTATCCTGTAGAGAACATTTAGTGATATAATACATTGGATATACACGGTTAAGCAACATCATAAAATCTTTTTCACCAACATACGTTTTTCCTTTATAAACAATTGAATAGCTATTCTCCGTAGCATCAACTTCTGTCAGATCGTATTTTTCTGTTCCAATATTGATATAGAATGTATCATCAGCATTACGTTTCAAAGGTTGTTGCAAATAGTTATAACCCGTTTGTACTCCACTGGCATTATAAGAATCATGTACAAAACGGAATGCTTCTGTTTTATTATTTGATGCATCAACTGAATATTGTGGCTCAATAAATGCCCAGCGAGCATCATTTTTCTTCCCTGACTTATGTAGTAAATCTAAATATTTAGCACTAGCATACATTTCGCCCCAACCTTGGCCTTGAATATTGGCATACATACCACCAATACCATAATAATGATCGAAACCGGAGAACTCTGAAGCCACACGTTTAACAGCGAAAATTGTTTCAGTCTGTCCGGTAGCATCAGGAGCAAAGGTGTTGTATTTCATAAAATCACCTCTGCTAAGCAAATTATAATTTCCACTTGAAATTACTTTATTTGCATACTCTATGGCAAGAGAAGCATATTCTTGATTTGGATTTTGGTAGGTACCACTCATATACAAATATATTCTTGATAGCATTGCTTGCGCAGCTTCCTTGGTTGCATAAGTCGCACTGCGTTTTACGGTCATTAACGTTTCTGCTTTTTTCAAATCATTTATTGCTTGTTGATAACTATCTTTAATTGTGGATCTGTCTGGTAGACGTAAATTATCGATGTCAGCAGGCATTCCGTTTACAATAGGTACTCCCAAATTAGACTCAGGGGATTGTGAATAAGGTCTGCCGTAGGTACGAGATAAATAAAAGTAAATCATTCCTCTTAAATAATAAGCCTCACCCAATTGTTGGTCAATTTGAGCATTTTCCCCTTCTGAAATAATTTTGATTAAGTCACTTGATTGCGAAATAATTTTATAACTGTTATTCCAAAAAACGGATAATCTTCCATTATCTGGTATGTGTTGATACGAAATAAAGGAATAGAATGAATCCGTAGATGTTCCACGTATCATAATATTATCACTCGGATATTCGCCTACTCTGTGCATAACGTCAGACCATCCCTTAAGTTGTGCATAACAACCATTCAAAAGCACTTCGACTGCCGCTTCTTTATCAGCAAGAATTTTATCCTCGGTGTACGAATTAAATGGCTCTCTCTCTAGCTCACAAGAGTATAAGAAACTAATAGTAATGAATAATATAAATATCTTTTTCATAATTTATTTTTTTAAAGAGTAAGATTAAGACCTAATACAAATTTGCGTGTCTGAGGATATACTGATGTTGCAACTCCTGTAATTTGACCATTACTAGGTGGTATCTCAGGATCAACTCCAGAGAAGTGAGAAATTGTAAATAAGTTTTCTGCAGAGACAAATAATCTAAGATTAGAAATATTCAAACGCTCCACATTTAAGTTATATCCTAAAGAAAGACTTCTCATTTTTAGATAGGTTCCAGTTTCTAAGAAACGAGAAGAAGCTTTATTTGAGTTACTTTGATTGTTATAACTCGCTTGAGGATGAGTCGCATTATCTCCCGGTTTTTCCCATCGGCTCCATCCGCTGTGAAGATTCATTTGGTTACGATCCGTATATGCTCCATCTGAATCAAATTCGGCTCTGGCATAATTATAAATTTCACCTCCTACAGAATAGGTAAATATGGCTGATAAATCAAAACTCTTATAATCTAAATTTGTTGAAAATCCACCAAAAAACGAAGGAGTATAAGCTCCCATAGCAATTGGTGTTTTTGAAGCATTACTATAACTAAACGTTTTTACGCGTTCCCCGTTTGCATTGGTTTCAAACCATTGAGGTCTTCCGGTCTCTGGATCTACACCAGCCCATTCGGTAAGGTACCACGTATCAACATCTTTTCCTGGCTTCAATAATTTAGAAGCTGAACCGGCAATTCCAGAACCATCGCCCACGATGATTTGCTTTCTTTCACCATAAAGACTGGTTACTTTGTTTTTATTCACGCCAATATTAGCATCAACAGCCCATCTCCAATCTTCGTTTTTAACGATTTCAACATTAACTGCAGCTTCAAAACCTTTGTTGCTTACTGCCCCAACGTTTTTCCAAATGCTGGTAACTCCAATAACTCCTGGCAAGGGAACTTGATACAATAAACCCGAAGTGTCTTTATCATAATAATCTAAAGTAAGATTGAATCGTTTTAAGAAACTTATATCTAAACCAAGTCCAGCTGTATATGTTTTTTCCCAACTTAAATCAGGATTTGCAATTTGAGAAATTATAGCACCTGGATTTTCATTGTAACCTGTTGTTAAAGAATATAAGGCATAATGTGGATAAAGACTATTTGGTCTATTTCCTACTGATCCGTAACTGGCTCTAAGTTTTAAATTTGTAATATAATCAGCTTTAAAAAAGTCTTCTTTATGAATATTCCATCCACCACTTACTGAGAAAAAATTTCCATATTGTGAATTAACCCCAAAATTTGAAGCTCCGTCACGTCTTAGCGAAACTTGCGCTAAGTATTTATTATCATAGGTATAATTTACATTCGATAGTAAAGATTGAACAGCCCATTGTGCTCTACTTCCTTTTACTTTTTCAGGAATCGAAGCTACATCACCCACTATAAATCCCGGGGCAAATCCAGTAGCAATTCCTACCGTACTTTTTGAGTTAAACTCATTCCATTCATATCCAGCAATCGCATTAAAGTCATGCTTTCCGTATGATTTATTGAATTTAAATAATTGATTAGTATACACTCTATTATATGAACTCATGTAATCCTCAATTCTACCTTTTACTGCTAATCCGCTGGAAGATCGTGGATCTGAATAAGCCATGGAATTTGAATTTGAAAAAATATAGTTGTTTACTGATGCAAATGTTAACCAATCCGTAAGTTTTATATCAAAATCAAAATTACTTCTAACATCGTATGCTTCAGATTCGCTATAGTCCCATTGTAAATCATACAAATAGTTAGATCCAGTTGTATTTACCCAAGTAGGATTTGGTTGATTCCCCACCAAAGTACCATCTGCTAGATAAGGGTTATCCCAAGGCATATTACCATACATTGCTCCTACAGAATGTTGTCTGTCTAACACATCTCTGCGTGTAGCATTAATTTGTGGACGGACTGTCAACCAATTATTTACTTTGTAACTAAATTTCAAAAGGGCATTATAACGCGTGTAGTCATATCCTCTTATAGCAGCAGTTTCATCATAAACACCAAGAGAAATGTAGCTTTTTAAACTTTCATTACCACCACTTATAGAAAGATTATGATCTGTAGCTAAACCTGTTCTGGTAGCATTATCCCACCAATCAAAATTTTTATTTCTTAATTCAGGAGTCCACCACCATGCATTTGAAAAGTCCTGTTTATTTGAAAAAGAATCATACAAGTCATATAATTCGGCTCCATTCATCAAGTTGAAATTACCGGTATTTAAAGTTGTAGCAGCCATTTTAGTGGAGAAATTAATGGTTGCTTTACCTGATTTTCCACTTTTTGTGGTAACAACAATAACTCCGTTTGCACCCTGTGAACCATATACTGCAGTTGAAGCTGCGTCTTTTAGTATTGTCATAGTTTCAATATCCGAAGGATTAATGCTACCGGCACTACTTCCTACTATAACTCCATCAACTACCCATAAAGGATCAGTGCTTCCGTTTACAGTTGTTTTTCCTCTAATAATTATTTTTCCGGCTTCACCTGGTTGTCCAGATCCAGAGTTTACATAAACTCCTGTAGCTTTTCCTGCTAATAAATTTTCAACAGAAGGAGTTGTCGCATCTGTAAGCTTCTTGTTATTAATTGTTTGTAATGAACCGGTAAGACTCTCTTTTTTAATCGTACTGTACCCTACAATAACTACTTCATTTAATTTTTGACCTGTTTCTTTTAAAACAATTTTTAATGGGCCAACACCAATAGTAACTTCTTGCTCTTCCATTCCAATAAACGAAATGACCAAAGTGTTGTTATTTCCTAATACTTCGATAGAAAAATTACCATCAGTATCTGTCTGAACTCCTATCGTAGTTCCTTTGATAAGTACATTAGCCCCAGGAAGAGGCGCGCCACTTTCATCGGTTACTTGTCCTTTAACAACTTTCTGAACTAGTGATAAATTAATATCGTATGATGCAACCGTTTTTATTGTCGAAGCTGTGGAAACTTGAAAAGTTAAAGCTAACAAAGAAAGAAGTGTTAGTTTAATTTCTTTATGGGACAGATTGTTAATCACTAAATCCCTTGGTTTTTTTTGGGTTAATAATTTCATACTCTTGAAATGGTTTTAGTTAATAATTTTTGTTGGTTTATTCTGAATTATGTGTTGTATGTATGTTTTTTAATAAAAAAAATGAGCTCTAAAAATTTGGTTTTCAATTTCTTAACGGAGCTAATTTTAATCTAAATCCATCATTTTTTTTAATGTACTTTTCTAAATTAAACCTCTTATATAATCTTCAAAAACATCAAATTTTGACCTAATAAAAGAGATGTTATTTTTTAATACGTGACGAAACTATAGATTATATTTTTATTAAACAAGGAAAAATACAAAAAATGTGCTCGAACACACAATATTTATGTTCTCGAGCACATAAATATTGCACGAAACGTTTTTTTAATAATAAAATTCTAATTTTTTAATAATAGAGTGCAGCTCAATTCCATCTCTTTTTTTTAAGTAAATCAAGACATACTAATTAAATTATAAGAAATTCGGAATTTTTAATTCTAAAAATTAAAAATTCAACAGTGGTTCTATATAATTGAATTTACTTTCAATCTTCATTTCCTGCTATTTGGTTTTGAAATCTACACAAAATAGATATATCTAAGTCTTCTATTTAAGTTACGAGAAAAGAAAAAAATGACAAAGAGATTCATTAAAATTTCTTTTAACTATATTTCGAAAAAATTTGTTCAAATACAGTTTTATAGAAACACTAAATGCTGCATAAAATGATTCCAGTAATGAAAGAATATGAAGTACATTTAATCGAAAATAAACAACTGACTGTCTCCGGAAATGGAGATGATATAGCATGGGAGAATGCCCAGATATTGACTGATTTTTGTTCCCCATGGAATAACAAAAAAGGAACGGAAATAACATTTAAAGCACTTTGGGATCGAGAAAATTTATTTTTTAATTTTACTGTTTTAGATACCGAAATCCATATAGAAAAAAAGGATGACAGTTTTGAGAGTATTGGAAACTCCGATAGAGTTGAACTCTTTTTTAGAACTGACGATGCACTGAATCCCTATTATTGTTTAGAGATAGACAATACTGGTCGAATAATGGATTTTATAGCGTATCCTAATAAGAATTTTGATTTCGATTGGAACTGGCCCAAAAATGATTTAGTAGTAAAATCATCTGTAAATACTGGCTCTTTTATCGTTGAGGGATCAATTAGCATTGAATCTTTAAAAAGTTTTAATCTAGTAAAAAACAACAGGATAGAAACCGGTGTTTTTCGAGCTAAGTATGTAAAGACCAAAAATGAATTTTTTGAACCTAATTGGATTACTTGGATAAACCCAAATACAGAAACTCCAAATTTCCATCTTGCTTCTTCCTTTGGTGTTTTTGTTTTAAAAGAGTAAAATTTTTTTATTCAATATAATACTTCGCATTCTCTGCGTTTACAATATCAATCGGCAAAAGAATCATTTCTGGAATTTCTTTCTGAAAGAGAAAATGTTCCACTAAAGAAGTTATTCCCAAGTACGCTTGTCTTTTCTGATTTTGATGAATCATAAAATCGATGACGCCTTGATTCAAATAAGTAACATTTTCATCAATCAAATCATAACCGACTACTCCAATTTTTTTACGTTTAAATGCACTAATTACCTTAGCAATTTGATACGCTTTAGAGGTGGTAATAAAGATACCTGACAAATCATGGTTTTCATTCAGGAAAGTATTGAAATTAAGTTCAACATTTGGATTTTTTAATTTTAGAGTGTTAATCGTGTAATCAGAATTTTCTTTCTCATCAAAATAATTTCTAAAACCCCGTTCCTTTTCCTGCATGTGAATTGCATTTTTGTAGGTTTCATCAATATGAATAATAGCAATTTGACCGGTACTGGTAATCGAATCTAATAATTTTGCCGCCACTCGCCCACTTCTGAATAAATCCTGACCAACAAAACTTTTCACATAACTGGATTCGACTTGGTTATTGAACGTATTCACAATGATGTTTAACGAATTGTATTCTTCGATAACATCTACAGTTTCTTTATGGAATAAAGGCGCTAACAAAACTGCATCAGGAGATAACCCTAAAACTGTTTCATTAGTTTTTAAAAAAGATTTCTTTTTTTCTGGATTAAAATAGAAAGTTTCAATTGCCAAATTGTACGCTTTGAATTCTTTGATCGCATCATCAATGCCATTCAGGCAAGGAAGCCAATATGGATCAATTTCAGGATCAGGAAGTACAACACAAATACGATAAATCTTATTGTTTTTCAAATTTCTGGCAATAAGGTTTGGCTCGTAGTCAATTACTTTTAAAACTTCGTTAATTTTGTCCAAAGCCGCTGGAGAGACTTTACCTCTTTTGTGCAAAACTCTGTCAACAGTTCCTTTCGAAACACCGGCTAATTTAGCAATATCTTTTATTGTGTATTTTTTATCCATAATGAGCAAATATATAAAAACTTTGGTTTTATAATTTTTTGTAAGACTTAATTAACAAAGGAGTGACTAATTATTCGTTTGACATTTTTTCATTGTGATTAATAATCTTTTTATGAACCTTCATTTTATTCAATTTAAAGATGTGCTCGAAAACATATATCAAGTGTGTTCGAGCACATTTATTGTTTTTTTCTTGTTTTATTAGAATTTAATGAATAGTTTCGTAAAGTCAAAAGCAAATAAACAGTTAGAAACTACAAATAAAATTAGTTGTAAATTATATCATTACAGCGTTTTAAAACCTTTGAAAAAGTGAAAAAAATTATATCATTAGCTCCTGGAAGAACCTGTCTCTTTGGAGATCATCAAGACTATTTAGGTTTACCCGTCATAGCATGTGCAATCAATCGAAATATAAAATTAACTGCAGTTCAAAATGACACTTCAGTTTTCAGAATAAAAATGGAGGATATTAATGAAATTAGGGTCATCGATATTCACGCTACTTTTTCGGAATTAACGCCTCGCGATTATTTTGCCTCTTCCCTACGAGTTTTGAGAAGACAGGGTTGCATTCCAACTGTAGGATACGATATTAATATAAAAGGAGATATCCCTATCAATTCCGGAACCTCAAGCTCATCCGCTTTACTATTGGCTTGGATTAACTTTTTGATTACTGCTTTTGGAGTTGATGCTGAAGTTACACCAGAATTTATTGCAAAAATGGGGTATGCTTCTGAAGTTTTAGAGCACGGAGAACCAGGCGGAATGATGGATCATTACAGCATCGGAGTGGGCAATATTGTATACATCAATACTAAAGATCCCTTTTCATATACCATCATTGGAACGGAACTAAAAGGCTTAATAACAGGTGTTTCTGGAGTACCCAAAGAAACAATTGGTTTGATTGGAGAATTAAAAGGAAATGCCTTAATAGCTATTGCTATAATTAAACAAAATTTTGAATATTTTGATTTAAATACATCTAAAATAGAAGAATTGGATAAATATCACAATTACTTACCAGATCGATTAGTTCCTTATTTTGAAGCTGCCATCAAGAATTACCATTATACAAAAGAGGCTTTAAAAGAATTTGAAAAACCAGCTCCAGACTTAAAAAAGATAGGTGCTTTAATGAATCAACATCACGCTGTTTTAAGAGATTTATTAAAAATAACAGTCCCTAAAATTGACGCAATGATCAATGCCGCATTGAAAGCTGGAGCTTACGGGGCAAAGATAGTAGGTTCAGGTGGCGGAGGAAGTATTGTAGCACTGGCTGAACCGGGAAATGAAGCTCCTGTAGTGGCAGCAATGCTGGCAGCAGGTGCAATAGAAGCCTACACAGTAACCGTTGATCCTGGCGTGAGAATACTAGAAAACAGTAAAATTTTAAAGAATTAAGTATGCATGACAATCTAATTATTTTAGCCGGTGGCGCTTCTTCCAGAATGAAAAAACAAGTTTCATTAGATAATTTGAGCGAAGAAGAAATCGCGCAAGCGAATGAAAGAAGTAAAGGATTAATTGGCGTTGGACCAAACGGAAGACCATTGTTGGATTACCTTTTGTTAAATGCTAAAAAAGCAGGGTATAAAAACATCTATATTATTATTGGGGAACAAGGAGACTTATTCAAAGAGTTTTACGGAAGTGAAAACCGCAACAATGATTTTCATGGGTTAACAATTTCCTTTGCAACGCAATACATTCATGAAGGAAGAATAAAGCCATTTGGTACAGCTGATGCTTTATTTCAAGCAGTGGAGCAATATCCTGAATTGAATTCTCAAGAGTATACGGTTTGCAATAGCGATAATTTATATTCTACCGAAGTCTTATATGCACTTAGGGAAACTACTAGTCCAAATGCATTTATCAGTTATAATCGGGATTCAATGGAATTTCCATTGGAACGCATTTCTCGCTTTGCAATTGCTAAGCTCAGTGAAAAAAATCAGTTATTAGATATTCTTGAAAAACCAACTGCAGAGGTTTTAGAAAGCTATAAAGACACCGAAGGAAAATTGAGAGTGAGCATGAACGCTTTTAAATTCAACGGAGCGCTTATATATCCGTATTTAAAAAACTGTCCAGTTCATCCAGAAAGAGATGAAAAAGAATTGCCAACAGTACTTTTGAATGCACTAAAAGAGCATCCAGATACCACATTAGGAATTCCGTTCTCTGAACATGTTCCAGATTTAACAGCAAAAGAAGACATCGCAGAGGTAAAAGCCTATTTAAAAAAACACTATCCAGTACTCAACTGGGAATTGTAAAACCGATAAACAATTAATATGTCACAAAGTAAAAGCACTATAAATAATAAGCCCGGGAATACATTAATTCCGATGGTAATTTTAACCTCATTATTTTTCATTTTAGGATTCGTAACTTGGTTGAATGGTCCCCTAATTCCGTTTTTTGAATTAGCGTGTGAATTGTCTCAATCTCAGGCTTATTTTGTGGCTTTTGCCTTTTACATTGCGTATTTTGTAATGGCTATTCCTTCCTCTTGGGTCATAGAAAAAGTAGGTTATAAAAACGGCGTTTCGGTAGGATTAGTGGTAATTGCTTTTGGAGCATTTATGTTTTACCCTGCAGCCGAAGCACGCACTTTCCTCCTATTCCTGTTAGCTTTATTTGTTATGGGGACTGGTTTGGCAATTTTGCAAACGGCAGCAAATCCGTATGTAGTTGTTATTGGTCCCAGAGAAAGTGCTGCAGCACGAATTAGTGTATTAGGGATTGCCAATAAATTAGCAGGATTTATTGCACCGCTGGTGTTGACAGCTTTGGTGCTGTCAAACATGCAAGAGTACACGGCCGATAAAATTGCCGTACTGGATTTCGCCACTAAATCTGCCGTATTAGATTCCCTTGCGCTACAATTACAAACTCCTTATTTATATATGGGAGCTATTATTCTTGTCTTGGCCACTTTAGTCAAACTATCTCCGTTACCGGAAATTGATCTGGATGAAGATGGAAAAGTATTAAATCAAAGCGTTTTTAAACAGATTGTAAATGCTTTTAAATATCCTCAATTAGTTTTAGGTGTAATCACCTTGATGTTATACTTGGCTGCCGAGGTTTTAGCGGGAGATTCAATTGGTGGTTTCGGAAAACAATTAGGCGTTTATGGTGAAAATGGTAATTTTTATTTAAAACTAACTTCATTTACCATGACTGCAATGGTAATAGGATATATTTTAGGGATTACGTTAATCCCAAAATATGTTTCGCAGGTGACGGCACTAAAAGCTTCCGGGATTCTGGGATTAATTTTAGTGTTAATAATTGTTACGATTTCCCCTACTATAATGATTCAATTACCTGGCATACCAGCTTTGCCTCTGGTTATTATTTTAGTCGCACTATTAGGACTTGCCAATGCACTTTGTTGGCCTGCAATATGGCCGATGGCACTTCAGGATTTGGGCGGATATACTAAAATAGCCAGTGCAATATTGATTATGGGTATCATTGGAGGTGCAATTTTTCCATTGCTTTATGGTTATTTGGCAGAAACTATCAACTTGGCAAATGAAGTCAATGGTGTTGCAGAAACAGCAAAAAGTGGGAATCAAATTGCGTATTTAATGTTATTGCCAACTTACATAATGATTATATTTTATGCTTTTAAAGGGCACAAATACCGAAGCTGGTCCAGAAGATAATACCTATTAAGTGAGAAATAATTTTTTTAAAAATAACTGACAATGTTAAAAAGTAGTATAGATAAGGCGACAGGTTTCGAAAAAAGATTCGAAAATATTGACACCGTAGTTTTTGAAAATTCAACTGTGGCATCTAAGGCGGTAGCGCAACAAATAGCAACGCTTATCAAGTCAAAACAAGAGAATCAGGAATTCTGCATATTAGGTTTGGCAACAGGGTCTTCGCCAAAAGGATTGTATACTGAATTAGTTCGCCTGCACAAAGAAGAAGGACTGAGTTTCAAAAATGTAATTACATTCAACTTAGACGAATATTACCCAATGGAACCAGATTCTATAAACAGTTACGTTCGATTTATGAAAGAATTACTATTGGATCAAGTGGATATCCTACCCGAAAATTATCATATTCCGGACGGAACGTTATCCAAAGAAGAAATTGCTGATTATTGTACTAATTATGAAGCCAAAATAGAAGCTTTGGGTGGCATTGATTTACAGATTTTAGGAATTGGCGGAAACGGTCATATTGGGTTCAATGAATCCGGTTCTTTACAGAATTCAAAAACAAGATTGGTGGCATTAGATCACATTACCAGAGTGGCGGCAAGTGGTGATTTTTCTGGATTGAGCAATACACCCAGAACAGCAATCACGCTTGGAGTTAAAAAAATAATGGAAGCCAAACAAGTGATCCTAATGGCTTGGGGCGAAGGAAAATCGAAAATTATTAAAGCTTCTGTAGAAGGAACGGTAACCAATCAAATTCCTGCATCCTTTTTGCAAGAGCATAATGATGCCGTTTTTATTTTAGATAAAGAAGCTTCTTCAAAACTAACACGAATTAATACGCCTTGGTTAGTGGAGAAAATTGTTTGGACGGATCGATTAACCAGAAAAGCAGTATTAGGGTTGGCACTTGATTTAAAGAAACCTATTTTGATGCTAACGGATGCAGATTATATTGAGAACGGAATGAGTGATTTACTGGCTGATTCAGGTCCAGCGTACGACATCAACATCAAAATATTCAATAAATTACAAAATACAATTACCGGATGGCCGGGAGGAAAACCAAATGCGGAGGATTGCAATAGACCCGAAAGAGCGGAACCAGCAAGAAAAAAAGTGCTGATTTTTAGTCCGCATCCGGATGATGATATTATCAGTATGGGAGGAACTTTTATGCGATTGCAACAACAAGGGCATGAAGTGCATGTGGCCTACCAAACTTCGGGAAATATTGCTGTTGCTGATGATGAGGCACTACGATTTGCCAGATTTGTTTGTGACTACAATGAAAAATTTGGAATAAAAAGTAGTGAAGCAGAGGATATTTATAAAAAATCGATAGCATTTCTTAAAAATAAAAAAGCGAGTGAAATAGACATTCCTGAAGTGCGCTATTTGAAAGGGTTGATTCGAAAAGGAGAAGCGCGATCCACTAGTAATTTCGTTGGTTTGTCAGATGAGCAAATTCACTTTATGGAACTGCCTTTCTATGAAACAGGAACGATTGAGAAAAAACCTTTGGGAGAAATAGACATACAGCTGACAATCAATCTTATCGACAAAATACAACCGCATCAAATATATGCCGCAGGTGATTTAGCTGATCCGCATGGAACGCATAAAGTATGTTTGGATGCCATTTTTGAAGCCGTAAGACGATTGAAAACAATAGATTTCATGAAAGATTGCTGGGTTTGGTTGTATAGAGGCGCTTGGCAGGAATGGGGAATCGACGAAATTGAAATGGCTGTACCCATGAGTCCAGATCAGGTATTAGATAAAAGGCACGGGATTTTCAAGCACCAATCTCAAAAAGACGGCGTAGTATTCCAAGGGTCTGATGCAAGAGAATTTTGGCAAAGAGCGGAGGATAGAAATGGTGAAACAGCAGAGCTATATGTACAATTAGGATTGTCAAATTATGCTGCAATGGAGGCTTTTGTCAGATGGAAATATTAAATAAAAAATTTAAAAATGAATTTTTCTTTTGAAAAACCAAATCATACTTTCATCAGATATGAAACCATCGAAAATATTGAAATCTATAATCAATTTCTCAATTGGTTAAAAGGTGAATTTGATCTGTATCTAATGGAAGAATCGGATAGTTTGAAAGTGTATTTTCCCAATGGATTATTTTCGGTTACACTTTTTTCAGATAATGAAAAAGATTTAGTTATTGAAATCAAAATCATAGGCAAAACTGTGAAAACAGC
The DNA here is from genome assembly GCF_011064265.1 of Flavobacterium sp. Sr18. NCBI lineage: Bacteria > Pseudomonadati > Bacteroidota > Flavobacteriia > Flavobacteriales > Flavobacteriaceae > Flavobacterium > Flavobacterium sp. Sr18. The sequence goes on along the minus strand of NZ_CP049329.1, from coordinate 3,626,880 downwards.
TAATCAAATGGTTCTTAGAATTGACACTCTTTATAATCATCTGCACAAGGTTTTTTATAAATAACTTAAAGTGATGAATTTAAAAGTACTAAATAATTATTTTGGGCTAACTATTCATAATAAATTAAATTATTCTATTGTTTACAATAAATTCATGTTTTTGTTTGCTCTATTAAATATTTAAATAGACCTAACAAAAAGCATAAAATCTAAAAAAAACTGATTTGAAAATCTTCCAGTCAAAAACGTAATAATATCAAATCAAGGATTTTCATTTTAATTTTTTTTTTTTTTAAAATTTACATCGTTTGAAACTATTCATAAAAATAATCAATAAAGTCCTTAATCTTTTCAAGATTACTCTCTAAAAAAAGCCATCAATATTTGATGGTTTTTTCACTTTCAATACTATCATCATATTACTGTAATAAACTCAAAAGCAGCGTTTCTTTTTTAAGTTTGACAACCCTTTTTTCTTTCATCTTCCAGCAAGACTATATTTTGAATTTCTATTTCTTAGTTTCCCCTTTGTTTACGTAATATTTACTTAGTTACTTTCTTAGTCGTTTACCATAGAGTTTCCTGATTGTGTTGTCTGATATTTTTGGCTCCTTTCTTTCAGATTTTCTTTTATGGTAATTCTATCCAGTCCTGATCTAACAATGGTAGAATATGGGTTATAAAATTTTTAGATTGGTTTGTTAATTTTATAAAAGATAAAATTTCCACACTAGATTTTGGTGTTTTGAAATAAATAAAATGTTGATTACTTGATAATTTACCTCCACATTCACCTCTTTTAATTAAAATCCTAAAAAAGCTCAATGTACATAAAGTTTTGACATGCTAACTGAATATAATTAGTTACTGTAGATACAGTGTTAAAAGTAAAAATTAATATTTTCGTTAGCTTTATAAAATTGATTATAGCTGACCCAAAAGCTTCCAATCATCGAAAAAATGGTTCGAAAATTGTCTCGGAAGGGTCGCAAGAATAACTGATAGCATTGAGATCCATACGGAACTGTTTACGAACCATTTCATGCAGGATTTGAAGAAGTTATCGTTACTATTTTAGATTATAAATTCTTTTAAATATTATTCTTTATTTTTACAACTGATTCTTTTTTAACAAATTTATTTTCAAGTCAATGTATTGTAATTGAAGATTATTTTTCAACACTTCAAAATCAGCTGAAAGTGACTGATTTTTCACTGAGGAATATAAAATAGCTTCCACTTTACCGTTTATAAATTTAGCTTCCGTAGTAGCTAAGGAAGCTTTGGCAAACTTTTGCTTCTCCATCAATTTATGCTGAAGTTGCGAATAATTCCTTTTATTTTGTTCTTCCAATACAACTTGTTTGTCTAACAGTTGTTTTTCCTGTTCTACGACTAGTTTAGCCTTATCACCTACTATTTTTGATGCACTGATTTTTTTATTATTCCTAAAACCATTGAAAATTGGAACGCTCAATTGCATACCAACTTGTTGGCTTTTATTATCTTCTAATTGATTGAAAAAAGAATCTGTGTTGGCATTTGCTTGTTTTATATTTTTATAATAAAAAGTAGAATATCCATAATACGCTGACAGTATCGGATAATTGACGGCTCTTTCTAAACGGATCAACTGCAAACTGTTTTGATAATTGAGCTCGGCAAGTTTAATTTTAGGATTATACAGCTCATTATCAAAATCTTTATCAGCCTCATTTAAATAAGGTTCTAATACTATTTCATCTGTCACCACATCCACAATATTCATCAACTGGAATAATTGTATTTTTTTAATAGCATACAAGTGTTCGGTTTCCAGATTTCGGTTTTCTTCCTCCGAAAAGCTTAATTGCATATCATACAAATCACTTTGGGGTTTATTCCCAATGGTAACTTCTTTAGTTACCCTGTCCAGATTGAATGAAGCTTGCTTGAGTTGTTCTTTTTGAATTTTCAATAATTCCTGTGCGTAAAGTACTTGATAATAGCTTTCCAAAATCTGCAATTTATATTCATTTTCTACTACTTCTTTTTCGGCCTTAGCTTGCTCAATATTGATTTTTTCTTTTTGAGCATTAGCAAAAGCACTGAAATCTATCATATTTGTTCTTGCATTCAGGTATAAATTATCATTTTGAATATTGGAACTTACTCTTCCATTAGTCGAAGGATCAATGGTGGATCCAAAATTATAGCCTTGTTCACCATATAAATTAATAGTGGGTAACATTCGATTCAAAACTGAGTTTTGGGACTTTTCTGTTTTTTTTATTTCAAGTTGTCTGATTTTTATTTCGATATTATTTTGTAAAGCTGTTTCCATGCATTTAGTAAGCGTCCAAGAATTTTCCTGAGCACTTCCTAAAGCAAAAATTAAAAAAAAGACTACCGTAAAAATTGAATTCTTATTCATATTTTAAATATTTTAAAACATCTGTTTTTGTTGCTTGAAAGGCTTTTGAAAGTACTATCACAAGCGTTAGAAGTAACAAAATGATGAACCCAAACACAAATGGAAATACCGTCATGTCAATCCTAAAGGCAAAATTCTCAAGCCACATATTCAATAAATAATAGGTGGGAAACAAAGCAATTAAAAACCCAATGACACAATACAAAACATACTGTTTAGAGAGTTCTTTCAATAATAAATTGGTTTCTGCTCCAAGCGTTTTTCTGATTGCAATTTCTTTCATGCGTCTTTGTATCGAATAGGAAGCCAAAGCGAACAGCCCGAAAAGCGCAATACCAATTACCACTATATTTAACAATGAAAAAAGATTCTTTTGTTTGACATACGATTCATACGTTCTTGCATATTGTTTATCGACAAAATCATATTTAAAAGGATACTCAGTATCCATTTTTGTCCATAATTTTTCGATATCGGTAATTGTATTTTCAATATTATCCGATTTTAGTTTTACGAAAACCTTATTGATATTTTGAGCAATATCTACCGTTTTAAGATGATAGAAATACATCCCTGACACCTCTACTTCAGGACTTAATAAATTAAAATCTTTTACAACTCCTATGATTTTTAATTTTCGTTCTTTGATAATTAGTTCTTTTCCTATAGGCTCTTTCATGTTCATCAACTTTTGTGCTGTTTCATTAATCACCACAGAAGTAATAGTATCCGAAGCATGTTTCTGATCAAGAGACCTTCCTTTAACTACTTCTATTTTCATCATTTCGAATATACCAAAATCAACTGCAATTGTTCGTGCTTTAAAAAGTTCATCATTGTACAATACACCTCCTAATGAATCATCTGAACCATCAAATGAAATCAATCCTGTAGAAGCTTGTTCTACACCTTTTATTTTAGCCAGCTCTTGTTTTATTGTACTGTATTTGTTGTAGATATTTTGCCCTACGTTTTCCACTTCATAATCGGAATCCGGAAAATTCAAATTAATTTCAATCACTTGATCTCCTTTAAAACCTAAATCTTTATTGGTTAGATAATCGATTTGCTGATACACAATATAAGAACCAACAATAAAGAAAGTAGCCACTGTAAACTGGAAAATCAACATTCCGTTACGCAACCAGATTCCGTTTTTACTTCTTCCAAAATTGCCTTTGAGAACTTTTAAAGTTTCGAAATTAGCAACGTAAACGGCTGGAAGTATTCCTGCTACCAAAACTGTAATACAGAAAATCAGAATTAATTGCAGATAAAACTGACTACCAATTATTCGTAAACTCTTATTTAAAAAATCATTATAATACGGCAAAGTCAACTCAACAATGACTAATGCTAATAAAATCGAAAATAAACTTATTAGAGCAGTTTCAAAAATAAATTGGAAAACAATAGTACTTTTTGAAGCCCCCACAACTTTACGAACACCGACTTCTTTAGCACGTTTAACCGCATTCGCTGTAGCCAAATTGATATAATTTACAATCGAAAGAATGAGAATTAAAACAGATAACCCAACCATAATCAACAAAAACTGATAATTTCCTCTCCCTTCTGGATATCCATCTGTAATAGAATGTAATCTCGCTTTTGAAAGTGGCTCTATAACTACATTAAAATGACCCATTTTCTTAGCCATTTCTTCTAAAGTAAAACCTTCTTCCTTGGCAATTCTCCGAACAAAATCTTGGTTGTAAGTTTTCTCTAAACTCTTTCGAGTATTCTCAATTTTTGATGGATCTTTAATTTTAAGAAGTAACTTGAATATAAAAGGTCCTGTCGTATTTTCACTTTTGAACTGCGGCATTTTATTCATTATAACATCTGGAGCAATTGAAGAGTTCCCTGGAATATGATACAAAGCGCGCACTATAAACATTTGATCCAAACATGTTATTTGTTTACCAATCGGATTTTGGTTACCAAAAACTCGTTTAGCAATCACATCTGAAATAGCAACACTTGAATCATCTTTTAATACCGAAACCACATCTCCCTTAATAATTTCAAATGGAAAAAGAGAAAAGAAATCAGGCTCAACATTAATAATTTTATCAACTATTTCTTTCTTCCCTTTGTAGATAATTTTATCCTTTTGATACCAGCTGTCAGAATAAACTACCTTTTCTACATTAGTATCTTTATCTAAAATAGGTTTTAGGAATAAAGCACAATCTGAAAAAACTGGCATTCCTGTTAACTGTACTAAAACCTGATACACATTGTCTTTTTCGGGATTCCAAGCATCATAACTTTGTTCTTCATTCCAATACAGTAATGCGAAAATTAATCCTGAAATTCCAATGGCCAATCCAAAAATGTTTAGAAATGAAAACAGTTTATTTTGCTTTAAATGATATAGAAATATATTTATCCAGTTTTTTAGCATGGCTATTCGTATTTTAAATATTTCAAAACATCTACTCTTGTGGCTTGATAAGCTCTTGAAAGCACTACCAGTAAGGTTAATGATAATAAGACCATAAATCCGATTAGAAATGGATAGATAGAAATATCAATTCTATAGGCAAAGTTCTCTAACCATTTATTTAGTAAATAATATGCTGGAAAGACCGCAATCAAAAATCCTATAACACAATAAATAATGTACTGTTTGGATAATTCTTTGAGTAAAACATTAGTTTCTGCGCCGAGTGTTTTTCTAACGGTAATTTCTTTCATGCGTCTTTCGATAGAAAACGATGCTAGGCAGAATAAACCAAAAAGTGCAATTAGGATTACCACAATATTGAGTATTGTGAACAGGTTTTTTTGCTTCACATAGCTGCTATACGATCTTTTGTAATCTTTATCTACAAAATCGTATGCAAACGGATAATCCGGATCTACTTTTTTTAGCCAAAAATTTTCCAGATCAGCTAGTGTTTGATCCATAGTTTTTACCTCTGCATCGATGTAAATGTTGTTTAGCGAACCAATCAGCCAAGGAATCGTTTTGAAATGAAAAAATGTCATAGGCGGTATAGCTTCACTCGGATTACTCATGTTAAAATCTTTGACCACCCCAACAATAGTAATTTCTTTGCCATCCCATTTAACTTTTTTGCCAATTGGGTTTTTCTCTTTTAATAATTTCATTGCCGTTTCATTAATCAACATCGTACTCATGGTGTCTTGAGCAAGTTTTGGATTAAAGTACCTTCCATTTGCTATTTTAATTTGCATCATTTCGAGCATTCCAAAATCAATTGGAATATTATTTCCGTCAACACTTAAATCTTTATAATAGTAGGTTGTTGTTAGAGGAGCATTTGTTCCAAAAACAAAACCTCCAGCAGTTACTTTTTTTACCCCTTTTATGTACAATAATTCATTTTTAATTCGATTATATCGGTCAAATCTATAGTTATCATTGATTTCTTTTTTTTCTCCATAAACATTTCGATAGGAAATATTTAAAATTTGATTGGCCTTGAAACCTAAATCCTTTTTATTCATATGGTCTATTTGCTGATCAACAATATAGGATCCGATAATGAAAAAAGTTGCAACAGCAAATTGAAAAATCAACATTCCGTTACGCAACCATACGCCACTTTTACTTCTTCCAAAATTGCCTTTCAATACCTTTAATGTTTCAAAATTAGAAACGTAAACTGCTGGTAGAACCCCTGCCATACAAACAATAAGAAGGAAAATTGCAAATAACTGCACATAAAATTGACTTCCTTGAATCGTGATTGTTTTTCCTAAAAATTCATTGTAATAAGGTAGTGAAAGCTCAATGATAACAAGAGAAAGTAAAATGGAAACTATCACTAAAATAGTGGTTTCAAAAATAAATTGCTGAATTACATTAGCTTTTGAAGCTCCAACTATCTTACGAACACCAACCTCTTTAGCTCTTTTTATGGCAGTTGCAGTTGCGGAATTTACATAATTTACTATCGAAAGAACTAAGATTAAAGTAGATAATCCCACCATAATGAGTAAAAACTGAAAATTGCCTTTTTCTTCTATCAGACCAGTCGTTATGGTGTGTAAACGTATATCAGATAAGGGCTCTAAATGCGGTTTTACTTCTCCATATTTTTCGATAAACTGAGCAGGAGTTATTCCTTTATCCTTTGCGTAACGAGAAGTCATATTATCGTAATAAAGTTTTTTCAGATTTTTGATAATTCCTGTTGTAGGACTGTTTTTTCTAACTTTAATAAATAGTACAACTTGAAAATTACCCCATTGTTCTATAGATTTTCTAATATGTTCATCCATGAAATTAACTACAGCAGAAGGATTATAAGAGGATTTGTGATCTAATTTATAAACACCCCTTACAACTAATTTTTTTGATTGAAAAATAATTTCTTTTCCTAAAGCAGTCTCTTTTCCAAAAAGCTTAAAAGCTAAATCTTGAGATAAACTAATACTATTTTCATCTGGTAATGCCGTTTTTGGATTGCCGTTTACAAATTCATAAGGGAAAAATTCAAAGAAATTCTTTTGAGCAATTACTACTTTATCCGATTGAATTTTCTTGTTTTTAAAGCGAATGATTTCGTTATTATACAACCCGCTTAAATTACAAAATGATTCTATTTCTGGACTTCTCTCTTTTATAGCCTGCCCAATCGGAGCGGAACTAGCAGCCCAAAAAGTTTCTACATCCATTTGATTGACCACCAAATAAATGTTGTCTTTATTTGGATTCCAAGCATCATAACTATGTTCGTCATTCCAATATAAAATGGCGAATATCACTCCTGCAATTCCAATGCTCAAACCTAAAACGTTGAGAAACGAAAACAGTTTGTTTTGCCTTAAATGATAAAGGAATATTTTAAGCCAGTTGAGTATCATAACTTTTTTGATTGATTTAATTTTGATTTGATTGATGAAAAATTCAAGATGTTTACAAAAGTATTTTGCATAGCATCTCAAAAATGATTGTGGCAATTGATATGAGGATGGTCATCATTTTTATACTTTAAAAACATCAACATTTCTTTGATTTGTTTTTTCTGAAATGACAACTCCATCTTTCATAAGAATGGTTTTTTGGGAAAAAGAAGCATCATAATCAGAGTGAGTCACCATAAGGATTGTGGCACCGTTGGCATGTAAATCAGTTAAAAGTTCCATTACTTCATTTCCGTTTTTACTGTCTAGATTTCCTGTTGGCTCATCGGCAAGAATGATTTTTGGGTCGTTAATCAAGGCTCTTGCCACAGCCACACGCTGTTGCTGTCCTCCGGAAAGTTGCTGCGGATAATGTTTCAATCGGTGGGAAATCCCTAGTTTATCAGCGATTGCTTCTACTTTTTTCTTTCTGTCAGAGGATGGAACTTTATTGTAAATCAGCGGTAATTCAATATTATCATAAACCGACAATTCGTCTATCAAGTTGAAATTCTGAAAAATAAAGCCAATATTTTCTTTTCTAGCTTTCGATTTTTCTTTCTCTTTCAGCCCAATCATTTCCTGGTTCAGTAATTGATAACTTCCGCTCGAAGCGCTATCAAGTAATCCGATAATATTCAATAAAGTGGACTTCCCGCTTCCCGATGGTCCCATAATCGAAACAAAATCACCTTGATTAATGGTTAATGAAATTTCGCTTAATGCCATGGTCTCCACTTCTTCGGTTCTAAATACTCTTGAAAGATTTTTAATTTGAATCATACTATTATTCGTTTTTTGATTGATGATATTTGTTTATTTCTCTTTATTCTTTATTCTTTACTCTTGCTTCTTTCCTCTAAGCTCTTTTTCTTTATTCTAAATTCAAAATCTCGACTTCTTTGTAATCTTTATAGGAAGACGTGATCACTTTTTCACCCGCTTTTAAACCGCTGAGAACTTCATAATACAAAGGGTTTTCTCGCCCCAATTTGATTGCTTTTCGCTCTGCTTTGTTGCCATTGACAACAAAAATCCATTTTCCGCTAGTTTCTTCGTTAAAGCTTCCTTTAGAAAGTACTACCGTCTTGGTTTTTTCTGACAGATTTAATTTCACTCCAAAACTCAATCCTTGTTTTAAATCTAATTTTTCAGAGGAAACAAAATCCAATTCTACTTGAAACCTACCATTTTTAATTTCAGGAATCACTTTGGTTATTTGAACTTCGATGGATTTGTTTTCAAAATCTACTGTTCCTTTTTGTTGCTCTGCAACTTTATCCAAATAAAATTCATCGATGTCGGCCATCAATTTATAGCCTTTCCTGTCATCAATAGAACCAATACTTGTATTTTGCACATAGGTTTTCCCGAGTATAGGTTCAAAGGAAGAAAGTCTTCCAGAAATGGGTGCTGTGATTAGGAAATTCTTTTTATTCATTCTCAAAATATCCAAACTTTTATTCATAAAACCAATAGATTGATTCAATTGTCCTATCTGGACTTGATTTGCTAATTTTTCTTTTTTGACACTTTTTTTGATGATGTTCATTCGCTCTTTTTGAAAACGATAATTTTCTTGGGTCTTTTCCCATTCATTTTTTGAAAGTATTTCTTTGTCAAAAAGTTTGTGGTTCAATTCAAATAGGTTTTTGGCATCAAGATAATCGTGTTCTATTCCGATCAAGTCTTTTTCTAAATTCAATTCCTGATTTCTTAAATCGAGTTTGGCTTTGTTCAAATTATTGATTTGTTCGATAATCGCTGTTTCCTGCTGCATGTACGCCAATTCTGCATTAGGATTATACAAGCGCACTAACGGCTGTCCTTTAACGACCATATCGCCGTTTTCAACAAATATTTCCTGAACGGCTCCACCTTCAATGATATTAACTAACATTGAATTTAAAGGAACGGCTTTTGCCTGAAAAGACATAAAATCTTCGAAAAAATTATTTTCTACGGTCTTAATCGTAATTTCAACTTTTTTTACGTTCAAACTTCTTTTTTTAGTCACAGAAGTAAAGACAAAATACCCGAGGAGTAAGATAATTGGCAAAACGATTAAAAGATACTTATTTTTGTTAGTTTTACGTACGATTTTGGTGTCCATTGTTTATTATTTGTATAGTCTATTAGGATAATCGTACCATAAAATTAAAAACTGTAATAATCTTATTATTAGGTTTTTAATTTCAATAAAATTTACACAATGTCCATAATTGAACACTATTTGTCCAAAACCGAACAATAATTCCATTTTCTGAATAAAAAAATACAGATATTCCGTTAGAATGAAAAAGACCAACGCCTCCATATTAGTCATAGACGACCAAGAAGATATTCTTTTTGCTTCAAAAATGCTACTTAAAAAGCATTTTGAAAATATTTATACGCTCACTAACCCTAAAAATGTGGTTGAATTATTAGCAAAAAACACAATAGATGTGGTTTTACTCGACATGAACTACAGAATTGGGTTTGAGGATGGTAAAGAAGGGTTGTATTTACTAAGAGAAATAAAAACGCTTTCGCCAAAGACTGTAGTCATTTTGATGACCGCTTTTGGTAAAGTAGAAACGGCTGTTGAAGGATTAAAAGCTGGTGCTTTTGATTATATTTTGAAGCCTTGGGAAAATGAAAAATTACTTAGCGTTGTAAAACAAGCTGTCGATAAAAGCCGGAAAGAGCAAAAGAAATCAAATAATATCGAGATTGTAGACGAATTTTTTGTTGGTAATTCAGAGGTTATAAAAAAAGCTTATTCTCTGGCCGATAAAGTGGCTAAAACCGATGCCAATGTTTTAATCCTTGGCGAGAATGGTACGGGTAAGTATGTTTTGTCACATCATATTTATTGCCAATCGGAGCGGAAAAATAATCCTTTTATTCATGTTGATTTGGGTTCTTTGAATTCCAATATTTTTGAAAGCGAATTATTCGGCTATGCCAAAGGCGCTTTTACAGATGCTAAAATCGATACTCCAGGACGTTTTGAGATGGCTCAAAACGGGACTATTTTTTTGGATGAAATAGGAAACGTCCCATTGCATTTACAATCTAAACTCTTGCAGATAATTCAAACCAAAATGGTAACCCGATTAGGAGAATCGAGAGCGAGACCATTGAATGTACGCATTATTACAGCCACCAACCTGAATTTGAAGAAAGAAGTTGTAGATAAAAACTTCAGGGAAGATTTGTATTATCGCATTAATACCATGGAAATCGTGTTGCCTCCATTGCGAGAACGAGACGAAGATAAAATCCCTTTGGCACACTATCTCTTGCAAAAAATGGTGGTTAAATACGGACGGGATGAAATTAATTTTGACGAAAAAGCATTGGAACAAATCGAAAAACATGCTTGGAACGGAAACATCCGGGAAATGGAAAACAGAATAGAACGCGCCGTGATTCTATGCGAGAACAATCATATTACTGTTTCCGATTTGGATTTGGGACAAATAACCACTTACGAAGAAAACCAAGACGATATTCAACTTTCGGCTGTCGAAAAAACAGCCATCGAGAAAATATTGTTCAAGAACAACAACAATATCAGTAAAACCGCTGAGGAATTGGGATTGTCCAGAGGCGCATTATACCGACGTTTAGAAAAATATAACATCAACTAATATGTTTAAATTCTTGAAAATCTACCAACTCCTTTTTCTTAGATTAATTTTTATTCTTTCCGTTGCTGGAATTTCCATATTTATTTTTCAAAAAGGATTACTTTTTTCAGCACTTTTTGGGCTTCTTGTACTTTTTCTTCTCTTAGTCGAAATGTATTTCTATATTAAAAAAGCCTTTTTGATTTATGATAGAACGATCACCTCTATTTTACAAAATGATTTTACATCGGATTTTTCCAAACATAAATCGTATCAAAATTATTCTAGTTTGTTCAAGCTGTATGAAAGGCTAAAAAATAAAGAAAACGAGCAGGTTTCAAAAGATATAGTGTATCGTTCTATTCTAAATACTATTGAAACGGGAATTATTATTCTGCAAAAGGAAGAAAATGAATGGAATATTTTTTTGATGAATGACTATTTTTCTAAACATTTTGATGTACCTAAAGTCTCCAAATGGAAGTATCTAAAAAATCATTTGTCTTCCTTATGTGAAATTATTGAACAGCAGGATTTTCAAGAAATTAAAACGTCATTAGAAATACGTGTTAATAAACAAGACACGCAAACTTTTGTGATGCAGACTTCGAGGAGTGAAATTTTCAACCAAGATTATTTCATCGTTTTACTGGATTCAATTCAGAGTGTAATAGAGAAGAAAGAGAAAGAGGCATGGGTCAATCTAATGAAGGTGATTTCTCATGAGCTTTTGAATTCGATTACTCCTATTCGGTCACTTTCACAGAATTTACAGGAATTGGTACAGCAGGAAACTATTTCGGCAGAAGATTTAGATGATATGAAAAGCAGTGTTAGCACAATGTTGAGACGAAGCGACCATTTGCAACAATTTGTAGAAAGTTATCGCAAACTAGCTATGCTACCATCTCCAAAAAAAGAAAAAATAGAATTATCAAAATGGATTGAAAACAGTTTTCAAATCATGTTACCCATTTGTAAGCAGGAGCAAATAGAAGTTCACAACACGATTGCTTTCGACAGTAGGCTAGATATTGACCCACAACAAATGGAGCAAGTATTGATTAATCTTTTGACGAATTGCATTTATGCTTTGTCAAATGCAGAAAAAAAACAGATTATTATATCGGCAGAAGTCAAAGAAAAGAGAATTTTTATCATGATTACCGATACCGGAAAAGGCATCGAAAAAGAAATAGAAAGCAAAATATTCTTGCCCTTTTTCACCACTCGCAAAGAAGGTGCCGGAATTGGCTTGACTTTGTCCAAAAGCATTGTAGAGGCTCACGGTGGTTATTTGGCATATAAAAATGATGATGGAAAAACCGCTTTTGTGATTTGTCTGGTTGATAATTAATTCTTAATTAAGAATTAATTATCAACCAGACAAAAAATAAGTAGAGGTAAAAAACTATTATTGTTATTGGATTATGCCTTAGAACCTTACGCAGTTCGAACCTGCCATTGTTAGTAATCAATGGTGTTGAGAGATTTTATAAAATATCTGTCAATTTTTCGAACCAAAAAAAAACCTTCAAAATCAAATGACTTTGGAGGTTTGTAAATTATGGTATTCCTTGCGAACCTGTTTACGAACCATTTTATACAAGACTTGAAAAAGCTTTCTTCAAAAAATAATTAAAAATAGAAAAAGTCTCATTGGTTGGAGTCATGTTCCCGGTACAAAATAAATGTTTCGCACAAATGCTAATGTTTTATTTTTTGCAAAACTAAAGGGACTCTAAAAAGTCACTCTATGACTTGTTTTATTAGTGGGAATCCTTTAAGAAGTTTTCGATTTCAAATTAGATTGGTTTGAAAAAGCACAAAGTCGGTGACATTTACTTGGCGCAGATAATTATAAATTCCAATTTTTTTTGTTGAAAAGGACAGTACCATTTTTTTAAGCTCTAACTCCTTATATTACTTAAAATCATACTATTTAAATAATTCAGCCAGTTCTCCTTATAACTATTTCCAATCGGAATTTCTAAATGGTTTATTTCAATTTCATTTTTAGAATACGCATTCAGTTTCTTTGTATGAATAATAAAAGAACGATGAACGCGAACAAAATCAGTATTCAGCAATTTCTCAAAAACCGAAATATTTTGTTTAATATGATGCAGTTTTTCATTTTCAAGATGAATCGTAATGTAATCTTTCAGGCTTTCGATGTATAAAATTTCATCAAAAACAATTTTAATGTTTTTATTACCGCTCGCGACAAAAATATGATTGTCAGTTATTGGAGTAAATTCTTTTTTTGAACTTTGTAATTGCCTGAATTTTTCAATCGAAACAAAAAAGCGATCAAAAGTAATGGGCTTCAAAAGATAATCAATCACATTGAGTTCGTATCCTTCAATGGCGTATTCTCTGTAAGCGGTGGTGAAAATTACTTTTGGCGGATTTTTTAGTTTTTTCAAAAAATCATTTCCTTTAAGTAAGGGCATTTCTATGTCTAAAAAAATCAAATCGACATCGTATGTTTCCAGATAAGTATAGGCCTGCAAAGCATTCTCAAAAGAATCGACTAACTCAAAACTTTCGAAATTAGCTAAATGAGAAGCAATTAATTCTCTCGCTAATGGTTCGTCATCGACAATAATGCATTTGTGTTTCATTCAAGGAAGAATAAATGGTTACGAAATCTAGAAATCTAATTTACCAGTTTTGGATTGTCTTTTGTTATTCTTGCTAAAACTTCTTTTCCATTTTCATTTTCAGGATTTAGCTCGATCGATTTTTTATACATTTTTATAGCTTCTTCCTTCTGATTTATTTTCAGTAAAGCCTCGCCATAACTATCATAAGCATTTGCACTTCCTGAATTTATTGTCAAATTCAATCTAAAAACTTCAGCTGCTTTTTGATAATCATTTTTGGCTAATAATTGATAACCCCAAGTGTTTAAATCTTCTTCCGAATTATTGAATGCCAAATCTGCTGCCTTTTCTTCGTTATTGGCAGTAATCACATATTGTAAAGCACGCTCTTGAATATCAGCTTTTTGTTTAGAAGTATTCGCATATATTTTTGCAATGGTTGTGATTACCAAAGACGGATTTCCCATCCAAATTCCGTGGCCGCAATCATTTGCAGTAATTCCAGTTACATTCGAATTATTGGCAGTATATTTTTTGTGGCATTCTTTCCAGCGCTCGATTTCTTCAGGCGTTTTTAAGAAAGGAATTCCGTTAACAAAATCTACAATTGGAATATTTTGAGGAATTGTAACATTCCTCATTATTTTTACAGTTTCAGCAATAGTCGCCGACATAAAGTAAGTTCCTCTATTATTTATTTTCCATTGCGGAATAAGTTTTTCCTGTTTTAATAATTCTTTTTCGATAACTCCATCTTCAAAATAATTGTGATTCACATCGATTAGAACAACACCTTTCACTAATTTAGGATGTCTTGACGCATAAAGTTTCGAAAGATAACCGCCGTAAGAATGAGAAACCAAGATGATTTCTTTGTCGTAGCCCAACTTTTTCAATCCAATTTCTAAATCTTCGATACTGCTTATTATGCCGTGTTTCGATTCGTCCTTTTGCAATGTATCGATAGTACTTTTACCAAAACCGGCACGGTCGTAAGTAATAAGAGTTGCATTGGTAATTTCAGAAGTTTTGTCTAAAATCGAATTCCAAACCGATCCGTCATTTCCTCCACCTGAATCAAAAAGTATTGGAACGCCTTTTCCTTTTACAATCTTAAAATGTAGTTTGTGATTTCCAACATCGACCAAAGTATCTATGGTTTTTGATTGTGCATTTGCGGCAATAAAAAACCATAATAAAGAGATATTCAATAAAAGTTTTTTCATAGAATTAAAGCGTAAGAGAGAGTATAACGGTATATTTAGTTAGTGTTTCTTCAATTTCCAATTGATGTTTTTTGGGATACAATAAATCAAGTTGTTTTTGAACATTTATTAATCCAATTTTTGATTTTTCTGAAATTTTCGAAAACTCATTTTTAGGTTTTGTGTTTTCAATACTAAAAATGATTTGTTGTTTTTTGCTTTCAAAATGCAGCCGAATTACTGCTTTTTCCGTTTCATTAACTACACCGTGTTTAAAAGCATTTTCGATAAACGTCAGTGCAATTAAAGGAGAAATTTTGTTGTTTTCCTGAATGTCTTTGGTAAACAAAATATCCAATCTGTTTTCGCTGTAGCGGAGTTTTTCCAGCGCAATATAATTTTCAATTAAAGCAATTTCCTTTTCAATCGAAACATAATCTTCGTTGCAGCGATATAAAACGAAATCCAGAATTTCAGATAATTTGGCAATAACTTCGGGCGCTTTATTATCTTTTTTTAAGGTTAAAGTGTATAAATTATTTAAGGTGTTAAATAAAAAATGAGGATTTAATTGATTCTTCAAAACCTTTAGTTCCATTGATTTTTTCTCTTCTTCCAATTTTAAAAGACGCTGCTGTTTGCGGTTAAAACTTATAAAACCTAAAATAATTACCGGATAAGTAATAAAAGAAAACTCTCTTATAATCAGTCTGCCCGAAGTCAGTCTTTCCGGAATTGTCATTTTATGACCAAGCCAGTCAGCAAAAAAATCAGGAAACTTTGATTCCAGATAATAAAATTTTAAAATCATTAAAAAAGCAAAAACAAAATAAATCCATCCAATTGAAGCCGCAATAAAAAGTAAATATCTTTTCTTATTTAAGGTTTCCGGAATGATGAAATAAATCAGACCGTAGCCAGCCGCCGCCTGCGCGATAACTTTAAAGAAATAAACGAAAAGGAAAGTATACGATTCTTCGTTATCAGATTTATTAGAAAAATAAAAAAGTAAAAAGAAAACCCAGTAGAAAAAATGAAGTGCGATTCTTTTTAAATCAAGCTTTTTGAGAAAATTCATAGCATATTTTTAATTGCGGGCAAGATAATAAAATATAGAAGCAAGAATTATTAATTGCCATAGATAGTGGTTTTTTGCTTTTAAAAACTGTATTTCAGCATACGAATCTGCTTTTTCTATGTTTTTCGTTATTTGAATGCTAAAACTGCCTTTTTATCTGCTTAAGCAAATAGGAATTCATTATGAAATTACATTCGCCAAAAAATATTTATGATCAAATTTATTCTTTTGCTAGTGGTA
This sequence comes from Flavobacterium sp. Sr18, assembly GCF_011064265.1. Lineage (NCBI taxonomy): Bacteria > Pseudomonadati > Bacteroidota > Flavobacteriia > Flavobacteriales > Flavobacteriaceae > Flavobacterium > Flavobacterium sp. Sr18. Next base: position 3,610,837 of record NZ_CP049329.1, on the reverse strand, counting down.
TTTCTTTGTAATGCGCTAAAATAAAAACCTTTAAATTTTAAAAAACCGAATGAAAAGTAGAATTAAAAATGCCATTAAAATTCTAATTTTAATGAGCGCAGTAAATGTATTTTCGCAAGAAAGTAAACAGGAAATTAAATACGATACGACGTCAAAATTAATCAAACCCACTTTGTTTGCTAATTTGGGCGAGACTTGTCAAACTCCAGACGGAATGGCATTAGATAAAAGTGAAAATTTATTTCTATCGATTACCAATCCGATTACATTTGATAAATACGGAAGTAAAATTATAACTTTTGATAAAAACGACAAACCTATAATTTGGTTTGATAAATTGCCATTGCACCCCATTACTAAAAAAGTGCATCCGATGGGAATTGAATTTGGGCCAGACGGAAATTTATATGTGATGGACAACCAAATGTTTGCAGGTAAAGAGAATTTTTCAAGATTAATTAGGATTAATGTCAAAGCTGGAAAACCTATAGATGCTGAAGTTGTGGTGGAAGGTTTTAATTTTGGTGAAGCGGTAAGATGGTCAAAAAATCGAGTTTATATTACCGATGCATTGTTCGAAAATAGAAGAGAAAGCGGAATTTATAGTTTTTCGTTAGATGAAGTGAACAGAAAAAACATTGTTTTGAATTCATCAAACAAAGAAAAATTTCTGGTTGCCAGTTTTACACTCAAATCAACAGTTACAAAAAGAACGATAGGAATTGACGGAATGGCTTTTGATAAAAAAGGCGATTTGTACGCTGGAAATTTTGGAGATGGCGTTATTACTAAAATTGAATTTTTTAAAGATGGAAAAGTAAAATCTAAAAAAGTTGTTTTTGATTCGGAACAGCTAAAATGTTGTGATGGATTTTATTATGATAAGAAACGAAATTCTATTTTTATTGCCAATTATGACAACAACAGCGTACATCAATTGAATTTAAATACCAATATGATTTCTCTACTTTGGGAAAATGGAGACGAAAATGGAGCAGACGGACAATTGGACAATCCATGTGAAACAATTATTTATAAAGGAAAATTATTAGTCGTGAATTATGATACTTTTGAAGGAGAAAAGAATTCTAAAATAGATACTTTTCATACAATTTCAAGTTTTGAATTGTAAGATTGTGAGTGCGAATGTCTCATGTTTTGAACCTTAGAAAGTTCGAATCATAAAACCTTTTAAAATATGGAAGTTGAAGTACTCTAGGTAAATTTGAAAGTGTTTTTCGAACCAAAAAAACCTCCAAAATCAAATGACTTTGGAGGTTTGTAATTTTTGGTGGTCCATACGGGACTGTTTACGAACCATTTTTTGCAGGATTTGAAGAAACTTTTACTGAAATAAGTTAATGATAAATTTTATATCTAAGTTTGTTGAGTGAAAATATTCTTAACAATATTATCTTTTATTGTCCTGTTTCTTTCAACAGTACCATGCAATGCATTTGCTAAACATTCGGAATGTGTAGTTGAGAAAGACTGCGGAAATGATTCTCTTGACTGTGTTATGGATTGTAATGGAAAATGCTCTCCTTTTTATTCTTGCGGTAGCTGCGTAGGATTTACCATAAGTTTGAACTCTATATTTTGTACTGAGAAAATAGATTTTATTCCAGATGAAGTATCAAAAACACTATCGTACCATCAAATTGTTGATTCTTATTTCCTTTGTAAAATTTGGCAGCCCCCTAAAGTTTCTTAATAATTGTAAAATCATTTTTTACTTGCATAATTATTAGTATGCAAGCTTTTTGTATTTATTAATATTAAGAAATCACAAATGTTTAAGTATATTTTATTGATTGTGGCAATAGCATTTATTGGCACTGTACAAGCACAGAATAAAATCAAAATTCATCTTAAGGATGCAGCAACAAATGAACTAATAAAAGGTGCATCAGCAAAGATTGAAGAAACTAATTCAGTTTTCATTTCTGATACTGATGGAAACATTCTTATTGAGAATCTTCAGAATGGAGATTATACATTGTCCATATCTATGGAAGGTTACACTCCAAAAAAGACATTTTTTAAAGCACCTAATTCTATCTTTATAGAGATCACATTGGAAAGCGAAGCTGAAGAAATGGAGGAGATCATTGTTACTTCAACCAGAGGAACAAGAACAATTAGCAATACTCCAACCAGGGTTGAATTTATTGCGGGGGAAGAACTTGAAGAAAAAGCAAATATGAAACCAGGCGATATTCGTATGATGCTTAACGAAAGTACAGGAATTCAAACCCAGCAAACCTCAGCAACTTCTGGCAACTCTTCTATCAGGATTCAGGGACTGGATGGACGATACACTCAAATCTTAAAGGATGGTTTACCAATCTATTCAGGCGCTTCAAGCGGATTGGGATTACTTCAGACTCCCCCACTAGATTTAAAACAAGTTGAAATAATTAAAGGTTCTGCCTCTACACTATATGGAGGCGGAGCTATTGCTGGCTTAGTCAATCTTGTTTCTAAAACACCAACTGAGGAAAGAGAATTACGATTTTTAATTAATGGAACCTCTGCTCTCGGCTTCGATATAAATGGCTTTTATTCGCAGCAGTTTAAAAAAATTGGATTGACTGTTTTTGCTTCTCATAATAGAAATGCGCCATATGATCCCGCAAATATAGGTCTTACTGCTATTCCAAAGTTTGAACGTTTTAATTTTAATCCAAAACTGTTTGTCAATTTTAATGAAAAGACTAAACTTAATTTTGGCATCAATACTGTTTTTGAAAATCGCATCGGCGGAAACATTGATTATATCAAAGATGAAAGTAAATATCAAGGCAGTTATTTCGAAAGAAATAAAACACAGAGAATAAGCACACAATTTGCGCTAACACATAAATTCAATGAGAAAGAATCGGTAACTATCAAAAACAGTTTCAATAATTTCAGTCGTGTCATAACAATTCCGGATTACATTTTTGACGGTTTACAAAACAGTACTTTTTCTGAAATCACCTATTCAAAAAACGGTGATCTTGCAGAATGGATTGCTGGTGGAAATTTATATACTGAAAACTTTAATGAAAAAAGTCAAACTGCTTTTCCGCTAAGGAATTATTACCAGATTACGTACGGTGCGTTTATTCAGAATATAGTGAAAGTTAAAAACTGGTTAGATATTGAAACCGGCCTTCGAGGCGACTATGTAGTGGATTATGGATTTTCTTTTTTACCGAAACTTTCAGCTTTATTCAAAGTAAATTCTAAACTTACTTCTCGAATTGGTGGTGGATTAGGCTATAAAACGCCGACTATTTTTACGGAAGAAAGTGAGCGCATCCAATATCGAAATGTAATGCCAATCAATAGTGATTTCAATAAACTTGAAAAAAGTTACGGTGTTAACTTTGACATAAACTATAAAACTAAAATTACCCAAGATGTTTCATTATCATTAAATCAATTATTCTTTTACACAAATGTTGATAATCCGCTGATATTAAATCCTCTCCCTAATGACGTCTATCAGTTTGTAAACATTAATGGCTATTTAGACACAAAAGGAACCGAAACTAATGTAAAATTAGGATATAAAGATTTTAAATTATTTCTGGGTTATACTTACACGGATGCTTCTATTGATAATAAAGGACTAAAATCCGAAAATCCTTTGACAGCAAAACACAGATTGAATAATGTCTTGATGTATGAAGTCGAAGAAAAATGGAAAGCTGGTTTAGAGGCTTATTATTATAGTTCTCAAAAACTAAGTGATGAGACAATTGGAAAAGATTACTGGATATTTGGCTTTATGGTTGAAAAACTTTGGGAGAACATTTCAGTTTATGCCAATTTTGAAAATTTTACAGATACTAGACAAACAAAATTCGGAAGCATATACACAGGAACTATTTCAAATCCTGTTTTCAAAGATATATATGCTCCATTGGATGGATTTGTTGTTAATGCCGGAATTAAAATTAGAATTTAAATTCTTCGCAAGCATACCCTAAAGGTGTTCGAATCATAAATCTTAGTAAAAGTGATCGATTGCAGTCAGTACATAAAAATGAACGCAATTTTTAAACCCAAAAAAAACCTTCAAAATCAAATGACTTTGGAGGTTTGTAAAAATTGGTGGGCGATGAGGGGTTCGAACCATTGTGCCTATCAAATTGAAAATTTCTTAAATAGCCATTAAAAAAATATTACAAATGAATACAAAATTTTATACTTTTGCAATAACCACTGGATTAATGTGTTCTTAAAAATTTAGTACCTCAAAGTCAACAAAAACATATTTTATATGAAATTTGATAAAGTTTTGTTTGTTGTTATTGACTCGTTATTTTGTTCAGATTTGTACCTTATTTGTACCTCAAGATCTGTAAACCCCAGTAAAAACGGGGCTGCTAATTTCTGTATCGGAAAATAGGTCTCACAAAACATCACAAAATAAAACAAAGAATCCCAGTTAAAATGTCATAAAACGGCATTTTAACTGGGATTCTTCTTTCTGTTTATTTAGCTTTATTTGCAGATAGTTTGTTCCTTTTTGTACCATTATTGTACCACGAAAATAATTTTCCTTGTTGGATTTTTTTTTGGCGAAATTATGACACACAGAGAGACACATAGACACAATGGGACACAAAATTAGTCACATTATGAGTTCTAACATTGAGGTTATCAGAATTTGTGAGCACTGCAAAAAACAGTTCACAGCCAGAACAACGCGCACACGGTATTGTTCGCACATTTGCAACAGCCGTGGTTATAAATCACTGGTACGCAAAGGAAAAGTAGAAAAAAGCAATAATGAGATCGTTCAGCTTTTAAACACAGATTTGGAAAAAATAAAGCCTCTTGAGTTTTTAAAAATTACTCAGGCAACCCTTCTTTTTGGAATCAGCAGAAGTACGCTTTACAGGTTAGTTAACAATGGACAACTGGACATTGCAAAGTTTGGCAAACGAACTGTTATCCGCAGATGCGATCTTGAAGCTTTTTTTGCAATTTGTATACAGGATGTAACCTTGAAAACTGGACAGCAATTTCCTGGTTTTGACAATTGCTATACTATAACGGAAATTCAACAGAAGTATAATATTTCTTCAGGAGCGCTCTATCTATTGATTCAACGGCAGGGTATAGTAAAATATTCCGTTGGAAAATTCACCTGTGTATCCAAACAGGATATTGATATAATTTTTAATGCTGCGGGAAGATGAAAAATATAAATGTTACGCTAAGAAAAAGGACGCTGCCAAGTGGTAAGATTACACTATATCTTGATTTTTTCCCTCCGATATACAATCGTAAGACTCATAAACTTTACCGTAGGGAGTATTTAAGTTTATACCTCGTTCCTAAACCAAAAAGTGCTATTGAAAAAGCTTTGAATTCCGAGAACTTGTACAAAGCCGAGATCATTCGTGGCAACAGGTTTAATGAAGTAAATAAGGAGCAGATCTATACTCCATTTGAGCTTGAGCGCATTCATCTCAAGGAGGTTGGTGAAAAATCATTTCTGCAGTATCTCAAGCTTGTTGCAGAGCATAAAACGGGTAATAACGGTGATATCTGGACTTATGCCATTATCCACTTTGAAAATTTTATTAAGAATGAGGATATACTGATACAGGATATCGATGTGACTGTTATAGAAGATTTTAGGGAGTATCTCTTAAAAGCAAAATGTATCAGGAAAAAGGGTAAGTTTTTAGCTCAGAATACAGCTTTAACTTATTTCAATAAGATCAAAGCTACTCTTCGAAAAGCATACAAAAAAGGATTGCTGCAGAGCGATGTCAATGCTGCAATTGAAAGTATAAAGGAACAAGAGTCTCAAAGGAATTTTCTAACCATGGAAGAAGCTGTAAGGCTATTTAAAACCCCTTGTAAAAAGGAAATTGTCAAACGTGTCAGTCTTTTTTCTCTGCTCACAGGCATGCGCTATTCCGATATATCAAAACTTACATGGGAAGAAGTACAATACAGTAAAAGTGAAGGATATTACATAAGATTTAAGCAGCAAAAAACTGATAGACCAGTGACCCTCCCTATATCCCAGGAAGCATTCGAGTTTTTAGGCGAAAAAGTGGATCAATATAAGAGAGTCTTTTATGATTTAAAAAAATGGGATGTTGACCGGTTGCTGCCTATATGGGTTAACGACGCATCAATTGAGAAACATATTACATTTCACTGCTTTCGTCATACGTATGCAACATTGCAGATGGCAGCAGGTACCGACATTTTTACAGTTTCGAAAATGCTGGGGCACAAAAATATAAAGACCACTCAGATATATACAAAAATCATCGACGAGAAAAAAAGAGAAACAACTAATAAAATTTCATTTAAATAAGATTTTTTTAATACTGGTTCAGAAAGGATAAATGAATTCTTAGCTTTTACTTTAAAGTGGCTTTGAAAGCCACTTTAAAGTCGAAGGCAAGTGGTTTATATTGCAGATTTTTTATAAAAACGGACAAAATGTTTTACAAAATCAAATTAAATATTAATCATTAAAAAACGTGTCGATAAAAGTTAGAAATTTATTTAGAATAGTATCTCCAACTTTTGATCTTTGTAATATAGAGGGTTGATTTTCTAATACTTCCACTACTTCTTGTTTGGTGGGGATTCTTTGGGTGAATAAATAATCTTCTGTTAGTTTTTTTAGCTTGTCCGCATTTATCTTTTCATCTTGTACAAATTGATTGAAGGCTTTTTGCTGTTCTTCGATCATAAATGCTGCATAACCTTCCTCTATTGAAGCATCTTCAAGTAATGGCAAGTTTTCTTCAATGAAACGTTCTATCAATTCGCGTTTGCTGCGCAGTTTGACATCTCCTGCAACGATATCTAGTATTTCTTTTTGTCTGCGTTCTTTTTCCTCTGGGTTTGTTGCTTTTAACTTGGCTAATAATCCTAAAATATAGGTTACTGTAATATCATCACGATGTATCAATTCTAGTTCAAAATCGACTTCGTTAAGTATGGAGGTTTTTTCTTTTTTACCTTTATCAGATAACTCCAAGTATTTCGATTTATAGTTATCAAATTCTTGTTCTCCTAAAACAATATCGTCAAAAGTAAAATCTACAAATGATGAAATTATGTTTTTTAACCGGATAATTTCACGAAACGCTTTTACAAATTCTAGCTCTTCGTCTTCGGTATATAAATCATCAACTGATTCAAAAGTTGGAGTAATTGCTGTTAAATTATCGTACGCTTCATTAATTTCTTTAACGTAGGTTTCGTATGGTTTTAAGATGATAATTTCTTTAGCCTTTTTATCTGAAAATAAGGCAATGGCATCATCAGTGGCTTTTTTAAGATTCCTAAATACGACAATATTTCCTTGTGATTTTTTATCACCAAGAATTCTATTAGTTCTGGAATATGCCTGAATTAAACCATGGTACTTTAAATTCTTATCTACAAATAGGGTATTCAATGATTTACTATCAAATCCTGTTAGGAACATATTAACCACAAATAAAATATCTACCTGTTTGGTACGTACTCGTTGTGCTATGTCTTTGTAATAATTGTAAAAGGATTGACTGTCTTTTGTAGTCCAATTGGTTTTAAAGGTTTTGTTGTAATTTTCTATATAACTTTCTAGCTTATCTCTTTTATGATAGGCATTATAAACCTCTTCCTTTTCTGCTACCTCATTAAAATCTTTACTATCATAATCGTCTGTATCGCTAATCATTTCATCATTGGCACCGAAACTAAAAATTGTAGCCATCTTTAAATCATGTTTACCCTCTTCTTTTAATTTAAGGAATAGATCATAATATTTAATCAGCATGTCTACGCTACTCACGCAAAACATAGCCGTAAACGTTTTGTTTTGCGTTTTAATGGGATGTTGCTGAATGATATAATTGGTAATCTTTTCAATGCGGTCTTTGCTTTGTAATAATTCTTGGGTATCAATTGCTTCTACTTCAATGTCAATTTCATTTTGCGAATTCTCACGCTCTTTATACTTCCCTACATACTCCACAGAGAAACGCAATACATTGTCATCTTTTATCGCATCGGTAATAACGTAACTATGCAATTGCTCACCAAATAAGCTTGCCGTGGTTTGGTTTTGCTTGTTTTTAGACGAGGCATTTTCTGCAAAAATAGGTGTACCGGTAAACCCAAACATTTGATAATTTTCAAAATATTGGGTAATCTTTTTATGCGTGTCTCCAAATTGAGAGCGGTGGCATTCATCAAAAATAAAAACAATTTTTTTGTCTTTTAGATTGTCCATTGTTTTAAGATGGTGTTCTCTCGTAATAGCATTGTACAATTTCTGAATTGTCGTGACAATTAATTTGCTATTGCTGTCTTTGAACTGTCGTACTAAATTGGCCGTGTTATTGGTTGGGTCAATACAATCAGGTTTGAAGGCATTGAATTCTTTAGCCGTTTGGTAATCTAAATCTTGTCTGTCTACACAAAAAACTACTTTATCTACCTTGGGTAATTGTGATAAAATTTGACTGGCTTTGAACGAAGTTAATGTTTTACCTGAGCCTGTAGTGTGCCATATATAACCATTGTGATTACTGTTTTTTACCTTGTCAATAATACGTTCTACGGCATTAAATTGATACGGACGCAATACCATCAACATTTTATCAGAATCATGCAATACGGTGTATTTCGTGATCATTTTAGACAAATGACATTTCTCTAAAAAGGTATTGGCAAAATCCTCTAATTTAGAAATACGTTTGTTGTTTTCGTCTGTCCAATAAAATGTTTGTTTGTAATCGGGTTTTTTGTTTCCGAAATTGCTGAAGTATTTAGTATTTACGCCGGTACTAATTACAAATAATTGCACATAATTAAACAGTCCAGTATTGGCTGAGAAAGAGTGTTTTTGATAACGATTGATTTGATTGTAGGCTTCTTTTAATTCTAAGCCTGTCTTTTTCAATTCGATTTGTACTAGGGGCAAACCATTAATTAAAATGGTTACGTCATAACGGTTTTTATACGTTCCTTCAACCGTGATTTGATTGGTAACTTGGTACTCATTCCTGCACCAAGAATCCATATTTAAGAATTCCACATAAACCAATTCGTTATTATCATTTTTGAAAGCAAACTTATCCCGAAGTAATAAAGCTTTTTCAAAAACATTGTTAGACTTGGTTAGGTGGTTAAGTATTTGCTTAAAATCCGAATCAGAAAACACTTTATTGTTGTGTTTTTCTAATTGCTTTTTAAGATTGACTAGTAAATCATTTTCATCTTTAATAGTTACTTTATCGTATCCATTTGAAGCTAATTGGTTGACTAGATTTTGCTCTAAAATTAATTCGGATTGTGATGTCATGTTATATTAATAGTTCGAGATTCTTTACAAATCTCGAAGTTTATTTAATTTTATATTTGGTTAATAATACTAAGAATTTTTCAGAACGCACAAAGTTTTGTTTCACTTTATTGACTTGAATTATATCTAAAAAGTCAAGATTTACGAGACCTAACAAATCAGTTCGTGCTGTAAAATTTGATATTAAAAATCTATTCTCTACTTCTTTTACAGTAAAAATACTTTCTGGTTCATCGTATAGTATTTTTAATAATTGCGCTTGACGTTCATTAACATTCGGAATTCTAACAAAACTTGCAATTTGTAAATTTTCTTTTTGTTTCAGTTGAATATATTCTTTTAATGCTTCGAACGATTTGTCCATCACCTTTAAATGATAGGTCATAAAGTAAGTCAAATCATTAGCATCTGCTTCGGTATATAAATAGGCTTTCTCGTACTGATTTTTAGTATCCTGAATAATCTTTGAAATAGATAAATACTCTGTAAGCCAATATCCTTTTTTTAATAAATACCAGTAAAACAAGGCACGCGCCGTTCTACCATTTCCATCTGTAAAAGGGTGAATGTAACCAATCATAAAATGAATAGTAGTTGCTTTAAGGATAGGGTGCATAAAAGTTTCTTTACTATCAGCATTAAAAAAGTCACATAAGTCTTTAATTAATATTTCCAGTTCTTTATGGCTAGGAGGTGTATGCACGACTTCGCCATCAATATGATTGACAACTTGTACATCATCAGATATTCTAAATGCGCCTTCCTCTTTTTTATCGTCTAATGTATCACAAGCAATTAGTCCGTGAACGTATAACAATTTTTCAGGGGTTAAATCGTCATTGCGATTTTGTGTGATGTGTTTGATTGTAACATAATTATTTACAATCATTTGTTCTGACTTGGTCTTTGGTTTTACTTCTTTACGAAGCATTTCTTTAGCTTTTTTACGGGTAGTATTGGCTCCTTCTATCTGGCTACTAGAGATAGCTTCTTCCATAATAGCACTTACCAAATATCTAGTTTTATCAGCATCTGGAACAACATTATTTGCTCCCATATAACCACCAATATTCATATCAAAATAGTGAAGTATTTTTTGAATATAATCAGTAGTCACATAATTAAATTGATAACTACCAAAAGAGATATTTTTGTAATTTACCGCTCTTGCCATTTTTACGGCAGACCAAAGTTGTATAGGTGCAAATTCCAGTGATATTGACCACCCAATTCCAATTTAAAGTGAGCACCTGATTCCAATTCAAAATGACCACCTAATTCCGGAGCAAAATGACCACCCCATTTTTCATTAAAAACTACTCTTTTTCATCTGTTAATTAGTATTCAAATATACTTAAATATTAGCCTTTGTTTATCCCTCTTTTTTTTCTCATGGATTCTCCATGTAATTCGAGTCGATGAGATTGATGAATCAGTCTATCCAAAATGGCATCAGCTATGGTTTTTTCTCCAATGATGTCATACCAGCCTTGCACTGGGATTTGTGAGGTTACAATAATAGAACCGTTATTATGCCTGTCTTCAATGATCTCTAAAAGGGTAATTCGGTTACTGCTATCCAAAGCTTGGAGTCCAAAATCGTCTAATATAATAACATCTTGCCGTTCTATTTTGGCCAATTCTCTCAGGTAAGAACCATCTGCTTTGGCCATTTTTAATTTAGCAAACAGCTTCGAAGTATTAAAATAACTTACTTTAAAACCTTGGATACAGGCTTGATAACCCAATGCTGTGCCTAAATAACTTTTGCCTACACCAGTGCTTCCCGTTATTAAAATGTTTTCATTTTTTTCGACAAATTCACATTCTGCCAGACGCAGTATGGTATTTCGATCCAGATTACGGGTTTGGTCAAAATTGATACTTTCAATATTTGATTTGTAATGGAATCGGGCGTTGGTGATACTGCGGGCAATACGCCGATTGTGCCTTTCATCCCATTCGGCATCAATAAGCATCGATACAAACTGATCGAGCGTGTAATGGTCTGTTTTTCCGCTTTCAATGGCTGTTTTAAAAGCATTGTGCATGCCGTAAAGCTTCATTTGTTTCATTTTTGTTACTGTGGATTCATTCATGATTACTGTGTTTTAATTTAATTATAATACTGTTTTCCTCTTATGTTAGCGTGAATTGGAAGTTCCTGCTCAGGTTCTTGTTCAAATTCGATATGATCTAAGTTGTTTTCTAAAATATTTTGAATGGTCTTAAAATTGTAAATTTTAAAATCAAGTGCCCGCTTACAGGCATTTATTAATCGCTCTTTCCCTACCTTTTTCTCGAAGTTTAATATTCCCAAACAACTTTTATAAGCCTGTTCAGGATGGTTTCTACTTTCAATTATTTGCATAATATATTCTGCTACTGACTCGTCAATACTACTGGCCCAATCAATGAAGCGGGCAGCACTCCACTGAGCTACAAATTGATGCGTGCTAGCCATATGTTCCGGGATTGTGGTATAGATATAAGGTTTGTAATTCCTTGGATGGATGGCTATTCGATTGTATTTGTGATAGATCTCTACCGTTGATTTGGTATACAATAGTTTCGCTTTTTTCTTGACATATTGATACGGAACGCTATAGTAATTTTTGTCCTGACTTAATTGAACATGCCCATTTTGCATTACTGTTGCAAAGGATTGGTATTTGATTTCAAAACGTTCTTGTGGTAATGGACTTAGTTTTTGTTGCTCATCTTCTAAAAATAATTCTATCCGAGAGTACGGACGTCCTGTGAGTTTTCGACTGTTATGAGCATCCAATAAATCCCATATTTGCTGGTTTAATTCTTCCAGAGAAAAGAATTTAGTTTCTTTTAGATTTACATAAATCCTTCGATACAAGATCTTAACAGCTCCTTCAACCAATGATTTGTCTCGGGGTTTATAAGCCCTAGCAGGCAAGATTGTAGTTTGGTAATGTTCGGCTAAATCAGCTAAGGTTTCATTAATTGTGGGTTCAAAACGACTGCTTTTTATTACTGCAGATTTTAAATTATCGGGAACAATTGCCGCAGGAGTACCTTCAAAAAAACGCATAGCATTTTCTACCGAAGTAACAAAATCTTCTTTTTGTTGGCTCATGGAAGCTTCGGCATAGGTGTATTGACTGGCTCCTAATATGGCTACAAAAAATTGTACTTCTTTAATTTCTCCCGTGTCTTTATCAATGATGGAGAGTGTTTTTCCAGCATAATCCACATACATTTTATCACCCGCTTTGTGATTCATGTGCATCACTGGATTGACTCGTTTGCTCCATGTTTTATAATGATGTCCAAATTGCGAGCTTCGGTAACCATTAGGATTTAGGGCAATATATTGCTCCCACATGTGCTGTATGGTAACGCCAACTTTTTTTAGTTCGCGTTCCATTTTAGGAAAAAAATCATAAAGAATCTGCAGTTTGGGACTGATTGATTCCACGGTAGTGTGTGAAAACAAAAGTTCTAACTCAGCATCTGTTTTTTCGTTAATTACTTCAAAACTTAATCCTAGCACTTCAAATAAAGAAATATACTTCTTTACTGTATTTCTAGAAAGAGATAAGTACTTACTTATGAATAACTTACTTTTCCCGTTACAGTAGAATTTAATTGCTTTTCTAATTTTACTCATGTCTGTTATTTTGTTTGCCATAATCCGTATTTTTTTAACGAATGTATGGTGCTAACAACATGAAAAAGTTAGTAGTTTTTAATGTCCAATTTTAGCCCAAAATCAGGTGGTCAATTTGGACTGGAAAATGGTGGTCAGTTTGCTCCGAAACTGGTGGTCAATTTGAACTGGAATAGGGTGGTCAATTTGACTGGTTTTTCCAATCTGAATACTCAATTTAAAGAAATAGCATCAAACTTAAATCAACAAGATTTAAAAACATTAACAAAAAACAGAAATAGTATCAAGCAAAATCCGTGTAACTTTACAATCAAAAATTAACAAAAATGAACAGAAAAGATTTTTTAAAAAGTGGATTAATTTTAGGCGGAACAACTTTGTTACCAATAAATTCTGTTTTTAGTCAAAGCTTAATCGAGAATAAAACTGACTTATTAGTTGACAAAGACGGAAATTTTTTCCAACAACCTTTGCTTTATACTGAAAGTTTTTTAGAACCGTTTATGGATGCAGAAACTTTGCATTTGCATTATACTTTTCATCACGGCGGAGCGGTAAAAGGTGCAAACAAAGATTTGCAAATGATAAAAAAATCGTTAGACGAAAACAATCTTGAAACGGTTGATTACTGGACAAAAAAGTTATCTTATCATCTTTCATCTCATATTTTACATTCAATATTTTGGACAAACTTAACCAATAAAGCAAATTTACCAAAAGGCGATTTATTGAAAAGAATTGAAAAAGATTTCGGGAGTTATGACAAACTAAAAATATATTTAGCCAAAACTTCAAAAGACGTTGACGGAAATGGTTGGGGAATTTTGGGTTATCAACCTTACACAGATAAATTGACAATTCTGCAATGTGAAAATCACGAAAAACTAACACAATGGGGCGTAATTCCATTGCTTGTAATTGACGTTTGGGAACACGCATATTATCTAAAATTCCGAAACAAAAGAACTGATTTTGTGGATAATTTATTTAGTATAATAAATTGGGATAACGCATCCGAAAGATTAGAAAACGCATTGAAAATGATGAAATAGAAAGCAGAAAAGTAAAACCGCCCAAAACGCCAGCCACCAACACACGCTACAAGCAAGCTGGGCATTTGGCTTAATTTGAAGATGGTTTTGTATCTGAAAATTAGTGATTAACCGAAAGTTTAGGCTTTCTTAATCCCAGCCTGTGTGTAGCGCGGGGACGTCAGGCTGTGAAAAAACCTATTTTACTTTCAAAAACTTCAGATAATTCTACTCAAGAATTCAAATATAAGGCATTTAACGGGTCGTTATTTTTAGGCTGCAATTTTAGTTTGATAGAAATAGTGTTCTAAATTCGGCTTTAAATAACTCGTTTTTAGCAAAAACAAGACTTTTGCCTTGTAGGGTGAGTTCCATTTTTTGAGTTTGGCAATCAAATCGGGAACGCCTAGGATATTGATACTGCGTTTGATGTTATACACCAGCATAATCAGGCTGTGTTCTCCGTTTACTTTTTCTAATCCCTTTAGTTGGTATGGTTATAGCCCCATTGTCGTTTGATGGTGCCAAAAATATGTTCGTTGATTTACTCAATTTTTTATTGTTTTTTTTATTTGTTTTCGTGATTTCCGCTACGCTTCAATTCCTGTCGTTTACGGTAGAGCTGTTGGTTCTCATGGTAGCGCTTGTTGTTTTCTTCTACGGCATCGGCATATTGGCTTCCGTCGATTTCTCTGCCTGCAACTCTATTAGTTCATAAATGTTTTACGGGACATTCTTTGCATTTTGGGGTTTGGTATTTTTTAAAATTATAACTATCTCTTTCTGTAGTTTTCTTATGCCAACTGCCCGTAGTTTTTAGCATTTCGCCTTGTAGGCAGGTATAGGTATCGTTGTCTTGATTGTATTGAAATTGGGCTACCAAATAATCCTTGGTCGTATCGTTTTCGTTACTTTTTCCTTGTTCAGGCTGTGCTACAATGGTAATTATGTTGGCTTGTTTGCAGATTTCTATTTGTTTGCCATTATGGTAGCCTTTATCGACCAATGCAGTATAGGCTTCGATACCCAGATTCTCTTTGGCTTCTATGGCAATAGCTGACAAGGCGCTGCAATCGTTCTTGTTGATGGTATGTGTGGCCACAACAAGATTATATTTAGCATCGACTGCGGCTTGAACATTAAACGAAATCTCAACTACTTGTCCTTGAACTAGTAATGCTCTGGCATCACTGTCGGTAGTGCTTATTTACTTCGTCCGTTCGCTCCT
This sequence comes from Flavobacterium sp. Sr18, assembly GCF_011064265.1. NCBI lineage: Bacteria > Pseudomonadati > Bacteroidota > Flavobacteriia > Flavobacteriales > Flavobacteriaceae > Flavobacterium > Flavobacterium sp. Sr18. Next base: position 3,595,607 of record NZ_CP049329.1, on the reverse strand, counting down.
TCGAGCTCGGGTGAGGCTGGCCACTTTCTTTTAATTTTTCTTCCAGTTGCTCATAACGCAATTTGTTTCCTTTCAATCGGTCTAACTTTTGTTGGATATTTTGGATTATAGCTGGGTTATCTTTGGTATCATTTTCTTCCAGAGCGTTTAGGCATTCTTGGGTTTTAGTTTCAATATAAGCTAAGTGCTTGTCGATTTTCTTTTGATTGAAATTGGCTTTCTTGCTATTGTGGGCTCGGCTTTTGGTACCATCGATAGCAATGGTTTCGCATCCTATCAAATCAGCATCTTTCAAGAAGGAAACAAAGAGTTTGAATAGTTTTTTCAGGGCAATGGGATTGTCTTTTCTAAAATCTGAGATGCTGTGGTAATTAGGACGAATGTCTTCTAAAAGCCATTGCATTTCCATGTTTCTGAAACATTCCTTTTCCAGATCTCGACCACTTCTGGCTCCGTTGAGTTAACCGTATAAGTAGATCTTTAGAAAAACTTTACTATTGAAACTCGGGCGACCTTCGGTCTTGAGCGTTTTTACAGCAAAATCGAGTTTAGAGAGGTCAATATATTCGACAAAGGCATCTATAAATCGCACCTGATTATCGGGACTTATAGTGTCTTCTAAACTTCAAAAACCCATTTGTTGACGTGAAATACCTGTGATATGTTATCATTCTTAAAAATACGAAAAATCTTCTTTTTATACAAGTATTTTGTTATATTTGATGATAATACAACAGAGGTTTTTTACAGACTGACGTTAGCAGACATTTAGTTGAAAAAAGAAAAAGTACATCAATTTATTTAAAATAATAAGAATTAAAACTTACATTTAATATGCAAAGAGCAACAATAATTTTAATAGTTTTATTAATATTTAATAACTGTTTTTCTCAAACCTTCAAAAATCATGAGATAAAAAGATTGAAGACTTTTGAAATAAATACGGAATCAATTGAACTAAATAATTCAGTGAACTACTTAGATTTAAATACTATTTTAGAAAAGGAACAAAAAAGAAAAATTAATAAAACATTAGCAATAGTCTTAACTTCACTTTCTGCATTAACAATGACATATGGAGCAAAAATAATTACAAGTTCTAAGGATGATAAAGAAGGTCTTGGGGGGGCTATTGGAATTATGATTATGACGGCTGGTGTTGTCGAATTAGGAGTTTCAATTCCTCTTTTCAAATCATCGAACAAGAGAAAAAAAGAAAGGGATAATTTAATTGAGTTATATAAAAAATAGAATAATTAAAACGAAAGCTGTCCAAAAGCTCGGAAATTGGATGAAATAAACATTCTTAATAAACAACCGATCTGCCAACACTTGCTCACAAGAGATTTGGGCAATTGGATTAATGGAAAGTTGGTTAAGTATTTGGGTTGTTTGGCAAATCCGAAAATAGGGCATAATTTAGTCCCAAACCTCTTGTAGCAAGGGAAAGTTAAGCGAGATAACGTCGCAGAAAAAGAAGAACAAATTGAAAAGTAACACAAAAATGTATAAATAACTTTAATACGATAAAAATGAAAATAACATTCTCTGTTTTAGCTTTTGTAAGTTTATTAATTTGCCTTTTTTCTTGTGAAAAAGATGATTCAATAAATAATGATTTTTACCAAACTAATTTTAGAGTTGGTTTATGGATTAACTCTTAAAAAAATGATACTTTAGAATTTGTTAATAGCACGAAACTTATAAGAAAAGGAAGTGTTTATAAATATGAAGAATACTTATACCGAATTGAGGGTGATAATCTTTTAATTAGTGATATAAATTCTAAAGTCGAAACACAACATCCGATTTTGAAAACTACTGGAGACAATGTTACTTTACAAAATATGTATCCAGCTGCTGGTTTGACTAATATTTCAGGAGCTTTTATTAAAAATAATAAAAATTAAGGACATAAAATAACCTGAATTGATTAGAAATTAAAAGAAATATAGTTGTTGATTATGAAACCAGTTAATTGATAATGCACCCCAACTGAAGAACTGAGAATTCATCGCTTCATTTAACCAACGGAAAGAATTTGATAAAATTATCGATGGATTTGAAGAGCCATATATCTCCCATGTGCTAACATAAAAAGTTAGTGAATTCAAATTTATAATTTTGGATTATGATAAGTCCTTATCTATTTGCTTCCGTAATAATACTTTTGATGAAAATGTAAAACAAAATAGTAATGATATTTTTTTTACAAGACCTTAGCGAGAATAAAGATTATTTATATAACTTTGGTACATATTAGATCTTAGATACAAATGAAAAAGTTTCACATTTTATTAATCGTTGTACTTGGCTTCTTGTTGATGCCAACGGTAACCTTTGCGTGTGAAAATAATTCAGAAAAACAATCTTGTAAAAAAGAAATATCTTCTAAAACAGATAAAAAAGATTGTTGCGAAGGCGATAGTCATTCGAAGAATAGAAATAATAAAGGGTGCGGAGGAAAATGCAGCCATTCTAAGTGTGGTTGCGCTTCTTCTTGCAACTCATTCGTTTCTATTAATGAACTGAAATTTAATAAAGATATTTTTAATTTCTTTTCAGAAAAACAAAATTTTTACAATTACGAAACCTCCATTTCTTCTGGTTTCAATTCTTTATGGCTCATACCTAAAATAGGCTAAATTTCAAATTTGATAGCCATAATTGCATCAAATTGAAAGCAATTATTGCTTTACAACCATTTATTTTACAGCTAAAACCATTATTTAAATCATAGGCAATATTATGTCTTGATTCCAAAATATTGTTTGCAGCTAATTCAACTAAAAATATTTATATAATGAAATCAATAAAAATATTATTGATGGCAATCACTCTATCGCTATCAGTCGTAGTCGCTAACGTGCAAATTATAAACGCTAAAACCGAAACCGTAAAAATCAATGGTAATTGTGGTATGTGCAAAAAACTATTGAAACGGCTGCAAACATTGGTAAAGTTGCCAAAGTAAATTGGGACACGAACACCAAAACCGCTACACTTACCTACGATACAAAGAAAACCAATCAGGATGAAATCTTAAAACGTATTGCACTTGCAGGTTATGATAGTGAAAAATTTCTTGCCCCAGATGATGTATATAACAATCTTCATGGCTGTTGTCAATATGATAGAGAGCAAAAGTTCCGGTAAGAGAGGAAACTAAAATTGTTGCTATTAATGAAAATCATGCGAATCACAATAATCAGCCAGAAACGACTACAACTGCAGTGCAAAATGAGAACCAATTAAAATCTGTTTTTGACAATTATTTTGTAGTAAAAAATGCAATGATTTATTCTGCTGGTAATGCTACTTCAATTGCTTCAAAGGAATTATTTACAGCAATCAAGAATGTTAAAATGGACAAACCAGAAATGGATGTTCATATGGTTTGGATGAAAGTAGTAAATAAAATCAAAGAAGATGCTGAACATATTGCAGATACCAAAGATAAAAAGAACCAACGCAATCACTTTACGACATTATCAAAAGATATTTACACATTAATAAATGTTGCAAAGTATGAAGTGCCAGTTTACTTTCAATTCTGCCCAATGCATAATGGTGGAAAAGGTGCTAATTGGGTAAGTAAAGAAAATACAGTTAAAAATCCTTATTACGGTTCACAAATGTTGAGTTGTGGTAAAACAGTAGAGACAATAAAATAATTGAATTAAAACTTAAAAAATGAAGTATATATTTTATACCGCATCAATACTTAGAGTTATGCTTTTATCATCTTTTAATAAAGACGACAATATGGATATGACAAATCCAGCATCAAACGTAAATTATCCAGCAGCTTATGTTGTCACTGGCGAAGACGCAACAATTTCAGTAATCAAATTATCAACTAATGAAGTTACTGGAACTATTCCATTGATGGGAACCGGTAAAGATATGATAATGTGGCCACACCATATTTCTTCACATTCAAATCATCTTGCAATTGGAGTTCCGGGAATGGATTTAAGTGTTGGACATGCAGTGACAGGAACCATGTCGGGTAAACTTGTTGTTATTGATGCAACAACTGGTTCAATTGTCAAAAACATTGGTTTAACTGTAATGAACCACAATACTATTTATTCTCCAAATGGCACAGAAATTTGGGTGCCTCAAATGGATATGAAGGGAAAAGTATTGGTTTATGACGCTACAACTTATGCACTGAAAAGTACAATTACTGCAGGTATGATGCCAGCAGAATTAACTTTCTTTTCGGACGGGACTAAAGCCTATGTTGCTCATGGCGATGATGATAACGTTTCAGTAATTAATGTAGCATCAAAATCAGTAGTTGCAACGGTTACAGTTGGTAACAATCCTGTTGGTGCTTGGACTGCTAGCGATGATACAATGTATGTCGATAACGAGGATGGACAGTCTATTTCTGTAATTAGCGTAGCTACTAATGCAGTTGATCAAACCATTCCTTTAGGTTTTATGCCAGGTATTGCTTCGCACAACGGAATTAAAAGTGAATTATGGGTTTCAGGCCCCAATGGCCGGAAAGGTACATTACTGGACTTGGGATATTACAATTATGATGTGGATGCACGGCGGCGCTTTTAATACTGGTACTGGCTCACGCAATTTCTTTCACAATGGACGGAAACACTGCCTATGTAACCAACCAAATAGCCACTGCCGTTTCTATTACAAATGTTACCAATCATACCGTTACTAAAACAATTAATGTTGATAAAAAACCAAATGGTGTTGTAATAAAAATGTAAACTATAATATATCTAAAAATAACAATTTAAAAAAATAATAAAATGAAAAATCTAATCCTTTCAGCCATAGCAATGGCATTTATACTAGTTTCTTGTAACCAAAAAAATAAAGAAGCTGTAACAACTGATTCAGAAAAAACAGAAAGTACTTCACAATTGTATGCGTGTTCTATGCACCCCGAAGTAACAGGAAAAAAAGGAGAGAAATGTTCAAAATGTGGAATGGAATTAACCGAACCATTTGTACAAAATGGAGCATCTCATGATCATACTGATGGTAGTCATAGTCACGATGATGTAACAACAGTTGAAGTTAACAATGATGCTATATCAGGTACCCAAACAGCATTTTCTACCAATGAAATAATTTCTGACTATTTAAAACTAAAAAACGCACTCACAAAAGACGATACAAAAGGAGCAGCCAATGCGGGTAAAGCATTATATGCAACTCTCAATAAAATCAGTACCAATGCAATAGATCCAAAATTGAAAACAGAATATATTGATATTGCTGATGATGCCAAAGAACACTCAGAACACATTGGCGATAATGGTGGGAAAATTGACCACCAAAGAGAACATTTTGCGATGTTGAGTAAAGATGTGAATGATTTGATAAAAATATTTGGAGCAAAACAAAAACTATATCAAGAATTTTGTCCTATGTATAATGAAGGAAAAGGAGCTACTTGGATAAGTGAAAGCAAAGAAATAAAAAATCCTTACTACGGTTCAAAAATGCTGACCTGTGGTTCGATGAAAAAACAATTCTAAAATGAAAAAAATCATCAAGAAAATACTCTTAATTGGGTTTGTTCTTTTTTTGTTGATGCAGTTATATCAACCTGCTCGTAATGAAAGTTATGAGCAGGAATTAACTACAAATTTTACAAGAAGGTATGATGTTCCTAAAAATGTTGAAACTGTTTTACGGACATTTTGTTACGATTGTCACAGTAATAATACCAATTATCCGTTATATTCTTTCATTCAGCCAGTACGATTTTTTATGGAAGAACGCATTAAAGATGGTAAAAAGAATTTGAACTTTAATGAGTTTGGAAAGTACTCCAAGCGAAAACAGGAAAACAAATTAGAAGCTATCATCAAACAAATAGAATCTGATGAAATGCCCTTAGCGTCCTACAGGGTACTTCATAAAAATGCAATAATAACACCTGCTCAAAAAGAGGAAGTAATCAATTGGATAAATAAAACAAAAGATAGTCTTTCATTAGAAAACTAAACATTATGGTAGAAAAATTAATATCATTTTCACTAAAAAATAGATTTGTTGTTCTTCTCGTCTCAGCTTGCTTATTCGCTTGGGGTATTTATAGCGTACAACAAAACCCCATAGATGCCATTCCGGATTTGTCCGAGAATCAAGTTATTGTATTTACAGAATGGATGGGAAGAAGTCCACAGGTTATAGAAGCACAAGTAACCTATCCTTTGGTTTCAAACCTGCAAGGAATACCAAAAGTTAAAAATATTCGCGGTGCATCTATGTTTGGGATGAGTTTCGTATATATCATCTTTGAAGATAATGTAGATGTGTATTGGGCAAGAACTCGTGTGTTGGAACGATTGAATTATGCCCAAAGATTATTACCTCAAAATGTAGTACCCACATTAGGACCAGATGGTACTGGAGTTGGCCATGTTTTTTGGTATCATTTAAAGGCTAACGGTATGGACTTGGGAGAACAAAGAGCTTTACAAGATTGGTACGTGAAATTTGCATTACAAACTGTTCCCGGCGTGGCTGAAGTAGCATCATTTGGGGGTTTTGAAAAACAGTACCAATTAGTGTTAGATCCCTTAAAAATGCAATACTACAATGTGAGTATGATGGAAGTGATGAATGCAGTCAAAGCAAATAATAATGATGTTGGTGGTCGAAAATTTGAGATGAGTAATATGTCTTACATAGTAAGAGGTTTAGGGTACATAAAAAACATAAAAGATGTAGAAGACATTGCTGTTAAAAATTATAATTCCGTTCCAGTAAAAGTAAAAGATATTGGTTCGATACAAATGGGTGGAGATTTACGCTTGGGAATTTTTGACGAAAATGGAACAGGTGAAGTTGTAGGAGGAATTGTAGTCATGCGTTATGGTGAAAATGCAGATAAAGTTATAAAAGCAGTAAAGGAAAAAATGAAAGAAGTTGAAAAAGGATTGCCTGAAGGCGTTACTTTTAAAACGTCTTATGACCGAAGTGAATTGATAGAAAATGCAATCGCATCTGTTAAAGGTACTTTAATAGAAGAAATGATTGTTGTTTCAATTGTTATACTACTTTTTCTTTTTCATTGGAGAAGTGCTTTAATTATCTTAATACAACTACCTATATCTGTGGCTATTGGCTTTATTTTACTTGAAGCATTTGGTATATCATCTAATATCATGTCATTAACGGGTATTGCATTAGCTATAGGTGTTGTCGTCGATGACGGAATTGTAATGGTGGAAAATGCTTATAGGACAATTTCGGAGAAACAGGAAGAAATGGAGAGCAATCAAAATAATTCGGAAATAAAATGAAACATAAAATAAAAAATATATTCAAAAAAGAACGCGACCCCATATCTTCTGAAGAAAAGTTACAGCTTATAGAAAAGTCTTCAAAATTAGTTGGTCCAGGTGTCTTTTATTCAACACTCATTGTGATAGCTTCTTTTTTACCTGTGTTTCTTCTCACGGGTATGGAAGGTAAATTATTCAGCCCATTGGCTTGGACAAAATCGTTTATACTTATAGTAGATGCTTTTTTAGCCATTACCCTTACTCCTGTTCTAATTAGTTTTCTTCTTAAAGGCAAACTTCGTCCAGAAAATAAAAATCCAATTAACAAAAAACTGGAAAGCATCTATACTCCTATTTTAATTTTTTGTTTAAAATGGAGGAAAACAGTATTAGGTATTAATATAATTGCGCTCCTGATTGGCGTTTTAATGTTTACTCGTTTAGGAACAGAATTTATGCCTCCTTTAGATGAAGGTTCTGTTCTTTTTATGCCTGTAACATTACCCGATGTATCCAATTCTGAGGTGAAAAGAATTCTACAAGTGCAAGACAAATTGATAAAATCGATACCCGAAGTCGCTCATGTTTTAGGAAAAGCCGGACGCGCTACTACAGCAACCGACAACAGTCCAATAAGCATGATTGAAACGATTGTTTTACTAAAACCCCAACACGAATGGAGAGAAGACAAAACGAAAGCCGATATTGTTAATGAAATAAACAATAAACTTCAAATTCCAGGAGTTACAAATGGTTTTACTCAGCCCATCATTAATAGGATTAACATGCTTTCTACTGGTATTAGAACCGATGTAGGAATAAAGATTTACGGAGCAAGTTTAGACACTATCAATGTTTTATCTCAAAAAATAAAAAAAGCCCTTGAAGGTACTTCTGGCGTAAAAGATTTATATGCGGAACCGATTACTGGCGGAAAGTACATCGATATTGAGACAAAAAGAGAGGCCATAGGCAGATACGGACTTACAATAGATGATATAAACAATGTGGTGGAAGCTTCTATTGGTGGAATGAAACTAACCACAACCATTGAGGGAAGACAACGATTTTCTGTAAATGCAAGATATGCTCAAGAATACAGAAATAGTATTGAGGCGTTAAAAAAACTTCAAGTGCAAACAATGGAGTTTGGTCCTATTCCTTTAGAAGCCGTTGCTGATGTAAAAATAAGCGATGGCCCTCCAATGATAAATAGCGAAAATGCGATGCTACGAGGCAGTGTACTGTTTAATGTCCGAGAGCGTGATCTAGGAAGTACGGTAAAAGAAGCGCAGGAAAAACTGAATGCAATGATCACTAAAATGCCAAAAGGCTATTATGTGGAGTGGAGCGGACAGTGGGAAAACCAAATCAGAGCCAATAAAACATTGCGCCTGATTTTACCTATAGTTGTTATCATTATTTTCCTTATTCTATACTTCACCTATCATTCTATGAAAGAAGCATTGATTACAATGATAACCGTACCGTTTGCTTTGATTGGAGGGATTTTTATGGTCTATTTTTATGGAATAAATTTATCTGTAGCCGTTGCAGTTGGTTTTATAGCTCTATTTGGTATGGCAATCGAAACCGCTATGTTAATGACTATTTATTTGAATGAAGCAATGAATAAGATGGTAGAAAAACACGGGAACAGTGCAGCAACAATAACAGAAGCAATTTTGAAACAGTACATTATTGACGGTTCAGCCAAAAGGTTGAGACCAAAATTGATGACCGTTTCCGTTTCGTTATTTGGTTTAATCCCTATCCTTTGGGCAACAGGAACGGGTGCAGATGTGATGCTGCCAATTACGGTTCCGCTCATTGGGGGTACAATTACCTCTACAATTTATGTATTATTAGTAACCCCTATAGTTTTTGAGATGGTAAAACTTCGAGAATTAAAAACAAAAGGCAAAATAGAACTTATAGATGTTAAAGAATAACTGTTGTATCGCAATAAGCTGTTTGATTTTAATTACCGCTAATATGGCGGCGCAAACGCTTTCGTTGGATGCTGTTTTGACGAATATCAAAACAAATAATCCACAACTAAAAATGTATGATGCTGATAATCAAAGTATGGATGCAGCAGCAAAAGGAGCAAAAAGTTGGATGCCTCCGCAGGTGGAAACGGGTTTTTTTATGACACCTTACAATAGTAAATTATGGAAAGCCGATGAAATGGGGCTTGGTATGGGATCTTACATGGTTGGTGTTACACAAATGATACCGAATGCTAGAAAACTTAAGTCTGATTTCAATTACATGAATGCAATGTCATCTGTAGAAAAAGAAAATAAAGGGTATACGATTAATCAATTAAAAGCACTGGCAAAAACGAATTATTACCAATGGCTGGTATTAAATAAAAAAATAAAAATTGCAGATGATAATTTATTGCTCTTAGAATATATGATAAAAAGTATGGAAATACGCTATCAGTACAATATGGATAAATTGCCTACCTATTACAAAGCAAAATCGCAATACGGTACATTACAAAGTATGATTGTAATGTTACAAAACGATATTTACCAGAAGCGGATTATGCTAAATACCTTGATGGCTAGAGATAAAAACACTTTGTTTGAAATAGATGAAACCTACAAATTAAATGATTTTGATGCCATAAAAGCAGATACAACCTCACTTTCCCAAAACCGAAGTGATGTTAAAGCTATTGAAAAAACAATGGTATTAAATCAATTAAAAATTGAAACCGAAAAAGCAAAATTATTACCAGAATTTGGTGTAAAATATGACCATATGTTTGCTTTCGGAGAACAGCCAAAACAATTCTCTTTAATGGGAATGATTACTATTCCAATGCCTTGGTCAACAAAAATGAATAAAGCCAATATCAACAGTTTTAAAATCAAGAATGAAGGTCTCAACTGGCAAAAGCAAATGATTTTGAATGAAGCAGCAGGAATGATTTCGGGTATGAATACAGAATTGATAAACCTAAAAAAACAATATGATATTGCTGAAAAAAATATCATTCCTGCCTTAAAACGAAACTATGATACTGCAATATTGGCTTGGCAGAATAATACGGTAGATCTGTTTGTAGTATTGGATGCTTGGGAAGCATTAAATATGGCACAAATTGATGTTCTGGATAAATTACAAAATATTTTAAGTACACAAGTAGAAATTGAAAAACAGCTAGAAATCAAATAATTATGAATAAATATTTAAAATATAGTTTAATTTTAATCGTAATTTCTAGTATAGGATTTGCTGTCTATTTCTTTGTCATAAAATCAGGCAATCGTTCGGAGAATTCACATCAAACAGAAGTTTATACCTGTTCTATGCATCCCGAAATTATTAGAGATAAGCCAGGAAACTGTCCTATTTGCGGAATGACTTTGGTAAAAAAAATAACAGAAAGCCACGCTGAGGAAGACAATTCTATTGACAATCTTTTGAGACCTACCGATAATTTTATCGTTGGTAATTATCAAACTACGACAGCAAAAGACACCACTATTAGCAGTGTAGTAAACTTGCCCGGTCTGGTCGCTTACGACCCAAATTCTTCGGTAAATATCGCGGCAAGGATAAGTGGCAGAATAGAAAAAATGTACGTGAATTATAAATACCAAAAAGTCAGTAAAGGACAAAAGCTTTTTGATTTATACAGCCCTGAATTATTGACAGAACAACAAAATTTTATTTATTTAGTTTCCAATGATTCCGATAATACAGCAATTATTAAAGCCTCAAAGCAAAAATTATTGCTTTATGGAATGACTAAAAATCAGATAAATTCATTGTCTTACTCCAAAAAAGTAAATCCTTTACTTTCAATTTTCAGTCCAGCTTCTGGAATTATTCAAGGAACAGAAAAAATGAATACTACAACCAATTCGTCGATGCAAAGTGCAAATAACAATACCGAAATATTAAACATAAAGGAAGGTAACTACATAAAAAAGGGAGAAGTAGTTTTTAAATTAGTAAATACAGATAAAGTATGGGGTATATTTAATGTTAGTCAAGGGCACAATAGTCTAATCAAAACCAATCAAACTATCAAAATTGCTACAGAATTAGACAAAAATGAATTCATTGATGCACAAATAAATTTTATTGAAACTCAATTTAATCCAGCAGATAAATCCAATAGAATTAGAGTATACCTAAACAACAATAAACTGAAATTCCCCATAGGTCTGCGATTACAAGGAATTGTGAAAACAAACTCAATACAAGGGGTTTGGTTGCAAAAACAAGCATTAGTAAGTATTGGCAGCAAGAAAATAGTTTTTATAAAAAAGAATAATGGCTTTAAAGCAACTGCAATAAAAGCTGGAATTGAAATAGATGATTTTATTCAAATTATCAATGGAATTTCCGTTGAAGATACCCTTGCTAAAAATGCACAATATTTAATTGACAGCGAAAGCTTTATTAAAACCGAATAATTATGAAACCAATCAAAAGAATAGGCATGCTATCAATACTCCTTACCATATTTATAGCTTGCAATACTAAAAACAAAGAAGACCAAAGCGCACATAAAAATAAAGAAACTATTTTTTACACTTGTTCTATGGATCCTCAAGTAAAGGAAGATAAACCGGGAAAATGTCCCATTTGTCACATGGATTTAACTCCCATAAAAAGTAATGAGACTGCTGCAAATGAGATAGGCTTGAGTAAACAGCAGCTACAGTTGGGGAACATCTCCACGCAAACTATTGCAACAACTCAAAGCAGTTTAGAGCAAAATTATACAGGGGTTTTAACAATTAATCAAGAAAAAATTAACACTATTTCTGCCAGAGCAATGGGGAGAATTGAAAAATTATACTTCAAAACAGTGGGAGATTATGTTGCTAAAAACGAACCGGTATATCAATTGTACAGCGAAGATATTGCCATAGCCAAACAAGATTACTTCACAGCATACAAACAACTTACCATGCCGGGTGATTTTGGAAAAAATGCACGTACAATGCTTATTGCTGCCAAACAAAAATTAGTATTCTTTGGTTTATCCAATGCCCAAATTGAAACTATAAAATCGAGTAAAGAAATTTCTCCGTACACTATTTTCTATAGCACTAGCAGTGGAACTATCTCGGAGATAATAGCAACAGAAGGCAGCTATGCCATGGAGGGTGCTGGTATAATTAAATTGGCAAATTTAAATAGTCTTTGGCTCGAAACACAGGTCAATATAAATTATGCAAAAAGCATGCAACTTGGACAAAAAGCCACAGTTTCATTTACTGATTTTCCTGATAAAACTATAATTGCAAAAATCTCCTTCATCAATCCTGAAATAAATCCAGATACCAGACTGCTTTTAATTCGAATGGAAATACCTAATCAAAATTTACTGTTAAAACCCGGAATGCAGGCAATTGCAAGATTGACACAATCCAATATAAAAGGAGTATTTATACCTACTGACGCTATTATCAGGGAAGAAAATGCTTCCTACATCTGGATTGAAAAAAGACCAGGAGTATTTGAAAGCCTAATGGTGGAAACAGGAGCAGAAATTAATGGGATGATTGAAATTAAATCTGAAATGGATCCAACCAAAAAAGTGGTGATTACCGGAGCGTATGCCATAAATAGTGAATATAAATTCCGAAAAGGAAATGATCCTATGGCGGGAATGAAAATGTAATTAATAGTAATAATCATGAAAAGTATTAAAATAAAAATACAAGTTTATACCGTAGATAAAGATGACTGACTTCTCTCAAATCATCCAACAATATAAAACCGATACCGAAAGTGTTTTTAATTGTTGGTTTGTCGATAAAGACAAAAGTCTAAAAGCGTTTCGGACCATTCGCAGAGGAATTTTACAAGTCATTGACGATATCAAAAATAAGACTTTTCCAAATTATTTTAAAGGGAGTAGTTTAGAATTTGTGTTGAGTTGTATTGCAGAAAAAAACTAATTTTTATAAGTGTGGCACATCCTTTTTATTGGAAACCAAAATTGCGAATTCCTGATATTTATGAAAATCCAAACAATAAAATCGCATTCGGTCAATTCCTTGAAAACTGCATCAATGCCAAAACAGAAGAACAAGTTGTAAAAGAAATTGTAATATTGGATGAATTAAAAATAAAAGGTTTAGGTCCAGCGGTAGTTAGTATTTTATATTTTTTACACCCAACTTGGTTTCCGCCATTTAAGACAGCAATTTTAAACGGATTTAATTTTTTATTCAAAGACAAAAAGAGGCAAGGAAGTTGGACAGAATATTTAAAAATCAGAGAGAGATTAATAGAAACCAACAGCAAACATAAATCTAAATTATCAAATGATTTAGGAGCGATTGCAGGTTTATGTTTTGAAATTAGAACCCAAAAAATGCTAATTGGTAATGATGAGTTAATGAAATGGATTAAGTCCGGTCGAGTAAAAACGTATTTCGAAATCTAAAATGATATTGTAAAGAGGTCAAAAATCTAAAGTTAATACTAGATTTTTGACCTCTTTTCTTTTTGACCCTAATCTCTAAGTATTCTCATCATACAAGACTTAGTTTTTTTTATATTATTGATATAATCAATATTCAAAGTTTATAACTATTTTGTACAAACAACTCCCATGAGTTATCTTATCTTGACAAGGATACTTTTTTTGCGATAGTTTGCTTTAAATTTTACCATAATTGTACCACTGAAGTTTAAAACTCCATCAAAGTAAGTTATTTTAATACTTCGAAGCTATTTGCCAATTTAAAAATGGCCAAAGCAGATGGTTCTTACTTGCGAGAATTGTCCAAAATAGAATGCCAAGATGTTGCTAAATTAGACGATTTTGGACTCAAAGCTTTGTATAGCAGTCAACAAATTACCCTTTCAGAGATCATTGAAGATAGGCATTATAACGTTATTAATATTATAAGCTCACAAATACCAGTGCAATTTTGGTGTGACATAATTGGAGAAAAAAACATAGCTTATGTAATTTTGGATAGACTTATTCATCAATCTCAGTAAGTCGAATTACAGTGAGAATCGATGAATAAAAAGAGATAAACAAATGGTAATATTTAAATAAATCTAAATCGTAATTAAGAGATGAAAAATAGAAGTTATTAATAAAAAATGGGTGGTCATTTTCCCCCGGAAATAGGTGGTCATTTTGAATTGAATCAGGTGCTCTCTTTAAATTGGAATTTGGCGCTCAATATCATTAAAATTGCAAGAATTAGCAGCAAAATGAATTTAGGAAGATTCAATACGTTTTCTTTATTTAAAAAAAAACAAAGCATTGTCAAAAATAGGTAATCCTAAAAAAGAAAACCAACAATTAGAAAATATTTGAAGATTTCTTTTCATCAGTATCCCTTTTAAATAAATTACAAACCAGCTGGTTAGAATCTAGTTCATTGATATTGTTATAAGCATATTTCAAAAAGAATTGATTTGCATAAAATATAAAAGGAGACCAATTAAAAAAAGTAATCGCTTTTTATTACTCCTGAATCGGTATTTTAGGATTAGACAAGTTACCTTCTCATTAGCGATCGAAACAAAAAAACCGTCTAAAAATTACTTTTTGGACAGTTTTTTTTTATAATTTATATTGTCTACAATAGCAATACTATTTTCTATAATTCCCTTTTGGCAAATAATAAAGCCAACTGAAACCTATCAAAAATAAAATCAAGGAGGCAATAAATGCGGGGATGAGAATTTCTCTATTATTATCTAAAGCATTATTCAAAGAGGCATACAACAACCAAATCTGAATAGTCACATTTAAAATTAAAATGAATATCAGCGTTGATAGGATATTGTTTAATTTGTTTGGATTAGCTTTGTTTTGGCTTGTTCTAAAATTACTCATAACAATTGAATTTGATTATTCTTGGTTCTTAACTAAATACTTTATCTTCGGATGCTTTTACGTAAATATCATTGTCTTTGAAAAAAACATCTAGTTTAGGTAACGCTCTTGGCGGCGGACCTGCAATTACATCGCCAGTCATAGCATCAAACGAGCCTTCATGACAGGGGCAATGGATAATACCAGTTCCCGGTTTGTAAAAAACGGAGCACGAAAGATGTGTACATTTTTGTTCGTAAGCCTTGTACTCACCATTTTCAAGATGAATCAAAATGTAAGGAACAGTACTTCCTTCAATAACAAAACCTCTTGTCCCTCCTACCGGAACTTCGTCCTGCTTGCAAACAAAATGCTCACCAGCGACTTCTTCTTTAGGTAATAAATAAGCTTTAGCAGCCACTAAACCGCTACCAACCATTAATCCCCCAGAAACTAACGTTAAGAACTTTGCAAAATCACGACGACTGACCTGTGTGGCTTCTTGTTTTAAAATTGGAAAATCTTTTTTCCAGTTTTTATCTAAATTATCTTCTTTTGACATGGGTCTATTTTTAATAAATGATCAACTCAGTACTGCCTTTTGGCATCATGATATTCACTTTGGTATTTACAATTTCTTTTCCGAAAACAAAGGTATTCACGGGAGTACTATTCGGACGCATTTCTTCGATTTCTGCTTTTGTACCGTAGAATAGCGCACCACTTGGACAAACGGTGGCACACATTGGTTTTTTCCCAACGCTCGTTCTGTCATAACACATCGTACACTTCATCATCAAATCATATTCTTCAATTTTCTTTGGCACACCAAAAGGACAAGCAATCACACAATTTGAACAACCAATACATCTTTCGGTATTGGCGGTATGTACAATTCCAAATTCGTCTTTTGAGATCGCATCAGCAGGACAAACACTGGCACATACGGGATCATCACAATGCATACACACCTGAACAGTGGTCTGAACGGTTGAAGCACGATCCACATAATTGACATGAATCATAGATTCCTGACCGTTAGTTTCGCATTCGGCACAAGCCATCTCGCAAGCTTTACAACCTATGCAACGTTGCATATCTACAAAAAACTCTTCATTTGTATTGAAATTGGTATAGTTCATATTTTAGCTTTTATAGATTAAACACTGGCATAAGCCTTAGATTCTTTAGATGGCGGAGCTATTTCTCTCGTTGGTTCCAAATGACAGGCGCATACCTTATATTCCGGTATTTTTGATATCGGGTCTAATGTACCGGGTGTCAATAGGTTTGCTGATTTTTTTCCAGACCAATGGTAAGGAATAAAAACAGTATCTTCTCTTATGGTTTCTACTATATTGGCAGGAAAAATTCCTTCGCCTCTTCGAGTAGTAACCTTTATTAATTCTCTTTGTTGAATACCATATTGCGTGGCCAAAGTAGGATGAATCTCTAATAATGGCTCCGGAAACTGATCCACCAATTTACCAATTCTACGCGTTTGCGTTCCGCTTAAATACTGGGAAACGACACGACCCGTGGTTAAAATAACTGGGTAATCCGCATCGGTTACTTCACCTGGAAGTTTGTAAGGAGCTGGATTAAAATGGGCTTTACCATCAGGAGTTTTAAACTTTTTATCTTCCCATAAACGCGGAGTTCCAGGATGATCTTCTGTTGGACATGGCCAAAAAATCCCCATGTTATCTTCGATTCTTTTATAGGTAATTCCATTGTAATCCGCTGTTCCTCCCTTTGAAGCAACACGTAGTTCATTAAAAATTGCCTCGCTGGAATCGTAAGTAAATTTATCTTCTTCACCCAAACGTTTCGCCAATTCCAAGATAATGGAGGTATCTGTTCTAGCCTCTCCCGGAGGGGTTACTGCCTGACGAATGCGAATTACTCTGCCTTCTGCTGATGTAGTTGTTCCTTCTTCTTCTTCTTGCAAAGAACCCGCCAAAACAATATCGGCATGGCGTGCTGTTTCGTTTAGAAAAAAATCGATACAAACGTAAAACTCCAGTTTTTCTAGGGCTTGCCTAACGTAGTTGCTGTTTGGTAACGACACCAAAGGATTGAAACAAATAGACAATAGTCCCTTGATTTCGCCTCGATGAATCGCCTCAATAATTTCATAAGCCGTAAGTCCTTTTCCAGGCATATCCTTTTCGTCAATTCCCCAAACACTTGAAATATATTTCCGATGTTCCGGGTTTTCAATATCTCTATTTCCAGGTAACTGATCGCATTTATGACCGTGCTCTCTTCCTCCTTGACCATTTCCCTGACCTGTAATCGTTCCGTATCCGCAATATGGTTTACCAATTCGTCCGGTTGCCAAAACCAAATTAATACAACCCAAGACGTTATCTACTCCTTTGGAATGATGTTCAATTCCACGAGCATGAAGTAAGAAACTCGTTTTTGCTTTACCCCATAACTCAGCTGCTTCTTTTATTTTTTCTTTTTTAATACCAGTGATTTCTTCCGCCCATTCCAACGTGTAATCTTTCACGGCGTCCAGTGTTTCTTGAAAACCCGACGTGTAATTATCTATAAAATCATGGTCAAGCATGTCGTGATCCACTAAATATTTCAACATCGCTCCGTAAAGCGCAGAATCAGTTCCGGGTTTTACATCGAGATGAACATCAGCTGTTCTGGCAAGCGGAATCATTCTTGGATCGATTACAATTATTTTAGCACCACGATCTCTTGCTTTCCAAATCCAATGTGTCAATGTTGGGAAAGTTTCACTGATATTGGCTCCAGCCACAATAATCACTTCCGCATATTCTAAATCCGAATAATTATTAGACGCTCGATCTAATCCAAATGCCTTTTTGTTACCAGCACCAGCGCTTACCATACACAAACGACCGTTGTAATCCAAGTTTTTTGTTTTTACGGCTACACGGGCAAATTTTCCCATGAGGTAACTTTTTTCATTAGTCAATGAAACGCCCGAAAGTATCGAAAAAGCATCTTTCCCGTATTTTTCCTGAATGCGTTTAATTTCCGAAACCGTTTTATCCATGGCTTCATCCCAAGAAATAGACTCGAAACCTTTTCCTTCCACCCTTTTTATTGGTCCTAATAAACGGTCTGGATGGTTGTTTTGCAAATAACGTTGCACTCCTTTTGGACAAAGACGTCCTTCATTAAAAGGAAATTCCATCCAAGGTTCAAAACCAACCACTTTATTACTTTTAACTAATAACTGAATTCCGCATTGCATTCCACAAAAGCAACAATGGGTTTTGACCACATCATCCGGTTCGTCTCTACCATCAAAACCCTCTTTTGGACTATAATTAAGATGCGGACCAAAATCTTCAATTATTTTTTCTGCTGAAACAGGTAATTTTGCCATGTTTTTATATTTTCTATTCTTAGTTTTTTATGTTTTATCTGCTAACTGTTTGCTGATCATGAATACTGACCATTAGAATTATCCAAATAAATTTCCGCCAGCTAATCTTGCTTTCAAATGTGCTTGTGCTAAACGGGAACGCTTTCCTTCTGGACTCAAATCTAAATGAGATCCGCCGTCTTCCATGCTGAAATCAAAACCGAGTTCTTTTGTTACTTCCTTAAGATCATTAATGTGCATATTTGTAGCATACTCTTCTCCCGTATGTTTACAAACTGCCATTCCTTGTTTCATTCCCTGTTTTTTATAAATATGAGCACCAATCTGGGCAGGACGCTGAATAATATGAAAAAATTTCCCGAAAGGTATCCAGATCAAAAACATGATTACTGTCACGGCGTGAATTACCGCCAAGAAATCATAAGCAAACCCTTTCATGAATTGATACGAATAGGTTAACCCTAATCCTGTTGCAGATATTGCAATCAACAAAATAAGCGGTAATAAATCCCCTTCAAATGTCTGTGTGGCAATTAATCCTGGATTTGTCAATCGTCTTCTCAGATAATACAAAGAACCTAGAATAACCAAATAGGAAGACCAGTTTAAGGCATGAAAAGTCAGAAAAGCCATAATGGAATCTAGTTTAAATTCCATTACTTTAAACCCGAAAAAATGAGCTTCATACAGCGATATGCTATCAGGAGCCATCGTGAAATGAATCCACCCGAAGGTCAAAGGAATGGTAATTAAAAATGCAGAAGTACAACCTACCGCAATCATAAAATGGGCTACCCATCGGTATTTACCTCTTGGATAAATAAATTTTTGAAAGGCAATATTTTCAATGGTTTCTTTAGATGCAAACCAGAAATGAGAAAATACTTTTCCGGTAACCAAGTACGTTATCCCTCTCTTAAAATAAATCCATGTTGGAGGTCTTTGCAACCAAACAGAATATCTGTAAACGATACCAAAAAAAGCAAAAATAGTCCCGAACAAATAGGTAATTAATGCAGCATCAAAATTCTGTAAATTTCTAGAACCAAAAAACACTAATATAACAGAAAATATTGAAAACCCGGTGGCTATAAGTAAAGCTTTGATATTAAAAGTTCTATTTTTCATTTTTTAAAAATTTAATAAGTATGTATTTAAAAAGTTTCTTTAAGAAACTTATAAGAAAGGATAACCCTGCAATTTATAATTGAATTTTCCTCTTTTGAAACAAAAATGAATTAATAGACTAACTTGGTTTTTCACATCCAGTACGGTTGTAAAACCACCAATTGATTGCTGTCGCTAATGTAGTGAAAAGAATCAACCCAATGAAGAATTGATTAGCTCCACCGTTAGCAGTAATGTTATTTCCGATTAATTTTGAAAAAATAAATGGTCCAAATGCCGCGATTGCTGCCGTCCAACCAATTACTCCTGCCGCCTGACGTTGATTTTCGGCAAAAATGATAGGATATTGTCTAAAAGTACCCGCATTTCCAATTCCAGTAAATAAAAACATGGCCAATATTACCCCAACAAAAATAGGAAACTGCTCCATACTAGTTGGTGCAACCAATCCTTGGGTAACTAATAAAATAGCACCGGCCAAAATCCCCAAACCGGTAATAGTTGTCAAGATCGCCCCACCTACTTTATCGGCAACAAAACCAAAAACGATTCTACTGGCAGAACCTATAAGTGGTCCATAAAAAGCATATACTAAAGGATCTGGAGCATCTGGAAAATCACCATATAAAAATTTAATCATCAGCGGAAAGGCGGCAGATAATCCTGCAAAAGTCCCAAAAGTCATAACATAAGTAATCGTACAATACCAAGTATGTTTATTGCTGAAAATATCCAATTGTTCTTTTATGGACGCTTTCATCGGAATACTTTTTAGGTAAAACCAACTGATAACTGACAATATTAAAAGAAAAGGTATGTACCAAAAAGCAGCCGATTGAATGTACACTTCCTTGTTTTTGACGGCAGCATTTTCCGGGCTGATATTGTTTAGTATTTTCTCTGCCAATTTTGGATTGGCATTAGCAATCGCCTTCGATTTTGCTTTTAAAGGCAAGGAGGAAAATATAACGGCATTATCAGTAGAATTTGTAACCGCTGCAACCGAATCTAATATAGGTTTTTTAACATTGGATAAAATTTTGGTTTGCACTTCAGTGTCTAGGGCTGCAAAAACTTCTTTTTGTTTTTCAATACTTGAATTTTTAAAAACAGCTAACGTTTCTTTTGCATCTATACTTGTAAACACTGATGCCGCACCGTAAATACTGACACTAAGAATAAGTGGCGTAATAAACTGCGCCAACGAAACTCCAAAATTCCCAATACCCGCCTGAATTCCTAGGGCAGTTCCCTTTAATCTTTTTGGAAAAAACAAACTTGTACTTGGCATATAGGATGAGAAATCTCCTCCACCAAAACCACAGGTAAATGCTAATACAGCGAAAATCCAGAATGGTGTATTGACATCCATTACCGCAAAACCAATTCCAATCACCGGAATTAATTTAATAAAAGTGGCCAAAGTGACTACATGCCTCGTCCCGAAAATAGGCAATATAAATGTGTGAATAATTCTTAAAATCCCTGCTGCTAAACCAGGTATTGCAACCAACCAAAATAGTTGATCTTTTGAAAAAGGGAAACCAAGCCCTGGCAATTTCACTGCTATCACACTCATCATAAACCAAGAGGCAAATGATAAAATCAGTGACAAAGTTGTAATTGTCAACGTTTTCCAAGCGATTTTACTCCCCGCTTCATTCCAGAATTTTTCGTCTTCCGGTTCCCATTTGTCTAGCCAAGTTTTCATGTTCTCTTTTATTTAAATTGATATTGTAATTTTTGATTGACGTTGGAATTGCTCTTGATATTGTAATTTACATCGCAATTTCTAATGATTGTGTTCGATTCCTCTTGTGAAATTAGGCATTTTAGTTCTCATGATATTGATAATCGTTCTGTGCATCCATAATAAACAAATGATAGAAATGATAAAAATAAAAATCCATGAACTTGTCCACAAACCCGTGAAATTAAGCAGATAGCCAAAAATTATTGGCCCAACAAAACCGCCCAAACCGCCTATTAATCCAACCATTCCTCCCACAACACCCACTTCATTAGGGAAATATTCAGGAATGTGTTTGAACACTGCTGCTTTACCAATACCCCAAGATATTCCAATAAGAATAACCAGTATGACATAGACCCACATATTTGCACTAAATTTAATCTGGGTAATTCCCTTAGCCAAAAGCTCTTTCTTTTTTACCTCTTGATCTTGTTTAACTACAATTTCTTGCCAAGAAGTTTTAACGGGCAATATAGCGTCTTCGCCCCCAGTTGTAGCAGTTTTTGAATTTACTTTTTGTACTTTTTCATTTATACTAATTTGAGAAGGAGTCACTGCTGTAACAACTCCACTTTCGGAAGCCAAAACGCCTGGTCCTGCTGTAATAATTTCCATTTTTGGAAACATCAATAAGAAACTGATTGCAATAGACGAACCCAAAACCCAATACATCACTTTTCTGGCTCCAAATTTATCAGATAAATATCCGCCAAAAGCCCTTATGATACCTGATGGTAAACTAAACATGGTGGCAAACATTCCTCCCATTACAAGAGACGTTTGGTAAACATTCATAAAATTAGGCAATAACCATTGTGAATAAGCTACAAAACAACCAAACACTAAAAAATAGTAGGCTCCGAAACGCCAAACTCTGGCTGATTTCAAGGGAATTAATAATGTTTTAATATTTTTAGAATCGCCTGCAGGTTTTTTATTTTTGGCGAATATTATAAAGAGTATCCCAATACACACTAATACAGAAGCATATGTTATGGGTAACATTTTCCAGCCATTTATGGGATCGCTTTCAGAAAATCTATTTAATAAGGTGGGAGCCATAAATGTGGTGATGGCAGCACCGGCATTTCCCATTCCGAAAATACCTAAAGCTCTTCCCTGCCAATTTTGTGGATACCAAACCGAGGTATACCCAATACCAACGGCAAAACTGGTTCCTACTAATCCAAATAGAAAGCTCAATACAGCAAAACTCCAAAACGTATCGGCAAAAGGAAGTAAAAACAACGGAATGGAGCAAAGAAATAATAAGATAGAGAATATAATTTTACCTCCGTATTTATCAGTCAAAATACCAATTGGCAAACGAAAAATGGCTCCAGATAAGATTGGAATTCCCAGTAACCAGCCCACTTCTACCACGCTCCAATTAAAAATGCCTTTGTCAACCAAAAAAGTAACTAAAACACCATTTAAAGTCCAACAGGCAAAACAGATGGAAAATGCTAATGTGTTCAGAAATAAAATTTTGTGGGATTGCGATAAACTACTCATATAAAATCCATTTGATAATGATGTAAAATTAATCTGTTGCCACAACGAATAATATGATATTTGTCAGTCAGTCCATAAAAAGGAGCATTTTATCCTGTTTATTTTTTTTGTTTAACCCAAATTTACACACAAATAATTAATAACAAAACAATTACGAACTTATGATTGCAATTAATTTTAATCATAAAAAAAGTCTTTCAGAAGAAAGAGTGCAGCTTATTGCAAAAAAAAATGTTATTTATTAATCATAGAGCAGTAAGTGGAAGCTGCTATTGAAAAAAGGAAACGGATTAAGAAACAGAATTCAACATAAGAAATCATTATTAAAACAAAAAGTTACTTTATGAGCTTATCAAAAACTCTTGTGCTCTTAGCGTAAAAAAATCATCCACCAATTTTAACCATGCTCCTGTTCTGTGAGAACAATTTTGGATTTTGAAATTTGGCGTCATCATCCATCCCGCCTCTCATCGCAAATTTTGATTTTATGTTTTGGTAAATCAGCGGCTCTATGTCTCCCCCGGCTCTTAAAGTGTCGAGCAGGGAAGTTTCCGTATTTGAGAAAAGACAATTTTTCAGTTTACCATCAGCCGTGAGGCGAATGCGGTTACATGTGCTGCAAAAAGGATTCGTAACGGAACTAATCACCGAGAAACTTCCTTTGTAGGATGCTATTTTATGGTTCTTGGCAGTGTCGTTTGGCTTGTCGATCATTCGTTCTACTTTTTCAGCAGAATAGTTGTAATTGACTTGGGTAAGGATATCGGCATAAGACACCAATTTATCTTTATTCCATTGGTTACCGTCAAAAGGCATAAATTCAATAAATCGTATCTGAATGTTGCGTTCTTTGGTCAATTCAATAAAGTCGACTATTTCATTATCATTGAACCCTTTTATCACCACTACATTCAATTTCAACTGAAACCCATTAGCGTCAAGCAGTTCTAGATTTTCCCAAAATTTATCGAAATAATTCCTGCGCGTGATTTGGTTGAACTTCTCTTCCTGCAGGCTGTCAATACTGACATTCATTGTGGTTATTCCTGCTTCTTTAAAAGTATCTATAAAATCATGCACCAGAATTCCGTTAGTTGTTAAAGTGAGCTCCACTCCCAGTTTTCCTAATCTTTGAATAATGGCTGCGGCATCTTTCCTAACCAAAGGCTCTCCACCGGTAAGTCTAATTTTATTTACTCCCAAATTGACAAAAGTTTGTGCAATGGTAATAATTTCATCTGCAGTCATCAGATGCGCTTTTGGCGTAAGCGCAATCCCTTCGGCTGGCATGCAATAGGTGCATCTCAAATTACAATTCTCTGTAATCGAAATGCGCAAATAACTGTGTCCGCGTCCATGAGAATCCTGAATTTGAATGTTATTTTCCATGGTTGAATCCGTTTAGAAGTTTAAATAAATGCAATACCGAAGGAAAAACGGCATCCATAGATTCACCAGCTCCCGCAGTAGAACCGGGTAAAGCCATAATCAATGTATTTCCTTTGAAACCCACCACGCTTCTTGATAACATCGCATAAGGCGTACGATCCTGACCGTAGGAACGAATAGCTTCTTCAATACCCGGAATACGACGATCTAGCAACGGAATAACAGCTTCGGGAGTTACGTCTCTATTTGACAATCCGGTACCACCAGTAATAATGATTAAATCCGTTTTTTGAGCACATAATGTATTAATGGTGTTCTGAATATCCAAAACCTCATCCGGAATAATAATATAATTGGAAACTTCTAATCCTAAGTTTTTGATTTTATCCGAAATTACTTTTCCCGCTTTATCTTCTTTCTTTCCGCTGGAAACACTGTCCGAACACACCATGACTGCAACCGAAAGATTTTGGACTTC
Organism: Flavobacterium sp. Sr18; assembly: GCF_011064265.1. Taxonomy (NCBI): domain Bacteria; kingdom Pseudomonadati; phylum Bacteroidota; class Flavobacteriia; order Flavobacteriales; family Flavobacteriaceae; genus Flavobacterium; species Flavobacterium sp. Sr18. The sequence goes on along the minus strand of NZ_CP049329.1, from coordinate 3,570,863 downwards.
TTTGTTACCATAATCGGATTTCCCGCCTTTTTTGTGCAGTAATTTTATCGTCGAAATTTCCACCCTCTTGTCAATCGGTTTGAGCATGTCGTACATCGTCAAGGCCACGATAGATGCACCGTGCATGGCTTCAACCTCAACGCCAGTTCTGTAAATCGCCTTTACGGTCACTTCTATTCGAACCTCATCATCCAAACATTCAAACTGAATTCCGGTAAATTCTATCGGCATAGGATGGCAATCCGGAATAGCATTAGAAGTGTTTTTTACAGCAAACAAACCAGCCGTTCTGGATACTTCCAGCACGTCGCCTTTTGGGACGGTTTTATCCAAAATGGCTTGCATAGTTTCTAGTGAACCTAGTTTAACAATAGCTTGGGCTGTTGCCGTGCGCTGGGTAATTATTTTATGGGTGATATCTACCATTTTTTAATGTTTTGGGCCACAAATGACACGAATTATACAGATTTTTGTTGATTACATTAAATTCGCAATAACTATTAAAACTTAATCTTACTACATTTTTTGCTCCAATACACTTAACAAAAAGACACTCGAATTGATGCTTTAAAAATCTGTGTTTATCTGTTTTATCTGTGATATCAGTGGCCTATTTTTAAATGTTTTTTTTCCAAGTATACGATTCGTCTTCAAATAATTCTTTACCAAAAACGGCTGTTTTTTCTTTTATTTCTTCAACCAAAAATTCCAAGGCTTCGTAAACCACTTTTCGTCTTGGTGCCGATACAAAAACAAACAAACAGATTTCACCTGTTTTTACTGTTCCCAGACTGTGGTAAATGTGTAAACACGAAAGCTCATATTTGGCGAAAGCCGCCTCTCGAATTTCGTGGAAAGTTTGCTCCGCCATTTCTTCATAAGCTGTGTAATCAATAGCTGCAACCATTTTTCCGTTAATCACATCAGCGCGAACTTGTCCTAAAAAAATATTATGTGCGCCAATAGTTGTTTTACTTTGGTGCTTGGCAATCGAATTTCCTATAAATTCTGCCGATATAGGGCCTTGAATAAAGGATGTTTTTTTAGGTTTTTCTGTCCCTACATCAACCCTTCCCGAAGGGAAGGGAGCCGAAACTGATCCTATATTTTCTTTTTTTGACATAATTATTGTATTTATACCATTTCTTCTGATTGTTTTTGTAACTCTTAAAAGAAGAATGAGCCGTGTTCGAAAATTTTTAACTTATTATGCGTACTCTGTTTTTATTCTTTTATTTAAATTGTCATTGCTATTGCCATTGACATTTATAAGGATTGAATTCCATTTTCAAGATGCGAAAGCCTTGTAAATCCTTCTTTTTCCAAATAGGCTAAAGCCAATCGACTTCGTTGTCCGCTTTGGCAAAACAGCACGATGGATTCCTCCTTATCAAGTTGACTGCAATAGTTTTCTAATGCGACAAGAGGTACATTGACAACGTTCGATCCCTTCCATTTCGGTTCTTCGTAGGCTTCCCTAATGTCAATAACCAAACAATTATCCTGACGGCATTTTTCTAAAAAAGCTTCTCTATCTAAAGCCTTTAATTCAGCATTTTCTTGGTTAAAAATTTTCAAACCGTTTCTACTTCCTTGCTCTATTGCTGCTGGATTCTTGGCAAAATCGACTAGTTGGGTTTGAAAATGCAATCCATCATAGATTAATAATTTCCCCGACAGTACAGATCCTATTTCAAGAATAATTTTGAGCACTTCTGTAGCCTGAAATGCCCCCAAAGTATTGGGTAAAACTCCCAAAACTCCTGATACAACGCAATTAGGAACCACTTTTAAACTTTCGGTTTCGGGAAAAAGACAGCGGTAACTTGGACCGTTTTTATAATTGAACACCGAAACCTGCCCTTCAAATTTATAAATCGAAGCGTAAACTACCGGAATATTTTTTATCACCGCCACATCATTAATTAAGTAGCGGACCCCAATCAAATCAGTACAATCGACAATGATTTGGTAATTCCCAATGATTTCGAAAGCATTTTTTTTGTTAAAAAACTCAGAAAATACAGTAACATCCACATCTGGGTTTAATATCAAAACAGCTTCGGCTGCTGTAGCTGCTTTACTTTTTCCGCAATCTTTTAAGGTGTACAACAACTGACGGTGCAGATTGGTTTCCTCCACCACATCCCCATCCACAATCCCAAGGCTTCCTACACCAGCAGCAGCCAAATTTTGTAGTACGGGACAGCCCAAACCACCTGCACCAATTACTAAAACGTGAGCATCGCGTAATTTTTGCTGTCCTAAAACTCCAATTTCTGGAAGGACTATTTGTCTGGAATAGCGTGTAATATTTTTCATTTTCTCTATTTTATCCTCCAGCAAAAGGTGGCAAAAAAGCAATTACATCCTGATCTTTTATAGATACCTCCATCCCCGAAAGTGTCTGATTTACAGCTATGGAATAACTGTTTTTTTGCAATTCCTGATAAACAGATTCCATTTTTAATTTTAAAGAATTCACCGTCAGATTGGAATCATCCAATACCAACTGCTCTTCTTTCTTCTTGGTTATATCAGCCAATACTCCAAAATATTTAATATTTAAAATCATAATTGTATTTTTTGATACTCTTCAGGAGTATTTATATTTTGTACCTGATCACTCCATTTTTCAGAAATCACCAGTGTTTGATGTTTTATTTCCTTAATTACCTGACGCAACCTAAGCTGATTTTTTTTCAAATTTTCTTCAAAAATAGATGCTAAGGATTGGTCATAAATTGCAATAAGCGGATAGGCTTTATCCTCAAATTGTACCTGAGTCATTTTAAAAGAATCATCTCGGTTATCTAATATCCAAAGTAATAGCTCAGCCGAAATTAAAGGCGCATCCACGCTTAGTATAAAATTCAGCCTTGTTTTAGTTCGTTGCAAAGCGGTATAAATTCCGCCAACTGGTCCTTTCTCTGGAACGATGTCTTCTATGCGGGTATATCCTAAAAAATCATACTCAGCATTAGCGGAAACAATCACAATATTCTCACCCACAATAGGTTTGACAGCTTCACAAATATGACTTACAAATGATTTTCCGTTCAAAAGCAACAAGCCTTTATCGGTTCCCATACGCTGGCTTTTTCCTCCAGCCAAAATGAATGCTGTAAATTTGTCTTTCATTAGTATCTTTTTTTCCTCCCCCCAACCCCATCCGAAGAAAGGAAAGAAGAAATGGAAATATAATATTTGGTAAGTTATTTAGTTCTTGTATGCTGATACATTTCTATTCTCTTTATTCTTTTTTCTTAATTCCATTTTCTTGCACCTTCAAGCTGTCACGTATAATTTATAAATTGCTATTCCAAGAACAAGCGCGAGTATATTTTTTAAAATAACAGAATTAAATTTCTTGCTTCCGTAATAAGCACCAAAAAATCCACCCACAAAAACAATTCCGATTAACGGAAACGATGATTCAGGCAATATGCCTCCTTTTATCAGAAAACCCGAAATTCCCGAAATGGAATTCACTAATATAAATAATGCTGAAACGGCAGCAGTTTGTTTTATGGTTCCCCAGCCCAGTAGAATGATTACAGGACTCAAAATTATTCCGCCTCCAATTCCTATCAAACCAGACAAAAAACCTATTATTGCTCCTACAAATAAGGCGGTATATAAATTTAATGGCTTTATCTCCTTTTTTTCTTTACCCAAAAATCCTACTAATCTAAGTACTGCAAATAACAAAACTGTCGCGAGGATTACTTTATAATAAAACGTAGGAACGGTAATATATCCTCCAAAAAACGAGAAGGGAATAGATGTAATAGCAAAAGGATAAAACAGATTCCATCTGAATTTTTTCTCACGATAATAAAAATAAAAGGAAATTCCAGAAACCAAAATATTAAGCACTAAAGCAGTTGGTTTCATAAACGCTACAGGGAAAGCGAATGCGCTCATCAAGGCTAAATAACCACTCGCTCCGCCATGACCAACACTGGCATACAAGAAAGCTACTACTGGCAATAAAAGCAGCAGCAGAGGCATTTCTAATAAATCAGCTACCGTCATAATGAATGTTTTTTGAGCTGTTCGTCCAGGAATTCCCAACAGGCCGCATTGATTGCTTCAAAAGAGTTTATAAGTGATTTTCCGTAAGGAGTAAGTACTGTACCACCGCCTTTGTTTCCGCCTACCTGCGTTTCTATCAATGGGCTTTTAGCTGCTTTATTAGAGGCATCCACAAGCTTCCACGCTTTTTGATAAGATATGTTCATAACTTTGGCAGCCTTATTCAAAGAGCCCGTTTCTTCAATTAGTTTTAACAATTGAACCCGACCTTCACTGATAAGAATCCTATCGTTAGTTTCGATCCAAATTTTACTCTTTATTTTCAAAACGAAATTTCTTTGCGTTATACTTTTACAAATATAACGAAAAGAACAGCAGCTTAAATATGATATATATCAACTTTTGCTCCTTTTTCTAATTCGTATTCACCCTCAGAAAGATACAAAAGAGCATTGGCCACCGAAAAAGTATTGAGCATAGAAGAATTTTGATGCGATAAAACAGTTGCTTCATCATTAACAATACTTGCTTTAAGAAATTGACTGCGGGTGTTACTTACAGAATAATCATGAGCTAAAGAAATCTTTTTGGACTGATTATAGTGGATTGCTTTTCCGGAAAGTATCGATAACGTTGGCAACACATACACATAAAAGCAGGTCAAGCAAGCAGCAGGGTTTCCAGGCAAGGCAAAAATTATTTTATCTTGTAATTTACCTGCAAAAAGTGGTTTACCCGGTTTTTGATTTACTTTATAGAAAAGTGTTTCGACTTCCAATTCTTTTAAAGCTCGGGCCACAAAATCATAATCGCCAACGGATATACCGCCAGAAACTAAAACTACATCATTATCAGATAAAGCATCGTGCAATTTATTTTTTGTGTTTTCAAAATCATCATTCACTTCATATAATGTAATTGCATCAAAATAAGCGTCGTTTAACGCAGACTGTAGCATGATGGCATTACTTTCATATACTTTTCCGTATTCTAAGGTGTTGCCGGGTTTTATCAATTCATTTCCCGTAATGACAATTCCAATACTTGGTTTTTTATAAACCATTACCGAAGTGAAACCAAGACCTGCCAAAAAACCAATAGCGGCAGCATTGAGCATGGTTCCTTTTTCTAAAGCCAAACCGCCTTCCGAAATTTGCTCTCCGATTGGTCTTACATTGACACCTGATTTTGGTTGTTCGTGAAGATACATTATTCCTTCTTTGACCGAAGTTTTCTCAATTTGGATTACCGCCTGAGCCGAATCCGGAACGGCAGCTCCCGTGAATATCTTAATGGCTTGTCCCGGAAGCAAAGTCATTTGGTGTGTGTCTCCCGCCTTTATCTCCCCGATAATATCATATTCCAAAGTATCGTGCAAACAAAGTGCAAAACCGTCCATAGCTGATTGCCTGAATGGTGGCATATTTACGGGTGAATTAATTGCCTGCGACAAAACGTGATTTCGAGCCTGAAGCAACGTATATTGTACTTCTTTATATTCTGGTAAACTATTTTTAAGTATCGAAAAAGCATCTTGAACTGAAACCATATTTTGTGTTTTATTTAAATTCAAAAATACGATTCAAAAATGATTTTCCATCTTGTATTTTCCCTATTATTTCAGAATTTATATTATTTGTACGAAACAAAAAAAAGGCTGTGCTAGAAAACACAACCTTTCTAAAACTAATAAACGACCTCTGTTTATTTTAAACTAAACAATCTAGGACTAAATGAAACCATTACCCATGCCCAATTGTTAGTATCAGCAGCATTAGTGACATTTTTTAATCTTTCTAAAGTTCCAGAACCAAACATTTGAGAGTATCCAGCGGTAGCTACAATATCTTTCTGAATGGTATAATTTACCGTGAAATCAAACTCTGTTCCTAAATAACTATCCATTTCATTATTGGATGCATCCAAAATAGTATTTGGCGCATTAAAAATATGTGGCATCAATGTAAACTGCCATTTATTAGATGTATAATTTAACTTTAAATAAGCATCCTGCAATCCCACGTTATTTTGATGATTTCCAACATAGAAATAATCCATAAAACCATTAAAACCATGGTTAGTTCCAAAAATTGGGTTAAACGATTTTATATCGGAACTGCTGTCATTTTGGTTTTTACCCGAAAGATATTCATATCCTAATCCCACTTTAAATGTATTGGTAACTGAATAACCAACGAACGCTCCTGCATACCAGGCGTTCACCTTTTTATCGGCGCTTTTCCCAGTTTGTCCGTAAGCCCCAAAATTAGTATCCCATTTTTTTTCCTTAAAAGAAAGATACGTGCCAAAAGTTTGTTTGTAATCTGTTTCTAAATTTCCAATGGATTTTTCAAATTCATATCCAGTGTTTAACAGCAGTAAACTTAAATTTAATTTGCTAAACTGAGTATGATACCATGCATATTGCAAGTTTTTGTAGTTCGTCGTGTAGGCGGTTTTTGGCTCCAATACATTTTCTGCATTAGCATTCAACGCAAATCCTAAATCTAATTGTTGATTCTTAGGATGAAACGTTATCACCGCCGCATCATGACTTTGTGCTTGCTGCGCCCAATCAATTTCTCCAAAAATACGCTGATTGTCATGCGAAATCACTTGGCGACCTAATCGCGTACTCCATTTGGCATCAAAATCATACTGCGCCCAAGCTTCAAATAAAGCAATTCCGTTTTTATCTGCTGTAGCTGTTGTCGCCACATCACCCCAAGTACGAATGTTCTGAAAAGTCAATTTGGCTTTTAATTTTTCTTGCTTGTAATTAAAATTTAATCGGGAACGTTGCGAAACAAATGAAGTTGCCTTATCATCATTTGAGATGAGGCTTTTAAAACCGTTTCGGTATTCATAACGAGGTCTGAGTTGCAAATTAGCATCCAACTCTTGGGCATAAGTCCCAATGCTTACCATTCCTAAAAATGACAAACCAATTAATTTAAGTAGTTTCATGTTTAATTTATTTTTTGAGCTTCCTCAGTAATCTTTTGAATAGTTTGGTCTGAATTGACACCTAAACCTTCCTGTTGATAGGCTAATTCCCCGTCAGTATTAAATACACTTATGATATTGGAATGGGAGAATTCCACTGGCGCTATTTTTTTATAATTCACAGCCAAAACTGCGGCAAATTCTCTTGTATTTTCTTCTGTTGAGCGCAAGAAAACCCATTGTGGACCATCCATTTTATTTTCAATGGCAAATGCTTTCAAACGTTTGGGCGTATCTACAGCAGGATCGATACTCACTAAAACCAATGTCACATTATCCTTAATTTTATTGGGCAATCTTTGTTCGATATTACGCATATCTGCCACTAATCTTGGACAAGCAGACTTACAAGAAGTGTAAATCATTACCATAACAAGCACTTTTCCTTTCAAATCTTTCATTTCTAGATTTTCACCTTCTTCATTCGTCCATTTTGAAGGAAGATTATAAATGGATAAATCCGAAATAGGTTTGTCTATTGTTTCTGCTTTTGATTTATTAACACAAGATTGAAGTGATAAAAGAACTAAAAGGAATCCTAAAAAGACTGTTTTACAGTTGTTTTTTTTAGTTTTTATCTTTGAAAAATTCGCTTGTTCTGATAAGCTGGAGTTGTGACTATTTGATTTCATTTCTATTGTCATTTGGGTTGATTTTGAGCGCTACATTTTATCTTTCGCACATCGAAAACCGAGGTTTTTAGTAGTAAATCGTGCCTTAAGACTTCCTCGAAAAGCATAACGCATAAAAGCGGCATAATTCATTAAATCTGTTGCATTTACAGAACCGCTTCCGCAAAATAGATTCCGGTCCGTATCCTTGTCTTTTCTGGATTCCCCGGAAAGAAAAACACTATTAAAATCGGCTGTCCATTCCCAAACTAATCCATGCATATCATAAACACCCCAATAATTTCTGAAGGTATGACCTACTGGATTCGCATAGGTTTTTGGTTTTTCATACCAAGACAAGATGTAATTATTAAAACTTTCTTTAGAACGTGCATCAATTCGTTTCTCATCGGCCATGGCGACATATTCCCATTCGTCCATGGTGGGTAATCGTTTTCCTTGGCACTCACAATATTTTTTGGCTGTAAACCAAGAAATATTAGTTACCGGAGCAGTACTTAAATTGGCAGTGCCATAATTAAAATCACTTTCCCATTGCGATAAGTAACTTTTATCAGCGAAAATACCTTTCATTCTAGAGCGACTGTTTTCTGGATATTTCTTCAAGAATTCTAAAAACTGGGCATTGGTCACCGGATAAATGTCAAGACTAAAAGCGTCAACTTGTACTGGTTTTTTACTTGTAGCTCCATAAAGGGGAACAAAAGTCCCCCTTTCAATAGAAGCCATTTTAACAACTTGAGACCATAACGATGCAGTAATAAGAAACAAAAATATGGGCAAAAATCTTTTCATATTATACATGACTATTTTCTTTTAAGTTGTACGAATTATTTTCTTTGGGCTTTTACCATTGCTGGTGTAACCTTGGTTTTATTATTTCCCCAACTAGCGTAAACATACGTCATTGCATCTGCTATCTGTTGATCACTTAATGCTTGTGCGGGCATAGCGCCACTGTATTTCTTACCATTTACGGTAATCGGTCCAGCTAATCCTTTTACGACTCCTTTTATAGCGCGATTCACATCTTTATTTAGGTAATCTGATTTGGCTAAAGGAGGGAAAGCACCCGGAATTCCTTGCCCGGCAGCTTGGTGACAAGCGATACATGTTTTTGCATAAATTGCTTTTCCTTTTTCAGCGCTTTGACTGTATCCTTGTAAAGCCAATCCCATCATTCCGATACATAAAATATACTTTTTCATTTTATTATAATTAATGTTAAATACTTATTTCAATTTGAATTAATTCCCATTTTTATTCATGAATATCTTTTACTTTTGGAACCACTTTTCCTCTCAACGTTTTTACCATTGCCGGAGTTACAACCGTTTTATTATTTCCCCAACTATCATAGACATAAGTCAACACACTGGCAACTTCATCGTCAGTCAAATTTTGACTGGTCATGACGTTATTGAATTTTTTACCATTTACTGTAACTTCTCCACTTAATCCGTGTAAAACCGCATTTATTGCTCTTTCAGGATTAGCGTTTAAGAAATCTGATTTGGCTAATGGAGGGAATGCGTTAGGAATTCCTTGCCCTTCAGATTGGTGACAGGCTAGACAGGTTCTGCCGTAGAGTTCTTTTCCTGCTTTTACATGTTCAGCTACCGTTTTCACTGCAACGCTTTTAGTTGCGCCTTTCACCTTAGGCATATTTTGAATAGTACCACCTTCTGGTAAATAAATTCCTTCTTGGGTAGTTCCGGAATAGACGTTTTTATTATCCTCACCTTCTACTTTTAGCATTCCTAAGGCTCCTTTATTGAAAGCTCTAAAAATGGAGTGATCTACCAGAATAAATGTACCGGGAACTTCTACTTTAAATTCAACTATTGCAGCGCCACCGGCAGGTATCAAAGTTGTTTGAACATTTGTGTTGATCATATCACCACCTTCGATGTGAACTTTATCGAATATTTCACCAATTGCGTGAAACGAAGACACTAAGTTTGGTCCACCGTTACCCATATAAATACGTACTGTTTCTCCTTTTTTGGCTATTAACGATTTATCTCCTGTTAGCGCTCCTACTTTTCCATTAAACACTACGTAATCAGGTTGCTCTTTGATGGCTTTATTCATATCAAATGGCTGAGAACCTTGTTCTCCATAATTTCCTTTTGTATAAAAATCCCCTTGCATGATGTAGTATTCTTTGTCAACTGGAGGCAAACCACCTTCAGGTTCCACTAAAATCAAACCATACATACCGTTTGCAATGTGCATCCCAACAGGAGCTGTAGCACAATGATATACATACAAGCCTGGATTCAATGTTTTGAAATTGAATACTTTTTCATGTCCCGGTGCCACTAATGAAGAAGTGGCTCCTCCACCAGGTCCTGTTACCGCATGTAAATCTATATTGTGCGGCATTTTATTATCTGGGTGATTTTTCAAATGAAATTCTACCTCATCACCAACTCTTGTTCTTATAAAACTTCCAGGAACTGATCCTCCGAAGGTCCAATAGGTATATTTAACACCATCTACCATTTCGCCCTCTTGCTCTTTTATTTCCATATTTACCACTAATTTTGTGGCTGCACGATCGCCCACTGGTTTTGGAACAAAAGGAGGTGCAGTCAGCTCTGCTGTTTTTTGACCTTCTACCTTAATACTCTCATAATATTTTGCGTCTTTTTCCTCATTTTTAGAACAAGAGAACAGACCAAGGGCTACAAAACAAGCAATGGCCACTACCCTGCTCTGTTTGTTGAAATTTAGTGTAATTTCCATAATAATTTAGGTGTTAAATTAATCGTGATTTATAGTGTAAAAATAAAAGATACTTATGTCCTTTATTATGACATTTGTCATGTTTTTAACTTTTATTTAAGACTTGTTTCTACAAAATTATACCTAAAACAATCAGTGCTAAAACCGTAATCACACTCACTTTCCAAAAAGAATTTGCTTTTTTAAGTTCCATGAATTCGAAAGAAACTAAGAGAAATTTCAATCCGGATAATCCCATAATTAAAACAATTGCAAGTCCGGAAACGGACATTGTATTCGAAATAAAAGCCGTTGAAGCCGTCAATACAATTAATAAACCATAAGTAATAAAAAGTGTCTTTTTCATTTTCTAAAAAATTAAGTATAATACGGGAAACAGCAATAACCAAATCAAATCACACATGTGCCAGAAAGAAGCACAAGCTTCAACATCATCAATACCCGTATCTGAATTTTTTTTCATCATTCCATAATTGGTCCAAATTAAAATGATCATTCCCATAATAACATGAATCAGATGAAATCCGGTTAACATCCAATAAAAAGTAAAAAACATATTGGTATCTAATGTAATCCCCGAATCTATTTTATGATAATATTCAACTCCTTTTAATAGTAAAAATAATGAACCGCCTATCATAGTCAACTTAAAATACTGAGATGATTTATAACGGTTATTACTCTTAAATTCCATAACCGCATTGGCCATAAAAAAACCACTTGTCAATAGAAAAATAGTGTTTATTGCTCCAAAAGTGCTGTTGAGTTGCATCCGTGACTGATGAAACAATTCAGGTTGCTCCTTTCCATAATATACAAATGCAACAAGTGCCATCCCGAAAGTAAGAAGTTCCAGAAAAATAATAATCCACATCAAAATACCTCCTGGAGGATAGTAGATGTTTTTGTAATCGATTTTATTTGTGTTCATTTTAATATGTTTCTTTAAATAATTTATTCCCAGTCCAATAATCGTTTTTCACCTTCTATTTTCTTGATATCGGTAATATCCTGAGACATTTCAATGACACCTTTGTAGTTCTTATCAGCATCTCTGACTGCAAAATAGCGGATGTAAATCAGACGTTCTTTATAATTAATCCAGAAAGAAGATTCATTTTGTGTTCCTTTTCTAAATTCATCTAAGATTTTAAGCACAGTCCCCACACTTTTTGGTGGATGACAAAACTTGACTTCACGACCAATAATACCGGCACTTCTGGGAAAAACACGTTCTTCTCCCCGATTATAGAAAATCACTTTGTCGTTTTCATCCACATAAGTCAAATCTAACGGCAGGGTTTTAAAAAGTAAATTCACCTGCTCCACCGTCATATATCCTTCATCGTAATGTGACGTATTTTCGAGAGAAAAAGACATTTCTCTTTTCGTAAAATCTTCACTTGGGTGAATGTATTCTTGTTTTGGATAAGGAGCAGGAGCTTGTGACAGCATCCAGCCTATTTCTTCCTCGCCTTTGCGCATTTCAATCCAGTCGGCTTCAGTAAGGAGTTCTAAGGCATTTGGAAACAAAACCGCTTCTTCCATCTGCATTAATCTTTCAATTCCATTGACTAGGAAAGGAGTATTGATATTAATTTTCTCTGGATTATTCATTTTAAGATAATATTGAATTAAACGGAATTGCTCTCTTAAATTATCATGAAAGGACCACATTCCTTGCGAGGGACCGTTCCATCCTTTTTTTTCTAAAAATGGAAAAAGCTGATTTTCTTTTCGTGCAAAGCGTTTTTCAATAGTGTGAAGCTGATTGAATATATTAGTATATTTCTGTAAATCATCCTCAGCATTTACAGCTGATAATTCTTCTATTAGAGTTTTAATTAAGTCTTTTTCCAGCAAGTAAATCTGCACTGGATGTCCTTCGGGAAGTGTTGTGGTATTGGAAATATCGTTCATTATAGTATTTATTTTTGATGTTTAATTTTTTCGTACAGTTGCACCAAAGAACGCAATAGCTCGACTGGTGTTGTTAGAATTTGATAATGATTTTGCCCAAACATTTGCGGCAGATAATATTTTGCCTGGGCTTCAATGGCCAAAGCATAGGAATTAATATTCCTGTTATTGAGTTCACGAAGTGCTTGTTTCACATCATTGATGCCGTACTTTCCTTCGTATTTATCGTAATCATTGGGTTTTCCGTCAGAAATCAGGATAACCCATTTGTTTTTAGTGTTTCTTTTATCCAGTCTTGCGCCGGCATGTCTCAAAGCAGCACCAATTCTGGTATAGCCATTCGGTTCTATAGCTCCAATTTTATGTTTGGCGATGTTCCAGTTTTCATCAAAATCCTTTACCGTTAAATAGGTCGAAAAATTTCGCGTTTTCGAGTAAAAACTGTCAATGGAAAAATCGATATTGAACTCGTTTAAGATTTCTCCAAAAAGAATAGAAACCTCTTTCTCCACATCAATCACACGATTTCCAGCGGCATATCCATCACTAGAAAGGCTGATATCCAAAAGGATTAAAATCGATAAATCCTTCTCTTTTTTCCGATTAGAAATGTATATGTTTTCTGACGGTGTTCGTTTAGAATGAACATCGATATACAAATCCGTAATGGCGTCAATATCGAATTCGTCTCCTTGTGTCTGGCGTTTTTGCTGTTGCATTCTGTTGTTGACATTGGTCAGCATTTTACGCAAACCCAACAAGGTCGAAGCATTTTTTGTAATGGTCTTTTTATAGTAATTAGGATCCGTTTTCTGTTGTGATTTCGGATACACTTTACAAAAATTTTCTTTGTAAATACGCTTACTAAAATCCCATTCGTTGTACGTAAGATGGAATCCTTTGGCATCAATTTCGGCACTTTCGGAGATGGAAGTGTTCTCAATAAAATCAGATTGATAAACGGAATGTGCCGTATCATCTACCCGAACGGTATATTTCATATTCAATTCTTCTAAAGCTTCGTGGTGTTCTTCGAGTTCATCAGAACCGTCAAAATCGCGCCAAGTTCCATTGAATTCTTCGGCAGTTTCCGCTTTTTCAAAATTGTGAAGCAAGACATAATCTTCTTGTTGTTTTTTATCTAATTCAACAGTGATCACTTCCTCTACTGCTTTTGATTTTAATGTAGTAAGTGGTTTACTGTCATTTCCTGCTTTAGTTTTATCAGAGAAATTTTCGAGTACGGAATCAGCTTTTAATTCTTTTTCATTTTGCATCCATTTTCCGTACAACCACGAGAAATCAGCCTCTGTTTTCTCATTTCCTTTTTGAAAATAATGCAGTTTTGTTTCGGTATGAAATTTTTTATCGATAGAAAATTCTTCAAATAAAATTTCTAGAATTTTTTCCGATGTTTCAAATGCTTTTTGTTGTGAAAGTGCCAAAGGCTGATCTTTTTCTTCCAAAGTCCAATTCAAATTCAGTCGCTGTTGTACACTCAAGTATAACGTTCTGAAAAGGTAAAAAGTAAGATTGTCTTCCTTAGATGGTAATACCGCAAAGTAAATGGGAAGGAAAAAATTATTGTTTTTATATCCTCCTTCTCTTTCGGCAGGGAAAATTTCGATTGGTTTACCCGTCAAAGCACGAGCCAAAATAGTCAATCGCGGTTTTATATCATTAAGCGTTACAGTTCTTGCAATAATTTCGGGATGTATTCTTTTACTTTTTTTTAAGTGTCTAAATAACTTCCCAACTATATATTCATCTATTTCGAAACCCATTTTTTTCTGATTTAAATCATCAAATCACACAAATCTTTCAATGCTTCTACCGTTTGTAAATCATCGGTTAACGGTTCTACAATAGCCACATGAACCGACAATCGTTTTGGAAGACCTGAATGAATAATTTTGGCGGCATCCACTAAAAGTCGGGTCGAAACGGTTTCTGTCAACCCCAATTCGGTTAGATTTCTGATTTTGTTTCCAATGGCTACCAGTTTTTTGGCTACATCATGATCAACATTCGTTTCTTTTACCAAAATTTCAGTTTCAATTTTCGTTTCCGGATATTCAAAAGAAACGGCAATAAATCGCTGACGGGTTGATGGTTTTAGTTCTTTAAAACCTCTTTGATAACCGGGATTAAAGGAAGCAACCAACATAAAATCGTCATGCGCTTTCACGGTTTCACCTAATTTGTCAATGAATAATTCTCTTCTGTGATCCGTCAGGGAGTGAATGGCTACAATAACATCCGGTCGCGCTTCGGCGATTTCATCCAAATAAATAATCGCTCCTTCTTTTACGGCAGTGGTTAATGGTCCATCCAACCAAACTGTTTCGGCACCTTTTATGATAAATCGGCCAATTAAATCTGTTGAAGAAGTTTCCTCGTGACAACTAATAGTGATGATTTTTTTATCCAATTGATGTGCCATGTATTCCACAAAACGGGATTTACCGGTTCCGGTTGGTCCTTTCAACAGGAAAGGTATTTTGTTTTTATAGGCATGTTCAAAGACCTCTTTTTCTTTGCCTACGGCGTGATAATAGGGTGTATTTACTAACATTTTTTTTTATTTTATAAAAAAAAACCAGAACACAATAACTATTGTTTTTTCGGAAATGCAATTCTAAAAAACGGTTGTTAAAGCATTCTGGAAATTTTATTTAAGTATTTCGTTACACGAAAAAGGTTTCAGTTTTAAATCACTGTTTTCCCTTTTTTCTCACTTGTTCCTGTTAGATTTTCAATTATATGACCATCAATTTTATACCCATCTACTCTAAGTCCTTGATTGTCTATTTCAAGAGCTTCATCTGTAGGTCTGCCGTACTTGATAAAATCAAAAATAAATAAACCAATTCCTATGGTAAACATCGTAGCACAAATAAGAAGCACTACAAAGTGAATACTGATTTCGCTTTGAACAACCATAAAATCCATTTTCATTTTTCGTTCCATATACACTTGTGCAACTCCGGCAACACCAAAGGCTACTGTCATTCCCAAGATTCCAATATTAGACAGCCAGAAAGCCATCATACCTTGTGCACTTTCATAACGTTTACGTCCCGTCAAATTGGGTAAAGCATAACTAATCATTGCTAGAACTATCATTGCATAAGCACCCCAGAACGCATAATGAGCATGCATTGCTGTTACTAAAGTTCCATGAGTATACAAGTTTGTTTGTGGTAAAGTATGAGCAAAACCAAGCAATCCTGCACCAACAAAAGAAACAATTGCGGAACCAATAGTCCAAAATAAAGCAATTTTGTTCGGATGACTTTTTTTTCCTTTTCTGTACATGTTTACAGCAAATAATGCCATCGCTAAGAAAGCCAAAGGTTCCAAGGCAGAGAAAATTCCACCAACGATTAACCAAATTTTATTTACTCCAATATAATAGTAGTGATGTCCTGTTCCTAAAACTCCGGAAAGAAAGGTTAGACCAACAATTACATACAACCATTTTTCAATAACTTCTCTATCCACTCCAGTTAACTTGATCAATAAGAACGAAAGGATACCTCCCATAATTAATTCCCAAACACCTTCAACCCACAAGTGAACCACCCACCAACGGAAAAATGAATCCATTACCTGGCTGTCAAACCAAATCATTCCGGGTATATAAAGCAGGGCTGCAAAAAATAATCCCATTGACAGTACTAAAGCCGTTGTAGTTTGGCGTTTTCCTTTGTAAAGCGTACCCAAAATTATAAATAAGAACAACAGTACATTTATGACTACTAAATAATCCAACTCTCTCGGAATTTCAAGAAATTTTCTTCCTTCCCAATGGTTGAAGTGAAAACCAATTATGGTAACAACACCAACAATAGCTAAGGATATCAGTTGAACGTAAGCCCATTTCACGCTTATCAACTCACGTTGCGCTTCTTCGGGAATAATGTAATATGCCGCACCCATAAAACCGGTTAACAACCATACTACTAACAAGTTAGTATGCACCGCTCGTGCTACGTTAAAAGGAATAATTTCATGTAATCCTTGAATTCCTATTCGGTCAAAGCCCATGATAAAACCGTAGACAATTTGCAGCGAGAACAAAAGCATACACAATGCAAAAAACCAGTAGGCTACTTTCTGTGATTTATATTTCATTTTTTTTTATTTTAATTATTTTTCTTTAGCTAAAGGGGAAACGATTCGATCGAAACCATTCAAATCTAATTTTCCAATCCATTCGAAATAGGCTACCATTGCATTGGCATCAGCTTCACTCATTTTATAAGCCACCATTTTTCGCCCGTTTGGTGCCCAAGGAATTGGCGACATCAAGACTGCTTTGATATAACCTTCGCCACGGCGATCCAAAACTTTTGTCAGCTCCGGAGCATAATAACCTCCCTCACCCATAATACTGTGGCAACCCATGCAATTATTGGTTTCCCAAATTTCTTTTCCTCTCACTACTTCTTTAGTAATTTTACTGTAGTTTGTTTGATCATTGCTAGGCATGAACGAATAAATAGTCAATCCTATAAAGATTAAAAAGGTGACCACCGTTCCTCCTAAAAAAAATGCTCTTGCTTGTGATTTTGAAAGCATAAGTATCCGTTTTTGTTAGTTAATAAATGAACTGAATTTAAATAAAAGATAAAAAGGTCTTTTATTTGTTTGTTGCAAATTAATGACTTTAAAAAAAGCTAAAACATGATAAAAATCATCTTTTGATTATTTTTTCAATTTTTAAATTAATATCCGTTAAAAATGATTTTTAAAAAACACATACCCCTTATAATAAACACTTTATAGATAAAATTAAATAAAAAAATTAATTACGGATAAATTTGTCTTTTATTAAAAATAATGATTATTTTTGTATAAATAAATTTTAATAGAAAACAGATCTTATGGAAACTTTAGAGAAAATAACAATCGGAGAATACGTTGCGAAAGATTTTAGAACAGCAGCTGTATTTTCAAAATACAAAATTGATTTTTGTTGCAAAGGAAATCGAACAATTGAAGAAGCTTGCGAAAAAAAAGACATTGACTCGGATCAATTAATGGAACAAATAAATACCGTTTTGGCAACTAAAAATGACAGTGCGATCGATTTTAAAACTTGGCCTTTGGACTTATTGGCTGATTACATTGAGAAAACGCATCACCGTTATGTAGAAGAAAAAACGCAAGTTATACTTCCGTTTTTAGACAAACTGTGCAAAGTACATGGTGCAAATCATCCTGAATTATTCGAAATCAATGAACTGTTTATTGGTTGTGCCGGTGAATTAGCGCAACATATGAAAAAAGAAGAGCTGATGTTATTCCCTTTTATCAAAAAAATGGCAAAGGCATCGCTTACCGAGGAACCAATTGTGAAACCACAATTTGGAACTGTAAAAAATCCAATTGCCATGATGATGGAAGAGCATGAAGCCGAAGGAGATCGTTTTGTTAAAATCGTAACATTAACCAATAATTATACTCCGCCGGCAGATGGTTGCAGTACGTTCCGCGTGACTTATGCGATGCTAGCTGATTTTGAGCAAGATCTACACAAACACATTCATTTGGAAAACAACATTTTATTTCCAAGTGCTATGCTTTTAGAAAAAAAATTCTCCGAACAAGAATAAAACACTTCAATAACCTAACCTTAAATCATCCAATGCTATGGAAAAATATGTTATCAAAAGAAACGGCGAATACAAACCTTTTGAGAGTTTTAAAATAAAAGACGCGATTGAAAAAAGCTTTCAGAGTGTCTCCATAGCATTTGATGAAATTCTTTTTGAAAAAATTATTCAGGATTTACAATCCAAAGAAACCTGGGCCGTTGAGGAAATTCAGGATTTAATCGAGAAAAACCTTTTTGAAAAACAATATTTCGAAGTCATGCGTTCCTTTATGTTGTTCAGACATACGCGCAAATTACAACGCGAACATGTGAATGGTTTAAACGAAGACACCACTTACGTTGACAGCACGCAAACTATCGAAGAATATATCGAACAAACGGATTGGCGCATCAATGCCAATGCCAATACCTCCTATTCTAATGCGGGATTGGTCAACAATGTTGCCGGAAAAATTATTGCTAATTATTGGCTCGACAAAGTATATACAAAAGAAGAAGGTTATGCGCATCGCAGTGGCGATATTCATATTCATGATTTAGATTGTTTGACTGGATATTGTGCCGGTTGGAGTCTGCGGGTGTTACTTAACGATGGTTTTAATGGCGTTCGCGGACGCGTGGAAAGCAAAGCGCCTTCGCATTTTAGGGAAGCTTTGGGACAAATGGCTAATTTTCTTGGGATTTTGCAAAGCGAATGGGCCGGAGCGCAAGCCTTTAGTTCTTTTGACACCTATCTTGCTCCTTATGTTTTCAAAGATGATTTGTCTTTTGAAGATGTTTTGAAAGCCGTCCGTAGTTTTGTTTATAATTTGAATGTTCCTGCGCGTTGGGGACAATCGCCTTTCACGAACATCACTTTGGATTGGGTGGTTCCCGATGATTTAAAAACCCAAATTCCTACGAAAAATGACTATCATTTTTTCGAAAATAATTTTGAATATGACCTCTTATTACGAGCAAGAGAAAGAGGCGTTACGAAGTTAACCGAATTGCGTTACGAGCATTTTCAAAAGGAAATGAACCTCATCAACAAAGCGTATTACACCGTAATGACCGAAGGCGATGCGAATGGACAGCCCTTCACCTTCCCTATTCCCACGGTAAATATCACCGAAGAATTTGATTGGGATGGAGAAAATACCGATTTGCTTTTTGAAAATACAGCGAAAATTGGTTCTTCTTATTTCCAGAATTTCATTGGAAGCCAATATATTTTGGATGAAAATGGCAATAAAACAGAAAACGAAAACGCGTATAAACCCAATGCCGTTCGCAGTATGTGTTGTCGTTTACAACTCGATTTAAGAGAATTGTTAAAACGTGGAAACGGACTTTTTGGAAGTGCAGAAATGACAGGAAGTATTGGCGTAGTGACCATTAATATGGCGCGTTTGGGTTATTTATTCAAAGGAAATAAAGCAGAATTATTCAAACAATTAGATCGTTTATTATATATTTCTAAATCTACTTTGGAGAAAAAAAGAGTGTTTATCCAAGAAATGTACGACCGTGGTTTATATCCGTACACGAAACGGTATTTACAGCATTTCAGAAATCACTTTTCGACCATTGGTGTAAACGGAATGAACGAAATGATTGCGAATTTTACTGGAAATCAAGATGCCATAACTTCATCGTCAGGAATCGAATTTGCATCAGAAATCTTGGAGCATATTCGGAACCGAATGAAAGAATTCCAGGAAGAAACCGGGAATTTATACAATCTGGAAGCCACACCGGCCGAAGGTACCACCTATCGTTTTGCTAAGGAAGACAAAAAACGTTTCCCAAACATTTTACAAGCCGGACAGGGCGACAATATTTATTACACGAACAGTTCCCAGATTCCGGTGGATCACACCGAAGACCCTTTTGAAGCGTTGTTTTTACAAGACGAATTGCAATGTAAATATACCGGAGGAACGGTTTTACACTTGTATATGAGTGAAAAAATCAGTTCGCCAGAAGCTTGCAAACAGTTTGTAAAGAAAGTAATATCCAATTTTAAATTACCTTACATCACCGTCACGCCAGTGTTTAGTGTATGTCCGGTTCATGGTTATTTGAATGGCGAACACGAATATTGTCCAAAATGCGATGAAATTCTAATTGAAGAAAAAAGTTCAAGATTTAAAGTTGAGTTATAAAACTTTAAAACCATTAAGAAATTAAGTTCCGTTAAGCCAAATCACACTTAATTTTATTAATTTCTTAATGGTTCAAAAAAATAATTTTAATTTTTTAAACCATAAAAAAATATGAAAACCACCAACCCGATTTTAGAAGAAAACCAACATTTGAGAACCAAATGTTTAGTGTACACGAGAGTAATGGGTTATCACAGACCCGTAGAAAGTTTCAATATTGGAAAAAAAGGAGAACACAAACAGCGAACTCATTTCAGTGAAGGAAAATGTTAATACTCCCATTTACAGCATAACGCCCTTTACTTTATTAGATTATGCGCATAAATCAGCTTGCATTCTTTGGTTTGCAGGCTGTAATATGCGCTGTTTGTATTGTTATAATCCTGAAATCGTAATGGGAAAAGGAACAATTTCATTCGAAAAAGCACTAACTTTTCTTCATTCCAGAAAAAATTTGTTGGACGCGGTGGTTTTTAGCGGAGGGGAATGCTTGCTACATAAAAATAGTATTCAACTTATAACCGAAGTCAAAAAAATGGGCTTTTTGGTAAAAATTGACACCAATGGTTCACGACCTGAGGTTTTGCAACAATTACATAAAAATCAATTGATCGATTATGTTGCGCTGGATTTTAAAGCCATGCCTATTCATTTTGAAAAGATAACACAGTCCAATCTTTTTTTGCCTTTTGAAAAATCGTTGCGTTTGTTAGTAGAAAGTGGGCTCCCGTTTGAAGTCCGCACCACGGTACATTCGGATTTGATTGATACGAATCACATGAAAGCCATGATACAGTATTTAGAACAACATAACTATCAGGGAAATTACTATATCCAGCATTTTGTAAATGGAGCGACTACGTTAGAAAAATTGGGCTATTCTGTTAAGGAATTGGAAAAGGAAAATCTTTCTACCGCACGTATTAAAGTACATTTTAGAGGTTGATTCTAAAGTAGCATTGCTGACAAAAGCGTATCTTTAAAAACAAATAAAATTTTACATCAAGTAAGCACCGCACTTTGGGTGCTACACATCAGTTAATTCGGATTTTATATTAACATCTTATGATATCAAATAAACCATTAAAAAGAGCTCCGGAACTGCAACCATTAAGTCACGATCATCATCATGGCTTGCAACTGTGTTGGAAAATACGAACAGGTTTTTCGAAGCAAATTGAACCAAACCGCATCAAAAAATATACAGATTGGTTTTTTAAAACGCATTTAAAACCTCATTTCGAACTGGAAGAAAAACACGTATTTCCCATTTTAGGTGCAGAAAATGAACTTGTAAAAAAAGCTTTGGCGGAACATCGTCGTTTGAAACGCTTATTCAAACAAACTACCGATTTAGAAAAGTCTTTAGGACTCATTGAAGAAGAATTAGATGCGCACATTCGTTTTGAGGAACGCATTTTATTTGTTGAAATCCAAAAAATAGCCACCCAAGACCAATTGGCTAAAATAAAAGAAATTCATACCGAAGAATCTTTTACAGAGAAGGACGATGATCCTTTTTGGATTTAAAAAAATAGCCAACACAAAGAATAAAGGATAGCACTTATTTCTATAAATTTGTAAAAAAAAAATTATGTTTTCTAAAACCTGTGAATACGGAATCCGAGCCACCATTTTTATAGCATCAGAATCCTATCAAAATAATAGAGTTGGGCTTAGAGATATTGCAAAAAAAATAGATTCTCCCGAGGCTTTTACTGCCAAAATTTTACAAATACTATCGAGAGATAATATCATCCATTCTATTAAAGGCGTAGGTGGCGGATTTGAAATCCCGAAAGAAACCATGAGCCAAATAAAACTATCCCAAATAGTAACGGCACTAGATGGAGATCGGGTTTTTACCGGTTGCGGTCTGGGATTAAGTCACTGCTCCGAAGATCATCCTTGTCCGGTTCACGATAAATTCAAGTCTATCAGAAATGAATTGGCGTTCATGCTCGAAAACACCAATCTAGAAGAATTAGCCATGGGAATAAAATCTGGCGATACTTTCTTGAGGTATTAATCAAAAGTAATCTTATTATTTACAAAACTGTTTTGTGACATAATAGCTAAGATTTTGGATGGATTCTAGCCCCTTTATGTGTACTTATACAAGTTACCTAGAACTGTATCGGACAAAATTACAACAACAAACAGAATGAAAATAATAACTTGGAATTGTAATATGGCTTTCCGTAAAAAAGCGGAATTTATTCTGAAAGAGCAGCCAGATATTTTAATTGTACCTGAATGCGAACATCCTGACAAATTGATTTTCAAAAATGATATAGCTAAGCCGACAGACCTATTTTGGTTCGGACAAAACCCAAACAAAGGGCTTGGAATATTTTCATATTCAGACTTTAAGATTGAACTTCTAAGTATTCACAATCCTGAATTTAAATATGTTTTACCATTATCCGTAAGCAACGATGAAATCGAGTTTACAATTTTTGCAATATGGGCTCAAAAACCTAAAAATCACGATTGCTATACAGAACAAATTTGGAACGCAGTTCATTTTTATAGTGACTTGTTAAATAATGAGAATGTAATTCTTGCAGGTGATTTTAAC
The DNA here is from genome assembly GCF_011064265.1 of Flavobacterium sp. Sr18. Lineage (NCBI taxonomy): Bacteria > Pseudomonadati > Bacteroidota > Flavobacteriia > Flavobacteriales > Flavobacteriaceae > Flavobacterium > Flavobacterium sp. Sr18. Next base: position 3,548,165 of record NZ_CP049329.1, on the reverse strand, counting down.
AGCAGTTCAATTTGGGACAAACCAAACAGAATTTACAACCATTCTAACCTTGTTGAACTTTTGAAAAATAAGAATATATATAGCACCTACCATAGTTTCTATAATCAGGAACAAGGAAAAGAAACTGCTTCAACTCTATTTATGCATAGAAAAATTGATAGACCATATCACATTGACTTTTGCTTTGCATCGAATAATCTAATTAACAAAATTACAAGTGTACAAATCGGAGAATATGAAAATTGGACTAAATATAGCGACCACAAACCTGTAACTGTAATATTTGAAATATGACGACAGAAATCGCAAGCTGCACAAAGTTTCCCTTCTAATTAAATAATTTTCTAGTCAAGGCTGCAAATATCTCTGACTTTGCGCAATTTCCTGAACCAGAACTATCAAAATTACGCTTATAAAATTTCTATTTTTTAAAACGAAAACCTAACATTTATCATATTTTCTGATTTTTTTAGCATGTAGCTTTGGTAAAAATAGTAATCATGCAATTCTGGAAAAAAATCACCCCCACAGAAAGGCAAATTCGCATTCAAAAAGCATTAGGCGAGAATGTGAATTTCTCTCACGATGCTTCTTTGGGGTATCCTGCATCCAAGTTAGATGGAAAAGTATTCAATGAAGATGCTCAATTTCTAAAAGATGCGCCCATTTTACAAACCTATGTTGCTAATCCCAATCATATTGGTTGCCATACTTTTGGCACTTCTGAAAAAGCTTTCAGAGGAACACAGGAAATAGAACGGGAGGTTTTAAATGTGCTCGCCGTTGATGTTTTTAAAGCTGAACCGAATTCCTTTGACGGTTATATTGCCCCTGGTGGCACCGAGGCAAATATTCAGGCCATTTGGATGTATCGCAACTATTTCATGAACAAACTGAATACGAGTCTGTCCGAAATTGCTATAATAGCTTCAGAAGATACGCATTATTCCATTCCGAAAGCAGCCAATGTTTTGATGCTGGATTGGTTAAAAATCCCTGTTGATTTCGAAACCCGCACTATTGATATATTCGCGCTAGAAAATAGCATTATCAATGCTAAAAAACGAGGAAAAAAGTATTTTATAGTAGTTGCTAATATGGGAACGACGATGTTTGGCGCGATTGACAACCCGAATGATTATATTGAAATTCTAGAAAAACACGACTTAAAATACAAATTACACATTGATGCCGCTTATGGTGGTTTTGTATATCCGTTTAGCAATAAAGCCTCCGAAATCAATTTTGAAAACCCAAAAATCAGTTCCATCACCATCGATGCACACAAAATGCTTCAGGCTCCTTATGGAACGGGAGTTTTTATTTGTCGAAAAGGATTAATCGAAAATGTTTTGACAAAAGAAGCCGAATATGTCGAAGGAATGGATTTGACGCTCTGCGGAAGCCGTTCCGGTGCAAATGCCGTAGCGGTTTGGATGATATTATTTACGTATGGCCCTTTTGGATGGTGTGAAAAAATTCGCATTTTACAAATGAGAACAGAGTGGTTGTGTGAACAATTAGATGCTTTACATGTGAAGTATTTCAGAGAACCTTTCATGAATATTGCAACCATTCAAGCCAAATATATTACGCCAGAATTGGTGAAAAAATTCGATTTGGTTCCCCAAAAACACGACGGAAACAATCAATGGTACAAAATTGTAATTATGGATCATGTCGAAATAGACCATTTGATGACTTTTATAACAGACTTAAAAACTACACTTCAACAAAAAAACGAAATTGTTCCAGTGTGATGCACTATAAAATCTGCTTCTAGAATTTGAAGTGGGAATGCATAACAAATGATGTTTTTTTTAAACTTAACTAATGAAAAATCTTAAAGAGCGCATACTGGAATTGAAAAAAGAGAAAAATGCGGTTATTTTAGCCCATTATTATCAAGAAGCCGATATTCAGGATATTGCGGATTATGTGGGTGACAGTTTGGGATTATCACAAGAAGCCATGAAAGTGGATGCCGATATCATCCTTTTTGCAGGCGTACATTTTATGGCCGAAACTGCCAAAATATTGAACCCGACAAAGAAAGTAATTCTGCCCGATTTGAAAGCAGGTTGCTCACTGGCGGAATCGTGTCCAACGGATTTATTCAAAAAATTTATTGATGAACATCCCGATCACATTGTCATCACATACGTAAATTGTTCCGCCGAAATTAAAGCGTTGAGCAATATTGTCTGTACCTCCTCAAATGCTTTAAAAATAGTGGAATCCATTCCCAAAGAAACGCCCATTATTTTTGCACCGGATAAAAATTTAGGAAAATACATTATCAGCAAAACAGGAAGAGACATGTTGCTTTGGGATGGTTCCTGTGTGGTTCATGAAGCTTTTTCGCTAGATAAATTAATCGAAGTCCATAAACAATATCCTGATGCAACCATAATAGCACACCCAGAATCAGAAACACATATTTTGCAAACGGCAAGCTATATTGGTTCAACAGCCGGGATGATTGACTATGTAAAAACAAATCCGAACAATCAATTTATTGTGGCTACCGAAGCGGGAATTTTACATAAAATGCAACAGGAAGTTCCGCATAAAATATTGATTCCGGCTCCTGCAAAAGAGGATAATACCTGTGCTTGCAGCGAATGTGGCTACATGAAAATGAATACGTTACAAAAAGTTTATGATTGCTTGCTTACTGAAAGCCCGGAAATTGATGTTCCTGAAAATATTAGAAAAAAAGCCTTAATTCCCATTGAACGAATGCTTGAAATGTCCAAATAATGATTACTACAAATTACTTAATCATTGGTTCTGGCGTGGCAGGATTGACTTTTGCCATAAAAATCGCAGAACGTTTTCCTGATAGAAAAATCACGATAATTACCAAGTCTAACGAAGATGAATCCAATACAAAATATGCGCAAGGTGGGATTGCCATTGTCACTGACAAAACCGAGGATTCCTATCAAAAACACATTGACGACACCCTCATTTGCGGAGACGGTTTGTGTGATGTTGATGTCGTCAAAATGGTCGTCACCGAAGGTCCAAAACGACTAAAAGAGCTGATTTCGTGGGGTGCCAAATTTGATAAAACGGTCAAAGGAAATTTTGATTTAGGCAAAGAAGGCGGCCATTCGCGCAACAGGGTGGTACATCATAAAGACCAAACGGGTTATGAAATTGAACGTGCCATTTTAGAGCAAGTGCATCAAAAAGAAAACATAACCGTTCTGAACCATTATTTTGCACTTGATTTGATAACCCACAATAATCACTGTTTTGGCGCTTATGCCTTGCATGAAAAAACAAACGAAATTATCCCATTCCAATCTGATTTCACGGTGCTGGCCACTGGTGGAATAGGTCATCTTTACGGTCATACGACCAATCCGGTTATAGCAACTGGAGATGGTATCGCCATGGCTTTTCGTGCAAATGCATCCATCAAAGACATGGAATTCATTCAATTTCATCCTACCGCTTTATATGATGCTTCAGCAGGATCTAAATTTTTAATTTCGGAGGCAGTTCGAGGTTTTGGAGCGTATTTGCGTACCCAAAAAGGACTTCGGTTTATGATGAATTATGATGAAAGGGGCGAATTAGCATCCAGAGATATCGTTTCGCAAAGCATTGATTTGGAACTAAAAAAATCAGGAGACGATTGCGTTTATTTAGATTGTACCCATTTGGATTTAGATGCTTTTATCAAGCACTTCCCCATGATTTATGAGCGTTGCAAAAGCATAGGAACTGATATAGCAAAAGACTGGATTCCCGTGGTTCCCGCACAACATTATTTGTGTGGCGGAATTACAGTTGATAAAAACGGAAAAACAACTATAGAAAATTTATTTGCCTGTGGTGAATGTTCCCATACAGGATTACATGGCGCCAATAGATTAGCCTCTAATTCCTTGTTAGAAGCGCTCGTATATTCAGAGAAAATTTATGATTATTTGGCGAATATTTCTATTGAAAAAAGCCAATTTAATGGGATTATCTCGAATTGGGAATCCGATGAAAAACCTAAAGTCAGTTCGAATTATTTGGCTAAAATGAAAGCCAAATTACAGCTTTCAATGCGTCAGAATGCAGGAATCATGCGAAATGAATTGGATTTACCGAAAGCCAAAAAACAGCTTTTACTTTGGAAAAATGAAATGGAAGAAGTTAGTAAAACACATCAAATTAATGTTGCGCTTTTCGAATTACTGAACATGATTACAATTGGGAATTTAATTGTGCAGCACTCCATTGAACGAAAAGATAACCGTGGTGGTTTTATGAAAGTCTAGTATTTATGCAAATCAAAAGCTGATTTTTGCCACCTGAAACTAAACCTTGCTAGAAAAATCAGTTGCATGCATTCAACGTGCCGCAAGCCCATCTAATCTATCGATCTTTTTTGTAAATAGTAGGCTTGCTATTATTTTTTTGAAACTGAACACTATTCGTATTAAATGCCTTACGGCATAAATAAAGTCTTTATCCTCTTAATTATTTTTATTTGTTATAATATACTTAAATGATATTTTAATGAATACTTTTTTATAAATTTGTTAACCAAACGGTTAAACTATATAATTAAACAATATGGATAAGATAAAAACTGAAAATACAGAAACTGAGATATTGATTGCAGCAAAAGAAATTTTTCAGCAAAAAGGCATGGCGGGAGCTAGAATGCAAGAGATTGCAGATAAAGCCAAAATCAATAAAGCCTTACTGCATTATTATTTTAGGAGCAAACAACTTTTATTTGAGGCAGTTTTCAAAAGCGCTTTTTCGTTATTAGCACCTCAATTAAATAAAGTATTGAATGATGACAGTGATTTATTTGAAAAAATAAAAAGATTTACTGAAAGTTATGTTTCGTTTGTAATTAAACATCCTTATTTGCCAAATTTTGTAATTCAAGAATTAAATAAAAATCCAGAGTTTGTACTAAAACTTCGATCAGAAAAAAATTTTCCTTCTATTAGTAAATTCAAACTTCAGGTTAGTGATGCCATCCAACAAGGAATTATTAAACCAATAGAAGCGGAACAATTATTTATCAATATAATGTGTTTAAATATATTTCCATTTATAGGAGAACCACTTTTAATGGCTCTCGTTAATGTGGACAAAGACAACTACAATAAAATATTAGAAAATCGAAAAACTGAAGTGGCAGAGTTTATTATCAATTCTATAAAAATCTAAGTTATGAAAAGTAAGTTAGTCCTATTATTACTATTTCTATTGTCCGTAAGTTCGAATGCACAGGAAACTCTGACATTGGAAGATTTTTATACATTAGCTGCTAAAAATTATCCTTTATCAAAACAAACGGGATTGCTACAACAAAAATCAAGTTATGAAATTGAGGCACTAAGTAAAGGAAAATTACCAAAAATTGACGCAAATGCTCAAGCAACTTATCAATCCGCAGTAATAGGATTCCCTTCAACTTTACCTGGTGTTGAACCTCTAAATAAAGACCAATACAGAGCAACTTTAGATGTAAATCAATTAATCTATAATGGAGGGACAATCGATGCAAATGCTAGATTAAAAGAAGCACAGACCAAAACACAACAACAACAAATTGAGGTCAGTTTATATCATTTAAAAAGTAAAATCAATCAATACTATTTCTCGATTTTATTGCTTCAAGAAAAAAGCAACTTATTATTGTCTAAAAATGAGTTGCTTCAATCTAAAGTTAAAGAAGTAAAATCAGCGGTAAAATTTGGCGCTATTCTTCCCGCATCCGAACAGGTTTTGGAGGCTGAAATCATTAAAATCAATCAGCAATTAACGGAAATTAAATTTGAAAAAATAAAATTACTGAATAACCTTTCTGAATTAACTTTTTCAAAAATTGACTCCGAAACAGTTTTATTACAACCCGATTTTAATTCTATAAATACAACAAGAACAAGACCGGAAATTGCTTTTTATGATTTGCAAAAACAACAATTAGAATTTTCTAAAAATGTAATTTCCAAATCTAATCTTCCTAAAATAAATGCTTTTGGTCAAGCCGGTTACGGAAATCCAGGACTGAATATGTTAGATAATTCATTTCAGCCTTTCTATGTGGTAGGCTTAAAAGCCAATTGGAATGTTTTTGACTGGGGTAAAAACAAAACAGATCTAAAGGCATTGGATATTTCAAAAGAAATAGTGACATCAGAAAAAGAAACATTTGAACTGAACAACAAAATGCAATTAGAAGAGCTCGATTATGAAGTTAAAAAAATGGAACAACTCCTACTTTCAGATAGCGAAATAATTAAAATACGTGAAAAAATCATTAAATCCTCTGATGCTCAAATGAAAAATGGTGTGATAACTTCATCAGAATATCTTACAGAATTATCTAATCTGTTTGAAGCAAAAAATATTTTAAAAACACATGAAGTTCAATTGTCGTTAGCCAAATCGAGTTACGAAATAATCAAAGGAAAATAAAAAAGAATCAGAAAAAATTTTTAAAATGAAAAAAATAATTATCATAATTCTAGCCACAATAGGATTAATTTCCTGTAACAAAAATAGCGATAAAGCCGATGGTTACGGGAATTTTGAAGCAACAGAAATAACTGTTTCCTCCGAAGCGAACGGGAAAATTGAGTTCCTGAAATTAGAAGAAGGAGATGTTTTGAAATCTCAATCACAAGTAGGATTAGTTGATACTTTGCAATTACATTTTGCAAAACAACAATTAATCGCATCTAAAAGTACTGTTTCGTCTAAATCCGCAAATGTAGTCTCGCAGAAAAGGGTTTTGCAGGAGCAATTAAAAACCACCAATTTAGAGAAAAATAGAATCCGTAATATGTATGCAGAAAATGCTGCAACCAAACGCCAAGTGGATGAAATTGATGGAAAAGTAAAAGTCATCGAAGAGCAAATAAAAAGCGTTGGAACTCAAAATGCACCAATTTTAAATGACTTAAAATCTATTGATGTTCAAATCGAAAAAATCAACGACCAAATAGCCAAAAGCAAAATTATTAATCCTATCAATGGAACGGTGTTAACTAAATATTCAGAGCCAGGCGAAATAACCGCATTTGGAAAACCGATATACAAAATTGCCGATATTTCAGAAATGACTTTGCGAATCTATGTAGGTGAAAACCAGTTATCAAAAATAAAAGTAGGACAAAATGTAACCGTAAAAATAGATGCTGAAAAAGATATGAAATCATATCAAGGAATTATTTCATGGATTGCATCTTCGGCAGAGTTTACTCCCAAAATTATCCAAACCAAAGAAGAACGGGTAAATCTGGTTTATGCCGTGAAAGTAAAAGTCAAAAACGATGGCAGTTTAAAAATTGGGATGCCTGCCGAAATGTGGATAAATTTAAAAATCTAAAAAATGAAAATAATTATCGTAATGGCATCCATGTTTATTTTAATTGGATGCAAAACAACTCAAAACAACTCAATATCAACAACTATGAATTTAAAAAATCTGCACACCGAAAATAAAGCCGTTCAAACTAATGTACTTTTTCAACCTACCGATGGAAAAGTAATTTCACTACAAATTGCCAAAAACAAGCAATTAGCAGAACACATTACTAAAGTTCCTGCTTTATTAGTGTGCGTTTCTGGTAATGCAACGTACAATGATGAAAACGGAACTACTATTAAATTACAATCGGGTGATTATTTCAACATTCCTGCAAATGTAAAACACTGGGTTGACGCTCACGAAGAAAGTAATTTCTTATTGATAAAATAATGAGCATTTCAGTCAACAACATATCAAAATCTTACAACAAGTTAAAAGCTGTCGAAAACATTACTTTTGATGTAAAAGAAGGAGAACTGTTTGGTTTAATTGGACCAGATGGTGCCGGAAAAACAACTATTTTCAGAATTCTGACGACACTTTTAGTCGCTAATGAAGGCAGCGCAGAAGTAGCTGGTTTTGATGTAATCAAAGGACTCAAAGAAATTAGAAATTCTGTGGGATATATGCCCGGGAAATTTTCGTTGTATCAGGATTTAACCGTGGAAGAAAATTTAGATTTTTTCGCAACTATTTTCGGAACCACTATTGAAGAAAATTACGATTTAATCAAAGACATCTACGTTCAAATAGAACCTTTCAAAACGAGAAGAGCAGGAGCGCTTTCTGGCGGAATGAAACAAAAATTAGCATTGTGTTGTGCTTTAATTCATGCTCCAAAAGTATTGTTTCTGGACGAGCCAACCACCGGAGTTGATCCCGTTTCACGGAAAGAATTTTGGATTATGCTCAAACGATTGCAAAAAAAAGGCATTACCATTTTAGTTTCTACACCTTATATGGATGAAGCTTCACTTTGTGACAGAATTGCGTTGATACAAAAAGGCAAGATTTTAAAAATTGATTCGCCAGAAAATATTATCAATAATTATGAAAAAATAATTTATGATGTACAGGCAAAAAACACGCATGGATTGATTCACGATTTAAAGAATTATCCCAATCAATACAGTGTTTATGCGTTTGGCGAATTCATTCATTACATTCATAAAAATGCAGATTTTAATCTAAATGATTTACACGATTATTTAAAAAATAAAAATCACACCGACATAGTGATAAAACCCGCAATAATAACAATTGAAGATGTTTTCATGGACTTATGATTTGAACCATTAAGAAATTAAGAAAATTAAGATCAAAAACTTAATGAACCTTAATTTCTTTATGGTAAAAAAATAACTAATGTTTTAAAATAAATGAAACAAGAAAAAATTATAACCGTACAAAACTTAACCAAAAAATTTGGCAATTTCACGGCGGTCAAAGGTATTTCATTTGATGTGTATAAAGGGGAGATTTTTGGATTTTTGGGAGCCAATGGAGCAGGAAAAACAACAGCAATGAAAATGTTGATTGGAATTTCAAATCCCACTTCCGGAGAAGCCAACGTGGCTGGTTTTGATGTCCATACTCAAGCCGAAATGGTTAAAAAAAGTATCGGATATATGAGCCAGAAATTCTCTATGTACGATGATTTAACCATCAAGGAAAATATTACTTTTTTTGGCGGAATTTATGGTTTATCAAGAACTCAAATCAAACAAAAAATAGCGCAATTAGTCGAAGAATTACAGCTTCAGGATGTGGTTAATAATCTGGTTGGTTCGTTACCATTGGGTTGGAAACAAAAATTATCGTTTTCGGTAGCCTTGTTGCACGAACCAAAAATTGTTTTTCTGGACGAGCCCACAGGTGGTGTTGATCCTATTACCAGAAGACAATTTTGGGAAATGATTTACACCCAAGCCTACAAAGGAACTACCATTTTTGTAACCACACATTACATGGACGAAGCCGAATATTGCGACCGGGTTTCAATTATGGTAGATGGTGCCATTGAGGCGCTTGATTCGCCAAAAAATTTGAAAGAACAATTCAAAGTAAATTCCATGAATGATGTGTTTTTAAAATTAGCGCGGAATATTGAATAAAAAGATCTACACCATTAACATATTAAGGTTTATTAAGTTTTCTATCTTAATGGTTTAAAAACCTAAAAAGTTTAAAATGAAAAGATTCATCGGATTTGTAAAGAAAGAATTCTACCATATTTTCAGAGATAAACGCTCGTTGTTTATACTTTTTGGTATGCCAATTGCTCAAATTTTACTTTTTGGTTTTGCTATAACAAATGAAATCAACAATGTTGATATTGCCATTTTAGACCAGTCAAATGATGTTGAAACGCAAAAAATTATTTATAAAATAAAAGCATCCCCTTATTTTAATGTTGCAAACCAAATTGAAAAAGAAAGTGATGTAGAGTCGGAATTTAAAAAAGGAAAAATTAAAGCAGTCCTGATTTTTGAGCCGAATTTTAGTAAAAATTTAGAAACAAAAAAAGTAGCAGTTGTACAAGCAATTACAGATGCAACCGAACCTAATGTAGCCAATACCATAGCTAATTATACATCGGCAATTATTCAAAATTATCAATCTCAAAAAAAACAATCCAATAGCAGTCAAGTAAAGGTTGAAGTACAGACAAGAATGTTTTATAATCCGGAACTCAAAAGTGTTTTTAATTTTGTCCCTGGAGTTATGACGGTAATTTTAATGCTGGTTTCGGCCATGATGACCTCTATTTCTATTACACGAGAAAAAGAATTAGGAACTATGGAAATCCTTCTGGTTTCTCCATTAAAACCATTTCAGGTAATTATTGGCAAAGTATTTCCGTATATTTTTCTTTCGATTATTAATGCAATTGTAATTGTAACATTGGGCTATTTTGTTTTCAGAATGCCAATTAATGGAAGTATCTTTTTGTTGGCTTTTGAAAGTATTTTATTCATCGTTTCAGCACTTTCACTGGGCATATTAATTTCAACCATTTCTAATTCACAACAAACCGCAATGATGCTTTCCTTAATGGGATTGATGCTGCCGGTAATCATTCTTTCGGGATTTATTTTCCCTATAAACAGTATGCCGTTGCCAATGCAGGTAATCAGCAACATCATTCCAGCAAAATGGTTTATCATTATTGTAAAAGCCATTATGCTCAAAGGAGTCGGTATTCAATACATTTGGAAAGAAACGCTAATATTAATTGGGATGACAGTGTTTTTTATAACATTGAGCGTCAAAAAATATAAAATTAGATTAGAATAATAATATCCCTGACAAGGTTTTAAACTCCTGACAGGGTTAGAAAAATAATTTATGAAAACAATTTTATTCATCGTACAAAAAGAGTTTAAGCAAATTTTTAGAGATAAAAGTATGCTGCAACTGATATTTATTTTGCCTATTTTGCAATTATTAATTTTGTCAAATGCAGCCACATTCGATGTTAAAAACATTGCTATCACCTTTGTTGACAATGACCAAAGTCGGGATTCAAGAGATTTAGTAAATGCTTTTAAAGCCTCAACCTATTTTAAAGTTACAGAGCCTCATTTTTCTGAAAAAGAAGCTGTCGAAGAAATGCAAAAAGGTAAAACTGATGTTATAGTAAACATTCCGGTTCACTTCAATCGTGACCTGCAAAAGGCACAAAAAGCGAGCATTTCAGTAAGTATTAATGCCATCGACGCCGCAACAGCTGGTGTTGAAAATGTATATGTAACACAGATAATAAACACCTACAATCAAAACATTAAAATGCAGTCAAAATACTTCTCCGAAAATAAAGAAGTATCGCAAAACATACTGGTTATCCCCTCATTTTGGTACAACAACACCTTAAATTATAAAACTTTTATGGTACCCGGAATTTTAGTTTTATTGGTCACTATGTTAACTTTATTTCTGTCATCGATGAATATTGTCCGAGAAAAAGAGCTGGGAACATTAGAACAAATAAATGTAACACCAATAAAAAAATATCAGTTTATCATTGGAAAATTATTTCCCTTTTGGGTGCTTGGATTAGTGATTTTAACCGTGGGTTTAGTAATAGCCAAAATGGTTTTTAGTGTTCCCATGTTAGGTAATATCTTTCTGGTTTATGGCTTTACAGCAGTGTATTTACTTTTAATTTTAGGATTAGGACTGTATATATCCAATCATACTGAAACCCAACAACAAGCCATGTTTATTGCCTGGTTTTTCATGGTAATCTTTATTTTGATGAGCGGTTTGTTCACACCTATAGAAAGTATGCCTAAGTGGGCTCAAAATCTAACGTTGTTAAACCCTATTCGGTATTTTGTAGAGTTCATAAGAATGGTTCTTTTGAAAGGTTCCGGTTTTTCTGACGTGCTGAATAATTTATTAATCGTCAGTGGCTTCGCAGTATTTGTCAATGGTATGGCGATTTGGAGTTACAAAAAATCAAATTAAAATCTTAATTAACTTCAAAAAAATCCCAACGAAAAAACTTATATCTGCATTTTTCTTACCAACAGTTTCCGATTATTCCTTAAGTCAGCGATTAAAGTAAATGATTTAAGAAATTCTAGAAGAGCTATTCTATTGATGTGATTTAACAAAGAGGATTCAATACCAGATGAGAAATTCTATAGATATTATAAAAAAGAAAGTACAACGATTTCAAATAATTCTTCATCGGCAACCTTCTCTGATCTACTAAAAGGGAATTATGCAGTGTTTATATTAAACGATGAAAATAAAAACAGTGATAATCAAAAAAATTATTTTGCTTACTGATGGTGTTAGACTTTCAACTTTTAAAAACATAAACCTGACTAAGAATCCTAATATTCCTTAAGCAAGTTTCAAGGTAAACGAAAACTAAAAAAAACTATTAAAATTATTTATAAATAATGAGTTCAAACTATTTCAATGTGAGATAATCATTAATTCGGCTTTAAACGATTAAATTAGTCAAATTATATTGCCCGGCATACTTTTGCAACCACGGTAACGCTTACAAATGGTGTTCCGATCGAAAGTGTAAGCAAAATGTTAGGGCATAAAAACTTACGAACCACCCAGCATTATGCAAAGGTTTTAGACAAAAAAGCAAGTGAAGACATGAAGATATTGCGAGACAAATTCACTTTGGCTGCGGCCAATGATGCTAGGGTGAGTTTATCAACCGAAGTGGCTTCAGGAACTAATAAAAACGGCGAACCCCAACCCACAGAATCCACATCATAATGATCCAATAGAAAATCGTGTTCTCCAGCAGCTCCTATGCCGCCTTGAAACGTGATTTTTAAATCCAATGGTTGTTCCGGAACATGCATTTCTTTTTGTCCCAATGCTTTAACCATCAACTCATGCGAAGATTGAATCAATTGCTCTTTTTTCTGTTTGAATTCTTCTAAAATCGGTCCCAACAAACAGCCTTCGGTGGCAAAAGCGTATCCGCCACAATTCAGTCCGGATTCAATTCGATATTCAGAAACCCAAAGTCCTTTTTTAGCTAAAAAATTCCCTTGAATCATTGCCGAACGAAAGTCACTTACTTTCAGCGTGATTTTCTTTTTCAGTGCATTATTCGCATCCGGAAAGAAGGCCGAAAAACTTTCAAAATAGCTGTATAATCTTGGATTCATCCCAGCCGATAAAACAACCGAAGATTCTAATGTACTGTTTAAAAAACCACGCAATGCGGCATGCGCGTCATTAAAAATAATTGGTAATTGTTCCTCTTTGATGAAATTATCCTTATCCAATTTAGTCATAATATTAACATCAATATTGCGTGGGTAAAGATTTTTCTCCAGATAATTTTTGATATTTTCTTTGAAAGCGAAACCGTCTTCCATCAAGTTTTGCAAACCTGCTTTAATCTCTGATTTGTTGGGCAGCATCGCAATGTAATTTTCCAAAGCTGATTTGCTTTCCGATCATTCCGTTTTGAAATTTTTAAATTTTCCTTTCACGATTTTGTCGACCAAATTCAGATAAGATGTAATGTATTCTGCGCGATAATCATGTGTTTTTTTGGGTAATTTCCTGATACGGCAAATCAAATTTCTTGCTGTAAAAAGCATTCATTTTTTCGATAAGCTAATCATCCATAATTGAAATAACGGATGAAATTCCTTACTTCGCCACTCGTATCGAACTATCAATAGCATAAGCAAGTCCAAAAAACGGGATATAAAAAGTATGAAGTGGTTTAAGTGTTGTCATGCTAAAATCAATTAAATAAATAAACCACAAAAGTCGAGAAACTAAAAACTGATAAATATCATACGCTATGATACTTTAATAAAATACTTTAGCCATTTTAGGTCCTGTTTTAAGATTATTTCAAAAACATTACATTTTACACTTTTCTAGTATGATTACAATCATAAGATTGTTAAATTTATACAAATTATATTTGCAATTGCTGCAAATATGCGTCCTAAAAAACACATTCTTAAATCCGCTTTAATTATGCAAATAGACATAGATTTACTTTTTTCTTGGGGCGCTGTTGCGAAAAAATACAAAAAAAACGAAGTAGTTTTTAATGAAGATGAAGTGGCCCATTTTTATTATCAAATTATTGATGGAAGCGTGAGAATGTTCAATTCAAATGACGAAGGAAAAGAGTTCACACAAGGACTTTTTTGTAAAGGAGAGAGTTTTGGCGAACCTCCATTGTTTATTGACCAACTATATCCCTCGAAAGCAGTTTGCCTTCAAGATTGCACCATTATGAAGCTATCAAAAGATAAATTTTTAAAAATTCTTGATGAATATCCTTTAATTCAAAAATCATTTTTGGTTTTACTTGCCAATAAAATTCATTCAAAATCCAATACTTCAAAAGAGATCATCAACCAGAAACCAGAGTTTAGAATTCTTGCTTTTTTGAACACACACAAAAGAAAATCGGAATGTAATGACCAAAAAGTATTAATTCCTTACACACGTCAGGAAATTGCAAATTTTACTGGTTTGAGAGTCGAAACGGTGATTCGGGTTTTTTCGAAAATGAATGATTGCAACAAAGTTGACATCATCAATCATAAAATATTTTATTAAAAAAAAATGAAATTAAACATACAATTCTGGCTAAAATTTTCGTTGCTAAATCTATGTATTGTAGCCTCGCTTGGGGTTTTAATGCGTTATAAAATTGGTTTTGAATTCCCTTATTTCAATCAAAAAAACATATTACATTCTCATTCCCATTTTGCATTTTCAGGATGGATTACCCATACCTTGATGACGTTGATGGTGTATTATCTTCAAAACAAAACCGCAGACTTTCAACTAACTAAATACCGAAAAATAATTATAGCCAATCTCATTTGTTCCTATGGAATGCTGATTTTCTTTATTATTCAGGGCTACGGAATGATTTCCATCCTTTTCTCAACAGCATCGATCTTGGTTTCCTATGTTTTTGGCTATTATTATATCAAAGATTTAAGAAAAATAGATACCGATTTAGCTGCTATTAATTGGTTTAAAGCCGCCGTAGTTTTCAATATTATTTCCTCTTTTGGGACTTTTTATCTAGCCTACATGATGGCTAGTAAAAATGTTATTCAGGATTTGTATTTAGCATCTATTTATTATTTTCTCCATTTTCAATATAACGGTTGGTTTTTCTTTGGTTGCATCGGTTTATTTTTTGGCTTTTTAAATCTAAAAAAATCAGAACATTCCTTTTACGAAACTTCCTTTAAGCTGTTTGCTGTTTCTTGTATTCCTGCCTATTTTTTGTCCACACTTTGGTTGGATTTACCCGTTTGGCTTTTCGCAATTTCTGCCTTTGCAGCAGTAATTCAAGTTTTTGCATGGTTTAAACTTCTTTTAATTTTGATACAAAAACAAAAAGAATATTTGAAAAATTTCGCTTCATTGTTACGCTATATTTTACTCTTTTCCTGTTTGGCATTAAGCATAAAATTCATTCTGCAATTGGGTTCAACAATCCCATCTTTAAGCCAGCTTGCCTTTGGTTTCAGACCAATTGTAATCGCCTATTTACACTTGGTTTTATTGGCGGTAATCACGTTGTTCTTGTTGTTTTACATCTATGCCAGTCATCTGATTATTATCAATAAAAAGATAAAAATTGGCTTGGTTCTATTTTCCGTTGGCGTTCTATTAAACGAGTTGGTTCTCGCCATTCAAGGTGTTGCATCGTTCACTTACACCATTATTCCGTATGTAAATGAACTTCTTTTCGTTGTCGCCTTACTCTTGCTTTTAGGAATCGCGTATACTGCATATTTTTCTATCAAAAAAGTTAAAAACAACCCGCCTTTATGATTGAACGCATAGAATAAACAATTGATAATTAAGTACTTTGCTATATAAAACCAAAGTAACCTTAATTATGAAAAAATCAATTCAATTAGTAGCCGTCGTTTGTTTCTGTACCATTTTTGGTTGTAAACAAAATAGCGAAGCTCCATCTGAAACAACAACAGAAAATACAGCAACCCAAGGTCCTGGGCAATCTGCCGTGGTTGACGAAACTTCCAGTCCAAACATTGTTCAGACAGCCTCTGGAAGCAAAGATCACTCTACATTAGTAACTGCAGTAAAAGCAGCAGGATTAGTAGATGTATTGAGCAATGCCGGGCCATTTACCGTTTTTGCACCAACAAACGCTGCCTTCGATAAACTCCCAAAAGGAACCGTTGAAGGATTATTAGAACCTGGAAAAAAAGATGACTTGAAAAACATATTAGAATACCACACATACGTTGGGAATCTAAAAACCGAATACATGCAAGATGGAGAGGAATACGAGCAAGTAAATGCCGGAAAAATAAAAATCACCAAAGTAGGTGACAAGGTATTTGTAAACGGTTCAGAAATAGTCTCTTCTATTGCAACATCAAACGGAATCATACACGTCATAAATGATGTTTTACTTCCAAAAAAATAATATTATTAATTCATTTTGCCAGATTGAAAAAAGCGTAAACTAAAATAGTTCACGCTTTTTTTATGCTTTTCAACCTATTGTTTTGTACATCAATACCCCCGAAATATTCATAGCTCTTTGTTTGATTTCTTCAGCTTTTGTTCCTGTGAATAACTCATCAACAGTTTCATTGAACAAGGCGTTCCAATGCTTAAAATGAGCTTCTTTCATTTCACTTTTTTGATGTAATTCTTTATGCTTAGTCATCGGGTTTCCGGTATAATTCCCTTTCGAAAACATAATATTCTCCCAGAAATCATACATTTTCGGCAAGTGCTCTTCCCAATTCAACTTGGCTACATCCGTGAAAAAATAACCGATTTTAGTGTCTGTTTTTATTTTACCGTAGAAAGTGTTTATCAGCTTCTCAATGTCGTTTCTGTTTTTTATATCTGTTTTCATTTCTAGATTTTTTAGCCTTTAAACAATAAACACAAACTGTCTTCCAATGCTTCTACGGAATGCAAAACTGCTACCGGAATTTCTTGTTCGTCATAAAGAAAGAGTTCGTTTTGTAGCTTATCCTCTTTATAAATCACGTTTCCTTTTATCACCAATAATTTAGCTGGAACATCCGTTTTATGCTCCTTGAGAATCATTTCTTTTTTGAAAGCAATTACCATTACTTTACTGCAAGAAGTATTTTGAACCACCTGCGCCACAGGATTAGCGGCATTTTCTAGTTTTTGAAGTATATCTTTAAACACTATAAATCTTTGTTTTTAAATTTGATTAATGAAATGAAAAATGGGATAATAATCCACAAACACAGCAACGAAAAAGAAAGAAGCAGTCCCAATGATGTCCCGAAAAAATCTTTGAATATTGCTCCGGTATATCCCATCATCGCTGAAACATCCAGATGCAACAGGATTTGAATTCTGGCTAAATCTATTGGACTAAACGCCGTAACAACAATCATTGCTTTCTCGATTGGATAATCTGAAAATTGAAACAACAAATACAAAATTATTCCATCAAAAAGCAACGCAAAATACAACCAACCCATAATGGCAATACCTATTCCTTTTGCTTTGTCTCTGGTTAGTATCGAACTTAAAAATGCCAAAGCCACGAAGACCAACGTAATCAGACAACCTATGACGAGCATCATAATGCCTACGCTATCCGGCGCATTGATTAAAAGCGGAATTCCGGCACCAATAAAAAAGGCTAAAACCATTGCTAACGAAAGTCCGAGATACAGACTCAACCAAATTTTCTTGCGTTTAATGGGTTGGCTTAACAAAAGCTCAATAAACTCTGTACTATTGTACAAATAAATCGTGGCAAAAAGAATGGAAACCAGCGGAACCGTGAATAAAATTATATTCAAAATGGTAAGCAATCCTTTGGCTGAATTGTCTTCCAGCCCAAATGAACTCCACGAAAGAATGGCTAAAATAAGGGTATACGCCAGTATAATTTTGTTCTTCAGAATGTCTAGAAAAATGATTTTAATGATTCTGTTCATTACTTTTGTTTTTTAGAATTTTGGCAATTGCTTTGGATATTTTTTGTTCGTTTGTTGATTTCAATAAATCCGCAATACTTTGATGAAAATGTACTGTTCCGTCTTGCATGTAAATAATTTGGGTTATCAAGTCATCTAATTCGCTCAAAAGGTGGGAAGTAATCAAGATGAGTTTTCCCTTTTCTTTTTCTTTTATAATTTTTTCTTTCAATATTTCGGAAGCCAATGGATCTAATCCCGCTGTAGGTTCGTCTAAAATCAACACCTCAGGATTAAACAAAAAAGCTAGTGTAGCACTTACTTTTTGCGTTGTTCCACCCGAAAGTGTCCGCATTTGTTTGTCGACTATTTTTTCGAGTTGAAAAGCATGGACTAAATCCTCATCTAAAACCTGATCCGAATTTCGAATTTGCTTTATCATTTCGATGATTTGCCCAACTGTCATATAATCCGGATAACGGCCTATTTGTGGCATGTAGCCTATTTTTTCCCGATATTTAAATTCCTTTAAAATTGATTTTTCATTGAATAAAATATCTCCTTTAGAAGGAATGACCATTCCCAATATACTTTTTATCAGAGTGGTTTTTCCACAGCCATTTGGACCAATTAAAGCAATGCATTCTCCTTTTTTAAAAGAAAGATTGACATCATTTAAAACCTCTAATTTTCCGAATTTTTTATATATATTTTTTATTTCAATCATAATGGTAATGAATGCATTAATGGCGAATTGTCAATGAAATTATCCGGGGTTATACTGGGCAACACTTTTTCGGATTTATCTAAAAGTGTGATCATAAAACTCCGGAACAACAACATCGCCGAGGGATTATTTTCAACTAAAACTGCAAATAAACTCAACGGATGATACGGCACATCACCGACACCATTTTTGTCTAAATCATATCCTTCGTATTTATCCCAATAATTGGTATCAAACTTGTTTAAAACTAAACTTCCGTTAGTTCCCATATCAAAAGTATTTCCAATAAAATTATTATTTACGATTTCATTATCTACGCAACTGGCCTGAATTTTCATCGCCCAACCGTTGGCTTCAAATACATTTTTTTCAATTCGAATCCGATTGGTTCCTTCCATGTGAATTCCAGAAGTGTTTTTAGAAAATTTATTTCCAATGATATGACTGTCCGTGATTTCCTTAAGGAATAATCCATAAGCGCCATCACCCCAATTTTCTTCGAAATAGTTATTGAACATCTTGACATTTTTGGTAAACATTACCGCAACGCCGGCACCGTTATTCTTAAAAACATTGGTAATATAAGCGTCGTCATTAGAGAACATAAAATGCAAACCATACCGAATATTGTTAGTTGAAATATTTCTCCAGATAACGGAATTGGTCACAAATTCAAAATAAATCCCATCCCGATGACCAGAAATAGTGTTGGCGATAATTTGAAGATTTTCACTTTTCCAACAATGAATTCCGTTGCCTATTTGCTGTTCTTCTTTACCATACGCTACAATGGTGTTGTTTTTTATCAGGCAGTTTTTACCATTTTGGATATAAATTCCAAAGAAATTATCATCTAGAATATTGTTCTGAATAACAACATGGCTTTTATTGTACACTTTTATCGCACAAGGATCTTCGAGTGAAGCATACCCTGATTTTATCACTTTAAAACCTTGTACAACCACACTATCCGCTTTAATGGAAAGTACTTCATATTTCTTTTGCCCATCTAAAATTGGATAGTCTTTACCCAGAAAAACAATTCTTTTATCAATAACAATATTGCCTTCTCGATAAACACCTTTATGAACTAAAACCGTGTCACCTATTTTAGCCAAACTAACAGCTTTTTTTATTGATTTTACAGGTTTATTAGCGCCAACTTCAATCACATGCGCATGAAGGAATGAAGAAAAAAACAGAAATAAGTAGAATAATTTTTTCATTATTTTTTTAAAATTAAACCGTCTGAATTTAATTAAGAAAACACACTGTTTTTAATTGCTTACTGATTCAAAAAACGACTGGTCTATTTTGCAATTATAGCTTCCCAAGTAATTGGTTTTGCTTTAAATTTTATTCCAAATTCCTTTGCATCATTTTCAGAAGAAAAAGCTATAACCCCACCTCTCATTGGACTTTGAATAGTTCCTTCAGAGATAAAAAAAGCAGTTTTAGCAGGAATCAAGACATTGTCTTGCACATAATCACTCACATAATAAGCGGCTATTTTTGTATTGGCATTTTCTTTTCCATACTGTATCATGCACATGATGTCATCAAATTTGAAAACTCTGCCTTTTTCACTAATCACTTCTGCCGCATATTTACCATCGGCGATCGTCATTTTACAGAAATCGCACGTGTCAACGTTCAATTTAATGGGAACCACTTCTGTTTTGGCACAAGAAAAAAAAGAAAAAGTTAAAAAGACTAACAACGCTGCTGTTGTATTTGATTTTTTAAACCTGTTTAACAAATTAGTTTCTTTGATTACTGCGATAAACAGTAATAATCCTGCAGCAATTAACATCCATCCTCCAGTATCAGGAATAGAATACGCACCAAAATTTAAAAGTTGTTTGTAACCTAATAATGGCGGCTGATATGACATTCCTGGCACTTGAATTGCAGCATTAGGGTCCAAATTATGCCCGTATTCATAGTTCCATCGGTAAAAATCGACTCCTGCTAATATCCCAAAAAGAATAAAAGATATAAATAAAGCATAAAGTCCTTTTTTCTTAGCAATTACCGCAACTGCCAAAGCACACAATGCAAAAAAACCAATAATATAAGGCAGTAAAGTAAATTCTATAAAATCCTCTTTATGCAGGGTTTTCATACCAATATAATGGTTCAATCCATTAATAATATCGACATCACCCGCAATTTTATCAGCATGCAACAGCAGTACTAAACCTTCAGGATATTGCGGAGCTGACAATTCAATTCTCCACATTGGAACAAAAACCGATGACACTAATAATGCCATCACAACCAAAAGCATCACTTTTGAAAGCGTTGAAATTTTTGAATTATTCATGATTTTTTTATTAAAAAAGGGAACAAACTAGATAATTTGTTCCCTCTTGATTTTGAAGTGATTGTTATTTAGCTGGCATATTAGTTCCCAGACTAAATGTTATTGGAACATTACTTCCTGCAGGAGACACTCTTAAATATCCTGACATTTCTTGGTGTAGCGCACTACAAAAATCAGTACAATAAAATGGAAATATCCCTATTGTTTTTGGTATCCACTTCAAAGTAGCTGTTTCACCAGGCATAATTAATAGCTCTGCATTATCAGCACCTTTGATTGCAAATCCATGTGGAACATCCCAATCCTGTTCAAGATTAGTAACATGGAAGTATACTTCATCTCCTAGTTTTATTCCTTCGATATTATCAGAAGCAAAGTGAGAACGTATCGAAGTCATATACACATGAACTTTGTTTCCTTCTCTGACTACTTTAGCTTCTTTTTCACCTTTGGCAACATAAGGATGATTATTTTCTTCGATTTTATAAAATTTCAACTGACCATTGTTTCTGATTAAATCAGCTGGTGCAGATTGTGCATAATGCGGTTCTCCAGTGGTTGGATAATCCAATAAAAGCTTCATTTTATCGCCACTGATGTCAAATAATTGCGCACTTTGAGCTAATTCTGGTCCTGTTGGTAAATATCTGTCTTTAGTGATTTTGTTGTAAACAACCATGTATTTTCCAAATGGTTTTTTACTGTCTCCACCAGGAATAGAAAGATGTCCAGGAGAATAATAAACAGGTACTCTGTCTAAAATTTTCAATGATTTAATGTTCCATTTCACAACTTCTGACGAAACGAAAAACGTAGTATATGCATTTCCTTTTCCATCAAACTCAGTATGTAGGGGTCCTAGACCTGGTTTTTTAACTTCACCATATAATGCAGCCTCATATTTTATAACGGGAATACCTTCGTAGTCGCCATCATATTGTTTTTTGGCAATCGCATTTTTCATTTTGTCAAAACTAAAGACCGGAATCAAAGCCGCTAATTTCCCACTTCCTACAATATATTCTCCTGTAGGATCTACATCACATCCGTGAGGTGATTTTGGACAAGGAATCAAATAGCAAATATCTTTTAACATTTTAGAATCCAACACTAATACTTCAGTTCTCATTTCAGATTTTGCAGTATGCGTTTTTTCATCCCAAGTATTATGAGCATATTTAGCTTTAATTTTTTTACCTTTTCCTGCTTTAATGTACTCTTCAGCTTTTTTCCAGTTTACTGCCATAATAAAATCTTTGTCATTCTTTGAAGCGTTAACTTCAAGCAAAGTATTGGCTTGTTCTGAATTATAGCAAGAGAAGAAGAACCATCCGTGAGATTTGCCTTTACCAGCATGACTTAAATCCCAGTTTAAACCAGGAGTTTCAATTTGGAAAGCAATATCCATCTGACCTTCCTTACCTACTTTTACAAAACTCAAATATCCTTTGAAATTTTGTTTGTAAGTGTTAATAGGAACATCACCATTGGCATTATCAGGAGGAACGCTAAATCGGGTTCCTGCAACAACGTATTCAGTATTCTCAGTAATAAATGGAGAAGAATGATTTCCAGCACTGTTTGGCAATTCAATTATTTCAACCGTTTTAAATGTTTTCAAATCAACACGTGCAATTCTGGGCGTGTTATTGGCATTAGCGAAAAGCCAACGACCGTCAACCTCACCGTTAGTCTGAGATAGATCTAAATGGTGTTGATCATCCCAAGGCACATAGCCGTGAGAAGTATTCAACATTGGTTTGGTTTCTTCGCTATATCCATAACCACTTTGCGGGTCTTGAGAAAATACTGGAATGACTCTCAATAATCGTGCGCTTGGTAAACCATAAACACTCACTTGTCCGCTAAAACCACCTGAAACGAAATTATAGAATTCGTCATATTTTCCTGGAGCAACATAGACTTTTTGCGCAGCGTCGCCACCTACGGCATCAGCTGTATCTTTAGGTCTGCAAGAGCCAAAAAATGCACTAACCAAAACGATGGAAAGACTTGTTTTTATAAAAATATTGTTCATTTTATTTTGAGTTAAATTATTTTACTCCGTCATTTTTACGCATATATTCCAACAAGTTTCTTGCATCTGTATCGGTCAAGGCTTGATTTGGCATACGAACTAAACAAAGTTCTAACTGCGCTTGAAGTTTTGGATCTTTATCAATCATTGGATCTGGATTAGTGATAAAGTTCATAATCCATTCTGGTTTTTGTCTTTGAGTAACTCCTTTCCATCCTGGACCAACTAATTTTTCATCAGTCAATTTATGACAAGAAGAACATTTAACGGATTGTATTTTTTCTCCTTCGGCAGCCATTGCCTCATCCAACTTAGCACCTAAATCCACTGAGGTGTGTTTTCCGATACCTCTGTTTGGATCATAAGTGGCGGCATCTGCTGCGGAACCTTCCGGTGCGGCCATTCCTTCATCAGATGAAGTGGTTGGTGTAAAATCCTCCTCAGGTTTGTTTTTTTTATCACCACATGAAGTTAACATTACGAATGCAACTACAAAAAAAGTTAATTTGTACATAAATTTGTTTTTAGAATTGTTTAACAAATTTGCGATTAGATTAGTGAATTAATTATGACTTGAATCATACTTATAGAACTATTTTCCAGATTTATCTACCTGTACTTGGAAAACCAAACGATAAACTTTTGTTAACGATTAAACTTTTCAAACCTATCCTTGTCTTATATCTATAAAACGTAAAACAATACAAAATGAAAAAATTATTTATAGCTGCATTATTAGTTGTCGGAATGACAAGCTTTGCACAAGAAAGAAGAGCAACTACAGAAAGAGCCAAAATGGAACAAATGACTCCTGAACAAAGAAATCAGTTGCATTTAAAAAAAATGACTTTAGAATTAGATTTGAATGCTTCTCAACAAAAAGAAATGAGTAAAGTTATTGCTGAACAAAGTAGTAAAAGAGAAGCTAAAATGGCAGAAAGAAAAGCAACTAAAAATTCAGCTAAAAAACAACTTACTGCTGATGAACGTTTTGCTCAGAAAAATCAAATGTTAGACGAGCAAATTGTGATGAAAGAAAGAATGAAAAAAATACTTTCAGCTGACCAATACAAAAAATGGGAGGACATGAAAGGAAAAAGACATCACGGAATGAAAAAAAGAATGATGCACCTTAAAGATGGGAAACCTGCAAAAATGGGTGATAAAAAATAATCCTTCCACTTGAAATATTTCATCTTATTTCATAGAAAAGCCCCAAATTTGAACTTGCCCCAAAAAGTTAGACACTATTTGGGGTATTTTTTTTATTAATATGTTTTCGAAATTTTATCTATCGCTCGAATGGTAAAATCTAAATCCTCATACGTTAATGCATTGGTAATAAACCGCGTTTAATAAGCGGATGGCGCAATATAAATTCCTTCTTGCAATAACCGTGAAAGAATTTTTTAAAAGTTTAATTATGGCCTTTTGCGGCAGTTTGAAAGTCTACAACAGGAGCAGCGTAAAATGATCCAAAATCATTGAGCCAATAGTGTTGATTTTAATGACAACATTATTTGCTTTCAAAAACAGTCAAGTTCTATTTTATGTTTTTCAATAAATACGTTCCATGTTATTGAATCTAAAATTTGAATCAAATTCTTTTTAAAGTCTTCTATGTAACTAGGGTTTGGTTTGATATTAAGAAAAGCTTTATTGAGTGCTTTGAGCGCTGCCAGCAGTAGTGTGTGCATGCGTTTATTTCAGAATTGGAAAGTACCAAACTTACTATTATAAAAAATGACAACTACAATTAATGACATACTATTTACCTGACTATTTGTAATGTGTCACCAACCAGATATTCGTTCATATGGGATTTCTAAACTAAAACAAAATCTACTCGTATTGTCTTATGCTTTTGCTAAAAATCCGAATAAAATGCAACTGTAAAAGAAGTTAATTATGTAAATAATAAAGTTAATTATACAACTCACTCCGCTATGAAAATAGGAAATTTGCAGCTAAAATAGACATACCCTATTTTATAAATCCAAAGAGATGTCTACATCAAAAACTTCGAAAAATCTTAAAGAGCAGTACGTTCCTACTGCAGAATTTTACAGCCAAATCATTGATAGTTTGCAGGACTATTCCATATTTACAGTCGATATAGACTTAAATATAAACAGCTGGAATTCAGGAGCAACAAATATATTTCAATATGAAACAGAGGAAATTATAGGAAAGCCATTTGAAGTTATTTTTACGCAAGAAGATAAAGAAAAAGGAATTCCACAAGAAGAAATTGATCTTGCTTTAAAAGATGGAAGATCCGTAGACGTGAGATGGCATGTTTGTAAGGACGGGAAAACGTTTTTTGCAGATGGTCTGGTATTTCCATTGAAGGATGAAGACGATGCTGTCATAGGATTTATAAAAATATTGCGCGATATCACTGCCAAAAAAGAATCCGAAGACTCCATAAAAAAATATGCAAAAGAGTTAGAAGAACTTAACACACATAAGGAAAATGTACTTGCTATTTTATCTCACGATTTAAGAAGCCCTCTAGCAGGAATTATTCAGGGTGCTCAATATTTAAAATCAAATTTCGATACCATAGACCCTACTTTTGCAAAAGAGTTGTTGCAAGAATTTCATACTGCAGTTATAAATGAAATGAACATGTTGGACTATCTAGTCGAATGGGCTAGGATTAAGTATGCTGCTGAAGCGTTTAAACCTGCTTCTGTTGAACTTATACACTGTGTAAAAAAAGTTTTTGAATCATTAAAAGAGACTGCAGCAATCAATACCATAAATCTTCTCAATGAAATAGAAGAAAATTGTAGTGTGTTTGCCGATGAGAAAATGCTGCTTTCTATTCTGCAAAACATAGTTTCAAATGCGATTAAACATTCGCATAAAGGAGGCCAAATTACGCTATCAGCCACGCAAAGTGATGACATGATTATTGTAGCAATCAAAGATTCAGGGAAGGGCATGTCAAAAGAAATAATAGATACGCTCTTTGCTCCACAAGTAAAATCACTTTCTAAAGCGGTTGAAGAAAATAAAGGAGCAGGAATCGGTCTATTATTGGTGAAAGGATTTTTAGAAAAAAATAATGGTAAAATATGGGTTAAAAGTGAAGAAGGTAAAGGATCTTCTTTTTATTTTTCATTACCTATCAACCAACACGCAAATAGTACTACTCTTTTAGAAAAAGAAACTTATGTTTAGCGGATCAACAGGTAAATTACAGTGAAGAAATAGTATTACATTTTACTGCTATACAACCTAGCAGGTAATTCAAATTTTTTTTGTGTCTGAAAACATAGTTGTATAGCCCACTTCGGGTAATTAAATTAAAATGTAAAAAGTTAAACATTGCATCATTAATTTGTAATGATTTTGTCATTTTAAGCAGTAAGAGTTGGGCGGCAACCAACAGATAAAGTAAATTTTATTTTATTAATTATTCATTTGAGTCTATTTTATGACAATAAAATAGTACTGAATGCAGTAAGTTTCTCAACCATAAATGCACTTCGATCTGCGCAGATGTAAACATAAAAAGAATTAAATTTCGGCATTCTTGGGCTCATGTAATTTTGATTTTCTATAAAAAAGTAAGCCTTCTCAAATTTTTACAAAATGTATTTCGGTGTGTTAAAATAGTAAACCTAATAGCTAAAATTTACTGTCCTATTTGAACAAAACAGTAATTTTTTGCAATAGATTTCACAGATTAATTCGTCACATAGCTTTAAAATCTTTTTAATCTTCTTAATCTGTGGCAAAAACTCTTTCAATAATTGGCTACAGTATATCTTTTTTGCTTTTTATCTGATTGTCGACTTATCTTTTAACTTTCCCAAAATCAAAGCGATAAGTAGCTTCTATGTTCAAAAGAAGTGTATTTGACATTTTTTCTAATAATGGAATTCGGTTATCCCCAAATTGTAATGCCAGAATTTGTAAATCAAGTTTTTCATCTATTAGATACACATTAAACTAATTTGAAAAGGTCTCCCATTTTTAGTCGCAAAAGAATTTTTTTATCCAAAACGCTTCTTTGTAAATAAGTACAAAATTCTATAGAATTATTTTCTACATAATTCGAACGTAAGTTATTAGTGGTCAATTTGTAATTGTTTCCATGACCCAGAAAATCTATACTGACCCTTGTTTTATCAGTCAAACTATAATTGATATCAGCTTCATTTGGCATAAAGAAATTTATTTTAAAACGTTTATTGGGACTGCGGTAATAGAAAGTCATAATTGGAATTAACGACATAACGACAGCTTCACTGTTGCCGTAAATTCCGAAACCATAGCCAAAACGTTCGTTTTCTTATACTATAATAAAGCCAATCCGACAAGATAAATAGCTTCATTGCTAAGATTGATAGGAACAGATCCCACTTTTGGGAGAAAAAAGGTAGACTCCACTCCAATGCCGGAATAGTTGATACTTTAACCCGCTCTTAAATTTGTGGAGTATAAGTGATTGTTATCAGATTCAGTAAAAATTGTAGATTGTAGCTGCTGAAATTTACACCGGCAACAGCAATATATTTTTAATTTAAAACAATGAGTAAAAGAAGGATTGTTTGAAAGGTAGAAATGTCTGTGTTTATAGATCAATTTTTGAAAATTTATTTTTGTGATTTCCCAAAAATTAATGAAAAACAGATTGATGTCTTCTTGTGAATTACAGAAAAGGGGGGCTAATAAAAACAATATTGGTAATTATTATCTTTTCATTTTTTAAATCGTGAGGTAATTATATTATTTGAATTTAGAAAAGAAAGGTTTCTATTTTTTGATAATTATATGAAACCTTTCTTTTTTTAGAGGCTAAAAAACAGTGCATTTTTTTTATAAAAACGTAGTTTGGGTGCTGTTGAAAAAAAATTATTCCTCTTATATTTTACTTCAAGTCGCTTGCACAACTAGTAATTACGCAATTCATTTTTATATAGATTGCGGCACAAAATTGACTTTTGTATTTTCTTTTTCTATTTGTTGGCGCACGTAGGCAATCGTATTTTGAATGTTATCGACACACACAAAAATAAATTCTCCTTTTTGTGCCTGATCAATGGCATATTGGATAGATTCTATTTCATCAGAGATGATTTTTACTTTCACATTGCTTTTTGTTTCCCGTAACCCATCACAAAGCATAGCGCTTAGTTCCTCTGTCGTTCTGCCCCTGTTTTCACCATGTCTTATTATTATTTCATCAAACATTTGCGCAGCATAACGGCCAATGTTTTTTATATCTTCTACACGACGGTCGCCAGTGGCTGAAATAATTCCTGTTTTTTTTGTTGCATTAACTTGCTCTATGAATTTTTGCATCTGAATGTATCCATCCGTATTATGAACATAATCAATCATTAATTTGAAATTTTTAAATTCAAAAACATTCATTCTGCCTGGTGTCAATGCTGGCGAGGGGATAAAAGATTGAAGCGCAGCTGTAGTCGTTTCGATTGGAAAATTACTTATTGAAGCCGCTAATAATGCCGGTAAAATATTTTTAATCATAAAAGCGCAGGTACCGGAAAAGGTCAGAGGCACTTGATTAACGGCTGCTATTTTGGTTTTCCAATCCCCGTTGCTGATAACAAAGTAATTATCCTCAACAAAAGCCGCTAATCCGCCCTCACTACAATGTTTTTTTATCCGTGCATTATTGGCATCCATACTGAATAATGCGATAGCACAAGTAAGCGTATCTTTCATTTGATAAACCAAATCGTCATCCGCATTTAGAATTGCAGTTCCGGTATCAAAAGTGCTTTGCGCAACCACTGCTTTAACCCGTGCCAATTGTTCTATGGTATCAATGTCGTTTAAGCCCAAATGATCCTCGGTAACATTGGTTACCACGCTGATGTTGCAGTTATCAAACCCTAAGCCGGCCCTAAGTATTCCGCCTCTATCACATTCGAGTACGGCAAAATCAACAAGTGAGTCACTAAGCACGGTAGCGGAACCGACAGGTCCGCTGCAGTCTCCAAAACGAATTGCGGTTCCATCAATATAAATTCCATCCGTTGTCGTATATCCTGTATGATGGTCAGCTGCTTGAGCCAAATGGGCAATCAATCGAGTAACCGTTGTTTTACCATTGGTACCGGTTACAGCAACTACCGGAATACGCCCGCTGGTATTATTTGGGAAGAGCATATCTACCAAAGGGACAACCACATTTCTGGGTGTACCTTCGGTAGGAGAAAGATGCATTCTCAAACCTGGACCAGCATTTACTTCTATTACAGCACCATTTTCTTGAGTGATGGGAATAGTAACATCTTCTGCGATGATATCAATACCGCAAATGTCTAAATTCATCAGACGCGCAATGCGTTCTGCCATGAAAACATTTTGTAGATGTACAAAGTCCGTTACATCTGTAGCAGTTCCACCCGAACTTAAGTTGGCAGTATCTTTCAAAAATAAAATTTCTCCAATAGATAAAACCGAATCTAGTCTAAGTTCTTTTGCCGCTAAAATGGATAATGTTGCCGCGTCAATTGTTATTTTTGTGAGTACTTTTTGGTGACCTTCCCCTCTTTTTGGATCACTATTAGTTTCACCAATCAGTTCTGCAATAGTAGACTTACCATTGCCTGTCACTAAAGCCGGTGTTCGTTTGGCTACCGCTGCTAATTTGTAATTGATAACTAGAAAACGATAGTCATTACCTGGTATAAAACGCTCGATTATTACTTCTTCGGAAATTTTTTGGGCATCATAAAAACCCTTTCGCACTTGGTTTAAAGTTGTCATTTGAGTAGTAATTCCTCGGCCATGGTTGCCATTTACCGGCTTGGTTACCAGTGGAAATCCAATTTTCTTAACAGCTTCTTCCAGTTCAGTTATATCGTCGATTAACGTACCTTTGGGTACCGGAATATACGACCGGGATAATAAGTTGCGGGTAGCATTTTTATCAGAAGCCAAATCAACGGCTATGCTACTTGTAGTTGATGCAACGGATGCACGGATAATTTTTTGATTATGTCCTTGTCCCAGCATTAATAAAGAATCATTATTTAGTCTGGTATAGGGGATGTTTCTACTTTGCGCTTCATTTACAATGGCAAAAGTACTGGGACCCAATTTTTCGCTATTGTGCAGGCGTTGCAACTCTTTTATAACTGCATCCAAAGAATAATCTAAGCCGATCAGCAGATGCTCTACTAAATCAACAGCAGCTTTGGCAGCATATTTCCCAGCTCTTTCAGTACTATAAGAAAATACAACGTGATAAATTCCCTTTACATTGGTAGAACGTGTTCGTCCGAAACCACAATCCATCCCCGCAAGACTTTGCAATTCAAGCGCAATGTGCTCTATCACGTGTCCCAGCCAAGTTCCTATTCGTATACGCTCAAAAAAACCGCCTTCAACTCCTTCTGAGCATCGGTGACTTTTCAAAGATGGCAGTACGCGTTCCAACACTGCGCCAAAACCATCAATTGTGTTAGTAGGGCGTTGCTCCCAATCTCCAATGTCAAGTTTCATGAAAATAAGTTTTTTCCTGTATCCAGACCAATAATTAGCGCCTCGCATCACCTTAATCTCTACTATCTCCATTGTTTTTTACTTTTTTTGTAACGTATTATATCATTATTTAATCCATCATTACTACCACGATTTCCTGTCAATTCCCCTGCGATAAAAAAGCAAATTGGATATAAATCACTAGAAAATAGCTCAAATCGTCCCGTTCTATTTCAATTTTCTAGCGAAAAATTTCCATACTTAATTATTTTATTTTTTTTGATTGCATTACCTAAACGATATTTATGGTCATGCGAAAACGCTACTGTAAAACTATTGGTTTATGTAGTCATGGTATTTATATTATAATTTAAAATATTTATACAATTCATTCATTTTAAAATCAAGATTTGCAGTCCAACTTATTTTTTATACAAATCATTATTTTTTCAAAGTTCATTTCATGATTAGAATAATGGTGGAAAACTTAACATATATTCGTTAGGGATTGTATGAAAAATTTCTTTCCAAAAATTCTGTAGGCGGTCCACATGATTCTGCCTGCAAGCAGCAAAACATAAGTGATTACCGTCCTGTCTTTTATTGATTTTGTTTTATGGATATTGTAGGTCTGTGGAAAATCAGCACCAGTGGTGATAGCAACACCGACTAAACCCAGTATCTTTCCATACTCCACAAATTGCCAACTAATATTTAAATAGTCTGCTCAGTTCTAATGCATTTAAAACTCCGGTTGCACTTGCGGTATTATTGAAGTAAATAAACACTTCTTCGAACAAGTGTTTATTTACAATAGATGCATTTAGATTCATTAGATCGGTGTGGCTGTATTCAGAATAAAACATTTTTGGATTTCCGTGAAGCCTGAGGCAGCCAACGAAAGTGTTGGCAATAATATCGGATGGCATCGTCGGGTGGCTGACGCTGCAAAAGATGATGTTGTTTTTTGCCAACTGGTCATACGCGTCTTTAGAACACCAAATTTGGTGTCGGAATTCGACCGCTGTTTTAAAATTGCGAGTCAGGGATTCTATTATAAGATTGAGCTTTTCAGAGCTGTAATGAAAACTGGAAGGAAGTTGGAATAGGATACAGCTCAGTTTATCGCTGAGCCCGCGTTTGCAAAGCGCATACAATTGATCGATTTCGGGTTTGCATCCAAGGAATTTTTTGATATGCGTTATCACTTTTGGGGCTTTAACGAAATAGATAAAACCATCGGGACTTTTCTTAAACCAGTTTTCCAAAACTCGCCAGGTTGGTAACTTATAAAAATGTAGCGTTAATTTCGAAAGTGTTGAAATGTTGGCAATAAAATTCAAACCATTTTGCCGAAGGTCTATTATAGGGATAAAAAACATTTTTCCATTAGGCATTGCAGAAGGAGGAACAGCCGATATGTATGTTTTTTTGCAGACATAAAAATAAGGATTGCGTTTATAAAAAGAAAGAGGCAGCCGTTGCAAAGTTGAATTTGTACCGTCTCTAAACATCAAGTGTAAAAAAGATAATAATTCCAAAAAAAGACTAAAAATACAAGCGCCCAAATCTTTGATCCGGGCGCTTTGTTATCACGATAAAGCTGTGCTGGAGAACTACTATTTATTTATGGCCTTCTTGAGTAGCATCAACATTGATATGGGCCATAGCGATTTCGGTTAACTTTACGTCAGCGTTTTTCTCTTCTTCAAGTGTTTTTGCAAAAAGCAGGGCTGCTTTTGTTTCACCAAGAGTAACGGCATAAACACGCAAAGTGCCATAGGTGGCTATCTCATAATGCTCTACTTTTTGCGCTGCGGCAATCATAGCTGCATCACGTACATCACCAACTTTAGTTTCTTCGATTATTCCGTTAGCCTCATCAAGTAAACCTGCCATGGCGTCGCATTTCTTGCCAACGGCTTTAAGACCCAATGATTCGAATACTTTTTCCAGTCGAGTAACGTGTTCTTCAGTTTCTTTCAAATGATGCTCAAACGCATGAATTAATTCTGACGCCGTAGCATTTTTGGCCATTTTAGGCAGAGCTTTTGTTAATGCCTTTTCTGCCCAGTAAATGTCTTTTAATCCATCTTCAAAAAAATCTCTTAAGTCTTTCGCCGCATCAGGTTTTGCCTTTATCACTCCTTTTTTAGGCTCAGCGGCTTGTTTCTTAAGTGCAGTTCCTCGTGTTTTTTGGGACGGTACGCCCGCTTTTGTTGGCTGATCTTTTGTCGTTTTCATAACTTTTGATTTTAGAAATTAATTATGTTATTAAATGAAAAACAAATTTAAAAATTAGTTAAATCTATTACATACAAAATTCTTATAAATGTTTACAAAATTCACATATATCTATATTTAATTAACTTAAACTTTACAAGTATGCTTATCTTTTTGATATAATTAGCAAATATGCTAAATGATAAAAAAGAGTAAATCATACAAAAAAATCAAAAAAAGCCTTACTTTTAAGAGTAAAGCTAACAATGTGCAGTTGTTCACTACACATGTCCGCTGTGATTCTTTGGGTGGTCTACAACAACAATAAAAAAACCGCTTTATTACATTTCAATGCTCCATTTCAGGACTAACTCGTCTGCGATTCTTAGGATTTTCCCCTTTGTTCCAAATCAAGGAGTGCAAGAGGTTTAACAAGTATTTACATGCGCTAAACTCTTTTTCTTCCTTGATAATTTTTTTTTTCTAATTAAGCTTTTGTAAATAGCCACGCTTTAAAATAAATTCTACGCCATAATTACTTTGTTCCGCTATAAAATAAATAATTTTAAGGTAGTTCCTGTTTCGTAAAAATGAACTTAAAATTTTATTTTTAAGATAATTATGATTCTAAAAAAGGAAAAGAAAATCCAGTACACAAATGCATTTTATCAGCTTTGGCCGTGATTAAAATCCAAATTCTATTTTTAATTTATGCCTTGGTCAAGATGAATTGATATCAAAATTCCATTTTATTTGGAACCAATTATTTGTAGCCATTAATACAGTTTTGCAATCAATCTATTACATATCATGTACTTAATAGCGTTAATTCCTTCTCCTTATTATCATGATAAATTTTATGCCTAAAATACTTTTAATACAAAAACATCTGCACTGGGTACAGATGTTTTAGTACTTTAGAAATCAGTAATTAAAATAGGTTGCTCGATGACCCGATGATAATTACTATTCAGCCGCTTCAATATTAACGATATTGAGTGCAATGTTATTGAGCAGACAGTCTGCCTCTTTTTCTTCAGCCAGCGTTTGTGTTAATAATTTTGCAGCATCATTTTCGCCAAGTGCTTTTGCAAAGGCAGACAAGGTACCATAAGTTGCAATTTCATAGTGTTCAATTTTTTGCGAAGCAGCAATGATACCAGCATCCCTTACAGGCCCTAGCTCGGTTTCTTCAAGAATACTGTTGCCTTCTTTTAACAGTCCAGCCATAGCCTCGCATTTTTTTCCTTCTGCTTTTTCTCCAAGAATATCGAAAACTTTTTCAAGTCTTGTAACTTGATTTTTTGTTAGGGCAAGATGTTCTAAAATTGCACTCGCAAGGCTGGCCGATGTAGCATTTTTAGCCATTTTAGGCAAGGAATCAACAAGTGCATTTTCTGCCCAATAAATATCCTTAAGACTATCAATAAAAAAGTTTCTTAAATCAGCAGCTGCGTTTGACGAAGGCGATACGGTATTATTTTTATTGTCTTTCGCACTAGGTTTACTTTCAATATTTTTTTCTGAATTTTTCATATATCTAATTTTTTGAGGGTTAATTGTATAAGTTTATCTCACGCTCCCAAAAACGATGATCGCCCATAGCAGCTATAAAATCTTTAGCAAAAGTTTCATTTGCCACATCGTTCGTTAATAGAATACCGCCATCATCCTTGCTTATTTTCGAAGCAAATGGTGCTGTTATTATCAATTCTGTTGCTTTTCCATCAGCACCAATAACTTTACAATGTTTATAGGCATCGCTCAGGAATTCCGTAACATCATCATTTTTCATTAGGGTATTAAATCCCAATCCATGCGGAATGTAAACAGCGTCAAATAGAACTGATGATGCGGTCAGAAAACTAAAGTCAGCAGCAATCGCCCCTTCTGTATCAGTGAGAACTGATCCTAGATGTGGTGCAATTATTAACCCTACGGCATCTTCTTTTACAAGAGCATTTTTCATATTCATAACAGCTGCTTCCGAAACTCCATGGGTACAAATAATTGCCACTTTTCTCGAAGCAATTGTAGCTGAATTGGTTGGGTTTTTAAGCATCGAAAGAGCGTCAGAAGATACAACTGACGACTCCACAATACGTGGCTCCTGCTGACCTTTTATTTCATTTTCTGGTGAAACTCCTCTGTTTAAAGGGGTTTCAAGTACAGTCGGGACAGCAGCACCAAGACCAATAGCAACTTTTTCTGCCAGTTGAGTGTCTACTTGAGATAGAAGCCCCAACATTCGGATTCTGATGGCGGTCGTTTCAACTTTACCCAGTTCAAAGCGCAAAGCTTTTACGATATGGCTTTTTTCTGTTGGTGTCTGACTGTTAAAAAATAATTTAGCCTGACCAAAATGGTCAGCAAAACTTTCGCTTCTTTCTCTAACTTTATGCGAATCGACGCGCTCGTTGAAACTTGAAAATCCCCCTTCACTAATTTTGGCTTGGTAAGGACATCCTCCACCAAGTGAATTAGGATGATAACTGACACGCCCTACATTGATTTCCTGACGCATATGTCCATCTCGTTGATTGTTATAGACTGGCGCAATGCTTCTATTAATTGGTATTTCATGAAAATTAGGACTACCCAATCGGGATAGTTGTGTATCTGTGTAAGAAAATAATCTTCCCTGAAGCAACGGATCATTGGAGAAGTCAATTCCTGGCACAACATGTCCCGGATGAAAAGCAATTTGTTCTGTCTCGGCAAAGAAATTATCAGGATTTTTATTTAGCACCATTCGACCAACAACAGTAACTGGTACAAGTTCTTCAGGAACGATTTTCGTTGGGTCAAGTAAATCAAATTCATATTTGTGCTCATCTTCTGCTGGAATTATTTGTATCCCTAATTCCCATTCAGGAAAATTACCCGTTTCAATCGCTTCCCATAAATCCTCTCTGTGAAAATCAGGATTCTTTCCTGAAATTTTTTGTGCTTCGTCCCATGCTACTGCATGAGTTCCTAATTTAGGTTTCCAATGAAATTTTACGAAACTAGACGTTCCAGCTTCATTGATTAATCTAAAAGTATGAACTCCAAACCCTTCCATCATGCGATAGCTTCTAGGAATCGCACGGTCAGACATGACCCACATAATCATGTGCATGGATTCTGGCATGAGAGAGATAAAATCCCAAAAAGTATCGTGAGCAGAGGCCGCCTGTGGCATTTCATTATGAGGTTCCGGTTTTACTGCATGAACAAGATCTGGGAATTTTGAGGCATCTTGAATAAAAAATACTGGAATGTTATTCGCCACAAGATCATAGATTCCATCCTGCGTGTAAAACTTAACAGCAAATCCTCTAGCATCTCGGGCAAGATCAGTAGAACCTCGGGAACCCGCAACTGTTGAAAATCTTGCAAAAACAGGAGTTCTTAATCCTGCCTCTTGCAAAAATCCAGCTTTCGTTAATTCAGGTATCGGATTAGTTACTTCAAAGAAACCATGCGCTCCAGAACCACGCGCATGCACTATTCTTTCAGGAATTCGTTCATGGTCAAAATGTGTGATTTTTTCTCTAAGAATAAAATCTTCAAGCAACGAAGGTCCGCGTTCGCCCACTTTGAGTGAATTGTTATCGTCATTAATACGGACACCTTGATCGGTAGTCAGGAACTTGTTGGTCCCATCTGATTTGTTACCTGACAAATCGCGCTGTTTTTCATCTTGCAAATTTTTCATTCAATAAAATTTATTAGTTAAAATACTTTGAACCTGCCAGAACATTTCATGATTATTAATTTATTACTAACACATTTAGAGCAAGTTACAGTCTTAAAATCATCTAGCATATCAAAGTTAATTAATATTTTATTATCGCCATTGCATAATTATTTTATAATATTGCACAATTGCCACTTTTATCTACAATTTTATCGTAAAGTATTTTAAAAATTAACTTAGGGGCCGAGTCCCATGCCTTCTCTTATTTCACGTACACGAAATTTGATCGTGAAAGCTTTATCTTCGTAAAAAAATAGAGAAAAATTTACTTTGCCAGTTTTGAAAAAATTCAAAATCAGAATCCCACATGAGGTATAAAATCACAAACGGATTCCACAACTGGATAAGCAAATAAACTACAGTTGGTAAGCTAAAGATGTTGAATCACTATGATACAAGTCGCTGAAAGAGCTAATATCGCAAGGGTAACATTAAATCTAATCAAGTCGGGGCAACCAAGCGTAACAAATGAAGTGATTGAATCAGATGATTTTAAAAGAATAAATAATCTACAGAAAACATTTCCGCTGTAAACAACATGAGCAATCAAGCGGTCTCTCTTCGGTTGTTCTCTTTGTTCCGTTGGGCAGCTATAGTCGGTCAACCTTACACTTTCCGAAATGAATAATTATTATCTATTGCCCTACAATCAGTAATAGTTAGAAATCAAAAGCCAAACTCTCCCTTTTAAGGACATCTTTTATCTCCAAAGTCGGTAATAAATACTTTTACATGAGATTTAAATAACCGATCACCATGAAGCCATTTACTTTTGACCAAATACCTGTAATGATGAACAAAATTCATGATAAATTGGAGCATTTGGAAAAACTTATTCTAAGAATCTCTATTGTAGAGGAAAATGAGAACGAAATTCTAAACATTCAAGAAACATCAAAACTTTTAAATCTATCGGTATCAACAATCTACAGTAAAGTATGTAAAAGGGAAATCCCCGTCAATAAACAAGGTAAACGCATTTATTTTTACAGACATGAGTTAATGAAATGGATTAAGTCTGGTCGAGTAAAAACTTATTTCGAAATCCAAAATGATATTGAAAAGAGGTCAAAAATCTAAAGTTAATACTAGATTTTTGACCCCTTTTCTTTTTACCCCTAATATCTAAGTATTCTCATCATACAAGACTTAGCTTTTTTATGTTAATGATATAATCAACATTCAAAATTTATAACTATTTTTGCATAAACAACTCCATTGAGTTATGTCATCTTGATAAGGATACTTTGTTTTGTTTTGCGATGATGTGTTTTAAATTGTACCATAATTGTACCACCTAAGTTTAAAACCCTATTAAAGTAAGGAAAGTTATTTTCTGTATCGGAAAGTAGCAAAACAAAACATCACAAACCAACGAGTTAAAATATTGATATAAAATATTTTAACTCGTTTTTATTTAGACTTTATTTTAGATATTATGCGTTATTTTGATTCGATTTGTACCTCAAATTATGGCTCTTAAATAC
Organism: Flavobacterium sp. Sr18; assembly: GCF_011064265.1. Lineage (NCBI taxonomy): Bacteria > Pseudomonadati > Bacteroidota > Flavobacteriia > Flavobacteriales > Flavobacteriaceae > Flavobacterium > Flavobacterium sp. Sr18. The sequence goes on along the minus strand of NZ_CP049329.1, from coordinate 3,510,374 downwards.
ACAGAGTAATAATTTAAATTTACTTAAAGTAGTTAGTTTTTAAAGTTATTTCAACTCATAACTTAAATTAATCAATAAAAATTTAGCAAACCCAGTACTAAAATCGCAATTAAGATTCCTATATTTGCTGCCAAATTGCATTACTTCGTTTATAAAATCAATGCTGTTTGCATAAAATTAAGAATGAAAAAGAAAATTATCTTTATTAATTTTTCAGTGTCTCTAATGGTGTTGTTCGCAATGCTATTTCAGACTGTCCATTCTTATGAACATATTTACAGGCAGATCACTGAAAAACATTGTGATCATAGCAATAACCTAAACAAATATCAAATTACGCACAGCCACTCGGTTGATGCCAACTGCTCTATTTGCCATTTTGCTTTTAGTACATTTATCCCAACTGATTTTTATCCTTATTCCTTTGCTAAAGTTATTAACGCAATTACGATTGAATTCATTTATTCCAAAATAAATTCGACTTTTTTTAAAGGAAGTCTTTTTGCACTTCGAGCACCACCTTCCTTGGTTTAACATTACATTTTAATTTATCTATTGAGAGTTCACGTATTCCTATTTTTTAAATACGGGAGAAGTGGCTAGTTTGCGACTGCTTGTTCGTACGCATAAATTATAATTTGTAGTCATAAAAAACTTTTTGGCTGAAGTATTATCTACTTTATGCCAGTCTGTTTTGTGTTTTAAAATCACTCCATTTAACAATTTAAATCTGATTTTCATTAGTGTAGCTTCTGAATATTGGTGAATTGTATCTATTTCTAAAATTCAAATAAAACTATTTATACTATGCTTACAGCTAAAAACCTGACCAAGAAATACGGGAATCAAATTGCTTTAAACGATTTAAATTTAACCATAAAAAAAGGAGAGATTTTTGCTCTGTTGGGTCAGAATGGTGCAGGAAAAACCACAACAATTAATCTCTTTCTAGGTTTTATAAAACCTACCTCTGGAGAATTAAAAATAAATGATATTTCGGTTGAACAAAGACCGGAGGAAACCAAAAAACATATTGCTTACATTCCCGAAACAGTCACTCTATATACCAATCTTACGGGTCTCGAAAACCTAAAATTCTTTTCGTCTTTAGCGGGTTTTAAATATTCGAAAGATGAACTAACGTTTTTTTTAAACAAAGTAGGTTTGCAAACTACGGCTCATAATCAAAATCTGGGAGGCTATTCTAAAGGAATGAGGCAAAAAGTAGGTATTGCGATTGCAGTAGCTAAACAGGCAAAAGTCTTACTTCTTGACGAACCCACCAGCGGATTAGATCCAAAAGCTTCTAATGAATTTTCGCAAATCCTGAAAGAACTCTCAGCTGATGGAACGGCAATATTAATGGCTACCCACGATATTTTCAGAGCAAGGGAAGTCGCCACACATATCGGAATTATGAAACAAGGAAATCTTGTCACCATCATCGAAGCGGATAAAATATCGGCAAATGAACTCGAAAAGTTGTACCTCCAAACTGTCTAAACGGAAATAAGAATATTTCCATCAACCTAAAAAAATGAAACATTTATATATCTCTTTACTCCTTATTTTAGGGAGTTACACTGCTAACTCCCAGAAAATTTCAGGTAAAATCACAAATATTGACACTAAAGAAGCAATCGCTGGTGCAACCATAAAAATAGTTAATTCTGAAATAGAAACAACAGCTACTCCAGACGGAAATTTCGTTATGGAGGGAGAAGGAACAATAGAAATTAAGGCTTCGGGCTACAAAACGATTCAAATAAAATCACGTTCTACATTTATGAACATCGAAATGATTTCGAATACAACTGAATTACAAACCGTAGAAATAGTTGGTCGCTCTTCCAAAAAGTACAATAGCGATTATTCTTTTTCGGCAACAAAAATTGCAGCACTTAACAAAGATATTCCGCAATCTATTTCTACGATTACCAAAGAATTGATTACAGATAAAAATGCTTTTTACCTCGGCGATGCCGTAAAAATGGCCAGCGGTGTGATTCCGTCGAGCTACTATAATCAATACTCGATTCGAGGCATCAGCCAAAATGAAGAAGGGCAAATCATAAACGGAATGCGTACGCGTCAGTATTATTTTCTGCAACCTTTGACCAATAATATTGAACGTGTTGAAGTAATTAAAGGACCATCAAGTGCTACTTTCTCTTCCGTTGATCCTGGGGGAAGTATCAATTTAGTTACCAAAAAACCATTGGCAGTTGATCGAAAAGAAGTTAGTATGAGCGTGGGAAGTTTTAGTACCCTTCGGGGAACTTTAGATTTTACAGGTCCTTTAAACGAGTCCAAAACGCTACTATATCGCGTGAACGGAGCGTACCAGGAAGCAAAATCCTTCCGTGATTTGGTTAGCAATAAATCGTTTTTAATAGCTCCTTCTTTCAGTTATATTCCAAATGAGAAAACGGCTATAAATACGGAAATGATTTTGAGTAATATGGTTGGAATTCTCGACAGAGGACAACCAATTTTCGGCGCAATTGCTGGTGTTACAAACCTAAACAAAACCCCGATAAGTCTTAATCTAGGCGCTCCAAATGATTTTTTCAAGTCGAAAGAAATGATTTTGATGACTAATCTGGCACATAAATTTACTTCTAAAATTAGTTTTAATGCCTCTTACATGAAACAATCCTGGACGGAAGATCTTCAGGAGCATCGAACCACTAATGCTTTTGCAGTTGATATGAACAATCAGGCTGTGGCAAGTCTGGCAATGATGCAATTTGTGCAACGCCAGCAATACTGGAATGTTGATAATTTGAGTGCTTTTTTAAATTTTGATTTTAAAACAGGAAAACTCAGTCACAAACTACTCACCGGTTACGATTTAAGCAGCTGGAACAAAACCAAAGGTGGTGGACAAAATGCCTCCAGAGGTTATCTTCTAAAAGACGGAACAGTTGCTAATTCTTTTGTCGTAGCAAATGCTACCAATTATCAAACTATTACCGTAGACGGAGTTCTGTTGCCTAAACCCAATGTAAATTATTTCAACTTAAATAATCCATCATACACCATTCGAAATATCGAAGATTATACCTTAAATGTACGAACTGCACTTCCTTCTGCACTTACCTCAACCAATGCCATTTATATTCAGGACCAGATTCAATGGGAGAAATTCACTTTTTTATTGGGTTTAAGAAACGAATGGTTTGAAGACATTACCAATTATGAGACAAATAACGAATTGGCAGTAAAAAAAACGGCTTTATTACCACGAATTGGAGTTACATATGCAATCAATGACGCTCTCAATATATATACGACTTATCTAGAAGGGTATCAACCACAATCAAATACGGTTACTTTGATGCCACAAACGGGTTCTTTGCCAGGGGGAAGTTTGTTTGACCCTTTGGAAAGTAATTTGAAAGAATTTGGAGCCAAAGCCACTTTATTCAACAATAGAATAAGCGTAAATATGGCAATTTACGAAATCAATCAAAAAAATATTTTGATGAATGCAAATGACCCAAACAACCCAGATTTATTGGTTACTAGAGGTGCTGAACGCAGTCGCGGATTTGAGTGGGACATTGCAGGATATATCACATCGAACTGGCAAATTAACGCTTCGTACAGTTATATTGATGCAAAAATTATTAATGATAGAGATGTTTCTTTGATTGGAGCACGAAAGCAAAATACACCAAAGAACAGTGCCAATTTCTGGACTCGATATAATTTTGATCCGACTTCAGCTTTAGGTGATTTCGGAGTTGGTTTTGGAGTACAATATCAAAGCAGTAAAGTGCCATGGTTTACCAGATCTTTCATCATTCCTGATTTCACTGTTTTTGATGCCGCCCTTTACTACAAACCCAACAAAAGCAACATGCAAATTGCTATAAATGCCGGTAATTTATTGAATAAAACTTATTGGTTAGGAGCTCAAAACTTCCTTCGATTATTTCCTGGAGCCCCCAGAAATTTAAACCTTACGGTAACTTATAAATTTTAATCATTACACATGTCATTACACAACGAAATTTTAATAGCCAAACATCTTAACAAAGCTATTTTTAAGAATAGGGCTGTGCCTATCATCATAATTTTTATTGGCATATTATTACTTTACGCAACTTTTTCAGGTTGGGAAAATTACACCAATCAAAAGCAGACCAGCGAAAAGTACCAACATGAATCTAGGGAAGACTGGTTGAATAATCCTGATAAAAATCCCCATCGAATGGCACATTATGGTAATTTCGCTTTCCGCAAAAGTACTTCTTTGAGCATGTTCGAATATGGGATGGAACCTTTTTTTGGAAATGCTATTTTTCTGGAAGCCCACAAGCAAAATTCGGCTAACTTTTCGGAAGCAGGATTTTCTAGCAGTATGATGCGTTTTGGTGAAATCAGTATTGCTATGGTATTACAAATTCTATTTCCGCTGCTGATTTTCTTTATTGGTTTTAATGCTATAGCAACCGAAAGAGAAAACGGAACTTTAAAACTCCTTTTAAGTCAAGGCGTCAGCTGGAAACAAATACTATTAGGCAAAACTTTAGGAATTGCCAGTGTTGTTGTGCTTCTTTTTATTCCAATAATTTTAGTCCTGCTTTTGGTTTGGATGTTGCTCCAAAACTTTACTGTTTCAGCAGATGAAATTCTTAAAATGATGCTATTTATTCTTTTCCATTTTATTTATTTGCTGTTTTTTTGTGTGATAGCAGTTTTAATTTCTGCTGCTAGCAAAACTTCTAAAAATGCATTGGTATCCTTAATTGGAATATGGCTGCTCTTTACGATTATTTTGCCTCGAACTACTCAGTCCATTGGAGCCTACGTGTATCAAGCACCGTCGAAAATTGAATTTAATAGCGCTATCGAAAAAGACATTTTAAAACAAGGAGACAGCCATAATCCGAATGACTTGCATTATAAAGCTATAAAAGATTCGCTGCTCAGCGTTTACAACGTCGATTCGGTACAAAAACTTCCTTTCAATTATTCCGGTTTTATCATGACCGAAGGCGAGAAAATCAGTAGTACTATTTACAATAAACATCTAGATACTTTGTTGCAGGTATATGCCAAACAAAATAGTTTTTCGAAAGCGGTTTCTTTTATCAATCCGTATATCGCCATTAAAAATATTTCGATGGGATTATCGAACACAGATTATGATTCGTATATCAATTTTCAAAAACAGGCGGAAACTTATCGCTACGACATGGCTCAAAAAATGAATGCTTTGCAGATAAAATACATCAGCAATAAAAAACAAAATCCTACTGATAGACCTCAGATCATCAATAAAAATTATTGGGCAGATGTACAAGAGTTTCATTATGAACCAAAAGATGTTTTTACAATTTTAAAAAACGAATTACTTTCTATCATCTCCATTGCGTTATGGATCGGCATTCTTTTATTCTTGCTTAAAATCGCCTACAAAAATCTTAAAGCTATTTAATATGTTAGTATTACTCTTCAAAAATTTCATTCGCTCGAGGGGAACCAAAATCGGATTATTATTTCTATTCCTTATTTGTTTTATTAGCCTGTTGATTGGAAAACAATTTCAGGAAAAACAAGCAAAAAACGTACAGGAAGCTATACTTTATCAAAAAGAACACATTGCTAAAAATGTTAACTTTCATCAAGATGATTTGGGGCTTCTGTTGTATTATTTAAAATTTTCGCTTGTCAATAAAAGTTTCCCCGTTAATAGTTTGGCTATTGGACAACGGGATGTAAATCCTTCGATACAAAGTGTCACTATTCGTGGTTTAGAAGGGCAAAAATACGATGCCGAACTCAATAATCCGAACAACCTTTTGCTCGGAAATATCGATTTTAGTTTTGTTCTCATCTACCTGTTTCCATTGTTGATAATTGCTTTTTCATACAATCTAATTTCGGAAGAAAAAGAAAGCGGTACTTGGAAAATTGTTGTCACTCAGAGTCAAAATACTTTTTTATACATTCTGAAATTATTCTACATCCGAATTTTAAGTTTGACTCTATTACTAACAATTGTACTTGCAATTGCCGCTTTTTTACTGAATATTCCCTTAAATATTTCATTTCTGACCTTTTATGGAATTAGTGTTCTGTACCTACTTTTCTGGTTCGCTATATGCTTTTTTCTGGTTTCCTTACAAATGAATTCAAATTTCAATGCGGTTATTTTATTGACAACGTGGTTATTTTTAATTATCATTTTACCCGCTTTAATTAATACGTACATTGTAAACAAATATCCTATTCCAGAAGCGTTAGAACTCACTGTAAAACAACGTAATGCTTATCATGAAAAATGGGATATGGATAAACAAGAAACTTTAGATAAGTTTTATACGCATTATCCTCAGTTCAAAAATTATCTTTTACCTGACAAAGAATTCAGCTGGCTTTGGTATTATGCGATGCAACAAATGGGCGATGATGAATCGGCAAAAGAATCCCGTGATCTAGAGTCAAAATTAGAGCAACGCAATCAATCTAGTCAACAAATTACGCAATTCATACCAACGTTGCATGCACAAATGCAACTCAACGAAATCGCTAGAGCCAATTTAGGAAATCAGCTTTTGTTTTTAAAAGAAACCAAACAATTTCACGAGAAATTACGCTTGCATTTTTATCCTAAAATATTTGACGATGAAGCAGTAAATAAACAAAAATGGGACAACTTCAAAGTCGAAACTTTTAGTGACAAATCAAAAATTAACTTGAAGAAAACTTTTCTTCCCTTAATAATATTCAATTTTATATTACTCTTTTTGGGTTGGTTAAATTTTAGAAGAAAAAACATTTAAACTACCATTACGGATAAGAAATAGCAAATCGACAAACAAAAAATCAAGCTAGCGATAGTCAATATTTTATACTATTTCATCTATAAAAGCATTATTTTGACTAAATTAGCAATAATTAATAACTAAAAATTTAGTCTTATGAAAACTCATCTTCTTTTTTGTTTAGTGTTTGCTAGTATAGGATTCCAAAGTTGTAAAAAAAATGAAAACGAAAAAGTCGTTAATTCTAAAAAAATCCCAGTTGAAAAACCTGTAAGTGTCCAATGCTATCAAGCTATGTACGAAAAAGACACAATAGATTTGAAAATGAACACTTTGCAAGACGGAAAAATAACTGGCGAGATGGTGATGAAATTTTTTAATACCCCAAAAAAGATTGGGAAAATTGCAGGTGAATTCAGTGGAGACACATTATTTGCTAGCTACACCTTTATTCAGGACGATAATAAAAAAATAACATTTAAAAACCCGATGGCATTTTTAAAACGAGGTGAGCAACTTATTTTAGGCAATGGAAAAATGTTAAATACTATGGGAGCAACCTATTTTGATAAAAGCTCACCTATAGACTTTGACAAAATAAAATTTAAGTTTACAGCTGTTGAGTGCGCCGCTGAATAGTAAATATTTAGAGTCTAATGGTACTCTTTTTGATAATAATCAAAATTATACTCCATATTTTTTTAATTCATTATTTGTAACCGATTGTAATAAATTAAAGAGTTTTATCTTAATTCTTCATTACATTCCAATTATACTGTCCGGGCTGGCTATTCACTGAAAGTCCGCAGGAATCAGTCCATAAAATAAACCCTAAAACGAGCTTCTTGTAGTCGCTGTTTTAAGGTTTATTTTATAAAAGGACTTCTTCCTTTGCAGGCTTTCCGTTTCTATCCTTGACAGAGAACCTACATTTAATGACAATCAAATTAGTACACTTCTCAAATGCTTATCCAATAAAAAAGGGTATCTTTAAGATATGAAAAAGCATCACACTATTATTATAGCAGGAGCAGGCGGTATTGCAGAAGCTGTTGGTTTATTATTGATGGAATGGAGTGAAGTTCCTCCTACTCTTTTCATTGGTGACAGAACCCTTTCTAAAGCCAAACAAGTAGCCCTTTGGATTCAAGAAGGAACTACGAAATCAGGATTTATTCAAGATTTTCATCTTGCTGAAAATGGCATAACAGATGAAATGAAAATAATCTTCCGTCAAGCAGATATTATTCTGGACTGTTTACCAGGTAGCCAAGCACCCAGAATAGCCCAGTTTGCTAAAGATTTTAATCTACATTACGCAAATCTTACAGAATATGTTGAAGAGACTGAAGAAATAATAGCACTGGCAAAAGACGCAAAAACAGGTTTTATACTTCAAACGGGTTTAGCGCCGGGATATATCGATTTGCTTGCTAATGGACTTTTCCAACAGTTTTGTGAGGACTTTGAAGTTGATAAAGTAGACAAGCTGGAATTCAAAGTTGGAGCGCTGACCAATCATGCAGTTGCTCCACATTATTATGGTTTTACGTGGAGTACTGTGGGTGTAGCTACAGAATATTTGAAAGAAACTATAGTATTAAGGAATTTCAAAAAAACTAGCCTACCATCACTCTCAGAAAGAACTACTATTATTATCGATGGCATTGCTTATGAAGAGGATCTTACTTCAGGCGGTGCAGCAGATTTGCCTGACGCATTATTAGGAAAGGTTCGCTCCCTCGATTACAAAACCTTACGTTATCCTGGACATTATGCTTGGATACAAGAGCAGATTGCTAATTTAGAACATACAACTGACACAATTAAAGTCTTACAAGAAAAAATGGAAGCCATTATCCCTCACATTGAAGACGACAAAATTATTTTATATGCAGCTGTAGAAGGCAAAGATGCAACAGGTATTTTACGCAGACGTGAGATTGCAAAATGTATACTTCCTCAAAAAGTGGGAAAACATCAATTGAGGGCAATCCAAACAACTACCGCAGCACCATTGGTACAAGCAGCGCAACTATTACTCGAAACACCGCTTAGCGGAGTTGTATTACAAAGCAAAATTGATCCAATTCCCTTTTTAAATGGAAACTACATCGTCCCAGTTTATGGTAAATTAATTAAATGAAAAACGCAGTGATTCCCATATATCTATTATCCGAAGACTTACTAAAGAAAATCTTGAAAAAGCGAACCGCTTATTTATAACAATAAACAATCATTTTTTGTACAATACTATTGTTCTACGAAAGCTTTATTCTGCTCAAGAACAGTTTTTTACAACTGATACCTTTACATTCAACAGCAATCAAAACCGGAACTTGTACAAAGATTTTTTTTTTAGCTAAAATTTTTCAATCTAAATCGCTTAATTCCCTTTAAATGATCTGCGACATTACGATCAAAACAATGGCTATCAACGCTAGAAAAAGGCCAGCATAATTCATTTTTGTTAGTTTTTCTTTAAAAACAAAAATGCCTACAAGGCTTCCTATGACAATCACACCCATGTTCATCCCTGCAAAAACTGTTGAAGGATTTTCAGCGAAAGCTTTATGAGCTTTTAGATAAAAAAGAATATTTCCAAAGTTAAAAATACCTACCAAACCTCCAAAAATAATATTTTTAAAGTGCATCGGCTTTTTAGAAACTATGACATCATAGACTACTGCTCCTATCATAATGAGTAGCGCAATTCCAAAAACTACAAACAACGAAGTGGTATAAGGCAGACTTGTGTAAAGAGCAATTTGTTTAAAAAGAATGTCTATAGTTCCAAAGCCCAGTAAAACTACTGCAGGATAAATCCATTTGTTTTCTGTACTTTGAGAGGGTTTAGTAAGAATAAGCAATAGCGCCGGAAATCCAACCAAAAGCGCTATGATTTTTAGGATATTAAAGTCTTCTTTAAAGATCAGCCATGCAGCCAAAATGGGAATAAACAACGAAAGCCTTTGAGCTGCATCTGTTTTTACAATACCTACCTGTTTTATGGAGGCTGCCAAAAAAAGAAAAATTGCAGGCAATAAAATACCAATAGGAACATAAATACCCCAAGGTGCCAAAGTCCTTACCTTGCTAAGATCTGGACTGAATGACAAATAACAAAAAATAAGAGCAAAAACATAATTCCAACCAACAATTTGAACCTGACTTACATTATAACTGCGTGCAATTTTAAACAACACTCCAACAGTCACACTGCATATAATACTCAAAATTAGAAATAGCATAATTCAATATTTACCTTGCAAAATTACTATTTATATGCGTACTTTATATTTGTTTCCACAAATTATAGAAAAGCTTTTTTATAAAAGTAATTGTTTACTACAGGACAATAATAAAAATATAAAGTATGAAATATATCCTAATGCTATTGTTCGGAAGTTTTGTTTCGAATGCTCAAATTACCTCCGAGCAATTAAACTTGATGCCTTGGCCACAAAATATAAAGTTGTCTGAAGGCACTTTTGCTTTAAGCAAAAATTTTAAAGTGAATATTACGGGGAATCCTAATCCTAGAATTTTTCTAGGCGCAACCAACTTTGTACGACGATTGGACGGCAGAACAGGATTGTTTCTCGAACAAAGTTTTTTGACGAAAGTCAACGAAAGTCCAGAAGCCGAATTACAAATTAATTGTGTTCGCAATGGAAAAATAGAAATTAATGAGGACGAAAGTTACCAACTTATAATTACCTCGAATAAAATAATCATTAATGCCGCTAATGATTTAGGAGCGTTGCATGGTTTAGAGACTTTATTACAATTGCTACAAAACAATAATACATCGTTTTACTTTCCAGTTGTTGCGATTTCGGAATCGCCACGTTTTACCTGGAGAGGATTGATGATTGATGCGGCCCGACATTTCCAGCCGGTAGATGTTATCAAAAGAAATCTGGACGCTATGGCTTCGATGAAAATGAATGTTTTCCATTGGCATTTAGCCGATGATCAAGGTTGGAGAATTCAATTAAAAAATCATCCAAAATTAACAGAATTAGCCTCAGATGGATATTTTTATACTCAGGAAGAAATCAAAAATATTGTAAAGTATGCCGATGAAAGAGGAATTCTGGTTATTCCTGAAATAGATGTTCCGGGACATGCTTCGGCATTGTTGACTGCTTATCCGGAGATAGGAAGTAAAGTTGGCGAAGGAAAAATCACATATGAAGTACAAAGAAATTCAGGGATTTTCAATGCGACTCTAGACCCCACAAATCCCAAAACCTATGAAATAGTAAGCTCAATTTTTGATGAAGTGTGTCCGTTATTTCCAGGCAGTTATTTTCATATTGGCGGTGACGAAAATAATGGAAAAGAATGGAATGCAAATCCTGAAATTCAGCAATTTAAGAAGGAAAATAATCTGGCCAACAATCATGATTTGCAGACTTACTTTAACATGAAGTTAATTCCAATGCTAAAAAAACACAACAAAAAATTGATGGGTTGGGAAGAAATAATGACTGAAAACATGTCTAAAGATGCTATAATTCATGCTTGGAGAGGAACGAACGAAGGTCAAGAAGCCGGTGGAGCTTTGATCAAAGCTGCAAAAAGTGGATACAATACCGTTTTGTCCAATGGGTATTATATTGATTTGATGTTAGGTTTAGAAAGTCATTATATGAATGATCCCTTACCTAAAAAGATTATTCTTAGTCCAGAAGAAAAAGCAAGAGTTTTAGGAGGAGAAGCTGCGATGTGGAGCGAACTCGTAACGCCATTAAATATAGATTCCAGGATTTGGCCACGAACTGCTGCAATAGCTGAGCGATTATGGTCAAATGCAGAAGTGAATGACATGAACAGCTTGCGCAAAAGGTTGAAAACAATCTCTTTTCGATTAGAAGAACTAGGAATTACACACATTAGAAACAAAGAAGTGATTTTGAGAAACATCAGCAACAATCAAGATACGCGTGCCTTGAATGATTTTTCGAACCTTTGCGAACCTCTGAAAAATTATAAACGCAATGGTGGCGGAAAGAAATACAGAATACATTCACCGTTAACCTTATTTGCTGATGCTTGTAATTCGGATGCTTCTGAAGCGCTAGATTTTAATCTTGCAGTCAATGCGTATTTAGCGGATAAAAGTAAGGAGAATAAACTAATAGTGATTAATTTTTTTAAAAAGTGGATTGCCTTAAATTCCGATTTAATTGCTTTAAGTTCCAATGCTCCGTTGGTGCAACCTCTTTTGCCTTTGTCTAAAAGTTTGAGTGATGTATCGGAGCAGCTATTGCTTTTAATGGATAAAAAACAAAAAGTTAATCAAGCGTTATTGGAGGATTTATTGGAGAAATGCAATACCAGAAGTCCTGCTGATGTAGAATTAGCAGTTTATGGGAGTTTGAAAAATTTAAGTCAATGACATGGAGGTTGTAGGTAGTACTATTTATTAAGGTTTTCTTTAATCCATTTATCTACTGGAATTTTTCTTTCAATATATTCTGAATACTCTTTGTAATTAACTAAGTCCATGTAAACAACATAAAAAAAATTTCCATCTGCAGAAACTTTAAAGTTTTTGAAATCATCATAATTTTCGTCAGCTCCATTTGGATATTTATTACATAATTCAAAAGTTTTTATTTTATAAAAAGAATCAAATTCCGATGGTTTTTCGACAATTTCAAAAAACAACTTTTTATCAGAACAATTAAAGCCATTAATCTTGATGATTTGATTTTTTCTTTTTTCAAAAAAAGCTAAAATTTCTTGTTCTGTTTTATTGTATTTGAATTGATAGGGAATGAATTGATGCTCTTTTGTTTCTATATCTTTCGGATGATTTCGTTTTGTAGTTGTTTTAATTTCTTTTCCATTCCTGTCAACAAAACCCCAAACACCTCCAACTAAAGGCGGATGTTCTTCATCTTTGGAAGTGTCCCAATAACAACCATTGCAATATTGTGCAAATCCAAAATTCATAGGTGATATATAATCATATTTTGCTGAAATAATTTTATTTCCAAGTCTGTTAGCTAATCCAGACTTTCCATTATCTTCATATAGAATATATCCTTCATGAAAATCACTATATCCCAATGCAGCCAAAGCAGTTTTGAATAAGTAATTTCCATTTCTATCAAAATATAAATCACCTTTATTTTTAAAACTTAATAAAAAAATACTTGACTTTATTTCAATTGTGTCTTTGTACATAGATGTTCCCCAAGTCACATCAGCAGGAACAATAATTTTTCCATTTTGATTTTTGATACCTAAAAGACTATCTTTTTCTGAATAATAGAATAACTTTTCAGTTTGTGAAAAGGTTAAATGAGAAATCAAAAGCAATAAGAAAGTGCAAATTTTTTTCATAATAAATCAATTGAGGTATTGGGTTCAATCTGTTGATGTTTTTTCTATTTGTTAGCGCTAAAAAATATTTTTATATAAGATATAATTTTATTTAAAGGTATTAAAATTGAGGTAACTATTCTCAAACTAAAAAACCGAAATTAACTTTTTATAATTTTAGTTTGATATCAAAAATAGCTATTGCTAACTACATTGTTATTTAGTTCATATCTGTGTATTTTTTTCGTATTTTTGCAAAAATTTTATAAAATAAACATTCATGTTAACAGTAAATAATTTATCAGTTCAGTTTGGCAAACGAATTTTGTTTGACGAAGTAAATACTACCTTCACACACGGTAATATCTATGGAGTTATCGGAGCCAATGGCGCTGGAAAATCTACTTTTCTTAAAATAATTGCAGGTGAAATGGACCCAACTTCGGGAAATATTCACTTGGAACCAGGAAAACGTATGTCGGTTTTAAATCAAAACCACAATATGTTTGACGAAAGTACCGTATTAGAGACCGTTATGATGGGGAATAAAACCCTTTATGCGATCAAAAAAGAAATGGATGCTTTGTATTTAGATTACAATGATTCAAATGCAGACAGAATTGGCGAGTTACAAGTGCAATTTGAAGAAATGAACGGATGGAATGCTGATTCTGATGCAGCATCAATGTTGTCAAATCTTGGAATTACAGAGGAACATCATTATACTTTAATGGGAGATTTGGAAGGAAAAATAAAAGTTCGTGTCCTTTTGGCACAGGCGCTTTTTGGAAATCCGGATTTACTTATTATGGATGAGCCTACCAATGATCTGGATTTTGAAACTATTGCTTGGTTAGAAAATTTCTTGGCCAACTATGAAAACACCGTAATCGTAGTTTCTCACGACAGACACTTTTTGGATTCTGTTTGTACGCATATTTCGGATATTGATTTCAGTAAAATAAATCATTATTCAGGAAATTACACTTTCTGGTATGAATCCAGCCAATTAGCAGCAAAACAACGCGCACAACAAAACAAAAAAGCAGAAGAAAAGAAACAGGAATTAGAAGAGTTTATTCGTCGTTTTAGTGCGAATGTAGCCAAATCAAAACAAGCTACTTCGCGTAAAAAAATGATTAGCAAGTTGAATATTTCTGAGATAAAACCATCAAGTCGTCGTTACCCGGCAATTATTTTTGACCAAGAGCGTGAAGCAGGAGATCAAATTTTGAATGTTCAAAATTTAAGCGCTTCCATAGATGGAGAAATTTTGTTTAAAGGAGTAGATTTGAATATGGCCAAAGGCGATAAAATTGTTCTCTTCTCTAAAGATTCACGTGCTACAACTGCTTTTTATGAAATATTAAACGCAAATCAAACCGCAGATTCAGGAACTTTTGATTGGGGAGTTACCACTAACCAAGCCTATTTGCCGGGTGATAATCATTCATTTTTTGAAAGTGATTATTCTCTTGTAGATTGGTTGCGTCAATGGGTAAAAACCGAAGAAGAACGAGATGAGGTAAATATTCGTAGTTTCCTTGGTAAAATGATTTTCTCTGGTGAGGAAGCGTTAAAAACCTGTAGAGTATTATCTGGAGGAGAAAAAGTGCGTTGCATGTTGTCACGAATGATGATGGAAAGAGCTAATGTTTTAATGCTTGACGAACCTACGAATCACTTGGATTTAGAATCGATTACGGCTTTTAATAACTCATTAAAAAACTATAAAGGTTCCGTAATCTTCACTACACACGATCATGAATTTGCTCAAACCGTTGGAAATAGAGTTGTCGAATTGACACCAAATGGTGCTATTGATAGATATATGACTTTCGATGAATACTTAGATAACGAAGGTGTTCAGGAATTAAGAGCTAAAATGTACACCGTATAAAAAGTGATATATATTAAATAGAAAATCTCCCGCAATAACGGGAGATTTTTTTTGAAGAGGTTTCAAATATTGGTTTGAAAGTAATGTTGTTTACTTTCTACCAAAAATTTTGCTGATGATAAATATTATTATGGCTATCACTGCAATAACTATAAAAATACCAACTCCTACGCCGGCTTTAAATATTCCTTCTATTATTGAACAGCTTGAAAAAGATATTAATACTATAAAAAGCATCAATAATCGGGTTAGTTTGTTTTGCATGATTTTTATCTTTAAATTGAAATATAAAATTACTAAATCATGAAACGAATTTGTTATATAATTTCTACAGTTTATTATAAAATTTCTCAATAGTTTAAAAAAAAATCACAAAATACACCTTTACAACTATTTTTTAAACTACTATGTATGTAAAAAATATATTTTTGAGTTTTATTATTTCTATTTAATCAAAGCTATCAATATGACCAACATTACTTTAAATTTAAAATCTCCAAGAATAGAAGTGGTAGATGCCTTACGTGGTTTTGCCATTATGTCTATTATGTTACTTCATAATGTAGAACATTTTGAATATTATCATTTGCCTGAAAATTTTCCTGCTTGGCTTGTCATTATAGATAAAATAGTTTGGGACTCAATGTTTTTCATTTTTGGAGGAAAATCATATGCCATTTTTGCGCTTCTTTTTGGGTTTAGTTTTTACATTCAAAATGATAATCAAGCTAAAAAAGGAAATGATTTCCGGGGGCGATTTTTTTGGCGTATGATGCTATTATTAATTTTCGGACTTATAAATACTGCATTTTATCAAGGAGATATTCTGACCTTATATGCTTTTCTTGGCCTTTTATTAATACCAGTTGTCAACTGGAGTAACAAAGCCGTTTTTATTACGGCTGTTATATTGATGTTGCAACCTTTAGAATGGGCAAGATGTATTTATTATATGCTGAATCCAGATTATGTAGCACCACCTAACGTATCAACTGGGTATTATGAAGGTATTGCTCTTTATATGAAAAATGGTTCTTTTCTAGATTATGTAGTAGGAAACTTGACGTTAGGAAAAATTGCTTCCCTGTTGTGGTCATGGGAAAATGGAAGATTTTTTCAGGCTCCGGCATTATTCTTATTTGGAATGTTGCTGGGTCGAAAACAGCTTTTTGACACAACCGATGCAAACCAACAGTTTTGGAAAAAAGTATTACTGTATTCAAGTATTTTATTTATACCATTATTTGCTTTAAAAACTCATACGGTAGATGTTATAGGAAGAGTAACATTATCTAATAAACTCACCATTATATTTGCTTCTTGGTCAAACGTAGCATTTATGTTAGTTCTCGTTTCAGGATTTATTTTATTGTATCAAAAGGGATCTGTTAATAAAGTATTATCTAAGTTGATTCCTTTTGGAAAAATGAGCTTGACTAATTACATCATGCAATCCATGATTGGTTCCTTTATTTATTACCGATACGGATTAGGGCTTTTTGAATATACAGGTGCAACGTATTGTTTAATGATAGGTATTGTATTATTTATTATCCAATTGTTATTTTGTACCTGGTGGCTTAAAACCCATAAACAAGGACCTTTAGAAACGATTTGGCATAAAGCTACATGGATTTCATGGGGTAAATAATAAATGACTCTATTTTCTCCCTTTTTAATTATAAAATCATAAATTGGAATTTGTATATTTGCCAAACCAAACCACACAATTATTATGAGTCAAAAAGTATTACTTACTGCAAAAGAAGTTACTATCATATTACATCGTTTGGCCTGTCAATTAATCGAAAAACACTTAGATTTTTCAGATACAATATTAGTTGGAATTCAACCAAGAGGTGTTTTTTTGGCGGAGCGTTTAAAAGAAATTTTAGAAAAAGAATATCAAACTCCTGAAATTCAGCTTGGTTATTTGGACATCACTTTTTTTAGAGATGATTTTAGAAGAACTGATAAGCCATTAGAAGCCAATAAAACCAAGATTAATTTTATCGTCGAAAATAAAAAAGTCATTTTCATAGATGATGTTTTGTTCACTGGACGAAGCATTCGATCTGCATTGACTGCTATTCAATCTTTTGGACGACCTTCGGAAATTGAACTTCTAGTATTGATAGACCGACGTTTTAGTCGCAACTTACCCATTCAACCGGATTATAGAGGAAGGCAAGTAGACGCAATCAATAATGAAAAAGTAAAAGTGAGTTGGAAAGAAAATGAGGGCGAAGATGGCGTGTATTTAATTACAAGTTAGATTGCATTCAAACGCTGACTATTAAAAAATATAATCGTAAATAAAAATGAAAGAATTAAGCGTAAATCATTTATTAGGAATAAAATACATCAACAAGAATGATATTGACCTGATTTTTGAAACTGCCGATCATTTTAAAGAAGTCATCAATCGACCAATTAAGAAAGTGCCTTCGTTACGAGATATTACCATTGCTAATATTTTCTTCGAAAACAGTACCAGAACAAAACTCTCTTTTGAATTAGCACAAAAACGGTTGTCTGCGGATGTCATTAGTTTTTCGGCCGCGCAATCTTCTGTCAAAAAAGGAGAAACATTGATAGATACCGTAAATAATATTCTTTCGATGAAAGTAGATATGGTAGTGATGCGACATTCCAATCCCGGTGCTGCTTATTTTTTATCCAAAAACGTAAAAGCCAGTATCGTAAACGCAGGAGATGGCGCACATGAACATCCTACACAAGCGTTGTTAGACAGTTATTCCATTCGGGAAAAACTAGGTGAAGTAGCCGGAAAGAAAGTAGTCATAGTAGGCGATGTTTTACATTCCAGAGTCGCTTTGTCCAATATTTATGCATTGCAAATGCAAGGCGCTGAGGTGAAAGTTTGCGGACCTAAAACGCTTATTCCAAGATATATTGAATCATTGGGTGTTACCGTAGAACCTGATTTACGAAAAGCATTAGAATGGTGTGATGTTGCGAATATGTTGCGTGTGCAAAATGAGCGCATGGATGTCAATTATTTCCCGTCCACTAGGGAATATGCGCAGCAATATGGAGTTGACAAACCGCTTTTGGATTCTCTTAGCAAAGAAATTATAATCATGCATCCCGGACCTATTAATCGCGGTGTCGAAATTACAAGTGAAGTAGCTGATTCCAATCAATCCGTGATTTTAAACCAAGTAGAAAATGGTGTAGCAATCAGAATGGCAGTTATTTATCTTTTGGCTTCAAAAATTCAATAAACTAATTTAAAACTTTGTAAATTAGCTACTTATAAACCACACTGCCATAAAGCAGTCTTTGAAATTTAATACAATGAAAGTAGATCAAAAAGGACATACGGTAATAATTAGGGATACTCAGGGTGATTTTACTTCTTTTTTAATGAAGGTTACTCATCAATACAAAACTTTCGAAAAACACAATATCATAATTGATCTTTTGATGCATAATGATTTGTCAACAAATGATATTAAATTATTTATGCCGTTATCAAAACAACATAAAAAATCTAAAAAGTCATTTGTAATCGTTACTTCTGATTTTGATTATAATGCTGTTCCTGCTAAATTAACAGTGGTGCCTTCGTTATTAGAAGCGCATGATATTATAGAAATGGAAGAGATTGAAAGAGATTTAGGCTTTTAAATTAGTTGATTCGGTTACTTGTTTAGCCGCCTAATTTATTTAACCAAATATGCATAACCGATTAAACAAATAACCGAATAAATTAAAATTGAAACTAACAATCCTTGGTTGCTATGCCGCAACACCCCGAACATTTACCAATCCAACTTCCCAGATTTTAGACATAAAAAACAGACTTTTTCTGATTGATTGCGGGGAAGGAACCCAAGTGCAATTGCGCAAGAATAAAATCCGATTTTCTAAAATAAACCAAATTTTCATTTCCCATTTACACGGAGACCACTTTTTTGGATTAGTAGGTTTAGTATCCACATTTACTTTACTGAATAGAACTACGGATTTACATATTTATGGTCCAAAGGGCATCAAAGAAATTATCAAATTGCAACTGCGTTTGTCTAATTCCTGGACGAATTATAGTTTGTTTTTCCATGAATTGGAATCTTTGGAAAGCGAAATTATTTTCGAAGACGAAAAAGTTTTGGTCAAAACAATTCCTTTGAAACATCGTGTCTATACAAACGGTTTTTTGTTCCAAGAAAAAATTGGAGACCGAAAATTGAATTTGGATGCCGTCCAAAATTATGAAATAGAGAGTTGTTATTACCAAAAAATAAAAAACGGAAAAGACATTACGTTGGAAGACGGAAGAGTAATAGAAAACGAAAAGTTGACATTTGATCCTATTCCGACAAAGAATTATGCTTTTTGCTCTGATACAGTTTACAATGAAGCCATGCTTCCAATTATAGAAAATATAGATGTGTTGTACCATGAATCTACTTTCCTGCAATCTGAGGAAAATCTAGCTAAAAAAACATTACATTCTACTGCTAAAGAAGCGGCAACTATTGCTTTGAAAGCCAATGCTAAACAATTAATTTTAGGTCATTATTCGACTCGATATGAAAGTATCGAATTGTTTAAGGAAGAAGCCGAAACTATTTTTCCCGAAGTACTCTTGGCTGATGACGGAAAAAGCTTTGAGTTTTAATTAAAAGAAAACAATTTTAAGCATCAAATAACTGCTGAATTTTTCGATGATTTTAAATCGAATGGTTCAGCAATCAACATTTTTAAAACAAAAATTATGAATGACTTAAGTAATTACAGAAAATCATACGAGAAGAGTGAATTATTGGAATCTACTATCCCAGAAGACCCAATAAACTTGTTTAACCGATGGTTTCATGAAGTAGAAGACTTTGGAGGTGACAGTGAAGTTAATGCGATGACAGTCGCTACAATAGGCTTAGATGGTTTTCCAAAATCTCGAGTTGTATTGTTAAAAAAGTTTACTGAGGAAGGTTTTATTTTTTATACCAATTATAATTCTGAAAAAGGTAAGGCTATCACAGCAAATCCGAATGTTTGCCTGTCTTTTTTTTGGCATACGATGGAGCGTCAGGTAATCATCAAAGGAATTGCAAAAAGAACTTCGGAAATAACCTCTGACAGTTATTTCGAATCCAGACCCGATGGAAGTAAACTGGGAGCAATTGTGTCCAACCAAAGTGAAGTGGTGCCTTCGAGAGAATATTTGGAGGAAAACTTAAAACAGTTGGAAAAAGATTTTGAGAGTATGGTAATTCCAAGACCGAAGCATTGGGGCGGATTTTTAGTAACTCCTTTAGAGGTAGAGTTTTGGCAAGGAAGACCGAATCGATTACACGATAGAATTCGGTATACAGGTCAAGAGGATTATTCTTGGAAAATAGACCGTCTTTCTCCTTAACCAAATAAAAAAATAATTTTCAAATATGTTTTTCAAATTTTAATTAACTCCTGCAACTACAAAAAACGGACTTCCCTATTTATCGAATCCTAATATTAATCTTGTTTTCGTGTAAATTACTATTCACTTACCGAATCAAATAATATTGATACGTCTTAGATTGAAATACCAAAATCCATATTTCTTAATAATCAAATTAAAAAAATTTAAATTCAAAAAAGTTTGAAAAAAAAGCAGGTATTTTCAACAATAATTGGTTATTCAATAATTCTAACAATATTTAGTCTAAATTATTTTTTTTTAATTTACTTAACAAATATATTTACGGTCTTACAGCAATAAAAAGTATTTAACACTAATCATTAACCCATTTATACCTATGAATTCAGAACAAACAAAGTCTAATAATTCCGCGCTCTATACACTCATAACCGTATTTTTCTTTTGGGGTTTTATTGGAGCTTCAAACGGAATTTTTATTCCATTTTGCAAAGCTAAATTTGGCTTAGACCAATTTCAAAGTCAACTAATCGATTTTGCTTTTTATGGTGCTTACTATATCGGAGCGTTATTACTTTTCATTTTTAGTAGTATTGCAAAAAAAGATATTCTTAACGGTTGGGGATTCAAAAAAGGAATTATTTACGGCTTATTGGTCAGTACATTTGGAGCTGTACTTATGATAATTGCAGTAACACAAGGAAGTTATTTGTTTATTCTAGGCGCATTATTCATTGTTGCTCTTGGTTTTTCACTACAACAAACATCGGCTCAGCCTTTTGCAGCCTCTCTTGGTGAACCACATTCCGCTTCCAGCAGATTGAATCTTGCAGGAGGAATCAATTCATTGGGAACCACTATAGGACCAATAGTAGTATCTATAGCCTTATTTGGAGTTATTGCAGGTGTAAATATTGAAGAATTTGCTCAAAAACCAGATTCATTAGATTCAATGAGAATCTTATATGTATTTGTAGGTGGACTGTTTTTATTGGCTGCAGCCTTATTCCATTTTTCTAAAAAGTTACCGTCTGGAAAAAGTGATTCTACTTTTGAAACAGCTAACAAAGCTATGAAAACCTTAATTGCCATAACTGTAATTTTGGTTGCCATTTTTGCTTATATATTTTCTCGTTATGAAGATGCTGAATTTATCACTCGTTTTATAGAGAACAAGGAAAAAGATTACTTAGGGTTAGCCTTAACGGCTTCTACCCTTTTAGTGGTCGTTATCGGATTATTCTTTGCAAATACAACTGCTCAAAAAAATCCTGAAGGATGGGGAGCAATGAAATACCCACAATTAGTTTTGGGAATGTTAGCCCTTTTCGCTTACGTAGGTGTCGAGGTGACTATTGGAAGTAACTTAGGTGAATTATTGGTAACGGCTGATTTTGGTTCTATTTCAGGTCCAGCTTTGGCGCCATACATGTCTATGTATTGGGGAAGTTTAATGATTGGACGTTGGGCAGGAGCTATTACGGTTTTCAACCCATCATCACAATTAAAGAAAATTTTACTTATCGTTGTTCCTTATATCGCATTTGGAGTAGTTT
The DNA here is from genome assembly GCF_011064265.1 of Flavobacterium sp. Sr18. Lineage (NCBI taxonomy): Bacteria > Pseudomonadati > Bacteroidota > Flavobacteriia > Flavobacteriales > Flavobacteriaceae > Flavobacterium > Flavobacterium sp. Sr18. The sequence goes on along the minus strand of NZ_CP049329.1, from coordinate 3,488,411 downwards.
TAGCTGCCAACGCCATTTCCGGACAAGATGTAACGCCTTTATATGCGTACGCATTTGTAATTTTGTTCCAAATCGCTGGTTTCTTTTTAGGAAAAGACCAACCATCAAGAACATTAATGATTTTTGGTATAATGGGAATGACAGCTATGCTTATTGGTTTATTCACTACTGGAACGATCGCTATTTTTGCTTTTATGAGCGGTGGATTATTCTTAAGTATTATGTGGCCTTCTATTTTCTCATTAGCAATTGCAGGTTTAGGAAAATACACGTCTCAAGGTTCAGCCTTCTTGGTAATGATGATTCTTGGTGGTGGAATTATCCCGCCATTACAAGGAAAATTAGCGGATATTATCGGAATTCATACGTCTTACTTCATTCCTGTTTTATGTTTCGCTTTCATTGCGTTCTACGGATGGAAAGTAATTGGAATTTTAGAAAAACAAGGAATTGGAAAAGAAATAGAAGTTGGTGGAGGACACTAATTTCAAAACAAACTAACCAAAACCACACCAATAAAAAAACTCCCATTTTGCTAAGCATAATGGGAGTTTTAATTTATACCGAAATCTCAAATCAGAAATCGTTAATCTTAAATCTATTTATTTCCTTTCTCGAAATCAGCAACAAACTGTGCCAATCCAATATCAGTCAATGGGTGTTTCAACAAACCGTAAATAGCAGATAATGGTCCAGTCATTACATCAGCACCAATTTTAGCACAGTTTACAATGTGCATGGTGTGACGCACTGAAGCAGCAAGAATTTGAGTTTCGTAACCGTAGTTATCATAAATTAATCTGATTTCTTCAATCAAAGCCAATCCGTCCGTTGATACATCATCCAAACGACCAATGAATGGAGAAACATAAGTAGCTCCCGCTTTTGCAGCCAATAAAGCCTGTCCAGCCGAAAACACTAAAGTTACATTTGTTTTAATTCCTTTATCCGAAAAATATTTAGCAGCCATAACTCCTTCTTTAGTCATAGGCAATTTCACCACGATTTGCTCGTGTAAATCCGCTAACTCTTCTCCTTCTTTAATCATTCCGTCGTAATCCAAAGCATTAACTTCGGCACTTACATCACCATCAACTAGGTTACAAATATCAACATAATGCTTCAAAATGCTGTTTTTCCCTGTAATTCCCTCTTTGGCCATCAACGAAGGATTTGTTGTAACGCCATCCAAAACGCCTAATGCCTGTGCTTCTTTAATCTGAGCTAAATTAGCCGTGTCAATAAAAAATTTCATATTATATAAATTAATTGTGTGTTTCTAATTCTTTGGGCGTGCCCCTTCATGAAAACTTCGGGTCGGGCTTTCCGTTACAATCTTTTATTTTTTAAAGAAAAAAATAAAAGGATTTTCACTGCTATCCCTCACGCAAAATAAAATACCTAACAGCCACTGGTTGTTCTCTTCTTAATCTCAAATCTCACGCAAATTTCCGTACAAAATTACAATTTATAATGGTTCATCAGCATTTTTTCATATACTTTATCCGGTAAAATTCTCTTCAAAACAATTGATAATTTTTGCATAAAAACGCCCACTTTATAATGAATTTCAGGTTCCCGAGTTTGTATAATCTGATAAACTGCTTCTGCCATTTCATTAGGGTTACTGCCGCTATCCACATGTTCATCCATAGTTTTCAATGTATTTCCGTATGGGGTTTCGTAAGCCGAACCTTTTAGAATCGGAGCATGAAAACGTCCCGATGCAATATTTGTCGCAAAATCTCCCGGAGCCACATTAGTAATATGCACACCAAACGATTTTACTTCCATACGCAATGCTTCCGTGATAAGTTCTAACGCTCCTTTTGAAGCAGAATAAACACTCCTGTAAGGCAAACCCATATACCCTGCAATCGAAGTGACATTGATAATCAAACCCGAGCTTTGCGCACGCATTTGGGGCAAAACCGCTTTCATCACTTCAATTGGGCCGAAAAGATTGGTCTCAAAATTATTCTTGATTTCATGCATTGGAATTTCTTCCAAAGGCCCCGTAATCCCAACACCAGCGTTGTTAATAACAACATCTAATCTTCCAGAGATCGAAATCACTTTGGCAATAGCCGCATGAATCGAATCCGCATCCCGAACGTCCAAAGCCACTAAAGGAAAAACCGAATTCAAAATTCGATCCGGATTCCTACTGGTTCCATACACAACAAAACCTTTATGATGCAAAAATTCGCCAATAGATTTTCCTATTCCGGAAGAACCACCTGTAATTAGAACTACTTTATTCATGATAGTTGTTGTTTATGATACGAAAGGTCCAAAAATAAAAAAATCCTCCCGAAGGAAGACTACTTTTGTAATAAATAAAAAAATGGCAAGCGACCTACATCGCACCGCTCAACCACGTACCCTTGCTATGTTCCCATCCTGGGGGAGTCTGCAGGAGCTGGTCGTGTAGGACTTGCCGGTGCAAATATACAATCTTTTTATATTTTTACAAGACCTTTAATCATTAAAAATAACATTGTATATTGGTACAACAAAAAAACAAATCATGAAAAATTATAACTTCCTATCTGTCATTTTATTAGGAATCACCTTAGCAAGTTGCAACGAAACAAAAAAAGGTGAAAATACTTTATTCTCCTTTGATAATTCCAAATTTAAGGAACAATATAAACCACAGGAAGCTCTTTCTTTGGATATTTTGAACTCCAATTCCAAAACTATTGACAGTGTTATCTACTACGTAAATGACAAAAAAATTGGTTCAAAAAAAGGAGCTGATAAACTAACTTTTGAATTGAAAGATCAAAAATTGGGTTATCAAAATCTAAAAGCTTTGGTCTATTACGAAGGTCAAAACTCAGAAGCTACCACTAGAGTAGAATTAGTTTCTGATATTCAGCCAAAATTATTAAAATACACCATCGTAAATACGTATCCACACGATATTCAAGCATACACACAAGGATTAGAATTTTACCGAGACACGCTGTACGAAGGAACTGGAAACGGTTCTGGAAATAGTACCGGAATAAAAGGAATCTCAAGTTTAAGAAAAACAAATTATAAAACTGGAGAAGTTTACAAAAAAGTGGAATTGGCAGACAAATATTTTGGTGAAGGAATTACGATTCTTAATAACAAAATATACCAATTAACGTGGCAAAATAATGAAGGATATGTGTATAACGCGGATACCTTCAAAAAGGAAATAACGTTTACGTATTTCAAACCTATTGAAGGTTGGGGATTAACAAATGACGGAAAATATCTTTATCAATCTGATGGTACCGAAAAAATTTGGATAATAGATCCAACCACATTCAAAGAAGTAGATTACTTGAACGTATATTCCTTTGAAACAAAAATAAAAGCAGTTAATGAACTCGAATGGATTGACGGGAAAATTTATGGAAATGTGTATCAAAAAGATGCTATTGCTGTCATCAATCCTAAAAATGGAGCGGTCGAAGCAATTATTAATCTTGCCGATTTAAAGAAAAAAATAACTCAATTACCGGATACGGATGTCCTAAACGGAATTGCGTACAACCCTAAAACAAAAACCATTTTTGTAACCGGTAAAAATTGGGACAAAATGTTTGAAATCAAAGTTTCTGAATAATTATCATATAAAATGACAACATTAATCATCAATATCAAAGAGTTGCTCCAGGTTCGGGATTCTTCAATTTTGAAAGTGTCGGGTGCTGAAATGGCTGTTCTACCCACTATCAAAAATGCCTATTTAGTACTTAAAAATGGACTTATTTCTGATTTTGGCTCTATGGAGGATTTGCCTAACATAAATCCAGAAAAGTGTATTGATGCAGACGGAAAAATAGTTTTACCATCTTGGTGTGACAGTCATACCCATATTGTGTATGCGGGAAATCGAGAACAGGAATTTGTAGATCGAATCAATGGTTTGACTTATGAAGAAATCGCTAATCGTGGCGGTGGAATCCTAAATTCAGCTAAAAAACTGAACGAAACTTCCGAAGAAGAAATATACCAACAATCCAAAGCGCGACTGGAAGAAGTCATGCGTTTGGGAACCGGAGCAGTAGAAATCAAATCAGGATACGGATTAACCGTTGCTGGAGAATTGAAAATGCTTCACGTGATTCAGCGATTAGCTCAAAACTATCCAATTACAATCAAAGCAACTTTTCTGGGTGCTCATGCTTTCCCATCGGAATACGCAACAAACCACCAAGGTTATATCGATTTAATCATCAATGAAATGCTCCCTGAAATTGCTAAAAATAAACTGGCAGATTTCATCGATGTATTTTGTGAAACGGGTTATTTTACTGTTGAAGAAACCCAACAAATCATCGAAGCTGGGATTAAATTTGGCTTAAAGCCAAAAATCCACGTCAATCAATTTAACTCAATTGGAGGAATTCAAGCGGGAATAAAACACAATGCACTTTCCGTAGATCATCTAGAAGTAATGAAACCGGAAGACATTAAAGCGTTGGAAAATACGGAGACGATGCCTGTTGCATTACCTTCTTGCTCTTATTTTTTGAGTATTCCTTATACGCCAGCTCGAGAAATGATTGCGGCTGGACTTCCTCTAGCTCTCGCTACGGATTACAATCCGGGTTCTACTCCATCCGGAAATATGAATTTTGTAGTAGCAACTGCGTGCATCAAAATGAAAATGACTCCCGAAGAAGCCATTAATGCTGCCACAATAAATGGAGCTTACGCCATGGGAATTTCTGAAACTCACGGAAGCATCACCATTGGAAAAAAAGCAAATCTAATTATCACAAAACCCATACCCTCCTATTATCAAATACCTTACGCTTTTGGCAGTAATCTGATTGAAACTGTACTTTTAGAAGGTGAAATTTTTGCATAAAAAAAAGAGGAACATTAAAGTTCCTCTTTTTTTATTAATATTTTTTGGATGATTATCTTAAGATAAAACTTGTTTTAGAAACCAATATATCAGTATCAAAAATATTGATAAAGTAAGTTCCTTTAGCAAAATCTTTACCTTTAAGATCTTGAGTTACCTGAACAGTTTTATTGTCATATTGTACAACCGTTGTAAAACTGTAAGTTAATGTGTTATCTCCAAAAGTTTGTGTTTTTTTGTCTCCTAAAACATTGTTTTTACTATCAATTACTTGAACGTAATACATTTTCTCACCAGATTTAGCAATCGGGTTTTCAGGAATTGTAAAACTAACTCTAAGGACGTCAGCTCTGCTAGCTTTGTCTGTTTCAATTTGTTTTCCAGAACTTCTTAATTTAAAAGCCGATCCTCTTGTGTTTAAAACTGTCAATTTTGAACCAATTTCAACCGCTTTCGCTAATTCTTCGTTTTGACCTACCAAAACTTCATTGTATTTCTTTGATTCTCCCAAAACAACTACTGTACTATCACGTTGTGTAGTTAAAGTTGTATTTTGCTTTTTTAGCCCTTCATTTTCCGCCATTAAAACTTTCATATTGCCTTGCAGCGCGTTGAATTGAGTTCTATATTTTGACAATGAAGCCACATCACCTTTTGATTTGCTTAAATCAGACATTAAGTTTACCACTTTGTCTCTTTCCAAAATTAACTCATCAGACATTGAAGTGTTTTCTGCAATAGCAGCATCATAAGTCGATTTTAATTCCTGCAAGTCTTTCATCACCGATTCTTTCTCGGTTAACGTAGTTTTTAATTCCGTTTTAACGACTTCAGTATCAGAGGTCATTTTAAAAATGTAGATTAAACTACCCACTAATAAAATCGCCAATACAGCTATTACGGCTTTAAGACTTGAACTGCTTTTTTGATTTTCCATCTCGATTTAATTTTTATTTATTTACAAATTTAACAATATATAACTACCTAATAACGTAAGTTAACACAATTATATTATTTTTGACCAAAATATTTTTTTTAATGGAGAAGATTATCCCGTTCACAATTAAAGATCTCGCAAAGATAACCAACCACAGAAGTGGCGAAATAAAATTTGGAGAAAAAATGATAACCATTCCAAAAGATGCTGATCCTCTTGAATTTCTAAAAACTTGTGAAGCAAAATATGTATTGTTTGGTATTCCCGAAGATATTGGAATAAGAGCAAATTACGGTAGACCCGGAGCTGCTTCAGCTTGGGATAGCGCCATAAAAAGCATCGCAAATATTCAGCACAATCGTTTTTGTAAAGGCAGTCAACTTGTCGTTTTAGGTCAACTTGATGTAAGTGAACTTATGAATAATGTTGAAATTCTTGATTTTAATGATATTGATGACCGTTCTAAATTGAGTCAGCTCGTTGATAAAATTGATAAAGATGTATCGCATATCATTTTCAGTATTGTAAAATTAGGAAAAACTCCTATCGTTATTGGTGGCGGACACAATAATTCCTACGGAAATATAAAAGGAACTGCTCTTGCTAAAGGGAAACCTATAAATGCAATTAATTTTGATGCACATTCTGATTTTAGAATTCTCGAAGGACGCCACAGTGGCAATGGTTTTTCATATGCTTTTGAAGAAGGTTTTTTGAAAAAATATTTCATTTTTGGATTGCATGAAAATTACACTTCAAAAAGTGTTTTGGACATTATTAAAAAAATTGAAGATAGAGTTCGATATATCACGTATGATAGCGTTAGTATTAGAAAAGAAAAAGACTTCGACCAAGAAATGATCTCCGCATTAAGTTTTATAAATGATGATTTTTTTGGAATTGAAATCGACTTGGATGCCATTCCTAACATTGCTTGCAGTGCTATGACAATGAGTGGCTTTTCTGTGGAACAATTGCGTCAGTTTATTTCATTTTTTGGAAAAAATAAAAATGCTTCCTATTTGCATATTTGCGAAGGAGCACCCGATTTAGGAGAAGAAAAAAACAATCATCTGATAGGAAAACTGATAGGTTATTTGGTAACAGATTTTATTAAATCCAACAGCGCATTACCAATTTAAAAAAACACTTTGGACTAAAAGACTATTGATTTAGTTGGCAAACATGAAGTCTGCACCGTTACTATTCGAAATAATAGCCACGAATTTCACAATTTAGCATAAATCACTTCGTGAAAATTTGTGGCATTTTCTTGTCAAGCGAAAAACTAAATACACTAAAACAATTGATTTTACTTATTTTCAGAACCAACAACTTTTAAAAACTCCATAAATTGGGCTCCTAAAAAAGTTATAAAAAACTGTAAAAAATATTAACACTATCTTTGTCGAACTATCTATGTACTTAATACAAGATATTTAATATCCAAAATATGTTATTCGAAGATTTATCACTTTCAAAAAGTATACAAAAAGCCGTATTTGAACAAGGCTATCTGAATCCCACTCCTATTCAAGAACAATCGATTCCTCTAGTATTAGCGGGGAGAGATTTAATCGGATGTGCACAAACCGGAACGGGAAAAACAGGCGCATTTGCTATACCAATTATACATCAATTACACCGAATTGTAGGTTCGTCAAAAAAAGCCAAAGTAATCAGGTCTCTAGTTGTAACTCCAACGCGAGAATTAGCCGTTCAAATAGGCCAAAGCTTTGACGATTATAGCAAATATACTAATTTGACTCAACTGACGATTTTTGGTGGAGTTTCACAAAATCCTCAAGTTGATGCCTTAAAAAATGGTGTAGATATCCTGATAGCAACACCAGGAAGATTACTTGATTTACACAAACAAGGTTTTATTGATTTAGATCATTTGCATACTTTAGTGCTGGATGAGGCAGATCAAATGCTGGACATGGGATTTGTAAACGATGTAAAGAAAATTGTAAAGCTTACGCCAAAAAACAGACAAACTTTGTTTTTCTCAGCTACGATGCCAATTGCCATCCGAGAATTAGCCGAAATGTTTCTCACGGATCCTGCAACCGTAACTGTTTCGCCAGTTTCCTCAACAGCTGAAAACGTAGAACAAAGGGTTTATTTTGTTGAAAAGGCCGAGAAAAGAAATTTACTATATCATTTGATTAAAAATGAAAATTTATCAGATGTACTGGTTTTTTCCAGAACGAAACACGGTGCTGATAATGTTGTAAAAGCATTACGAAAAAACAACATTGCCGTCGAAGCCATTCACGGTGACAAATCACAGAATGCAAGACAACGTGTTTTGGATGCTTTCAAAAATAAAGAAGTTGGCGTATTAGTAGCTACTGATATTGCTGCCAGAGGAATTGATATTGACCAATTGCCGTTTGTAATTAATTTTGATTTACCAAATATTCCTGAGACGTATGTTCACCGAATTGGTAGAACCGGTCGCGCCGGAAATGGCGGAATTGCAATCTCTTTTTGCAGTAAAGACGAGCACGGATATTGGAAAGACATTCAAAAACTGATAAAAGTTGATGTAAAGACCGTAAATGATCATCCGTATCATTGGCATTCAGGCAGTCCGGAAACAGCACCCGCATCTGCTGCACAAAAAAATTCAAACCGAAGCGGTGGAGCGCATAAGTCAAGAAAGTCTGACGCATCTAAACAAAATAAAAAGCGCTGGTATTAATTGTATTTCCAAATCAATTTTTCAGCTGTAAGAATTGCCCTTTTAACCAAAACATAAAAACGTAATTAAACGTTAATACATTGTTATTCAACGTTTTAAATGTTAAAAGCGGTTTGTAAAAATAATTAAATCAATACATTTGATTTAAGATATTATAAACAACTTTAAACACAAAATTATGGAAACTTTAGTTAAAAGAAACGGATTAGTGCCAGTAATGAATACCAGTTTATTTCCTTCAGTAAATACATTTTTTGATGATTTTATCTCAAGAGATCTATTTGATTGGACTGATAAAAATTTTACCGCTATGGGCAGTAATTTACCTTCAGTGAATTTAAAAGAAACTGATGACAAACTACAAGTAGAACTAGCTGCTCCGGGAATGAAAAAAGAAGATTTTAAAGTTGAAATTGACAATAACATGCTCATGATTTCTTCTGAAAAAAAAGAAGAAAAAGAAGAAACAAGAAAAAAAGATAATTACGTTCGAAAAGAGTTTAGTTATCAATCCTTCTTTCGATCTTTTACTTTACCGGATTCAATTGATGAAAATAAAATTGAAGCAAGTTATAAAGATGGAATTCTTCATGTCGATATTGCAAAAAAAGACAATGGAAAGAAAAAGTTGTTAAAAAAAATTGCAATAAAATAATAAAATATTCAATTTTTAACAGATAAAAAATCGTTAAATCTAAGAGTTTGTATAAGACTTTAAAGATTTAACGATTTTTTTTTAGTACTTAAAAAATATCGTTTCTTTAATTTTTAGAGATTAAAATTGTTATGATTTTATACAATTTAACCGAATCAAAAGGTTTTATAATAATATCATTAATTCCAGCTGAGAGCGCTTCTTCTGTAATTTCAGCTTTATCAAAAGCTGTCAGTGCTACAATTGGTGTTTCGATTCCCATCAGACGAATTTTGCGAGTAGTTTCAAACCCATTTATTAGAGGCATATTGATATCCATCAAGATAATATCAAAATATTCTTTATCAAGAATTTCTAATGCGGCATATCCGTTATCAACTACGCTACATTTATAATTATTCTTTTCTATAGTTTTTTTGGTCACCAACTGATTAATACGATTATCCTCAACAACCAAAACATTTATGGAATGAGGAGGAGAAATATCAACTTGAATGTTATTGATGATATCAATTGTTTTCTCAGGATTGTATTCGAAAGCAATCAAGAACTTAAAAATAGTTCCCTGACCAATGGTGCTTTGTAATGAAATACTACTATTGAATAAACCTAAGAGTTGTTTTACTATTGAAAGTCCAAGTCCAGTTCCTTGATAATCCGTTTCTTTTCGACCTACCTGTACAAATTTATCAAAAATCTTCTCTTGATCTTCAGCTGCAATTCCAATTCCGTTGTCTTCAATTCTGAACTCTAAAAAATAAGATTTACCTTCTACTCTTTCTAAATTTACGTGAATTATTACTTCACCATTTATCGTAAATTTCAGAGCATTACTCACCAAATTCATAATGATTTGAGAAAGCCGTAATTTATCCCCAATTAAATATACAGGAATAGTAGGATCAATTTTTACTACTATAAAATTATTATTGTTTTTAGCTAAAAAGGAAAGTGAATTTTTGACCATATTAATTTCATCCGAAATATTAAAAGTCAAATTCTCCAAAATCATTCTATTATCTTCAATTTTGTTGATTTGAAGAATATCATTTACGAGCGAAAGCAAGTATCTAGCCGAAAATTTTAGCGAACTCAAGTGCGGACTGTCGGCTAATTCTTTATGCTCGTCCAACAACATATTTGTAATTCCAACCACTCCATATAAAGGAGTTCTGAGTTCATGGCTAATAGTTGATACAAATTGCGATTTTAAAACAGAAGCTTCCTCAGCTTTTTCCTTTGCAATTAGTAGTTGTTTGTTAGTCGCTGAAAGTTCCGCATTCAATTTTTTTTTGAAATTATTGTTTTTGAGCAAAGTATAAAGCAAAAGCAATAAAACGATGGATATTACTGTAAATAACACCAAAATCGTTTTAGATTTTTCAACAATTTGAAGTTGGGCTTCTTTTTCGATTTCAAAATTATCAATTTCTCTTTTGTACTCATCTAATTCAACATTAATTCCGGCAATATTAGCTTTCTCCAGTTTTTCCTTGTTGTAGAGTAATGCGGTAATTTCGTTGTATCGATTAAGGTTTTCGTACGCATTTTTATAATTACCTTTGTTCATTAAATGCTTAGAATATTCAAGATGTGCAAAGGATAAATCAGACTTTTCATTGGCTTCATTCCCAACTTTAATAGCATTTAAAAAAGAACTAGTTGCTTTTTCATGATTGCCTTGTTGGGAATAATACATTCCGTTGAGCATATTTATAGCAGCAGCATTAGATTTATTACCGTATTTTAAATTGTACTTATTTACGAATTCTAAACTTGGATGTCCTTTTTCAAAATGGCCAACGTCAAAATAAGCCCAAGCAATATTCAATTTGGTCATGAAAATCTGATTAGTGTCCGCTATTTTTTGACTGTATTTAATAGCATTTTCATAGAAATTTATCCCTTTATTATATTGCTTCTTTTCAAAACAGTAAATGTTGCCTAAATTGTTATGAATCCTACTTTGAAGAGTATCATTACTAATCTTGTTAGCGTACTTTAATGCTTTATTGTAGAAATAAATAGCTTTGTCAAATTCAGCAAGTTCAGCGTAATTAGCAGCTATGGTAGTGTAGGAGATTGTGGTTGCAGCAGAATCATTAGCAGTAATGGCTTTTTGTAATGCTACCTTAGAAATTTCTAATGATTTTTCAAAATTAGCCTCCTTTAAATAGTGAGAAGCCAGATTCGTTAGTTTGGTAATTTCTTTTTCAGAAAAAATTTTTGTTTGTGCAAAAATAGTATTGTTAACCGAATTTACCGTCAACAATACCCACAGAACAACACGTATTTGATACATAAACAATTAAATTTTATCAAATATACATTATATTAATAAAAAAAAGAGTAAAAGTATAAATTATGTCTTAAAATCAAACACAAGAAAAGAAAAATTTAAAAGACAGTAAATATCCAATTATTTAAACAAAAAAACCTGCTCAATAATTGAACAGGTTAAAATAGATACTTTAAAATACTATTAATTTCTATTACTCGATAACAACTTCTTCTGTTTCATCAGCACCCTCCCATTGCCCTACAACTGAAGTCGCTAAAGCATTTCCTAAAACATTTGTTGCACTACGAAACATATCGCAAAAGTGATCAATTGGTAAGATCAAAGCAATTCCTTCAATTGGAATGTCAAACATACCGCATGTTGCGGCAACAACCACTAAGCTCGCTCTTGGAACGCCTGCAATACCTTTACTGGTAAGCATTAAAACTAAAAGCATTGTCATTTGAGTTCCTAAATCTAAATCGATTCCGTAGGCTTGCGCAATGAAAATACTAGCAAAAGTCATGTACATCATACTTCCGTCCAAATTGAAAGAATATCCAAGTGGCAACATGAAAGATACAATCCTGTCTTTGACACCAAAACGTTCTAATTCTTCTGTCAATTTTGGAAATACAGCTTCACTGCTGGTTGTACCAAAAGCAATAATTAACGGACTGACAATTCTTTTAAGCAAGACAGTCATTCTGCTTTTCAGAAAAATATACCCCACTATAATCAATACTATCCAAAGTGATGAAATTCCAATTAAGAACGAACCAAAAAACTTAAAGTAAGTAATGGCTAATTCTTGAAAATCTCTTACCGCAAATACACCAGCAATAGCACCGAAAACTCCAATTGGAGCAAACTTCATTACATAATTTACCATTTTCAGAACAATGTGAGATGTTTTATCCAAAGCGTTTGTAACTGGCTTTACATAATCTCCCAATGCGGCTGCGGCCAGACCAAAGAAAATAGAAAAAATTACAATTTGTAAAATTTCATTGGTTGCCATGGCTTCAAAAATACTTTTAGGCACAATATGTTCTATAAAGTTTTCAAAAGATATATTTTGAGTTTTTGCAGTAACTTCTGAAACTGAACCCATATCAACATTTGATAAATTAAGGCCAACTCCCGGTTCCAATATGTTTACAAAAAACATACCTAATAATAAGGAGATAAATGAAGCTGTAAAAAACCATCCCATCGCTTTTCCTCCTATTCTTCCTACTGCCTTAATATCACCAAGTTTCGCAATTCCTACTACTAAAGTTGTAAAAACCAATGGAGAAATAATCATTTGAACCAATCGAATGAAAATTGTCGCCAGAATTTTGATTTTATTACTAAAATTTTGAGCCGATTCTGGAGAGATCGAATTGTGTATGATAATGCCTAAAACAGCACCCAAAACCATAGCAATTAATATTTGACCCGTTAATCCTGAAAAAAAAGATGGTTTTTTAGTTGTATTGGTATTCATTAATGTGTTTGTTAGGCTTCAGGACTTATTCTGATTAGAACACTATATTTTTTACTTACATTGAAGTTGAAAATCGGTAATGTTTATAATAGAAAAGCTCCAAAAATTAGTATTAATATATTTTGTTTATCAAATAAAAATCAGCTAAAACAATCGCTGCCATTGCTTCAACAATAGGCACGGCACGTGGAACAACACAAGGATCATGGCGTCCCTTTCCAGTCATTTCCGTAATATTGCCTTTATTGTCTAAGGATTCTTGTTTTTGCATAATGGTAGCTACCGGTTTAAAAGCAACTCGGAAATAAATATCCATTCCATTACTGATACCGCCTTGTATTCCGCCTGAAAGATTGCTTTTTGTCGTTCCATCAGCATTGTATAAATCATTATGTTCGCTACCTTTCATTTTTGCACCACAAAAACCACTGCCAAATTCAAATCCTTTTACGGCATTTATGGAGAGCATCGCTTTACCAAGTTCCGCATGAAGTTTATCAAAAACTGGTTCTCCTAAACCAATAGGTACATTTTGAATCACACAGGTTACAGTTCCGCCCACAGTATCGCCTTGTTTGCGAATATCCCGAATGTATTCTTCCATAATTACCGCTGCTTCTTCATCTGGGCAGCGAACCGGATTATTTTCAATTTTTGAAAAGTCTAAATCTTGGTATGGTTTTTCTAAAAATATTGGACCTACAGAAGAAACGTAAGCATTAATTTTTATTTCTGGTAACATTTGTTTTGCCACAGCACCAGCCACAACTCTGCTAGCAGTTTCACGAGCAGAACTGCGTCCGCCACCACGATAATCCCGAATTCCATATTTTTTTTCATATACATAATCGGCATGACTAGGTCTATAATTATCTTTTATATGGGAATAATCGTCTGATTTTTGATTGGTATTCGGAATGATAAAGCCAATTGGTGTACCTGTTGTTTTACCTTCAAAAATCCCAGAAAGAAATTGCACGTCATCTGGCTCTTTTCGTTGGGTAACGATAGCTGATTGACCTGGTTTTCTTCGTGACATTTCGAATTGGATTGCTTCTAAATCTATTGTGATTCCAGGAGGACAACCATCTATGATTCCGCCTAAAGCGTCACCATGGGATTCTCCAAAAGTTGTTATTCTAAATAGTGTTCCGTAGCTATTTCCTGCCATTATAATTTGTTTTGAACAAAAGTACCATTTTAGTTTAAAGTTCAAAATTTTAGCCTTTAAAGTTTTAACCAACATTTCACATTTATTGTTATTAAATTAATATTCTATGACATTTCTTAACTTTTAATTCCATTTCATTTGATAATATTTCGATTATTTTGCTAAACTTCAAATGAAAAAACCTTGAAAAAAAGAAAAGTCGAGTTAGTGGTAATTTCAGATGTGCATCTTGGAACTTTTGGAAGCCATGCCAAGGAACTTTACAATTATTTATCCGCCATAAAACCCAAGATTTTAGTATTAAATGGCGATATTATTGATGTCTGGCAATTTAGAAAGTCCTATTTTCCAAAAGCACATTTAAAGGTCATCCAAAAAATTATCAGTTTTGCTTCAAAGGGAACAAAAGTCTATTACATTACAGGAAATCATGATGAAATGCTCCGAAAATTCAGCGATATGAATTTGGGTAATTTTACTTTAGTCGACAAATTAGTCTTAGATCTTGATGATAAAAAAGCATGGATTTTTCATGGCGACGTCTTTGATGCTTCTGTGCAGCACTCAAAATGGATTGCAAAATTAGGCGGATTAGGATATGACTATCTAATTCTTTTAAACCGATTTGTAAACTGGTGTTTGTTGAAAATAGGAAAAGAACCTTACTCTTTTTCTAAAAAAATAAAGGCAAGTGTTAAGAAAGCAGTAAAACACATTTCTGATTTTGAGAAAACAGCCACTGAATTAGCGATTGAAAAGAAGTATGATTATGTAATTTGTGGTCACATCCACGAGCCAAAAATGATTCAAAAAGAAACTAAAATGGGCAATACAATGTATTTAAATTCCGGAGATTGGATTGAGAATCTCACAGCATTAGAGTACAATAAAAAACGTTGGAAATTATTTCGCTATTCGGAAATGAATTATGTTGAGGAAGATAATCTTTTTGAAATGGAAGATATTTTAAGCAATCAAGTCATTGCTTCCGTGCTATTCTCGAAACAAAACATTTTGATGTGATTCTCTTTTTTGGTCGCTGTGATTCCGGAATATGTAAATTATATAACTTATTTCTGAAATTTTATAAAAATGCATCTTATCTTAGTATTACATTTGTATCAACAAAAACTCACTTATGAAAAAGATTATTTTATCGGCAATAATGTTAATTGGATTAGCATTTACCGCACAAGCACAGGATATTTCAAAAAATGCATTAGGTCTTCGTTTTGGAGATAGCGGTGGATTTGGTGCTGAACTTTCTTACCAAAGAGGTTTATCAGCTAACAACCGTTTAGAATTAGACTTAGGTTGGAGAAACAGAAGTAACTTTAACAATAATGACTACGATGACAGTGCTATCAAACTTACAGGTTTATACCAATGGGTATGGAACATTGATGGTGGTTTCAATTGGTATGCAGGTGTTGGTGGTGGTGTAGGTAACTACAGTTATGATAACAACAATACTTCATACAATGATACTTTTGCATTTGCTGCTGGAGATATCGGTATTGAATACAACTTTGACTTTCCTTTATTAGTATCTTTAGATTTCAGACCTGAATTTGGTGGAAGTGGATACTACAAAAACAACTATGGTTCTGATGTAGCTTTAGCTCTTAAATATCAATTCTAGTTTTATCCAAACAATACATGAAAACGGCCACTAGAAATAGTGGCCGTTTTTTATTTAATTATAATTTCTTTTTTTGAATTTATTTTGACAACACAAAAAGGAGTTGTAAAGGCCTGTGTTAACATGCTGCCCGGTTCAGGATTGGTTTCTTTTACGGTTATAATTACATTTTTATCTGTTTCAACAATATTTTCAATTCCTATACTATAACCGCCAGTTGTTTTCTCTCCCATATTCAAAACAATAAAATTCGAGTTTTGAATATCAGTAACACTAATCTTATCTTTCAAATTTTCATCATTCTGCAGCATTTTAATTTCGTTTGGCTCAGAAAGTATTTCAAAAAAACGAATATTTGCACCGCCATTAGATTGCTGTGTCAAAACTTCATATAATTTGCTTGTATCCGAAATCTTTGAAGAAGTAGTACTACATGAAGCAAGCGTAATAGCAAATGCGGAAAGAATTAGTTTTTTCATTTTTATATTTTTAAATAAACGGAAAAGCTTAAACTACTTATTCTCATTCATAAAATTATCAATCGAGAGTTTATAAATATTTATTGATGGCTTTTTGATACAACGCTTCATAAAGTGGCAAAATGTTTTTAATATCAAATTTTTTCGCAATTGATAAAGCATTTTCTTTAAACTGTTTCAGAACTAAATCATCCTTTAAAATTTTCAAGGCATTTTGAGCCATCTCATCCGTGTCTCCCACGTCACTTAAATAACCGGAAATACCGTCAAAATTTACTTCAGGCAAACCTCCGGAATTACTGGAAATGACAGGAACTTTGCACGCCATTGCTTCCAGAGCGGCTAAACCAAAACTTTCTGTTTCAGACGGAAGCAAAAACAAATCCGTTAGGCACAAAATTTTATCAATTTCGTTACTGTTACCAAAAAAGATGACTTTATCTAAAATTCCCAATTCCTGACATAAATATTCTGCTTTTTCTTTTTCAGGACCATCTCCTACCATCATCAGTTTCGCTGGAATCTCTTTCTGGATGTTATAGAAAATTTTAATTACATCCGGAATTCTTTTTACTTTTCTAAAATTACTGATGTGCGTAATAATTCGCTCATTTTCCTTTGCCATTACTGAACGTTGACAAGGAATACTCGGATCATTTGTGTTTTTTTCCAATTCAATAAAATTTGGAATCACCTCGATTTCATTTTTTATATTGAATAGTTTAAGTGTATCATCTTTCAAACTTTGGGAAACCGAAGTCACAAAATCAGATTTATTAATGCTAAAAGTTACGGCCGGTTTATAAAAAGGATGATTACCAACCAATGTAATGTCAGTTCCGTGTAAAGTAGTCACCATCGGAATATTGATTCCTTCATCTTTTAACATTTGCTTGGCCATGTACCCCGCATAAGCATGCGGAATGGCGTAATGCACATGAAGCAGTTCTATTTTATATAATTTAACCATATCGACTAATTTACTAGACAAAGCCAATTCATACGGTTGATAATGGAATAAAGGATATTCAGGGACATTTACTTCGTGGTAATGAACATTTGGACTTAAAAGTGCCAAACGTACGGGCTGACTGTAGGTTATAAAATGGATTTCATGACCGCGACGCGCCAATTCCAGCCCTAATTCTGTAGCGACAACACCACTACCTCCAAAGGTAGGATAACAAACTATTGCAATTTTCATGTATGTAATTTAATGAAACGAAATTAAGAAAAATAGGAATGAGTTTTATGGAATTTTAAGTTAAAAACGAGATGAATTTAAAATTTCATTCGCTGAATTCTAACCGCATTCAAAATTGCCAGTAATGCCACACCAACATCCGCAAAAACAGCTTCCCACATTGAGGCAAGTCCACCAGCTCCAAGAATTAAAACTATCAGTTTTACAGAAAAAGCCAAACTAATATTTTGCCAAACGAGTTGTTTTGTTTTTCTTCCAATAGCAATGGCGGTAAAAATCTTAGTAGGCTGATCATTTTGAATAACAATATCAGCCGTTTCAATTGTTGCATCGCTTCCTAAACCACCCATAGCAATTCCGGCTTGGGCCAAAGCAATTACTGGAGCATCATTTACGCCATCTCCTACAAATGCAACTTTTAGTTTTTGGTTTATAAGTGCTGTTACTTTTTCGACCTTGTTTTCCGGTAATAAATCCCCAAAAGCTTCATCAATATTCAACTCTTTGGCAACAGCCGAAACTACAGCTTGATTATCACCGGATAGCAGAATTGTTTTGATATTTATTTGGTGTAAACTTTCAATAGCTGTTTTAGCATCTTCTTTTATTTCATCGGCAATAAGGAAATAACCAGAATATTTCTTATCGATGGCAACAATTATAATGGTAAATGGAATTGTATCTAACTGTTTGTCATAATCGATATTAAATTTATTCATCAGTTTAGGATTTCCCACTAAAATTTCTTTTCCATCCGCAACGCCTTTCAAACCAAGCCCTGAAATCTCCGTAACATCAGAAACAACAATTTCATTATTAGTATTATTGGCGAATTCTAGTATTGCAGAACCAACAGGATGCGAAGATTTGGCTTCGATTGCAGCAGTATAATTTACCAAATCAGCCTCGGGAATCCCTATTGAAACTACTTTTTGAACTTTAAAAACACCTTTAGTCAATGTTCCAGTTTTGTCCATAACCACTACCTGAATAGCTGCCATTGTATCCAAAAATGTAGATCCTTTAAACAGTATTCCGTTTTTACTTGCTGCGCCAATACCGCCAAAATACCCCAACGGTATAGAAATCACTAAGGCACAAGGACATGAAACCACCAAAAAAATCAAGGCTCGATACAACCAATCTTTAAACACATACGGTTCAACAAACAAGATTGGAACCAAACAGATGGCAATGGCAAGATATACTACTATTGGCGTGTAGATTTTAGCAAACTTCCTAATGAATAATTCTGTCGGCGCTTTTTTGGCAGTAGCATCCTGAACCATTTCCAGAATTTTAGACAATTTACTGTCCGTAAATGCTGTAGTAACTTCAACTTGAGAAATCGTATTGAGATTAATCATTCCTGCAAGAATTGCTTCTCCTTTTGATTTGGTGTCAGGTTTACTTTCGCCGGTTAGTGCGGCTGTATTGAAAGTAGCATAATCCGAAAGTAATTTCCCATCCAATGCTAATTTTTCTCCGGGTTTTAATTCTATGATTTCTCCAATAGTTACTTCCCGAGCTTTTTTGGAAACAATATTAACCCCATCAAGAACATTTGAAACATCAGGTCTTTCATCCAGTAATGATTTTATGTTGGATTTGGCTTTTTTAACGGCGAGCATTTGAAACAGTTCACCAATGGCGTAAAATAACATTACAGTAACTCCTTCTGCATATTGACCAATTCCAAAAGCGCCAATGGTAGCAACACTCATTAAGAAAAACTCAGAAAAAACGACTCCGTTACGAATACTTTCATATGCTTCTTTCAAAACTGGAAAACCTACCGGAATATAAGCTATAACATACCATGTAATTCGAATCCAACCATTAAACCAAGATTGAGTAAAGTAATTATCAAATAGTATAGCAATTAGCAATACTATAAAACTAATTATGGAAGGTAAAAACATTCTCAAGGTACTTTTATCTCCATCAGAATGATTATGATCTTCCTCATCGTGATTTTCTGAGTCACTGTGAGAAGTACAACATCCCGTATCTAGCCCTCCTTTATTACCTTTTTTTTCTTCTAAATTACAGCAAGATTCTTCAACATCCATATCATGTTTGTGTGTCATTTTAGATAATTTATTTAATAAAAAAAAGAACTAATAACAATCAAAAATGTTACTATTACTGTAAAGTTAGTTGAATTTAGTGTTTTATCTTTTGATATAGTACATAAAATCACCGCTTCTAATAGCCAGACAATTATTTATTTATTATTAAATAATTTAGACTTGAACTCTTTATCATTTTCAAACGTTAATTACAGTACTTCTAGCGCTACTCGTCCTTTATAGAACTTTTTTTATTAATCCATTTATTCACTTTATAGCTAAGATAAGCCGAACCGCTACCAATTATTGCCCCTGCAAGTACATCACTTGGATAATGAACCCCTAAGTGCATTCGAGAATATCCCACTGCGCCTGCCCATACAAAAGACGGTGCAATAACATACCATTTGGGATAGGCTAAACTCAGTGATGTTGCTGTTGCAAAAGCTAAAGAAGTATGTCCCGAAGGAAATGATTTCCCCAAAGACGATGCTGCTTGTTCAATATCAGGATAGGTCTCAAATGGTCTGCTTCTTTTTATAGTATGTTTCAATGCAGTGGTAATAAATGCATTTACTAAGAATGTTTCCCCTATAAAAATTGCTTGTTTCTTGATGGTACTATCTTTCTTTATTAAAGCAACCGAATATAAAATAATGGGGGTTGCGACACTGATTGGAACCGCACTATTCGTTACTAATTTAAAAGTAGGATCTAAATTCATATTCCTATCAGCATTGATATCTCGTAGAATATTAATATCAATATTTTGAGCATTTACAAAAGTCATGCAAAAAAGCAATACAATTAAATTGACTTTTGTAAAAACGGCATTCCTATTTTTCATCAAACTATTTTTATCTCAAATATACTTTAATTCACCTAAAATTTATAATTAAATATTTCTACTAAAATTATTGAAAACGTTTTTAATAGAAATAGTACAAATGAAATTGTTAATAATTTCATTTGTACTATTTCTATTATAACCTCAAAAATAGGTTAGTTTATAATCGCTTCATAAATCACCTTTTGGATATCTTCCCGAATATTTGCTTTGGATAATCTATTCTCTGCAGCAACCGGAAAAGTTCTATTGGATAAAAAAACATATACAATTTGTGTTTCAGGATCGGCCCAAGCCATTGTTCCAGTGTAGCCGGTGTGTCCAAAACTGGTCATCGAAGCACAACCACAAGTAGGTCCCTCAGCACCCAATTGTGGTTTATCAAAACCAACACCTCGCCTATTTCCCACTGCGCAGAAATAACAAGTATTGAAGTCTTCAAAAGTTTTCTCGGAAAAATATTGCTGATTGCCATAATTCCCTTTTTGCAGATAAAGTTCCATTATTTTAGCCACATCCATTGCATTCGAAAAAACTCCTGCATGACCAGAAACTCCACCTTCTAAAGCTGCAGATAAATCATTGACATACCCTTGCAAAAGCTGGCGACGGAAATACGTATCCGTTTCCGTTGGCGGAATTCTATTTTTATCAAATTTATTCAATGGATTAAAACTGGAATTATTCATTCCAAGCGAGCTATAGAAATTTTCCTGAATCAAAACATCTAATGTTTTACCGGTTGTTTTTTCTAAATAATCCTTCAAAATCATGAAAGTAAGATCACTGTATTTGTATTCTTTTTTCACTGACAGCTTACTATCCACAATCATTTTCATAATAGTATCACTAAAATCATTTCGTATAAAAAGACTATCTCCTAATTTTTTCGAGAAATTCTCTTCGGCAACTTTCCTAAAATAAACCTCAGAAGGAGATTTTGATTTATCAATCGTAGCCTTGTAAAATGGAATTCCTGCCGCTAAACCTGCATAATGAGACAATAAATCCTTGAAATTAATATTCGCTTTATTGGTATCTTTAAAAATGGGAGACATAGTTCCTAATGTAGTCTCCAGATTTATTTTTTGTTGATCGTATTGCAACATTACATTGGGTAACGTGGCCAAAATTTTTGTTAATGATGCCACATCATAAATATCAGAATCCTCCACTTTTATCGATTTATCATAAGTATGGTATCCGAATGATTTTTGATATATAACTTTACCTTTTCGGGCTACCAAAACCTGAATTCCAGGTGTCATTTTAGCATTAATAGCGTTATTGGCGATATCGTCAATTTTTGATAAAATAGTTGAATTCATTCCAACATTTTCCGGTGTAGTAAACCCTAAACGATTCAATTTTTCTGTTGGCAAACCATCATTTACTTTGAAAATATCATTGATTGAAACCGGCAATTTGCCTTTTGCTTCGATAGATCCAAAAATTAATTCTGCAGAAACTATTTGAGCAATCTTACTATTTTGATAGGAAACAACTAATCCTTCAATATCCTCAAAATTTGTAATGGGTAATAATGAATAAGGTTTTGCAAAAACATTTAGAATTACATTGTTATTCTTGGCTAAAAAATTGATTTTAAAAACTTCATTCGCTTTTAAATCATCGTTTCTAAAAGCAACATCTGATTTGTGATAGCCAATAATTACCGCTGTAAAAGACTGCAATTTCACTTGCAAACTGTCCAGATTAGTATCTTCAAATACAGTTACTTCAGCGTATTTTTTTAAAGTCGACACAAAAGCATCGTTGCTGTCATCACCAATTTTTACATAAGCAATTTTTTGTTTATCCAAATTTTTAATTGGCAAAACAGCCGAAGTATTTTTTAGAACCGTAATCGCATTTTCATACAATTCATATTGCAGTGCATCATTTTCTAAAGCATTTAAATCATTGTATAAATTTTCAGTGGCAATTGGTATATTCGCATTCAACCCAGCCTTGTACTTGAATTTTAAAATTTTCTTTACAGAAAAAGCCAACCGCTCATCAGTAAATAAATTCAAGGAATATGCCAATCTAAATTTATCAATCGCAGCAGGGACATTCTCAGGAAACAACAAAACGTCATTTCCGGCCATAAAAGCTTCAAAGTTGATTTCACTGGGTAATTTAAAATTACTTACACTTTTCATATTCAAAGCATCGGTAAAAATAAGTCCTTTGAAACCTAGTTCTTTTTGAAGAATATCAGTAACTACATTATAAGAAATCGAAGAAGGAAAATTAGGTCTTGGTTCTAAACTGGGAACGCTTAAATGTGCCACCATAACTGATGCAAGTCCTTCATGAAACATTTTTTTGTAAGGGTAAAACTCAATATCTTTTAGTCTTTCTTTTGAAGAATTGATGATTGGTAATTTTTTATGAGAATCGGTATCCGTATCGCCGTGACCCGGAAAATGTTTCCCTGTCGAAAATACTCCCTGACTTTGAACCCCGTTCATTACGGAAATTGCCCGTTCTGTAACTTTAAATTTATCTTCGCCAAAAGAACGAAAACCTATAATAGGATTTCTGGGATTTGAATTGATATCAAGCACCGGTGCAAAATTAAACTGCATTCCCAATCGCTTGCTCTGCTGTCCCATTTGCGCACCAACTTTCTCTAAAAGTTTCATGTCTTGAATGGCCCCGAGAGTCATATTCCAAGGATAACGATAGGTCGAATCCAATCGCATGCCCAAACCCCATTCCGCATCACTTCCAATAAAAAGTGGGATTTTTGATTTGGATTGAAAACGATTAGTCAATTTAGCCTGGCGAACCGGACCGCCTTGGAAGAAAATTAATCCTCCAATTTTATAATCCAAAATAAGTTTTTCAATTGCATTACTATGAGTAGAATCTTTATTGGAATAAGCAGCAACCATAAATAATTGCCCAAATTTTTCCTCTAAGGTCATAGTATTATAAAGACTATCTACCCATTTGTTTCCTTCGGGAGACAAGTCAAAAAGCTTGGGAATATTAGTTTTATTTGTGCTGTCCAGATTTTCTATTTTGGACGGAACTGTGGATACAATTGTTTTGTTCTTATTCACTTTTGTACCAACGCAACCAGTAGCAACAAAAATAAATAAGACATAAGAAAAAACAATTTTGATGCCTATTTTTTTCATTGAACTATTTTGTTTAAAAAAACCTACTGTGCCAGCTATCAATGGCTGGAACTTCCCAAGATTCATTATATTCTTCTATATTATTAACCAAATTATTGAAAACGATTGTGTTCTCCGTAACCGCTTTATCTTTAACCATCTTTTTAAAATCAATCAATGGCTTGTGTGCAATATGCTCTCCAAGTTTGAAAGTAACATTCATTTTATCTAATAAATCAACGTTATATTTTTGTTCTAAACTTTGGATAAATTCTACAGAGGAATCAATAGAACAACCTGTTGCGGGCTGAACATCTTGATTTACTGCTATAATAATAAAGCGATTATATTTTAATTGATACGATGATTCTAAACTGGTCCCATGCGCAGCCCAACCTTCTAAGAAAGATTGCAAGGCAGTTTCTATTTCAGAAAATTCCGCATCCGAAAACTTTCTGTTCGATTGATAAATCCAAATTCTGGATTCTTCAGGTAAATTTTCAAATGGAACGTACATCTTATTTATGAATTATGAGTTATGAATTTTGATTAAGATAATCAAAATTTGTAATTTTAATTGATTTATAAATCCTGCGCATTTGCGATTAATTCCGCAATATCCATAACTTTTACTTCACCTTCCTTTTCTTTGTTTTTAATCCCATCTGTCATCATGGTATTACAAAAAGGACAACCCGCAGCAATTATTTCTGGTTTTGTTTCTAATGCATCTTCAGTTCTTTCAACGTTGACTTCCTTATTTCCTGGTTCAGCATCTTTAAACATTTGGGCTCCACCGGCACCACAACATAAACCATTTGCTTTCGAACGCTTCATTTCAACTAATTCAGCATCCAATTTAAGAATCAAATCTCTTGGTGCTTCATAAACATTATTGGCTCTTCCTAAATAGCAAGGATCGTGAAAAGTAATTCGCTTTCCCTTGAATTGCCCACCTTCGATAGTCAATCTTCCATCATCCAACAACGATTTCAAAAATTCCGTATGGTGAACCACTTCGTATTTTCCGCCTAATTCCGGATATTCGTTTTTGAGCGTATTAAAACAATGCGGACAAGCAGTGACAATTTTTTTTGCTTCGTAAGCATTCAAAACCTCAATATTCATCATCGCTTGCATTTGGAATAAAAACTCATTCCCAGCTCTTTTCGCGGGATCACCGGTACAACTTTCTTCGGTACCCAAAACCGCAAAAGAAACATTGGAACGATTTAAAATTCGTACAAATGCCTTAGTTATTTTCTTTGCTCTATCGTCAAAACTTCCTGCACAACCAACCCAAAATAAAACTTCTGGTTGTTTCCCTTGAGCTAACATTTCGGCCATAGTTGGCACTATTAAATTCTCTGACATACTATTTGTGATTCGGTTATTCGTTGATTTGATTATTCAAGTAAACGGAAATTATTCTTGTATTATATGAAATAAATTCTTAACAAATAAAACAATTATTCATTTTTCCAATTCAATCGATCTTGCTGATTGTACTGCCAAGGTGCACCATTGTTTTCTATATTGGTCATCATAGCATTCAGAGGCATTGGAGCCGCACTTTGTTCCATAACTAAATATCGACGCATGTCCATAATGATAGAAAGCGGGCTAATATTTACCGGACATTCCTCCACACATGCATTACAAGAAGTACAAGCCCAAAGTTCTTCTGGTGTAATGTAGTCGTTTAATAATGTTTTATTATCCGGAATAAAAATACCTTTATTGGCATCAATATTTCTTCCTACTTCTTCCATTCTGTCTCTGGTGTCCATCATGATCTTACGAGGAGACAATTTTTTTCCTGTTATATTCGCTGGACAAGACGAAGTACAGCGACCACACTCTGTACAAGTGTAAGCGTTCAATAATTGTACCCAATTTAAATCCTGAATATCACTTGCGCCAAATTTACTTGGAACTGCATTTTCATCCACTGGAGCTGCTGCAAAAGGATCAGCGTTAGGATCCATCATTAACTTCACTTCTTTAGTAACAGATTCTAAATTATCAAACTGACCTTGTGGATTCAGATTTGCAAAATAGGTGTTTGGGAAAGCTAACAGAATGTGTAAATGTTTTGAAAAATAAAGGTAATTCATGAATATCAAGATACCCACGATATGCAACCACCAGAATATCTCTGAAAGCAACATTACCAATTCATTTGACATTCCATTAAAAATAGGTTCAATAAATTGACTTATTGGAAAAGAGCCTGCTTTTATAAAATGTGAAAAACCACCCGGAACATTTTGCAAATGCAAATCAGAAGCATTCATCAGCAAAAATAAAGTCATTAGAACCACCTCAAAATACAAGATGTAATTCGCGTCACTTTTAGGCCATCCTTTCAAGTCTGAACTTACAAATCGTTTCAGTTTGATTGCGTTTCTTCTACTCCAAAAAGCAAAAACAGCAACTAAAACTAAAAAAGCTAAAATTTCAAAAGAAGCAATCAGCACATCATACGTTGTTCCTAAAAAAGCAAAAACACGATGCGTACCAAAAAGTCCATCGATTATAATTTCTAATAATTCAATGTTGATGACCACAAAACCTACGTATACAATAATATGAAGTATTCCGGCAATGGGTCTTTTCACCATTTTTGATTGACCAAGAGCAATCATGGCCATATTAGTCCAACGCGCTTTAGGATTATCTGAACGATTTACAGCAGTTCCAAGATTGATATTCCGTCTAATTTTTTTAACACTGTTGAAAAAATATCCAAAACCAATTACCAATAGAATGGCAAATAAAATATTGTCTAAATAGCTCATAATTACTAATTTTTTACATTAGGTATAGAATCGTTCGTAGGACCAACATAAGGTTTGTTTTTCTTTCCAAAAACAGAGATATTCACATATCTTGTCGGGTAAAGTCTAATGTCCTGCAATAGTAATTCTAATTCTTTTGTAGAACTCTTAATGTTTTGGTAGAAAGCCTCATCGTTCAATAATTTACCCATAGAACCTTTTCCAGATTCCAAACCGCTCATGATGCCATCAACTCTTGCTAAAGTTGCATTCAAATTACGGGCAGTTTTAGCTAAATCAGCTTTATTGAGGGAATCGGATATTTTAGAAAAATTTCCAGAAATTTTATTAAAATTGGTTACTACTCCATTTATTTGAGTTTTATTAGCGTCCAATAAATCATTAACATTCATAGAAACTTTGTGGAACTGTTCAATAGTCTTACCTAATTCAGCCAAAGTAAGTTTTAAATCTTGCTGGCCTTTTTGATCCAAAACGTTATTTAATCCTGTCATTAATTTTTCAGTACTTCCCAACAACTTTTCAAGTTTTTCCTGAAGGGGAGCTAATTGATCTCCTACTTTATCAGTAAGACCCATTTTTACTCCACCTTGCAATTTCTGACCATCAACAGCTAAGGTTTTGTCATTAAAATTTGGAATAATTGCAATTTGTTTCCCTCCAATAAATCCAGGCTCATAGATAGAAGCAACACTAGAACTGGAAATAGGAAAATCAGTTTTTAATTGTAATTCGACTAATAATACACCTGTATTTTCATTTATGGTGATGCTACTAACTTTACCTACCACTAAACCGTTTAGGGTTACTGGTGCTGATGTAGCTAAACCTTCTACACTTTTATATTCTACAAAAAAAGTTTTGTAATTGGTAAATAGGTCTCTTCCTTTTAAAAAACTGTAGCCCCAAATAAATAATAAAATCGATGCTATTACTAAAATGGCAGTTTTAATTTCTCTTGATATTTTCAAAATTTAAGTATTTTTTACAAATTTAATATAAATTATTTGACTTGTTGTAATTTTTTCAGCGCTTCTTCAACACTAATATTTTTTCCATTCCTAAACGCTATAATATACGCTGAAGAATACCCTTTGGATTTAACCTCTTTCAAATTCTGTTTCGCAAGACTATAATCCGTTGTAGCGCCATAAGCATATTTATAGAAAGAACCATTGTTTGTTCTAACACTGACATTTTTTAAACCTTTAAAATTAGAAGGATTTAATTTGATATTTTTATTTCCGGCGGCAAATTGAACTTTAAAAACCACTTCAGAATTTTGTGTTTTTGTTTCGCTCTTTTGTGAAACTGATTTTTCAATATTTAGTTTTGATTTTGTGCGCTTTAAATTATTTTTTGTACTGTTTTCCGTTATTTTTTTGGTGGAAGTATCCTGATAAGTATTATCGGATTGTGTTCCAAAATATTCTTTTTTGTACGCGATAATTGCTGTTGCAATTGCCTGCGCCATCTTGTTTTGTCCCACATTTGAATTAAGAAAAATTCCTTCCTCATTATTGGATAAAAATCCTAATTCAATCAATACACTGGGCATGTAAGCGGCGTCCAAAACCCATAACGGAGTCTGCTTTATACCTCTTGATTTTCGATGCACTTTATTTTTAAAATTATTTTCAATTTTTGAAGCTAAATTTATACTTCGGTCTAAATAATCTTCTTGCAGAATTTTCAACCCTATTAACGTTTCGGGATTTTTGGGATCAAATCCTTTATAAGTTTGCTTGTAATCTTTCTCCAATAATATAACTGAATTTTCTTGTTTTGCGATTTCCAAGTTACCTTTACTCCTTGCCAAACCCATTACAAAAGTTTCTGTACCAAAAGGAAATGGGTTTTTGACAGAATTACAGTGTATGGAAATAAATAAATTGGCATCAAGACTATTCGCTTTTTTAGGTCGGTCCTTTAATTCTATAAAAACATCTGATTTCCTGGTATGAATGACTTGAATACCGCCTTCTTTTTCAAGGAGCTTTTCAAGTTTCAATGTAGTTTTAAGTGCAATTTCTTTTTCAACAAAACCATGATAAGAATTACCAGGATCTTTACCACCGTGACCCGCATCTAAAATTACAATAAACTTAGTATTGGACTGAGGAAAAATATTTACTGCGGAAAATAAAAACAGTAATATTAAAACGATTTTAATTTGTTTGAGAATCTTCAAAATATAAGTAGGTGTGTTTTCCAATTATAACATAAAAGTAACTGCTATTATTTTAGAGCATCCTGAATGTTGATTTTTTCTCCGTTTTTGAAAGCTATCAAAAAAGCAGTATTGTAACCTTTATCTTTTGCTTCGCTTAATTGCTTTTTTGCTTCATCATAATCAGCAGTTTCTCCGTACATATACTTGTAAACTCTATTTTCATAGGCTACAGAAATATTTTTTAGCCCATTGAAATTTCTAGGAATCAATTCCATCCTTTTTATGCTTGCCGAAAGTTGTACTTTGAATATCGGTTTAGAGTTGTCAACCATCTTTTTAGTTTGCGTTGGCTCCACCGTTTGAGAAATCGTTTTTGGTTTTACTGGAGTAACCGTATCTCTAATTGGTTTTTCATTAATTTTTTGTGAAGGTCTTTCTTCAAAAATTTCTGTCTCACCACTACCATAATATTCCTTTTTATAGCTAATAATCGCATCTGCAATAGCTTTGGCAATTTCATCCTGTCCTTCTTCTGAATTTAATTTATTTCCTTCAATAGTATTAGAGATAAAACCCATTTCTATTAATACTCTTGGCATATATGCCTTGTGAAGCACCATAAAAGGAGCTTGTTTTACTCCGCCACCTCTAATTTTTTTACCAAGATCTTCAAAAGAGTCTTCCACTTTACTTGCCAGCGAAATACTGTTATCTAAGTATTCCTCTTGCATCAGCGTCATTCCAATCATCGTTTCTGGAGAGTTGGGATCAAATCCTTCATATTTTTGTTTGTAATCTTTCTCTAATGTAATTACGGAGTTCTCTTTTTTAGCAGCTTCTAAGTTTGATGCCACCTTACTCAAACCCATTACGTATGTTTCGGTACCGTCAGCAGCAGTGTTTCTATTAGCGTTACAATGAATGGAAACAAAAATATTAGCATTAAATCTGTTGGCAATATTAGCTCTTTCGATCAAATCAATAAATACATCTGTTTTCCGGGTGTAATTCACCTCCATTTGTGGAGTGGCTGCTAATATTTTTCCAACTTTTAAAACTACTGCCAAAGCAATGTTTTTTTCAACCCGGCCCTCATAAACAGCACCAAAATCATGCGCTCCGTGACCTGCATCTAAAGTCACCTTAAAATTATTGGTTTGACTATACCCGATTACCGAAAATATTATCAAAATAAAAGTTAATATTCTTTTAATTTTATATGTTTTGCGCATAAAGCTATAAGTTAATTTAATTAAAACACTACCGTTATAAATTTATTTATTTGACTATTTTTGACAAAAAATAATATGTAAGTTTGACATGTCAAAAAACAGGCCATAATTTTACAAAAATAGCATTTAAACCTTTGTATACAAACTTATTTAATATCGTTTTATTATCAATTTTCCTGTCACTTGGGTCCGGTAAATTATATTCTCAAGATATCCCTAAAAAAAAGACGGCTATATCCCCTACTAAACAAATAGATAGTACAAAAAAAAGTATTACGAAAAGTAAAACTCCTATTTTAACTGTTGAAAAAGATACCGATACAATCAAAATCGACAGCATAAAACCTAAAAAAGCATTTCTCGACGGTAAAGTGAGATACAAAGCAGATAACTATGCTAAGATTGATCAGAAGAAAAAAATTATAACTCTTTATGACCAAGCAGAATTGTACTATCAAGACGTTGAACTGAAGTCGGGAATAATCGTTATGGATTATGAAAAAAATGAAGTTTATGCGGGACGTATCAAAGATTCAACAGGCACTTACACTCAATATCCAAATTTCAAACAAGGCGCCAATGTCATTGAACCTGATTCTATTCGGTTTAACTTTAAAACAAAAAAAGCTTTAATTTGGAATTCAAGATCTGACCAAGGTGAATTTAAAATAAAAGCAGCCATAACAAAGAAAGAGAACGACTCGGTTTATTTTCTAAAAGGAGCCCGATTTACAACTTCTAAAGATGTGGATAATCCCGAATATTATTTCCAAACAAATAAAGTAAAATTTATTCCAGGCAAAAAAGTAGTTACCGGTTTGACCAATATGGTTATCGCAAACGTACCAACTCCAATTGCATTACCCTTCGCTTTTTTTCCAATGAGCAAGGAAACCAGTATTTCTGGGTTGATTTTACCCAGTTACAATGACTCAAATAATCGAGGATTTTCACTTCAAAATTTAGGATATTATTTTGCACTAAGCGATAATTATGATTTAACGGTTTTAGGGGATTATTACACCAACGGAAGCTATGGATTACGTTTTGAATCCAGCTATGCTAAACGATACAACTACAGAGGAAACCTGAATGTTAGATTTGAAAATTTAATTACCAGCGAAAGAGGCTATCCAGATTATTTGAAGCAAAACATTTACAACATACAATGGTCACATTCGAAAGACTCTAAATCAAATCCTAATTCCAGTTTTTCAGCATCTGTGAATCTGGGAAGCAGCAAGTATTTCCGGCAATCCATCAATCAAGTTAATATTGGATCAAACCTGAACAATACTTTGAGTTCATCGATATCGTATTCAAAAACTTTTACATCAGTTCCTCAAGTAAGAATGTCGTTGACTGCAACACATTCACAAAATACGCAAACCGAAGAAATTAATATGACTTTGCCAACCTTACAGTTGAGTGTTGACCGAATTTATCCATTTGTGGGTAAAGATGGAGTTAGAAAAGGTTTGTTAAAAAACATCAACTTACAATACAATTTAAACGGACGAAACAGTATTGTTACCTCTGATTCTTTGTTTTTTAAACCTCAAATGTTCCGCGATGCAAAAGTTGGTTTCCAACACAGCATTCCATTAAGTACGAATTTTAAATTATTTAAATATTTTAGTGCTTCATCATCTTTAAATTACGAGGAAATTTGGTATACTAAAACAATTGAAAGAAGTTATGATGTAGACCAAAGTAAAGTTATTGATAAAACCATCAATGGATTTGACGCTTTTAGAACGTATTCGTTCTCCTCAAGCGTGGGAACCACGATATATGGAACTTTTAATTTTGGTAATGACAAAAAAATCAAATCTATAAGACACGTCATGAGACCGTCGGTATCGTATGGTTACACTCCTAGTTTCGAAAAATATTATGATACCTACGCATCTGACGCTAGTGGAACAATAAACAAACAATATACTCGGTTTGAAAATGGAATTTTTGGTGCTCCTGGTTTAAACAATTCTAATACCTTAGGTTTTGATTTAAGCAACACATTTGAGGCTAAAGTAACTGATAAAGACAGTACAAAAGTAGAGCCCAAAAAAATAATGCTACTTAATAATTTAAATCTTTCTACATCCTATAATCTGGATGCAGATGGAGTAACTTCTCTAGCTTTTTCACCAATACGAGTTAGCGGTGGGACAACTTTATTGGATAATAAAATGAATGTCAATTTTGGGGCAACATTAGATCCGTATGCTATTGATAATTCAGGTAACCGAATTAATGTTTTTAATATTGATAATGGCGGAAGTCTTTTTAGAATGACGAGTTCTAACATGACCTTAAATTATTCTCTTTCGAGTAAAGGTAAAGACGATAAAAAAGATAAAAATGTTCAAAGTCAGCGAAATGGTGGTCGTGAGGATGATTTATTTGGTACAAATACTGATTTAGGAGACAGCAGAAGAAGCCAATTTGAAGATGAAGAAGAGACTGACGGCGAAGATAAAATTTCTGAATTTTTCAACTCTAAATTACCGTGGGACATGACATTCGCCTATTCATTAACGTACGGGAATAACAACCGAGAGAATCAAATAATTGGGAACTCGATAATGATTTCTGCTAATGCGGACATAACTCCTAAATGGAAAGCGGGCGTTTCTACAGGTTACGATTTTGTTCAAAAAGGCGTTACATTTACACAACTCCGTTTTGAAAGAGATTTGTTAAGCTGGAGAATGGATTTCAATTGGTCACCGTTTGGTACCAATGCCAACTGGGGGTTCTTCATCGGAATAAAATCAGGGGTATTGAGTGACATCAAATGGGACAAAAGAAGTACGATCAACAGATAATTCTACTCCATATTAAATACTAATTGACACTGCGTTTTTTAACTTTAGACAAGCTTACTTTTATGAAAAAAATAATTTTAACAGAAAATGCTCCGGCTCCAATTGGACCTTATAACCAAGCTGTTCTTAAAGGAAATACACTTTACACTTCAGGTCAAATTGCGATAAATCCAGTATCTGGAGAATTGATTACAGAAACCATCGAATTGGAAACGGAACAAGTGATGCAAAACATGAAAGCAGTTTTGGAAGCAGCAGAAATGACATTTGATAACGTTGTAAAAGCAACAATCTTCATTATGGACATGAATGATTTTGGAAAAATAAACTCTGTTTACGGTTCTTATTTTAACGAAAAAATTGCTCCAGCTCGCGAAACAGTTCAAGTGGCTTGTTTGCCAAAAAACGTAAATGTAGAAATTTCAATGATTGCAATACTTTAATATTCAATAGCAGCATTGAGTTAAGCAACATGCATTCCGTTTGAAACTATTTCAAATAATATTAAATCAAAAAATCACTTACAATTTACTTTTAACCAAGTAAATTATTAGTGATTTTTTTTAGTTAAAAACTGAATTTTACCAGCTAAAACTATTTATTTGCTATATGGTACGCAATAAGTCCATCAATAGGTCTTCTTAAAACATTACCTAATTGCAGTTCATATTTATCAAAAGTTTCTTGTAATTCTTCTTTCAAATAAAAAGCAATAGAGCCTACAAAATGCACAGGAACCTCTTTGCAGTTTTCATATTGTTTGATGTAATTTTTTACAAAAGACTTCATTCCTTTGAAAATAATTTTTCTGCAGAATTCTGTTTCTTTATGCTGAATTAAAAATTTTGCAAAAGTCGCTAAATAAGCATTGGGATTTGGTTCTTTATACAGTTTGCTTTTTATAGCATCCGGATCTAAATCATATTCTTTTTCAAATTCAGCTGCCAGTTCCTTTGGCATTTTATTGAAATAATATTTTCTTATTAATTCTTTTCCAAAAACATTTCCACTACAATCATCCATAGCAATATAGCCTAAAGATTGTACTTTTTGGTGCAATTCTTTACCATCAAAATAGCTGCAGTTTGAACCTGTTCCCAATATAGAAACAATTGCTTTCTCTCCTTTTGGAGTTGTTGCATAAACGGCTGCATAAGTATCTTCTTTCACATCAATAATAGCATTAGGAAAATACTTTTGGAATACTTGCGAAAGTGTAATTTTCATTTTATCAGTACCACAACCGGCACCATAAAAGAACAAATGAGTTGCATTCTTTTTATTTTGTAAAATATCAAATCGATCATTTAAACGTTCAACTATTTCATCTGCTTCAAGAACTTCAGGATTCAACCCTAATGTTTGTGTTGTAAACAATACTTTGCCATTGTCATCTACTGCAATCCAATCAGCTTTTGTAGAACCACTATCAACTATTAATCTCATTTTTTTTTGGTTTTTGGTTTCGGAGTTAGCTGTTTTCTAATTGCGTTAAACGGAAAACATCTACTTTAAAAAAGTAATAAAAAATAAAATCCCGTTAAAATAAAGA
This sequence comes from Flavobacterium sp. Sr18, assembly GCF_011064265.1. Lineage (NCBI taxonomy): Bacteria > Pseudomonadati > Bacteroidota > Flavobacteriia > Flavobacteriales > Flavobacteriaceae > Flavobacterium > Flavobacterium sp. Sr18. The sequence goes on along the minus strand of NZ_CP049329.1, from coordinate 3,454,343 downwards.
TAACGGGATTTGTAAATATATAGAATTATTTTAAACCTGCAATGTGTACAGATAAATCAATTAATTTGCTAGAATATCCATATTCATTATCATACCAAGAGATGATTTTGAAAAAAGTAGAATTCAAACCAATTCCAGCGTGAACATCTACAATAGAAGTTCTTGAATCAGAAATAAAATCCTGCGATACTACTAAATCTTCAGTGTATCCTAAAATACCTTTCATTGTAGTTTCAGAAGCCTTTTTCAAAACTGCCATAATTTCTTCGTAAGAAGTTTCTTTGGCCACTTTTACCGTTAAATCTACTACAGAAACGTCAGCTGTAGGAACACGCATTGACATACCTGTTAATTTTCCGTTCAATGATGGAATCACTTTCCCAACTGCTTTTGCTGCACCTGTTGATGATGGGATAATATTTAGGTTTGCTGCACGTCCACCTCTCCAGTCTTTTCTAGAAGGACCATCAGTAGTCATTTGAGTTGAAGTTGTTGCGTGAACAGTAGTCATCAAAGCTTCAACAATTTCAAAATTATCGTGAATAACTTTAGCTAAAGGAGCTAAACAGTTTGTTGTACAAGAAGCATTAGAAACAACCATATCCGTAGCTTTAGCTTCAGTATGGTTAACTCCCATTACAAACATAGGTGCATCAGCAGAAGGTGCAGAAATAATTACTTTTTTAGCACCACCTTTGATGTGCTCGTTTGCAGTTTCGATAGTTGTAAAGAAACCTGTACATTCAGCAACTACATCAACATCAACTTCATTCCATTTTAAATCTGCTGGATTTCTTTCAGCTGTAATACGAATGTTTTTTCCGTTTACAAAAAGTTGTCCTTCTTTTACTTCTACAGTTCCGTTGAAACGACCATGCACTGAATCATATTTCAATAAGTAAGCCAAGTGATCTACATCTAATAAATCGTTGATTGCTACAACTTCTACATTATCTCTATTGAAAGACTCTCTGAATACAATTCTACCAATTCTTCCAAAACCGTTTATTCCTAATTTTACTTTTGACATTTTACTTTAATTTTTTTGTTTATTTTATATTAACTTCATATAAAGTCTAATTTCCTCACAATAAACTTTAACCACTTATGTAGACATAATGTCTGAAACTCTTAATAACTCTCTATCAATCTCTGTTTTGCCTTTGATTGCTTGTTCCAAAGGTGTCAACGAAACTTTATCATTTTGTAATCCAACCATATAATTCGATTTTCCTTCTATCAAAGATTCAACAGCTTTTACACCTAATCTACTAGCTAAAACTCTATCAAAACACGAAGGCGAACCACCACGTTGCATGTGACCCAAAACAGAAACTCTAACATCATATTCTGGCAAATTGGCTTCAACGTAATCTTTTAATTCGAATACATTTTTACCTATTTTATCTCCTTCAGCAATAACGACAATACTGGATGATTTACCTGAAGCTTTACTTTTTTGCAAAGATTCTAATAATCGGTCTAAACCTAAATCTTCTTCTGGGATCAGAATTTCCTCTGCTCCTGCTCCTATACCGGCATTCAAAGCGATATGACCGGCATCTCTACCCATCACCTCTACAAAGAATAAACGGTTGTGGGAACTCGCAGTATCTCTAATTTTGTCAATTACTTCTACTACGGTATTCAGTGCGGTATCGTATCCTAAGGTGTGACTGGTTCCAAAAATATCATTATCAATAGTTCCCGGAATTCCCATCACTGGAAAATTAAACTCCGTATTAAATAACAACCCTCCTGTAAAAGTCCCATCACCACCTATTACCACTAAAGCATCTATTCCGGCTTTAGTAAGATTTTCATGTGCTTTCTTTCTTCCTTCTGGAGTTTTGAATTCTAAAGATCGAGCTGATTTTAAAATCGTCCCTCCTTTATTTACAATGTTGTTGACGCTTCGAGGTCCCATTTCTTTGAAGTCTCCTTCAATCATTCCCTGATATCCTCTATAAATTCCTATACATTCTATGTTATGATAAGCACAAGTACGAACAACTGAGCGAATTGCTGCGTTCATTCCTGGTGAGTCTCCTCCCGAGGTTAGAACACCAACTTTTTTTATTGTTTTTGGCATTATTTAAGTATTAAAGCGTAAAATTAGCAAACATTAACCACTTTCAAGGCTGTGTTTTTAATAAATTAGTAAAGCATTATGAATTCAAACGTTTTCGTTGATAAGTTTTTGAGAAAACTAAATAAATTGATTTTTTATTTAACAAAATTGAAAAATAACCAACTTTTATTTAACAATTAACAATTCGTCTGTTTTTTCACTATTAAACGAGTCGATACACTGCACAATTTATTAGCAAGAAATGATAAAGTTTTTTCCTGTTTGGATCTAAAAAAAAATTGTGGATTTAAGTATGTGCGTTATGGTTTACTGCAAAACAGTTTGAGGCGTCACTTTTTTTCAATTCAAAATCATATTGCCTCCAAGTCCAAAGTGTGACAACTAGTCTTCTTCTGGTATCAAACCTTCCTGATTTTTTTTAATTTTTTCAGGATTCGTTTTCTTTGATTTTGAAAAATTAATATAATCTGGAGATAAATTTGAATCTTGATCTTCCGAAACCGGAGCTGACAAACTCTCAATTTTTAAATTTTTAAATATTTTATTGACAAATTCTTTAAATGTATCGAAATCAACTTCATAAGAAACCCCTAGACCTTGCGTGTAACCAATTCCTTGACCAACATAATTGATGTCGTTTTCTTTGTTAAAAAGTCGTAAATTAAGTGTTCCGTCCTCATTCACTCGATATAAAACTTCAACATCACCTACAATTGCTGATTCATTTATTCCACCAAAAGGAACTCCTAGTTTACCATTAATGGTCACTCTTTCATTAATTTTGGATGAAATTGTAGCAACAAATCTTCCATCAGTTTCTTTTCCTATTCGTCTATCGGCACCAATGAAATTAAGTCCCACTTTAAATTTCTCATCATCAGACTGGATAATTCCACCTAAAATACTCGAAGCGGTTTCAAATAAACTTCCGGAAAAATCAGACTGATTCACTCCTTCCGGACTTAAGAATCCACCCGAAGAAAGTAAATACAGCGCTTGCGTCTGGCGAACATCTTTGTCGTTTAATTTATATTGAATTTCTGATTTCAAAACATTACTTACTGTTGGAAATTCAATATTAAAATCGGGTTCAGGACTCGTTAAATCGCCTCGAAGACCTATCACTACTTCAACAGGAACTTTAGTGTTAAAAGAAGAGTTATCCAATAAAACAGCAGGATTTGCTGAAGTTTTATAGATTGCTTCCAGGTTTAATTGCGCCTTCATAGGATTTCCTTCCCATGTGATTGAACCTCCTTTTTTTACTTCAAATTTCTTATCAATAAGCCCACCGTATTTGAAATTATAGGTTCCTTCATACGCCTGGAAATCTCCCCACATATTGAATCTTCCCAAAGTATTAATTTTAAATAATAACGATCCAAAACCTTTTCCTTTCATTCCGTGACCGGTATTACGATCAAGAATTACTTCTACTTCGGCATCGGGTGTAATATCGAAATCAAATTCTAATTCTAGTCCGTTGTAATTTCTGTTGTTTTCAACAATACCATTTTCCAGATTGTATTTTTCTTTAGCCGTTACAAAATGAATAAAGATATTATCACTAACACTTTCGGCATTATTTATAGGGATTTTTACCGCAGTTCCTTTCTCAGATTTAGCTTCAACTTTTATAAACAAGGAATTTGTAGGTCCCTTAATAGTTGCCTTTCCATCTATAAAAGCTGTACCATAATATGCTGCATCTTCACTATCTTTAGTATCTAATGCTAATAATCTTTTAGAATTAATGGCTAAATCTAACTTCCAATCCGTAAAATTATTATGTTCAATACTTCCGTTTAAGTTTCCTTTTGTTCCATATTTAGTATCGGTCAGCGTATTATTTCTAAAGAGAAACTTTTCATCCGTCAAATCAATAATCGTATTATCGCTCAAACCATAATCTACATTCAGATACGGTATTGTAATTCCAGCAGCATCTAAATAAAGACGACCACTAATATTAGGTTTTTTAAGATTTCCTTCAATCGTTGAATTCCCTGAAATATAACCTCGTATATTAGACAATACTTCACCGCCAAGAGAGTTTAAAGTTGCAATATTGAATTTATCAAATTTCAATTGTAAATCTAAAATTGTTTCTTTATTCACTATTTCAAAACTTCCATCCGCTTTGAATAAATCTACATTTTCATTTTCTAAATTCGAATTGATGTTGAATTTCCTCAGACTTTCGTCGCCTTCAATATCAAAATTTAACGTTCCTAAATCCGTTTTATTCACGTTCAATTTGTCAATAATAATAGAAGCTGTCGGTTGGTAAACGTCGTTATTCTGCTTGAAATTCACTTCTCCATTTATATTTCCATGGACTACAAACTTTTCATTGACGGGCGTAATCTGATTTAAATCAACGTCTTTAAAACTCAACTTCAAATCCTTAATGGTAGTGTCTTTAAAAACCCCAGCTAATGAAATAGATTGGTCTTCATGAGATAATATGATGTTATCAATATCAAAATTTTTGAATGATTTATCAAAGACTATTTGGTTATCAGGTGTTTCATTTTCATTTAAAAACCAAAGATAATCCTTGAATTTCACTTCTGATTTACTGATTCCTACCACATTATTATTGTCTTTATTGATAGTGTGGTATAAATTCAGGTTATAATAATCTTCCGCTTTAGGACCACCTTTAAATTCAGAACGAAAGAACAACGTATCTTTCATCGTAACATTTATAAGGCTAAAATCGCGTATTTTATAATATTTCGTCTTGATACTATCTAATTCTATGTAAGCATTATACAATGGGTTTTTATTATCCACTGAAACTCTAATATTATCAAGTGTATTGTTCGCAGCAATAATCTGAGGTGAATTAAAATTGAGTTTAAACTCCTGATTATCGGAGTTAATACTTCCTTTTACAATAGTATTGGAGCCAATAGAAATTTCAGGATAAAATATCTCGATGATCTTATTATAGATGGAAAAATTAAACTTTAGGAACTGTCCTTTTTTGACTTTACTAGGTTTAAAATTCGTGTAAAGACTTCCTAAAGAATTTTTTACCAAATTTTCTAACTGATTGAATTCATATTTCCCTACAATTTCACCCTGCACAATATCTGGAGAATTTACGGTTATCGTTCGTACTCTATTGCTGTCAAAAGTTGAATTTATTGCAAAATCATCAAAATTATAAGTGTCTTTAGCATTTTTATATGACGTTGTGTTTATGTAGACATTTCCCTGAAAGTTCTCGATATTATTCCCTGAAGCCTGAACCACAACATCGCCTTTAAACACCGAAACCGAATCTTTCATTAACTTCAACTTATACAAATCTGCATTTTCAACGTTGATATGAAAATCGTAACGGCTATCTTTTTTACTCAAGTCCAATAATCCATCAAAATTCATGCTCAAATTTGGGTCGTTAACAGAAATTTGACCTTTATAGTAAGGACTTTTAAGCGTACCGTCGACAACAATATTGGTATAATTGTAATTTTTATAATCTATTTGACTAATATCTCCTTTGATGGCAGTATCTAAAAATTTTTGTTTAAAACCTTTTCCATCAACATCAATATTCAAACTAACGCGACCCAAATCTTTTTGATCCAATAATGTTCCAATGTCAAAATTATCAAAGATTACATTCCCTAAATAAGAAGCCTTGTCAATTACATTTATATTTTGAATCGCCAATTTTGAAGTTACTTTTCCCAATGCGGTGATCATAGAAAAATCAGCATCAACTGCTGTAGTTGAAACATTAGAAGTTCCCGAGGCAGAAAATCGACCTAACTTTTTTAAAGAACTAGGTAATTTAGTTCCTAAAATATTCGGGAGTATAACCACCAAATCGTCATAGCTGGATGTCAACTTATCAAACTTAGCGTACATGGAGAATTTCTGACCTTTTTTGGCAAACAGATTTTTAAAATTAATATCACCGTTGATTCGTGTTTTTCGGTCATCCACTAATTCAAGGTTTTTAAATTTCAGATCATTCAGCGTCCCTTTAATACTTGCTTTAGTATAAAAATGCTGGTTCTTACCAATTTCTTTATAAAAATAACGAATATCATTTGAAGCAATTGAAGCCGACTTTAATTGAATATCAAAAAGTACTTTATCAGTGAAATTGGAGAAATCTTCAATTTTATAGTTCAACAAAACCGTTCCAACCAAAGTAGATTCTTTCGTTAACAAATCAAGATTTTCAAGCTTAATATTTTTCTTTGAATAGGTAAATTTTGATTTCAAATTTTTAACATACAAACCACGAAAGTCTAAAAATGACATTTTGTTTATGTTTGTCGTCACATCCGGACCAAATATCAAGAAATCCGTTACGGATGCATTAAGTTTTGTAAAATCAAGATCTTTTGGATTGTCTCTATTATCATCGGTTAAGATAAAACGTCCGTTAAAAATTTGAAGTTTATTTGCTTTAAGCAAAAACTTTCTGCTGGAAGGTTTCCCGGTTTCAAAAGCTTTAATGAATTTATCAAGATTAGATTCTTTCTCGTTTTTATAAGTTCTCAGATTAAAAAGCAAACCGTGCAAATCCAAACCATCAAAAATCAAATCTCCATTAAGTAGTTTCTTACTTTCCAAAATAGTGGTTGAAATTCTTTCGGAGTAAATTAAAGTGTCTTTGTGGTGGTCCAGAATCAATACTTTTTTAAATTTCACCCCACCAAAAACCGAAACGGCAACACCATCAATGGTAATATTAGTTCCAAAATCCTTATTGATACTATTAGTAAAATAACGTGCAATTTTCGTCTGAACAACTGGCATGGTAAGCGCAATAGCAAGTACCAACAAAAGCAGGATTAGTCCAAGCAGCAAGCGCAACGCTATTTTTATAACTTTTTTGATACCTATTTACTATTTAATGTTCTAAAATTTGATTTTGCCATAGGAAACGGAGCGCCTTTGATAAAAATTCTTTAATTTTGCCATCTGACGAAAAAATATTTTTTCTTTAATTGACCCGTCAAATGTAATTCAAAATTTGTGCCTTTTTATGCAAAATCCCGAGGTTTTTATTCTTGCCATCGAAAGTTCCTGTGACGATACTGCCGCCGCCATCTTACAAAACGATAAAGTGCTGTCAAATGTTGTGGCAAATCAGCTAATTCATAATCAATACGGTGGCGTGGTACCTGAACTTGCCTCTCGTGCGCACCAACAAAATATTGTTCCCGTTGTCGATGCTGCTCTTCGCAAGGCAAATATACAAAAAGAACAACTATCCGCAATTGCTTTCACCCAAGGTCCTGGCCTTATGGGTTCGCTTTTGGTAGGAAGTTCTTTTGCAAAATCATTGGCGCTGGCATTGCAAATTCCATTGATAGCAGTAAACCACATGCAAGCCCATGTTTTGGCTCATTTTATTGAGGAAGAAAGTTTTGATAAACCTACCTTTCCCTTTTTGGCTTTGACCATCAGCGGGGGACATACTCAAATCATTAAAGTGGATGATTTTTTTGACATGACTGTGATTGGCGAAACTACTGACGATGCAGTTGGTGAAGCCTTTGACAAAAGCGCAAAAATTTTAGGACTTCCCTATCCAGGCGGCCCTTTGATTGATAAATATGCACAACTGGGAAATCCAAAAGCATTTGCTTTTACCAAACCAAAAGTTCCTGGTTTAGATTTTAGTTTCTCTGGTTTGAAAACGGCAATTTTATATTTTATCCAAAAGAAAAAATTAGAAAACCCTAATTTTGTTGATGAAAACCTCAATGATATTTGCGCTTCTATTCAGCATACGATTATTGAAATTTTGATGGATAAATTGAAATTGGCCGTAAAAGAAACCGGAATAAAACAAATTGCTATTGGCGGAGGCGTTTCTGCCAATTCCGGAATTAGAAATACGTTGAAAGAAGCCGAGAATAAATACGGATGGAAAACATTTATCCCTAAATTTGAATACACCACTGATAATGCCGCAATGATTGGAATTGTGGGTTATCAAAAATTTTTAACACAATCATTTGAAACTTCTTCAGTAGTTTCTAAAGCAAGAATACAATTCTAAATTATGCAATTATTTTACAATCCAACTATTACGGAATCTACTTCGATTTTTTCTTTTGATAAAGAGGAAAGCAAACACATTATTAAAGTATTGCGCAAAAAAGATACGGACCTATTATATGTTACCAATGGCTTAGGTTTTTTATTTAAAACTGAAATCACATTGGCTTCCGACAGTAAATGCACCGTTAAAATCATTTCTTTTGAAAAAGCTGCTCCTTCAAAATTCAGATTGCATCTGGCTGTAGCGCCAACAAAAATGAATGACCGCTACGAATGGTTTCTTGAGAAAGCCACAGAAATAGGTATACAGGAGATTACACCAATAATTTGCGATCACTCCGAACGCAAAGTAATCAACAACGAACGCTTTGATAAAATTTTATTGACAGCGATGAAGCAATCCAATGAATTATATCTGCCAAAATTGAATCCTGCTATCACTTTTAAAGAATTTGTAAAACTTAAAAATGAAGATGTAAAACTAATTGCGCATTGTGAAGAAACAGATAAAAAAACATTGAAATCTGTTTTGAAACCAAATGAAAATATTACTATGCTGATAGGTCCTGAAGGCGACTTTTCCGAAAAAGAAATTGCTTTCGCACTTGAAAATGATTTTACTGCCGTTTCTTTGGGAAACACCAGATTACGCACAGAAACTGCGGCAATAGTTGTCTGTCACAGCGTAATATTTGTTAATGAAGAATAACTAATTTTATTATGAGGCAACTATTTTATCTTCTGTTAATCCTTTCAACACCGTTGTTTTCGCAAGAAATTGCTTTGGTAAAATACAGTGGCGGTGGCGATTGGTATGCAAATCCAACGTCGCTGCCTAACTTGATAAAATATTGCAACACCAATATTAATACCCGTATAAAAACAAAACCGGCAACTGTTGAACCAGGAAGTCCAGATTTATTTTCATATCCTTATGTACACCTCACTGGTCACGGAAATATCGTTTTTAATGAAGCTGAAGTAAGCAATCTTAAAAATTATTTATTGGCGGGAGGATTTCTTCATATTGACGATAATTATGGGATGGACCAATATATAAGAAAAGAAATAAAAAAAGTATTCCCCAATAATAACTTAGTTGAAATTCCAGCGAATCATCCTATTTTCCAAAAGCCTTATACATTTCCTGCTGGCTTACCAAAAATACACGAACACGACGGGAAACGACCACAAGCATTTGGAATTTTTATAAAAAGCAAACTGGTCCTATTGTACACCTATGAATGCGATTTAGGGGACGGCTGGGAAGATCCTGAAGTCAATAACGATCCTGCAGCAGTACGCGAAAAAGCTTTAAAAATGGGCGCTAACATCATGAGTTATATTTTTAGCAACTAAACGGAATCTATTTCTCTCAATCTATTCGAATTTCATTTATTATCTTTATATTTTAAACCTGAAATTATCAGGTTTTTAAAAAAATATATTGAACACTTATTTACTATAAAATATAGCAAAATAACTCTTTCTATATTTCATATTTTTAAAAATTACCCCATTACTTTAGACTATTTGTGATACCGTAGTTAATAAAATTGACTTAAAAAATCTAGATTAACACTTATTTCACTCAAGTAACACATTCCTATATTTTAAGTAAATTAGCGAATTATCAGAACAAACGACAACAAAGGTCATAAATCATTCAATTAAACATACGAAAAGAAGTAATTTTTTACTGAATATTAAATTCAAACATAAGAAAATACATTGAAAATAAAAAAATCTAATTTTACGGAAACCCGTAAAATGTGAGAGTTAGAAATTATTTAATAAAAAAGTTGATCAATTGTTTTTTTTATGAAAAATTTGTTATAAAATTGTGAAATAATTAACCAAAACTATTAATTTATAACAAATTTATTATGAAAAAAATTCTTTTATCTGCTGCTGCATTTTTAATGCTTTTCTCTTGTCAGAATGACACAACAGAATCTAATCCAGAAGCAAGTGCAGTATCGCGACGTGGTTGTGCTTCACAAGAAGTTCTTGCAGCACAAATGAAAGCTGATCCAACATTAGCTTTAAGAATGAATAAAATTGACGCTTTTACGGAGAAAGCAATGTTATCGGGACGTTTAGTAAACGGTAAAGTAGAAATTCCAGTGGTCGTAAACGTTTTATACAGAACTGCTGCAGAAAATATTTCATTGGCTCAAATCCAATCTCAAATTGATGTCTTAAATAAAGATTTTAATGCTTTAAATTCTGATTATTCTTCAGTTCCTACTTTGTTCTCAGGCGTAAAAGCGAATGTTGGAATTACATTTGTATTACAAAATGTAGTAAGAAAATCTACAACTACCTCCTCATGGTCTACTAATGATGCTATGAAAAAATCAGCAAAAGGAATTGCACCAACTACACCTACAACTGTTTTAAACATGTGGTCATGTAACTTGGGTGGCGGTATTCTTGGTTATGCACAGTTTCCTGGAGGAGCTTCTGCTACTGACGGAGTTGTAATTGACAACAATGCTTTTGGATCTACAGGTACTGCCGCTGCACCATTTAATTTAGGAAGAACAGCTACTCACGAAGTGGGTCACTGGATGAACTTACGTCACATTTGGGGTGATGCAACTTGTGGAAGCGATTTAGTTTCTGATACACCTACACACAATGATGCAAACTATGGTATTCCTGCTTATCCTCACTACAGCACTTGTACTGGTACTCCAGTAGAAATGACAATGAACTACATGGACTATACTGACGATGCAGGAATGTATATGTTCTCTAACGGTCAAAAATCTAGAATGGCTGCTTTATTTGTTTCAGGTGGAGCAAGAGCAAGTTTCGGAATATAATTTTTTAGTTTTTTTTGAAATCAAAACTCGCTACTTGTTAGCGAGTTTTTTTATATTTACAATCTAAATTAGGAACATGATTACATCAAAAACCATTTCAAACGGGATTCTCAGAGCATTATTAACACTAACTTTCTGTGGCTTAGTGTTATTCTTTTTTTATCAAATTCAATCCGTACTGATTTATCTTGTTGTATCATTCATACTCACATTAATAGGAAATCCCATTTTAGACTTTTTTAAAAAGCGATTAAAATTCAATCATATTGTTGCAACGATAGCAACATTGTTTATTTTCATATTAATCATTTTTGGTTTTATAATGATGTTTGTTCCTTTGATTTTATCTCAAGGACAAAACCTATCACTTCTTAACACTACTGAGATTGAAAAAGACATACTGCAGTTAATCACCCAAATTACCGTTTTTCTAGACAATCACCAAATTGACTCTGCTCAAGTTTTACAAGAAGCAAACATAACCTCCAAAATAAATTTTAATTTTATACCTAACTTTTTAAATACGATTCTAGGTACACTAAGTAGTTTAGGCGTTGGATTAGGTTCTGTTTTATTCATTACTTTTTTCTTTTTAAAAGACAGACTCATGTTCATTGTAGGAGCAAAAAAACTAATTCCAAACAGCCATGAAGATCAAATATTACATTCATTAGAAAAAATTAATCACTTACTATCTCGCTATTTTATTGGATTATTGCTTCAATTATTCATTGTATTCCTTTTATACCTAATTGTGTTATTCCTTTTTGGAGTTCCAAACGCGCTTGTTATTGCCTTTTTATGCGCGGTTTTGAATATTATCCCCTATATTGGACCGCTTATTGCATCCGTTTTGGCTGCAATTCTAACTATGTTAAGCAATCTGGGAAGTGATTTTCAATCTGAAATTTTACCAACCACCGTTTATGTTTTAATTGGTTTTTGGATTGTTCAAATTATAGATAATAATTTATCCCAGCCCATCATTTTTTCAAAAAGTGTAAGTTCACATCCGCTGGAAATATTTCTTGTTATCCTGATTGCAGGCTTTCTTTTCGGTATATTAGGAATGATAGTCGCTGTTCCTTTATACACCATAATTAAAGTAATGGGTAAAGAATTTTTCCCAGAAAACAAAATTATCATGCTATTAACAAAAGATATTTAATGTTGGATTTAATGCTTTTAAATCCCGAAATACAAGCATTTATCAATGCGAATATTGGCACGAGCATTTCGAAATTAGCGCTTCAAAAAAATCCATTTCCTGACGTGGATTGGATTCGTATTTTGAATCAAATTGAAGCTAAAACAAAAGCAAAAGATAAATTATCGATTTGGTTCTCAACCAAAAACATTATTTATCCCAGTAAAATATCGATAGAACAAACTTCATCACAAAAAACAGCAGAATATAAAGCTTCCATAGTTTCTGGAGAAAGTTTAATTGATTTGACGGGAGGTTTTGGTGTAGACGATTATTATTTTGCAAAAAAAATAAAGAATGTCGTCCATTGTGAAATCAATTTAGAATTATCAGCGGTTGTAAAACACAATTTTGAACAATTGAATGTTTTAAATATTACTTGTTATTCAGGCGATAGTTTGGATACTTTACACATTTTAAATAAAAAATGGGACTGGATTTACATTGATCCATCCAGACGAAATGATGCCAAAGGAAAAGTATTTCTGCTCAAAGATTGCTTCCCTAATGTACCTGAAAATTTAGATTTTTATTTTAAAAATACAGAGGCAATTTTAATCAAAACTGCTCCATTACTAGATATTTCAGCTGGATTATCAGAATTACAACACGTAAAAACGATTCATATTGTAGCCATTGATAACGAAGTTAAAGAGTTATTATGGGAAATCCACAAATCTTTTTCTGGCAATACATCTATAAAAACAATAAACATAACAAAGGATAAATCAGACACTTTTGAATTTATTTTGAATGAGGAATCTAATTCTTCAACCTTAAGTTTGCCAAAAAAATATCTTTACGAACCCAATAGTGCAATAATGAAATCTGGTGGATTCGATGCCGTAAGTTCCCTCTACAATTTAGATAAACTTCATAAGCATTCTCATTTATACACTTCGACTGAAATCAAATCTTTTCCAGGACGCGTTTTTGAAATTCAAAAATTTTTGCCGTACAACAAACTGGAAATGAAATCCTTTTTAGAAAACACACAAGCAAATATCACAACAAGAAATTTTCCAGATAGTGTAGAAAGCATTCGGAAAAAATGGAAAATAAAAGACGGCGGAAATGTCTATTGTTTTTTCACAACCGATGAGAATAATAATAAAATTGTTTTAATTTGCACCAAAATATCATAAAATGAAATACATTATTACAATAACCATATTATTCTTCAGTCTGAACATATTTGCTCAAGAACCATGCGAATACAGTGCTAACGTAACTGATTCTATTGGGACTTATAAAGCAACCAAAGAATACATGATTAGCGAAAAAAATTTTGCAGGGAATTCAAGTTATATTTTTTATTCTTTAGCATTAACAGATGGCTTACCAACTTTAACAGTTCAATTAATTCAAAAAAGTAAAGATTTTATAAAGGCGAATTGTTTCGACAAAAACTCCAAATTATTTTTGCAGTTAAATAATGGAAAAATAATTACGTTAATTCATATTGATCAAGAAAATTGCGGCACCATGATCCGTGATGAAAAAGGATTTGACAATAGAGTTAATTCTGGTATTTTTATGTTTATGAAAGATAGTTTTCAGGATTTAAAAAGCTCACCTGTATCGATGATGCGAATTAAATATTTAACAGATACCGAAGATTATGTGTTCAAAAAAGAGTTCAAATCTGAATTAACGAGCGAAATTTACAATCCAGAGACCTATTTCATTGATAACTTAAAATGCATTGAATAAGTACTTATTTACAATCCCATTTAGCATTAGAAACTGCATCATTCAATCCAGACTTTAAGTTGTAATGCCACCATTCGGAATCGAAAGAATTAAACCCGTTACTTGTCATTATAGTTTTCAATACTATTCTGTTTTTCTTCACTTCTTCTGAAACATTTAAATAATTGTGACTTGCTTCTCTTCCAAAAAAGTCGAAGGAAGTTCCCATGTCTAATTCTTTTCCAAAACGATCTACTAAAGTAATATCTACTGCTCCTCCTCTATTGTGAATAGAACCTTTGGCAGGGTTAGCAACGTATTTTGGATTAGAAACAATTTTCCACATTTTTTTTTGAATGTCTAAAGGACGATAACAATCAAAAATTTTGATTTTGTATCCTTTTTCAATAAACTTTTTATTAGCTGCAATAAGTGCATTAACCGTTTTTAAACGTAAAAAACATTCTCCACAGTCATAGACTTTTGCTTTTAAGAAGTTATCAGCAGTAGCATATTTCATATCATATTCAAAATCTTGACTATACTGTTTTAAATTGACAAACGTACTGTCATTTACAAACTGATTATTGACTTCAGCCTTATAAATCACATTTTGAGATTTACAGCTAACCATCCAGAAAAGAGAACATAGCAATACGGATAATTTATAGTCGAAATTCATAGCATCTATTTTTTATAAAAATAACACAATTAACGAAGTTTTTCTAATACTTCTAAAAACAAAAAAAGCTGCTCAGAAGAACAGCTTTAAGAATCAAAAAAATCTTATTTTTTATAATATTTCTTATATTTTGGATAGGAAACAGCACCAAATAAAGTAATTCCTCCAAGAGAATACCAAATCCAACTCAACGAATGTGCTTCTCCACTTGCGTAAGAATGCAATCCCACCAAGTGAAAATTTACTCCATAATACGTAAACAAAATAGATATAAAAGCAAACATGCTCATTAAATTGAAAATCCATTTTCCTCGTAAAGATGGAACAAATCGGGCATGAATTACAAAAGCATACACCATAATACTGATCAATGCCCAAGTTTCTTTTGGATCCCATCCCCAGTAACGTCCCCAACTTTCATTGGCCCATTGTCCTCCAAGGAAGTTTCCAATAGTTAACATTATTAAACCTATCGTTAAGGCTAATTCATTAATATAAGTGATTTCCTGAATATTCAAATCCATTTTGGCTTTGTTTTTTTCATTGGTAAACAAAATCAGTAATAATGAAACAGCACCTAAAATAAATCCTAATGCAAACGGGCCATAACTAGCCACAATTACCGCAACGTGAATCATTAACCAGTAGGAATTCAGTACCGGTTGCAGATTAGCAATTTCCGGGTCAATCCAGTTCATGTAGGCCGCAGCCAAAATCATCGCAGTTACAAAAGCTGAAGAAGCCACCGTAAGTTTCGATTTCCTGTCGAAAGCTAATCCAAAAAACATCGTTGCCCAAGCCACATATATAATAGATTCATACGCATTACTCCAAGGCGCGTGACCAGAAATATACCATCTTGCAATTAGTCCCAAAGTGTGTAACACAAATAATCCAATTACAACAATGTGCATAAAATTAACTAAATAATTCAACGCCTTTCTTTCTTTGAAGATTTGTAAAATCGTGAAAAATAACATCAAAATCGATGCGAAAATATACCAATACGGTAATTTTTTGAAAACATCATATTTGTTATACAATACTTCTGAAGTGATTTTTTCTTCGCTTGGTCTTACTTTGCTACCAAAACGTTTTTGGAAACCTTTGATGCTTTCCAGCAATTCATCGGCTGTTTTGTAGTCATTAGAAGATGAAGCGTTAGCCAAAGAACCAAAATATAAAGGCAATACATTTTTAGTATAGGTCGCTTCCATTCCTTTGAAACCGGCTTCGTTGAGTTCTAAATAAGAAACCCATTTGTTATTTTTATCATCCGGAAGAGGGAAAATCTTTAATATTCGACCGCTTAATGCAGATTCCATCAAGTTTACTTTCTTATCCGTTTCTATAAAATCTTTTTCGAATTGATTAGGATTTGCCGCTTTGAAAGATGTTTCTAAATATTTAGAAAGCTTGTAATTTCCTTTGGAATCAAAGAAAGCCACAAAAGGAGCAAATTCTGCTTTTTTGTCGACTCCAATTATTTTTCTTAAACTGTCGTTACCACTTCTTAAATAAATAATTGGGATTTCAATCCAATAACTTGCATATTGTGTCATGGACAAAAATACCTGATCCGAATTCATTCCGCTATACGAATCATCATGACTTACTTTACGCAACAATTCTGATGAAAATGTATTAATCGGTTTCATTCTTCCGCCACCGTCTTGGATTACAAGTCTACCAAATTTTGCCGCATGTTCTGCAGGAACTTTATATTTAGTAATCAAATCATTCAGTTCATCCTGACTCAATATTTTTTTGGTATGATTAGCATGCGTTGCCGGTGCTGCTTCAGCTTCCGTATGCGTATGTCCCTCGTGATCCGCGTGATTGTGTTCCTGTTCTTGTGCGAAAGTGCTGAAACTAAAAAACAAAATAAGAATAGTTAACAATTTAGCTTTCTTAGTTTTAACTACTTCCAGTTTGCGTTTGATATCTGCAAAACGAGAATATTTGGTAAACATAATCGCCATCATTGCAAAATACAACATAAAATAACCGGCATAAGTTAGTGCAGTTCCCCAAAAATCATGATTTACAGATAAAACTGTTCCTTTTTCATCAGGATCAAAACTAGACTGAAAAAAGCGATATCCTTTATGGTCCAATACATTATTCATATAAATTCTGGCATCAAATGGTTCCGTATCTTCAACGGTTACTTTACTTTCAAACGAAGAATAACTTTTCTCTGTTCCTGGATATTTCTGAGCAATAAAATCATTCAATTTTATCTTGAAAGGCAACACATATGCTTTACTTCCGTAGAAAAAAGAGTAATCTATATTCCCAATTTTTACCGTTTTGGCCTCTCCTACTTTACCTTTGGAACCTAAAACGGTAACTGTTTTTTCTTGACCGTCAGCAATAACTTTTATCATTACCGCATCCTCATGACTTTTAGCTTTGAAATCATTATCCGATTCGTAATCAACAATTCCTTTTACTGCAGGATCTGGAAATACAAATCGCATTTCACCTATGCTGTATAAAGAGCGCATCATCAAGGGTTGCGCATTATCTTTAGTCACTTTGCCCTGTAATTTATCCGCCATTCGCATAAAGTTTCCTTCAAAAGGCGTTTGAATCGTATAGGCACTTCCGGTTGTATTGATATTTATGGCACCATCCGTAAATTTATTTAACGAAAATAAAACGTTATGAATATTTTGTACTTCGCCCTCTTTCAAGAAATGCTCGTGACGACCGCCATCACCAGCTTCTACAATTTTTAAAAACACTGTTCCCTTTGGATCAGGCTTAATATATTCTTTGGCTCCCATTATGAAATTTTCATATTTTACTTCAAATGGTGTGTCAGCAAACTTTTCGGAAATACGGAAATTATTATTTACAGCCGGAGAAAGCAATACTTGCTTTTCAAAAACCCTGCGTTTCATTTCCCCTTTATATTCGCCATCAACAAAAACAGTCAGAAACGTTTTATCTGAAAAAATTTGATTTTCCGAAGCGCCTTCTCTGATGGGCATCATTCCTTCATAACTAATGTAACGCGTTACAAAAGCACCCGCAATAATGAAGATAAAAGACAAATGCAGTAATAAAGTAGCCCATTTTTCTTTTTTTAAGAGTTGGTAACGCTTAATA
Organism: Flavobacterium sp. Sr18; assembly: GCF_011064265.1. NCBI lineage: Bacteria > Pseudomonadati > Bacteroidota > Flavobacteriia > Flavobacteriales > Flavobacteriaceae > Flavobacterium > Flavobacterium sp. Sr18. Next base: position 3,436,680 of record NZ_CP049329.1, on the reverse strand, counting down.
TTTCCAATGAAATTGATTAAGAAAAATACGTGTATGGCTTCAAACCACCAGGCATTGTAAATTAAAATTTTAGCGGTATCGGTGTTGTATTTACTTTCGATAAAAGTTCCGGTGGCCATGGCAACGGCATAGGAAATAAATAAGAAGGCCATTAAGCGGGTAGAAAACAAAAAAGAGAATATTTTTTTATCCATTTTTATGGGATTATGTTTTGTAAAAGTGCCACAAAAGTACTTAAAAATGTTGACTTCTATATTCTGACATTTGTTAATTTAATCCAAAAATAAGAATGAAAGTCAAAGAAGGAAAAGGCTCTTTATAAGGCTAAATTCCCTTTTTTGTTCGTGTAATTTTCGAATAAAAATCTTAATATTTTTTTGCTAATTTTGTCGCATGGTCAAAGTAGTAATTATCGGTTCCGGAAATGTTGCGCAACATCTAATTGCTGCTTTTAAAAATGCTCAAATTCTGGGGTCGGACATCGATTTAATTCAGGTGTATTCCAGACAAACAGCAAGTGTTTCCCACCTACTCAATTTAGATCAGATCACAAATGATTTAGATACTTTGGCGGAAGCGAACTTGTACATTATTGCTGTTTCTGACGATGTAATTGGAGCAATTTCGTCGCAACTTCCGTTTAAAAATCGATTGGTCGTGCATACTTCCGGAAGTGTTCCACTGCATGCTTTGGATGAAGATAACCGAAAAGGAGTTTTTTACCCTTTACAAACTTTTACTAAAAATAAAGCCGTTGATTTTAAAATCATTCCCATTTGCTTGGAAAGTGAAAATGCTACCGATTATCAATTACTGGATAAAGTAGCCAAATCTATTTCTGAAAAAGTTTTCGCAATCAATTCAGAACAACGAAAAGCCTTGCACGTGGCAGCCGTTTTTGTTAATAATTTCACGAATCATTTGTACCAATTAGGTCAGGAAATTTGTGAGGAAAACCAAGTTCCTTTTGAAATTTTGAAACCGCTAATTGCTGAAACTGCCAATAAAATAATAGTACTTTCTCCAGAAGAAGCGCAAACTGGTCCTGCAAAACGCAATGATTCGATTACTATTGAAGCGCATGAAGCGTTTTTATCTAATGAAAATCACCTTAAAATTTATAAAACACTAACACAATCAATACAAGAGAATGGCAAAAAGTTATAAAGAAATAATGAACGATATCACTACTTTTATTTTTGATGTCGATGGTGTACTTACGGACAGTTCTGTTTTTGTAACCAATGAAGGAGAAATTCTGAGAACGATGAACATCAGAGATGGTTATGCGATGAAAGCAGCCGTTGAAAGTGGTTATAATGTATGCATTATTTCAGGTGGAAGCAATGAAGGCGTGAGAGTTAGACTGCGAAATCTTGGCATTACTGATATTTATTTGGGCACACCTGATAAAGTAGAAACCTTTGATGAATATACGGATGTCTATAAAATAAATCCAGAACAGGTTTTGTATATGGGCGACGATATTCCAGATTATCATGTGATGAAATTAGTGGGATTACCAGCTTGTCCTCAAGATGCAAGTCCGGAGATCAAAGGGATTTCAAGATATATTTCGCATAAAAACGGAGGGAAAGGTGCTGCGAGAGATGTCATTGAACAAGTTATGAAAGCGCAAGGAAAATGGATGGCGCATTTTGATGGGAAACACGATTAGTGCTATTTTAAATATTAAATTATAAATTTTAAATGACATCTGTGGTTCCATTTCTAAAACTCATCCGATATCAAAACCTGCTCATGCTTGCTTTTATGCAGCTTATTTTTAGGTATGGATTTTTTAAAATTCAAAATATTCCTTTGGCATTAGCAGATTGGCAATATGGATTATTGGTTTTGTCAACCGTTTTGATTGCTGCTGGTGGCTATGTCATTAATAATATTTTTGACCAACAGACGGATGCTATCAACAAACCCAAAACTGTTATTGTAGGCAAAGACATTTCGGAAACACAAGCCTACAATTTATATATTGGACTTACTGTAACGGGTGTGGCAATTGGTTTCTATTTATCAAATATTATAGACAAACCAGGTTTTGCTTCTATTTTTATTATGGTTGCAGCTACACTTTATTTGTACGCCACAAGTTTCAAACAAATGATGCTTATTGGTAACATAATTGTGGCATTACTGCTTTCTTTTAGTGTCATTATCATTGGAATTTTCGATTTATATCCTGCCACTAGAATTGACAATCAACAGCAAATGGGATTGCTTTTTTCTATTTTGCTGGATTACGCTATTTTTGCTTTTATGATTAATCTGTTGCGGGAAATCGTTAAAGACATTGAGGACACAGATGGCGATTACAATCAAGGAATGAACACCTTGCCTATTGCAATAGGAAAATCCAGAACTGCAAAAATAGTTTTTGGATTAAGTTTTATTCCACTTTTTTTTATTTTATTTTACATCAATAAATACTTGGTCGAATTACTGTTCGTTACACTATATATGTTACTTTTTGTTGTAAGTCCGCTGATTTTTTTCACTATAAAAATGTGGACGGCTACAACCAATAAAGAATTCCATTTTTTGAGTATACTTTTAAAATGGATTTTGCTTTTTGGAATCCTTTCCGTTGTTGTTATCAGTTTAAATATGAAATATAATGCTTAGAAATAAATTAGAAAAATACACTTTAATCCTGGCTTCGGGTTCACCGAGACGTCAGCAATTCTTTAAAGATTTAGACTTGGATTTTGAAATTCGATTGAAAGAAATTGAAGAAATCTATCCTCCAGAATTAAAAGAACACGAAATTACTAATTATTTGGCTGAATTGAAAGCCAGCGCTTTCGAAGGAGAATTAAAACCAAATGAAATTCTGATTACCAGCGATACCATTGTCTGGCACAACAATACCGCTTTAGGCAAACCAAAAGACGAACATGATGCTTTTAAGATCCTGAAATCATTATCGAATGCTACTCATGAAGTCATTACTTCCGTTTGTTTTAAAACCAATGAAAAAGTAGAAATTTTATACGAAATAACAAAAGTCACTTTCAACGAACTAAGCGATGAATCGATTCGTTATTATTTAGAAAACTACAAACCTTATGACAAAGCAGGTTCGTACGGAATTCAGGAATGGATTGGCTTCATTGGCGTTTCAAAAATTGAAGGTTCCTATGCAAATGTTATGGGAATGCCTACGGATAAAGTGTATGAATATTTAAATAATTTAGCCTAGTCGTTTTATGGAAATATCATTCATACATGAATTTACTCGGGAACTAATTGCAACCGGAACCTTAGGGATTTTACTGATTTTATTGCGAATAATTTCAACCAAATTAGTCCGACGCTATGCAAAACTAAATCAAAAGCTGGAACACAGAACCAATCTAGTTATCAAATACATACATTTATTGATAAATATCCTGGTGATTATTTCTTTAATACTAATTTGGGGAGTTCAGACGCAAGACATTATTATTGCGCTTTCTTCTATCACAACCGTTGTAGGTGTCGCCATGTTTGCCCAATGGTCTATTTTGAGTAACATTACTTCCGGTATTATTTTGTTTTTTTCTTTTCCCTTTAAAATAGGTGATATTATCAAAATTCACGACAAGGATTTCCCTATTCAAGCAGAAATAGTAGACATTGGAGCTTTTCATGTTTTTTTAAAAACAAATGACGATGAAAACATTATTTACCCAAACAACCTTCTTTTACAAAAAGGAATCTCAATATTAAAAAATCATTTTGAAAACAAAGAATTCGTAGATTAATTCATAACTTTATGAATGAAAATTTTATTTTCATTCATAAATCTCTTGATTAAGAAGTGATAATTATGCAACAATTGCTAAAAAATATGTAATACTTTAATTTTTATATTTACACATATTTGTCGGTTGCTAACTGGTAAAAAACAGTTGATTTATAAAACAAAACCAAAAGATATGAATGACATCCTGAAACTTCCATTTTACGCAAAATTAAGCTTGACTTTATTGGGTTTAATTTCTATTGTCTTTATTTTTTACATTGGTCAAGACATATTGATTCCTGTAATGATGTCGTTTTTATTTGCCATATTATTGTATCCTATTGTTCAGTTTTTCAAATCAAAACTTCGTTTTCCACATGTCTTGGCTGTAATGATAGCAGTGATATTTTTTGTATTAATTTTTATAGCTCTTTTTGTATTCCTATCTTTTCAGATCAGTGATTTTGCTGATGATTTTGATAAAATTGAAAGAAACATTAATATTCATCTTAGTAATATCCAAGGATTTGTCAGAGATAATTTTCATTTAAGTTCCAGAGAACAAAAACAGTATATTGATACTGCAGCTGAAGATTCAATGGAAAAAGGAAAAGAAATCATTGGAACTACTCTAATGTCTTTTACAGATACTTTAGTCAATTTGACTTTGATACCGATTTATACTTTTTTAATTCTTTTATACAGAACACATTTTTTACTGTTTTTATCTAAATTAATTAAAAAAGAAAACCACGAACAGTTAAAAAACATTTTAACAAATGTTAGAGTAGCCATCAACAGTTACATTGTAGGTTTGATTATTGAAATGATTTTAATATCTATAATGACAACGCTTGGTTTTATGCTTATAGGAGTAAAATACGCTATTTTATTGGGAATAATCACAGGAATTCTAAATCTGATTCCGTACATCGGAATTCTATTTGCCGGCGTTTTAAGTATTGTTGCTTCGCTTACCGGTTCCCCTGATTTATCAATAATCATTGGTGTTATTGTAATTACTATTGTCGTACAGCTTATTGACAATAATATTATTGTTCCTTTGATTGTAAGTTCTAAAGTTGAAATAAATGCATTTATATCGATTGTCGGAATCATTATTGGTGGTGCAATTGCAGGCGTTTCCGGAATGTTTTTAGCACTTCCTATTCTTGCTGTTTTAAAAGTGATTTTCGATAGAATTGAATCTTTAGAACCTTGGGGCTATTTGATGGGGGATCATTTACCTAAAACGTACACGTGGCGTAAAATAAAATTACCCCTATTTGATTCTGAAGCACCAGCTGAAAATATGATTATAAAAGCTGATGTTGTTGTTCCGGTTTTTACCGAAACTACTACAGAAACTGATACAAACCGAACCAAAAGTTAGATTAAGTATTCAAAAAAATATCAGTTTCAAATTCTGAACCTTTTACATCTTTATGCAATCTAAGAGCTATACTCCTGAGTTGCTTCACTATTTTTACAGTTGATTCTTTTGCAATGTATAAAAAAATAAAACTGATATTATTCCTTCTTTTTATCTGTGTTTCACAGATAACTAATGCGCAAGAAACAGAGACCAAAAAAGATTCCTCCAACTTATATTTAAATATTAAAAACTATTCTAAAAAGAATAAGTTTACCAAATTAATGCATAAAATAGTTTTTAGAACGCCTGTTTTAAAAAAAGAAATAACAAAAGAAGTTCAAAAAAAATACGGCATTTTTGAAGGAAAAATTATAAGGAATATTACTATTCTAACACTTGATCCTTTTGGTTATTCTGAAATTGACACATTAAAAAAGCCTAAAAATTGGGCGGAAAGAAATGGAAATAAAATCCATATTAAAACCAATCGACTTACAATAAGAAATTTATTACTTATCAAAAAAAACAAGCCTTTTGATTCGCTGCTTGTGAAAGAATCCGAACGTTTGATACGTACACAACGCTTTATAAATCGCGTGGATATTGCTCCCAAATTAATTCCGAATAGCCCTGATTCTGTTGATATTGCTATCCGAGTTTTGGATTCCTGGAGTTTGGTTCCCAAGGGGTCGCTATCAAGTTCACGAGTAAGCTTTGGACTGAATGACCGGAATTTTTTAGGATCAGGTCATCAATTTGAAAACAAAATAAGAAATAGATTCAGTGATGGCAAAAGCGCTTATTCCGTTGCTTACAGTATTCCAAATATAAAAAATACTTTTATAAACACTAAAGTCAGCTATCAAATTGATTTAGAAGAGTATTATGGTAAAAGTATAGCAATTGATCGCCCTTTTTATTCTCCATTGACAAAATGGGCTGGAGGAATTTATGTCGATCAGCAATTTAGAAAAGACACTCTGCCCGACTCCAATTTAGTATTTGCATATCAAAATTTTAAATACAACACACACGATTTTTGGGTTGGACGCGCTTTTAAAATTTTCAAAGGTAACACAGAAAGTGAAAGAACAACAAATCTTGTTACAACAGGAAGATTTTTACATCTTAAATACCTAGAGAGTCCCGTTTTTGAATATGATCCCGATGATTTTTATTCCAATGAAAAACTCGCTTTGGTTGGCATTGGTATTTCATCCCGTAAATTTATTAGAGACCGCTTTATTTTCAGAAACGGAATCATTGAGGATGTCCCTATTGGAAGAATATACGGAATAACAACTGGTTATCAATATAAAAATAATGTCGGAAGATACTATTTGGGTGGTCGTGCCGCTTTTGGAAACTTCTATAAATGGGGGTTTCTAAGTGCTAATATTGAAATTGGAACTTTTTTTGAAAAAGCAACAACAAAACAAACAGCATTTTCTTTTCAGGCCAATTATTTTACCAATCTAATAAGCATTGGAAGATGGAAATTGCGTCAGTTTGTAAAACCACAATTAGTCATTGGTTCCAACCGAATGGAAGCTATTGGAGATCAACTTTCAATCAACGAGAATTATGGACTCAATGGATTTACAATAGCGAAATACGGTACCGAAAAAGCACTATTAACACTCCAAACTCAAGCATACGCACCTTGGGATTTATGGGGTTTTCGATTGAATCCGTATCTAAATTATTCAGTTGCATTACTTGGAAATGCTAAAAGTGGCTTGATAGAAAGTAAAGTGTATTCAAAAATTGGAATTGGTTTCATTATCAACAACGATTATTTGGTTTTTAGTTCTTTCCAAATTTCGATTTCATATTATCCTTCAATACCGGGATATGGTGAGCATATTTTTAAAACAAATTCCTTTGAAACCACTGATTTTGGATTTCAGGATTTTGAATTGGCAAAACCTCGTACCGTAATTTTCAAATAGTTAATTCTATAATCCTATTTTTATTTCAAAAGACTATATTTTAAATAGTTAGAGACACATTGTTTTTTTAATTAATGTAAATTATACAATTAAATACTATAATTATATAATCTTTTATTACGAATTAATGTTTACTTTTATTATGTTAAAATTAATAACTAAAACCCAAAAGAAATGAAAAAAGTTACCTTTTATTTAATGATGATGGTATTGTCATTAAGTGTTGTTCCAACTCAAATGTTAGCTGCTGAAAAAACTCCAACTTCGGTTTCAAACAACCCTAAAGAAGTTCCTGCAGAAGTTAAAGTATTGCTTAATCGTCTTGACGAAATAAAAGCGATGGATAAATCTTCTTTGAATTCTTCAGAGAAAAAAGAACTACGTAAAGAAGTACGTGCGATTAAAGCTGAATTAAAATCAACTGGTAATGGTATTTATTTATCTGTTGGTGCAATTATCATAGTAATTCTTTTATTGATTCTTTTATTGTAACCGAATCAACAAGAAAAATAAAAAAAGGAAACGGTCAATCGTTTCCTTTTTTTATGCAAGGCATATTTCAAGCTTGGCATAGTTCTTGGCTTTTGTTAAGAGAATAGCGACTTAGTCAAGTACCGTTAAATAGAATATTAATTAAATTTTGAAAATATGAAGACATTAAAATTAATCGCCGCCGGAATAGTACTTTTATTATCCAGTACAGCAATGCAAGCACAAGTTTCAGTAAATGTAAATATTGGTAGTCCACCAGCTTGGGGCCCTGCAGGATACTCAGCTGCCGAATATTATTATTTGCCAGATGTGCAAGCGTATTATGATGTAAGACAGAGTCAATTTATTTATTTAGGAGGAGGCCAGTGGGTTCGTTCCAGAAATTTGCCAACACAATATAGAAGCTACGATTTGTATAATGGATACAAAGTGGTATTAAATGATTATCATGGTTCAAGACCTTATACTTACTTTAAAAATCATAAAGTTAAATATTATAAAGGGTATAAAGGAAAACCACAAAAAACAATTGGAGTCCGAAAAGTGGTAATTCATAAAGATTCTTACAAACAAGGAAATAACGGTAATGGACATCAAAAAAATGGAAATAACGGACATGGAAAAGGAAATGGAAAAGACAAGCATTAATCCTTCATAAAAACCTAAAAATCAGAACCTCCAATCGAGGTTCTTTTTTTTTGACAAAAAAAAACACTCTTATTTAAATCTTAAAAGGATGTTAATTATTTTACGTTGGCACAGTTGTTGAAAATAGGTAAAAAGATATATCAATAAAAGAATCATATAAAATATTTAAAATTAAAGAACATGAAAACATTAAAATTAATCGCCGTAGGAATTATACTTTTTGCATCTAGTACCATACACGCACAAGTTTCAGTTAATGTAAATATTGGTAGCCCTCCATCTTGGGGACCTGTAGGATATGCTGAAGCACAATATTACTATTTACCCGATGTTGAAGCATATTATGATGTTAGAGCTACCCAATTTATATATTTCGGTGGTGGACGATGGATTCGTTCCAGAAATTTACCTAACCAATATAGAAATTACGATTTGTATGGCGGATACAAAGTAGTACTTAATGATTATCGTGGATCAAGACCTTACAATAATTTCAGAAATCACAAAGTCAAATATTATAGAGGATATCATGGAAGAGAACAAAGAAATATAGGTTACAACAATAACCGTAGAGTATATGTAAAGCAAAGAGGAAATGACAATCATAGAAGATATGATAATGATAACCACAGAGAATATAAAAAACATGATAACCGAAATAATGGAAACGGACATGGAAACGGAAGAGGAAATGGGCATGGAAATGGACATGATAGAGATTAATCACATATTTGTTTAAAAGAGAGAGAGGATACCAAAATTGGTGTTCTCTCTCTTTTTTATTAAAGAAAACCCAAAATATTTCAGAAGAAATTATTTAATTCCTACTTTTGAAGCTATTGCAAATTAAATTTAAAAAAATGCAAAAAAAATACGTGTCCGCTATTTTAATGTTTCTTTTATGTTGCCAAATAACAAATGCGCAACAACCTCAAAAACCAAATTCTGTTGAAATTTACAATCAAATTCAAAAGCTTAATTTTCTAGGTTCTGTATTGTATATAGCAGCGCATCCAGATGATGAAAATACCCGATTAATTTCTTATTTGTCGAATGAACAAAAAGCAAGAACAGGCTATTTGTCTTTGACACGTGGTGATGGTGGCCAAAACCTAATTGGTACACAATTACGCGAATTATTAGGAGTGATACGAACCCAAGAACTTATTGAAGCTCGAAAAATTGATGGAGGAGAACAATTGTTTTCCCGTGCCAATGATTTTGGTTTTTCCAAAAATCCAACAGAGACTTTAGAAATTTGGGATAAAGAAAAAGTATTGGCAGATGTTATTTGGGCCATCCGAAAATTCCAACCCGATGTCATTGTCAATCGATTTGATCATCGCTCTCCCGGAACTACTCACGGTCATCACACTTCATCGGCAATGTTGAGTGTAGAAAGTTTTGAACTAGCCAATAATCCAACTATTTTTCCAGAACAGTTGCAATTTGTAAAACCTTGGCAAACCAAACGCCAGTTTTTTAATACGTCTTGGTGGTTTTATGGAACTATTGAAAAATTTAATGCTGCAGACAAAAAAAATCTAATTGCACTAGAAACTGGTGTTTATTATGCCGGATTAGGAAAATCAAATCAGGAAATAGCAGCATTGAGTCGCAGCCGCCATCAATCACAAGGTTTTGGGAGCACTGGTGCGCGTGGTGAAGAAACAGAATATTTAGAATTTATAAATGGCGACGCTTTAAAAGAAAAAAAATCACTTTTTGAAGGAATTGATACTTCTTGGAACCGAGTAAAAGGAGGAAAAGTAATTGGAGATTTATTGACTGCTATTGCAGCTGAATTCAACCATAATAATCCTTCGGCAAGTATTCCAAATTTGGCGAAAGCCTACACTATGATGAAAGCTTTGGACGAAAATCATTGGGCACCACTGAAATCCGCAGCCATAAAAAAAATTATAGCGGCTTGTTCCGGTTTGTATCTTGAAGCCGTAGCCCAAAATCAGGAAGCGACTCCCGGAAGCACTATTAAATTGAAACTCGAAGCCATTAATAGAAGCTCCGCACCCATCCAATTAATGAGTGTTACCACTTTACCAAATGAAAATACAACACCTCAAAATAGGGATTTAAAAAACAATATTCTGAATAATATCAACTTAGATTTAAAATTACCGGAATCAATTAACTACACACAGCCTTACTGGTTAAGAGAAAATGGAACCGTTGGGATGTATGCCGTAAACCAACAACAAAACATAGGAATTCCGGATATTATTCGGGAAGCAAAAGTGGTCTTTAATATTCAAATTAACGGAATCGAAATCCCATTTGAGCGAACTATAGTTTATAAATACAATGACGATGTAAAAGGCGAAGTGTATAATTATCTGGATATTGTTCCCGAAGTTACCACTTCAATTGTAGACAAAGTATTGCTTTTTAAAGACACCAAAATTAAATACGTAGGCGTGAAAATCAAAGCGGGTAAAGATGCCGTGAAAGGAAATCTTCAACTTGAACTACCTCAAAGTTGGAATGTTTCACCTAAATCCATTCCTTTCAATATACTAAAAAAGGGAACGGAACAAATTGTTTATTTTGAAGTAATTGCGCCAAATAAATCCGAAGAAGCGGTTGCTAAAAGTGTGGCAATAATTGACAACAAGCGATTTGACAAAGAACAAATCATCATTAATTATGATCACATCACGAAACAGCAAGTTTTAAAATCAGCTGAAGCCAAATGCATAAAAACGGATTTAAAAACTAATGGTGAAAGAATTGCATATATTATGGGTGCTGGAGATGAAGTTCCAAGCAGTCTGACGCAATTGGGATACACTGTTACGCTGCTTAAACCCGAAGAAATAACACCCGAGAAATTGGAAAACTTTGATGTAGTAATGACTGGTGTTCGTGCTTACAATACCGTTACAGCATTAGCAAATAAACAAACGATACTTTTTGACTTTGTGAAAGGTGGAAAAACAATGCTCGTTCAGTACAATACTGCGGGTGATCTTATAACCGAAAATATCGCACCTTATCCATTAAAATTATCCCGCGACCGTGTAACCGAAGAAGATGCCGAAGTTCGATTTTTAGCACCAAACCATCCCGTTTTAAATTTCCCAAACAAAATCACTGCTAAAGATTTTCAAGGTTGGAAGCAAGAGCAAGGATTGTATTATCCAAGTGAGTACGACAAAGCCTTTATTCCCATTCTATCATCCAATGACAAAGGAGAAACGCCTAAAAATGGTGCTTTGCTGATTGCTCCTTACGGAAAAGGGCACTATATTTATACGGGATTAAGCTTCTTCAGAGAATTACCTGAAGGCGTTACTGGGGCGTATAAATTAATTTCAAATATCATCTCATTGAAATCATCCGAAACTATTCCTCCCCAAAAAATAAAAAACTAAACCAGTCTGAAATGGAAACAAAAAAAATAAAAACCTGGAAGAAAAACTATACTTGGGTGCTTGTAGCCAACGCTATTTACATCTTGATCTTTTGTCTCATCATGAAATTATACGCTTAGATTATGCAATTATTTGACTGGATTATACTCATTTTTACCTTACTTTTCATTGTAATATATGGTGCATGGAAAACCAAAGGAAGTAAAAATGTAGAAGACTTTATTCTAGGAAGCAATGAAACACCTTGGCATGTCGTGGGACTTTCCGTGATGGCAACGCAAGCCAGTGCCATTACATTTCTTTCTACTCCAGGACAGGCATATCACGACGGAATGGGTTTTGTGCAGTTCTATTTTGGACTGCCAATTGCCATGGTTGTAATTTGCGTCACCTTTATCCCTTTATACCACAAATACAAGGTGTATACCGCTTATGAGTATCTCGAAAAAAGATTTGATTTAAAAACGCGTTCCCTTGCAGCCATTCTTTTTTTGTTCCAAAGAGGACTTGGAACTGGATTGACTATATACGCTCCGGCGATTATTTTGTCGGCAATATTAGGTTGGAATCTTACTTACATGAATATAATTATTGGTGTATTGGTTATCATTTATACCTTTTCGGGTGGAACCAAAGCGGTGAACGTAACACAAAAACAGCAAATGTTTGTGATCATGTCGGGAATGTTTATCACCTTTTTTCTAATATTACATTATCTACCTAATGACATGACATTTACCAGTGCGCTTCACATAGCCGGAGCAAATGACAAAATGAACATTGTCAATTTTTCTTTTGATCCGGAAGAAAAATATACATTTTGGAGCGGAATCACAGGTGGTTTTTTCCTTGCATTGGCTTATTTTGGAACTGATCAATCGCAGGTTGGACGTTATTTATCAGGAAAATCCGTTAGAGAAAGTCAAATGGGACTGATTATGAATGGGCTGCTAAAAGTACCTATGCAGTTTTTCATTTTATTGACTGGAGTTATGGTTTTTGTTTTTTTTCAATTCAATCCTGTTCCTCTAAATTTTAATCCAAACAATAAAGCCATGATTGAAAAATCAGCATACAAAGGCGAATACAATGCTTTGGAGCAAAAATTAGAGGATTTATCCGAAGATAAAAAAGTAATTAACTTGTTGTATATCGATCAGCTGAATCAGGATTATGACAATCCAATCCTTCGAAAAGAATTAGTGGCTTTGTCTAATAAAGAAAAAGATTTAAGAGATCGAGCCAAAGAAATAATTCTAAAAGCCGACAGTAACAGTGAAACTAATGACAAAGATTATGTGTTTTTTCACTTTATCCTGAATTATTTACCTCGAGGACTTATTGGATTGTTGTTGGCCGTTATCATTTCTGCGGCTATGTCATCAACCGCTTCAGGACTGAATGCATTGGCTTCTACAACAGCAATCGATATTTACAAACGCAATCTGAAAGAAGAAAAATCTGAACGCCATTACCTGTATGCTACTAAATTTTTTACCTTATTATGGGGAATCATTGCAATCCTTTTTGCTTGCATCGGAACGCTGTTTGAAAATTTAATTCAGTTGGTAAATATCATTGGATCTATATTTTACGGAACTGTATTAGGAATATTTCTAGTTGGTTTTTACATCCAAAAAGTCCAATCCAAAGCTATATTTTATAGCGCCGTTATTAGTCAGCTTACTATTTTTATCATTTACTATTACGCCATTCACATCTATCCAAGTGGAGAAGAAAAATTAGGCTATTTATGGCTAAATTTCATTGGAGCGATGCTGACAATTGTGATTTCTTTATTATTGCAGTGGACCATTTTCAGAAAACAGAAAGTACGCTTGCAGTCTTAAAATTTAGAAATCATTTTTAATGTATCAAATGATGACTAAATTTGAAAACAACCATGGTTCATAAAAACACTATTGGTTAAAAATAAAAATCTCCCAAATTTGAATCAAATTGGGAGATTTTTTATGATAAAGATAATTCTATTTATTTCCCATCAACATAATCTTGCAAATAACTAAATCTTGGAGTAAGTTTTCCATTTTCAGTAATCTTGGCTCTTTGTAAAATTCCGTCTTTATCCTTATTGAAAAACGCAGGAATTACATGTTCTAATACCATTTCTCCAAATCCTTCACTGGCATCTTTGGGTAACTCACATGGTAAATTATCAACTGCCATGACTACAATTGCAGCAGGATGAAAAACTTCAACTTCTTTATCTTCGTTTGGAAAATAGCCGTACAAAGGTTCCGCAATAGTCGATGATCTCAGCGTGCAGGCAATTGGACCGTTAACATCGCAGGAAACATCAGCCACAACTTTGATTTTGCAATCTTTGGACTGAAGCATTTCGCGAGTCAAAATTACCGGAGCTTCATTGGCATGAAAATGGCCTGAAATATAAATATCGGATACTTTAGTAAATCTTTCGAAATCAGAAACGTATTCGTTCGGATTTTGATAAAAATCAGTGAAATCTAAAAACTGTCCATCTTTTCGTTTGTTGTAATCTAAGACGTCAATTTGAGTATAGACGGGTTGTGTATAGTTTTTATTCAAATAATTCTCTACGGAAACTTCTTTAATTTTTATGGCATCCAGAATTTCTTTGGCTCCATTTCCCACTTTACCAGTTCCTGTAATTACAAATTTCAAAGGAGGTAATACTACCCTTTTTAAATGTGTAATCAAGGCTTCTTTACCCGCAAGTGTTTCTGCTTTTGGTAATTTAAACAATTCGAATTTGATTCCAAAAGCGCGAATGCTATTGTAAGCCCCAACAATTCCGGCATAACGCCCAAAACCTATCAGCCTGCGATTATTAGCATCAACTATGGTTTCATAATCATACAAATCAATCTTTTTTTCTAATATTGCCTGCAATAATTTTCGATTGTAAGGCTGTTTTTTGATGGTATGCGAAAAAAAGAAATAGGTTTTATTCGGTATTAGATTTTCTATCGGCACTTCTTTTACTCCAAACAAAATATCACAATCACTGATATCATCAGTCAATTCGATTCCGAGATTTTCATATTGCGAATCAGTAAAAACTCTAATATCAGAACGCTCTACTTTCACAGTGACATTTTGATGCTGTTGTTTTAACCTTGTCAGCTCATCTGGTGAGAATACAACTCTGCGGTCTGGCGGATTTTTTCTTTCTTTTATGATTCCAAATTTCATATATTTCGTACGCTTTGAATTTATTTTAATATAACTTTATAATACATATTTGTTACAAATATAACAATTTAAACTAAATTGAATTTATTTTTTAATAAAAATACACTGACTGAAAACTACTACTCCCTGATGTCCAAAATAGTACCGAAAATGGGATTACAGACGACTAATAAAATAGTGTTAAGGTTTAGAAAAACACCCTCTGAAAAGACATTGATTCTATATATTTGCCTTCCTAGCACTACAGAAATGAATTTTATAAAAAAAACAAATATACTACATATATTCCTCCTCTTTTTAATTTTGGGCTCTTGCGCAAAAGAGAAAAAGAAAGTTGAGTTAAGCGATGCCAAACTACCAAAGAGTACATTACCTAAAATGAAGCCGTTAACAAACCCGGAGCCTAAACTTACGGCAGAGTATATCAATTCGAAAAAACAAGAAATAGACTCGTTTTACAAAAAAAACTGGCCTAATAACAGTGCAAACGGAAGTTTTTTGGTTGCTAAGAACGGCCAAATTATTTATGAAAAATACGAAGGCTGCGCTAATTTTAGCGATAAAACATTAATTACTAAAAATACACCTTTACATATTGCTTCAGTAAGCAAGGTTATTACGGCAACTGCTATTTTGAAACTCGTAAATGCAAAAAGGATAGAACTGGATCAAAAGGTAAATACAATCCTGAAAGAGTTTCCTTATCCGGATGTTACTGTAAGAACATTGCTAAATCACAGAAGTGGCATGCGTAATTATGCTTATTTTACAGATCGTGACAAAACTATTTGGGATAGAAAAAACATACTTACTAATCAAGATATTCTGACAATCATGGCGACTAAAGATATTGGATTAGAATTTAAAACCGATACCCGCTTTAGTTATTGTAATACCAATTATGCCATGTTGGCATTAATAATTGAAAAAATCACAAAACTTCCCTACAAAGAGGCTATGAAACAGATTATTTTCGAACCACTCGGTATGAAAAATACCTATATTTTTGACTATGAAAGAGATAAAGATACTGCAGTTACTTCTTATAAAGGGAATAAAATTGAGATAGGAAAAGATTATCTGGATGCAGTTTACGGAGATAAGAACATATATTCCACACCGCGGGACTTATTGAAATTTGACAGAGCCAGAAACAATTCTTCTTTTTTAACACCTGAATTACAAAGTCAGGTTTATAAAGGTTACAGCAATGAACGTAAAGGAACTAAAAATTATGGCCTTGGAATTCGAATGATCAATTGGGAAACGGGACAGAATTTTTATTTCCACAACGGTTGGTGGCACGGAAATACATCATCCTATATCACATTACGAAAAGAAGGCGTAACCATTATAGCGCTATCTAATAAATTTACCCGTAAAACGTATGACGTTCGTAAATTGGCTGTGCTATTTGGCGACTATCCGTTCCGATTAAAAGATGAATAAAAAAAGGTACGGTTTTTGAAATACTGATAGTAATTCATTAATAGTAGTTCAGATAAAAAGTGTACATTTGCACACTCAAAATTCTGATTTGGATTTTGAAATAAAAAAGGGGTCGACTGGTTTTGACAGCAAGTCGAATTGATAAGTAAGCACGTCGAGCATTGAGACCTTGCTCGTAAATATAAGATCTTACAATTTTACACGGCGAAAATAACTACGCTTTAGCTGCATAATCCGAATTATAGTACGATTAAGCCACGTTCCTATCAGATAGGAAAGCTGGATTCTCCTTGAAAGCCTTGGTTTGTGGCGTTCAGTTCAGGGGAACCGTAAAAATAAACCTAGATTTCCATGAGCTTCGGGTGGATTTCAAAATTAAGAAGATAAGTATCGTGTGGCTGTTTCTGGCCTAGCACAGTATCGAAAACTCAATCAGAAAATAAACGCGTAGAAAGCTTTTTAGTTGCTTGTTTGGACCCGAGTTCGATTCTCGGCGACTCCACTGGATGGGATGATTGAAAAATCATCCCTTTTTTTATTATATAAAAGCAAACCTTTTTGCTTCATTAACAGGTGATTACGAGATAATAAATCAATCATTGTAGGTGTTCGATAGATACCATCCTGATAGTATAAGTTGCTGTCGAACACCAGCTTTACAAATTCTCTCTTTTGGGTAATAGTAGCTCGATTATATAATGATTTTAAATCAACAAGTAAATCCAAGTTTTTTTGTAAAATTGTAAATGCATGTTTATCTACATGGCTTAGACGAGTGATAGAATCTTTGCAAGATGTGACTTCGGTATTATAAGTGGTATACCATCTATCATATGTTTCTTTAGATATCTCATTTTTAATCCATTTCTCTTCAACAGAAAACATTTTTTCTTGAGCTGCATCTAGTAGAATTTTCTTTTGGTTTACTACAAGTTTATTAGATTTTAAATTCTCTTCCATTTTTGTAACAGATGACTTTTTAATATCAGATATTATATTTTGTGGCAAACTCATCAGCTCAAAAATTTCAGCAAGCTGATTGTGTGCTTTGAGTGCGCTAATATTATTATGTTTAGACGTTTTACACTTGTAGTAGTTAAAATACTTTCCAGATTTTCCTCTTGACGGAGCACCTGTAAGTATGTTTCCACAATGACATTTTAAAATCCCCCGAAGTGGTAAGTTTTCATCCAATATTGTCCTGATTTTTTCAGGCTTCTTCATTTTATTTTGCACCAATTGCCAAGTTGTGTTATCAATTATTGCCTCATGTATTGCGGGAAAGATTCCTCCAGGATACTCTTTATAACCCTGTACCTGCAACATACCTGCATAAACAGGATTTGTCAAAATCCTCTCAACTGCAGTATTCCCTCTCGCTTTAAACCCCAGTTTAAACGCTTGTTCTTTAATTACATAAAGTGGAATATCATGCAGATAAGAATCGTACATAAATTTAATTGTCTTGGCCTGAGACTGGAAAAACCAGTCAAATTGACCACCCTATTCCAGTTCAAATTGACCACCAGTTTCGGAGCAAACTGACCACCATTTTCCAGTCCAAATTGACCACCTGATTTTGGGCTAAAATTGGACATTAAAAACTACTAACTTTTTCATGTTGTTAGCACCATACATTCGTTAAAAAAATACGGATTATGGCAAACAAAATAACAGACATGAGTAAAATTAGAAAAGCAATTAAATTCTACTGTAACGGGAAAAGTAAGTTATTCATAAGTAAGTACTTATCTCTTTCTAGAAATACAGTAAAGAAGTATATTTCTTTATTTGAAGTGCTAGGATTAAGTTTTGAAGTAATTAACGAAAAAACAGATGCTGAGTTAGAACTTTTGTTTTCACACACTACCGTGGAATCAATCAGTCCCAAACTGCAGATTCTTTATGATTTTTTTCCTAAAATGGAACGCGAACTAAAAAAAGTTGGCGTTACCATACAGCACATGTGGGAGCAATATATTGCCCTAAATCCTAATGGTTACCGAAGCTCGCAATTTGGACATCATTATAAAACATGGAGCAAACGAGTCAATCCAGTGATGCACATGAATCACAAAGCGGGTGATAAAATGTATGTGGATTATGCTGGAAAAACACTCTCCATCATTGATAAAGACACGGGAGAAATTAAAGAAGTACAATTTTTTGTAGCCATATTAGGAGCCAGTCAATACACCTATGCCGAAGCTTCCATGAGCCAACAAAAAGAAGATTTTGTTACTTCGGTAGAAAATGCTATGCGTTTTTTTGAAGGTACTCCTGCGGCAATTGTTCCCGATAATTTAAAATCTGCAGTAATAAAAAGCAGTCGTTTTGAACCCACAATTAATGAAACCTTAGCTGATTTAGCCGAACATTACCAAACTACAATCTTGCCTGCTAGGGCTTATAAACCCCGAGACAAATCATTGGTTGAAGGAGCTGTTAAGATCTTGTATCGAAGGATTTATGTAAATCTAAAAGAAACTAAATTCTTTTCTCTGGAAGAATTAAACCAGCAAATATGGGATTTATTGGATGCTCATAACAGTCGAAAACTCACAGGACGTCCGTACTCTCGGATAGAATTATTTTTAGAAGATGAGCAACAAAAACTAAGTCCATTACCACAAGAACGTTTTGAAATCAAATACCAATCCTTTGCAACAGTAATGCAAAATGGGCATGTTCAATTAAGTCAGGACAAAAATTACTATAGCGTTCCGTATCAATATGTCAAGAAAAAAGCGAAACTATTGTATACCAAATCAACGGTAGAGATCTATCACAAATACAATCGAATAGCCATCCATCCAAGGAATTACAAACCTTATATCTATACCACAATCCCGGAACATATGGCTAGCACGCATCAATTTGTAGCTCAGTGGAGTGCTGCCCGCTTCATTGATTGGGCCAGTAGTATTGACGAGTCAGTAGCAGAATATATTATGCAAATAATTGAAAGTAGAAACCATCCTGAACAGGCTTATAAAAGTTGTTTGGGAATATTAAACTTCGAGAAAAAGGTAGGGAAAGAGCGATTAATAAATGCCTGTAAGCGGGCACTTGATTTTAAAATTTACAATTTTAAGACCATTCAAAATATTTTAGAAAACAACTTAGATCATATCGAATTTGAACAAGAACCTGAGCAGGAACTTCCAATTCACGCTAACATAAGAGGAAAACAGTATTATAATTAAATTAAAACACAGTAATCATGAATGAATCCACAGTAACAAAAATGAAACAAATGAAGCTTTACGGCATGCACAATGCTTTTAAAACAGCCATTGAAAGCGGAAAAACAGACCATTACACGCTCGATCAGTTTGTATCGATGCTTATTGATGCCGAATGGGATGAAAGGCACAATCGGCGTATTGCCCGCAGTATCACCAACGCCCGATTCCATTACAAATCAAATATTGAAAGTATCAATTTTGACCAAACCCGTAATCTGGATCGAAATACCATACTGCGTCTGGCAGAATGTGAATTTGTCGAAAAAAATGAAAACATTTTAATAACGGGAAGCACTGGTGTAGGCAAAAGTTATTTAGGCACAGCATTGGGTTATCAAGCCTGTATCCAAGGTTTTAAAGTAAGTTATTTTAATACTTCGAAGCTGTTTGCTAAATTAAAAATGGCCAAAGCAGATGGTTCTTACCTGAGAGAATTGGCCAAAATAGAACGGCAAGATGTTATTATATTAGACGATTTTGGACTCCAAGCTTTGGATAGCAGTAACCGAATTACCCTTTTAGAGATCATTGAAGACAGGCATAATAACGGTTCTATTATTGTAACCTCACAAATCCCAGTGCAAGGCTGGTATGACATCATTGGAGAAAAAACCATAGCTGATGCCATTTTGGATAGACTGATTCATCAATCTCATCGACTCGAATTACATGGAGAATCCATGAGAAAAAAAAGAGGGATAAACAAAGGCTAATATTTAAGTATATTTGAATACTAATTAACAGATGAAAAAGAGTAGTTTTTAATGAAAAATGGGGTGGTCATTTTGCTCCGGAATTAGGTGGTCATTTTGAATTGGAATCAGGTGCTCACTTTAAATTGGAATTGGGTGGTCAATATCACTGGAATTTGCACTTGTAGCACTTTACACATTTTTTCAATCGGAAATAGCTGTTCATTGTTTTTAATAAAGCTATATATCATCGACCGCTCTTGGAAAAAATGCCGATTGCTTTTTTTAATATATCTCGCTCTAACTCGGCATCTTTGAGTCTTTTTTCCAGTTCATGGATTTTTTCTTGCTCGGGAGTTAGTTTTAAATTTCCTTTTCCAGGAAAACTTCCCTCTCCAAAATCCTCGAACTCTTTTCTCCATTTATACAACTATGGAGCTGTTATTCCCAACTCTCTGGAAAGTTCTGATATATTTTTTCTATCGTAACTCAATTGGACAGCTTTCTCTTTAAAAGCTTTATCATAAATTTTGCAAACTTGTTTCATAGGTTAAAATTAAGATTATTTCTTAACTTTCTGTGATGGCTAAGTTAGCATGTCCAATAAGGAAAAAGAATATAATCATGGAGAGTAACAATAGCCAAATACTTATATATTTATCTAAAAAATTTATAATAAGAAAGTTAGGAATAATCATTCATTTCAATAGAAGCGTTATTTAAAAGCGTATCATTCAGATGAAAAAAGCATGTCCATTTACCAGATGGTACTGTTTGGTGTAAGAAGCCATAAAACAAGATTTTATTTAGCAGTACTTTGTATATTTTAAAACATTTTGTTTAATATTGTATAATTGTTAAATACATTTTTATTGTGTTACACAGAGCATTTTATTTTGTAGATTAGCACAAATATTTGTTAAAAAATATTGACAATGATTTTACTAATTTGCGTATAATGTTTCAAAATTAATAGAAAAATAATGTGTGTACTAAAAATTTTTCTCGTTGAAGACGATCTTTTTTTTGGAGAAACCCTAAAGTATCATTTACAATTAAATCCCGATTTTGAGGTGCACCTTTTTCAAACAGGAAAAGATTGTTTAATTAATTTATATGAAAAACCAGATATAATTTGCTTAGACTTTGGTCTTCCAGATATAACGGGAGATAAATTACTGAAGAAAATACAAGAAACAAATGATAAAATTCCAATAATTATCATCAGTGGTCAGGAAGATATTGAAGTTGCTGTAGATTTCTTGAAATCGGGTGCAAAAGATTATATCGTAAAGAGCAATCATACTAAAGATTTACTTTGGAACTCAATTCTGAAAATTAGAGAAAATTTAAAATTGGTTCAGGAAGTTGAGGAACTAAAAGAAAAACTAGAACAAAAATTTAGTTTTGAAAAAACAATTATAGGTCAAAGTGATAGTATCAAATCTGTTTTTAATAAAATAAATAAAGCTATCAATACTAATATAAATGTTTCAATAACAGGAGAAACTGGAACAGGAAAAGAAGTAGTAGCTAAAGCCATTCATTACAATTCTGATAGAAAAAATAAACCTTTTATTGCTGTAAACATGGCAGCAATTCCTAAAGACCTAATTGAGAGTGTATTTTTCGGTCATGAAAAAGGCGCTTTTACAGGAGCATCAGAGCGAAGCATTGGTAAATTTGAACAAGCTGACGGCGGAACTATTTTCTTAGATGAAATTGCAGAATTAGATTTGAATCTTCAAAGTAAATTATTACGAGTTTTACAAGAAAGAGAGGTCATTCGATTAGGAGGGACAACAAGAATAAAATTTAATGCCCGATTAATCATCGCCACACATAAAGATTTGTCGCAAGAAGTAAAAAAAGGAAATTTTAGAGAGGATTTATTTTACAGAATAATTGGCTTGCCTATAGAGTTGCCGCCTTTGCGAGAAAGAGGAAACGACACTCTGCTACTTGCCAAATATTTTATTGATTTATTTACTAAAGAGAATAAAATTAAGTCCATTACATTATCTAAAGAATCGAAACAAAAACTAATGAAGTATCCATTTTATGGTAACATTAGAGAATTAAAATCTGTAATTGACCTAGCTTGCGTAATGTGCGAAGAAAATGAAATCTTACTCGATGATCTTACATTCACTAGTATAAACAGTAACGATATGTTCCTTTCGGAAGAGAAAAAATTAAAGGAATATACAGCTGAAATTATTCTTCATTACCTCAAAAAGAATAATAATGATGTTATTCAAACTGCCAAAAAATTGGATATCGGAAAATCTACCATTTATAACTTAATTCAATCAAAAATAGTTTAGCACATACTATACTTCCCTGAAGCAGTATAGTATGTCTTCTATTTTCAATTTCTAATGAATAAAAACATTGTTAAAACTACAATCGCGCAAAATTAAAATGAAACCATTTGAAAATTTATTTTACCTAAAACCTACAAATTGTAAATAAAATTTTTTAACAAATAAGATGAATGAATAACTTTAATGAGTTTTTACAAAAACAAATAGATACATACTTAACAACAGATTATATAAAAAATGATTTCATGACAGCTTTTTTTACTGCTATTAGTAAAAGCTATACTAATTTTGAAAATGATATAAAAATAATTCATAATAACCTTGATGAAATGAGAGGTAAATACGAATTAGTCAATCAAAAATTAAAAACAGAACTTCAAGAAAATAAAAAATATATAACAAATCTAGATACAACTCTTATAGAATTAAACCCTAGTTATAAGGAAATAAAGAACAACGGTGAACAAGATGATATTCATATAATTTCTAATTATACAAAAGATAAAATATCAAAAGGAAAAAAAATAAAAAAAAAACACTCTCGAAATATTGAATTACTAAAAACTTTATTGACCAATTTGCAATCTGCAATTTTGGTAGAAAATGAATATGAGAGCCCCATCTTTACAAACAAATTATTTTGTGATACATTTTTACTCTCTTGTCAACCCGAAAAGATAGCTAGTAGTGGGTTGTCAAATTTATCTGAAATTTCGGGAGATTTATTTAAAAACTCCGAATCGTTTAAAAGCAGAACAAGGGAAATAATAAAAAATCGAGTTATGGTTACCAATGAACTTCTGGAAACCGTTGATAATCGATTTTTAGAAAGAGATTATATCCCCATTTTCATTAATTCTCTACACAAAGGACATCTCTGGAAATTTAATGATGTAACCCAAAGAATACAAACACAATCCCTTTTAGAACAGAGTGAAATAAGGAGTAACCTTATGATGAACTCCTCCTTAAACGGCATCATTAATGTTAATGGCTTTGGAAAAATTATTTTTTGGAATAATCAAGCAGAAAATATTTTTGGCTGGAAAAAAGAAGAAGTTCTAGGGAAACATTTATCTGAGAATATTTTTTCTGATCAAATTCATATTGACCTACAATCACCTGCGATAGATAATTATTTAAAAACTGGAGATGTTTCTGGTTTAATTAAACAAATTGAATTATCAGTCTTAAATAAATTAGGAAATGAATTTCCGATTGAAATTACCATAACTCCTATCAAACAAGGGGATGAAGTCTTTTACTGTTTTTTTATTCAAGATATTTCAGAAAGAAAACAATCTGAATTAAGTCTCAAGCATCAAGAAGAAAAATACCGAAATATTATAGCAAATGTAAATCTGGGATTAATCGAAATTGACAACAACGATATCATTCAATATGTAAACCAAACATTTGTATTAATGTCTGGTTATGAAACTAAGGAATTATTAGGAAAAAAGACTTCAGATTTTTTTGATTACAGCAGCAGCTTTGATGGCATAAAAATTAAAGTTAATAAAAAGGTTCAATCTGATTCAGAACTATTTCAATATCCAATAATTAACAAAAGAGGCGAATTAAGGTGGTGGGCAATAAGCCGTGCGTTAAATTATGATGACAACGGAAAATTAGTTGGTTCAATTGAAACTCACTTAGACATAACCAAACAAAAACAACTTGAGATTGACCTAGAAAGCGAGAAAACAAAAGCCGAGAATGCTTCTAAGGCCAAAGAGGCATTCTTGGCCAACATGAGTCATGAAATACGGACGCCTCTTAATGCAATTGTTGGTTTTTTGAGAGAATTAGAAAAACAAGAATTAACAGAACTACAACAAAAACACATCAAAAATAGTACGATAGCATCCAAACATTTATCGGCTATCATTAATAATATTTTAGATATTTCTAAAATTGAAGCTGGAGAAATGCATCTTGAAGATAATGATTTTTCTATTGAAAATTCGATAAAAAAAATCATAACAGTTTTAGGACCAAAAGCAAAACAGAAGGGATTAAATCTGACAACTTCCATTTCCAGCAATATCTATAAAGTATTAATAGGAGATAGCTTGCGGTTAGAACAAATATTATTTAATCTCGTAGGAAACTCATTAAAGTTTACTCATAAAGGAAAAATATCTATTAATTGTGAACTAATCTCTGAAACCAATACGTCACAAGAATTAAGTATTTCTGTTTCGGACACAGGGATTGGTATGGATGATTTTTTTATAGACTCGATGTTTAGGAAATTTTCGCAGGAAGACAAAGGTATAACCAGAAAGTTTGGAGGAACTGGTTTAGGAATGGCCATTACCAAGGAGTTAGTTGGCCTTATGAAAGGTGAAATTAAAGTAGAAAGCAAAAAGAATAAAGGCACAACAATACATATCAATTTTAGGTTTAAAAAAGGAAATAAACAAAATTTACAAAGTCTAGAAACCGAAAAAAAATCAATAAAAATAGACAATATATCTATTTTATTAGTAGAAGATAATGAAATGAATAGAATGGTCGCGCAGAATTCATTATCCTACTTTAAATGTAAGGTTACCGAAGCCGAAAATGGATTGCTTGCCCTGGAGCTATTAAGGAAAGAGAAATTCGATATTATTCTGATGGACATTCAAATGCCTGAACTGGATGGAATTGAAACCACAAAAATTATAAGAAAAGAATTAAAACTGAAAGTGCCTATCATTGCATTAACTGCGAATGCATTTAAAAGTGTAATATACAAATGCAAAAGAGCAGGGATGAATGATTATATAACGAAGCCTTTTGAAGAATCTATTTTGATTGAAACGATTGCTAAGTATACTTCGCATATAAATACCGAAATTACAAATCTGGAAAATTCCTCGACTGAACTACTTTATAATTTAAAGAACCTCCAGGATATGAGTAATGGCAATAAAGATTTTGTTATAAAAATGGTTGCCATTTTTATAAATCAAATAATAGAAACCATTAGAAATATAGACAACGCGATTCTTGAAAATAATTTTGATGAATTAGCTAGATTGATACACAAAATAAAGCCAAGTATCGAAAACTTAGCAATTGAATCAATCGTAAATGATATTAAATATCTTGAAAAAGCTGATAAATATAACGGTAAAGACAAAAATTCAATCATAAAAATATATAATAAAGTAAAGGAAACTTTAGAAAAAGTACTACTCCACCTTCAACAAAATGAACTACAATAAATAATTTTTAATCCCTAAAAATATTTTTTTATACAATCATTTTGAATATTAATTTTTAGATTATTTAAAAATTGGT
This sequence comes from Flavobacterium sp. Sr18, assembly GCF_011064265.1. Classification (NCBI taxonomy): domain Bacteria; kingdom Pseudomonadati; phylum Bacteroidota; class Flavobacteriia; order Flavobacteriales; family Flavobacteriaceae; genus Flavobacterium; species Flavobacterium sp. Sr18. The sequence goes on along the minus strand of NZ_CP049329.1, from coordinate 3,410,871 downwards.
ACAGATAATTGGTGTGTTATTTAACTCCTTTTTTTTAAATTAAAATTTAAAAAAAGTAAAGATCCAAAAAAGTCTTGCAAATAGTAATCTATTTCAAGATTTTTTTCCAAAAAATGGAATAATTAGCACCACAAAAAAAATTAACACCTTGTAAATCAACAAAAAATGAAATTGGTTCAGTTTTAGTACGGTACTTATGAAATAATTTGCTTTACTATGAAAACAGAACACCAATTCAAATTTTTTATTGTTGACGATGATGCATTCTGTGCCAATGTTTATGAACAATTTTTAAATAATATAGGCTATTATGACATTACTTATTACAGTAACGGAAAAGATTGTTTAGATAATATTGACAAAAAGCCAGATATTATATTTTTAGATCATAATATGGAGGGTATGAAAGGATTTGACGTTTTAAAAAAAATAAAACGATACAATCCCAATATTTATGTAGTAATGATTTCTGGACAGGAAAACATTGAAACTGCAGTTGATGCTCTCAAATATGGTGTTTTTGACTACTTGACAAAAGACAGTTCTGTAAGCACTAAAATTAAAACTATTATTGAAAAAATAATTGCAATAAAAGCAGTTATGAGAGAATCAAATCCTTCTATTGTACAAAGAATCCTTTCTTTTTTCTAGTTTTAAACACAATAGTTTTATGAAAATACTAATTAAAATTCTGCTAGTCTCAATACTTTTTACTTCGTGCAAAACGTACAATCTATTTGAAACAAAGGAACCTGCTCAGGATACTGTTTCTTTCTCGTACGAAAAAAATTATCAGTACAAAATAAGAAAAGATGATAAAATATCACTTTCGGTTTGGGGAGAAGAAAACCTAAGTGTAGGATCTGTTTATGGAATTTATAACTCTAATGAAGTCTATGGCAAATGGCTTCTTGTAGATACAAATGGAAACATTGAAATACCAAAAATAGGAACCACAAACGTACTTAACAAAACCATTCCAGAGCTAAAAGAAACAATTAAAATAGGACTCAAAAAATGGATTATAAATCCCATAGTTGATGTAAAAGTATTAAACAAAGAAATTACAATTCTAGGCGAAGTAAGAAACCCGAATGTAATTAGTGTCGAAAAAGATCAAAATTCACTTTTAGAAATGATAAGTAAATCGGGAGGATTTGAGTTTTATGCCAATTTGAGATCCGTAAAAATTTTACGTCAAGAAGGTGAAAATGTAAGAGTAACCAATATTGATTTGACAAATCCAAATGACATTCTGAATCGGAATGTTCAGCTTCATCCTGGCGATATTGTAATAGTCCCTTCTAAAAAGAATAAAGAATTTGACAAAAGAATTTCAATTATTATTCCTTTTACTTCCACCGTTACAGCAGCAGCAATTCTTTTTGGATTGTTTTAATAAAAACGTAAACAATGAACGAAAATATTAGATTACTCAGACCATTGTTCAAAGGATTGCCGATTATTCTTTTGGTGATGTTTTTAGCCCTATTATTAGCCGAAAAATATTTGGAATATGTTACACCAATGTATCAAAGTACGGCTAAACTAAAATTAGCGGATAATCAAGAGGGAGTTCCTAGTGCCAATACGGTCAAAAATCTAGATGCTTTTACTTCAACAAATAGAATAGCTACCGAAATTGAAGTATTAAAATCATCCAATTTATTAGAAAAAGCACTCAAAGAATTGCCCTTTAATACTGAAATTTATCGAAAAGGGAAATTCAAATCTGTAGAATTGTTTTATAACTCTCCTATTATTGTAAAAGCTTTATCGAAATCTAATAAAATATATGACAGACGTTTTTCTGTTAATGTTCTTTCTGGAACAGCATTCATTTTTCACAACCCTATAAACAATCAAGATATTGATGGAGTTTTTGGAAAGCCTATTACTATTAACGAGGCTACATTTTTGATTAGCCTCAATACTACGTTTATAAATTCTAAAAAGGAAATAAAAATTATAGATTCTTATGAATTTGAATTTTTAAGCATTCAAAAATTAATGGACAAAATCAATGAAAATCTTGATGTTAGTTCTGTAGATATAGATGTTCCCGTAGTGCGCATAAATTTTAAAAGTAATGTCCCAGAAAAAACTGCTCTTTTTGTAAATAAGTTAGCCGAAACTTATATCAAAGATTATCTCGAAACGCGATATAGAATTGCAAATGTAACTGTCGATTTCATAAAACAAGAAATTAATAAATCCCGTTATAAACTAAGAACTTCCGAAAACAATCTTCAAAACTTTAGAGACAGAAAAAATATTATCAATGTAAAACAAGAATCCGAAACCGATTTGAGAAGAATTGCTCAGTTAAAAATTCAACAAACTAACGTTCGAATGAGCCTGGAAGCAATAAAAAACTTAAATAAATATATCGCCTCTGGTAAAAAAAACTACTTTGACCTCGCCCCAAACTTTGAAGCATTTACTGATTTATTATCGACTGAATTGGTTAAAAAAATTAAAGCTTTACAGGCAGATAAAAAAGATTTACTACTTGTTTATACTCCCGAAAATGAAAAAGTAAAAGTTATTGACGAAAAACTAAAAGATATTATTGATTATCAAATAGAAAGCATCAAGAATAGTGAGAGGGATTTACAAATAAAATACGATGCTCTTTCTAGAGATATTAACCAGCTTGAAAGTGTTTTTGTGGGTTTTCCTGAGAAAGAAAAAAATCTGGAAATTTTGAATAGAGAATTTAACCTTTACGAAAATGCCTATAATATTTTGAATCAAAAACGTATTGAAGCTGAAATTGCAAAATCGGCTAAAATAATTTTTCATAAAATAATTACACCGGGTAAAGTGCCTAAAAAGCCTTTTTTTCCTATTCGCTCCGTTATAATTATTGTTTCTATATTACTGGGCATGTTTGGTTCTATATTTGTAATTTACCTCATCTATTTCACACAGGCAAAAGTAAATGACGTGTATACTATAGAAAAAAATAGTTCCATCCCTGTTGCTATTACAACTCCTTATTTACTATCTAAAGAAGAGATCAGAATAAATTTCTTAAAAGATATCGTGCAAATGGAATTAAAAGGAATTATACAAAACAAAAGTATTCTAACAATTAGTTCTTATGATGATGCGAAAGATCATTTGTTTCACGCCGAAAATTTTGTCCGTGCACTACAGGAGCAAGGGCGAAATATTTTGATTATAGATGCAACCGGACAATTAAAAAATGTAGTCGCAAACATTGATTACCTGGATTATTCAGATCTGAAGTTTTTGAGTTATACTAAAACAGCTTTCGAAAATGAAATCAGAGAGAAAGCTAAAAATTATGATTTTTGCATTATAAACAACCAATCTATAAAAGAAGATCGATTGGCCTTATTATTTATGAGTCTTGCCACGGAAAACCTATTTGTATTAGACAGCAAAAAAACAGCGCAGAAAATAATTTTAAAAATGGAATTACTAAAAGAGGAATATATATTACAGTCCTTATGGTTCATTCTCAATAAAGCAAATTACCATCCAAGTATTATGGTTGATTTAAAAAAACGTTGGGCTAAATATAAAAACAATACTTTATTACTGTGAAACTCCTAAAAAAAATACTATTCTCATCACCGACCTTAGTTCTATTGGACCAAGTTATTTATAGTGGTAGCAATTTTTTGCTAATGCTATTTTTAGCCCAAAAACTAGACTTAAGAAGTTTTGGTTTATTTTCTACACTGATGTTATTTGTTTATTTAGCAATGAGCATCACCACCGCAATGGTTATACAACCCTTTCAGGTATCGTATCTTAAAATAGAACAAAAAAAACAATACTTTGTATTTGCTAGTTTGGGAATACTTATTTTGACGGTCTTATTTGTAATACTTATCAAACTATTATTGGCTATAGTTCCTATATTTTCAGAGTACAACTCATTCGGGAATGATATTGCTTTTTTTACTTTTGGATTATTGGTACAGGATTTTTTTAGAAAAACATTTTTGGGACTTTGTCAAATCAAAAAATCGCTATTAATCGATAGTGTTTTCCTGATTTTAATTCTCATCCTATTTTATTTTAATAAAGACGGAATCCAATTATCGAATACCCTTTGGATCATCAGCTTTTCTAATATAGTTTCCTCTTTGCCTGGTATTATTTACTTTATCAAAAATTATGAAACACCAACATCTTGGAGACTTTTCCTAGACAATCATATTCAACAAGGCAAATGGTTGGTGTATATTTCTTTCTTACAATGGGGTTCTAGTAATTTCTTTATTCTTGTATCTGGAATTTATCTGGGTATCGAAGCGCTTGGCGCTTTGCGATTGGTTCAATCTGTTTTTGGTGTTTTGGGAGTTGCTTTAATAGCTATAGAAAATTATGTATTGCCCAAAGTGATTTATTTTCACCAACAATCTGTAAGCAAAGCCAAAAAATATTTGATCGATATATCTCTAATAGGACTTGCCTTATTTGGCACTATTTTGACCTTTATTTTTATTTTTTCGGACGAGATTATCATTCTTACTGGAGGTTTAAAGTACCAAAAATATGGCTATGTGGTGAAAATTATGTCCATTCTCTATTTATTTATTTTTCTAAATTATCCCATTCGAATTGCTATAAAAACACTCGTTCTCAATAAAATATTTTTTCATGGATATGTAATTTCTTTTGAATTATCAGTGGTCACTTTTCATTTTTTTCTTAATTATTTTGGGTTGTACGGAGCGGTTGCGGGACTTGCAATAAATCAATTTGTAATGACTTTATATTGGCAAAAACAACTCAAAAAAAATCAATTTCAATTATGGATATAATACACCTTGTTTTAGGAAAAGCCAATCCCGAAAGGATGAATGGGGTGAATAAAGTAGTGTATCAACTGGCTACAAAACAAGTCGAAGCAGGGCTACAAGTATTTGTATGGGGAATTGCCATAGACCTAGAAAAAAATTATGGAGATCGCAATTTCGAAACCCAATTATTCTTGCAACAACGCAATCCATTTAGTGTTTCTAAAGAATTAAAACAGGCTATAAAATATTTAAATAAGTCGGTTGTTTTTCATCTTCATGGAGGCTGGATTCCGGTTTTTTCGACTGTATCAAAAATTCTAGTTAGCCATAAAATTCCGTTTGTTTTTACTCCACATGGCGCTTATAATAGAGTTGCAATGGAAAGAAGTTTTTGGGTAAAAAAAATCTATTTTCATTTATTCGAAAAAAAAATATTGCTGAAAACACAAAAAATTCACTGCATAGGAAAAAGCGAAACAATAGGATTAGCCCGCTTTTTTTCGAAACCAAAATCAATTTTATTACCTTATGGTTATGAGAACCACAACTTGGGACCAATTGCAAAATCGTTGAATAAAAACATTGTTTTTGGCTTTATTGGACGATTGGATATTTACACCAAAGGACTAGATACGCTAGTGGAAGCATTTGAAATTTTGATTAAAAAAACGCCAAATGCACAACTTTGGATTATTGGCAACAGCAAAGAAAAAAAGGTTCTAGAGCAACAAATTATAACCAAAAAACTAAACCATAATGTATTCCTTTTTGGAAGTAAATTTGGTGTAGAAAAAGACGATCTTTTGGCTAAAATTGATGTTTTTGTGCACCCTTCTCGCAACGAAGGATTGCCATTGTCTGTTATCGAGGCTGCTAGTTTTGGAAAACCTTGTATAGTAACTGATACAACCAATATTGGGGATTTAATTACTCAATATGAGGCTGGAAAAACAATTTATACTCAAAACTGTACTGACTTAGAAGCAGCCATGTCTGCATTAAATTCTATTTGGAATAATCCTGTAGCTTTTTCGCAATTGCAACAAAATGCTATCAAAATGATTCAGGAAAACTACAATTGGAAACGAATCATTCAACAGTTTAATCAAGAATTATACAGTGCCCAATGACAACCACTTTGACCCATAAACACGACCTTTTTCTAAAGAGAACAAACAATTATTTGTTTATAATTCTGTTATTATTTATTGCCTGCTTTTTTACCTGGAGCGATAATGTATTAATAACTAGAAGTATAAAAGTAATAGGCAGATTGGGTCTTATGATATCCTCCATTGTACTGTATCATAGTATTATTCGGTATGGAGCGATTAATAATGCATTGGGGTACAAAAACATTTATTCGCCATTGTTTTATTTGTTTTATCTCGCGTTGGGATTTATTTCTTTTCTATGGAGCACCAATCCGGGTTATAGTGCTTTGCAATGGCTAATGACTTTTCAGAGTTTAGTTTTTGCTTATTTTTTCATCAAAAGTATCAAAGTATTAGACCATTTTTTCGAAGGACATTCGATACGTTTGTATCATTTGCTTGGCAATTCGGTGTTTGTCATCCAAATGGTTTTTATTATAGGAATGATTGTTCATCCTACTACCTTTTTTAGATTAACAAATGGTGGCGAAGAAGCTCGTTTGGGCGGAATTATAATGAACCCCAATGAACTAGGAATGCTAGCAGGAGTTGGTTTATCCTGTTTGATTTTTGATTTGTATCGAAAGGAAAATAAAACTGGAACAATTTTAAAAATACTTCTTATTTTTTTGGCCTTGTATATGACTGGATCACGATCCTCCTTGATTGGTGCCCTTATAATTGTTTTTTTCCATATCAAGCAAACCAAAGGGAAAATGCTAAAAGTAGTTTTTATATCCATGGTATTAGTGGTAGCTCCTATTGCAGTAAACAAAATGATTCTAAAAGGAGGCGACAGTTCCCGACTGGAAGAAATAATGAGTTTAACGGGTAGATTGCCTTTTTGGAAAGCGCTTATTACAGAGGGGTTGCCTAGAGAGCCGCTCCTTGGTTTTGGTTATATGCGAATTGATTATAAAGATTATTTTCAGGGAACAAATACCTATCCAGGTAATATGACCCACAATACTTTTATTCAAGTGTTAATGAATTTAGGTTTCATCGGGTTGACCATTGCTTTATTTCAGTTGACTTTTACTTTAAGAGCCTTTTTTAAAGAAAATAAGGAAACCAAACTAATGCTTATTGGTATTATGATTCCTGTTTTGATTAATTCTTTTACAGAATTTGGCATTTTTGGAGATAGTAATTATGGTATTCTATTTTATCAAATGATTATTTTTTCGGTTGCTTTTACCACCAATCCTAATCTTTCGAAAATTCAAAAACTACAATTGAATAAAAAAAGACCTGAACTTTATTTAAATTACATTTCCAAAAAATAGTTTATTTCCAAAATACGGAAAAAAAACTTGGCCTAAATATAGTAACTTCAAGTAAATCAATAGTTTAAATTTTTGGCATACTTTTTCTAATACTTAAAAAATAAAAACTTTAAGTATGGAAGCACTTTTACAAAAACTTGGATATTCAATAGCATCCACCAAAGAATATACTGAAACTATACCACTCGAGCTTTTATTCATAAACAATTCCGATCACTCTATAAGATGGGTTTGGAATGCTAGTTGCAAAAAACCCATTTTTTTAAAATTTTATAACATTGGTAGCTTCAGAGCCTTTGTATTTGCAACAGCAATCCGAATACTATTTTTTTTAAGATTACAACAACTTGTCTTTCAAAAAAGAACATTTTATTTTAATGCAACAACAGCAAAAACTGTTTTTGACTGCACCAAAGACTGGAGCCTGTTTATGGGTACTATTGGACTAAATAGTAAAGCTATTCTATACGCTAATTCCTTTTTTTATAAAATTGCAACATCCGAAAGTGCTAAAATGATGGTTCAGAATGAATATTCTATTTTGAAACAAATCAATGTAAAAAACACGGAACTTATTACCCCAAAAGTAACTTCAATTTCCAAAGATATTATTCAACTTACTGATATTTCAAATAAGGGAAAAAGAACCAAAAATTTTACAAATTCTCATCTTAATACTTTGATTGAAATGAGTAATATACATAAAAGCACTATTCAAGTTAGGCAATGGAAATTGTTCCAAAATTTAAAAGAAAGTTTTGAGCAAAGCAGCTGCGAAAAAATTCCTAGAAATATTACCCGAAAACTGAATATCCTAATTCAAAACTGCGTTCCTAATCAAGAAGTAAAAATTCATCTATCACACGGCGATTTCACACAATGGAATATGTTTCAAACCGGGGATAAAATATCCATATATGACTGGGAACTAGCTAGTTTTGAAAAGCCAAAAGGTTACGACTACTTTCATTATATGATGCAGCAAGGAATACTTGTAGATCGCAAAAGCTGGAGATTTATTTATCAGGATATTCTACAATGCAGTACAAATGAATTTGGAGACCAGTTATTCGATAACGATTTAAATGAATGTCTACATTGGTATTTACTTATCAATTGCATGTATAACATGAATATTTACGCAAAAACTGAGGTATGGTACCCTCAAATTCATTGGATGATGGCCGTTTGGAACGAAGCTTTGAATCATTTTATCAAAAAAGAATACACTCAAAGGCAATTGTTGATTATGGACTTATTTGATTTACTACACAATCAAGAATATGCCGCACTAAAATATCCAAAAGAATACCCCGAGGATTTAAGCGTAAATTCAGACATTGATTTAGTTATCACTAAAGAAACGAATTCAATAGTTATGAAATACCTCAAAAATCATTCTTTGGTTTCCAAAATTAATAGCGATCACAGATCATTTATGAATACTATTCAGGTTTTTACTGTCGAGGGAAGTATACTATCAATAGATTTGATCTGGCAATTGAAAATAAAAAATTATGAAATATTAAGTACAAAACAATTAATAAAAAATAATTACAAGAATAATTATGGCATAAAGAGTGCCTCCATAATTGATACTGAACGATTTATCATTTTGTTCTACAATCTTAATGGAGCTCCAATTCCCGAAAAATATTTAGAGCACAAAAAGGGAATCGAAGAATCAAGTGAACCATTGGATTTAGTTTTGCAAAATTATTTTAATAACAAAAAAAATGACGTTTCACTAATTCAATATTTTATTAAACAGAAAAAAGAAAACAGTACTTTTTTCTATCTAAAAAACACTTTGAATTATTGCATAGACACCTTAAAAAATACCTTTAATAATCAAGGATTCACAATTACTTTTAGTGGGGTTGATGGTGCAGGAAAATCTACCGTTATAGATGAATTGGCACATAGAATAGAAAAACAACTCCGAAAACCAGTAGTAGTTTTACGCCACAGACCTTCTTTATTACCCATATTGAGTGTTTGGACAAAAGGGAAACAAAAAGCCCATCAAGATGCTACAAACAGCTTGCCTAGACAGGGGAAAAACAAAAATGTATTGTCCTCTTTTGCTCGGTTTTCTTACTATTATTTAGATTTTTTGATAGGACAATTTGTTGTCTATTTCAAATATATTTTAAGAGGTTATGTGGTTATTTATGACCGATACTACTTTGATTTTATAAATGACAGCAAGCGTAGTAACATTGTTTTGTCTAAAAAAATATCCTCTTTAGGATACCAATTTTTATTGAAACCCAAGTTTAATTTTTTTCTTTTTGCGGATGCCAACACCATTCTTAATCGAAAAAAAGAATTGAGCAAAACTACTATTGAACTTTTGACAGATGATTACAAGAATCTTTTTCTGAAATTAAAATCAAAAAGTCATGTCGCCATTTACGAAAGCATCAAAAATGAAGATTTAGAAGTTACCTTGAATCATATTGTTAGGACCATAATTCGAACCAAAAAATGAAACGAATTCTAGAAAAAATAATCCAAATGCGCAATCCAAATTTCAAATTTGATGCAGCATTACCCTTGGCAACAATTCTGGAGTTTGTATGGATGCAAAGCTTATGCTTGCTTAGAGGTTTTAAAGTGTTATTCTTTTTTAGAAAACCAAAAGCAATGATGCTGGGCAGAGGAGTTTCTTTTTTTTATATCTCTAAAATAAAATGGGGCAAATTTCTCCGATTAGGCGATTTTGTATTTGTATCGGCTTTGGGTAAAAACGGAATCCAATTTGGCAATAATGTAAGCATAGGTGCTTTTAGCCGCATTATTGTTTCGACCACATTAAACGATTTGGGCGACAAAATAGTCATTGGAAACTCTGTTGGAATAGGCGAATATGCTTCGTTAGGCGGAGCAGGCGGTCTAGAAATTGGAGATGAGTGCATCGTAGGCCCTTATTTAAGCTGTCATCCTGAAAATCATAATTATGAGGATTTAAATACTTCCATTCGATTCCAAGGCGTGAATAGAAAAGGCATAAAAATAGGTAAAAACTGTTGGATTGGCAGTAAAGTAAGCATACTAGACGGGGTTCAACTGGGCAATGGCTGTATTATTGCTGCCGGAGCCGTTGTAACAAAATCTTTTCCGGATAATAGCATAATAGGCGGCGTTCCCGCAAAACTTATAAAAACCAAAAGCAATGACTAAAACTATTTTGGCTAGTTGTTATGCCGTAAACCCATATAAAGGTTCCGAAAATGGAATGGGTTGGAACTTTGTGTATCAAATTGCGAGATACAATAAGGTCATTGCCATTACACGAGAAAATAATAAAGAAATGATTGATCTATATATGTCTCAAAATCAAGATGTGGTTTTTGAAAACATTACTTTCTTGTATTTTGATCTGCCGTATTGGATGCGTTTCTGGAAAAAAGGAGGACGTGGAGCGATGTTCTATTATTATTTATGGCAAAAAGGAATTGTCTCTTTTATAAAAAAACAAAACGTACATTTTGACATTGCTCATAACGTAAACTTTCATAATGATTGGACTCCCAGTTCCTTATGGAAACTAAATAAGCCAATGGTTTGGGGACCAATAGGACATCATCCCGAGATACCAAAACAGTATTTAAACCCTTATTCTGTGAAATATTTTTTGCAAGACCGAGCGACTTGGCTGGTGAAAAATTGTTTCTGGAAACTTTCTTTTTCGTTACACAAAACCAAAAAGAAATCCAACCATATATTGGGTATGAACTCTGGAGTAGCAACTGCGTTAAAGATTAGTACTGAACCCTTTTCGATACTCCCTTCTGTTGCCACAGAAGACAATTTTTCGGGGAATAATATCCCAAAAGAGGGATTTGACATCATTAGCGTAGGTCGTTTTGTCCCCTTGAAAGGATTTGATTTGACACTGCTCTCGTTTGCTAGTTTCATCAACTCTTTAGAACCAGAAGACCGCAATTATTGTAAACTAACATTAATTGGAACTGGTCCCGAAAAAGATTTTTACAAAACCATTATTGCTCAAAATCACATCGAGCCTTATGTAGAAATCATAGAATGGATTGACCGAAGTGAGTTGATGAAATGCTATGAAAAATCATCCGTTTTTTTGTTTCCCTCACATGAAGGTGCTGGTATGGTAGTGGCGGAAGCATTATCTTTTGGTTTACCTGTAATTTGTTTGGATAACGAAGGCCCTGGAGAGTTTATCAATTCGAAATGTGGTTTTACAGCTTCACAGATAGCATATAATGGGACCGTTTTAGAATTAAAAGAAGCGCTTTCAAAACTTTATTTAGATAAAAATTTATTGCATCAAATGAGTCTTGATGCACGAAAACACTACTTAAATAATTTTACATGGGATAGCAGAGGAGACTATTTGCAAAAAATATATAACACTCTATAAAATGAGAATCATAGCCGTACACCTCTTGAATAATTATAGCGGAAGCCCGAAAGTATTGATGCAATTATTAAAATGTTGGACAAAAAATAGTTTTGAAACTCATCTCTATACTTGTGGGGGAGAGGGTTTTTTATCCAATATTCACAAAGTTAACAACCATTTTTACTGGTATCGTTTTGCCAAAAATCCATTAATTAGGTTGTTGTTTTTGACAACAAGTCAATTATTTTTAGCGGTTCAGTTGCTGTTTTTTTTAAAGAAAAAAGACATTCTTTACATCAATACCGTTTTACCTTTTGGAGCAGCATTAATTGGAAAAATAATAGGCTGCAAAGTACTGTATCACATTCACGAAACGGGAGTAAAACCAAAAATATTAAATCATTTCCTTTTTGCAATAGTCAAATGGTGTGCTACAGATGTGGTTTATGTTTCTCATTTTCTGGCTGAAAAGCAACCTGTGAAAGTTAAAAATAATGTCTTGTATAATGTAATAGAAGAAAATTTTAGAAATGAAGCAAAATTACATTTAGGAAAAGCCAAAGAAGCCAAAATTATTTTGATGATTAGCTCCTTAAAAATATATAAAGGCGTAAATGAGTTTGTAAAATTGGCTGAATTATGTCCTCACTACATTTTTAAATTGGTTGTAAATGCCAATCAAAAAGAGATAGACTCCTACTTTAAGACTGTTTTTTTACCTCAAAATTTAATTTTATATACCAGTCAAACCGATGTACATCCTTTTTATAAAGAAGCCAGTATTGTAGTTAATCTTACCGTTACCAAGCTCTGCAAAGAAACATTTGGATTAACTATATTAGAAGCAATGACTTATGGAATTCCAACAATCGTCCCTCCTATTGGCGGTATGACAGAGCTTGTAGAGAACAATAAAAATGGTTTTTTTATAGATAGTCAAGAATTGATTCTTATTTCTGAAAAAATAAATCAGTTATTCCAAAATCCACTTTTATACCATCAAATGAGTCAAAGTGCCGTTATAAAAAGTAGATTTTTTAGTGAGCATTATTTCGAAAAAGAATCTATTAAAATTATTTCCAATTAAATACTCTTTTTTCCAACTTATGGAAAAAAAAGAATTGCAAAAAATAAAATAGTACTAATAATCAATTACTTACAATAACAGTACGGTTTTTGGCATCAGAATAGTAAACTTGAGAAATAATGAACAAAGATAGAATCGCCATTATCGGTACAGTAGGTTTACCCGCCAAATACGGTGGATTCGAAACCCTTGCAGAACACTTAGTAGAGCATTTATCTCCAAATTATGACTTTACGGTGTATTGTTCTAAAAATAAATACACCAAGGAAGAACGTATTGCAACCTACAAAGGAGCAGTTCTAAAGTACATACCGCTTAATGCCAACGGAATTCAAAGTATTCCTTACGATACCATTTCCATTTTACTAGCATTAAGAAATAGTGATGTCTTATTAATACTGGGTGTTGCTGGTGCTTGGACACTACCTTTGGTTCGGCTTTTTACCTATAAGAAAATTATTATTTCTATTGATGGAATGGAATGGAAAAGAGACAAATGGCCTTTAATAGCAAAATTATTTTTATGGTGGTCAGAAAAAATTGCTATTAAATTTTCTCACATAGATATCTCTGATAACGAATCGATTCAAGATTACACAGCATTACGTTACAAGACCTTGAGTCGCGTTATTGAGTATGGAGCCGATCATACTTTGCAAGTAAAGCCTTGCCGAAAAGACCTTGAAAAATATCGATTCCTTAACAAAAAATATGCAGTAAAAGTTTGCCGAATAGAACCCGAAAACAATGTGCAATTAGTCCTAGAAGCTTTTAAAAAATATGCAAAAATGAATTTGGTAATTGTAGGCAATTGGAATAATAGCAAATACGGAATAGCTTTAAAAGAAAGTTATAAGGAAATCCAAAATATTTTACTTCTAGACCCTATTTACGATCAAAGAGAAATTGATTTAATACGAAGCAATGCCACTTTATACATTCACGGACATTCCGCTGGTGGAACAAATCCATCCCTTGTAGAGGCAATGTATTTAAAACTACCTGTAATCGCTTTTAATGTTTCGTACAATAAAACAACAACCGAAAATAATGCACTGTATTTTAACTCATCCGAAGACTTAATAGCTCATTTGAATTGTATTACTGAATCTAAATTACTGGAACTTCGAATAAGGATGAAATCAATAGCATCGAGAAGATATACCTGGAATGTTATTTCAAAACAGTATGATTTATTAATAAAAGAAGCGCTGTCCATTGACCATAAAAATAGTGTTTTGGGTGAAGTACAAAAATTAAATCCAACTATATTACAAGAATATCAATTGTCGCATCTTCAAAATAGTAACTTATTTTACGAAAATAAACAACTATGAAAATAATTTTAGAATATCTATCGCTAGGTTTATTGTCATTGTTAATGAGCTTATTATACACTCCTATATTAAAAAAAATAGCCATTAAAATCAATTTGGTCGACAAGCCAAATTTTAGAAAAATACATTTTACAAGTATACCTCTTGTAGGTGGAATTTCAATTGCTGTTTCTGTGGTTACGGTCATTTTTATTTCTGGAAACATTACACTTTGCAAAGAATATTTATCCATTTTTAGTGCTTCATTTACAGTACTGATCATTGGTATTATTGATGATAAAAATGATATTAGAGCAAAATATAAATTGGCTATTCAGTTAATTTTATCTTTTATAATCGCTTTGTCAGGAATACGAATCTTTTCTTTTTATGGTCTGTTTGGTGTTTACGAAATTACTGTTTGGTTGCAGTATCTGATTACAGTTTTGATTATTACGGGAGTAGTAAATGCTTTTAATCTAATAGATGGAGTTGATGGTTTACTAGGTAGTTTATCATTATTAGGATTTATTATGTTTTTAGTAGCATCAGTATATTACAAAGATTATTATTTGGGGCTACTTAGTGTCATTTTTATTGGAGCTATTATCGGGTTTCTAAAATTTAATTTGTCAAAGGATAAAATTTTCATGGGTGATTCTGGTTCTCTCTTTCTAGGTTTTATGTTAGTAACGCTAGGAATTCAGCTTTTAAGTAAGCAAGAAACTCATAAAGAGTATAATTACGCATACGTTTTCATGATATTAGTCGCCTTTTTTTCTATTCCCGTTTTAGATTCTTTACGGGTGTATATGGGGCGAATAAAGCGAGGAAAATCACCTTTTATAGCCGATAAATCTCACTTGCATCATTTGCTAATAGGTGCAGGGTTAACACATAAAAGAATTGCATTGGCGGTAATTATCTTTTGCTTAATTTTCTTTTCCTTAGGATTTGGCTTAATCTCTTCCTACTCTACAACATTAATTATTTTCTCTATTATGATCGTTTTTTGGATTATAATTAGACTTCTATTATCCATAAATAATTTGCAAAAATGGATTCAAATTATAAAAAAAATAGAACAAGAATAAAATAGTGTATATAATCTTTTAATAATAACAATAAAAAACAAACTTATGGAATATTCAAATTTACTGCAGAAAAAAATGGCATTAGCTAATGGATTGTTTAATGTGCCTGCTCAAACCTTTTATGAAAGTAAACTTAATAAACTGACTGGAGCCTATACTGTAGCATGGAATGACAAAGGTGAGGAACACTCGCACAAAGCTTCGTTACGCATTACGGATTTTGAAGGATATAGCATCAATCCATCCTCTTTTAAATATTTATTACCCGCAATAAACACTTATATACAAGCCAAGAAAAACTATATAATAGAGAAGCCCCTTCCATTTATTGTATATGAGGCTATTAACTTCATGAGTACTATTTTAGAACCAAGGAAAAAGGTACTTGAGTTTGGTTCAGGTAACTCAACACTCTGGTTTTTAGAAAAAAAATGTGACATCACTAGTATTGAACATGATAAATTGTGGTATAATACCGTTAATGATTATGCACAATCTGCATCATTTGACAAAGATGTGATAAGTCAATTTTGCTTTTTGAATAAGCAAAAAGAAACTACTTGGCAATTCCTTGATGAAACCGAAAATGAAAGTTTTGATTTGATTCTTGTTGACGGGTCAAATGATTTCAACAACCGAAACGAATGCATAGAAAAATCTATTTCAAAACTTAAAAAAGGAGGATGGATAGTCTTAGACAATTCAGATCATCCTAATAATTGGCCGGGCGGTCTGTTTATGGATTCTTTATATAAAAGAGTACGATTTACAGGTTTCACTCCTATGGGGTTGTATATTTCCCAAACTAGCTTTTGGCAAAAAACAGATTAAAAATTTGGTACAAATTTTACAATTATAAATGCTGATCCTTTTATGTGCTGTTAATTATTTATTGAAGTAAATAAATAACGGCACATTTTTAATAAGTTACGAATCTGTTGAAAATTTATACATTGCGTTTTATGAGATTATTTTCGATTTACGAGAGTAGGTTTAAAAAGAGTAATTTCCCGATTTTGTTTGAAATTAGAGAAAATAATAAGTTAAGGAGGAGGTATTGAAAATATAGGATTTAATACCAAACGCAAATGTAAAATAGTCTCTACTCTCTCCAAAGGAGATGGAGTAAAAACATGGTTATTTGTGTTTTTGTTTTCTAAGGACTCTAGAAAGTCCGCAGATTGATTGGCATATTGAAAGTCTGATAGTTTATGGCACTTATTTATTTGCCGCAAATTTCACACTCGAGCGATAGGGAACTAACGAAGTAAATTATCACTGATTAATTTATGGGATTTGTGGTTATAAAAGTGGCAGAAGCTAAAGCAAAATAAACTAATCACATAGTTTTAAACGATATCTGAGACCAATAAAAAAGGCTTGCATTAATTAAAATGCTAACCCTTTTCCATCTACTATCTTTGCTTTCTATTCTATTGAAATAATAATAAACTCACTGCGTCTATTTGCCTGATGTTCGCTCTCTATACACTTTACACCATCAGAACACTTATTAACCAACTGGGCTTCACCATACCCTTTTCCGGATAATCTATAATCTTCGATGCCATTTTTAATCAACCATTCTATGGTAGATTTTGCCCGTTTATCAGACAATTTTAAGTTATATTGTTCTGTTTGTCGGCTATCAGTATGAGATCGAACATCAATTTTCATTTTGGGGAATTGTTGCATGACAACTACTATTTTAGCCAACTCAAAAGTAGCGTCTTTTCTAATAATAGATTTGTCTAAATCAAAGTAAATAATAGGGATATCTAATGTTTTTGCTAAATCAGTTCCTACACCAATTTCTTTAATACGTTTACTTAATTGAAAAGGCAAATCTGTTTTGCCAGTAGTGCTTTTTATAGTTATTTTTTCTTCTTTGGTTTCATAATCATCTTTAGTCGCTCTTATGTAATATGTTTTACCACAAACCACCTCGATACTATAATTGCCTTTGTCATCGGTAATCATCTCTTTTACGAGTGTAAAATGATCATCAAACATACTTATTTTTGCATTGACTAAAGGTTGTCCTGTTTCTTGATTAATAAGAATTCCAGCCAATAATTGTTCGCAAATTAGCTTCCTTGTTTCTGTAAAACTATAAATATCATCATATCCTAAACCCCCAGATCTATTGGAAGTAAAGAAACCTTTGCCGTCTTTGGTATTTATCAAAAAAGCAAAATCATCCTGTGGTCCATTGATTGGTTCACCAACATTTTGTATAACTCCATAAGTATTATCATTTCCTATATTAGTAACGAAAATATCTAAACCTCCTAAACCTGGACGGCCATCACTTGCAAAATACAATTCATTATTTCCAGATACGAATGGAAAGGTTTCTCTGCCTTCCGTATTGATTTCTGTTCCCAGATTCTTTGGTTCTCCATAAGTTCCGTCTTGCTTTATTGCTACTTTAAACAAATCAGATTGTCCAAATGTTCCCGGCATATCCGAGACAAAGTAAAGTGTGCTTTCATCTGTACTCAAAGCGGGATGTGCTACACTGTATTCTTCACCATTAAAAGGCAATTCGACAATATTTGTCCAATTACCGTTTTTTAAACTGGATTTATATATTTTCAACAATGTAACTTTTTGAGCATCTTTTCCTTTTTTTCCATCTAAATAATTATTTCTTGTAAAATACATAGTTTGACCATCCTTAGTAAAAATAGGAGTTGATTCATGAAATTTGGAATTAATAATTTTACTAAATCGTTTTGGATTACCTAAATTTCCATCAGTATTTATCTCGGAACTATACAAATTTGTAAACGATTGATTCGTCCATTTAAATATTTTTTGAGCTGTTCGTCCAGTATCTCTTGCTGAAGCAAAGACCAAATTATTGTTAAAAAATGAGCTTCCATAATCCGAATATTCAGAATTAATTCCAGCATTGGCTATTGTATAGCGCCCCGAATTGGCTTTAATTTCTTCAAGATAATTTTTTTGGGTTACATATAATTTAGCTCTCAAATCGTTTACTGACCTTTTATTGAAAGTATCCAGCATCTTATTAGCTTTGTCATAATTGCGAATAGATTTTAACGCTTGCGAATATCGGTAATAATATTCTGGCTCTTGTTCGCCATTCATATCAAATAATTCCGTATACCATTTTTCCGCTTTATTTAGATCTGCATTAAAGTAATAGGCGTTTCCAAGTTTTTGAAACATTTTTTCGTCTTTGTATCCTTTTAGAGCTACACTCTCATAGGTGGCAATTGCGTCTATGTAGGAATAATTGTTGTATTTTTTATCAGCACCCTCAATTCTTGCTTTTTGTCCGTATCCAGATACTGCTACTAGCAACAATATGACATTGTAGACGGGAGTTTTTATTTTTCTCATAGTAAAGTGATTTAAAAGAATCTTGGTGATATAATTTTATTATAGGTATTAAACAATTCAAAACGTAAAAAAATCTCATGAGACCCTGAGTTATAATTGGCCAACTGAGTAGTTTCTAAGTCATAGCCATAACCAATAAACCAAGAATCGCTAACTTGAAATCCTGCCATTGCACTAACAGCAGCACTCCATCTGTAAGCAAGTCCTAATACAAATTTGTCATCATACATCATGTTGGCGGATAAATCGACTTGTAAAGGAGCCCCGTTAACATATTTTACTAATAAAGAAGGTTTTAATTTAAAATTGTAGCTAATATCAAAAACATGACCTGCGATTAAATAAATATTTACATTTTCTTTTGCAATATAACTGCTTGCACCTGAGCCTGTATAACGATCAAAATGTTTTGTTTCTAATAAATGAGGAGCTGAGATCCCTAAGTAAGTTTTATCTGAATGTAGGTAGACACCAAAACCTATATTTGGAAAAAATTTATTATCTATATTTTGTTCAAATACAGGATCACCTCCATTATACTGGCTGAGTTTGGTAAAATCTACATTAAGTAAATTTGCTATTGCTTTAAGTCCAAACGACAATTCATATTGCTTGGACGCTCGAATACTATAAGAGAAATCTACCGCTATATTATTTTCGCTGGAAGGCCCAATTTCATCATTCACCACAGATACCCCAAGTCCAATATTACTGTTATTAATAGGAGTGTTAATTGATGCAGTATTTGTTATTGGCGCTCCATCTAACCCAACCCACTGTGTTCGGTGCAATGCAAAAATACTCATAACGTTTCTAGACCCGGCATACCCTGGATTAATATTGATTGTATTGTACATGTATTGAGTGAACTGTGCGTCTTGTTGGCCATAAATCACTACTGAAAAAAGTAATAGTACCAACCTGATTAATTTATTTCTCATCTTTTTTATTTTTTAACAATTCCTATAACTTTGGAGTTAAATGAATTAGAATTAACTAATCTATTTTATGTTTATATACAAGTAACCCGCTTTTTTTACCGTATCTGTGCTTCCTGTTTTGTATTTTAAAACATAATAATATGTCCCCACAGGTAGCTTTTCTGCTTGCGTAATAGTTACACGTCCTTCGGATATTCCTATAAATGTACGATCAGTATTGTTGTATCCGTTACGTTCGAATACCAAGACGCCCCAACGGTTATAAATTTCTACAGTATTCTCTGGGTAACATTCTAATCCTCGAATGTAAAAGACATCGTTATATCCATCTCCATTTGGTGAAACGGCATTGAATACTTCTACAACACACCCTGAGAGTGCTAATACCGTAGCATTATCACTTCCGTTGTTCAAATCATCAGACAAATCTTTCACATTAGTTCCATTAAGACTTGTTCCTTCTACTGAAGCTTGGTTTGTAATACTTCCTAACGTAATATCAGATTGTTTAAGTTTATAGCTAGCTGTAAAAGTGTTCTCATCAACTTGTCCCACACCCAAAGATATTGGCTCACCTTTAATAATAATTCCTGGTAAAAGGTCTTCTATTTTGACATTGCTTAAAGGTACATTACCCGTATTGGTTATGACAAAACGATACGCCACTGTTTCTCCAACTTGTGCAAAACCGTCATTATTATCATCCTCAAAAACAACTGTTTTTATTATCGCAATACTTGGTTTTTGAGTCAATTGCAAGACGGTTGTTCGATCTCCTCCTACTATTGAATTACCATTATCTGAAACAACTGATAAAGAACCACCATTTGTATCAACTCCAGAAGCAGTAGCAGAATTTACTACTTTACCTAAATCTATATCTGCCTGAGTAATTAAATAATTTACTTTGATAATAATAACGCTTCCAATTGCTAATGAATTTGTAACTGCAATTGGTGTAACAGATAACAATGCATCATTAATAACAATATTATTTATAGCAATATTTCCTGTGTTAGTTATTGTAAATGTATAAGTAATTGTCTCTCCAGCTAATACTGACCCAGCCAATGTAGCCGTTTTAATTAATGTCATTGCTGGTATTTGAACCAAAACAGTTACAGTAGCTGTATCACAATTCGAACTATTTGCTTTCTCACATATTTGATAGGTTAAAGTATATGTTCCTGCTGGAGTATTGGGTAAAACATCTATTGTTCCGTCTGGATTTAATAATAAATTTGGGCTGGATGTTAGTACTGTTACAATAACATCTGATGCTTTAATATTAACGGTATTTAAGGTGTCGTTACCAAAAATATTGATTACTCCCAAAGCTCCTCCCTGACTATTAACCGGTGTAGTAGCAGAGTCATTCACAGCGTCAATACTAAAAGTAGGTGCAGAATTACAAATAGCTGTTGCAGAAGGATAATTGATTATTACACTTTGTGCTATCTCTAATGAAAATTCCATTGTTACAGCTGGTTTTGTTAATTCAAATCCGTCACTACCTTGTATCCATTTGCCGTTTGACAATATCCATCCTGGCCAATCAATTGTTTTTCCATTACTATCTCGTAAAGTTCCAGGCCATAACAATTGACCTGTTAGTGGTAAATTGGTTAGTGTTGCTACAACATTATTGGCGCTATCAATCCACTTCACTATAAGTAAATTAGTCGTAGTAAAATTATCAGGAGTAACGGTGTAAGATACGTAAGGTGTGTTATTTAAACACAAACTACTGGTTGTAATAGTCATTGTTGGAGCAACAACCGATACTGTAACTACTCCCGTGCTACAATTTGAGGGATTTAAAATTTCACATATTTGGTATTTTAATGTATAAGTTCCTGCTGGAGTGTTGGGAGCTAAAACTACAGTTCCATCAGTATTTAATGTCATAAATCCAGAAGAGTCAGCTACAGTTAGTGACAACACTATTTGAGTAGAATTTACTGCAATACCATTAAGTTTATCATTAGTTAATACATTTATAACCGTAACTATTTGATTAATGCCTACTACGGAAACTACTGAATCATTAATAGCACTAATTGGGGCTTGTCCTACATTCACTGTTATTGTTATGGTACTGCAATTGGCTGGGTTCAACACTTCGCAAATGCTATAATCAAAAGTGTATGTTCCTGCTGGAGTTCCTGCATTTACTGCTACTTCGCCCGTGCTAGTGTTGAAGGTTATTCCTGTAGGAAGTACGCTTGCTAGCGTTACTAGTACTTGGCTTGGGATTACCGCTACGCCATTTAGTGTGTCATTCGATAAAACATTGGCTATTGCTGTTCCGCCTGTGTATCCGTTTATGGTTGTGGCGTTGGTATCGGCTACGGCTAGTATTGGTGCTTGGGCAACATTTACTGTTATTTTTATGGTACTGCAATTGGCTGGGTTTAACACTTCACAAATGCTATAATCAAAAGTGTATGTTCCTGCTGGAGTTCCTGCATTTACTGCTACTTCGCCCGTGCTGGTGTTGAAGGTTATTCCTGTAGGAAGTACGCTTGCTAGCGTTACTAGTACTTGGCTTGGGATTACCGCTACGCCATTTAGTGTATCATTCGCTAAAATATTGGCTATTGCTGTTCCGCCTATGTATCCGTTTACGGCTGTAGCATTAGTATCGGCTACGGCTAGTATTGGTGCTTGGGCAACATTTACTGTTATTGTTATGGTACTGCAATTGGCTGGGTTTAACACTTCGCAAATGCTATAATCAAAAGTGTATGTTCCTGCTGGAGTTCCTGCATTTACTGCTACTTCTCCTGTGCTGGTGTTGAAGGTTATTCCTGTAGGAAGTACGCTTGCTAGCGTTACTAGTACTTGGTTTGGGATTACCGCTACGCCATTTAGTGTGTCATTCGCTAAAACATTGGCTATTGCTGTTCCGCCTATGTATCCGTTTACGGCTGTAGCATTAGTATCGGCTACGGCTAGTATTGGTGCTTGGGCAACATTTACTGTTATTGTTATGGTACTGCAATTGGCTGGGTTTAACACTTCGCAAATGCTATAATCAAAAGTGTATGTTCCTGCTGGAGTTCCTGCATTTACTGCTACTTCGCCCGTGCTGGTGTTGAAGGTTATTCCTGTAGGAAGTACGCTTGCTAGCGTTACTAGTACTTGGCTTGGGATTACCGCTACGCCATTTAGTGTATCATTCGCTAAAATATTGGCTATTGCTGTTCCGCCTATGTATCCGTTTACGGCTGTAGCATTAGTATCGGCTACGGCTAGTATTGGTGCTTGGGCAACATTTACTGTTATTGTTATGGTACTGCAATTGGCTGGGTTTAACACTTCGCAAATGCTATAATCAAAAGTGTATGTTCCTGCTGGAGTTCCTGCATTTACTGCTACTTCTCCTGTGCTGGTGTTGAAGGTTATTCCTGTAGGAAGTACGCTTGCTAGCGTTACTAGTACTTGGTTTGGGATTACCGCTACGCCATTTAGTGTGTCATTCGCTAAAACATTGGCTATTGCTGTTCCGCCTATGTATCCGTTTACGGCTGTAGCATTAGTATCGGCTACGGCTAGTATTGGTGCTTGGGCAACATTTACTGTTATTGTTATGGTACTGCAATTGGCTGGGTTTAACACTTCGCAAATGCTATAATCAAAAGTGTATGTTCCTGCTGGAGTTCCTGCATTTACTGCTACTTCTCCTGTGCTGGTGTTGAAGGTTATTCCTGTAGGAAGTACGCTTGCTAGCGTTACTAGTACTTGGCTTGGGATTACCGCTACGCCATTTAGTGTATCATTCGCTAAAACATTGGCTATTGCTGTTCCGCCTGTGTATCCGTTTACGGCTGTGGCGTTGGTGTCGGCTACGGCTAGTATTGGGGCTTGTCCTACATTTACTGTTATTGTTATGGTACTGCAATTGGCTGGGTTTAACACTTCGCAAATGCTATAATCAAAAGTGTATGTTCCTGCTGGAGTTCCTGCATTTACTGCTACTTCTCCTGTGCTGGTGTTGAAGGTTATTCCTGTAGGAAGTACGCTTGCTAGCGTTACTAGTACTTGGTTTGGGATTACCGCTACGCCATTTAGTGTGTCATTCGCTAAAACATTGGCTATTGCTGTTCCGCCTATGTATCCGTTTACGGCTGTAGCATTAGTATCGGCTACGGCTAGTATTGGTGCTTGGGCAACATTTACTGTTATTGTTATGGTACTGCAATTGGCTGGGTTTAACACTTCGCAAATGCTATAATCAAAAGTGTATGTTCCTGCTGGAGTTCCTGCATTTACTGCTACTTCTCCTGTGCTGGTGTTGAAGGTTATTCCTGTAGGAAGTACGCTTGCTAGCGTTACTAGTACTTGGCTTGGGATTACCGCTACGCCATTTAGTGTATCATTCGCTAAAACATTGGCTATTGCTGTTCCGCCTGTGTATCCGTTTACGGCTGTGGCGTTGGTGTCGGCTACGGCTAGTATTGGGGCTTGTCCTACATTTACTGTTATTGTTATGGTACTGCAATTGGCTGGGTTTAACACTTCGCAAATGCTATAATCAAAAGTGTATGTTCCTGCTGGAGTTCCTGCATTTACTGCTACTTCTCCTGTGCTAGTGTTGAAGGTTATTCCTGTAGGAAGTACGCTTGCTAGCGTTACTAGTACTTGGCTTGGGATTACCGCTACGCCATTTAGTGTATCATTCGATAAAACATTGGCTATTGCTGTTCCGCCTGTGTATCCGTTTGTGGTTGTGGCGTTGGTATCGGCTACGGCTAGTATTGGTGCTTGGGCAACATTTACCGTTACTGTTGTGGTACTGCAATTGGCTGGGTTTAATACTTCGCAAATGCTATAATCAAAAGTGTATGTTCCTGCTGGAGTTCCTGCATTTACTGCTACTTCTCCTGTGCTAGTGTTGAACGATATTCCTGATGGTAAAGCTGTGGCTAATGTTACTAGTACTTCGCTTGGGAGTACTGCTACGCCATTTAGTTTGTCATTTGCTAAAACATTGGCTATTGCTGTTCCGCCTGTGTATCCGTTTATGGCTGTGGCGTTGGTGTCGGCTACGGCACATATAATATTATTTAGAGTTGTATTAGCTGTTGTTCCTGAAGTACAACCAATAGAGTTGGTTACAGTGAAATTATAAGTGCCTGGTGCTAATGCCGTTATTAAATAAGAACTTCCTGAACTGCTATAAGTTGCGGTATAAGTTCCGTTTTGGTTTATAGTCCAGTTTCCAGATGGTAATCCGCTTAAAACTGTACTTCCAAGAGTGTACACACAAGTTCCCTGTGTAGGTACACCAAGAGCCGGAATAGATGGAGTAGCTGGCTGAGGATCAACTGTTACACCAGTCCCTGAAGAAATACAGCCATCTATACTCTTCGCAGTTACTGTATAAGTCCCTGTTGGAACTAAATTAAAAATACCTGTTGTATTAGTGTACGTCAATCCATCTATACTGTAAGTCATTCCTGCACTTACAGGAGCTGTTATCGTTATAGTTCCTGTCGATACCGTACAAGATGGTTGTACTGTTGTTGTAGTTGGGGTTGCTGGCGTCGGATTTACAGTAATGGTTACTGTAAAAGTCGTTCCCAAACATCCAGTAGGAGCGGCTGGTGTAACGGTGTAAGTAGCAGTTTGTGATACTCCTGTTGGGTTAACAAAAACATCGGTAATATCTGCTGTGCTTCCTGTACTACGTGCGGTTCCGCCTGTTATTCCGCCAGTAACTACTGGGATGGAGTAAGTGAAAGTGGTGCCTGAAACTACTGGATTAGTTGTCAATACCTGATTTACTGTTTGTCCACTGCAAATTGTTTTGAGTGCAACTACTCCCGATGGAGTAGGATTTACCGTAATTACTACTGCAACCGGATTTCCAGCACAACCATTAATCAATGCAGTTACCATATAAGTAGCTGTTTGAACTACTCCAGTTGTGTTAGTTAAAAGATCAGTAATTGCCACGTTACTTGGAACTAATCTAGAAGTACCTCCTGTAATATTTCCAGGAGCTCCTGATATGGTTGGTGCTGGATAACTGTAAACGACACCAGTAGTTGTAGATGACAAACTTCTATTAGTGGTTTGTCCGCTACAAATAGTTTGAGCCAAACCTGAAGTTACAATAGGATTCGGATTCACAGTAATTACTACCGTTGTTACATCACCTATACAACCACCTAAAGAACCTGATGCAATTGGAGTTACAGAATATGTTGCGGTTTGCGGTTGCGTTGTTGGGTTATTATAATTATCTGTTATTGTACCTGTACCAAATCCATTATCGGTATAGGTCATCCCTCCAGACAAAACAGGAGGAGTCCAAGTAAAACTTGCGCTACTTGAAGAAGGTGTCGTTGTTAATGTTAAATTTGCTGTTGAATTACCACCAGTATTGGCACATAAATTTTGAACCTGACTGGCTGTCAAAACAGGAACAGGACTTACGGTAACAACCACTGTAAAAGTAGAACCCACACAACCTGATGGAGCTGTAGGTGTTATGGTGTAAGTAGCGGTTTGAATTGAAGATGTAGGATTTACAAGAATATCAGTAATATCTGCTGTACTTCCTGTATTACGTCCATTTCCTCCAGTTAAACCTCCAGTTACTACAGGTGTAGGATAAGTAAATGTTGTACCCGAAATAAAAGGACTGGTTGTTAATACTTGATTCACTGTTTGTCGGCCACTACAAATTGTTTTAGCTACAGCTACTCCCATTGGTGTTGGATTAACGGTGATATTTACAACAAAACTGCTCCCCGAACATGATCCAGAATTTGGAGTTACTGTATATGAGACTATTATACTAGCATTTGTTGTATTATTTAAAGTATCGGTAATATTCGTTGCATTTGTCCCCGAAGTAGTCCCAGTAATTCCGGCTACAACTGGCGCAGACCAACTGTATGTTGTACCAGAAGGGATAGTATTCCCTCCTCCATTAGTTGGTGTTACCACAAAATTATTTCCTGAACAAATTGTTGCAGCTTGTGCTGTGGTAATACTTGGTTTTGGATTGACTGTAACAGTTACGGGAAAACTAGTCCCTGTACAGCTACCTGATGTGGGAGCTAGATAATATGTCACTATAATTGCAGCATTGGTTGTATTGGTTAATGTACCACTAATTGCTGTTGCATTCGTTCCAGCAACTGCACCTGTAATCCCTGCTACAACAGGTGCTGACCAACTGTAAGTTGTTCCTAATGGAATCGTATTTCCTGATCCATTAGTTGGTGTCACTGAAAAAGTGCTTCCAGAACAAACTGTAGCTGCTTGTGTTGTATTTATACTTGGAGAAGGATTTACAGTAACAAAGAGTGTATCATCTATTATACAAGTTCCTAATCCATTATCCAAAGCTAATTTAACCCAAGTATTGGTATTGAATGACAATGACGGAGTTAAAGTACTATTATTGAAATTTGAATAAGGACCAGAAAGTCCACTCGTGCTATAAGACCATTGGTAACCGCCCACAGCTCCTCCTACACCTACATTATCACTTATAGTCAGTGTGTAAGGTATTACAACCGCACTAGGAGAAGGAACCGTGTAGGTAGACGCAGTTGCTGGAGTACAAGAGTTATCGGTAATTGGCACAGTAATAGATCCACTGGTATAGGTTCTTACATTGCCTGCTCCATCATCAAAAATAATAGTGACATTTGTAAGATTACCAACATCCGCACCAACACAATCATAAATTCTCACTTTCCAACCACCAGCATTACCATCTTCTCCAACAAGCGGAGTCCAATTAATTAATTTATTAGTATTAGCTGGTGTTTCTCCAGATGGGCCAGTAAAATAACCATTAAATGTTCCTGTCAATGGCGCTGGCATTGTACAAAAATTAAAATAAGCATTTGGTGTTTGATTTGTAAATGTCAAATTACTTACGTTGCTTCCACTATTACATGTATTCCCTTGATTTGCCCCCAAAGTAATCGTCTTGGTACCTGCTGGGTTTACTAAATAAAAACCCAAATCCGAAACATAAGTATGAGTTGCACTAAATTTTACCGAAATTTTAGTCGTATTAGTTATTACTAATGGTCTAGGAACTGGATTGTAATAATTAAATATTTGGGTAGTACCTCCTACGTTTCCGCTCAAACTTGTCGCAATTCCTTCACAAACTGAAATATCTAATCCCGCATTAGGAATACCAGAAGGTAAATTCCATATCCAAGCGCGACCTTCTTTTACACCATTCAGATCTGTTCGAACAATTAAATATCCCCCATCTGGCAAATTTACTTGGGATGCCGTACTGCCTAAAGCATATTTAGAATATGAATTTGTTACTGAATTAAATTTATACCAATCATAAGTTGTAGCTCCTGTTCCCGCTGGACATACCAACTGTCCTGAAGTATTACCAACTATATTTGTGAATATTGGGTCATTAGAATTAGCTGAATATAAAGCATTTGAATATTGAGTTTCTATGACTCCACATGAATTTGGCGAAGTTATTCCCAACTCATTTACATCCATTTTGATCACCACAACAATTACTGATGATGTCTCACAAGGAGCAGTAGCGACTACGTCGTACCTAAATGTAGATCCACCAAGAGGCAAAGTTGGTATTGTAACTATACTACCTGTAAGTGAACCCGTACCATCAACATCTATCCATGTACCACCTGCGTCTTGAGTTCCGTCTAGCCCTGTAAATAGATCTACTGTGGTACCAGTTGTAAAAACATATAACGGACCAGTTGCATTACCTGAATTTGCAGCCTTAGTTACATTTAAAAAAGCATTTGCTGTATTCGATGTCAATCCTGTTATGTCTGTTATTATAACGGTTAAATTTCTCTGAACAGTTGTGTTAGGGTTTGCTGCCAAATCTTTATATATCAAATCACTCAATACATTTCGCATAGCATTTGTACTAGCAGATCCATTATTAGTGATTACTAAACTAGCAGTATTATTACCTGCTACAGAAATTCCTGCAAAGATACCTCCTATAGAAAGTTGTTCATTTGTCCCATCTTGAGGGTTTGCTAATGTTATTGCCATGGACATAACAAGACCATTAGGAGAAGTAAAAGTCGAAGTGGCTCCCGTGTTAGTATTATCTAGCAATTCATAACCCGACGAACACCCTTTTGTATTAATGTTTATTCCTCCAGCTCCAGTAATATTGCCCGAATCTAACGCTATACTTGGATTAACAAAAATAGTATTGACTGAAATCCCATTGTTTTTTTTATTATTAGACAACGAAACTAATTCAGCACAGGTCTTATTGTGTCTTTTTTCTTTTCCTTCTATATTCTTTCCAAAACTATGATTGACGAACAGTAAAGAACAAATGAAAAAAATGATAATTAATAATTTTGAGTATTCTTTTTTCATAATAAAAACAGTTTAAAAATGATTTGAAACAGATTACTCTGTAATTAGACTCTTAAAAATTTCTCTATTCTTTACTAGCTTATATTCATTTTGGGGACCAATTAAATTTTTTAACTCAATTTCATATTGTTCAAAAATTTCTTTTTTCTGTACTTGAGAAAGCGTATAGACCGAATACTGTTTATACTTCCTATAAAAAAAATCTAAAAGAGGTTGCTCTTGATCTTTCGTAATTACTGCAATTTTTTTTAAGGTCACTAAATCCTTCTTTGCCGCTTCTTCAAAGGCCGTTGTCATGGATTGTGAGTAAGACTCAAAACAAATCAATAATAAAACGAGTAAAAAGGTTAATTTTTTCATAAACAAATTCTTAATAATTTTGAGAGCACTGCTTCTTGTTTTGTTTTTAGAAATAAACCTTTGAGATTTAAATTCTAATTAGTTATACATTTAAAAAAATCTAGAAACATCCATTTTTTAATTCTAAAACTTAAAATATTTGCAACATTCAATCGTATTATGATCTAAAAAAGGCACTGTATGAGTATATACATAGTCCTTCTTACGAGATAACAATTGTCTATTTTTATTATTATTTGTGTTGTTTAAAAACAGATATTATGTTTGATATAAATTGATTCATATTATCACATTGCACAAAATTCAATTTACATGCCTTATTTTTAAAAATCTGATTTATAGTGATTTAATGTTTTTGTGATTTTTAAAAATTCCAAAAAATGGAAATAACAATTTTTTTTGGAAGAAAA
Organism: Flavobacterium sp. Sr18; assembly: GCF_011064265.1. Taxonomy (NCBI): domain Bacteria; kingdom Pseudomonadati; phylum Bacteroidota; class Flavobacteriia; order Flavobacteriales; family Flavobacteriaceae; genus Flavobacterium; species Flavobacterium sp. Sr18. The sequence goes on along the minus strand of NZ_CP049329.1, from coordinate 3,381,305 downwards.
AATATAAAATTAGTAGCCTACTTATTTCAACTATTAAAAGGACATGTGGGGTGAATTTTTCGTGAAAAGTTTAAATGTGAATTTATTCTAAAAATATACTACAAATCCTAAACTAAAAGGTTAAAATTTTTTCGCCTTATTTATTAAACAAACAACAGAGACTGATTTTCTATACGAGAAATTAGCGTGTTCTTTTGTTTTAAATTCAACTATTTTATCTACGTAATTATAATTTAAAATATTCCAAGTGAATATAAACTATAATAAAATCGAGCTTATTACGATGATCTAAGCCTTCAAATCGAACTGACTAGAGCACGAATTTCTCTAAAATTGAATGTCCTTTTTCTCTAATTAAAATCTGTAGCTAGATTTAGTTTTTTACATTATTTGTAAATCATTATCTTAACAACGAAAAATGAGAACGATATTCTTTGGCTACTCCATTTTCTAAATATGAAATCACAAACCAATAATCATCTGCTGGTAAAGGTTGCCCATGAAAGCTGCCATCCCAACTATCATCATTAGTAGCAAGTTGTTTAATTATTTTTCCATATCGATCCAAAATAAATATTCTAGGGTTATCTTGATTTTGTAATCCTGCTATATTCCATACATCATTATAACCATCTCCATTTGGTGAAAATGATTTAGGGCTACTAATTAATTTGATGGGTATGGGTATGGGAGTAGATCCACAACCATTCGCATCACTAACAGTAACTTGATGAGAACCTGAACTAACTTGAGAAAAAATATTACTCGTTTGTGGCTCGTAATTATCAATTGCATATAAAAAATTACTTTCATACCCTAAATACGGAGTTGCATTGACCGTAATGGTTTGATTTTCAGAGAACCATCCGCTTGTTGTAAAAGTTACTTTGGCTGGTTTTGAAGAGATTAATACCGTAAAAGGTACAACATCGGATGAGCATCCCACTACTGATAAATCATTAACTATTAAAGTGTACTTACCTGGCGTTTTTGTCGAAAAGTCAGCAGTAGTGCTAACCGTAGTTCCATCTTCACTTTTCCAATCAAAGGAGTACAATGGAGCTGAATAATTACTAGTAATATAGGAGTCGTTTATGACTCCTGTATCTACATCAACACATATAGGGAGAAGTGAAATTACAGGTTCGGGCTTTGTTTTTATCGTAATGACCAAAGGCTCCTCGTCAAAACATAATTTTGTTGCAGGATTACCTATTTCGGCATAAGCATAAACTGTTGTTGAGGAAGTAATCAAATCGCCTACGAATTTTTCGACGTTGGTTACTGATAGTCCTCCAGCCAATACAAAATATTTAGTGGCAGGTAAAATCAGCGGTGGCAAAGCATACGATCCACACGTAACCACTGGAAGAATTGGAGCAACTACTGGAGTGTTATAAACGGTTATAGTAAAGACATCTTCGTCTGAACAAGCAATTCTATTATTATCCTCAGCATAAACATATAAGGTCGCTGTTGCAGTTATTGGAGTATACGGGGGTATTAATTTTATTCCATTACCATTAGGCCCTCCAGCAGCTGTATAATAATCGCCTTGACCTACGATTGCAGGTAAAGTATAAGTATCACATGCAAAAGTATCAGCAATAGGATTCACTTTTGTATTTACTATCGTTACCGTAATACCATATTCAGAAATACAAGTATTGGGTGAAGGTTCTGCTGCATAAACATAAATAGTTGTTGATGTTTTTATTTCATAACCAGCTGGCAAAATTAGATTTGTAGCTGATGGACCCCCAGAAAATTGGTAGTACTCACCATCTTTTAAGTCATCGAGGAAATAGCTTTCATTGCATTTTAAAACTTGTATAGGTCTTGCATCTACAGGAGGTGATGGATATACCGTTACAAGGAAACTAGCCTCCACATAGCAAGGACCCACTAGAGCTTTATCATAAAAATATATAGTTTGTGTACTTGTTATTGGATAACCAACTGGTCTTACCAATCCTGTTCCTAGAGGTTTCGTATAATATTTTCCAGAATGTGCTACTGCAGGCAAATAATAAACATCGCATTGGGGAGGCGTGTCTGACATAATTGGTAATGGAGAAATATTTATGGTAACCGTAAAAGATAAGTTATCCGTACAACTTTGTCCTGTCACATAAAACCATAGCGTTGTTGTACTATTTATGGACGTTCCAGAGGCTACAACCGAGCCTCCACCTGCTGATGCCGTTCTATATTCTCCAACAACCAAAGGAGGTAATATATAAGTAGAACAAGAATTTACATCGGCAGGAATGGAAATACTTGAGATACCAACAAAAACCGTAAATAATTTTTCTGAAGTACAATTAAGTGGTGATGAACCACTCTCTTTATATACAAAAATTGGTGTTGTACTATTAATTATTGTGCCAGGTGGCAATATAGGGAGACCTTTATTAGTTCCTGTATAATAAATCCCTCCGTTAGGATCAACTGGCAAAGGATAAGGATTACACCCAAACTGGTTGGGATAAGGCGGTAATGGTGTAAATGCTAATATGGTAACTACAAATGAAACTTCTTGGGTACACGAAGGGGTAACCGATGTGTCTTCAAACCAAACATATACTTGATTAGGACCAACAGTATTGATAATAGCACCCGCAGCGAGTTTTATATTTCCACTCGTTGTTGCTCCTCCGCTTTGGGTATAGTAATTACCATAAGGTAAAACAGGAAGTTTGTATTGGGTACAATAAGTGGCTGTAGGTGGGACTATTAAGGGCAAATTGGCAATTGTTATCTTAAATAGATTTTGATTTATACAAGAACCCGATTTATTATAGGTGTATAAACTCTTTGTTGTATTTACCACATCTCCAGCAAAGAATTGTGTTCCCGTTCCATTTATTCCAGTCCAGTATTGAGTTCCCGCATTGATTAGAGCTGGCAATGTATACGAGGTGCAAACCGCTACATCAGGCACGATATCCACTTTTGGTAATGGTGTTACAATAAGTTGAAAACTAGTCGTTACAAAACAACCCGTATTGGATATATTCTGCAATCGTACCCAAACAGTTCTTGATGCAGTTCTAATTATTCCTGTTGGTGAGGTTGCCAAAATATTAATATTAGAATTAGCTGATGGCAATGTGGTATGAAAAGAAATCACGTTGTAGACTGATGACTGTGTACCTAAAATCATAGCAATTTGGGCAGTTAAATTGAAATCTGCTCTCAAATCTGCTAGTGTTCTGGCACAAAGTGTCGTTGCGGTTGGAACGGAAGCAATATAAGGATTTGGAACTATTTGCAACTGGAAAGAGCGTATTTCATAACAGGGAGAATTAGCACTACTTACTCTAACATAGATTGTCTTTCCGTTTTCTGAATTTAAAATCGTATGAGGATTGGATAAAGCGCCCGTATTAGCAACAGCAGCACTATTCGTCAAATGATAAGTAACTATTGTACTAACTGGCAAATCGTCCAGAATTCCGGCAGGAGTTGTAGCAGGATTTAGTCCTGACATAATAACTGCTGTGTTTTTTGTAAAATCAAAATCATACGTTGGAACACCAATATCGCAAGTATAAATAGTAGGAATAATAGATTTAAAACTTATTTTTGGATAAATTTCGACTAAAATATCATCTGTAATAGCCACGCAGCCGGGCTCTGTATAAGTCACACTATAAGTTTGACTTCCAGTTGTAAGTAAAGGCGAAATAGTATTCAGATCTAAAGTTACACCCGTTTGTGCAGGAGAAAAAGCAACTCCCGCTTTTTTCCAAACAAAAGTAGTCCCAGAACTTAAACCTGCAGCTGATAATATAGGCAAAGAACTTCCTGCACAAATTCCAGTATTATTAGCAGCACTATAATCAATGCCTAATACATTTTGTCCAATATTAAAACTGTTAGCATTAAAAAAAATAGCCGAATCATATCCTATATTATTGCCTCCATCAGCAATAACTAATTTAATATGATAGGTATGCGTAACATCTAAACCTACCGCCGCTGCAATCATTTTTACAGTTTGTCCATTAAAATTTATCGCAGGTCCAAATCCTACTCCATTAAACCTACCAAAAAAACTAGCGTTAGCCGACGCACAATTTGTATTGTATAAATTATCCCTAATTGTTTCTACAGATATGGGTGTATTAGGCAATGCCGGAGCAGGAACTACTGCCAGATTTTTATTTGCACCGCCAGTGGTAAGATCTTTTAGAAGAAAAGCGAAAGCATCCGAGAAATTACATTGTGAAGTTCCATACTCCTCGGAAGCAAAAATAAATTCGAAATCAAAATTGGGAGTTTTAGGTTTAAAATCAAACTCAATATAACTTGCATTAATTGAGTTAATGGTAATCCCGGATTGTGAAAGCAAATTAGCTTCCAAATCAGCATCTCCTGTCCACGAAGCATTTCCATCACTCAAAATAGTGGTGTTAGGGCTAGGTACTTTTGTTACATCCCCCGTGGTTAATACAACTCCTTTTTCAAAAGGAAAATTTGGATTTGCGTTCTCAAAATAACCTATACCATTTGTTGAGCCAAAAGCAGTTCCTGTTTTTGAAGTAACATTTGTACCCGAAACACAAGGAGAATTAATTAAAACAGAATTAACCAATTGGTCAACAGTATAAATACTAGTATTTACAGTAATCGATTGTGAAAAACTTTTTATACTAAATAAGATGAAAACTGTGAGTATGATTTTTTTCATATATATCCTATTTTATTTTTTGAAGAAAGTAATTACTAATTTCATCTAATTGATTGCACAAATCTATTGGTCTTTTAGACTATTATTATAGTATACAAACACCTTAGAATCAAAGAACATACCTTTTTAATAAATATCTAAAAATCAATACTTTAAAACATATAAGCCAGTCATCATTTCCATTTTTTGGAAATAATGACTGGTTTATGGAGAAAAATATACTCTAAAATTATACAGTTTAGGGAATCATTAAATAGGGTATGTTCGTTTTTTTTCTATGTTACTCAATCTATATATTTTGAAGAATAATTTATAGGAAATGTATAAACGTAGCGATATAAATCAGTTAATATTGGAGTATGAGAATGCTAATGAAAGATTAGCTAGAGCGAGAAATCTTTTAGAAGGTGGGGATTTACACGCCAGCTCTTAACACGATTTTTTTATAATAAAAGTATGCTGACCTATGCTGACCCCCAAAATTCGGACAATATATCCCGACTAATTTAGATAGGAATAAAAACCTTAAATTAGCACTAATATGTCAAGAACAAGAAGAACCTTCGGAAAAGACTTCAAAGCCAAAGTTGTTTTGGAAGCCTTAAAAGAGAAAGATACCATCGAGGTATTAGCAAAAAAATACGAGTTGCTGCCCAACCAAATTTCAATGTGGAAGTCCGAAGCGATACGGAATCTTTCTGCGGTTTTTTCTGCAGAAAAAACGCTCGTTGCCAAAGATGAAATTCCAACAGAGAAACTCTATGCTCGAATAGGTCAGCTGACTTTGGAGAATGACTTTTTAAAAAAAAGTCTGGGTTAGTATCGATCAGTGAGCGAGTGAAAATGGTCGATACCCAAAATAAATTGAGCATTGTCAAACAATGTCGCTTATTAGAAATTCATCGTGGCGGTCTTTATTATAAAGCAAAACAGGAAAGTTTAGAGAACTTAAAAATAATGCAATTATTAGACCAACAGTATTTTAATACTCCATTTTATGGCTGCAGGAAACTGACGTTTTGGCTCAAGGATTTAGGTTTTAAAGTGAATCGCAAACGGGTAAAACGATTGATGCAAATCATCAATTGGCAAACCATTTATAGAGAACCTACAACAACAGTGAGTACTAAAGAACATAAGAAATACCCTTATTTACTCAAAGGTTTGAAGATTACCCATAAAAATCAGGTTTGGGCAACAGATATCACCTATATTCCTATGGCAAAAGGATTTATGTACTTGACTGCGATTATTGATTTGCATACAAGATTTGTTTTGAACTGGAGTGTAAGCAATACAATGAGTGCCGATTGGTGTGCCGATATTTTGCAAGAAACTATACAAAAGTATGGTGTGCCTGAAATTTTCAATACAGATCAAGGAAGTCAATACACCAGTGAGGTTCACACCAATGTACTATTAAACAATGAAATAAAAATTTCTATGGACGGTAAAGGAAGAGCTATTGACAACATTTTTATAGAAAGATTATGGAGGACAGTCAAATACGAGAATGTATATTTACAAGCATATACTGATGGAATCAGCCTTTATAGAGGACTCAAAGATTATTTTGAATTTTATAATACACGGCGAATTCATCAGTCACTAGATTATGGAACGCCTTATAATAATTATTACAAAAAAGAAGTGGCATAAAATCAGAATAACTTTTTTTGGCTTCTTAAAACAGCCAAAAGTTATCTCCGATTTTAACCAAGATAATAGAATATAAAACTAAAAACCTATCTTAAATCGTTGAGATTTCTGTCTGAAAAATGGGTACAGCATAACCCCTAAAATTCGGACAATATATCCCGACTAATTTACATAGGAATAAAACCTTAAATTAGTACTAATATGTCAAGAATAAGAAGAACCTTCGGAAAAGACTTCAAAGCCAAAGTTGTTTTAGAAGCCTTAAAAGAGAAAGATACCATCGAGGTATTAGCAAAAAAGTACGAGTTGCTGCCCAACCAAACATTTTTAAACACTGGCTGATTTTGGTTTTATCGATCAATTTTATATTTTGGCCTACAATCTCTTTGATAATATTACGTTGAGATTCGCTTTTCAAGATCCTTTCATAATGTTTCAAAAGCCTAAAATACAAGGATTCAAATACTTTCCAATCACGCTTTTTATTGCCATCACTCATAGTGGATCTTGCTGGACTTTGAGCAAGTATCAAGTCTCCAATAAAAGTCTCGCTAACCCCAATTCCATTTAAAATATCATTAAAAGTGTAGCTCTTATTAATCTATCCATAAGTTAATGCAATAAATAGTCGTAGGTCTTGTATTTACTACATCCCTTGTCGGGCCTATGTTTTTTATCATAAAATTCGATTATCCATCGAGGAACTAGGTTAATAATTTGTCAAATACCTGATTTTTCGGTATTTTTCTTTCGTCTAAAGAGTCCTATTAAGTATTTACAGTTTCTCAAAATAAAAAATACGGGATTTTCAGGATCTTTTTATTTTAGACTTTCGGACAGCAGTGCCAATAAATAAAACAATTGAGAAATTTATTCAATTAAATACTTATTCCTTACAATTATATTGTTATACATCAAAACTTTTGAAAGTAAACCTATTGGTGAGTATGGTTCTTAAAAACATGCCGAAAGCTCAATAAATACTGGGGATTTTATAACGGCATTGGAGCCTCATTTTCCGAAAAAAAAAAGCTTAAACAAATCATTTCTTTTGGTTTTAGACTTAATATTTAAAATCAGATTTTCAAGCTCCCAAAAAACGTCAATATCGGTAAAAATGTTCAATTGTAGTCCCACTTAGTCCTATAAACAGATATAGATAGGAATTGACTCCAGTCATGTACAAGATCATTATCAAGATAAGCATCCCTAGCAAACCACCAGCGAAGATGAACAGGTACTGCGCTTTCAGTCCTTTGAACTCTTACGTTCTTCCAATACCTTTATTAATAGTATACGTATTCATACCGCAAATACTAAAGAAAGAAAGAAAGAAAGAAAGAAAGAAAGAAAGAAAGAAAGAAAGAAAGAAAGAAAGAAAGAAAGAGCGTACGACAGTTGCCGCTGCAATCAAAAAGGTACAAGCTCCAAACCAACTCGCTGCCGTCTTGCTCGTATCTGGATCACCACTTCTAAATTTATTATACACCTTCACTCCACCAATGAGGCTCACTACTGCTCCAATAGCATCAATAAGTTTGGTAGCAGGATCAAAATAAGAAGTGACCATTTGCGTCGCCTCCGTGATTCCTGCTGTTCCGTTTCCTTGTACAACTGCACTAATTGTTGATAGTACGGTCACTTCCAACACTACTTTTTTAACTTGATTTCCCATGATTTAGATTAATTAAATTATTCTATATTTCTGCACTTTGTGGGATTTCGTGACAAAGGTATTATAGAAAAAGGGGCGTTGAAATAATTTAGCAGTCTTTGGAATCACTTGGTTGTTGCTGGCTTTTACAACTTTAATTTGAAAGTAAAATTTGAAGTATTTCTTTTAGATTTACATAAACCCTTCGATACAAGATCTTGACAGCTCTTTCAACTAATGACTTATCTCGTGGTTTGTTAGCCCTGGCAGGCAAGATTGTAGTTTGGTAATGCGCGGCTAAATCAGCTAAAGTTTCATTGATTGTGGGTTCAAAACGACTACTTTTTATTACTGCAGATTTTAAATTATCCGGAACAATAGCCGCAGGAGTACCTTCAAAAAAACGCATAGCATTTTCTACCGATGTAACAAAATATTCCTTTTGTTAGCTCATGGAAGCTTCGGCATAGGTGTATTGACTGGCTCACAATATGGCTACAAAAAATTGTACTTCTTCGATTTCTCCCGTGTATTTATCAATAATGGAGATTGTTTTTCCAGCATAATCCACATACATTTTATCGTCCACTTTGTGCTTTATGTGTATCACTGGATTGACCCGTTTGCTCCATGTTTTATAATGATGTCCAAATTGCGAGCTTCTGTAACACTTAGGATTTAGGGCAATATATTGCTCCCACATGTGCTGTATGGTAACGACAACTTTTTTTAGTTCGCATTCCATTTTAGGAAAAAAAGCATCAAGACTTTGCAGTTTGGGACAGATTGATTATACAGTGGTGGGTGAGAATAAAAGTTCTAACTCAGCATCTGTTTTTTCGTTAATTACTTCAAAACTTAATTCTAGTACTTTAAATAAAGAAATATACTTTTTTACCGTATTTCTAGAAATAGATAAATACTTACTTTTTCCGTTACAGTAGAATTTAATTGCTTTTCTAATTTTACTTATATCTCTTATTTTGTTTGCCATAAACCGTATTTTTAAGGAATGAATGGTGCTAAGAATATGAAAAAGTTGGTAGTTTTTAATGTCCAATTTTAGCCTAAAATCAGATGGTCAATTTGAACTGGAAAGTGGTGGTCAGTTTGCTCCGAAACTGGTGGTCAATTTGACAGGTTTTCCACTACTCCAATTCAGTCAGTATTTTATATAGCGTAAAAATTGGCAATTTATCTGTTAATCAGACCGTATCCAATGGTTTTATATTTTCAATTTATCAACCACCAAAAAAGGCTATCCAAGTTTATGGATAGCCTTTTTTGATAGTTGTTGTTTTGATAAGGTTTATTGCATCGATACAATAATAAATTCACTTCTTCTATTGGCTTGGTGTTGCTCCTCTGTACAGTTTGATTGGTTCGTAGGTTCACACCCACAATCGTTTACAAGCTGTGATTCGCCGTATCCTTTGGCCGTTAATCTATTGGCAGCTATACCGTTTTTAATCAACCATGCCTTGGTTGCTTTAGCTCTTCTATCAGATAATGCTTGGTTGTAAGCTACGGTTTGTCTACAATCTGTATGGGATCTAATGTCGATGGTCATCTTTGGGTATTCTTGCATCACTGCTAATACTTTTTCAAGCTCAAAAGCAGCATCTTTTCGAATGAATGACTTGTCTAAATCAAAATACAAAATCGGAATATCTAAGGTTTTAGCTAAATCTGTTCCTACATCAATTGCTTTTTTTCGTGGCTCTAAAGCCAATGGACCTTGTGTTACTCCAGATACGTTTGCTATTACAATCTTATTCTCTTTGGTTTCATATTCTGGTTTTTCTCCACGTAAATAATACGTTTTTCCACATTCAACCTCAAAGGCATAGTCCCCTGATGATGCAGTTGTACTTTCTTTGATCAAATTGAAATTGGAATCAAACAAACTTACCTTAGCATTTGCCAGGACTAAACCTGTATCCTGATCCTTGATGACTCCTTGAAGTGCTTGAGCACATATTAGAACTGGGAATTTATTGAATCTATAAATGTCATCAGATCCTAATCCGCCCTCTCTATTGGAAGTGACAAATCCTTTTTTATTCTCTGCATCTATCACAAATGAAAAGTCGTCTTGGGCACTGTTTATAGGTGTCCCTAAGTTTTCGATAGAAATTCCCGGAGTTTTTGATGATAAATCCATAACAAATACATCTAAACCTCCAAGTCCGGGATGTCCATCACTGGCAAAGTACATCTTATTATCTGGTGAGATATAAGGAAACGTTTCTCTTGACTCTGTGTTTATAGGCAATCCTAGATTCTCTGGCGTGCCGTACGTATCATTTGGATTGATGCTTACTTTAAAAAGATCTGATAATCCCTTGGTCCCTGGCATGTCTGATGCAAAATACAAGGTTTTCTCGTCTACACTCAACGCTGGATGCGCTACACTATATTCATTACTATTAAAAGGTAATTCTTGTACATTTACCCATTTTCCGTTTTCGTTTGTGGCTTTGTAGAGTTTTAATAATATAACACGTCTGCTGTCTTTTTGCTTTTTACCATTTAGATAATTATTACGGGTAAAATACATGGTTTGGCCGTCTTTGGTAAAAACAGGTGTAGACTCATGAAACCTACTGTTGATGTTTTTATGGAACACCTCTGGCTTGTCCATACTACCATCTGTACTTATCTGAGAACTGTACAAGTTGGTGAACGATTCATTGTTCCACTTGAACACTTTTTTAGCTACACCACCTGTGTCTCGTGCCGATGCAAAAAGTAGCGTGTTGTTGTAATAAGCACTGCCGTAATCAGAATAAGGAGAGTTAATTCCTGCATCGAAGATTTCATATTTCCCTGAATTTTTCTTGATCTCATTCAAGTAATCGCGCTGACTCGCAAAAAGTTTTCCTCGCTGGTCTGTAGCTGATTTTGCTATGAATTGCTCTAACATTTTATCGGCCTTAGCATAGTTTCCTACTGCTTTTAAAGATTGAGAATACCTGTAATAGTACTCTGGCTCTTGGGAGGCATTCATCTCAAAAAGTGCTGAGTACCACTTCTCTGCCTGGATCAAATCCGCTATGAAGTAATAGGAATCTCCTAGTTTTTGGAACATTTTTTCGTCTTTATACCCTTTCGCTGCTACTTTCTCATAAGTAGCTATTGCATCAACGTAAGAATAATTATCGAAGTTTTTATCCGCAATTGCTACTCCTTTTTTTTGGGCATACCCCATTACTGTTGATACTAAAAAAACTACACAGCATCCGAAATGTTTGGCGCTTAATTTCATAACGTTATATTAAATTAAAAGAATCTAGGTGATGTAATTTTATTGTATCTGTTCAATATTTCGTAACGAAGAAATATCTCATGTGATCCGGAATTAAAATTAGCAAGTCGTGTGGTTTCCATATCATAACCATATCCAATAAACCAAGAGTCAGACACTTGAAATCCAACCATGCCACTTAATGCGGCACTCCATCTGTAAGCTGCCCCTACTGTAAACTTATCATTAATTAAAAAGTTAGCTGATAAATCTACTTGTAATGGTGCTCCTTGCACGAGCTTGGTCATGATGGCGGGTTTGAACTTTAGATTATAATCTAAATCAAACACGTGACCTGCTGTTAAATAATAATTCACTCTCTCTCTTGCAATATAAGTAGAAGCTCCTACTCCGGCATATTTATCAAAATGTTTTGTCTCTAATAAATTAGGAACAGAGAGGCCTATATAGGTATTATCAGAATACCAGTAAAGTCCAACACCTATATTTGGTGAAAACTTATTGTCTATATTGTTCTCAAAACTATAATCATTAGGATCATACTGATTCAATTTATCAAAATTGATATTCAAAAGGTTTGCTGATGCTTTCAGTCCAAAAGAGAGCTTGAAATCCTCTGAAGTATTGATATAATAGGAAAAATCAACCGCTAAATTGTTCTCGTCCGAAGGACCAATCCTGTCACTAATTATCGACACTCCTAAACCTAGTTTTGTATCTTTTATAGGAGTATTAATCGAGGCCGTATTGGTCACAGGTGCTCCATCAAGTCCTACCCACTGAGTACGATGTAAGGCAAAAATATTCAATGCTTGACGTGATCCCGCATAGGCGGGATTCACGTTTATGGTGTTGTACATGTACTGTGTAAACTGAGCGTCTTGTTGCGCATTTATAGTACCCGCGAGCAACAGCAACATTAGTATAAATTTTGTTTTCATATTCTATTATTTTAGACTTAAGAGATTTAGATTGATTACCTATTAATGTATAAATATCCTGCTTTCTCGAAACTTGTTCCTGCATTATCTTTATATCTCAAAATATAATAATAGGTTGCTTCAGGTAGCTCTTCAGCTTGTTTTACTGTTACTCTACCTTCTGAAACTCCTCTAAAAGCTCTATCGTCATTGTTGTATCCTGCTCTTTCAAATACCAATACTCCCCAACGGTTGTATATTTCTACTGTGTTATCAGCATAACATTCTAAACCTCTGATGCGGAAAACTTTGTTGTCACCGTTTCCATTTGGAGCTACTGCATTAAACACTTCAATTACACATCCTTGAATAGCTAGAACAGTTGGTCTATCACTAAGATTATTTGAATCATCTGATAAATCGCTTGTGATAACTCCAAGAGGTGTTACTCCTGTTACCTTGGCTTGATTAGTTACACTACCTAAATTGATGTCGGCTTGTGTCAATCGATATACTCCTTGATAGGCTGTATTGTTTGTCGCTCCTACTGGTAATAAAGGTATGCTATTACCCGATAGTATCAAACCTGATAGCACATCGGTTACTGTTACATTGTTTAATGGAGTGTTTCCTAAGTTGCTTATCGCAAAGCTATAGGTTATACTCTCGCCTGCTTGTGCAAATCCATCTCCATTTTCATCATTGAAAACAGCTGTTTTAATTATGGCTATTGCTGGCGCTTCACCTACAACTACAGTAGCTGTTGCGCTGTCGCAATTGGATGGTGTTAAACTTAAACCTGTAATTGGATTTGCTTCACACAACTGGTACGTAATGGTGTAGGTTCCAGAAGGCGTGTTTGCTGCAAGAGTAAACACTCCGTTTGCATCTACATTCAATGGCCCTGCAGTTATTGGTGTTACATTCGTGTTTGCTGCTGTAACTGGGTTTCCATTAAAGGTATCGTTAGTTGTTACATTAGTCAGAGTCGTTGGTGTTGTACTTGTAGGCACAGTTACCAATGGACTATTTACCGCATCAATTGCATTTGCTACAATTACCGTGGCTGTTGCTTGCTTGCAGTTCGTTGGGTTTGCGCCTACTTCACAGATTTCATATACTACCGTGTAGGTTCCTGATGGGGTGTTTGGAACTACTGTCAAATTTCCATCTCTATCAATACTCAATGGACCATTTGTTACTGGTGTCACGTCAGTATTGGCTGTAGTTGCTGGCACTCCGTTTATTGTATCGTTTCCTAAAACACTTCCACCTGCAGATCTAATTGTATCATTATTAGCCACCAATGCATTGCCTACCAATACTGTTAGCGTAGCTGTAGTACAATTCGATGGGCTTACATTAACTCCTGTAGTCGTATCGGACTCACAGATGGTATACGTAACCGTGTAAGGTCCCGTTGGGGTGTTCGCCGCAATGGTTACATTTCCGTCTGCATCTACTAAAATTGCTCCTGTAGTGATTGGTGTAACATTCGTGTTTGTCGTCGTTACGGCAACTCCGTTTAAGGTGTCGTTTCCTAATACACTTCCTGCTGCTACTGGTGTAGTACCTGAAGCTAATGGTGTGCCTAAAGTATCGTTTCCTGCAATGATTTGACCCACTACGTTTACGGTTAGCGTAGCTGTAATACAATTGGATGGACTTACATTAACTCCTGTGGTGGTGTCTGACTCACAGATGGTATAGGTAACCGTGTAAGGTCCCGTTGGGGTATTGGCTGCAATGGTTACATTCCCGTCTGCATCTACTAAAATTGGTCCTGTAGTGATTGGTGTAACATTTGTGTTTGTTGTAGTTACGGCAACTCCGTTTAAGGTGTCGTTTCCTATCACACTTCCTGCTGCTACTGGTGTAGTACCTGAAGCTAATGGTGCTAATGGTGTTCCTAAAGTATCGTTTCCTGCTATGATTTGACCCACTACGTTTACGGTTAGCGTAGCTGTGGTACAATTCGATGGGTTTACATTAACTCCTGTAGTCGTATCGGACTCACAGATGGTATACGTAACCGTGTAAGGTCCCGTTGGGGTGTTCGCTGCAATGGTTACATTTCCGTCTGCATCTACTAAAATTGCTCCCGTAGTGATTGGTGTAACATTCGTGTTTGCAATCGTTACTGCAACTCCATTTAAGGTGTCGTTTCCTATCACACTTCCTGCTGCTACTGGTGTAGTACCTGAAGCTAATGGTGCTAATGGTGTTCCTAAAGTATCGTTTCCTGCTATGATTTGACCCACTACGTTTACGGTTAGCGTAGCTGTGGTACAATTCGATGGGTTTACATTAACTCCTGTAGTCGTATCGGACTCACAGATGGTATACGTAACCGTGTAAGGTCCCGTTGGGGTGTTCGCTGCAATGGTTACATTTCCGTCTGCATCTACTAAAATTGCTCCCGTAGTGATTGGTGTAACATTCGTGTTTGCAATCGTTACTGCAACTCCATTTAAGGTGTCGTTTCCTAATACACTTCCTGCTGCTACTGGTGTAGTACCTGAAGCTAATGGTGCTGCTGGTGTGCCTAAAGTATCGTTTCCTGCAATGATTTGACCCACTACGTTTACGGTTAGCGTAGCTGTAATACAATTGGATGGACTTACATTAACTCCTGTGGTGGTGTCTGACTCACAGATGGTATAGGTAACCGTGTAAGGTCCCGTTGGGGTATTGGCTGCAATGGTTACATTCCCGTCTGCATCTACTAAAATTGGTCCTGTAGTGATTGGTGTAACATTTGTGTTTGTTGTAGTTACGGCAACTCCGTTTAAGGTGTCGTTTCCTATCACACTTCCTGCTGCTACTGGTGTAGTACCTGAAGCTAATGGTGCTAATGGTGTTCCTAAAGTATCGTTTCCTGCTATGATTTGACCCACTACGTTTACGGTTAGCGTAGCTGTGGTACAATTCGATGGGTTTACATTAACTCCTGTAGTCGTATCGGACTCACAGATGGTATACGTAACCGTGTAAGGTCCCGTTGGGGTGTTCGCTGCAATGGTTACATTTCCGTCTGCATCTACTAAAATTGCTCCCGTAGTGATTGGTGTAACATTCGTGTTTGCAATCGTTACTGCAACTCCATTTAAGGTGTCGTTTCCTATCACACTTCCTGCTGCTACTGGTGTAGTACCTGAAGCTAATGGTGCTAATGGTGTTCCTAAAGTATCGTTTCCTGCTATGATTTGACCCACTACGTTTACGGTTAGCGTAGCTGTGGTACAATTCGATGGGTTTACATTAACTCCTGTAGTCGTATCGGACTCACAGATGGTATACGTAACCGTGTAAGGTCCCGTTGGGGTGTTCGCTGCAATGGTTACATTTCCGTCTGCATCTACTAAAATTGCTCCCGTAGTGATTGGTGTAACATTCGTGTTTGCAATCGTTACTGCAACTCCATTTAAGGTGTCGTTTCCTAATACACTTCCTGCTGCTACTGGTGTAGTACCTGAAGCTAATGGTGCTGCTGGTGTGCCTAAAGTATCGTTTCCTGCAATGATTTGACCCACTACGTTTACGGTTAGCGTAGCTGTAATACAATTGGATGGACTTACATTAACTCCTGTGGTGGTGTCTGACTCACAGATGGTATAGGTAACCGTGTAAGGTCCCGTTGGGGTATTGGCTGCAATGGTTACATTCCCGTCTGCATCTACTAAAATTGGTCCTGTAGTGATTGGTGTAACATTTGTGTTTGTTGTAGTTACGGCAACTCCGTTTAAGGTGTCGTTTCCTATCACACTTCCTGCTGCTACTGGTGTAGTACCTGAAGCTAATGGTGCTAATGGTGTTCCTAAAGTATCGTTTCCTGCTATGATTTGACCCACTACGTTTACGGTTAGCGTAGCTGTGGTACAATTCGATGGGTTTACATTAACTCCTGTAGTCGTATCGGACTCACAGATGGTATACGTAACCGTGTAAGGTCCCGTTGGGGTGTTCGCTGCAATGGTTACATTTCCGTCTGCATCTACTAAAATTGCTCCCGTAGTGATTGGTGTAACATTCGTGTTTGCAATCGTTACTGCAACTCCATTTAAGGTGTCGTTTCCTATCACACTTCCTGCTGCTACTGGTGTAGTACCTGAAGCTAATGGTGCTAATGGTGTTCCTAAAGTATCGTTTCCTGCTATGATTTGACCCACTACGTTTACGGTTAGCGTAGCTGTGGTACAATTCGATGGACTTACATTAACTCCTGTGGTGGTGTCTGACTCACAGATGGTATAGGTAACCGTGTAAGGTCCCGTTGGGGTATTGGCTGCAATGGTTACATTCCCGTCTGCATCTACTAAAATTGGTCCTGTAGTGATTGGTGTAACATTTGTGTTTGTTGTAGTTACGGCAACTCCGTTTAAGGTGTCGTTTCCTATCACACTTCCTGCTGCTACTGGTGTAGTACCTGAAGCTAATGGTGCTAATGGTGTTCCTAAAGTATCGTTTCCTGCTATGATTTGACCCACTACGTTTACGGTTAGCGTAGCTGTGGTACAATTCGATGGGTTTACATTAACTCCTGTAGTCGTATCGGACTCACAGATGGTATACGTAACCGTGTAAGGTCCCGTTGGGGTGTTCGCTGCAATGGTTACATTTCCGTCTGCATCTACTAAAATTGCTCCCGTAGTGATTGGTGTAACATTCGTGTTTGCAATCGTTACTGCAACTCCATTTAAGGTGTCGTTTCCTATCACACTTCCTGCTGCTACTGGTGTAGTACCTGAAGCTAATGGTGCTAATGGTGTTCCTAAAGTATCGTTTCCTGCTATGATTTGACCCACTACGTTTACGGTTAGCGTAGCTGTGGTACAATTCGATGGGTTTACATTAACTCCTGTGGTGGTGTCTGACTCACAGATGGTATAAGTAACCGTGTAAGGTCCCGTTGGGGTGTTCGCTGCAATGGTTACATTTCCGTCTGCATCTACTAAAATTGCTCCCGTAGTGATTGGTGTAACATTTGTGTTTGTTGTAGTTACGGCAACTCCGTTTAAGGTGTCGTTTCCTAATACACTTCCTGCTGCTACTGGTGTAGTGCCTGAAGCTAATGGTGCTAATGGTGTTCCTAAAGTATCATTTCCTGCTATGATTTGACCCACTACGTTTACGGTTAGCGTAGCTGTGGTACAATTCGATGGGTTTACATTAACTCCTGTGGTGGTGTCTGACTCACAGATGGTATAGGTAACCGTGTAAGGTCCCGTTGGGGTATTCGCCGCAATGGTTACGTTTCCGTTTGCATCAACTAAAATTGCTCCCGTAGTGATTGGTGTAACATTCGTGTTTGTCGGGGTTACGGCAACTCCATTTAAGGTATCGTTTCCTAATACACTTCCTGCTGCTACTGGTGTAGTGCCTGAAGCCAATGGTGCTAATGGTGTTCCTAAAGTATCAACTACCGCATCTAACGAATTTAAAACTTTAATTGTTGCCACAGCGCTATTACAATTTGTTGGAGATACTGCCAATCCTGTTGATGGATTAACTTCACACAATTCATAGGTAATACTATAGCTTCCGCTTGGTGTATTTCCTGCTAATGTTACAAGACCATTTGAATCGATACTCAATGGACCTGCAGAAACTGGTGTAACATTCGTATTGGTTGGACTTACTAAAACAGTATTCAATGTATCATTATCTGTTACATTAAACACTACTTTTGGATTCACTCCTGTGTTTACGGCAACTGGATTATCATTAACGGCATCAATTGGATTTAAAACAACAACTGTAGCAGTTGCGTTTGCACAATTTACAGGGTCTGCTCCTGATTCACATAATTGATAAATAATAGTATACGTACCAGAAACAGTATTTGGAGCTAAAGTCAAATTCCCATTTACATCTATACTCAATGGGCCAGTGGTTATTGGTGTCACATCTGTATTTGCTGATGTTACTGCTATTCCATTTAAACTATCTACTCCAGTACCATTATTAGCTAATACACTTCCAACTGTTGTTGCCACAGTAGTGCTTGGCGCTTGTGGAGGGAAGGTATCGTTAAACGCATTAATTTGATTATTAATACGAATTTTTGCATTTGCTATATCACAGTTTAATGGATTTATCTTTTCACATATTTGGTAAAAAACCATATAGGTACCTGAAATCTGTCCAGAAGGAACCGTAATTGTACCGTTACTATTCAGTACAAATCCTGTAGGCGCAGTTCCACTTAATGTTAAATTAACATCCGACGGGTTTAAGACAACTCCATTTAGGGTATCATTATTCAATACTGATGTAGTAGTTCCTCCATTTCCACCTGTATATGGTACTGCTGTAAAATCATCAACAATGGCATCTACTGCTGCTTGGAAAACGTTTACTGTTACTGTTGCTGTACTGCAATTAGCCGGATTTGAACCAATTTCACATATTTGATACTCTAATGTTTGAATTCCTGCAGGTGTACCTACTGCAATTGTAATGGTACCGTCTGGATTTAAAGTTAATGCTGGATTTGAAATTGTTGTTGTCAAAATCACATCAGCTGGGTTAACTGGTGGAATTCCACTTAAGGTATCATTCCCTAATACGGAACCAGTTGTAGCTCCTGGAAGTCCTCCTGTTGTATCCGCATTTGCCACAATAGCATTTAAAACTACTATTGTTGCTGTTGCTGTTTCACAATTAACAGGGTTTGCTCCTACTTCACATATTTCATAAATAATACTATAAGTGCCAGAAACTGTGTTGGCTGATAAAGTAATCTCTCCATTACTTGCTATACTTAGTGGACCTGCTATTTGTGGCGTAACATTAGTATTTGCATCTGTAACTGGATCTCCATACAATGTATCATTTGTAGTTACATTTAAAACAACTTTAGAAACATTAGCAGTCGCTACTGTAATTGGCCCATCATTTACTGCAAGTAATGGATTCTGAACTACAACTGTAGCTACAGCAGTATCACAATTTACTGGACTTGAACCAGACTCACACAATTGGTATGTTATTGTATAAGTTCCAGAAACCGTGTTGGCTGCTACTATTAAATTACCGTCAACATCTACACTTAAAGGCCCTGTAGTTATTGGTGTTACATCACTATTCGTTGCTGTAACGAATGGCGCATTCAAGGTATCATTTGATGTTACATTTTGAACGGTAACAGGCGTAGTAGCTGACGCAATTGTTGTTGGACCGTCATTTACCGCGTCTATTGGATTAAAGACTACTACAGTAGCCGTTGCAATATCACAATTTGCTGGGCTTACATTCAATCCTGTTGATGGATTGGCTTCGCATAATTGATACGTGATGCTGTACGTACCACTTGGAGTATTGGCTGCTACGGTTACTATTCCATCTGCATCAATGCTCAATGGACCTGTGGTTAATGGTGTTACATTGGTATTGGTGGTAGTTGCTGCTATGCCACTTAGCGTATCATTTGCTAAAGCATTTAAAGCTGTTACAACGGTATTGTTTGATGCAACGGTTACTGACGGATCGGCTACCGCATCAATTGGATTATTTACTACAACTGTTGCTATAGCAGTATCACAATTTGCTGGGCTTACATTCAATCCTGTTGATGGATTAGCTTCACATAATTGATACGTAATACTGTACGTGCCACTTGGGGTACTGGCTGCTACGGTTACTATTCCGTCTGCATTGATGCTCAATGGTCCTGTGGTTAGTGGTGTTACATTGGTATTGGTAGTTGTTACTGCGACACCATTTCTAGTGTCGTTTGCTAAAGCATTCAAGGCTGTTACAACGGTATTGTTTGATGCAATGGTTACTGATGGATCGGCTACCGCATCAATTGCATTAGCGACTACCACTGTGGCAGTTGCGGTATCGCAATTTGCTGGTGTAACGTTTAATCCTGTTGCTGGATTGGCCTCGCATAATTGATACGTGATGCTGTACGTGCCACTTGGGGTATTGGCTGCTACGGTTACTATTCCGTTGGCATTGATGCTCAATGGCCCTGTGGTTAATGGGGTTACATTGGTATTGGTGGTAGTTGCTACGATGTTGCTTAACGTATCATTAGCTAATGCATTCAATGCCGTTACAACTGTGTTGTTTGATGCAATAGTTACCGATGGATCGTTGACAGCATCAATGATACTTGTTACTACAATATATAACGTTGCTGTAACACAGTAAGATGGAGAACCATTATCACAAGTAGTATAAGGCAAGTTCACAGATCCAACAAAACCTGGAGCTGGTGTAAAAGTATAAACGCCAGTTGAAGCTAAAATAAATGTTCCCTGCGGTGTTGTTAAGTTTTGAGGCGAAACAGTTTGCGAATTGCCCTCTGGATCAATATCGTTAGCCGATACGTTTCCATTTGCTGCTACTGAATGTGTAGCAGTGTTATAATCATCGGTAGCATTATTTGTATTTGCTGCACCTAGTGGTAAAACAGTAACTTCAACAGTGGCTGATGCGCAGAATCCAGAAGGATTTTCGCATATTTGATATACAAATGTGGTTACGCCTATAAAACCTATAGTTGGTGTAAAAACTGGATTTCCAGCAACTATCGTTACAACTCCGGCACTACTTGGCGGCTGTGTTAAAATTGTCGGAATACCGATCACTCCTCCTGTATTACCTGGTCCATCATTTCCCCTGACCGGAATGACTATTGCTGTATTGAATACTGTTTTTGCAAGATCATTAGTCGCCACGGGTGGATTAACATTAGATAGCGGATTCAATACTGTAATGACCAAAAGTTCTTTAGGACATGGTGCTACTACTGTTGGCAAGCAAACATCTACTAAGAACGTATAAACACCTGGCAAGGTTGGTGAAAATGAGTACGTACCATTTGAATTGAATATGGGTAAAACTGCATTCGGATTTCCTACTTGTCCTACTGGTGAACCGTATGTTGTTCCAACTGGTACTTCATCATTAGCAGCAACGCTTCCTGAAATTATTGTATTTACATTTCCTGCATTTACATCTGGATTGGTACTACATCCTACTAAAAACGATAAAGATGGCGCTGTTAAACCACATGGTTTTGTTCCTGCAACTGAGTAATTACCTGGACTAGTTGGCGCATAAGTGTCACCAGTTGCACCAGCTATTAACACATCGTTAAGGTACCATTGATAAGGAGATAATCCTGGTTCGGCAGTTAACATAGTTACACATCCATTGGCGTTTAAACTTGGTTCTGGTGGCAACAAAGTATCATTAAAAGAAGATAAGTATGCTGCCATCGTAAACCCTCCTCCTTGCTGAACCATATTTATACTCATACGTACAGCGGATGTAAAAATAATATTATTTGGATTTGCTAACTGAACGTTTGTAAAGTCAATTAAATAATAACCCGTTATTCCAATTTGCCTTCTTACGCCACCTAAAACTTCTAAATCAAGACCGTTCATAAATACTTTAACTGTACTGTCTTGTAAAAGGACAAAACCAAAATAAGGTAAATTAGAATTGTCGTATCTTGTGAATTTTTTTGTTTCTGCTCTAAATGAACCTGTACAACTTGACAATGGTGGAAGAACAGACATATCTATTTCGCAACCTGCAGCAGTTCCGGAGTAAACAGCGATTTTCTTATCTGAGGAAAGTGATGAGCTAGAATAGGCAGTAGCTGCGTCGCCGTGATGAATTGTTTGAAAACTGCCTGCCGTTACAAGAGTATAGGTGTTAGTAGAAATTTCAGTTCCTGAAACATTATAATTTTTAACAACAACAGTAGTATTGGGTTCGGTTGCAATAAAAGTAGTTTGTTCTGGTAAATTTGTTGCTATACCAGTTGTACCGCCTCCTCTAATTATAATATAATCTTGCCCTAGTACTCGTACTGGCGGTATTTCATCAAAAACTGCATCTTTACAACCCCCTGGCTCATCCCCCCATGTTCCAGAATTCATTACAACTGGTTTGTTTGTAGTAACTAAATTACCTAACGTAGTTTGAAAAAGATACGATTCACCCGCATTCAAATTTACTAAAATAGCACCATTTACAGCTACTGCAGTACCGTTGTTTATAGCCATAACGGAATATACTGGAGTAGCAGTACTAGACCCAAAAGTAGAAAGACCTGCGTAGTTACTTCTGTAATAACCAACCCTAAATAAATTTCCTGGCGCTTCATTACCATAGCTTGAAAGCGCAGCATTTCCTTTTATAAAATTTGTTTGCCCACCATTAACACTGTCACTTTCTACATTTCTAATAGAAACTGCTATTGGAGACGCACAAGTAAATATTAAACCCCTGTCTGTATAAACCGTATTAATACTATTTGCAGCTAAGGTAAGTGGAGCACCTGTTGGTCTGTAAGCGACAGGACTTCCTGTAATTACGCTTAATGTTGCAATAGCTGTACCATCACTTTTGGTTATTGTTACAGAAACTGCTGAAGCAGAGTTAGTAGAAACCACAAATTCGTTTGCATTTGATGCATAGTTCCAAGGAGCAGGTGCTATGTAATGCTTTGTAGCATATTGCGCAAACGATTGTTCTTTTACAAAAACAAAAAACAAAAACAATAATAGTATTTTGGTATGCTTAAGGAAATAATTGTTTTTCATAAATTTAGTTTAAATAAGTAATTCTCGATTTTAAAAAATATTCATTATAGTATTAGTTATTTAGAAAATATTGTGTGTCTACTTTAGTCACTCTCTAAATTATTAATAGAAATTTTACATATTGTTGGCCCTAGGACAGTGTTAAAGCTTACAAATTTAAACAAATTAATAAGATTTAAAAATGTTTTGCGGGTAATACTATTCGTCATAAATACATTTGCAAGTATAAGTTATTTTTTCGTTTAATTTAACACTATAGTAAAAATAAACAGTAACAATTAACCATATAAATTATGGTTATTACATTTATTAACAAAATTCTGTAAAAAATATACTATCAATTTTCTCATTAACAAATATTAACAATATTTTCTTGATTATCAAAAAAGCATTAGTTAAAATCCATAAAGTAAAAAAAAAAAATTGTCCGTTTTTTGTCATAAACCTGTAATCCCCGCAATTACTAGTCTATCGAATAATTTTTCTTAAAATATCTTCTATTTAACTTGTAAAAAAACTCATTTAGTTACAATTAAATATATCTTCCTTTTATTATATTGTAATTTCCTAATAAAATACCTTTGGCATTACTTATTGCAGTATGGGCCCATCGCAAAGTTTTTGATGTTGTTTCTTTATTGGATTTCTCTTTTATGTGTATTTCAAAAAGCCTGCGATGTCAATATTTGATATAATTTTTTCAGAAAAAAATACTTTTCTCTGAAATTAATTTTTTAATAGTGTCATTAATCTGCTTAGCGGTATGATCTGTTTAAATTTTTGCTTTAAAATACCGAAATCGATTTGATTTTTTTCCTGTTTCAATATCTTCTAAAATTGTTGCTTCAGCACTAATTGCGGTACTCATTTTTCCTGCTTCGCCTCGACCACGAATCCCTTTTTCTTGCCCTATTTCTGATAATTCAACAGTAAAATATCCTTCGTCAAATTCTGTCATTTCTTCCAAAGCATAGCGCACATCTCTATTACCCATTGCTTCCCGCACCTTATGGGACCATAACCCAAACTGGCTCGTATCGCTTTAATCCAAATTGCATTTGAATTTCTTTGCTTGAAAATTCTTTTTTAGTAGCGGTCATTAAAAACATAGTTTTATACCAAATCAAAAAGGACAAATTAGAACTTTGCATTATTGTTCCATTTCGCAAAGAAATTCTACTTCCACATTTTTTAAATGCATAACTCCAAACACTTTTATCCAAAAATATGCTTTACCTACGCATTTACATTGAGCTCCAATCTTGTCTCTTTCTTCTTTAAAATGTAGTCTACAAGATTCTGCGCTTCCAAAATTTGCTGTTAAACTGAATAAATACATAGCTTTTATTATAACGATAGTACATTTTCTTAAATTATGACTAACTACAGACAATCATTAGTTTTTTTATTAAAATCAAATCAAATATTTCGTTTACGTTAAAACAATGCTAAGGATTTCATAATTAAATGCAAAATTATAATTTATATCTTTAATCTGAAAAGTAGTTCTTGTAAACTCGTTAAAAAGCAATTAAAATCGTTATTTAACTCTAATAAACAAAAACAAACTAATTTCTTTATATAAAATAACAATACGAATTTTTTTTTACTGTAAAAAAAGTAAAAGCGGAATAAAGAGGACTGACCATTTTCAATTTCCGTATACTTCGCACTTTTAGCCATGTAAATTTAATAACTAGTGAAGGATCTGAATATTTAAATTCGACAAATGACATTAAAGTATCGATAAGTAAAACTATAAGTAATTTAAAAAATATAATAATACACTTCAATAAAAAAGAGTATGGTGCTAACAATATGAAAAAGTTGGTAGTTTTTAATGTCCAATTTTAGCCTAAAATCAGATGGTCAATTTGAACTGGAAAGTGGTGGTCAGTTTGCTCCGAAACTGGTGGTCAATTTGACAGGTTTTCCACTACTCCAATTCAGTCAGTATTTTATATAGCGTAAAAATTGGCAATTTATCTGTTAATCAGACCGTATCCAATGGTTTTATATTTTCAATTTATCAACCACCAAAAAAGGCTATCCAAGTTTATGGATAGCCTTTTTTGATAGTTGTTGTTTTGATAAGGTTTATTGCATCGATACAATAATAAATTCACTTCTTCTATTGGCTTGGTGTTGCTCCTCTGTACAGTTTGATTGGTTCGTAGGTTCACACCCACAATCGTTTACAAGCTGTGATTCGCCGTATCCTTTGGCCGTTAATCTATTGGCAGCTATACCGTTTTTAATCAACCATGCCTTGGTTGCTTTAGCTCTTCTATCAGATAATGCTTGGTTGTAAGCTACGGTTTGTCTACAATCTGTATGGGATCTAATGTCGATGGTCATCTTTGGGTATTCTTGCATCACTGCTAATACTTTTTCAAGCTCAAAAGCAGCATCTTTTCGAATGAATGACTTGTCTAAATCAAAATACAAAATCGGAATATCTAAGGTTTTAGCTAAATCTGTTCCTACATCAATTGCTTTTTTTCGTGGCTCTAAAGCCAATGGACCTTGTGTTACTCCAGATACGTTTGCTATTACAATCTTATTCTCTTTGGTTTCATATTCTGGTTTTTCTCCACGTAAATAATACGTTTTTCCACATTCAACCTCAAAGGCATAGTCCCCTGATGATGCAGTTGTACTTTCTTTGATCAAATTGAAATTGGAATCAAACAAACTTACCTTAGCATTTGCCAGGACTAAACCTGTATCCTGATCCTTGATGACTCCTTGAAGTGCTTGAGCACATATTAGAACTGGGAATTTATTGAATCTATAAATGTCATCAGATCCTAATCCGCCCTCTCTATTGGAAGTGACAAATCCTTTTTTATTCTCTGCATCTATCACAAATGAAAAGTCGTCTTGGGCACTGTTTATAGGTGTCCCTAAGTTTTCGATAGAAATTCCCGGAGTTTTTGATGATAAATCCATAACAAATACATCTAAACCTCCAAGTCCGGGATGTCCATCACTGGCAAAGTACATCTTATTATCTGGTGAGATATAAGGAAACGTTTCTCTTGACTCTGTGTTTATAGGCAATCCTAGATTCTCTGGCGTGCCGTACGTATCATTTGGATTGATGCTTACTTTAAAAAGATCTGATAATCCCTTGGTCCCTGGCATGTCTGATGCAAAATACAAGGTTTTCTCGTCTACACTCAACGCTGGATGCGCTACACTATATTCATTACTATTAAAAGGTAATTCTTGTACATTTACCCATTTTCCGTTTTCGTTTGTGGCTTTGTAGAGTTTTAATAATATAACACGTCTGCTGTCTTTTTGCTTTTTACCATTTAGATAATTATTACGGGTAAAATACATGGTTTGGCCGTCTTTGGTAAAAACAGGTGTAGACTCATGAAACCTACTGTTGATGTTTTTATGGAACACCTCTGGCTTGTCCATACTACCATCTGTACTTATCTGAGAACTGTACAAGTTGGTGAACGATTCATTGTTCCACTTGAACACTTTTTTAGCTACACCACCTGTGTCTCGTGCCGATGCAAAAAGTAGCGTGTTGTTGTAATAAGCACTGCCGTAATCAGAATAAGGAGAGTTAATTCCTGCATCGAAGATTTCATATTTCCCTGAATTTTTCTTGATCTCATTCAAGTAATCGCGCTGACTCGCAAAAAGTTTTCCTCGCTGGTCTGTAGCTGATTTTGCTATGAATTGCTCTAACATTTTATCGGCCTTAGCATAGTTTCCTACTGCTTTTAAAGATTGAGAATACCTGTAATAGTACTCTGGCTCTTGGGAGGCATTCATCTCAAAAAGTGCTGAGTACCACTTCTCTGCCTGGATCAAATCCGCTATGAAGTAATAGGAATCTCCTAGTTTTTGGAACATTTTTTCGTCTTTATACCCTTTCGCTGCTACTTTCTCATAAGTAGCTATTGCATCAACGTAAGAATAATTATCGAAGTTTTTATCCGCAATTGCTACTCCTTTTTTTTGGGCATACCCCATTACTGTTGATACTAAAAAAACTACACAGCATCCGAAATGTTTGGCGCTTAATTTCATAACGTTATATTAAATTAAAAGAATCTAGGTGATGTAATTTTATTGTATCTGTTCAATATTTCGTAACGAAGAAATATCTCATGTGATCCGGAATTAAAATTAGCAAGTCGTGTGGTTTCCATATCATAACCATATCCAATAAACCAAGAGTCAGACACTTGAAATCCAACCATGCCACTTAATGCGGCACTCCATCTGTAAGCTGCCCCTACTGTAAACTTATCATTAATTAAAAAGTTAGCTGATAAATCTACTTGTAATGGTGCTCCTTGCACGAGCTTGGTCATGATGGCGGGTTTGAACTTTAGATTATAATCTAAATCAAACACGTGACCTGCTGTTAAATAATAATTCACTCTCTCTCTTGCAATATAAGTAGAAGCTCCTACTCCGGCATATTTATCAAAATGTTTTGTCTCTAATAAATTAGGAACAGAGAGGCCTATATAGGTATTATCAGAATACCAGTAAAGTCCAACACCTATATTTGGTGAAAACTTATTGTCTATATTGTTCTCAAAACTATAATCATTAGGATCATACTGATTCAATTTATCAAAATTGATATTCAAAAGGTTTGCTGATGCTTTCAGTCCAAAAGAGAGCTTGAAATCCTCTGAAGTATTGATATAATAGGAAAAATCAACCGCTAAATTGTTCTCGTCCGAAGGACCAATCCTGTCACTAATTATCGACACTCCTAAACCTAGTTTTGTATCTTTTATAGGAGTATTAATCGAGGCCGTATTGGTCACAGGTGCTCCATCAAGTCCTACCCACTGAGTACGATGTAAGGCAAAAATATTCAATGCTTGACGTGATCCCGCATAGGCGGGATTCACGTTTATGGTGTTGTACATGTACTGTGTAAACTGAGCGTCTTGTTGCGCATTTATAGTACCCGCGAGCAACAGCAACATTAGTATAAATTTTGTTTTCATATTCTATTATTTTAGACTTAAGAGATTTAGATTGATTACCTATTAATGTATAAATATCCTGCTTTCTCGAAACTTGTTCCTGCATTATCTTTATATCTCAAAATATAATAATAGGTTGCTTCAGGTAGCTCTTCAGCTTGTTTTACTGTTACTCTACCTTCTGAAACTCCTCTAAAAGCTCTATCGTCATTGTTGTATCCTGCTCTTTCAAATACCAATACTCCCCAACGGTTGTATATTTCTACTGTGTTATCAGCATAACATTCTAAACCTCTGATGCGGAAAACTTTGTTGTCACCGTTTCCATTTGGAGCTACTGCATTAAACACTTCAATTACACATCCTTGAATAGCTAGAACAGTTGGTCTATCACTAAGATTATTTGAATCATCTGATAAATCGCTTGTGATAACTCCAAGAGGTGTTACTCCTGTTACCTTGGCTTGATTAGTTACACTACCTAAATTGATGTCGGCTTGTGTCAATCGATATACTCCTTGATAGGCTGTATTGTTTGTCGCTCCTACTGGTAATAAAGGTATGCTATTACCCGATAGTATCAAACCTGATAGCACATCGGTTACTGTTACATTGTTTAATGGAGTGTTTCCTAAGTTGCTTATCGCAAAGCTATAGGTTATACTCTCGCCTGCTTGTGCAAATCCATCTCCATTTTCATCATTGAAAACAGCTGTTTTAATTATGGCTATTGCTGGCGCTTCACCTACAACTACAGTAGCTTGGGCTGTAGCACAGCTCAACGGGTTAGAGCCTGTTTCACAAACTTGGTAAGTAATCATGTAGGTTCCTGCTATTGTATTAGGTGCTACTGTCAAGTTTCCATTTGCGTCTATACTTAATGGACCATTTGTTACTGATGTCACATCAGTATTAGCTATGGTAGCTGGTGCTCCGTTAATGGTATCATTTGCAAGTACGCTTCCTCCTGTAACCGGTATTGTGTCATTAATAGCAATAATTGCATTGTTTACCACCACAGTTGCTGTAGCTCGTGTACAATTTGATGGTTTTGCTCCTGCTTCACAGATCTCATATGTGATGGAGTATGTTCCACTTGGTGTGTTTGGCGCTACTGTTAAGTTTCCATCAATATCTATACTCAATGGGCCATTTGTTACTGGTGTCACATCAGTATTGGCTGCGGTAGCTTGCATTTCATTAACCGCATCATTTCCTATTACATTACCCCCTGTTGTTGGGAAAGAATTATTATTGGCAGTAATTAAGTTATTGACAACTACCGTTACTGTAGCTGTGGTGCAATTTACAGGTGTCATTCCTGTTTGACAAATTTCATAAACAACAATATAGGTTCCACTTGGTGTGTTTGGTGCTACTGTAAGGTTTCCAGACAAATCTAAACTTAATGGGCCTGCGCTTACTGGCGTTACTACAATATTGGTCATCGTAGCGGGTGCGCCATTGACACTGTCATTCCCTAATACATTTCCTCCTGTTGCTGTAAAACTGTCATTACTAGCAACTAATGGATTTACATAATTAATCGTTGCTGTAGCAGTTTTGCAATTTACTGGAATTGCACCTGCTTCGCAGATTTCATATGTTATCGTGTACGTGCCTGCTGGCGTGTTTGGAGCTACTATTAAATTTCCATCTGTATCAATACTCAATGGACCATTTGTTACTGGTGTCACGTCGATATTGGCTGTAGTTGCTGGCACTCCGTTTAAAGTATCGTTCGTTGTCACGTTTCCTCCTATAGATGGAAATGTATCATTATTGGCTACCAATGGATTACTTACCACAACTGTTGCTGTTGCCTGCTTGCAGTTTATTGGGCTTGCCCCTACTTCACAGATTTCGTATACTACCGTGTACGTGCCTGATGGAGTGTTCGCATTTACCGTTATCGTTCCATTTGCATTCAATGTCAATCCTGCTGGAACCGTCACTCCTGTTAAGGTTACTTGTCCTGGGTTGGTTCCAATAGTTGGATTTAGTGCACCATCTAAGGTATCATTGGCCAATATATTTGATGTCGTGTCGCCTGTGCTTACTGCTACTGGTGTGTCATCGTTGGCAATCAATGGATTGTTTACCACTACAGTTACGCTAGCCGTATCACAATTTCCAGGTGGTGCTGGTGTTGCCCCTACTTCACAGATTTCGTATACTACCGTGTACGTGCCTGATGGAGTGTTCGCATTTACCGTGATCGTTCCATTTGCATTCAATGTCAATCCTGCTGGAACCGTCACTCCTGTTAAGGTTACTTGTCCTGGGTTGGTTCCAATAGTTGGATTTAGTACACCATCTAAGGTATCATTGGCTAATATATTTGATGTCGTGTCGCCTGTGCTTACTGCTACTGGTGTGTCATCGTTGGCAATCAATGGATTGTTTACCACTACAGTTACGCTAGCCGTATCACAATTTCCAGGTGGTGCTGGTGTTGCCCCTACTTCACAGATTTCGTATACTACCGTGTACGTGCCTGATGGAGTGTTCGCATTTACCGTGATCGTTCCATTTGCATTCAATGTCAATCCTGCTGGAACCGTCACTCCTGTTAAGGTTACTTGTCCTGGGTTGGTTCCAATAGTTGGATTTAGTACACCATCTAAGGTATCATTGGCTAATATATTTGATGTCGTGTCGCCTGTGGTTACTACTACTGGTGTGTCATCGTTGGCAATCAATGGATTGTTTACCACTACAGTTACGCTAGCCGTATCACAATTTCCAGGTGGTGCTGGTGTTGCCCCTACTTCACAGATTTCGTATACTACCGTGTACGTGCCTGATGGAGTGTTCGCATTTACCGTGATCGTTCCATTTGCATTCAATGTCAATCCTGCTGGAACCGTCACTCCTGTTAAGGTTACTTGTCCTGGGTTGGTTCCAATAGTTGGATTTAGTACACCATCTAAGGTATCATTGGCTAATATATTTGATGTCGTGTCGCCTGTGCTTACTGCTACTGGTGTGTCATCGTTGGCAATCAATGGATTGTTTACCACTACAGTTACGCTAGCCGTATCACAATTTCCAGGTGGTGCTGGTGTTGCCCCTACTTCACAGATTTCGTATACTACCGTGTACGTGCCTGATGGAGTGTTCGCATTTACCGTGATCGTTCCATTTGCATTCAATGTCAATCCTGCTGGAACCGTCACTCCTGTTAAGGTTACTTGTCCTGGGTTGGTTCCAATAGTTGGATTTAGTACACCATCTAAGGTATCATTGGCTAATATATTTGATGTCGTGTCGCCTGTGGTTACTACTACTGGTGTGTCATCGTTGGCAATCAATGGATTGTTTACCACTACAGTTACGCTAGCCGTATCACAATTTCCAGGTGGTGCTGGTGTTGCCCCTACTTCACAGATTTCGTATACTACCGTGTACGTGCCTGATGGAGTGTTCGCATTTACCGTGATCGTTCCATTTGCATTCAATGTCAATCCTGCTGGAACCGTCACTCCTGTTAAGGTTACTTGTCCTGGGTTGGTTCCAATAGTTGGATTTAGTACACCATCTAAGGTATCATTGGCTAATATATTTGATGTCGTGTCGCCTGTGGTTACTACTACTGGTGTGTCATCGTTGGCAATCAATGGATTGTTTACCACTACAGTTACGCTAGCCGTATCACAATTTCCAGGTGGTGCTGGTGTTGCCCCTACTTCACAGATTTCGTATACTACCGTGTACGTGCCTGATGGAGTGTTCGCATTTACCGTGATCGTTCCATTTGCATTCAATGTCAATCCTGCTGGAACCGTCACTCCTGTTAAGGTTACTTGTCCTGGGTTGGTTCCAATAGTTGGATTTAGTACACCATCTAAGGTATCATTGGCTAATAGATTTGATGTCGTGTCGCCTGTGGTTACTGCTACTGGTGTATCATCGTTGGCAATCAAGGGATTGTTTACCAATACAGTTACGCTAGCCGTATCACAATTTCCAGGTGGTGCTGGTGTTGCCCCTACTTCACAGATTTCGTATACCACCGTGTACGTGCCTGATGGAGTGTTCGCATTTACCGTGATCGTTCCATTTGCATTCAATGTCAATCCTGCTGGAACCGTCACTCCTGTTAAGGTTACTTGTCCTGGGTTGGTTCCAATAGTTGGATTTAGTACACCATCTAAGGTATCATTGGCTAATATATTTGATGTCGTGTCGCCTGTGCTTACTGCTACTGGTGTGTCATCGTTGGCAATCAATGGATTGTTTACCACTACAGTTACGCTAGCCGTATCACAATTTCCAGGTGGTGCTGGTGTTGCCCCTACTTCACAGATTTCGTATACTACCGTGTACGTGCCTGATGGAGTGTTCGCATTTACCGTGATCGTTCCATTTGCATTCAATGTCAATCCTGCTGGAACCGTCACTCCTGTTAAGGTTACTTGTCCTGGGTTGGTTCCAATAGTTGGATTTAGTACACCATCTAAGGTATCATTGGCTAATAGATTTGATGTCGTGTCGCCTGTGGTTACCGCTACTGGTGTGTCATCGTTGGCAATCAATGGATTGTTTACCACAATTGTTGCCACAGCGCTATTACAATTTGTTGGAGATACTGCCAATCCTGTTGATGGATTAACTTCACACAATTCATAGGTAATACTATAGCTTCCGCTTGGTGTATTTCCTGCTAATGTTACTACTCCATTCGAATCGATACTCAATGGTCCTGCAAAAACTGGGCTAACATTCGTATTGGTTGGACTTACTAAAACAGTATTCAATGTATCGTTGTCTGTTACATTAAACACTACTTTTGGATTTACTCCTGTGTTTACTGCAACTGGATTATCATCAACTGCATCAATAGGATTTAAAACAACAACTGTAGCAGTTGCATTTGTACAATTAACAGGATCTGCTCCTGATTCACATAATTGATAAATAATAGTATACGTACCAGAAACAGTATTAGGAGCTAAAGTCAAATTCCCATTTATATTAATACTTAACGGGCCTGTGGTTATTGGAGTCACATCTGTATTTGCTGATGTTACTGCTATTCCATTTAAACTATCCGCTCCAATACCGTTATTAGCTAACACACTTCCAACAGTTGTAGCCACAGTAGTGCTTGGCGCTTGTGGGGGGAAAGTATCATCAAACGCATTAATTTGATTACTAATACGAATTTTAGCGTTGGCTACATCACAATTACCCGAATTTATCTTTTCACATATTTGATAAAAAACCATATAGGTACCCGAAACTTGTCCAGAAGGTACTTTTATCGTACCATTGCTATTAAGTACAAATCCTGTAGGCGCTGTTCCACTTAATGTTAAATTAACATCTGCTGGATTTAAGACAGCTCCATTAAGGGTATCATTATTCAATACTGATGTAGTAGTTCCTCCATTTCCACCCGTATATGGTACTGCTGTAAAATCATCAACAATGGCATCTACTGCAGATTGAAAAACGTTTACTGTAACGCTGGCTGTACTGCAATTAGCTGGATTCGAACCAATTTCACATATTTGATACTCTAATGTTTGAGGTCCTGCAGGTGTACCTGCTGCAATAGTAATGGTACCATTTGCATTTAAAGTTAATACCGGATTTATAACTGTTGTTGTCAAAATAACGTCTGCGGGTTCAACTGGTGGAATTCCACTTAATGTATCATTCCCTAATACAGAACCAGTTGTAGCTCCTGGAAGTCCTCCTGTTATATCCGGGTTAGCGATAATAGCATTTAGAACTACTATTGTTGCTGTTGCTGTTGTACAATTAACAGGGTTTGCTCCTACTTCACATATTTCATATGTAATACTATAAGTGCCGGAAACTATGTTTGCTGCTAAAGTAATCTCTCCATTACTTGTTATACTTAATGGACCTGATATTTGTGGAGTAACATTAGTGTTTGCATCTGTAACTGGATCTGCATGTAACGTATCATTTATAGTTACATTTAAAACAACTTTGGGAACTTCAGCAGTCGCTACTGTAAGTGGTCCATCATTTACTCCTACTAATGGGTTCTGTACCACAACAGTCACTATAGCCGTATTACAATTTGCTGGACTTGCCCCAGATTCACACAACTCATAAGTAATTAGATAAGTTCCTGAAGCTGTGTTGGCTGCTAATGTTAAATTACCATTAATATCAATACTCAATGGTCCTGTAGTAATTGGTGTTACATCAGTGTTTGCCCCTGTTACTGCAATAGTATTTAAAGTATCATTATCTGTTACATTTAAAATAACTGTAGGTGTTGTTGCTGAAGCTACAGTTGCTGAACCATCGTTTACAGCGTTTATTAGATTTAAAACTGCTACTGTAGCCGTTGCATTATCACAATTCGCAGGGATCATATTTAATCCAGTTGATGGATCGGCCTCACATAATTGGTACGTGATGCTGTACGTACCACTTGGAGTATTGGCCGCTAAGGTTACTATTCCGTCAGCATCAATGCTCAATGGACCTGTGGTTAATGGTGTTACATTCGTATTGGTGGTAGTTGCTGCAACTCCATTTCTAGTGTCATTCTCTAATACGTTTCCTGCTGTTACTGGATTGGTACCTGATATTAACGGTGCAGCTAGCGTACTCAAGGTATCGTCATCAGCAACAATAACTGCTAATACCGTCACAGTTATTGGCGTTGTTGCTGATGATTCACAAGCGACAGTATTTAATGTTGATATAGTAATTCTTCTGTATTGAGTGGTGGATGTTAAACCTGTTGGCGCATCATATGTGACTACTGTTGCTCCTGATATTGTATTCCAAGTATTAAACGGACTTACCGCACTTTCCCATCTGTATGTACTTGTAACATCTCCAGTGCCTGCTGTTGTACTGGTAAAGGCTGCGGGGTCACCTTCATAATAAATTGTTTGATTGGCGGAAATAGTTCCTGCAGTTGGCGTTGATTGTACCGTTACGGTAACTGGCGATGTAGCTGTTGATTCACATGCTACACTATTTAAAGTTGAGATTGTGATTCTTTTATATTGAGTAGTGGCTGTTAAACCTGTTGGCGCATCATAGGTGGCTGTTGTAACTCCTGATATGGCACTCCAAGTGCTAAATGGGCTTACGGAACTTTCCCACCTGTACGTAATTATTCCATCTCCCATTCCTGCTGCTGTGCTGGTAAAAGTCGCTGGATCACCTCCATTACATATTGTTTGACTATCCGCAATTGATCCTGCAGTTGGCGTTGCTTGCACCGTTACGGTAACTGGCGATGTAGCTGTTGATTCACATGCTACACTATTTAAAGTTGAGATTGTGATTCTTTTATATTGAGTAGTGGCTGTTAAACCTGTTGGCGCATCATAGGTGGCTGTTGTAACTCCTGATATGGCACTCCAAGTGCTAAATGGGCTTACGGCACTTTCCCACCTGTGTGTAATTGTTCCGTCTCCAGTTCCTACTGTTGTGCTGGTAAAAGTCGCTGGATCACCTCCATTACAAATTGTTTGACTAACCGCAATTGATCCTGCTGTTGGCGTTGCTTGTACCGTTACGTTAAAAATAGTTGTGCTACTTGCACATCCACCTGCATTTTTTACGGTAAGGTTTCCTGTATAAGTGCCAGATGTAGCATTCGCAGGAACTGCTATACTAATTGCACTTGCAGGTAATGCGGCATTTGTAACAGCAACAAAACTATTAGTTGGCGTTGCGTTCCATGTTATGCTATAAGTTGTAGGAGTTCCAGTTGTTGAGCTGTACGATAAAGGTGTAGTTTGAAGACTTGCACTAGAACAAACACTTACAGAGGCAGCAGCCGTCGTAATAGACGGTGCTGGTGCTACCGTAACTGTTGTTGTTATACAACTGGTTACCGAACAAACATTTTTATAACGAATATAATATGTGGTGTTTACAGTAGGGCTTACTACTAAAGAATTACCTGTACCTACAAGGGTTCCACCACAAGAACCAGTAAACCATTGTGCATAACCGCCACCGCCGCCTTTGTTACCGCCGCTAACAGTTAAGGTAGTTGAGGCACCAGAGCAAATAGACGTTCCACCTGTTATCGTGGTTGGTGCTGTTGGATTTGTGTTCACTTGAACCAGCACAATTGTAGTGGTATAATACATGCCCGAAGTTACCGTTCGTCGGTACCATGTAGTTTGCGTGATACCACTAGGTATAATATAATCTTTAGAGGTACTTACACCAGGTGCCGTGGCATAAGGTGAATAAGCCCCAACCGTATTAAATTCCCATAAATAAGAATACACATTATTTCCTCCAGTGGGTGTTGAGCCAGTTATAGTCCCAGGATTTGTGCCCGAACATATTGGTTCTGCATACGATGCTACCACGTTTATTCGTTTCGGTGTACCTCCACAAGGATCGCCATATGCTCCATTAAATGTTGGAACTTTGCCTGTAGTGACACCTAAAATAACTTTATTAACTTCTGTAATACTAGTAAGTGCGTGGCAAGCTCCTAATACATAATTTGGGCTTGTACCTGTTGGCGTGCCGTAACTTGCAAAGTTTACATTAATAAAAACAAGACCATCAGGAGCGGTAACTGATGATGAAGTTGCGCCTTCAGGATAGGATGCGCCTACCGTTCCAGAAGCACCACTGGTGTAGGATGCAAAATTATTTTCTATACGTGGGTACGGTGGCGTTCCAGTTACAGTAATTCTACCCGGACCTGTAAAATAAATGTTATTCCCATTTGAAGCTCCTGTATTTGAAGCACCCCATGTACTTAAAAGGGCTCCGTCACCACCTAAAGTTAAAGTGCCCGTTTGATGCGTGTTAATTGCATTTAAATTCATCTTGACGCCCGCAACAACCTTTAAATTAGTAGTTATAATTGTATTGGCCGCAAAGGTTTTTGTTCCGGTACCGGCAAGCGTTAAATTACTATAAGTCACTCCGGCAACTATTTGATTAGCACCAACAAAGCTGATAGTGCTGGCTCCTACTGAAGTGAAAGTCCCATTGTTTACAAAATTACCGCCTATGTTAAGTAAGCTAGTAACGCTATTTGTTAAGGTTAAGGATGATAAAGCATTAATAGTTAAATCAGCACAAGAAGCTGTTATACCTGTAATTATCGGTTTATTTGTTACGTTGGGTATCACAACAACATCTATGCCTGTTGGCACTGCGCCTGTACTCCAGTTTGAGGGGGTGTTCCAATCGGTATTTGTTGCACCAGTCCAAGTGGTTTGACCTAAGCCGTACTGAAAAATCGTTAACAGTAGTAAAAGTAAAAATTTCTTCATTTGTATTGTATATTTTTATTTGTCTAATTTGAGTCAGTTTTTTTTTAATAAAAAAAGTAAATTTAACATATTTATTTAATAAATTCATTAAATCTAATTGGTTTTTATACTAATAACCCTATTATAGGTGAAAATCGACAAAATATTACTAATTGTATTGAGATATTTTTAATAAATAAATTGTGTGTTTTAATTTGTTAATCGACAAAGAAAGTATGTTTTTATAAATGCTATTGGAAATCTTTGAATATGTTGAAATTTAGTACAATAGAAAAAGGAGACATACTGCTTTGAATTATGCGACTATTGTAAAATTTAACAATCAAATTAATTACAAAAGTGTAGCTTAACTTATGCTGCAGATTTTATTTGCATATGCAGTTTTAATGGAATATCTTACATTATTGGATATGGAAGAAGAACACGTTGTCATGAAAGAATTTATTCTTGTAAATAAAATTGATTTAGGATTATTTGTACCCAGCTATGACGTAAATTAGGCTTCTAACCATTTAATCTGTGATAAGGAGAATGACTTGGAAAACAATTGTTTTCAAAATCCGTTCGGCATCGTTACTATCAGAAACAAGACTGAAAAAAAACTTTGATAACGATGTAAATTTTTAAGAATTTAAAATAAAGATCGTAAATAAGGAAACGGAATTTGAGTAAAATTATCGAAGCAATCAATCAGGATACCCTTTTTTAAAAGATTTGGCTCATAATTATTTCCAAACACCTTTCTTTCCGGATAAATGGAGGGATTTAATTATATAATAGAAACATCACTGGCAATCAATAGGTCTCCCTCCGTTCCTTCTCTTTGTTCGGCTTGGCAGCTCCAAGCGGTCGTCGGCAGAAAAAGCCTCCCCCCCCGATTACGCAAACACTATGCAGCACAATAAGAATAGCAGCTTGAAAACACGCCATTGTTTTCATTACGACGCTTTGTTGCTAATTTTTAAATGTTTTCTGATAGTTATGATAATGATACTGATTTAACATATTCAACATTGAATGATAAGTACATTATCATTCAATGTTGAATAGTATTTAGATTATAAATCGCTTTTATCTAACTTAAATAAAGAAAAATGGTTAAATCAACTTTTAGTTTAAATAAGTTATTTTATTATGATTTTTTTTACTGATTTATTTTTTCCATTTTGAATTTTTACAAAATAAATTCCCGCTGTTATAGTATTGACTTGAAATTCTTGATTAAACATACCTGAATTTTGAAATATTTTGTTGTAAATATTTCTTCCAATGACATCATTAACAATAACTTCAATTACATCATTTGTTTCTGGCTTAAATGATATTTTGAAACTGCCATTATTTGGGTTTGGAAATAAAGTGAAATTTTCAAATTCGAAATCATTTGTTGCTAAATTCGTTGCAATTGCAAACTTTGTAGTATTGACTGCATAAAATATATTACCAACAGATTGCACCATTAACCTACAATCCAACGAATTAATAGTGTTTGGAATAGTAATCACTTGCAAACCATCGTTGGGTGTATTTGCCAGAAGTGTGGTTGTAAACGTTAACCCTTTATCTGTTGATAATAATATATTTACCAACGAAGTATTTATATTATTGGCTGTTGTTCCTGCTACATCCCATGTAATGGTTTGCGATGAGTTTCCCGCCCACGTTATTCCGGTTGTGTTTTGTGATGTTATTACAAATGGCCCTGTGTTGGCATTTACTGTCAGTATCATATCATCGCGTCTCACATTTGAACCCCGAATAACGGCATTGTCTCTAACAGTTACGGCAAAATTTTGTACTCGAGACACACTCGAAAGACGTTCCATTCTAGTGTTTAATTCTCCTGCAATAACTTTTTCAAGTTTAGGCATGTATCGATTGGGAGAAGCTGTAGGTTGGTTAAATTTAAAATTTGGTCCAGAGGTAGCCGTTGCGCTAGTTTCAGGTTGTACACCAGTATCTAAACCTTCCCATGAATATGTGTAACCTTCTGCATTTGAATTAGTAACTGAGGCTTTCAAAACGTAAGGTGTATCTTTTGGAATAGTGTAATCTGGACCAGCGCTTACAACCGGTGGTGCATTGTTTATAGTTATTAATGTACCACTAGTTGTTTGAGCCAAAACATTTTGTATTTCATTTATACTTGCTGTGTGATAATATGGATCGGAAATAGGTTGCCATCCATCTGAATCAACTGCTAATCCGGCGCATAACCTATTATAAGATAAATAAGTATTGCCTGCGTAAGGTTCTATTTGTATGGTACTATCTAAATTCGGACAATCACTATTAGAATAAGTATGTTTCGCTCCTAAAAAATGCCCCATTTCGTGAGCGAAATTATTACTAAATTTGTCGTTATTTATGCCTTGTTGACCGTCATATTCGGTTACTCCCTTGGTTTTCCAGTCATCAACTGCAATTGCGCCGAGCCATGCAACCCCTGCACCACCTGTACCCATCACGTGTCCTATATCAAAATTAGCGTTGCCAATAATTGGAGTAATTTGGATCGATTCGGCTAATAAAGTAGACTTATTACCATTAGTAAAATTATCAGAGTCTACAAAAATAACGGCTTCTTGGTTGGCTACTAGTATCATTCGTACCGATAAGTCTCTTTCCCAATCACCATTTAATCGTGTAATCAAATGTGCCAATGATGCTACTACAACTCCTTTTTTCTGAGCTACTGTACCTGAACCCATTCCTGCTTGAGAAGCAATTGTATTCGAAAATTCGACAGTTGTAGCCACAGCTAATCTGTAAACTCGCAATTTTCCATCGGCGTTTATTTGGCTCGACTTTGGTAAATTTTTTATTTTATTGTAATCTAATTTATCCTTTTCGTAGGAAATACCACATACAAAGTCAGAGCTTTTTGCTGATGAATTTGAATTTCTATAATAAATTGAGTTACCTGGTGCTCTAAAATGTCTGTAAACAACGTAGTTAATAAGCGAATTGCTACGGTGCTTCTTTATTAAAAATGAGCCCACTTTACCAGAATTTGTCACGGCATCAAACCCAAGTGGTGTAATACTAAATCGAATGGCTTGGGTTTTATCGTTAATCCCTTTTCCTATGTACGATTTTATATTCGGATACTTGTTTGCCAAAGCTTGTTCCATTATAGCTACTTCAAAGATTTTGTAACTATCTTGACCGCCATCAGGATTTGGAAAGCTTACAATCACGTTAGAATCTGTGGCAGAATCCATTGGTGCCATTGATAGTTGATTACTTAAAACAGAAAGATCTAAAGTAAAAACCTTGTAGCCCGTTCGGGGCATATCTGAGAAAGGAAAAGCGGGCAGTTGATTAACTTGAGTTTGTGTCATGACCGTCCAAGGTGAGATTTGACCTAAAGCATTTAATATGGAAAACAATAGTAATGAAAACAGTAATAGTTTTTTCATAATCTATTTTTTAGTTTGGGGCTATTTAAAAGATTTATGGCCTCCTGACCATTTTAAAGTCCTGAACTTGCAGGATGTTTTTTAGTTGCAATTACGAACCGTTCATTAAACGTACGCACGTTAGTTCCTATATAGATAGCTTGTACTTGAGGAGTCCACAATGCAACATCTGCATTTGTTGCATTACAAGCATCATTTAAAATATCAATTTTATTTTGTGCCATTTCCCGCAAGAATCGCCTGTCTGGAGAGTTTGAATCAACTTCTGTAAAATAAACCGCAACTGGTATAATAATTTTTGTATTGGTACTTCTAGCCAATTCACTTTGTGAATTTTGAAGTTTTGCAAATTCAATTTCAAATCTATTTTGAAAATCAAAGTGTTTTTGTTTTGCTATTGGGTCATTCATCATTTTTTATATGTGCATATCGGTTCCGCAAGTTCTTTGTTGTGAAAATCCCAATTAAAATAGGAGTAAAACGATGATTAATTTTAATTTCATATTTTGATTATTAATTGGTTGATAATTCTGCTTTATTTTTTTGACTTTTTGTAAAAATCTCTTTTATTCTACAATAATTCTTTTCACCATTTTATTTTCACCGTTCTGTATATTTATAAAATATACTCCCGATGAAGCAGTCTTTATTTGTAATTCTTGATCAAACATACCGAAATTTTGAAATGTTTTATTATAAATTTTTCTTCCACTAATATCGTGAACTACTATTTCAATATCGTCGTTTATCTCACTTGTAAACGATATTTTGAAACTTCCGTTATTTGGATTTGGATACAATGCGAAATCTTTAAACTCAAAATCTTCACTACTTAAAACA
This sequence comes from Flavobacterium sp. Sr18, assembly GCF_011064265.1. NCBI lineage: Bacteria > Pseudomonadati > Bacteroidota > Flavobacteriia > Flavobacteriales > Flavobacteriaceae > Flavobacterium > Flavobacterium sp. Sr18. The sequence goes on along the minus strand of NZ_CP049329.1, from coordinate 3,340,042 downwards.
TTTGTATTAAATTGATCGGCAACTGTGTTGTAATAGGCTTTCATTCTAACGACCTGCCCTGCTGTAAACATCCATCTATTACCATCTAAAGTATAGTCCATAAAATTCATTGTTAGTGCTTTAGTTCCAGGCACACAACCAGGTATAGAACCAAGTACGGGACCCCAATCTCTGGTCATTAAACATTGTGGTGTGTCTTCAACATAGTCTGTGTTTGAAGGCAAACATACATCATCTCCCGGAGATTTTCCAAAAGTATGTTCTAAATTAAAGTAATGTCCCACTTCATGCAATAATGTTTGTCCTAAATGCCATCCATTGGTAGGTACATGTCCAGGACATCCGTCGCCACTGCCGAAACAAATATTCTTTATAACAACCACATTACCCTCATTTGGAGTTCCTCCTGTATAATATCCTGCATAATTAGTATCTCTAACAACAATATTCAAACAACCTCTCCAATTAATGTCTCTAATTCCGCCGTTAAGAAAACTAGTTCCAAATGTTATTGCTGACTGTCCGTTGGTCAGACCTGTTCCAGCAGGATGGTTTCTGGTCGCTAAAACAAACTTCATATTTGAATTACCCAAATTAGTTCCTGGATAAAAAGCTTGCACTTGCGGAGTCCACAAAGATAGAGCAGGGTTTGTTGCACTAAAAGCAGCATTTAAAATATCGAGCTGATTTTGCACTAATTGTATCAAACAAGCTTTATTGGGTGAATTTGCAGCAATTTCGGGAAAGTGAACCGCCACAGGGATAATAATTGTTGTGTTGGTACTTCTAGCCGATTCATTTTGTGGATCTTGAAGTTTTGCTAATTCTATATTAAATCTTTTTTGAAAATCTAAATGTTTTTGTTTTGCTATTGGATCCGACATGATTTTTTGCATTTGCGCATCGGTTCCGCAAGTTCTTTGTTGTGAAAACCCTAATTGAAATAGGAGTAAAGCGATGATTAATTTTAATTTCATAATTTGATTAAAAATTGGTTGACAATTCTGCTTTATTTTTTTGACTTTTGGTAAAAATATTTTTTATTCTACAAGAATTCTTTTCACCATTTTATTTTCACCGTTCTGTATATTTACAAAATATACTCCCGATGAAGCAGTCTTTATTTGTGATTCTTGATCAAACATACCAGAATTTTGAAATGTTTTATTATAAATATTTTTTCCACTGACGTCATAAATTGTGATTTTAATTTCGTCGTTAGTTTCTGGTTTAAACGATATTTTGAAACTTCCATTATTAGGGTTTGGATATAGTACAAAATTTTCAAATTCGAAATCATTTGTTGCTAAATTTGGTGCAATTGCAAACTTTATAGTATTTACTGCATAAAATAAATTACCAACAGATTGTACCATTAATCTGCAATCTAATGCATTGATGTTATTAGGAACTGAAATAATTTGTGTACCATCATTTGGAGTATTTGCCAGCAGTGTTGTTGTAAAAGTTAACCCTTTATCTGTTGAAAGTAGTATGTTGACTAATGAAGTATTAATGTTGTTTGCTGTAGTTCCTGCCACATTCCATGTAATGGTTTGCGATGAATTTCCTGCCCAAGTTATTCCAGCACTGTTTTGGGATATTACCTCAAAAGGTCCCGCATCGGCATTAACAGTAAGTTTCATATCATCTCGTCGAATATGTGAACCCTGAATCATTGAGTTATCACGTACAATAACAGTAAAATTTTGTATTCTTGAAACGCTCGAAAGACGTTCATTTTTACTACTTAAATTTCCAGTAAGTACTTTTGCAAGTTTTGGCATATAACGAATCGGTTCGTTTGTAGGTTTAAAAAATTTAAAATTTGGTCCAGTTGTAGCTGTCGCACTAGTTTCTGCTTGAATACCCGTATCAGTGTTTTCCCAAGAATAAGTATAACCATCTGAATTTGAATTAGAAACCGTAGCTTTTAGCATATATGGTGTATCTTTGGGAATTGTGTAATCAAGTCCGGCATTTACAACAGGTGGGGTACTATTTAAAAGTATATAAGTACCACTGGTAGCTTGTGATAGAAGATTTTGCATCTCTTTGATACTTTCTGAATGATAGAAGGGATCATTAACAGGTTGCCAAACATCAAACAATGATGCTACGTTTGTTGGTTGCAAACTACTGCATTTTCTGTTATATGACATAATCGTAACCCCAGCATACGGCTCTATTTGCGAACTACCACTAACATTTTGACAGTCAGAAGCAGAATAGGTATGGTTCGCTCCAAAAAAATGTCCCATTTCATGAGTAATACTATTCACAAATACGGCACCTGTTATTCCCTCTGTTCCATATTCAGCGACAACTCGTGTTTTTTGATTGTCCTGAAGAATACCCTGACTTGCTATACCACCACCACCAGTGCCAAGTACAAGTCCAATATCAAAATTAATATTTCCTATAATGGGTGTAATTTGGGTCGACTCATCTATCAGAGTGTACATATTTCCGTTGGTAAAATTATCAGTCTCAATAAAAATGAGTAATTCTTGGTTTGCTACTAATTTCATACGTACTGACAAATCTCTTTCCCAGTCACAATTTAAGCGTGTTACTAGCTGAACTAAACCCGCAATAATTGCGGATTTTTTTTGAGAAGTTGTACTAGCATTCATACCTAATTGGTCTATAATTTTTGACGAAAACTCAACTGTTGTTGCTATTGCCAACCGAAAAACTCTCAATTTATCCACCGTATTTATTTGATTTGACTTATGTTGTTGATGTGCTTTGTTGTTAATTATTTTTTTACTAATATTTTCAACACCACACACAAAGTCTGTTTTTATTGATGACGGAATTGAATTTCTATAGACAGGATTAATTGCTGATTGAGAATGTTTATATATAATATAAGTGCTAAACAAATTACTTCGGTATTTTTTTATAAAAAACGAATCTACTTTTCCTGAATAAGTTACGGCATCAAATCCGATTGTTGTTAAACTAAACCGTATAGTTTGAGTTTTATCTTTGATTGATTTACCTATATAAGATTTATTATTTGGAAAATTGTTCTGCAAAGCTTGTTCCATTACTGAAACCTCAAAAATTTTGTAATCATCTTGCCCTCCTTCAGGATTTGGGAATTTCAGAATTACATTTGAATTTGTTGCACTATCCATTGGTGCATCTGATAATTGTGTTGCCAACAAGGCTAAATCTAATGTAAAAACTTCGTAATCATAAGGCATAAAACCTGTACTAGGGGGGTATACTGGCAGCAGTGCAATTTGACTTTGTGTCATAACAGTCCAAGGGGAGGTTTGTCCGATAGAACTTCCGATAGAAAGCAGTATTGTAGTTAGTAATAATAATTTTTTCATTTTTTTTATTAATGTGGTTAAGATTGCGCCAAGTTACTTTTAAATTTTTTAATCATGAAAATAGAATAATTAAATAATTCGTAAAAACACTTAATTAAATATTTTATACTTAAAAATAATTATTGAATTAAATTAATTAAACAATTCAAAATCAATATATTGAATCATAATTTCAAGCTCTCAAAAAAAGTTAATATAGGTATTAAATGTTCGATTGTAGTCCCGCTCAGTCCACTTTAAAAACCCGAAAATCATTAATTTTCGGGTTTTTTTATGCCTAAATCTCAGTAAAAATTAAGCTTAACGAGGGGTTCGATCATTAATTTAAAAAACAATTAAATTATAATTAGAAAGTTTTATAGCAAAAACTGATTATGATCAAAGTGAGCGTCGAACACTTTTTTATTTTAGTATAAAGTTAAAATCTAGGAGAGACACCTCATACCAGATAAAAATATAACTATCATAAATTCTAAATTTTATTTTAATGGATGCTCAATGGATTTCGTAAAAAAGACAGTTCCCACGATAGCGGGATCAAAACTAAATTGAAATGGGTTCTTATAAAATAAAAAAAACAGTAGTGAACTTATGCTCACTACTGTTTAAAAATAATTATTGACGTACTCTTTTTTAGGAACCCGAATTTATTTCCATCCGCCACCTAAATCTCTGTAAACATGCACCACCGCGTTAAGTTGCGCTTTTTTGGTATCTATAAGTTCGAGTTTGGATTCCAAAGCATCACGTTGGGTCATCAAAACTTCAAAATAATCCACTCTGGCAGACTTAAATAAATCACCTGCTACCGTAATCGAGCGGCTCAAAGCCTCTACTTGTTGCGCTTTCAATTCGTAACTTTTTTCCAAATTATTAATTTTAGAAAGCTGACTGGAAACCTCGAGAAACGCGTTAAGAATTGTACGCTCATAGTTGTACAGCGCCTGAATTTGTCTGGCATTCGCAGATTTATACTCCGCTTTTATTGCATTTCGATTGATCAATGGTGCTGCAAAATCTCCCGCTAATGAATACAATAATGATTCTGGCAATGTAAACAAATACGATGGTTTAAAAGCATTTACGCCTACCCTTGCACTAATATCTAATGAAGGATAAAACTCAGCACGAGCTACTTTTACATCTAGTTTTGCTGCCTCCAATTCCATTTCTGCTTGTTTAATATCGGGTCTGTTCGCCAATAATTGAGCAGGAATCCCAGAATGAATTACCGTAGGCAACACGCTAATAAAATTCGTTTTATCTCTCTTTATTTCCTGCGGGTATTGCGCTAACAAGAAATTAATTTTATTCTCAGTTTCTTTTATATTTTGGAGAATCTCAAACTCCATACTTTTGGAAGCCATAACCTCTGCCTGAAATTTCTGAACAGCCAACTCAGTTGTCCTAGCAGCTTCTTTCTGAATTTTCACAATTTCCAAAGCGGTGCTTTGCAATGCAATATTCTGTTTTACAATATCTAATTGGCTATCCAAAGCCAGCAATTCATAATACGAATCAGCAACTTCAGCAATAAGATTAGTGATTACGAAATTCTTTCCTTCAACCGTTAATAAATATCGACTTACAGCTGCTTTTTTAGAATTGCGCAATTTTTTCCAAATATCTACTTCCCAATTGGCATAAGCGGCTATTTTCAAATCGCCCAATGGATCTGGCATTTCCAAGCCGGGTCGAATTTCAGTTGACGCATCTCCGGCGCCTTGGCTGGTATATCTTCCCACTTTTTCAATTCCTGCGCCTGCGCCAATACCTACTTTTGGCAAAAGAGCACCTTTTCGCACACGGATATCGTTTTTAGCAATTTCAATTTCCTGCAAAGTAATCTGTAATTCCTGATTGTTTTTTAAAGCAATTTCAATCAGGTTTACCAAATTAGGATCTTTAAAATAGGTTTGCCAAGGCGTCGCAGCTATGTTGGTAGTATCGGTGCTCTTGTCGAAAGATTCCGGAACTGCTTTGGTTTCAACCAACGGTGCTAAAGCAGGCGTACAACTTGCCACCGCCAGACAAATACCTAGCGGGACAATATATTTATAATTCTTTATTTTATACATGATTATCATCAAATTCTTCGGTTAATGGATTTTCTTTTTCATTTTTTACCAGTTTATATTTTTCAGCAATTTTGCCAAAAACATAATACAATCCGGGAATCACAAATACCCCGCATATAGTTCCTATCAGCATTCCTCCTGCTGCCGCTGTACCAATAGTTCTATTACCAATTTTACCCGGTCCAGAGGCAAATACTAATGGAATTAAACCTGCGATAAAAGCAAAAGAAGTCATCAAAATAGGACGGAATCTGGCTTTTGCTCCTTCCATTGCAGCTTCAAAAACTGATTTTCCAGCCGCATGCCTTTGAATGGCAAATTCGACAATCAGAACGGCATTTTTACCTAGCAAACCAATAAGCATTACCATTGCCACTTGGGCATAAATATTGTTTTCTAATCCTGCTATTTTCAATAAAAGGAAAGCTCCAAAAATTCCCGCTGGTAAAGAAAGTATTACGGATAATGGCAGTATAAAACTTTCGTATTGGGCTGCCAAAACCAAATACACAAATCCCAAACAAATCAGGAATACCCAAATGGCTTGATTTCCTTGTGCTACTTCATCGGCAGAAATTCCTGCCCAATCAATATCGTATCCTCTTGGTAATTTCTTAGCTGCTACTTCCTGAATCACTTTAATTGCTGTTCCGGAACTATAACCTGACGCAGCTCCACCACTAATTTCAGTAGAAGTGTACATATTATGTCGGGTGATTTCCGAAAGTCCATATACTTTTTCTAATTTCATAAAAGCTGAGAAAGGCACCATTTCATCCCGATTGTTCTTTACGTATAATTTCAAAATATCATCAGGTTGTGCACGATATTCCGGAGCAGCCTGAACGATTACTTTATAGTTGATTCCGTATTTAATGAAACTGATTTCGTAGTTACTTCCCACCAATGTGGACAAAGTATTCATTGCATTTTCGATGGAAACCCCTTTTTGCTGTGCTATATCATTATCAACTTTCATCATATATTGAGGAAAACTGGCGCTGAAGAAACTAAAAACATTCGTTAATTCTGGACGTTTGTTCAATTCCTCCACAAACTCTTTATTGACTTCTTCCAGTTTTTTGAAATCACTAGTGCCTGTTTTATCCAGCAAACGAAGTTCAAATCCTCCTGCTGCACCATACCCCGGAACTGCTGGTGGTTGGAAAAACTCTATGTTAGCTCCGGGAATATCTTTCGATTTTTCTTCGAGCTCTATCATTATCTCCTGTACAGATTCTTTTCGATCATCCCAATCTTTAAGATTAATCAAACAAGTTCCAGCATTTGCTCCAGTTCCTTCGGTCAAAATTTCGTAACCTGCTAATGACGAAACCGATTTTACACCATCAATTGTTTCAGCAATTTTCTGTAATTTCTCGGCAATATTATTGGTTCTTTCTAGTGAAGATCCCGGAGGTGTTTGAATAATGGCATAGAACATTCCCTGATCTTCATTTGGAATAAATCCAGAAGGAACAGTGCTACTAATCAGCCAAGTTCCAGCACAGAATCCCAGAAGTGCAATAAACGTAACTGTTCTTCTATTGACAATTTTACCCAATACATTTTGGTATTTGCCTTGAGCTAAATTGAACTTATCATTGAAACCATCAATAAATCGATTGATAGGCGTTTTCTTTTTTGGTTTTCCGTGATTGTTTTTTAACATCATTGCACAAAGTGCTGGTGTCAAAGTCAACGCTACAATTCCCGAAAGGATGATTGCAGTTGCCATCGTTATAGAAAATTGTCTGTAGAAAACTCCAACCGGACCCGACATAAATGCAACTGGAATAAATACCGCAGCCATCAGAAATGTAATCGCTATAATAGCTCCCGCAATTTCGTGCATTGCTTTTTTGGTCGCTTTTAGTGGCGAAAGATGTTCTTCTTCCATCTTAGCGTGAACGGCTTCGATCACCACAATGGCATCATCGACGACGACTCCAATAGCTAAAACCAAGGCGAATAGCGTAATTAAGTTCAATGAAATATCAAAGAAAGTCATAAAAGCAAAAGTTCCAATCAAAGAAACAGGCACCGCAATAGCTGGAATAACCGTAGAACGCCAATCTCCCAAGAAAAGAAACACCACTAATCCAACCAAGATAAAAGCTTCAACCAAAGTATGAACTACTTTTTCGATAGAAGCGTCCAGGAATTTAGAAACGTCATAAGAGATTTCATAATCCATTCCTTTTGGAAATTTCGTCTTAATTTTTTCTAATTTAGTTTTTAAATCTTTTATAACCTGATTGGCATTCGACCCAAAAGATTGTTTCAGTATGATAGCTGCAGAAGGTTTTCCGTTCAAATTCGAATAAATATCATACATCGAACTACCAAATTCCACTTTTGCAATATCTTTCAAACGCAACAATTCTCCGTTACTATTGGATCGTACTACAATATTTCCGTACTGTTCCTTGGTGGTAAAACGACCCGAATATTTCAATACATATTCAAAAGCTTGTGAACGTTTACCAGAACTTTCTCCAGTTTTTCCTGGCGAAGCTTCTAAACTTTGACTGGATAAAGCTTCCATTACTTCTTCGGCAGAAATTTTATACGCCAACATACGGTCGGGTTTTAGCCAGATACGCATTGCATATTCACGTGTTCCTAAAATATCTCCAGAACCTACCCCATTTACCCTTTTCAATTCGGACAAAACATTGATATCAGCATAGTTGTATAAAAACTTCATATCGGTATTTTTGTCCGTACTATAAAGATTGACATACATCAACATACTCGGTACTTCTCGGGTAATTTTCACTCCTTCACGAACCACTAATGGTGGTAATTTATTGGTAACAGAAGCGACACGATTCTGAACATTAATTGCAGCCTGATTCGGATCGGTTCCTAAATTAAAAACTACTTGAATACTGGCTTCACCGTCATTTCCAGCATCAGAAGTCATATATTTCATTCCAGGAACTCCATTTAACGCTCTTTCTAGAGGAATAATAACAGATTTAATCATCAATTCTCCATTAGATCCAGGATAATCAGCGGTAATATTTACCATTGGTGGCGAAATGGAAGGAAACTGGGTAATCGGTAAATTAAGTACCGACAATACCCCTAAAAAGACAATTACAAGCGATATCACTATGGACAACACTGGTCTTTGTATGAATTTATTAAACATTTTATATTTTTTTAATGATTAAAACAAATTGGAATTTCTAAATCCAAACACATAGTTTCATTTTACCGCTGATTCGCTGATTTTAAAAATTTTTATATAAAAATGATTTTAAAAGAATTCCATCAAATTATTTTTTTCAAAATCATAGTAGAAAATTTGCGAATCTGCGGTCATTTTACAACTTACCGTTTAAAAATTATTCCGCTTTTAATCGTAAATGAGTGATAACCTCTTTTGGCGATACATATTCGTATTTAATTTTGTCATCTTCTTTCACTTTCTGAACTCCTTCCAATAAAATTTTGTCATTAACAGTAATACCGCTGGCAATCACATATAAATCAGGGATTTCACCAGTAATGGTAATTTCTTTGGACTCGATTGCATTGTTTTTATTCACTACAAAAACATATTTTTTATCTTGAATTTCATAAGTTGCTTTCTGTGGAATTACAATTGCATTATTCAACGCAACAATCATTTGAACTTCTCCTGTTTCTCCGTGTTTTAATAATTTATCCGTATTGGGAAATCGTGCTCTAAAAGCAATATTTCCTGTTTCATTATTAAATTCACTTTCTATAACTTCAACATTCCCTTTGAATTTAAAGACTTCGTTATTTGCTAAAAGCAGGCTTACTTTGGTATTAGCTCTGTCTTTTATATGGGTTTGATAGTCCAAATATTCAGGTTCCGAAACATTAAAATAGGCAAACATTTGACTATTATCAGAAAGACTAGTTAGTAATTCACCTTCATCAATCAAGCTTCCTAATTTCAAGGGAATACGGTCGATAGTTCCGGCAAATGGCGCTCTGATTTCAGTGAAAGATAAATGAAGTTTAGCTAAAGCCACTTCGGCTCTTGCCTGCTCCAATTTGGCTTGAGCCAAAGACTGTTCGTTTCTGGAAACTATATTTTTGTCGGCAAGGGTTTTGGCATTTTGTAATTCAATCTCAGCGCCTTTGGCTTCTGCTTGTGCCTTTAGTAATTCTGCCTGATACATTCCCGGCATAATTCTAAATAGTAGCTGACCTGCGTTTACATATTGTCCTTCATCTACATAGATGTTTTGTAAATATCCTTTTTCCTGAGCTCGGATTTCAATGTTTCGAACGGAACGAATTTGTGAAACATATTGTTTGGTAAACGAAGTATCAATTTTTATAGGATTGGTAACAATAAATTTTGTCTCTTCTTCTTTTTCTTCTTTTTTTGTTGTACAACTTGTTAGACACAACAAGGCAATCAAGCCCGTGAACACGAGTATTTTATTCATGATGTAAAATGGAAATTAAGCGATTAAATACATGGAATTGGGAATTCCTTAGACATAAAAAGTCATCAGTTTACAAAAAATATTGGAGCTGCAATACCATACATGAAAACGTAAAGCTTTCACAAAGTAAGCAACCTCAAAAATTTAGTAGCTGATTTCAGTATTAATCAAATTCTTAATACCTGCTGAATAATATAAATAGGATTTGACTGACCACAAAATGGTGCGAAGATTTTAAAATTCTTATTATAATGGTTTATAACAGACTGACAAGAAAATGTCTGATACCAAATTTTTAAAACGCCAAATTTTTCGGTGAAATTTTTATTTAAATTTTTGTCTTTGAGAGAATCGCTGTTGGAAAATTCCTCTTCTATATCAAATCCATCAGCATTAAACATAATACTGCCTGAACTAGTGTTATCAATTTTTACTAGATCTGACTTTAAAAAACTAGAAGTTAGCGAGTTGTAAATAACATTGTCATGCGAAGCAGCATGTATATAATTTCCTCCGCTTTGCAGATAGAAAAATAAATATAGAAAAAATACAGTTACTCTCATTTGGAGGTCAAAAGTAATGAAAGTAATGAAAGAAAAAAACAATTTAAATTATGTTTAACATGTAAAAGAAAGCGAAAACGATTGCAACACCTTTATGAAAAAAAATTATGTGAAAAATGAATAGATTTCAACGCATTAGATACTTTTAAACATAGAATTTTTAGAGTTATATAAACAAATGGCGAAAAATATATAGCGATTTATAGGAAGCCCGAAAACAATTGTATTCGTAAATATTCTTTCAAAGCGTTCTGTAAATTCAAAAACTCTTCTTTAAAACAGGATAACTATTTTCATGTTTAAACTTAAATTATGTTTTAATTAGTATCTCGATTATTTCTTCAAATCCAAAACTTCCAATTACTTAATTGAGACATTTATATTTAAGTCCTAGAAATTTTGTTAAGCTACCGTCGACTCTCTAAAACAATGATCAGAGAGCACATAAAGGTTTTCCATTGCTATTTAGAAAGGGGATTTTATGTTTATGAACCGACGTTTTGCCTCTAAAACGTAAATCGTATTATGGTCCTGGCGGTCGGTAGTTTTAAAAGATACACCCAAACGGTAATCATATTCCTTTTTGTTCTGATACCCAAACGCATATTTTATTTCAATCATGTGCTCTTCAATTGTCATCCCATTCTCTCCACCAAAAAACCTATAATCATTTGTTTACAGATTTTTATATCCCAAAATTTCCGCAAAATTAAAGCTTAACAAGCATTTCTACTGCTATTGCTGCATTATAGATAATCTAATTTCTATTTCCAATAACACTAAATAGGGTAAAATCGATTGATTAAAATGATCCATATTGATTTCCGACGCCAAAAAATCTTTCACTGTTAAACTGACAACCTCGTAATTGGAAACAAACTAATTTCTGAAATAACAAAAAAACTTTTATTTTAGCGTACTTTTATAAGTACAATCTTAAAAATTAAGATTAGTGTCTCATAATGTCATACCTCACGAGGAATTAAATGGGGTAAAAAAGATTATATAATTATACTCAAACCATATTAATATTTAAAAAAATATTAGCTATGTGATAAATGTTACTGTAGCTAAAATTTAAACTGACAATATTTGCAGTATAAAATTTATAATTATGGAATATATAGGTTATTTTGCGTCAATCCTTATTGGCGTAGCATTAGGACTGATAGGTGGAGGTGGTTCCATTCTTACTGTGCCAGTCTTAGTTTATTTATTTGCAGTTGAACCAGTGCTTGCAACGGCATATTCGTTGTTTATTGTAGGTTTAACTAGTGCAGTGGGAAGTGTTGGCTATTTCAAAAAAGGGTTGGTAAATATCAAAACAGCAATTGTTTTTGGTATTCCATCCATCATCGCCGTATTTACCACACGAGCTTATATTGTTCCCGCAATACCTAAAGAAATATTTTCTACAGGAAGTTTCACACTGACGAAAGATCTTTTTTTAATGTTACTTTTTGCAGTAATAATGGTTATTGCATCTTATACAATGATTAAAAAAGACAAAAAAAATACCGTTGACGAAGCAGGCGAACAAAAATTTAATTATCCATTGATACTTATTGAAGGTTCAATTGTTGGAATAATCACCGGACTTGTAGGAGCCGGTGGTGGATTTTTGATAATTCCTGCTTTAGTTATTCTGAGCAAATTACCAATGAAAGAAGCTGTAGGAACATCACTTGTCATTATTGCCGCCAAATCATTAATAGGCTTTTTTGGAGAAGGTGGAGAAAGTATTATTGACTGGCAATTTCTATTCACCATTTCGGCATTTGCAATTATTGGAATTTTCATTGGGACTTCCTTATCTAAAAAGATTGATGGTACAAAACTAAAACCTGCTTTTGGTTGGTTTGTTTTGGTTATGGGAATTTATATCATAACCAAAGAACTTTTTCTGAAATAAAACCATTTGTGAGATAAGGAAGCAAATTGTTAAGAAAGAAAATTGATTGCTTTATTATTGTAAAAATAAAAAACAATCAAGTTAGTAACAAATACCAATTTTGAAATGAGAAAAATACTGGTCTTCAGGCATCCTAAAAAATAATTCTTAAAACAAATAATAAAATATTTGAATCAATTATTCCTGTCAAAAAACATAATTATCAAACTGTATCTACATTAGTTGGTAAACTTATATCTGGTGCTATTATGATTATTTATATCTAAAATGATAGTACTCCAAAGAATATGGTATGAATAAAAGCAGCTATAAATATTTTTTTTAAACCACAAGGTAGTCAAATTCGTTTCGGTTAATGAATTTACCCTTGATTGTTGATAGTAATTATTGAAGTTCAATTTTATTGAAATAAAATATTATAATTTTAGGCAACTCTGAAAAAAAATTATTAACATTAACTCAATTAAAGATGATAGCTAAATATTCTAAATGAGTGAAGATCGCACATCGGCTGCTACAAACCCAATTACATTAATGAAATGGTTTAAAGCTATCCACAAAATGATACATGAAGCTTTGCGATTATAATTTATAATATAATGTCTAAAACTGCATATTAAGTCCAAACCATTTAGAAATTGTTAGACTAATTATACCTTTTTAGATTCAAAGGGTAAAAACATGATTTTTTTCAAATGTTATTTCACTCATTAAAACTTTATAACATTATCATACTTGACTAATAATCTAAAAAAATACCCCCAAATAGCATTTAACTTTGTGGGGGTACTTTAGAAAATTTGATACTATCAATCTTAATTTTATTATTCCATTGTAACAATAATAAACTCACTACGTCTGTTCGCTTGGTGTTCATCTTCAGTACATTTCACTCCATCAACACATTTATTTACCAGTTGACTTTCACCGTATCCTTTTCCAGTTAATCTATCGGATGATATTCCATTTTTAATCAACCATTCAACAGTTGCTTTAGCTCTTCTATCCGATAACTTTTCATTGTATTTATTGGTTTGTCTGCTATCCGTGTGCGAACGTACATCTATTTTCATCTTCGGATTTGCTTCCATAACTGATAGTATTTTCTCTAGTTCAAATGCAGCATCTTTTCTAATAGCCGACTTGTCTAAATCAAAGTAGATGATTGGTATATTCAGCGTTTTGGCTAAATCAGTACCAACGCCTATTTCTTTAATACGTTTTTCTAATTGTAATGACAACTCTGTTTTACCAGTTCTATTTCGTATTATAACCTTTGCTTCTGTAGTTTCATACGTCATTTTGTCTGCTCTTACATAATATGTTTTACCACACAATGCTTCAAAATTATATCTCCCTGTTTCATCGCTTAAACTCTCTTTTACTAACTTAAATTCGTCATCGAACAAACTTACTTTTGCATCTGATAATTGCATTCCTGTTTCCTTATCCGTGATATTCCCCCACAACATTTGCTCGCAAGTCAGTTTTCGAAGTTCTGTAAATCTGTAAATATCATCATAGCCATTGCCGCCCTCTCTGTTCGATGTAAAAAAACCATTACGATTTTTACTATTGATTAAAAAAGCAAAATCATCTAGAGGCCCATTAATCGGTGAACCTACGTTTTGCACTTCTCCTAAAAGATTCGATTCCTCTATTTTTGAAACAAATATATCTAATCCTCCCAGTCCCGGGTGTCCATCACTTGCAAAGTACAATTCATTATCTTTGGCTATAAAAGGAAATGTTTCTCTACCTTCTGTATTAATTGATTTCCCTAAATTTTTTGGCGATCCATAACTACCATCTGAGTTTATCGTCACACTAAACAAATCGGATTGTCCCAATGTCCCTGGCATGTCAGAAGCAAAGTATAAGATTTTCTCATCCAAACTCAAGGCAGGATGCGCTACACTATATTCATTACTATTGAAAGGCAATTCTATTACATTTTGCCACTTTCCAGCCTCGAACGTAGCCTTATATAATTTTAGTAAAACTATTCTATTCGAACTTTTTTGCTTTTTTCCATCTAGATAATTGTTTCTGGTAAAATACATTGTTTTCTCGTCTCGTGTAAATACCGGAGTTGATTCATGGAATTTAGAGTTAATACTTTTATCAAAACGAATTACTTTTCCCATCTCTCCATCTGGATTTATTTCCGAAAAATACAAATTGGTAAATGATTTGTTATTCCATTTGAACACTTTCTTTGCAACTCCACCTGTATCTCTTGCTGATGCAAACACCAAATTATCTTTCAAAAAAGAACTTCCATAATCAGAATATTCGGAATTTATACCAGCATCTACTACTTCAAAACGACCTGAATTGGCTTTTATGTCCTCCAGATAATTTTTTTGTTCTGCATAAAGTTTTCCACGCTGATCATTTTTGGATCGCTTATTAAATTCTTCTAACATTGTATCGGCTTTGGTATAATTACCTACAGCTTTTAATGTTTGTGAATAGCGGTAATAATATTCTGACTCCTGATCTAGATTCATAGCGAAGAGTTCAGTGTACCATTTCTCTGCTTTGACAAGATCTGCTGTAAAATAATAAGCATTACCCAATTTTTGAAACATTTTCTCATCCTTATATCCTTTTGAGGCTACATATTCATAGGTATAAATGGCATCTACATACGAATAGTTTTCATATTTTTTATCAGCTGAAGGTACCTTAGCTTTCTGGCTATATCCTGACAATGTCAACAGTAGCAATACCGTACTGTAACTATAAAATATTTTTCTTATTTTCATAATGCTATACTGTATTTAGAAGAATCTTGGAGAAATTATTTTGGTGTAGTTATTGAACAATTCATATCGCAAAAAGATTTCATGAGAACCTGAATTGTAATTGGCTAGTCGCGTGGTTTCTAAGTCATAGCCATATCCTATAAACCATGAATCAGTCACTTGAAAACCTACCATAGCACTCACTGCAGCGCTCCATCGATATGCTACACCCCCAACAAACTTATCATTAAAAATGAAATTTGTTGACAAGTCTACCTGCAAAGGAGCTCCCTGAACATACTTAGTTAATAATGATGGTTTGAATTTTACATTGTAACTTAAATCAAAAACATGCCCCGCTATTAAATACAAATTAATATTTTCTTTGGCAACATGACTATTTGCACCTGTAGCAGCGTATCGATCAAAATGCTTAGTCTCCAGTAAATATGGAGCTGATAAACCAACATAAGATTTATCCGAATGCAAATAAAAACCAACCCCAATATTAGGAGAAAATTTATTATCAATATTAGTCTGAAATGCATAATCATTCTGATCATATTGACTCAATCTATTAAAATCTACATTCAACAAATTTGCTGATGCTTTTATCCCAAAAGATAGTTTATAATTATCTGATGTATTTATGCTATAAGAAAAATCAACTGCGAGATTATTCTCGTCAGATGGTCCAATTTTGTCATTTATTATTGACACACCTAATCCTATATTACTACTATTGATGGGAGTATTCATCGAAGCAGTATTGGTTATGGGTGCACCATCTAATCCTACCCATTGTGTTCGATGCAGTGCAAAAGCACTCAATGACCCTCTAGAACCTGCGTAACCCGGATTTATGTTAATTGTATTATACATGTATTGGGTAAACTGAGCATCTTGTTGCCCGTATCCCGATAGAAATACTAACAGAAAAACAAAACTTACTATCTTCATTCTCATCTCTATATTTTTTTTTTAATTCTTAAGGATTTTTACAGTTTATTTCTTTCCATTTATATATTTATATATAAATAACCGGCTTTTTCCTGTTGCTTATTATCTTGATCTTTATACTTGAAGATATAATAGTAAGTTCCTACAGGTAACGCCTCCTTTTTATTAACCGTTACTCTACCTTCTGATATACCAATAAACGCCTTATCTTCATTATTGTAACCGTTTCTTTCAAATACCAAAACACCCCAACGATTATATATTTCTACTGTATTCTCAGGATAACATTCTATTCCATCAATTCTTAATATGTCATTATTACCATCACCATTTGGTGATACAGCATTGAATATTTTTATAGAACAGGCTGGTTCAACAATTGGTTCATCCTCTAATATGGTAATTACAGTATTGGAGTTACTTTCTACTAAAACTAATTGAGGAGTCAATCCGGTAACAATAGCCTGATTAGTAACTTTTCCAAAATTAATATCCAATTGTGTTATTGTGTAAACTGCTGAATAAGCAGTAATATTAATTTCTGTTAAACCTAAGGATGCAATAGCACTTCCTGTAATTACCAAACCTGGTAAAGAATCACTGACAGTTACATTATTTAGAACAGTGTTTCCAGTGTTAGTGATTGTAAAAGTATAACTTATAGTCTCACCTACCTGAGCAAATCCATCCCCATTTTCATCCTTAAATACTCCCGCTTTTAATACGCTTAAATTCGGAGAATCATCATTATCCACTACCGTTCCTGTGGCACTTACTGCTCCATTGTAGATCGTGAAGGTTTCATCCAACTCGTCAATGATATCTTGAGTCGTTGGTACACTTACTGTTCCTGTGATGGCGCCTGCTTGTACAATCACTGTTACATCCGTTGTCGTGTAATCTAAATCACCTGCTGTTCCATTGGTGAATGTGAAGGTATACGTCGTAGCTACTGCACTTGGGTTGCTCAATGTAAAGTTGAATACCACTGGGCTTCCTTCTGTGGCACTTGCTGATGCGATTCCGGTTACTATCGGTGCATTGTCATTATCCATTATCGTTCCTGTGCCACTTACCGATCCATTGTTGATCGTGAAGGTTTCATCCAACTCGTCAATGGTATCTTGAGTCGTTGGTACACTTACTGTTCCTGTGGTTGCGCCTGCTGGTACAATCACTGTTACATCCGTTGTCGTGTAATCTGAAGTACCCGCTGTTCCATTGGTCAACGTGAAAGTATAGGTCGTAGCTACTGCGCTTGGGTTGCTCAATGCAAAGTCAAACACTACTGCTGCTCCTTCTGTCGCGCTTGCTGGTGTGATTCCAGTTACTGTTGGTGCATTGTCATTGTCCACTATCGTTCCTGTAGCACTTACTGCTCCATTGTTGATTGTGAACGTTTCATCTGCTTCATCAATAGCATCTTGAGTTGTTGGTACACTTACTGTTCCGGTGGTTGCCCCTGCTGGTACGATTACCGTTACATCCGTTGTGGTGTAATCTGAAGTACCCGCTGTTCCATTGGTCAACGTGAAGGTATAAGTCGTAGCTACTGCACTTGGGTTGCTCAATGCAAAGTCAAACACTACTGCTGCTCCTTCTGTCGCGCTTGCTGGTGTGATTCCGCTTACTGTTGGTGCATCGTCATTATCCACTATCGTTCCTGTAGCACTTACTGCTCCATTGTTGATGGTGAAAGTCTCATCTGCTTCGTCAATAGTATCTTGAGTCGTTGGTACACTTACTGTTCCGGTGGTTGCCCCTGCTGGTACGGTTACCGTTACATCCGTTGTCGTGTAATCTGAAGTACCCGCTGTTCCATTGGTCAACGTGAAGGTATACGTCGTAGCTACTGCACTTGGGTTGCTCAATGCAAAATCAAACACTACTGCTGCTCCTTCTGTCGCGCTTGCTGGTGTGATTCCGGTCACTGTTGGTGCATCGTCATTGTCCACTATCGTTCCTGTTGCACTTACTGCTCCATTGTTGATTGTGAAAGTCTCATCTGCTTCGTCAATAGTATCTTGAGTCGTTGGTACGCTTACTGTTCCGGTGGTTGCCCCTGCTGGTACGGTTACCGTTACATCTGTTGTCGTGTAATCTGAAGTACCCGCTGTTCCATTGGTCAACGTGAAAGTATAGGTCGTAGCTACTGCGCTTGGGTTGCTCAATGCAAAGTCAAACACTACTGCTGCTCCTTCTGTCGCGCTTGCTGGTGTGATTCCAGTAACTGTTGGTGCATTGTCATTGTCTGTAATAGTTCCCGTTGCCGTATCGGTTGTGGACCCTACTGTTCCTGTAGTACTTGTGATTCCTACCGTGAAGGTTTCTGTAGATTCTGCAATCGGGTCCTCTGTTGTTGCTACTGTTGCTGTAGCCGTGGTAGCGCCCGCTAAGAATGTTACTACTACTGGTGTAGTGGTGTAATCTCCGTTAGCTGTGCTTACATTGGTAAAGCCTAAAGTAACCGTGATGTCTGTCGCTGATGGGTTACTCAAGCTCACTGGGAAACTCAAGATGCCGCCTTCTGCTATAATCGCATCTCCAATAGTAACTGTTGGTGCATTGTCATTGTCTGTAATAGTTCCCGTTGCCGTATCGGTTGTGGACCCTACTGTTCCTGTAGTACTTGTGATTCCTACCGTGAAGGTTTCTGTAGATTCTGCAATCGGGTCCTCTGTTGTTGCTACTGTTGCTGTAGCCGTGGTAGCGCCCGCTAAGAATGTTACTACTACTGGTGTAGTGGTGTAATCTCCGTTAGCTGTGCTTACATTGGTAAAGCCTAAAGTAACCGTGATGTCTGTCGCTGATGGGTTACTCAAGCTCACTGGGAAACTCAAGATGCCGCCTTCTGCTATAATCGCATCTCCAATAGTAACTGTTGGTGCATTGTCATTGTCTGTAATAGTTCCCGTTGCCGTATCGGTTGTGGACCCTACTGTTCCTGTAGTACTTGTGATTCCTACCGTGAAGGTTTCTGTAGATTCTGCAATCGGGTCCTCTGTTGTTGCTACTGTTGCTGTAGCCGTGGTAGCGCCCGCTAAGAATGTTACTACTACTGGTGTAGTGGTGTAATCTCCGTTAGCTGTGCTTACATTGGTAAAGCCTAAAGTAACCGTGATGTCTGTCGCTGATGGGTTACTCAAGCTCACTGGGAAACTCAAGATGCCGCCTTCTGCTATAATCGCATCTCCAATAGTAACTGTTGGTGCATTGTCATTGTCTGTAATAGTTCCCGTTGCCGTATCGGTTGTGGACCCTACTGTTCCTGTAGTACTTGTGATTCCTACCGTGAAGGTTTCTGTAGATTCTGCAATCGGGTCCTCTGTTGTTGCTACTGTTGCTGTAGCCGTGGTAGCGCCCGCTAAGAATGTTACTACTACTGGTGTAGTGGTGTAATCTCCGTTAGCTGTGCTTACATTGGTAAAGCCTAAAGTAACCGTGATGTCTGTCGCTGATGGGTTACTCAAGCTCACTGGGAAACTCAAGATGCCGCCTTCTGCTATAATCGCATCTCCAATAGTAACTGTTGGTGCATTGTCATTGTCTGTAATAGTTCCCGTTGCCGTATCGGTTGTGGACCCTACTGTTCCTGTAGTACTTGTGATTCCTACCGTGAAGGTTTCTGTAGATTCTGCAATCGGGTCCTCTGTTGTTGCTACTGTTGCTGTAGCCGTGGTAGCGCCCGCTAAGAATGTTACTACTACTGGTGTAGTGGTGTAATCTCCGTTAGCTGTGCTTACATTGGTAAAGCCTAAAGTAACCGTGATGTCTGTCGCTGATGGGTTACTCAAGCTCACTGGGAAACTCAAGATGCCGCCTTCTGCTATAATCGCATCTCCAATAGTAACTGTTGGTGCATTGTCATTGTCTGTAATAGTTCCCGTTGCCGTATCGGTTGTGGACCCTACTGTTCCTGTAGTACTTGTGATTCCTACCGTGAAGGTTTCTGTAGATTCTGCAATCGGGTCCTCTGTTGTTGCTACTGTTGCTGTAGCCGTGGTAGCGCCCGCTAAGAATGTTACTACTACTGGTGTAGTGGTGTAATCTCCGTTAGCTGTGCTTACATTGGTAAAGCCTAAAGTAACCGTGATGTCTGTCGCTGATGGGTTACTCAAGCTCACTGGGAAACTCAAGATGCCGCCTTCTGCTATAATCGCATCTCCAATAGTAACTGTTGGTGCATTGTCATTGTCTGTAATAGTTCCCGTTGCCGTATCGGTTGTGGACCCTACTGTTCCTGTAGTACTTGTGATTCCTACCGTGAAGGTTTCTGTAGATTCTGCAATCGGGTCCTCTGTTGTTGCTACTGTTGCTGTAGCCGTGGTAGCGCCCGCTAAGAATGTTACTACTACTGGTGTAGTGGTGTAATCTCCGTTAGCTGTGCTTACATTGGTAAAGCCTAAAGTAACCGTGATGTCTGTCGCTGATGGGTTACTCAAGCTCACTGGGAAACTCAAGATGCCGCCTTCTGCTATAATCGCATCTCCAATAGTAACTGTTGGTGCATTGTCATTGTCTGTAATAGTTCCCGTTGCCGTATCGGTTGTGGACCCTACTGTTCCTGTAGTACTTGTGATTCCTACCGTGAAGGTTTCTGTAGATTCTGCAATCGGGTCCTCTGTTGTTGCTACTGTTGCTGTAGCCGTGGTAGCGCCCGCTAAGAATGTTACTACTACTGGTGTAGTGGTGTAATCTCCGTTAGCTGTGCTTACATTGGTAAAGCCTAAAGTAACCGTGATGTCTGTCGCTGATGGGTTACTCAAGCTCACTGGGAAACTCAAGATGCCGCCTTCTGCTATAATCGCATCTCCAATAGTAACTGTTGGTGCATTGTCATTGTCTGTAATAGTTCCCGTTGCCGTATCGGTTGTGGACCCTACTGTTCCTGTAGTACTTGTGATTCCTACCGTGAAGGTTTCTGTAGATTCTGCAATCGGGTCCTCTGTTGTTGCTACTGTTGCTGTAGCCGTGGTAGCGCCCGCTAAGAATGTTACTACTACTGGTGTAGTGGTGTAATCTCCGTTAGCTGTGCTTACATTGGTAAAGCCTAAAGTAACCGTGATGTCTGTCGCTGATGGGTTACTCAAGCTCACTGGGAAACTCAAGATGCCGCCTTCTGCTATAATCGCATCTCCAATAGTAACTGTTGGTGCATTGTCATTGTCTGTAATAGTTCCCGTTGCCGTATCGGTTGTGGACCCTACTGTTCCTGTAGTACTTGTGATTCCTACCGTGAAGGTTTCTGTAGATTCTGCAATCGGGTCCTCTGTTGTTGCTACTGTTGCTGTAGCCGTGGTAGCGCCCGCTAAGAATGTTACTACTACTGGTGTAGTGGTGTAATCTCCGTTAGCTGTGCTTACATTGGTAAAGCCTAAAGTAACCGTGATGTCTGTCGCTGATGGGTTACTCAAGCTCACTGGGAAACTCAAGATGCCGCCTTCTGCTATAATCGCATCTCCAATAGTAACTGTTGGTGCATTGTCATTGTCTGTAATAGTTCCCGTTGCCGTATCGGTTGTGGACCCTACTGTTCCTGTAGTACTTGTGATTCCTACCGTGAAGGTTTCTGTAGATTCTGCAATCGGGTCCTCTGTTGTTGCTACTGTTGCTGTAGCCGTGGTAGCGCCCGCTAAGAATGTTACTACTACTGGTGTAGTGGTGTAATCTCCGTTAGCTGTGCTTACATTGGTAAAGCCTAAAGTAACCGTGATGTCTGTCGCTGATGGGTTACTCAAGCTCACTGGGAAACTCAAGATGCCGCCTTCTGCTATAATCGCATCTCCAATAGTAACTGTTGGTGCATTGTCATTGTCTGTAATAGTTCCCGTTGCCGTATCGGTTGTGGACCCTACTGTTCCTGTAGTACTTGTGATTCCTACCGTGAAGGTTTCTGTAGATTCTGCAATCGGGTCCTCTGTTGTTGCTACTGTTGCTGTAGCCGTGGTAGCGCCCGCTAAGAATGTTACTACTACTGGTGTAGTGGTGTAATCTCCGTTAGCTGTGCTTACATTGGTAAAGCCTAAAGTAACCGTGATGTCTGTCGCTGATGGGTTACTCAAGCTCACTGGGAAACTCAAGATGCCGCCTTCTGCTATAATCGCATCTCCAATAGTAACTGTTGGTGCATTGTCATTGTCTGTAATAGTTCCCGTTGCCGTATCGGTTGTGGACCCTACTGTTCCTGTAGTACTTGTGATTCCTACCGTGAAGGTTTCTGTAGATTCTGCAATCGGGTCCTCTGTTGTTGCTACTGTTGCTGTAGCCGTGGTAGCGCCCGCTAAGAATGTTACTACTACTGGTGTAGTGGTGTAATCTCCGTTAGCTGTGCTTACATTGGTAAAGCCTAAAGTAACCGTGATGTCTGTCGCTGATGGGTTACTCAAGCTCACTGGGAAACTCAAGATGCCGCCTTCTGCTATAATCGCATCTCCAATAGTAACTGTTGGTGCATTGTCATTGTCTGTAATAGTTCCCGTTGCCGTATCGGTTGTGGACCCTACTGTTCCTGTAGTACTTGTGATTCCTACCGTGAAGGTTTCTGTAGATTCTGCAATCGGGTCCTCTGTTGTTGCTACTGTTGCTGTAGCCGTGGTAGCGCCCGCTAAGAATGTTACTACTACTGGTGTAGTGGTGTAATCTCCGTTAGCTGTGCTTACATTGGTAAAGCCTAAAGTAACCGTGATGTCTGTCGCTGATGGGTTACTCAAGCTCACTGGGAAACTCAAGATGCCGCCTTCTGCTATAATCGCATCTCCAATAGTAACTGTTGGTGCATTGTCATTGTCTGTAATAGTTCCCGTTGCCGTATCGGTTGTGGACCCTACTGTTCCTGTAGTACTTGTGATTCCTACCGTGAAGGTTTCTGTAGATTCTGCAATCGGGTCCTCTGTTGTTGCTACTGTTGCTGTAGCCGTGGTAGCGCCCGCTAAGAATGTTACTACTACTGGTGTAGTGGTGTAATCTCCGTTAGCTGTGCTTACATTGGTAAAGCCTAAAGTAACCGTGATGTCTGTCGCTGATGGGTTACTCAAGCTCACTGGGAAACTCAAGATGCCGCCTTCTGCTATAATCGCATCTCCAATAGTAACTGTTGGTGCATTGTCATTGTCTGTAATAGTTCCCGTTGCCGTATCGGTTGTGGACCCTACTGTTCCTGTAGTACTTGTGATTCCTACCGTGAAGGTTTCTGTAGATTCTGCAATCGGGTCCTCTGTTGTTGCTACTGTTGCTGTAGCCGTGGTAGCGCCCGCTAAGAATGTTACTACTACTGGTGTAGTGGTGTAATCTCCGTTAGCTGTGCTTACATTGGTAAAGCCTAAAGTAACCGTGATGTCTGTCGCTGATGGGTTACTCAAGCTCACTGGGAAACTCAAGATGCCGCCTTCTGCTATAATCGCATCTCCAATAGTAACTGTTGGTGCATTGTCATTGTCTGTAATAGTTCCCGTTGCCGTATCGGTTGTGGACCCTACTGTTCCTGTAGTACTTGTGATTCCTACCGTGAAGGTTTCTGTAGATTCTGCAATCGGGTCCTCTGTTGTTGCTACTGTTGCTGTAGCCGTGGTAGCGCCCGCTAAGAATGTTACTACTACTGGTGTAGTGGTGTAATCTCCGTTAGCTGTGCTTACATTGGTAAAGCCTAAAGTAACCGTGATGTCTGTCGCTGATGGGTTACTCAAGCTCACTGGGAAACTCAAGATGCCGCCTTCTGCTATAATCGCATCTCCAATAGTAACTGTTGGTGCATTGTCATTGTCTGTAATAGTTCCCGTTGCCGTATCGGTTGTGGACCCTACTGTTCCTGTAGTACTTGTGATTCCTACCGTGAAGGTTTCTGTAGATTCTGCAATCGGGTCCTCTGTTGTTGCTACTGTTGCTGTAGCCGTGGTAGCGCCCGCTAAGAATGTTACTACTACTGGTGTAGTGGTGTAATCTCCGTTAGCTGTGCTTACATTGGTAAAGCCTAAAGTAACCGTGATGTCTGTCGCTGATGGGTTACTCAAGCTCACTGGGAAACTCAAGATGCCGCCTTCTGCTATAATCGCATCTCCAATAGTAACTGTTGGTGCATTGTCATTGTCTGTAATAGTTACAGTAGCAGTTTGCGTCCCTAATTCTGAAGCACAACCACCTGTAACATTACTAATATCAACAATAACATTTTCAGAACCTTCATTGATATTATCATCTATTGGTGTAATAGCAACAGTACCTGAAGTTGAGCCTGCAGGAATAGTAATAGTAGTTGAACTAGCTGAATAATCAGATGCATTTGTCGCAGTTCCAGAATATGTTAAAGTAACAATCGTATTACTTATAGTTGCTGTAGATAATGTTGCAGTAAGGATTACATTACCCCCTGAATTTTCAACAATTGAAGTAGTCCCAGTTAAAGTTACTGTTGGAGAATATACATTTACTGTTACTGGTTTTATATCAAAACATCCTGCTGCTGTGGTTCCTTTTATGTAGTAGGTGCCTGCTGTAGCGGCTGTTGGTGTTCCATACGCTGTTGTTGCTGTTGAATTGGTCCAATATGTATATGTTAAACTAGCCGTGCTTCCTGAGGTAACCGCTGCTGAAGTAAGATCAACCGTTGATGGTGAACATACTGCTGTTGGATTAGTAATCGTTACCGTTGGTGTTGGGTTTATCGTTACTACTACTGGTTTTATATCAAAACATCCTTCTGCTGTGGTTCCTTTTATGTAGTAGGTGCCTGCTGTAGCGGCTGTTGGTGTTCCATACGCTGTTGTTGCTGTTGAATTGGTCCAATATGTATATGTTAAACTAGCCGTGCTTCCTGAGGTAACC
Source organism: Flavobacterium sp. Sr18 (assembly GCF_011064265.1). Classification (NCBI taxonomy): domain Bacteria; kingdom Pseudomonadati; phylum Bacteroidota; class Flavobacteriia; order Flavobacteriales; family Flavobacteriaceae; genus Flavobacterium; species Flavobacterium sp. Sr18. The sequence goes on along the minus strand of NZ_CP049329.1, from coordinate 3,315,176 downwards.
GCTGCTGAAGTAAGATCAACCGTTGATGGTGAACATACTGCTGTTGGATTAGTAATCGTTACCGTTGGTGTTTGATTTCTTGTAATCGTAAGATCCGCAGTTGAAGCGGTACAATTTCCATTGCTGATGGTCCAACGGAATACATTGGCTCCATAACCTAAAGCCGTTACGCCTGATGTTGCTGAACTTGGCGTGGTGATTGTTCCTGAACCACTAACCAAAGTCCATAATCCTGTTCCAACTGTAGCCGCATTACCCGAAAGGCTTGCTGTGGCTGTTTCACATAGTATTTGATTCGCTCCTACTGTAGCAACTGTTGGTGTTTGATTTCTTGTAATCGTAAGATCCGCAGTTGAAGCGGTACAATTTCCATTGCTGATGGTCCAACGGAATACATTGGCTCCATAACCTAAAGCCGTTACGCCTGATGTTGCTGAACTTGGCGTGGTGATTGTTCCTGAACCACTAACCAAAGTCCATAATCCTGTTCCAACTGTAGCCGCATTACCCGAAAGGCTTGCTGTGGCTGTTTCACATAGTATTTGATTCGCTCCTACTGTAGCAACTGTTGGTGTTTGATTTCTTGTAATCGTAAGATCCGCAGTTGAAGCGGTACAATTTCCATTGCTGATGGTCCAACGGAATACATTGGCTCCATAACCTAAAGCCGTTACGCCTGATGTTGCTGAACTTGGCGTGGTGATTGTTCCTGAACCACTAACCAAAGTCCATAATCCTGTTCCAACTGTAGCCGCATTACCCGAAAGGCTTGCTGTGGCTGTTTCACATAGTATTTGATTCGCTCCTACTGTAGCAACTGTTGGTGTTTGATTTCTTGTAATCGTAAGATCCGCAGTTGAAGCGGTACAATTTCCATTGCTGATGGTCCAACGGAATACATTGGCTCCATAACCTAAAGCCGTTACGCCTGATGTTGCTGAACTTGGCGTGGTGATTGTTCCTGAACCACTAACCAAAGTCCATAATCCTGTTCCAACTGTAGCCGCATTACCCGAAAGGCTTGCTGTGGCTGTTTCACATAGTATTTGATTCGCTCCTACTGTAGCAACTGTTGGTGTTTGATTTCTTGTAATCGTAAGATCCGCAGTTGAAGCGGTACAATTTCCATTGCTGATGGTCCAACGGAATACATTGGCTCCATAACCTAAAGCCGTTACGCCTGATGTTGCTGAACTTGGCGTGGTGATTGTTCCTGAACCACTAACCAAAGTCCATAATCCTGTTCCAACTGTAGCCGCATTACCCGAAAGGCTTGCTGTGGCTGTTTCACATAGTATTTGATTCGCTCCTACTGTAGCAACTGTTGGTGTTTGATTTCTTGTAATCGTAAGATCCGCAGTTGAAGCGGTACAATTTCCATTGCTGATGGTCCAACGGAATACATTGGCTCCATAACCTAAAGCCGTTACGCCTGATGTTGCTGAACTTGGCGTGGTGATTGTTCCTGAACCACTAACCAAAGTCCATAATCCTGTTCCAACTGTAGCCGCATTACCCGAAAGGCTTGCTGTGGCTGTTTCACATAGTATTTGATTCGCTCCTACTGTAGCAACTGTTGGTGTTTGATTTCTTGTAATCGTAAGATCCGCAGTTGAAGCGGTACAATTTCCATTGCTGATGGTCCAACGGAATACATTGGCTCCATAACCTAAAGCCGTTACGCCTGATGTTGCTGAACTTGGCGTGGTGATTGTTCCTGAACCACTAACCAAAGTCCATAATCCTGTTCCAACTGAAGCCGCATTACCCGAAAGGCTTGCTGTGGCTGTTTCACATAGTATTTGATTCGCTCCTACTGTAGCAACTGTTGGTAATGAATTAATAGTTAAAACTACTTTGGTACGTGTCAAACTTGAACAAGTACCGTTTGAAGCTTGTGCATAATAGATTTTTGTACCAACACCAACTTGAGTTGGATTCGCTACTACATTACCAGCAGTTGCAGCATCATACCAAGTGATAGTACCACCAGTAGCTGTAGCAACCAAGGTTTGTGTTGTAGTTCCATCGGTGCAAATAGATTGATCATTTGCTATTGGAGCATTTGGATTTGCATTAAATGTAATAATCACATCATCAAAAGTTGATGTACAAGACGCGTTTGAAATTGTCCATCGTAATGTATAGGTAGTTCCTACTGTTCCCGTAAAATCTGTTTTTCGGTCTGTATCTAACACAAAAGATCCGCCAGTTCCAGTAACTATTGTCCATTTTCCAGTTGCTGACGCAGTAGGATTGTTACCATCAAGCTGAACTGTACCCACGCCACACGCCAAAGACCTATCAGCCCCTGCATTCACTGCTGGCGGAGTACTACTAATAGGTGTTGTAACAGCTGAAGCAGTATTATTAGTAGCATTACTATCCGGTTGTGAAGCTACTATTGTAGCTGTATTAGTATAAGATCCACTAGATTTTACTTTAGCAGTAACTTTCAACGTAACGATATCTGAGTTATTCAAATCCCCTATGCTCCAAATACCAGTTGCTGAGTTATAGGATCCGATAGAAGCATTCGAACTTACAAAATCATAACCTGCCGGTAGTAAGTCATTCACAGAAACTCCTGTAGCATTATTAGGTCCTAAATCTGTAACCTTGATTGTGAACTCTACGTTTGAACCTACGCAAGGTGATGAAGAATCAACTGTTTTTGTAATACCCAGATCTGTACATAAAGTAACCGTAACCGGCTTTGATTGTATTAAAGATCCACAAGACAAAGTAGATGCAACAGAATAAGATCCTGTTCTTGTAGCAGTATAAACATTCGAAGTTGCCCCAGAAATAAGTACTCCATTTAAATACCATTGGTAAGGAGCAAAACCTACTGGAGTTGTTAACGTAGCGGAATTATTTGTACATCCACCTCCTGAAATATAAGATACGGTAGGATCTTCTGGTTGTTGCGCAAAATTTGAGAAAAAACCAGCCATTGAAAAACCCCCATCTTGTTGGACTATGGCAACCGTTAATTTAGCAGTGCTGGATAATGAGATGACATTTGGACTACTAATTTGAGTACCAGTAAAATTTATCAAATACCAACCTGTTGTTCCTATTTGAAAACGAGTTGTACCAAGAGTTTCTAAATTCGTTTCAACACCAGTAACTTTAACATTTACAACTGCAGCGGCATCTTTTAAAAGTATGTACCCAAAGTATAGTAAAGGACTATTATTATAAGCAGTGAATCTTTGGGTTTCAATAAAGTTGGATCCTGCACAGGGAGAAACAGGCGCAATTACCGAAATATCCACCTCACAGGATTGAGCCGTCCCTGAATAAACTGCCACATTGTTCGTTGCTGAAATCCTTGATACTGAAAAATTAGTACTAGAAATCCCATTGACAAATGTGTAAAAATCACCAGCGTTACCTAATGTTACATTAGTTGTTCCTGCTGATATCCCTGTAGTTGAATACCTTTCTATTGTTAAAACCGTATTGGGTTTTGTAGCTACAACAGTAGTTTGTTCAGCAATGTTATTTCCAATCCCTCTTTGTATAAAATATTCTGACCCTAAAACAGATATGGGTGGTATTTGATCAAAAGTTCCGTCTCCACAACCACCTGGAGCATCTAGCCGGGCATTTGTATTCATTACTGATGGCTTAGAGGACTCAACTAAAGATCCTATTGCAGCATTAAACAAGTAACTTTGACCCTTAGCTAGTGTTGTCAGTACAGCCCCATTCAATTTTACCGAAGTATTATCACTGATAGCCATAATGCTATAAACTGGCACTTCTGCACCAGCAATCGCACCATCCCTATAGTATCCTACGCGAAACTCCACCCCAATACCTGCATCCCCAAAACTGGTTAGCGAAGCATTACCTTTGATATTTGCATCTGAACCTTCTGAACCCAAATTATCAGAAGCAACATTTCTCAAATTCACAGAAGTGGGGCCAGAACTTGTAATTATCAACCCCGCTGCATTAAGTACCGTATTCAAAGAATGAACTGCTAATGCACTCGGCAATCCTGTAAATCTATAAACAGCAGGGCTTCCTTTTATAGCCGTTAAATTTGCTACGATAGCGCCATTACTTTTAGCTAATTCAATATTTACTGTACTTGTCGAATTTGTAGCAATAACTATTTCATTAGCCTTACTAAAATATTGCCATGGCGCTGGAGCAACATAGTGTTTAGTAAAAAATTGCGCATTAGTACTCTGAACTGCAATTATTAAAAATAATACAAAAAAGAAATTCTTTACAGAGGTAAAATTTATCATGTATATTTGGGTATTAGGATAATAGTATTATTTATATTTTACTTACGAAAAAAAATATTATTTAGTTTTTTAATCTGTCTAATTTATTGGACAACTTAAAAGCACTAAATTCTTTTGTGGATAAATATTGATGGTTTGGCAATAAGTAAAAATAGTCACGGCTAATTCGTTAGAGAATTTATGAAAAGTTTGTATGGAGTACAAATAAAACAAAGTTATAGTATCAAAAAATTTGTTTAAAATAAAGGTAAAATAAGACACTGTAAAAGAGATAATAAAAGTAAAGTTCTCCATATATTGAATTTTATATTTTAAATCTGTTTTGTAAACTTAATTATCACTTACAATAATCAATCGTTAAGGATTACAAAAAAAAATCCAAAATCAATGTTTAATTACACAATACCCTGCAAATGTAGGTATTTATATAATTACTAGTGATAACTCCAAAAAAAAAAGACTAAATAAGAGCTTTATTCGACAAAATGTATTATTTATTCGTTATAAAACACCATTTTAAAGCCACAAATTGCTAATTGAAGTAAAAATATAGGACGATTTATTAACTTACAAGCTATTAATCCCCTATAAAAACAAAAAAACTGACTCTTTATCACTAAGTAGTCAGTTTTTTTTATAGTATTAACCTTGTAAATAATATGTTAATATGGCGTGCCTTCTATAGATTAAGCTTACTATTTTTTCGGCTAAAACCAAAATAAATCACCAATCCAATCAAAAGCCAAATTCCAAAATAAATCCAATTCCAAACACTTAATTCTGCCATCATATACAAACAACAAATCAAGCCTAATAATGGAATCAATGATAAGTTTGATTTAAAAGACCAAACCAATAATCCAACTAAAACGATAAGGAAAATCCACATTGGAATTTTATGTTTAAACAAACTAAAACCACTTTCATACTTCACAGCGTCTGCAATTGGCAAACCAGCTATAATACTGGAATATTTTGCATCATCTTGGTATTGACTTAATAAAAGCTCTAAGTCAGGAGTTTCATCTGTGCTGTTTCTCGCATCGATACGTACTAAATACTCGTATACTTTTTGAGTTTCTTCTTTGTTTAACGATGTGATAATATCCGATGAACTGTTGATCTGTGTTTCATTGGTAATAAAATCCATAGTCGCTTTTTCATTGTAACCAAAAGCAAATACTAATCCAATAATAATGAAAACGGGCAATATGTATTTTGAATTTACATAAGGAGTTTTGAATTTTCCACGAGGGATATCAGTTCTGTTTTGTAACACTAAAACTCCGGCACAAACCAATACAAAGGCGAATAAAGTTCCAATACTGCACAAATCCGTAACTAGTGTTAAATTCAAAAACAAAGCTGGCACTGCTACAACAAAACCCGTTACGATTGTAGCGTAAGAAGGTGTTTTATATTTTGGATGTACTTTTGAGAAACGTTTTGGCAACAAACCATCACGACTCATACTCATCCAGATACGCGGTTGTCCCATTTGGAAAACTAATAAAACACTAGCCATAGCTACAACTGCACTTACCGCAATAATTCCCGACATCCATTTCAGATCTAATTTTTCAAATACAAAAGCCAATGGATCACCTACATTCAATAGGTCATAAGAAACCATTCCAGTTAAAACTAAGGCAATTGCAATATATAAAATGGTACATATAATTATGGCCCACATCATTCCTCTTGGTAAATCGCGTTGTGGATCCTTACATTCTTCTGCTGTTGTTGAAATAGCATCAAAACCGATGTAAGCAAAAAACACTGCTGAAACTCCTTTTAAAACTCCTGTAACACCATTAGGCGCAAATGGATCCCAGTTAGCGGTATCTACATAGAAAACTCCAACAGCAATTACTAAAAGGACGATACATAATTTGACAACCACCATGATATTACTCGCATTTCGAGACTCCTTCATCCCGCGGTAAATTAATGCTGTGATTAAAACGATAATTAATAATGCAGGAAGATCTGCTACAAAATGAAACGAACCAATAACTGGTGAAGTTGTCCAAGCCGTATAAGCATCTTGCAAAGCAGGACTTAAGTTGGCATATTCTTTTCCTCCTTGCATCAGTGCCGTGGCATCATCAAATCCTCTGGAAGCAGACAAGAAATCCATCTGAACCCATTGCGGCAAATGAAGACCACCACTCTCCAGTAAACTTGTAAAATAATCACTCCACGATATGGCAACCGTTATATTACCAACCGAATATTCCATAATCAAGGCCCAACCAATAATCCACGCTATAATTTCGCCAAAAGCAACATAAGAATATGTATAAGCACTTCCGGAAACGGGAACCATCGAGGCAAATTCAGCATAAGCAAAAGCAGCAAAACTGCACGCAATAGCAGTAAATAAGAATAAAAAGATAACCGCAGGGCCTCCATCAGCACTTGCTTTTCCAATGGTACTAAAAATACCTGCTCCCACAATTGCGGCGATTCCAAAAGCAGTCAAATCTCGTGCAGTCAAGTGTTTTCCTAGGGCATTGTGTCCATCAGCATTATTTTTTTCAACTTGTTTTAATATATCTTGTACTGTTTTTTTTCTAAATAAACCTTTTAACGCCATATTGTAAATTTTATCATTAAAAATTAATATACTGTAAATTATATGTTTTTATGTTAGATATTATGTAAATAATCTTCAAAAATCAAAAGTATAAAACAAATTGAACTAATGTTGTTTCTCCAACTATTTTTTTTTATTATTTTTTAAAACCTTAAAAATGATTTATTTATTCATTTTAAAAGTCAAATAAATCAATTTCAGCACTATAAAAAATAAATTCAATAAAACTAAAAGACATTTTTCCGCTTCTGATAAATGTCTTCATTTTTTACTGACTATTTCAAACAGCTCCTTAAAATGGTCACCGGATGCAATGCTTTTCTACTCGTTCCATCAAAAATCTGGTGGCGACAACTGGTTCCCGCAGCAGCAATAGCCGTCGTCGGTTCAGTCGCTCTAATTTTTGGAAACAACGTATCTTCTCCCATTTGCATGCTGATTTCATAATGTTCTTTTTCATATCCAAAAGATCCTGCCATACCGCAACATCCCGAATTATAAATAGTAACCGAACTGTTTTTAGGCACATTCAACATCGCAAAAGTCGCTTCCATCGTACTCAATGACTTTTGATGGCAATGTCCGTGAATTTTAATCGTTTTCTCTTCTTCAGAAAATTGCTCTGCATTGATTTTACCTTTTGTAATTTCATTTTTGAAAAACTCTTCAATCGTAAATACATTTTTGGCTAATTTTTCGGCACCTTCTTTATCGTCAGCCAATCGAATGTATTCGTCTCTAAACGTCAATATTGCCGAAGGTTCTATTCCTATCAAAGGAAAATCAGCAGTACTATAATTCGAGAAAATTTCAACATTTATATTCGCAATTGCTTTTGCTTCTTCGAGAAACCCTTTCGAAATAAAAGCTCTTCCGCTTTCTTCATGATCCACCAGAATTACTTCATATCCTAATGCTGTCAATAATTCATATGCATCAATTCCAACCGATACATCATAATAATTAGTAAACTCATCACAAAACAAACATACTTTTCCGTTTACAAAAGAATCACTTGGCGCCTGATTCCAATTTTTCTCGTACCATTTTCTAAACGTCTTTGGGGCCAAAAGCGGCACTTCTCTTTTGGGAGCAATTCCCATGCTTTTTTTCACCAAAGGCAAATTCACCATAAAATTCGTAAACTTAGGAGTAATACTTCCCAATCCATTCAGTTTCGCATTAAAAGCAAATATTTTATTGCGCCATGAAAATCCATTTGCTTTTTGATATTGGTACAAAAACTCCGATTTCAAAGCCGCTACATCCACATTACTGGGACATTCACTGGCGCAAGCTTTGCAACTTACGCACAACTCAAATACTTTATACAATTCTTCATGGTCGAATTTGTTGTCTTTCTCTGAATGTGTAAGGTATTCCCGCAGCGCATTGGCTCTGGCGCGAGTGGTGTCTTTTTCATTTCGGGTAGCGCGGTAACTGGGACACAAAGTTCCGCCAGCCGAAGGTAATTTTCTGCAATCACCCGAGCCATTGCATTTTTCCGCGGCACGCAAAATTCCCATACTATCCGAAAAATCCTGAATTGTTTGTATTTCCGGTTCCACTCTGCCCGCTTCCACCCGAAGGTTTTCATCCATTTTGAAAGCGTTTACAATTTTCCCTACATTCAAAATGGTATTAGGATCAAAGGCATGTTTGATTCTTTTTAATAATTCATAATTCTTATCCCCAATCATAAAGGGCAAAAACTCGCCTCGTACAATTCCATCTCCGTGCTCCCCACTCAGCGAACCTCTATACTTTTTTACCAAAATAGCGACTTCGGTTGCGATGTTTCTAAATTGGTGTAATCCATCTGTTGTTTTTAAGTTTAAAACTGGTCGCAAATGCAATTCTCCGGCACCTGCATGCGCATAATAAATCGCGCTCTGACCATGGCGTTCCATCATGGCGGAGAATTCGGCAATATAATTGGGTAAATCACTCAACTCAACTGCGGTATCTTCAATAGAATCTGCCGCTTTATTATCACCAACAATACTTCCTAAAAGTCCGAGACCTGCTTTTCGCAACTCATTTATTTTATCAATATCTGCTCCGTAAATTTTGGGCAAAGCATACCCAAAATTGTTTCTTTCCAAATCGGCTATTAAATCATTAGCTTGTCTTTCGGCATCCTCCATACTATGATGCGAAGCTACTTCGAGCATGATAACTGCTTTTGGTTCGCCTTGAATAAAAAATCTATTTTTGGCTTGTTCCCGGTTGGTTTTGGTACAATTCAATATTGTATCATCCATCATTTCGCAGGTATACAAATGATGTTTCATCGCGGTTACAACGGCTTCTAAACTTTCCTGAATCGTATGAAAATGCGCTACCACCATCACATTATATGTTGGCGGTACATGATCTGCTTTTAACGTAATTTCAGTGGTAAAAGCTAGCGTTCCTTCGCTTCCGCAAAGGAGTTTCCCTAGATTTATTGTGTTTTCGGTTCCTCCAAAAAGTTCCGATTTCAATAATAAATCAATCGCGTATCCAGTATTTCTTCTGTGAATTTCAGGTTTCGGAAATTCCTTTATAATCTCCTTTTGGTTTTCTGTATTCGAAAGTTCCTCATAAATGGTCTTATAAATAGAGCTTTCAAGCGTGTTCCCTTTTGTTTTCTCAATGAATTCCGCTGAAGTTATTTCTTTAAATACTGCCAAAGTCCCATCACTCAAAATCGCTTTAATTTCCACTATTTTATCGCGGGTCACACCATACCTAATCGAGGTAGTTCCCGATGAATTATTGCCTACCATCCCTCCTATCATACAGCGATTTGAGGTGGAAGTATTGGGACCAAAAAATAATCCGTGTTCTTTTAAATACAAATTCAGTTCATCCCGAATTACTCCCGGCTGCACGGTAACCGTTTTTTTTGCAGAATCAAAAGCGACAATCTTGGTGAAATATTTCGAAACATCCACAATTATTCCATTACCTACCGTTTGACCTGCCAGTGAAGTTCCTGCAGTTCTGGGCGTAATTGAAATTTTATTTTTTGCTGCAAAGCGAATAATTTTGACAATATCTTCCTCTGATTTTGGAATCGCTACAGCAACTGGCATAATTCGATACGCGGAAGCATCTGTTGCATACAATGTTTTATGGAGATCATCATAAAAAAGTGTTCCTTCTAATGACTGAGATAATTCTTGTAATTGAGGCGTGATTGACATGTAGTGGAGTAAATTGCTGTTGTGCTTACAAATATAAAATATCGTACCAAATAAATAACTGATTTAAGTATTAAAACCCATTGATGGATTTAAAATATTCGACTTTTAATAGCAGCCAGTGGTTTTCAAAAAAAATTTATAAGCACATGTTACCACTTTCAATAAAGTAATCAAAGAGATAAAAAGGTACAAAAAAAAGAATAAATATGTTTTCAATAATTAATTTTAAAGTCATAAAATCGATTGAAATTCACAACGTAATCTAAAATAATTTTCAAAAAAAAATTAAGAAGTACTTGTGACTGCTCTATGATTTAATATGCCAATAAACACTAAACATTAAGCAAAATAAATCCTTGTAACGAATTCAAATTCAAATCGCTATGTGACATTTATCACATACTATAATTAATACTAAAATAATTATTTTCTTATGATAATTGTCACTTTAGATTAAATATGTGCCCCCTAATTTTGCCCTATCAATAATTAAAAAAACACATGATTATGAAAATCGAACAAATTTATACCGGATGTATTGCTCACGCAGCCTATTATTTAGAAAGTAACGGAGAAGCGGCCATTTTTGATCCGTTACGCGAAGTGCAACCTTACATTGATAGAGCATTTAAAGACAATGCCAAAATTAAGTACATTTTTCTGACTCATTTCCACGCTGATTTTGTTTCAGGACATTTGGATTTAGCCAATAAAACAAATGCAAAAATTGTCTATGGCCCAACAGCAAAACCGGCTTATGAAATTATTACTGCCGAAGACGGACAAATTTTTGAAATTGGAAATTACAAAGTGAAAGTGATTCATACACCGGGACACACCATGGAAAGTACTACTTTTCTGTTGATTGATGAAAATGGAAAAGAACACGGAATCATAACCGGCGACACCTTGTTTATTGGGGATGTAGGGCGCCCGGATTTAGCGCAACATGTTGTTGCTGATCTAACACAAGACAAATTAGCACGTCATTTATACCATTCGCTACGAACTAAAATAATGCCTTTATCGGATGATTTAATCGTTTATCCTAACCACGGTGCAGGTTCAGCTTGCGGAAAAATGATGAGCAAAGAAACTACGGATACTTTGGGCAACCAAAAGAAAACCAATTACGCCTTGAACCCGAAGATGACCGAAGACGAGTTTGTTACTGCTGTATTGACCGGATTAACGAATCCTCCAGCCTATTTCCCTGCCAATGTGTTGCTGAATATAAATGGTTATGACAGTTTGGATGCGATACTAAAAAAAGCAAAAACACCATTAAATCCAACCGAATTTGAAGTTGTAGCAAATGAAACCAGAGCTTTAGTATTAGATACACGTGACGCATCTGAATTTGCTAAAGGATTTATTCCGAACAGTATTAACATTGGTTTAGATGGAAGTTTTGCAATGTGGGTGGGAGAAATGATTGCAGATATCAAACAAGAAATCTTATTAGTCACAGAAATTGGTAAGGAAGAAGAAAGTATGGTGCGCCTTTCACGTATTGGGTACGATCATACTATTGGCTACTTAAACGGTGGAATTAATGCTTGGAAAAAGGCAGGTTTTGAATTGGATACCGTAAAGAGAATTACGGCTAAACAACTGGAAGACACTATTTATTTTGATGCAACACTTATTTTTGATGTCAGAAAGAAAAGCGAATTTTTATCGGAACATCTTATTGGAGCAATAAATGTTCCCTTAAACGAAATCAACAATCACTTGGCAGAATTCCCAAAAGAGAAAAAATTTATTTTGCACTGTGCCGGTGGATATCGCAGTATGATTGCTGCCTCAATTTTAAAACAACGCGGATGGGATAACTTTGTTGATGTTATTGGTGGATTTGCCGAAATCAAAAATACCAATCTTTTAACATCTGATTATGTTTGTCCAACGACATTACTGTAAATAATTCAAAGGTTTTTAAATCAAAAGAGATTGTCTGAAAATGGCAATCTCTTTTTTTGTTATGTGATATAAGTTACCATACCTAAAACATGCACGAGCTACTTTTGAAAAAATAATTGAAAGTAACATGAGAAATACAATCCTGACAATTGCAATTTTAAGTATGACAATAGGTTGTAAGAAAGAAGAAACTGCAACCCCGATTCCAGAAAAAGAAACACCAATAGAACAACTAATTTCCGGAAATCAACGTTTTATTGAAGAAAAATCTATTCATCCGCATCAAGACAAAAAAACAGTGCTAAAAAACCAAAATGAACAACATCCTTTTGCAGTAGTACTATCTTGTTCTGACAGTAGAGTTTCTCCTGAAGTATTATTTGACCAAGGATTAGGCGATCTTTTCGTCATTAGAAATGCAGGAAACTTAATTTCAGATATTGACATGGGAAGTATTGAGTATGCCGTAGAACATCTTGATGTGAAATTAATTGTTGTTTTAGGTCACACAGAATGTGGTGCCATCAAAGCCTACATCGAAGATAAAGATAATTTATATAAAAAACATTTGAATCACATTGATGATATTGTAGCCACTCTTGCCGAGGAAAAAGAAGAACAGGCCGAAGAAAAAAAATGCCGAAGGAAAAAAATTTATTGGGTTCTATAAATGCTAACATTGAACATTCAAGCAGGCTTATTCAGGAAAATTCTATTATAAAAGAGCACAAAACTAAAATTATTTCCATGCGCTATGACGTGCATACAGGCAAAATAATTCAGTTATAAACTGCTATGTAACATTAGTCACCAAATTTAAAGAATTCATGCATTAATTTTGTCCTATAAATTAGAAACTTAAAAATAAACGATATGTATTTTCAACACATTTACGACAAAAGTCTTGCTCAGGCAAGTTATTTTATTGGCTGTCAAAAAGCAGGAGTAGCCGCAGTTATCGATCCTAAAAGGGATGTAGATACCTATCTTGAAATTGCCAAGCAGAACAATATGAAAATTACTCATATTTTAGAAACACACATTCATGCTGATTTCCTTGCAGGTTCCAGAGAGCTCGCCGCTTTGACTGGAGCAGAAATGTATCTTTCAGCTGAAGGCGGACCCGATTGGAAATATGAATTCCCTCATGTTGACGTAAAAGATGGTGATGTTCTAAAAGTAGGAAACTTAAAAATAGAAGTAGTTCACACACCAGGACATACTCCGGAAAGCATTAGTTTTTTGTTAACAGATACGCCTGCCAGCGAAGAGCCTGTCATGTTGTTCACCGGTGATTTTGTATTTGTTGGAGATGTAGGAAGACCTGATTTGCTAGAAAAAGCCGCAGGAATCAAAGGAACGCAGGACATTGGTGCCAAACAAATGTATCAATCTATCACTAAATTTGATGCATTACCTGAATACATTCAAGTTTGGCCTGGTCATGGCGCAGGTTCTGCTTGTGGAAAAGCATTAGGAGCTGTACCAAGTACAACTGTTGGGTATGAAAAAATAAGAAACTGGGCTTTTCAACATAAAAATGATGAAGCTGGTTTTGTAAAATATTTATTGGAAGACCAACCGGAACCACCGAAGTATTTTGCAATGATGAAAAAACTGAATAAAGTAGATCGTCAGCTGCTTACTGCTGTTCCTAAATTGAAAAAATTAGGTTACACTGAATTATCCACGGCTTTAGCGAAAGGCACTAAATTGATAGATGCCAGAGATAAAACAGAATTTTCTAAAGGATTTATTCCGGGAAGTATCAATATTCAGGGGAACAATTCTTTTGCTACTTGGGCAGGATGGTTTCTTACGTATGAAGAACCTTTTATCTTGCTTGCCGATGAGTCACAATTGGATGATTTGACCAGAAAACTAATGAGAATAGGACTAGACAATATTCAAGGCTACGTTCCTTCTACAAAAATATGGGAAGAAAATGGCGGTTCTTTAGAAACTGTAAATCAAATTTCATTAGAAGAATTTAAAACGCTACAACAAGAAAAAGACGTTCAGGTGGTTGACCTGCGTGGCGCTGCTGAATACAATGCAGGTCACATAAAAGGAGCTGACAATGTATTTGTAGGAACTTTAGTAAATAATTTAAACAAAATAAGTAAAGATAAAAAAGTGCTAATCCATTGCCAGGGTGGCGATAGAGCAGCAATCGCTTATTCATTATTAGCGCGAAATGGTTATAAAAATGTTCTCAATTACTCTCCAGGAATGAATGAATGGGTGAGCCAAAACAATCCAATTGAATACTAAAAAAAGAATTATGTTCGCAATTTTTAAAAATCTGTTTTCAAAAAAAGACAACACACAAATGGAAAAATTAATAAAAGAAGGTGCGTTCCTTGTAGATGTTCGCACACCAGCAGAATTCGCGGAAGGTCATGTAAAAGGATCTACCAACATTCCTTTGGATCAAGTTGCGAGTCAATTAGCAAAATTTAAAGGAAAAGAGCAAATTATTGTTTTCTGCCGAAGTGGGAATCGCAGTGGTCAAGCCAAAATGATTTTAGAACAAAATGGTTTCAAAAATGTGACCAATGGTGGTACTTGGCAAGATGTCAACGAAGCAATAAGCAAATAAACAGCGGTTGTTTTAAAAAATAGTGTGTGCAGTTTAAAACAAGAAAAGTATTTGTTTTAAACTGCACACTTATTTAATAGGCAATCAGAATTAGAGGACGATAAAGACACTTTGATTTTCCTGTAATTCTTAAATACTGGAAAAACAGTTGATTTTTTAAATTGATTTAAATAAAGAAGTAAATTTGATAGTCATCTAAAAATTAGGAATAACAGACATTTTGAAAAAAATCAAAAAAATAATATACTATGGAAGAGAAAAAACCAGCAAACAAAGACTTAATTTTAAGAGAAAAATTAGCATTGCAACGAACAACATTGGCTAATCAATCTACTTTTCTTGCCTTTTTGAGAACCTCCATGTATTTTTTGATTGCAGGCTTGAGTTTGAGAAATCTACTAAAAATTGAAAATAGTTTACTGATTGAAATCGCACTTTTCGTCACTTCATTTATCATTTTTGTTTTTGGAACGGTGAATTATTTTAAACATAAAAAATCAATTGCAGAAAATAAAAAACACATTGGTGATTATCAGTTGGAATATTACAAATTGTAAGAACCTATTCTTTTAGGGCTAACTTCTATTCCAAACAGTCATTTTAATTCCTAAAAAAATCAATTGAAAACAAATACAACGAAACTTGGGCTGAAAGAAAATTGGAAACAGTTTACTATTTTGGTAATCGTCAATGCGTTTGTTGGTGGAATGATAGGAATGGAACGAACTATTATTCCAAAATTTGCTGAGATTGAATTTGGTATTGCTTCAAAAACGGCTATTCTCTCTTTTATCATTGCATTTGGAATCACGAAAGCCATTACCAATTATTTTACAGGCAAACTGGCGAATCGTTTTGGCAGAAAAAATTTGCTTTTATTTGGTTGGATTCTGGCCATACCGATTCCTTTTATTTTGATACTTGCTGAATCTTGGAATTGGGTGATTTTTGCCAATATTCTTTTGGGCATCAGCCAAGGGCTCACTTGGAGCAGCACGGTAGTGATGAAAATTGATTTGGTGGGAGAAAAAGATCGTGGTCTAGCAATGGGCCTCAATGAGTTTGCCGGTTATTTTGCCGTTGGATTAGTTGCTTTTCTGTCTGGCTATATCGCTCAAAAGTATGGTATTACGCCCTACCCTTTTTACTTGGGAATTGGAATTTCGATAATTGGTTTTCTGTTAACCTTATTTTTTGTGAAAGACACCCGAGTATTTGTGCACCAAGAAAATGCGACCAATACAACTGAAAATTAGACAATATTTTTCTCGAAACGACTTTCAAAAACAAAACATTAAGCGCCATAACGCAAGCAGGATTAGTCAATAACCTGAATGACGGAATGATTTGGGGACTTTTGCCTATTGTGTTGCTTTCTTTGCATTATGATTCTCAGAATATTGGAATTATAACCGCCATTTACCCAACAGTTTGGGGTTTTGGTCAATTGATAACCGGAAAAATGTCTGATGTTTATTCGAAAAAAAAGATGCTGCTTTGGGGAATGTTACTACAGGGAATAGCAATACTTTTTATTCCTTTTGCGACAGATTTCTATCAATTGGCTGCCATTTCAGCCTTTTTAGGTTTAGGAACTGCTTTAGTTTATCCCACTTTTTTATCAGCAATTGCACAAGCGACAAATCCCCATCAAAGAGCTGAAAGCATTGGTACATTCAGACTTTGGAGAGATTTAGGATATGCGATAGGCGCGATTATTTCAGGAATTACAGCTGATTTATTTGGTGTAAATTATGCCATTATTCTGATTGGTGTTATCACTATTGCATCATCCTTGATCATTGAAATCCGAATGCCGAAAGACACTTAATAAAACAATAAACAGCTAAATTTGAACAGAAAATAATTTTTTTTTAGAGAATAACAATTAAAAAAATGGAACCAAAAAAATCAAAAAAATCGACTATTCAAAATATTGTTTTTATCGTATTGATAGCACTTCTTTTGTTTAGTCCTTTGGGCACTTTTGTAAAAGTACATTTAAACCGATTAATTGCTTTTTCGCCTAAAACTATAGCCGTAACAGATCAAAAAATGCTTTCCAGTTATCAATGGCAATTAACAGATGCCACTGGAAAGACTGTGTCATTAAAAGCATACAAAGGAAAAATAATATTCATTAATTTCTGGGCCACGTGGTGTCCGCCTTGTATTGCCGAGATGCCGAGTATTCAAAAATTATATGCTGATTATCAAGATAAAATGGTCTTTTTATTTGTGACAACTGATTCTTTCGAAAAAGCAAACGCTTTTATGGTTAAAGAAAATTTGACACTTCCCGTTTATCAATCGGTTACAAATCCTCCTTTAGAAATGGAATCTTCAACCATTCCGGCAACCTATCTTATTGATCAATCCGGAAATGTAATTGTGGCCAAAATTGGAACTGCGGATTGGAACAGTGATTCGTTCCGAGAAAAGCTAGATGAGTTATTAAAAAAATAGTAGCGATGGAAAACGTAATTTCTGTGGCGGTCAAAATCAATAAAAAAGATAATAAACAGTCATAAAACTTTAATTACAAATTAATTTTTTACATAATTATTAAAAGTATTTGAAAAATCAGATACTTTTTTTTGGTTAAATTTTAATACAATCCTATTAATTTAAATCGTAAATTACTGATTTCTAATAATTTAAAATTATTTTAAATTGTTTCAATTATATTAATATTTTTTCCTTGTGTGACAAAAGTAACATAACTACTCATTTATAAATATAATCTTTGCATTGATAAAAAAATTAAATATGGAAATTTTAGAATTAATCAGAGAACCTTGGCCTTGGTATATTGCCGGCCCATTAGTTGGACTTACAGTTCCGGCTTTGTTAATCATTGGAAACAAATCATTTGGTATTAGTGCCTCTTTACGTCATACTTGCGCCATGTGCTTACCGGCAAACATTAAATTTTTTAAATACGATTGGAAAAAAGAAATCTGGAATATGTTTTTCGTTTTTGGTATTTTATTAGGTGGTGTAATCGCATACAGCTTTTTATCTAATCCAAATCCAATCATCATTGATGGAAATCTAAAAGCCGAATTGGCAGGTTACGGCATAACCGAAATTTATGGAATGTTGCCAGAACAATTGTTCTCGTGGGAAAGTTTATTTACACTTAAAGGCTTTTTTATGATGGTTATTGGTGGCTTTTTTATTGGTTTTGGTTCTCGTTATGCAGGAGGTTGTACTAGTGGTCATGCGATTTCCGGTTTGTCTAATTTACAAATGCCATCATTGATTGCAACATGTTGCTTCTTCATTGGCGGATTGATTATGGCAAACATTATTTTACCATTTATTCTTTCACTTTAAATTACGAATTATGAACATTAAAGATCAAAATACAGATTTCGAAACGCGTTCCTTAGACACAGTTTGTATCAACGAGAGCCAATTGGAACACAAATGGTACCACAATTTAAAATACTTAGTCATTGGTATTTTATTCGGTATTGTTTTCATCAAAGCAGAAATTATCAGTTGGTATCGCATTCAGGAAATGTTTCGCTTCCAATCTTTCCACATGTATGGCGTTATTGGAAGTGCCGTTGTGGTGGGAATAATTTCCGTTTTCCTGATTAAAAAATTCAATATTAAAACCATTTACGGTGAGAAAATTGAGTTCCACGACAAAACTTTTAACAAAGGTCAGATTTATGGTGGACTCATTTTTGGATTGGGCTGGGCAGTAACCGGAGCTTGTCCTGGACCGTTGTTTGCACAAATTGGAACGGGTGCTACCGTAATGATTGTAACCCTATTTTTTGCAATAGTAGGAACTTGGGTTTATGGATATTTTAGAGATAAACTGCCTCATTAATACATTTATGATTCCAGAAAAACAAAATATCGTCCAATTTAAATCGCTTGTAAAAAGACTGATTTATCTCTTTATGACTATTATTTTCTTAGTCATGGGGTTGTTCTTGGTTGTGTTTTTCAATTCATCCATCACCTCTTGGTTTCAAAATAGTGATTCAAACCTCGATTCTCTTTATATCGATGCTAAGAAAAAAGTGATGGTACAAAATGAAACAGCAAAATTCTGGAAGCCTGCTGATCTCAATTTGATTGCAGATGCCTCTTTAAAACAAGAAGTCGAATATGGCAAAGATTTAATTATGCATACGGCAAAATATTTGGGTCCAAATGGCAGTGTGAAACAAATCACGAATGGGATGAATTGCAACAATTGCCATCTGGATGCAGGTACAAAACCTTGGGGAAACAATTATGGTTCCGTCTATTCTATGTATCCAAAGATGAGAGCGCGAAGCGGACAGGTAGAAAATCTTTACAAAAGAGTCAACGATTGTATGGAAAGAAGCTTGAACGGCCTGCCACTCAAAAAAGACGACAGAGAAATGAAGGCCATGATAGCATATATCGAATACATTGGTAGTAATGTCCCAAAAGGCAAAGAAGCAAATGCCTCAGGAATCTATGATTTGGAATATTTAGATCGCGCTGCTGATCCTGCCAAAGGAAAAGCATTATATAATGCCAAATGTGCGAGTTGTCATCAAGTGAATGGTGAGGGGATTTTAGCAGCTGATAAAAAAGAATATACGTATCCGCCACTTTGGGGCAAGAGTTCATATAATAGCGGTGCAGGACTTTTTAGAATCAGTCGGTTTGCGGGTTACATCAAATACAATATGCCATTGGGTGCCACCTATGAAAATCCTCAATTATCAGATGAAGAATCGTGGGATATTGCGGCTTATGTGGAAAGTCTGGACAGACCATCGAAAGATTTAAGGCAAGATTGGCCCGATATTTCGAAAAAACCGGTGGATCATCCTTTTGGGCCTTTTTCAGATTCGTTTACGGAAATGCAACATAAATTCGGACCTTTCAAACCTATTAAAGAAGCAAAAAAGAAAAAAGAAAATTAACGACTTAAAACCAAATTATGAAAAACCTCACGCTTTCATTTATTCTTGTATTTAGCATGATTTCAATTGCTGCATTCGCTCAAAAAAAACCGAATAACCACAAAATTGTGTTCCAGTTTACCAATGCTGTTGACACTTTACAACAAAAAGCAATTGTAAACCAATTAAAAAACTTAACAACGCATTGGCCTAATGCAAAATACGAAGTAGTGATTCACAGCATGGGTTTACCATTTGTAATGTCTGCAAAATCAAAGCAAATTGACGCGATAAAAGAACTTCGAGCTAAAGGTGTTCGCTTTTTAGTGTGCGAAAATACAATGAAAAGTCAAAAAGTATCTAAAGACCAAATCATTTCGGAAGTAGAATATGTACCTGTGGGAATTGCCGAAATTGTAGAAAAGCAAGAACAAGGCTGGACGTACATCAAAGGCGGATTCTAAAATAGGAATATAACTATTTTTTGCATCTAGCGACACAATTTAACCGTAGTTTTTGCTGTAAAATTTGCTATAAATCTAAAAAACTAAAACCATGAGCAATAACCGAAGAGATTTCCTTAAATCAGTGACGACTTTAGGTCTGGGAGCGGCGATTATTTCGCCTATTTCCGCTATTGCAAATACAACTCAGACGGAAGAAATAAACTTAGATGCCGCAATCGACCAAAGCAAACCTCAAACAATTTCTATTCTTCAAACTACCGATGTACATTGCCAAATTCATCCTAACGACGAATTATTTTGGGAAAACGACAAAGTTGTTTATAGAAAAACGGGCGGTTATGCTTATATGGCAACAATGCTAAAAAAGCTAAAAAAGAAAAACCCAAATACCTATATTATTGATACTGGCGATATGTTTCAGGGCAGCGAGTTAAGCGTCGAAACTACCGGTGAAGCTTTTGTTCCCATTTTAAATGCGTTGAATTACGACTTGTATCTTCCGGGAAATTGGGAAGTAATTTACGGAAAAAGAAAAATGCAAACCTTAATGGGTTCGCTGGATGCGCCAAAAATCTGTACGAATATGTACCACGATTTAGGCGACGGAAAACGAGGCGAACTTATTTTTCAACCCTATACAATTTGGCATATTGCAGGAGCAAAAATTGGTTTTCTAGGCTACACCGATCCTTTGGTGCCCTTGCGACAAAGTCCAAATTACAGCAAAGGAATTTTATATACCAATCCCGAAGAAAATTTGGCTCATTATGTGGATGTGCTTAGAAATCAAGAACAATGCAGTTATGTGATCATAATTGCACATTTGGGTTTGTCACAACAAATAGCATTGGCAAACCGACCGGAATGTGAAGGTGTCAATTATATTTTAGGAGGCGACACGCACGAAAGAGTTCGAAAACCTATAATATGTAAATATTCAAAAGTAGTGGAACCGGGAGCTTTCGGTTCGTTTATTGGGAAATTAGATTTGACAATTTTAAACGGAAAAGTGATTGAAGACAACTATGAACTGCTGGAAGTTGATTCGCCAGAAATAAAACCGGATGCTGCAATTGAAAAATTATTAATAGAAAAAGAGTCTATTTATAAAGAAAAAATTAATCAGGTTATTGGTTACAGCACGATTCCTTTATACCGCTATTTTGTGGTAGAAAATCCAATTGACACGATGATTTTAAATGCTTTACACTGGAAATTTCCAGATATAGACATTAATCTTTCGAATGGATTTCGCTTTTGTCCACCAAAAACAACTCCGGATCAAACTGGAAATATTCCCATCACACACGGATTTATTTTTGATATGTTACCCGTTGACAGTACTGTGCGAACTGCAAAAGTAACCGGAAAGCAACTGAAAAACTGGCTAGAAAAAGAATTAAATAATGTTTTTGCCGAAGATGCTTCAAAACGTTTTGGTGGCTGGGTTGTAAAATTCAAGGGAATGGAAGTGCGCTTTAATGCTTTTGCAGAAATGGATAAAAGAGTACAAAGTATAACCGTGAAAAATATACCATTAGATCCCGAAAAAATGTATTCCATAATGGCCTGTGAACGCGACGGCGATCCTGTAGACATGCTTTGCAGAATGAAAGGCGTGATGGATGCCAAAAACACTAATGCAACTTTACATTCAGTGATGAAAGATTATTTAAAACAAAATTCTCCTGTTACGCCTACTCCTCAAAAAAATGCGATAATTCTGGATGCTCCAGAGACGCTGTTATCCCAAGTTACTGGAGTCGATTACACTTTTAGATAAATATAAAGCAGGAAAGTCAAAAATTAATAAAGTCGAATGCCTAAAACATTCGGCTTTTTTTGGGTCAATGTGATAAAAGTTACTTCCCATTTAGATGGTTAAGATTATTTTTGTTGCAAATCTAAACGTTCAAAAATGAAAAAATTTTTCGTTGTAATTTATTTACTTGCTTCCCTACTTTTTACCATAGATACCAAAGCACAACATCAGGAAATCTCAGAAAAACCGGATGTTTGGAAAGAAAAAAGCGATGAAAAAATTGATTCCACATCGATTTTACATGCTTTCAAAAACGGAAACTTCAGTGGTCATTTTCGTTATTTTTTTATGGCGACTAACAACGAAAGTGGTTTATCTAATTATTATGCTAATGCTGTTGGCGGAGGCGTAAAATTTGAAACGGCCAAATTTCATGACTTTCAATTTGGCGTGAGCGGTTATTACATTTTCAACATTGGTTCTTCTAATTTTACTCAAAAAGATCCCATTACTAATGCGTCCAATCGCTATGAAGTGGCACTTTTTGACATTCAAAACCCATCAAACAAAGACAATCTAAGTCGGTTAGAAGAGTTATATTTAAAATACAATTATCAAAATTCGACTATAACTCTCGGAAAACAACTGCTCAATACGTCCTTTATAAACCTGCAAGACGGCAGAATGCGTCCAACGGAAGTAAACGGAATTTGGGTAGATTTTAATGAAATCAAAAAAACTAAAATTAATTTGGGCTATCTCTACGGAATTTCACCACGAAGCACACTGAAATATTTTGAAGTCGGAGAATCCATAGGAATAAATCCAACTGGTGTGAATCCTGATGGAACAAAATCCGGTTATGCAGGAAATTTAGACAGTAATGGAATTTATATTGTTGGGATACAAAATGAATCCATAAAGAATCTAAAAACACTTTTATGGAATCAGTATGCAGAAAACATATTCAATTCGGCATTGTTTCAAATGGACTATAGATACGATTTAAATCCCAACTCAAAGTTACTTTTCGGTTTTCAGACAGTCTACCAATACGCCCTGAATTTTGGAGGGAATAAAGATCCCAGCAAAACCTATTTTGAAAAAAACGGTAATTCTCAAACTTTTGGAGGAAGATTAGGCTGGCAAAATAAAAAAATAGAATTGAGTTTAAATTACAACCGAATAACTGCCAAAGGAAGGTATTTAATGCCTCGCGAATGGGGACGAGACCCGTTTTACACCTTTATGCCTAGAGAACGGAATGAAGGGTTTGGAGATGTACATGCCGTCATGACCAAAATACAATATACGAATCCTAAAAAGACATTCAAATCGAATCTCGCAGTAGGATATTTTGATTTACCGGATGTAAAAAACGTTGCATTAAATAAATACGGTTTGCCTTCTTATGTGCAGACCAATGCTGATGTTCGCTACCAATTTCAAGGGATGTTAAAAGGTTTTGACGCACAATTATTGTATGTACACAAGTTCAATGTGGGAGAAAATTACGGGAATAAAAATTATATTTTCAATAAAACCAACATGAGCAATATTAATTTCATACTCAATTTCAATTTTTGAGACACTCCTTTTCTATTCCAAATGATAAAATTTCATTATCAAATAATTCAACAACAAATACAATAGCGTTCCTACCACTGCAAATGTGATAAAAAAGCTAATCAGATTCAGCACAATATTAGGAATAAACTTCAATCGAGGATGTGTGATTAAAGGTTCCCGATGTAGTCTCTCATGAATACTTTCCTTCGCTATTTTGATTTTCTTTTTGATAATCGAATTGTTTTTAAGGACAAATTAAGTCCTGAATTAAAATAAAATTATGCACTTGGTTAAGCACTCTAAAGTAGGTAATTAATTTAAGAATAGGATATTTAGAAGTAAAAAATAACAGCGACTTATTTATAATTCATCAATTTAGCATGAAAATTCAAAAATCCCTTCTTTCAGCAACCACAGGAATCTGATCCATCGCACGTTCAGCGATTGCTGTGATGGAAAGCGATGGATTAACTCCAGGATTTGCAGATATCATGGAACCGTCAATGATCAACATATTTTGATAACCAAAAACTTCATTATTTTTATCAATTACTCCCTCAGAACGGTCTTTCCCCATCACAGCACCACCCAATACATGAGCAGTTGACGGGATTCCTGCTACGGATTCCAAAACAAATGAAGTTGCTTTCCCATTGATTATTTTACTATACTTCTCTGTTAATGCAATAGACTCCGGAATATAAGCGGAAGGTTTTAATCCGGTACCTATTGTCGATGACATTCCTCCAAAAAAATTGTTTTTGAATTTTAAAGTACTGTCTATTGATTGCATGAATAATAAAACAGTAGTGCTTTTTGACCAACTGTTTACCCAATAAATTTTAAAGTAAGATAAAGGATATTTTACAATTTGCTGCATCATGTTTGCCATTCGTGCCAACGCGTTTTTACCATTAGACAAAGGCAAATGAAGCAATTTCCAGAAACCAGATCCTTCAGAATACCTCACGATTTCCAAATGACTGTTATCATCCGTGTGCAGCAGACTGCCGATAGCCACTCCTTTTGATAAATTTTTAGTTTTATCCAAAGAGGAAACACTGATTAGTGTTTCATTATTGGTTCGTATATCAGCACCCAATTTATCGGACAATAACGGAAGTGATTTCGTCTTTAGTTTGAGCAGTAATTTAATAGTTCCCAAAACTCCTCCCGAAAAAATTACTCCTTTTGAAGTAAATTCTTTTTTGGATCCAAAAAATTTTGTGCTGGATTTTACAGCAACTTTATAACCTATAGCCCCGTCTTTATTGTCAATTGGTAAAACATCATAAACCTCATTTTCGGCAAGGATTTCAGCTCCGTGATTTTGTGCCAAATACAAATAATTTTTATCAAGTGTATTTTTAGCATTATGTCTGCAACCCGTCATGCAACCTCCACAAAAATTACATCCAGCTCTTTCAGGACCTTTTCCCTCAAAATAGGGATCCTTTACGTTCACCCCTTCTTTTCCAAAGAAAACTGCAACATCAGGATGTTCAAATTGATCTTCTTTCCCTATTTCTTTTGCCAATTCCTTCAATGCAAGATCACCGTCAAACAATCTGGGATTTCTGGATGCACCAAGCATGGTGAGTGCTTTTTGATAAAATGGTTTCAACTCGGTTTCCCAATCTTCTAATTCGCTCCAACTTCCTGATTTAAAAAATGCCGATTTTGGTATAGGTAAAGTATTCCCATACACGAGCGAACCGCCGCCAACTCCCGTTCCCGATATAATTACAATATGCCTGAAAATACTCATTTTCATGATACCAAAGAAACGCAACGAAGGCATCCACAACCATTTTCTGAGATTCCAATTGGTTTTGGCAAAATCTTCCGATTTGTACCATTTGCCTTTTTCAATTACTAAAACTTTATATCCTTTTTCAGAAAGTCGTAAAGCACTGACTGAACCTCCAAATCCGCTTCCTATTATTATGTAATCAAAATCGTATTGCATCTTTTTTATGTTATATCCCAAAAATAAGTAATTATTTTGAATAATATGCATGCATAGTAAAAGGTGCGCAACGATTATTTTGACAATAAAAATCAACTTTTTGTTTCTCCAAAACAAAAAAAGAAGAGCATTTCAGATTTGAAATACTCTTCTTTTTTATAATCAAAATTAAACCCATTTAATTTACGCTACGAAGTAGGACTACATTTTGAGTTAGCCACTTATATTCCTTTAATATTACCTTTATTTTTCAAGAAAATGACTTCAATTATTTTGCTGGTCATCTCTTTCTCAATTTCTAATTGATTGGATAAAACTTCAATTACGTTTTTTTCTTCTTTTTCCAATGTTCCGTCCGCGAGTAAAACTTCCAATGCAAGAGCAAATACGGTTTCTTTATCTTCTCCTTTAATCCATTCGGAACAAGCCGAAATATATTTTAATTGTCCTAGTTCCGCTCGTACATTAAATGCTTTTCTGTAAAGAGGTGCAATATCAATTCCGATAAATTTCTGTTTTGAAGACAAAACTCTAGATAATGTTGCCGTTTCCGAGTCAGTAATTTGATTATCGGCAGAAATACAAGAGTATAAAATGCCAACCCAAGCTTCAAACTCAGAATTTACCGTATTTTGACTACTATTATTATTTTCAAATGGATTCATGTTTTTTATTTTTGGTTAAAGTTAGTGCTAACAATCATGATATTTGCTAGGTTTTAGTAATACATTATGATTTAACATTTATAAATTAATTGCAGATTTTAAAAATTGAGGTCCGGAAAAATAATTATAATTTCAGTAAATTTAAAAATATTTCAGAGATAACGCAGCACCTAGAGGTTTCGGTTGGCAATCCGTAAATTTAATACAACTATAACACTATAAAGCTATTAAAAAGAGGCGTTATTACTATAAATTCATTAAATTTAGCATATTCAAAGACAATTACCATTATAAATTTTATCTATTAAAAATCAAATCAGGTAAGGATTCTTTGTGGTAAATTCGCTTTAAGAAAATAAAAAATAATTATACTATGGAAAATAACACAAACCCAACATCCTACAATGTCAATGGAGAAAGCAAATGCCCATTTTCTGGTGCAGTTGCTCCAAAGCAAAGTGCGGGTGCCGGTCCAAGTAACCGCGACTGGTGGCCAAACCAGTTGAAATTAAACATTTTACGCCAACATTCTTCCCTATCCAATCCGATGGGAGAAAGTTTTGATTATGCTGAAGAATTTAAATCATTGGATTTAGACGCTTTGAAAAGAGATATATTCGAAATGATGACTACCTCTCAGGAATGGTGGCCGGCAGATTATGGTCATTATGGCCCGTTCTTTATTCGAATGGCTTGGCACAGTGCAGGAACGTATCGAATTGCTGATGGTCGTGGTGGAGCAGGTTTTGGAACGCAACGTTTTGCACCCTTGAACAGCTGGCCAGATAATGCAAATTTAGATAAGGCAAGGTTATTATTATGGCCAATTAAACAAAAATACGGTAAGAAAATCTCTTGGGCCGATTTAATGATTCTAACCGGTAACTGTGGCCTTGAGTCGGCTGGATTAGAAACATTTGGTTTCGCCGGTGGTCGCGCCGATGTTTGGGAACCAGCTGAAGATATTTATTGGGGTTCTGAACGCGAATGGTTAGCACTTAGTAACACTCCAAATAGCCGTTACTCAGGTGATCGTGAGCTTGAAAATCCTTTAGCAGCAGTGCAAATGGGACTTATATATGTAAATCCAGAAGGTCCAGACGGAAATCCTGATCCGCTATTGGCAGCCCGTGATATTCGGGAGACTTTTGCCCGTATGGCAATGAATGATGAAGAAACTGTTGCCCTTATTGCCGGAGGACACACATTGGGGAAAACACATGGTGCTGCTGACCCAAATAAATACGTTGGTTCAGAACCTGCAGGAGCAGGTATCGAAGAGCAAAGTAAAGGTTGGAAAAACAGTTATGGAAAAGGTAATGCCGAAGATACAATTACCAGTGGTCTTGAAGGTGCATGGACAACTACCCCAACAAAATGGAGCAATAACTATTTCGAAAACTTATTTGGTTTCGAATGGGAATTGACCAAAAGTCCAGCTGGTGCCCACCAATGGAAACCAGTAGGAGACGCAGGTGCTGGTACTGTTCCAGACGCACATGATCCTTCAAGAAGTCACCAACCTTTTATGTTGACTACTGATTTATCTTTAAGAGTAGATCCGGTATACGAGAAAATTTCAAGACACTTTTTTGAAAATCCAGCCGAATTTAATGATGCATTCGCAAGAGCTTGGTTCAAACTGACCCACAGAGATATGGGACCAAAAGCACGTTATTTGGGACCAGAAGTTCCTAGTGAAGAACTAATCTGGCAAGATCCAGTTCCAGCAGTAACCAATCCGTTAATTGATGAACATGATATTGCTACACTAAAAGTTTCCATTCTTGCTTCTGGATTGTCTGTATCCGAATTAGTTTCTACTGCTTGGGCATCGGCATCTACGTTCCGTGGATCTGATAAACGTGGTGGTGCAAATGGTGCTCGTATTCGTTTAGAACCGCAGAAAGACTGGAAAGTGAATAATCCTTCTCAATTAGAGAAAGTATTAGCAACGCTTGAGAACATCCAAAAAGAGTTCAATAGCGCAAACTTTGGCGGTAAGCAAGTTTCCATTGCGGATTTAATTGTTTTAGGTGGTAGCGCCGGGATTGAACAAGCTGCTAAAAATGCTAATTTTGAAGTAAATGTACCTTTTACTCCAGGAAGAACGGATGCGTCACAAGAACAAACAGATGTAGAATCATTTGCAGTTCTTGAACCTCAGGCTGATGGTTTCCGTAATTATGTGAAAACAAAATATACGGTATCAGCTGAAGAAATGTTGATTGACAAAGCGCAATTATTAAACTTATCAGCGCCGGAAATGACCGTTCTAGTAGGTGGACTTCGTGCTTTGAACATGAACTTTGATCAGTCTCAAAGTGGAATATTTACAAAACGTCCAAGTGCATTGACTAATGATTTCTTTGTGAATTTATTGGATTTAGGCACTACTTGGAAAGCCCTTTCAGAATCTGATGATGCTTTTGTGGGAACTGATCGTAAAACCGGTGCAATCAAATGGGTTGGTACTCGTGTAGATCTTATTTTTGGATCTAACTCAGAACTTAGAGCCATCGCTGAAGTATACGGTTGTGCAGATGCTCAAGAAAAATTTGTAAAAGACTTCATTGCAGCATGGACTAAGGTAATGAACCTAGACCGTTTCGATTTAGTTTAATTTTAGATTTATAATTTGTTTAAAAAGGTGGTCTGGTAACAGATCACCTTTTTTGTTTTTTGTAGGTTATATAAAATCACCTCACCAACCTCAACTCCATAAAAAAAGCCATCTCGAAAAAAAACGAGATGGCTTTACTTTTCTAATTAAAATAAATTTTACATTGTGTAATCTGTATTAACGAAATTAGATTCTTTGCTATTTAATAATTCTTGTAAAATAGCATTATTATAGTCATTGTCTTTCGAAGCTACAAAAGTTCTGATCGAGAACGAACGCAAGGCATCATGAATACTCAACGTTCCTACAGCTGAATCTTTACGTCCAGTAAACGGATATACATCTGGCCCTCTTTGGCAAGAACTGTTTAAGTTTACTCTGCAAACTAAATTCACTAAAGTATCAATAAGCGGCGCAATAGTTTTGATGTCTCTACCAAATAAACTCACTTGTTGCCCGTAATTTGACTCCGCCATGTCGTTCAATGGCTCTTGAATGTCTTTAAAAGTCAGAACTGGTATTACGGGACCAAATTGCTCTTCGTGATACACTCGCATTTCTTTATTTATTGGAAACAAAACTGCAGGAAAAATATAATTTGGAGTATGATTTCCTCCTTTTTCATTAATGATTGTTGCGCCTTTTTTGACCGCATCATCAATTAATTCCTGAATGTAAGCCGGTTTTTCTTTTTCTGGTAACGGAGTCAGCATTACTGATTGGTCCCATGGATTTCCAAAAACAAGCGAATCTACTTTGGCAGCAAAACGCCTGTTGAATTCATCTGCAATCGTTTCATGAACATATAAAATTTTCAATGCTGTACAGCGCTGCCCGTTGAATGAAAGCGTTCCTGCAATGCATTCTTGAATAGCCAAATCTAAATCGGCATCCGGTAAAATAATTGCTGGATTCTTAGCTTCTAAACCTAATATCAAACGCAATCTGTTTTTATTTGGATGCTGATCCTGCAAAGCAATCGCTGATTTACTGTTTCCTATCAAAGCCAAAATATCGACTTTTCCAGACTTCATTATTGGCGAAGCAACCTCACGCCCTCTACCGTAAACGATATTGATGGCTCCTTTTGGAAAACTGCTTCTAAAAGCTTCTAACAAAGGTGAAATTAATAATACACCGTGTTTAGCAGGTTTGAAAATAACGGTATTCCCCATAATCAATGCCGGAATCAACAGCGCAAAGGTTTCGTTCAATGGATAATTGTATGGTCCAAGACACAAAACAACTCCTAAAGGTCCGCGACGCACCATGGCATTAACGCCTTGACTTTTGGTAAAACGAGAACTATTTCGGTCTAATAATTTATAATCTTCAATGGTGTCATAAATATATTCTACGGTCCTATCAAATTCTTTTTCGGAATCGCCGAGTGATTTACCAATTTCCCACATCAAAAACTTAACGACTTCGCTGCGCGTCGCTTTCATTTGAGTGACAAAATTCGTCATACATTTGATACGATCAGAAACTTTCATCGTAGGCCATAATCCCTGACCGTTATTGTACGCAACACTAGCCGCATTGACAGCTTCCATCGCTTCGGTTTCGCCCATAAATGGAATTGAACCTAATATTGTTGGACCATATTCCTCCGTTGATGAAATCGTCGAAAAAACAGCGGTTGTCTGACCTTCCCATTTTTTCAATTCGCCGTCCACTAAATACGTATCTTGATTTAATAATGTTGTAATCTGAAATTCTTCTGGTATTATATTCATACTAAAGGATGTTAAATTTATAATTTTAATCCATAAAAAAAGTGGTTGCCTCTTTCTGTTTTATGGTTCTACGACTTCGCCTTCCCACTCTGTAATGCCGCCAATAAGATTATAAGCATTTTCAAAACCCAGCTGATTCATTATTTCACAGGCTTTTGCGCTTCGCATTCCGGAGCGACAATACACATAATAATTTTTACTTTTGTCCAAAGCTTCAATTTCATTTACAAAATCCTGCCCTCTGTGAATATCGATATTGATGGCATTAGCTATAAACCCTTCATTAAATTCGTCTTCGGTTCTCACGTCTAAAATCACTGCGTTTTCATCAGCTTCAAACTGTGAAACCCAATCTTCTTGTGTTAAATTCATAATAGTGTTTTTTGTAAAAATACAATGTTTTTACCGAACAATAAATGCATCAATTGTTAATTAGATAATAATCTTTAGAAATCGTTTTCGCAAAACATTAACTGTCAATAAACTATAAATTAGACTTTTATTTTACGAAAAACAGTCTATTAAATCCATAGACAATGCAACAATACTAATCCGTAAATCAAGTACTTGCTACGATTTATAGTCGCAAAATCACTCTGTTTTTTTGAGTTTTTACACTACTTTTACATTATAAAACTTAGAAAAAAACTAAAATGCCTGATCCGATAAAGAAAATATTTCCTTCCTTCTCTACTGAATTAGTAAAAGATGTTGATGCCAATGCTTCCATTCAATCTTTCAAAGCTGGCGATATCATCATGCGAACCGGACAGTACATCAAAAATACGGTACTGGTAATCAGTGGAAAAATAAAGGTATATCGTGAAGATGAAAACGGCGGTGAGTTTTTTATGTATTATTTGCAACCCGGACAAGCCTGCGCCATTTCTATGATTTGCGCTACCAAAAATGAAAAAAGCCAAATCATGGCCAAAGTTGTTGAAGATGTCGAGTTGATTATGGTGCCATTACCTTTGATGGATAAATGGATGATGCAACACCGCAGTTGGTATGAATTTGTTATCGATACATACAGAAGTCGTTTTGAAGAAGTGCTGGAAGTCATTGACAGTATCGCTTTTAGAGCCATGGACGAACGATTGGAATTTTATTTGAAACGCCATGCCGATGTTTGCGGTTGTAAAGAATTAAAACTTTCCCATCAGGAAATTGCCTCTGAACTGAATACCTCAAGAGAAGTAATTTCCCGTTTGTTAAAAAAAATGGAACAACGCGGCATCGTTGCTTTGCATCGCAATAACATTGAACTTTTAAAATAAATTCTATCTATTCATCGAGAAAATCCATTTTTATACATGCCGATTTTTTTGGGTGAATTATTCAAAAACTACTATTTTAAATCTGAATACCAATACTTTAAATTTTAATTTATAAAAAATTCACTTTGTAAAATAATCACTAAGCTTCATTTTTGATTATCTTTAGTATTGTTTTTTTAGGATTATTTTCAAAATAGAAAAAATCAATCAATCAACTTATTTTTTGGTTCCAAAATAAAAGCAATGTAACAATTGTCACTGTTTATCCTAAAAAACAGAAGTACATTTGTACTATAAATTTAAAAAACGCAATCATGCAAATAGAACAAATATATACCGGATGTTTAGCACAAGGTGCTTACTACATTACTTCAAATGGTGAAGCAGCCATTATTGACCCGTTACGCGAAACTCAACCGTATTTGGATCGATTGGAAAGAGACGGCGTAAAATTGAAATACATTTTCGAAACTCATTTCCACGCTGATTTCGTTTCCGGCCATGTCGATTTGAGTCGTCAAACTGGTGCTCCTATCGTTTATGGTCCAAATGCTACCTGTGAATTTGATTGCATTTCTGCAAAAGACGGACAGGAATTCAGCATTGGAAACATCAAAATAAAAGTATTGCACACTCCGGGACATACCATGGAAAGTTCCACTTTTTTATTGATTGACGAAAACGGAAAAGATCATGCTATTTTCTCTGGTGACACTTTGTTTATTGGTGATGTGGGAAGACCGGATTTAGCTCAAAAAGCGGCACACATGACGCAAGAACAATTGGCCGCTACCCTATTCCATTCTTTACGAACAAAAATTATGACGTTGGCAGATGATGTCATTGTTTATCCGGCTCACGGTGCAGGAAGTGCCTGCGGAAAAAACATGAGTAAGGAAACCGTTTCGACCATTGGTGACCAAAAAGCCACTAATTATGCGTTGCGCGCCAATATGACAGAAGCCGAATTTGTACAAGAAGTGACCGAAGGTTTATTGCCACCGCCAGCTTATTTTGGTATGAACGTGGCCATGAACAAAAAAGGATACGATAGTTTTGAGAATGTCTTGGATTTAGGAATGCGTGCTCTTTCTCCTTCAGAATTTGAAGTGGCTGCCGAAGAAACCGGAGCTTTACTATTAGACACTCGAAAAAACGGAGAATTTGCCAAAGGTTTTATTCCGCAATCTGTAAATATTGGGATCGATGGTGATTTTGCTCCTTGGGTAGGCGCATTAATTGCTGATGTGAAACAACCTATTCTGATTATTTGTGAAGTGGGTCAGGAAGAAGAAACTGTTACACGCTTGAGCCGTGTAGGTTTTGACAACTTGATTGGACATTTAGCAGGCGGTTTTGATGCTTGGGCAAAAGCCGGAAAAGAGATCGATACTGTAAATAGAATTTCAGCTGAACAATTTGCCAAGGAAGTGAAAATTGGCGAAAGCAAAATAATTGATATTCGTAAAGAAAGTGAATACTGCGCTGAGCATGTTGAGGAATCCTACAGCAAGCCATTAACGGCTATTAATGAATGGATAAAAGATATTAATCCCAAAGAACATTTTTACTTGCATTGCGCCGGCGGATACCGCAGTATGATTGCAGCTTCAATTCTGGAAGCGCGTGGTTTTAGAAATTTCACCGAAATTGAAGGCGGTTTTAATGCTATTGCAAAAACAGATGTTCTTAAAACGGATTTCGTTTGCCAAAGTAAAGTGTTAAAATAAATTAATTACTAAATAAAGTATACAATGAAAAAAAACATGGGTTCAACAGACAAAATTATCCGCATCGCTATAGCAATACTTATTGCGATATTGTATTTTACCAATACTATCAGCGGTACACTTGCACTTGTTTTAGGAGCATTTGCAGTTATTTTTATAATCACCAGTTTTATCAGTTTTTGCCCATTGTACTCCCCGTTTGGAATTTCAACCCGAAAAAAAATATAACATGTCCGAGTTAAAATGTTCTGATACTTCTTGTGATAAACCGCTTGACGCTGCTTATTGGGAGGCGCAATACAAAGCCAAAACCACCGGTTGGGATTTAGGCCAAGTATCACCGCCAATACAAGCGTATGTGGATACGGTTGCTGATAAAAACAGCCGTATTTTGATTCCTGGTTGTGGCAACAGTTATGAAGCAGAATATCTTCTGGAGCAAGGATTTACAAATATTACCGTTATCGATATTGCGCCGACACCAGTTGCCGTTTTAAAAGAAAAATTCAAAAATAATCCTAACATTCAGATTGTCTTGGGAGATTTCTTTGAACATCAAGGAAAATACGATTTGATTATTGAGCAGACTTTTTTCTGTGCTTTACCACCAACGATGCGTCAAAAATACGTTTGGAAAATGCACCAACTTTTGGCTGAAGAAGGAATTTTAGCAGGATTACTATTCAATAGAACGTTTGAATCCGGACCTCCTTTTGGCGGAAGCAAAGAAGAATATGAAAAGCTGTTTTCAGCTGTTTTTTATTTTATAAAAATGGATTTGTGTGACAATTCTATTGCACCAAGAGCGAATTCAGAATTATTTATCGAATTGAAAAAGAAAAGTTTAACATAAAACTAAGGAATGAGAATGAAAAGATCGGTTTTTAAAGTCCTCATAAATCCTCTTTTTTTGGTTCCTCTGTTTTAATAGTAATTTAAAACGTGGGATGTAGTCAATAAAATCAATTAATCTTAAATTGAAACACATAGAAACATAGAAAAAAGAGTCATATAGCCTAATTTATGGATTCACATAGCTAAGGTTTCTTTAAAAAAGTGAAACGCCTTCCTAAATATTAAAAATCTATGTTTCTATGTGGTTAAAATTAAACGAAATATATGGTTCTTTATGATAAAACAATCATGAAAAACTAAATTCCCTTTAAAAAACATGAAAACATTACTATTCACAAATTGGCATATTATGCGCTGGGTTCGCCTAGTGTTTGCCTTATTTTTATTTGCACAAGCCTATATTCTAAAAGAATGGATGTTCATAGGTTTTGGACTATTTTTCTTCATTCAGGTAATTTTTAATTTTGGTTGTGGCGCAAACGGTTGTAATATTCCTAACACTAAAAAACAATAACGATGAGTAATTTTGATACTATTATACAATCCGAAAAACCAGTTTTAATTGACTTTTTTGCCACGTGGTGCGGCCCATGTAAAATGCTTGGCCCCATTTTGAAAGAAGTAAAAGACAGCTTGGGAGATCGCGTTTCCATCATTAAAATTGATGTGGACAAAAACCAGCAAATCTCCAGTCAATATCAAGTTCGTGGCGTTCCTACAATGATTTTATTTCAAAACGGAAAACAGTTGTGGAGACAGTCCGGCGTGTTGACAAAGGAAGAAATCATTAAAACTATTTTAGAAAAAAGCAATCAATAATGATTGCTTTAAAAATATTTTTTTTGAGTTTACTTATACTGAAAATCTAGGAAAAATTGAAATATAACTCATTTCTATTTTTGAAGATTCATACATTTATTAAGTTGGAAAAATAAATCTCGACTGTTATTTTTCCTATCTTAGTAATCTATGGAAAACCCTCGTAAATATAGACTTTCTAAATCCGAATCTTTGTTTGTAAGAGGTCCATTGACTCGTTTTAAAAACCTTTTCTTCATTTTTAAAGTGCTCTATAACTTCATCAGAGCTTTTCAGAAAATGCATTTTATCGGACCTTGTGTTACCGTTTTTGGGTCGGCACGTTTTGGACCGCAAACAGCACATTATAAAAGCGCTGAACGCATTGGTTCTGAAATAGCAAAATTAGGATTTACAGTAATGACAGGCGGAGGCCCAGGATTGATGGAAGCCGCCAATAAAGGAGCTTACGAAGCCGGAGGTTATTCGGTAGGTTGTAATATTGTCCTTCCTGTGGAACAGAAACCAAATCCTTATCTTCATAAATGGATATACATTCCCTATTTCTTTGTGAGAAAAGTAATTCTGATCAAATATTCCTATGCTTTTGTGGTAATGCCGGGAGGAATTGGGACTTTAGATGAATTATTTGAAGCACTGACTTTAATTCAAAATAAAATAATCAGCGATTTCCCAATTGTTATTTTCGACTCCGTTTATCATCAGGAATTGTGTCATCACATTCAAAAAATGGCTGACAATGAAAGCATCAGCCCTGAAGACATGAAGCTTTTATTCGTGACTGATTCCGTAGAAGAAGTGATGGAACACCTCAAAAAACATGCTATCAAAAAATTTGGTTTAAAAAAACATAAATATAAATCCTTATGGTTACTTGGTTGAAATAAAGCTAATTTGCGTTTTTTTTTCATTGAAAATTTCTACTAAAAACAAGAGCGTTTATTGTTAATTAAGTCCAAGAAGTTCTTTGTTTTAATCAATTATTATCGCTTAATGTTTTATTTTTTAACCATTTATACAAAATCTCTTCTAAATTGCATCTGATAATTGGTTTTGAAACATAATCGTCCATACCGGACTCCAAACATTTTTCTTTTTCTCCTAACATAATTCCAGCCGTCAAAGCAATAATAGGAATATTGTTGTATTTTTTTAAATGTTTGATTTCGGCAGTTGTTTGATATCCATTTTTATGTGGCATCTGAATGTCCATCAAGATCAAATCGAGCTTCTCTTTTTTGTACATTTTAATTGCTTTTTTACCATCAGATGCTTCAAGAATAGTGCATCCCGGAAGTATCGATTTGAGTAATGTTTTTACCAAAAGCATATTGATTCGATTGTCCTCGACCACTAATATTTTTTTGTCTGAGAAATTATCGGGAACAATC
Source organism: Flavobacterium sp. Sr18 (assembly GCF_011064265.1). Classification (NCBI taxonomy): domain Bacteria; kingdom Pseudomonadati; phylum Bacteroidota; class Flavobacteriia; order Flavobacteriales; family Flavobacteriaceae; genus Flavobacterium; species Flavobacterium sp. Sr18. The sequence continues at coordinate 3,278,820 of NZ_CP049329.1, read as the reverse complement.
GTTGTATCTTCAATTGTGACTGTTATTTCATTTACATCGGAGGAATTTTCCTGAAGTGAACTATCTAATTCAACCTCAAAATAAAACTCACTTCCCTGCCCAAATTTACTTTTCAGTTTTAGTTCACTATTCATCAAACCTAAAAGTTGATTTGAAATGGCCAATCCAAGTCCCGTACCGCCAAATTTGCGCATGATAGAACAATCTTCCTGAATAAAAGATTGGAATACTTTTTCTTGATTTTCCTGTTTTATTCCAATGCCGCTATCCTTAACAGAAAAATTTAAAAGACAGCGATTCTCCCCTCCGGCAATTATTTCACTGCTTATATCCAATCGTACAAATCCTGCAGTTGTGAATTTTAATGCGTTTCCAATTAAATTCACTAAAATTTGTTTCAAGCGTACGGAATCAGCAAAAACAAAATTAGGGACAGACTCCTTACTATTTAGAATCAAATCTATTCCCTTTAATTCCGCTTGGTATTTAAACATATCAACAACATGATGCGCCAGTTCAACAAGGTTGATTTCCTCAATATTTAATTCTAATTTTCCGGATTCAATTTTCGAAAAATCTAAAATATTATTGATGATTTCAATTAATATATTTGCTGATTCATGAACGGTATTCATGTATTCCTTCTGGTTTTCGTCCAGATTGGTTCTCATTAATAAATCAGTAAAACCAATAATTCCGTTCAAAGGCGTACGAATTTCGTGACTCATGTTGGTCAAAAAACTGGATTTTGCTTTGTTCGCTGCTTCGGCTTGTTCTTTGGCTTTTATAAGTTCGATTTCCAGTTTTTTTAATTCTGTTATTTCGATGAAACTAATCACTACCTCCTCAATTTCATCGCTGATATTAAAAACAGGAAAACCATTTACTAAGAACCATCTCAATTCTGTGCTATCTGTTTTAATAATTCCAACAATAAAATTATTAATTGGTCTTTTTGTGTGAATAATTTGATTGACTGGAAAATTTTCTGGTGCTAATGACTTATAATCCTCTTTTACAAATTTCCAAATTGGATGGGCAACATCCTCTTCTTTTATTTGTGCCTCACTCAAACCCATCAATTCGGAGGCTTTTGGATTCGAATAAATGATCGCAGTATCTTTATTGTGTACAATTATTCCAACATCCAGATTGCTTAATAAATCGCGATACCGCTCTTCACTTTCTCGTAAAGCAGATTCAGTTTCTTTCAGCTGGGTGATATCTAATATCGTAATTAGCGCATGCTCTTTATACTCTAAAACGATTCCTGTCAAATAAACATTTACTGGAGTATTTTCATCCAAAAACAATTCAACTTCGCAACATTCTTTTACAGTAGACTGAAAAACAGCCTCTAAGAATTGATTAAAAACCGGCTTCGTCGCATTCGAAATAAAGAAACCAAATTGACTATTTACCAATTTAGATCTTTCTTTGCGCAGCAATTGTGAACCGGCGAGATTCAGTTCGACAACTGTTCCTGAACTTGTCAATGTAAAGTAGCCAGTAGGCGCAAATTCATATAATTCAGCATATTTTTGCCTAACACTTTCAGCTTCCTCTTTGGCAAGCATCAATTCTTCTTTTTGCATTTCAAGCTCAATCTGATGAACTTCTAATTCATGAATAAGCTTCAGAGTATCGACTTCTGAAAGTTTAGAACTGTATTTAGATTCTTTACTGCGATGTAATTCTTCTGCTTTTTGTCTGATAATGACGCGGGCTTCGGTTTTATTTTCGATATTTTCCATAAGTACACCTTTTTTAAATACTACTAATTTAATTGTCTGAAATTGGAAATTATACAACCTCTTTTAACTTACATACTATTCTATACTGCTATTTCATGAATAAAAAACTGAATGTTTTTTTGATTTCCAATAAAATATACCGTGCTGATAAATTCGATATTGATTCGCTTATTATTGCTTGTTTCAATTTCCTTGAAAATGGAATGAAATGATTTTTTTTGGCTTAATTCTGTAAAAGTAGACTTGTTTGGTATTAATTTTTTTAGAAATTCAACATCCCAAACTTCTTTCCCAATAAAATTCTCTTTGGTTTCCCCTATCAAATCTGTAAAAAAAGGATTTATCGCATTGATCTTTCCTGTTTCACCTTCTACGAAAATAATTCCATCTTTCACTGATTCAAAAAGATGCTTGTAACGGGTTTCAGCATTGACTAAAGCCTCCTGAACAAATACACGATCCGAAATGTCACGGATAATACACTGAATGACTTTTTTATTGTTGACCAAATAAACATTACTGACAAACTCAACATTTATTTTTCTTCCTTTCGCGGTTTCGAGCGGCAAATTTTCGTAGCGAATAAATTCTTTTTTTTGTAATTCTGAAAATTTGTCTTTATTAGTCACAATGTCTTTGAGTGAACCTATTTCCCAAATTGATTTTTCAATTAACTGTTCGTGAGAATATCCTAACATTCCGACTAAAAAAGGATTTACATCTATTATTTTGCCGGTTTCATAATTCAGAATCAAAATTCCATCTTTGGCTGATTCAAAAAGACGGCGGTATTGATTTTCTAATTTTAGGGATTCCTCTGCTTTTTTGGCTGCGCTAATATCCGTAAATGTGATTACAAGCCCATCTATACGATCGTCCAATGTACGATACGGCATAATTCGAACGTAATAATACCTGCCATCAACTGTTGCAACTTCCTTTTGAATGGGTGTCAATGTTTTGATAACTTCCAATGCATTACTAACCATTTCAGGATATTTCAAATCGCAAACTAAATCCGTGAAAGGTCTCCCGGTATCTGTTGCACGCAACTTGAATATTTTGGTTACCGGATCAGTAAATCGGCGTATATTTAATTCTTTATCTAAAAAAAGAGTGGCTATTTCAGTACTGTTGAGCAGGTTTTTCATATCATTATTGGCCTGTTCAAAATCGACTAATTTGCTTTGTAATTCGGTATTCACCGTTTGTAATTCTTCATTTAAACTCTGTAATTCTTCCTTTGAAGTAGTCAATTCCTCATTGGTAGATTGTAATTCTTCGTTCGTAGACTGCAGTTCTTCATTCGTGGATTTGAGTTCCTCCTGAGACGTTTGCATTTCTTCTCTCACGCTATTCAAATCTTCATTGCTGCGTTTCAGCTCTGCTTCTAATTCTTGTTGTTTAAGAGTCGCACTTTGTTTTCTTGATTTAGAAGTTCCTGAAACGGATTCGGTACTAGTTGGAATGTCTGTAAAAACAACCATAATCATTCCTTTTAGTGCATCTGGACTTTCTATTTGTTGCACCGTCAGATTGATAAAATGGAATCCTCCGTTTTCAACTATTTTTATATTATCAATATATGCCGGTTCGAAACTTTGCAACGCTTTTCGGAACGCTCCTGGCAGTTCATTACGCAAACCTTCGCGTGCCATCGCATGAACGTTCCAGTTTGCTTTGCCTGCGACAGGTTCTAAATATTTTCCGGTTCTGCCGGTAATGTATATGATATCCCCTTTGCTATTAACAAGTACGCTTGCTGGGGCAAAACGTTGCAGCAAAATTTGATCCGTAAGTGTCTGAATGTTTTCAACGACCTTAGTTTCTTTCATAGTGTCAATGGTTACTCTTTTTGTTTGGGAATAAGAACTTGGAAAATTGGAGAACTCTGGAGAAACTGATTTTGAAATCCGTTTATAAAACTTCAGTTTAGAATCTACTACTTCAAATCCTTTGATGCTGCTTGCAACGGTCTCTGCAGTACCAAGCATCATAATTCCTCCCTGATTGAGGCTATAATTAAATAGCATTATTAATTTATTTTGTAACTCCGGCTCCATGTAAATCAACATATTCCGACAAGTCAATAAGTCTAATTTTGTAAAAGGAGGATCTTTAGTAACATTGTGAGGTGCAAAAACTATCATTTCACGAATGAATGTATTTACGCGGTATCCGTCATTTTCAAGGGTAAAAAATTTAGTAATCCGTTCTGGAGAAATATCTTTTATGATACTGGAATAAAAAAATCCTTTTCGGGCTTTTTCAATAGACAACAGGTCTAAATCAGTAGCGAAAATTTGTAATTTTATACTTTTAGGAGGTTTTATTTTTGATAATGCTTCTTCAAAAACTATTGCTAGGGAATACGCTTCTTCACCCGTTGAGCAAGCTGGAACCCAGGCGCGCAACGTTTTACCTTCTGGAATATCTTTTAGCATATTCGGAATAATTTCTTCTTTGAGTTTATCCCAAACAGCGGGATCCCTAAAAAAGCTTGTTACACCAATTAATAGTTCTTTGAAAAGCAATTCAATTTCACTTGGATTTTCCTGTAAAAAACGCACATAGGTTTGCATTTTATCAATGTGATGTATTCCTTTTCTTCGTTCAATGCGTCGCAATAAGGTACTTTTTTTATACATCGAAAAGTCATGCCCGGTTTGATCCCGCAACAAGATTATAATTTTGTCCAGACTGCTTTTGGTTTTGACAAGAAAATCCGATTCTGATTTAATTTCCGGAAAATAACGTAGCAAAGCCATCAGTTTAGCAGGTAATTCCTCGACAGGAGCAACAATATCGGCGATCACTGAATCTATAGCACTGCGAGGCATACTATCAAACTTTGCAGATACAGGATCTTGCACAACTACAATTCCATTTTTTTCTTTAATGGCTTTCAATCCTATACTTCCATCGGAACCCATTCCGGAAAGAACAATACCAATACTTTTTTCCAGCCGATCCAGTGCTAAAGATTTAAAGAAAATATCAATGGGCAATCGCAAGCCACGAGACTCTTTAGGAACAAATAAATGTAGTTTTCCGTTTAATATTGATAAGCTTTTATTGGGTGGAATTACATAAACGCAATTGGGTTTTACTTGTAGTGCATCAGTTGCCTGATAAACTTTCATTGTTGTCATTCTTTGCAATAACTCTGGCATTATTCCAGTATGGGTTGGATCCAAATGCTGAATTACTACGAATCCTATACCACTATTGACGGGCATGTTTTTAAAAAATAACTCAAGTGCTTCCAGCCCACCAGCAGACGCTCCAATACCAATAATTGGAAAATCAGCGGCATCTGCATCCGATACCTTCAACTTTGGTTTCAAATCTAACACTGTACCTTCACCAAGGTTGGCTTGATTATTTTTTATCATTACAAATTTTGAATTTTCAATAACTATTATAAGATGAGTAGGAATGCTCTATCAAATTACTTCTTTTATTTTGAGTATTAATAAATGGCTAATTTAGTACGTTTTTAGCGGTTTGTTCCTTTAAAAAAAACAAAAAAATATCTCTTGCATCACAGAAACTAAATTTAATTTAACAACTGTTTAATAATTCTAAAAAAAGGATTGAAATAAAATATTCATAAAAATAAGCAATTTTCATAAATAGTGTCTTTTTTGTAAGATTTGTATAATTAATTAACTGATAAGTAGTTAATACATGTTAAATTTAGTAAAAAAAATGTGTTTTCACAAGTAAATTATATATTAAAAAAAATGAACAAAATTTTAAATTTTTTACATAAAAAAAGTGCCTAAATCATTAGACACTTTTATTAATCATTAAAATCTATTATTTTTTTTGCAGCCACATAAACAGCATTTGTTCTAAATCTGATTGAATAATTGGCTTAGGTAAATAGCCATTCATACCTGCCTCCAGACACTTTTCTTTATCTCCAACCATAATTCCTGCAGTGATTGCAATTATGGGAATATGTTCCGCTCCTTTTAGCTGCCTGATTTCTTTGGTAGCTTGATAACCGTTTTTATTTGGCATCTGAATATCCATTAAAATAACATCCGGTTGCTCTTTTTTATACAATTCTACAGCTTCATTTCCATCTTTTGCTTCAATGATTATGCAATTTGAAATAATTTTTTTGACAAGTGTTCTAGCCAATAGCATATTGATTTTATTGTCTTCTACTATTAAAACCTTTTTATCTTCCAAAACAGTGACTGGAATTATTGCTGCGTTTTGAACTGCATCAGAAAGGAGTCGCTCTTTGTTCTTCTTATGATTTGTCTTTTTGAATTTAACAACAAAGTAGAAATCACTTCCATCGCCATGTTTACTAATTAATTGCAACTTACTGTCCATCAATGCTAAAAGCTGATTTGATATTGCCAAACCTAATCCGGTTCCGCCAAATTTACGATTCGTTGAATTGTCTTCCTGAACAAATGAATTGAATATTTTTTCGTTGTTAACTGTTTTTATTCCCACTCCAGTATCTTTTACAGAAAACATAATTATAGACCATTTCTTTTCGTTTGTCTCTATTTCGGTAATATCCAAACGAATTTCACCAAAATTGGTAAACTTAATTGCGTTGCTTAATAGATTCACCAATATTTGTTTCAATCGCACGGAATCTGCCAGAATATATTGTGGAATACTTTTGTTGATATCAAGAATTAAATCTATTTTTTTCAAATCAGCTTGATATTTAAACAAATTAATAACCTGATTTGTTAATTTGAAAAGGTTAATTTCTTCAATATTCAGTTCTAATTTTCCCGATTCAATTTTTGAAAAATCCAACACATCATTAACAATATCCATTAATGAAATTGCGGATTCATTAACGGTTTTCATATATGCGGACTGATTCTTTTTTAGATTTGATTTCATCAACAAATGCGTGAAACCAATTATTCCGTTCAAAGGAGTTCTAATTTCATGACTCATATTAGCTAGGAAATCAGTCTTTGCTTTATTTGCGGCTTCAGCTAATTCTTTCGCTTTTACCAGCTCCATTTCCATCACTTTCTGGTCCGAAATATCAATAAAACTGATTACGATTTCATAAATTTCCCCATTTGCATCCATATCGGGATATCCATTTATTAAAAGCCAAACAACATCATTGGTTATTGGTCGGCTTACGCCAAATCTAAAATTTTTGAGTGCTTTTTTGGTCGCGACAATTTGGTTTACAGGGTATCTTTCAAAAGACATCACCGTATTATCTTCATTTAAGAAATTCCATGTCGCATCAAAAGCTGTAATTCCGCGCATTTGATTGTCCGTTAATCCCAACAATTCAGCTGCTTTCATATTATTGACCACTACTGAAGTGTCCGGTGCATGAACTACAATACCAGCATCTAGATTGTTCAACAAACCGCGGTATCGTTCCTCGCTTTTTAGCAATGCCCAATCGGATTTTTTGGCTGCTGTGATATCTCTTGAAAGACAAATGTAGTGCATTTCATCATCCTGACTTTCTTGCATAGGTGCGATAGAAAGTTCAAACCAATGCAAACCACTTGGTAACTCCAAAGAATATTGTCGGCCTGTTGAGTATCCTTTTTCAGAAGCTTCCCGAATAGCGGAAATGCACAAATTTGAAACATCCGGTGGCAATACTTCCGAAAATGTTTTTCCTAGAAATGCTTTCGGAGGAAAAGCTAATAAATCATCTCGACGGGAATGGTAATTAAAAATTTTACCTTCAATATTCACTTCAAATAATAAATCTGGTAAAGCTCCAATTATGGCTTCCAGTTTTTTATTCATTTTCCTAAAATCATCCTCAGATTTTTTACGTTGGGTTACATCTCGAACGATGGCCACAATACGACCATCAACAATCATTTTGGCAGTAATCTCAACCGAAATTAATGTTCCATCACGATGCAACATATTACGCTCAATCAATGTTTTTTCCCCACCCAATAATTCCTCCAACATTATGGGTCTTGATTTAAGCTCTTCTTTTGAATACAAATCCTGTAGATTTTTTGTACACAATTCTTCCTTTGAATACCCTAACAGCAAACAAGCACTTTCATTTACTTCAAGTAATTCTCCGGAAACATTATTAATAAAAATAGCGTCTGAAGCTTGTTCTACCAAACTGCGATACTTTTCCTCACTATTAATCAATTGCTTCTTTATATTTTTCAACTCAGTTATCTCAGTCAAAGCACCATTTAATCGCTGTGCTTTACCTTTTTCATCTCTAGATATTACACCTCGCCCATATAATATCCCGTAACTGCCATCAGCCTTTTGAAAACGGAATTCATCTGACCATAAATTTGCAATTCCTTCATTAGAATCCTCTAAATTTATAATCACTCGTTCCCTGTCATCCGGATGCACCCTTGATCGCCAAATAACACTGTTGTTTTCTCCATTAGGTTCGATACTGCCAAAGCCTAAAAGATCTACAAAAGTTTGATTATTCCAACTTACCCCTGTTACTAAATCTACTTCAAAAACTGCATCATTGGTGGCCGCAGCAATCATTTCGAATCGTTCATTTGCTTCTTTGACTTTCTCTTCCGCTTTTTTACGTTCAGTAAGATCAATTCCCATTCCTACCAAGCACCTTTTTCCTTCATAATCAATTACATGAGAACTAATATAATATGGGATTTTATTTTTATTTTTAGTAAAGAATTCAACTTCAATACCAGGTGATTTTCTTTCAAATACTGTTTTTATTCTTGTTTTAACTTTTTGCTTCTCTTCTCCATCAAAAAATTCTACAGGATTCATTTGCCTGATTTCCTCATAATCATACCCAGTTACTTCTTCAAAATTTTTATTCCATTTTAAAAAACTTCCTGATTCATCATAGAGATAAAAAATTCCCGGAAGATTATTGATTATCGAATCCGAAAGATTTTTTTCTCGCAGGATTATCGCTTCTGCATTTTTTCGTTCCGTAATATCAGTGATGGTACCTACGTAACCTACAATTTCATTTTTTATATTTTTTTCAGGTAAAGCCTGTCCCATCACCCAGGAAACACAGCCATCCTGACGCACAAATCGGTATTCAGACGATGAATTTTGTTTGTGGTTTGTGGCAGTTTGCCACCCACTGAACAATGAATTTTTATCTTCCTCATGAACTGATTTTAACCAACCATTTCCTATAGCTTCCTGAAAAGACAAACCTGAAATTTGACACCAATGTGGATTGACAAACGTGGTATAGCCACTAGCATCAGTTCTAAAAATTCCTACAGGAGCAATATCAGTAAGCAAGTGATAACGCTGTTCACTTTCAATAACTGCTTCCTCAGCCTTTTTTCTCAAAGCCTCTTTTTCAAAAACTTCTAATGCAAAAGACACATCACCCGTTGCCTCCTCTAACAATGCAATTTCTTCCGCGTCAAAAAAGTTTTTTTCATTGGCATAAAAAGAAAAAACGCCTATTACCTTTCCTGATTTTTTTATTGGCACCGCCATCGATGAAAGATAACCTCGTGATAGAGCTTCTTTGCGCCAAGGTTGCATCATTGGATCATTTTCAATATCATTACAAATAACATATCGTGCTTCCCGCATTGCCGTTCCGGCCGGACCTCTTCCTTCAGGGATATCTTCTATGGAAATGGTTTTAATTATTGACAAATACCCATTATTCTCTCCAGCAATCATCTCCGGAATTAATTTTTTGGTTTTTTTATCGACAGTCCCAATCCAGACCATTCTAAATTTACCTAAATCCACCGCTATTTTACAGGCTTCTTCAAAAAGCGTTTTTTCATCAGTAGTGCGAACAATCATTTGATTAATTTGACTGATGAATAAATAAAGTCGGTTGGCTTTGATCAGTTTTTGATCAGCTCTGATACGTTGCGTAATATCAGTAACAATACCGTGACAAATCACAGTTCCTTCCGGTTCAACTACCGGTAACGAATTTACATCGTGCCATACTAATCCTTTTTTAGGATGAAAATAGCGATATTCGCATTTTAAAGGAACTAATTTTGATTTTGTTAAGGCAATACTTTGCACCACGAAATCCAAATCATCTGGATGGATCAGTTGAAATATTTTTTCCGCATTATTCTCAATTTCTTTAAAAGTGAAACCATAAATTTCCTCAATAGCCTTGCTGGTATAAGGGTACGAAAGGCTTCCATCCTTATTTTGACGCATCGAATAGATTAATCCTGGTGAAGCGTCTGCAATTTTAGCAAACTTATTTCTTTCACTCAACAAAGTTTCATTTGCTATTTTGGTCTCCGTTATATCTCTTAAATTCGAAATAATTCCTCCTATACTACTATCATCAATTTTATTATTTAAGATTCCTTGGAGCCAAATATAATTTCCGTTTTTATGCTTAGCCTGAAAAAGTAATTCAATAGGTTTACCAGGATTATCGATTGCTTTTTGGACCATCTGATTCACATAATCTAAATAATCCGGGTGAAAATATTCATTTTTTAGAATTTTCTCAAATTCATCATCTGTGTATCCTGTAACACGAGCCGAAGATGGGCTTCGGAAAATAGTATTTATATCTTTATCAAAAACCGTAATAATACCATCATTGTTCTTAACCAAAGCACGGAATCGTTTTTCGCTTTGTGCAATTTTATCCTGAGCAATTTTACTTTCTGTAATATCTCTTAAGTTGGCAATAATCAACCTCACACCATCTTCACCTAATAAGTTTGTTAGCACTCCTTTTATCCAGATGTAATGTCCCTCTTTATGTTTTACCTGAAACTGAACAGGATTTAGAACTCCCGGATTTTCGAATGTTTCTTTCATCTTCTGATTCACGTAATCAATATAATCCGGATGAAAATATTCTGAATCAGAAATCTCAGTAAATTCTTTTTTTGAATAACCAGTTATGCGTTCCGAGGAAGTACTTCTAAATAATGTTTTTAAATTTTCATCGAGAACGGTGATAATGCCCTCATTATTTTCGACCAATGCTCGGAAATATTTATCATTATTTTCAATCGTTTCTAATGCTTTTTTGCTTTCGGTAATATCTTTAACAAATCCCAAAAAACGATTCTCGGAGAGTTTCACCGCTTCAACAGACCACCATTTGATAGCTCCCTTTTTATGAATTGTTTTAAACTCTTTTTTGGCCGTTCCCTTTTCTAAAAGAATTTGGAATTCCTTATATAATTCTCCTTGTAATTCTTGAGAAGACAAATTCCCAAAGCTCATAGTCAGTAATTCCTTTTTTGAATACCCAGTCAATACTGTTGCGGCATGGTTTACATCTACATAATTCCCTTTTTCATCTAAGACAAAAACTCCGTCAGGTGCGTTTTCTATATACGTCTTAAATTTAGCATTGCCTTCTTCCTCAATTAATTTTAATTTATATTGTACTACAGCTGCTTCTTGCTCTTTGATGGAATCTTCAATAATTTTTTTTTGGGTAATATCTTGTGTATTTCCTCTTAATGCATAAACATTTCCAGAGGTATCAAGCAGCGGAATTACAATTGCATGCAACCACTTATTACTATTATCTGATAAAATGACGTTTTGTTGTACTTCAAATTTTTCTTTATCGGCGATGGATTGATTAATTTTATTCTGAAAAAATGTAGCATCTTCTTCTGAAAAAAGATTCAAAAACTCCTGATATAAATTCTGGTCCATTTTACTCTCGATTCCATAAATCGAATACAATTCCTCAGACCAAATCATTTTTTTATTTAATAAATTGAACTCCCAACTTCCCATTTTTGCAATTTGTTGTGCATGGTTTAATAGGTCTTCTTTCTTAATTAACTTTTCTTGCGTGCTTCTTATCTCAGAAATATCTCTTCCAATTGCATAAATATTTTCTACAGAAATAGCATTCGCTGTCCATTGAATCAGTACGAAATCACCATTCTTTTTTTTAAATCTGTTCTCAAAATTCGTGGAGGGATTTCCCATTGCAAGACTACCAATCTCGTGCAACGATCTTTCAAGATCATCCGGATGCAGAAGATGGAGAAAGGATTCCTGCAATAATTCTTCTTTTGAATATCCTAGAATTTTAACAAAAGCGGGGTTAATCTCCTTGAAAAAAGCATCTGTTCCCACAATACACACTAAATCATTAGACTCTTCAATAAAAAAATTAAAACTAGACAATGACGCTACTTTTTCTGTTAACCGGTTTACTTCTAATTCTTGCTCCTTTAATTTAAGAAGTAGAGCTTCGTAAGATAGATTGGCTTTATTCATACTGGTTATATTCAAATAATTTTTAAATATAATAAATAATAGTCACAAAATAAATAGGACACTATTTCATAACTATTAAAACCCTTAAAAACAATATTTTAAATATAATTGTATTGCATTCATATTTAAAATCCAAAAAAATAAATCAATCCTTTTTACCAATAAACGAGAAAAAACCAAACTTTCATTTCGGTTTTTACTCTATTATTCCACCTCTTCTTGGATTCAATACTTGTAAAGAGGATAATTATGGTCTACTTTTTTTATAATCAAAGAAAACAGGTAACATAATTTCATTCAATTATTGAAAGCTAAATATAATCAGCTAGCCACTTTTGAAAAAATAAACAACTGATTTACAATGAATAACAATTTTAAAAGATCTAATTCACCACAGCTTTTTAAAATTTTAACAAAAAATTAATTTACATTTGTATATACAACTATAAATTGTGTTACATTTGTACCAACAAATTACATATATACAAATATGAAAATTGAAGAAATTTTAAAATCGACTGTTCCAATGGATAATTCTAAAAAAATTATTCTAAACGTTTTATATACTCAAAATGTAATAACAGAAAATTTTAATGAAATATTAAAACCTTACGAAATTTCGGGAGAACAATACAACGTACTTCGAATATTAAGAGGACAAAAAGGAAATCCGGCAAATATGTGGACCATTCAAGAACGAATGTTAGCCAAAACCAGTAATACAACGCGATTAGTAGATAAATTGTTATTGAAAGAATTAGTCACTCGGAAAGTATGTCCTGAAAACAGACGAAAAATAGAAGTGTTAATTACACATAAAGGATTGGAAGTTTTAGCAGCATTAGATCCAAAAGTGATTGCTCACGAGCAATTTTTTTCAAAAAATCTAAATTCACAAGAAATAGACCAGTTAAATCAATTATTAGAGAAATATAGAAACCAATAAATAGTCAATACATTATGAGTACTTTTTTAGAAAATCAAAATTGGAGATACGCAACGAAAAAATTCGATGCAACAAAAAAAATAACTGCCGAAGATTTAAATACTTTAAAAGAAGCAATTCGATTGAGTTCTTCATCTTATGGATTGCAACCGTATAAGGTTATTATCGTTGAAAATCCAGAATTGAGAGCAAATATTCAACCGGCAGCTTGGGGACAATCACAAATTGTTGAAGCTTCACATTTAATCATTTTTGCTAATGAAACAAATCTTGATGATTTAGCTATAGATGATTATATCAAAAATATAAGTCAAACCAGAAATACTCCAATTGAAGCTTTAGCTGGTTATGGGGATTTTATGAAATCTAAAATTATTTCTCTTTCTGATGAAGAAAAAAATATTTGGACAGCAAAACAAACCTATTTAGCATTAGGAAACTTATTGAACGTAGCAGCAGAACTTAAGATTGATACTACTCCGATGGAAGGTTTTGTTCCTGCTCAAGTTAATGAAATATTAGGGCTTGACAAATTAGGGCTAAATGCTACTTTAATTGCAACTCTGGGTTACAGACATGATGAGGATGCAACTCAACATTACAAAAAAGTCAGAAAATCAAACGAAGACTTATTCATTACATTATAAATTACTAATTCAAAATCAAATATTAATTCAAATCAAATTTAAACAAATGAAAAATTTCAAATCAATCGCATTAGCATTAGTAGTAGTTTTATCTACATTATCCGTAACAGCACAGACTAAAAAAATCAACACTGCTGGAAGTACTATCAACTGGACAGGAAAAAAAGTAACTGGACAACATGAAGGAACTATCAACATTAAAGATGGTGCTTTAGTTTTCAAAGGAAAAAAATTAGTTGGTGGTACATTCAATGTAGACATGAATTCAATCGTAGTTACTGATTTGAAAGCAGGTCAAGGTAAAGAAAAACTAGAAGGTCACTTGAAAGCTGATGACTTTTTTGGAACGGATAAATTCGCTATGGCAACTTTAGTTTTCAAAAAAGTAGTTACGAAATCTCCAAATTTGTATGCTGTAACAGGAGATTTAACTATTAAAGGAATCACTAAACCAGTAACTTTTGATCTTGCAACAACAGCAAACACAGCTACAACGAATGTTGTTATTGACAGAACAAAATACGATATTAAATATGGTTCTGGAAGTTTCTTTGACAGCTTAGGAGACAAAGCTATCAATGATGATTTCACTTTAGCTGTAGCTTTGAAATTCTAATTTCATCTCAGAAATACTATTTTAAAACCGTAACAAACAATTGCTGCGACTTTAAATCAATTAATAATCAAGCCCTTGTGTAAAACAAGGGCTTTTTTTATTTAAAATTTAATGTAAAACAACAGAATGAGTTTGGTTTAGAAATAATTGAATTTTAGATTAAAATCTTGAATTTGTAGGGCTATCAAAAATTTACATAATACATCCTATTGTAACATATCGTTAATATTCTATGCTTATTCAGTTAACACAACCTGCTTAATTTTGAAAAATAAATAAATGATAAACCTCCCAAAATGAATAATATGTTTTTTGTTGACCAAAAAACGTAATGTAAATCTTTAGAAATAAATACCTTTCAAATATTTCATTAACAAAATTTAATTATGAAAAAAATAATACTTATTCCAATACTCTGTTTGATCAATAGCATGACACTAAATGCCCAACAAATAAAAGGTATTATCGGAGACACAAATTGGATGGGTAATTGGACTAATTTTAGACCTACAGCTGCAGAGTACCCTGAGACTACAAACATTTTGACTGGTACAATTAATAGTGACCTTACACTATATAAGAAAAACACGTACTTATTAACAGGTGTTGTATACATCACAAATAATGCTGTATTAACCATTGAACCAGGAACTGTAATTCGTGGCGATGTAGAAACATGTGGCACTCTGGTAATATCAAAAGGCTCTAAAATAATGGCAGAAGGCGAACAAACAGACCCTATTGTTTTCACTTCCAATAGAGAAATTTCTACCAGAAAACCTGGAGATTGGGGAGGTATTATTATAATGGGGGACGCTCCCATCAATAAAACTGGAGGAGTAGGATTTTTGGACTTTAATATAGACCCAATGGCAAACCATTATGGAGGACAAAATCAGGATAGCAATTCCGGGATATTAAAATATGTTCGTATCGAATTCTCCGGAAGGAAACTTAATGCTCTCAAAGAACTTAATGGCTTATCATTAGCAGGCGTAGGTAGAAAAACTAAATTTAATTTTATTCAAATCAGTTATTCCAATGATGATTCTTATGAGTGTTATGGCGGAGATGTAAATTTTGAGAATATTATTTCATTCAAAGCTACTGATGATGATTTTGATTTTACGCAAGGTGCACAATGCAATATTAGCAATAGTCTTGCCATTCGTTATCCGTTTTCATCCGATATTTCTGGTTCGAGATGCTTTGAAATCGACTCTTTTGATAAAATTGAAAATGCAGATGTAACCAAAAAAATGACCAAAATAACAGCTACAAATATTACTTTGGCAAATTTAGAAGAAAACAATCAAGGATTAGTTCGAGAAGCCATTTACATTAAAGACAACAGTTATTTTAGTTTAAATAACAGTGTTGTTTCAGGATTTAAAAATTGCATTCTGTTAGAAGGCAAAATAGCTAATATTTCAGCTAATTTGGCGAAAATTAATTTACAAACAGTACTTATTAATAACTGTGATGGAGGTATTCAAAGTGAAATCCCAACTAATGATTCGGAAATAAAAAATTGGTATAGCAATGAATCCTTTTCTATTGAATACTCTAAGACAAGTCATACAACATTATTCAAGGAGTCTAACCCTAAAAAAACTTTTGATTTTAGGCTAAAAGTCGACCCCATAGTCGTCAGTGACAATTAAAGTATAAAGTCTTTCAAATTTTGAATGACCGAATTACTCTATTTTATTAATCGTAACATTCAGGATTGCTTTTTTTAAGGTTAGTATGTTTTTTTGAGGTTATATTTTTTTTTTAAATTCAAACCTATAGATTTATTTAACAAAAATTCTTCGCTTTTAATGTTTTTTAACGCATTTTATGTTTGAATAATCGAATTTCATTTCTATATTTGTGGCAACAAAATAAAACATGAAAACAATTTTAAACAATACTTGGTGGTGGAACAATTTACGTCAGTCGTCGTGAACTAAGCTCCTATAGTATTATTAAAACTATAAAATATAAAAGGCTTGTCATCACGACAGGCCTTTTTTTTGTGCCAATTTTACCAGTAAAACACAACATTAAAAACATAGCAATTGAAATCATTTAACTTAAATACCAATTACAAGCAAATCCTTGCAGATACCATTACCCCGGTGAGTGTGTATTTCAAAATTCGGGATAAATTCCCAAATAGTTTGCTACTGGAAAGCAGCGATTATCATGGAAATGACAATAGTTTCTCCTATATTTGTTGTAATCCGATTGCTTCCATCAAAATAGAAAATGAAACTATTTACAAGACTTTCCCTGATGGGAGTTCTGAGAAAATTTCAATCGATGCCACTACCAATATTCCGGAAGTAATTCAAGAATTTTCGGGTCAGTTTAAATCCGAGAAGAACGATTTTAAATTCATCAATAATGGACTTTTTGGATATATTTCGTACGATGCGGTTCGGTATTTCGAAAAAGTAAACATTGCCAAAAAAGAAAACAGCAATACCATTCCTGATGTGTATTATGCCGTGTACCAAAACATCATTGCCATCAATCATTTTAAAAATGAAGCGTATATTTTCTGTCACAGTTTAGACGGAAGAAACAACATTTCGGAAATCGAACAATTATTACAATCCAGAAATATAGCTTCTTATAAATTTTCGAAAGAAGGCGAAGGTTTTTCAAATCTGACGGATGAAGAATTTAAGCATAATGTAGTTTTGGCCAAAAAGCATTGTTTTAGAGGTGATGTGTTCCAATTGGTTTTATCCCGCAGGTTTACCCAAGGCTTCAAAGGCGATGAATTCAATGTCTATAGAGCGTTAAGAAGCATTAATCCTTCACCATATTTATTCTTTTTTGATTATGGCGATTTCAAAATATTTGGTTCTTCACCCGAAGCACAGATTATAGTAAAAGACCGTAAAGCGGAAATTCATCCTATCGCTGGAACTTTCAAACGTACGGGAGATGACGAAAAAGATGCAATTCTTGCCAAAGAATTATCCATAGATAAAAAAGAAAACAGTGAGCATGTGATGTTAGTGGATTTGGCCAGAAATGATTTGAGCCGAAACGGTCATCATGTAAATGTAGAAAAATATAGAGAAGTACAATTTTTCTCTCACGTCATTCACTTGGTTTCAAAAGTAACGGGACATTTGCATGAAAATGCGACGACGATGCAAGTGGTTGCTGATACTTTTCCGGCAGGAACATTGAGCGGCGCACCTAAACACAGAGCAATGCAACTGATTGAGGATTATGAAAAAACAAATCGTAATTTTTACGGTGGTGCTATCGGTTTTATGGATTTTGAAGGTAATTTTAATCACGCAATAATGATTCGGACTTTCCTTAGTAAGAATCATCAATTGCATTCTCAGGCGGGAGCCGGAATTGTAGCCAGTTCCGATGAAGAAAGCGAAATGCAGGAAGTATACAACAAATTGAGAGCGCTGAATGCGGCGTTGGATTTAGCGGAGACAATATAAATCCCCTCCCCAACCCTCCCCGAAGGGAAGGGAGCCAATCTAAAAAAATTAGCAACTTATGAAGTTGTAAATAAAATAACAATTAAAAAACCTATTTACCCCAATAGGTTACTCCCCTCCTTCGGAGGGGCTGGGGGAGGAAAATGAAAAAAATACTAGTCATAGACAATTACGATAGTTTCACTTATAATTTGGTGCATTATCTCGAAGATTTAGATTGTGAAGTAACCGTTTATAGAAACGATGAATTTGAAATTGATGAAATTGCAGTTTTTGATAAAATACTACTTTCTCCTGGACCTGGAATACCGGACGAAGCAGGATTATTGAAAGCAGTGATTCGGAAATACGGGCCAACCAAAAGTATCTTTGGGGTATGCTTAGGTCAACAAGCTATTGGAGAAGTATACGGAGGAACGCTTTCTAACTTAGACAAAGTGTATCACGGTGTGGCTACCAATGTGAAAACCGTTGTTGATGATGAACTTTTATTTGAAGGATTAGGAAACGAATTTGAAGTGGGACGTTATCACTCTTGGGTGGTGGATGCTAATTTACCGGATGTTCTTGAAGCAACTTCATTTGACGAAAACGGACAAGTGATGTCTTTGCGCCACAAAACGTACGATGTGCGCGGTGTACAATTTCATCCCGAGAGTGTTTTAACTCCTAATGGTAAAAAAATATTAGAAAATTGGGTGAAAGGGTAATTCCTCCCCCCAACCTCCCTCCGAAGGAAGGGGAGCCAATACGGATATTTAGATTGAAGTTTTAGGTTTTTTATTAAATTTTAAACCTGAAACCTTAAACAAAAAAAATAAAAATGAAAAATATACTAAACAGGTTAATCAATCACGAAATACTTTCGAAAGAAGAGGCAAAAAACGTATTGGTTAATATATCAAACGGGAGTTACAACACGAGCCAAATTGCTTCTTTTCTAACCGTTTATATGATGCGCAGCATAAGCATAGATGAGCTTGCCGGTTTCCGTGAAGCATTATTAGAATTGTGCATTCGCGTGGATTTATCTGCGTATAATACTATCGATTTATGCGGAACCGGTGGTGATGGAAAAGATACTTTTAACATTTCAACATTGGCATCATTTGTGGCTGCGGGAGCAGGAATAAAAGTGGCGAAACACGGAAATTACGGGGTTTCATCAATTTCTGGATCGAGTAATGTAATGGAGAAACTAGGAATCAAGTTCAGTAATGAGGCTGATTTCTTAAAGAAATGTATCGATAAAGCAGGAATTTGTGTTTTACACGCGCCGTTATTTCACCCCGCTATGAAGAATGTGGGACCAATTAGAAAAGAATTAGCTGTAAAAACCTTCTTCAATATGTTAGGACCAATGGTAAATCCATCATTTCCACAAAATCAGTTGGTTGGTGTTTTCAACTTAGAACTGGCCAGAATGTATGCGTATTTGTATCAAAACACGAATACTAATTTCACTATCCTGCATTCGCTTGACGGGTATGACGAAGTTTCGTTGACAGGTCCTACAAAAACAATTACCAGTTCCATGGAAGGAATGCTAAATCCGGAAGATTTTGGTGTTCGTCTTTTGCTGCAAAGCGAAATCGAAGGCGGAACAACCATCGAAGAATCGGCTCAAATGTTTACCGATATCATTTCAGGAAAAGGAACCGAAGCCCAGAATAATGTGGTTTGTGCCAATACAGCCATGGCAATTGCAACCGTTACAAAATGTTCTCCTTTAGAAGGATTTCAAATAGCGAAAGAAAGTTTATTTTCCGGTAAAGGACTTGTAGCTTTGAAAAAATTGAAAGATTTAAGTATTTAAAGATTTAAAAATTATGACAAAATCGTTTGAAGAGTTTGATGTTTATAATAAAGGGATTGTATTAGCTAAATTAGTTTTTGAATTATTAAACAGTAAAACCTTTGAAAAAGAATTTGGTTTCAAAGATCAGATAAAAAGAGCTGTTATTTCAATTACAAATAATATAGCAGAAGGTTCCGAATATAATAATAACAAACAACTTATCAGATATTTAAAAATCTCAAAAGGAAGTTGTGCTGAGGTTCGAAGTATGCTAATTTTGTCTCGAGAACTAGGTTTTTGTTCTCACGCAGAAATTGATGCAAGCTATAAAATAAGTATTGAAATATCTCAAAACTTATCCAATTTTATTAAATATTTAAGCACTAAAATCAAAGACTAATTTTTATTCAGATTGGAATTTTTCAATCTTTAAATTTTTCAATCTTTAAATTAAAACAAATGAACATTTTAGATAAAATCATAGTTGACAAAAAAAGAGAAGTCATCCTCAAGAAATCCATTATTCCGGTTTCACAATTGGAAGCTTCAGTTTTCTTTGAAAAAAAGACTATTTCTTTAAGCAACAATTTAAGAAACAGCAACTCAGGAATCATTGCAGAACACAAACGCCGTTCCCCTTCCAAAGCAGAAATCAATTACAGCTTTACGGTTGAAGAAGTTACCAAAGGATATGAAAATGCTGGTGCTTGTGGTATTTCAGTATTGACAGATGGAAAATATTTTGGTGGCTCATTAGACGATTTACTTTTGGCAAGAGCCGCAGTAAATATTCCATTATTGAGAAAAGAATTCATTGTTGATGAATACCAAATTTTGGAAGCCAAAGCCCACGGAGCCGATTTAATTTTGCTTATCGCAGCGGTTTTGACAAGAGAGGAAATCAAATCCTTATCTGAATTTGCAAAAAGTTTAGGATTAGAAGTTTTACTGGAAGTTCACAATCTGGAAGAGTTGGAAAAATCAATTATGCCTACATTAGACATGATTGGGGTAAACAACCGAAACCTAAAAACATTTGAAGTGAGTTTGGATTTCAGCAAGCAATTGGCAGCGCAAATTCCAAATGATTTTGTAAAAGTTTCTGAAAGCGGGATTTCATCTATTGAAGCCATCAACGAACTAAAACCTTTTGGTTACAAAGGATTTTTAATTGGAGAAAACTTTATGAAAACGGATAATGCCGGTAAAGCAGCAGCAGAATTTATATCAAAACTATAAACATGAAACTCAAAATCTGTGGCATGAAATATCCCGATAATATTCTCAAAGTGGGCGCGCTCCTACCCGATTATATGGGATTTATTTTCTGGGAGAAATCGTCTCGATATTTTGACGGTGTTATTCCAGATTTACCAAAATCAATTAAAAAAGTGGGTGTTTTTGTAAATGAAACCGCCGAAGTAATTTTGGCGAAAGCCCAAAAATATGATTTGCAAACTGTTCAATTACACGGTCACGAATCCGTTGAATTTTGTTCTGATTTACAACTTACAATAGGAAATGAAATCGAGATTATAAAAGTATTCTCTGTCGATGATGATTTTGATTTTGAAGTATTAAAACCATTTGAAACCGTTTGTGACTATTTCCTTTTTGATACCAAAGGAAAATTACCCGGAGGAAACGGAACAACTTTCGACTGGAAAGTATTAGAAAAGTATCCTTCGAGCAAACCGTTTTTTCTGAGCGGTGGAATCGGAATTGAGGAAATGGATGCCGTGAAAGAAATAGCAAAAACAAATTTACCGCTGTATGCCATTGATGTAAACAGTAAATTTGAAATAGAACCGGGATTAAAAAACATAGAAAAATTAGATAGTTTCAAGAATAACTTGAAAACTTTAAACTTATAAACTTTAAACAAAATGAGTTACAACGTCAACGAAAAAGGCTATTACGGAGAATTTGGAGGCGCTTTCATTCCGGAAATGTTATATCCAAATGTAGAGGAACTACGCCAAAATTATTTAAAAATCACAGCAGAGCCTGAGTTTCAAGCTGAATTTGATGCTTTGCTAAAAGAATATGTAGGTCGTCCTACACCGCTTTATTTTGCCAAGCGATTATCAGAGCAATATAATACTAAAATCTACCTGAAGAGAGAAGATTTATGCCACACTGGTGCGCACAAAGTAAACAACACGATTGGGCAAATTTTGTTAGCCAAACGCTTGGGTAAAAAACGAATCATTGCTGAGACCGGAGCTGGTCAACATGGCGTTGCAACAGCTACAGTTTGTGCCTTAATGGGACTGGAATGCATCGTGTACATGGGTGAAGTCGACATCAAACGTCAGGCGCCAAATGTGGCTCGTATGAAAATGTTGGGTGCCGAAGTTCGTCCGGCAATGTCAGGTTCAAAAACCTTAAAAGACGCCACTAACGAAGCCATTCGCGACTGGATTAACAATCCCGTTGACACCTATTATATCATTGGATCTGTCGTGGGACCACATCCTTATCCAGATATGGTAGCGCGTTTTCAAAGTGTTATTTCTAAGGAAATCAAAGAACAATTACTGGAAAAAGAAGGTCGTGAAAACCCTGATTATGTGATTGCCTGCGTAGGTGGCGGAAGCAATGCTGCCGGGACCTATTATCATTTTCTGGACAATGAGGACGTAAATATTATTGCGGTTGAAGCAGCAGGTTTAGGAGTTGATTCCGGCGAAAGTGCCGCAACTTCTGCCTTGGGAAAAGTGGGTGTTATCCACGGAAGTAAAACTCTTTTGATGCAAACAACGGATGGTCAAATCACCGAACCGTATTCCATTTCAGCAGGACTGGATTATCCGGGAGTTGGTCCTATGCACGCCAATTTATTCACCACCGGAAGAGCGCAATTCATCTCCATTACGGATGAGCAAGCGATGCAATGGGGAATCAAATTATCTCAAATGGAAGGATTAATTCCCGCCATTGAAAGTGCGCATGCCTTTGCCGTTTTGGACGAAATGAAATTCAAACCAGAAGATGTGGTAGTCATCAATCTTTCTGGTCGCGGCGATAAAGATTTGAATACGTATATTGATTATTTTAAATTATAAAAAAGGCATAATTTGGGCGTTCCCAAAGGGTCGGGCTGTCCGCTATATCTTTTTCATGGCAGAAAAGCCATAAAAAAGGATGCCGCTTCCATCCCTAACGCAGACAAATAACTAGAAAACATTATTTATGGAACAGCTATTCTCATACGGTACATTGCAGTCAAAAGAAATTCAGATGCAGGTTTTTAATAAACTATTAAGTGGAACTGAGGACATGCTTTTAGGATACAAACTAAAAGATTTTCAAATAGAAGAAGAATTTGGAATGGAAGATTATTTTGTAGCCATTCCAAGTGAAAATCCTTCGGATGCAATAAATGGTATCGCTTTTACTGTAACCAACGAAGATCTCATAAAAGCAGATCAATTCGAATCTAATGCTTATAAAAGAATTCAAATAACATTGCAATCTGGACTTTCGGCCTGGATTTATATTGAAAGTTAATAATCCAGAAAAATAGTTCCGATTTAAACAACCTACTAGGTTTCTAAAACCAAATTTTGAATACAAAATTATTACCCACAAGGTTATGGAAACCTAGCAGGAATAAATAAAATTATATTAAAATGAACAGAATAAATCAAAAATTACAAGAGACTAAAAAGATACTTTCCATTTATTTTTCGGCGGGATATCCTAACCTCAACGATACCGTACAAATCATTCAGGATTTAGAAAAAAATGGTGTGGACATGATTGAAATCGGATTGCCGTTCAGTGATCCATTGGCCGATGGACCAACAATTCAAGCCAGTTCCACGCAAGCCTTACACAACGGAATGACGACACAAGTTTTGTTTGACCAACTAAAAGACATTCGTAAAACGGTTGCTATTCCTTTAGTGATTATGGGTTATTTTAACCCAATGTTGCAATACGGAATAGAGAATTTCTGCCAGAAATGTGCTGAAATTGGAATCGATGGATTAATCATTCCTGATCTTCCGGTTGATGTCTATGCCGATGAATACAAAGCCACTTTCGAGAAATATGGCTTGAAAAATATATTCTTGATTACGCCACAAACTTCTGTAGAACGCATCCACTTTATTGACAGCGTATCTGATGGATTTATCTATATGGTAAGTTCAGCGAGTGTTACAGGATCGCAAACTGGTTTTGGAAGCTCTCAGGAAGAGTATTTCAAACGCATTGCCGACATGAATCTAAAGAATCCTCAAGTAATTGGTTTTGGAATCAACAACAAGGAAACTTTTAATCAAGCCACACAATTTGCCAAAGGAGCAATTATAGGAAGTGCATTCATTCAGCATCTTACCGAAAACGGAACAGGAAATATTGAAGAGTTCGTAAAAGCGATTCGATAAAACAACTTCTTTTATATAAAATTAAACGGCATTTAAAGTTGATTTAAACGCCGTTTTTTTATGGTTTAAACCTTAGAAAATCACAATATTATTTGTAAGAAAATTTTATATATTTGTAAATAAATAAACAGTGGCGTTTATCAGACCTGTCGACCCAATCTCGCGGTGATAAGTCTGACTTTGTCAGACCTATATAATAGTTGTGCGCTATATTAATAAAAGAACTGATTTAAATTGAACATTCTACAAAAAATACGATACGAATTTGAAATTGACAAAAGAAATCTAAAGGAGCAGATTCTTATTGAAAAAAATAACATTTATTATATTAAGCCGACTGATTCTATAGAAAAAATGATATGTTTTTTAATATCAGCAGAAGATCACAGGTTTTATTATCATTTTGGATTCGATATAATTGCAATACTAAGGGCAATACGAAATAAATTAATTTGGAATAAAAGTGAAGGTGCTAGCACGATTGAGCAACAATTAGTTAGAGTATTAACGAACAACTATCAACGTAATTTGAAAAGAAAGATTAAAGAAATCATTCTAGCTTATTCTTTGAAAAAAATTTTGTCGAAAAGAGAAATTGCTTTGATCTATTTGAATATTGCTTATTATGGAACCAACTTACAAGGATTAAATAAGGTTTTAAGTAAGTTTGATTTGCATTCTGAAAACGAAATTAATGATCAAATTTGTGCAGAAGTAGTTGCTAGATTAAAATATCCAGAACCATCAAACTATAATATTAGAAAATTAGATTTGATTAGAAAAAGAACATCACATATTAAATTTCTTTATAACAAACATAATTCAAGTAAATATTTAAATTATTATGGCAAATATAATTGATTATATAAAATTATCAAGTGAAGCAAAATCTGTCACAACTTTATATACCAGTCCGGATCAGTTTTTGAAAAATTATCTTTTGCTTGATGATTTAGAACAAATGTCATATATAAATCACTTCATTGTAAATAATGTAAAATTTGCATTTAAAAATGAACCTCTGCTTTACGAAAATTTGACGCAGTATTTGGGAGATAAACTCAATATTAGTAAAGATAAAATCAAATTAATTGGCAGTGCAAAAACAGGATTCTCCATAAGTCCAAATCCAGATTATGGGAAAAAATTTAGTGAGAAAAGCGATTTAGATTTTGCTATAATTGACGAGGGAATTTTTTCACAATCCGTAATAGAATATAAACAGTGGAAAAAAAACTTTGATAACGGAATTTACCCACAGCAGCTTCAAAATAAATATTGGAAAGACAACTTTGAAAATTTAAAACATCAATGCAAAAGAGGTTTTATTGATACTTATAAAATTCCAAATTATACCGAGTTTAAAACAACTCAAGGTATAGATAATAGTCTTTCTCTAATTGTTGCAAATTTAGACACTTACCATAATATTAAAGTTAAAAATGCTTCAGCAAGAATCTATAAGGATTGGAATACATTTTTCAAACAATTACGTTTAAATACTGAAAGTGTTCTATCAAAAATCAACTAAATACAGCGCACAACCGCTATTTTGAGCTAGCTGGAATTTAGTGGAATTAACGTTGTGAGAATTTCTGTTCAAAAATCGTATTCAAAAGAACACCATGAATCAAAAAACCGTTGTACTCATTGTTGGAGCCGGAGCTGTCGAAAATGCATGGCTACCAATTTACAAATCATTTCAAAATGTTTTTGAATCTTCGATTGATGACGCCGATAGTGCAAATTTTCAATTTACTAGATTAGTATATCTTTTAAGATTTTACTCCGCAGCAAAATTTGCTGAAACTACAAAAGATGCTCTTGAAAATGCTAAGCGAAAAATTACCGAATTAAAACATGAAATTGTAAAACAATTAAATCTTGCTCAACAAAGTCAAGAATTAAAAGTTAGAAGTCATTTTGAAACACTTTTAATGAATTTTATCTTTAAAGAAGAAATTAAATTTGCAGTAATTTCTACAAACTGGGATACAGTTGTAAACGAAGCAATAAATAAATTCGCTAAAAAAATTGAACATGGAAAAACCATAAATACTTTCCACTTGCATGGTTCCATTGAAAAGCCGAATAGTTTATATCTTCCTTCAGAAATTACATGTGAAAACTATCGAAGTGTTGAAGAAGATAACGAACACGGAGTAAATCAAGCAATTCTACTTAGCATTTTAAAAAAAGCAAATCAAATTATTCTATATGGCATTTCGCTAGATCCGTTAGACGCAGAATTAAATCAAACAATATTTGCAAGTTTAAAAAATGAAGATTTACAAGAGATTGTTGTAATAAATCCAGAATGCAAAAAGGTTTCAAGCAGAGTAAAATTATTATTACAAGAAACGAACAGAAATATAAAAATTTCTTGTTATAATCCTTTAAAATATGATATCCATTAGAACTCCGCAAGACAGCGGTTTTGCGAAATTGCCTGATTTAGTACAAAATAGGACCAGTTTTTCATTAGCTCGTTTTCGTTCACCGAAAGTACCCGGCCCAGCTCCCCAAAGTATTCTTCTAAGAAGAAGAAATTTATCGTGAATGCTGCGCAAATGTCTCTTACTTTGCGCTAGCAATCGCAACAAATACTTTGGAAAACAAGATAATTGCTGCAGGCTGTTAATAATAAACACACTCCTCAAATTAAGTTTCCAAATAATAAATCATTCCATGATACAGATTGTCCAAAATTCAAAGTTTGTTTTGTACTTTTAAAGCACACTCATTAACTGAAAAAACTCAAATTAAAATAATGAATTATCACTTTAGAAAAGCTCAACTGTCTGAAATAGCTTCATTATAAGCCATTTTGCAATAAGTTATTAATTTAGAAAAGAAGACGATAGAATAAAGGGCAAAAAAGACGATAACGAAATATTTTTAATTAATTTTCACGAAATTAATCACAATAATTTTTGAATTTAATTTTACGAAAGCCAAAAGGAGACTTAAATTTTGAGTATGTATTGTATCAAATGAACTCTTTATTTTAGAAATGTATTTAATATTAAGAAAATAAGTAATGAAGATTGAAAATAAAATATTTATAAGAACATTTTTGTTTACTGGATTTGGTTACGCAGTATTGATGGCAGGATTTGATTATTTAGACGGGGAATCATTTATACAATTTAAACACTTATTTCACTTTTTATTTTTTGGAATGTGTATGGGTCTATTGGCTCGATATAACTACAAAAAACAATTTAAAAAGGAAATAAACGAAAACGAAAATACAAAAACGGATCCTAAATTATAAAAAGTAAACTCCACTGGTACGCAAAGTGTTCTTCTAAAAAAATAGGTAATGTAAATCCATTTGGTAAATATGAAAAACGTCAGTATCATACTATTTAGGATTATATGTAATGTACTGTTTTAAAAGCTATCGATTGTTCCTTCAAAGCGTTGTATATTAAACTTAAATCCGTATTTTTAATAATCTGCTTTATTTAATTCTATTAGACAAAAACCTATGACTCTATTTACTCAGATTATTTGGCTTTTTATATTGGCTATACCGGTTGCTTGTGTTTCATGGACAGTTACCCACGAGAAATTGTTTCGAGAGCCGAGGGAATACTGTCTTAATAGAAGCCTTCATGATGACACTTTGTTAAAAAGAAAGTTTTTTTACCTTTTTACCTGCGAATACTGTTTTAGTCATTACATAACAATCCTATTTCTTTTTTTAACTAATTATAAACTTTTGCTGACTGACTGGAGAGGATATATCATAGCAGGCTTTTCTTTAGTATGGATAGCCAACAGTTACATGAGTATATATGCGCTTATTCGACAAAGTATTAAAAAGGAAATAACTGAAATTAAAGTGTTGGAAAAAGAGAAAAAAATTTAATCCCGAATCGGTAGTGCGAGTTCTCGCCCGCTGAGCTCGAGATAGCAATCGCAGCAAAGAAAATATTCCTTATTCTCCGCAAGTTATTCTTCTAAAAGTAAATATATCCTATAATGAGGAATGTCCAAAATTCAAACTTTGTTTTGTACTTTTAAAGCACACTCATTAACTAAAAAACTTAAATTACAATAATGCATTATCACTTTAGAAAAGCGGAACTCTCTGAAATAGTTCCGATATGGGAAATTTTACAACAAGCTATACAACGCAGAAAAGAAGATGGCAGTACCCAATGGCAGGACGGTTATCCAAATCCGGAAGTAATACAAAAAGATATTGAAAAAGGCAAAGGATTTGTTTTGACAGACGGAGAAACTATCATCGGTTACAGTGCGGTACTCATCAATGACGAACCTGCTTACGCTACAATTGAAGGCAACTGGTTAACGAATGATGATTTTGTTGTCATGCACCGCGTAGCTATTTCTGAGAAACATTTGGGTAAAGGACTGGCTAAACTGATGCTAAAAAACATAGAAGATTTTGCATTAAGCAACAATATTTACAGTGTAAAAGCTGACACAAATTTTGATAATATTGCTATGATGAAAATTTTTGAAAACTTAGGTTATACCTATTGTGGCGAAGTTTATTTTAGAGGAAGCCCCAGGAAAGCATTCGAGAAAGTATTACACAAACAAGACTGATTGAAATTAAAAAACCGCAAATTCGCAAATAAAAACAGTTAGTAACTGTTTCAATAATTTGCGAATTTGCGGTGAGTTTTTTTTAAAAATCTTAAACTACAGCTTCTTCTTCAGGAGCAGTTTCAAATTCCATGTGGTCCTCGATTTCCATTGCTACTTCCGGCTTAGATGCTTTCAGCGCATTGAATCTTTCTAATTGTTCCAGTTCACCTTCTTCCCCACTGAAATAAGGAAAAACATCCATAATAGGAGATTCTGAAATTGCAGGAACGGTGTAGTCGCCCATCGTACCTTTCATCACGCTAATGGTGTTATCATAAGCCTCTTTTACATCATTGGCTTGCACTAATAAATACATATTAGTTTTGCGTTCTTTACCGCTTTCTTCATCATAGGCCAATAAAGATACTTTAGATCTGAACCAACGATCCGCATTGTCGAAGGGATGAATCTCAGCATAATTAGCGACTTTAATATTCGTGATTTTAAATTCTTCACTGATATACGCCGACATTTCTTCATTAATTCTGCTTTCAGCTTCCGTGTAAGATAACGCGTCTACCAAGTACGGTTCCGTTGTAATCTTCTGTCCGCCAGTTTCGTCTGTTTTTCTATATTTTACTTTGCATTCGTACCAAGTTGTGCTCATTTCTTTTTTTTTTTAAAGGATGTCAAAGATAGATTTAAAAGAAAAAAAACAACAGTATTACTAAAATAGATATTCACAATTTTAGATGGAAGTCGGTATTGATTTTTATTTCAATTAAAAGAATTAATTCCTCAAATAAAATAACAGCCTTTACAATAAGCAAAGGCTGTTTTTAAAAAATATTTCTTCAAAACTGAGTATTAGTCAATAAGTGTAACCAAATCCTCTTTGTTTTTTCTGACTTTTGCTAAGTTTGCTAACCAGTCATTTTCGGTATCTCTGTAGCCTAAAGGAAGAATTACACAACTTCTAAGACCTTTAGCTCTTAGGTTCAAAATTTCGTCTAATGCATCTGGCTCAAAACCTTCAATTGGTGTGCTGTCTACTCCTTCGAAAGCGGCAGCTGCGATAGCCATTGCAAAGGCAATGTAAGCTTGTCTTGCTGCGTGCTGAAAGTTAACTTCGGCATCTTTTTGAGGATACGTACTCAACAGCATCTGACGGTAATTTTCAAAACCTTCATTTTTAAAACCTCTGATATCATTGGTATGATCAAATACTTTATTGATACGATCCGCTGTGTACGTATCCCAAGCGGCAAATACTAATAAATGGGAACAGTCTGTAATCACGGATTGATTCCACCCTATTGCTCTGATTTTTTCTTTAATTTCTTGATTGGTTACCACCATTATTTCAAAAGGTTGCAAGCCACTTGATGTAGGTGCTAGAATTGCTGCTTCGAGAATAACATCAATTTTTTCTTGAGCTACTTTTTCTCCGTTCATCGCTTTGGCTGCATAACGCCATTTCAATTTATCTAATAATTCCATTGTACTATATTTATTAATTACTGTTTTTTTATATTAAAAATTTTTACACTTTTATACTATCCCATGCCACTTGAAAACTTTCTTGCAATGTTTTTTCATCCAAAGGACACAATCCCCTATTTTTCATGTTCATCAAAAAAGCCATAGGATATATCGAATAAGCATACATCAGATAAGGTGAAATATCCTTCAGAATACCCTCTTCTTTTCCTTTCATCCATAAATCAAAAAGCGGCGTCAGGAATTGTAATCCTTCTTGTCTTGTTATTTCATCAATCATGGGCGTATTATCACATTGCGATAAAAAAGAGGCTTCTTCTTGATGGGTCAATTTATAATGCGCCATATTGAACCAGATTTTTTTAAAACTAAGCTCCACTGATTCCTGAAGATTGTAATCTAAAAAGGCCGCCTCAGCAAAAGACGATTTTACTGTTAGATACAATTTACTGACTAAATCTTGTTTACTTTGAAAAAACAGATAAATCGTGGCGGGAGAAACAGCTGCAATTTTAGCAATTTTTGCCATTGAAGCTCCTTGAATCCCTCCATTATTTACTAAAGTCAAAGTAGCTTTCAAGAGAGCAATCCGTTTATCAATACTTTTTTGAAGTTGCGCCATGTTTGATATTATTCTTAAATTCCTAATAAATAACAACTCTATTAAAAAATGCTTAAAAAAACATTTGTACTAAAGTTATATTGAAATACAAAGATACTATAAAAAAGAATGAACATTCATAAATCACAATTAATTATGTTTTGTTTACCCTTAAAAGTATGTTAGAAAAAGGAAAGCATTTCGACAAATAGCATGTTCTTCCGTTATTTTTTTAAAATCGAGCCGAGGAAACCAATAAGAAGGACTATATTGAATAAATTATTTTCCTTACCAGTTTATAAAAAATTTATAACTTTGGTTGACAGCAAAAAAATAAACTTTTATGAAAGCCTTAATTTTTATTAAAATTATGTTAAAAAAAAATTAAACACTTGTTTAAATTAAACACTTGTTTAGTTTTGTTTAACAAAAATTCAATTCCATTGAAAAGTAATTTTAACGAGAAACAAATTCTAATCCTCGAAGTTGCAGAAACACTTTTTGCAGAGAAGGGATTTGACGGTACTTCCATTCGAAACATAGCAAAAGTCGCAAAAATTAATATTGCCATGGTTTCGTACTACTTTGGTTCCAAGGAACGATTACTGGAATCGCTTATTGTTTACAGAACTTCGGATCTTAAAAATCAATTGGATAATCTGCTAAATGAAGAACTGGAACCTATAGATAAAATCAACAAACTAATTGAACTGTACATCAACAGAATTAATAGTAACAGAGGAATCTATCGAATTTTACACTTTGAATTTACTTCTAAAAAGAGAGAACAAAATCTTCAGGCTTTTTCTGAATTAAAAAAAGGAAATCTAAAATCCCTTGAAGCTATTATCGAGGAAGGTCAGAAAAAAGGCATTTTCAGAAAAGATGTTATAATTCCGCTTATCACACCCACCATTCTAGGGACTTTCTTTCATTTTCACATGAATAAACCTTTCTTCGAGAATTTATTAAACCTGAAAACCGAAGATTTATACAACAATTATATCAAAACCAATTTGACAAAGCACATTCAACAAACTATAAAAGCACTTCTTATATATGAAAGTTAGTCAATTTATGCTCTTTGGGATTTTCTTTATTGGAATTTCAGCAGTAGAAGCACAAGAAAAAACAAGTTTAACATTGAACGAAGCCATTAATTTGGCTTGGACCAAAAGCAATGAAGTTACGCTGGCCAATACAAAAGTAAAGACCAAAAAATACGAATTGCAGGCTACAAAAAACAATCAATATCCAGATTTGAAACTTTCAGGTCAGTACCAAAGATTGGCAAATGCATCAATAGATTTTAAACTGGATCAAAACAATTCTGGTACTCCACAAGCGATTCCTATTGTCAATCAGTTAATGATTGGTCAGTTGAATGCCAGTGTTCCGGTATTTTCTGGTTTTAAAATTCAAAACAGCATCAAAGCAAATGAAAATTTGTATCAGGCTGAAATGGCTACATCATCCCAAACTAAAGAAGAAATTGCGTTGCGAGTGATTGATTATTATGCCAGTTTGTACAAAGCACAAAAAACAATTGAACTGTTGAAAGAAAATCAAAAAAGTGCCAAACAGCGCGTTAAAGATTTTATAGAGCTTGAAAAAAACGGAATTATTCCTAGAAATGATCTGTTGAAATCTAAATTACAAGCTTCGAAAATACAATTGTCACTGGATGAAACGAATAATAATTTAAAAATAATCAACTTTTATTTGGTTACACTTTTAAAATTAAATCCAGACACTAAACTGGAAATTCGGGAGGATGATTTTGCTGATTTCCAAATGACAAATATTCCAACCAATGAATTACCAGCTTTAGAAAATCGTAAGGATTTAGAAGCGATTCGGTTTCAGGGAAAAGCCAGCGAAGCAAATATCAAAATAGCAAAAGCTTCCTATTATCCAGCCATTGCGATTATTGGTGGATATACCGCTTTAGACCTGAGCAATGTAATTACCGTACAAAATGCGATGAATATTGGAGTTGGAATTTCGTATGATTTGAGTGCTATTCTAAAAAACGGAACTCTGGTTAGACTTGCTGAAAATAAGTATTTTGAAGTTCAGAATTCTGAAGCAATATTAACGGATTACATTAAAATCCAAGTCCATAAAGCGATTGAAGATTACGATTTAGCATTGAAACAAAACACGGTTTATGAAGAAGCACAGGAACAGGCTACTGAAAATTTCCGAATTGTAAAAGATAAATATGACAATGGACTTTCAGACACAAATGACCTGCTTGAAGCTGATGTCGAACAGTTAAATTCAAAAATCAATAAAGCTTTGGCGAAAGCTAATACAATCCAAAAATACTACGAGTTACTCTCCGTAACTGGTCAATTATCTCAATCCTTCAATCTTGCTCATAAATAATCAACTACCATGGAAAAGAAAAAAACAAATAAAAAATTTATTATTATCCTAGTAGCTTTGGTTGTTTTAGGAGGAACTTATGGAACTTTTAAATACATCCATTCACAATCCCACGAGGAAACTGATGATGCGCAAATTGAAAAAAACATGAATCCAATTATTCCGAGAGTTTCTGGATATGTAGATAAAGTGTACATCAAAGATAATGATTTTGTAAAAAAAGGCGATACGCTTTTTACTATTGACCGAAGAGACTACCAATTGAAAATTGAAGAAGCCAATGCAGCAATGATTGGCGCTGAAGGTAATTTTGAAGTGACTAAAGCTGATATTGGAAGTGCTTTAGCCAGCATTTCTGTTTCGGATGCAAATGTGTTGTCAGCGGGTGGAAATATTGAATCCGCAAAAATAAGATTGGGACGTATCACAAGTGATTACAATCGATATGAGAATTTGTACAAAAGCCATTCTATCACAAAACAGCAGTACGAACAAGCTCTGGCGGCTAAACTGGAAGCTGAAAGTCAAGTTCGTGTTTTGCAACAACAAGAAAGAGCCAGTGCATTTCAAAAATCAGTTATTGTGGCCAAATCTAAAGTTTCTGATAAACAAACCGAAGTGGCTGCTGCCAATATTAAAAGAGCCAAAGCATTGCTGGATGCCGCAAAATTGAATTTAACCTATACCGCGGTAACTGCTGCGATTGATGGTCAGGTATCCAAAATTGATATTCAGCCAGGACAATTGGTTCAGCCAGGACAATCTTTATTTTACATTATCAACAATAAGGAAGCTTGGGTAATTGCTAATTTCAAAGAAACGCAATTGAACAAAATGGTAATTGGACAAAAAGTAACTGTAAAAGTAGATGCATATCCTAATTATGATTTTCAAGGTTCTGTCACTTCATTTTCACCTGCAACAGGATCTCGATTCTCATTGCTACCGCCAGATAACGCGACAGGAAACTTTGTAAAAACGATTCAAAGATTACCGGTAAAAATAAGTTTGAACGCAACAAACGATCCTGAAAAAATAAAATTATTGCGCCCGGGAATGAATGTAGATGTAGATGTACATTTAAAATAAATCTATTTTTCTAGATTTTTAAAAAAAAAGCGACACTTTTAAGACAATTATAGTTTACACTTTAGCATAAATGGTACAAGCGGGAGAAGACGATTTAGTAGAATATGGCTACAGACGAGTTCTGATTACGATTACAGCAATACTTTGTACCCTGCTCGAAATCGTAGACACCACAATTGTCAATGTAGCACTGACAAACATGAGGGGAAGTCTAGGTGCTACGCTAAACGATGTTGCATGGGTAATTACAGCTTATGCTATTGCCAATGTGATTGTCATTCCTATGACCAGTTGGTTGTCACAACAATTTGGAAGACGTAATTATTTTGTTACTTCCATTATTATTTTTACGGTAGCTTCTTTTTTATGCGGAAATGCAGATAATATCTGGGAACTTGTAACTTTTAGATTTATTCAAGGATTGGGTGGTGGTGCTTTATTAGTGACAGCTCAAACCATTATAACCGAGAGTTATCCTATTGCAAAACGAGGTATGGCCCAAGCGATTTACGGAATGGGTGTCATTGTTGGACCTACTTTAGGTCCGCCCTTAGGAGGCTACCTTGTTGACAATTTTTCGTGGCCATATATTTTTTACATCAATATTCCACTTGGAATTATAGCCACTATTTTAGCCTTGACTTTTGTAAGGAGTCCTAAATATGGCGAAAAGTTGAAATCTAATCAAGTCGATTGGTTGGGGATTTTTCTATTAACGGCATTTATTGGTTCTTTGCAATATGTGTTAGAACACGGGCAACAAGACGATTGGTTCAATAATAAAACAATTATACTTTTAACCACTATTACCGTTTTTGGTTTAGTACTTTTTATTTGGAGAGAATTAACATATAAATACCCTATCGTCAACTTAGGTGTTTTAAAAGATGGAAATCTAAGAATTGGAACAGTTATGTGTTTTATTTTAGGATTTGGACTCTATGGCTCCACTTTAATCATCCCAATTTATACACAAACAATTTTAGGTTGGACTGCAACTGATGCGGGGCTGTTACTGATTCCAGGATCAATAACCACAGCTTTAATGATGCCAATTGTTGGAAATTTACTTCAAAAAGGTGTTCCCCAAAGTTATATGGTAGGTCTTGGTTTTTTAATTTTCTTTTTCTTTACCTATATGATGCACAACAGTATGACACCAAATACTGGTGTTGAACATTTGTATTGGGCGTTAATTTTAAGAGGAATTGGATTAGGACTCCTTTTTGTACCGATAACTACATTGTCCCTTTCTACATTAAAAGGAAAAGATATTGGCGAAGGCGCAGCTTTTACAGGTATGATGCGCCAATTAGGAGGTTCTTTTGGTATTGCAATCATTACAACATTTATCACCCGATTTAGCCAGGAACACAGAGTCAATTTAGTTTCACATTTAGGCACAACCAGATTAGAGGTTCAAGAGCGAGTTTTGATGCTTCAAAAAGGATTTATGTCGAAAGGATTTACTGCTAATGAATCGTTGAAAAAAGCGTATCAGGTCATTGACTATTCTGTCATGAAACAAAGTGCTGTTTTATCGTATATGGATATTTTTATGTATCTCGGAATTATGTTTCTGTGTTGTATTCCAATTATCTTTTTTATTAAAAAAGGGAAAAACAAAATCAACCCGGCTGATGCTATGCATTAGCAAAAAAGCGATTAATTCCGTCTATACCTACCTCGTAAAAACCAAACGATTGCCTTCTGATAAATTTGCATCAAATTGATAGCCATCATAATTAAATCCTTTTAAATCGTCTATCGTTTGAGCATCAGTATCAATAATATAACGAACCATCATTCCTCTGGCTTTTTTGGCAAAAAAACTAATTATTTTTAATTTCCCATTTTTATAATCTTTGAATTCCGGAGTAATTATAGGAACTTTCAAAGCTTTAACATCAATTGCCGAAAAATATTCAGTACTCGCTAAATTGACAAACAACTCTCCATCTTCAAGTTCTTTATTTAAAGCCTTTGTAATTATTGGCTTCCAAAATTCATACAGATTTTTGCTGTCGCCAATGGGTAATTTTGTTCCCATTTCCAATCGGTATGCTTGAATCAAATCTAATGGTTTTAACAATCCGTACAAACCGGAAAGGATTCTTAAACGATCTTGTAAATCCGCTATTTTTTTTTCAGAAATCGAACAAGCGTCTAATCCAATGTAAACATCTCCGTCAAAAGTATAAATAGCAGGACGCGAATTTGAAGTCGTAAAAGGGGTTTTCCAAGCTTGATTTCGCTTCCAGTTCAAATCAGCCAATTTATCGGAAATACTCATTAAATCAGATAAGTCCGCAGGTTTTTTTTCTTTTAAAACTTTATGAACTTGACGCGATTCTTTTAAAAATAAAGGCTCCGAATGCAACGCAGTGGGCAAATTTTTATCAAAATCTAAAGACTTGGCTGGCGATATTACAATTTTCATAGACAGTACTCTTTTGAGCGTTTTTTATTAATTTTCTCAAAAGTACTAATTGCAATCAAGAAATCACGAATCATTAAATTGATTTGTTTAATAGTTCAATAGATAATGAAAATTGTTTCCTAATTTAATTATTTTTGAAAAATAAAATACCAACGAAATAATTATGAATAAAATTGAGATTAGAAAAGCAACAGGATCTGATTTGGAAACAATCCAAAAGATAAGCATCCAAACTTTCACTGAAACTTTTGCCGGTGTAAATACGACAGAAAATATTGCCGATTACATAAAAAACAGCTTGAATACGGAGCAACTAACGGCTGAATTAAACAATGTAAATTCTCAGTTTTATATCGCGTACTCAAATGATGAAGTTGTTGGCTATTTAAAAATAAACTTTGGTGACGCGCAAACAGAATCTATAAATGAAAATGCTTTAGAAGTGCAACGAATTTATGTTTTACAAAATTTTCATGGAAAAAATATCGGACAACTTTTACTAGACGAAGTAAAAAAAATTGCGAAAAATACTGATGTTGATTCTGTGTGGCTTGGTGTCTGGGAAGAAAATCACAGAGCACTTCGATTTTATACAAAAAATGGATTTGTTGTTTTTGACAAACATGTTTTTATAATGGGTAATGACGAGCAAACTGATTTATTGATGCGATTTGAAATTCATGAATAAAAATTAAATTATAACTTGTTTAGGCACTTCTAAAACGGCAATTGCCTTATTTTTGTGCCAAACATTATCAAAATACTATGAAACAGGATGTAATTATTGTGGGAGCAGGACTGGCGGGATTAGCTGCTGCTGTTCATTTGCATCGTCAAGGGCGAAAAGTAATGCTGTTGGAAGCCAGTGAACGCGCGGGCGGGAGAATTAAAACCGATTCACATGAAGGTTTTCTTTTAGATAGAGGTTTCCAAGTGCTGTTGACGGCTTATCCAGAAACACAAGCATTACTGAATTACACGGATTTAAAACTAAAGAAAATGTTACCCGGAGCAACCGTTCTTTATGACGGAGGCAATTTTGAAATCGCAGATCCATTCCGAAGACCTTCGGCAGCATTTGCTACACTTTTTGCTCCCGTTGGTACTTTAAAAGATAAAATTAATACGCTCTGGTTAAAGAATAGATTACAAAAACTAACCATTGACGAAATTTTCGAACAACCAGAACAAACGACCAGCAAACAGTTGGCTGAGTATGGTTTTAGTACAAAAATGATTCAACGTTTTTATGCGCCTTTCCTCTCGGGAATCTTTTTGGAGAATGAATTGAAAACTTCGCGTCGAATGTTTGATTTTGTGATGAAAATGTTTTCAGATGGAGATGTGGCGGTTCCTGAACTAGGAATGGAAGAAATACCTAAACAGTTAGTTGCCATGCTTCCCGAAGGCAGTATTCAATGCAATACAAGAGTCACTGCTATTGAAGGCAAAACCGTAGTTACTGAAGATGGAACCGTTATGGAAGCCAACCAAATCCTTTTGGCTACGACCGCAAACAACCTTACCCAAAAATTCTTTCCGAAACAAAAAATGACCTCTCATCAGGTTACAAATATCTATTTTGAAGCCAATGAAGCGCCAACTGATAAAGCAGTTGTGATTTTAAATGCTTCAACTAAGAAAAAATGGGTGAATAATTTGACAGTGATTTCTAATGTTTCCAAAGCGTATGCGCCAAAAGGAAAAGCACTTATATCCGTTTCTTTCAATGGAATCCCAACGATTGATGACGCAACTTTGGCAGAAAACATGAAACAAGAATTAAAACAATGGTATGGCGAAAAAGTAAATTCATGGAAAATGCTGAAAGCCTATCGCATTGAATATGCTTTGCCAACTCAAGAAAGTGTGCGAAATACGATTGATGCTTCTGAAATAAAAATTTCAGATACACTATTTATTTGTGGAGACGATTTACTGAATGGATCTATCAATGCAGCTCTAAAAACAGGACGATTAGCTGCTGAAGCGATGAAAATATAGTTTGCTGTACATTATAAATCGATTATTGCCACAATTTCATAGATTTTAATTTATCAAAAAAATTATAATCGGTGAATCTGTGGCTATTTTTTTTGCCTTTCTATAAATTAAATCGCTAATCTATCACCACTTTATAGCTAGGATCTTCAAGAATATTTACGTCAATTACGGTGTCAGCATTTTTTAATAAGGTCCTGCAATCTGCACTTAAATATCGCAAATGAACCGTTTTATTGACTTTCGCATACCGCTCCGTAATTTTATTTACAGCATCAATCGCACTCATATCGGTAATTTTACTTTCTTTAAAATCAATAACGACTTCGTTTGGATCATTTGAAACATCAAATTTTTCTGAGAAAGCCGTAGTGGAAGCAAAAAATAAAGGTCCGTAGATTTCATAATGCTTCACCCCTTTTTCATCGATATATTTCTTAGCCCGGATCCTTTTGGCACTTTCCCATGCAAAAACTAATGCAGAAATAATTACTCCAATCAAAACGGCTAAAGCCAAATTATGCAATACAATAGTGATTAGCGCAACCAAAACTCCAACAAAAATATCGTGTTTAGGCATTTTATTGATAATTCTAAAACTTGCCCATTCAAAAGTTCCGATTGCCACCATAATCATGACACCAACTAAAGCCGCCATAGGCAATTGTTCAATTATTGGGGCACCAAATAAAATAATAATAAGTATAGTCAGCGCAGCAACAATTCCAGACAATCGCGCTCTGGAACCCGCCGAAAGATTAACTAATGTTTGTGCAATCATAGGGCAACCACCCATCCCGAAGAAAAAGCCATTCAAAATATTCGAACTCCCTTGCGCAATACATTCGCGATTTCCATTTCCTTTAGTTGCGGTGATTTCATCGACTAAATTTAAGGTCAACAATCCTTCTGTTAACCCAACGGAAGCCATGATTAAAGCATACGGAAATATAATTTGCAACGTTTCCAGATTTATCGGAATATTCGGAATGTGGAATGGCGGAAAACCACCACTTACTGAAGCAATATCGCGTACCGTTTTGGTTTCAATACCAAAGAAAAAAACCAAAGCAAATACCACAATGATTGCCATTAATGAAGCCGGAATTGCTTTTGTTACTTTAGGAAGTACCACTACAATTCCAATAGTCAGTGCTACTAATCCCACCATAATGAACAATGGAGTTCCCGATAGCCATGTACTTTGCCCGTTGACTACTGCTTTAAATTGATCCAACTGCGACATGAAAATAATAACCGCTAAACCATTTACAAAACCAAACATAACGGGTTGCGGCACCAATCGTATAAATTTTCCAAGTTTAAAAATACCTACTAAAATTTGTAAAACACCAGCCAAGGCAACGGCTGCAAGCACATATTCTAGTCCATTAGAATTCATTAATGCGATTAAAACAATCACAGTTGCTCCTGCTCCACCAGAAATCATTCCAGGTCTTCCACCGAAAACTGCCGTAATTAAACCGGCGATAAATGCAGCGTATAAACCCATCAGCGGAGGAAAACCCGCTACTATAGCAAAAGATAGGGATTCTGGAATCATGGTCATAGCAACCGTTAATCCCGCCAAGATTTCTATTCTGTAATTGACTTTTTGTGAGAAATCAAATAAATTAAATGCTTTTTTCATGAATAATTATAATAAGAAACTTCCGATACAATTTTATTGTTCAAAATTGCATCGAAAAATAATTTCGATAAACTTTTTTGGGGAAAATCCCTTGATTTAAAGACTCTAAATCAGGTCGGAGTACATTCTGAGATTACTAGGATGACGTTTTTCACTAGAGCTGCAAAAATAAAACTTTTAACTCGTTTCCCCAAACAGAAAGTGAAATTGCGTAAATTTGGCAAAAATTATCGTTTTTTTTCATAAAACAAGCATTTAAATGCGACATCAATCGATTCAAATTTAAAAATAGCTATGAATCAATATATTTAAAATAAAATACTTTCTTTGAAAATGATAAGCAAAACACTATCGACACAATAAAAAAAACCTATGAAATTACTACATACTTTATTCTTCGCTCTTCTTCTAAATATCAGTTACTCGCAATCGACGAACGACTATTTTGAAAAGATTAGAAATAATGAAGCTGATTTAACTGCTTTCTTTTCACAAATGCCAAAAGGCGGCGATTTACACCACCACTTTTCCGGTTCGATTTACGCGGAGCCATTATTACAACGTGCGATTGCTGATGATTTTTATCTCAATACCGAAACGATGGATGTTTTAAAAGAAAAACCATCAACCGGAAACTGGGAATTATTTTCGACCTTGAAAAACAACGGATCACTAGACGTTTACAAACAAAAAATAATGCAAAAATGGTCCGTAAAAGACTATAATTATGTGGATTATCCATCGGATAAATTGTTTTTTGAATCTTTTATGAAGTTTGAACCGGCCATAAAAGGGAATTTTGGACAGGGATTATTGGAACTAAAAAACAGAGCCATTTCAGAAAATGTCAGTTACATCGAAACGCAACTTTCTACGATTCCAACTATAATGAACACGGATGATTTAACGCAATTCAATTCCAGATTGCGAAAATTAGCTTTGGCAAAAGATGAAAAAGCAATTTTGAAAACATTGGATTCAGTGTACAATTCCTTACTGAAAAAAGATGCTGAATCCTACGCCACAACATTCAATACTAGTTTTGTAGCGAAAATGCACAACGATTTAAAAATTGATGATAAGCAATTTACGATGCGCTATCAAAATTTTGTTTTGCGTTTCATGGAACCTGTTGATTTATTCAAAAATCTGGTAATTGCATTCATTTCGGCAGATCAAAGTCCGCTAATGGCTGGAGTTAATATAGTTTCACCAGAAGATGGCGAAACTTCGATGAAAGATTACTGGTTACACATGCTAATGTTTAAATATTGTAATTCCCGTTATCCAAATGTAAAATATACGATGCATGCCGGCGAGCTGACGCTTGGTTTAGTGCAACCCGAAGATTTGACTTGGCACATTGGCGCAGCCGTTTATACTGCAGGAGCTCATCGTATTGGTCACGGAGTTGATATGGCGTACGAGAAAGATTCGTATGATTTATTGCGTTATATGGCCAAGAAAACTATTCCTATCGAAATTAACTTAGTGAGTAACGAGTTTATTTTGAAAGTGAAAGAAAACCGTCATCCGCTGACTTTGTATAAACAATTTGGTGTTCCCATCGTAATCAGTACTGACGACGCAGGGATATTGCGCACGAATATGACCGAACAATATGTTTTGTTAGCCAAAAGATACAAAGACGTTTCCTATACCGATATCAAGCAATATGTGTACAACAGTATCAATTACAGTTTTATAAAAGAGGCTTCCATTAAAAAGCAATTGCTAAAGGATTTAGATGCCAGATTCAAAACTTTCGAAGCTAATTTCCCTTTAAAATAAATGGTTCACTTCAATCTAGATTTATTTTTATAACACAAAAAATCCGCTACAAAAGCGGATTTTTTGGTGAAACAGAATTTACATTCTGATTATTTTGGATTTAAAATCAATTCAATTCTTTTGATGGCATCCTCATAATGGTACTTGGTTTCTGCATTTATAGCTCTAGTTTTAGCAACTGCCAAAGTCGTTCTTAAAGCATTTAATTCACCTCTTACCAATCCTCTTAAATCAGATTGAGCCACATTGTAAAAATCAGATGGACGACCGGATTTAATTTCTTCTTTCATCAAAAATGCCATTCTTTCGATATATGCTCTTTGCAAATTTCTTCTGTAAATCGTCACATTTGTTGGTAAATTAGCCTCTTTCCAAATTCCTTTGCGCATATCTGCTAATAAATCCAAGGCTTTGTAATTTGCCGTTCCCATTATCTCTGCATCCATTAATCGACCCAGGCGTTCAAAACTCAAGACACTATTCAAATGTCTGGCTTGTAAGTTTCGGAAACGTTCTGTGTATCCAGCATAATTTATATTTTTCAATGTATTCACATTCACCAACCACGTTGGAGAAGCAAAAGCATTGTCTTGCAACCATTGCATCGCTTCTTGTTGTTTTGCTTTTGGTACAATATCATAAATACTTCCTTTTTGATTTGGTTTTTTGGTCGCTTCATAAACGCCGCCAACATTAGTGACTACATGACCTACATACCTACTCCAAACACCCAACATTTCTTCGTACAACTCCTCTAAATCATCATAATTATTAGTGACATCACTAGTCCATTCCGGTAAATGAGCCGCTACATATTGCAAGTTTTTAAGTCCGTACGAACCCGCTTTCATCGAATTATTCCCAATATCTTCTGTTTGCGAAGTCGGGTCAAAACTACTGCTTTGGGATCCAAATTTATAGATTGGATTTCCCGCTTTTTCCATAATCCATTTGTCTAATGTGGGTACTTCAGCCTCTGGCGAAGTTATATTTGGAATGAATCTATATCCCCAATTGGTGGCATAATGGTCGTAAGGTCCCATCTGGCGAATGAAACGCACATTTTTATCTCCTGGTTGCGCGATATAATTAAAACGCGCATAATCCATCAAACTCGCTGCTATACCGTTCTTTTGAGTAAAAGCACCGTCTCTGTAATTTTCAGTGTCATACGCACAACTCGCACCCATATTATGAGGAAAACCAAGAGCATGTCCCACTTCATGCGCAATAACCATACGCATCATTTCTCCCATTTCTTCATCACTGGTATTTAATGTTCTTGCCGAAGGATTTGCTGCTCCGGTTTCTAACAAATACCGATTTCTATA
Source organism: Flavobacterium sp. Sr18 (assembly GCF_011064265.1). NCBI lineage: Bacteria > Pseudomonadati > Bacteroidota > Flavobacteriia > Flavobacteriales > Flavobacteriaceae > Flavobacterium > Flavobacterium sp. Sr18. The sequence continues at coordinate 3,235,622 of NZ_CP049329.1, read as the reverse complement.
AGAACGCAAATGGTTGTGGTACCAAATCACATCACTTTCAATAATTTCTCCCGTTCTAGGATCAGAAACACTTGGTCCAACCGCATTACGCGTTGTACTCGCCACGTAACGAATCACCGAATACCGGATGTCTTCCGGACTAAAATCAGGATCTTGTTCCTTAGTTGGAGCATCCTTGGCGATAATCGCATTTTTAAAACCTGCAGTTTCAAAAGGCTTTTGCCAATCTTCAATTCCTTGCTTGATGTACTTGCGTAATTTTTCAGGCGTGGCAGGATCTAAATAATAAACAATCGGTTTTATCGGTTCTACCAGTTCACCTTTTGCGTAAGCGACAGGATCTTTGGGTTCTAATTTCCAACGGCGGATGTAGGTTTTACTGTCGGATTTTAATTCGTTGCTTCCATAATCAATTTGATTCATCGTAAACCAACCCACTCGAGGATCCGCTAATCGGGGCTGCATGGGTTTTTCAGGCAATAAAATCATCGATTGATTCATCTGGATACTGATTGTTTCTGAATCTGCCTGAACCGGCGGTTTTGAAGCGTTATAGGTAAAATCCTGAATTACTTCAATATTCATGGGAAAACTTTTCATTGTATTGATAAAACTGCGGGATTCATCCAGTCCTTTTACTTTATACATTTCTCTCATATCAGCCGATAAACCGCTAATTGATTTCACGTCGGTAGCATAAAATTTAGTCACATCAATTACCGTATTTGACGAATCTTTGCTGAACGCTACAATATCAAAAGCAAATAAAATAGGTTCATAATTATTGGATTTCACCGAAATACTGATCGGCAAACTGTCATTAGCAACTGCACTGAATGATTTTAATTTAATCAGGATTTTGTCTTGAAAACGTTCCCAAACAATTAATTGCTCGTTGGTTTCGGAACCGGCATTTACATATCCGCCGCCTAAATTAGCTGGAAGTTTAGCCAATCGACTGACCAAAAGCATGTCTTTATTCAAGTATTTATTTGGGATTTCGAAGAAATATTTCTTATCCACTTTATGAACGATAAACAATCCATCGTCAGAAACGGCATCTTTAGTAATTACCTTGCTGTATTCCTTAATCGTCGCTTCCGGTTTCTTTTCCGGTGGCGGGACTACAGTGGCATTTTTATCTTTTTTTCTTTTGGATTGGGCAAATTGGGCGGTAGGTACAAGCATTGCCGCAGCAATTGCTGTTAAAATGAAAAATTTCTTCATTTAGTGGTTATTTAGTGGTTAATCAATACCAAAAATAATTTTTAGAGCCTACAAATTGAATAGTATTCATTGGTTTAACTTTTAATTAACAACCATTCAATCTAGTATTTTTCTTTTTATTATCGGTAATTTTGCACCATAAAATACAACCTGCCAGATTTGGTTTTAGTCTAAAACTATCAGCTTTACGTTAAACAAATCCTGAATCTCGAGCAAAATTTATTTACAAAACACGTATTGCTTTTACGAATCTACGAGTATAACCTGGCTTTTTTAGACTGGTAATCACCACTTGCATTTCACGACCTGAGGTAGAATGAATAAAATCACTTTCCACTCCTTTTGGATTTGTTACGATGCCCAAATGGCCGATAACATTTCTGGTCGGACTCAAAAACAACAAAATATCTCCTTTTTTCACGTCGGCAATCGGGATTTCTTTACCGAAATTCTCAAATTGCGACGAGCTGCGAGGAACCTTAATTTTAAAATTATTATAGACATAGTACACAAATCCGGAGCAATCGAAACCATTTTTGCTACAGCCCGCTGTAATGTAAGGTGTTCCTAGTAATCTCATTCCAAAATTGACAATCTTGGTTCCCAAGGAATCATCATTTTCAATCGGATCTACAAATATCTTAGTGACAGTATTTTCATTTCTTTGAGGAGACGATTTAACTGACCTAAATGCACCATAAGAATCGTTACCTACATCAAGTAGCGATAAACCTATGAATAATGTCAATTTCACGGTATTTATCCTTTTAAATTTCATAGTAAAAATCAAATTAGCATCCTTTAAATTTTTATAATTGGAATCCCTGCCTTGTGTATTTCATAATTGAAACAGAACTTTATGGAATCCCATAAAGTTCACTTTTACAAATCTCAATGAATTATATCAATTGTAGTGAAAGCGCGTAAAAAAGTCCAAGTGCTACAATACAAACAATAAACATACCAAGAAACATACAGTATAACAATCTTTGCGTGTCTTTTAGAACAAGCAATGCAAATTACTTTCCACAAAAAAGCCCCAATCCGGGGCTTTTCATATTTTTATTCTTCTTCTTCGTCCGTACCATGGGATTTTGAATATCCTCTCCATTTCTCGATGCAATCCTTTAAATCCTGCGGAAGTTCCGTATCAAAACGCATCATCTCGCCGGTTGTAGGATGTACAAAGCCTAACGTTTTGGCGTGCAAAGCCTGTCTTGGCAATGCTTTGAAACAGTTGTCTATAAACTGCTTGTATTTAGTAAACGTAGTTCCTTTCAAAATCAAATGACCGCCATAACGCTCGTCATTAAATAAAGGATGTCCTATGTGTTTTAAATGCGCACGAATCTGATGTGTTCTTCCGGTTTCCAGTTGGCACGAAATCAATGTCACGTATCCAAAACGTTCCAACACTTTGTAATGCGTTACAGCAGGTTTTCCTATTTCGGGATCAGCAAAAACCGCCATTTGCATGCGATCTTTCAAGTGTCTTGCTAAGTTTCCTTCAATCGTTCCTTTATCAGCCACGACATTTCCCCAAACCAAAGCGACATACTCTCTTTCAGAAGTTTTCGCTTCAAATTGCTTGGCAAGATGCGTCATCGCCGCTTCCGTTTTGGCAATCACCAATAAACCCGAAGTATCTTTATCAATTCGATGCACTAATCCGGGACGTTCGCTGCTGTTCATTGGCAAATTATCAAAATGATACGCCAACGCATGCACTAAAGTTCCCGTGTAATTCCCGTGACCGGGATGCACCACCATTCCTGGCAATTTATTTATCAATAACAAAGTATCATCTTCATACACAATATCAAGCGGAATATTCTCCGGAATAATATGGTTTTCGTAAGGAGGGTGCGTAAGCATAACGCGCACCACATCATTGGCTTTTACCTTGTAATTGGACTTTACCGTGGCGTCGTTTACAAAAATATTTCCTTCGGTAGCTGCAGTTTGTATTTTGTTGCGAGTCGCATTTTGAATAAGGCTCATCAAGTATTTATCAATTCGCAAGGACGTTTGGCCTTTAGGAACTTCAAACCTGAAATGTTCAAATAACTCGTCTTCTAAATCTATTGTATCTATATTATTGTTCATCAACTGGTATTTCTTCTTCTATTGGTGCTGCAAGCGTATCTGCAGCCTTTTCCTCTTCTTCGTAACTCATTTTTCCGTCTCCTAAAACCAAATCAATTTTGGATGATTTCAAGACTCTGTCCCCTGCTTTCAGGTTTCTTCCTTTGAAACGCATTTCCAATACCATATCTTTTCCAAGATTTGGAACATATGTAACCGATCCTTCTTCAAGTCCTAAAGCTTTCAAAGTCGGCACCGCTTCACGATATGTTTTATTTACTAAATCAGGAATTCGCACAGATGAAAATCCTGAAGTATTTATTTTTATGTATATTTTTCTACCTACTTTTACCTTTGTACCCGGTGTTGGATCTTGCTCTACCACACTGTATTGCGGAAAATCACTTCTATAATCTACGCTATCCAAAAGCACGTAATCTAAGTCCAACTCGTCCAGCTTTTCCTCCACTTGCTCTTCAGTCAATTTACTCAAATTGGGAACTTCAATTTCATGTCCATGATCTGTTGTAAAAGTCAACCAATGCATAAACAAATAGCCCAAAGCAGCAATAATGGCAATTGCAATTAATACTTGTACAAAAAAGACACGGCTGGTAAGATACTTACGTAAACTCATAAATTTATTTTTATATGCGGCAAAGATAAAGCTATTTCGTTCCAAAAAAAATGATAATTTTGTTTAATGCTTTTTGGAGCTATTTCCCGCTATCCGTTGCAATCTTTTTATCCGCCGAAAAGACTGATAAAAAGGATTTCCACTACTATCGGGGCTAAAATCTAGTGTTAAAAACACCTTATTATTTATTCGAACAACTAAGAACAAAACGATACAAAATGAAAAACATTGCCATCATCATGGGCGGATATTCCAGCGAATATAAAATCTCACTCATCAGCGGAAACGTCGTATATCAATTTCTGGACAAAACGAAATACAACGGATTTCGAATCCATATTTTCAAAGAAAAATGGGTCTATGTTGATGCTAACGACTCCGAATTCCCTATCGATAAAAATGATTTTTCAGTTACTGTTAATGGCAACAAAATTACTTTCGACTGTGTTTTCAACGCCATTCACGGAACTCCCGGCGAAGATGGATTAATGCAGGCCTATTTCGAATTATTGCATATTCCGCAAACATCCTGCGATTATTACCAAGCAGCCTTAACGTTCAACAAGCGTGATTTATTATCGGTTTTAAAACCATACGGAATAAAAACTGCCACTTCCTATTACTTAAACAAAGGCGATGTTATCAATACTGAAAAAATTGTCGCTAAAGTTGGTTTGCCTTGTTTTGTTAAACCTAATAAAGCGGGTTCTAGTTTTGGAATTTCCAAAGTAAAAACTGCTGCCGAATTACCAATCGCAATAGAAGTTGCTTACAAAGAAGACAACGAAATCATCATCGAAAGTTTCCTTGACGGTACCGAAGTTTCAGTTGGAGTAATCAATTACAAAGGAAAAGTAACCGTTTTACCAATCACTGAAATTGTTTCTGACAATGATTTCTTCGATTATGAAGCCAAATATTTGGGTAAATCACAAGAAATCACACCGGCAAGAATCTCAGATGAAATGACACAAAAAGTAAGCGAAATAGCCAAACGCGCTTACGAAGTCCTCAAAATGAAAGGTTTCTCCCGAAGCGAATTCATATTGGTAAACGGAGAACCACACATGTTGGAAATGAACACCATTCCAGGATTAACAACAGAAAGTTTGATTCCACAACAAGCCAAAGCCGCTGGGATTTCATTGGAGGATTTGTTTACTAATGCGATAGAATTGGCATTAAATAACTAACTTTAAATTATGTTAGAAATCTTTGAATGGAACCGATTATTATACAATGATTTACCAGAATCATTTCTTTTAGAAGTCATTTTCCGTTCCACAATAATGTTTGTCGTTTTACTGTTGACATTAAAAGTGGCTGGAAAACGTGGCGTGAAGCAATTATCTGTTTTTGAAACAGTAATAATTATTGCTCTGGGTTCAGCGGCCGGCGATCCCATGTTTTATGAACAAGTTGGAATCATTCCGCCCATAACCGTATTTCTGGTCATTATACTTCTGTACCGATTAGTAACTTGGCTCACCGGAAAAAGCAAGAAATTTGAAGAGTTTATAGAAGGAAAAACCGAATGTATCATCAGCGAAGGGAAATTTTCAATTGCTACATTTAAAAAAGAAAGTCTGGCTCAAGATGAATTTTTTTCAGAACTTCGATTGAAATCGGTGGAACATTTAGGACAAGTCAAAAATGCATTTATGGAAACTAGCGGTGAAATCAGTATTTTCTATTACGAAGACCATGAGGTCCAACCAGGATTGCCAATTTTACCTTTTTTATTTAAACTAAAAAGTAAAACGATACCAACGGAAGGCATTTATTCCTGTACCTTTTGCGGCAATACGGAAAGCCACAAACAAGGAAATGCGCTGTGCAGCGTTTGTACAAAATCTGAATGGGTCGAAGCAATAGATACACTTCGAAAAACCTAATTCAACCCAACCAAAATCCATTCGATTTAATTATATCTTACGCAATGAGAAAAGCAATATTCCCGGGTTCTTTTGACCCAATCACTTTAGGACATGAGGACATCATCAAGAGAAGTATTTCTTTATTCGATGAAATCGTAATCGCTATTGGAATCAATGCCGAAAAAAAATACATGTTTTCATTGGAAGACAGAAAACGTTTTATTGAAGAAACCTTCAAAAACGAACCAAAAGTTTCAGTAATAACCTATGAAGGTTTGACAATTGATTTGTGCCATAGAATAAAAGCAGACTTTATACTTCGTGGTTTGCGCAATCCAGCCGATTTCGAATTTGAAAAAGCAATCGCCCACACCAATCGCAGATTATCAAAAATAGAAACCGTGTTTTTATTGACCGCAGCAAAAACTTCATATATCAGCTCCAGCATCGTGAGAGATGTAATCCGTAACGGAGGACAATATGAAATGCTGGTTCCCGATGCAGTTCGAGTAAAATAGTAATCAGTATTCAATTGTCGGTACAGCTTCCAGTTAACTCCCTACTGAAACTATAATACAATAACTTGTGAAACGAAGCAATAAGCCGTAATTTCGCCAAAAATAAAAGCCATTAAACATGAGTATAGAAAGAGAATTAAGTAAACGCAGCGGATCAAAATGTGAACTTTGTGGTGCAACAGAAAACCTAAAAGTATACCAAGTTTTACCAACTAAAAAAGGCGGACTTGATGAGAGTATCATGGCTTGCAGTACGTGTATAAACCAAATTGAAAATCCAGATAACGTAGATTTAAATCATTGGAGATGTTTAAATGACAGCATGTGGAGCGAACATACTGCCGTACAGGTTGTCGCGTGGAGAATATTAAGTCGTTTGCGTGCAGCTGGATGGCCTCAAGAATTACTGGACCAAATGTACTTAGATGAAGATACTTTAGCTTGGGCACAAGCAACTGGTGAAGGCGAAGAAGACGAAACAAAAGTAATTCACCGTGACAGCAACGGAGTAATTCTTGAAATTGGAGATTCAGTCGTTTTAATCAAAGATTTAAAAGTAAAAGGTTCAAGCATGGTGGCCAAACAAGGAACTGCAGTGCGTAACATCAGACTAGACCACGAAAACGCCGAATATATTGAAGGAAAAGTTGACGGTCAAACTATTGTAATTATTACACAATACGTTAAGAAAATATAATTCTTTTTTTAGTGAAAAGTGAGTGGTGAATCGTGAATTGTGAATAACTCAGATGTACACTGACTTCCAAAAGAATCATTTTTAATATAAAAAATCGTTAGCAGTAAAACTTTACTACTAACGATTTTTTTTATAAACATTAGAAAAGGAATCAGTATTTTTATAACTTCTCACCACCTACTACTCTTCCTCTTTCTTAATCACTTTTCGAGCGACTTCAATTTTAAATTTCTTGCCTTTCATTTTCTCGTCTTTAATGGCGTGCAATAAATCTTTTACTTTGTTGAATTTGACGGCAGCAAAAGAGATAAAATCTTTCACTTCGATTAATCCCAAATCGCCTTTTTCTAATTTCCCTTTTTGAGAAAAGAAACCTACGATATCAATTTTGTTCAATTTATTTTTCTTTCCTCCACTGATGTAAATGGTTTGATATTCAGGTGGTTTTGGCAATGAGGTAGAGTTTTCAACTTTCAAAGCTTCTATTCCATAATCAATATAATCCATTTTTTTCTCACTTTCATGAGCAATAATATACGCCGTACCAGAAGCCAACATACGAGCAGTACGTCCGTTTCTATGGGTAAATTCGTCTTCTTTGGATGGCAAATGATAATGAATAACATGATTCATTTCAGGGATATCAAGTCCACGGGCAGCCAAATCAGTAGTGATTAGATAACTCACACTTCCGTTTCTAAACTGGATTAGCGCACGTTCTCTTTCGTCCTGATCCATTCCGCCATGATAATATGTGGCATAAATTCCTTTTTCGTTCAACGTATCACTGATACGTTCTGCAGCATCGCGATGATTACAAAAAACTATTGCCGACTGCGATTTCAACGAACAAATCAAATTAAACAAACTTCCTATTTTGTCTTTTTCTTTCGAAACTACCATTTTCATCGAAAGATTCGTTTCTGCTACGTTTTCTGGAATAAAATCCAAAATCGTTGGGTTCACCACTCTAGTATATCTTGGAATCTCAATATCGGAAGTAGCGGAAACCAAAACGCGTTTATTCAGTTTCGTTAATTTTCCAATGATAAATGACATTTGCTCATGGAAACCCAATTGTAAGGATTTATCAAATTCATCCAAAATCAGCGTTTGGATTTTATCCACACGGAAAGTTCCTCTGTCGATATGATCAGCAATTCTTCCCGGAGTTCCAATTAAAACTGCTGGAGGATTGCTTAAATTCTTGATTTCAGTATCAATGGAATGTCCGCCGTAACATACATTTACTTTATAATCGGTTCCCATTTTTTTCCAAACTTGCTCAATCTGCAATCCTAATTCACGTGATGGAACCAGAATTAAACATTGAACCGATTGAATTTCAGGCTGCAACATTTCTAAAACAGGCAACAAAAAAGCCAAAGTTTTTCCGGAACCTGTTGGCGAAAGCAATAAAACATTATTGTCATTCAGAATAGCATCTTGTGCTACTTCCTGCATTTCATTCAGGCTTTCAATGCCTAAATTCAAAAGTATATTGTTGGAATGGTGTTTCTTATTCATTTTTTCAATTTGGTGCAAAGGTAATTTTTAATTGTGAGTTATGAATTTTGAATTATCAAATTTCATTCTTTTTCAATCGGAAAATTCCTTTTATTACATTCATTTCTACAGTTATCTAAAAAAAGCTACATTTGAAATTCCATTTAAAAACCGAAATATGAGACTTTTCACATTCCTTTTTTTACTATTCTCCATCAGTACTTTTGCACAAAAAACGAATAAATACGATACTTTTTTCGAAAAAGGCAATGGAAACCAATCTGCTAGTTATCAAGAAACAATAGCTTATTACAAACTTTTGGCAGATGATTTTCCTACTATCGAAATGCAAAAAATGGGATTGACAGACAGTGGCGAACCCTTGCACATGGTTGTTTTTAACCCTGAAAAACAATTTGACTTTGGAAACATCCAAAAAAACAAAGCAATAATCCTACTCAATAATGGTATTCACGCAGGAGAACCGGATGGAATTGACGCTTCAATGCAATTGTTTAGAGATTTAGCTTTAGGCAAAATAAAAGCCCCTAAAAACACGGTTATTGTTTGTATTCCGGTATATAATATAGGCGGAGCTTTAAACAGAAATTCTACTTCAAGAGCCAATCAGGACGGACCAGAAATCTATGGCTTTCGTGGCAATGCGAGAAACTATGATCTGAATCGCGATTTCATCAAGTCCGATACCCGAAACACTAAAAGTTTTGTGGAAATTTTCCATAAAATAAATGCTGATGTTTTTATTGACAATCACGTTAGCAATGGTTCAGATTACCAATACAAACTCACGTACATTATGACGCAGCATAACAAATTGGGAACCGTTTTAGGTGATTTTTTAAATACTGAAATGATGCCCACTTTGGTCCAAGATTTACAAAAAAAGAATATCGAAAGTACACCTTATGTCAATGCTTTTCAGGACACACCGGACAAAGGTTTTGGTCAATTTTTTGAAAGCCCACGATTTGCAACGGGCTACACATCATTGTTCAATACTATCGGATTTGTCGTGGAAACGCACATGCTTAAAAAATATGCCGATCGCGTGAAAGTAACGTATGAATACATGCGTTCCGCAATCGATTTTACGGATGCCAATTACAAAAAAATCAAACAACTGCGATTGAAAAATGAAGAGCAGTATCAACCAAAGAAATCGTACACCATTAAATGGGAAATAGACAGTACCAAAACGGTTCCTTTTTCGTTTTTAGGCTATGAAGCCAGTTATAAGAAAAGTGACGTAACATCAGGAAATCGCTTGTTTTATGACCGTACAAAACCATTCAAAAAAGACATTTCATACAGCAAGGAATTCAAATCTGTAAAAGAGATAATGATTCCAGAAGCGTATATCATTCCAAGGGGATTTTGGCCAATAATTGATTTATTAAAAAGTAATACAATTACCTATTCCCAACTAAAAAACGACACCATAATTGAAGTAGAAAGCTACAGAATTGCAGATTTCAAAACCACAAATTCAGCTTATGAAGGCCATTATTTGCACCGAAACACTTCGGTAACTTCAAAAATGGAGAAAGTGGCTTTCGCCAAAGGAGATTACGTCATTCCTACACAACAAAAGGGAATCAAATATTTATTGGAAACATTAGAACCAGAAGCAATCGATTCTTTCTTCAATTGGAATTTTTTCGATACGATGTTACAACAAAAAGAAGGCTATTCTGATTATGTTTTTGAAGATTCAGCAACACAAATTTTGAAAGATAATCCAAAATTAAAAGCCGAATTTGATTTAAAAAAACAAAGCGATGTGAATTTCATCAATAATCCGGAAGCACAATTGGACTGGATTTATAAACATTCGGCTTACTATGAAAAGGCACATTTACAATATCCTGTCTATCGTGTATTGAAATAAAATTCCTCTTTTAAAGAAATGCCCCCAAATAGTTTACACTTTCTGGGGGCATTTAATTTATATAATCTTCTCTTCTTCGAACAATAATTTTATGTTTTCATAGGAGTTTTTAAGTGCTTCTTTGATTTGTTCTGGATTCATCCAAGCCACTTTGTCAATTCCTTCGTCTAATTGTCCCTGAGGCGTTCCTTCAAAATCAGATTGCATTTCGAACCAATGCGTGATTTTTAATTTGTACTTACCATTTCGTCTAAAAACATGATACGTTTTTTGAAGTTTATGTGAAATTGACAAGCCATTTACACCAGTCTCCTCCTCAACCTCACGCATAGCAGTATCCTCGATTTCCTCTCCTTTTTCGATTCCGCCCTTGGGTAAATCCCATTTTCCATTTCTAAAGATGAATAAAACCTCCCCTTTTTTATTATATACCAAGCCGCCTCCCGCTTTACAAACGGGGATTTTAGCTTTTAAAGTCTTCATAATCAAGCTTTCGTCAGGATGATACAGATAGGCCTTATTAATTTTATTTTGAAAGATTTTGACTATAAGTTGTTCTATGTCAATACTTTCTAATAGAAATAATTGAAAATCTGTCTCCTTAGAGATGTGATTTGTCAAAAAAAGTGGTTTGTCGTTAACAAAAACTTTATACATTTGTACTATGATTTTTAATAAAGATACAGCCGAAAAAACAGCCGAATTTCTTTTGCAAATAAATGCAATTAAATTGAATCCAAGAAATCCTTTTACATGGGCTTCTGGATGGAAATCGCCTATTTATTGTGACAACCGATTAATCCTCTCATTTCCAGCCGTAAGAAATTATGTCCGGGATGAATTTTCCAAGAATATTGAGAAACAATTTGGTAAACCAGATGTTATTGCCGGTGTTGCCACCGGAGCAATAGGAATTGGTATGCTGGTAGCGGAAAGTATGGGATTGCCATTTGTATATGTTCGCCCTGAACCAAAGAAACACGGGAGACAAAATCAAGTGGAAGGTTTTTTACAAAAAGGACAAAATGTAGTTGTTGTAGAAGATTTAATCAGCACAGGAAATAGCAGTTTACTTGCTGTAGAAGCCTTGCGAGAAGCTGGAGCCAATGTTAAAGGCATGGCCGCTATCTTTACGTATGGTTTTGATGTAGCTGAACAGAATTTTAAGAGCGCACATTTGGATTTATTTACGCTGAGTAATTATCAAAATTTATTGAATTTGGCTGTTGCCAAAAGATATATCACCGAGGACGAAGAACAGACTTTGCGAGAATGGAACGTAAGTCCGTCCACGTGGACAATTGAAGTTTAAACAATTAATAAAAAATAAAAACAATGAACTTAGAAAGTCCTAAAGTTACAGTTCAAAAATCAGCTCAAGAATTATTTGATTTATTGAGTGATGTGAAAAATTTTGAAAAATTAATGCCAGAAAACATCGCTAAATTTGAAGTTATTGGTGACGATGCTTTCATTTTTGGACTAAAAGGGATGCCGGAAATAAAGTTAAAAATGAAAGAAAAAGTAGCTCCCTCTAAAATAGTTTTGGGTGCAGCAAGCGACAAACTTCCATTTACATTGGTAGCAAATATAGATGCTGTTTCTGAAACTTCAAGTGATGTAAAACTTGATTTTGAAGGTGATTTCAATCCTATGATGGCCATGATGATAAAAGGTCCAATTGGAAAATTTATTGAAACTTTAGCGAGTAACATGAACAAATTGTAAAAACTATTTTAAATAGTAACAATTAGATAATATTGTGAAGTCTTTTGGTGAAAACCAAGAGACTTTTTTTATACATAAAAGGCAACAAATGTCATTTTATCGTCTTTTTGGGTTCGTTATGGAAAAAAATTATATTACTCATTTAATGTTAGTAAATTACTGATTATTAAATAGTTAATTATAATTTAAAATCTAGTTGGCCCCATAACCAGAGATAAAAATCAAATGATCCATGCCAATTACTGATCCCCAATTAAAGAGCAACGATTGCGGAATTAGCGCAATTAAAACAATTTTCAACATTTATCAAAGGAAAATTTCTCGAAAATATATCGAGCAAAATGTTCCATTGGAAGAAAAAGGATCGCGGATTTCGGATATTAAAAACTTTTTGAATTCAAATGGCTTTAAAGCGAAGTTCAAATTATTTGACATTAATTACATTGCAGGAAATGAAGCTAACCTACAAGAGTTATTCCCATTTATTCTTCCTATAGAAAATAAAAATGGTTTGCATTATGTGGTTGTTAACGAGTTGAAAAATAAGCAACTCAAAATATACGACCCTAGCAAGGGTAGTCAATATTTTTTGTCCTTGCAAGAAATAAAACGAAAAGCACATTTCAACAAAAATCATTGGGATCTAACAGATACCGAAGATAAAACAGTAACAATTTGCACCCAAGATTTAGCGGAATACCATATTAATTATAAAAATGCTTTACAAGAAAACGGTCACGCTTTACTGTTTAACAAACTTACCTATTTCAAATACCTAAAAGAAAATTTTGGCTTTAAAGACTCCGAAGCCGAAAGAAATTTTATAAAAGATTTATTGAAAAATCAGGAAATTTCTGCTATCCCCAATAGCTTCAAAATACTGGAATTTGAAAAGGGAAAAATAAAAAACAATTCACCACTTATCCTTGTTGTCAAAGAAGAAACACAGGAAATAGAACCACAACAGTCAATTCCAGAGGAAGACAGCCGCAGTTTATATTGGCAATTATTCAATCAATTGGGAGAATATAAAAAACTGTGGTACATCTATATTTTTGCTGCTTTATTTTCAGCAGCAACAGCACAAATTGCCGTTTTCACCAATCAGATTATGATTGACAATGTGTTGCCAACCTATAATTTGAACACGCTGGTTTTGTTTGCAATCGGGCTTGGGATCTATAAAATTTTTGACATTTTCACCACGGTTTATAAAAACTTTGTTGGAATTCATTTAGGCAATGCCTTGGATAAATATTTCTTATTCTCTTTCGATACTAAAATAAATCAATCGTCACTTTCCTACATTCATTCTTATAAAAAAGGGGATTTAATGGAGCGAGTCAGTGATTCATTGAAACTAAAAAGCTTTTTCATGAAGTTTTTTACTAACATCTTAGTGGATGTCAGCGTGTCAATTTACTCCTTATGTATTTTATTTTTTATAGATAAAACACTCACTTTAATCGTTTTGGGTGTAATGATTTTGTTTTTTCTATGGTTCAAATTCATAACTCCGTATTTGAAACAAAATGAAAGATTGCGTTACATGCGGAAAGCCGATTTTCTTTCTAAAATGATGGAAAAAGTAGATGGAATACAAGTTATCAAAAGTTTCAGAATAGAGCGATTTCATTCAACTAAAATCTTTGTAAGTATCAATGAATACTTAAAAATCCAACTTAGAAACGGCTATATTGATTTACTGAATAAAATTGTTGTGGCGCTGATAGTAATTGTTTCCACGATTTTTATCATTTTATTTCTGACCAAATCCGCGATTGAAACTCAAATCATTACTCTTGGGCAAATCGTGACTTTTATAGCGCTTTCTTCTAAGATATTTTCCTCATTGAAAGGCATTTTGGATGATAACTTGACGCTTCAGGAAAATGAAGTAATCCTAAAGAGATATTTGGATTTTGATGAACAAACAAAAAAAGTCTGTAAAAAAGGAATTCAGGATTTCAGCATTGAAAAAATTGAATTTCAGAATTTGAATTATGGCTATTTACCCGATGAGTTTGTGCTGAAAGACATTAATTTAAAAATTCGAAAAGGTGAAAAAATTAAGATTGAAGGACAAAACGGTTCTGGAAAATCAACTTTCAGCAAAGTTTTAACGACACTGTATCATCCCAATTCCGGTTCTATTTTGATTAACGAAAGAGAGAAGAAATTTTATAATGATGATAAAATGCGGGACAAAATACTATTGGTAACCAATGAAGACACGTTGTTCAACGATACAATTCAAAACAATATCATTCTGGGAAAAGAAATTTCTGTCGAGGCAATTTTGGACATGGCTAAACAAATCAATTTTTATGATTTTATAGCTTCAAAAGACGACGGATTGGATTTTATCATCAACGAAAACGGGAAAAATCTTTCTACCGGACAACGAAAAAAAATCCTTTTGCTTCGCGCTTTATTTTCTCAGGCTGAACTCATTATTTTAGACGAAGTGTTATCTGGAATGGATATAGAATCTAGGAATAAGATAGAAACAATGATTGATGAAGATGATACAAAAACCTACATCATCATCTCGCATGAACCAATAACCAATATCAATTTTTCTAAAAAATACAAAATAGCAAATGGAGAACTCTTTATATTACAACACGAAGTCAATCCGATTTATTAAAATTCTAAATCGGATTTTAGTGGCGTTTCTTCTCATTACTATCATTTTGATTTTTACTATAAAGATGAATGATACCGTAAGTTTTAAAGAAGGACAAATTTTTTCTGATACGCCACAACTAAAAATAAATGCTCCAAATGAAGCCAAAGTAATAAAGGTTTTGGTGAAAGAAGGTCAGGAAATAAAAAAAGGAGACACTATTTTCTTACTGGAAAATAAAAAAACCAAATCAGATTTTGAGATTTTAAATACTGGTGTCGCTGGAATGAAACACAAAATAAACATCATTTATAAATTGATTCACAATACGAGGAATCGCAAAAATTCTTTGAAACAACTCCTAAATATACAAACTAATATTTACAAAACAGATCGCAGAAAAGCAGAACAAGAAATTAGTTCCCTCAATAATAAAATCAATTTATCATCACAACAAAGTTCAATTTTAACGGATAAATTTCAAACGGATTCAGTGCTTTATGCCAAAGGCGCCATTTCGAAATATGAATTGACCGAAACAAAAAACAGGAATCTGGATAACAAAAAAGGACAAATTGATATTACATCGACTTATGAAGTGAAAAATTATGATTTTGAGAATTTATCTAATAATTACCAGAAAACCAATAATGATTTGCTTCGGAATATAATTGATGTGGAAAATCAAATCCATAATTACCAGCAAGATATTGTGGAACTTGAAACGCTCATTAAAGATGGGAAATCAAACCTAATTTACATTACGGACGAGTTGGGAAAATTACATGTTGTATCTCCAATTGATGGCACTATTTCGAATCTTTTCAATTCCAGACAAAATCTTGAAATTGTAAATAAAGGTGAAATACTGACCATTATTGCACCTAAAAAAGAAGCGTTTTATGCCAAAGTAATTTTAGATGAAAAGGACCTTGCATACATCAAAAAAGGTCAGGAAATAAACCTAAAACTGGATGCTTACAACTATTACCGTTTTGGTGCGGTCAAAGGAAAAATTACTTACGTTTCCCCATCCGATGTGGATAAAACCTTTTATTGTTTAGCCACAATCAAAAAATACAACTCCAATATTAATCTCAAAGCAGGATACAAGCTCAAAGGAGAAGTAATTATTGAAAAAATGAAACTCTACCAATATATAATGAAAAAATTATTCAATAAAATTGATAATAATTTGAATTAACAGTTATGAAAATTAGACTTTTCCCCATAGTGCTGATCTTGTTTTCCAATGCAATCTTTGGACAGGAACTGTTGTCTTTTAATTCTTGTCTCGCATTAGCCTTAGAAAACAATTTAGCTCTGAAAAATGCGCTTTTATCTAAAGAAATAAGCAACTACAAATACAAATCCAGCTATGGAAAACTATTGCCATCGGTAAACGGAGCAGTTGAAAAGAAACAATCTTGGGGCAGGGAAATTGATCCGGACACTAATTTATTTGTCAATAAAAAAATCGAAAATTATTCAGGGGATGTTGACGCTGAATATAATTTGTTCTCTGGTTTTTCCACAATCAATACTATAAAATCAGCGAAAAAGGATGTTCAAATCAATGAAGTAAATATTCAAAAAATTGAGAATGAAATCACGATTGATTTGGCACAAAAATTCATTACCATTTTATATTTACAAGAAATTATTTTGTCCAATCAAGAACAAATAAAGGCGAGCGATAAGCAATTGGAATTAGCAATTTTAAAGTTTGAATCGGGCGTTATAAGTGAAAGTGAGGTTTTCAAAATAAAATCTCAAAAAGCTACAGAAGAATTAAATCTGTTAACAAATCAGAATCATTTAACGGATAATTTTATCAGTTTAAAGCAATTGATGAACATCTCTTTGGGGAGCGAAATTATCTTAATAAAGCCCAATTTAGAATTCTATAAAAACCCTGAAATAAATGAAAATCAATATTTTTTGACTAATAATGCGGTAGCAATTCATCCATCCTATTTGATGCGTGTGCTAAATGAACAAAAGATGCGAACTGAAATTTCAATATCTAAATCAGCCTTATATCCTTCATTGAATATGCGTTTTTCAATAGGTTCAAATTACATTATCAAAGATCCTCAAGTTACATTTGATGAGCAATTTAACGCTAATTTATCCAAAGGACTTCGATTCAACTTAACTATTCCAATTTTCAATCAGCTTGAAAATTTTTCAAGAATTAAAACCAGTAAACTCAATTACAGCCAATCCAAAATAGAAACACAAATTGAACAGAATCGACTTTCGAAAGAAATTTTAAAAGCAATAACAGATACCAAAACATCCATTAAAAAAAATGAATCAGCAGCAATAGCATTTGAATTTTCAAAAAAAAGCTACGAAGCCGATATTTTAAAATTTGGATTAGGTAAAATAAATATCAACGAGTTAAACCTGACAAAGATGAATTTTAATAATTCTCAAGCCGAATTAATTCAATCCAAGTATGAATTGCTATTCAATAATGCGCTAATAAAATTTTATTTAGGCGAAAAATTTGTTTTATAAATGTTGGATTCTAGTACAACATCTGTATTTCCTTAATATCAAATTCTGAAATACTATCATCTTCCAAAAGAACCTGAAGTTTACCAATAGCCGAAACGCCTTGGATAATCCCCATAAAATTAGTCATGTGTTGATTTGAAAAAGGCATCGGTAAGCCCTTCTTATATAAATTATCAATGTATTTAGTCCATAAGATAGTCGGATGCTGTTTCCAGAACGAAGTATTTTTTTCAATTGCGCTGCCGATTGAAAAAAGAAGTGCTTCTTTATCGAATTCTTGGCCAATAATAACAGCTAGAGAAGATGCTTTTGGCAAATTTTCAAAATTAGTTTGATTCACATTGAGCCCTAAACCGACAATAGAAAGGATTGTTCCGTCACTTTTAATAGTATTTTCTATCAGAATGCCACCTATTTTTTTATTGTATGACATTATGTCGTTAGGCCATTTTATACTAAGATCTGGAATATTAATTGATTCTAAAACCTCAATTACAGCAAGCGAAACAACAATATTAAGATTGAATATCTGACAAATATCCGGTAGAAAATCCTTTACCAAAATACTCATTATTAAGTTTTTACTTGCCTCAGAGGCCCAAATGGCACCCATTTGCCCCTTACCTTTCGTTTGAGTCTCCGCAGTAACAACCGTAAAGTTTTCAAGCTCTTGTTTGTTCGATAGCCCTTTAAGGAACTCGTTTGTTGAATCTATGGCATCGAGTTTGATTACTTTCATATACGTTTATTTGTGAAACAGAATTTAATATTGTGTTAAGGTTCAAAAATAATCACAAAAAATGGTAACTTTACAAACTTATATAAAAATAATTCATGGCGAAAAAGACTATAAATAATGATGACCTATTGGCGAACATCATTAAGGGAATAGAAGAAGTAAAAGGAAATGACATTACCATCCTTGATTTAAGAGAAATAGACACGGCAGTGTGCGACTATTTTGTCATTTGTAACGGTAATTCAAATACACAAGTTAACGCCATAGTAAACTCGATCCAAAAAACAGTTTCTAAAGAATTGAAAGACAAGCCTTGGCATGTTGAAGGTACTGACAACGCAGAATGGGTTTTGATGGATTATGTTAACATAGTAGTTCATGTATTTCAAAAACACATCCGCGAATACTACAACATCGAAAGTTTATGGGGCGATGCTAAAATAACAACCATAGAAAACAAATACTAAAGACATATATCCGTAGTAATGGCTAAAGAAAATAATCCAAATCCGAATAAGTTTAAAGTAAGCCCTTGGCTAATTTATGCTGCAATATTATTAATTTTCTTATTTATAAGTTTTATAACCAATGGTTCAAGTTTAAACGAACCGGGACAATTGACTTCTTCTAAGTTTAACGATTATTTAGAGAAAGGCCAAATTGAAAAAGTAATTGTTTACAATAAAACGGAAGCAGAAGTTTTTCTAAACGCTGCAGCAATGAAAGATGCTGTTCACAAGAAAGTTTCTAAAGATGTTTTTGACCGACCAAATAAAGGGCCACATTATACCTTTGACATTGGTAACGATCAAATATTTCAAAATAAACTGGAAAAGGCAGTTGCAGAAGGTAAATTGAAAGATTTCAATTTCTTACCAAAAAACAATTGGTCGGATATTTTAATTAGTTTATTACCTATCATTATCATTATTGCCGTTTGGATCTTTATCATGAGAAAAATGTCAGGTGGTGGCGCAGGTGGTGGCGGTCAGATTTTCAATATTGGAAAATCAAAAGCAAAACTATTTGACGAAAAAACGGATATCAAAACTACTTTTAAAGACGTAGCTGGTTTAGAAGGTGCGAAAGAAGAAATTCAAGAAATTGTTGAATTCCTTAAAAACCCTGAAAAATACACCAATCTTGGTGGTAAAATTCCAAAAGGAGCTTTACTGGTTGGTCCTCCTGGAACAGGTAAAACATTATTAGCAAAAGCCGTAGCCGGCGAAGCTCAAGTACCATTTTTCTCTTTATCAGGTTCTGATTTTGTGGAAATGTTTGTAGGTGTTGGAGCGTCACGTGTGCGTGATTTGTTCAAACAAGCAAAAGAAAAATCTCCTGCTATCATCTTTATTGATGAAATAGATGCAGTTGGTAGAGCAAGAGGAAAAAGCAATATGTCAGGCGGAAATGACGAGCGTGAAAATACATTGAACCAATTACTGACAGAAATGGACGGTTTTGGAACAAATTCTAACGTAATCGTTTTGGCTGCGACAAACAGAGCTGATGTATTGGATAAAGCATTAATGCGAGCTGGTCGTTTTGACAGACAAATTTTTGTAGACTTGCCGGACATTCGCGAAAGAGCTGAAATCTTTAAAGTTCACCTAGCTCCTTTGAAAAAAATTGAAGGATTAGATACCGAATTTTTAGCCAAACAAACTCCTGGTTTTTCAGGTGCTGATATTGCAAATGTATGTAATGAAGCTGCTTTGATTGCTGCGAGAAATAACAAAACTGCTGTTGACAAACAAGATTTCCTTGACGCTGTTGACAGAATTGTTGGTGGTCTTGAAAAGAAAAACAAAATTGTTACGCCTGATGAAAAGAAAGCAATTGCAATCCATGAAGCAGGTCACGCAACGGTAAGTTGGATGTTAGAGCATGCTGCTCCGTTAATCAAAGTAACTATTGTTCCTAGAGGTCAAAGTTTAGGTGCTGCTTGGTATTTACCGGAAGAACGACTAATTGTTCGTCCAGACCAAATGCTTGATGAAATGTGTGCAACAATGGGTGGAAGAGCTGCTGAAAAAGTAACTTTCAACAGAATTTCAACTGGTGCATTAAGTGATTTAGAAAAAGTGACCAAACAAGCTCGTGCTATGGTAACGATTTATGGACTGAATGATAAAATAGGAAATGTCACTTATTATGATTCAACAGGACAAAGTGAATACAACTTTTCTAAACCATATTCTGAAGAAACAGCTAGAGTTATTGATGAAGAAATTTCATTATTAATTGAAAGTCAGTATCAAAGAGCCATTCAAATATTAGAAGAAAACAAAGACAAACTGAATCAATTGGCAAATATTTTAATCGAAAAAGAGGTAATCTTCAAAGATGATTTAGAAGCTATTTTTGGAAAAAGAACTTTTGATAAAAATTTAGAAGAAGTAGTATCTTAGAAAAAAACATCAATATTTAATTATTTTTAAAATCTTAATTCAAAAACTACTTTTGAATTAAGATTTTTTTATCTTTGGACGTTTTCAATTAACAAATTATAGCAGTTTACAGAAATATGAGTCTTTTTAGAAAAATTTTTGGTTCTAGTAATTCTACTTCTGAGGAAGATAAAGAAAGTGAATTTAGTAAATCCCATACTGAAAACGCTATCTCTATTGATGAACAATTTATCTTTAATTTTAAAAAAAATGGAGGCAAATTTTTGTATTGTGAAAATGCTGATGAAGTAAAAGAGCAGTTTGAAAATATATTAGAAGAAAACGACTGGTTTGAAAGTGAAGTTTTATGTTATGACCCAACACTTTTTAGCATGCTTGAGGATAATAAACTTACGTATGACAAACCTGTAAATCCTAAATTCCTTCTTGCTAGTTGTGAAAATTTAATTGCAGATGAAGGTTCTATTTTATTTTCATCCAAACAGATCAAACAGCATAAACCAAACGAATTACCCGCAAACATTATTGTTTTAGCTAAAACAAGCCAAATCCTTGGTGCTAAAAGTGATGGATTAAGCGCCATTAAAAAGAAGTACGAAAGAGATTATCCTACCAACATTACTACAATAAAATATTTCGAGAAAGCCAAAGAAGAAGACTTTACACAATACGGAAGTTCAGCTAAAAATCTTTATTTATTGCTTTTAGAAGATCTTTAAAATGAACGAAACTCTAAAACGAGGTATATCTGGAGCGGTTTATATTATTCTATTACTTGCTTCTATTCTATATTCAACAGAAAGCTTTTTTATCCTTTTTGGTATATTCCTTATCATTACAGTTTATGAATTTTGTAATTTAGTTTCAATACACAAAGTTTTTCCAATTATTTTAGGCATAGTTATATATGCTCTTGTAACTTTAGTGAGTCACTACAATACACTTACTACAAACACTTTAAATCAGATTTTAAACACTGATTATATAATTGATATAAATATACAACAGTTGGATATTGTTTTATTAGTGATAGCTTTAGTTGTTTCTATAAAATGTATTCTTTTTTTGTTTTATGACAACATTCAAAAAATAAGCACTTCTTCCAAATATTTGTATTTATTAGGCTATATAATTTTGCCTTTTGTGTTTATTACTAAAATTTCATTTGGTATCAATGACTATAATCCTAAAATCATAATTGGATTATTTATCTTGATCTGGACAAATGATACTTTTGCTTACATTGTTGGTAAATCTATAGGAAGAACAAAATTATTCGAAAAAATTTCGCCAAAAAAAACGATAGAAGGATTCTTAGGCGGAATACTTTTTGCCATTTTAGCGGGATATTTAATCTCAAAATATTACATCAAGGCCAATCCTGAATTTAGTGAGAGATCCATATTAATATGGACTTCTATAGCTGTTATTGTAGGAATTGCAGGGACTATTGGAGACTTAATCGAATCCAAATTCAAGCGTATTGCAGGAGTAAAAGACAGCGGAAGCATAATGCCTGGCCATGGAGGTATACTAGATCGTTTAGATAGTGTTATATTTGTAGCACCAATTATATTTTTATTTTATCAAATTTTAAACTATGTTTCATAAAGAAGGAACCCAATCTATTTTATTAGGCACCATTTTCACAGCTGTTGTCCTTTTATTGTCTGACAATTTCATAGACACCAATTGGCTTAAAATGGCCATTCAAATAGCAGCGTTATTGCTTTTGATCATCATCTTACAATTTTTCAGAAACCCTAAAAGAACTGTTGTACTTAATGACAATCAGATTCTGGCTCCTGTTGACGGTAAAGTTGTGGTTATAGAAGAAGTTTATGAAGGCGAATATTTCAAAGAAAAACGTTTGCAAATATCAATCTTCATGTCTCCAATCAATGTACACGTTACGCGATATGGTTTAAGTGGACTAGTAAAATTCAGCAAATACCATCCTGGAAAATTCTTAGTGGCTTGGCATCCAAAAGCAAGTGAGGAAAACGAAAGAACAACTATTGTTATCGAAAACAAAACCTTTGGTGAAGTGTTATACCGACAAATTGCCGGTGCACTAGCCCGACGAATTGTAAATTATGCAGTAGAAGGAACTCAAGTAGTTCAGGGAACTGATGCTGGTTTCATAAAATTTGGTTCTAGAGTTGATATTTTTTTACCTCTTGGAACACCTATAAATGTCGTATTAAACCAAAAAGCAATTGGAGGAAAGACAGTAATTGCGACCAAAGCATAATGATTGAAAAAGATTTAAATACCCGATTTCTGGAAGCTGTAGAAATAGCCTCCGAAATGACACAAGCATCTTTACCACAAGATGTTCAATTGCGACTGTATGCGTTTTACAAACAAGCTACCTTGGGAACTTTAGATCTAAAACAAAATTCTTCTTACCATTTAAGAGATGCTTTTAAAACCAATGCTTGGATGCAAATCAGTCATCTGAGTCCGGATGAATCTAAAGAACAGTATATCGAATTAATTCATTCTCTGTTAAAAAAATAATCTAATCATGAAAAATTTATTTTTTTTAGGTCCTATTGTAATTCTCTTAATGACATTACAATCCTGCAATGACAAAAAATTAATTGAAGTAGTTGAAGTCCCTTTACCAACTGATATTCAAGAAAAAATAGCCATTGGCTCTCCTGATGACGTGAAAGCTGATGAAGGATCATTTCAAATGGACAAGTTGCCTTATGCTTATGATGCATTATCGCCTAGCATATCAGCCACAACTTTAGAAATGCATTATTCCAAGCACTATCTAACATACACAAATAATTTGAATAGAGCCATAGTAGGAACTCCTTTAGAGAATTTGACAATAGAAGAAGTATTAGCCAAATTAGATCCTAACGATGCTGTAATTCGTAATAATGCCGGTGGATTTTACAATCATTCCTTATATTGGAAATGCATGGCACCAAAATCTGGTGCTGAACCAAGTAATGCATTAGCCGAAGCTATTACAAGAGATTTTGGATCTTTCGATAACTTTACGTCACTATTTAAAGATGAAGCAACAAAACAATTTGGTTCCGGTTGGGCTTGGCTTATAGTTGATAGAACTGGAAAACTTCAAATAACAAGTACCGCAAATCAAGACAATCCTTTGATGCGTAATGCACTTATTCCCGGAACACCAGTATTAGCATTAGATGTTTGGGAACATGCTTATTATCTAGATTACCAATACCGAAGGAAAAATTATATTGATGCATTTTTCAATGTAATTAATTGGAGAAAAGTGGAAGAAAATTACGATGCTGCTGCAAAAAAATAGCGTTCGTTTCTAATCATAAAAAATGCTGATATAAATTTATATCAGCATTTTTTTTGTCTTTTTGTTAGTATAAAAAACTCTTTTTACAATTGATAAATGAATGATTCTGAAGGTGCGATTGTAATTTGAGCTTTGCCTTCACCATTCAAAACCTGAAGTTGAACAGCACTTTTATGATACAACTGATCCGTTGTAGTATAATTTCCATCTTTCAATTTCCATTTTTGAATGATATCTGTAGGAATTTTTAATTCGAAATTACTGGTCGTAAGCCAAGAAAAATTAGTGACAATTATTAGTTTTTGGGTATCAGACCAGCGTGTGAAAGCATAAATTCCAGGATCGTAACCTTGAGTTGTTTGGCGATTAAGTGTTTGAATTTCTTGGTATTTACCCATTAAAGCCGAACTATTCAAAGAGAAATTCAATATTTTTTTATAAAAATCACGCAACTCCTTTTCATCCTTTGTCAACTGACCTCCATCAAATTTCCCGTCGTTCATCCAGCGTTGATGACTCGGAACTCCGATATAATCAAAAATTGAAGTCCTAGAATGAGTTCCAAAGCCTGCATTTTCATTGCCGGCCTCTCCTACTTCCTGACCAAAATAAACCATTGTAGGCGAAGTGCTGATGGTAGTCGAAACCACCATCAAAGGCTTTCCTTTTTGTGGCGTTCCTGCAAATTCTGGGCTTGCCAATCGCTGTTCGTCGTGATTGTCCAGAAAATGCAACATGTGATGCTCAATATCTGCCATTCCGTTTTGTATGTCTGATAAGCCATCAGGTAATGATTTACCTTGAATGATATCTTTCAATTTATCATAGGTTTCTACTTTATCATACAAATAATCCATTTTACCCAGATGAATATAATTTCTATATTCTTTAGGATTATACACTTCGGCTAATAAAAAAGCATCTGGATTATTTACTTTAATGGCTGAATTCATGTAGCTCCAAAATTCATACGGAACCATTTCGGCCATATCAAATCTAAAACCATCCACTCCTTTTGCAGTCCAATACAACGCAATGTCTTTGAATTTATTCCAAGAATCTGGAACATCTTTTCCTTTCCAAAAATCGAAATGTTCCTGATACGATTTAGTATTGAAACCAGCTGGAAGCTCCGGGAAATCTTTGGAGCCATCCGGACGAATACCATAATTTACTTTTATCGTTTCATACCAGTCATTACGGTCGGGTTTTGCCATACGGGAACCATTACCAGTCCATTTTGCAGGGCTTTCTTCAAATTTTCCATCAATCAATGGATTCTTTTCTCCATTTAAAGGTTTATCCGCATCGGGAATTTCAAAACGTGCATTTGGAATATAGTAGAAGTTATTGTCTCTTTTGTATTCAACAGTTGTATCATCATCCGCACCAAAATCTTTAACACCTACCGGATTGCTCTTTCCTTCATATTTGCGCGCAATGTGATTGGGAACAATATCGATAATCACTTTTAATCCCGTTTTGTGAGTTCGCGCAATTAAGGCTTCAAATTCCTGCAAACGATTTTCAGGATTGACTGCCAAATCTGGATTTACATTGTAATAATCTTTTACGGCATATGGAGAACCAGCACGTCCTTTGACCACTTCCGGATCATCATTGGAAATACCAATAGCGGAATAATCCCGTATCACGGCATGATGCGGAACTCCGGTGTACCATATATAAGTAACTCCCAAATCCTTGATTTCCTGCAATGCTGTTTCCGTAAAATCATTGAACTTCCCTACTCCATTTTCCTCAATGGTTCCCCAAGGTTTATTGGTGGTATTTTTATTTCCGAATAATCGGGTAAAAACCTGATAGACAACTTCTTTTTTATTCTTGACTAACTGTTTCTGTTCTACGTTCATTTTTAAATCTTTCGTTTTACAAGCCGTTGCAAAAAGCACCATGCTTATCCCTGCAACAATAGTTATTTTTTCCTTCATATAAAATTATTTATACTGATTTCAATTCTTTTAACAACAAAATGAATATCAATTTTTAAATTTAATATTTTTTAAATATAAAGAAGTCCATATCGTTTTAAATTAAATAATTCCGTTTTAAAAAAAGAAAACTACAACGAAGGAGTAACTGCATTTGTTAATAACTTTCAGAAGGAAAAGCCATAGCTTTAACTCCCCATGGACTAATTATAAATATATCCTAATATGGATTAGGATTGTTTCCTTTTTCATAAATTTGACAAAAATTTAATCCATTGAAGAAATCACTGTTTTTCCTTCGTTATTGTTTGCTACTGCTTGTCACTAATTTGGTTTTGGCGCAAGCCCCAAAAAAAATTATTGTAGAAAACTCTGATTTTGCCGATGTAAATCAAATAGAAGTTCCTGATGCATTGTTGCTTATTGGAAACGTACGTGTGAATCATGATGGCGTTGTAATGACCTGTAATAAAGCCTATTATTTCCAAAAGGAAAACTACATAAAGGCTTTTGGAAATGTACAAATGGTGCAAGGCGATACTTTATTTTTGAACAGCAAATATGCGGAATACAACGGAAATGTAAAAAAAGCTTATGCTTCCGGAGATGCCGTAATGAGCTCACCAGATGCAACTCTGACCACAGAAATAATTAATTTTGACCGAAACATTCAAGAAGTATTTTATGATACTCCAGGGACAATTACGAACAAAGACAATACCCTTAAAAGTAATTCAGGAAGATATTACGTTAAACAAAAAAAATTCCAGTTCCTGACTGCGGTTACCATCACAAATCCAACGTATTTAATTAAATCAAATCACTTGGATTATTTCAGTAATTCCGGGCATTCATATCTTTTTGGACCTTCAACAATTACCAGTAAAGCCAATTACATTTATACCGAAAAAGGCTTTTATGACACCAAAAAAAATCTGGCGCATTTCCTAAATAAATCCTACATCAGATATGATGATCGGGTCATTAAGGGCGACAGTTTGTATTATGATCGAAACCGAGAATTTGCATCGGCAACACGAAATGTAAAAATAACGGATTCCATCAATCGCGGAATCGTAAAGGGGCATTATGCCGAAGTGTATAAAAAACTGGATTCCATGTATGTGACCAAAAGAGCCGTTGCCGTGAATTTTGTCGAAAATGACTCAGTTTACATCCACGGAAAAAAATTAATGGTTACTGGAAAAGAAGGAAACCGAATTATAAGAGCGTTCAATAATGTTCGATTCTTCAAAACGGATATGAGTGGTAAATGTGATTCGATTCATTCGAGTTCTAAAACAGCTTTGACAAAAATGATTGGCAATCCGATACTTTGGAACGCAGAAAATCAAATTACTGGTGATGTTATGCATCTTATAGGAAATAATACAACAAAAAAACTAGATTCACTCAAAGTGCTCAATAATACATTCATCGTCTCCAAAGACACCATAGGAACTGGCTATAATCAAGTCAAGGGACAAGATCTCTATGGCAAGTTTGAGGAGGGAAAACTTCATGATGTTGATGTCGTAAAAAATGCCGAAGTAATTTATTACATGCGAAACGAAGCGCAAGAGCTCATAGGTATCAACAAAAACAAAAGCAGTAAAATCAACCTTATTATTGAAGATAATGAGGTCGAAACCATTACCTTTTTTCAACAAATAGATGGCGATATTTTTCCGGAAAAGGATTTACCAGAAAATGCCAGGAAACTGCGAGGACTAGTCTGGCGCGGCGATGAACGAATAAAATCGAAGGATGATATTTTTCCTCCCGAAGAAAATGAAGACAACGACAAAATAGCAAAAGCTACCAAGGTGTCTGAAGCCAAAGAGGACATTCCTATGAAAATCCGAAAAGAAACGCTGAATTATGATAAGAAGAAAGTGAAAAAATAGTATTAGTGTTCATCCCGAAGTTTCGGGAGCAGTTTTCATTCTCAAGCTACAGACAACAGCTTTCAGGATATCCGATTAAAAAATACTTTTAAAAAACTTCGTGAACTTTACGAAAAAAACTTCGTGAACTTTGCGGTTAAATTTCTAAAAAATTGAATACTGATTTCTTAAAATACCAAGCGCAAACCTCACCCTATCCATTGGGTATGGAAGTGTCACATGCTGTAGGTTCTTATATTTACGATACTAATTCTAAGAAATACTTGGATTTTGTAGCTGGAGTTTCGGCTTGCGCTTTGGGACACCAACACCCGAGAGTCAATCAAGCCATCAAAGATCAGTTAGACAAATACTCTCACGTCATGGTGTATGGCGAATATTCACAAAGTCCTGCGGTTCAATATTGCAAATTGTTAGCGTCACACCTGCCTGCTCCTTTAGACAAAACCTACCTGGTCAATTCAGGAACAGAAGCTATTGAGGGTGCATTAAAACTCGCAAGAAGAACCACCGGCAGAAGCCAATTGATTTCGTGTCACAATGCGTATCATGGCAATACTATGGGCTCTATGAGTGTTATGGGATTTGAAGAACGCAAACAAATTTTTCGTCCGTTGATTCCTGATGTTGATTTCATCACCTTCAACAACGAAGAAGATTTACAAAAAATAACCCCCAAAACGGCTGGAATTATTCTAGAAACCATTCAGGGTGGTGCTGGATTTATTCAGCCACACAATGATTTTCTTAAAAAAGTGCGCGAGCGTTGCACCGAAGTTGGCGCCATGATGATTCTGGACGAAATCCAACCTGGTTTTGGGAGAACCGGAAAACTTTTTGGATTTCAGAATTACGATGTAATTCCTGATATCGTGGTTATGGGAAAAGGAATGGGCGGCGGCATGCCAGTGGGCGCTTTTACGGCTTCCTGTGCTATGATGGATTTGTTGAGCGATAATCCAAAATTAGGACATATCACCACTTTTGGAGGTCACCCTGTCATTGCGTCAGCCTGCTTAGCGACTTTGCAGGAAATAACTGAGACCAATCTCATGGCCGATGCTATGGATAAAGAAAAGCTATTCCGATCACTTTTGGTACATCCTTTGATAGAAGAAATAAGAGGAAAAGGATTGATGCTAGCCGCAATGACCAAAAGTGTCGATATAACAAACGAAGTGATTCTAAAATGTCAAGACAAAGGACTCATTTTATTCTGGTTGCTGTTTGAAGGTTGCGCCATTAGAATAACACCTCCTCTAACCATTTCTGAAGAAGAAATACGAGAAGGTTGTAGTATCATACTTGAAGTAATGGATGAAATGCTGAGTGAAGAATGATGATTAACGATTTTTGATTGCAGAAGTTGAACGATTGAATATATTTTGAAATACCTATTCAAAACAATTAGAAAAATTGGGAGCTATTTACTTCGTCAGTTCGCTGCGCTCGTGTCCCGCTATACGTTGCAATCCACGCGAAAAGCGTGGGATTTCCACTTCAAACGAAGTTCACTGCACTCCAATTAAAATAAAAGTATAGTGAAGTAATCAGGGCTATGGCATCCGTTTAAACCAACGCTTTTTTTGTTAATTAAATTGTTCACAACAATTCTAACTTTCCCTCACAGTACACGCACGATTCCCTAAATTTATTTAGGCCAAATTAAAAACACACAGTATGCAATTAAGCAACGAAGAAGAAGACTATAACTTATCCCTGTCGAAATTTGAGTCTATGTTGAAAACCAACAAAGTACTCTTTTTTGACTCCGAAGAATTTGAAGAAATTATTCTTCATTATCTCGATATGGGTAAGGCCGCTTTGGCAAAAAAAGCACTAAAACTAGCTTTGGAACAACACCCAAAATCTACCGGACTAAAACTAGTTCAGGTGGAAATGCTGGTCTATGATGACAAACTCGAATTAGCCGAAAAGCTCTTGAATGAGTTGTATGCCATTGAACCAACAAATGAAGAAATTTACATTCAAAAAGCCAATATCTGCTCTAAAAGAGACCAACACGAAAAGGCAGTTGAATTACTAAAAATAGCTTTAAAATACACCGATGATTTTGCTGATGTCTATAATTTAATAGGCATGGAATACCTCTTTATGGACAATCTTGAAATGGCAAAAGAAAGCTTTATCAAATGTTTAGAAGAAGATCTGGAAGACCAATCCGCATTATACAACGTGGTATATTGTTTTGAGTTTTTGGACCAAAACCAAGAAGCAATCAGCTATTTAAAAAAATACATTGACAAAAACCCGTACAGTGAAATTGCCTGGCATCAACTGGGACGTTTGCATTATGGCGTTAAAGAATATGAAAATGCGATTCGCGCCTTTGATTATGCCACATTAATCGATGATGAATTCCTTGGTGCTTTCATGGAAAAAGCAAAAGCGTATGAGCGATTAAAAAAATATGAAGAAGCCATTGAAAGCTATAGCAGAACCATCGAATTAGATGACGCAACTTCCTATGCGCTACTTCGAATGGGAAAATGTTATGAAAGATTAGGCAACAAAGCGCTGGCATTAAAATATTTTAATCAAACTGTTCATGAAGATCCGCTTTTAGATAAAGGTTGGATTGCCATAACTGACTTTTACGTCCGTCAGAAAAATTACCAAAAAGCGCTATTTTTTGTCAACAAAGCATTAGCTATTGACAACCAAAACCGTTTGTACTGGAAACGTTTTGCGACTATCAACAAGCAAATGAATTTCTTTGAAGAAGCTGAATTTGGATATAGAAAAGCAGTCGAATTTGGTGATTACAGTTTAGATACTTGGTTATTTTGGGTAGATATTTTGCAATTTTTAGGTGAATTCGAAAGTGCTATTCAAACCTTGTTACAAGCCTCAGAATATTTTCCAGAAGAGAACGAAGTGGAATACCGTTTGGCAGGACTGTATTTTATGTTAACTGATAATACTAAAGCAAAATTCCATTTAAGCAATGCTTTGCGATTGAATTTTGACAATTACATCCTTTTAGAAGATTTATTCCCTGTAGTTTGGACAAAAAAAATGGTGCAGAATTATATTGCAAAACATAAAAAACAATAATGGTTGATACGGTTATAAAACGCTTTGGATTATTAGGACGCAACATTAGTTACTCTTTTTCGAAAGGATATTTCACTGACAAATTTAATAACGAAAACTTTGTAGGTTGCAGCTATGAAAATTTTGATATTCCAGAAATAACAGGCTTTCCAGAGGTAATTAAAAACACTGCGGATTTAAAAGGATTGAATGTTACTATTCCATACAAGGAAACGGTAATTCCATTTTTGGATAAATTATCAAAAAAAGCGGAAATAATTGGCGCTGTAAACACCATTAGAATTACCAAAAAAGGAAAATTAAAAGGCTACAATACAGATTACTATGGTTTCAAAAAATCATTAGAACTACTATTGCAACCACACCACAAAAAAGCTTTGATTTTAGGAACTGGAGGCGCTTCAAAAGGAGTCGCTTTTGCTCTGGACGAACTTAAAATCCCCTATACTTTTGTTTCAAGAGAAGCCAAAGAAAATGGAATTGATTATGACCGAATCAATGCAACCACATTTGACAATTACCAAATCATTATAAATGCTACTCCGGTAGGAACAAGTCCTAATGTCGATGCGTTTCCATTAATTCCATACGAATTTTTCACAGACAAGCATATTGCTTATGATTTGATTTATAATCCTGCAGAAACCCAATTCCTAAAAAAAGCGAAACAACAGGGCGCACAAATCAAAAATGGTCTGGATATGCTTATTTTTCAAGCAGAGAAAGCCTGGAAGATTTGGAATAAATAATCTAAAAACAGAATTAACTTCATAGACCTATTTGTATGCTTCAGAAAACATTCTTTATTGAATGTTTTTTCGTTTGTAACACCATTGTGATCTAAAGAAACATAAACTTGAAATCGCAAAACCCTAGCCCTGATGGAAGCGGCATCCTTTTTTGAGAGCCTTTTGGGCGAACAAAAAAGATACAGCGAACAGCAGGAAAATGCTCCAAAAAGAAATATTTTGTAACCTAAAATGACAATAAATAAGGGGTTTTATTTTGTATTTTCATACTGCTTTACTATCTTTCGTGTTGAATCTAATTAGAAACCTTACACATTGAAAAAATGTTAGAAGAAAAGAACGATAACCTGCTTGAGGCAGATGGAAATTTAGAGCACAAAGCTGTTGAATCTAATCAATCAGTACCTGAAAGTTTAGAAAGTGCGTCAATTGAGGAGCCTAGCGATTTTCCGGCAGAGGACAATGTTGTTATTCCAGCTGAAGATGAAGTTGTAAAAACAGAGCCAACTGCTGAGACAGAAAATCAATCGGCCACTGATGCAATAGCAGAATCAAACGCGGAAGAAAGTGAAGATGAAACGCTGAAAGAGCGCCATGATATACCGATGCAGGATTACGATACTTTGTCACTTGAATCACTGGTTGACGAGCTTAAAAGTTTGGTTTCTAATGAAAAAGTAATGTCGTTTAAGGATCATATTGAAGAAATTAAAAAAGCATTCTTAGCAAAATACAACCATCTTGTTGAGGAGAAAAAAGAGGAATTCCTTGCAGAAAATCAAGATCCAAATGAAGATTTTCAATACCATTCTCCATTAAAGACTCAATTTGACAAATATTACACTCAATTTAGAGATACTAAAAATACCCATTTCAAAAGTTTACAAACGAATCTAAAAACCAATTTAGAAAACCGTTTGGCAATTGTTGAGGAATTGAAGGAGTTGATTAATCCGCAGGCAAACATCAAAGACACTTTAAAGCATTTTAATGATTTAAGAGAACGATGGAAAAATGCAGGACCAATTCCGAAGGATAAATACAATCACGTTTGGAACAACTTCCATTTTCATGTGGAAAATTTCTACGACTATTTACATTTGGACCGAGAAGCGAGAGACTTGGATTTCAAACATAACTTAGAGCAAAAGCAAAAAATTGTGGCGCGTGTTGAAGAATTGGTGAAAGAAGCCGATATCAATAAAGCGTTTAGAGAATTACAGGATTTACACCGAATCTGGAAAGAAGATATTGGTCCCGTTTCCAGAGAACACCGCGATGAAATTTGGAATAAATTTAGCGATTTGACCAAACAAATGCACGATAAACGTGAGGTTTTATTCGAAAATCAAAGAGGAACAGAACTTGAGAATTTAGAAAATAAAAAAGAGATAATTGCTAAAATTGAAGTTTTAGCTACGGAGAAAGTCAATGCTCATGCGCAATGGCTAGCTCAAATAGAAAAAGTTGAAGCCTTAAGAACAGCTTTTTTCTCTGCAGGTAAAGTACCATCAGAAGTAAATGAGGAAACTTGGGCCAGTTTTAAAACTGCTGTCAGAAACTTTAATTCTTTCAAAAACTCTTTTTATAAAGACATTAAGAAAGATCAAAATGACAATTTAAATAAGAAAACAGCACTTGTTGCCAAAGCTAGAGAATTACAAGAAAGCACTGATTTTGCCGCTACAACACCTATCATGAAACAAATTCAGGATGAGTGGAAACAGATAGGTCATGTGCCAAGAAAATATTCCGATAAAATCTGGAAAGAGTTTAAGGATGCCTGTAACCATTATTTTGACAAGTTAAAAGAGCAGAAAAACGAAGAGAACAGTGAAGAAGTAGAAGCTTTTGATAATAAAAAAGCCTACTTAGAAACGTTGAGAGAATTTCAGTTGACTGGAGACCATAAAACGGATTTAGACGCAATTAAATTACATATTGAAACTTGGAAAAACTTTGGAAAAGTGCCTTTCCCAAGAAGACATATTGAAGGGAAATTCAATAAAATCCTGGATGCACTTTTTGAAAAATTGAGTTTGAGTAAAAAAGATACTGATATGATGCGTTTCGCTAATAGAATGGATCATTTATCTGAAAGTCATGATACTCGCAAACTTGATAATGAAAAGATTTTTATCATGCGTAAAATTGACGAAGTACAGAACGAAATTTTCCAATTGGAAAATAACATTCAGTTCTTCACCAATACGAGAAATGCTAAAAAAGAAAATTCAATTGTATTAGAAGTTCGCAAAAACATCGCTATTCATAAAGAAAGTCTTGATGTTTGGAAAGAAAAACTAAAACAATTGAGAAATTTGAAAATAGAGTAAATTTTGATATTATTTTAAAACTATAAGCCTCGGACAATATTAGTTCGAGGCTTATTTATAAAAATGATTTTCTGCATTCAAATTTTAACTTTCATTTATTAGAAATAAATATAGTAATCTAAAACGAAATTTTATTTTTACAAAATGAATTGGTTTCGAAAAACACTTGTTTTTATTGGACTTTTAATAGTTTTTTTATTTGCTTTTAGTGCAAGTGAAGTTCCTGTTCAAACCATTAAAATAGAAAAGTCAAATTCTTCATTGTCTGCGAACAGCATTCATTCTTCAGATTTTATACAACCTCAAGTAAGTAATACATTTACTTCCTATCATAAAACTCCTGATTATACGATTGCAAAATATCTGGAAAATTTTCTGAATGTAATTCCGGATTTTAAAAGTAGTATATTCTTTATTCGTTTTGCGAAACAAGACATCAATCGATGTGAGATGGTTTCGCTCCTGCTCTTTCCTTTCCATTTTTTTTGGTGATTTGAAACACTGATTTCGTAAATTGAAGATATAGTATCTTCCCTTTTGAATTGATTCCCTTTGGATTTCAGTTCAACATATCATGTTTTACAAATAACTAAAAAATAAAAAATGGATACTTCCGTAACTATAATTGGATTAATATTAACTTTAATAATTGCCATTCCTCTATTCTATTCCATGAGGTCATCTTCAATTAACAAAGCAAAAATCAAAGCAATAAAAAATAAATTCAGTCAAAACAATCGCTTTAATTTTGAAATAACCGAAACACAAAACAAAAAAGTCTTGGCTTTAGACGAAAAAAACAAAGGGTTTCTTTTAATGGATTTTAATGCTGAGGAAGAAGTTGTTTCTTTTGTAGATTTAAATACAATTCAGTCCTGCAAACTGATTCCAACAACGGAGAATAACACTACTACGATTCTAAAAATTGAATTTGAATTTCAATACAAAGATGGCAAAGAAACAGAGTTTATACCGTTTTACAAAATTGAGAATGATCAAATTGGTCAAGTTTGTTTATATGAAGATCATCAACTAGCCAAAAAATGTACTAAAATGATTCAGGATTGCATAGCGACATAAACAATTAATTTATTCTGTACAAGAGGCTTTTAAAGCCTCTTTTTTTTTGCAAAAGGTTTCTTCAATATGATAATTATCATTTTAATAGTTGAGTAGTCGTTCTACTTTTGAATAACAATAAATGATTTTGCCATGAAAAATTCCTTAATACAAAAATACAATGTTCCGGGGCCAAGATACACCAGTTATCCTACAGTTCCGTATTGGGATGAAACAGATTTTACGGATGAAATCTGGGCTAAAACATTAAAAAAATCCTTTCAAGCGAGTAATTCTTCAGAAGGTATTAGTTTGTATATCCATTTGCCTTTTTGCGAAAGCTTATGTACTTTTTGTGGCTGTAACAAACGTATTACAAAAAATCACGGCGTTGAAAATCCGTATATAGAAGCCGTTTTGAAAGAATGGACCTTATATTGTAAAATTCTTGGAGAAAAACCAACTATAAAAGAGATTCATTTGGGTGGTGGAACTCCCACATTTTTTTCTACCAAAAATTTAGAGGATTTGATAAATGGTATTTTTGTTCATGCCAAAAAAGCCAAAGATCATGAATTTAGTTTTGAAGGCCATCCGAATAACACAACTCACGAACATTTGCAAAAGCTGTACGATTTAGGTTTTAGAAGAGTTAGTTTTGGCGTTCAGGAATATTCCGAGAAAGTACAAAAAGCAATTCACCGTTTACAGCCTTTTCATAATGTGGCAAAAGTTACGTTTTGGGCCAGAGAAATTGGGTATACTTCCATAGGTCACGATATCATTTTTGGACTGCCCTTTCAGGAAATAGAGGATGTAATTGATACTATAGAGAAAACAAAATCATTACAACCCGACCGATTGGCATTTTATAGTTATGCTCACGTTCCTTGGATTAAAGGCAATGGACAGCGCGGTTTTAACGACGAAGACATTCCAAAAGATGATAAAAAGAGAATGCTTTATGAAACAGGTAAAAAATTACTATTTGAAAATGGCTATCATGAAATAGGAATGGATCATTTTGCGCTAGAGACTGACAGTTTATACGATGCCTTCCAAAATGGCACATTGCACCGTAATTTCATGGGGTACAGTTCATCCAAAACACAATTAATGATTGGATTGGGCGTTTCTTCCATTAGTGACAGTTGGTATAGTTTTGCCCAGAATGTAAAAAACTTGGAGGACTATTACCAAATTTTAGAATGGAACAAATTACCGGTTTTTAGAGGGCATTTATTGACCGATGAAGACCTCATCATCCGAAAACACATTCTGAATTTAATGTGCCAATTTGAAACTTCCTGGGAAACCAAAGAGGGTTATTTCAATGAAATTCCAGAGCTTATACTTCAGTTGAAAGAGATGGAAAACGACGGATTACTTATAATTAAAGACAATGGAATTGCCGTTACTGAAAAAGGAAAGCCTTATGTTCGGAATATTTGTATGGCATTCGATTTACGCTTGAAAAGAAAAGCGCCGGAAACCGAATTGTTTTCGATGACAATTTAATGTTTCTCAATCTTACAAAATAAAAAAGCACGCCTAGCAGCGTGCTTTTTCTATGCTAAACTATTAGAAAATTAGTGACAATTTGGATCGGCTTGAATAAATAAACTCATATTGGATGGCGAAATATAAGGAATTCCTAATCCCAATCCTCTCAAAATAAATAAGCAGCCAATACATACCGCTACATATGGAATCGCCTTCTGGATTCGGTTTCGAATAGGAATTGTAAGAAATGAATTGATATATACTACGCTGCTCATCATAGGAACGGTTCCTAATCCGAATAGAATCATATACAGAACACCCAAACTTTCACTTTGCATGGCAATAGCACCAAACAAAGCAACATAAACCATTCCGCAAGGCAAAAAGCCATTCAGTAAACCAATAGTAAAAAGGGATTTGTAACTCTTGTTTCTAAACTGACTTCCTAAAGCTGTTTTTATTTTTGAAATTAATTTAAAAACCGGTTTTGAAAAATTGTATTTCGCAAAAATTTTCTCCGGAGTCAAAACTACTAAGATCATGGCTACACCAATAAATATGGATAAATTCTGTTGTAAACCGGCCAAGAAAAAACCTTTTCCAAGCAGTCCAAAAACAAAGCCTATTGTCGCATACGCCGTTAATCTTCCTAAATGATAAGTAATGATTTGAGTTGCTTTTTTAGTCTGATTCGTTCTGTCCACAGGCAACATCATAGCAATAGGACCACACATACCGATGCAGTGAAAACTACTTATTAAACCGAAAATGAAGGCAGTATAAAGCATTTTTTTATTCTAATGTTAAAGTTAAAAGGGCTTAAAGCCAATTGATGTACTTTAAAACTTTTTACTGTAGGACTAATTAATATATATCGTTTCTTTAGTCAAATACGATTTTCCATCGTATTGCCATTCCATATTAATGTCCCATCGACCGCCTGCCAAACTTTTTTTAGGTATGAGCAAAGTAGTAGCATCAGATAGTGAAATTGGAATTTCAAAATCTAATTTTTTGTTAGACGGTCTGTAAAGGGACACTTTACCTTTGATATTTTTTGGATCAAAAACTTTTGGAAATACTATTTCAATTCCATTTGAAACATTGTTAATTGTTGGCTTTT
This sequence comes from Flavobacterium sp. Sr18, assembly GCF_011064265.1. Classification (NCBI taxonomy): domain Bacteria; kingdom Pseudomonadati; phylum Bacteroidota; class Flavobacteriia; order Flavobacteriales; family Flavobacteriaceae; genus Flavobacterium; species Flavobacterium sp. Sr18. The sequence goes on along the minus strand of NZ_CP049329.1, from coordinate 3,198,122 downwards.
GAGCCAAATCAGCTGCATTTTGTACACGAGCCATTTCATCTCCAAAATGTGCATCATGTTTATAATATTCTTCTACAACTAACTCATTATCGTATTTTGAATCGGATTGAACCGTAAAAACAAAATACAAAATGAAGGTTATAAACAAACCAAAAGCGATTACGATTCCTGTTCCCCAGCTTATTTTCATGATATTATATTTAATTTTTTGAACCTCAAATTGGATACAATTTAATCAAAACTACGTGGACTTAAAAAATTAGTGGTCGCCGTTTCAATTTTTTTGTTTCCATTATACACCTCAATCTTCAATTTTGTTTTATCACTATCCAATAAATTTTGATTGATTTCAACAAATAAGGTTCCACCATTCATCCCTTGTTTGGGTACTTTTAATTCTTGTTTTCCAACCACTTTTAAAGTTCCATTTATTCCAACAAGTTTAAAATGAATATCGTCAAAGTCATTATTTGTTTTATTAATAATTTTAAAAGTATATATGTTACTGATATTTTCGCCTTTGTGCTGAAACAATTGTCCTGGCAATCTTAAAATACTAGCCTCAACATCCGAACGCAAGAACAATAATCCAATCAAAATTCCTGTTAGAATGAATAATACAGCTGAATAGCCTTTCATTCTAGGCGTGAACTTAAACTTTACTTTTTTCTCAATTTCATCTTCAGAAGCGTATCTGATGAGTCCTTTGGGCAAACCAACGCTATCCATAATTGTATCGCATTCATCAATACAAGCTGTGCAATTAATGCATTCCATTTGTGTCCCGTTACGGATGTCAATTCCGGTTGGACAAACATTTACACATTGTTTACAATCGATGCAATCGCCTTTTCCAGTAGTCGCTCTGTCTTCTTGCTTGTTGAATTTAGCACGGCCTACTTCTTTTTCGCCACGAACAAAATCGTACGCAACATTTATAGATTTATCATCTAATAAAACGCCTTGCAATCTTCCGTAAGGACAAGCTATGATACAAACCTGTTCTCTAAACCAAGCAAAAATAAAATAGAAAACTCCTGTAAATATGAATAAAGAAACCAAAGTGCTAACATGGTTTTCAGGCCCTTCTTCAATCATTAAAAGCAACTTGTCACTACTGATAAGATACGCCAGAAACACATTGGCAATGAAAAAAGAAATGATTAGGAAAATAGTCCATTTTATGCCTTTCTTTCTGATCTTCTCTGCATTCCATTCTTGTTTTTCCAAACGAATTTGGGCACCACGATCGCCTTCAATCCAATATTCTATTCTGCGGAAAACCATTTCTAAAAAGATGGTCTGCGGACAAATCCATCCGCAAAATATCCGTCCAAAAATTACCGTAAAAAGGATGACGAAAACTACCCCGATAATCATGAAGAGCACAAAAAGATAAAAATCCTGCGGCCAAAAAGGAAATCCGAAAATATTAAATCGGCGTTCCAATATATTGAACATCATAAACTGATTCCCATTTATCTTTATAAAAGGATTCGCAACAAGTACAATCAGTAAAAAATAACTCACCCATTTCCTGTAATCATAGAACTTTCCGGAAGGCTTTTTGGGGAAAATAAATTTTCTGTTTCCTTCTTCATCAATCGTTCCAATAGTATCTCTAAACGCTTCGTCTGGTAATTTTGACATTTTTTTTTATTTAAAACACAAGTTCAAAATAATTATTAAGCTAAATAAAAACGTGTGTTTCTAATAGTTATTTAACTGCAACAGTAACATTTTCTTCTACCCAAACCTCACCTTCCGGAGCTTTAGGATCTGGTGGGTTACTTCCTTTTAAGGATAAGATATAACTGGCAACTTTCTGCATTTCTTTAGGTTTCAATGTGCCTTTCCAAGAAATCATTCCTTTTCCGTCACGTCCTCCATTTACAAGTGTATGAAATACATTTTTTATTCCTCCCCCTAAAATCCATTTATCATCCGTAAGATTTGGACCAATTTGTCCTCCGGCATCGGCTCTGTGACAGGCCGCACAATTGGTTGTGAAAATTTCTTTTCCAGCTGCTAAATCTGCAGGATCTGTCAGTAAGGTCACTGTTTTTTCATCCATCATGTCCGATGCAGTTTTCATGTATTCTGCAATATCAATTTTGGCTTGTGCCACTTCTTTCTTAAGCTCCATTTCCTGATTATCAGCACCTAACACTTCAAATCGCACCATATAAACAACTCCAAAGATGATACAAGCATAAAATAGATACACCCACCATGGCGGCAAATTGTTGTCTAACTCTTTGATACCGTCGTAATCATGGTCCAATAACAACTGATCTTCATTATCCAACGACTCTGTTTTAGTCAATTTCGCCATCAATTTCTTGTACCATTCACTATCCTTGAAACTTAAATTACTTGCTTCATTTAATTGGATTTTTTGTTCCTCGGTCAACAAGTGATACGTAATATTATCAACTGCGCTCACGGTAATTTCTATTGCTATCAAAAGGAAAAGAAACACGAATAAGAATACGGAAACCATTGGGAATTTTATAAAAGCAGGTCTGTCTCCTGAGTCAATAAAATATTCCATTGCCATAAATACAGCGAAGAAAATAACAGGTACCCTAACGTATGCTGGAATTAATTTTTTCATTTTCTAAATTTTAAAAAATTATACTATTTAGTTGTCTCTCAATGGAATTTGACTTAATTCACTAATCGTTTCTTTTTTATAGGAAAACACCCATAAACCAAGGCCTACGAAAAAGACGAAAAAAATCAATAAGGATAAGATGGGATAAATCGCCACACCTTCAATCGTTTCCATATTATGTTTTATTTGTTCGAACATGACTTTTATTTTTTAGCAATATCTTTTACTTTAATATCGGTTCCCAGTCTTTGCATGTAAGCAATTAAGGCAACGATTTCTCTTTCGTTCATTGGAACAAATTTCTCTCCTCTGGCTTCGGCTTTTTTCTTGCTTTCGTCATAGCTTTTCACAAAGTCAGGATCATTTTTCAAGCTTTCTTCAATTGCAACAGCTTGTTTTCTTAAATCATCTAAACCGCTTGCAATTTGAGCTTCAGTGTAAGGAACTCCAAGCGTCACCATAGCTTGCATTTTCTTTTGAGTCAAAGAAACATCCATCGGTTTATTATCAAAAAGCCATTTGTAACCTGGCATAATAGATCCTGCAGATATACTTTGTGGATTCCAGAAGTGGTTAAAATGCCAATTGTCATTGTATTTTGCTCCAACTCTTAATAAATCCGGGCCTGTACGTTTTGATCCCCAAAGGAATGGATGATCGTAAACGAATTCACCAGCTTTAGATTGTGGTCCATAACGTTCTACTTCACTACGGAAAGGACGAACTGACTGCGAGTGACACCCTACACAACCTTCACGGATGTATAAATCACGTCCTTCTAATTCTAGTGGAGAATACGGTTTGACACTGGCAATGGTCGGAATATTAGATTTAACCATAATTGTAGGAACAATTTGGATAACACCTCCAATTAAAATAGCAACAGTTGCCAAAATGGTTAATTGAATAGGTTTTCTTTCTAACCAAGGGTGAAATTTTTCTCCTTTTACTCTACCTGCACTAATTTTTACTAACTCAGGAGCTTCCGCTAATTCGTCTTCAATTTTAGAACCTAATCGAACCGTTTGAATAATGTTATACACCAAAGTAAACATTCCAATTAAATATAGGGTTCCACCAATAGCTCTCATCCAATACATTGGCATGATTTGAGTTACTGTTTCCAGAAAGTTACCATACGTTAAAGTTCCGTCCGGATTAAATTGTTTCCACATAGATGCTTGTAAAAAGCCCGCAACATACATTGGAATAGTATATAATATAATTCCCAAAGTACCAATCCAAAAGTGAAAATTAGCTAATTTAAGAGAGTACAAACTACTTTTAGTCATTCTAGGAACCAACCAATAAATCATACCAAAGGCCATAAATCCGTTCCAAGCCAATGCACCTACGTGAACGTGAGCAATAATCCAATCTGTATAATGCGCAATAGCATTTACGTTTTTCAAGGATAACATCGGGCCTTCAAAAGTTGCCATTCCGTATCCGGTTATTGCCACTACGAAGAATTTTAAAACAGGTTCCACACGTACTTTATCCCAAACCCCTCTCAAGGTTAACAATCCATTTATCATTCCACCCCAAGATGGAGCAATCAACATAATAGAGAAAGCAACTCCTAAATTTTGCGCCCAGTTAGGCAAAGCAGAATATAATAAATGATGCGGTCCTGCCCAGATGTAAATGAAAATCAAAGACCAAAAGTGAACAATTGACAATCTATAAGAATATACCGGACGATTTGCCGCTTTTGGAACAAAATAATACATCAATCCTAAAAAAGGTGTAGTCAAGAAAAACGCAACCGCATTATGACCGTACCACCACTGCACCAAAGCATCTTGCACCCCTGCGTAAACAGAATAACTTTTCATTCCGGAAACCGGTAATGCCAAACTATTGAAAATATGCAAAACCGCAACCGTAACGAATGTCGCCAAGTAAAACCAGATGGCAACATACAAATGGCGCTCTCTACGTTTTAAAATTGTTCCAATCATATTGATACCAAAAACAACCCAAATTAATGCAATTGCGATATCTATTGGCCACTCCAGTTCGGCATATTCTTTAGAGGTACTGTATCCAAGTGGCAACGAAATAGCTGCCGCTACGATTATTAATTGCCATCCCCAGAAATTAAGATTACTCAAAAAATCGCTGAACATTCTGGCTTTCAACAAGCGCTGCAAGGAATAATAAATACCCGCAAACATTGCGTTCCCTACAAAGGCAAAAATAACCGCATTGGTGTGTAAAGGTCTTAATCGACCGTAACTCAACCACGAAATCCCATCGGTAATATTTGGAAAAAGAAACATAAAGGCCAATGTAAGTCCTACTAACATTCCTACTACTCCAAAAACAATGGTCGCGTAAATGAAGTTTTTTACAATTTTGTTATCATAATAAAACTGCTGCATTTCCATAAATAAAAAAATTAAATGATTGAAAAATTTTAAAAATTACTATTGAATATCACAAAGTCTCCTGGCTTTCGATGTTTGACTTCTCAACTTTGGGCTGTATTAGCTCGTCGTCAAATAGCATTCTGACTGAGGGTGTATAATCATCGTCATATTGCCCAGTTTTTACTGCCCTTATAAAAGCAATAAAAAAACCAATGGCGACTATTATACTGATGGAGATTAATAAATAAATGACACTCATACCTTAATTTGTGTTAACAAAGTTACTTTTACGTTTCCAAGTAAAATATGACATTTATCATACTTATTACTTTTGTTAAATAAATGTGAAGAAAAAACTAAATCGTACTCCATTCTATTTGTTCCGAGCATAATAACTACTCATCACTGTTACAAAACTTACAATAGTTATTGTACTCAACGGCATGATAATAGCTGCAACCAAAGGCAATAAATTCCCGGTTATAGCAAATGATAATCCAACCACATTGTACAATAAGGAAAGTCCAAAACTCATTTTGATAGTCGTAATCGCATTCTTCGATAATTTCAAGAAATAATTCAATTTTTGAAATTCGCTGGCATCCAAAATAGCGTCACAAGCCGGTGAAAAAACATTCACATTTTCAGAAATTGAAATCCCAACATTGCTTTGCGCCAAAGCTCCGGCATCATTCAATCCATCGCCTACCATCATCACATTTTTACCTTGTTCCTGCAAATTTTTAATGAATTCTAATTTCTGTTCCGGTTTCTGATTGAAAATCAATTCCGTGCCTTTCGGCAAAAGTTGTTCAAGAATAGTGCGTTCGCCTTCGTTGTCTCCTGATAAAACTTTGATCTGATAGTTGCTTTTCAAATTTTCAAAAAGTTCTTCCAAACCTTCCCTGTATTGATTATTAAAAATGAATTTTCCGTAATAAACAGTATTGATCTTAATATGAACTGATGTTTGCTGAACGTTCTTTTCTTCGATTTTTTCTACAAAATCAGCAGAACCTATCTGGACTTGGTGACCAAAAATCTGTGCTTGAATTCCTTTTCCGGTGATTTCTTCAAAATGATCCACTTTTACCTTTTTGGCTTCATTTCCTGATTTACTTTGCAAAATTGGAATAGGCAAATAATCATATAGCATGCGGCTTAACGGATGATTGGAGGCGCGAAGTACATTCTTTACCAGCAATAAATTCTCATCGGAAAGAATGGTTCCTTCATAAGAAATATTGGACTTTTTATTGGTCGTAATCGTTCCTGTTTTATCAAAAACTATCGTATCCACTTTTGCTAATTGTTCAATAACCAATGCATTTTTGAGATAGAATTTCTGTTTTCCTAATATTCGCAATACATTCCCAAAAGTGAATGGTGCCGTCAATGCCAAAGCACAAGGACAAGCAACGATAAGCACTGCCGTAAACACATTGAAGGCAGTATTGGCATCTATAAAGATCCAATAGCCAAATCCTGCAAAAGCAATCAGTAATAAAATAGGTGTAAAATAACGGCTAATGCTATCGGTAATCGTTTTGTGTTTTTGCTCTACATTTTTTTGGAACACATCATTGCTCCATAATTGCGTCAGATAACTTTGGGAAACAGAATGTAAAACTTCCATTTCGATAACTTTTCCTATTTGTTTTCCTCCTGCAAAAACTTTGTCTCCAGATTGTTTCGTAATAGAAATTGCTTCTCCGGTAACAAAACTATAATCGATTTCTGCCTTTTCAGAAATTAGAATCCCATCAACGGGAATCAGTTCTTGGTTTCTGATGAGTAATCGATCGCCTTTTTCAACTTCGTAAATTGCCACACTTTCCTCTGATAAATCCGAATTGATTTTGGTAATCGCTATTGGAAAATAAGACTTAAAATCTCTTTCAAAACTCAAAAAACTATACGTTTTGATTTGGAACATTTTCCCCAAAAGCATAAAGAATATCAATCCTGTTAAGCTGTCAAAAAAACCGGAACCGTAATCCATAACAATATCAAACGTACTTCGCACAAACATCACCACAATTCCTAAAGCGATAGGAATATCGATATTAAGCATTTTAGATTTGATACTTTTGTACGCAGAAACATAATAACCACTAGCCGAGTAAAAGAAACTCGGTAATGCTAACGCAAAAATCAACCAACGGAAGAAGCCACGGTATTGGTCTAACCAAAATTCTTTTACTTCAAAATATTCTGGAAACGAAAGCAACATAATGTTCCCAAAACAGAAGAAAGCAACGCCAAGTTTATAAGTCAAACTTCTATCTACATCATTACTTCCCGTTTCATAGTTTTCTAAACTAATGTAGGGTTCATAACCAATGGAACTCAATAAATAAACGATCGTTTTGATAGAAACAACTTCTGGATTGAAGGTGATTCGGACTCTTTTTTCAGGGAAATTAACCTGTGAAGTGCTTATTCCTTTTTGAAGACGCTGTAGATTTTCCAGAATCCAAATACACGAGCTACAATGAATATGTGGAATACTAAGTGAAATAATTGCGGTTGAATTTTCTTGAAATTCCAATAATTTGGATACAATACTCTCATTGTCTAAAAAATCATATTTACCATTAATATCTTGCGGGGTTGCTCCAGGGGATTTTTCAAAATCATAATAACACGTCAAATCATTTAAACTGAAAATTTCGTAAACCGTTTTACAACCGTTACAACAGAAATTTTTAGCATCGAAAATAATTTCGTCTTCTTTAATAATGTCTAAACCACAATGGAAACAGTTTTGTGTGTCCATAACTTTGCTCATTTTACCTGGAACAAAGGTCATTTATCGAATGAGTTAAAAATATGATATTTGTCATATTAAAGAGTTAGTTTTGTAATACAAATAAATCACATATACTATGAGCAAATGCGAACAATGTATCGTCAGAGAATTTAGCTCTTTAAAAGCCTTAACTAAAGACGAATTGATCAAACTTTCTGACTGCAAAACATCCCATATTATTAAAAAGGGTGAAGTTATTTTTGAGGAAGGCGAGAATGTAAATGGAATTTATTGTATCAAAGATGGTGTGTGCAAACTGACCAAATTGAGTGCAAACGGCAAAGACCATATTGTGAAATTAGTCACTAAAGGAGAATTACTGGGGCAACGCTCAATGATTAGTGATGAACCGGTCAACTTGAGCGCCGTAGCTCTTGAAGATATGCAGGTTTGTTTTATTCCAAAATCAGAAGTGATGGGATATTTCGATAAGAACAACCAGTTTTCAATGAATGTGATGAAAAGTATTTGCGGTGATCTAAAAGAAGCCGATGATCACATGGTGAATTTGGCTCAAAAAACAGTCAAAGAAAGATTAGCTGAAACGCTCCTTTACCTAAATGATACTTTTGGAAAAAACGAGGATAACTCTTTAAAAGTACAACTTTCAAGAGACGAATTAGCCAGTATTATCGGTACTGCCACTGAAAGTTGCATCCGTTTGCTATCTGATTTTAAAAAATTAGGCCTGATTGAATTAACAGGGAAAAAAATTGTTTTGAAAGATATCAATGCGCTAAAAAAACTAGCAGAATAGCTATATTAATTTTACTCTTTCTTATTCATTACAAAATAATACACCGGAATACCCAGCGCTACAATACACAATCCTAATCCAGTATTGAACGTATCATAAATCAATAAAGTAAAGCAAATTGCCGATGTCACTATAATATAAATGGCTGGTACAACTGGATATCCAAAGGCTTTATAAGGCCTATCCGCATTGGGTTCTTTTTTTCTAAGAATGAAAACACCCAAAATAGTCAGGATATAAAATAACAACGATGCAAAAGTTGCGTACGTCAACAAATCACCGAATTTCCCCGAAACACAAAGCACACAAGCCCAAATACATTGCACCCATAGTGCTTTGGCTGGAACCTGATTTTTATTGAGTTCTGTAGCTTGTTTAAAAAACAAGCCGTCTTTTGCCATGGCAAAAAATAATCTTCCTCCCGAAAGAATCAAACCACTATTGCATCCAAAAGTGGAAACCATGATTAACGCAGCCATCACAAAAACACCGACATTTCCCATAATCATACTTGCAGCTGCCGCGCCTACTCTATCATTACTGGCAAACATGATTCCTTTACTGGCAATATCAGCAGCGTTTGGAGTTCCTTGCATTGGCAACAAAGCCAAATAAGCCAGATTTGCCAAAACATAAATAACAGTCACAATCAGGGTTCCAAGAAACAAACTTCGTGGAATATTCTTTTTCGGTTCTTTAATTTCACCTGCAATAAAAGTCACGTTGTTCCATGCATCACTAGAAAATAATGAGTTGATAATTGTTGCTCCTGCTGCACCTAAAATTGCCATTCCTGCTAATTTTGTAACCGTAATTGTTCCGTCAGGATTTACAACCGTTTTGCTAGCTTCCCACATATTTGCAAAATTATTAGACAAAACATCCGTTTGTAAACCAACATACAATCCTAAAACAATCAATGCAAAAAGTGCAATTAATTTAGCCGAAGTAAAAATCAATTGAACCGTTTTCCCGCTTTCAACTCCTTTGGTATTGATATAAGTTAGCAGAATTATACTAAAAATAGCCAATACTTTTTGGTAAGAAAAAACAAAACCAGTCCCAACCGTAAAAAGACTTTGATCTAAAACAGGAAAGAAGATGGCGGCATAATTAGCGAAAGTAACTGCAATAGCAGCAATAACACCCGTTTGAATTACCGTAAAAACGGTCCAGCCGTACAAGAAAGAAACTAATCTTCCGTAAGCGCGTTGTATATAAACGAATTGACCGCCTGCATTGGGCATCATTCCTGCCAATTCGCCATAACTTAACGCGGCAGCAACAGTGATTAATCCCGTTACCAACCAAATGACTAATAACCAGGCAGCAGAACCAATATCCCTTGCCATGGCAGATGTTACAATGAAAATCCCGGATCCTATCATGGAACCGGCAACTAAACTCGTGGCATCTATTAATCCTAAAGAACGTTTTAACTCGGTTTTATTTTCTGACATTGCTAAATTAATTATTTAAAACTGGATACTAATCCCGAAGTATCGGGACTGAAATCTGAGCACTGATTACTAAATACTGAACACTACAACTTCTTCGCTTCTTCCCAAAAAACATCCATTTCAGCAAGAGTCATATCCATTAAGGGTTTTCCTAATTCGCCCGCTTTGCTTTCTAAATATTGAAAGCGCTTGATGAATTTTTTATTAGTTCGTTCCAAAGCATCTTCAGGATTTACATTCAAAAATCGAGCATAGTTAATCATAGAAAATAAAACATCCCCAAATTCGGCTTCAATTTTATCTTGATCACCTGCTTCAACCTCAACTTGCAATTCTTCCAATTCCTCTTGAACCTTATCCCAAACCTGATGCGATTCTTCCCAATCAAAACCAACTCCTTTTACTTTATCCTGAATTCGGCTTGCTTTGACTAACGCGGGTAAACTTCTCGGAACACCTTCCAGAACAGATTTTTTACCTTCTTTCAGTTTTAGTTTTTCCCAATTTTGTTTCACTTCTTCCTCGTCTTTTACCACCACATCACTATAAATATGCGGATGACGGTGAATTAACTTTTCACAAATTTCATTGCAAACATCAGCCATGTCAAAATCATTCGTCTCGCTTCCTATTTTGGCATAAAAAACAATATGCAATAACAAATCTCCTAATTCCTTTTTGACTTCATTTAAATCGTTGTCTAAAATTGCATCCCCTAATTCATAAGTTTCTTCGATGGTAAGATGACGCAACGTTTGCATGGTTTGCTTTTTGTCCCAAGGGCATTTTTCTCGCAAATCATCCATAATATCTAATAATCTTTCGAAAGCTTGCAGTTGGTTTTGTCTTGAATCCATCAGAAATTGTTTTTGGTAAAAATAAAAAAATCCTGTTCAGAAAATAGCTGAACAGGATTAAATATTATTGTAGTGTAAAATTACTCTTTTTTAGCTTTTGCTTTTTTAGCAGGGGCTTTCACTTCAGCTTCTGGAGTTTCTTCTGCAACGGCAGCAACTTCTTCAGTAACAGCAGCAGCTTGAACTTCATCCGTAACTAATCCTTTTGCCTGAAGCATATTGTACCAGTTTAAAACTTTTTTGATATCAGAAGGATATACTCTTTCTTCATCATAATCTGGTAAAATTTCTTTGAAATAAGCCGTTAGTTTAGCATTGTCTTCTTTATGAGAAAGTGCTGGACCTTTACTTTCTTTATCAGCAATTTTTTGCATAATCTCAGCTAAAGGTTTTTCGCCTTCATACGTATAAATTGAAATTTCAGACAATAGACTCACATTACTTTTCAAGTTCACTGTGATTTTTTTTCCGTCTGCTAATGATTCTGCTACAAAGCCAGTTCTTGTTTGCACTTTCAATACATATAAACCTGGTTTCCCAGAAATGGCTAATATTTTTTCTAAATTCATGTTTTGTGTAATTATTATTAAGAATTTGACTTATTATTTTTTCATTTAAAACCAAAAATCGTACCAACCGAAGCCTTAGATTTACTTTATCTTCCTTTTTTGGCAAAAAATTTCATGCGGTAGTCTTGGAATGTTTTTCCTTCTAAGATGTTTTTCAGTTTCTTTTGAATCAATCGTTTCTTTAATGATGAAATTTTATCGGTAAATAAAATTCCTTCAATATGATCGTATTCATGTTGGATTACTCTGGCGATTAATCCGTCAAAAACTTCAGTTTTCATTACAAAATCCTCTTCGCAATATTCGATTGTGATAGTTGGATTTCTGTAAACATCCTCTCTAACATCAGGAATACTAAGGCATCCTTCATTAAAACTCCACTCTTCTCCTTCTTCTTTTATCATTTTTGCATTGATAAAAGTTTTTTTGAATCCTTTTAATTCTTTTTGTTCCGAATCTTCTAATTCTTCATCATCGCTAAAAGGAGTGGTGTCGATTACAAATAAACGAAGTGCTAATCCTACTTGTGGCGCAGCAAGACCCACACCATAGGCATTATACATGGTCTCGTACATATTGGCTATCGTTTCTTTCAAGTTTGGATGTTCTGGTGTAAGAACTTCTCCTGTTTTTCTTAAAACTGGATCGCCATATCCTATAATTGGTAAAATCATCGTGTAGTATTAAAATTTATCTTCTGAAATTAAAATAAGTTTCCTTTTCATTCAGTTTGCAAAAATAGTAAAAAAATAGACAATGAATAATCCTCCGTTAATTATTAGCTAAAATTTACAATTTAAAGCAAAAGAGATTCTAATATTGTTTGTATCATTCCTACAAATAGTACCTTTGTATCAATACAATTATATGATATACAAGATCCGAAAGTTTACCGACAGTACTTATTTTACTAATGCCATAAAAGTCACTATTGCAGCAGTCATTCCCGTGGTGATATTTTCGTTTTTGGGTAAATTTCAATTGGGTTTCGCCATGGCTCTTGGGGCTTTTTTCACCTATCCAAGTGATATTCCTAGCAGTCTGAAACATAAAATTAACGGTGTTCTGGTAACTGCTTTTCTGGTTGCGGGCATTAATTTGCTTGTTAATATTGTATTTCCATCTTCTTGGATTTTCTATCCGTTTTTGGCAGTTTTAATTTTCCTCATATCAATGCTTTCTGTTTATGGGCAACGCGCCACCATGGTTTCTTTCTCTGGCCTTATCGCGGTTTCATTAGCATTTGCAAGCATCAATACCGGTTGGGCAATGCTCCTTCATGCCGGATTAATTCTTGCCGGCGGTTTATTTTATTTACTGGTTTCTCTCATTTTTCATTATATCAGACCGAATCGTTATGTAGAGTTACAAATTGCGGAATGCATCAAGCTTACAGCTAAATATTTGAAACTTCGAGGCGATTTGTGGACCTTGAATGCTGATAGAAAATCAATCATTGAAAAGCAATTGCATCTTCAAGTTGAGCTGAATACCATCCATCAAAATATTAGAGAAGTATTGATCAGCAGTCATACCACCTCTGGTTCTTCCAATCAAAACCGTAAAATGCTATTGGTTTTTATTTCCTTAGTAGAAATTTTGGAACTCGCGTTATCCACAGCTTTTGACCATGATAAATTGCATCAAAAATTCGATGATCATCCAAAGGTTTTGCATACGTATCAAAATTTAGCTTACAATCTGGCGGCTAGCTTGAAGCAATTATCTAAAAGTGTCAAAAAAAGTACGAAATACATTTCTAAACATACTTTACTGGGCGATTTGAATGCCTTACAGCTTGCCATTGCAGATTATGAAAATGATTTAGGGAAAACTACTGCTTCCGAAGGCGTTTTTATGTTGACAACGATGTTGCAATACGCTGAAAAACAAGTCGAAAAAATAAAAATTGTTGAGCGTGCTTTTACAGTTACTTTTAATTCGCACGATTTTAAAGGAATCGATACTGATTTAGAAAAATTCCTCACTCCACAATATTATCCGTTGAGTACTTTGACCCAAAACCTGAGTTTCTCCTCTACTATTTTCAGGCATTCCTTGCGATTAACCATAACCTTAATGCTTGGTTTTATTATTGGAAAATTTCTACCGTTCCATAATGTTTATTGGATATTGCTGACCATAATTGTAATTATGAGACCGGGTTATGGCTTGACAAAAGAACGTTCTTTTCACCGAATAATTGGCACAGTGATTGGTGGATTAGTTGCTTTCGGGATTCTTTTCATCGTAAAAGACAACATCATAATCAGTGTTCTTTCTATTGTTTGTATGCTGTTGGGATTCTCTTTTACACAAATTAATTATAAGGTGAGCGCCATTTTTGTCACCATGTATGTTGTATTTATCTATGGAATAATTACACCTAATATTGGTGATTTAGTTCAATATCGAATCCTGGATACGGTTGTGGGTGCTGCTTTAGCCTTTTTGGCAAACCACTTTTTATGGCCTTCCTGGGAGTTTTTGAACATTCCCCTCTATTTAGAAAAAGCAATTAAGGCAAACCAAGATTATTTAAAAGAAATTTCTATTTTTTACAATAAAAAAGGGAATATTGCTACTTCCTATCGTCTCGCACGAAAAAATGCTTTTATCGAAATTGGTAATCTGATGGCTTCGTTTCAAAGAATGGTTCAAGAACCTAAATCAAAGCAAAAGCAAATGCCACAAGTATACAAACTGACTGTTTTAAATCATTCTTTACTGTCTTCTTTAGCTTCATTAGGGACTTATATTCAGTCCCACAAAACCACAACTGCATCTGAGGCGTTTAATGTAGTCGTTGATACTGCCATTAAAAACTTAGACAATGCCATTGCAATCCTGAAAGAAAACAATGTATCCCTCAAAGAAAACCTTCGGCAAGAAGATCTAGCAATGCGCTTTACAGAGCTAAAAAATATTAGGGAAAGGGAGCTAAAAGAAGGAATTCCTATAGATGAAGAGGCGTTTCAATTGAAAATGCAGGAAGCGCAATTGGTAATTGAACAATTAATCTGGTTGACTAATTTATCCGAAAATATTTTGAAAACTACAAAAACACTAAAAGATTCTTAGCGAAAAAGGCGCTGAAATTAGATCCAATCTAAAATTCAGCGCCTTTACTATTTTTATAAAATTCTAATTATTTAATTTTAAAACAGTAGCGGTATCTTTTCTAATTTCCTTTAATAAATCAGGATTCTCATTTAATTTCTGACCAAAAGAAGGAATCATCGTTTTTAATTTCCCTTGCCATTCCGGCGTTTCAAATTGATCTTTAAAACATCTTCCAATCAAGTCAACCATAATAGAAACAGCGGTTGAAGCGCCAGGCGAAGCACCCAGCAAAACAGATAAAGAACCATCGGCAGTGGTAATGACTTCGGTACCAAACTCCAGAATCCCGCCTTCTTTCTCATCTTTCTTAATCACTTGCACACGTTGCCCTGCTCGTTCAAGAACCCAATCTTTAGACCGTGCACCTGGGACATATTCTCTTAAAGCATTTATTCGGTCTTTAGGCGACTGACGTACTTGCTGAATTAAATATTTAGTAAGTGGTATATTCTTGATACCCGCGGCAACCATAGGAATGATATTATCCGTTTTTATAGATAAAGGCAAATCCGAATACGAACCATTTTTTAAAAACCGAGTTGAAAAACCTGCAAAAGGACCAAAAAGTAATGCTTTCTCTCCATTTATCATTCGGGAATCAATATGCGGAACAGATATTGGCGGAGCACCAACACTAGCTTTACCATATACTTTGGCTTGATGTTTTGCAATCACTTCCGGATTGGTACATTTTAGCCATTGCCCGCTCACCGGAAAACCTCCGTATCCCTTTCCTTCTGGAACATCTGCTTTTTCTAATAATGGCAAGGATCCACCACCAGCGCCTATAAAAACAAACTTAGTATATGCTTTTCTTTTTTGGCCTGTAGCCAAATCAGTAATTTTTATTCTCCAGGATTTATCTTCCCTTTGTTTTAATTTTTGAACTTCATGGTTGAAATGAATGGTAACGCCTTCTAATTTTGTCAAATAACCAAAAATACTTCGGGTTAATTCTCCAAAATTTACATCGGTTCCAATTGCCATTGAAGTAGCGGCAACTGTATCAGCTTCCTTTCTGCCTTCCATAACGAGAGGCATCCATTTTTTCAACTCAGAAAAATCCGTGCTGAAGACCATTTCTTCAAAAAGAGGGTTCGCCTGTAAAGCCTCAAATCTCTTTTTTAGGTACTCCACATTTTTTTCACCCCAAACAAAACTAAGGTGTGGAATGCTTTTTATAAAATTCTCTGGGGATGGAACTTTATTTTCTTGAACGAGATATGCCCAAAATTGTCTCGAAACCTCAAACGATTCCGCAATATCGATTGCTTTTTTAGGATTGATGCTTCCATCTTCACTTTCAGGAGTATAATTAAGCTCGCAAAAGGCAGAATGTCCCGTTCCTGCATTATTCCATGCATCAGAACTTTCGGCGGCTGCAATATCTAAGCGTTCGTAAATTTCAATTTTGATATCCGGCTGCAACTCTTTTAGGATTAGACCAAGAGTGGCGCTCATAATTCCAGCTCCTATAAGAACTACTTCACTATTTGTACGTATGGTTGTATCAGGCATAACTAGATTTTAAAATGCAAAGATAATTTATATAATTGCAAAAAAAAGCATAAATTTCACCTCAAAAGTTACATTTATCAAACCTTTTCATCCTAAACACTAGTTTTTTGTCTTGATTTTAAAATCTTTTTCGGGTCAAGTAGTCCTGAAGCATTATCGTAGCCGAAATTTCATCAATCAAAGCTTTATTTTGGCGTTGTTTCTTACTCATTCCGCTATCAATCATGGATTGAAAAGCCATTTTTGAAGTAAAGCGTTCGTCTACCCGAATGACTGTCATATCAGGAAAATGATTGGTAAAATGGGTTACAAAACCTTTTATTATGGAAGCACTTTCTGAAGGTTCACCATTCATTTGCTTGGGTTCACCTATAAGAACGGCTTCTACTTTCTCTTTGGAAAAATAGTCTTTCAAAAAAGCAATTGCGGTTGTAGATGGAATGGTTGTAAGTCCTGAAGCTATGATTTGCATTTCATCGGTAACAGCTATTCCAGTTCGTTTTTGACCGTAATCTATGGAGAGTATTCTTGGCATTTATATATTTTTTTCAAAGGTAACTATTTTAATTTTCCGATTCTCAGCAACAACAGAAAAGTCACTTTCTTATCATTTTTTTTTTCAAATTTATTGGTTTAACAATTCAAAACTAAAGAATATTATCATTTCAAATTAAGGAATCAAACAAGAAGTTAAATCTGTAACATTTTCAACCCATTTTGCTTTTTTGCTTTTGGTTAAAAATCCTATCTTTGTCAAAAATTATCAAAAAATGAATCCATTACAGCCCATTATAGAGCAAGCTTGGGAAAACCGTGCTTTGTTACAAGAAACTACAACTACTGATGCAATCAGAGCAGTTATTGAATTATTAGACACCGGGAAATTACGTGTTGCCGAACCAGTTGGTGAAGGTTGGCAAGTAAACGAATGGGTTAAGAAAGCGGTGGTTATGTACTTCCCTATTCAAAAAATGGAAACATGGGAATCTGGAATTTTTGAATACCATGACAAAATGTTATTGAAAAGAGGTTATGCCGAAAAAGGAATCCGTGTGGTTCCTAATGCTGTGGCCCGTTATGGTGCATACATTTCAAGCGGTGTTATTTTGATGCCAAGTTATGTAAATATTGGTGCTTATGTTGATGAAGGAACTATGGTAGACACTTGGGCAACCGTAGGAAGCTGTGCTCAAATTGGTAAAAACGTGCACTTAAGCGGTGGTGTTGGTATCGGTGGAGTTTTAGAACCTTTGCAAGCGGCTCCGGTAATCATTGAAGACGGTGCATTTATTGGTTCACGTTGTATCGTAGTTGAAGGCGTTCATGTTGGTAAAGAAGCCGTTCTTGGTGCTAATGTTTGTTTGACTGCCTCTACAAAAATTATTGATGTTACAGGCGAAACTCCAGTTGAAATGAAAGGTTTTGTTCCTGCTCGTTCCGTTGTGATTCCGGGAAGTTATACAAAATCATTTCCTGCAGGTGATTTCCAAGTTCCTTGTGCATTAATTATCGGACAAAGAAAAGCCTCTACTGACTTAAAAACATCTTTAAATGATGCTTTACGCGAATATAACGTAGCGGTATAATTCCGTTTTGTTTTAAAATTTATATACAAAAAACCTATTGGATATTTCAATAATCATAGTCAATTACCGAGGTTGGAAAGCCTTAGACGAGTGTTTAGAATCTATTGATTCCATTAGTTCTAGAACATTTTCATTTGAGGTTATCATAGTGGATAATTTTTCTAATGACGGACAATTTCCTGTTTTTAAACAAAAATATTCCAAGTTTACTTTTATAGAAAATACTGGTAATAATGGTTTCTCAAATGGTTGCAACTTTGGTGCAGCCATTGCGACGGGAAACCATTTCCTTTTTTTAAATCCAGATACAAAACTTACCCTTGAAGCTTTAGAAACGCTTTTGCAAACTGCTGTTTCACACCCTGAAATTGGAATTTTGTCCTGTCTTCAAATAAATGAAAACAGCGTTTTTTACAAGCAGAACAATTTATTCCCCGCTTTAGGACGCTTTTTTGGAATCTCAAGAGCAATTTTTAGAAAACTAAATAAAGCCAAACTAGAAAAACGTTTCAACACTACAACAGATTTATTTTATCCGGATTGGGTTACAGGTGCAGTTATTTTCATAAGTAGAAACTGGTTTGACAAAATTAAAGGTTGGAACGAAGATTACTGGCTGTATTTTGAAGATGTTGACCTTTGCAAAAAAGTTTCTGACCTTGGAGGAAAAGTTGCCGTAACGAGAAAAGCAACAATTTTCCATCAGCATGGCGGCGCATCCCGAATAAACGTCAAGACAAAAGCATTGACCAAAACCGAAGTGATTATTTCTAAACACGTTTATATCAGCAATCAATTCTCAACAGGAATTCAAATCTATTTACAAAGTTTATTAATTATAGGAGTACTTCTGGAGAAAACACTATTATCTATTATCAGCCTATTTTTGTTTTTTATTCCAAAATTAAAGGTGAATCGATTAATGCTTAAAAACGTATCCGTTTACTATTTTAATGCACTTCAAAAACAAACTTGGATTAGTCCTCGTGCCATGAATTACTTGAAAACAAAAGCTTAATTCCCTTAATTTTCTCCAAATGAAAATACTTGTAATTCAACAAAAAATGATTGGTGATGTGTTAGTAAGCTCCGTTTTATGCGATAATTTGCGTAAAGCCTATCCAAAAGTGCAAATTGATTATATGGTTTACGAATCGACAATTGCTGTTTTACAAGGAAATACAAGTTTTGATAATCTCATCCTTTTTCAGGAAAAACATCAAAAAAACAAATGGGAATATTTCAAGTTACTGAAATCCATTCGAGCAGAAAAATATGACATTGTCATTGACGCTTATTCTAAATTAGAAAGTTGGTTGGTCGTATTATTTTCTAGTGCCAAACAAAAAATATCGTATTGGAAAAAGGGCAGAGAATTTCTTTATACAGATACCGTGAAACGGAAAAAAACATCTAAAACAAATTTGGGTTTAATAATCGAACAACGATTAGCACTCTTAAATCCATTACATCTGCCTATAGAATTAGAAACTTTCCCACGTATTTATGTTACGAAAGAAGAAAATGATTTTGCTACTGCACTTTTTGAATCGCACGGAATAGACCAATCCAAAAAAACGATAATGGTGAGCATCATTGGAAGCAGTGCAGACAAAACTTATCCTCTGGAATACATGTCGCAATTAGTTGATTTTATCGCAGACAAAGGTGATGTAAATATTCTTTTTAATTATTTTCCAAAGCAGATTGAAGAAGCGAAAACTATCTACGATCAATGTAAAGAAAGCACAAAACAGAAGATTTACTTCTCCGTTTTAGGCAAAAGCATCCGAGAATTTATTGCTATTATGAACCATTGTGATATGATAATTGGTAATGATGGCGGCGCAATAAATATGGCAAAAGCTTTAGAGAAACCGTCTTTTATTATTTTTTCGCCTTGGATTGATAAAAAAGGCTGGGCCACATTTGAAGATGGAATCAATCATGTTTCGCTACATTTAAAAGAGTTTAAACCCGATTTATTTGAAAGCAAAACCGCTAAAATCGTAAAAAAAGAAACAGTTTCATTCTACAGACAATTCACCCCTGAATTAATTTATCCTTTGTTAAATACTTTTTTAGAAACTCATTTAAAATAAACTTTTAAAGTAAAAAGTTGAATTTAATCCGAATGCTATATTTTTGTAAATCAGTCAAAAATTAATGAAAGACAATTGCAACAAAAACATTTCAGTTTTAATAATCACATTAAACGAGGAAAATCATATGAAGTCACTTTTGGCTGATCTGGATTTTGCTGATGAAATTATTGTTGTCGATTCATTCAGTACGGATAAAACAAAAGCTATTTGCAAATCCTTTGACAAAGTCACCTTCGTTCAAAATACATTTGAAAATTATTCTTCTCAACGGAATTTTGCGATTTCTCAAGCAAAAAATGATTGGATTTTATTTCTGGATGCTGATGAAAGACTGACTCCTGAATTAAAAAATGAAATCATAACCACGATAAATACTAATGAAACGTATTCGGCTTTTCTTTTTTACAGAACTTTTATGTTCAAAGACAAAGTGCTGCATTTCAGTGGAAATCAAAATGATAAGATATTTAGACTTTTCAATAAAAATCATGCAGCTTACACTAAAGAAAGGCTCGTACATGAAAAATTAAAAGTCAATGGTAAAATAGGGGTGCTAAAAAACAAACTCATTCATTACTCCTATTCCAATTTTCAAGCATATAAATCAAAAACCATTTGCTACGGCAAATTTAAGGCTCAGGAGAAATTTATAAAGAAGCAAAAATCTTTCTTTTTATTACGATTTATGCATCCTGCTTATAATTTTTTATTCAATTATATTGTGCGATTAGGGTTTCTTGACGGAAAAAAAGGCTTGATTATTTGCTATTTAAACGCAAACTCCGTTTATACTCGATATCGAGAATTAGAACAACTTTGGAATACCGAAGAATCGCTATCGCCAAAACAATAATTTCTTTTTTCGAGCAATCTTTCTGTGAAATTTTGTCTGAAAATCATTGGTATAAAAACACATTTTGGCAAAAACTTCATCGTATTTTTTACCGTAAAGTTTAGCATATTCATCACTCATGATAGCCAGCATTTCTGTTTTTGGCGTAAGCCTGTTGAAATTTTTCATACGGGAATCAAAATCCATCATATCATGAAAATTCATTCGGTTTAAATCCACCAAGTAAAAACTGTAAGCGTTGTTAGCCTCTTTCTTGATTAATGTATTTCCAGGTGAATGATCTAAAAACTCAATTCCCTTTTGATGCAAATCAAATGTAAATTGGGTAAATTGTCGCAAGATATTCTCGTGATCAGGATAATCAGGTTGCAGCACTAATTCTCTAAAAGTCAGTTCCGCCTGTAGGTGTTCACTGATATAAAAACTTTTTTCCAGCCCTGACAATTTGAAATTTTCAGCATAAGCAATAGGATGTGGAGTTCCTATACCGTTTTCAAGCAATCTATTCGCATATTCATAAGAACGCCTTGCTTTAGATTTTCTGAAATATTTGTAAGCCACTTGATTGATAATATTAGGAATTTTAAACGATTTGATATTAATCATCTTGTCTTCTAATTCAAATAGTTTAATCTTATTTCTTTGACCGTCACCAAATAGTATTCCTATTGTATCAAAATTATTTACAAAGTTCCTAATTTGTTTCTCTAAAGATTTAAAAGAAGGGTTAAAGATATATTTCATAAAAAGCAGAATTGAAAGACAAAAGTAAGTATTGAATTCAAGACTTAAAATATTTAATGTAATTTTACCCGAATTTTTATCTCTATTTCTGATTAATCGTTATCATTAATTGAAAGAAAACAGGAGAGTTATACCAACTATTCCTCAAAAAAAGAGTGCTATTTTTTTAATAAATACGCGATACCAAATCGAAAAACCAACATTAAAATGAAAAAAAAATAATGACAGTTCTACACATATCCGCAGTAAAAAGTTGGGGTGGCGGCGAAAATCATATTGAAAACTTGTGTTTTGAATTGGCACAGTCGAATCCTGAAATCACCAATATCGTTTTGTGTGTGAAAGATGAACTTTTTCATCAACGCTTGTCTAAGACCAATATCATCACGGAAACTGCACCTTTGTCTATTAATATGGATCTTCGTTTTGTATTAAAAATAATTAAGCTGAATAGGAAATACAAACCTGATATTATTCACCTGCATGACCCATCCGCAATTGTTCTAGCAATTGTAGCTGATAAATTTGCCGGTTTACCATCTTTTGTATTCAGCAAAAAAACATCGTTTCCCATTAAAAATAAAAAGTTGACACTTTATAAATACAATTATTCTAAAATTAAGAAGTATTTATGTGTTTCGGAGGAAACAAAAAGAATCACAGAAGAATCAATAATTGATAAAGATAAATTAATTACAATTTATCACGGAACTAATATTGGAACTAAAAATTCTAAAACTCCATTTCTACTGAGAGAAAAATTTGCAGTCGATCCTTCTAAAAAAATAATCGGAATTATAGGCAATCACATCAGGGCCAAAAATTTTGAAACTCTGATTGAGACCGTGAATATAATTGTGAATGTACAAAAAAGGACTGATTTTATTTTCATTCAAATAGGAAGTCATACAGATCGTACTGAGGATTTATTGCAAAGTGTAAAAAGCTTCAATTTAGAAAAAAACCTATTATTTCTTGGCTACATGCCAAGTGCTTCTAATTTCATTCCACAATTCGATGCGTTGTTGCTAACCTCACAAAGTGAAGGAATTCCGCAAGTGATTTATGAAAGTTTCTATCATGAAGTCCCTGTTATCAGTACAAACGTTGGTGGAATACCTGAAATTATCCAAGATGGAATTAATGGACTTTTAGCTCCAAAGCAAAGTCCTGAAATACTAGCCGAAAAAATTGAATACTTATTTAATAATGAGAATATGATAGCTAATTTTGTCGCTATTTCTAAAGAAAATCTGTTGAAGTATTATACGACATCGATTATGGCACAAAAAACGCTACAAGAATATAAAACTATTTTAAATGGAAAATATTAACGACGAAATTCACAGAGCCTACGAAGTCATAAAAGAAGGCGGAATCATCCTTTATCCTACGGACACCGTTTGGGGAATAGGTTGTGATGCCACAAATCCTGAGGCTGTCGCCAAAATATACAAACTCAAAAAAAGAGCCGAAACTCAAAGCATGATTGTTTTGATGAATGGCGAAAAAATGATGTACAATGTTTTTAAAGACATTCCTGAAGTAGCCTGGCAAATCATTGATTTATCCGAAAAACCTACAACCATAATCTTGGACAAACCAAGAAATGTAGCTCCAAATTTAGTTTCAGGAGACAACTCATTGGGAATTCGTATTGTAAAAGAGCCTTTTTGTTTTAAGCTGATGGAAAAAATGAAAAAACCATTAGTTTCAACATCTGCAAATATCTCCGGACAGCCTACTCCTATTGCCTTTAAAGATATTAGTCCAGAAATTATAAAAGGTATAGACTATGTTGTAAATTTGCATCGCGAAAAAATAGCCGGAAAACCTTCGACAATCATAAAATTGACGAACGATTCTCAGGTGAAAGTGATTCGGAAATAGTTATTATTTACCGCTAATTCACTAATTCAATTTGAAAAATGGATGATTTAATTTATAAAGAAGAATGTTATAAAATTGTTGGACTTTTATATGAAGTCCACAAAAATCTTGGCAGAGGTTTCTCTGAAATTGTTTATAAAGATGCATTGGAATTTGAATTTAACGAAAATAATATTCATTACGAAAGAGAGAAGGAATATACCGTTAAATATAAAAATTCAATTTTAAAACATAAATTTTACGCAGATTTTATTATTCATGACAAAATAATTCTTGAGATAAAAACTGTTGAATGTTTTAACAATAGCCATTACAATCAATGTTTAAATTATTTGAAAATTTCTGGAAACAAACTTGCAATTTTAGTTAATTTCAACCTTAACTCTTTAGAATACAAACGTATCGTTGATACCAAAAAATAATTAGCGAATTTGCGGTAATAAAAAATGAATTACAAAACGGCCTTACATAATAAAATTTTCGAAGTCATTTCTCAAGCTTCACAAGAACTTAACGTTGACAGTTATGTGATTGGTGGTTTTGTTAGAGATTTACTTTTGAACAGAGACTTTAAAAAAGACATTGATATTGTTGCCGTTGGCAGCGGAATCGAATTGGCTTTAAAAGTTTCTCAATTACTTCCTAATAAACCAAAAGTTCAGGTTTTCAAAACCTACGGAACAGCGATGTTGCGCTTTGAAGATACCGAAATTGAGTTTGTAGGAGCCCGAAAAGAATCCTATCATTTTGAAAGTAGGAATCCTGTTGTGGAAAACGGAACATTAGAAGACGACCAAAACCGTCGTGATTTCACCATAAACGCCTTGGCTTTATCTTTAAATGTTGAAAATTTTGGAGAATTATCTGATCCTTTTAATGGTCTGGAAGATTTAAAAAACAAAATAATCAGAACACCCTTGGATCCAGATATTACTTTTTCTGATGATCCGTTGCGTATGTTGCGAGGCATTCGTTTTGCGAACCAATTGGGTTTTGATATTGAAGGAAATTCATTGGACTCCATCACAAAGAACGCAGAGCGAATCAAAATCATTTCCGGAGAACGCATTGTTGATGAATTAAATAAAATACTTTCGACAGATAAACCTTCAATCGGATTTTTACATTTGTTCAAAACAGGACTTTTAGATATTATTCTTCCCGAGTTGACAGCTTTGAATCAAGTTGAAGAAATAGAAGGTCACACCCACAAAAACAATTTCTACCATACACTGGAAGTTGTAGATAATATTTGTCCAAATACAGATGACGTTTGGCTGCGCTGGTCAGCATTGTTGCACGATATTGGAAAAGCGCCAACGAAACGTTTTAATAAAAAACAAGGTTGGACTTTTCACGGACATGAATTTCTTGGCGGAAAAATGGCAAAAAAAATATTTGAACGTTTGCACATGCCATTGAATCACAAAATGAAATTTGTCCAAAAAATGGTGATGATGAGTTCCCGTCCGATTGTATTATCACAAGATAAAGTAACGGATTCTGCGGTGCGCCGTTTGGTTTTTGACGCAGGCGAAGATGTTGAGAATTTAATGACGTTGTGCGAAGCCGATATTACGACCAAGAACCCTAATAAATTTAAGAAATACC
The DNA here is from genome assembly GCF_011064265.1 of Flavobacterium sp. Sr18. Classification (NCBI taxonomy): domain Bacteria; kingdom Pseudomonadati; phylum Bacteroidota; class Flavobacteriia; order Flavobacteriales; family Flavobacteriaceae; genus Flavobacterium; species Flavobacterium sp. Sr18. Next base: position 3,173,245 of record NZ_CP049329.1, on the reverse strand, counting down.
ATAATAATTTCGAAATCGTCCGCAAGAAAATTGTTGAAGTGGAAGAGCGCGATCAGGTTCGTAATTTCCAACCGCCAATTTCTGGAGAGGAAATCATGAAGATTTTTGACCTAAAACCTTCTAAAGAAATCGGAATGCTGAAGGAAGCCATAAAAGAAGCCATTTTAGAAGGAGAAATTCCCAATGAATATCAGGCGGCATATGATTTCATGTTAAAAAGAGCCACAAAAATCGGATTAAAGATTAACGCTTGTTGAATTAACATTTAATTGCATTTCAAATACCTTTGTAAAAATTAATTTTGAACAATGAAAAAAGAGAATAATTACGTTATCATTTGGTTGTTATCAGGATGCTTATTATTGTTTATGATGGTTATAGTGGGAGGAATTACCCGATTGACAAATTCTGGTTTATCAATGACCGATTGGCATTTAGTAACCGATACTTTCCCTCCTTTAACAGAAGAAAAATGGTCACACGCTTTTGAAGAATATAAAAAATTTCCAGAATATCAAAAAATCAATATCCACAATGATTTTACGCTAAGTGATTACAAATTCATCTATTTCTGGGAGTGGTTTCACCGTTTTATTGGTAGAATAATTGGTCTGGCATTTATAGTCCCATTTGTTTATTTCTTGTTCAAGAAACGTCTTTCGACCGCAACCATCAAAAAATGTGTTGTTTTGCTTTTTATGGGCGGTTTTCAAGGATTTTTGGGCTGGTTCATGGTTCGTAGTGGTTTAATTGACAATCCCGATGTAAGTCATTTCAGATTGGCCTTGCACCTCACATTTGCTTTCATTACGTTTGCCTATACGCTTTGGGTTGCTTTGGATTTAATTTACCCAAACAGATCCAAAGTAATAATTCCTTTGCGTAATCTTGCACGCGTTGCATTAGTATTTCTGGTTATCCAAATCATTTATGGTGGTTTTGTTGCAGGTTTAAATGCAGGTCTAATTCACAATCACTGGCCTTTGATGAGCGACGGACAATTCATTCACGACAGTGTTTTCATAGAAAAAAGTACCTTGTTTTTAAATCTAATCGAAGGAAAAAGTGGCGTTCAATTTGTTCATCGTACTATGGCTTATGTTGTAGTCGGGCTTATTTTGGCGTTGTATTTTACAAGCCGTAAACACTTGCTTACCGTGCTACAGAAAAGAGGAATCAAGACTTTGGTGATTATTGTATTTTTACAATTTACACTAGGTGTGTTTACTTTGCTATACGGTGTTCCGCTTTGGTTGGGATTGATACACCAAGTAATGGCTTTCATTTTACTGACAGCAATGACATTTTCTTTACACAGATTATCAAAATAAGATCATAATTCAAAACCAATATTGCCTGACTATATTGTCACATTTCTTTGCTTATTAACGTAAATGTCTAAACTTGCCGCTCAAGATAAATTTTTAGATTTATCAGATTATGGAAGAACTTTTGGAAAATTTCTCGCCAATCAATTAAAAAATACCCGTTTTACACCCATACATGTCACGCTACTTTTTGGTGTTTCCGGTCTGATAGCCATTTATTATATTCTTGAAGGATCGTACTTTTTAGCTGGTTTTTTCATCTTGCTGAAATCTGGAATCGACGCTGCCGATGGCGAACTGGCTCGTATAAAAAACACGCCTTCCTACACCGGAAGATACTTGGACAGCGTATTCGATATCATCCTGAATTTTCTATTTTTAATGACCATTTGTTATGTCTCAAAAACATCATTTTGGCTTACTGTTTTGGCCTTTATTGGTATTCAATTACAAGGTACTTTATACAATTATTACTATGTGATTTTAAGAAATAAGTCCGTTGGCGGAGATACCACAAGTAAAATTTTTGAGTACAAATCACCAAGAGCTTTACCTGGAGAAACGCAAAAATCCGTCGACATTTTGTTTCGCATTTACACCGTCGTTTATGGCACGTTTGATAAGATAATTCACCTTCTGGATAAAGATGCTTACAAAGTAAAAACCTTTCCAAACTGGTTTATGACTTTGGTTTCTATTTACGGTTTAGGCTTTCAATTACTAATTATTGCAATCATGTTACCATCAGGTCTAATCGATTATATCATCCCTTTTTTCATTCTCTTCACAGTATTGATTTTTGTACTAATTGGCATTCGAAAGACGTTTTTTAAGGTGTAAATTAATCATAGAGAATATCTATATCGAAAACACAGATTTCACATTACCATTGCGTTAGAATTATATACTTGTAGTTATAATTTAACATCTATTTCAATTTAATAAATTTCCTCAAAACGCATTAAACAACACTTTTTATAGGAATTATACAAGAGATTCACAGAATTATATAACAATCAAACAGCTTAAAATTATCAAATTTGTAAAGAACAAATAGTAATTTAAAACTTAGATATTATGCCAAATTCAAAAGAGATTGAAGGAAACTGGAATGAGTTGAAAGGAAAACTTAAACAGAAATTTGCCGATTTGACGGATGATGATTTGCTATACGAAGAAGGAAAAGAAGATGAAATGTGGGGTAAATTACAACAAAAATTAGGCAAGACAGAAAAAGAAATTAAATCATTATTTGATTAATTTCTAAATCTTAAAGGTATTTAAACTGTTTCAATTGTTAGAGTCAAAAATTTCCTTTTAGGATTTTTTGAGTCACATTTGAAACAGTTTTTTTTTGTTTTAAAACTACCCAATCCACGTCTTAAAATCGGATACTTTTTCTCTGCTTACAATCACATCTTCTTCTTTAAAAGAGGGCAAAATAACTTTCAAACGAGAGTTGCTGTAAACGACAATTTCTTTGATTGCTTTCAATGGAATTATAAATTTTCTACTAATACGGAAGAAATCTCCGGGATCTAATTCCTGCTCTAAAAGTTCCAACGTACATTCGATTAAATAATTCCTATTGTCAAAAGTATGGATGTAGGTTCCTTTATTTTCGCTAAAAAAACATTCGATTTCATCTATTGAAATCACTTTCAAATGTTGGCCTATTTTTACCGTAAATCGTTTTTTATAGTTTTTCTCAAACGGATTGGTCAACATCTTTTTGATTTGCTCAAAATCAATTCCAAGACTTTGTGTTTGTAATTCTTGTTTTGGCATAAGCGACTTGAATTTTGCGACGGCAATTTCGAGATCATCTTCGTCAATGGGTTTCAAAAGATAATCGATGCTATTCAATTTGAAAGCACGAAGCGCATATTCATCATAAGCAGTCGTGAAAATTACAGCGCTCTTAATCTCAACTTTTTCAAAAATTTCAAAGGACAAACCATCCGACAATTGAATGTCCAGAAAAATCAAATCCGGATGTTCATTTTTAGAAAACCAATCAAGTGCTTCTTCGACGGAATGCAACATCACTCCTACTTGAATGTTTAGTTTTTCCAGTTTTCTTTGGAGTAATCTGGCAGCTGGTTTTTCGTCTTCTATAATTATTGTTTTCATTTTTTAAGTTAGAGGTTAGAAAATAGAGAATGGAAGTTAAAGGTTTTACTGAATACTAAAAAAACTGATTTCGAAGCTTCGGGATGAACATTAATCCTTATTCCCATTTTTCACTTTTTTCTTTCTCCATCAACTCCTTGATTTTTTTCTCTTCCCAGTTTCTTCCAAAAATCCAATTAGGCAAGAAAACAGAAAATCCGTGCGCAACAATTCCTATTCCCCAAAAGAATGCCGTAAAGAAATTCTCAATTTTGAAATAGCTTTCTCCCGGATCCAAATCTCTAATATTGATAAACACAATCAATATATTTACAGCTACATACACTATTAAATGCGTATAAAAACCTTTCAATCGCTTTACTTCCTGTTGAGCGGCAGCGTAATTATCTTCCGGCTGAAATTCTCCAAACCCAGAATTATAATTTCTTTTCATTTCGATGTTATTATGTGACATTTATTTTTTTAAAAAGTACTTCAATTGTAATAGAAAAATTGTGATTTTATGTCCAAGTATCTTTTCTCCTATTTTCTTTTTCCATAAACTCCTTAATTTTTTGTTCTTCCCAATCTTTACCAAAAAAAGGCATATAGTTAAAGACTTTCATACCATGAAAAATCACTCCAATTCCCCATCCTAACATTGGCCAAAAAAACCATAAATGCTCCGGAGATGTTACTAAATTTATGATTAGCAAAGCAATATTAAAGACAATATAGGCTGTCAAGTTCCCGTAGAAGCCTTTAATTTCTTCCACTTGTTTTTTCGCTTGAAAATAGCGATCTTCATTTTGATAAGTATTTTCCATGACTTTTTATTTAAATTTTTCTTAGGTTAAAATGTTTTAATTCCTATTTCCAAGTTTGTTTCTGCTGATCTTTACGCAAAATTTCTTGAATTTTTCTCTCTTCCCAATTGGAACTGTAACCAAAAACTTTGAAAGCATGCATCGTTAATCCAAATCCCCATCCGGCTGCAGAAAACCAAAACCATTGAAAATGTGGTGAAAAAGTTAAATTGATATAAATCAAAAACGGAATAACACAACAGTAAGAAATCAAGTTTGCGTAAAAACCTTTCAGCTCATCCACTCTTTTTTTGGCCCTGTAATATGCGGTATTTTCATTGGTGTTTAAAGTTGTTTCCATAACAGTTATTTGTTTTGTTAGAATAGGTATTTTAACCGTAAATGTTTGTTCATTTTGAGCAATCAGGACTTTTCTATTCGTGATGATTCCATATCTGTTGATTATGTTTTGCAAACCAACACCTTGACGCTCCTGCAAAACTTCTTTCTTTTGATAATCGTTTTGAACGGCAAGATAATCGCCTTCCACGTAAATCCGGATGTGCAATGGTCTTTGCTCACTAACCACATTATGCTTCACCGTATTTTCCAATAAAAGCTGTAAAGAAAGCGGCACGACTTTGGCTTCAGCCGAAATTGCAGTTGTGGGCATTTCATAAAATAAGCTGTTTTCAAAACGCATTTTTAATAAATTCATATACGTTTTGCCGAAAGCCAGTTCTTCATCTACCGAAACCAGTTCTTTATCTTTTTGTTCTAAAACATATCGGTAAATCTTAGATAACGAAGTCGTAAATCGTTGTGCATTTTCTGGATTTTCTTCAATTAATGAACTCAGAACATTTAAACTATTAAAAAGGAAATGAGGATCAATTTGATTTTTTAAACTCTCGAATTTCGCGTTAGCTGTTCCTGCAATAATTTTCTGTTCTTTTACTTTGTTCTCATTATAAGCTTTGTAAAATGAAATAGTGTAAATGGATAATGTGACAAAAAAAGTGATGATTATTGACCCTAAATAACTTGAAGGTTTTTCGTTGGCCAAGAAATAATCAAAAGAATTTTTATTATACACCACTACTTCAAATACGTGCATTAAAAAAATCACTAATAATGAAACTAAAAACGAACCTATAAATCCCAGTGTTAGCCTTTTTACCGAAAATTTATCTTCAAAATAAGAATCTAATTTCCAAAAAAGAAACATGTTTGCAGCGTATAAAGAAAAAGTATACATCATTGTGAATAAAAAATTTACTAACAATCTTTTACCAAAATAAATTTCACTTCCCATTATCATATTGACTAATTGAATCACAGCAAAAATAATAAGTGTCAATTTTATCGCTCTTTGAAGTTCTTTGTATATTCTGCTCATTTTATTTTGATATTTATTCTGATGCAATTCAGAAAAAGTTTCTGTCTTTTTTCTTCCAATTCTCCTATTTACAATTTTTCTGTGCTGCTAAAGCTCTATCTAATCCCCACTTTGGAGAAAAAGGTGTTTCCGGTTTAAAAGTAGCAAAAAGTCCAATAGCTTTTTCAATTTGGGCACACATCGGTTTAGTATCAGTTCCCCAAAATTGCGCACCACCAATTTCAAATTCGGCTTTACCAAAAACAACTCTTGGATTTTCTGGAGCAATTGCCTGTGCTTTTCCGTATAATTCCATCACCGTTCCGGATAATTTTTGTCCGTTTGTCATTGGGTCAAAAGCAATCCAAGCGGTATGAATCATCGCTTGCATCACCAATAATTCTGCATTATTTGGATTTTTATCCATTTCTATATCCAATGATTTTTGTGCTTTTGAAAGTAATAAATTCATTTGATCTTTATCCTTTGTTCTAAAAGCAGTTGTCGTATTTACTAATGCCACATAATAATTTGGCAACCAACTTGTTTTTTCGGCAGCTGCAATTCTTTCGAATAAATCCGAAGCTTCGGTGTTCTTTCCTTCGCCCCATAACTGGAACGCTTTTCCCATTCCTTGCTCAAATTGCCCTTGAGCAGATACTAAACTACAGATAAAAAATACGATTGTGGTGATAACTTTTGTCATGATTTCTTGGTTTTAAATGGTTATTTTTTTGATGATTGAAACGTTGTGTTATTTATACTTCAAAAGTATCTCGGTTTCTATTGGTTTAAAATTTAAAAATACTGAACTGTCAATTTTGATGGATGAATTGTGATTGGACTTGAATTTCAAATATTTTCATTGCTATTGAAATTGAAATTGTCATTTACAAATTCCTCAACTGATTGTCTTTTTTATCATTACTAATCGTCCAAAAGAATCCTACAAAGAAAAAACGATCGGCTGTAGGAATAATTTCTTTTCTGTTGTAAAAGCCTGTATTGTCTGGATTGTTAGCATATTCGTATCCAAAGACATTCTGAGAACCTAAAACATTAGAAACTGAGAAGTATAAAATCTTTTGTTGACTCAATAAATACGCCCAATTAAAACTCAAACTGTTGTACGATTTAGTTTTTCCATTCATGAATTTTGTTTCATTTGGATTGTTGTAAGGACGCCCAGAACTGTATGAATTCGTGAAGCCTATCTGTGATTTCCAATCATTTATCCAGTATTTAGTAACGATTGATAAGCTGTGATCTGCAACAAAACTTGGCGTCACTTGAGAACTGAAATTTTTATAATCTCTCTCCGTGTCGATGTACGAATAGGAAACCCAATATTCTAAGTTTTTGATTGATTTTCCGTCTCTCCAAAACAAATCCAACCCTTTCGCGTAACCCAAACCGGAATTATCAAAAACCGAATTATAACGTGCTGTTTCAGTATCGAATTTCACTAAATTGCGATAGTCTTTATAATAGGTTTCAGCACGAAATGTTTTACCATTTTTATTGTACTGAAAATTCAAAATGTAATGTGATGCCTTTTCGCTTTCAAATTGATTATTACTGGAATACTTGATATATTCGGCATTTGGAGTTTGGGTAAAATCGCCATACGCAAATGAAAACTGACTGTTTTTAGCCATTTTATACGCAAATGAAATTCGGGGAGAAATAGCAGTTTCGTTCAGCAAATCATTATTTGAAGCTCGTATTCCTACTTTTGCAGCCCATTTTTTAGAGAAGAAAATATCAGCTTCGGTATAAATAGCTGCTATGTTCGAATCATACCCATTGGTGAAAACCGAACCTGAATTTTCGTTGAAATCTTCATTGAATTGGGTCACAAAATAATCCGCTCCAAAGGATATTTTCACTCTTTCTGAAAAGCTTTTTCTTAATTTTAATTTCAAATGAGCTGCATTTTCATCATTCGCCACTTTATCTGAATCTAAATTTATTTTGTTGTTGCTGTAACCATAACTCAATCCAGAAGTAATTTGCCAATTGTTCCCAAAAACGCCTTTGTAGGAAGAATTTAAATAGAAATTATTGTTATTTAAATCAACTCTGATTTTCTCCTGTGAATTGATACTTTCCTGATTAATATCAAATTTTGAAGAGTCAAAAGCAGCGTACACTTTCAAAATCCCATTATTGAAGTTATAGCGATACACCGTTTCTCCAGACAACGATTGAAAAGGACTATTCCAATCCACGTTTTGAGGAATTGCTGCTTGATACGGTGCTAAATTCAAGTAATTCGCATTCACGCTCAACGAACTTTTTTTCCATTTTTGAGTATTTCCAATTCCTAAACCAACGGTCATTAATGATATTTCGGTTTTATTTTGGTCTGGCTCATCTTGGGTGTTCAATAACAACACACTAGATAATGCTTCGCCATATTCCGCGGAATAACCACCTGTAGAAAAAGACATTCCACTGAACAAAAAAGGAGAAAATCGGCCTCTTGTAGGTACGTTATTTGTACCCGCTCCATACGGTTGCGCTACCCGAATCCCATCTACAAAGGTTTGCGTTTCATTGGCCTCGCCACCACGAACAAATAATCTTCCGTCCTCGCCTACCGTTTGTGTTCCCGGCAACGTTTGCAAAGCCGCAATAATATTCCCCGCAGAACCAGCTGTAGTTACAATATCTAATGGTTTCAAAACAGAAACTCTGGCTTTGTCACCGGCTTCTAATGTTCCGGCCGTAATAACGACTGCATCAAGCGATGTCACACTTTCTCGTAATTTGATGGTTTTATTTTGGAAATTAGCCACATCAATCATTATTTTAGAAGTTTCATAAATTAGGAAACTCACCACCAAAGTTTGATTCCCTTTTACAGTAGTCGTAAAACTAAAATCACCTATGTCAGTAGTCGATGCGCCATCATAAGTGCCTTCAATAAAAACATTAGCGCCAGAAACCGGTTTTCCTTTCTCATCCACCACTTTCCCTGAAATTGTATTTTGTGAAAAAATAGTCAGGCTGAATAATAAAATAGCAAAAGTGAAAATCGATTTAAGGCTTCTTTTCGAATGATTTGGTAGTTGAATAAATGTTGGTTTCATGTTGTTTAATTTTGATAAAGCAAATATCTACCGCAAAAATGACAACCAGAAAAAGTTAATACTGAACTGTTGAAATTATAGGATGAGTTGTTTAATCAATACATTTTGATTTTGAAATCATGCATTTTTTATTTTATTATGAAAACCTTAAATTTGTGTATATTCAAATTCTGAAAAAATGAAAAAATCAATCTTATTTCTTCTATTATTCTCTTTTAATTCAGTTATATTTTCTCAAGAAACGGAATCAGCATTTGATGAAAAACTGGCAAAATCGCTGAATGCAGATGATTACGGAATGAAGCAATATGTTTTTTGTTTATTAAAAACAGGAAGCAATACAACCGCAACTAAAGAAGAAACCAAAAAATTATTTGAGGGACACATGGCTAACATTAATCGATTAGCAAAAGAAGGAAAACTGGTTGTGGCAGGTCCTTTCATGAAAAATGATAAAAATTATCGAGGTATTTATATTTTTAACGCCAGCAGTATTGAAGAAGCTAAATCATTTGTGGCGACAGATCCTGCGGTACAATCGAAACTTCTGGAAACAGAATTAACGCTTTGGTACGGAAGTGCCGCTTTACAAGAAACACTGAAAATTCATGATAAAATTGCTAAAACTAAAATCTGAAAGCACAAATAAATAATTGCATTGCATAAATTAAAAAAACTATGATAACCGAAAAAGAAAAAATGATTGCCGGAGAATATTATTTGGCAGGCGATCCTGTTTTAGTAAAAGACAGACGAAAATCTAAAAATTTACTCCATCGATTAAATGTTACCGAGTATCGAGTAACCAAAAAAGCACGTGAAATTCTAAAAGAACTGATTCCTAATGCAGGAGTAAATCTTTATATTGAACCGCCATTTTTTTGCGATTACGGCTACAATATCAGTTGTGGCGAAAATGTTTATTTCAATGTAAACTGTGTCGTTTTGGATTGTGCCAAAGTAACTATAGGTTCCAATGTCTTTTTTGCTCCGGGCGTTCAATTGTACACCGCCACACATCCGCTGGATGCTGAACTGAGAAAAACACTGGAAAATGCTTTGCCTATAACCATTGGCGATGATTGCTGGATTGGCGGAAATTCCGTTATTTGTCCAGGAATCACTGTAGGAAATGGTTGTGTAATTGGTGCTGGCTCTGTGGTTACAAAAGACATTCCTGACAATTCTTTGGCCGTTGGAAATCCTGCAAAAGTGATTCGGAAACTGAATGAATAATGAATATTGGAATTACAATTTCTCAAAAATAAATTTTCCTATCTTTGTTATAACAACTTAAACAAATCATAATGAAACATCTTAAAACATTTCTAGTCTTGGCACTTATCGTTGTCGCAAACTCTGTTTCGGCACAATCCACTTTTGATAAATGGCCTGCCATAAAAGAATTTCACGAAGTAATGTCACAAACTTTCCATCCTGCAGAAGAAGGAAATTTGGCTCCAATAAAAGCACGTTCGGAAGAAATGATGAACAAAGCAGCGATGTTATTAAAATCAGATATTCCAACAGAATTTAGAACTGACGCCATATTAGCTTCAGCAGAACGATTACAAATTAAAAGCAAAGCGCTTCACAAATTAGTAAAGTCTAATGGAACTGATGCCGCAATTGTAAAATCAATTACTGACTTACACGACACTTTCCATGAAATTGTGGGACTTTGTTCCGAAGCAAAAAAATAAAAACCCAAAGCCTAATCATCAGATTAGGCTTTCTTCATTATAATACAAATGCTACAACTTAATAAAATTCACCACATTGCCATTATTTGTTCCGATTATCAAAAATCAAAAACGTTCTACACGAGCGTTCTAGGATTAACAATAATTCAGGAAATTTACCGTCAAGAAAGACAATCGTACAAACTTGATTTAGCACTTAACGGAGAATATGTGATTGAATTATTCTCATTTCCAAACCCGCCAAAACGTCCTTCCATGCCTGAAGCGGCTGGAATGCGCCATTTAGCTTTTGAAGTGAATGACATTCAAAAAACAAGAGATTATTTAGTGCTTCAAAATATAACTGCAGAAGCAATTCGTGTAGATGAATTTACTCAAAAAAGCTTCTTCTTTGTCGCAGATCCAGATAACTTACCGGTTGAATTTTATGAAAAATAAAATCTCTTCCAAAACGATAAAATGAATATAATTATCACTCTCTTTTTTTCATAATGAATACTAAATATAAAATAAAAAGGAGTTACCGCAAAACCAAGTACATACTATACAAAGAAACTTTGGTTGATTTCAAAGAACATTTCTGGGCTTTTCTCGGCTCTTTTATAGGCATAGGATTAATCGCTTATTTACAATCTCACACATTACCACAATCTGATGTGGTTTATTTAATAGGTTCCTTTGGAGCATCGAGCGTATTGGTTTATGGTGTCATCCAAAGTCCATTGGCACAGCCTAGAAATCTTATTGGAGGGCACTTAATTTCTGCAATCATAGGCGTTACAGTATATAAATTCGTCCCGGATATCGTTTGGTTAACCGCTCCACTTGCTGTTTCCCTCTCCATTGTTTTTATGCAAATGACTAAAACATTACATCCGCCAGGCGGTGCAACCGCACTGATAGCGGTAACTGGCTCAAACGAAATTAAAAATCTAGGATACTGGTATGTATTTTCTCCTGTTTTAACCGGTGTTCTTATTTTGCTAGCCGTAGCTTTAGTTTTTAATAACATGACATCAAACAGACAATATCCAACTCATAAAAAATACCATCAGTTCCGAAAAAGAGTCGCAAGTGTTTTTAAAATTAAACCAAACGACTAAAAACTTTAATTTCGGAGCTAAATATTTAGTTCTAAAACAAGATTTACTTTTTTCCTTTTCTTCGAAAACATTTCGATATTGATGTATTCCTTGTTTACGCATACGCAAAAATATTATCAACAAATCGAAAATCTGAAATCTAAATCTAAAATTATATTTTACCTTTGACCTTTCATAAAAACAAAGATTATGGTTTATAAATTTAGAGTGATTCTAGACGCGGAAGAAGATGTTTTTAGAGACATTGCAATACTTGAAGACGATACCTTAGAAGATTTGCACAATGCAATTTTCAATTCATTCGGTTTTGACGGAATGGAAGTGGCCTCTTTTTATACTTGTGATGAAACTTGGAACCAAGAAGATGAGATTTCACTTTTTGATACCGGTGATGTTCCAGGCGAACAAAAAATCATGAGCGATTACCAATTATCCGATATTTTAGACAAACAAAACACCAAAATTTTATATGTCTATGATTTCATAAATATGTGGACATTCCTTGTAGAGCTTGCTGCTGTAGAAGATCAAGTTGTTGGGAATTTATATCCTGAAACTATTTTTTCTCATGGAGAAATGCCGGATGAAGCAATGGAAAAAAACTTTGAATCTGACAATGCCGATGACTACAACGCCGAATTTGAAGATGGCTTAGACGAAGATGATCTGGACATGTTTGAGGGCGATGACAGTTTTGAAGATTATGGGTTTGAGGAGAATTGGAATTAGTCCTCTCCCCAACCCTCTCCAAAGGAGAGGGAGACTAACCACATAAAAATAAAATGAATTTCCGTATCGATACCCAAGGACATTTTTTTTAATGGCTTTCTTTGTTAGGCATTACTCCAGACAATTATAAAAAAATTTAATAAATACAAAATCACGCCTCATCTCCCCTTCCTTCGGAGGGGGCTGGGGGGAGGAAACCATAAAAAAATATGATTAACTTATATAACACGCACATCGAAAACTTATCCATTCATAGAGTGGGTAATAAAAGTAGAAACGAAGCCATTTTTTTATCGGAGCAACCGTTTAATCTGAATGATGAGATTGTGCCTTTGATGAAAGAATTTTTCTTTAAACCTTTTAGAGAGAAAGAAGAAAACTATTTTCAGTTTGCCCATGAAATTGATTTGGACTATAATGATATGTTCAAATTTGCAACGGAAGTTTTTGATAATCCAAGTACGATTCATGACGTTTCTAAAAAAATCACCTCACACTTATTTGAGCAGTCCAACCATCCGCACATCAAGAATGGTGAAGTTTACGTAACATATTTAACGAACGTGAGCATTGACAATAATGTGGTGGATGCTATAGGGATTTTCAAGAGTGAAATACAAGCGGATTTTTTGCAGTTTGAAGAAAAAGCAACGCACTTAGAAATGATTTTACAACAAGGTGTCAGTTTGAATAAGCTGGACAAAGGATGTATTATCTTTAATTATAAAAAAGAAGAAGGATACAAAATCCTAACTGTTGACAGCAACCGCTATGATGCCAGATATTGGTTGGAACATTTCTTATCTGTAGATGCTTTTGAGGATGAAAACTTTATCACTAAAAAGTATTTAAAGTTCTGTCAGAACTTTGCTAAAGATGTTGTTTTCCCTGCCGAAGACAAAAAAGAAGAAGTGATGTTTATGAACCGTTCGGTAAACTATTTTGCCAAAAACGATGAATTTGAAGAAACTGAATTTTTAAATGAAGTATTGGATAATCCAGACCTTATTCCAGAGTTTAAAAACTACAAAATGGACAAAGGAGAAAAGTACAGCATTGAAGATGTAACCACTTTTCCTATTGCGAATGCAGCAGTTTCTGACGCTAGAAAATCAATCAAAAACGTTATTAACTTAGATACACACATCCAAATTAAAATGGATTTCATCAACCCTGAAAGTGCTGAAAAATATGTGGAAAAAGGATGGGATGAAGAGAAACAAATGTATTATTACTTAGTTTATTTCAATAAAGAAGAGAAAAGTTAGTGTGCAGTAATTAGTGTTCAATGATCAGTCACTGTTTAAAGAGCGATAATTAAAAATATATCAATCTCCAATTGCGAAAGTAGTTGGAGATTTTTTTTATAAATAAACGCAAAAATCAACCATTGAAATTTGGTTTATTTGTAAATTTACGACACCAAAAGCCAACAGAAAATGACGCCTAATTTTTTCAAAGAAAGTCCGTTCAAAACGTTGATTTCGTTTCATAAGCTCATAGAATCCTTGGAGGAAATTGCGATTACCAATGTAGATTATCGGGCGAATTATGCCAAAGCATTACTTAAAGAAATTGAGCCTTTTCCTGAATTTATAACAGGGATAGAAAATTTGGATTTGATTCACGAAAACGAAACTTTAATCCAATATTTACTGGCTGATTTATTCCCAACGGCTTTAACAAACAATGAAATTAAGGCAGTTACGATTCCATTTCAGAATTTTACTTTTAATTACACAGAACGCTTCAAAAAAATTGTAAATGAAGCAGGTGTATTATTTGACATGGCGATTCGGGACTTTGATGAACATCAATTTTACGTGATGAGCTGCACGCTGATTTTGAATGAATTTTATGGTCAGAAAATTGATTTCAACAAACCTTTATTTTACGATATTCCAAACAAAAAAGGAATTATGAATCAGTACCGTATTTTGTACAATGCTGATTTTTTAGAAATAATTACCACTGATAAAGCACCAAAATTATCGCAAGACGACATCGATATGTTAATGGATAATTATGACGACCTTGCTTTATGGAAAGAGAAATTTCCGGTTGAGAGCTGGATTCTAAAAGGTTTTGGAATTGCAATTCTCTTTGATGCAACCACCGAAAGTTCTATTTCCAAGTTAAAAAGTAATTTACTGAAACCGGAAAGAGAACAAATAGCGCTACAGGAAAATTTCGAATCTATTTTTCGTTCCATTTTTAAAATAGCCGATTTAAGAGTTGGCGTAATTGTATACAATGCAGAGGAGGATAAATTTGTAAAACCAACGTTGAATGACACTAGTCTGACTAGTTTTATCCTGTCTACCGAAGAAGAAGTACCCTGCAAAAATGCATTGTTGGGTTGTTCATTTGAAAATTTATTGGAAAACAACAAAGCCATATCGGTTTCTAATGTTGAAAAATTTGCTCACGAACCCGGAAACCAAATATTTGGTAGTCATTTATTAAACCAGAACATTCACAGTTGTATTTTTGCGCCCATTATAAAAAACGGAATGCTTTTAGGAGTAGTTGAGCTTGTTTCGGCCAGTCCAAGAGAGCTAAACAGCATTAATGCCAGCAAATTAGACTTGATTTTACCTTATTTGATTGACACGGTGGAACGATACAACACGGATATGCAAAACCAAATTGAGGCAATAATTCAAAGAGAATATACGGCAATTCACCCCAGTGTATATTGGAAATTTCGTAAAGAGGCACAGAAATATTTTCAAACGCAGACCAGAGATTACATTTTTAAAGAAATTGTTTTCAAAGAAGTTTATCCTTTGTACGGACAAATTGACATTAAAGGTTCTTCAAATCACCGAAACGAAACCGTAAAGGAGGATTTAAAAAACCAGTTGAATGCGCTTATTCAAATCTTTGATAATCAAAAAACAAAGACGAATTTAGTTTTATTAGAACAACGAAAATTCGAACTGCAATCGCTACTAAAACAACTAGATTCGCCTTTGAAAGCAGATACGGAGCAACAAATTCAGCTTTATATTGAAAATGAAATCCATCCCATTTTAAGAAATACTAAGACGGATCCTGCCGGAGAAACTTTAGAAAAAAATTATTTTGAGAGTCTGGATGAAAAATCAGGAATGTTTTACCATTCCAGAAAGAAATTCGACAATGCCATGTCGATTATCAATAAAAAATTAGCGTCTATTCTTGATAAAAAACAAGCCGAAGCTCAGAATATTTATCCTCATTATTACGAGCGTTTCAAAACGGATGGCGTAGAACACAATCTTTACATTGGATCTTCCATTGCGCCATCAAAAGCTTTTGACACCATGTACCTTCATAATTTAAGGTTGTGGCAGTTGCAAACCTTATGTGAAATGGAATTAGAACACCACCAATTGAAATATTCCTTACCGTATGAACTCGATGTAACTTCATTGATTTTAGTTTTTAGTTCGCCCATTTCAATCCGATTCAGAATGGACGAAAAACGTTTTGATGTGGATGGGACGTACAATGCCCGCTATGAAGTGGTAAAAAAACGCATTGACAAAGCCAATATCAAAGGAACCAAAGAACGGATTACCGAGAAAGAAAAAATCACAATTGTTTATTCGCACAATAACGAAGAAACCGAATATTTGAATTACATCAAGTTTTTACAATTCAAAAATGTTTTGGAACCTACCGTTGAACAATTTGAAGTGGAGGAATTACAAGGAGTTTCAGGACTTAGAGCCATTCGTGTAAAAGTCAGCAATAAAAATTCCGATGAAACTCAAAAAAGCTTTTCATACCAAGATTTGTTGGATGAATTAAATTAAGCTTACACCATTTTGAAAGCAATTACAAAAGCAATTACGGATAAAACAATTCCTATCATAAAAAAATTATAAGCAATTCGTAACAAACGGTATTTTTTTTCGAGAACCACTCCTAAAAAATACAAATCTTTGATCATTGAATTATACAGGTATTCCTTGTCTTTCATCATCTCATTCATAGCCCATTGGTATTCTGCCAAATCCATTTTATAAAAATTTCCAAAAAAAAGTAAATTCACTTTTTTGTCTTCGATATCTTGACGCGTAAAAATCCCCTTAGTCACTTTTGGTCGTGTTGAAAGTATTGCAAAAACAATAGTAATCACACTGGACATCAGCATGATAAAAGTAGGAATCATAAGGTGCGCATTCCTTGGGCTGTCTAATTTTGGGATCAAAGTAGAAAGCGCAATAGAAATTATAATAGCATTTACAGAAAGTAAAATGTTAGCTTTACTATCAGCAATACCGCTTAAACTGGTATGATTGTTCAACGTTACCCGAAACAAAGTATCAATAGCACGATCAGGCTTTTCCTCCTTTTCGCGTTTTTTTAATTCCTTGTCTAATTCTTTATTGGTATTCAATTCCATTTTGTTTCTTTTTTTCTGCAATCTTTTTATATTTTTCGCCTTTAATGCTTGCCAATTTTCCAGAGCAAAATTAGTATAATATTGATGTTTATTCGATAAAAAATCTATGTTTTCAGCGACCCAATCGGCATCAGAATATGTTTTTTGGTTTAAATTCTCCCATTCAATTCGCAACGCATTACAGCTTGTTGCATATTCCTCAGTGGAAAGATGGTAGTAATCCGCATCTTTAATTATTTTTTCAGAAGCCGTTTTTGGCAAATATCCATACGTTGTAGAACGAATTAAATCAGCCACTTTCGCTTTATAATCAGCTGATTGTTTATATTCCGTTAAGAAGTTTGTCGCTATTGCAGCGCTACTTTCTTCATGATTGCAGCAACCGTTGATGTATCCTGTATCATGAAACCATGCAGCAACGAGCAAAATTTCTTTATCAGATGACACTATATTTTGAGAATCAGAGAGCTTATTAACAGCGGAAACTACATCAGTTGTATGCTTTAGATTATGATACGTATATAAGGAAGAAAGTTTATCTTTGAACAATTTTTCAACAAAGTCTTTGGCCTGTTCTACTAGATTCATGGACATATTTTTATACTACTAAATTATGAAATTATTTTCTGATAATTGTTTTATTACTTTTAATAAAGCAGGTTTTATATTATTCTTATCGGGATTAATGATACAATCATGTGCAACGCATCACGCACAATTTGGACAAAACATCAAAAAGCCAGTTACTCTGAACGCAATAGACAGTTCAAAAATTGCGCATACATTTTATTTAATTGGCGATGCCGGAAATACCAATGAAACAACCGCAAAACAAACACTGGCAGATCTGGAAAATAGATTAAAAAAAGCAACAGAAAACACGACTCTTTTATTTCTTGGAGACAATATTTATCCAAAAGGATTGCCTAATACTGAACTTACGAACGAACGCATTATTGCCGAAAGTAAACTGACAAATCAACTAAAATTATCTAAAAATTTCAAAGGCCAAACTATTTTCATTCCCGGAAATCATGATTGGTACAGCGGCATAAAAGGATTAGAACGTCAGGCTAAATTTGTAACCGAATACCTCAACGATAAAAAGTCATTCCTTCCCAGAAAAAGCTGTGGTATTGATGATTTAGAAATAAATAAAAATCTGGTTTTAATTACTATTGACAGCCAATGGTTTCTGGAAGATTGGGATAATAGTCCCACTATAAACGATGATTGCACAATAAAAACCCGGGAAGCTTTTTTTGTCGAGTTTGAAAATCTTCTGATTAAAAACCAAGAAAAGACGGTGGTTTTAGCTTTGCATCATCCATTAATGAGTAATGGATCTCATGGAGGACAATTTTCAGTAGAGAAACAACTTTTTCCATTGGAACAAAAAATTCCTCTTCCGGTTTTAGGTTCTGTTGCTAATTTTTTACGAAAAACCTCCGGCGTAAGTCCGCAAGATATTCAAAACAAACAATACACCCTTTTTATTAAAAGAGTAAAAACACTATTGCAAAATCAAGATAATGTTATTGTAGTTTCAGGTCATGACCACAATTTGCAATACATTGAAAAAGACAATATCAAACAAATTATCAGTGGCGCGGGTTCCAAATCAGAAGCTGCAAGAGCAATTTTCCCCAATGATTTTTCGTATGGTCGAAATGGATACGCAACGTTAGCCGTTTTTGAAAATGGAGCTGCAAAAGTTTCTTTTTTTGGTAAGGAAGATAACAAAGAAAAACTTATTTACGAACAATTGGTCTTGGATGAAAAAGATGATTATAACACCCAAATTTTTCCCGCTACATTTCCAAAAACGACTACTTCAAGCATTTACACGAACAAACAAACTAAGAAATCAGGATTTTACAGATTCTTCTTTGGGAACCATTACCGAAAATATTACAGCCTGCCAATAGCAGCAGCGATAACTACTATTGACACCCTTTTTGGCGGACTGCAACCCAAACGTTCCGGTGGTGGACACCAGTCAAATTCATTACAACTCACAGATAAAAACGGCAAAGAATATGTGATGCGTGCAATGAAAAAAAGCACCACACGTTTCCTGCAAGCAGTGGCATTCAAAAACCAATTTATTCAAGACGAATTTGAGAACACGTATGCTGACGATTTGTTATCTGATTTTTATACAACCGCGCATCCTTACACTCCTTTTGCTGTAGGGAATTTAGCTGCAAAAATTGGTGTGGCGCATACTAACCCGAAACTGTATTATATTCCAAAACACAAAGCGTTGAAAAATTTCAATGCTAATTTTGGTGACGAATTGTACCTTGTTGAAGAACGACCAACGGACAGCCAGATAAACGTAAAAAGTTTTGGCGATCCTCTAGCCATTATCAGTACAGAAGATGTAATGAAGAACCTTCACAAAGACGAAAAATATTCTGTTGATGAAAGTGCCTACATCAGAGCAAGATTGTTTGACATGCTCATAGGAGATTGGGATAGACATGAAGATCAATGGCGCTGGGGCGAATATCAGGAAGGAAAGAAAATTATTTACAAGCCAATTCCGCGTGACCGAGATCAAGCATTTACAAAGTATGATGGTGCTTTGCTGTTTGTTTTAATGAAAAACGTGGCATTGCGTCACATGAAACCTTTTAAGGAGAAAATGTCAAATGTCAAATTGATGAACCGTGAACCATACCCGTTAGATCTTGCCTTTATAAAAAGTGCCGATGAAAATGAATGGATTAAACAAGCTAAATACATTCAGGAAAACCTTTCAGATGCGGATATTGATGGTGCTTTTACAAATTTACCAAATGAAGTTCAAGACGAGACAATCAAAGACATAAAGCGTAAACTCAAACTGAGAAGAAATGAATTGCATCAATCTGCTTCAACATATTATTCAGTATTACAGCACACCATCTTAATTGTTGGGACAGATAAAAAAGATAAATTCATAATTCAGAACAAAGAAAAAAACAAACTTGAAATACAAGTGTATCGTTTAAAAAATGGGACAGACGAATTGCAATACACTAAAAATTTCACCGCTAAAAAAACAAAGAAAATATGGATTTATGGGTTAGATGATGATGATATTTTTGAAGTAAATGGAACATCAAATTCGGGAATAAAAATTCGATTAATTGGAGGACAAAACGAAGATTCTTATACCGTAGAAAACGGACAAAAAATAAAAATTCATGATTTTAAATCAAAAGACAATACGTATAATCTCGATTCTAAAAGTACAATTTTGTTATCTGATGACTATGAAACGAGTTTGTACGATTATAAAAAACCAAAATATAATTTCTTTTCAGCACTTCCAAATATTGGTTTTAATCCTGATGACGGTATCAAATTAGGAATTGTCAGTGGTTACCTTGTCAACGATTTTAAACAAAATCCATACACTCAGAAACACAGCTTGAAAGCCAATTATTTCTTTGCCACAAAAGGGTATGAACTGATTTACAATGCTAATTTTCCAAAATTATTTGGCAAATGGAATTTAGATTTTGAAAGTCGATTTACCAGTCCAAATTTCACTATCAATTATTTTGGTTACGGAAATGAGACGGTGAATGAGGATGATACTTTTGGAATGGATTTCAATCGCGTTCGAATCAAAATGTTGAAAGTGATGCCTTCCATAAAAAGAGTAGGCAAATACGGCAGTGCCATCCAGTTTCAAACCAGTTTTGAAAGAATCACTGTAGAAGAAACCATGAACCGATTTGTTGACATTTCGGGAGATATAAGTCCCGCTGTTTTTGATGACCAACAATTTGCCGGAGCAACCTTAAAATACAGTTATGAAAATTATGATGTTCCCTCCTTTCCAACCATGGGAATGGGATTTTCTATTGCTGGGACATGGAAAATGAATTTGGACGACACCAAACGAAATTTCCCTGCCATAGAAAGTAAACTTAATTTTAACCATAAAATTGATGCTAACGGAAAATTAGTTTTGGCCACCATCCTGAGGGGAAAAATGGTATTGAATGATAATTTTGATTTTTTCCAAGGTGCGAATTTAGGTGGTGACTACGATTTGAGAGGATTTAGAAACGAACGTTTTTTAGGAAACCAATCTTTTTATCAAAGTAGCGATATACGCTGGAATTTAGGCAAAATAAAAAGAAGTATTATCCCAATGTCTTTCGGAGTTTTAGGAGGTTTTGATTACGGGAGAGTTTGGTTAAAAGGCGAAAATTCAGAGAAATGGCACCAATCTTTTGGCGGTGGATTGTGGCTTAACGGTCTGAATGCATTGACGGCACGTCTAACTTATTTTAAAAGTGCAGGTGAAGAAGCGCGAATAGCTTTTGGTTTAGGATTTGGATTTTAACATTTTTATGGAAACATCATAAACGTTTCCTCCCAGACTTTTAGTTCTCTCATCGGCAATGAACAAGCGATCATTGTCGGTGAAACAAGCCGCTTCTTTTTGGGAAAAATGATGTAATTCTAATATTGTTTTTGTGCCCTTTAGAAAATTATCCCCTTGAAAATTTTCAAATAAAAAGAGTTTATCATGAGTTAGAACTGCAACTTTAGTCTCGTCAGGGCTAATCGTTGCACTTGTAATAGCGCAAGAATTATACGCGTCACATGTTTTGAATTTCCCCACTAAAACCGCTTGCTGAAAACCGGGTGTATTTGGAATTTTATACAAAAAGGCGGTTCCATCAAATCCTTTACTTCGGTTTTTAGTAAAGAGATAGAAATTATTTTTAAATTCAAAAAAACCTTCTACATCATAAAACATTTCGGATTTTTTAGGGGGAAAATCTTTTTGTTCGGGATAAGCAAAAGAGACTTTGTAAACCGGATTTGTACCTTTAGAAGTTAAAGCGTTTTTATCGATTTTATAAATGCTTAAATCCTGTCTTTCATTATCATTATTACCAAAATCACCAATATATAAATTCCCTTGCTGATCTTTTGTAATATCCTCCCAATCGATATTCTCTGTATTTTCGATGGTAATTGTTCTCTCAATTTTACCATAAGAATCTAATCCATAAATGGCATTTGGATTCCCACGGTCTTCCAAAGTCCAAAGTAAATCCGTTTCAGGACTGTATATTATTCCTGAAACTTCTTTTAATTTATTTGGCAACGCATAGAGAGTTGTCAAGGATTTCGATTCTTGCTGACAAGCAAACAGAATAAAAACAACGACAAAAGAGCAATATTTTTTCATGGTATGAAAACGATAATTAATAGTAAATTTTGATGCTGAAATGATTACTAAATACAATAACGAATTAAATTCTATTCTTGAACACCTTATTTCCTTTGAAATTTCGAGTGATAAATTCGAATGCTGCAGCCATGATATTTCCCATCGATTTTGCCTTTTTAAAATTCAAATCATTGGTATAACGATACAACTCCATTTGCAATTGTTTCAAATGAGATTCAGGCGCAAGTTCATCCTCACCCATAATTTCTAACAACCTGTTTATTCTATTTTCGGCAGAAAGTATTCTTTTGGCCAGCACAGATCTTTCTTCATCTTTATATTGTTCGATAGAACTGTTTTGAAGTTTGTCTTTGACCAATTTTACCATTGGGTAATTTTCTTTAAAAAACTGCGGGCGATAGACTTTGAAATTCCCCTCGTAACACTGCTGGTCAAAATCGATGGCACGTATTTTATAAACGACGTGATCAAAATCATGCGTGGGAACAATCACATAATTATAAGAACGCATATCTCCTAATAATCGAATCATGCAGCGTTCATTGAACTTTACAAATTCTTTGGCTATTTGTGATTTCTCGGTCTCCGTACAATCTGCCAGTAAGGTTTTGATAAACACATCACCGGGAATTCCCATAATATGCTCTTCTATCAAAGTGTCTTTATAGACTAAAAAATTTATTTTATCAGGCGAAAGAATATGTTCCAGTTCTAAGCCATACACTCGGGATGCATCGGCTTTCTTGATGTAAAAATGAGTGTAATTGTCATTAAGAATATTTCTTACTTTTATTCGGAATGGTTTCGAATTTCCAAAAGTGCAATAATCAATAGAATCCACATTCAAGAATTTGATAATCCCCAAATTTCCATCCGAGTGCAATAGCGAATAGATTTTTTTTAGATTCAAATCAATTTCTTCTCTTTCAAATTCATTGTAATACACTCTAATCCATAAAGTATCCTGTTCGTTTTTATCGTAAACCGTTACAGATCCTGAAAAGCGTAATAAATCATCGTAAAAAATAGAAACTTTAGATATTCGATCAAAACGCTCTAAATACTCCAAAAGGGAATTATTTATAGGATAAGATGGTTTTTTAAAAAGCATTATTGGCTCACTCATTGGAAAAAATTTGATACAAAATTACAATAAATAAACCTGCTGAATGGGAATAGTTTCTAATTATATACGCGTTTTGAATTGAATGATTTTGAAGAGAAAACAGGTCAAAAATTTAAAAAAAGAAGGTACATTACTCATAGAAATTAGTTTATAATCCGAAAAAACTTACATGAAGAGTATCCTTTCAAATTTTCATCATTTAAAAGCTAGAAATAACATTAAATCTTATAGAAAAATATGCTGAACAATTTATTTCAAAATTGTAAAAAAAATACGAACATATTTTTTTGTTAAATCTATAGTAAGTTATTTATAAATTATAGTTCCAACTTGGTAAAAAAGCCTTTTTATGTTAAAAAAAAAAAAACACCGAGGATATTAGCTTTATATTTGGAAACCCCCAATGCCTTAAAATATTTAAAACCTACTAATGACAGAAAAACTTGAACTCTATTTCAAGGCTGCGCAATAAGCTAAGATTGGTATTTGGAAAATGAATTTAGAAACCAATTACATTTTCTGGGATATGGTTACAAAACGTATTCTGGAAGTTTCCGATGATTTTGAGCCTGTTTACGGTAGTGGAATAAGTTTTACACTGCTGGTACAAATAGAGAGCGAATTACAATGCTTATTGATAAAGCAATAAACGAAGGCATTTCATTTGAAGAAAAATTTGAAATAACGACGGCAAAAAACAATATTAAATATGTAGAATGCATTTGTCAAGTAGAATTTGTTGATGGAAAACCTTGCAATTTATTGGGTACTTTTCAAGATATCACAAATGAGCAAAATTTAATTAATGAGCTTCAATTTAATGTAGAAAAATTTTCGTCTATATTTTCAAGTGCTAATGACGCTATTTTCATCATTGACACTTCTAATGGGGTTATTACCGATTGCAATCCGAGATCCGAAGAACTCACCGGATATCAAATTTCTGAATTAAAAGGCTTACACAATTCCAGACTTTTTCCAGAGGAACACAGAAAAGAGGTTCGATATTTTCTTAAATATAATTTAGACAGGAATCAATATACTGTAAATGAAACGTATATCGAAACTAAATTTGGAAAATCAATTCCTGTCGAAATAGCATCCGGAAAGAAATTTCAGATGGGTGACATCACGTATTTAGTATGCTATATCAGAGATACCAGTGAAAGAAAAAATGTTGAAAATAAATTGAATATGCTTTCTCTCGCTGCCTCCGAAACTACAGATACAATTGTAATTGCTGATCCAAAAGGAGTTGCTGTGTGGGCAAACAAAGCTTATCTGGATCTGACGGGTTTAGAAATAGAAGAAGTCATCGGACAAAGACCAGGTTATTTATCCAAAGGTCCTGAAACGGATGAACAAGCTACTTTATTGATGAAAAAAGCAATCAAAAATAAAGAAAGTATAAAAATCACGATACTCAATTATACTAAAAAGAAAGAAAAATACTGGTTTGAGTTGAATATCACAACAGTGTTTGACAGTGAGAATAACTTCATCAATTTCATAGGTGTAGGCCGAAATGTTACTTCAAGAATTGAAAAAGAGTTAGAACTAAAAAAACTCCTAGAAGTAACAAGCAGTCAAAATAATAAATTATACAATTTCACACACATTGTTTCGCATAATATCCGTTCACATACCAGCAACCTTTCTATGGTTGTTGATGTGATTGAAAATACAGATGATGTTCACGAGAAACTTTCGTATTTTGACCTGTTCAAAGAAGGAACCGAAAAACTAGCGGAAAGTATTGAATATTTAAACGAAATTATAACCATTCAACAAAAAACAAATATTGAAAAGAAAGGAATTCGTTTAAAGCAAGAAATCGAAAAAACAAAAAAGTCATTACGTTTAGCGATAAAAGAAAGCAAAATACAAATCACTGACACCATTCCTGATGATTTGATTGTAACTGCAATTCCCGCTTACTTAGACAGTATTTTACTAAATTTGTTTACGAATGCCATAAAATACAAATCACCAAGACGAAATGCTACCTTAACAATAGGATTTGAAATTATTGAAAATTATATCGTAATAAATTTTAGAGACAATGGTCTAGGATTAAATTTAGAAAAAAACGGTCATAAACTTTTTGGAATGTATAAAACGTTCCATGGTAATGAAGACGCAAAAGGGATTGGTTTATTTATAACCAAAAACCAACTGGAAGCAATGGATGGCAAAATTGAAGTAGAAAGTGAAGAAGGTCAGGGTTCAAATTTTAAAATTTATCTAAATGAAAAATAAATTGACATATATCATTGATGATGATAAATTAACCGTAAAACTAATGAGTATTCTTATTTCTAAAAATGATTTTTGTGAGGAAATACAATCCTTTTATAACGCACAACATGCGATTGATAAATTAAAACAAAATGCGCTTGAAGACGGGTTTTTACCCGATGCTATTCTGCTGGATCTGAATATGCCATTCATGGACGGATGGCAGTTTTTAGATGAATTTATTTTATTATCCCTAAAAAAAGAAATCTCTATTTTCATCATGACTTCTTCTATAGATCCTGCAGATATTGAGATGGCAAAAAAATATAGCGTCGTTAAACAATATATTATGAAACCCATAACAGCCGAAAAATTAAATGCGCTTTGCATCTTAATTGGAGAAATAAACTAATTCCGATTAAATAGTAACAAATTCCTTTCTTGTTCGTCCTATATAAAAATGTAAAAGATGAACCCATTGGAAACGATACTTTCTATCAAAAATCTCAGCAAACGTTATGGCGCACTTCAAGCACTAAAAAACGTTTCTTTCGATATTCATAAAGGCAATGTGTATGGAATTTTAGGGCCCAATGGGAGCGGAAAGTCAACAACTTTAGGTATTGCTCTAAATGTGGTCAATAAAACTTCTGGAGAATACAGCTGGTTTGGCGGTACAATGGAAACCCATGAAGCCCTAAAAAAAGTAGGGGCAATCATAGAAAGACCTAACTTTTATCCCTACATGACCGCTAAGGAAAACTTGGAACTGGTTTGCAAAATCAAAGGAATAAACTATGCTAAAGTCAACGAAAAATTGGAATTAGTAGGTTTAACAGATCGTCAAAACAGCAAATTCAGTACTTTTTCTTTAGGAATGAAACAACGTTTAGCCATAGCCTCTGCCCTACTTAATGATCCTGAAATTTTAATTCTCGACGAACCCACAAATGGTTTAGATCCTCAGGGAATTCATCAAATAAGAGATATTATAAAACAAATTGCAGCCAAAGGAACTACAATCTTACTGGCTTCTCATTTATTGGACGAAGTAGAAAAAGTGTGTACCCATGTTTTGGTTTTAAGAAAAGGCGAGATTTTATACACCGGATTAGTAGATGGAATGTCTGCAAACGAAGGTTTCTTTGAAATACATGCTGATGACATTGACAATTTAATAGTAGTGGTACAAACACATCCTGCCGTAAAAAAGGTTGTGAATGAAGAAGGAAAGGTTTTAGTTTATTTAAAAGATGATTTAGACGCAAAAGAATTAAATCGATTTCTTTTTGAAAAAAATATTGTATTAAATCACTTGGTTAAGCGAAAAAATAGCTTGGAAGAACAATTTTTAGAATTGACAAAAAATCGATAGCAATGGTTTTACTAATCGCACCCTTTTTATAACATAAATCACAATTTCATAATGAAACGACTTCTCTCAATAGAACTTCAAAAAATCTGGAAAAACAAAGCAAGCCGAGTTTTGACTTTGACTTATTTTATACTTTTAACTTTTATAGCTCTTATCGCCTCAATAAAATTTGACTTAGGTATTTTCAAATTTCATCTGGCAGAAATGGGAATATTCAATTTCCCTTTTATTTGGCATTTCAATACTTATATTGCGGCCGTTTTAAAATTGTTTTTAGCAATTGTAATCGTTTCCATGATGGCAAACGAATACAGTTATGGAACGCTGAAACAAAATTTAATTGATGGAATGAGCAAGAAGGAATTTATTCAATCTAAGTTTTTAACCGTCATTTTATTTGCAACAGTATCTACCGTTTTTATTTTTATAATGTCGCTTCTTTTAGGATTAAGCTTTTCTTCCTACACGGAAATTAGCATTGTATTCTCGG
Organism: Flavobacterium sp. Sr18; assembly: GCF_011064265.1. Lineage (NCBI taxonomy): Bacteria > Pseudomonadati > Bacteroidota > Flavobacteriia > Flavobacteriales > Flavobacteriaceae > Flavobacterium > Flavobacterium sp. Sr18. Next base: position 3,146,157 of record NZ_CP049329.1, on the reverse strand, counting down.
ATTTAGAATACCTGCTGGCATACTTCATCAAATTGGTTGGATTTTTCTCTTTCTGTTTATTTTTAGGAATATTGGTCAAACGTTCAGCATTTGCATTGGGATTTCTGTTGGTTTGGAATATTATCGAAGGGATTATCAAGGGAGTTTTGACTTTCAAAATTTTCCCTGAAAGTAAAACAGCAGCCTCAATTATGCAGTTTTTCCCTTTAGAATCAATGTCAAATTTAATTGTCGAGCCCTTTTCCCGATTATCCGTGGTAAAAAACTTGGGAACACAAATTGGCTTAGATAATATTAAAAAATATGATGTAGAATTATCATCCATTATTATTGTTTTGTGCTGGACCGTGATTTTCATTTTCCTTTCCTACCGGTTATTAAAGAACAGAGATTTGTAGTATCTTTATGTTTCTATGACTGGTGTAAAAACAATATTATTTTATTTTTTCATTTGTTGCATTTCTATTAATGCAAAGGCGCAATCTATTTTAGTAAATGACACGTATACGGCTAGCCAACTTGTAGAAAATATTTTAGTAAATAGTTCCTGTGCTACCATCATAAACCCAACAGCAACTGGGGATAATTATTCTGGAAGTCAAAAAAGTTATGCTTATTTTAATGCTGCTGCCAGTACTTTTCCGTTCAAAGAAGGAGTAGTTTTAAGCACATGGACCAGTCAAAATTCTGTAGGTCCATTTGTAACAAACAGAGGTGGCGGCGACTCGCGTTGGGCTGGTGATTCTGATTTAGAACAAGCGTTAAATTTAAATCAAACATTTAATGCGACAGTTCTTGAATTTGATTTTGTGCCGTTGACTAATTTTATCAGCTTCAATTATATCTTTGCATCCAATGAATATCAATTGTATTTCCCTTGTCTGTATTCAGATGGATTTGCTTTTTTAATTAAAGAAAAAGGTAGTAATGAAGCCTATAAAAATATAGCAGTAATACCCAACACTGCGATTCCGGTCTCCTCAACAAATGTGCATCCCCAAATTTCTTCATACAATACTGCCAGCGGACTCATAGCAGGATGTCCTCCAGCCAATGAAAACTATTTTGGCGGATATAATGGTAGTACCAGCCCAATAAATTACAGCGCCCAAACCGTGGTTTTGAATGCTCAAAGTACTGTTATTGCAGGCAGGACATATCAAATCAAATTAGTCATTGCAGATGATGAAAATGAAGATTATGACTCAGCTGTATTTCTTGAAGCAGGTAGTTTTTTGCCAAAAATCGACTTAGGACCAGATCGACTACTGACAACGAATACTGCCATTTGCTTTGGCGCAAGCTTTACAATCGATCCTAAATTGCCATCAAATTACACGTACCGATGGTACAAAAATAATGTGCTTTTACCAGAAAACACACCAACTTATAACGTTACCAGCCCCGGAATTTATAAAGTAGAAGTGTTGCTTTCCTCCAGTTGTATCGCTACTGAAGAAATAAAAATCGAATATATTCCAGAAATCGATTTAAAGGACACTACCCTTTCACAATGTGACGATGATACGGATGGAATTACCATTTTTGATTTGACTAAAGTAGATGCCATTGTAAAAAATAATATTCCAAATCTAAGTGCGGTGGTTTATTACAATTCTTTGGCTGATGCCAAAGCAAAATTGAATCCAATTACTAATGCCACTTCTTTCACAAATACTGGCACAAATCAATCCGTATTTGCAAGAGTGACCAATACATTGGGATGCGAAAGTTTTGCAACAGTACAACTAATTGTTTCTACTATTGTAATAGCTCCACAAAATCCTATTGCAACTTGTGATGCCGATGGCTCCGAAGATGGATTGGCTCAATTTGACTTGAATTCCCAAGTCACGCCTCAAGTTTTAGCAGGATTACCACTAGGATTAGTAGTTAAATATTATTTGAATACCAATGATGCTGTTGTCGAACAAAATGAGTTACCGACTCTTTTTAAAAATACGATTCCAAATCAACAAACGATTTTTGCTAAAATTTTAAACGGTCCTGATTGCTATTCAATTACAGTCATTACTCTTGAAGTAAACTCTTTTGACCCGCCTAATTTTCAAGATGAATCTTTAATACTATGTGAAGGTACCACAATCAACTTAACTGTTAATACTGGTTTCTCGAGCTATTTATGGAGTACACAAGCTACAACAAACAGCATAACAATTGATTCTCCTGGAACATATTTTGTTACCGTAACGAATAAAAATGGCTGTCAAAAAACAAAAAAATTCATTGTTTCTCTTTCCGGAATTGCAACAATTACCGGAGTAAAAGTAAATGATTTTGCCAGAAATGAAAATTCAATTACAATTGAATATACCGGAATTGGTGCCTATGAATTTTCAATTGACGGTGATTTTTTTCAGGATAATTCAACTTTTGAAGGCGTTGCTCCCGGCGAATATTTACTCTTCGCCAGAGATAAAAATGGTTGTGGTTTATCGCTTCCTTTTACAACTTATATTTTAGATTATCCACGTTATTTTACACCAAATAATGATGGATATAATGATCTTTGGAAAATTAAAAATTTAGAGACACTCCCAAAATCAACATTGTACATATTTGACCGTTACGGAAAGCTGCTGAAACAATTAACGGTTTCATCGAATGGTTGGAACGGAACTTTCAATGGTTCGGCGTTACCTGCTGATGATTATTGGTTTCATTTAAATTTGGAAAATGGCAGAACAATAAAAGGTCATTTTTCATTAAAAAGATAATGTAAAATTTGCTATTTTTAGCAAATGAAAAAAACTCTACTATTCCTTTTTATTCTTTTTTCTATAAGTTGTTTCTCGCAGTTTAGCAAAACACATTATATCCCGCCATTGACCTGTTCTAACAATTTAGCAGGTGATCAGTATTTATATATTTCTACACCCAGCACCAACAATGTAAATTTCAAAATTATAGCAAGTGGAGGCAACACCATAACAGGTGTAGTGACAAATACTAATCCCTATATTTACTTTATAGGACAAGGACAAAATACGCAACTATTCACTCCAAAAACAAATATTGGCATTGTAACAAATAAAGGATTTATAGTAGAAGCTGAAGACTTAATTTATGTAAGTATTCGTGTTAATGCTGGATTTTCAGCTCAAAATAACTCATACAATCATGCGGGAGGATTGGTATCAAAAGGGAACAGTGCTTTAGGGAAAGAATTTAGATTGGGAGCAATGTTAAATCCTCTGTACGATCCGAGTCTGTTGAATTTTGCTTCAATACTATCAACAGAAAACAATACTAAAGTCACTATTTCAAACATTCCAATTGGATCTGTACTATCTGACGGAACCATTGTCAATGGACCTCTAATTGTCACATTAGGTAAAAATGAAAGTTATGTTTTAGCATTGGAAAATTACAACACAACTGTTTCTAATAGCTCTAAAATGATTGGCGCTTTAGTAGAATCTGATAAACCCGTGGTTGTCAATTCAGGTTCTTTTGGAGGAAGCAACAGTTCGTTTCTTAACGCGCAAGGAAATATACCCGGTAGAGATGTAGGTTTTGACCAAATTGTTCCGACAGAAAAAACGGGAAAAGAATATATTTTTGTCAAAGGATTAGGAAGTGATGATTTAGAACAGGTTTTATTGATTGCAAATGTTGATAATACTAAAATTTTCATCAACGGATCAACAACTCCTCTTGCTCCTATTAATAGCGGACAATATACTGTAATCGATGGAAGCCAATTTATTGATGGAAACTTATATGTTTCTACCACCGAAAACGTATCTGCTTACCAAAGTATTGGAGGTGATTTTTCTCCTGCTAACCAAAATTTATTTTTTGTACCGCCATTAAATTGTGCAACACCAAATATTGTAGACAACATACCAGCCATTCAATCAATAGGAAGTACCTTTTATAATGGAGGATTAAACATTGTAACTGAGACAGGTGCTACGGTAACAATAAATAATAATCCTATCAATACAACTGCTGTTCCTGTTATAGGAAATACCAATTATGTAAGATATTCCCTTTTTAATTTGACTGGAAATATTGCTGTAAAATCCACGAGACAAGTGTACGTATCTTACTTTGGAACAAATGGAGCTGCAACTTATGGTGGCTATTATTCCGGATTTGATACTAAACCAGAAATTGTTACTGATAAAATTACTGTATCTAATTTAGCTTGCATCCCAAATATTGTACTCAAAATAAGCACGTTATCCTCTTACGATACGTTTCAGTGGTATTTTAATGACCAAATAATTGTTGGTGCAAATTCAAATTCATACACGCCCATAACACCTGGATACTACCAAGTGAAAGGAAGTATTGTGGGTTGTCCAACTACAGTTCCTATTTTCTCAGACAAAATTCCGGTAAGCGACTGCCCATTAGATTCAGATAAGGACGGAACAAATAATAACATTGATATCGACTTAGACAATGATGGAATAATTAATAATCGAGAAGCTAATATTTCGCTATTCAATCAGTCAAATCCCACTGTAAGCTCAGATTACAATGGAGCTACATCAGTAAGCGGAACGATTACTGGTAAACCATTCTACGGATTCGTATCGGAAGTACCGGCTGGAATTACAAATTTCGCAACTTACACATTAAATTTTACCAAAACAGAAAGTATTAGCATTAATTATATAGCACAGGATAATCCAAACCAAATTACTGATATTTCTGAATATTTAAATGCAGAAGGCGATTTTATAATAAAAGTGCCGACAGATAAAACCATTACTTTGACAGATCCGCAAAATCAATTACTAGTGGATACTAACTATGATGGAATTTACGAAAGTGGTGTAACTGAATTTTCTTCCTTTGAAATCCGATTCCGATTAAAAAGCACTACGCCACTACTACCTGGTTTAGGAAGTTTTCAATTTTCATCTTATCTTACTAATTCAATATCATTCAGTCATATTAATCTTTCTGAAACCACCGCAAACAAAGCTATATTCATGATTAGCCATACAGAAACATTTGATTCGGATTCTGATGGATTTCCCGATTTATTAGATATTGATAGTGACAATGATGGTATTCCAGATACCATTGAGGCGCAAGGAAAAGGATTTAAAGTTTTTTCAGGAATAGACGGAAACAAAAATGGTTTAGACAATGCTTTCGAACCGGGAATAATTCCTATTGATACCGATGGTGATTTAATTGCAGATCATCTTGATTTAGACAGTGACAATGATGGTATTTACGATTTAGTTGAATCAGGTCATAATGCTGTCGATTCCAATCAAGATGGAATGATTGACGGCGGTTCTATTCTTTTTGGAGCGAACGGACTTTTAGACGTCCTTGAAACAGCTGCGGATAATGGCAAAATCAATTATACTATTTCTGATACCGATTCAGATGAAACGTCTAATTATATCGATTTGGATAGCGATAATGATGTTTGTTTTGATGTTACAGAAGCCGGTTTTACAGATGATGATACTAATGGAATATTAGGCAGCAACCCGACAACCGTGAATCAAAAAGGCAAAGTTACCAGCGGCATAGGCTACTCGACCCCAAATAACAATTATATAATTGCCGCACCAATAGTAATCACCTCTCAACCGGTTACAAATCCTACCTGTGAGTTAGAAAACACAACAATTACTGTTGCTGACAATGGCGGGAATACCTATCAATGGCAGTTATCAACTGATGGAACAATCTGGAATGACATCTTGAATACTGTAAACTATCAAAATACCACTACTAATACATTAGGATTGATAAATATTACTAATGCAATGAACGGTTACAAATACAGAGTAAAATTAGAAAAAACAGGAAATTCATGTGGCTTGATTTCTAATGAAACTACTTTGACAATTTATACTTTACCAGTCGTAAATAGGGTCACCATTGTACAATGTGACGATGATACAGATGGATTTTCAGCTTTTAATCTAACTGTAAAAAATGATGCGATTTCTACTAATTCAGCGTCAGAAACATTTACGTATTACACTTCACTTGCTGCTGCTGAAAATGAAGATTCCACGGATTTAATTTCCAATCCTTTAGCATTTAGAAATTCCATTGCCGGAAGTATGACCGTTTGGACGCGGGTTACAAATTCAAATGGCTGCTATAACATCGCTGCAATTGATTTGACTGTATCTACTACACAAATTCCAGCTTCATTCAGCAGAACTTTCAGTAATTGCGATGATTTAGGTTTGAGTAATGATGATACAGATGGTATTGCTACTTTTGATTTTAGTAGCGTGACTTCAGAAATCATAGCCATTCTTCCACCCTCCGCAACACCTTATTCCATTCGATATTACAAAAATGAACAAGATGCTTTATCTGAAAATGATGCAATAAAAAATACTTCAAACTATAGAAATGAAGGCTATCCAAATCAGCAAAAAATATGGGTTCGCGTCGAAAGTACGGCTGACAATGCCTGTTATGGTTTGAGTCCAAGAGTTACATTAACAGTAAATCCAAAACCAAATATTAATACGAATGAAGATTTAGAGGAAAATGAATTAGTTTGCTCTAATCTTCCCACTTTTTTTGTAACATTAGACGCAGGTCTTAAAGACGGTTCACCAACTTCTGATTATACTTATATCTGGACCAAAGAGAATGCTGTTTTAGAGACTGAAATTGGACCAACAATGGAGGTAAATCAAGAAGGTAATTATACTGTAGAAGTAATTTCGCTTGACGGCTGTAGCAGAATTAGAACCATAAAAGTAACAGCTTCCGATATTGCAAAAATTACGAATATTGCGATCACCGATTTATCGGATGTAAACTCCTTAACTATAAATGTTAGTGGACAAGGACAATGCGAATACAGTCTTGATGCTCCTTCCGGACCTTTTCAAGATTCTAATTTCTTTGACAATATAACCGCTGGAATTCATCAAATATACATTAATGACAAAAATGGTTGTGGAACGGTGAGCCAAACTATAGCCGTCATTGGAATCCCTAAATTTTTTACTCCAAATGGAGACGGCCAAAATGATTATTGGAATGTAAAAGGAGTAAACGCAAATTTTAATGCTAATTCTACCATCTTTATTTATGACCGTTACGGCAAGTTGCTAAAACAAATTACAGCCTTCAGTCAAGGTTGGGACGGGACTTTTACAGGACAGCCTTTACCGTCTGATGATTATTGGTTCGCTATAAAATTAGAGGACGGAAGAGAGGCTAAAGGCCATTTTAGTTTGAAAAGATAAACAACCAAAATATTAAACTTCAAATATTATTATTTCTTTTATACATTGATATTCACTACATTTGATTCTTTAAATAAGATATGAAAACCCTTATTCTTTTAGTATTTTCTTTATTTTTTTTTACAATTCCTGCATTTTCACAAAAAGAAGCAGCTATATGGTATTTTGGGAATTATGCGGGGCTTGATTTCAATTCGGGAAGCCCGGTTGCTTTAACTAATGGTCAGCTAAATACTGCTGAAGGTTGCACCACAATTTCTGATAAAAATGGCACTTTACTTTTTTATACGGATGGTTCAATTGTATATGACAAATCACACCAAGTAATGCCAAACGGTTACGGCTTATTAGGCCATAACTCAAGTACGCAGTCTGCTATAATAGTTCCACATCCAAGTAATAAAAATTTATATTATATATTTACAGTAGACCAGCCTAATCCAAAAAACGTTGACGATAACCCCTTAAATAATGAGGATCCACCAAACAATGGATTAAATTATTCTTTAGTTGATTTGAGGTTGAATAACGGACTAGGTGATATCTCTATCAAAGAAAAGAACATTCATCTAATCACTTATAATCCTGGGGATATTGAAGATGTGAAATTTAAATGTTCCGAAAAAATTACCGCAGTTCAACATGATGATGGAATTTCATTTTGGGTGGTAACCCATTTTAAAAACACTTTTTATTCTTTTAAAATTAGCACATCAGGTGTTAACAAAAAACCGATTCAAACAACTTCTTCTTTGAACGTTCCAACTGGCGGTTATATTTCTAATGCAATAGGATATTTAAAAACATCTCCAAATGGAAAAAAAATTGCAATGGCCAATTCTTCTTTGAAAGCCACAGATGAATTAGGTCCAAAAAACAATGTCATTAGAAATACAGGTAATGTATGGTTATTTGATTTTGATGCAAGTACTGGAAAAGTAAGTAATGGATTTTCTGTTCTCAATGGGGTTAATCCTTATGGTGTAGAATTTTCGGCGAAATCAAAAAAATTATATATAACTACAAATATATTTAATAATGATGATGTTTCCTTTGGAAGTTTGCTAATTCAATTTGATCTTAAAAGCGCTAATATTATAGGTTCAAAAACCACCATCAACTCTTCCACAAACGTTGCAGGTGCTTTGCAACTAGCACTTGACGAAAAAATATATCGTTCTGGATATCCTACTGGAAATGATAGTAGCGATAAGCTATCTGTTATAAACAACCCTGAATTAGATGGCTCAAATTGTAATTATTTACAAAATGAAATTGACTTAGGAGGAAAAAAAGCAAAATTAGGTTTACCCCCATTTATCACTTCTCTATTTTTATATGCTTTTAGTTATGAATTTAATTGTTTAGGTGATGCAACTCATTTTTACAATAACTCACTTGAAAAAATTGACAGTGTGCTTTGGGATTTTGGAGATGGATTTACTTCTAATGCTATTGATGCCTATCATACATACGCACATACCGGTGATTATAAAGTAACTTTAATAAAAACTGTAAATGGTGAAGAAAGAGACCCTCATGAAAAAATAATAACTATTTATGACGTTCCGAAAATACTTTCTACACCATATAAATTAATACAATGTGACACACAAGATAGTGTTCCTACAGATGGTTTAGCTATGTTTAATTTGTCTTTGGCTAATGAGCCAATTAGTTTAGGCGATGAGGATTTTGAAGTTCATTATTACCATAGCATTGCTGATGCTGAAAATGATATAACGAATATCCAATCTATTCCCGTAAATTACAGAAGCAGTATTCCAGATGAGCTTATATACGCAAAAGTTTCGCAACCAAATTCAAGTTGCTACAGCGTAGGAACTATAATTTTACATGCTAATAAAAACATCCTATTATTACCCGAAACTTTTTATGGATGTGACCTTGGTGATGGAAAAGCATCATTTGATTTAGAACAAAAAAAGGATTTAATAACAACGGAGTTGAATTTACCTTCTGATATACGACTGTCTTTTTATTTAAGTGAAGAGGAGGCTTTTATGGGCATAAATGAACTTATAGATCCGTTTGTTTCAGTTTCTAAAACAGTATTCCTTAAAGCGGAAAATGCTGAAGGCTGTTATGGAACAGGAAATTTTGAAATTATAGTCGAACCAACTCCTACAATTAATATTTTAGAAAATATAATTTTATGTGAAGGACTTGAAAATCCTTCCATATTATTAAATTCAGGGATTTTATCTCCTGACAAAACAAGTGATTTTACATATTTATGGTCAACAGGTGAAAAAACTCCAACAATATCAATAAACAAGGAAGGTGAATACGAAGTAACTGTAATGAACAATTCTGGCTGTACAGCTAAGCGAAAATGCATAGTTACCATGTCTTATTTGCCTAAAATAAACAATATAATTGTACACGATTTAGAACAAACAAATCATGTCATAGTAAATGTAAATAATCCAAACGACTATAGATATCTGATTCATTTTCAAAATGGAGCAGAAACTTCTTTTCAAAGTTCTACCATTTTTGAAAATCTACCCGGAGGCTTTCATGAATTAATAGCGGAGAGTATTGATGGGTGTGGTCAAACAACAAAAAGTTTTGTAATATTAAATGCTCCCAAATACTTTACTCCTAATGGTGACTCTTACAATGATTATTGGAATCTAAAAGGAATAAATAGCAATATCTATGAAAAAGCTATTATCTATATTTTTGACCGATATGGAAAATTATTGAAACAATTGTCTCCTTCAGGCCTAGGATGGGATGGGACGTATATTGGAAAATTAATGCCCGTAGACGATTATTGGTTCACCATAAAATTAGATGATGGAAGAGAGGCTAAAGGCCATTTTAGTTTGAAAAGATAGTTAAGCTTTAGGGCATGCCACCATAAAAGGAAAGGGCTACTCATTGCAACAATGAGTAGCCCTTTCCTTTTATGATGTCGGGCTATCCACGCTACTTCGGTAGCTAGTTCCTATCCCTCATGCAAATCTATAATAATAAAGAAATCTAATTTTAACAATTACAATTATCCTGTCAAAAAAAAAGCCATTCGAATCAACGAATGGCTTACAATTTTATAAAAAATAGAATTAGATTTTAAATCTTTTTCTATCAGTTTCTGTCAAATAAATTTTTCTCAAACGAATAGATTTTGGAGTTACTTCAACATATTCATCTTTTTGAATGTACTCTAAAGCTTCTTCTAATGAGAAAATAACTGGAGGAATAATTCTAGCTTTATCATCATTTCCAGAAGAACGAACGTTAGACTGTTTTTTCTCTTTGGTAACATTAACACACATATCATCGCTACGAGAATTTTCTCCAATTACCTGACCTTCGTAAATTTCATCATTAGGATTAACGAAAAACCTACCACGATCTTGCAATTTATCGATAGAATAAGGAATAGCTTTTCCTTTTTCCATAGAAATCAATGAACCTTTGTTACGTCCAGCGATTTCTCCTTTGTACGGTTCGTATCCTATAAAACGGTGTGCCATAATAGCCTCACCAGCTGTTGCAGTAAGCAATTGATTACGCAATCCAATAATTCCACGTGATGGGATATTAAATTTTACAATCATACGCTCCCCTTTAGTTTCCATACTTAGCATTTCACCTTTACGCAAGGTAACGAACTCAACCGCTCTACCTGAAAGTGATTCTGGTAAATCGATTGTCAATTCTTCAATTGGCTCACATTTTTTACCATCAATTTCTTTGATGATAACTTGTGGTTGACCGATTTGCAATTCATAACCTTCTCTTCTCATTGTTTCAATAAGAACAGATAAGTGAAGTACACCACGACCAAAAACCATAAACTTATCAGCTGAATCAGTTTCACCTAATTTCATTGCTAAGTTTTTTTCTAACTCTTTTGTCAAACGGTCTCTAATATGACGAGAAGTTACAAATTTACCCTCTTTACCAAAGAAAGGAGAGTCATTAATTGTAAACAACATACTCATAGTAGGCTCGTCAATATCGATTGTTTTCAATGCTTCTGGGTTTTCAAAATCAGCGATAGTATCTCCAATTTCAAATCCTTCAACACCAATAATTGCACAAATATCTCCTGCAATAACTTGTTGTACTTTTTTACGACCAAGTCCTTCAAAAGTATGAAGTTCTTTAATTCTAGATTTCATTACCGTACCGTCTCTTTTTACTAATGAGATTGGCATACCTTCATTCAAAATACCTCTTTCAAGACGACCGATAGCGATACGACCTGTAAATGCTGAGAAATCTAATGATGTAATCAACATTTGTGGTGTTCCTTCAGAAACTTTAGGAGCTGGTACATTTTCAATAACCATATCCAACAATGCTTCCACATTATCCGTTACGTTTTCCCAATGATCAGACATCCAGTTATTTTTAGCAGAACCGTAAACCGTTGGAAAATCCAATTGCCACTCTTCAGCACCTAATTCAAACATTAGGTCAAAAACTTTTTCATGCACTTCTTCAGGAGTACAGTTTTCTTTATCAACTTTATTGATTACAACGCAAGGTTTAAGACCTAAGTCAATAGCTTTTTGAAGAACAAAACGAGTTTGAGGCATAGGTCCTTCAAAAGCATCTACTAGTAGACAAACTCCATCAGCCATGTTCAATACACGCTCTACTTCACCACCAAAATCAGCGTGACCAGGAGTATCAATAATGTTGATTTTTGTTCCTTTGTATACTACAGAAACATTCTTTGAAGTAATAGTAATACCTCTTTCACGCTCTAAGTCGTTGTTATCAAGGATTAAGTCACCGGTATTTTCGTTATCACGAAATAACTGACAGTGATACATAATTTTATCAACCAAAGTTGTTTTACCGTGATCGACGTGGGCAATAATTGCAATGTTTCTAATAGATTCCATCTGTGATTTTTAATGGGTGCAAAAGTACACTTTTTTTTCGGTATAAAAATATATTTATTCAATACTTTACATATTCTTAATAGTTTATATCTTTTAGCAAATTAAAAATAATTAAAATTTTACAGCAACCAAAAAAATTAACCCGCATCAAAACACAGAAAAAAAAGAGTGTGATATTCAAATTCTTACATTTAAATAACTGTGGTTATTTCTAAAAAAGAAAAACCTCTTATACTTTTAACATCTCAATTTGCAATTAAAAAAATTAATTAAATTAACTCATAACCAATGTGTTAGACAAATATTAAAATAAACCCAAAAAATAAGTTTAAAATCTTATTTAATAATATCGCATTAATTATTTATATTTGATTAATGAAAAATCAATCCAATCAAATCGCCTTAATTTACATTATCCTTTTAATGTTCATTTCGATTATTTATTATAAATCTCTTCAAGATTACACTTATAATAGCAGTTATCAATCTTTATATTTTATTAAAGACATCTTGTTTGTTCTTTTTTCAGGAATGCTTCTGAAATTTATTTTAGCTCACAACAACTCAAAGAGCTATGCCATTTATCAAAAATTAAAAGATACGAATCAAAAAATCAAAGAATCAAATGACAAATATGATATTGTAGCAAAAGCCACAAGTGATACTATTTGGGATTGGAAAATTCAGGAAGACAACTTTAGTTGGAACCAGGGAATTAATAATATTTTTGGCTATGCAGAAAACCAAATTGGAGACACTTCTAATTGGTGGTTTGATAAAATCCATCCAGAAGACAGCATAAAAATGTCAATTAAATTATATTCTTTTCTCGAACAAAAAACTGAAAAATGGCAGGATGAATATCGTTTTAAATGCGCTGACAATACCTATAAATATATATTGGATAAAGGTTTTCTTTTGAAGGATGAAAATGGAAAGCCAACAAGAATGATTGGCGCCATCCAAGATATAACCAAACAAAAAGAAGAAGAACAACGCCTTAAATTATTAGAAACCGTAATTACACAGTCAAAAGACTCTATAATCATCACAGAAGCATTTTCTACTGACAGAACCATTCCCAAAATCATTTACTCGAATCCTGCATTTTCTGTTATGTCCGGATATCTTTTCAATGAAATTATCGGCAAATCTCCTACTATTTTTATAGGCCCAAATTCTGATATGGAGGAATATCAGAAACTTCTTAAAGCTATAAATAATAAAGAAGAATGCCAGATAGAAACGATAAGCTACACTAAGAAAAACGAGCAATATCTCGTCCGATTCTCAATGATCCCTGTTTACAACTCTGAAAACGAACTTTCGCATTGGATTTCAATTCAAAGAGACATATCAAAAGAAAAGAAACAAGAAAAAGAAAAAGAAAAATTAATTATAGAATTAATTCAGAAAAATAAAGATTTAAAGCAGTTTTCCTATATAACATCACACAACCTTAGAGCTCCATTATCTAATTTGACAGGTTTACTTAATTTAATAGAAGATATTCCGATTGAAAATTTAGAATTAAAAGAAATACTAAATGGTTTCAATAAATCAACTCACCTATTAAATGAAACCATAAATGATTTAGTCAAAGTTATCGTAATAAAAGAAAACTCTTCTTTACAAAAAGAAGCTATTCAACTGGAACATATTTTTGATAAAATTATCAATCAACTTAGTTTTCAAATTGAATTCTCGAAACCTATAATAAACATCAATTTAAAAAAAGTTTCTATTTTAAATACAAATAAAGCTTATCTGGAGAGTATAATCCTAAATTTGATATCTAATTCTTTAAAATTCAAATCAGAAAATCGAAAACTTGAAATAAACATTACAGCAAGTAAAACTGGAAATACAGTAATCATAATCTTTTCAGATAATGGTATAGGAATCGATTTAAAAAGAAATCGCGATAAAGTTTTTGGCCTCTACCAACGTTTTCATAATTACCCGGATAGCAAAGGATTGGGCTTGTATCTAGTAAAATCGCAGGTAGAAACTATGGGAGGAACTATCGATATAGAAAGCGAAGTTAACAAAGGGACAACATTTACATTAACTTTTAGAAACTAATAAGATGCTTAATCAAATTTTATTCATCGACGACGACCCCATAACACTTATGTTATGTAAAAAAGTTATTACTAAGTCAAACTTTTGCAATGAAATTATCACTTCTCAAAATGGAGAAGAAGCACTTCTTTATTTCAACACTATCAAAACTTTAAACATAAAGAATCACCCTCAGTTAATTTTTTTAGATTTAAACATGCCTGTAATGGGAGGTTGGGAATTCTTAGATCATTTTAACAGTACTAAATATTCCGATTTCAATTCAATAAAGGTTGTTATTCTATCTTCAACAATAGACCCTGAGGACTTAGAAAAGGCAAAAAATTACCCTATGGTAATTGAATTTATATCAAAACCTATTACAAAAACAATGCTTGAATACTTAAAAAATAAATTAGAATTAAAATAAAAAAAATTAGACACAAAAAAAGCTCTCATAAATGAGAGCTTTTTTTGTGTCTAAAAAATTGTTTTTAATTACAATTTAGAAACAAGTTTCGTTAATTTAGATTTTAAATTAGAAGCTTTATTATCATGAATGATATTTTTCTTAGCTAATTTATCAATCATAGAAATTACACTTGATAATTTAGATGTAGCATCAGTTTTATCAGTTGCTATTCTTAATGCTTTAATGGCATTACGAGTAGTTTTGTGTTGGTATCTGTTTAATACTCTTCTCTTTTCGTTACTTCTAATTCTCTTTAGAGCTGATTTATGATTTGCCATTTTATTGCTTTTTTATCTTTTACTATTTTTTTGTAGTCCGTAAGGGAATCGAACCCCTGTTACCAAGACGAAATCTTGGCGTCCTAACCCCTAGACGAACGGACCATTATCCCCTAAGTTTTTATCAATCTAAAATATTGAAATTGTAGCCCGTAGCGGAATCGAACCGCTCTTACATGGATGAAAACCATGCGTCCTAACCGATAGACGAACGGGCCATTATTCCTTCTAAGTTCAGGAAAACTTTAACATGCAATAAAAATAGTAGCCCGTAGCGGAATCGAACCGCTCTTACATGGATGAAAACCATGCGTCCTAACCGATAGACGAACGGGCCCTGCTTCTCTAATGCGGATGCAAAAATACAACTATTTTTGAAACGTACAATAGTACATGCAAAAAAAATTATTTTTTTTTAATACGCCTTTGCAAATAGCACTCTACCAATAGAGCTTTCCCCAGTAAAAACACAGCTTCCCGCCTCTTCTACTCTATCCAAAGGAATACATCTTATGGTAGCTTTAGTCAACTCTTTGATCTTCTCTTCAGTGGCTGCTGTTCCATCCCAATGCGCTGATACAAAACCTCCTTTAGAATCAATAACCTCTTTAAACTCTTCAAAACTGTTTACTTCGGTAATATGCGTATTTCTATAATTTAATGCTTTTTCGAATAATTCTTTTTGAATTTTCTCTAGCAAATCGCTAATATAAGTTTCGATTCCATCTTTAGAAACAACTTCTTTAGTCAAGGTATCTCTTCTTGCCACCTCAAAAGTTCCATTTTCTAAATCTTTAGGACCAACAGCAATTCGTACCGGCACTCCTTTTAATTCCCATTCTGCAAATTTAAAACCTGGTTTTTGAGTAGTTCTGTTATCAAATTTCACAGAGACATTCATTTTTCGCAAAGCAGCAGTCAAAATATTTACCTCAGTACTTATAGCTTCTAATTGCTCATCTGATTTATAAATAGGCACAATCACGACTTGAATAGGTGCTAAACTAGGAGGCAGCACTAATCCCTGGTCATCTGAATGCGTCATTACAAGCGCTCCCATCAAACGAGTTGAAACTCCCCAAGAAGTCCCCCAAACATATTCTTGCTTTCCTTCGGCATTTGCAAATTTTACATCAAAAGCCTTAGCGAAATTCTGTCCTAAGAAATGCGAAGTTCCCGCTTGCAATGCTTTTCCGTCTTGCATCAAAGCTTCGATACAATAGGTTTCTTCTGCTCCGGCAAAACGTTCTGTTTCTGTTTTTATTCCTTTTATCACTGGAATCGCCATAAAATTCTGAGCAAAATCAGCGTATACATTCATCATTTTTTCTGATTCCTCCACAGCCTCCGCTTTGGTAGCGTGTGCAGTATGTCCTTCTTGCCATAAAAATTCTGCGGTACGCAAAAATAATCTGGTTCTCATTTCCCAACGTACCACATTAGCCCATTGATTAATCAACAAAGGTAAATCTCTGTATGATTGCACCCACCCTTTGTATGTAGACCAAATAATAGCTTCACTAGTAGGACGAACAATTAATTCTTCTTCTAATTTTGCATTAGGATCAACCATAAGTTTCCCAGGTCTATCAGGATCATTTTTCAAACGGTAATGAGTGACAACAGCACATTCTTTCGCAAATCCTTCAGCATTTTTCTCCTCTGCCTCAAACATACTTTTGGGAACAAATAAAGGAAAATAGGCATTTTGATGCCCTGTCTCTTTAAACATTCGATCCAATTCAGCTTGCATTTTTTCCCATATTGCATATCCGTACGGTTTGATAACCATACAACCTCTAACTGCTGAATTTTCGGCTAAATCGGCTTTGACAACCAACTCATTATACCATTTTGAATAATCTTCTGCTCTTGTAGTTAAGTTCTTACTCATATTGAATAGTTTGGCACAAATTTTGCATTAATATTTTTAAATAAATAGTTCAGCAAAACTAACTATTTTTGTAATGTGCAACAATAAAAACTCCATATATATGAAAACTAGTACTCTTTCCTTCAAAAACAGCGCGATATACTATATTGCCGGATTTTTGAGCGTCCTATTTACATCTTGTGGCTCATACCAAAACAGCTCTTACTATGATTCTGATGGAATTTATGGTAACACCCCAAATAGAGCCGTTCAAACTGAGACTCAAAATGCCCCAAAAAATCAATATACAGACTATTTTGGGTCTTTACAAAACAGTAATCAACCAGTCGAAATTTTTACAGATGTTGATAATTATAATGATTATAATTTAGAAAACGATACGCTACAAGAGAACAATTCAAACTATCCTGGCTGGGGAAGTAATCCTCAAAGCGTAAGCATCAATGTTTACGATACGGGTTGGGGAATGAATAATTGGTATGGAAACAACTGGGGATGGAATGGCGGTTTCGGATGGGGAATGAACAACTGGTATGGAAACAATTGGGGTTGGAACGGTGGTTTTGGTTGGGGAAACAACATTGGTTTCGGATGGAATAACTGGGGATGGAATAATTATTACGGAAACAACTGGGGATGGAATAATTGGGGTCATTCTAATTATTACAACAATAGAGTATACAACAATAATGCAGGCAGAAGAGGATCGTATAACGCAAATACTGTGAATTCTAATCGCAATGCCTCCACTTACAACCGTAACATTAACTCATCCGTCAACAGGAGAGCTGTGAATTCCGATTATAGAAACAATAACAACACTAATTCTGGAAGAGGAACTTCTAATCGCATGAACCAGACCAGTCCTACTTTTTCAAGAAATCAAGGACAATCACAAAATAACTCTAACTACAATCCAAGCAGAAGAGACAACACCAATGGAGTTCGCAATCAAAACAACACTCCAACAAGGTCTTACACCCCTTCTACCAGAAACGATAATAGCTCAAGATCATATAGCCCAAGTTCAAACAGCAGCTCAAGATCAAGTAGCTCTGGTGGCGGCGGAAGATCAACCGGCGGTGGCGGAAGAGGCGGCAGAGGATAATTTAATTTCCTTTCTTATTTTTAGTACTAAATTAAAACTTTCGAAATACATGAAAAAATATATATTTTTATTAGCATTAGGCTTGACAGCAAGTGTTGCGCGATCACAAGAAATCGCTGATGCAGTGCGCTATTCGCAAGATAATTTGAACGGAACTGCACGCTTTAGAGCAATGAGTGGAGCTTTTGGTGCACTTGGAGGTGATTTGTCCTCTATAAATGTAAATCCTGCCGGTTCTGCTATTTTTCTAAATAATCAAATGGCGATTACATTAAGCAATAACAGCACTAAAAATAACTCTGATTACTTTGGTAATTTAACCTCTGAAAAAACAAATTCATTTGATTTAAATCAAGCAGGAGCTATTTTTGTATTCAATAACAGAAATACCAATAGCAACTGGAAAAAAGTTTCAATGGCTATTAACTACGAAAATACTAACAATTTTGATAATGGATTACTTTCCGCAGGAACTAATCCAAACAATTCTGTAGCCAATTATTTTTTAAGTTATGCCAATAACGGAAATAATGGAGCGCCCGTTCCGCAACAGTTTGTAAATAGAGAACCTGGAGAATCCATAACTGATTTATACTCGTTTTTAGGAAGTAATTTACCTAATAACCAATTTCCTGGACTAAGCGGTTTTGATGCACAGCAAGCATTTTTAGGATACCAAGCCTTTGTCATAGATGCAGTTGATGAAAACAATAACAATTCTGCCTATACCTCAAACACTCCTTCAGGAGGAAATTATTATCAGGAAAATTCAGTTTACAGCACTGGCTATAACGGAAAACTTTCTTTTAATGCAGCCACCTCTTACAAAGATAAATTATACATTGGATTAAACTTAAATTCGCATTTTACTGATTATCAAAAATCGTCCAATTTTTACGAAGACAATAATGCGCCATTAACTAATAATTATACCGTTTCACGATTGCAATTCAATAATGACTTAAACACATACGGAACTGGATTCTCGTTCCAAGTAGGAGCCATTGCAAAATTGACGAATGAAGTTCGTTTGGGATTAGCCTATGAATCTTCAACTTGGTATAAATTGACAGATGAATTATCACAAAGTCTTGTTGCTGTAAGTGCTAATACTGATGGAGAATTACCCTCAGATGTTGTGGACCCACAGGTAGTTAATATTTACGAAGCGTATAAATTGCAAACGCCAAGCAAGTTAACCGGAAGTTTCGCTTACGTTTTTGGGAAATCTGGTTTAATCAGTGTTGATTACGCTATTAAGGATTACAGCAATACGAAATTCAAACCTGAAAACGATTCTTATTTTAATGATTTAAATAGTGACATCAATTCAATATTAGACACTACGGGAGAATTAAGAATAGGTGCTGAATACAAAATAGAGGTTTTGAGCTTAAGAGCAGGATATCGTTATGAGCAAAGTCCTTATAAAAACGGAGTGACAATAGGTGATTTAACTGGATATTCAGCTGGTTTAGGATATAGTTTTGGTTCAACCAAAGTAGATTTAGCGTATTCTTATGCTAAAAGAAATTCTCAACAAGGATTTTTCAATCAAGGATTTACGGACGGAGCAAGTATAGATGCCATTAACAATACAGTGTCTTTATCCCTTTTATTTGAATTGTAATTTTACCAAAAAATAAAATTTAGAATCCGTTTCGTGATTATGAAACGGATTTTTTTTAGCCCTGATAACAGTGAAAATCCTCCCGATTTTTTTCGGGAGATTACTTCACCGAGCAGTCATTTTTGTGGGAGTTCAGTGAACTTTGTTTGTAGCGTATAGCAGGAGCAGCTCCAAAAGAACATCGGCAGGAAGCCCAAACAATACCGAAAAGTATCGGGAAAGTTTGAATAAAAAATTGTAATTTTGCAAAATTCCCAAAATATCGGGATTATACTGTTATGAGAACTAAGTCTTTAAAGAAAAATAAAATTAACGTAATCACTCTCGGGTGTTCGAAAAATGTGTATGATAGTGAAGTGCTTATGGGCCAGCTTCGCGCCAGTGGCAAAGACGTACAACATGAAGCTCCAGAAGCCGAAGAAGGCAATATTATTGTTATAAATACCTGCGGATTCATTGACAATGCTAAAGCAGAATCAGTGAATATGATATTGGAATATGCTGACAAGAAAGAAAGAGGACTGGTCGACAAAGTGTTTGTTACCGGATGTCTTTCAGAACGTTACCGTCCGGATTTAGAAAAGGAAATTCCTAATGTAGACCAGTTTTTTGGAACTACTGAGTTACCACAATTATTAAAAGCATTAGGTGCAGATTATAAACATGAATTATTGGGAGAACGTTTGACTACTACCCCAAAAAATTATGCATATTTAAAAATTTCTGAAGGTTGTGACAGACCGTGCAGCTTTTGTGCAATTCCATTGATGCGCGGAAAAAACGTTTCGCAAACCATTGAAAAATTGGTGAAAGAATCGGAAGGTTTAGCCAAAAATGGGGTGAAAGAATTAATTTTAATTGCTCAGGATTTGACCTATTATGGTTTAGATATTTACAAGAAAAGAGCTCTCGGAGAATTACTGGAAGCGTTGGTAAAAGTAGAAGGAATCGAATGGATTCGTTTACATTATGCCTTTCCTACCGGTTTCCCAATGGAAGTATTAGAAATAATGAAACGCGAGCCTAAAATTTGTAATTATATTGATATTCCGTTGCAACACATTTCAGATTCTATTTTGAAATCAATGCGTCGTGGAACCACTCAAGAAAAAACAACAAAATTATTAAAAGACTTCCGTGCGGCAGTTCCAGGAATGGCTATTCGTACTACGTTGATTGTAGGATATCCTGGAGAAACTCAAGAGGATTTCAACATATTAAAAGACTTTGTTCAGGAAATGAAGTTTGACAGAATGGGTTGTTTTGCTTATTCACATGAAGAAAATACGCATGCTTACTTACTTGAAGATGACGTTCCAGACACTGTAAAACAAGAGCGCGCTAATGAAATCATGGAATTACAATCCCAAATTTCTTGGGATTTGAACCAAGAAAAAGTTGGACAAACATTTAGATGCATCATCGACAGAAAAGAAGGTGGCCATTTTGTAGGAAGAACTGAATTTGACAGTCCTGATGTTGACAATGAAGTCCTTATTGACGCGACCAAACATTACGTAAAAACGGGTGAGTTTGTAATGATAAAAATCATTGAAGCAACAGAATTCGACTTGTACGGAGAACCAGCATAATTTTCGGGAACGATTTTTTTATTCATTTTAAAACGCTATTTATGAGACTAATTCAATCTTTACTAATTTTCGCATTTGTACTATTGTCGACGAATATTATTTCCGCACAATACGGGAATGGTGGATATGGAAATGGTTACGGAAATAATTACGGGAGTAATCGCCGAATGAATAGCGGAATGGATCAGTCCAGAGCTCAGGACAAACCAAAAGAAATTCCCGTTGAAGTTACCGTTAGAAAAATTATAGAAAAAATAAAACCGGAACTCACCCTAGATGCACTTCAGGAAATTGCGATCTCGAATATTCTGATGGAGAGCATAAAAACACAAGGCATGCTCATAAAAGCGGAAGTTAGCCAAGAAGATAAAATAAAAAACATTCAAGCGCTATCAGAAGTTACAGACAGAAAAATAATGGAATTGCTTAATAAGGACCAGAAGGAAAAATATACTGCAATGAATGAAGAAGCAAAAAATCCAAAAAAATCGAAAGTTAAAAAGAAAGCTAAACTATAATTTTTTTGTTAAACACAAAAATTAATTCCCAACATGAGAAAAATTTTTTACTATTTAATTTTTGCTGTTGTCATCACTTCATGCGCCACGAATCCTCACAAAAAAAGTGAGAAAATCTACGACTCTAAACTAAAAACGCTTAAAGAAACTATTTCTAAAAAGGAATCACAACCACTACCGATTATCCCTCGAGTAATAATAAATGTTGACACTTTATACACCAAACAATTGCACACGTATAAAGACACAATTTTCAAAATGGGTTCAACACCACTAGAAAATGGAATTAATACGGAATGGATTGGAACTGTAAATTTTAATTTGAGAAAACCCAATTTCATCATTATCCACCATACCGCACAAGATTCATTACAACAAACTATAAAAACGTTTACAAAGATAGAGGCTCAAGTTAGTTCTCATTATGTCATTTCGGACGATGGTAAAGTGGTTCAAATGTTGAATGATTATCTTAGAGCTTGGCACGCAGGAAATGGTTCTTGGGGAAAAAATACTGATATTAATTCCACATCAATAGGAATCGAACTGGATAACAACGGAACTGAGGTATTTTCTGAAGCGCAAATCAATAGTTTGTTGGCGCTTTTGACTAAACTGAAAAAGGATTATAATATACCAGCACAAAATATCATTGGTCACGCGGATATTGCTCCAACCAGAAAAAAAGACCCTAGCGCATTATTTCCATGGAAAATTCTTGCGGAGAAAGGATTTGGAATTTGGCCTGATGAATATTTAGAAACAGCTCCTGCTGATTTTAATGTAGAACAAGGATTGCGAATCATAGGATATGATACAAAAAATTTACCAGCGGCAATTATGGCTTTCAAACTCCATTTTATTCAAACTGAAGTCAACGATCTTTTAGATGAAAAAACAATAAACACTATTTATTCTATTTATAAAAAACAATAATTAGTAGTACAATCAAACTATAAAAACGGTTTTTTGAATCATTCAAAAAACCGTTTTCTTTTGCAATAATGTCACATCAAACGCTAGTCAATACCCTAGTGCAAATGGTTTCCGCAGCGAAAACTTAATAAAAAAACTGCCAAAATACTTAAGGGTATCTTGGCAGCAAAAAAAAAAAATATTATTGAGGAATTAAAAAGAATAGGTTGTTGCCAATAAAGCATAAGCGGTAACACCTTTTGGCGCTGCATCACTATTCGAAAAGATATCTTGAGATGCTGTGTCTACACGAAATTCAGGAATAATAGTTAGGTTTCCTACTTTATAATTTAATGATAAAGTATTCCCTACCACACTTGTTCCTGCTAGTACACCAAGACCCGCTGTAGCTTCTTTAGCATCCAAATATTCTAATCTGTAAGCCAAACTCAATGATTCTTTCAATGCTAAATTTGCGTATCCAACTAAAGAGAACCATTCTCCATCTAAGGCACTATCAAAATCATTGTTAGTCATTGCGTACGTTCCATTAAATCCTAATGAAAAGGCATCACTCAGTTTTTTTGTTCCAACGAAGTCAAACTGCGTTTTATTTTCATCAGAAGATGGGTCGCTGCTACCTGAAGTGACATTAAAATAAGCACTTCCTGTATCTCCTAAAAAGGCAATTTGTCCAATGAAAGTTTTCTGAGAAGAACCAGCCTCTATAGCAGTTTTGAAATCAGTTGGGTTTGAAACTCCAGCCATAAAACTGACCTTTCCCGCTGTATACTGTGCTTTTACACCCGTATTAAAAAATGGTCCGTAAGTAAACGCATAGGACATACTGTAGTTTTTATTATCAACTGCGTCCAACAATTCATATCCAATGTGTGTTCCAAAACTTCCTGCAGTTACTTTGAATTTGTCTGAGAACTCATAGGTAAAATTCAATTGCTTAATCATAAAAGTAGTCGAATCGTCATTATACGTAAATTGAGCGGCTCTGCTACCAAAACCCAAATCAACAAAAACAGAAGCTTTCCCCATTTTATGAGAAGCTTCAATGGAAGCCATTCCCAATTCAAATGAGTTATGAGAATTTGTAAAACTGGTTAAGCTATTATCTATTCCGGAAAAATCATATTTGTAATAAGCATCTGCTGATCCCGCAAAAGTAGTAGCAGGTGCCGGTGTTGTTTCTTGTGCAAATGTTAAAGTTGTAGTTAGCAATAATGCTATGGCTGCTAATTGGTTTTTCATCTTTAGTTGGTTTTAGTTAGTAATCTAGTTGGTAATTTTTTGGCTTTGGTTAATACTATTTTGAAATTCAGGAACTCGGTATTTTAAGAAAAAAAATGTTTTTTAACACCTTTTTAGACCTGAAATTTCCTTTTATCTGAGGCGAATTTATTAACTTTTATTTCACTAAAATTACTATTTACAACTTTTTTACCTTGATTTGAGAAGAATTATCAATAACGAAAAATGAACAAAAAAAAATGGATATTCCATATTTATAAAGAACTATTTTAAAAATTCAATAATCACAATTTTAGACAAACACCCTAATTTTTTATAAATAATTATTAAGTTTAATTAAAATACACATGTAAATATCAAATATTTAAATAAAATAAAACAACATACCCCTTAAAAAATAGGGGTGTATTTTTTTTATTAATCAAAAACACGAAAACGATATTTATATAAAAACATTAGATTAAGATTTCATAAATTGATTCAATTTTACTAAAATTTAAACTCATTAAACCAATAATTAAACTGTGATTCCATCAGGTTAGATCCCGCTTATTTCTCTGTTTTTTTATGAAAATTTTAATAGCATAAAAAATCCTTTTTCATTAAATTTAGGAGATGATTCGATTACTAATTAAGTTTTCCGTTTTGCTATTATTTGTCGCTTTTTCCTCCCTTTGGTTAAGCGATAAATTATCCATGCTTTCAAATGAAAATAATCAGGATTTATACGAACAAACCGAAAAAAATGCAGAAGAGAATACTTTGGAGAGTAAAACTAAAACACTCTTTATTGCTTCACTTGAAAGTATAAATTGTTTTGAATACGATTCTTTTGAGAGTAGAAAAATCAATTCTCTTGATTCGTTTCAAATTAAAGAGTTTGTTTTACAGAATCTGACTCCACCTCCAGAACAAGCTTAAACCCATTTTTTTTATTAAAACATTATTAATCTATGTTCCAATCCAAAAATAGAGGCATAGAAACTCCTAATTATACACACATGAAAAATTTATTTATAGCGTTCACATTTTTATTTACTACTTCTTTACTTGCTCAAACACATCAAATAGTCAAACATAATGGCGAAACGATGGATGTAAACTTTATTAAAAAAGAAAACAATATAGTGTACTACACTTTACCGCAAAGTGCTGAAGAAAAAACAATCAGTCAATATGCCGTGTCACAGCTGAATGAAAAATCAAAAAGTGCTTCTGCAATCCTATCAGAAAAAATTCGACTGAATGGAAAATCTGATTATAAAAAGGTTGTTGTGCTAGAAAAACATCAAACTGAAGGATTGACAGAATCTGGAATAATCACGAGCTTTTACGGTGGATTAAAAGGAGAATCACCTTTATCATTTTCAGATAGCGGTGAAAAACGATTGAAGGAGAATGCTGCACTAAAAGAATCTCCATTTATCGTAATTATTTCCAATAATCCGAAAGATTTAAAAGCTATATTATATACCTATTAGTAAAACAAAAGCAATTATACCTGCTGGCAACTTATATTAATTGGTAGACATTCAATGAAAAATCGAGAACAGATTTGTTACAATTACAAATCCTGTTCTCGATTCTTTATTTATACGATATCCTAAATACTTGTATTCTAGACCAAATCTGTATTGAAATAGTCTTGTTCCTGTTACCGATAATCGTTTATTCAATAACTAAGGATTTCATATTCATAAATTCTTTGATTCCTATTGCACCCAGTTCTCTTCCATAACCTGATTTTTTTATTCCTCCAAAAGGAACTCTGGAATCTGAACGTACCAAAGAATTTACGAATACATTTCCCGCTTCAATTTTACGCGACAGTTGATAGGCATTTTCACGGTCTTCGGTCCAGATTGCCGCGGCCAAACCATACCTGTGATTATTAGCAATAGCGACTGCGTCATTTGCATCTTTCGCTCTAATAATAGTAGCTAATGGTCCAAAAGTTTCTTCCTGAAACGCAACATTATTTGAATCCACAAAATCAATTAATGTGGGTTGGAAATTACAATTCTCCCGCTCTCCGCCTACAAGTAGTTTCGCTCCTTGTTGCAGTGATTTTGCCAATTGAGCTTCCAATTTTTCTGCTAAGTCCAATCGTGCTAATGGTCCCATTTGAATTCCTTGCTGTAAGGGGTTTCCTTGTTGCAGCAATTGTACTTTTTGCGTAAAAAGCGAAGCGAATTCATCCGCAACTTTTTCAGTAACGATAAAACGTTTGGCACAAATACAAGCCTGACCTGCGTTCAACATCCTTGATTGTGTGGCAACAGTTACGGCTTTTTCAAGATCAGCATCATTCAAAACTATAAAAGCATCTGAACCTCCTAATTCCATAACAGATTTCTTGATGTGCTTTCCTGCCAATGCAGCTACAGATGAACCCGCCATTTCACTTCCTGTCAAAGTGATACCACAAACACTATCTGATGCGATGACACTTTCTACTTGAGGAATATCAATAGTTATCTCTTGGAAAACACCTTCGGGAAAACCAGCTTCTAAAAAAGCACTTTCTATTGCTTTGGCACAGCCTATAACATTTGGCGCATGCTTTAAAAGCGTCACATTGCCCGCCATAATTGCCGGAGCGGCATATCGTAACACTTGCCAGAAAGGATAATTCCAAGGCATAATGGCAAAAACAGCTCCCATCGGATCATAAACCGACATGCTTTTGAAAGAAGTATCGTAATATTCGTCTTTCAACATTTCTGCTGCATGCTCCGCATAAAAATCACAATTTACTGCTGATTTTTCGACCTCTGCGATGCTTTCGGAGATGATCTTACCCATTTCATTTGTAATCAGCAATCCAAATTTCTCCTTGTCTACACGGAGAATATTAGCCAGTTTACGCATCTTGTCAGCTCTTTCTTGAAAAGAAGTATTTTTCCAAATCTTGAAAGTACTTTCGGATAATTGCAATTTTTGATTCAATTGCGCATTCGTTAATACTTCATGCTCCGCAATCACTTCTTGTGAAAATGGATTTATCGATTTAAATATCATGGTATTTATATTTTAAATTCTTTGCGACTTAGGTATTAGAAATCCAGTAATCAATGAGGTAACAGTTATCTTGTTTGATTTAAAAAAAGAAACTAAAAAGATAATCAAAAGTACGTAAATCAGGAATCTTAAGTAGCTATTGTTTTAAATTTGATGAATTGATTTCCATAAAGATAATGTCCAACAATTCGAATATTTTTTCTTTATCCAATGGTTTTGTGATGTAGTCCATAAAACCAAATTGCATGATTCGCTCTCTGTCTTCAAAGGATGAATAAGCCGTTTGGGCAATAACGGGAAGTTCTGGTTTAAATACTTTTATCTGCGCAAATGCTTCAAAACCGTTTAAGACCGGCATTTTTATATCCATAAAAACTAAACTAATATCCGGATTTTCAGCACATATAGTAACAGCTTCCTGACCATTAAATGCTCGTAAAACAGTGTGATTTTTTGATTCAATAATTTTCTTTAGCAATAAGAAATTGATATTATCATCTTCTGCTATCAAAATAATTTTATTCTCATAATTCCCAGAAAAAGATATTTTTTTTCTTGGCGTACTTTCTACTACAGTTTGATCATACTTTAAGGGTATAGTAAATGTAAAAACAGATCCAATCCCCATAGTCGATTTTACACTTATTTCTCCGCCCAACATTTCAACATATGCCTTAGTGATGGACAGACCAAGTCCTAATCCTTTCATTTCGGTACTCGCGTTATCTTCAATTCTTCTGAATCTGTCAAAGATTACTTTTGAGTAATCCTGGCTAATTCCTAAACCAGAATCTTGAATCGTAAAGACTACAACTTCTTTTTCTTTATTTATTTCATATCCAAAAGACACGAAACCTTTTTCGGTAAATTTTACTGCGTTTGTTACTAAATTTACAATAATCTGTTTCAGTTTTGTTTCATCAGTTAAGATGTTTTTTGGGTTTTTATCTGCACTTTCTACTACAAAAAACTCAATTTCTTTTTCTTTTGGAATCGTTATTTTAATAGACTTATGCAAATCGGCCATACATTTTTCTAATTCTAAGCCTTTGTAATTTGGCGTGATTTGCTTAGCATCAATTCTGGACATTTCAATTAAATCCTCAATTATTGAAACCAAACTACTTCCGCTATTTCTGATGATTTTCAAATATTCGGCTTTCTCATTTTCTGTCAGATTAGCATCCGTCAATAAATCACTAAAACCCATAATGGCATTCATAGGAGTTCTGATTTCATGCGATAAATTAGCTAAGAATGATGATTTTAACGTATCACTTTCCTCTGCTTTTTGCTTGGCGATTTCTAATTGCTGCCTTTGGTTATTATTTTCTTCAAAAAGATTTCCAATATAACCAAACTCCCCTTTGGATTTTCTTAAACTATTTATCGACTCAACATTTCCAGTTTCCAAGATATTCTTGATTAACTTTAAAGGATTGTAAACCCATTTTTTAGTGTAATAAATAAAAATAAGCATGTTTATTATCGAGGCCACAACAACTATAAAAAGAATTTCTTTTGTTTTGTTGTAATTTAAATTAAAGGGTCTTTTAAAAAGGAATTTACTTACCACTTTATTTTTCCAATCTTTTAAATCCAAAAGTACAACAACAAAATCAACCTCGGGATTCACCACATAATCGGCAGCAATCAATTTAACTTTAGAGCTGCTTATATTACCTAATGAAGACGAAAAAGTTTCATCTAAAAGTCTGGCCATAAAGAAATAGCCTGATGGTTTTGTTTTACGTTTTTTTGGATCTCCCGAAGGATGAATTGTTGCGGCAAAAACCTCAACGATACCTTCAGGAATTTTCAAATAAAATTTTTTAAGTTTAGATTTATAAAGCACGGCCATCATCTCTTTTGGAATAAAATCAAAACTTTTAATCCTGCTTGATGTGGTCTTATTTATTAAATTCCGGTCCAAATCATAAATTCCTATATAATCCATTTCATAGGATTCAAATTCACTTGCTATAAAATGATTGTACCAGTTTTCATCCTTAGATTTTGTGAAATTGACTAGTGCATCCCAAAACGTAACATCGATAATTGTTGCCGTTGGCGTTTTAGAGTTAAGTCTGAACAACGATCTTATTTCTCTATCATATTGCTCATAGGTAGTTTTATAAAAGCGCTCTTCTTCCTTAAGGGTATAAATATAGAGTGACGTGTATAGTAAAAAAAAGAAAACTGTCGTTGAAGCAATCAACAACAATAATTTAAAATAAGTATTTAGGCTACACAATCTGTTCATAAAAATTAGTACAAGTCAAAAATAGATTCTAAAAACCTTACACATAATTTTGTAGGATATGTCACTTTTTTTTGCAGGCGCAAGATAAACTTTTTTATCATAAAAAAAGCCAACCGTTCAAACAAATGTAGTTTATCACCAACACGATTAATTATTCAGATATAATATTCCATAACGTAATTTGGCTATACTTTACTTCAAGATTTACCTAGTAGCGGGCATTGAAGTTTTTATCGCATTATTTGTTTTTTAAACTTTGTTTCCTTTCAACCTCAATTCCAATTGATAATTATTCCAAAATCTAGAAAAAGCATTTCTCTTACCAACACTAAACTGAAGATTTAAAAGCACATGTAAACAAAATCATTAAATCGTTTCCTGCTTTTGGAAGTTCGTTTTAGCATCTCCGATTTAATTTAAAATTAGTAATTATTCGAAATTAAATTTATAAATTTAATCTTCCAAAAAAACATATTATCCTTTAAATCAAATTGTTATATGTTTCATTATTAGTGTTAATTCTATTTAATTTAAAAACAAAAATCATGAAAATACTTATTCTTTATGGTACTACAGAAGGGCAAACCCGAAAAATTGCCCACTTCATCGAAGTTATTTTACAGGATTCCGGAAACCAAGTAACAATTGCTGACACCACCGCCGAAACACCGTCAACAAATGGATACGATGCAGTTTTAATTGGTTCTTCCATACACATGCACAAATACCAATCATCCGTAAAGCATTATATTAAAAAACATGTTGCTCATTTAAATCAAATGCCAAGTGCTTTTTTCTCAGTATCGCTTGCTGCGGCATCTGGTCTTGAGGATGAACAACGAGAAGTTCAAAAAATAACAACTCATTTTCTGGAACAAACCGGCTGGAAGCCTTTGATGACTACCCAAGTTGCAGGCGCCTTGAAATACACTGAATATGATTATTTCAAACGCCTCGTCATGAAAATGATTTCTAAAAAAGAAGGCGGCGCAACGGATACCTCACAGGATTATGAATATACTGATTGGGATGAAGTGACAAAATTTGCAAATGAATTTTCAAATAAAATATTTAACAAGTCTTAATTTATATATTTTAGCTTTTAAATTCAGTTTTATTTCCTCTAAACAAATCACATTATGAAAAAAAATAATTATCCTCTTTTTTTAATATTAATAATTACTTATTCAGCCTGTTTCTCCCAAAAAAAAGTTTTAAAAGAAACGGAATATAAATACGTTCCAGATAATCTTGAATTATACAACACCATAGTTGTAATGGACAGTACTTTTTTTCAAGCATATAACACTTGTAATTTAGATAAACAAGCTGCCA
Source organism: Flavobacterium sp. Sr18 (assembly GCF_011064265.1). Lineage (NCBI taxonomy): Bacteria > Pseudomonadati > Bacteroidota > Flavobacteriia > Flavobacteriales > Flavobacteriaceae > Flavobacterium > Flavobacterium sp. Sr18. Next base: position 3,115,689 of record NZ_CP049329.1, on the reverse strand, counting down.
TATATTCTGACAATATCGAATTTTACCATGATAAAGGAGGCTTAATGACAGTTAAGCAAGACTTAATTGATGGGACTAAAAATAATATCTGTGGTAAAGTGACCCGGGAAGTAGTCAAAGGAAGCATTGAGGTTTATCCCATAAAAGATTTTGGAGCCATTGAAATGGGACTTCATAAATTTCATAACAATACGGACAAAGAAGGAATGTTTTCTCATTCCAGTAAATTTATCATTTTTTGGAAAAACAATAATAATATCTGGACTATCACAAAAGTGGTTAGTTTGCATTAATAGGCATTGCAATACACAAAAAAACCACCTTCATCAGGTGGTTTTTCAATTCTTATAAAATGCTACAAAGGAATATTTCCGTGTTTTCTATTAGGAGTAATGCTTTCTTTATTTTCGAGCATACTAAACGCTTTTATCAATTTGCGTCGGGTGTCTTGCGGTAAGATTACCTCATCTACAAAACCACGTTGTGCTGCAGTGTACGGATTCGCAAACAAATCAGCATATTCTGCTTCTTTTTCCAAGAGTTTTGCTTCATGATCTTCGGCTTCGCTAATTTCTTTTTTAAAGATAATTTCTGAGGCACCTTTGGCTCCCATCACTGCAATTTCGGCAGTTGGCCAAGCAAAATTCATGTCGGCACCAATGTGTTTCGAATTCATTACATCATACGCGCCACCATAAGCTTTACGCGTAATTACAGTTACTCTCGGAACTGTTGCTTCGCTTAAAGCATATAACAGTTTAGCTCCGTGAACGATAATCCCATTCCACTCTTGATCGGTTCCCGGCAAAAATCCCGGTACATCCACCAAAACTAATAACGGAATATTAAAACAATCGCAAAAACGGGTAAATCTTGCCGCTTTTTTCGAACTGTTCACATCCAGACAGCCAGCTAAAATCATCGGTTGGTTGGCTATAATTCCGATGCTTTTTCCTCCTAATAGAGCAAAACCTACAAGGATATTTTCGGCATAATTTTTATGAATTTCATAAAAGGAATCCTCGTCAATAATTCCACCAATCACCTCATGCATATCATACGGTTTGTTGGGATTATCAGGAATAATAGTCGCTAATTTGGCCCGAACTTCGTCATTCAGTTCATAAGGTAAATTATGTGCTTTTTCTTTGTTACTCTGTGGCAAATAGCTCAACAAGCGTTTCAAATCTTCCAGACACTCCACATCATTGGTAGAAGTAATATGCGCCACACCCGATTTAGTGGAATGCGAACTTGCACCACCCAATTCCTCCGAAGTCACGGTTTCATTAGTTACTGTTTTCACCACATTTGGACCAGTAACGAACATATAACTGGTATCTTCAACCATCATGGTAAAATCAGTCATGGCTGGAGAATACACGGCTCCACCGGCGCAGGGTCCCATAATAGCAGAGATTTGCGGAATCACACCGCTGGCTTGTACGTTTCTGTAAAAAATATCGGCATAACCACCCAAAGAACGAACACCTTCCTGAATACGTGCTCCACCAGAATCATTCAGTCCAATCATGGGCGCTCCCATTTTGACCGCCATATCCATCACTTTACAGATTTTCTCAGCATGAGTTTCGGATAACGAACCACCAAAAACGGTAAAATCCTGAGCAAAAATATAAACCAATCGCCCATTTATGGTTCCGTATCCGGTAATGACTCCATCGCCGTAATACAGTTCTTTTTCCATTCCAAAATCAGATGTTCGGTGCGTCACCAACATCCCAATTTCTTCAAAAGAACCTTCGTCCATCAAATAATTGACACGTTCTCTTGCCGTCAGTTTTTTATTCGAATGTTGTTTTGCTATTCTGTTTTTACCTCCACCTAAATGAGCTTCGGCAATTTTATGATTTAATGTATCTATTTTGTCTTTCATACTATTCTTTTTTTAACCGCTAATCCGCTAATTTTTTTTTAAAATCATTGTTTAATTTAGTAAGCGTACGATTTTTTGATCTTCAAAATATTGTTTCAAAGCGACCTTCGCAGCGATTTCGGCTTCTTGCGCTATTTGATTTTTTAACATTGCGGCACTGTAGTAATTCTTTACAAAATGCGTGTCAAATTTTCCGGAACGAAACGCCTCATGTTCAAAAACAAATTTCCCAAAAGGCAATGTTGTCTGCACGCCTTCCACATGATAATCTTCAATGGCCTTAATCATAATTTGAATCGCTTCCTCGCGAGTTTCTCCATATGTGATTAATTTGGCCAACATTGGATCATAATAAATAGGAATATCCATACCTTGCTCAAAACCGTTATCCACACGAATTCCTTCGCCAACAGGCAATTGATAGACATCCAAATGACCCACACTAGGCAAGAAATCATTCATAGGATCTTCGGCATACACACGCAATTCCATCGCGTGTCCTTTTATTTTCAAGTCTTCTTGTTTGATTGCCAATTCTTCACCTCTGGCCACTCTGATTTGGAGTTCGACCAAATCGGTACCGGTAATCCATTCCGTAACTGGATGTTCCACCTGCAAACGCGTATTCATCTCTAGAAAATAGAAATTGTTATTTTCATCCAATAAAAATTCAACAGTTCCAGCTCCTAAATAATCACAGGATTTAGCAACCAAAACGGCCGCTTCACCCATTTTTTTACGCAATTCCGGTGTTAAAACGGAAGAAGGAGCTTCTTCTATCACTTTTTGGTGACGACGCTGGATACTGCATTCTCTTTCGAATAAATACAGTACATTACCGTGACTGTCTGCCATAATTTGAATTTCGATATGTCTTGGTGAACCCACATATTTTTCGATAAAAACGGAACCGTCTCCAAAAGCAGCAATCGCTTCACTAATAGCGCGATCCATTTGAGATTCGAAATCAGCTTCGCTTTCTACCACACGCATTCCTTTTCCTCCACCACCTGCTGAAGCTTTAATCAGTATTGGAAAACCAACTTCCTTGGCAATGACTTTTGCTTTTTCAACATCCGTAATGGCTTTGTCAAAACCGGGAACCATTGGAATATTGTATTGCTTAACAGCTTCTTTGGCCGCTAATTTACTTCCCATGATTTTTATCGCTTTTGACTTTGGACCAATAAAAATGATGTTGTTTTTTTCGGCTTCTTCAGCAAAATCTGCATTTTCACTCAGGAAACCATAACCGGGATGAATAGCATCCACGTTTAAAGATTTAGCAACCTCTATGATTTTACTTCCTAACAAATACGATTGACTCGAAGGTGCTTCTCCAATCCAAACGGCTTCATCAGCAAATTTTACGTGCGGTGCATTTCTGTCGGCAGTTGAATAAACTGCTACGGTTTTTATGCCCATTTTTTGTGCGGTTTTCATCACCCTGATAGCGATTTCCCCTCTATTGGCAACTAATATTTTTTTCATATTTTAAATAGATAAAAGAAGTGAGACCGCTTCGCTGATAGAATCAAGATAAATTATATCTAACTATTTTCTTGGTTCTTTCTTCTTACTTCTTACTTTTTCTCGTTACTCGAATTCAATTAACAACTGTCCTTTATCAACGGCATCTCCCATCGCAACCGAAATCGATTTGATAATACCATCGCGCGGAGAAAGGAAACTATTTTCCATTTTCATCGCTCCCAGAATAATTAAATTATCGTTTTCTTTTACCTCCTGCCCCACCACAACACTGATTTCCAGAATCAATCCGGGCATAGGTGCTTTGATAAAATTGACTTGTTTGGCAAGTCCTGTTTCGAATCCCATTTCTTTGATTAAAATATCCAAAGGATTTGAAATAGCAACGGTATACGTGTTGTTGTTTACCTTGACGGTGTAGTTTTTTTGAAGAAAATCAGAAGCGATGATTTCCGCTTGAAAAGGAGTGTTTTCGTGTAAAACATGGAATTTATTCGTTTCCACACGCACTGCATCCAGTTGTGAAACACTTTCCTTTTCCAAATCAAAATGAAAAGTGTCGTTTACATTAACTTTATAACCAATACTCATTTGTTTCTATTTTAGAATCGTAAAAATAAGTAAAAGAAAACGTTTTCGTAAACCTAAAATTAAATTTTATGCTAAATAGATATAGTTATATGAAATAAATTTACAAGACTAATAATCCAAACTCTCTAAGGGTTTTAATTGGCTTTGAATACCAAAACAATTCAAAATCTTCCAATTGTATTTCGAAATCAGCTTTAATTTCTTGGTAATTATAAATTTTAGCATTCGAAACAGAAATTTTTTGTAGCATTTCTACCAACCATTCTCCTTCATTTTTATTAGTTTGAATATTGAAACTTTCTTTTTTATCATGAAAAGTCAAACTCATCATCTCCCAGGAATTTCCTTTTTTGGATTTCGTGAAATGTTCCACAAATGGTTTTCCGCCTAACCAAACGATTTTGGCTGTAGGCTTGATGTTGAAATCCTCGTCTTCTTGTAAAGCGTCAAAAATAAAATCAGGTGAAATTTTAGTCTTTGGAATTTTAAACTCGAACCAATCCTGCAGTTCATAATCAAAACATATTCCGTGCATGAAATTGAACAAGGATTTCTTGAGTCCAAAACTGAATTTATCATGATCGATTCCTGTTGAGTCGGTATAATTAATATCGTTATTAGCAAAAGTTCCAATTGCTTCGGTTTCTTTTATCACACCAAATCTCTCTGGATACAAGCCTACTGGACTGTGCGCAGTCATCGCAAACTGATGCCAAAATCCAGATTGTAACACACCAACTTCAAACAATTGACGCACCATTTCGAGACTGTCCACCGTTTCCTGAATGGTTTGTGTAGGATAACCGTACATCAAATACGCATGAACCATTACGCCTGCTTCGGAAAAATTTCGAGTAACTTTTGCAACTTGTTCCACTGTTACGCCTTTGTCAATCAGTTTCAATAAGCGATCCGAAGCCACTTCCAGTCCACCAGAAACGGCGATACAACCGGAAGCTTTTAGAAGCAAACATAAATCTTTGGTAAAACTTTTTTCAAATCGAATGTTAGTCCACCATGTAACCGCTAATTTCCTGCGAAGGATTTCGAGAGCTAGAGCGCGCATCAAAGCCGGAGGTGCCGCTTCATCTACAAAATGAAATCCGTTCTCGCCTGTTTGGGCAATCATTTCCTCCATTCGGTCGCACAATAAATTGGCTGCAACGGGTTCGTAAATTTTGATATAATCCAAAGAAATATCACAAAAAGTACATTTTCCCCAATAGCAACCGTGCGCCATGGTGAGTTTATTCCAACGTCCGTCACTCCACATTCGGTGCATTGGATTTACAATTTCGATAACCGAAATGTATTTATCCAAAAGCAAATCCGAATAATCGGGAGTTCCCACTTGCGATTGTTTGTAATCGTGTTTTACGGAATTGTTTTTGTAAACTACTTCCGTGCCTTCCAGCAGAAAAGTTCGTTTATAGGAATTATAATCTTTATTTTCAATATTGGAAATTAATTCTTCAATTGGCATTTCGCCATCATCCAACGTAATAAAATCGAAAAACTCAAAAACGCGAGCATCCGAAAGCGAACGCAATTCGGTATTTGGAAAACCACCTCCCATTGAAATCTTAATATTTGGATGATGCTTTTTCACCCATTGTGCGGAACGAAAAGCCGAATATAAATTCCCTGGAAACGGAACAGAAATCAAGAATAATGTAGGTTGAATGGTTTCGATTCGTTCTTTTAAAATAGAAAGAAGAATGGTATCAATATACGTTGGCTCTTGTTGTAAGGCTTCGTACAATTCGTCAAAAGAATTAGCACTTCGTCCCAAACGTTCCGCATAGCGGCTAAAACCAAAATTAGAATCGACACATTCCACAATAAAATCAGAAATATCTTCGAGATACAAAGTCGCTAAATGCTTCGCTTTATCCTGTGTTCCCATAGTTCCAAAAGCCCAATCCAATTCTTCCAATTGTGCAAACCGAGACGCTTCCGGCAGGAAATCTTCCTGACAAATTTGAAGCGCTAATGTTGGATTTCTCCCTTGAAGGAAAGCAATAACAAGATTTATCGTTTTAAGGTATTCATCTTGCAAAGCGCAAATACGCTTCGAGTTGTCCGAGATTTCTCCAACGCTAAACTTTAAACTTGCAACTTTAAACAAATTTTCAAGTCCTTCTTTCGAAAACAATTTCAAAATCACTTCGATTCCCAAATCTGCTTGAACAGACTCAATGTTTTTGGTATTCAGAAACCCTTTGATATATGCAGTTGCCGGATACGGTGTATTCAGTTGGGTGAAAGGCGGCGTGATTAGAAAAAGTTTGGTTTTCAAGAGGAATTGTTTTGTGCAAAAATAAGGGATAATTCTGTTCTTTTAGGAAAAGATTTTTGAGATGCCATTTCTATTTTTAATGTTTGAACTTTGGAGGGATTATGTAGATATTTAATTAGATTTGTCAGGCTATAAATCTTACTTATGAAGCGAATTTTACTTTTTTTATTTTTCATATTTTCTTCCGCGATTTACTCTCAATACACTTTAATTCCTGATCAAAATTTCGAATGGTTTTTGATTCGTCAAGGTTATGACAGTGGTCCTTTTGATGGGAAAGTATTAACTTCAAATATAAATACAGTTACTAAATTGGACTTTTACACTGGAGGGCAAAATTTTATTGTTAGCCTTAAAGGAATAGAAGATTTCACGGAATTAACGGAATTATCTATTACTGATGGCAGCTTGTTTACGAGTTTAGATGTTTCAAAAAATTTAGCTTTAACAAAATTAATTTGTTCCTCCAATAGATTATCAAGTTTAGATATTTCCAAAAATATTGCTTTAATAGAATTAAACTGTAGCTTCAACAGCATAACTAGTTTAGATATTACAAAAAATACGAAACTAAAATACTTATCGGCTTCGCATAACCAATTAAATAGTTTAAACCTAACAAACTGCCCCTTATTAGAAACCATACAATTATACAAGAATTCATTAACAGAAATTAATGTCACTAATGCAATTAATTTAAATTTTCTCAGCTGTGGTGAGAATCAATTGACAAATTTAGACGTTACAAAAAACACTATGCTTTCTATTTTTTCCTGCGGGACAAATAAACTTTCAACCTTGGATATTTCGAATAACATACAACTAAAGTCATTTTCGTGCGAATACAATGATTTGATGAATTTAGATTTCACCACTAATACTAAACTAGAGTATTTTAGATGTATAAACAACAAATTACTTAATTTAGATTTCTCTCACAACCCTTTACTGTACGAAATACATTGCTCAAATAATCAATTAACTAACATCAATATTTTTCAAAACACCAACTTATATACATTAATTTGCAACTTTAATAATTTAACTAATTTAGATACTTCAAAAAATACTGCTTTAAACTTTTTAAATTGTGAATACAACCAAATAACAAGTTTAGATGTTTCAAAAAATAATAACTTAGGACTTCTTAGATGTAATAACAACCAACTAACAGAATTAGATTTGAGAAGTTCAGTTAGTTGGACTTGGTGGAATGATTATAATAGCTGGGTAAACAATCCCAACTTAAAGTGTATAAATGTGCCTGATGCATCCTTTTTTAATTATTTTTGGACTGGACGAAAAGATGCAACAGCAAACTACATTGATGATATTCCGCCAAAATTTGAGTCTGCGAATCAAACAATTTGTTCTAAGCAAAATCCAACAATAAACGATATTACAGTCGATGGATACGGAATTAAATGGTTCATTTCTGAAAGCAACTTAATTGAACTTCCATTAAACACAGTTTTAGTTGAAGGTAAAACTTATTATGCTATGAATACAGCAGGAAATTGCGAAGGTCCACGATCTTCTGTCACAATAAGTCTAAAAATAACTACTAGACCCATAGCAGTATCTCCGCAAAATTTATGCAATATAGCAAACCCAACTTTAGCCAATTTAGAAATTTCAGGGAATAATATAACTTGGTACAACTCTCTTCTTGGAGGAAATCCTATCCCTATTACAACTTCTTTAATGACAGGTTTTTTATACTATGCATCGCAAAGTTCAAATGGTTGCGAAAGTGAAAGAGTACCTGTATTTGTCAATCTTTTAAATATTGTAAAACCTTCAAATTTTCCCCCACAAACCTTCTGTATCCAACAAAACGCGACTTTAAGCGAGATTTCAATTACGGGTCAAAATATAAAATGGTATGATGCTTTAACAAATGGAACTCTTTTATCAAACACAACTCCACTTGAAAACGGAATCACTTATTACGCCTCACAAACTATTAATGGCTGCGAAAGCGAAAGAATTCCGATAGTAATCAATATCCAAAATACTAATGCTCCAATAGGAAATACAAATCAAACATTGTGTTCCAGTCAAAATCCAATTTTAGATACTGTTGTAGTTTCAGGAAATGCGATAAAATGGTATAATAGTCTTGGAGTTCTTTTGTCCAGTTCAACTCCTTTACAAGACGGCGTGACTTATTATGCTTCGCAAACAGAAAACAACTGCGAAAGTCTTAATAAACTAGCGGTTACTATTTCGCTAATAAACACTTTACCCGCAAATAATTATGCTGAATTATTTTGTGATGATTTGAATGACAGTTCCGAGAAAGTGAATTTATCGGATTATAATTCTAAGCTGATTTCAAATACTTCAGGATATAGTTTTTCTTATTATTCGACTTTTTTAGGTGCAGAAAATCAATTGACAGGTACTCAAATCAATAATTTTTCAAATTATACCTTAGCTTTGGGCGACAACAAAATCTACGTTCGTATCAAATCAAATACACCATGCTACGCTATAGTTGAATTAAAACTAACCCTTTTATCAAAACCAAAAATAACAATTCCAGATGTTGTTCCCATTTGTGAAAACAATACAATCACGATTAATGCCGGTTCAGGTTTCGATTCTTATTTATGGTCAAACGGGGCAACAACATCTTCGATACTTGTTACAAATCCAGGAAATTATTCCGTTACAGCTACTAATAACAACAGTACTATATCTTGCTCGAGTACAAAGAATTTTGAAGTACGAAAATCAAATATTGCCATCATTACTTCGATAGATACGCAGGATTGGACCGATAATCAAAACACAATAAGCATTTTTGTAACCGGTGCAGGCGATTTTGAATATTCAATTGATGGTACTCATTTTCAGGACAGCAATCAATTTTATGCATTAAATAGTGGTGCTTATACAATACATGTCAGAGACAAAAATGGTTGCGGCACCGCCATAGATGAAGTCTTTTTATTAATGTACCCAAAATTCTTCACACCAAACGGTGACGGTTTCAACGACACTTGGAATATTAAATTTTCAGATTTGGAAACCAACTTGACTATAAAAATATTTGACCGTTATGGAAAATTAATCAAAGAATTAATCCAAAATAACGATTGGAACGGAACCATGAATGGATATGCTCTTCCATCAGATGATTATTGGTTTATCGCAACAAAAGCAGATGGAAATGAATACAAAGGACATTTTAGTTTAAAACGATAACAAATTATCAAAATTTATGTTCTTTTTTGCTGACCATCAACAATGAAAATAAAGAAATACAAGCCGCTATGGTCAAATAAAACCCAACATAAGTCAAACTATACTGAGTTGCTAACCATATCGCAATCATAGGAGCAAAAGCGGCTCCAATAATTCCTGCCAAGTTAAATGCCAAAGAAGTTCCTGAATAACGAACCGTTGTAGGAAACAATTCAGATAAAAAAGTTCCTAAAGGACCGTATGTGAATCCCATCAAAGCCATTCCAACACATAAAAATAAAGTCACAAGAACTGAACTGCCGGAATTCAAGAAAAAAGAAAATGCAAAACCAAAAATAGCAATCGCGATTGTGGCGTAAATAAGCATTTTTCTTCTGCCAATACGATCCGCAATTAAAGCCGAAACAGGAATGAAAAGTGCAAAAAACAATACCGAAAACAATTGCATCAATAGAAAATCTCTTTTGGAATAACCCAAATCAGAAGTTGCCCAGCTAAGTGTAAAAACTGTCATAAGATAAAAAACCAAGAAAGTAGTAATCGCCGCAAATGTGCCAAAAATCAGTTGATTTTTATAAAATATCAGTAAAGTAAAAAATGGGATATTAACTTCTTCTTTCTCTTTTTTAGCGTTCTCGAAAGCAGGAGTTTCGGTGATTTTTAATCGGATATAAAAACCTACGACAACCAATAATGAACTCGCTATAAACGGAATCCTCCATCCATAATCAAGAAAATCTTCGGGAGTCATTGTATCGGTCAAAATCAAGAAAGTACCACCCGAAAGCAGCAAACCTATTGGTGCTCCAAGTTGCGGAAACATTCCGTACCAAGCTCGCTTATTAGGTGGAGCATTTTCGATAGCCAGTAATACCGCTCCTCCCCATTCGCCACCTAAACCAACACCTTGACCAAAGCGACACAACATCAATAATAAAGGAGCTGCAATACCAATGCTGGCATAACTTGGTAAAAAACCAATACAAACTGTTGAAATCCCCATCGTTAATAACGCAATTACTAAGGTGGTTTTACGGCCAATTTTGTCTCCATAATGACCAAAGACCGCAGAACCTAAAGGTCTGGAAAGAAAAGCTATTGAAAATGTCGCAAGGGACAGTAAAACTGAATTAGTACTATCTGTTGAAGGAAAAAACAATTGAGGAAAAACTAAAACTGCAGCATTAGCATAAATATAAAAATCAAAAAATTCTATCGTGGTTCCAATTAAACTGCCAAAAAGAACATGTTTTAATGAGTTTTCATTCGATTGTTTTAAATTATCTTTCATATAATTGTTAATTTTTTTTGATAAAAATGATACTATTTTTCGAAAGTAACAAATATTATAGTTCCAATTATTATTGGTAAATTAGCAACATATAAAACTTCATTATGCCAACCGACTGTATCAGCTATCAGAATTCAGGATATTTCTCTTCTTTGATGAATGATTATTTAGAAAAAAAAACAAATTTACAATCCTTATACAACCGATTTCCAACACTTGAGAACTTTGAAGCACAAATCCAAGAAAAGCAGGTAAACTTCAATGAGAACGATACTCATAAAAGGCAAATATTAGTTTCCACATTAGAAAAACAATATTCAAAAGTTGAAACATCGGTTTTGACTAAACAAAATATTGAAGCTTTAAATAATCCAAATACGTTCACTGTTACAACAGGACATCAGTTAAATTTGTTCAGCGGACCTTTATATTTTTTGTATAAAATCATTTCGACTATTAATTTGACAACCGAATTAAAAGCGAAATATCCAACCTATAATTTTGTACCCATTTACTGGATGGCAACCGAAGACCATGATTTTGAAGAAATCAATTATTTCAACTTTAAAGGTAAAAAATTCCGTTGGAACAAAGAAAGCACAGGTCCTGTTGGTCGCTTGTCTACTGAAGGTTTAGCTGAATTTCTTGAAGTATATACTTTGGAATTAGGCTCCAGTACAAATGCAGCTACGCTAAAAAAACTGTTTGAAGATTCCTATCTCAATCACGATAATTTAGCCAATGCTACTAGATTTCTGGCTAATGCGCTTTTTAGCGCATATGGTTTGGTTATTTTGGATGCGGATAATGCTGACTTAAAACGCAACTTTATCCCTTTTGTAAAAGAAGAATTGCTGCAAAAATCCTCCCATAAATTAGTTTTGGAAACTGCTGAAAAGTTAAAAGAGTATACAGTTCAAGTGAATCCTCGTGAAATCAATTTGTTTTATATCGAAGATGATGTACGAGAACGCATCATCTTTGAAAATGATAGATATAAAGTAAACCACACTAAAATTGAGTTTTCGGAAAGTGAAATTTTATCCCTTTTAGAAAATCATCCGGAAAAATTCAGTCCTAATGTGATTATGCGTCCATTATATCAGGAAGTGATTTTACCTAATCTTTGCTACATTGGCGGAGGCGGAGAAATTGCCTATTGGTTGGAGCTAAAATCTTTTTTTGCTGCTGCAAAAGTAACTTTTCCAATCCTATTGCTTAGGAATTCTGTACTATTGGCAACCGAAAAACAAGCTAAAAAAGCAGATAAATTACAATTGAATTGGTCAGATTTATTTTCAAAACAGGCAAATTTAGTAACGACTAAAACCAAAGAATTATCAGATTTCCCAGTCGATTTAACGCATCTAAAAATCCAATTGCAAAAACAATTTCAGGAGCTTTATGATGTAGCGAACAAAACTGATGAATCTTTCCTTGGAGCTGTAAAAGCGCAAGAAACCAAACAAATAAAAGGAATAGAAAATCTGGAAAAACGTTTGCTGAAAGCACAAAAAAGAAAATTAAGTGATATTTTGCAACGCATCACTGAGTTGCAAAACGAGTTATTCCCGAACCAAAGTTTACAGGAACGACAAACTAATTTTTCGGAATTTTATTTGGAATTTGGTGAAAATCTAATCTCAACATTAGTCAAACAGCTCAAACCATTGGACAATAAATTTGATATTATTGTACTTTAATCAGATAACCGTTATTTGAATGCCGAATTTGTAAAAATATTCAATAAAAAAATACTATTTTTGCACAAAATTTAAAAAATAAAAGATGGCTACTAATAGAACATTTACAATGATTAAGCCTGATGCTGTTGCTAATGGACACATCGGAAACATACTTGCAATGATTACAAACGCAGGTTTCAAAATCGTTTCTTTGAAATTAACACAATTAACTATTGCTGATGCACAAGCTTTTTACGAAGTTCACGCTGCAAGACCTTTCTACGGTGAATTAGTTGAGTTCATGTCAAGAGGACCAATTGTTGCTGCTATTTTAGAAAAAGACAATGCAGTTGAAGATTTCAGAACTTTAATTGGTGCTACAAACCCAGCTGATGCTGCTGAAGGAACTATCCGTAAAGCATACGCAACTTCTATTGGAGAAAATGCAGTTCACGGTTCTGATAGCGATGAAAATGCAGCCATCGAAGGTGCTTTCCATTTTGCTGGAAGAGAGCAGTTCTAATTATAGTTTCTTAGATAGTCAGATTTTTAGACTACTTAGATTCTTTAAAAGTAAAACCCGCTTCAATGAAGCGGGTTTTACTTTTAATCTAATTTTTAGCTCTTTTAAAATATCATTTTTTTCAAAAAAACTTAATATCTAACAATCGAAAATATCTAATCTATTCTAAAAATCTAACTATCTAAGAAGTCTAACGCAAAACTACATCTTTCACTACATCACGTCTTAATTCCTCATTAATCATCGCCACGATTTTAGACTTTCCGTGACTTAATTCTTCCCGCAAAACAGACGAAGTTAACTCAACATACAGTGTACTTCCTTTCAACACTACATTATTCGTATAACTGTTCACGCCGTTCCCCATAAGATTTTTCCAAGCGTCTTTCACATCAATTTGATCCATTCCGGGCTGCAGTTTATTCACTTGGATAATTTGTTTCAAAACATCCCCTATCGTACTCTGATTATTTAGTCGTTTTGCCATCGCCCAGTAAATTTATTGGTGTTGCTTTCTTGTAATGATATTCTGTTTTTTCCTTGTTCAACAGTACTAATTCTTCCGCTGATACAGCAATCAACTCCTCACTCCACTTCATATAAGGCGTAGAATAATCTAAAAATACTTTATCATCCGCAAATCGAACCGTTACGTTTTCATACGTATCATTCACAACAAATGTACCGTCTAATTGTGGCATCACTTTCTTCCGAATCCCTTTATTATTCTTTATTTCAAAATAATCATATACTTCATTCATCCCGTATTCCTTATCCTTAATGGAATCAAAAACAACCTTTTCTACTTCCCAATACCCGTTTATTTTCGAAATGTCTTCTGGGGTTATCTTTTGCTGACAAGCCAGAAAAAGAAATGCTATAAAAAGAATGCTAAATGTTTTTTTCATAATACTAATTATTTTTAGGAGCTGTTTCCTGCTTTTCGCTTCAATCTTTTTATCCGCAAAAAAAGCGGCTAAAAAGGATTTTCACTGCAATCAGGGCTAGAAAACTCGGGATAAATCACTTCTATTCTAACTACAAAGTTACTCTTATTAAATTCAAAGAAAACAAAAATAGCGGAAACACATTAAACTATTTTCTATATTTTTGGTCTTAAATGAATTAGAACTAAATCAGTAACCAGATGTCAAAAATAATATATAGTTTCCTCATCGTATTACTTTGTAGCAGCTGCAGTTCCGAGACTGCTGAACCAACTCCTACTCCCACACCTGAATCACTCTATTTTCCACCATTAACAGGCACAACTTGGGAAACAAAATCTATTGCAAGCTTAGGCTGGAAGCAATCCGCCGTGCAACCGCTATTAGATTATTTACAACTAAAAAATTCTAAATCTTTCATCATTCTTGTTAATGGCAGAATAGTAATGGAAAATTATTTCAACGGCCATGACGCTACTGCTTTTTGGTATTGGGCAAGCGCTGGCAAAACGCTGACCTCTACAGTAACAGGAATTGCACAACAAGAAAACCTAATCAACATCAACAATAAAGTTTCGCAATACATAGGAACCGGCTGGACAAGTTTGCCTTTAGCCAAAGAAAACTTGATTACAAACAAACATTTACTCAATATGACTTCCGGATTAGATGATAGCACGGATGATGTTGATCCAGCAAGTCTAAAATACAAAGCCGATGCAGGAACACGTTGGGCGTACCATAATGTATATGTAAAATTGCAAGATGTGATTGCTCAAGCCAGCAGTCAAACCTGGAATTCCTATTTCAACACCAAATTAAAAGATAAAATAGGAATGGATGGTGCTTGGTTTCAATTAGGCAATAATTCCGTTTATGGAAGCAATACTCGCTCCATGGCGCGTTTCGGGTTGTTAATCTACAACAAAGGAAAATGGGAAAGCAATACAATAGTAAATGAAAACTATTTCAATGAAGCAACAAACACTTCACAAAATATAAATCTAGGATACGGTTATTTATGGTGGCTGAATGGAAAAGCAAGTTATCACTTGCCACAAAGCCAATTGCAGTTCAACGGCAGTTTAATACCAACAGCTCCAGCCGATATGTATATGGCCTTAGGCAAAAACGATCAAAAAATTTATGTTATTCCAAGCAAGAAAATGGTCGTTATCCGAATGGGAGATGCCGCAAATCCAGACAATCCAACGTTTGCCTTATCCGATTTTGATGAAGTTTTGTGGCAAAAAATTAGTGCCCTCTATCAATAATCTATTTAGTTTTAATACGTTTCAAGAACCCTAAAACAAAGAAAACCAAGCCAATCAGTATCAAAAAATAATAAACGGTCCTATTTGAATCCCGGACAACATTGGCTAATACAAAAGAAATAATGCTCATTAAATAAAAATAAATTGGAGCTATATTTTTTAAAGAAGAAAAATTCATCAACTAAATATTACTTAAAAAAACTATCTACGAACTCGTATTTATTAAAAACCTGAAGATCTTCAATTCCTTCGCCTACACCAATATATTTTACAGGAATTTGAAATTGATCAGAGATTCCAATTACCACACCACCTTTTGCAGTTCCGTCAAGTTTAGTAACAGCCAAACAAGTAACTTCGGTAGCCGCTGTAAATTGTTTTGCTTGTTCAAAAGCATTCTGACCGGTTGATCCGTCCAAAACCAATAACACATCATGTGGTGCATCACCAACGACTTTTTGCATCACTCGTTTTACTTTGGTCAATTCATTCATCAAATTAATTTTATTATGTAAACGACCTGCGGTGTCAATAATAACAATATCTGCATTTTGAGCCACTGCTGATTGCAAGGTATCAAAAGCTACCGAAGCCGGATCACTTCCCATATCCTGACGAACAATAGGAACGCCTACTCTATCCGCCCAAATTTGCAACTGATCGATGGCTGCTGCTCGAAAAGTATCGGCTGCACCAAGAACCACATTATAACCTTGTTTTTTAAATTGATACGCTAACTTACCAATGGTAGTTGTTTTCCCAACACCGTTTACCCCAACCACCATTAAAACATAAGGCTTCGTCTGAATTGGAATTACAAATTCACTGGCTTCACCTGTATTTGTCTCTGATAATAAAGCAGCAATTTCTTCTCTGAGAATTTGATTGAGTTCTTCTATTCCAAGATATTTATCTGAAGCCACACGGCTTTCTATTCGTTTAATAATCTTTAAGGTTGTATTAACACCAACATCGGAGGCCACTAAGATTTCCTCTAAATTATCCAAGACTTCATCATCCACTTTTGACTTTCCGGCAACCGCTTTGGTTAACTTCGAAAAGAAATTTATTTTTGATTTTTCAAGACCTTTGTCTAATGTTTCTTTTTTTTCTGATGAAAATATTCTTTTAAAAAAACTCATTGTATAAATAGTATTAAGAATGAAGTATTTAAGCCCAAAGAACCAATACGTTTTCTAACGGTAAATATAGAAAATAAAAAAGCTACTTCCGAATGAAAGTAGCTTTTCTATGTAATATGAATGTTGATTATTTCTTTTTCAAGAATTCATCAACTGATTCCGGAGTCATAATAGATTCTACGAATGTATATGCACCTGTTTTTGGAGATTTCACCATTTTAATGGCTTTTGACAATCTCTTGGAAGCTGTTTGTAACGATGCTACGGTTTTCTTTGCCATGGTTCAAATGTTATTTAAATTTAAATAAAATTTTCAAATGTTAATCATTTGAGATTTTTATTAAAACCTTTAATTATTATTTAATTTCTTTGTGAACAGTTACACGTTTCAAGATTGGATTAAATTTTTTAATCTCTAATCTATCTGGTGTATTTTTTTTGTTCTTTGTTGTAATGTATCTTGAAGTTCCTGCAACACCAGTAGTCTTGTGCTCAGTACATTCTAAAATTACCTGGATTCTATTACCTTTCTTTGCCATCTTGCTATTTTTTTATTTTGGAATGGATTATTTAATAAATCCTTCTGACTGCGCTTTTTTCAAAACTGCAGCGATTCCATTTTTATTAATTGTTTTTATCGTAGATGCAGCTACTCTTAGAGTAATCCATCTATCTTCTTCTGGAAGATAAAAACGCTTTTTAACTAAGTTTACAGAAAATTTTCTCTTAGTTTTGTTCATAGCGTGAGAAACGTTATTTCCTACCATCGCTCTTTTACCTGTAAGGTCACAAACTCTTGACATTATACTTATCTTTTATCGTTATTCAAAATCAGGGTGCAAAGAAAAGAAAAATAAACCTATTAACCAACATTATTATCGTACATTTTTTAAAATTTCTTTCTGCAACAGTTCTAAACTTTTAATTACAGCTCTATCTATCACTTTTTCACGGGGTTGCCCAAAATTAAATTCTTCAACAATAATTCTATCTGGCGTAGCCAAAGCAATAAAAACCGTTCCAATTTCCACATTTGAGTCTCCTTTTGATGGTCCTGCATTTCCTGTAGTTGCAATTGCGTAATCTGTTTTCATCATCTTTTTTACATTCAAAGCCATCTCTGAAACCACCTCTTTACTCACCGCAGAATACTCGTTTATAAGATTTTTAGAAACCCCCAAAACATCAATTTTAGCAGCGGTTGCGTATGAAACAACACTTCCTTTAAAATATCCAGAAGCTCCTGATACGGATGTTAATATTGACGCAATTTTCCCTCCAGTACAACTCTCTGCAGTCGAAATGGTTTTGTTTTGTTTTAAAAGCATTTTACCCACTACCACTTCGATGGTTTCATCATCATCAAAACCAACGATAATATCATGAATTATGGCATCTAGAGAATTTACATTTTCTTCGAGAGCAGCTTCTAATTTTTCTTTATCGATACCACGGGCAGAAAGGCGCAAACGAACTCTTCCCGGTGCAGGCAAATAAGCCAACTTAATAAATGCAGGAAGATTGTTTTCCCAGTCTTCAATTCGTTCCGCCACCAGACTTTCGCCCTGTCCATACGTCAGAATTGTTTTGTGAATTATATACGGTCGTTTGTATTCCCGAACCACTTTTGGAATGATTTCATTTTCTACCAAATATTTCATTTCATAAGGAACTCCCGGAAGCGAAATAAAAACGGTATTTTCCTTTTTCATCCACATTCCTGGCGCAGTACCCACCTGATTGTGAAGCACCGTACATTTTGATGGAACCAATGCCTGATCTTTATTAATTTGTGATGCCGTTCTATTCATCACGCGCTCTATAAGCTCAATCACATGCTTCTCAACCACTTCATCAATCACTAACTCATCTTCAAAATAATCGCAGAAAGTCTTCTTGGTTACATCATCTTTTGTTGGCCCTAAACCACCAGTGATAATCACTAAATCTACTTTGTTTTGAAGTGCTGCAAACGTATCTAAAATGTGCTTTTTGTCATCACTTATCGAAATCATTTCGTTGATTTCCACACCAATTTTATCTAATGATTTGGCAATAAAACCAGAATTCGTATCGACAATTTGGCCTATTAAAATTTCGTCACCAATGGTAACTATGGTTGCTTTCATTTATTCTATGATGTTTTTTTTGAGATAGCAATCTAAAAAGAAAATGCATAAAATAGCATATTCCGTTTTTTTTGCGTGAGGGCTAAAAGTAAAAATACTCCCCTTTTTTCTGGAGATTACTTCAGCTACTAATTAAATTCATAAGAGTGTGAACTTCGTTTGTACGGATAGCCTGACCACGCTGTGACGATAGTAAAAGCGTGGTCACACCTTGGTATTACAAATCGAAATCTTTTTTTATTTCCTTGATAGCGTCATTAACTTGGTTTTTTACGCTCTTAAAAGTTTCTTTGATATCTTTCTTCTTGCCTTCTGCTTTAGTCCATGCTTCGATTTGAAGAATCTCCTCAAATGCCACATTTAAACCCATTAAATCAAGCGTAGGTTTTATCTTGTGCGCATACGCATAAGCGTGCTTGTGATCTTTCTTTTTTATTCCTTCTTTAATTTGTAGTAAATCATCTGGAACTTCGGTAACAAATAAAGTCAGAATTTCATTTACAAATTCCGGATCGTTGTCTGAAAGTGCGTACACTTTTGAAAGGTTGTAATTTATAGCCATTATTTTTTTATATTCTTAATAATTGTAGTCTTCCTAAAATTCGTTCTAAAATATCATTTAACTAAACATTTTGGACTCATTATTTCGTTTTTTACTAAAACAATAGTACCAATTAAGCCATAAAAAATTAACAAAAAAACTTTTTATTAGACTTTTACGAACCTATATCCAATGGTTGTATTATTTTTAAATAGCTATAAGACATCTCCCATAACTATTATATATTTTATTATTCATGTCTAAAACCGCTATAATTTATAGTTTTTGTCGCTATCGTAGACATAATCCCAATAATCTAATTCCTGTTTTAAGCAAATATTTTACGTTTAAACAGGAATTTCAATCGAAAACTTTAGCACAACAAGAATCTACCTTCGACTATAGGTGCTTTCTTTTGATTAAAATTAATTAAAAAATAATCTAAAAAAATTGAAGCACAACGTTCTGATGTAAGATTATGCCTATTATAACACCTTAGAAACAAATAATTAAAACTAATTTAATATTATTAATAGACCTGTTTTACTCTTTTAGATTTATCTGTTATATAAGAAACTAACCACGCAACTTTTCCTTCTCTTGCAAAGTATAATTTTTTATCATTAATATTTGGTAATGCCTCTAAACAAGCTTGAAGGATATTACTACCTGATATTAAATGTTTTTGTGAATACGTTTTTAGAACTGCCTCAACTTCCGTATCAGTTTTTGCCATCTCCTCAAATATTTTGAAGTTGTTTTTTAATAGTGCGTCGTAGTAAATTACGTTCTCTAATTTAAACTCGTTGAAATTCTTTTTCGCAGCCCCATTAACAAGAGTATAAAAAGCCCAAACAGCTCCTCCAGACATAAAGACCTTTTCTTTCTCCAAAACTAAAGGACTAGTCGCATACATTAGGTCTATTTGTTTTCTTAGCACCGGTAAAAAACCAAATGATTTTTCATTATATTCACCCAATGTTAAATCCTTTGTTTTTTTCAATACCGTTTCAGTTAAAGTAACGGTACCATAATTAAGACTTACCGGAAAAAACACAAAAACATTCCCGTTTCTAACATCAACATAACCTCCTTTTGTATTTCCTCCTCCTATGTCTAATACCATAGAATTTATATAATCAACAGGCGGTACACATCCTTTAAGTAACATTTTCGCTTCTGTTTGCGCATCTATAAAATCTAAATCTTTGTTAGTGGAAGTTTTTATCTTATCAATTAATTCATTAGTATTTTTAGCCATAGCCACACCAGATGATCCAACTATAAAAATATTCTCATCCAAAACATTAAACTCTTTTTTTATTTTCATGTAATTTGACAAAACAACTGCGGCAGCGTTATCTATATCTTCTTTCGCTAAATTACCATCGATAGCAATCCCCTTTGCAATCCCAATATTTTCAGTCCAAAATCCCTTAATAACATAGCTGCCTTTTTTGATATTATCTACATCTAAAACTGACATTTTTATTCCTTTACTTCCTATTTCAATTCCAGCAAATAATTGAGCATTGCAGGATAAACTAAACATGACAAAAGTCAACAACATAATTCCTTTTAAAAGAGTGTTTTTCATAATTTTATTTTTGTTTTAACTCATGTATTCCCACATGATTATGAAATATTTCGACAAAAGTAATTTATTTTTTGCAATAATTATTTTTTGAAAAAAAATAAATTAATAAATTTTTAACAAAATTAAAACAATATTTATACCTGATTAACTATATGTCAAACACTAAATTAAAATATTTTTACTAGAGCTTAGAAATTGACTCTATTCTCACAAAAAAGAATTTAAATATTTATTTGATCCCTATTTCTTAGTTGTATTTTTTACTAACTGTTCTATTCAATAAGTTTGATTTTTGATACAAATCATACTTATAGTACTAATCCTAAGAAGATAATATTAATCCTTTTAAGCTTCCCCTAGATATTTCTAACACAAACAAATTCACCATTTGAATTACAAAATTTGACCCATACAAGCAATTGTATATCTATTTTAGAAAGCATCTGCTGCCTATTTTACTTGTATTCTAAATAGTTGATGCTCTTCTAAAAACCCTTCTAAAACGTCATCTGGTTTTACCGCAGCGACTCCTTCTGGAGTTCCGGTAAAAATAATATCGCCAATTTTTAACGTAAAAAACTGAGAAACATACGAAATAAGCTCATCAATTTTCCAAAGCATAAAACTAGAATTACTCATTTGTACCGTCTTATTATTGTTGGTCAATTTAAAACTAATATTTTCTAGTGAACTAAATTGATTTTTTGGCAAAAATTCACCTATCACTGCCGATCCGTCAAATGCTTTTGCTTTTTCCCATGGCAACCCTTTTGCTTTTAATTTATCCTGTACATCACGAGCGGTAAAATCGATTCCGACACTAATTTCATCATAATATTTATGTGCAAATTTAGGCTCAATGTATTTACCCACTTTGCTTATCTTGACAATAATCTCGATTTCGTGGTGCACATCTTCCGAGAATTCCGGGATTACAAACGGGTGTTGTTTCAACAATACAGCCGAATCCGGTTTCATGAAAACCACGGGTTCCGTAGGCCTTTCATTATGCAATTCCTCTATGTGGTTGGTATAATTTCTACCGATGCAGATTATTTTCATTTCTTATTAATTAAAAAATTTAATGATTGAAAGATTCAAAAATTAGCTTAATTTATTATTTAGTTTTCGAAGTTTAATCGCCGTTAAAACTTTCTTGGTATACAATGGAAAATCAGCGTTTTGAATCCAACTGAAATAACCGGGCTCTGTTTCCAGAATTTTATCCACTTTTACTCCTTTGTGTTTTCCAAAAGTAAAAATTTCTTCATTGTCTTTGTCAAAAGCAATCATTCCTGCAAAATCAGCAATTTTTTTTCGGGTTGTAAATTCTGACAATGATTTCATGTCGTTTTCCAGTTCCGGATAACGGTCCAGTTGCGCTTTCAAAATTTCATAAGTCGCCATCGTATCAGCTTCTGCAGAATGTGCATTTTCAAGCGTTTTTCCGCAATAAAACTTATGTGCCGCACCTAATGTTCGTTCTTCCATTTTATGAAAAACAGTTTGCACATCTACTGAAACTCTGTTTTTCATGTCAAAATCTACTCCGGCACGTAGCATTTCTTCGGCCAATAACGGAATATCAAAACGATCTGAATTAAATCCAGCCAAATCACTGTCTTTAATCATATTGTAAACTTGCGCCGCCAATTCATTGAAAGTAGGTTCATTTGCTACTTTTTCATCGGTGATACCATGAACAGCAGTGGTTTGAGCGGGAATTGGAATCGTAGGATTCACTAACCAGGTTTTGCTTTCTTTATTTCCGTTTGGAAAAACTTTGAATATTGAGATTTCTACAATTCTATCTTTCCCGATGTCAATTCCTGTCGTTTCAAGATCGAAAAAGCAAATTGGTTTATTGAGTTTAAGTTCCATTTTTATATTTTGTGTGGATACAAATATAGAAATTTGGGTTTAATTTCGTTTAAAGTTCAACGTTTAAAGTTCCATAAAACCTCAAAAAAAGAAAACCCGATTGATTTTTAAAAATCAATCGGGTTTATATTGTAATTATGAACTTTTAAACATCTCTGTTTACATCAAAAGCTTCTAAATATTCAGCAACTCTTTTCACAAAACTACCTCCTAAAGCTCCATCTACCACTCTATGGTCATAACTGTGCGACAAGAACATTTTCTGACGAATCCCGATAAAATCTCCTTCCGGAGTTTCAATTACGGCCGGCATTTTACGGATTGCTCCAAGAGCAAGAATCCCCACTTGCGGCTGATTCAAAATCGGCGTTCCAAAAACACTTCCAAAGGTCCCAACATTTGTAACTGTATAGGTTCCACCTTGTGTGTCGTCCGGTTTTAGTTTCCCCGCTTTCGCGCGACCACCTAAATCGTTTACCGCTTTGGCCATTCCTACTAAATTCAATTGATCCGCGTTTTTAATAACGGGAACAATCAAATTTCCGTTTGGTAACGAAGCCGCCATTCCAAGGTTGATATTTTTCTTTTTGATGATATAATCACCATCAACAGAAATATTCATTCCAGGATAATCTTTCAGTGCTTTCGCAACTGCTTCCATGAAAATTGGCGTGTACGTCAATTTCTCACCTTCTCTTTTTTCGAAAGTATTTTTATTTTTCTCTCTCCATTTCACAATATTTGTCACATCGACTTCAATAAATGATTGTACGTGTGCCGAAGTTTGTACCGAAGCAACCATGTAACCCGCAATTAGCTTGCGCATTCTGTCCATTTCAATAATTTCATCACCTCCACTTACAGACACTGGAGCTGCTTTTTGTGCTACTGGAACTGCTACTGGTTTTTGAACTGCTGCCACCGGAGCCGCAACTACAGGTTGGCTTGCTCTATTTTTTACGTAGTCTAAAATATCATTTTTAGTTACTCTTCCTTCTTTTCCTGTTCCTGAAATTGATGCTAATTCAGCAACAGAAACCCCTTCTTCTTTGGCAATATTTTTAACCAATGGTGATAAGAATTTTTCAGAATCAGAGAAATCTACCGGAGCTGCAACACTTTCTTTGGCGGCATCCACTGTTTTTGTCACTTCAGCAACTACCTCAGGAACAACTGCTTCTTTCACAATTGACACCAGTTCTCCACCTTCGGTTTCAATAATTGCAATCGTTTGACCAACCTGAACCAAATCGTCTTTACCGAACAATTGTTCCACTAAAATCCCCGAAACTTCACTTGGCACTTCACTGTCTACTTTATCAGTAGCAATTTCAAGTACAGCTTCGTCCGCTTCAATTTTGTCTCCAACTTCTTTTAACCAGTTTGTAATGGTTGCTTCAGCAACGCTTTCTCCCATTTTTGGAAGTTTTAATTCAAATCTTGCCATATTGTTAACCTAAAAGGTGATATTGATTTTCAGTTTGCGAAATTACTAAATATTTCAAATATAAATTACATTAAATGTAATTTTTTACTCTATTTCTATAATCTCACCTCTCTCGTTACTATTGTTACTTCCTATTAAAAAATTAGCGGTTTTAGGTAGAATTTTAAAGGTAATCCCTTTATTCCTTGACGATTCGAGAATTGCGATACATTCTTTAAAAGAAATGAATTCGTTATCTAAAATAATTTCCACTGCTTTTTTGTTTTTAACAGAAGACGAAATTACCATTTTTTCTGTTTTTAAATCGTGAAACTGGACTTTATTTTGCAAAACCAGATGCAGTTTTTCTACTAATTTTTCGTTAGCCGAATACAGCAGATATGCTTTTGGAACTGTTTTTATGATAGATTTTCCTTGAAACATTTTTACCAAAGAAAAAAATACAATTCCTGCTTTCATAAAAATCGAGAATAAAACGGATCCCGAACCATCGGGACTAAAATGCTTTTTGTAAAAGAAATTCATCGCTTCCTGAAAACGTTTCATATACATTTCATCCTTAATGGTACTTTCCCCTTTATAATGTATTACAGTCGTTTCATGAAAATAATAATTGGATTTCCCTTCTTTCAAAACTCGATACGACAAATCGACATCATCGGAATACATGAAACAATCTTCGTCAAATCCGCCAACTCCAAGGTATAAATCTCTTCTCATGAACATAAAAGCGCCCACGAGAATGTCTACTTTTCCAGTTTCATTTTCACTTAAATGCTGCGCATAATATTTCCCGAATATTCTAAATTTAGGGACTAAATTATACAAACCCGTAACCTTTGTAAATGCGACCCAAGGCGTTGGAATACCACGTTTGCTTTCTGGTAGAAAATTCCCGGCTCCATCAATGAGTCTACAACCCAAGATCCCTAAATCCAATTGTTGTTGGGCAAAATCCAATACTTCCGTAAAAGTATCTTCAGCGACAACAGTATCGGGATTCAGAATACAAATGTATTCGCCTTGAGCTTGAGCAACGCCTATATTATTACCTTTTGGAAAACCAAGATTTTCATTGTTTTGAATGAGTTTTACGTTTGGAAAACGTTGTTTCATCATTTCACAACTGTCGTCTTGCGAATTATTATCAATTACAATAATTTCTCCGTCAATGGTTTCTAAAGCATTTTGAACACTTAAAACACATTGCTCCAGAAAGAAACGGACATTATAATTGAGAATGATGACGGATAGTTGCATTCTTCAAAGATATATTTTAAGATGTGAAGACACAAAAACATATTTCCTTTTAGCGCCGATAAAGCCTATATCCTTTGAGAGGAACGAACAAAGATAAAGGCGTAAGCGGGAACGATACCTGTAAATAATCACAATCCCGACACTTCCAGACGCTCCAGATTCAGATTTTAATCGATAGAATCCATTACTTTTGAAAAACATTAACGCTTATATATATTTATTGCATTGAAAAAGATACTCTTATTAGTTCTCTTGTTTACCATTTGTACTTCGCATGCTCAAATTTCGGGTTGCACGGATCCGCTTTCTAAAAACTACAATTCTCTTGCAGCTATTAATGACGGAAGCTGCGCCTATGTTTCGGTAAAAATAAAACCAAAATATTCCGTTAAGCTGAATGCACTTTTGAAAGAAACGTCCAGCTTACTACAAAGCGATTCGCTGTTATGGACGAGTAATGATAACACGGAAACGGTTCTTTATGGCATGAATGCAAAAGGTGTCATTCAAAATAAAATACAGCTAAAAAATGTCACCAATACCGACTGGGAGGAAATTTCGCAAGACAGCGACTATTTTTATATTGGCGATTTTGGAAACAATCTCACCGGAAACCGGAAAGATTTGCAGATTTTAAGAATTGAAAAAAAATCGCTTAACACAGAGAAACAAAAAATTGATACCCTTTCGTTTTCCTATTCCAATCAAAAGGATTTCAAGACCAACAAAGCGAATGCTACTAATTTTGATTGTGAGGCATTTATTGTTTCGGGAGAAAATATTTACTTGTTTACCAAACAATGGAAAGAGAGAAAAACCAGTATATACCAGATTCCGAAGCTTCCCGGCAAACATATTGCTCAACTCAAAGAATCCTATGATGTGGATGGATTAGTAATCTCAGCAACGTTTCTACCCGAAAAAAAGCTACTCGTTTTGGCTGGCTACAGCAGATTTTTATCCCCTTTTGTGTATCTGTTTTACGATTACAATGGTTCGGATTTCTTTTCTGGGAATAAGAGAAAAATCAACATTTCCTTGCCTTTACATCAGGTAGAAGGCATCACTACCCAGGATGGACTTCACTATTATTTAACCAATGAAAATTTCTCCAGAAGACCACTTATTAATATCCCGCAACAGTTGCATCACTTTGATTTAAGTGCTTTTCTGGGCAATTATCTGAAACAATAATTGTTAATGAAACCTTAGATTCAACTAAACTATTGGCAAATCGGTATTTAATAGCTTACTTTTGCAAAAAATTTAGCCTTGTGAATTACCTTTCTGTAGAAAATATCTCGAAATCTTTTGGTGAACGTACGTTGTTTAAAGACATTTCGTTCGGAATTAATAAAGATCAAAAAATTGCCTTCATTGCCAAAAACGGTTCTGGAAAAACGACTATTATGAGTATCATCAATGGTTTGGAAGAATCAGATACTGGTCAAGTAGTCTTAAGAAAAGGCATAAAAATGGCGTTTCTTTCGCAAAACAATAATTTGCAGGAGGAATTAACGATTGAGGAAAGTATTTTCGCCTCGGATAATGAGACTTTGAAAGTGATTGAAGCCTACGAAAAAGCATTAGAAAATCCGGAAGATGAAGAAGCCTACCAAAAAGCTTTTGACGGAATGGATCAGCACAATGCTTGGGATTTTGAAACGCAGTACAAGCAAATTTTGTTCAAACTGAAGTTGGAAGATTTCAAACTGAAAGTAAAAAATCTTTCCGGTGGACAGAAAAAAAGATTGTCACTTGCTATCATTTTGATCAATCGTCCTGATTTATTGATTTTAGATGAACCTACGAATCACTTGGATTTAGAGATGATCGAATGGCTGGAAAGCTATTTTACCAAAGAAAATATTACGTTGTTTATGGTGACGCACGACCGTTTCTTTCTAGAGCGTGTTTGTAATGAAATCATCGAATTAGACAATGGAAAATTATACCAATACAAAGGAAATTACTCGTATTATTTAGAGAAAAAAGAAGAACGCATCGCATCTGAAAATTCCAGTGTGGATAAAGCGCAGAATCTCTTTGTAAAAGAATTGGAATGGATGCGTCGTCAGCCAAAAGCGAGAACGACCAAATCGAAATCGCGTCAAGATGATTTTTATGACATCAAGGAAAAAGCACAAAGTCGCCGTCGCGAAAATAAAGTAGAGCTTGAAATTAATATGGAACGCATGGGAAGCAAAATTATCGAGCTTCACAAAATCTCCAAGAAATTCAAGGATCATGTGATCATGGATAATTTCAGTTTTGATTTTCAACGTGGTGAACGCATTGGAATAATTGGAAAAAATGGAACAGGAAAATCGACTTTCCTGAATCTATTGACCGGAACTTTGCCACTTGATGGTGGAAAAGTAGTGATTGGTGAAACAATAAAAGTGGGTTATTACACCCAAAGCGGAATCAACCCAAAACCTGGTCAGCGCGTAATTGATGTAATTAAGGAATACGGAGAATTTATTCCGTTGATGAAAGGAAAATTGATTTCGGCTTCGCAATTGTTAGAGCGTTTCTTGTTTGATGCTAAAAAACAATATGATTTTGTGGACCGATTGAGTGGTGGAGAATTGAAACGTTTGTACTTGTGTACAGTTTTAATTCAGAATCCGAACTTCCTGATTCTGGATGAGCCGACGAATGATTTGGATATTGTAACACTGAATGTCCTAGAAAGCTTTCTTTTGGATTATCCTGGTTGTTTAGTAGTAGTTTCGCACGATAGGTATTTCATGGATAAAATTGTGGATCACTTATTCATTTTTAGAGGTGATGGTGTGGTCGAAGATTTCCCTGGAAACTATTCTGATTTTAGAGCTTACGAAGACAGTACTGATGTGGCTCAAAAAGAGGAAAACAAAGCCGAAAAGAAAGACTGGAAACAAAACAATCCAACTGGAAACCTGACGTTCAACGAACAAAAAGAATTCCAGAAAACAGAGAAAGAAATCAAGGATTTAGAGATTCAGAAAGTAGCTATAGAACAATTATTCTCAGATGGAAAAATTGGGGAAGCTGACATTGAAAAGAAAGCGAACGAATTGCGAAACATCATCAATAAAATTGAAGAGAAAGAGGAACGCTGGTTTGAGCTTTCTGCGAAGATAGAAGGATAAAATTAGTATTCAGTGTTCAGTCGCAGTTTGCAGTATTGAACATCAATACTCTTTAGGATTAAACCCACAACAAAATTTTTATTTTGTTGTGGGTTTGTTTTTATAAACTTTTTACCTCTACCAAGGAATCGGATTGTAATCTTTTAAAAACTTTCCACACCAATGTTTTCCTGTATTGATTCCGTCAAACAACGGATCCATCACTCGTGCCGCACCATCTACAATGTCTAATGGCGGTTGAAAATCTTCTTCCTCCTGTTTTCTTTTTGCTAATTCTGCGGGATCTTCGTCGGTTACCCAACCGGTATCGACCGCATTCATAAAAATCCCATCTTTTGCCAACGTTCCAGAGGAAGTATGCGTCAGCATATTCAAGGCAGCTTTGGCCATATTGGTGTGCGGATGGCGGTCTTCCTTGAAAAAGCGGTGAAACTTCCCTTCCATTGCTGAAACATTGATTATGTGTTTTTTTCCGGTGTTGTCTTTCTTCATCACTTCCGAAAGGCGGTTACACAATACAAAAGGTGCTACGGAATTCACCAACTGTACTTCAATCATCTCCGTGGTTTCAATTTGTCCCAATCGCAAGCGCCAGCTGTTAGTTTTTCGTAAATCCACTTGTTGCAAATCGGCATCAAGTTCCCCTTCCGGGAAAACTTCATTCGCCACCAAAGCATTATCAAACGAATACGGAATCTGCGATAATTTGGCGGAAGCCCTCAACCCAATTCCAGGTTCTGGTCCGTGCCAAGTCACCGGCATATTTTGATTCGAGGAAGCGCCCGCTGTCAATACTTTTAATTCATCCAAACAATTGGTATGATCCAGCAATAATTCTTGCGCTTGTTTTGGCAAAGAAGCGATGGAACGCTCTTCATTTTCCATCAAATGCGTGTAAAACCCCGCAGGACGTCTCACGGTTTGCGCCGCATTATTAATTAAAATATCCAAACGCTCGTACTTTTGCTCTATGAAATTGCAAAAAATCTCTACACTTGGAATATGTCGTAAATCCAATCCGTGAATTTTCAAACGATGTCCCCAATCCATAAAATCATCTTCTTTAGAAAAACGCAAAGCGGAATCCACCGGAAAACGAGTCGTAGCAATAACGGTTGCTCCACCACGCAATAGCATCAATGTAATGTGATAGCCAATTTTTAAGCGAGAACCTGTAATAACAGCAACTTGTCCCTTTACATCTGCGGTTTGAAAACGTTTGGCATAATTAAAATCTCCACAATCCGTACACATCGTATCGTAAAAGTGGTGCATTTTAGTAAACTCCGTTTTACACACGTAACAATTTCTAGGAGTTTCCAGTTCCAATTGTTCTTTGTTCACAAGATCATTGTACGCCAATAATTTTGGCGCCATAAAAATACTCGCCTCACGCGCATAACGAATTCCTGTTTCCTTTCGGGCAGTTCGGTCGCGTTTTTCCATTTTGCGTTTAGCAGCCTCTTTTCCGTCTTTTTTTCTTCGGGAAAGTTCGTCACGGTCGGGTCTGGAAAACATTCCTGCTGCTTTGATTAAAGCCGTTCGTTGTTCTTTTGGGATATCAAATATTTGGTCGGTATCGGTATTCAATTGTGCCAAAATAGCGATGCATCGGTCAATTTCTTCCGAGCTTATCGCAGTTTTATGTTCTATTTGTTCAATCATCATCGTAAAAAAGAGATATTATTCTTGTGCAAATTCCAAGAGCGCAAATATAGCTTTTTTAAAGTCGGAAAGTTTCAAGGTAATACAGCCGAAAATCCAAGCGTGAAGATGATCCTATTGCATTTTGACTTTCGGCTATTATCTTACTATCTTCGCATCCACTTTGCACCTATCTTTATGTTATTCCAAATAAAATCATACTTACAATTCCTTTGGCACTCCAAAAACGAGCACGCAGTCCATTCCCCGTTTGTGTTTAGTTTACTGACGAAATGTTTATACGACAAAAAATCAAAACCGGAATATGCTGTTTTAAGAAAGTACCGAAACTCGCTTTTAGCAAACAATAATACAATTGAAGTCACTGATTTTGGTGCGGGTTCTAAAGTGTTTAAATCGAATACCAGAAGTATCACTAAGATTGCAAAAATGGCAGGAATTTCCCCAAAACGTGCCGAATTATTATTCAGAATCACTCATTATTTTCATCCAGACAGTATTTTAGAAATTGGAACTTCGTTAGGATTAGCAACTTCAGCACTTTCTTTAGGGTCCAAAAGCATCGGGAGTAAAGCTAAAATCACAACGCTGGAGGGTTGTCCCAACACAATGGCAATAGCAAAAAGTCAACTACAATTGTTCCATTTTGATAATGTACATCCAATCGTAACCGAATTCAGTAGTTTTCTGGATGACACCCAACTTCAAACTTTAAACTTCCAACTTATTTACTTTGACGGCAATCACTCCAAGAAAGCAACGCTAGACTATTTCGAATTATTACTGCCTACGATTACGAACGAAACCGTTTGGATATTTGATGATATTCATTGGTCACAAGAAATGGAAGAAGCATGGCATATAATAAAAAAACATCCTAAAGTGACCGTAACTATTGATACGTTTCAATGGGGATTCGTATTTTTCAGAAGAGAGCAACCTAAAGAGCATTTTATAATTAGAATATAACACAAAAAAAATGACAGCCATTCCTGACTGTCATTTTTAATATAGAATAACCAATTCTTTATTCTTTAGCTCTTTTCATTTCTCCTGATTTAGCTCCCATTCTGTTCAATGTATACATTGGTGCGAATTTTGTTTTTAAACCAGCAATTTTTCTGTTGTCTTCAGATGATAAACCTTCTTTTTCAACAGTATTTTTTCTACTGTCTAATGCTTCATACATCAATTTGATTTCATCCCAGTCTTCACGAGAATATTTATCTTTGTTATCTTCAACGGTATGAACAAATTGTTGGTATACATTATGAATATTAGCTGCATTTACCCAACTAAAGTTCATATCCTCACCCATTTTTCCTTCACCAAATAAAGCATTTCTCATTTGTTGTTTTGTGTTTGGTGCAGTTGCAGCTACTTCTGCAGCAGCATTTTCAGCTTCAATCTTGGCTTTCAAAGCTTCGTATTTAGCTCTACTTGCATCAAGACGCGCTTGTGCTTCTGTATTGTCTTTCAGGTCCGCAATAGCTGCTTCAGCTTCACCACTTCTTAGTTGGTAAGATGCTTCTATTCCTTCCCAGTTTTCTCTAGCGTCTTCAGCTGTTACATTACCTAATGAATCTACGTACATTACGTAAGTATCCACTTTTTTCTCTGCTTGTGCTGCTTTTTCATCTTTACAAGATGTAAACCCAATAGCGATTACCGCTAATCCTAATGCTAATTTTGTATTTTTCATAATTTTGATTTGATTAATTATTACTAAACAAATGTAAATAACATTACACAATAATCAATATTTAACCAATAATTATATAACTTATTTAAATAATTGTGAAATAAAAAATATAAAAGTGTGAATTATACAAATTGAGATTAAAATTGTGTAAAAAAACAAATGCGTCTTTTATATATAAATAAATACAAATTTCGCGCTTACAAGAAGATCATTCTTAAAGCGTCAAAATTTCAATGTAGATAAAGTGTAACAAATTTAAAAAACGACTACTTATTAATAATTCAAAAGTTTTTGTACTTTTAAAATCTAATTTAATAGCTGCCTGCGCACAGTCAAAGGTCAAAAATCATATATTCTAATGGCAAACCCGCTAATCAAAATAACCAATATCAAACGAGATTTTGTACTTGGAAATGAAATCGTTTATGTTCTTAAAGGCATTGATTTAGAAATAAATAAAGGCGAATATGTAGCATTAATGGGACCTTCAGGATCTGGAAAATCAACTTTAATGAATTTATTAGGCTGCCTGGATACACCAACTTCCGGAAGTTACATTCTGAACGGAAAAGACGTCAGCCAGATGAAAGATGATGAATTAGCCGAAATTCGAAACAAAGAGATCGGATTCGTTTTCCAGACTTTCAACCTTTTACCCCGAACAACTGCGCTAGACAACGTGGCTTTACCGATGATTTATGCCGGTTTCTCAAAATCCGAAAGAAACAAACGCGCCACCGAAGTGCTGGAACAAGTAAATCTTGCCGATAGAATGGATCACCAGCCTAACCAACTTTCAGGAGGTCAACGCCAGCGTGTGGCTATTGCCCGCGCTTTGGTCAACAAACCGTCGATCATCCTTGCCGATGAACCAACCGGAAACTTGGATAGCAAAACTTCGCTTGAAATCATGAAGCTTTTTGGAGACATCCACGCCAATGGAAACACTGTGATTCTGGTAACGCACGAGGAAGAAATTGCCGAATACGCGCACAGAGTCATCCGTCTGCGTGACGGACTGATTGAAAGCGACACTACAAAATAATTTTTTTTTCAGGAGCTTATTCCGGCTATCCGTTACAATCTTTTCTTACAAGCTTCCCGCCTACAAAAGGCTGAAAGCTTGTAAAAAAAGGATTTCCACTGTTATCCGGGCTAGGAAATCCAAATTACCATTGCGCTTATAATTCCAAAAAACACCTTTCCAAAAAATGAAAATCGCCATATTAACCTGCGAAAAACTTCCCGACCTAAATCCCGAAGATCAAAAAATAATTCCGGCATTGGCCCAACATAATATAGAAGCCACCGCGGCTATCTGGAGTGACAAAAGCATCAATTGGACTGATTTTGATTATTTAGTCTTTCGCAATACTTGGGACTATTTCGAGAAAGAAACCGAGTTTAAAATTTGGCTCGACCAAATAGAAAAACTGGGAATTAAAACGCTGAATCCTATTGAAATCATCAAGCAAAACATCCATAAGTTCTACTTGCGTGACATGGAGCAGCAAGGAATCACCATTTTGCCAACCGTTTTCATTGACAAAACAAACACTCTCAATCTGGCAGAACTGATTCCCGCACATTGGAAAAAAGCGGTTATAAAACCAGCATTTTCGGCAGGTTCCTATCTTACCGAAGTTTTTGAAAAATCCGAAATCCCATCAATAAACGAAAAATATAAAAACATCGCGGCTGAGAAAGAGTTGCTTTTACAGGAATTCATGCCCGAAATTCAAACATTGGGAGAAACCTCTTTTATCTTTTTCAATAAAAAATTCTCGCACGCGGTCAATAAAAAACCCGTTGACGGAGATTTCAGAGTACAATCACTTTTTGGAGGGAAATATACTTTGGTTCATCCCAGCACTGAAATGATTCATAAAGCCCAAAAAGTAATCGATACTTTTCAGGAAGAGCTTTTATACGCCCGTGTAGATGGAATTCTGATTGACAACGAACTTTATCTAATGGAAATTGAATGCATTGAACCCGATCTATATTTCAATTTGAGTGAAAACGCAATGGAACGGTTTGTTACAGAAATAGTGGAATTAATAGCTTAATTTTATATACTTAAAACAGCATTGATTAACTTTTATGTTTGAATTCATGAGCAGTTAAACGAGTTTAATATCGTACTATTGAATGTATGCACTACCATTAAACATATAAGTCGTGTAAGCATTAAACCTTAAGTGACCTTATTAATATTTAAGTTACATAAGCTCAACTAAAATTAAACTTATATGACTTATATGGTAAAAAAATGCGACATTGTTTTATTCTTATTGCTTAGTTACATTTGCAGCTTGAATTCAATAATTATATTTTAGATTTATGATTTTATTCACAACAATAAATCTGCAATCTAAAATCGTTAATCAACAATCTAAAATCAAAATGAAAGTATATACAAAAACTGGAGACAAAGGAACAACGGCACTTTTTGGCGGAACCAGAGTCCCAAAAGACCATGCCCGCATAGAAAGTTACGGAACCGTCGACGAATTAAATTCTCATATTGGTTTGATTCGCGATCAGGAAATGAATGCACATTACAAAGAAATTCTTATCGAAATACAGGATCGTTTGTTTACTGTTGGCGCTATTTTAGCAACACCGCCGGAAAAAGAAGTGATGAAAAACGGAGAACTTCGTTTAAAAAATCTAGGAATTATAGAATCAGACATTGAATTATTGGAAAATGAAATTGATGCTATGGAAGAAGCATTACCGCCAATGACTCATTTTGTACTTCCGGGCGGACATACTACCGTGTCATATTGTCATATTGCACGCTGTGTTTGTCGCAGAGCAGAGCGCTTAGCAGTACATTTAAACCATAATGAACCCGTTGCTGAAATCGCAATCAAGTACTTAAACCGACTTTCTGACTACCTTTTTGTGTTGGCACGAAAGTTGTCTCATGACTTGAAAGCTGCCGAAGTTCAATGGATTCCAAGGAAATAGTTGGTAGTTTTCAGCTGCGGTTTTTAGTACGAAAACTTTAAACTTTAAACCTGAAACTTTAAACTAAAAAAAACGTTCTTAACTTTAATTAAAAATAAATCATTTTTTACTTGTATTTTTCAGTAAAAAATTTATTTTTGCACAAAACTAAATCGACAACAGATGTATTGGACATTAGAATTAGCATCCTATTTAAGTGATGCCCCGTGGCCTGCTAACAAAGACGAACTTATTGACTACGCTATTAGAGCAGGAGCTCCATTAGAAGTAGTAGAAAACCTTCAATCTATAGAGGATGAAGGCGAGATATATGAATCAATGGAAGAAATATGGCCAGATTATCCTACGGACGAAGATTATCTTTGGAATGAGGATGAATATTAAAAGGTAAACCAATAAAAAAGTCTCAAAAGAGGCTTTTTTTTGGTTTAAATTTACAGAATTACACAATTAGAAATAAAAAAATATCATGAGTTTCATAAACAGTATTATTAAAGTCTTTGTTGGCGATAAGTCACAAAAAGATGTCAAAGCTTTACAACCTTATCTCAACAAAATAAAAACTTTCGAGGAACCACTCAAGGCATTATCACATGATGAACTTAGAGGGAGAACGAACTTTTTTAAAGACACAATAAAACAAGCTCGTTCAGAAAAAGATGCTAAAATCGCAGCACTGAAACAAGAGGTGGAAAGCATTGTAGATATTGACCAAAGAGAAGATATTTACGTAGCCATTGACGCTCTTGAAAAAGAGGCCTACGATATCTCCGAAAAAACATTAATGGAAATTCTTCCGGAAGCTTTTGCAGTGGTAAAAGAAACAGCAAGACGTTTCAAAGACAACACGCAAATAGTAGTAACGGCAACTCCAAAAGACCGTGAATTATCCGCAACA
Organism: Flavobacterium sp. Sr18; assembly: GCF_011064265.1. Classification (NCBI taxonomy): domain Bacteria; kingdom Pseudomonadati; phylum Bacteroidota; class Flavobacteriia; order Flavobacteriales; family Flavobacteriaceae; genus Flavobacterium; species Flavobacterium sp. Sr18. The sequence goes on along the minus strand of NZ_CP049329.1, from coordinate 3,080,103 downwards.
AAAAGCTACATTACTTTAGATGGTGATACTGCCATCTGGGCGAATTCATGGAGTGCTGCAGGGAAACAAATTACTTGGGACATGATTCACTATGACGTACAATTAATTGGCGGAATGGTTTTGCATGAAGGAAAAGTAGCTGAAATGCAAACAGGTGAAGGAAAAACTTTAGTGGCAACTTTACCGCTTTACTTAAATGCATTGACTGGAAACGGTGTGCATTTGGTAACTGTAAATGATTATTTGGCAAAAAGGGATAGTACCTGGAAAGCACCTTTATTCGAATTTCACGGGATGACTGTGGAATGTATTGACAATTACCAACCAAGTTCAGAAGGAAGAAAAAAAGCATACGACGCCGATATCACTTACGGAACCAATAATGAATTTGGTTTTGACTATTTAAGAGATAATATGGCGCATTCACCTGCCGATTTAGTACAAAGGAAACACAATTATGCTATTGTTGATGAGGTCGATTCTGTATTAATTGATGACGCCAGAACACCATTGATTATTTCAGGTCCGGTTCCACAAGGAGATCGTCATGAATTCATGGAAATGAAACCAAAAATTGAAAACTTAGTAAGTTTACAACGTCAATTGGCAAACGGTTTCTTATCTGAAGCTAAAAAGTTAATTAAAGAAGGAAAAACTAAAGAAGGTGGTTTCCAATTATTAAGAGCTTACAGAGCGTTACCAAAAAACAAAGCATTAATTAAATTTTTGAGTGAAGAAGGAATCAAACAATTGCTTCAGAAAACCGAAAATCAATACATGCAGGATAACAAAAGAGAAATGCACAAGATTGATGAGGCATTGTATTTTGTTATTGAAGAAAAAAACAATCAAGTTGAATTGTCAGATAATGGAATTCAATATCTTTCCGGAGATACTGATGCTGACTTTTTTGTACTTCCAGACATTGGAACTGAAATCGCCGCTATCGAAAAGAAAAAATTAGATAAAGACACTGAAGCTGAAGAAAAAGAAAAATTATTTCAGGATTTCGGTGTAAAAAGCGAGCGTATTCACACCTTGACGCAACTTTTGAAAGCTTACGCTTTATTCGAAAAAGATGTTGAATATGTGATCATGGACAACAAAATCATGATTGTTGATGAGCAAACGGGTCGTATCATGGACGGTCGTCGTTATTCTGACGGATTGCACCAAGCGATTGAAGCCAAAGAAAATGTAAAAATCGAAGCTGCAACTCAAACCTTTGCCACCGTTACGTTACAGAATTACTTCAGAATGTACAACAAACTGGGGGGAATGACAGGAACGGCCTCTACAGAAGCAGGCGAGTTATGGCAAATATATAAATTAGACGTTGTAGAAATTCCTACGAACAGAGGAATGGCCAGATTAGACAAAGAGGATTTTATTTATAAAACGACTCGTGAAAAATTCAATGCTGTTATCGAAGACGTAACTGAGTTATCTAAAGCAGGAAGACCAGTTCTTATTGGTACAACTTCTGTAGAGATTTCAGAATTATTAAGCCGAATGTTAAAAATGCGCGGTGTTGCACACAATGTCTTGAATGCAAAAATGCACAAACAAGAAGCACAAATTGTTGAAGAAGCAGGAAAACCTGGAGTAGTAACTATTGCAACCAACATGGCTGGTCGTGGTACCGATATTAAATTATCTGCCGAAGTAAAAGCTGCTGGTGGATTAGCAATTGTAGGTACAGAACGTCATGATTCGCGTCGTGTAGACCGTCAGTTACGTGGTCGTGCAGGACGTCAAGGTGATCCTGGAAGTTCTCAGTTTTATGTTTCTCTTGAAGACAATTTAATGCGTTTGTTTGGTTCTGAAAGAGTGGCAAAAGTGATGGACAGAATGGGATTGCAGGAAGGCGAAGTGATTCAGCATTCTATGATGACTAAATCTATCGAACGTGCTCAGAAAAAAGTAGAAGAAAACAACTTTGGAGTTCGTAAGCGTTTATTGGAATATGATGATGTTATGAATGCGCAACGTGAAGTAGTGTACAAACGTCGTCGTCATGCTTTGTTTGGAGAGCGATTGAAATTGGATATTGCCAACATGCTTTATGACACCTGCGAACTTATCATTGGAGAAAACAAAGCGACTAACAATTTCAAAAACTTTGAGTTTGAATTAATTCGTTATTTCTCTATCACATCGCCGGTTACCGAAAGTGAGTTCATGAAGTTGAGCGAAATGGAGTTAACAGGAAAAGTGTACAAAGCAACTTTAGACTATTATACAGAGAAAACGGAAAGAAGCGCCAGAGAAGCTTTCCCAATCATAAAAAGTGTTTACGAAGATAAAAACAATCAATTTGAGCGCATCGTTGTTCCGTTTACAGATGGAATAAAATCGTTGAATGTGGTTACTGATTTGAAAACTGCTTACGAATCGCAAGGTGCACAATTAGTGGCTGATTTCGAGAAAAACATCACTTTAGCAATTGTAGATGAAGCTTGGAAAAAACACTTGCGTAAAATGGACGAATTGAAACAATCCGTTCAACTTGCCGTTCACGAACAAAAAGATCCATTACTTATTTACAAACTGGAAGCCTTCAACTTGTTTAGAGCCATGATTGACAATGTAAATAAAGAAGTGATTTCATTCTTGTTCAAAGGGGATTTACCGGCTCAGGAAAACCAACAAATTCAAGAAGCAAAAGAAGTTGCTCCGGTAGAAGATTATACGACTTCAAAAGATGAAATCGTAAGTAGCGAAGCTGCAAACCGTGAGGCTGGAGAAACGCAACAACGTCAAGTTACCGAAACTATCGTGAGAGATATGCCAAAAATTAATCGCAACGATACTGTTACGATTCAAAACGTGGCCAACGGACAAACACAAGAAATGAAATACAAAAAAGCCGAAAGCTTAATCGCTTCAGGACAATGGGTTATCGTGAACTAATAACCGTTTCAATTCCTTATTATTACATTCCCCAATTACGAAAGTAGTTGGGGAATTTTTTTTATCCTGAATTTTTATCCTGAATTCATTTCAGGATCTCATTTTCAGGATCTTTTTATTTTATACAATCATTTTCAGGATTTATTCTGAATTTATTTCAGAAGCTATTCCCTCCCTACGCTGCAAGCTATTTGCTTTCAAACCCTTTTTCTAGCCGCTGGCAGGAGCTTCTTTTAGTCGCTCTGCCACCACAGAAAAAAGTGATTTTCAACCGGCATAGGCTTTTCGCTGCTGTCGGGGCTAGGGATTTTGCGGTAAATAACTCCATTTACGGTTTCCCGTAATAATCCTGTGCGCCAAGAATATATCTTTGAAAACAAATTAAGCACTGTTTCATTTTATAAGTATTTTCAGTGATTTATTTATATATTTTAAAACCAATAACGTCTGATGTTTATTAGATTTATAAACTAGTTAGCGGTTATTCTTCAGAACTTATCGTATTAAATAACACTATGGAAAAAATAATCTACATCAGTTCAAAAGAAATTGGAGGTTTGACTTCAATTTCAAGGTTAGGGAATTCAGAAGTATTTTTAAAAGAATTAGAATCGGTTGATTTTCATTTTATTTTATTCTCAACATTATATCAAAGCGGAACAAATTACTTCCAATTAGATTTAAATGCTTTGCCACCAGAAATTTTAAACAACCCTTTTTGGAAAAATAAATTTATAGATATTGACAGAAGTACATTCAAAACATCATTAGTTAAATCCGCAGAGATTTTAAAAACTAATTTTGACTTTAAATTGGATGAAACTTATAGAGCTCCGCAAGCATTTTATTTTCAAGATTACTTCACAAGTTTATTTTATTCAACTGAAACTGGAATTCCATTCGTAAATCCCGATTTTGCTGATTCTAAAAGTTTTGACTTTCTGGAATCAAGAATGAGTAAGGAGTTATTTGTTGCAATTAAGAACTTAAACTCACTCATACAAACTAATGATATTTCGACTATAACTCCACAATATTCTATGCTCAAAAAAGATGTAAGAAGATTTGAAGATATAGTGGAATCTACATTGTACCGCAATTATCAAAGTTCGTTAATGCTTCTAGATGAAGAACCCAACAAATTGAAAGCAGTAAAAAAGGAAATTCAAGTTAATGCTTTAAAACTGCATCAAAAATACACTGGTAACCTTGACATAAAAAATATGGGGTTTAACTTTTTAAAAGCAAATAAAAAAGTAGCTGATTTATTTTTAAATAAACCATCATCAGTATTTGGAGACTTTGTTATTGAAACAATCGAAAAATTAGTGACGGGTAAACGGAAAGTAACTTTTTATAAAGTCGAAGAAGCGAATTTTATGTTACTTTGGGCAAATAGAATTGGAGAATTGACTCAGAAAGGTGGCGCAAATAAACTTTCGGAATTCTTGAAGAAATACGAAGAAGACAAGAATAACCGGTAACAGCCGTTTCCCCAGCTCCGCAAAGTATCCATGAAAATACATGAACTTTTCGTAAATGCTGCCTCCGCTACGCAAAGTATACCTGAAATCAAACAGTTTTTTCGTGAATGCTGCGCAAATGTCTCTGACGTTGCGCAATTTTTATAAATAGAAATCATATTAAAAACGTCATAAAGTGGCTAACTTTCCAAGGTGTTTTTAATAAAAAGAACCCCGGCATTCATTACAAATGGATCCTATATCTTGTTTGAGTTATTTATGAAAAATAAGAAAAAGCAACTTTTTTTTGTAAGCAAAATCTATTATATTTACATGCAGAGTTAGACCACTATTAACATTACCAAAAAAAACCATTATGAAAGAATACAAAGTAGAAAGTTTAATTTATTACTCTAAATTGACTTTAGATTCAAAGCACATTGCTAATGACTCAAAAAAAGAAATTCAGGAAAAACTAGATGAATATGCCGCTAAAGGATATAAGTTCACTACATCAACATCAACAAATTTCGGTTCTGCCATTTATATTCATTTGTATTTTGAAAAAGATATTTAATCAAAGTCAGAGAAAAATAATCCCCGCTTCGCAAAACACTTTTGAGAACATATAATTTTTTCCTAAATGCTGCGCAAATGTCTCTGACTTTGCGCAATTTTTATAAATGGAGATTATAGCAATAAGAACCAAGTGAAAAGAAAATACTAAATCCCCTCACAAGACAAGATAATCTCCATAAACGTTCAAAATACTGCAAACTACTTTAAACAACAAAGGAGGTAGAACAGCAAATAGCGTCACCTCCTTTATTAAAAGTACTAAATAAAAACACTTTTAAGTAATTTATAAGAATTCAGTTTTCAAGTCTATTATAATTTTACCAATTGTTTTGCAATCAACAAAAGATCCTTTTCATTTATTTCCGGTGAATTTGCCAGAGTAAATAACTGTTGTCCAGGCCTACTCACAAATGCCGTTTGCCAGCCAGCCCAATTAGCCCCAGCAACATCCCAACCATGAGCTGCGATAAGCATACAGTCCTTAGATTCAAATCCCATTTTTCTCGCAGCCCAATTATAAGCATCATAATGTGGTTTGAATTTACCCACGTCTTCAATACTTAATCGATCATCAAACAAATCATATATTCCAGCATTTTTTAATTGGGATTCAACTGCTTTGTTGGATGAATTGGTAAACGAAACTAACGTATACTCCTCTTTTTTCAATAGTATCAATGCTTCTTTTACTTCAGGATGCGCTGGTAAAGATAAGATTGGTTTAATTGCTTCGCCAGCTTGTTCATCGGTTATGACAACACCATTATTAAGACCAACCATCTTAAGCGCTGCACCTCCTATTTTGCCAAAATCATGATATTGATTTCCTACTGTGGTTACTAATGAATACTGCAACATTGTTGTAAACCAAAGCGATACTAAATCAGGTCTACCTCCTAAAGCATTTCCTATACTTTTTTTCATCGCATTCAGGTCTAATAATGTTTCATTAACATCAAAGAATAATACTTTCGGACGCTGGTATTTTTGCTCATCCGTTACCCCAATTGAATTCCCTTTTGCACTAAAAATAAGACTCGGAGCCACAATTCCTACTCCACCCACAGCTATCGCCTTATTAATAAAATTCCGTCTGCTTTTTTTAAATTCTTTCATTCTTATTTATTTAAATTATATGTTAAAAACATACCTGATAGTATGTTTTTGATTAAAAAAATTATCTTAAAAGATCTATATAGCGCTCTACTGCTAAAAGATAATCCTCTAAAACAACATCATTATTGTACAATTTTCGAATGCCTCTAACGCCTTCAAATGCACTGATTAAAAAAACTGCGACAGAAGAAGTATTTACCTCACTAGCAATCAAGTTATTTGCCTTTGCTTTTTCTAATAGCTGAATTAGTGCTAATTTCCATTCTTCAATAATTTTTTTTAATGCCAATTGATACGCTACTTCACTATCCGAAATTTCATTGATGAGATTATTCATTGGACAACCAGATTGTTTCTCTTCAATTGAAAAATTTTTAATTCGCTCGCAAAAAACAGTTTTCAAAATCGAAAATGGATCTCCTACTTCTAGCAAAGGAAGAATCATATTGTCATAAACTCTACTCTTAATCCTATCACTGATAACCGCAAGACCTAACTCTTTTTTATCTTTAAAATGATGGTAAAAAGCGCCTTTCGTAAGTTTTGTTTCCTTCATCACCTTATCAACACTAATAGCGTGAAAGCCATTTTTATAAAACAATACAAATGCTTTATCGATAATTAATTGTCTGGTCAACTCCGATTTAATTTCTTGTTTCATATTACGAATTTACTAAAACATTCCTACTGGTATGTTATTATCTAAAATAAATAACATTACTATAACATTATAAAAAACTATTTCACGTTTTCAGCAAAATACCGTTCTTCAATTCGCTTGATGTCTTTTATGGAATTTTTGGCCCAAGCCAAACGTTTTTCTAAAATTTCATTTTCAGATAATTGCCAATCAATGTTTGAATTCCGCAAGCGATTCGTCAGGTTTTGAATAATGATTGCCGCGGAAACGGAGATATTTAAACTTTCGGTGAAACCTACCATCGGGATTTTAAGAAAGCCATCGGCGCGTTTCAAAATTTCTTCGGATAATCCGTCTCTTTCTGTTCCAAAAAACAAAGCACTGGGTTTTGAGATATCAAAATCTTCCATCAAACAATCATTCTCATGCGGTGTGGTAGCAATGATTTGGTAGCCTTTACTTTTTAACGTATCCAGACAATTCGTAATGCTGTCAAAGGTATTGATGTCGACCCATTTTTGGGCGCCCATCGCAATTTCCTTGTCGATACTTTTTCCGTAGCGTTGCTCGATTACGTTCAATTCCTGAATTCCAAAAATCTCGCAGCTGCGCATTACTGCACTCGTATTGTGCATTTGAAAAATATCTTCGACAGCAATGGTAAAATGTTTGGTTCTGTTTTCCAATACTTTCAGAAATTTTTCTTTTCGGTTATCAGTCAGTATATTTTCAAGAAAGGCGAGATACTCTAAATCAATCATTGGGGATTATTTTTTTGCAAAAATAGTAAAAAAGACTAGCTTTATAAGCTAAGAGCATATTCTATAAAAATAAACATATAAGTCATATAAGTAATTGAATCAATGTATTGCCTTATTCTAAAGTATCAAAACCTCAGTAATGATTAAAGTTGCTCTAAAAACTTATAGGACATTATTTCAAGCGCATTGCTTAAGTTCATATAAACCTATTTTATTTACTTATTTGAACTTATATGACTTATATGTTTATTTTTTTTACAATGCTTTAAAATAAATTTTATGTTCTAAGAAACTTAAACCCTTAAAAAAAATCCATTAAATGAAAAAGAAACTTGTCGTCTTGACTGGAGCAGGAATCAGTGCCGAAAGTGGCATCAAAACTTTTCGCGACAGTGACGGACTTTGGGAAGGTCATAACGTCAATGATGTCGCCACTCCGGAAGGTTGGCATAAAAACCCGGCTTTAGTGCTTGATTTTTATAATCAGAGACGAAAACAACTCAAAGAAGTACAACCTAATTTAGGTCATCAAATTCTGGCTGAATTAGAGAATGAATTTGAGGTGTATATCATTACTCAAAACGTAGATGACTTACACGAACGCGCTGGTAGCACTAATGTGTTGCATTTGCATGGCGAATTATTGAAAGTCAGAAGTACCAAAAATCCAAATTACATTCTGGATTGGCAAGACGATTTGAATTTTGGTGATTTCGATGACAATCAAAACCAATTGCGCCCGCATATTGTTTGGTTTGGCGAGGAAGTTCCTGCGCTTGATGAAGCAATAACACTTGTGCAAAGTGCGGATTATTTTGCGGTGATTGGTACATCTTTGCAAGTCTATCCTGCGGCAGGATTAATCGATTTTACAAGCCGGGAAACACCTATTTTTTATATTGATCCAAAGCCGATAAAAATCCCAAATCTTAGAAATCCTTTGGAAGTCATTCCAGAAGTGGCTTCAAAAGGAGTTGCTTTTTTGAAAGAAAAATTACTCAATGATTTGCAATAACAGAGACAATGACTATGGTAAAAAATCAATTGTGATTGCAATAAAAATTTAAACTTATACCCCATAACTTATAACTTATAACTATTTTTGTGCCTTTCGAACAAACAACTATACAATGACTACTTTAAACGAATTGAATGCTATATCGCCAATCGACGGAAGATATAGAAACAAGACTATTTCGCTGGCTCCATTTTTCTCTGAAGAAGCCTTAATCAAATACCGAGTATTGATTGAAATTGAATATTTCATTGCTTTGTGCGAAGTGCCTTTGCCTCAACTGACAACCGTAAACCCAGATGTATTTGAAAGTTTACGTAATATCTATAAAAACTTCTCTACTGAAGATGCTCTTTGGATCAAAGAAACAGAGAAAGTAACCAACCACGATGTAAAAGCGGTGGAATACTTCATAAAAGATGCTTTTGAAAAACTAGGCTTATCCCAATATAAAGAATTCATTCACTTTGGATTGACATCCCAAGATATTAATAATACGGCAATTCCGCTTTCGACAAAAGAAGCTTTCGAGAAAGTATACATGCCTTCTTTGATTACTTTGACTTCAAAATTGAAAGATTTAAGTATCGAATGGAAAGACATTCCAATGCTTGCGCGTACGCATGGACAACCTGCTTCTCCAACGCGTTTGGGTAAAGAAATAGGTGTTTTTGTAGAGCGTTTAGAAGAGCAAATGCGTTTGTTGTTTAATGTTCCTTTTGCAGCTAAATTTGGTGGAGCAACCGGAAATTATAACGCACATCACGTGGCGTATCCACAAATTGACTGGAGAAAATTTGGAGGAAAATTTGTAGAGGAAAACCTTGGTTTACATCACTCCTTCCCTACTACACAAATTGAACATTACGATCATTTCGCTGCATTTTTTGATGCATTAAAAAGAATAAATACCATCATTATTGATTTAGACCGAGATATTTGGACGTACGTTTCAATGGAATATTTCAAACAAAAAATCAAAGCGGGAGAAATAGGATCTTCGGCAATGCCACACAAAGTAAACCCTATTGATTTTGAAAACTCAGAAGGAAATTTAGGAATTGCCAATGCGATTTTTGAACATCTTTCGGCTAAATTACCTTTGTCAAGATTACAACGTGATTTAACAGATAGTACGGTTTTGAGAAACATTGGTGTACCAATGGGACATACGTTAATTGCTTTTGAAGCTACTTTGAAAGGATTGAACAAATTGTTATTGAACGAACCAAAATTTCACGAAGATTTAGAAAAAAACTGGGCCGTTGTTGCTGAAGCAATTCAAACCATTTTACGTCGTGAAGGATATCCTAATCCGTATGAAGCGTTGAAAGGATTGACCAGAACCAATGAAGCGATTGATAAAAACGCAATTCATGGTTTTATTGCAACCCTAGATGTTTCGGATGCAATCAAAGCGGAATTGATGCAAATCACTCCAAGCAATTTCTTAGGAATATAGTTTAACAAAATTATTCGATTTTATAAAATCCCGTTGAAAAGGAACACTAAATTCTTTACAACGGGATTTTTGTTGCTAAAAAAATCATAAAAAGCTGTTTTAAGCATTAATTATACTTTCAAAATTAAAGTTTTTTTATATCTTACCAACATACACAAAACCTTAAAAAACAAATATACGCCTATGGATGCCGCAGAAACAGTAGCAAACGCCTCACACCATTTACAACCTTTAATCAGTGATTTAGGATTAATCCTAATGACCGCCGCGGTGGCCGTTTTGTTATTTAAAAAAATCAAACAACCTTTAGTTCTCGGTTATTTAATAGCTGGATTTTTGGCTGGAAACCATTTTGATTTTTTCCCTTCCATAAAAGATATTAAAAGCGTAGAAGTTTGGGCAGAAATTGGAGTAATCTTTTTGTTATTTAGTTTAGGACTGGAATTCAGTTTTAAAAAACTGATGAAAGTGGGCGGAACAGCATCAATTACAGCCATAACACAAATCCTTGCAATGGTTTCCATCGGTTATTTAGTAGGCCAATGGATTGGCTGGAAACCTATGGACAGCATATTTTTAGGAGTAATCCTTTCCATTTCCTCTACTACAATTATCCTAAAAACCTTTGATGAACTCGGAGTAAAAACCCAAAAATTTGCTGGAATCGTTATTGGTTCGCTTATTGTCCAGGATTTAGTTGCCATTTTAATGATGGTTTTACTATCAACAATTGCTGTGAGCCAACAGTTTTCAGGAAGTGAATTGTTATTATCTGTTCTAAAATTGATCTTTTTCTTGACGATATGGTTTGTAGGCGGTATCTTTTTCATCCCAACATTACTTAAAAAAGCAAAGAATCTTTTGACGGACGAAATGCTGCTAATCATTTCACTTGCTTTGTGTTTGATGATGGTTATTTTAGCAGCCAATGTCGGTTTTTCTCCTGCTTTAGGCGCATTCATCATGGGTTCTATCATTGCCGAAACGACTCAGGCAGAACACATTGAACATTTAGTTAAACCCGTAAAAGATCTTTTTGGAGCTGTTTTTTTCGTCTCGGTTGGTATGTTGATTAACCCTGACACCTTATACGAATATGCTTTACCTGTCGCTATTTTGACTTTTGTGGTGATTTTGGGACAATCCATCAGTTCTACGATTGGTGCTTTACTTTCAGGACAGCCACTGAAACAATCGGTGCAAACCGGAATGAGTTTATCGCAAATTGGGGAATTCTCTTTTATCATTGCCACGCTAGGAATGACGTTGAATGTAACCAGTGATTTTCTATATCCTATTGTAGTGGCAGTATCAGCAGTAACAACGTTTACGACTCCTTTTATGGTGAAATTCTCCACTCCGTTTTCTGAATATCTCGAGAAAAAATTACCTCGAAAATGGATTAAAAAAATTGAACGCTACAGTGCCAATGCGCAATCTATAAAATTGGTTAGCAACTGGCAGATAGTCGTTCGCGCTTTTCTGACACAAGTAATAATTCATTCTGTCATTATAGTGGCTGTAATTTTACTTTCGTCTAAATTCATTTTACCTTTAGTAAAAGACTCACAATTTGGAAATATATTCGCTGCATTAATTACATTAGTGATAATATCTCCTTTTTTATGGGCCCTTTCTTTGCGAAGGGTGGCTGTAAAAGAAGTGGCCATTTTAAGAGAGGAACGTAAATATCGCGGCCCCATTCTGATGATGATTTTATTGCGAATGGTGTTAACTCTTTTCTATATTGGATTTTTATTGAATATCTTTTTCTCTCCAATAATTGCATTTATAGCTTTGATAGCAGCGGTTGTTATCTATTTTGTTTTTCCAAAAAAACTAAACGCGCAATACCATAAAATAGAAGACCACTTTCTAAAAAATCTTAATGCCCGAGAAATAAAAAAAGCCATTAGAAGCCGAAGCGATTTAACACCGTGGGACGGTCACATGACCACTTTTGATATTGCGCCAACTTCCAATATTGCTGGAAAAACTTTAGAAGAGTTGCGTATTCGAGAACAATTGGGGATTAATATCGCCTTTATCAAACGCGGGGAAATCATGATTAATATTCCAAATAAAAGCGAACGTTTATTTCCCGGTGATGAAATTTGTGTCATTGGAACAGACAACCAAGTCAAGGAATTTAAATCATATTTGCATCAAAATGAAATAGAAATCCCGGAAAAAGTTGTTGATACTGATATCATCTTAAAACAATTAGAACTTAAGGAAGAAGAATTTATTGGTAAAAATATCCGCGACTCATTATTACGAGAAAAAACAAATGGATTGATTGTGGGAATTGAAAGAAGTGGAAAACGAATCTTGAATCCAGAGTCCAATATGATTTTAGAAAAAAATGATATTCTTTGGGTGGTGGGAAGCAAAAAATTACTAACCACGTTTTTCAAAAATTAGACATTCGGAAAATGCTTTAAAAATTATAATTCCAAACCAATTTTGGGGAAATAATTGCGTACCAAATATCTTTATATTTAAATCCTGTCAGAATAAAAGTTACGATTTTGTTTTGAGAGGATTTTTTGTTTTTTAACGATAAAAATAAAAAATAGCTTCTGAAAAAATTATAGCAATACAATTAACCAATATTTTATATCTTTCACTATATTTTTAAATCACATATAATACTAAAAATCAGATAGATAATATACGTTAATTAATAAAACAAACAGCAAAAATATTTTTCATGTCAAAAAACAAAATCTTAATCCTATTTTCCCATCCGCTTTTTGAGAAATCACAAGCGAATAAAGCCTTAGTGGAAAATATTCCCATTTCAGAAAACATAACTTTTCATGATTTATATGAGGAATACCCGGATTTTGATATTGATGTAAAAAGGGAACAAACATTGTTGAGTCAGCATAATATTATTATCTGGCACCATCCCATGTACTGGTACAGCTGTCCGCCGTTGATGAAACAATGGATTGACATGGTACTGGAACACAACTGGGCATATGGAAAAAAAGGTACTGCATTACAGGATAAAATTATTTTTCAGGTAATTACAACTGGTGGTGACAAAGAAAATTATTGCGAAACAGGCAGTGACAGATACACTGTTCTAGAATTATTAGAACCGTTTAACCAAACGGCAAAAGTGTGTAATATGACGTATTTACCGCCTTTTGTGGTACATGGTACACACAACATGACTAAGGAGGATTATGAAAAAAACGGATTGGTTTACGGTTATTTTCTGGACTATTTAGAAAATAATGATTTAGATACGGATGAAATTTTGCAATACCATTATTTGAACGAGTGGTTTGCTACAATACTAACATAAGATGGATACCAATTTTTTATTACAGGCAATCATTTACTTGTCAGCAGCCGTAATTTGCGTTCCAATTGCTAAAAAATTAGGATTGAGTTCAATTTTAGGCTACTTATTGGCGGGAATCGTAATTGGCCCCTATGTCCTTGGTTTTATTGGACAGGAAGGCCAGGATATTATGCATTTTGCTGAATTTGGTGTGGTAATGATGCTGTTTTTGATAGGCTTAGAACTGGAACCCAACAAGTTTTGGAAAATGCGAAAATTTATTATTGGAATGGGCTCTGGTCAAGTCGCGGGCACCACGCTAATTCTTTTTCTGGGATCTCTTTTATTTATGGATTGGAAATGGGAAACCGCATTAGCAATAGCATTGGCATTAGCTTTATCTTCTACAGCTATTGTATTACAAACTTTAAAGGAAAAAGGATTGTCAAATACGTCTGTGGGACGTTCCTCTTTTGCTGTTTTACTTTTTCAGGATATAGCTGTTATCCCAATTTTAGCTTTTCTGCCGCTTTTGTCAACAGTAAATATAGAAACAACAAATGATGCACCACAATCCTTAATCACTGGCTTTTCCAGTTGGCTGCAAACATTAGTTGTTATAGGAAGTATTTCTACCATATATTTTGCGGGACGTTTTCTATTTGTTCCATTATTGCACATTATTGCAAGAACACGCTTGCAGGAACTGTTTACCGCTTCAGCGTTATTATTAGTAGTTGGCGTTTCCTATTCCATGCAATTGGTTGGTTTAAGTCCTGCTTTGGGCGCTTTTATGGCAGGAGTCGTATTGGCTAACTCTGAATTTCGCCATGAATTAGAAGGCGATATCGCACCATTCAAAGGATTACTTTTAGGCTTATTTTTCCTTGGCGTAGGCGCATCGATAAATTTCCAATTGATTATTGAAAATCCAATTTTCATTTTTGCTTTTGGAGCCATCCTTACCCTTGTAAAATTCGCTGTTTTGTTTATAATAAGTAGATTTCATAAAAAAAATACCGATCAAAATTTATTGTTTGCTTTTGGCTTAAGCCAAGCTGGAGAATTTGGCTTCGTAATTATGAGTTTTTGTATGCAGTTGAATATTGTCCCTAACATATTAGCCAATCAAATAATGGCAGTAATCGCAATGAGTATGGTTGCAACTCCTTTTTTGCTTTTAATAAATGAGCGGTTAATTTATCCAAATTCAAGAACTAAAGAAAAAGGAACCGAAATCAAAAAAGATAACGATTTTATAGACGAGGATAATCCCGTAATTATTGCTGGTTTTGGTCATTTTGGAAGTACAGTTGGACGTTTGTTACGAGCCAATAAAGTAAAAACAACCATTCTGGATTATGATTCTGATCGAATTGATTTATTGCGGAAAATGGGTTTCAAAGTGTATTATGGTGATGCAACTCGATTAGAGCTATTGAAAGCTGCAGGTTGCGAGAATGCTAAAATTTTTATTGCTGCAATAGATAATCCTACTGTGAATTTACAAGTGATTGAAACCTTGAAAAAGCACTTTCCAAACTTAAAAATTCTAACTCGTGCCCGAAATAGAAACGATGCGTATGAATTAATCGATCATAAAGTCGAACATATTTACCGGGAAACTTTATATAGTGCGGTTAATATGGGTGTTGATGCATTAGTAGAATTAGGTCATCGAAAATATACTGCTACCAGACAAGGCCAACAATTTATAAAATACGATGAAATTACCACCCGAAAATTAGCCGAAAAACGACATGATAAAATGGCTTATATGATTACCATCAAAGAAGAAATTGAACTGCAGGAACAACTGCTGAAGAGCGATATTTATTCCCAAGTGGCAGCAACAAATCACAGTTGGGACAGCGGGCATTTGAAGAAAAACCTTTCGGAATCCTCAGACTAAAAACTTTTACAAAAGTAAAAAGGCATAATTAAAACCGATAACGGAATTAATTATGCCTTTTTTATTGTTTTAAAAAACTAAAAATTATCTTGAATAATTTGGAGCTTCTTTTGTAATCGTAACATTATGAGGGTGACTTTCATTGATTCCGCTGGCTGTTATGCGAACAAAACGCCCGGTTTCCTGTAAAGTTGGAACATCTTTTGAACCACAATATCCCATTCCGGCACGAAGACCACCAATGAATTGTTGCATACTTTCGTTCAATTCTCCTTTGTAAGGAACACGACCTACAATTCCTTCTGGAACCAGTTTTTTCACATCATCTTCAACATCTTGGAAATAACGGTCTTTTGAACCTTCCTGCATCGCTTCAACAGAACCCATTCCACGATACGATTTGAATTTTCTTCCTTCGAAAATGATAGTTTCACCAGGAGATTCCATTGTTCCTGCTAATAATGAACCTAGCATCACACAGTCAGCACCTGCAGCAATTGCTTTCGGGATATCACCTGTGTAGCGAATTCCACCATCAGCAATTACTGGAACTCCAGTTCCTTTGATAGCTGCAGCCACTTCAAGAACAGCAGAAAATTGAGGGAAACCAACACCAGCAACAATACGAGTCGTACAAATAGAACCTGGACCAATTCCTACTTTTACACCATCTGCTCCATTTTCAACTAAAAACTTAGCTGCTTCCGGAGTTGCAATATTACCTACAATTACATCTATTTGGGGAAATTTACTTTTTACTTCTTTCAACACATTGACAACACCTTGCGTATGTCCATGAGCGGTATCAATAATAATGGCATCAACACCAGCGTTTACTAAAGCTTCGGCTCTTTGAACCGCGTCACCTGTCACACCTATCGCTGCAGCAACGCGCAAACGACCATAAACATCTTTATTGGCAATTGGTTTTTGGGTTAATTTAGTGATGTCTCTAAAAGTAATCAAACCCACTAATTTGTAAGCTGCGTTTACAACAGGTAATTTTTCGATTTTATGACCTTGCAAAACTACTTCTGCTTGCTCCAAAGAAGTACCTTCAGCAACAGTAACCAAGTTTTCACTGGTCATTACCTCAACAATAGGTCTTGAACTATTTTTTTCGAAACGTAAATCTCTGTTGGTAACGATTCCTTTTAGTATTTGATTTTCATCTACAATTGGAATACCTCCAATACCAAATTCTTTCATGGCGTTTTTGGCATCAGCAACCGTAGAAGTTAATGGCAAAGTAACCGGATCGATAATCATTCCAGACTCTGCACGTTTTACTTTTCTAACTTTCGCAGCTTGTTGCTCGATAGTCATATTTTTATGCAAAACGCCTATTCCTCCTTCTTGAGCCATAGCAATTGCCATAGCACTTTCGGTTACGGTATCCATAGCAGCGGATACAATAGGAACATTTAGCGTTATATTTCTTGAAAATTTGGATTGAATACTCACTTCGCGAGGAAGCACATTTGAGTAGTTGGGAACTAATAGAACATCATCGTAAGTTAATCCTTCACCGATAATCTTAGAGTTGTGTGCGATCATTGCAATTGTAGTTGGAGTTTAATTGCGTGCAAATATAGATAATTTTAAGCAAAAAATTGCTATCATCTTCCAATAAATAATTAAATTGCAGTTCAAAGTCAATTCTTTGGTTCTAAATTGCCACTTACTTTCCAACCCAGAAAATCCGTTTAATTTATTTGCTATGACAGAAACTCAACAAGAATTAAAAGGACTTTCAAATGAGGCGGTTTTACTTTCGAGAACGAAAAATGGTTTAAACTCCATAGTGAATCAGAAAAAAAATCAGTTCTTAAAATCCCTGTTCGAAATGGTAAAAGAACCAATGTTTCTCCTGTTACTCACCGCAACCAGTATTTATTTTATTACCGGTGATTACGGAAACGGAATTTTCATGAGTGCAGCAATTGTGTTGGTTTCCACCATTTCATTGTATCAAGAATCCAAAAGCAGAACAGCAATTGAAGCGTTAAAAAAATTATCCCAACCCAAAAGTAAAGTCATACGCAATGGAGAAATAACCGAAATTCCAAGTGAGGAAATTGTTGTTGGCGACCTCATCCAAACAGAAGAAGGAACTTTTATTCCAGCCGATGGCCTTATTCTTCAATCCAATGATTTTGCAGTTAATGAATCTATTCTTACTGGGGAATCGATGGCTGTTTTTAAAAATGAAACTGCCGAAAATAATACCGTATTTCTTGGAACCATTGTAACTGGTGGTTTAGCAATTTGCGAAGTAACAGCTATTGGCAACAAAACCCAATTGGGTAAAATCGGCAAAAGTCTGGAGGCAATCGTTGAAGAAAAAACCCCGTTGCAAATCCAAATGGGGAATTTTGTCAAAAAAATGTCTCTTGTTGGCTTGGTGATTTTTGTTTTTGTCTGGGTTATCAATTATTACAATTCAAACAATGTCTTAGACAGTCTGTTGAAAGCGCTTACTTTGGCTATGAGCATTATTCCTGAGGAAATTCCGGTAGCATTCACCACATTCATGGCCTTGGGTTCTTGGCGATTAATGAAAATGGGAATCATCGTAAAACAGACAAAAACGGTTGAAACCTTAGGGAGTGCAAACGTAATTTGTACGGATAAAACAGGAACAATCACCGAGAACAAGATGAGTTTGGCGCAATGGTACACATTATCTGATGATATTATCAAAGTAAGCAACAGTGATGAAACTAATAATAATAATAATGAGCATGATATAGAATTACTGAGTCTCGCCATGTGGGCCAGCGAACCCATTCCGTTTGACGCGATGGAAATTGCATTACACGAAGCGTATTCGAAATTAAAAATAGCAGATGAACGCCCTAATTTTAAATTAGTTCATGAATATCCATTAGATGGAAAACCACCGATGATGACTCATGTTTTCGAAAATAAAAATGGAACGAGATATATTGCTGCCAAAGGGGCTCCCGAAGCATTGATTGCCACTTCAAGTGTAACTGAAAACGAAAAAAAACAAATTCTCTCTGCAATGACAAAAATGGCTTTGCAAGGATATCGCGTATTGGGTGTTGGTTTAGCTGAATTTTCAGGTACTGATTATCCTAAAAAGCAACAGGAATTCACCTTTACTTTTAAAGGATTAGTGGCGTTTTACGATCCTCCAAAAGCAAATATAAAAGCAGTATTCGAAACTTTTTATAAAGCCGGAATTCAAGTCAAAATAGTTACGGGCGATAATGCAGAAACAACCGCTACAATTGCCAAACAAATTGGCTTTAGAAATGCGGATAAAACGCTAAATGGGGACGAATTAATGGCCATGGACGATGCTACACTTCGAGAAAAAGTAATGGAAACGTCCATTTTTACAAGAATGTTTCCCGAGGCCAAACTCAAAATTATAAAAGCATTAAAAGACAACAATCAAATTGTAGCTATGACGGGTGACGGGGTCAATGACGGACCTGCTTTAAAATCAGCGCACATAGGAATTGCCATGGGAAAAAAGGGAACCGAAATTGCCAAGGAAGCCGCCAACCTGATTCTTATTGACGATGATTTTTCTAAAATGATAGACGCCATTGCCATGGGCAGAAAAATATATAATAATCTAAAAAAAGCCATACAATACATTATTTCCATCCACATTCCAATCATCATGATTGTCTTTATTCCATTGGCATTGGGCTGGATTTACCCCAATATTTTTTCCCCGGTTCATGTCATCTTTCTGGAGATAATCATGGGACCAACCTGCTCTATAATTTATGAAAATGAACCTATGGAACGTAATTTAATGCTGTTACAACCCAGACCTTTTACCAATACTTTTTTCAAACTTAAAGAAGTTACCATCAGTATAATTCAAGGACTTGTCATTACAGCGGGACTTTTGTTTGTTTACCAATATTGTGTAGCTACAAATTGTTCGGAAAGCGCAACGAGAACAGTAGTTTTTCTAACATTAATTTCATCTAACATTTTTCTGACGCTGACGAATCGTTCTTTCTATTACTCGATATTTACAACATTAAAATACAAAAATAATCTGGTTTTGATGATCATCAGCGTAACCATTCTAATTACAGCTTCGTTATTATTTGTACCATTATTTGCTGCTTTTTTCCAGTTCGAAAGGGTTTCGGGATTCCAAATAGGATTAAGTATTTTAGTGGGTCTTGTTTCGGTGCTTTGGATCGAAATTTACAAAGGATTTAAACGAAGAAAAGTTCAATTTTAAACAGCAATTTATTTTTTAGTATTCTTAAAAATAACATTCAGTCCCAGTTGAAAAGAAAGACTATTTGCCTTGGTAACATCGCTGTATTCTAAAAGATTATCGGCAAGAACATAGAAATTTACAGGTCCAAAATGACTGGATAATCCCAATCCTATATTCTTGTACGAATACGAATCCAATGTGTACGTGGCTTTCATTTGCAATGCCTTGAATATTTTTCTTCGGTAATACGTGGTAAATGCTACTAATGGCGTTCTTGGCGTAGACATCACAAATAACTGGGCGCCAACCGCACTTTTATAAGTCGTTTCCGGATCATAATTAAGACAATTACAATCTTCTGGTCTTTCTTCATCAAAGGAATACTGAACCGAAGTATTGAATTTTGCCGGACGCCAAGTTGTGTAATCCGCGTACAAGGTATCCAAAGGAATGGCTTCTTTAAATTCTTGATATCCGCCTCCTGCGGAATTTCCGGAACTGAAATTTGGAATCACACCTTCGTATTTGTAAGTTCCTTTAAAGGTTAAACTCTCCACTTCTTTGCTGTGTTTAATGAAACCCACGTCAATAATACTGGCGGTAACTTGTATGTTTTTCTTTGGATAATAGGTAAAACCGGCATCAAATCCCAAACCTAAATTACCCCCGAGAAGAGCTCTTTTAGTAATATCTTTGGCTACATTTGGCTCATAATCTTGATCATCATATTGAGCAATACCAGAGGTGTTAAGCTGCAATTGCGAATAAATCATCTGTTCATAAACTCCTGTATCTGAAGAAATCGTGTAGATGTAACCGGAGTTGTTCGTAGAATTAGCATTGTAAATACTCGAATAAATTTTTCCACGTACTCCTAAAATAAACTTTTCGGTGATGTTTTTATGAAATCCAAGATGAAATACGGATAGCATTTCTGCTTTGGCACTCAAATCGCCCAAATTAAACACTTTACCCAAATAGTTTCTATTTCCGTCTAAAGCTAAAATGGCAATGTCTTTAGGAACATAACTCAGCATATCGAATTCCTGATACATTCCAAACGAAATATAGGAATCATTTTGTTCTCCAGCTATTTTGAAACCGCCGTTAAAAATTTCTATTTGTTCGTTGATTGCTACTTTATCTTTTCGGGTGGTAGAAAATACTGCATTGCGCAATTTCACATTAAAATCTACTCCATTATCTGCAAATAAATCATAGGCCGAAAACCCGCTTGAGCCTACGTTTGCAGAAATCCCAGACAATAAAGGAACTCCAGCATACCAATTGTACTTGAAATCGGCACCCGGATTAGTCATCAAAGACTGAGGAACTGAAGTGAAATTATATAAAATTTGTTTGTTTTGTGAAAAGCAATTTATTGCCAGAAATAGAACAAAAATCAAGATTATTTTTCTCATTCTACTACTAAATAAGCGGTTACACCTGAACGCAATTTTAATCTACCTGAACTATTCTCATTCAATGTAGCACCCGGCAACATCGTCAATGTAAAAACAATTTTTGTAGTTCTTTTTAATAAGTCAAGTTGGGCATTTTCGAATATTTCAGTCTTGGTAACTTTATTTTCTGCGCCTGTGTATGCAGGAACAGAAAAATTAGTAGCATGAACCCGTTGATTATTATTGTCTAAAAATACTAAATCTACTGAATAAGCTCTATTTATGGTGTTTTCCATTTCAAAGAAAAACTCTACTTTTTTCAAATTATCTCTAAAAAAATCATCATTGAACACATCAACGGTTGGTGTATCAAAAATCACGCTTTGCTCTACTCCATTTGTAACAAATTCATTTGCCGGAACATCAAAATATACTAAATTAGCTACGAAAATAGGCTCCAATTTTAAATCATTCGCCTGATCATAATCTAAATCACTTGCACATGAAAAAGAAAATAATAGAAGAATTAATAGGCCTACAACTCTATTTAAAGCAGGTCGTTTCATAATTTTATAAGTTAAAGGTAATTTAGTGAATATTATTACTCAACGCATCAATACTACACTTAGTATCAACATTGTAAAGAGTTCAACTATATTTTCGTTTATTTTTTTTCTAATGAAATTCCCCAAACAACTTAGATGCTTCATTGTAAGCGCTTTCAAAACTCATTGGACTCATATTTGTAAATTCCTTTTGTGCTGTAAAATAAGACAATAATTTCTCCGTAGGCATATTACCTGTTAAATTATCAGTCGCCATTGGACAGCCACCAAAACCTTGAATAGCACCATCGTATCGACGGCATCCTGCTTTGTACGCAGCATCAATTTTCTCAAACCATTTGTCAGGTGTGGTATGAAGGTGCGCCCCAAATTCTATTTCGGGATATTTTGGAATTAAATTCGAAAATAAATACGAGATTACATCAGGAGTCGAACTTCCCACCGTATCCGAAAGTGACAGGATTTTCACTCCCATAATGGCCAATCTTTCCGTCCATTCTCCAACTATTTCAACGCTCCAGGGATCACCATATGGATTACCAAAACCCATTGATAAATAAGCCACCACTTCTTTGTTGCTTTTAGCTGCAATTTCCAGAATTTCCTGTAAGGTAATTAATGATTCGGCTATAGTTTTGTGCGTATTCCGCATTTGGAAATTCTCAGAAATCGAAAAAGGGAAACCTAAATAATGTATCTCAGGATGAACTGCTGCTAAAGTTGCCCCTTGCGTATTGGCAATAATCGCTAAAAGTTTACTACGGGTTTGAGACAAATCAAGTCGTGCCAAAACTTCAGCTGTATCCTGCATTTGCGGAATTGCTTTTGGAGAGACAAAACTTCCAAAATCAATACTGTCAAAACCTACCCGCAATAACGATTGAATATAAGCCACTTTCTTTTCCGTAGGAATAAAGGGTTTGATGCCTTGCATGGCATCTCGTGGACATTCTATAATTTTTATTGGCTCCATAGGAAGCCAAAGATACTAAAACTTGTAAAGTTGCAAAATTTCTAACTTGCTAAATTTTCACAAACAAAAACTGATCGAATTATATCGATTGTAACAGCTTAATTATTTCTATTAACCCACATTTTACACAAAAATTTAGAAACTTCTGTCCAAAAGCTGAAGTAACAGTTCAATTACAACTTGACAAACATTTAAAGAGCTATTTAATCTCAAGATATAGTAAGCTTACAGTGCACTATGTTCAACGATTAACATAAAAGAGATAATCCGCTATTTTTATTGATTCTGTTTTTTTTCTTAAAAAAAATTAAATTATCAACAATAAAACAACATTGAGACATTTTTTTTAAACATAATACATTATAATTAACATTTTATTTAGATATTTGACCTAACTAATCTTAAATAATCCAAAAATGAAAATTAAATTCAAACATTTTTTGAGTTTACTAATTGTACTCTCCGTACAATTGACATTTGCTCAAGAAAGTACTATGTCAGGTAAAGTTACCGACATGGGCGGCCTTCCCGTTCCAGGTGCTAATATTGTAGTAAAAGGAACTACTATCAGCACACAAACAGGTTTTGATGGTGATTTCACCATTAAAGCAAAAAAAGGACAAATTTTAATCGTCAGTTTTATAGGAATGAAAACGGTAGAAATTCCTGCATCTTCTGCAATGCTGATAAAGTTAAGTGACGCCTCTAATCAATTAGAAACTGTGGTTGTCGTAGGATATGGAACCCAAAGCAAAAAGAAACTAACGGATAATATTGCTCGTGTAACAGCAAAAGACATCCAACAAATTCCTGTATCAAATGTGCAAAATGCTTTAGTTGGTAAATTAGCGGGTGTTCAAATCACGCAAACCAATGGTAAAGTTGATGGAGGAATAAACATTCGTGTACGTGGTGCTGCCAGTATAAGTGCGGGAACACAACCGTTATATGTTTTGGATGGAATTCCTTTGGTAACTACAAATGAATCCAGTAACGGCGCACCAACCAACCCGCTGCTAACCTTAAGCCCAAACGAAATTGAATCTATTGATGTCCTAAAAGATGCATCATCTGCGGCGATTTATGGAGCCAGAGGTGCTAATGGAGTGGTATTGATTACTACTAAACGAGGAAAAGAGGGTAAAGGAACTTTCTCTATCAACCTTTCTCAAGGAGTTAGTCAAGCTACTAATAAAAGAAAATGGTTGAATGCAGACCAATATATAGAATTGTTTACAGAAGCTTCTATCAATGGACTCGGCGATGCAGCTGAAGCCGAAGATACTTTCGATTTCTTGGCTCAAGGTACAGATTGGAGAAACAGAGAAGTAGACACCGATTGGCAGGATACTGCATTTCAAGACGGATTCAATACCGATGCTGATTTTTCAGTTTCTGGAGGAGATGCTAATACTCGCTATTTCTTTTCTGGAGCTTACAACAATACTACAGGAATCATCAATAGTAATGCGTTAGAGAGAGTAACTGCGCGTACAAATGTATCGCATAAGGTTTCAGACCGATTCACTGCTGGTATGAATTTGAGCTTTTCCAGATCACAAATTGATCGAGTTCAGGATGACAACTCTTTTACAACTCCTCTACAGGCTGTAGCCCAATCACCATTATCTCCCGATCGATTAGAAGATGGTACAGCAAATCCAAACACGCTGTATGCTAATTATTTATTAGCGATTGATAATTCGTTTTGGAAAACAATAATGAGAAGAGTTACCGGAAAAGTGTATGGAGAATTTAAAATTATTCCTTCCTTAAAGGCTAATTCTGATTTTTCTTATGATCTTTTATCACAAACAGAGGATGCTTGGTATGGGAAAAACTCTCCTTTTATGGCTACTGATGGAGAAGCTTACGCCACTTCTGTAAATAACGAGACATACATTTACAGTAATTATTTGACCTTTGACAAAACGTTTGGTGAGAAACATGACATTAATGCCGTTGCGGGTATGGAGTTCAATAAATTCAATCGCAGATTTCAAAGTGTAACCAGTATTTATTTTCCAAATGACTCGTTCCAAACCGTAGATGGTGGAGCAGAAGTATCCGCAGGATCTGGAAACGAAACAGATTATACCTTTGTTTCTCAATTTGGCCGAATCACCTATTCATTCGCTGATAAATATATTTTCAAGGCGAGTATTCGTCGTGATGGCTCTTCTCGTTTTGGTAAAAATGAACGATTTGGAACTTTTCCAGCCTTCTCAGCTGGTTGGATTATTTCAGAAGAAAGCTTCTTAAAAGACAATGCTACTTTGACTTTTTTAAAATTAAAAGGAAGTTGGGGTAAATTAGGAAATGCCGAATTAGGAAATTTTGCTTCTCGCCAATTGTACGGTTCAAATCCTTATAACTTAAAATCAGGACTTTCGTTCACGCAAGCCGGAAATGATAATCTTACTTGGGAAAAATCTACGCAAATCGATTTTGGTGTTGAATTTGGTTTATTAAACCGAATCAGCGTTGAAGCAGATTATTACAAAAAAAACACCGATGGATTGTTGTTTAGCGTACCATTAGCTTTAAGTTCTGGTGCAACTTCCATTAATCAAAATATTGGTGAAGTTCAAAGTAGTGGTGTCGAATTTACTTTAAATACAAAAAATATTGATTCTGATAAACTAAAATGGAATACCAGCTTAAATATTACCACAAATCAATCTGAAGTAATATCGATGCCTAACAATAATAAAGACATCATTGGTACATTTACTATTAACAGAGTTGGAGAAAATATATCTTCCTTTTTCTTGGCAGAATATGCCGGAGTTGACCCTGCTAACGGTGACGCTTTATATGTAAAAAACACTCTTCTTGCTGATGGATCTTTGGACAAATCAACTACAAATGATTATGCCGAGGCGTCAAGAGTTGTATCAGGAAATCCATTCCCAACCTTGATGGCTGGTATGACTAACACTATTAATTATAAAGGGATTGATTTTTCTTTTACTTTTCAAGGAGAATGGGGCGCCAGTATTTATAACTCAGCTGGTAAATACCAATCTGTAGCTGCTGATTATTTTGACAACCAAACTGTTGATCAATTAAATCGTTGGCAAAATCCTGGAGATATAACTAATGTTCCACAAGCAAGATTATATGGTAGCAACGGAACTGGGGAATCTACACGATTTTTAGATAAATCTGATTTTGTACGTTTAAGAAACCTAACCATAGGATATTCACTTTCCGGGAATGCTATTAAAGAACTTGGAATGAGCAGCGTTCGTCTTTACGCAACGGGTGTCAACTTGCTTACATTCACAAACTATTCTGGTTATGACCCAGAAGCAAGAAGAGATGATACGGGTATTGGAGAAGAATTTTATTCTGCACCACCTGCGAGAACAATTGCTTTAGGAGTAAATATTAATTTTTAAAAATTAAAAAAATGAAATCAAATAAATTAATCTTATTTATTCTTTTCGCTACTTTTTTTGCAAGTTGTGATAATGAATTAGAAATTGATCCAAAACAGAACGAGGATGCAACAGTAACATTAAGTACTGAAACTGGTATCACTAACATATTAACAGGTGCGTATGCTATTGCGGCTGATGGCGATGTTTACGGAGGTCGCATATTGACTTCTGCAGATTTACTGGCTCAAACCGGCATAACAGCAACCACTGATTTTAGATGGAGAGGAACTTTTGGTGAATGCCGACAACTGTAT
Source organism: Flavobacterium sp. Sr18 (assembly GCF_011064265.1). NCBI lineage: Bacteria > Pseudomonadati > Bacteroidota > Flavobacteriia > Flavobacteriales > Flavobacteriaceae > Flavobacterium > Flavobacterium sp. Sr18. The sequence continues at coordinate 3,054,080 of NZ_CP049329.1, read as the reverse complement.
TCTAAAAGTATTCTTGTTAACAATGCTTTTGTTCAGCAAATCTATGCCCGAAATTATCAAATAATTAATGCGGCAAATATTGTTATCGAAAATATAGACAAAGTCCAAGATCCTGAAAAACAAGCGACAATGGTTGCCGAAGCTAATTTTTTAAGATCAATGGCGTACTTTGATTTGGTTCGTTTCTTTGCAAAACCGTACGAAGCAGGTCAAGCCAATACACAATTAGGTGTGGTTATACAACCAAATGCCATTTATGATTTTACTATTGATTTAGCAAAAGAAAGAAGCACTGTTGACGAAGTGTATGCGGTAATAATTGCAGGTTTGAATCTAGCTTATAATGACCTTCCGGAAGACAATAGTTTTTATGCAGACAAATACGCCGCCAAAGCTTTATTAGCAAGAGTTTATCTTCAACAAGGTAATTATCCTGCTGCCAGAGATGCGGCTCATGATGTAATTGAAAATAGCGGCCGCACATTATCCACAAAATATGCAAACGCTTTCAACCATGATGTGAACCAAAGTGAAGATATTTTTGCAATCCAGATCACAAAACAAACTGGAGAAAATGAAATGACCAATTTATATGCTTCTGAAAATAACGGTGGTCGTGGTGGCGATATCGAAATCAGATCTACTTATTTAGCTAAATTTACAGATCCTGCTGATGAAAGACGCAACTTTAATTACATCAACCCGGACAATGGCAGAAGATTGACTTCTAAATATACCAATCAATTTGGCGATGTTCCGTTAATTCGTTTGGCTGAAATGTATCTCATCAGAGCGGAAGCTAATTTTAGAGCCACAACTTTTGTAGGAAACACGCCGGTAGCAGATATCAATTTATTGAGAACACGCGCAAATGCAACAAATTTCCTGACTATAACCTTAGCTACTATTTTAAGAGAACGCCAGTTGGAATTAGCAATGGAAGGTTTTGCTATCCATGATTTAAAAAGAACAAAAGCTTCAATTGATGTTTTTGCTGATGGAACAGAATTGATTCCATATAATGACAACTCTTTGGTATTCCCTATTCCTTTAAGAGAAATGGATACCAACAGTAAAATCAGTCAAAATCCTGGATACGGAGGATAATCCAATTCCATTTTATTAGATAAAAAAAGCCCGAAATCAATTAAGATTTCGGGCTTTTTTATACATTCTAAAAAATTATTCAGTAGGAATAATAAGCTCCGCGGTAATCGCTTCTAAAACTTGAAAAGCAGTTTCTGCCATTTTATTTCCTTTGGTATCCAATAAAGGATTAATCTCAACAAACTCGATACAAACTACCTTTTTGGTTTGGATAATTTGATTGATGATTGCAATAATTTCATACTGATCAAAACCCTTTGGAACCGGAGTTCCCGTTCCATAAGAAATCATATCACAATCCATGGAATCCACATCAAAAGAAACATACAAAACTTCACAATGCGACAATTTTGACAATGCTTCAGTAACACATTTCTGCAAACCTCGGTAACGCACTTCGTCCACCTTATAATTTTTGATCTGCAATTTTTCAATTTGCTTATCTTCCTCTTCTTCGGTATCCCGAACACCAAAATAAATCAGATTTTCGGCTAAAACTTTCGGTCCTTTATAGCCAATATTTTTCATGTCTTCCCAATGCTGTTGCGTTTCAGCTGGGACTTCGTTATTCTGACAACTCAAATTATCATCACCAAGGGCAGCCGATAACGGCATTCCGTGAATGTTTCCTGAAGGCGAAGTGTAAGGCGAATGCAAATCAGCATGCGCATCAATCCAAAATACACCAATATTTTGCTCTGGATACGCGGCTTTGATCCCACTTAAAGTTCCTAATGCCGAAGAATGATCTCCTGACAATACTATTGGAAAATAATTCCCTTCTATATTTTTTTTGACTGCATTACAAACTCGGGTGCATTGCTCCACAACGTGCTCAATCCTTTTGGCCGAGGAACTGCGATTTTTATCATAAATCGATTCGTTATGCGTTTTTACATCTTCGAACTCAAATTGATTAAAATAATCGCTGTTTTTATTAATTGCAGCAATTTCTATGGCATCAATTCCTAAGTCTGATCCTCTTGTTCCGGCTCCTATATCAGATCGATTCTTTATTAATTTTATTATTTTTCCCATTATCTGAAATCATTTAATGCTCTTTCGATAATAGCCAAACATTCGTGTATTTGAGCTTCCGTAATTACCAATGGCGGTGCAAATCGAATTTTGTTGCCATGTGTTGGCTTTGCCAATAATCCATAATCTCTGAACTTCATACAAATATCCCAAGCCAAATCAGATTCTTCATCACTATTGACAACTATAGCATTCAATAATCCTTTTCCTCTCACCAATGTAATTAATGGATTTCTGGAAGCAATCTCATTCAGTCCCGTTCTTAAAACCTCTCCTAAGTAAGCTGCATTTTGTGCCAAATTTTCATCTTTTACTACTTCAAGTGCAGCAATAGCAACGGCAGCGGCAATTGGATTTCCTCCAAAAGTAGAACCGTGTTGTCCCGGTTTGATAACATTCATAATGTGATCATTCGCTAAAACTGCCGAAACAGGATACACGCCACCAGAAATTGCTTTTCCAAGAATTAAGATATCTGGTTTTACTTCTGGTTTGTTTTCACATCCTTTTTTACAATCGCAATTTCCACAAGTGGCCAATAATCTTCCCGTGCGCGCAATTCCTGTTTGCACTTCATCCGCAATAAATAAAACATTATGTGCTTCACAAAGTGCTTTCGTTTTTGCTAAATATCCTTCGGAAGGAACATAAACTCCTGCTTCACCTTGAATAGGTTCCACTAAAAATCCAGCAATATTTTTGGTTGATTTTAAAACGCTTTCCAATGCTTCGACATCATCGTATGGAATTTTAATAAATCCAGCTGTGAATGGTCCGAAGCTTTTACGGGCAGTTTCATCGTTCGAAAATGAAATGATTGTTGTAGTTCTTCCGTGAAAATTATTTTCACAAACAATAATTTGCGCTTGATTTTCAGGAATTCCTTTAACCTCATAAGCCCATTTTCTGCATAACTTCAAAGCCGTTTCTACTGCTTCTGCACCAGTATTCATGGGCAACACTTTATCAAAATCAAAATACTTGGTCACATATTCCTCAAAAGGTCCTAATTGATCATTGTGAAAAGCACGCGAAGTCAGCGTCAATGTTTGTGCTTGTTTAATCATGGCACCCACAATTTTTGGATGACAATGCCCTTGATTTACGGCAGAATATGCCGATAAAAAATCATAATATTTTTTTCCGTCCACATCCCAGACATAAACGCCCTCACCTCTTTCTAAAACTACAGGTAAAGGATGGTAATTGTGTGCACCATATTGATTCTCTTTTGCTATCAACGCTTCAGATTTTGAAGAAAGGTTTTGTTCTGTATGTGTCATGATATTTCGGATTTATTATTTTAAAGCACAAAATTACTATTTTTTTTTAATTTACCAATAAAAATAAATATTTTGACTTTTAAAAAGAGTTTATTTAAAATATTTATTTAATTTAGATGAAAAATAAGTCATTTTTAAATAAACGTTTCGATTTGCAGATGCATTTCGAAATAAATAAAAATAAGTACTTTTATACAAACATAAAAGCATCATTTATAATTAAACCAACATGGATATAGTAGACGAATTCGATATTAATATTATTAAAGAATTAGAGAAAGATGGAAGAATGGCATATTCAGCCATTGCAGCAAACTTAAAAATATCAAATACAATGGTGCATCAGCGCATCAACAGATTAATAGAACAAGGAATCCTTACTGGAATAAAACCTGTGATCAATGAAAAAAAGGTAGGATATGATTGGGGATCTTTTACAGGAATTACGCTAAATAAAGATCAGGATTCAGATAGGATTATTGAAGAACTGAAAAAAATACCTGAAATAACAGAGTGTTATTACATTACCGGATCGTTTACCCTTTACATAAAAATTATTGCCAAAGACCACGAACACATGCGAAAAGTACTTTATGAAAAAATTGATACTATTCCCGGTATTGCCAAAACAGATTCTATAATTGAATTGGGTTGTGCTTTCAAAAGAAATGTTTCTCTTTAATCTTTATTTAAATATTGAACAAACTTGTAAAAAATAACCCATGATAAAGACGAACCATTCCCCACTCTATTTCAAATTATTTATTGGCCTACTTGCATTTCTATTTTGCGGCAGTTTACAAGCGCAAAAAACGAAAGGAAAATTATTCATCATTGGTGGCGGACATCGATCTGATGCATTGATGACGCAATTAGTAACACTGGCGGATTTGGGAAAAAAAGATTATGTGGTTGTGTTACCAATGTCAACCGAAGAACCGGATAGTGCTTACATTTATTTCAAAAAGCAATTCGAAACACTGACTCCAAATCCAATTGTTATGTTGAATTTCGACAAAACAACCGCTTTTAATAAAGTGCTGAACGATTCCTTGCAAAACGCAAAACTAATTTTCATTAGCGGAGGCGATCAATCCCGGTTTATGAATGTCGTGAAAAACACTCCTACATTTACAGCAATTCACCGCGCTTACAAAAACGGAAGCACAATTGCTGGCACCAGCGCCGGAGCGGCAGTAATGTGTGAGCACATGATTACGGGAAATCAGAAATTAGAATCCAAATACACGGAGACTTTCAACAATATCAGATACGATAATCTGGAGACAACTATCGGTTTGGGACTTGTAAAAAACGTGATTATCGACCAGCATTTTCTCAAAAGAAGCCGCTACAACCGTTTACTCTCTGCTTTGATTGAATTTCCAACTCACATAGGAATTGGCATCGACGAAAGTACTGCGCTGATTGTTCGCAATAAAGAAATAGAAATTGTTGGCGAAAGCGAAGTTATTGTGGTCAAAAAACCTAAAGGAATAACCAGATCTAAAAAAGAGAATTTAGTAAGTATCAAAAGCTTAGAAATGGCTGTGTATCACGAAGGTCAAAAATTTAAAATTCAATAAAAATGAAATATTTTAAGAATCATTTTCCGCTAATAATGGTAGTTTTTTGTTTTAGTTTCTCGATGTTTTCGCAAAAAATATCAAATCAAGAAATAGAAAGACTAAAAAAAATATCGCAACAAGTCACCATCATCAGGGACAATTGGGGAATTGCACACGTATATGGAAAAACCGATGCGGATGCCGTTTTTGGAATGTTATATGCGCAATGTGAAGACGATTTCAAACGAGTAGAAATGAATTACATTGAAAAACTCGGCCGACTCTCGGAAATCAAAGGACAGTCCGTTTTGTATAATGATTTAGAAATTAAACTTTTGATGGACACTGAAGAAGCTAAAGCCGATTATAAAAAAGCGGCGCCTTGGTTGAAAAAATTATTAAACAGTTATGCGGACGGAATCAACTTTTACCTGCACAATCACCCCGAGGTAAAACCCGCTTTATTGACTCATTTTGAACCGTGGTTCCCTTTGCTTTGGACCGATGGAAGCATTGGAGCCATAAGCACCGCTGATCTTTCAACTGGAGAGTTAAAGGCTTTTTACTCCGGAAATACCGATAAAGTGTCCTACATAGAACGCGAAAAAGATGTGCAAACCGGCTCTAACGGATTTGCAATTGCTCCTTCAAAAACGGCATCGGGAAACTCCATTTTATACATTAATCCACATACTTCTTTTTATTATAGGCCAGAAATACAAATGAGCAGCGAGGAAGGATTGAACGCTTATGGAGCAGTGACTTGGGGACAATTTTTCATTTACCAAGGATTTAATGAGAATTGCGGCTGGATGCATACATCCTCAAATGTGGATGTAGCGGATATGTATGCTGAGAAAATCGTGACCAAAAACAACCAATTATTTTACGAATACGATAATAAGTTGGTTCCGATTATCGAAAAAAAAATAACTCTCAAATATTTGGAAAACGGGAAATTGATTCCTAAAACATTCAACACCTATCATACCAATCACGGTCCGATTATGGCCAAAAGAGACGGGAAATGGATTAGCTTAAAATCTAATAATCGTTCGATGAAAAGTTTGGAGCAAAGTTGGATACGAACAAAATCAAAAAGCTTCGCAGATTATAAATTAACAATGGATTTGAAGGCAAACACCTCAAATAATACCGTTTATGCTGATAAAGAAGGAAACATTGCCTACTGGCACGGGAATTTTGTTCCTATTCGGGATAAGAAACTGAATTGGTCAAAAGTGATTGACGGCACAACACCAGCAACACAATGGAAAGGATTACACGACGTTTCAGAAACGGTACATTCTTATAATCCAATAAACGGTTGGTTGCAAAACTGCAATTCTACACCTTACACCGTGGCGGGTGACAATAGTCCAAAAGAAGAAAATTACGTGCCCTACATGGCACCGGACGGTGAAAGTTTCAGAGGACTAAATGCCGTTCGGTTATTGAGCAAAGGTGATAAATATACCTTAGACAAAGTAATTGCTGATGGCTACGACACGAAACTGACAGCTTTCGAATTTTTAATTCCAGCATTAATTTCTAGTTTTGAGAAAAATATCAGCGTTGAAGATCCGCTTTACGCAGAACTTTTAGAGCCAATAACGCTACTAAAAAATTGGGATTATTATGCCAAAGAAAATTCCGTAGCTACAACTCTCGCTGTGGAATGGGCTTATAAATTAGATCCAATTATTCAAAAAGTATATATTGAGGAAGGAGAACTGGACCAAGTGGAAAACACGATGAATTTTGCAAAGAATGCTTTTCCGGATCAACTGATTCCACAATTGCAAATGATCATCACCGAATTGAAAATTAAATTTGGAACCTGGCAAATTCCTTGGGGAGAAATCAATCGTTTCCAAAGAGCTTCCGGTGATATTAATCTGATTTATAACGATGCTCTTGAAAGTTTGCCCATAAGTTACGGACCAGCGCTTTGGGGAAGTCTACCCGCTTATAAAAGCAATTACCAAAAAGATACTAAAAAACGCTATGGATTTAACGGAAATAGTTTTGTGTGCGCGGTCGAATTTGGACCAAAAATAAAAGCCAAATCATTACTTGCAGGCGGAAATAGCGGTGATCCAAAATCGAAACATTTTTACGATCAGGCTGAAATGTATCGAAAAGGGCAATTCAAAGACGTTTTGTTCTACAAAGATGACGTTCAAAAAAATGCCGAAAAAACGTATCATCCCGGAGAATAATCATTATAAGAATTAAAAATACTGTCATAAGATAAAAAAATATAAGTCTTACTTTTAGGGCAAATTAATTGAGATATTTGTAAAATAAAAAAAATAAATATGAAAAATATTTTCTTTGCATTATTAGGATTTCTGTTGTTTTCCAATGGCGCTTTTGCACAATTGAAAGCAGTAAAATACACAGACGGAAATCAAAAATTAAACGGGCTATCAATTGCTCCAAAAAAGGGAAGCAAAACTAAACCGGGAATCTTGATTCTTCCTGCTTGGAAAGGTATTGATACTCATTCCAAACAATCAGCAGAAAAACTATCAAAAATGGGTTATTATGCATTTGTAGCTGATATTTATGGTGAAGGGAATTACCCAACAAATACGCAAGAAGCCGGAAAACAAGCTGGTTTTTACAAAACCAATATTGCTGATTATCAAAGACGCATTCAATTAGCTTGGGATCAATTAGTGAAAGCCGGCGCAAATCCTGACAATATTGTAGTAATTGGATATTGTTTTGGAGGAACAGGAGTACTTGAAGCTGCAAGAGCAGGAATGAAAATCCAAGGAGCAGTCTCTTTTCACGGTGGTTTAGGACGTGACGCCTCGAGAGTAAATAATCCAATCACTGCAAAAATTTTAGTTTTACACGGCGCTGATGACACGTATGTACCAGCAACTGAAGTAGCTGCTTTCCAACAAGAAATGAGAGATACAAAAGCAGATTGGGAAATGATTTATTATGCTGATTCTGTTCATGCTTTTACAGATCCAGAAGCTGGAAACGATAATTCAAAAGGTGCTGCTTACAACGAGAAAGCTGCAAAACGTTCTTGGGAGCGTATGAATGCTTTCTTAAAAGAAGTTTTGAAATAATCTAAAAATATAATTTTTTCAAAAACAGTATAAGTTCCATTTTTTTGTTAGTTTTATAAATTAAAATTCAACAAAAATTCAAGAATTTATACTGTTTTTTTTATGTCAAAAAGTAAAATCAGAAACGACAAAACCTGCCTCAATTGCAGGTATGTGGTAGAAAATAGATTTTGTCCTAATTGCGGACAAGAAAACACCGATACTCGAAAAACGTTTCACCACCTCTTTATCCATTTTTTTGAGGATTTAACACATTATGAAAACGCTTTTTGGCGCACCATAAAAAATCTTTTGTTCAAACCAGCAGCCCTTACAAAAGAATATCTGTCTGGAAAACGATTGTCTTATTTGGCTCCGGTCAGATTGTACATTTTTATAAGCTTTATTACTTTTCTATTGATTGCCATTTTTCCTAATGCCAACAATTCTTCCGATAAAACTCTTGATAAGAAATCTATTATTACCACTAAAAGCAAAGCATTTCAGAATACCATAACCAAAAATGATTCGGCTAAAAAGAACCAAACGGATTCAAATGAAGTTCAAGATGGAGTTCAAGATTTTGAATACAATTCAACAGAACAATTGGACTCTATCCATGTATTACAAGATTTTGGATACGACTCCTTAGAACAACTAGACTCCATCCAAAAACATGCACCAGAGTCTCAAAAATTATCCGATTTTAGTTATTGGATGAATAAAAAATTCCAAATAGTTAAAGAAAATAACACTCAAAGCGAAATTATTGAAAAATTCATAAGCTCATTTACCCATAATTTACCCAAAGTTCTATTTGTATTCATGCCTATTTTTGCTCTTTTCCTCTGGCTTTTCCACAATAAGAAACGCTGGTACTACTTTGATCATGGTATTTTTACCTTACATTACTTTTCCTTTTTGTTATTGCTATTATTGTTATTGTTTCTAATTAACAAAGGACTGACACCATTTTCAGAATCTAGTCTCGTTTCTTTCATACAAATAGTAATTAATTTTATTGGGATTGGATGGATGATTTATTATTTCTATCCGGCACATCATCGTTTTTATGGTGAAACACGCATAATATCTTTTATAAAAAGTAGCCTGTTATTTTTTATAAACTTTATCCTCATCATAATTATTTTATCAATTTTTGCTATTTATACCTTTATTAATTTACATTAAAAAAATGAAAAAAATCCCTTTATTAGGTTTAATGGTTCTTTTGACCGTAAGCTGCACTACTCAAAAAACGAGTGTTACTCTTGCCGACCCAACGAAATACATGAATACAATTACTGCTGATGAACTAAAAACGCACCTTTATATTGTTGCTTCAGACGAAATGGAAGGCCGTGAAACTGGTTCAGAAGGCCAAAAAAAAGCAGGTGTTTACCTTATCGATCAATACAAGAAAAACGACATCAGCTTCCCAACTGGTGCTTCAGACTTTTACCAAAAAATTCCGGCAGCTTTCCTGAATGCAAAGCGAAATGAAAACTTACAGGATTCCGAAAACGTTTGGGCGTACATTGAAGGATCTGAAAAACCAAATGAAGTCTTGGTGATTTCTGCCCATTACGATCACGTAGGGACAAAAAACGGTGAAATTTATAACGGTGCCGATGATGATGGTTCCGGAACTGTAGCATTATTAGAAATTGCTCAGGCATTCCAAATCGCTAAAAAAGCAGGCCATGGCCCAAAACGTTCTATCTTGTTTCTACATGTAACTGGCGAGGAACACGGATTGCATGGTTCCAGATATTACTCTGAAAATCCTTTGTTCCCGTTAGCGAACACTATTACTGATATTAATATAGATATGATAGGCCGTCGTGATGAAGCTCATGCAGCAAGTAATAATTACGTATATGTGATTGGCGCAAACCGGTTATCAACTGATTTAGATAACATTTGTACCATTGCAAACGCTAAATACACCCAATTAGAGCTGGATTATAAATACAACGACCCAAAAGATCCAAACCATTTCTATGAGCGTTCGGATCACTACAACTTTGCTAAACACGGCATTCCGTCCGTTTTTCTTTTCAACGGAGTGCATGCTGATTACCACAAACCAACAGACAGTCCGGACAAAATTGAGTACGATGCGTTAACCAAAAGAGCACAATTTGCATTTGTAACCGCGTGGGAACTGGCAAACCGCACCGAAAGACCTATTGTCGATAAAAAATAGATTTCCTCTTTGGGCACATCCACGCTTTCACTAGCGTTGCAGCGTGGTCGGGCTATACGTTGCAATCTTTATTGTCTCATTAAAAAAACGAGACAATAAAGGATTTCCACTCGTATCCCTTGTGCAAACCACATAAAAAAAGAGCTTTGAATCACTTCAAAGCTCTTTTTTTATTCTTCAATTATTAAACGCTTTCGTCAAATTGTATTTTATCCACACTATCAATTTTATACAAAGGCCTTTCAAGTGGTAAGGTAAAGTAAAAAGAGGTGCCTTTTCCTTCTTCACTTTCAACCCATATTTCTCCATCATTTCTTTCTAAAAATCCTTTCACCAATAACAACCCAATTCCGGCACCTTTGTTATCTTTCCTAGCTTTAGAAAGTGTGCTCATTTGCGGGGTAAAAAGTGTTTCTTGAACATCCTTAGACATTCCAATTCCACAATCCTTAATCTGGATTATGAGCATTTCCGATTCAATATTTGCTAAAACCGAAATTTCACCTTCGGGCAAAGAATGCTTTATAGCATTAGAAAGTATATTTTGAAAAACCGATAATAACATTTTTCCATCAGCAAAAACAGTGGTATCGGGTTTAATTTCATTGTGGAACGTTATCGCATTCAAAGAAGCCATTTCATGCAAGGACTCAAAAACTTTTTCCACATAATCATGCAGCACAATTTTTGTGGGAGAAAACACCTCAGATGCATATTTGATTCTGGCCCATTCCACTAAATTATCAAGCATGTTCAACTCATCGACAGCTGTTTTCTGTAGTAAATCAAGCATTTCTTTTATCTTACTGGATTCTAATCTGTCCAGATTTTTTTTCAAATATTCCGCCGTTCCGATAATTCCCGATAAAGGACTTCTTAAATCGTGAGAAACTATTGCAAGAACATTTTCTTTGTGTGTATTAAGATCTTCCAGTTCTTTAACATATTTTTTTATAGCATCCTCTGATTTTTTTCTTTCCGTCAGATCTCTTAATATTTTAACGTATCCTAACATCTGCCCTTCACTACCAATAAGAGGAAAGACCAAACCATAAGCGTAAAACCCACTCCTGTCTTTACAAATATGCCATCTATTGTCCGTAGCTCTCCCCCCTTTTAATGCAGCTTGAATTTCTGATTGCGGAATACCATTTTGTATATCTTCTTCGGTAAAAATAACATCGAAGTGCTGTCCTATAATTTCGTCAGTTTCATATCCAAATATTTTTGTCGAACCTGAACTCCAACTGTTAATTATGAATTCATTGTCAAGAGTGAAAATCGAATAATCTTGTAAACTATCTATTATTTGGCTATAAAACTCAGCGGTTGGAATGTAATTACTTTTAAGAATTTTAGAATTGATTTTCTCGTTTTTCATTAAATTGTATAAATAATATTTAAAATTTTGAAAGCTTATTTTCGATTGATTTAACCCTGCAATGTGTCCAAAGATACATAAAAGAAAATACGATTTCTGTAAAACAAAGAATATAACCCCTAACAGGAGAATGTATGTTCTAAAAGCTATTACCTTAATTTATTTGATTGTAAAATCCTATATAACTTCTATCATTGCACTATAATACTATTCCCTATTTACAATATTCAAGCCAATAAAAATAGAACCACAATCTGACGAGACTTTATTCCACAAAAAAAGCCTCGAATTTCTTCGAAGCTTTTGCTTTCTGGGTGGGAGACGGGGCTCGAACCCGCGACCCTCGGTACCACAAACCGATGCTCTAACCAACTGAGCTACAACCACCATTTGCTTAGCGGTGGCAAATATACGACATAAGTTTACTTCTGCAAATATTTTTTTCAAAAAATTACTTGAATTTTACATCAAATCTGCTAAGCTATTGACTGCCAAATATCTTTCTACAGTAAAACCTTCCGCATGATCGACCCCAGTGAGTCTTCCTAAATCTCTAGAACGGTAATTCAGGCTCTCCAAGAAGTTTTTACTCGTTATTGGCGATTCCGGTTCGTTTGAATTTGCATCATAAAACTGCGAACCGTACGCCAAAATAGATTCGATTTTTTTATCGGTGAAACCCGTAATATCGACAACAAAATCCGGTTCTATATTTTTCCATTGTATGTAATGGTACACTAATTTGGGTCTCCAAGCCGTTTGTTTCTCTCCTTCTAATGAAGTTTCAATCTTCATTAATCCAGACAAAAAACAAGCATCCGAAACCAGTTTGCTTCCCTTTGCATGATCAATATGACGGTCATCAATCGCATTACACAAAACAATCTCCGGTTGGTACTTGCGAATCATTTTTATGATTTCTAATTGATGTTTTTCGTCATTGACAAAAAAACCATCTCGCATTTCTAAATTCTCACGTGCTGAAACACCTAGAATTTTTGCAGCAGCATTCGCTTCCTGATCCCTGATTTCCGCTGAACCGCGAGTTCCTAATTCACCACGGGTCAAATCTATAATTCCTACCGTTTTTCCTAAAGAAATTTCTTTTAAAATGGTTCCTGCACAACCCAATTCCACATCATCAGGATGCGCACCAAAAGCAAGTATATCTAATTTCATCTAAAATTCGTTTAATGTTTTTTTTGTTTAATGTTTAAAGTTGCGAATACTACTTCAAATCCAATATTTTCTTCATAGTCATGGATTTATTGACACTTTCCCTCCATTCTTTTTTAGGAATACTGTCCTTTGTAATACCACAACCCATATATAAATGCGCTTGATTATCTTTGATTTGCATACATCGCAAATTCACATATAAATCTGATTTTATTTCTCCTTTATTAAATCCTTCTTTGTTTAATTCGCCTAAAAAACCAGTATAATATTCCCGGTCATAGCCTTCATGTTCCAAAATAAAATTTTTAGCAACCTCTTTTGGTAATCCACACACAGCGGGTGTTGGATGCAAAACAGAAACAACTTCTTTCAAACTTGAATTGTCATTAATAACCCCTTCAATATCGGTTTTAATATGTGCTAAAGTTCCCGCTTGCGCAGTATAAGGGCTAGAAACGGACACTTCTGAAGTCAATTTCTTTAGATTATCCAAAATAAAATCGGTAACAAATTGCTGCTCTTCCATTTCTTTTTCCTCCCAGACAACTTGTTTATCACCTTGAAGCTTTTGAGTTCCAGCTAATGACATTGTGTAAAAAGTATTCGTATCGGCCTTTAATAATCGTTCTGGTGTGGCGCCCATCCATAAACCTATTTTTGGATGAAACCAGCAATAGCAAAAAGCAGTTGGATAATTTTGAATTAATTTTTCGAAAATTGAAACTAAATCAAAATTTGACAAACCAACGATTTCTTTCCGGGACAAAACCACTTTTTTAAAAGTCCCTTTTGCAATAGCATCAATTCCTTTTTGGACTAGGTTTTCAAAATGTTCTTTCGCATGAATATCTTCAGAATCTTCGAAATCCGAATCATCATTTTCCTGAGAAGAAGTTATCAAGGCTTCCCATTTTACCGATTGATTTCTAGGAATCAGAATCATCTGGTTGCCTTCAAAAGGAGCGAAAACAAATCCCGTCTCTTCAAAATTCTCAGCAAAATACAAGTGATCATTATTCTGAAAAAAACCTGTTAATTTGATGTTGTTTGGTTTTCGGTATAATACAAAAGGTAGATTTTGAGCTTTTTGTTGCTTTACTTTTATAAAAAAATCGATCATATATAATGTATTAAATATAAATTCCTCTAAACATAAAGGCATTATGATTTGCTAAACCGTGTCGAAACCATTAAAGTTAATTTCTAAGAAACTGTTTCTTTGGCTTTTGCTACAATTAAATCCAATTATTTATTTTCGCTTTTTCTTTTTGGTAAAACCATATTCGTAAGCTTGCAAAGTGAAATTAGACTATTGTTTTCATCAGTAATCCTTATTTCCCAAAGATGAATACTTCGGCCCTTGTGAACAATCTTAGCGGTTGCCGTTACAATTCCGTCTCGTTTTGCTTTCAAATGATTAGCTGAGATTTCAATTCCTCGCACCTCGCTTAGTTCAGAATTTACGTATAGCATAGAAGCGGCACTGCCCACACTTTCTGCTAAAGCCACCGACGCTCCGCCATGCAATAATCCCATGGGTTGATGCACGGAAGGATTCACAGGCATTGTTGCAACCAGAAAATCTTCTCCTGCATCTGTATATTCAATATTCAACGTTTGCATTAAGGTGTTTTTAGAAACGTGATTGCAATATTGAAGTATTTTTTCTTTGTCGAATGTCATGTTTTTGTCTTTAAAAATGTAAAAATAATTAAAAGATAACTCACATAACAGTAATTACAATTGTTATTCTGATTTCGAAAATAGATTTTTCCTATTTTTACAAAAAATATAACCAAATGCGTCCCAAAATAGTACTGTTTTTTATTGGAATCATAATGACTATCTGTTCCTGCCGTTCTGATTTTGAGACTGTAGCAAGTACTGGTGATTTAGAATTTTCCAAGGACACGATTTATCTTGACACTGTTTTCTCCAACATTGGTTCCAGCACGTACCGACTTAAAGTATACAATAAAAGCAAAAATGACATTACGATTCCAAGCATTAAATTAGGGAAAGGTTTGAGTTCTAAATACCGAATATCCGTTGACGGAATGCAGGGAACAGACGGGAAAATTTTCAACAATGTCGATCTTTTAGCCAAGGACAGTTTGTATATTTTCATAGAAACCACTGCCAATATTGCTGATGCTAATCCAACCGATTTTTTGTACACCGATCAAATTCAGTTTGACAGTGGCGACAATCTTCAAAATGTGGAACTGGTAACCCTTATACAAGACGCTGTTTTCCTGTATCCAAAACGTTTTGCTGACGGAACCACTGAAACACTTCCAATAGGAAACGAAAAAATTGATGGCTTTTATCTGGATGAAAATGATCCTGTAAATGGAAATGAATTGCAGTTTACCAATGAAAAACCGTATGTAATTTATGGCTACGCAGCTGTTCCTTCGAATAAAACGGCCACTTTTGAGGCTGGAACTAGAGTTCATTTCCATGCGAATTCTGGACTTATTGTAGCCAAAAATGCCTCTATAAATATTAATGGAACTCGCTCAACAACAGATAAATTAGAAAACGAAGTCATTTTTGAAGGCGACCGTTTAGAACCTGATTTTTCAGATGTACCGGGACAATGGGGCGCCATTTGGCTGACTGATGGTAGCACAAATAACACCTTGAATCACCTCACTATTAAAAACGCAACGATTGGATTGTTAATTCAAAACAATGATGGCACGACCGTTTCTGTCAAAAATACCCAAATCTACAATAGCAGCAACTACGGAATTTTGGCGCAGACTGCAAAAATAAATGGAGAAAATGTAGTCATTAATAATGCTGGATTAGCCAGTTTAGCCTGTACCTATGGTGGAAATTATAGTTTTACTCATTCCACTTTCAATAATAATTGGAACAGCTCGCAACAAGTGGCCGTTTTAGTAAGTAATTATATTTTGGGCGCAATTCCGGAAGTGAAAGATTTAACCGCAGCCACGTTTAACAATTGCATTATCTATGGTTCTTATTCAAACGAAATGACTTTGACCAAAAAAACAGGAGCCACTTTTGAATACCAATTCAACAATTGCCTGATTAAATTTGATACCGTATCCAACCAATTCGCAACGAATCCTGATTATCAATTTAATACGGATACAGCACATTACAACGCGATACTTTTGAACAAGGATCCAAAATTCTTCAATATATCACAGAACAAATTTAATATCGATGAAACTTCTGGCGCTTTCGCAAAAGGGAATTCGGCGTATCTAATTCCACTTGATATTATAGGAAACACGAGAACTTTACCGCCAGATTTAGGTGCGTTCCAAAACAAAGCTTTTCCAAAATAAACCGCTCTGAATTAAGCCATATTATACACTTAAAAGGTTAATTCCAATAATAAAATTGGCTTACAACATCCTATATATAAACCAGTTGGATGTAATTCAATTTGTTTAATTTTTAAACCACATAGAAACATAGATTTTAAAATTTTGGGAGGCGTTTCACTTTTTTAGATAAAGCCATAGCTATGTAAACACAAGACCCGAGCGATAGCGAACAGGCGAAGCAATTGGGCTATCCGGCTCTTTTTTCTATGTTTCTATGTGGTTCCTTTTTTTTATGAGATTAATTGAAATTTTTATTAATTACACACAACGGGTGATGTTAATAATAATGTTAAGAAAATCTTAATTATATTCACAATTTCTTAACATAAACGATATTAAAAGTTATAAATTTGCATCAGCTCAGTGTTTTTAAAATTTAAAAATCAAGTTTTAAAATCTGAAATTAACCCCAATAACCAAAACAAATTTAAATTATGAAGAAAATCTACTCTGCCTTATTATTGTTATTCGTCACAGTCGGTATCGCCCAAATACCGAATACTTATTATACCACCGCCACAGGAACTGGCTACACATTAAAAACACAACTTTATAACATTATTAAAGGCCACACTGATAAAGGATATGCGGGATTGTACACAACTTACCAAACATCTGACCGTGATTACTACTATGAAAATGATGCTACAATATTAGACATGTATTCCGAAAAACCTACAGGAACAGATCCTTACACCTATTCTGCAGGAACAACACAAAGGTGCGGAACCTATAGCGTAGAAGGCGATTGCTACAACAGAGAACACATTATTCCACAATCAACTTTCAATTCTGCCGCACCAATGGTTTCGGATGCGCATTTCATAACTCCAACCGACGGAAAAGTAAATGGTCAGCGTTCTAATTATCCACATGGACCTGTGACTACAGCAACTTGGACCTCCTTAAACGGAAGTAAACTTGGATCAAGTACAACTTCTGGTTATTCCGGTCCTATTTTCGAACCTATCAATGAATTCAAAGGTGATATTGCACGTATGTATTTTTATTTTGCAACACGTTACGAGAATACCGTAGCCGGTTATTCTTATGCAATGTTTAATGGCACAAGTAATCAAGTTTTCACTACAGCTTTTTTAAACTTATTGATAACATGGCACAATCAAGACCCTGTGAGTTCTAGAGAAATTGCTCGTAACAATGCCATATACGCCATCCAAAACAATAGAAATCCTTATATTGATCACCCTGAATACGTTCAGGCAATATGGAATCCAACTGCTGATGCACAAGCTCCTACAGCTCCCGCAAATTTAGTGTCATCCGCAAAAACAACTACTACAATTTCGCTTAGTTGGACAGCTTCAACTGACAATACTGCCGTAACTGGCTATAATGTATACATGGATAATGTATTAAAAACAACAGTAACTGGACTTACCACTACTATTACGGGATTAACAGCCGCAACAGCTTACACTTTTAACGTGAAAGCTAAAGATGCCGCAGGGAATATTTCAGCACCTAGTAACATCCTAAGCGTAACTACTACAGCAAATGGTGCAACTACAACGGATTTACTATTTTCTGAATATATTGAAGGTTCTTCGAATAATAAAGCGTTAGAAATTTCAAATGCAACTGGTGCAGCAATCAACTTATCGATTTATAGCATCAAAAAACAAACTAATGGAGCCGGTGCTTGGAGTACAGGATTACCGCTGACGGGAACTTTAAATAATGGTAGTAAATTCACTATCGTAAATAGCCTAATGGCATCCAGTTGTTACCCAATAAGTTCTGCAAACATTTCTACATCAGCAACTGAGATGGCTTTTAACGGAAATGATGCTGTGGGGTTATTCAAAAATGGCGTTTTAATTGACATCATTGGAACTTTTAATGGCGGAACGGCAAACTTCGCAGCTGATGAAACAATCCGAAGAAAAGCTACTGTTACTTCTCCTACAACTACTTTCAATAAAACGGCCCAGTGGGATTCATACACATCAGATACGTGTAACAATTTAGGAAGCCGTATGGTTGCAAAAGCATCGAAAACAGAATCTGTATTAGATATCAATACAATTGTTATTTATCCAAATCCATCCCAAGGAACTTTCTCTGTCAATAATTCGAATAAAATGTATTCTATCGAAATTTATTCTATCATTGGTCAGAAAATTTACAGCGAAGAAAACAGCACCAAATCAGAAATTACGCTGCCAAACATTGCTAAAGGAACATACTTGGTTCGCGTTAGCATCGATTCGGATTCGGTCATAAAGAAATTAATAATCAACTAATTCTAAAAGCGGCAAATTTGCCGCTTTTTTTTTAGCCAAAATTTAATCTTAATTGTCTAAATTTGCACCGCAATACAACAAACTACATAACAATGATCCATTTCTTTGAAAACCAAAGCAAAACTGTTTTTGCCGTACACACGCAAAACGAAATTTCGGCTCAAGACATTTCAAAATTAAACTGGCTTTTTGCCGATTCAAATAAAATAGAAAAATCCGTACTGACGGATTTTTTTGTTGGTCCTCGCGCCACTATGATAACGCCTTGGAGCACTAATGCTGTGGAAATCACCCAAAACATGGGAATATCTGGCATCATTAGAATTGAAGAATTTCATAAAGCTACTGCTGATTTTTCGGATTTTGATCCGATGCTGTCGCAAAAATACACCGAGCTAAATCAAGATATTTTTACTATCAACGTACTACCAGAAGCCATTTTGGACATCGATGATATTGCTACTTACAACAAACAAGAAGGATTGTCTTTAAGTCCTGATGAAGTGGAATATTTAGATAATCTAGCGATTAAATTAGGACGAAAACTAACTGATTCTGAGATTTTTGGTTTCTCACAAGCCAATTCAGAACACTGTCGTCACAAGATTTTCAACGGAAAATTTATCATTGACGGAGAAGAAAAAGAATCTTCTTTGTTCAAATTAATCAAAAAAACATCTCAAGAAAACCCGAACGACATCGTTTCGGCTTATAAAGACAACGTTGCTTTTGTAAAAGGACCACGGGTACAACAATTTGCGCCAAAAAGTGCTGACAAACCTGATTTTTATGAAGTAAAAGAATTTGATTCTGTTATTTCTTTAAAAGCAGAAACACATAATTTCCCAACAACTGTAGAGCCTTTCAATGGTGCTGCAACGGGTTCTGGTGGAGAAATTCGGGACCGTTTAGCAGGTGGACAAGGTTCTTTACCAATGGCTGGAACGGCAGTTTACATGACTTCATACTCTCGTTTAGCCGAAAACAGACCTTGGGAAAACGGCATGACCGAAAGAAAATGGTTGTATCAAACCCCAATGGATATTTTGATTAAAGCATCAAACGGAGCTTCTGATTTTGGGAATAAATTTGGGCAACCGTTAATTACAGGTTCTATCCTGACTTTCGAACACGAAGAAGACGCGCGCAAACTAGGTTTCGACAAAGTGATTATGCAAGCGGGTGGAATTGGGTACGGAAAATTAGACCAAGCGATTAAGAAAAAACCACAAACAGGTGATAAAATTGTAATCCTTGGTGGTGAAAATTATAGAATTGGAATGGGTGGAGCTGCAGTTTCTTCAGCAGACACAGGCGCTTTCAGTTCAGGAATTGAATTAAATGCGATTCAACGTTCGAACCCAGAAATGCAAAAACGTGCTGCCAACGCCATTCGTGGTTTGGTAGAAAGTGACATCAATCCAATTGTCTCCATTCACGATCACGGAGCTGGAGGACATTTGAACTGTCTTTCAGAATTAGTGGAAGATACTGGTGGATTAATTGATTTAGACAAATTGCCTGTGGGAGACCCTACCCTTTCGGCAAAAGAAATAATTGGTAACGAATCTCAAGAAAGAATGGGATTGGTTATCGCCAAAGAAAACATCGATTTATTGCAAAAAATTGCTGACCGTGAGCGTTCTCCAATGTATCAAGTAGGAGACGTAACCGGAGATCACCGTTTTACTTTCGAATCAAAATCAACTGGTGCTAAACCTATGGATTTTGCCTTGGAAGACTTTTTTGGAAGTTCTCCAAAAGTGGTCATGACTGACAAAACAATTGAGAGAAACTATACTGATGTAACATATGACGAGAAGAATATTTCAACCTACCTAGAGCAAGTACTTCAACTGGAAGCGGTTGCTTGTAAAGACTGGTTGACCAATAAAGTAGACCGTTGTGTGGGTGGTAAAGTTGCCAAACAACAATGTGCCGGCCCATTGCAATTGCCATTGAATAATTGTGGTGTAATGGCTTTGGATTACCAAGGAATACAAGGAATTGCCACTGCGATTGGACACTCTCCTATTGCTTCATTAATTGATCCGGTGGCAGGAACAAGAACTGCTATTGCTGAATCTTTATCAAACATTGTTTGGGCTCCAATAAAAGACGGATTAAAAGGAATTTCACTTTCGGCAAATTGGATGTGGGCGTGTAAAAACGAAGGCGAAGACGCTCGTTTATATGCTGCAGTTGAAGCGTGTTCGGATTTTGCAATCGAATTGGGAATCAACATTCCAACCGGAAAAGATTCACTTTCCATGAAACAAAAATATCCAAATGAAGAAGTAATTGCACCGGGAACGGTAATTATTTCAGCAGGTGGAAATTGTACCGATATTAGAAAAGTAGTAGAACCCGTTTTACAAAGAGACGGTGGTTCTATTTATTACATCAATTTATCCCAAGATGATTTCAAATTAGGCGGTTCTTCGTTTGCACAAACATTGAATACTATTGGAAAAGAAGTGCCAACAATTAAAGACGCTGCATTTTTCAAAAGAGCCTTTAATACCATTCAAGAATTAATTTTAGATAACAATATCCTTGCAGGACATGATATTGGAAGTGGTGGTTTGATCACGACTTTATTAGAAATGTGTTTTGCAGATGTGAATTTGGGAGCAAAAATAGATTTCTCTCCCGAAGCATCGGGATTCGATGAGAAAGATTTGATAAAAATCCTCTTCTCTGAAAACATTGGAATTGTTATTCAAGCGAAATCAGATACCGAAGTGGAATCTAAATTAAACGCAAATAATGTTTCTTTCTATAAAATAGGAACTGCTACGAATGAAGCAACTTTAGACCTTGGACTTTCGACTTTTGATATAAAAGAATACAGAGACATTTGGTTCAAGACCTCGTTTTTATTAGACCAAAAACAATCGAAGAACGGAACGGCTCAAGCGCGTTTTGACAATTATAAAAACCAAGCTTTAAATTATACTTTTCCTGCACATTTTACAGGAAAATTACCTGTCATTTCGAGCGCAGTCGAGAGACCTAAAGCAGCTATTATCCGTGAAAAAGGAAGTAACTCGGAGCGTGAAATGGCAAATGCGATGTACTTAGCCGGTTTTGATGTTAAAGACGTTCACATGACCGATTTGATTTCAGGTCGCGAAACTTTAGAAGACATTCAGTTTATTGGTGCTGTTGGTGGATTCTCTAATTCAGATGTTTTAGGTTCTGCCAAAGGTTGGGCTGGAGCATTTTTATACAATGAAAAAGCAAAAACCGCTTTAGACAATTTCTTCAAAAGAGACGATACTTTGTCAGTTGGAATTTGTAATGGTTGTCAATTATTCATGGAATTGGAAGTCATTAATCCGGAGCATGAAGTTCACGGAAAAATGCTGCACAACGAAAGTAATAAACACGAAAGTATTTTTACATCGGTTACCCTACAGGAAAATAATTCGGTGATGCTTTCTTCATTAGCAGGAAGTACGCTTGGAGTTTGGGTTTCGCATGGAGAAGGAAAATTTAATTTACCAATGGGTGAAGAAAATTATAATATTGTTGGAAAATATGGCTTCGATAACTATCCTGCAAATCCAAACGGTTCAGATTACAATACAGCCATGCTATGTGATACAACAGGAAGACATTTAGTAATGATGCCGCACATTGAGCGTTCTACATTTCAATGGAACTGGGCACATTATCCAAAAGATAGAAACGATGAAGTTTCGCCTTGGCATGAAGCTTTTGTCAATGCCCGAAAATGGATGGATAAAAAATAATTTATTATATAAATTTAAAAAAGCGTTCTTGAAAAAGAGCGCTTTTTTTATGACAAAAAATTGAAAAATTTTAAAAACAAAAGGGAAAAAATTAATAGACACAAAATCTATAATGCAACCTAACCTTTAGCCTCAACCAAATGGCGTTCAAAATAACTATCGGTTCTTGCAAAATATATCTACCAATAATAAATTTTTGTGTTTTATTTAAAATCTTCTATTTACTTTATTGCGAACAAATATTTTAAGGAATCCAACTCATTTTTGAACTTGTCTCAATAATCTAAAATATTTGTAAGCAATATAGTTTTCTCTAGTAAAATTATTTACTTCAAGTGAAGCAATTACAATAATCCTAAATTTATTTTTTTAGAATAGAGCCTGTAAAACCCTGTTGATTAAACAGACCGTCTAATGATTAAATTTCTAAAAAGGAACGTCGCTGTCATCATCAGGATCATTCAAATTACTTCCAAAAGCATCATTAGCAGACGGTAAATTTTTAGTAATAAAAGGATTATCATCTTGATTCATGCTGGATGGTAAATCATCATACCCACCGCTGTAATCTTCCAAATTATCAAATTTTCCTAAATGTCCAATAAATTTCAAACGAACGTTTTCAATACTACCGTTACGGTGTTTTGCAATCATTATTTCTGCTTGACCAGCTGTTGGTGATGCTTCATCATCATCCCATTCGTCAATTTTGTAATATTCGGGACGGTATAAAAAAGATACAATATCGGCATCTTGCTCAATCGCTCCCGATTCACGTAAATCAGATAACAAAGGTCTTTTGCTGGATCCACGGGTTTCCACCGCACGCGACAATTGCGAAAGTGCAATTACAGGAACGTTCAATTCCTTGGCTAAAGCTTTTAAGTTTCGAGAAATCGTAGAAATCTCCTGCTCTCTATTTCCTCCACCTTTTCCGTTTCCTCCGGCCGTCATCAATTGCAAATAATCGACAATTATGATTCGGATTCCATGTTGCGAAACCAAACGTCTGGCTTTGGCCCGTAAATCAAAAATCGATAACGAAGGCGTATCATCAATAAATAATGGTGCTTTTTCTAAATTCTTCACTTTAGTACTCAACTGTTCCCATTCGTGTTTTTCTAATTTTCCGGTACGCAATTTCTCCGATGACAAACCTGTTTCCGAAGAAATCAAACGGGTGATCAACTGAACAGATGCCATCTCCAGAGAAAATAAGGCAACTGGCATTCCGAAATCAATTGCCATATTTCGAGCCATCGATAATACGAATGCGGTCTTACCCATTGCAGGTCTTGCCGCTATAATAATTAAATCACTCGGCTGCCAACCAGAAGTAATCTTGTCTAACTTGTCAAAACCAGTGGCAACACCACTCAATCCTTCTTGACCGGCGATTTCCTCAATTCGTTTTTTGGCTTGCAATACTAAACTCTGTGCCGTCTCCGAGCTTCGTTTGATATTTCCTTGTGTGACCTCGTATAATTTAGATTCGGCTCTGTCTAATAAATCAAAAACATCTGTTGTTTCGTCGTAAGAATCTTCGATAATTTCTGTCGAAATCCGAATCAAACTACGTTGAATAAATTTTTGAAGAATAATTCTGGAGTGAAATTCAATGTGTGCCGAAGACGATATCTTTTGCGTAAGCTGAATTAAATAAAAATCACCCCCTGCCAACTCTAACTTTGCATTTTTTTTCAGTTGAGCAGAAACGGTTAATAAGTCAATCGGCTGCGTTTCTGTAAACAGTTGCACGATAGCCTCAAAAATATGTTTGTGTGCTTCTTTGTAAAAAGCATCGGGCTGTAAAATATCAATTACATCATCAACCCCTTTTTTATCAATCATCATGGCACCCAATACAGCTTCCTCTAAGTCGAGAACCTGCGGTTGCAATTTTCCTTTTTCAAGGCTTATAATAGTAGTTTTATCAACCTTCACAGGATTAATATTTCTGAAGTTTTCCATAGAACGAAAGTAGCAAAAATTAAAAAAAAATCGACATTGAGTTGTTACAAATAAATGTTCATAACTAACTATTTTTTGTTTATAACCCAAAAAAAATCCGTCTCATTCTAGGTTTTAGCACGAGACGGATTAAATATCAAATTGTAAGATTTTACTCTTTATATTCACCCATTTTGCTGTATTTCTCCATCCTCTGGGCAATTAATTGTTCTGTTGATAAGTCTTTCAACTCATTAAAACCCTTCATAATATATTGCTCTACGGTTTTGAAAGCAGTTTCTCTGTCGTAGTGTGCTCCACCTAACGGTTCTGGAATAATATCATCTACTAATTTTTGCTTTTTCATGTCAGCCGATGTCAATTTCAAGGCTTCAGCAGCCTGTTCTTTGTATTCCCAGCTTTTCCATAAAATAGAAGAACATGATTCTGGCGAAATAACGGAATACCAAGTATTTTCCATCATATATACTTTGTCCCCCACTCCTATTCCTAATGCGCCACCAGAAGCTCCTTCACCAACAATAACGGTGATAATAGGCACTTTTAAGCGAATCATTTCAAATATGTTTCTGGCAATAGCTTCTCCTTGTCCGCGTTCCTCTGCTTCTAATCCTGGATAAGCGCCCGGAGTATCAATCAAAGTCAAAACTGGAATGCCAAATTTCTCTGCCATTTTCATCAATCGCAACGCTTTTCTATATCCTTCCGGATTGGCCATTCCAAAATTACGGAACTGACGCGTCTTAGTATTGAATCCTTTTTGTTGACCCACAATCATAAACGATTGTCCGTCAATTTTTCCTAAACCACCAATCATGGCTTTGTCATCTTTAAAACCTCTGTCTCCAAAAAGTTCCAGAAAAGTATCACCGCACAAAGCGCGAACGTGATCCATTGTATACGGACGACTTGGATGTCTGGAAAGCTGAACACGTTGCCAAGCAGTCAGATTCTTATAAATATTCCTTTTAGTCTCTTCTAGTTTCTTGTTGATTTGTTTGCAAGTATTCGTTACATCAACATCTGATTCCTGACCAATAACGAGACATTTGTCTAACTGTTCTTCTAGTTCTTTTATTGGAAGCTCAAAATCTAAATATTCCATAGGATTTTTGCGTTTTTGTTTTTATTTCGAACCGCAAATATAAAATTTTAAATCGTTCGAAAAGGTAAATATTCTATTTATATGTAAAAGTTTGCTTCAATAAAGCAGGAAGTTCTTATTCTGTTTTACCCTTTTGATAGTGTTTAATTGCACCATTTAGGATTACTGTGATTACTATTATCAGTGCGCCAATGTAAAATTCAAAACTCATTTTCTCTTTTCCGCCAAGGATGAAATACGCCAAAATAATTCCGTAAACCGGCTCTAAATTAGTAGTCAGCATAACCGTGTACGGCGTTAGTTTTTGCATTACTTTCACCGATGCCGTAAAAGCATACGCGGTACAAACCGAGGCTAAAATCAGGATTAAAATCCAATTATTAGCGGTCAATACAAAAAAGTCCAATGTGAATTTCCCTTGAAATAAAAAGTAAATGGTGATGAAGGCAACGCCCGCCAAAAATTCATAAAACGAGATAACCGAAGGATCGTGATCCGCAATCAGCTTTCCGTTCATCAGCGTAAACAAAACACCTAATATAATGGATGCCAAAGCGTACAACATTCCGTCAAGGTAATTGATTTCAACTTTCATAATCAATGCCAATCCTGCGATTATGATGAGTCCAAAAAAGACTTCGTACCACAAAACCTTTCGACCATAAAAAAGCGGCTCTAAAATAGATGCGAAAAAAGCACCCAATGAAAAAACCGACAGTGTTATCGACACATTAGAAACATGAATCGCTTTGAAAAAAAAGATCCAATGTAATGCAATCAATAACCCGACGAAAATCAATTTGAGGAACGATTTTAAGGGAATTCGAAACGATTTTTTCTTAAAAACCAAAAACAGCGCTAAAAAAACAGCTGCAAAAAACATGCGATACCAAACCAAAGCATCTGCTGTTATGGTAATTAAAGCGCCTAAAATGGCGGTAAAACCCCAGATAAAAACAATCAAATGGAGGTTTAAATAACTTTTTAAATTATCGTTTTGCATTTCGTAATAAATAAATGGCTAAAATTCCAAAAGCAATATTAGGCAACCAAACGGCTAACATGGGCGGAATACTCGATTTTTCGGCTAATACGCCAAAGATTTTATCAAAAAACACAAAGGCAAAAGCCAGTGCAATTCCAATGGCTAGATTCGTTCCCATTCCACCTCTTCGCTTCATCGAAGAAACGGCTACGGCAATAATAGTCAAAATAAATGCCGATACCGGAACGCTGTATTTTTTATACAAAACCACTAAATACACGTTGATATTAGAGGAACCTCTTTCTCTTTCTTTTTCGATAAAAGCATTCAATTTTCCTAAGCTCAACGTTTCCGCAATATAAACTACAGGTGTCAAATCCTCTAAATCAAAAGTAAAAATAGCATTTTTTTCCGGCAGCTTTTCAATTTTATCATTCAGTTCACCTACCGTTCTTTTCGTGTAATCATACATCGTGTAGGTACTATCCTTTGGATTCCATTTGATTCTGCTGGCCGTTATTTTATGAACTAATTTCTCGTTTTTAAATTTCTCCAAGGAGAAATTAAAAGCAATTTTAGATTCCGTATTGAAACTGTTTACATAAATGAATTCATTGTCATTGATCTGGCGGTACACATCCGTATTATCACCACGCATCGCTTCTTTTCCGCCTCCTTTCAAGTACGTATACCTGAAATTATTAAAACCTTCACTGGCCGCCGGAACGACAAAGAAACCCATTAACAATACAAAAACTGAAACGATGGAAGCGCCAATAATGTAGGGTCTTAAAAATCGTGTAAATGAAATTCCCGAACTTAAAATGGCAATAATCTCCGTATCATTCGCCAGTTTTGACGTGAACCAAATTACCGATAAAAACAAAAATATCGGGAAAAGAGAATTGGCAAAATAAACTGTAAAGTTGTAGTAATAAAGTGCAATCTCTAAAAACGGAACTTTGTTTTCCAGCATTTTATTGATCTTCTCGGATACGTCCACAACAATTCCTATGGGGATAAACAACAACAGCATCACCGCAAATGTGGCTAAATATCTTTTTAGGATGTATTTGTCTATTATTGTAAGCATGTTTTTGTTTAAGGTTTAAAGTCTAAGGTTTAAAGTCAGCGCTGGAACGTTAAACTTTAAACCTTAAACATTTTTTTTACAAACGTTGGCTCATATTTTTCACCATCATCTCTTTCCAAGGTCTGAAATCGCCCGCTAAGATATGTTTTCTGGCTTCACGAACCAACCACATATAAAAACCAAGATTGTGTATCGTGGCAATTTGTTTTCCCAAGTATTCATTGGCAGCAAAAAGGTGGCGCAAATACGCTTTCGTGTATTCTGTATCCACATAAGTGATTGCCATTTCGTCAATTGGAGAGAAATCAGCTTCCCACTTTTTATTTTTGATATTGATCGTACCATTTGCAGTAAACAACATTCCGTTTCTGGCGTTACGCGTAGGCATCACACAGTCAAACATGTCGATTCCAAGGGCAATATTTTCCAAAATATTGATCGGAGTTCCCACACCCATTAGGTAACGCGGTTTGTCTTCCGGTAAAATTTCGCAAACCACTTCGGTCATCGCGTACATTTCCTCTGCAGGTTCCCCTACTGAAAGTCCACCAATGGCATTTCCTACTTGATTTGAATTCGCAATATATTCCGCTGATTGCTGACGCAAATCTTTATAGCAACTTCCCTGAACAATTGGAAAAAAAGCTTGATCGTAACCGTATTTTACAGGCTGCGTGTCTAAATGATTGATACAACGGTCTAACCAGCGATGCGTCATTTTCATCGAGCGTTTTGCGTAGTTGTAATCACATGGATACGGCGTACACTCATCAAAAGCCATAATAATATCGGCACCAATGGTACGTTGAATTTCCATCACATTCTCTGGTGTAAAAAAGTGGTACGAACCGTCAATATGCGATTTGAACTTCACTCCTTCTTCCTTGATTTTTCGGTTCGCCGAAAGTGAATACACTTGATAACCTCCGGAATCCGTCAAAATATTACGGTCCCAGTTCATAAATTTGTGCAAACCACCCGCTTTCTCCAGGATTTCGGTTTGTGGACGCAAGTATAAATGGTAGGTATTTCCCAAGATAATATCCGGGTTAATGTCTTCTTTCAGTTCCCGTTGATGCACTCCTTTTACCGAAGCTACGGTACCCACAGGCATAAAAATTGGAGTTTCAATCACCCCGTGATCAGTAGTAATACTTCCCGCTCTGGCTTTCGACTGCGGATCTTTTTTTAATAAATCAAACTTCATAGTAACGTATTTCACCCGATTGTTCGGCTGGCAAAGATAGGTTAATTTGAAATCTACATCAAAAAAATGTTTTTCATACCATAAAGTATAAAAGTGTCCCAAAAGCTATCGGGATAACAACCAAATTACGCCTGCTTTTTAAGAGAAAAATGAGACAATTATAGCGTTCAAAAATACACGTATCGTTTAGTAAATGGTTTTGGGCGTGCCCTAAAAAGGTCGGGCTATCCGTTATAATCTTTTACTCCGCTGCGCTTCATAAAAGGATTTCCACTACTATCCCTCACGCAAAACAGGTGTAATAAGAACTAAAATCTTCCCATCACTATTCAATAAAAACATGCAGCTAATAAAAGGTTCTTACGATGATTTGTAAGAATTTTTTAATATATTTGAAAATCAATAAAATCTGACCGCTGTCAAACCTATCTCTCTAAATTTGGGGTGATAGGTTTTATTTTATCAGACATATATACAAGTTAGCAGATATTTTACAAAAAAATCGACACTATGATAGACCCAGAAGCATCTAAAGAAATCTTAAACGAAGCGAAAGCATTGACTACCGAAGTTTATAAAGACATTGCAAAACCTGCATTGCAAGAAGTTGGGAGCGTAACTGGACGAACGGTAAAAGCACTATTATTTCCAATAAGAGGATTGTTATGGGGTTGGGAACAAATTGAAATGATTGTTGAGGAGGGTGTGAAAAAAAAGTTTGAAAAAATACCTGAAGAAAGACGAAAATCCCCAGAACCCGAAATAGCTGTACCACTATTGCAAGCCTTGACTTATACAGCTCAAAATGAGACTTTAAGAGAAATGTATATTAATCTTCTGGCTAATTCTATGGATAGAGATAAAGAAAAAGTTGTTCATCCTTCATTCGTAGAAATAATAAAACAAATGAATACTTTAGATGCTAAAGTATTCGAAAAATTATCTCAAAACCTTTATTATCAACAAATCATTAACCCCACAATCGGGATAAAAAATGAGGCCAAGTTTATTGGAAGTGCTTTGCCTGATTGGTATTTGGGTTGGACGATTGAAGGGTATAGTGAATTTGATGTTTCAGCAAGTTTGGTAAGAATTAGTAAGTTTGGACTAATTGAACTTATGCTGGACAGAACTGCTGGAAAAGAAGGCTATGTTGAACTTAAAAACACACAGTATTTGATTGATAGATTAAATATATTTAAAATTACAAATCCAAATTTGGAATTAGAAATTAAAGGAACCGACAGCGTTGTCTATGTAAATGAATATGGAAAACAATTTAAATCAGCTTGTCAATAAAAAAACATCTGCTAACCGCCATTTTGAGCTAGCTGGAATTTAGTACAATTACCGGTTCGCATCAAGTTTTCGTTAAGCCGAAAACTGAGCGGTTACGAACTTCCAGCCATCTCAAAGTGGCGAAACGAACCTTGGAGGCAATTTTAACACTCCGCGGCTGTAACAAACTATTTTTTTTAAAGACTTGTTAAAGAAAAGAAATATGGAAACGAACCGAAGACTTTGGCTGAAAAAAATTGGAATTGGAATAGCTGGTATTGGACTTACAAACTTCAATTCATTTGCTTCTCCTCTTGTGTCAGAAAATTTAATTAATAGTTTTGAAAATGATGCTAACTTAATTTTTTTACGTTCAAATGAAAACCCCTACGGTCCATCTCCATTAGCAAGGAAAATATTTTTAGACAATGCCAATATTAGTAACCGATACAATTGGGATGTTGCGACACAACTGATTTCTGACCTTGCAATACGAAATAGTGTTAAAGACGAAAATATATTGTTGGGAGCTGGTTCAACTGAAATTTTAGATTTGGTTGCGAAATTTGTATCACTAGACAAAGGACACGAACCGAAGGTGACTGGCAACGCAAATTATGTAATTGCAGACCCAAGCTATGATTATTGGACAGTTACATTAGATAATTTAGGTTTAACGAAAATTAAAGTACCGCTTACAACCGACAAGAAAATTAATTTGCAAGCTATGTTGGCAGCTGTAAACCAAGATACAAAACTTGTTTATATCTGTAATCCAAACAACCCGACAGGAACAACTTGCGAAAGAGAAGCATTGATAGAATTTGTAACCACGATTTCACAAAATACAATTGTATTGATTGATGAGGCGTATTTGGACTTTACTAAACAGCAATCCCTTAGCAATATCGTAAATGACCACAAAAATATTATTATCGCCAAAACATTTTCCAAAATGTATGGTTTGGCTGGAGCACGGATTGGTTATGCAATTGCGAACAAAACAATAATTGATAATTTGGCAAATTTGCAATCCAATACAAATAATAGCGTTAGTGTATTATCAAAACTTGCTGCTATAGCTTCGTTGAAAGATGACAAATTTGTTTCAAATTGCTACTTGCTAAATGAAAATGTAAGACAATATACTATCAGTGAACTCAAAAAATTAAATTGCGAGTGCATTTCTTCTACTACAAATTTCATCTATTTTTCACTTGCAAAATACAACAAGGACTATTTCAAACAATTAGAAAACAATAATATTGAAGGCGGAAGAATATATGAAGAGCAAGGTAAATGGACAAGGATTACAGTGGGTAAAATGGACGAAATGAAAAAATTTATTAAAGCAATACAATAAAAAACTGACCCCGATTTCGCTTATATACCAAAATTGTTAGCGCAGTTTTGCAAACTGTGTCTACAACAGTGAGCAAATAACAAAAACAACAAAAAACCGCGACAAAGTATAAAGCTACAACAACCTTAGATGCTTATTTATTAAGATAACTAAAGTGGGCTATCTACCTGTTTGTAATACTATTTGCGACTTATTTTATTTCATAAACAAACAATCCGTTTTTTATTAAAGAATTTTAATTGTAGTTTAAATCATATATATTTACTGACTGATTAGCTAAATAGAGTTCGTTTAGAGGTTTTTAGACGAACTGACTTTTAGCTGCTATTATAGAACCGACCACAAAACAAAATAAATTTCACAGAAAAAATATGAATTGTAAAACTTGCAATAAAGAATTAACCTCGAAGTATTGTCCAGACTGTGGACAACCAGCCGAACTGAAAAGAATTGACGGACATTACATAATACACGAAATTGAGCACGTTTTACATTTTGAACGTGGAATCTTATATACAATCAGAGAACTCATACTAAATCCAGGACAAAACATTAGAAATTATTTTACGCATAATAGAACTCGACTTGTGAAGCCAATTATTTTTATAATTGTAACCTCTTTGATTTATACACTTTTAAATCACTTTTTCCACATTGAAGACGGATATGTAAAATATCACGAAGCTAAAAAGTCTACTACAGGCTCAATCGTAAAATGGATGCAAGACCATTATGGCTATGCAAACATTATGATGGGGGTCTTCATTGCTTTATGGATAAAACTATTTTTCAAAAAGTACAATTATAACTTTTATGAAATTTTGATAATGCTTTGCTTTGTTATGGGGATGGGAATGTTGATTTTTTCCGTTTTTGTACTCATAGAAGGTCTGACACATTTTCACGTTATGACAATTGCGGGTATAATAGGCATTGCATATTGTACTTGGGCAATCGGACATTTTTTTGACAAGAAAAAAGCAGGTAGCTATGTAAAAGCACTCGCAGCTTATATTTTGGGAATGATTACGTTTTGGGTTTTGCCAGTTATTTTTGGAACATTGATAGATATATTAAGCAAACATTAGAAACTATGAATAATAAAAAAGGAATACCATTTCCCCTATTAATTATCGCAATCGTATTGGGTTGGACAATTGTTAAACAATTTGATTTTGAAAACTTGAAATTTGAAAAACCTGCAATGGCAGTAATTTACATTTTGACCTTTGTAATGACCGTTTACATGATTTTTAAGAATAATAATCAAGATGTAGAAAAATAGCATCTGCCAACAGCTAGAGTTTCGTTGCGTGCCAAGCATGAGCAATGAAACTCCGGTTGAAAAGCTTGTCCATTTTTTTGCGAGAACCAGTCACTGGCAGGAACTATGGAGTTATCGTAAAGTTTTGAAAGTCAATTTAAAACGAATCCGCCAGCATGGGAATTTTTTTATACACAAGCACCGTCCTACAAAAAAGTAATGACCCATTGGATTATGACGGCAAAACAGGAAAAAACCAGAATAGTAAGGCTTGAAATAACGAAACAAATTAGTGAGCAACAAAAACGAATGCTATAAAAAGTAAAATCCTAGATAATTTCACCACCAAAATGTTTCAATTCAGCCGCAACTATTTTATACTTACAATTTTACTTTTCCTGACAGAAATCACCATTGCTATGTACGTTCATGATGAATTTATAAGACCTTATTTCGGAGATTTTTTAGTGGTTATTTTACTCTATTGTTTTGTGAAATCCTTTGTAAAAGTTTCGGTTTTGGTAGCTGCAAGTCTTGTGTTGGTTTTTTCATTCGCTATCGAAATCGCGCAGTATTTCAATATGGTGGAAAAACTAGGATTTCAACATTCTAAGATTGCAAGAATTGTGCTCGGGAATTCATTTGCCTGGATGGATTTGCTTGCCTACGCTCTTGGAATTCTGACCATAATTAGCATTGAAACATTCCATTTAAAAGGAAAGAATAAAATCCATAACCGCATGTAACTTTCACTAAAATACGGTATTTCATAAAGCAAATTCTTGTGAAAAAATCTTATGTTTGTCTGAACACAATTCTAAAAAATTTAAAAATATGATCCGAAAGTTATTTTCCTCAAGTTCATGGTCCGCTAATGCAACAGATTGGGCTTCGCTTATTTTACGACTAACATTTGGTTTATTGATGTTGAGTCATGGTATTCCAAAGCTGATGAAGTTTATGGATGGCAACATGGAATTTGGTGATCCAATAGGTATCGGTGTTCCGGCATCATTAGCTTTGACCGTCTTTGCCGAAGTATTGTGCTCCGCATTACTAGTACTTGGATTGTGGACCAGAATGGCGTTGATTCCGCTTATTATAACCATGGCTGTTGCCGTATTTATTGTTCACATCAGTGATGATTTGGGAACTATGGAACCTGCATTACTATATTTACTATCCTATTGCGCGCTATTTTTATTGGGAAGTGGTAAATATTCTATAGATGCGATTTTGAAAAAATAAGCTTACTTAATTCTTCTTGCTCAAAACCGTTGGAGATAATTAATTTTTTAAACACATAGAAAAATAGAATTTAAAATTATGGAAGGCGTTTCACTTTTTTAGAGAAAACCAAAGCAATGTGAACCCAAGACCCGAGCGATAGCGAACAGGCGAAGCAATTGGGCTAGCTCAATCTTATTTTCTATGTGTTTCAATTTTTTTATTAAATTATAAAGGATAATTAAGTTTTACTTATTATGCAGCTTCATAAAAGCAATAATTTCATCAAAGCGATTGCTCCAAGGCGAGAAATACTGAAGCACCATTGGGACGTGCTTTTTATTCAACCGTATTGGTGTCACATCGGGTTGGAAAGGTTGCAAAGCAGTCACAAAACGACTGTTGGCAATTTTTATGGAATTATATGTTTTGTCTCCAACATAAATTAAAAAAGGGGGTGTGTTTTTATTTAAAAAATAAATGGGCGAAGCATCTTTCCATTGCTCTGGATTTGCGGTCCAAGTTGCTAAATAATCATCTTTTTCAGTTGGTGGATTTCCCTCTAAATAATTTTTCATATCCAATCCTGCCGCATCATTCAGAATAATTCCGGCAATAGTTCCAGAATCAATTCCATATTTCGGATTCATGACGGCCAAAGCACCAAGATGGCCGCCTGCCGAATGACCCGTGATATAAATCGAATTCGGATTACCATTGTACTGGCTGATATTCTTTTTTGTCCATTGAATTACAGACACAATTTGCCGTGCCATATCATCATAAGAAGCCTCAGGGCTCAACGTATAATTCGGGATAACTGTAATCACGCCTTTGCTGGCAAAATTTCTACCCAACAAATCATACGTCCCTTTCCGACCGCTGTTCCAATTGCCTCCGTGAACAAAAATTAAAACTGGAACCGGTGTTACAGTTGATTTTCGGGGAACAAAAACATTCAATTGTGGCGGTTTTGCGGTATTTTTTTCGGTAGAATTAAGATACGAAATATCAGTATTTTTTTTTGAACCGCAGTTGACCAAAAGAAAAGCATTCAGTAAGACGATAATGAAGAAGGAGAAACGCATATTCATTTTTTTACGAATATAAGATTTAAAAAAAATACGAAAGTTAATTTAGCTTTAAAAAGTGGTTTTCTTAAGTAAAACGTTTTTCATATCCTTTAATACACCTATATTTACTATGAAACTTTCGTTTATTAGTGCTGCTAAAGTTTTTCTTAATCAAATATTCAGCATATCTCCTTCAACCTTTATTTTCAAAAAAATTAAACACAAATGAACACTACAAATACACAAAATCTCCAAAAAATGACTTTAGCTCAAAACATAAGCCGTTATATTTTAGGACTATTTCTTACCACTGCTGGAATTAGCCATCTCACTTGGAGTCGAACAGAATTTTTAGCGCAAGTACCACCATGGATTCCTGTAAACGCTGATTTAGTAGTTCTGCTGTCTGGAGTAGTTGAAATTGTTTTGGGTTTATCCCTAATTCTGTTATTTAAGTATCGCATCCAGGTTGGATGGATTGTCGCTGCTTTTTTTGTCCTTGTCTTTCCGGGAAATATTGCACAACTGGTCGAACATAGAAATGCTTTCGGACTCAATACAGAACTAGCCAGATGGCTCAGACTTCCACTTCAACCACTTCTTATTATAGTAGCCTTATGGTCAACTGGCGCTTGGCATTCATGGAGGAAAAATAAAAATTGAACAAGATAGGCTGCCCTTCCGGACAGCCTATCTACA
Source organism: Flavobacterium sp. Sr18 (assembly GCF_011064265.1). Lineage (NCBI taxonomy): Bacteria > Pseudomonadati > Bacteroidota > Flavobacteriia > Flavobacteriales > Flavobacteriaceae > Flavobacterium > Flavobacterium sp. Sr18. The sequence continues at coordinate 3,018,586 of NZ_CP049329.1, read as the reverse complement.
TTTATCTAAGATAGATTAGTTGAATTGTGAAGCCACATATTCAATTAAACTTTCATCGCTCATTTTATTAGAAGTACTTTCTTTCGTCTGTACATTTTTGTATTGTGGAGTTTCGCTCAAATATTTAATAAATTGTTCTTGAGCAACACCAGGTCCAGTGATGTGTAATTCATCCACATTTTGCATGTGCGCAGTAATGTTTTTGAATAACTTGTGAAGTGAATCTCTTTCAGCATTATTTGCCGCGTTTTCACTTGAATTTCCTCCTTGACCTTCTTCTTTTTCGTGTCCTAAAACTACGAAATCTCCAGAATCTACATTTTCTCTACCTACGATTGTTGCGTGATGTGAATCCATCCACACTCCGAATTGTTTTTTACTTTTGTCTGACATTATACTCTATTTATTTTTATTAATATTTGTATTATTAAATTGTCAAAAAGCATGCAGTGACAGTTCAAATACTTATTCTATTAAAATTAGCGTATTTTTTTAACAAAAAGGGAATTAGTTCTGAATTTACTTTTTAATTAACACTATTCATTTGTTATAATTTAAAAATAGATCGATTCTTGGCTTTAATAAAAAAGCTGCTGTATTCCTAGTTCATTATAGGTAAGTCATGGAATAATCTGACGCTAATCATTAGTCATTTTGAGTTTTTCTGTATTAACCTGCTTCGCGTCTTTATGTTGAATTACTTTGCCAAGAATCTATTGTTTGTACCTTTACTTTCGAAAAATATAAAAACTAAATCCTAATAAGATGTACGAATTACTTCAAAAGTATATCAGTAACCGAACACAAATCAATGATGAACAAATGGATTTCATCTGTTCCTTTTTTAAACCAATGCAAACCAAGCGCAATGAAATTTTAGTGCGTTATGAGGAAATATGCCAACAGTATTATTTTGTAAACAAAGGCTGTATCAGAATTTTCACCATTAATAAAGAAGGAATTGAAACATCACGATTTTTTGCTTTTGAAGGCGGTTTTGGAACAGCCTTACCTAGTTTTATTGATCAACAGCCCGCTTACGAATACGTGCAAACGATAGAAAAATCAGAATTATTGGTAATTTCCAGAACGGACTTTTATTATCTTGTAACAACAATACCAGAATTTGGACTGATTTACAGAGCGATTCTGGAGTTAGGTTTTATAACGGCTCAAAAACGCATTTACGGTTTTCAGGGATTTGATGCCTTAGAAAAAGTAAAATGGATTATTGAAAACCAACCTCATTTTTTATTGCGTGTTTCAAATAAAATGGCCGCATCCTATTTAGGAATTTCTCCCTCAACCTTAAGCCGAATAAAATCCAAACTCTAAAAACGTTGACATAGGACAAGCTTTTTCATGCGACTCATTTTTAATTTTGTAAAAAAATTAATCATGAAAATCAACTCTTGTTTATTAGTACTACTCATTCCATTACTTTCATTGGTACAAATCAGCACTAAAAAAAGTACCGATTTCACCAATTTAAATGCCAAAAAGGAAGGAAATTATACGACACAATCCGTTCAACTAACGCTCAAAACTGCATTTCAAATAACAGAACAAGCCCGCGAAGCCGCAAAAAGCTTGAAAAAAAATGTCACCATCGCAGTATTAGATGCTTCGGGTCAAATTATAATCCTTACTCGTGGCGACGAAGTGGGAACGCACAATACGGAAGCGGCCAGAAGAAAAGCGTACACCGCATTATCAACAAAAACCCCTACGCTTTTATTATCAAGAAATGCCAGATTAAATCCAGATACTCAAAATTTAGCCACACTGCCTGAACTTCTATTATTAGGCGGTGGTTATCCGCTTTGGCACAACGGAAAAGTCATAGGTGGCATTGGTGTTGCCGGAGGAGGAAGTCCTGAAAACGATGATTTAATCGCTAAATCAGGTGCAATTGCAACCGCACAAATCACAACTCATTAATTTAAAACACAAACAAAAATGAAAAATTTACTATTTAGTTTACTTTTTACGGCTGTAGCAACAACAAGCTATTCGCAGAATAATACCTACCAATTGTCCAGCCATATTTTAGACGTTTCCAGCGGAACGGCTGCAATTGGTGTCCCGGTTGTATTAGAAAAATACGATGAAACCACTAAAATATGGTCATATGTGGATGAAAAAACAACGGATAAAAATGGTAGAATTATCGATTTTCTGAATTATAAAGAAACAAAAAAAGGAATTTATAAACTTAGATTCTTGGTAGCAGACTATTTTAAAAGCAAAAAGACAGACAGTTTTTATCCGTTTATTGAGGTTGTTTTCCAAATTAAAGATGCCAATCATTATCACGTTCCCATTACGCTTTCCAGTTATGGATATGCAACGTATCGTGGCAATTAGTTTCGCTTGATTATTTTTGTAAGTTCCAAAAAAAGTAAAACGATTCCCGAAATGCTTTCCGAATTTTGTTGTTAAATAAATACGATTCATAACTTACGTAGTCGTAATTTTGTAGTACTAGATTTTGCACCAAAGGGGAATAATCGTTAAAAAATAATAAAATGGAAGTAGCAAAAATAATTAAAGAGAAACTGGGAACCATTGTCGATGTGCGTTCCTACGATGAATTTATGGGTGGTCATGTTGCGGGATCCATCAATATTCCGTTGAATGAAATTCCGCATAGAATGCAGGAAATACAGGAACTTAAAGTACCATTAGTACTTTGTTGTGCCTCTGGAAATAGAAGTGGACAGGCACAAGTTTTTCTGACCGCGCACGGAATCGAATGCTATAATGGCGGTTCGTGGCTCGATGTGAATTACCTTCAATCCCAAATCGTGTAACATGATAAACATACTCAAAAAAATATTTGGGCTTGGCGCCAAAGTGGATTATCAGGAATTAATTCAGAACGGAGCTATTGTCGTTGATGTGCGCAGCAAAGCGGAATATTTAGCAGGCCATATTAAGGATTCCATTAATATTCCTGTGGATACACTGCGTAATAATCTGTTCAAAGTGAAAGATAAAAACCAACCTATTATTACGTGTTGCGCCTCTGGAATGCGCAGTGCTTCGGCAAAAAGTATTTTGAAAGCTAATGGCTATACTGCAGTATACAATGGTGGCGGATGGAGCAGTCTTAAAAATAAAATAGGACGCTGAAAGATTTTTTGACAACGGTAAATAATACAATTAGTATTTACAATTAGTTAATTAACAGTTGATTAGATTATAATTTGTTTAATTTTATTCCACTTAAAAAAATTAAGTGAATGAGTTAGATAGAAAAATAGTATCTATTATTTCTAAACAATTTAATCTTAAAAACTACTATTATGAGAACTGCAATTAGTAAAAACGAAGGTGTTAAAGGTGCTATGCAAACAAAAAGCAATGTCGCACATGGATTAAGAGATTTATTTGAAAATGGATTGAAAGACATCTATTGGTCTGAAAAAGTTTTGACTAAAACCTTACCAAATATGGTAAAAAATGCTTCAACACCAGAATTAGTAAACTCATTAAAAAGCCAATTAAATGAATCGAAAGAACAAGTTTCTCGCTTAGAGAAAATTTTTCAAGAGAATGGTATGAAACCAACTGCAAAAAAATGTGATGCTATGGAAGGTATTCTAAAAGAAGCCGATGGTCTAATTAAAGAAACTGATATAGGTGCAGTACGAGATGCAGGAATTATTGCTGCGGAACAAAAAGTGAAACATTACGAAATAGCAACGTATGGTACTTTGCACGCTTTTGCTAAAACATTAGGAGAAAACAAAGCTGCCAATTTGCTGGCAATGACACTAGATGAAAAGAAAAAAACAGATGCAACATTAAGTGGAATTGCAATGTCAACCATCAACAATCAAGCTCACAAAGCAGCTGCGATTACAAACATAAAAGCATAATTTTGATTCTAAAAACAGCTAATAACTGTTTTTTCTATTACCTAAAAAGCCCGCAAATGCGGGCTTTTCTGTGAATTAAAATCTGACTTGAATAAAATGTAATCTGTTTTTATAGCTAATAAAAATTTAAATTATTCAGCCATTGCTGGATAATCAGTGTATCCTTTTACGGTATCGGTGTAAAAAGTAGTTTGATCTGGCGTGTTCAATGGCGCATCAGTTTCATAACGAGCCACTAAATCTGGATTCGCAATAAATGGAACTCCATAAGCAACAAGATCAGCGTACCCTTCTTCAATAACTTTGATACCTGTTTCTTTGTTAAAACTTTTATTGATGATTAAAGTTCCTTTGTAAAATGGTCTGAAATGTTTGGCCACTTCAGTAACCGCAAAAGGTACCTCAGTTACATCAGTAAAAGGCTCTGTTAAATGGATGTAAGCCAAACCGTAATTATTCAGTTTATTGATAATGTACTCATAAGTTGGAATTGTTTCTTCATCCAACATCATTCCCTGCGCATTGTGCAACGAAGGATTCAATCGAACACCAACTTTAGCATAATCAATAACTCCCTCTAAAGCATCTAGAATATCAAATAAGATTCGGGATTTGTTTTCAATTGAACCACCGTATTCATCAGAACGATGATTAGAATACCCATTAAAAAACTGTTGCAACAAATATCCGTTGGCTGCGTGCAATTCGATTCCATCAAAACCAGCTGAGATCGCATTTTTAGCTCCGTTTTTGAAATCTAAAACGGTTTGTTTGATGTCTTCAATGGTCATTTCTTTTGGAATAACTGTATCTACAAAACCATCATTAGTGTACGCTTTTGCAAAAGGATTCAAGGCTGAAGGTGCGTGTGGCAATTCACCATTATGTAAATCCGGATGCGACAATCGACCTGTGTGCCACAATTGTGCGAATATAGTTCCTCCTTTTTCATGTACTGCTTTTGTAACGAGTTTCCATCCTTCGGTTTGTGCTGCACTGTAAATTCCGGGTACATTGATAAAACCAACTGCTTTTGTACTCACAAAAGTCCCCTCAGAGACAATTAAACCTGCTGTAGCTCTTTGCCCATAATATTCCGCAGTGAGTGCTGTAGGAACATTTCCTTCATTATTAGAACGGCTTCGTGTCATTGGCGCCATCACCATTCGGTTTTTTAATATCTTGTTTCCTAATGTATAGGGTTGAAATAAAATTGATTTACTCATTTGATTTTTTTTAATTAGTATTAGTTTATATGGTACTGGCTTGCAAACCAATACTTGTAAATAGTGTCAAAATAGTCTTTACGGCTTCCTTATCGTTTCCATTCAAAAAAAGGGAATTGTTAAAATCAACCGCTGATTCGAAACTCTGAATAACTTTAGAAAAAGGAAATAAATGTTGTAATTTGTCAAGAGTACTTTCGAAATTAATCGTGTTCTTTTTGTTTTCCAAAAAAAGTACAATCTTGCCGGTAGCCACATTTCTGATTTTTTCGATCAGATTACCATCAGTTGCAGCAGCATTTGAAAGTATAATAACATCCGCTTCCCAACTAGCATTAGTTGGACAAATCATCATCTCCGCATTTGCTTTTGGATATTCTGAAAGTATTTGGGAATAAACAGTATTCAATACAACAGCATCATGATCAAACAGCAAAACGGGATTGGTTTTGGCAATTTGCTTCGCTAGAAAAATACTGTTGGTTTCTGAAACACCAAGAACTGCAAATGTTCTTCTATTTGACATGGACTTTTATTTACTTGGCAAATTTAGGCCGGTATCGGTATAATTTCCATTGATGTAAAACAAGAAATTCTATTGATCTATGTCAACTAAAATTAACTTCTATTGTTAATTTGTTTGCGAACCCGACTCAATGTTTCCGGTTTCAGTCCAAGGTAAGAAGCGATCATGTGTTGGGGTACACGCTGAACAATTCCGGGATAAGCCAGTCCCAAATTGGTGTATTTCTCTTCGGCGGTTTCAGTTAAAGCCGAATTTATTCTGGCTTGGTTTGCGATGTAGGCATTTTGCAAAAGCAAGCGTTGGTATCTTTCGAACATGGGGATTTTATCCATCAATGCTTCTCTTGCTTCAGTGGTCAGCAGTAGCAATTCAGAATCCTCAAGCGCTTCAATGGTATAAATAGAGTTACTAGTGGTTAGAAAACTAGACAAATCTGTAATCCACCAGCCTTCAATCGCAAATTGTACAATGTGTTCATTCCCTTTTTCATCCATGGAAAAAGAGCGAAGAATTCCTTTTTCAATAAATGCATTGTAGATACAAATGTCTCCTTCCTGCAACAAGGTTTGTTTTTTACGTAACTTCTTTGGGATAAAAAACGTTTTACATAACTCCATTTCTTCTGGGGTTAGTGTCACTTTCTCCTGAATGCTTTTGAATAATTGTTGAAACATTTTTGCAAGATACTAAATAGTGGTAAAAGTGAGAAATAGTGTTGGTGCCAAAAAATAGAATCCTTAATAACTATTGATAAATCTAAAAATGGAAGCTTCTATTAATCAAATTATCTGATTATATTTGCGCAGTCTAATTTTAACACACAAATGAAACCGAACACACAACAATTAAACGATTTAACAATCCAAGTCAGAAGAGATATTCTTCGAATGGTACACGCAGTCAACTCAGGTCACCCAGGTGGTTCTTTAGGTTGTGCTGAATTTCTGGTAGTTTTATACCAAAATATCATGGAACGCAAAGAAGGTTTTGATATGGACGGAATTGGAGAAGATCTTTTCTTCCTTTCAAACGGGCATATTTCACCTGTATTTTACAGCGTTTTAGCAAGAAGCGGTTATTTTCCGGTATCAGAGCTGGCAACTTTCCGTTTGATCAATTCAAGATTACAAGGACACCCAACTACACATGACGGTTTACCGGGAGTGCGTATTGCGTCTGGTTCTCTTGGACAAGGATTATCTGTAGGGATTGGTGCTGCACAAGCTAAAAAATTGAATGGTGACAACCATATTATTTATACGCTTCACGGTGATGGTGAATTGCAAGAAGGTCAAAACTGGGAAGCCATCATGTATGCTTCTGCAAAAAAAGTGGACAATCTTATTGCTACAATCGATTTAAATGGAAAACAAATTGATGGTTCTACCGATGAAGTTTTAGCCATGGGAAGTATCCGCGCTAAATTTGAAGCTTTTGATTGGGATGTTTTAGAAATTGAAAAAGGTAACGATATCGAAGCTATCATTGCTGGTATGAATGATGCTAAATCAAGAACCGGTAAAGGAAAACCAGTTTGCGTATTGTTGCATACTGAAATGGGTAACGGTGTAGATTTTATGATGTACAGTCATGCTTGGCACGGTAAAGCGCCTAATGATACGCAACTTGAAATTGCTTTAGGTCAAAATTATACTGAAGGAGAAAGCGACTACTAAATAATTATGAGTTATAAATTATGAATTAAGGGGTTTTCCTAATCATTCAATTTTTAAATCATTCAATTAAAGAAAATGAAAAAATATACAAATACAGGAAGTAAAGATACTCGTTCAGGTTTTGGAGCGGGAATGACTGAATTAGGTCAAAAAAATGAAAATGTTGTGGCACTTTGTGCGGATTTAATAGGTTCCTTAAAATTTGACGATTTCAAGAAAAATCATCCAGAACGTTTTTTCCAAATTGGAATTGCGGAAGCGAACATGATCGGAATTGCAGCAGGTTTAACTGTTGGAGGAAAAATTCCTTTCACAGGAACTTTCGCTAACTTTTCTACAGGAAGAGTGTACGATCAAATTCGCCAATCGGTTGCTTATTCAGAGAAAAATGTGAAAATTTGTGCTTCACACGCTGGATTAACTTTAGGTGAAGACGGTGCAACACACCAGATCCTTGAAGACATAGGTTTGATGAAAATGTTACCTGGAATGACTGTAATCAATACTTGTGATTACAATCAAACAAAAGCGGCTACATTAGCAATTGCAGAGCATCACGGTCCTGTTTATTTGCGTTTTGGTCGTCCGGTTGTACCTAACTTTATGCCAGCTGACGAGCCTTTCGAAATAGGAAAAGCAATTGTTTTAACTGAAGGTTCTGATGTAACTATTGTTGCTACCGGACATTTAGTTTGGGAAGCTTTAATAGCAGCTGAAGCATTAGAAGCACAAGGGATTTCTGCCGAAGTAATCAATATTCATACTATCAAACCATTGGATGAAGAAGCGATTTTGAAATCATTGGAAAAAACAAAATGTATCGTTACAGCTGAAGAACACAATATTCTTGGAGGTCTTGGTGAAAGCGTTTCTAGAGTTTTAGCTTTGAACAGTCCGTTACCACAAGAATTTGTGGCAGTGAATGACAGCTTTGGAGAATCTGGAACACCAGAACAATTAATGGATAAATACAAATTGAACAACCAAGCAATTGTTGAAGCAGTTGAAAGAGTAATGAAAAGAAAATAATCTATTCATTAAATAGCAAAAAAAATCCAGTTCATTTGTGAACTGGATTTTTTTTGAATTGTATTTTTTAGTTACATTTTACTAAATGCCTTTTGACTCTGTCAGGATTAGTAGTATTACCGTCACAGCTCGGGATAGACTCAAAAGGGATTAAAACACCATTAGTACCTGTGATTTCTGTTCTGGTACTTACGCCGTCTCCATCATCATCCGTATCTAAAAAGTTCGGGATTCCATCGCCATCCGTATCATCCAAATTTATTGTGGGAGTTGTTGGGTAGTTTGTCTTGTTTCTGTAATCATAAACGTAGCCATCTCCGTCAAGATCTTCTTGAAAATTCATGATTCCATCACCATCTGAGTCAAGCCTGTTGATCTCAAATAATTTAAAACTAAATATTAATGGTGCATATGCCGGAATACTATTACTTCCTGAGCTATAATATCCTAATCCAGAGGGGATAAAAATCACTCCTGCTCCAAAATCATTATATGAAACAGTACCATCAACATTTGACTCATAAGTTCCAGTCTTAAACAAGGGGAAAATTTGACTCCAAGCTCTAAGAGGGACATCAAGATTTGTAAATAAAGAAAAAAACTGTTGTGGGTTTTTTGATTCTTCGAAAAAAGTAGCCGTTAACGTTTCCACTTCAGCAACTTTTTGTCGGGACAAGTAATCCCCTTTGTATCCAGTTAATACCGCGTCAACATTGGAAGGTGATTTTCCGGTTCCTTCTCTTAAAACCAGGTAATATAATTTATAGGTAATATCGTGAAATTTCACATCTCTACTCAAAAGTTTTGGAAAAGTAGCACTATTCAAATAAGAATAAATGGACGGTTCTGTTCCGCCTGCAGCAATCTTGGTAAACGTAACATCCTGATCGTCTTGAAAACCAGCGTGGTTGACAACCGTAATATGATATGCTTTTAAATACTCTTCAATATCTGTTAAATCAGTTGCATATTGCACTGCATAATCTCTTGGCGGGGTAATTTCCGCAGCATCATCCTTTGAGCATGAAAATAAAGAGACAGTTGTAATTAATAGAATAAAATAATACTTAAATTTGTTCATTATAGCTAATTTTTTAAGTGCGCAAGATACAATTTTGATTGATTTTTGTAAACTATTTAACTCCGATTTTAGAAAATTTATGAGAATAGATAAATATTTATGGTGCATGCGGTATTATAAAACGCGAAACATGGTTACCGAAGCCTGTAAAAAGAATCATGTCACGGTAAACGGCTTGGTTGCCAAACCATCAAAGGAAGTTTTTCCTACTGATAAAATCACTTTTAGAAAAGACCAAATCACCCAAATCATTACGGTTTTAGACATTCCTGAAAATCGTGTCGGGGCAAAATTGGTGGATATCTATAGACGAAATGATACTCCGGCTGAAGCGTATCAGCATTTGGAACTTTTAAAATTATCCAAAGAACATTATCGAAAAAATGGAACCGGGAGACCAACCAAAAAAGACAGAAGAGACATTGACGAATTTCTCCCCTCCCCGACCCTCCCCGAAGGAGAGGGAGACGAGCCTTCGTAAATTAAGTGAAATATCTAATAGCCTTTGCAAAACCCAGTTTCCGCCCGGAAGGTATGATGGGAAGACAAGTGTTGACAAATAAAAATTAAGTAAAACATCGAATAACCTTTGCCAGACCTGGCTCCCTCCCCTTCGGGGAGGGCTGGGGAGGGGAAAAAACCTTTAAACAATGAGCAAAAATATCATTTTAACAAATCAGGAAATAGAACATAAAATAAAAAGAATTGCCTACCAAATCTATGAAACCTTTGTAGATGAGGAAGAAATTGTAATCGCGGGCATTGCTGCTAACGGTTTTACATTTGCAAAAAAAATAGCATTGGCTCTGGAAACAATATCGCCTATTAAAGTTTCACTCTGCGAAGTGCAAATCAACAAACAAAATCCACAACTTCCCATTCACACTTCCCTATCAAAAGAACAGTATACCAATAAAGGTTTGATTCTTGTTGATGACGTATTAAATTCAGGCACTACATTAATCTATGCGGTAAGACACTTCATAGACGTTCCTTTGAAAAAATTCAAAACGGCCGTACTTGTAGATAGAAACCACAAAAAGTACCCCGTAAAAGCCGATTTCAAAGGAATTTCTCTTTCTACGTCATTATTGGAGCACGTGCAAGTTATTTTTGATGAAAATAATGATAGTTATGCATACTTAAGCTAAAAGAGCTATAATATCCAGAATGGTCTGATCAATGGTTTTATCATCGACCACAACTTTATGTTGTGCTTGGTTGTAATAAAAACTTCTTTCGAAGAGATGCATTGCAATAAACTCTTTCATCTCCGCATCACTTTTGTTGGCGATGAGGGGTCTTTTGCTTTTATTGGCAGACAATCTGCTAAATAAAGTCTCAATTGACGCTTTAAGATATATGGAAACAACATTATCTGCTTTTAGCAGCTCATGATTATTGGCATAACAAGGCGTTCCTCCGCCCAAACCTATAATTAATTGCTCCGGCGAATTCAATAATTCGATAAAAACTTCGTGCTCTACCTTTCTAAAATAAATTTCTCCATGCTTTTCAAAAATGGCATTTATGGACAAATTCACCTTTTCTTCTATCTTTTTATCCAAATCTACAAAAGGGATACTGATATTTTTTGACAACTTATTTGCAATAGTGGACTTCCCGCATCCCATATAGCCTAATAATATAATTTTTCTCATGAAATAAAACCTTATAAATTAAGGCGTTAAGATTTATTGTTTAAAAAAGACAAATTTATAATAAAATTGCTTGGAAAACTCCAAAATAAGTCCTTATATTTGCACCCGCATTCAAGGGAAGAATATGACTCGATAGCTCAGTTGGTAGAGCACATCACTTTTAATGATGGGGTCCTGGGTTCGAGCCCCAGTCGGGTCACAATTTTAGTGATCAACACATAATTTTCTTGAAAGCATTGACTCGATAGCTCAGTTGGTAGAGCACATCACTTTTAATGATGGGGTCCTGGGTTCGAGCCCCAGTCGGGTCACAAAAGGTCGAGTAATTTATTACTTGGCCTTTTTTATTTTAAGGCCACGTGGAGAAACGGTAGACTTGCCAGCTTGAGGGGCTGGTGCTCGCAAGGGCGTGTGGGTTCAAATCCCACCGTGGTCACTTTTAAAACAAAAATAAAACCCTAATCCTTTGTAAATTAAGGTTTTAGGGTTTTGTATTTTTAAAATCTGTATTATTTCTGTATTTTAATATTTTTTACTGCCTTTTAAAGTAAGTTTTTAGCATTAATTTCTTTTTTTTAATTCCTTAAGAATTTCGCTTTGAATATTAATAACTTCGTCGATTCTAAGCATCCAAGCTCCAAGCCAGCGCATTAAAAAAACTACCCCTATTATAATCGCTATTACAAATATTGCTCCTAATCCTTCCATAATTTTATTTTTTAGATTTATAAAAATCAAATATAAAATATTAAAAATCAACAACATTGAGGTTTTCCGTAATGGTACTATTTTAAACTTTTCAACATAAAATAACCTCTCATTTCTGAAAGGTTATTTTATCTGAAGAGACATTTAACTAACTTTTACCGCAACATGTGCAACTGTTGTCATTTGTTGGGCCCAAAGATGCCCTAAGCTTTATGGTAACATTTGACTTAGCTTCGATCTGACCTAAATAAGATTTACTGTTAAAATCATTTATTTCTCTTTCTAAAATTATTCTTTCCATATCAGTTAAGTTGGAAAATCCTTTTAGTACCTGTAGTACGTTTTTGTTATCAGTCATATATTTATTAAGTTAAAAGTTTCCACATACACCACAATCAGAAGATCTCATGCTCACCGGTTTAATATTACACCCGGCACAATCTCTTTTATATTTTCTTAAAGCATATCTCATGCCCCTCCTTTTCTCAAAGTCTTTTAATGGGTAACGATTGTCTTGCTTGTCACGGTTATCTCTTAAAACATTTATTTTTTCAAGTTGAGTTTTAAGGCCAATAACTGTTTTGTCTGGATATTTACCTATTTCTTCATAGTCATTAGCTAATTTATAATTATCAAGAGAAGTTTCTAAGTAATAAGCAAAAGAGCTATTCCAGTTATTGACTACAGCCCAAACTGATATAGCTAACTGTAAAATTGATAAAGGACCGGCAACCCATAACATGTAAAAAAGAAGCGGAGAATTGACACCGTAAGTAGTAACGATGGCTCCAATCAGCAATGGAATAATTATTCCTAAAAATGTAATTAGGTTTAATTTTTTGCTTAAGGAACCACCACGCAATGTATAAATGTAGCCATATCCAAATGAATGAAGAGCTTTGTTCCATGCATCTTGTCTTAACTTATTATATTCTTCTTTATCTATCACTTTAATGTTTTCATAAATAAAGAACTATTAATCTGTTTAACCAATACCCACTTTTAGTGATATTTATAAAAAATAGCCTCATATTTCTATGAAGCTATTTTGTTAAATTTGATAAGACTATTTTAAGCAGTCAATTGATAAGATGAATTGTACTTTTTGATAGCCTTTATCCATTTTCGATAAATAAGCGCAGCCAGTTCATCTACCCTGACTTCTTCCTCATTTTTATACACTAAGTCGCAATAAATACCTCCCAATATATTATCCAGCCTGTCGTCTTTAATTTTCATAATGGAAATTGCATTATTCATCCCGCTGTAATTAAATTCTAAATCAAAATCCTGATCTTGATTTTTAGGATCAAAAATATTTAGAATGTCGAACATCTTGCAGCTTAATCTGGAGAATATTATAGCATCGCTAAGTATAGATACTATTATTTTTGATTTGTTTTTTACGGTTTCCATAGTTTTAATTGTTGTTTGATATTTTAATTTACTATTATTAAGTATTACTATAATTATTTCGATTCAAATATAAGTAATAATATAATACTTATGTATCTTTACTATAATTATTTATAAAAAAATTAAGTATTACTATAATTCACTACCTTAGCATGAATTTAAATAATGAAGCCATGAACATTTTAAGATTAAAAGAATTATTGAATGAAAAAGGCATAACCGGTAAAGAATTGGCCGAAAAAGTTGAAGTAACTCCAGCCAGTATCTCAAATATTGTGCAAGGAAATAGTTTTCCAAAACCTGATTTATTAATTAAAATTGCAGCTGTTTTAAATATTGATGTTAGAGATTTGTTTCAATCAACTAAGCCAAACGAAACTGAAACTATTTTTGTGTTTCGTGAAGGATCCTATATCCCTATTGGGGAGTTGAAGAAACAATAAAGTCAAAATGATTTTTTAAGCTGACCTTACCAATTGTAAGGTCAGCTTTTTTTTATGCTCTTATCAAAAAGGGTTCATATTCCTATGAAGCTCTTCTTAAATCTAATATTTGAAATCTAAAAAGAACATATTTTATCACATAAGGAATAATTTATATTCCCTTATTTTGTCGATACTTTTCAATTATTTGATATTTTTAATGTTTTGATCTGGACTGTTTCATTTGTTGAAAAATACCTCATCATAAGAAGATTGAATAAATCCAAACTCATGATCACTTTGCTGCTAAATACTCTATACCTCCCTAAATATTCTTTTACTAACAAGTATTCCAGGTCCTTAAAAACAGCAATGATTTCGTTTGTCATTTCATTATAGAATATTTTATCAAACACATGATTTTCGTACTTATCAATCAATAATGTTTCTAACTCCAATAGTTCTGCATCTGTGATCATACTTCTGAGCTGTTAAGTTTTGCTTTTAACTGTTCCATTCTAAATATTCTTTGCGCCTCTGTCATTGGCTCCTTTTGCTCTAAAGTAACTTCTTGCTTTTTTGGAAGAATGTAAGGCAATAGTTTTGCCAGGGCATTCACACGTTCCAATGGCTCCAAACCTGATAACAAAGTTCCAAGTTTATCTAATTCCTTACCAACTATCTTTTGCAAAAGCTCCCTAGCTGCAAATTCCAGTGATATTGACCACCCAATTCCAATTTAAAGTGAGCACCTGATTCCAATTCAAAATGACCACCTAATTCCGGAGCAAAATGACCACCCCATTTTTCATTAAAAACTACTCTTTTTCATCTGTTAATTAGTATTCAAATATACTTAAATATTAGCCTTTGTTTATCCCTCTTTTTTTTCTCATGGATTCTCCATGTAATTCGAGTCGATGAGATTGATGAATCAGTCTATCCAAAATGGCATCAGCTATGGTTTTTTCTCCAATGATGTCATACCAGCCTTGCACTGGGATTTGTGAGGTTACAATAATAGAACCGTTATTATGCCTGTCTTCAATGATCTCTAAAAGGGTAATTCGGTTACTGCTATCCAAAGCTTGGAGTCCAAAATCGTCTAATATAATAACATCTTGCCGTTCTATTTTGGCCAATTCTCTCAGGTAAGAACCATCTGCTTTGGCCATTTTTAATTTAGCAAACAGCTTCGAAGTATTAAAATAACTTACTTTAAAACCTTGGATACAGGCTTGATAACCCAATGCTGTGCCTAAATAACTTTTGCCTACACCAGTGCTTCCCGTTATTAAAATGTTTTCATTTTTTTCGACAAATTCACATTCTGCCAGACGCAGTATGGTATTTCGATCCAGATTACGGGTTTGGTCAAAATTGATACTTTCAATATTTGATTTGTAATGGAATCGGGCGTTGGTGATACTGCGGGCAATACGCCGATTGTGCCTTTCATCCCATTCGGCATCAATAAGCATCGATACAAACTGATCGAGCGTGTAATGGTCTGTTTTTCCGCTTTCAATGGCTGTTTTAAAAGCATTGTGCATGCCGTAAAGCTTCATTTGTTTCATTTTTGTTACTGTGGATTCATTCATGATTACTGTGTTTTAATTTAATTATAATACTGTTTTCCTCTTATGTTAGCGTGAATTGGAAGTTCCTGCTCAGGTTCTTGTTCAAATTCGATATGATCTAAGTTGTTTTCTAAAATATTTTGAATGGTCTTAAAATTGTAAATTTTAAAATCAAGTGCCCGCTTACAGGCATTTATTAATCGCTCTTTCCCTACCTTTTTCTCGAAGTTTAATATTCCCAAACAACTTTTATAAGCCTGTTCAGGATGGTTTCTACTTTCAATTATTTGCATAATATATTCTGCTACTGACTCGTCAATACTACTGGCCCAATCAATGAAGCGGGCAGCACTCCACTGAGCTACAAATTGATGCGTGCTAGCCATATGTTCCGGGATTGTGGTATAGATATAAGGTTTGTAATTCCTTGGATGGATGGCTATTCGATTGTATTTGTGATAGATCTCTACCGTTGATTTGGTATACAATAGTTTCGCTTTTTTCTTGACATATTGATACGGAACGCTATAGTAATTTTTGTCCTGACTTAATTGAACATGCCCATTTTGCATTACTGTTGCAAAGGATTGGTATTTGATTTCAAAACGTTCTTGTGGTAATGGACTTAGTTTTTGTTGCTCATCTTCTAAAAATAATTCTATCCGAGAGTACGGACGTCCTGTGAGTTTTCGACTGTTATGAGCATCCAATAAATCCCATATTTGCTGGTTTAATTCTTCCAGAGAAAAGAATTTAGTTTCTTTTAGATTTACATAAATCCTTCGATACAAGATCTTAACAGCTCCTTCAACCAATGATTTGTCTCGGGGTTTATAAGCCCTAGCAGGCAAGATTGTAGTTTGGTAATGTTCGGCTAAATCAGCTAAGGTTTCATTAATTGTGGGTTCAAAACGACTGCTTTTTATTACTGCAGATTTTAAATTATCGGGAACAATTGCCGCAGGAGTACCTTCAAAAAAACGCATAGCATTTTCTACCGAAGTAACAAAATCTTCTTTTTGTTGGCTCATGGAAGCTTCGGCATAGGTGTATTGACTGGCTCCTAATATGGCTACAAAAAATTGTACTTCTTTAATTTCTCCCGTGTCTTTATCAATGATGGAGAGTGTTTTTCCAGCATAATCCACATACATTTTATCACCCGCTTTGTGATTCATGTGCATCACTGGATTGACTCGTTTGCTCCATGTTTTATAATGATGTCCAAATTGCGAGCTTCGGTAACCATTAGGATTTAGGGCAATATATTGCTCCCACATGTGCTGTATGGTAACGCCAACTTTTTTTAGTTCGCGTTCCATTTTAGGAAAAAAATCATAAAGAATCTGCAGTTTGGGACTGATTGATTCCACGGTAGTGTGTGAAAACAAAAGTTCTAACTCAGCATCTGTTTTTTCGTTAATTACTTCAAAACTTAATCCTAGCACTTCAAATAAAGAAATATACTTCTTTACTGTATTTCTAGAAAGAGATAAGTACTTACTTATGAATAACTTACTTTTCCCGTTACAGTAGAATTTAATTGCTTTTCTAATTTTACTCATGTCTGTTATTTTGTTTGCCATAATCCGTATTTTTTTAACGAATGTATGGTGCTAACAACATGAAAAAGTTAGTAGTTTTTAATGTCCAATTTTAGCCCAAAATCAGGTGGTCAATTTGGACTGGAAAATGGTGGTCAGTTTGCTCCGAAACTGGTGGTCAATTTGAACTGGAATAGGGTGGTCAATTTGACTGGTTTTTCCACCCTAGCCTCAGCAGTCGTTTTATTTGGAGTGCCCTTGACTCTTCCGCTTCCGGGCGTTTTAGCTCTTTTATTTTCCATCCTGTTAATATTTGAAATTTATACTTTGCTCGTACTTTTACGTACTTTAGAAAAAAGGGAACTTTTACGCTCCCTTTCATTTACTAGTTACTACCTGAATTTTAAATTGTTTTCTATGTAGTTGGTAGCGAATTTTATACTATAAGGATTAATGCTATATCCGTCTTCTGTTAAATTCAAAAAAACTTTTTCTATTCCTTTCACCCCTTTGCCTTGATTGTAGCTAAATCTAAACTGAAATTCCTCTAAGTTTTGGTTTACTTTATCGTATGCGTCAATAAAGTTTTTTAGGTTCTCGAAAAACTCCTTTTCTTTTTCGTTCTCTAAATATATTCTACATTCACTTTCGAGAATTTGCTCTTTATCTTCTGAGGTTATGATAAATCCGTTGTCGATAAAAGAAATTTGTTTTAAATTCAGTCTCTTTACCCTGGAGAAAGTAGCAGGCTTGACTTTTTTTAATTCTGAAACATAGATTATAAATTGATCTAAAAGTGTTTCAGATCCGGATTTAATATTGACTTTGATAATTGACTTTGATATCCCCATGGCTTTTATATCAGATTCAATACTAGATCTAAATCTTTCGGATATTCCTGCAGTTCCTGAATAAACTATTTCCTTATAAACTTGATTGCTAAAAGGTCCGATTTCTAGTGATTCATAAATTGTTTTTAGGTTCGCTAGTAAAGGTTTGAAGCATGTCAAATCTGAGCATATCTCATTTAATAATGAGTTGTCTTGAGCAATTAAAATTCTTTCTTTTTTCATGTTTTTTTATTTTAAATGTTTAGGCTATCTACAAATTCATTAACAACGTCTTGGTCTGGATGTTCTTGCTGTTCCTGATCTTCTGCTTTTCTCAAATCGTTTATAGTTTGTTTTTTTTGCTCAATCTCACTTTCAAGATTGGCGATTTGCTGCTTTCTGTTCATGATTCTATTTTTGTTTATTGATTACTTTTTTTATAATTCTGCATTTTGTTAACTGTCAATTTAGGAGGTAATTAAGGGGTTTTTAAAAAGTCAATCCTTGTAGTAATCTTGTAGTCATTAAATAAATTCTAACCGTAATCTCACCTTTTTTAAAATTTCAATCCTTATGGTTATTACATGCTAAATTGATCCAATAAATTAATTTGTTCCGGATTTATTGATTCCAGTTTTTATTTTTTGCTTTCCACATCTCATGTGGCATATCAATTTTAGGAACATTAACGGTTATGTTTGTTTTGTTCTTCTCGATCGCTTTCCTAGTTAGTCTCATTTCGTCAACAAGCTCTTTGTTGTTGTTGTTGTCAAACTGTATTGATTGGAACTCACTTAATTTACTTTGGTCTTGATTGAAGCCCGATAGAATTGAAGCCCGGATATAACGGTTGTAATCTTCAACGGACTTGTGTACGATATCACCTTGACCTAAGTTTGCAAGTGTAGGTGTATTTGGCGTCAATCTTGGATTAGAACCATCCGCTGAAGTAATTACCTCACTTACAAAACCATCCCCTACCCAAGCCGTTTCTGCTGGACCGCCCAAACGACCCATTTTATATTTAGGTAACGGAGAAGCTAAAACAGCCGCTAATTGAGCTGCTCCAACAATACCGTAAGCCGTAGCTATTGAAGCAGCGGAAATACCAAAGTCAAATTTAGGTACTTGAGCTAAAGCAGATATAATAGCCATTGACGTTGAAATACCAACATTAAGAGCTGACATTGCTTTGTTAAAAACGGCCTGTTTATGTTGCTCCTTACGTTTCTTTTTTTCTAACGCTTCATTTTTTTTATCGCGTTCGTCAGCGTATAAATCTTTCTGGCGCTCATCATTTCCGGACAACTCAATTTGCTTATCATAATATTCATTGTTTTTAGATATTTCATCATCAATTTTTTGAATTTTTGCGTCAAATAATGAATTTGAAATATCTGATAAAGCACCCGCCAATTGCGCTGATATATCAAGTATTTGTAATGCTTTTTCACTTTCTGATTGAATAGTTACTTGGTTGGTCTCTTTGTTTTTACTTAACTCATTTTCTTTAATTGCAACTTTTGCATTACTTAAATTCTCTTCAATTTTTTGTCTTTTGTCTGCTGATATCTGCTCATTGACAGGCAGCAAATCATTGGTAGCCAATTGCCCTTCTAAATTAGCAATTTGCAACTTCAATGTTTTGATTGCAAAAGCTTTCTTAATATCGAAAATCCTTTTTTCGTGGTCTTCTATGGCTTTTTCACGGTCAGCTTGTGCCATTGCTTCCAAGTCTCCTAAAGCTGCGAACCGGTCAAATTCGACAGCCAACTCTTCATTCATTGC
Organism: Flavobacterium sp. Sr18; assembly: GCF_011064265.1. Classification (NCBI taxonomy): domain Bacteria; kingdom Pseudomonadati; phylum Bacteroidota; class Flavobacteriia; order Flavobacteriales; family Flavobacteriaceae; genus Flavobacterium; species Flavobacterium sp. Sr18. Next base: position 2,999,215 of record NZ_CP049329.1, on the reverse strand, counting down.
AATATTTATTTTAGAAACCTTGTCTTCTAAATCCTTCTGGTATTTAGCTTCATCAAATTGATTTATTTTCAATATTTCCTCTGATGTTTTTTTGTTGATGTCTTGTATTTTGAATGCTGCATCGTTATTAATCAATACTTTTTGATTTGCATTCATTCGGTCTTTTTCCAAAACAAATTTATCTGCATCTAAAGAGTGCTGTTGTGTTAATTCAGTAAGCGTAATTTGTTTTTTACTGCTAAGTTCCAATGCAGCAATACGAACATCATCACTTAATTTATCATTTGATACAATCTCATCATTTATTTTTATATCCCTTTCTAATTGCTGCTTTTTTACTTCATATAAAGAATCCGAAAGCCTTTTTGCTCTGTCTAAAGCTTCTTTTGCTGCTTTATCGGCATCCGCATTGTCATTTGTTAAGGCAGGTGGAGGAGGGGGAGTTGTCTTACCTGGTTTCCCTGACGCTATTAACGAATTAACACCTGTATTTTTACCAAATAGATCTGTTGTTTTGTTGTTGAGTGCTGCTATCTTTTTTCTATTATCCATTATTTTAGCAAAAGAATCGTTTTTTATGGCTCCGGTAAGGAATACGGTGTTTTGCGATAGTTTTTTATTGTCAGCAATTAAAGCGTTTACTTTTTTGGTATTTTCAGTTATTTCATCTGAGTTTTGCTTTTTAATTTTATTTAATCGTTCTTCATTATATCCGTTTTCTTTTGAATATAAAGCAATAGCGGACTCTATGCCCGTTTGCTTTATTTTTCCTAATTCGTCGTTTCTTTTCTTTTCCTCATCTGTAAACATTACGGTCATACCGTGAACACTTTCTTTAGCGAAATCTAAAACGCCTTTAAAAAAACCACCTAATCCGTTACCTTTTTCGTTAAGTGATAAAATAAAACTGCTCCATGCACTTTCTAATTTATCCATTGAACCGGTCAAAGTGTCGGTCCTAATCGATGCCTGTTCTGCTGCAGTTCCGTTTTCATTCATTTTAGATGTCAACTCTTTCAATCTATCAGTATGACCCAAAACGTTTAAAGCTGCCGTTGCATTTTCTAAACCAAACACTTTTACAATAGAAGCATTATCTTTTAATAACGGTTTCAACAATTCCAACTTTTGTTGAATAGGAATAGATTTATCTTTTAATGTTTCCAATGAAATTCCCAGTTTCGCAAACTCCTCTTGTGCTTTTTTAGGCAAAGCATCCGGAGCACTTATTTTTAACAATACATTACGTAATGCAGTTCCAGCATCAGCGCCTTTCAATCCGTTTTCTGCAAGTAATTCTACTAATGCCGTGCTTTCTTGGATGCTTACATTTGATGTTCTCGCTACGGCTCCAAATTTTAATAGCGCTTCGGTCACTTGTGGAATTTCAGCAGATCCATATTTCGCACCATTTGCTAACGCATCTACAAATACGGCAGCTTGTGAAGCGTCAGCTCCAAATTGATTCATAGCATCAGTCAAAGCAATTGCAGCGTCCGGCATTTCCATTCCTGATGCTTGTGCCAATGTCAAAACCGCTTCAGTAACTTGGTTCAAAGCTTCTACATTTTCAAGTAATTCAGGTTTTGCGGATGCAATTAATTTGTAAGCTTCCACTACTGCAACCGCACCGCCTTTGGTACCTTTTCCTAAATCAATAGCTTGGTTTTTTAAATAATCCAAATCCTTTCCAGCAGCTCCTGTAATCGCACTTAAATCTGCAATGCCCTGATCAAACTGTTTGATCGTGTCAAAAGCTTTTTTTAATACAGATGCAACTAAAGCTCCTCCTCCTAATAATCCAAAAGCTCCAACGAGGTTTTTAATTCCACTTGTAAAACTTGCAATTTTTGGATAGTTTCCCACTGATTTATGAAAGTCACCCACTGCCTGGTCCGCTTTACGAACCCGAATATCTAAAGAGGCAAATTCTTTTTCGGCGCTTTTAATTGCTTCAGTGTTCTGATTTTCGGCACTTAATAAATCGAGTAAATTTCTTTTGGCAATGGTGCGTTGCAAATTCAGTTTCGTGTACGCAGTAGTCATTTTGCTATTAAGAGCGGCCTGTTCTTTTGCTATTCGATTATTCTGTTCGTTGGTCAGTCTTTCTTCAACTGAGAGCTTTATTCCGGCTTTTGAAGCAGCCTGTTTTTTACTGGCAACATCAATGGCTAATTTTTCTGTTCTCAATGCTTCTTGCTTTACCTTTTCTAAATTAGTTTCGGCAACGTGTTGTTCTTTTAGAGATAAAATAGTTTGATCAGTAATTAATTTTAGATCATTTTTCTGCTTTATAAAATCCGTTTGATTCTGGGACTTTCTTAGCTTTTCATTTGCTAAATGCATTGTCAAAATACCGGCTACAAATTCCTTGTTCTTTGCAATTGCCACTTCCATTCCTTTTGCATAATCAGGCCCCCAATTTAGAGCGTCGTCTGTGATTATGTCATTCCTGGTTATTTGTCCATCACTCATGATATATTTTTTTGATTTAATTATTATCTGTTGCTGTTGAATTTTTTTTGACTTAAAAATGTGCTATGACTTTCTGTTTTTTCTTCTTCAAAACCTTTTTCCAAGTCGAAAACATTAGGTTTTTGTCTTTTTTCAGCGTCAGCAGCAAGGGTCTTTTCTGCTCCAGCAATTGTAAATCGTGCTGGTTTTTTTATGGCTCCTATATTATCTGGTCTATTACTTGTAAAACTGGGTTTTTTAATGCCAAAAAGCGCATTAACAGCATCTATAGCTGATTGTTTATGCTCAGTATCTGTTCTTTGTGAATTTACATTTCGTATGTCATTTTTGTTAACATAATTATCCTCCAAGATTTTTAAAAAGTTGACTGGTTTAAAAATCCAATCAAAACTAGCTGTCCAGTTTTCTTTATTGCCGCCTTGTAAAAAATAAGAGTCACGGGTTTTTCAATTACTTGCATAATCGCTTTTTTCCCATATTGTTTTTCAAGAGTCAAAATCCTTTTTTTTCTGGCTTCAGTTGAATTTCTGACCTCTGGTAATAAACCTCGATTAGCATTAAAAAAAGAAATAAGACCATCAAAATCAATCTTTGGAGTATTAGGTTGATTTTTTAAATCATCAACTCCGTTAGGAGTATCTTCTTCTTTTTCATTATTTTCATTATTTATAATTTCTTTTTCTTTCTTGTTTGTATGCCCTTCGTGTTGCCCTTGTGTAGTTCCTTGTGTAGTCTTTAGCGTAGCTTTTAATGTTTCCTCAGTACCTTGATAATCTTTGTAATTAGTAATGGTTATAAGGGTTGTAGAATGTTTCCCTTTTCCAATAGTTTTTTTGATTATCATTTCGCTTTTTTCAAGCAATTCAAAGAAGTTAATTACAGCTTTAGTTCCAACTCCGAACAAGACAGCCCACGTTCTTAAACTCTTTCCGGATTGGCCTCTTTCTATCATGTAAAGAGTGTTTCCTATGAGTATTTCTTTGCTAGTATGATTAACTTCCATAAGCATTCTAATCCACCATTGAAACTTAATAGGATCGCTCCATATCCAGTGTTCTGTAGTTCTCCTATGCAGTTTTATCCAACCACTCATAAATTTTTAACTATTGGGTTAAATTGATTTTTTAAATGAAGGGAATTGGGTTTCTTTGGGAATAACTCAGGATTAGTCGTAAGGAACCATGCTTTGAAATTAGTTAGAAAACAAAGTTTCTTTTCTACTTCACAGAGCAAGCCTTTCTTTTCAAGATCGCGCTTGTAGCGGCATATCGATTTTTGCGGAATATTAGTAGCTTCGGCCAACATTGAAGCCGTTACGGTATGACTTTGTAAATACTCAAATATGGTTTTAAGATGAGTATCTCGTTTTGTAGATTTGCCCTGTTCTAAACTTTTAAAATCAAGGTTTTGTGTGCCTCCCTCACTCAAAACCTTATTTTTTTAATGGTGTGATAGTTTCTAAAATCTCATTTCGCTTGTAGTAATTCTTATGCGAAAATTTATAGACTTTAATTTTCCCAGCCTTAACCCATCGCCATAAAGTCACGGAATTGGTTTTCAAAAAGGCACAAGCTTCGTCTTCATCTAGTAAGACTTCGCCATCAATTATTTTTTGTTTAGGTGGGTGTTTAATGTCTAGCAATAAGGATTCAATATTGCTTAAACGTGCATCGATAACTTCAAATGGGTTGCTCATAGTCTTTGTCTTTAAGTTTTAACAAAGATTGCAACCTTGGGAAGTAGGTAAGCGCTTATAAGTACTTACCTTTTTTTAACTATTTAATATTTAAGCAAATGCAATTTTAATGTTTTAATCTCATCAATTGCTTTTTGTCTGTTTTCTTCCAACAAAAACGGAATAATACTTTCAAATAATTTGATTTTATTCTCTAAAACTAATTTGGTTGTGTCTGGATCTGCTGTTCTTGTTTTCGATTTTACCCACTTCGTAACTTTGTTGTACAAATCGTCACCGTGTTCATTTCGAGTTACCATAGTGTTACCATTGTACACCATTATTAGAGCTAGTTGATTGGCTGTAAGGTTTCTTGAGTCTATATCTTTAGGCGCTGGAACTTTTATGTTTGATTCCTTTTCAAGCTCTTGTTTTCGTTGTACTAGAAATTCATTGATTAAACAAAGACTTGTTATTCTATTTGAAATAAACTTTATAAAATTTTTGGCGGTGGCGTGTATACAAAGTTCTGTCTCGTCTACTTCGTCTGTCTCATCACCCTGAAAATACAATTTTTCCAAATAGACGAAATGAGTTTCGCTAACCCTGTTTCTTACATAATAAAAAGTTTCGTGATCGAGTCTTTCTAAACTTATAATAATACTTTTTTGTATAATAATTTCTTTATTACAAAAGTATAATTGACTTTCAATAAATCTAAGTTCCGTGTTTTCTTCATACTCTTTTAAAAAAGTATTCATGGAAGTATGATAACTACCCTTGTATGTTTTTAATAATGGTTGATAATCTCCATTGAGTTTTTCAAAACTAAAAAGGTCATTGTATTTTTCAAAATTATAGAAGTCCATTTGCTTGTATTGATTGAATTAATAAACTATTATGCTTTTTTATTTCTTCTTCAGATGATCTGGTTTTTTTGCCCGTGCTCCAGTCTCGATTAATCTTTTGTATTTATCAATCCTTTGCTGTTTTGTTTCTCTAGGTTTAGGCTTGGACTTGGCAGCAACACGTTTTTGTGTGTCGTTCCCAAGCTCTTCACCAAGGCTTTTGAATAATTCATTAGCCTTTTCTAAATGTTCCCGCAAACATTTGTATTTTTCATTTATTTCTAACAAATGATTGTATTCTTCGAGTGGAATTGTTGCTGTTTTCATTATTATTAGCTTTAGTCCTTGACAAATTCAGTTTACAAACTTTTCAAGCTCCCGGATTCCAATGGAGCGGTTTCACTTATTCCAGTTTTAAAAATATTTATGGGTTTCTTTTGCTAAATCTTTATTGCTTTTTCCTAAATAATTCAAAAGCATTGCTTCTGTTGTGTGTCCTGTGATATTCTTTAGCAGCGTGGTTGGAATTTTGGTATAGAAATTTGTTGCAAAACTTCTTCGGCCAATATGACTGCTAGCCAAATCGCACTTTCTGAACATTTTAGTTTCTTTTCTAAATATTCCGCTTTCTGGAGCTGTTTCGGTTAATTTACTCCCGTAAACTTCTTGTGTAAGTTCTGCAATCTCGCAAACTAATTTAATGTAATCATTATACTTCTGGCTCGATATTGCTTTTGGAAAATTTCCGTTTCTTTTACTTAGTATTTCAATTACTTTCGGGTGTAGTGGCACAGTCATTATTTTATCTGTTTTTACCTGAGTAAATTCAATAAAATTTTGACCGTCTTCAATGCGTATCATATCGGCAGTAAACCGCATAAAATCAGAAATTCTTTGAGCAGTGAAACAAGAGATTAAAAGCCAGTCCCGGGCATTTTCCAAATAGTCAGCTAATTTGCTTTTTTCAATATTTTCAATCTTTTGAAGTTCGTCAATGGTCAAATAAATATTAGTTGCTTTTTCACGCTTAAAACTTAATTTATCGAGTTCCAAACTCGTTTCAATTCCTTTGCTTCTGGCGTCTAAACAAATTGTTTTTATTTCTGCAAAATCTCTTTGAGTAGTTAATCGACTGTATTTTTCATTATCACAATAATTTTGAAATTCATTTTTGAATTGCTTATTGATATCCTTTATAAGTATTTGTTTTTTTCTATATTTTTCCAGTCTTTCTAGTTTTCGTCTTACAACTATTATTTTTCTTATCAATACATCAGTAGGACGGTTTTCCTTGTGTTTAATGTAATAGTCAAAATAATCAATTAGGTTAACCGGAATTATTTCTAGCAGCTTTTCAATTGGTGGACTGTAATAATGATCAATTTGAGTTTGGAGCCAGTTTTTTGTGATCGCTTCAGGTGTTGTTGTATTGAAACACTCTAAAATAAAATTATCAAGAGCATTACACAAATTATTTACTCGTGTCTGCTCATTACTTATGTCAATATTACCCTTGCTTTTTACTTTTCTTTGCTTTGTCCAAAAGTTTTCGGTAACTTCAATTTGAGTTTTGGCCGTCCAAATGTAGTTTGTAATATTTTCAAATGTTTTATGCGTGTGTTGAAGTCTAACTTCAAGCTTCGCTTTACTTCTAACTGAACGATATAGAAAATGTACTGTTGCCATAATACAAAAATACATAAATCTGTATTATAAAATGTAATTAAACGAAAATAAAAGTAATTATTTGTAATTACTAAAATTATAATTTATCGTCTTAAGTATTAAATTTATTGATATGTTTGCAATAAATACTGAATTCATAGACAATAGTAAGATTACACAAAAGTATTCCCACCGTGGTCACAAAACAAAATGCTTCTGAAATCGTCAAGTAAACTTGATTTTTCAGAAGCATTTTTATTTAACAAAAAAATTACTTTATAGAAATAAGAAGAATCTATCCGCTTAGTTTTGAAAAAAAAATCCTAGAGTATTTAAAAAAAACATAACCATCAAAATTCCCACAGATAAGCTTCCTATAAACAAGAAGAAAGTGCCAATGTATAAATGTAATGTATTGTATTTTTTTACAATAGTTTCATGATCACGTTTTGCTTGTACTGTTTTTTTCATTTTCTGATTTGATTATTCTGATAAGAAATATCATATAAATTTAACGCAAAACTACAGGAAATAAAAAGCTCTGACAATACCCACTTTTAGTGATTTATTTATAAAAAGCGAATTATTTTTAAGCTGGATTCAAGTTACAATTGCACTTTTTGGTTAAACATATTATTTCATGCACAAAATAAGAAGAACGCATGCACCGATTTTACAAAAGCAATTCAGTTGGGAAGTCAAAGTGCAGTAAAAACAAAAAAATGTTTTGCAATTAATTTCAAAAAAACTTTTGAACGTAACAAACAAAAAGCGTCTTGAACTTAATCAAGACGCTTCACTTTATTAGACTAACTAATTTACTTACTCATTAATTGCTGCAGCGGTTTCAGTTGTTCCAAATCAATATTAGATTGCTGCAATACACTCATCATTGTCATCACACTGGTTGGGTTCATATCTTTTCCTAAAATGCGGACTACCGCAAAACCATTTTCTTTTTTATTAGCAAAAAAAACAAATTCCTCGATGTGTTCATCGCTACCAACAAAACTTACTGAGGCACCTTCCTTGCCTGAGCCAAATTTCATCAGTTGTTGGTATTTTTTGTCCTTCAAAATCAAATCAACTTTAGCGCGTTCCGTTCCAAACTCCGCTTTGTTTTTATCATTTAATTTGAAAGCTAAAACATTCATCTTGTTAAAAGACTTTAAAGCATCATTTTGAGCCACTGATAATTTTGTTTTATCCACATTCAAAATACTGGGAGAAACATCGAGCGCAATAAAATTTTTGTTCTCTGTATTTTCTACAAAATACTTTTGCAAAGTCGGCTCCGAATTGCAGCTGATCAGGAACAAACTAAACAGCAGTAAAATTCCATATCCTGTTCTCATCTTACTTTTTACCTTTAGTTGCTTTCTTCAAGTCATCACCGCCGGGAATTCTCATCTTATCGGTAAGAATCGAAATTTCATTCAAATCGAAATTACCGGTCAACGACATCAAAACAGTATCATCATTTTTTGCACCTTCAATAAACATTAACAACTCTCTGATTTGAGAATCTGTTGCACCAGATTTTACCAAAATTTTAATGTTTCTGCCATTTTCATTCACGCGCATCAACTCTTCTAGCCCGGCTGTTTTTATATACTTCTCAGCAGTAGCCTTCATTTCGCCTTCTACCCGTGTACTTTTTGTAGTGAATACTTTTAAATTATCGAGCTTTTTTATCAAGGCTAAGTATTGTTGGGTTTCTTTATCTGAAGCATCCACTTTTACTTTACTCATTAAGTCAAACATTTTTTTATTGACTATAATTGACGTAACGTCATCTTGTCCGTCAAATTTATCAAATGCCGCTTGCGCAAAAATTGGACTCGCAATAAAAACTAACATTACGGTGATTAAAAACTTTTTAGCTGTACTTAAACGGCTGTTCTTTTGAATCTGATTTGCTGGTGTGCAAAAACTCGGATTGGGATTGATTGATTTCATTTTTTTTAATTTGTTTAGCATTATTTTAATTGATTGTAGCGTTTACGCCGTGATTATCATTATTTAAAAGCAGTTAAATACCTCTAGATTTATTTTTAGTTTTTCGGAATACTTTATTTTTTGCGATTTGATATTCTTCAATATACTTTACACTTTCTATGCCAACATTTACATTTTTTGACAATAGTGAAAGTGCTTTCTGAGTTTCTTTAAAAGCTACTTCAGGATCATCATACGTTCCTAAATCTTTACTGTTAGTCACAGGTTCCGAATTATAAAAAACATACGTTACAATTCCCATCAAAACTAAAACCGAAGCTGCAATGGAGACCCAAGCAAAATTTCGTTTTTGATTCCTATTTTCATCCTTTTGAATTTCTAACAACGGAATTTCTTGTTCAAACTGTTGTTCTTTTGCAACAGCAAAATGGTTAAATAATGCGGTATACTTTTCTAAATGTGGAGCAACCAGCTGCATCGAAAAATACTCCTGTAATTCTTTCTCTTCCGCAATTGAAGTTTCACCCTCAAAGTATTTTTCAAGTAACGCTTCTACTTTATATAATTCCATAATTATGTGTTTTTGACATGTATTCTCGTATCGTTTTTCGGGCTCTGGAAAGCGTCACTCTTATGGCACTTTCATTCATATCAAGCATTTTAGCGATTTCTTCGAACTCATATTGTTCAATATCACGAAGCTGAATGATGATTCGTTGTTGCTCCGGCAATTGACTTATACTTCTTTCAACCCAATTCAAACTATCATAATCTTCCAGTTTTTTATCTAATGCGGGTGCTGAATCCGTATAATTGGTATGAACAATTTTTAGATTTCCGGATCTTTTGGATTTCAATTGGTCTAAACAATAATTCTTTGTCATCGTCATCGCAAAAGCTTCAATACTGCTGTAACCTGCCAAAGTTCCATTTTTGCTCCATAATTTCACCAAAACTTCTTGAGTGGCATCTTCGGCTTCCTCAGTACTAACCAGCAATCGCTTGGCCAACCTGAAGACTTTGTCTTTGAATGGAGTTACCATCAGCACAAACTCATTTTGGTTCATAAAAAAATTGGTTTTTAACTGGTTATATAAGTAAGACGATTCAAAATTATTTTTGCAACATAAAAACATAAAATAAAACTAAAGTTAGTATTTTTACGTTTCTATAGTATCAAACCAAATTTATGAGAACCTACATCAAACTTACGCTTTTATTATTTATTACTGCTTTTACTGTACAAAGCTGCCAGGATAACGATGATATTGCACCGCCGGCAAGTCTAGAAATCCAAGATTTTATCTGGAAAGGAATGAATCAATATTATTTGTGGCAAGCGGATGTCCCTAACTTATCTGACGACCGTTTTACAGATCAAACAGCTTTAAACTCTTTTTTAAGAGGTTATCCAGTTCCTGAGGAATTATTTGATGCATTAAGAGTGAGTTCCTCAATAGACAGATTCAGTTGGATTGTAGATGATTATTTAGAACTAGAAGGAAGCCTTCAAGGTACTACTAAAAATAATGGTGTCGATTTTGGTTTAAGTTACAAACCTGGAAGTACAACCGAAATATTTGGTTACGTTAGATATATTATTGAAAATTCCGATGCTGCTACAAAAAACATCAAACGTGGTGATTTTTTCACTGCTGTCAATGGAACGCAACTGACCGTTAGTAATTATCAATCCTTACTTTTTGGTTCAAACGAAAATTACACGCTAAATCTTGCAGATTTTAACGGAAATGCAATTGTTGGGAACGGAAAATCAGTTTCTCTTACAAAAACAGTATTAACTGAAAATCCAATTTTAGTCAATAAAGTAATTACTTCAGGTGCCCACAAAATTGGATATCTTATGTATAATGGCTTTTACGCTAATTTTGACACACAATTAAATGATGCTTTTGGTCAATTAAAAACACAAGGAATTACTGAATTAGTTTTAGATTTAAGATACAATGGTGGTGGTTCTGTGCAAACTGCAACACGATTAGCAAGTATGATTACCGGACAATTTACAGGGAAAGTCTTTGCTAAACAACAATGGAATAAAAAAATTAATGATTATTTCGAAGCTGAAAATCCGGATGCTTTGTACAACTATTTTACAGATAAGATAGGAAGCACAGCAATCAACAGTTTGAACCTGACTAAAGTTTATATTCTTACTAGTGCAAGCTCAGCATCAGCAAGTGAATTAGTAATCAATGGATTAGAACCACATATCAACGTAATCCAAATTGGAGATGTAACGGTGGGAAAAAATGTTGGATCAGTTACTCTTTATGATTCCCCTACTTTTGGTTCAGAAAACAGAAATCCTAAGCACAAATATGCCATGCAGCCAATTGTATTGAAAATTGTCAATTCCGTTGGTTTTGGAGATTATTTCAACGGATTGCAACCTGATTTTCTACAAAAAGAGACCATAAGTACCTATGGGATTCTTGGCGACGCTGCAGAACCTCTATTAAGCACAGCAATTGCAAAAATTACTGGAACTGGTAGAATGACTAAACAAAGCTTAGGAAAAGAATTTGAATTTTTTACTGATGCAAAAGCAGCAAAAGGAATCCAAAATCAAATGTACATAGAGAAAGCACCGGAAGGACTTTTGAAAGCATTGGAATAATAACAATAACTCTTACAAACAAAAAAAGGCTTTCATAACTGAAAGCCTTTTTTTATTAATGGAAATTCCGAATTACAATTTGATATTCATACCCAATTTAAAATTCCTTCCTAAAGTATTATACCCAACGTTTTCAACAAAATCAGCGTTCAAAATATTGCTAACCGCTCCAAAAACGGACAATCTATTTTTCACTAATTCATAACGAACGGACGAATTTACTAACTGATATGAGTCTAAAACAATATTCTGTGTAGCAAAAGTAGCTCCGTCAAAAAAAGCATCATTTCTACTGTCTACATATTGATAATCTACATTAAAAAACAATCGGTCATTGATTTGAAAATCCAAAGCTGAATTTACTTTATGTTTTGGAATCAAGCGATCCAGCGCTTTATCTACTTGTGTAAACGTATAATTTGAATTCCATTTGATTTTTTCGCTCAAAGCAAAAGATAACTCGGTTTCTACTCCTTTTGCTTTATTCATTCCGTCTATATTTATGTAGTTCGAATCGAAAGTTACAGGATTGAAATAAAATCCAATGAAATTAGTTTGCTCACGGTAAAAAGCAACAGCATTCAATTTGATTTTTTTATCTAAAAAATGCGTCTCAAAACCTGCTTCCACAGTTCTATTTTTCTCCGGTGTCAAATCCGCATTTCCATATTCAGAATACAATTGGTACAAACTTGGCGTTACAAAAGCGGTGCTGTAAGAAGCCAAAATCTTCAACGGAACCAATTTAAAATCATAAGAAGGATTCACATTATAAACCAATTGATTTCCATATTGACTGTGAATATTCAATCGCGCACCAGCATTAAGATTCAATCCAAAATCCGTGGAAAGAACTCCAGTAATGTAAGGATCAATCATATTGAATTTAGTCGCTTCCTTCAAATTTCCACCAAAAGGAGTGATACTGTTCATATCATGAAACTGATATTGTGCTCCGGCAACAAGAAAAAACGAATCTGAAAATTCGTATTTATTAAAACCATCAACGTTGACACTTCGGGATTCATACTCTGAAAACCCTGGTTTATTGGAATAAAAATCGAAATCGTTGTACGTTCGAACAATTTTGTTAAAGCTGGAATTCAAAACAAATTCCCCTTTAGAATATTTGTATTTTGGCAAAAAGCCAAAACGAAATTGTTCTGATTCAGTTGAATTCAAATTGGTATCATTTGCACCGGTATTATCAAACGATGCATCATAATCGGAACTTATTTTATCATAATTACCAAAGAAATCTAATGTCAATTTATCCGTTGCTTTATACCCTAACTTCGCCAGATAATTGATTCTGGAAAAACGATCTTCTTCATAATTATCCGTAGGATTCACAGGAGCAATCTGTGACATTCCGCTTATTTCAGTACTGTTCAACGACGCAAAATAATTTACTTTATTCGCATTTCCGTTAACCGAAAAACCTTGATTATAATTCTGAGCGCTAGTTTTGTCAGTATTTGCGGTATTATTGGTTCCCACATTTACATATGCATTACCTTCAATAGCTTTCTTGCCTGATTTTTTCAAAGTAATATTAATTACTCCTGTTCCGGCACCTGAACCATACAACGTACTCGATGCACCTTTCATAATTTCAACGCTTTCTACCTGCTCCACCGGAAGCAAACGCAAATCATACTCAAAACTAATTCCTGAAGCATCATTCATCGGAATTCCATCAATAAGAATCAACACTTGATTGTTTTTTCCACCTCGAATGTAGTACCCTAAATTTTTTCCGGCAGCGCTTTGGTTCCCGTTAATTTCTACACCTGCAACAGAACTTAAGACATTTGCAAGGCTTTGTCCGGCTTTGTTTTTCAAATCCTCAGCAGTAATTTTAGTGATTACTTTTCCTGATTTTTCTTTTGCCAAAGCAAATTTGGAGTCGGAAACTACCACTTCTTTCAATTCATCTTGAGAGGAAATAGTTTCATTTTGTTGCGCAAAAGCACAGCTTGTCATTAGTACGCATAACGCACTAATACGAACGATTTTTTTGTTCATTTTAATTAAACATTTAGTAACAGCAATTTTCTGTTACATGACTAAAAATGGGGAGAAAAGCATAGAATTACCCATACCCAAACCTTTTTTCCCGAAAGTTTGATACTCGATGTAATAGGCAGGTCTCCTGGCTTGCGTCTTGTTGTTTACCTTCCCATTCGCGTTGACGAACAGTGGTTTTGTAGATAACAACAAGCTTGATAGCTTACAGTTGCGGGTACAGCGTGAGATTTTTGAATTTGGATTTATGAAAATTGATAACAGATTTTAAATCTGAAATCAAAAATCGTTAATCAACAATTTTCAATCACTCTCTTCCCTTTTAATGCTGGTTTGAAAAAACAAAACAACAACCTCATTACGGGTGCAAATATAGCTTTATGATTGGAATAAAAAATAAAATTTGATTTTTAAAACGGATTAAATATACCTTTGCAGTTCTCGAAAAACATGTTATGAAATCTTTTTTATTACCATTTACGCTCTTTTTATTTGTAATTTCCATTGGTGGATGTAAACAAAATGACAAAACTCGTACTGCCAGAATTACAGCCTCTACTAATGAAATTCAATATGCCGAAGGATTAGAAATTTACAAATACCAAGGGTATTCTGTCGTAAAAGTTACCCGACCTTGGCCTGAAGCCAAAGAAAGTTTCACTTATGTTTTACAAGAAAAAAACAGCATTATTCCCGACAGTTTGAAGCAGTTTTCCATCATTCCCGTGCCAATACAATCCATTGTTGTTACCTCAACCACGCATATTCCGGCTCTTGAAATGTTAGGTGTAGAAAACACTTTAGTTGGTTTCCCAAACACTGATTACATTTCCTCTGAAAAAACCAGAAAACGCATTGATTCCGGAAATATTAGAGAAGTAGGAACGAACGAAACTCTAAATACCGAGGTTCTAATTGATATGGCTCCAAATGTCATTGTCAGTTTTGGTTTAAATGATAGTAATCCAACTCTTGATAATCTTCAAAAAAGTGGTTTGAAAGTACTTTTGAATGGCGATTGGGCTGAACAATCCCCACTTGGAAAAGCGGAATGGATTAAGTTTTTTGGGGCCTTGTATGGATTAGATTCCAAAGCAAATACCATCTTCTCCGAAATCGAAAAAGAATATACAAACACTTTGGCTTTAGCCAAAAAAGCAACATCAAAACCTACTGTTCTAAGCGGTGCAATGTTTCAAGATCAATGGTACGTGCCGCAAGGAGAGAGTTGGGCTTCGCTGTTTCTAAAAGATGCACAATCTAATTATTTGTGGGCTGACACAAAGGGAACCGGCAGTTTGCCATTGCCTTTTGAAAAAATTCTAGAGAAAGCGCAAAATGCTGAATATTGGATTGCTCCTGGAGATTTTTCTTCGTTGAAACAAATGAGTGACAGCAATCCGCATTATAGTGAATTTGCCTCTTTTAAAAATAAAAAAGTATATTCGTACGGTATCAATAAAGGAGCTAAAGGTGGGATTTTATATTTTGAATGGTCTCCTACCCGACCTGATTGGGTTTTGAAAGATTTAATTACAATTTTTCATCCTGAATTGTTGCCCAATCATAAACTTTTTTTCTTTCAGAAATTAGAATAAATTGACTAAAACTAACCGAAATACAGTGCTTTTCATCATCCTAACCTTTGGGATGCTATTTTTGTTTGTCATAAATATCAGTTTAGGTTCTGTTGCCATTCCTGTGAAAGAAGTGTTTAGGAGTCTAACTGGGGGAATCGCAAGTAAAGAAACTTGGGAATACATCCTTATCAACTATCGCTTACCGAAAGCTATTGCTGCTATTCTTGTTGGAATGGGGTTATCCATAAGCGGCTTATTAATGCAAACACTGTTTAGAAATCCGCTGGCAGGACCTTATGTATTAGGTTTGAGTTCTGGAGCCAGTTTAGGTGTTGCAACTGTTATTTTAGGCGCAGCGCTGTTACCGCCTTTTTTAGCAACACTTTTACTTTCTTCTTACGGAATTATTTTGGCCTCCAGTTTAGGAAGCTTCACCGTTTTGCTGGCTGTTTTAGCCGTTTCCCATCGATTACGGGACACTATGGCCATCTTAATTGTAGGCCTTATGTTTGGGAGTTTAACCAGTGCCATTGTTGGTACGCTGACGTATTTCAGCACCGCCGAACAATTACAGAAATTCACATTCTGGTCACTTGGAAATCTTGGTAATTTATCATGGACCTCCATTTCTCTTTTAACCATCTGCGTAGTCATTGGATTATTACTGAGTTTATTTAGCATCAAGCCGTTGAACTCATTACTTCTGGGTGAAAATTATGCCAAAAGTTTGGGGTTAAATTATAAAAAATCACGACTGATTATCATTTTTGCCACCAGTATTTTGGCCGGAAGCATCACTGCTTTTGCAGGTCCAATTGCTTTTATTGGATTAGCAGTTCCTCATATTGCAAAGCTAGTTTTTCAGACGAGCAATCACACAATTTTATTTTGGAGTACTATACTTTTTGGGGCGATTATCATGCTCATTTGCGACAGTATTTCGCAACTTCCCGGCAGTGATTTGACGTTACCAATCAATGCCGTAACTTCTATTTTTGGAGCTCCGATTGTAATTTGGTTATTAATTAGGAAACGCAAAATGATGGGATAATGGAAAATAAAATCATCTTACAGGGTTCACAAATCAGCATTGGTTATTCTCATAAAAAAGAAAAAACCATTGTTGCTTCTAACATTGATATTTGTTTAGAAAATGGAAAACTTATTGCTTTAATCGGTGCCAACGGTATTGGTAAATCGACACTTTTGCGAACCATAACAGGCATTCAAAAACCAATTTCAGGAACTGTTTTACTCAATGGTCAAAACATTCAAGAAATAGACGCTTTGACATTGGCACAAAATCTAAGTGTAGTTCTCACCGAAAAATTGCCTCCAAGCAACTTGACAGTTTTTGAACTCATTGCTTTGGGAAGACAACCGTACACAAACTGGATTGGAAAATTAACTTCTGAAGACATCGCAAAAGTAAATGAAGCAATAGAATTGACTCAAATTAGTCATCTAGCTGCTAAAAGACACTACGAAATCAGCGACGGACAATTACAAATAGTCTTAATTGCACGAGCTTTGGCGCAAGACACACCGTTAATTATTTTGGATGAACCCACAACTCACTTGGATTTGCTGCATAAAGTGGTATTGTTTAAATTACTGAAAAAACTCACTCAGGAAACTCAAAAATGCATTTTATTCTCCACTCACGATATCGACATGGCGATACAATTGAGTGATGAAATGATCATTATGACTCCCGAAAATATAGTTCAGGATCAACCGTGTAATTTGATTCTAAAAGGAACTTTTAATACGCTTTTTAAAGACGAGCATATTATTTTTGACGCGTCCAAAGGGAAATTTGTAATTTCTTAAAGTTTCAATCCTATTTGTCGTTTTGCTTCGCCAATGACAAACGCTACCGAATTAGCGATATTGAAACTTCTTATCAACGGTGACATTGGAATGGTAAGATGATTGGGAAATTCATTTAAAACGACTTCGCTCAAACCCTTACTTTCTTTTCCAAAAACCAACCAATCTCCATCTTGAAAATCAGTCTCCAGATATGATTTTTTGGCATGGGAACTCATTAGAAAAACACGAGATAAATCAGGAATTTGGGATTTCCACTCCGATACATTTTGATATTCGGTCACATCGAGATGCACCCAATAATCCAAACCGGAACGTTTCAGGTTTTTATCATTGATGACAAATCCAAAAGGATGAATTAAGTGCAGACGGCTTTCGCTACCTACGCACAATCGGCCAATATTTCCGGTATTATTTGGTATTTCAGGTTCTACTAAAACGATGTTTAACATTTTGTACTTTATTAAAAGATTGAAAAATTAAAAGATTAAAAAATTCGTACTACCTTTTAAATTTCTATTTGAAAATTTTCTACTTCAATTACTTCTCCAGCCTGCAGATCATTAAGATGCACATTTCCTATTCGAACACGAACCAAGCGCAACGTAGGAAAACCAACAGCAGCGGTCATTTTTCGGACTTGACGAAACTTCCCTTCATTCACCGTAATCGAAGCCCAAGAGGTTGGACCGTGACGTTCATCCCGAATTTTTTTACCTCTAGCACCAAAAGCAGGAATTTCATCTACTAAAGAAGCTTTACAGGTTTTTGTAATATACTTGGTTCCGTTAAAACCTATTTCAACTCCTTTTTGCAACTGCTCAATCGCCTCCTGATGAATCATGCCATCGACTTGTACATAATATTCTTTATCGACTTTTTTACTTCTAATGATTTCGCTCATCATTCCATCTGTGGTCAACAACAACAATCCTTCGGAATCTTCGTCAAGGCGGCCTATCGCCATCGTTCCTTTGGGAAAATCATGCAATTCACCAAGTAATTTCTTTTTTCGTTTCAGCTCATAAATAAACTGACTTAAATACCCGTAAGGCTTATGGATGATGAAGTGCGAATGGGACATTGTATTTGTTTTAAAGATGGCAAAGATAGTTTTGTTTTCGCTGGATTTAAAACTGTCAAACCAAACATTTATAAGTAGAAACAAAAACCTATGTTAAAAATTCGATTATTCAACATTAATGGCGTAATATTATAGGAGTTATTAGTAATAATTTTAAAATTACAGAATATGGAAAACAATGATTTAGGTTCAAAAAAGACGAATAACAAGCAAAATATAAACGAAGGATTTAGCGGTGAGAACTTGGCCAAAAATAATAATCCGGAGTCAACCAATTTGAAATCAGAAGTTGAAACTGACAACCACGGAAATCAAAAAATTGTTCAAAGGGCAAGAAATATAGATGGAACTTTAGAACAAAATGATGCCGCTACTTCTGAGAATTTAAAGTCAGACGTGGAGCAAGTTCCTGAAGAACAGGCAAAAAAGATGGTAGAAAACAAAGATCATAACTCGGATATTACCCCAAATCGATATCCAAACGAACACCCTGATAATAAGGAAGACCGAGGGAACATAAAACTGGATGAATAAAAATTCCATCTATTTAAAAGGCCAATATGAAAACTAATTCATATTGGCCTTTTTTTTATTTACAAATCACTAAAACACACAAATTAAAAGAACAATTAATACCTAAAACCTCCAAATTCATAAATACTAAAACTTCCATTACTATTTTGCTTTCTAAAAGGAAACCAAAAAACTTTTGTTTATTTTTACAACCTTACAAAAACAAATTCTATGTCAAATATGCTTCCGTTTTTATTGATTTTTATCGTTGCACTCGCCATTGGTATTTTTATTGGAAAACTCATTTTCTCTGCTAGATTCCAATCCGAAAAAATTAGTTTAGAAGAAAAACTTATTGCATTTTCCTCCCAGTTCAATCAGCTGAAAGAGCAGATTATTTCTGATAAAACAACTTTCGAAAAGCAATTAGAAAACGTCAACATTGAAAAAGAAAATATTAGAAGCGAAAAAGACAGCTTAGCAATCCAACTTTCAAAAAAGGAAGTTGATTTTGAGAATCTTTGGGAACGCAACAAAGAGCAAAAAGAAGAAGTTGAGAAACTACAGGAAAAATTCACTAAAGAATTTGAGAATCTCGCCAACAAAATATTAGACGAAAAATCCAATAAATTTACAGAACAGAACAAGGAGAATATGAAAAACATCCTGACTCCATTGCAGGATAAAATTCATTTGTTCGAAAAGAAAGTTGAAGATACTCACAAAGAAAGCATTGATTATCATGCGGCTTTGCGCCAACAAATTCTGGGTTTACGAGAAATGAATATCCAGATGAGTAAAGAAACTATCAACCTGACCAAGGCTCTGAAAGGTGACAGCAAGATGCAAGGAAATTGGGGCGAACTAGTTTTGGAACGCGTTCTTGAAAAATCAGGATTAGAGAAAGGTCGTGAATACGAAGTACAACAAGCGTTCACAACCGAAGATGGAAATCGCGTTTTTCCAGACGTTGTTATCAATCTACCTGACGGTAAAAAGATGATTGTCGATTCTAAAGTCTCTCTGACAGCTTACGAGAAATACATCAATGAGGAAGATGATATTTTAAAAATAAACTATTTAAAAGAACACGTCAATTCCATCAAACGCCATGTTGAGCAATTAGGAAGTAAAAATTATCATGATTTGTACCAAATAGAAAGTCCTGATTTTGTACTGTTATTTATCCCTATAGAACCCGCTTTTGCAATGGCGCTTAATGAAGATACAAGTTTGTACAACAAAGCATTCGAAAAAAACATTGTCATTGTTACACCTGCGACTTTATTAGCTACTTTGCGAACGATTGACAGCATGTGGACCAACCAAAAACAACAAGAAAACGCACTCGAAATTGCGCGTCAAGCCGGCGCTTTGTATGATAAATTTGAAGGTTTTGTGGCAGATTTAATCAAAATCGGTAAAAAAATTGACGAAAGCAAAACAGAATACAGCGGCGCAATGAATAAACTCGTGGAAGGAAAAGGAAACCTGATTGTAAGTGTCGAAAAATTGAAAAAAATGGGAGCTAAAGCCAAGAAAGCACTCCCAGAAAGCATATTAAATCGAGCAGAAAAAGATGAAAATCAACTTTTAAATTAAACAGAAAATGAGAAAATTTTTAATGGTTATCAGTGCCATAGTCGTCTTATCTATTGTAGCTTATTTTACTTTTTTATACAACGCCACATACAGCGAAGGAGTTCGTTCGGGCGAACTAATAAAGGTGAGTAATAAAGGAGTAGCTTTCAAAACATGGGAAGGCGAAATAAGCCAAGGCATTTCAGGAGCACAAATCTTTTCTTTTTCGGTACTAGATAGCGAAGAAAAAGTAATTGCTGACCTGCAAGAATTCGAAGGGCAATACGTGCAGGTAAATTATGTGGAACGTTACCGTACCTTTCCTTGGTGGGGCGATACTCGTTATTTTATTACCGATGTCAAAAAAGTAAATTCTCCATTTAAAATAAAGTAGATGAATCGCACTTTTAAAACCGTAGCTTCCTCAGACATTAGTATTTCCGAGTTAATGTTGCCTTCCAATACGAATTTCAGCGGTAAAATACATGGTGGATATATCTTATCTTTACTGGATCAAATCGCGTTTGCTTGTGCCTCAAAATTTTCCGGAAACTATTGTGTAACTGCCTCCGTAGACACCGTAAATTTCTTAAAACCTATCGAAGTCGGGGAATTGGTAACAATGAAAGCTAGTGTAAACTTCGTAGGAAACAGTTCAATGATTGTGGGTATCCGAGTGGAAGCCGAGAATATTCAGACTGGAAAAATCAAACATTGCAACTCTTCTTATTTCACAATGGTCGCCAAAGATAGTGAAGGCAAAAGCACTCCAGTGCCCGGTTTAATTCTTTCTAACATGAATGATGTGCGCCGCTATTTTAACTGTATCAAGCAAGTTTCACTGAAAAAAGAACAAAACATTCATGAAGAAGTATTTGATTACACTTCGGAAGAATCATTAGAAAGTTTAAAAAAGTATAATGTAAAGTTAGAACTATAAACGCAACGAAATTTATGATTAGAGGAAAGCAGTACTACACTTTTTTTATAAGTATAATTTCATTGTAATTTCTGATTTAAAAAATCCTTTACAATTAACTAAACCCCAAAATTTTTCATTAGGTAGTTACTTCGGTTTCCACTATTTTTTTGTAACTTTAAGTAATTTAATTCATAAATCATTATGAAAAAAATTACTCAAATAGTGCTAATTTTGATTGCAATTACTGCTACGGCCCAAGAAAAAATGGTGTCATACATGGGGATTACAAATTTTGAGGCTTCCATTCCCTTATTTGAAGAAGTAAAAGCAATAAATGAAAAAACAACCTGTATTTTAATACTAAAAACGGGCGATATCGCTTGTTGGATCAACATCAAAGATTTTAAATTTAAAAGAGATTTGATGCAAGAGCATTTCAATAAAAACTACATGGAAAGCAACCGTTTTCCAAGAGCAGTTTTTAAAGGAAAAATTGATAAATTTGATTTAAAAAAACTTACCACTACCAATAATCAATATCAAATTACCGGAAAAATGACGATTCGTGGACGAACTAAAAAAATTGTAATCAACGGAACTCTGAAAAAAGTGGATAAAGGGATAGAACTTTATTCCACCTTTCCTTTAAACACAGATGATTTTAATATAGAAATTCCTTTTATTGTCCGTAGTAAAATATCAAAAAACGTAAACACTCAAATTATTTGTGTCTTAGAATAGTTCTATTTTGTTAAACAATTTCTTATTGCTTCTTCCAAATTGTTAAATTTAAATTTAAAACCGGTTTGTTCCATTTTATCTGAGGAAACTCTTCTTCCGGTCAGTACGATTTTAGCCATTTCGCCCATTACTAATTTTAAGACAAAAGCAGGCACATTAGGCAACCAAATAGAATAGCCAAAAACACGAGCCAATGTTTTTGAAAAAACGGTGTTGGTAGTATTATCACAAATAGCTGCATTATAAGGTCCTTCCATACTTGTATCTGAAATAGCTTGCAAATAAATAGCGCACAAGTCATCCACATGAACCCAAGGCATATATTGCTTCCCGGAGCCTAATGCTGAACCCAATCTATATTTGAACAAAGGAATCAGCTTCTTCAAAAAACCGTCATTTTTACCTAATACCAATCCAGTACGAATTTTCACTGTTCGGATATTCAAATTCTCAATGAAGTCAATAGAATCTTCCCATTTTTGACACGTATATCCCAAGAAATCATTTGCCGGTTTCATATTTTCCGTACAAATTTCCTCCCCATTCACAGCGCCATAAATCCCCACCGCCGAAGCAGAAATAAAAGCATCTAGTTTTTTATAATGCTTCTTTAAAACGGAATATAATAATTGAGTGGATTTTTCCCGACTATCAATTATGGCTGCTTTTCTCTTCGCAGTCCATCTTTTCTCTGCTATATTTTCACCTGCCAAATGAATAATATAATCTGCTTTCAAAATTGCTTCATCATCAATCGTCTGCTTTTCAACATCCCATTTATAATAGAAAACATCTCCTTTATTCTGTTTTTCACTCCTACTTAAGATGGAAACAGAGTATCCTTTGGCTAACAATAAAGTAGTCAAATTTCTTCCGATAAATCCCGAACCGCCGCTTATTAAAACATTCTTTTTCATAATAGTGTAAAGCTAATCATTTATAACGATATAAAATTATATTAAATTTTGTTTAACTTTATTAATATATAGTTAAACATTCACTACCTTTATACTCTAATTTGAAACACATCAAAAATGGCTACTAAAAAAACCCCAATAACAAAAGACAAAATAGTTTCTATGTACATGAATTATGTACTAGATCATAGTGAAAAACCAAAATCAGTATATCATTTTACAAAAATCAATGATTTTACGGAAACGGAATTTTATGCATTTTTTGGAACTATAGAAAGTATTGAAAAGGAAATTTTCAAAATGTTTGTAGAGAAAACTATCGATTTGCTGAACAAAAACAAGGAATACGAGATGTATGACATGAAAAGCAAAATGTTAAGTTTTTACTTTACTTTCTTCGAAATATTAACTGCTAACAGAAGTTACGTTGTACTTGTATTGCAAGAGCACAATAATCAGTTAAAAAAATTGATGCAGCTTTCCGGACTAAGAAACAGTTTCAAAAATTTCCTTACTGAAATCATTTCGGATGAATTTAGAACACAACAAGAAAAACTTCAAAATTTTCAAGAGAAAACATTTCAGGAAACGTCTTGGATTCAACTTTTATTGACACTCAAATTCTGGTTAGATGATTCATCACCTTCTTTTGAGAAAACAGATATTTATATTGAAAAATCAGTAAAAGTGACTTTTGAATTAATGAATATTGCTCCTATAGACAGCTTAATCGATTTTGGAAAATTTATTTTCAAAGAAAAAATATACAATAAGTAATGAAAACGATAGACTACATCCCTACTTCAAAAATTGAAAGGGCTACAAAATTGGTACAAACCGGTGCAAAAGTTGGCGTGAACTACTTGAAATATTACGGTGAAAAAATGGTCAATTCTGATTTGACCCGTGATAAATTAAATGAAGACAATGCTGAAGATATTTATGACGGATTGAAAAGTTTGAAAGGAAGTGCGTTGAAAGTTGCTCAAATGTTAAGCATGGACAAAAGCTTTTTGCCACAAGCTTACGTTGAAAAATTCTCGTTGTCTCAGTTCTCAGTACCGCCACTTTCGGCTCCATTGGTACTGAAAACGTTCAAGACAAATTTTGGAAAAACACCATACGAAATTTTTGATGAGTTCAATGCTGAATCAAGGAATGCTGCAAGCATTGGACAAGTGCATATTGCGGTAAAAGACGGCAAAAAACTAGCTGTAAAAATTCAATACCCTGGAGTTGCCAACAGTATTTCATCAGATTTAGCGATGGTTAAACCAATTGCGGTGAGAATGTTTAACCTTCAAGGAAAAGACTCTGATAAGTATTTTAAGGAAGTTGAAGACAAATTAGTTGAAGAAACTAATTATTTACTAGAATTAAAACAAAGCCAAGAAGTAGTTGCTGCCTGTAAAAAAATTCAAAATTTAGTATTTCCAAATTACTATCCTGAATTCTCATCAGAAAAAATCATCACGATGGATTGGATGACAGGAAAGCATCTTTCAGAATTTA
Source organism: Flavobacterium sp. Sr18 (assembly GCF_011064265.1). Lineage (NCBI taxonomy): Bacteria > Pseudomonadati > Bacteroidota > Flavobacteriia > Flavobacteriales > Flavobacteriaceae > Flavobacterium > Flavobacterium sp. Sr18. The sequence continues at coordinate 2,975,241 of NZ_CP049329.1, read as the reverse complement.
CTAAGCTAAATACCAACCAGGAAGTGGCCGCTAAAATTGGGCAAGCTTTATGGGATTTCTACATGTACCAAATTCATGTTTTGAAAAAAGTACACGCTGATCCACATCCTGGAAATTTCTTGGTGAATGAAGAAAATCAATTAGTGGCACTGGATTTTGGTTGTATGAAACAAATTCCAAATGATTTTTATACTCCTTATTTTGAATTGATTGATAAAAAGGTCATCAACGATACAAAATTGTTTAATGCAAAATTGTTTGAGTTAGAAATTTTACGTGTTGATGATTCGAAAGAAGAGGTAGCCTATTTCACCGAATTATTTCATGATTTATTGTCTTTGTTTACAAAACCATTTCAGGCAGAAACATTCGATTTTTCTGATGAGACTTTTTTTGAAAGTATCGCAGCATTAGGCGAACGCTTTTCAAAAGATACCAATCTTAGAAAAATGAATGGTAATCGAGGTTCAAAGCATTTCATTTATATGAACAGAACATTCTTTGGACTATACAATTTAATGTTTGATTTAAAAGCGAAAATTGTTGTGAATGAATATCAAAAATACAAGTAGTGAAGAAGGAAAATCTGCCTTCAAAAATGTGTTTGGTTTGCAACCGACCTTTTAGCTGGCGGAAAAAATGGGAAAAAGTATGGGACGAAGTCAAATATTGTAGCGAAAAATGCAAAAGAAACAAAAAGGGTTAGTTTGGTTTAGAAACGATTTGAGAGTGCATGATAATGAATCTTTGACAAATGCTATTGATGAAAATGAAACCGTAATCGCGGTGTATTTTTTTGATCCAAGGCATTTTGAGGATACTAATTTTGGATTTAAAAAAACAGAAAAGTTTCGGGCAAAGTTTTTGATTGAATCGGTAACGGCCTTGAAACAAAATTTGGAAAAATTGAATATTCCGCTTTTGGTTTATCACCAAAAACCTGAAGGTGCGATTCCCGAAATAATTACTGAAAATGAAATTGATTCGATTTACTTCCAAGAAGAATGGACGAGTGAGGAAATAAAAGTTTTAGAGAATGTAAAATCGAAAGTTTCAGATTCAGTAGCGTTCAAAAGCACGTACAATCAGTTCTTATTTCATCCTGAAGACATTCCGTTTGACATTACATCGATTCCAAATGTTTTTACACAATTCAGAAATCAGTGCGAAAAATCAACGAAAATCCGTCCTGAATTTACAGTTCAACCGATGGAGGAAGACAATTTAATTACAAATGAAACTGTGATTCCCAGCATGGAAACATTAGGTTTTACTGATTTTAAAATGGATTCTAGAACGGCGTTTCCTTTTCGTGGTGGTGAAGATGAGGCAATAAAACGATTGCAAAATTATTTTTGGGAAACCAAAAAACTAAGTGTTTATAAATTGACTCGAAACGGATTAATCGGCACTGATTTTAGTTCGAAATTCTCACCTTGGTTGGCAAACGGTTCCATTTCGGCAAAGACTATTTATTGGGAAATTATAAAATACGAACAACAAATCGGGAAAAATGAATCCACCTATTGGTTGATTTTTGAACTGATTTGGAGGGATTATTTTAAATATATATCGTTGAAAAACGGGAATTCCATTTTTAAAATCGGAGGGATTTTAGACAAAAAATACGTTTGGAAAACCAACCAATCAGCCATAAATCATTGGATAAACGGTACTACAGACGAACCATTTGTAAATGCCAATATGATTGAATTACAACAAACAGGATGTATGAGCAATCGCGGCAGACAAAACGTAGCGTCATTTTTCGCAAAAGAATTACTAATAGATTGGCGCATTGGAGCTGCCTATTTTGAAGCGATGCTAATTGATTACGATGTACACAGCAATTATGGGAATTGGATGTACGTTTCAGGAGTTGGTAACGATCCTAGAGACCGAAAATTCAATATTAAATTACAAGCGTCCAATTACGATGGACAATCAAAATTTCAGAAATTATGGTTGCAACAACAATTATTTTAAAAAGATAAATGAATACAAATAAAAAACAAATTAATGTAGTTTGGTTCAAAAGGGATCTTCGTTTACAGGATAATGAGGCGATTTTTAATGCAACAAAAACTGGCATACCCACATTGTTGCTTTATGTATTCGAAAAATCTTTAGAAAATGATTCACATTATAGTCCAAGACACTGGAATTTCATCAAGCAATCACTTGTAGATATCAACAAACAACTGGAACAATCGAACACACATGTGTTAGCGGTATCTTCAGAGGTCCTTCAAGTTTTCAATATTCTTGAAGAAACGTACAAAATTGAAACCGTATACTCACATCAGGAAACTGGCTTAAAAATCACTTACGAAAGAGATAAAACTTTCAAACGCTTTTGCAAAAACAATCAAATTAATTGGATTGAAAATACCAACAACGGAATTTTCAGAGCCTTACGTAGCAGAACGAATTGGGTTTCAAAATGGGAAGACTACATGAATCAACCCCAATTTATTTTTGATGATAAACCAGAAAATTTTCTAAATACGGAAGCTATATTGGAACTCGAAAAAGCTTTAGAAAAAACCAATTTAGAAACTGTTCCGGATGCTATTTTCCAAAAAGGTGGGAGCAACATGGCCCAGAAATATTTGCAAACATTTTTTGATGAACGATACCACAATTATAACTCACATATTTCGAAACCTTTATTAGCTCGAAAAAGCTGTAGCAGGTTATCACCCTATATTGCTTGGGGAAATTTATCTTCGAGACAAGTATTGCAAAAAGCGGCTACGTTCCTATTGACCTGCAATAACAAAAAGCAAATTGATTCCTTTATATCTCGACTGACTTGGCAAGCACATTTTATCCAGAAATTTGAAATGGAAGAAGTCATGGAGTTTGAAAGTGTTAATAAGGGATTCCATTCGTTGAAAAAGAAAGTCAATGAAAATTATATTGAAGCTTGGAAAACGGGACAAACCGGATTTCCATTGATTGATGCATGCATGCGCTGTTTGAATGAAACTGGCTATTTGAATTTTAGAATGCGTGCCATGTTAGTTTCATTTTTCACCCATAATCTATGGCAACCTTGGCAAGAAGCGACGCAGCATTTATCACAAATGTTTCTTGATTTTGAACCCGGAATACATTTTCCGCAGTTGCAAATGCAGGCTGGAGAAACCGGAATCAATATGTTACGTATATATAATCCAATAAAGAATAGTTATGAACATGATCCTGACGGAGAATTCATAAAAAAATGGGTTCCGGAACTGCGCGATTTGCCACGAGCTTTTGTACATGAACCCTATAAAATGACCTATTTAGACCAAAAATTTAACGATTTTGAAGTTGGAGTTAATTATCCAAAACCAATTGTAAACATGGAAAGAACGAGAAAATTCGCGAGTGATTTTTTATGGAAAATGAAGAAAAATCCCTTGGTAAAAGAAGAAAGTTCGCGGATATTAAAACTTCATACTATGGCAGATATTGGCGATAGCGAATAATTTTCAACAACAATTTCAAAAAAAAATCAATAGCAATTTCAAAAAAATAGAATCTCGTGACTGAAAAAAAAGAACTTACTGATTTAGACAAAGACCGAATCATAGAAATGGCTTGGGAAGACCGTACCACGTTTGATGCGATTTTAATGCAATTTGGATTAAAAGAGCAAGAAGTGATCGACCTGATGCGTACCGAAATGAAACCTTCGAGTTTTAGAATGTGGCGCGAAAGAGTGCAAGGCCGAAAAACAAAACATGAAAAATTAAGGGATTTTCGAGAAGGCCGTTTTAAATGTACGATGCAAAGACAAATTAACAACAACAAGATATCCAAACGATAATTTTTCGATAATACGAAACAAACCCAAAATAAATTTTAAATAACTGATTGAATAATATATATGAAAAACATAGTAATCATTGGTGGTAGTAAAGGAATTGGTAGTGCCATTTTGTTGCAACAATTAGAGACAAACTTGGTTTACAACATCAGCAGAAATGCACCTGAAATCACGCATCCCAACCTGAAACATTACTCATTAGATGTTCTAAAAGATACACTTCCAGAAATAGAAGCTGTAGATACCTTGATTTATTGCCCAGGTTCTATTAATTTGAAACCGATTGGAAGTTTGAGCATCGATGATTTCAGAAATGATTTTGAAATTAACGTCATTGGCGCTGTAAAAGCCATTCAAAAATATTTACCTGTTTTAAAAAAGGGAACTAATCCATCGATTGTTTTGTTTAGTACGGTGGCTGCAAAATTAGGAATGCCTTTTCATGCGAGTATTGCTACTGCAAAAGCGGGAATTGAAGGATTAGTAAAATCTTTGGGAGCAGAACTAGCTTCAGTAGTACGGATTAATGCCATTGCTCCTACAATTACCGAAACAACACTTGCAGCAGGTATTTTGAGAAATGACAGAATGAAAGAAAATATGGTGGAACGCCACCCGATGAAAGGATATTTGAAACCGGAAGAAGTTGCGAATATGGCCAACTTCCTAATTTCGGAAAACGCCAAGTCAATTTCAGGTCAAGTTTTTGAAATGGATTACGGAATCGTGACTTTTAAAATCTAAAAAATAATTAGCCAAACTTAAAATAGAAATACAGCATACCATGATAAAAGAAATGAAAAGTTACGAAAAAATCGAACAATACGATACTGAAATAACAGAAGCATTAGCAGATAATTATAAAGTAATCATTGAAAATTTAGGCGAAGATGTAACTCGCGAAGGGTTAGAAAAAACTCCTGAACGTGTGGCAAAAGCGATGCAATATTTAACCCACGGTTACGGACTCGATCCATTAGAAATCTTAAAATCGGCAATGTTTACTGAAGATCACCAGCAAATGATTGTGGTAAAAGACATCGAAGTATATTCTATGTGTGAACACCACATGTTACCGTTTTTTGGAAAAGCACATGTCGCTTATATTCCAAATGGTAAAATTGTAGGTTTAAGTAAAATTCCAAGAGTAGTTGATGCGTTTGCCCGAAGAATGCAAGTTCAGGAACGATTGACAGATCAAATCAAAAATTGTATTCAGGACGCTTTAAATCCACTTGGAGTGGCGGTTGTGATTGAAGCGCAACACATGTGCATGCAAATGCGTGGGATCCAAAAACAAAATTCAGTTACAACGACTTCTTCTTTTACAGGAGCTTTCGAGAAAGACAAAACCAGAAAAGAATTTATTAGCTTAGTTTCCAATAAATTAAGTTAATTTTAATTGCTGAAATACAACTTACTGAATAAAAAATAGTACACAAATTACACGGATTTTCTCATTAGTTTAAAATTGGAGTTTATTCGTGTAATTCGTGGCAAAAAATACAAACCATGAAAATTCTCTTAACAGGCGCAACAGGTTATATCGGGAAGCGACTTTTGCCATTATTGGTAGAACAAGGGCACGATATAATCTGTTGTGTAAGAGACAAAAACAGGTTTTATTGTCCAGTTGAATTTCAAAAAAATGTTACGGTAATTGAAGTTGATTTTCTGAATCAGGAAACATTGACCGCTATTCCTGAAGATATTGATGCAGCTTACTATCTAATACATTCCATGTCAGGATCAGCCTCTAATTTTGATGAATTAGAAAGTGAATCTGCACTAAATTTTGTGAAACGTTTGAATGAAACCAAAGCCAAACAAGTCATTTATTTGAGCGGAATTGTAAATGACAAATCATTATCAAAACATTTATCTTCCAGAAAAAAGGTGGAAGAAATTTTAAATACAGGAACTTTTGCCGCGACTACTTTGAGAGCGGGAATTATTGTAGGTTCTGGAAGTGCATCGTTTGAAATCATTCGGGATTTAGTGAATAAACTACCCATAATGATTACACCAAAATGGCTAAATACCAAATGCCAGCCGATTGCAATTCCGGATGTTCTAGATTTTTTATCCAAATCATTACTGAATCCACTTACCTACAATCAGAGTTTTGACATTGGCGGACCCGATATTTTAACGTACAAAGAAATGCTTTTGGGTTTTGCAGAAGCAAAAAAATTAAAGAGATGGATTTTCACTGTCCCAATAATGACACCAAAATTATCTTCTTATTGGCTCTATTTTGTAACCTCAACATCGTATAGACTCGCGTCAGCTCTGGTCAGCAGCATGAAAGTCGAAGTAGTTTGCAGTGATAACCGAATCAATGAATTACTGCATGTTACGCCGATGTCCTACAAACAAGCACTTTCTCGCGCATTAATAAAAGTAGACGAAGATAAAGTAGCTTCGAGTTGGAAAGATTCCTTGGTCAGCGGACGTTTTAGCAGCAACATGTCGGAATATTTGAAAGTTCCAAAAAAGGATTGCTACATTGACCGACGTAAAATGGAAATCATAGATCGTGATTTCACCATAAATAGGATTTGGTCCATCGGCGGTGACACAGGTTGGTATTATGGTGATTGGTTGTGGAATTTACGAGGTTTTATTGATAAATTATACGGTGGCGTAGGTTCTCGAAGAGGAAGAACAAACCGACACGATATCCATTCTGGAGATGCTTTAGACTTTTGGCGTGTTTTGTATGCCAATAAAGAAGAAGGAAAATTAATTTTATTTGCCGAAATGAAACTCCCAGGAGAAGCTTGGCTCGAATTTAAAATAATAGGAAATACGTTGTATCAAGCGGCAACTTTCAGACCCAGAGGAATTTGGGGAAAATTATATTGGTATTCCGTTTTGCCCTTTCATGGATTTATCTTTAAAGGAATGCTGCAGAAATTGATTAAATAATTTTCTTTTTAACCTGTAAGTCATTTAAGTTTTTAGATAATGCTCAAAAACTTAAATGCCTTATATGTTAAATCTTTTTATTTCAAGATTCCGGCTTTGTAAGTCGCAATCGCTCGATCTCTCGCCATCGCGTGTTCTACCATAGGTTTTCCGTAACCTAAATCGAATTCTTTAATCCATTTTCGGATGTAGATTCCTTTCTCATCGAATTTTTTCTGTTGAATCTCTGGATTGAAAACACGGAAATAAGGTGCGGCATCACAACCGGTTCCTGCTGCCCATTGCCAGTTACCAACATTGGCAGACATATCGTAATCCAGTAGTTTTTCGGCAAAATAGGCTTCACCCCATTGCCACTGAATCATTAAATGTTTAATTAGAAAACTGGCGACCACCATGCGAACTCTGTTGTGCATGTAACCCGTTTCATTAAGTTGACGCATTCCTGCATCGACCATTGGATAACCAGTTGTTCCCGAACACCAACGTTTGAAATCTTCTTCATTATTGCGCCACTCAATTCCATCATAAGCCGATTTAAAGTTTTGAGTAACGACTTTTGGAAAACTGAATAAGATTTGCATAAAGAATTCTCTCCAAATCAATTCACTCAAAAAGACATCATTTTTATGAAAAGCCCAATTAACTAATTTCCGTACGCTTACAGTTCCAAAACGCAAATGTGGCGACAGATAAGAAGTTTTATCCAAGGCTGGAAAATCCCTAATATCTTGATAATTTGAAATGAATTTTAAATTGTGTGGCTTAACTTTTATGGGACTTTCTTCGAAGCCTATTTGTTCCAAAGTAGGAAAAGCAAAACTGTTTTTATGGAAATTCGAAAAATGGGATTCCGTATCGTATTCCTGAACCGGCGCCATTGATTTGTATTTTTCCAGCCATTTATTTTTAAAAGGTGTGTACACCGTATATTGCAATCCATCTGCTTTTGTAATTTCTTTCTCTTCGAAAATTACTTGATCTTTAAAAGAATAAGTAATGGTTTTTTTTGTTTCCAAAAGTTCACAAATCGCCGTGTCTCGTTGTATTGCGTACGGTTCGTAATCTTTGTTGAAAAAAACTTCTTTGACGTCATATTCTTGTAAAAGTGATTGCCAAACATCAAAAGTTTTTCCTTTTTTGACCAAAAGTGAACTTCCAATTTCCTGTAATTGCGTGTTTATTTTTGAAAGTGAATCATGGATGAAACCTACTCGGGCATCATTTTTTGGTAAACTATCCAAAATGGAATCATCAAAAATAAACAATGGAACTACCGAATATTTAGACTGTAAGGCTTGAAATAAACCTATGTTATCTTCCAGACGCAAATCCCGTCTGAACCAAAAAACAGAAATTTCTTGCTTGCTCATTACTTTGCATTAAACATTTCGTCCACCTTTTTTACACGGTATTCAAAAATGGATTTCAATTTATTTTTAACGACCAATGTATTCATGATTCGACCCAGAAAACCAAGCGGTAATCCGTAATGCACGACATCCGTCATTTTAGTTCCGTTTGGGGTTGCTTCAAAAAAATGTTTGTGGTGCCAAAAACTGTATGGACCAAAACGTTGTTCATCTATGAAATAACTATTTTCTTTTACTTGTGTTATTACAGTCATCCATGACAAAGTGATTCCAAAAAGTGGCGTTACTTTATACTGAATAATTTGTCCCGGATACATGGATTTTTGATCAAAATCTGTGATTTGAAAACCCATTCCTTCCGGTGTGATTTTCTGCAGATTTTTTGGATTTGAAAAAAAAGACCAACATTCTTCGACAGTTGCATTTACGTGCTGAACGGTTTCTTGTTTGTATATTTTCATGGTTGTGTTTTAAGAATAAATAACGACATGGAACATTAAGTTCGCGTGAGGGATAAAAGTGGAGCTCTTTTTATAATTGGCCTAGTTTTTTTAGAACGAGACCAATTATAAAAAAGCGGGAACGGATAGCCCGACCCCGCTGTAACGATAGTGAAAGTTGGGTCACGCCCAAATTAAACTTTATATTTTGTAGTATTTGAAAGGTACAAAAAGCATTCCGAAACATTCTCCGTGCTCTTTACCCAAATGTTTGTGATGTACTTTGTGCGCTTTTCGCAAACCGATTAAATACTTGTTGTTCGTGTTTTTGAACCACTTGAAACGTTGATGGATGAGGACGTCATGAATCATGAAATAACACATCCCGTAAAACATAATTCCAAGTCCGATGAAGAATTTATAGTTCAAACCACCTTCGACACCATAATAAAAAAGTAAAATGCTTGGAACAGCAAAAATCACAAAAAAGATATCATTTCGTTCGAAAACATTTGCATATTTTGGCTGGTGATGATCGGCGTGAAAGTACCACATTGATCCGTGCATTACATACTTATGCGTAAGCCAAGTGACGCATTCCATTATTAAAAAAGTACCTAGAAAAATCAAAAAAAATATCATTTTATTCTGTATTTAAGTATAACAATTTATTAAAAAAAGCTGTAATTTAAACTAATTTCAATTTATAAGACACAAAAGACTTTGCCAATAAACCAGCTTTGGTATAGTTAGAAACTCGGATTCTTGCGTTTCCTATTTCGTGACAAGGCGTGTTTTCTAATTTTTTTAATAGTTTTTTGTAGTACACAAAAGCTGTGTATACACCGAACTTAGCTTCGATAGGAAGTTTCACAATGCCTTCGTAAGCGACTCTGAAATCTTCTTCAATTTCATTGATGATTGCGGTTTTTGCATTTTCATCGAACGAATTTAAATCGACTCCAGGAAAATAATTGCGATTCAAAACCAAATTATCGTCCTTTAAATCCCGAAGAAAATTCACTTTCTGGAACGCAGAACCCAATCGCATTGCTTCGTCTTTTAGTTGCTCGTATCGTTTATTGTCACCGGCTACAAAAACCTTAAGACACATTAAACCTACAACATCCGCAGAACCGTAAATGTAATCATCGTACTCTGCTTTGCTGTGATAATCTGATTTTATCAAATCTAATTTCATACTTTTTAAGAAAGCCTGAATAAGATCATCAGATATGTTGTTTTGCTTTACTGTTTGTTGAAAAGAATTCAATATGGGATTTAAACTTATTCCTCTATCAAAGGCTTTGTAGTATTCATCCTCAAACTCTGTGATCAAACTTTCTTTGTCAAAACCATGGAAACTATCCACGATTTCATCTGCAAAACGGACGAAACCATAGATACTATATATGGCATCCCTAATACTTGGCGAAAGCATGTATACCGCCAAAGAGAAAGAGGTGCTATAGTTTTTTGTAACTAACTTGCTACATTTAAAAGATACATCATCAAATAATTGCTTCATACTATTGTTCTGAAAATTGCTTATTAATTAAATCCGACACTAATTTTCCAGAAATTAATGCTGGCGGAACTCCTGGTCCCGGAACGGTCAATTGACCGGTGAAATATAAATTCTTAACTTTTTTACTTTTTAATTTTGGTCTCAAAAATGCCGTTTGCAATAATGTATTTGCCATTCCGTAAGCATTCCCTTTGTATGAGTTGTACTCCGACACAAAATCATTTTTACAGAATGATTGCTTAAATATAATATTATTTTTGACGCTTTGCTGTGTTAAAGTTTCAAAACGATCTATTATTTTATCAAAATATTCTTCTCTTAATTCCTCTGTATCATTGATTCCTGGTGCTAAAGGTACAAGAAAAAAGCCAGATTCCATTCCTTCCGGAGCGGCGGTTTTATCCGTTACCGAAGGGAAATTCGCATAGAACAATGGCTCTTTTGGCCACTGGGGTTCATCGTAAATATCCTTGGCATGTTGGTAAAAATCAACATCAAAAAACAATGCATGATGCGAAATATTTTCTATTTTTTTGTTGAAACCAACATAAAATAATAATGACGAAGGTGCGAAAACCCTACTGTCCCAATATTTCTCAGAGTACGCTCTGTGTTCCTGATCCAATAACGTCTCGGTGTGATGATAATCAGCACCACTCAAAATCAAATCTGAATCAATAATTTCGCCGTTTACCTGAATAGCTATTGCCGTTTTATTTTCAACAATAATTTTTTCGATATTAGCATTGGTTTGAAACTTTACTCCTAGTTCTATAGCTAAACTTTCCATGCCTCGCACCACATCAAACATTCCTGTTTTGGGATGCCAAGTTCCCAAGCCAAAGTCGGCGTAATTCATAAAACTGTAAAACGAAGGCGTGTCTGATGGCTTTGCGCCAAGAAACAATACTGGAAATTCCAATATTTGGATTAGCCTTTCATTTTTAAATTTTTTGCGAACATCTCTACTGATGTTGCTAAAAAATTGTCCCACTTTCATGGCTGTTTCCACAGTTATCAATTCGAGTGGAGAAACTCCTGGACGGTATACTAACTCTTTGATGGCAATATCATAATTACTCTTGGCCTCAGCCATAAAGTCACTTAGCAGTTTACCGCTTCCTTTTTCAATAGCTTCAAAAGCAACTGTAATGTCCGCTAAATTGTCCGCTATCGTTATGAAATCATCTATCCCATAATACACTCGATAAGCAGGAGACAATTTGATGAGTTCATAATAATCCGTAGTCTTCTTTCCAAAGTCAGCAAAGAAACGTTCGAAAACATCTGGCATCCAGTACCAGCTCGGCCCCATATCAAAGGTAAATCCTTCTCGCTTTAGTTGTCGTGCGCGTCCGCCTATGGCGTCATTTTTTTCGTAGATTGTAACGTCATGTCCACTTTGAGCTAAATAAGCAGATGCAGCTAACGCAGAGAACCCAGAACCTATAATTGTAATTTTTTTTATTTTCTTCATTTGTTTAGCAAATATATGAATTGTTTAAACAAAAACAATTAAATCCAGTCGACTAATTCATTGATCGAACTAAATATTGTTATTCGTTCTGGAAGTTCTTCTTTTTTAATAAACTCAACCATTCTACCGAGGTACCATAATTCAGTAGTATCATCCAATAACTCTTCAGACATTTTTTGGATATAACTGTCCAATATATCTCTTTCGGGCTGAACTGTTAAGTACGACACAAAAACAATGGAATCAAAATGCTTTTTCAAATCTTTTAGATTTTCAATTGGCATACTTTCCCCTAAATAAATGGTTTTGTATCCATGCAATAAAATTTCATAATTGAGATACATTAAGCCCAATTCGTGAATTTCATTCATTGGCAGAGACAAAACAAAAACTTTATCCAGTTTGGTTTGTTTTAAAATTTGAAGCTTTTCAGTATTTATTAATAGTTTTTGTTTAATTAAGTAGCTGATAAAATGTTCGTGAGCAGGTGTTATAGTATCAGATTGCCACAATAATCCCAATTCATTCATCAAGGGAATGAAAACTTGATGAAAGACTTCTTTGAATGATTTTTCCGCGATTAACCAATTGTATGTATTAAAGAAAAGCTCTTGGTCAAAGTTCATCATCGCCATTTTGAACTCACTAATAGCGTGACTTTTGGCTGTTTTGCTCGAAATTATTTCTCGCACTAAAGACGGTATTTTTTCTTGCGGATATGTTGCTATTTTTGAGATTTTATATCCGTAATCGTGTAACAATGTGATATTTAACAGCTTTTGCAAACTAGCTAAATCGTACAAACGAATGTTAGTATCCGTACGCATAGGTTGGAGAATATCATATCTTTTCTCCCAAATTCGTATCGTATGCGCTTTGATCCCTGAGAGGTTTTCAAGATCTTTTATACTAAACACACTTTTTATATTGTTCATCGTTTATCAAAATTTAATAAACAAATGTAAAATAAATTTTATTATAAACGTTTATAATCAGCCTTAAACTTTTTTTAATTATACAATTACTTCTTATTCAGTTACACACAAAATCAGTTCAAACGACTCTTACACAAATGTTAAATACTGATTTCATGTCCCGTGTATATTTAGTAATTACTCTGTAAAAAACTAACTGACAATATTTTAAGACCAATAAATTGAAACATAATTTAGTCTTTAAATCATTATATTATTAATTAACGTTTGTTTTATGTTTAAATGATAGTCATCCACAATTAGAGATTATGTTGTAATAAAATTATTCTAAAACAATAATTTATAGAAGTAATGACAATCAAAAGTTATACTAGTTACTCACAAAAAAACAGATAAATAACAGTTTGCACTATTATTTATCTGTTCCCCTATTTGTAAAACAAAATGTTTAAATTATTTTTTGATTATTTTTCTGCTGGTAAACCCCTCTTCATTATAAATCATTATAAAATAAATACCACTGGAATACGCACTCAAATCCATTGTTATATTTTCGGAATCTGTTTTAATTTCATGCTGTAAAACACCCAAAATATTGAACATTTTAACTCCAGTCATCGGTTTACTTGCTTGGATTTGAAGTGTACTTGAAACTGGATTTGGATAAATAGAAAGTGTGGAAGAAGCTAAAAAAGAACGGTTTGCTAAAGTATCATTATTAGTAGCTACCCAACTTGACGCTAAATTATTATCTAAAGCAGTGCTTATCAAATCCAGATACGTACCACCGCCATCAGGTGTTGTGGGCCAAGGCGCCGCATCAAAATATTCTACTGAGTCTATTATATTTCCATCGGCATCAGCCAAAACAATTTTCTGAGATTTATTAGATAAGTTTCGGACAAACTGACCAAAAGGAACTATTCCGTATTTACTTTGAAAAGCTGTATTATTACTGGTCAAAAAGATCGTTTCATTTCCTCCAATAGTTGAATTGAACGGAAACTGATACGTCAATCCTAATTGTCTAAAATATACGCCGGAAAGATTTACGGATCGATCACTAATGTTTTGCAAGGCTATAAACTCTAAATCATTACTGACCGGAAAACTGGTGGACGTTTTAGGATTGTAATTGATTTTAGTTATAACCAAAGGTGGTAACGAAACAGTAGCACAGTTTGTAAAAGATCCTATATTATTTGTAATCCAAGTGGTTCTGTCAACAATAAAAGTTCTAATTCGGTTTACATCAACATCATGATCGTCTAGTGTCCCCCATCTTTGTTGCTCTCGCGGAATTGCTTCACTAATATAACTTAAGGCGTTATCCATATAAGTAATCAATACATCTTTGTTCAATGGCTTGCCAGGCGCTTTTACTTCATTCCATCGCTTAGCGAGATTGCAATTAAATGATCCATTATCAAATAAATAGCTCCAAAATGGCGGCCCAATTCTGTTCCCGTTATTAAATTGCCATTTATCTACGTGACTGCTGTTTGTAAATGTACTTCCAAAACTTTGGTTAAAATCCCAAACTGGACCTGCTCGCAATTTTCCACCACGGTCTTTATGGAAAAAAGTGCTGGATTGATACACATCTGCGTTTGAACACAATTCATTTACTAACATAAAATCGACAAAAGAAGGCACATCAATAATCGTTCTATATCCGTCTTCTAAATCATCATCGTAGGCATGATCTTGCATTCTGTTGAACTCAGCTTCAATATATTGAGTTTGTTCAGGTGTCGCATTTTCAGGTTTAGGTAAATCATGTACAAATTTAGTTTCGTCCATCCAGAACGCTACAGGATCGCCGCCTGTGGTTTTATCCGCTTTGGTTATATAGCCGCCAGTGATATTTGGTAACGCATTATCAGTCGCTTCAATCTTTAAAACGTTAACCCTATTTTCATTGGATTTTATTTTTTCCTGAAAAACATATAATCCTTTATAATCCCCGTTAATCACAACCTCACAGTATTCCGTTTTAGAGGCATAATTCCCTAATTCTCTCGACATGTAATAGGCTAAATAGTCTCTAACTAAGGAAGGATCAAAACCTAATCCATTCAAAATCCAGTCATTTTCACTTGGCATCCCAAAAATACTTACGTTATTATTAGAAGTATTATCTGCTTTTAAAGTGGTTAAGCTATACTGTTTTTTAGGCAGCGTTTGCGTGGAAGAACCTCTAATTTCGATACCAATTCTGCCGGTGTAGTTTAAAAACCCAGCCGTGTTCTGATCCGTTAGGTAATTTCTGGTTCCGTCAGGTCTCTTGATGATCTTCATGGTTGCTAAAATTTTTGGATCATCAACAATCTCGAGAGGCAAACCTGTGTTCGGGTCATTATCGGTGGTGATAATAACAATAGGGAGATTACTATCCGTAAAAGTTTGCGCTGTAACGGAATAAGAAGTAATCATAACAATTAACAAAATAAATTTTGAAATTGTAGTAAGCTGGGTGATGTACAATTTTTTCATGATTTGATTTCTTGTTAAATTAAAGCATAAATTTAATAAAAAAAAAGAACATAAAATACTGATAATCAATTATTTATAAGATAATTAATTACTATTGTATCATCAAAATTTTTGATTTAGATATATGACCTAGAGCGACTTACATTTTCCACTTTTTCAATGAAAAAGAATTGAAATGCGAATTTCCTTTTTTGGGGTTCAGGAAAATAAATAGTACGGAACGAGTAAAAAAATAATGCATATTCTGCGAAAATATTAAAAAAAGAATAGTCCATGTATATCAAACTAATAGTGACTTTCTAATTTTACAATTAAAATTTTCAAATTGTAAAACAGTATAAATTTAGTCTATATTATTGAAAATCAGTATATTTACATAAATTATTTTTTAATGTTTTATAAAAACAACCGTTATGTACAAGCAGTTATTAAAAGATAGAATGGAAGCGGGATTTTTACTGTCCGAGAAATTAAAAAAATACCAAAATACAAATAGCGTAATTCTTGCCGTTCCCCGAGGCGGAGTTCCTGTGGGATTTGTAATTTCGAAAACTTTACACCTGCCTTTAGATATTGTACTCTCTAAAAAGATTGGACATCCTAATAACAAGGAATTTGCAATAGGCGCTGTTTCCATGGATTCCATGATTCTTGACGAGCATCCTGAAGTCCCAAAAAAGTACACAGACCATGAAATTAACAAACTCCGGCAACTCCTCAAAGAGAAATACGAACTTTACAGGGGCAACCGAAAACCAATTGATATTGAGAATAAAAATGTGATTCTGGTAGATGACGGCATTGCGACAGGAAATACCTTGCTTGCCAGTATTGCCATGCTCCGAAAAAAAAATCCTGCAAAAATAATTGTTGCCGTTCCTGTACTTCCCTCTGATACCGTGCCGCTATTTGAGAAAAATGCCGATGAATTTATTTATTTGATTGCGTCCTCTTATTTCCGGGGAGTGGGAAGTTTATATGAAGAATTCGATCAGGTGGATGACGAGGAAGTAATTAAGATGCTGAGTATTATCAATACAACTGAATAATCAATTATAAAGCTTTAAAATACCTAAAATTAGAAATCATGGAAAAATTAGATTTAGATATTCCGTTAGCGTCAGTTACGTTGAAAGGAGATTTGATTGTACCCGAAAATGCTACTGGAATAGTTATTTTTTCGCACGGAAGCGGCAGCAGCAGATTCAGTTCCCGAAATAAAATGGTAGCAGAACTCATTCAGCAACACCATATAGGCACGTTCCTTTTTGACTTGCTTACGGAGGAAGAAGATGAAACAAATGAAAATCGATTCAATATTGATTTGCTCAGTGACCGATTGATAGCAACAACACAATGGTTGATGGATCAGGAAAGTACCAAAGCACTGCCAATAGGATATTTTGGTGCAAGTACTGGAGCTGCATCAGCATTGCGGGCTGCTGCGCATTTTAAGGAAAAAATAAAAGCAGTGGTTTCCCGTGGCGGTCGCCCTGATTTAGCAATATCCGATTTGCCACACGTAACCGCTCCTACGCTGCTGATTGTGGGCAGTCTAGACACTCCAGTCATCAGCATGAATAAAATGGCTTATGACACATTAGAAGCTCCAAAAGAAATGAAAATCGTCCAAGCCGCAACCCATCTCTTTGAAGAACCCGGAAAATTGCAGGAAGTCGCGGATTTAGCCATCGATTGGTATAAAAAGTATCTGACGAAATAGCAAAGTAACATTCGCTAACTAAATTAGGTCTTAGATTTCAGGTCTGATTTAGTCCCTTTGAATTAAAAAAGTTAATTGATTAATCACATTAAAACTAGAATCATGGCAACAGTAAACACCTACATCACCTTTAATGGTTTTTGCGAAGAAGCTTTTCTTTTTTACAAATCCGTTTTTGGTGGGGAATTCTCTTATTTTGGAAGATTTAAAGACATGCCAATATCCGAAGGCCAAACCTGTCCTCCGGGAGAAGCCGAGAAAATCATGCACGTTTCGCTTCCTATAAGTAAAGAAACGGCGATTATGGGAAGCGACAGTTTCGAATCCTTTGGAAATGAAACTATTTACGGAAATAACTTTTCGCTTTCCCTCAATACCGAAAGCAAGGAAGAAGCAGACAAGTTCTTCAAGGCACTTTCTGTCGGTGGAAAAATTATCATGCCGATGGAAAACACTTTTTGGAATGCCTACTTTGGAACCTTGGTTGATAAATTTGGCGTCAATTGGATGGTGAATTTTGATTTGGTGGAAGAAAAATAGAATAGCACCAACAAATAAATATTTTATTAAATAGTGCAACACGAATTCCACAAATTTCAAAAAAATTAATTGATGAAAATACGTGAAATTCGTGTCTGTATTTTTTAAAATTATTTCTAGGACCTATAACGGTATTTTTATTTGAAGATAGATAGTAACTTGGATTATTTTATATCAAAAACACTTTTACATTTTTAAATATTTATCAAAACATAAATATTAATTTTAAAATTTTAAACAATAATTAATATTACAAATCAACATTTTTAAACACATTCAATTTATCCAAATTCAAGATTGTCTTTGAATTATCAGTACTTCGCGTATACATGGGTTCAAATTTTGCTCCGTAAACTACCTCATCAAAAGTATAAGAGGTCCTAGCGGCAACCGTGTTACTAAACATATCATCAAAGGTCTTAATAAAAACGAGAATCTCCCCATTTGTATTTTTAAAATCCGTGTTTGTAAATTTATAAAGTGGACTATTTTCTGTAATAGGATGAACTAGGGTCCAACTCAAAGTCAAGGCATTTATTCGATCCAATTCCAGTTCTAAAGCGTAGAATTTATTAGTCATTCTTCCATTTTCCTCGATGCTCATTCCTAGTGTCATTTTAGCTTCAGCATCTGTAAAATTCGTATTTTTAAAAGGCGTAATCCTAATCATTAAGGCTGTATTTTCAGCATAAGGGGCGATTATAGCATTATGAGAAAACTTTAAAAAAGCTGTCGGTTTACTAAATCGACCAAAAAATAAACCTGTGGCAATTGCAAAACTCAGTAAACCTATTAATGCTTCCCCTGCAGAAAGCGCACTCGTAAGAAAACCTGAGGGACTTATATGACCATAACCAACCGTTGTGAAGGTTTGGGCACTGAAAAAATAAGCCTGTCCGAATTTGACCCATTCACTGTCTGCATTTGAAATTCCATTGAGATGTTCAATTCCAATACCATAATAAATTGAGGCAAATATAAAATTGATTGTTACATAGAAAGTGAGAATGACCAAGATAAATCTCCATCCTGGCATATCAATCATAGTGTGATACCAGCTAATCCGCTGCAAAACATGCATTCCACGTTTCTCTACATTAGCTTTTCCATCCTTATTTACGAAACGACCGCCATAACTGCTGGCGTTAGTTCCAAAACCGGTATTCTTGTCGGCTTTCGCTTTAGCATTAATAGTATTCAAGAGAAGAATTTTTTATTAATTATTTAACGGTAAAACTAGTTAAAATCAACTCAAAAAAAAAAGATGTTTTTTCTAATAATTTAAATTTTAAAATTACAATACCTATCAAAAATGCCTTTTAGAAATACTCTTTTCGAGCTTTTAACGATAAATTTGGAGTGAATTGGCTAGTAAATTTCAATTTGGTGGAAGAAAATTAATTTCAATTGCATTTTGCTATAGTGACAAAACGTACAATAAAAAATGAAATTCCCCTCCTGCAAAACAATCGCTTTTTTTCTTAAATTAGTTGAATCAAATAAATGCTATGAAAAAACTAACCAAAGAAGATATCAGTCAGGAAGTATTTGACTTGTACGATGACTATGCACACAATAAACTTGATAGAAGACAATTTGTCGAGAAATTATCCTTGTTTGCGGTAGGAACGCTGACACTTCCTTCGCTCCTAAGTTTTATGACACCCAATTACGTGGATTCTATATTAATAAAACCAGAAGATCCAAGGCTGAAATCAGCATTCATCACCTATGATTCTCCCAAAGGCGGAGGAAAAATCAAAGGGCTTTTATCCCAACCCACGGGAACCAAAAAGAAACTACCGGGAATCATCGTTGTACATGAAAACCGCGGACTGAATCCGTATATTGAAGATGTGGGACGAAGAGCCGCTGTGGAAGGATTTATTACTTTGGCACCGGACGCATTATCACCACTGGGCGGTTATCCCGGAAATGATGATGCCGGACGAGAATTACAAAAAAAACGTACCCGCGAAGAAATGCTCGAAGACTTCATTGCAGCCTACGAATACCTAAAATCCCACAAAGATTGCAATGGTCACATTGGTGTAGTAGGATTTTGTTTTGGCGGTTGGATTGCCAATATGATGGCGGTAAAAATCCCAGATTTGTGTGCCGCAGTTCCGTATTATGGCGGACAACCCACTGCAGCCGAAGCCGAGAAAATAAAAACACCTATCCTAGCGCAATATGCCAGTTTAGACACCCGCGTAAATGAAGGCTGGCCAGCTTTTGAAGCCATCCTTAAGAAGAACAAAGTAGAGCATATTGCTTATTTCTATGAAGGCGTGAATCATGGTTTTCATAACAATACGACGCCGAGATACGATGAAAAAGCCGCCACTTTATCTTGGACACGAACCATTGATTTTTTTAAGGAAAAATTGAAGAACTAATTTCATTTTTTAAAAGTCCCTTGATTGGGGCTTTTTTTATTTTTTAAGAAAATACTGCCAAAATTAAATATAACCCAAGATTTTATTATATTTGAAAATAAATAAATTCTGACGTTTATCAGACAAAGCCACCCAATATTAGGGAGATAAGTCTGATTTTGTCAGACCTATATACTAGTTACCAGCTATTTTACAGAATCGCATATGAAAGAAAATTGGCTTTTTATTAAAACTGCAGATCATTATGGAAACTCTGAGATTATTCAGATTGATGGAGATATCATTGATTATTTTGTCGTTGAAAAAATTGACGAAATCTGTCTAATAAAAAACGGAAACAGAAATGAAAAGCTAAGCGAAACAGAGCATAAATTTATAAATCAAAATCGAATTAGATTTTTCAGAAATGGAAAAATTTACAAAGTTTTAAGCGATGAAAAGTCTATAACTGAAGATTGTATATTCGAAAATGATTACGAAAAACTAAACGCAACAGAAACTGAATTAACAGAAAGTGAAATTCAGAATTTAAAGTTTGTGTTTAATTGGAATGGAGAAAAAAAGAATCTTAGGTTCAATGAAGTTTTGGACTCGCCAGTTATACAAGAAATAAACAAACGTTTGAATAAAGAAGGAAGTAGAATTGTACTTGAAAAACTAAATGAAACGCTATTTGTTTCACTTTATATAGACAATTCTCTTGATAAACTAATTCCGATAAAATATGTTGACAGACAAAAGATGATTTTATATGGTTTCCCAAAAGAACCTTATGAAATTAATTGTCCAATAATAGAATAAAAAAAACAGCTGGTAAAACACGCTACAAACGATTTGGGCAATTGGCTTAATTTAAAAATGGTCTTGTATTTGGAAGATTTGGCAAATCCGAAGAATAACGCTAATTTAGTCCCAAACCGCTTGTAGCGCGGGAACGTCAGGCTGTGAAAAAACCTCTTTTTTGCGTTAAAATCTTCAATTTTTCCTTTTCTACAATCCAAAAGAAAGCCTTTTAAGAAAGGTCTTTTTTAGGCTGCTAATTTTAAACTGGAAAAAAAGAACTCTAAATTCAGCTTTAAATAACTCGTTTTTAGCAAAAACAAGACTTTTACCTTGTAGGGTGAGTTCCATTTTTTGAGTTTAGTAATCAAATCGGGAACGCCTAGGATATTGACACTGCGTTTGATGTTATACACCAGCATAATCAAGCTATGTTCTCCGTTTACTTTTTCTAATCCCTTTAAGTTGGTATGGTTATAGCCCCATTGTCGTTTGATGGTGCCAAAAATATGTTCATTGATTTCCTGTCGTTTACGGTAGAGCTGTGGGTTCTCATGGTAGCGCTTGTTGTTTTCTTCTACGGCATCGGCATATTGGCTTCGGTCGATTTCTCTGCCTGCTGCTCTACTTGTACATAAATGTTTTACGGGACATTCTTTGCATTTTGGGGTTCGGTATTTTTTAAAATTATAGCTGTCTTTATCTGTAGTTTTCTTATGCCAACTGCCTGTAGTTTTTAGTGTTTCGCCTTGTGGGCAAGTATAAGTGTCGTGATCGTATTGAAATTGGGCTACCAAATAAGCCTTGGTCGTACCGTTTTCGTTACTTTTTCCTTGTTCAGGCTGTGCTACAATGGTAGTTATGTTGGCTTGTTTGCAGATTTCTATTTGTTTGCCATTATGGTAACCTTTATCGACCAATGCGGTATAGGTTTCTATACCTAGATTCTCTTTGGCTTCTATGGCAATAGCTGACAAAGCACTGCGATCATTCTTATTGATGGTGTGCGTGGCTACCACCAGATTGTGTTTGGCATCGACTGCAGCCTGAATATTGAACGAAATCTCAATCACTTGTCCCTGAACCAGCAAGGCTCTGGAATCACTGTCAGTTGTGCTTATTTGAGGCTCGCCACTTGCTTTTAGTTTTTCTTCCAGTAGATCATAACGCAATTTGTTCCCTTTCAATCGGTCTAACTTTTGTTGGATATTTTGGATTATAGCTGGATTATCTTTGCCGTCATTTTCTTCCAAGGTATCCAAGTATTCTTGGGTCTTAGCTTCAATATAAGCTAAGTGTTTGTCGATTTTCTTTTGGTTGAAATTGGCTTTCTTACTATTGTGCGCTCGGCTTTTGGTGCCATCAATAGCTATGGTTTCACCGCCTATTAAGTCAGCATCTTTCAAGAACGAAACAAATAGTTTGAATAATTTTTTCAAAGCAATAGGATTGTCTTTTCTAAAATCTGAGATGCTGTGGTAATTGGGACGAATATCCTCTAAAAGCCATTGCATTTCGATGTTTCTCAAACATTCCTTTTCTAGATCACGGCAACTTCTGATTCCGTTGAGATAACCGTATAAATACATCTTTAGAAATACTTTACTATTGAAACTTGGGCGACCTTCGGTCTTGAGCGTTTTTACAGCAAAATCGAGTTTAGAGAGGTCAATATATTCGACAAAGGCATCTATAAATCGCACCTGATTATCGGGACTTATAGTGTCTTCTAAACTTGAAAAACGCATTTGTTGACGGGAAATTCCGGTGATGTGTTGCATTCTTAAATATACGAAAAACCTTCTTTTTATACTAGTATTTTGTTATATTTGATCATAAATACAACGGAGGTTTTTTCACAGACTGACGTTAAAAACCAAAATTAAATAAAATTATGCCATTAAAAAAAGCACTTATGGCTATTCGCCATTTTTAATATCTAAACAAAAAAAGCCTACGCTGGGCAAATATCTCTTTCTTTGAATCACAATGGCGCTCATTTGTATCTAATGCCAATTTTAACTTATAGCACAATTGTAGTAACACGGTCAATTCAACACTATGCGAAAAATAACAATTTCTATTTTAATTATTTTGACAATTATAGTTATTGTTTTTCTTTTTTTAAGACATGAGGAACTTAGTAGTTACGAGGAAAAAGGAAATAAGATGGTAAGACAAATCTATAAATTTGAAAAAATTAATCATACATTACCAAATTCTATATCAGATTTTCAAGTTGATACAGAAATGGGTGAAGGTCCGTACTATGAAAAATTAAATGACTCAATATTTATTGTATACTACAATATAGGTTTTGATGATAAAATCACATTTACTTCTAACAAAAAAACATGGGAATAAAAAGATAAAATAAATTATACCTAAAATTTTAAATTATCACCTTTCGTAACTATAAAAAATAGTTAAACAAAAGATTTAAACACACAAGATAGCGCTAATATAACTCAATCGTTGGCGCAGTTTTGCAAACTGCGCTCGCAACAATAAGCCACTAATACAAAACATAATCCCACAAAAAAAGCCCCAATCGGGGCTTTTTACATATAACAAATTCAAGTTTTATTTACTCAAATACATTTTCCTTCTGGAGTACAATTCATAGAATTGATCGTCTTTCAAGTCATCAATAAACAAGATGCTTTCTCCTGTTGATTTCATTTCTGGTCCTAATGCTTTGTTCACATTATGGAACTTGCTGAAAGAGAAAACGGGTTGCTTGATGGCATATCCTTTCAACTGCGGGTTGAAAGTGAAGTCGGTTACTTTATTGTGACCTAACATTACTTTAGTCGCATAATTTACATAAGGTTCTCCGTATGCTTTTGCAATAAATGGAACCGTACGAGATGCTCTAGGATTCGCTTCAATAATGTAAACGATATCATCTTTTATCGCAAACTGAATATTGATTAAACCAACAGTTCTTAAAGCCAACGCAATATTTTTGGTATGGTCTTTTATTTGTTGCATCACAAATTCGCCTAAGTTAAACGGTGGCAAAGTTGCGTTACTGTCTCCAGAGTGTACTCCGCAAGGTTCGATGTGCTCCATAATTCCTATGATGTACACATTTTCGCCATCGCAAATTGCATCGGCTTCGGCTTCGATCGCACCATCTAAATAATGGTCTAAAAGCAATTTATTTCCTGGAATCGTTTTCAATAAATTCACAACATGCTCTTCTAGTTCTTGCTTGTTGATTACAATTTTCATTCCCTGACCACCCAACACATAAGATGGACGAATCAATAATGGAAAATCCAAAACATCCGCTAATGCCGAAGCTTCATCCGCCGTTTCTGCAATTCCAAATTGTGGGAAAGGAATTTTCAAGTCGGTTAACAATTCAGAGAAACGTCCTCTGTCTTCGGCTAAATCCAAAGCGTCAAAGCTCGTTCCTATAATTTTAATACCGTATTTAGATAATTTCTCCGCTAATTTCAGCGCCGTTTGTCCACCCAATTGCACGATTACACCTTCTGGTTTCTCGTGTTGGATAATATCGTAAATATGTTCCCAGAAAACTGGTTCGAAATACAATTTATCCGCTGTATCAAAATCAGTCGAAACCGTTTCTGGATTACAGTTGATCATGATGGTTTCATACCCACATTCTTTGGCGGCAAGCACCCCGTGAACACAAGAATAATCAAATTCGATTCCTTGTCCAATTCTATTTGGGCCTGAACCAAGAACGATTATTTTCTTTTTATCCGAAACAACACTTTCGTTATCAACGTAACGGGTTCCGTCCGCTTTTTCTATTTCGGCTTCAAAAGTCGAGTAGTAATAAGGCGTTTTTGCTTTGAACTCCGCAGCACAAGTATCCACTAATTTGAATACACGATTGATATTCATTTCTGTACGCAACGTATGTACTTGACTTTCCAGACAACCCATCATGTGCGCGATTTGTCTATCGGCAAAACCTTTTTGTTTCGCTTCTAATAACAATTCTCTTGGCAAAGATTCTACTTTATAGTTAGAAATTTCTTTTTCTAACGTATACAGTTCCTCGTATTGTTTCAAGAACCACATATCGATTTTAGTGATTTCATGAATGCGGCTCAACGGAATTCCCATCGCGATAGCATCATAAATCACAAAAACACGATCCCAACTCGCAAAAGTCAGTTTCTCGATAATTTGTTCGTAGTTCGTGTATCCTTTTCCGTCAGCTCCTAAACCATTTCTTTTGATTTCCAATGATTGAGTTGCTTTGTGCAAAGCTTCTTGGAACGAACGTCCAATTCCCATTACTTCACCAACGGATTTCATTTGAAGTCCCAAAGTTCTGTCAGCACCTTCAAATTTATCAAAGTTCCAACGTGGAATTTTCACAATCACATAATCCAAAGTTGGTTCGAACAAAGCCGAAGTTGATTTGGTAATTTGATTTTGCAATTCATCTAAGTTGTAGCCCAAAGCCAGTTTGGAAGCAATTTTTGCAATAGGATACCCCGTTGCTTTTGATGCCAAAGCAGATGAACGAGATACACGAGGATTGATTTCAATCGCTACAATGTCTTCTTTATCGTCCGGCGAAACGGCAAACTGCACGTTACAACCTCCGGCAAAGTTTCCGATGCTTCTCATCATCAAAATCGCATAATCACGCATTTTTTGAAAAGTCGTGTCAGACAAAGTCATTGCTGGCGCAACTGTGATGGAATCTCCGGTGTGAATTCCCATTGGATCCATATTTTCGATAGAACAGATAATAACCACATTGTCGTTTTTATCTCTCAAAAGTTCCAATTCATATTCTTTCCAACCCATTAAAGCCTTATCAATTAAAACTTCGTGAATTGGTGATGCTTCTAAACCTCTGGTTAAAAGTTCATCAAAATCTTCTTTTTTATAAACAATTGCTGCTCCGGTTCCACCTAAAGTAAATGAAGGACGGATTACTAATGGGAAACCAAATTCCTGAGCAATTTCTTTTCCTCTAAGATAAGAAGTACATATTTCAGCAGGAGCAGATGGAACTCCAATTTTTTTCAAAAGTTGTTTGAACTGCTCTCTGTCTTCGGTAATATTAATCGCGTTTACATCAACCCCGATTAATTTCACTCCAAAATCTGCCCAAATCCCTTTTTCATCGGCTTCCAGACACAAGTTCAAAGCGGTTTGTCCTCCCATTGTCGGCAAAACAGCATCAATTTGAGGATGTGCTTTTAGGATTTCAATGATAGATTTAGTCGTCAGTGGTTTTAAATAAATATGATCGGCCATTGAAGGATCGGTCATAATTGTTGCTGGATTCGAGTTTATCAGGATAACTTCGATTCCTTCTTCACGAATAGAACGGGCAGATTGTGATCCTGCATAATCAAATTCGCACGCTTGACCAATAACAATAGGACCTGAACCTATTATTAAAACTGATTTTATAGATGTATCTTTTGGCATTGTATAGTAGTATTGTGTTGTGTAGTTGATATTATCAAAAGATTAAAGTTACTGAACTCAAACCTTTTACCTGTAAATCTTTAACTTTTTTTAACGAATAGGTATAAAAAAAGGCGATACTAAAAAAAGTAACGCCTTATTTATGTTTATACAAACATTATTTTTTGTGTCTTGGTTCGCAAGAAACAGTCAATTTATGTCTTCCTTTAGCTCTTCTTCTAGCAAGAACTTTTCTTCCATTCGCAGAAGCCATTCTGTCCATAAATCCGTGCTTATTTCTTCTTTTTCTTTTCGATGGTTGAAACGTTCTTTTGCTCATTGCTTTGTATCTTTAAAATCTTATTTATATGTCTTCCTATTTTCGAATAACTGTTATTCTAAAACCGAGTGCAAATATACAAAGACTTTTTTTTCTCACAAGTAGTTTTGTAAAAATATTTTCAATTCATTTTACTATATTTGTGATCTTAAAATAAACCCACTATGTTTCACAGAAATATTAAACTTATTATCGCCGGACTTATTATCGCTACTGGCATTTGGCAATTTACAGAAAGTAATATCGGTAACGGAATCTTCCTTCTAATATTGAGCGCAATTCCTATTTTCCTTTACTTCAAAAATGAATTCATCTTGTTGGCCTTCTTAAAACTTAGAAAACAAGATTTTGAAGGAGCTAAAAAATGGTTGGCTTACATCAAAAATCCAGAGACGGCTTTGGTACAGAAACAACAAGGATACTTTAATTACCTTCACGGAATCATGCTTTCGCAAACCAATATCAATCAAGCAGAGAAATATTTCAAGAAAGCGATTGAACTTGGATTATCAATGGATATGGATTTGGCTGTAGCCAAATTAAACTTAGCTGGAGTTGCCATGACACGTCGTCGTAAACTTGAAGCCACTTCCCTATTGAACGAAGCTAAAAAATTAGACAAACAGAATATGTTGAAAGATCAGATTGTGATGATGAAAGAACAAATGAAGAAAATATAGTTTCCTCCAAGAATAGCTCCAACAACTTAAAAAACCATTTGTATCCTCAAATGGTTTTTTTTATTCCTAAAATGCTAATTAACGGATATTTAAGTGGTTTACCTATTATATTATTTAGAAGCATTTTTTTTTCTTAAATTTAGTTTTCAAAAAAAAAAAAAAAATGGCGAGAAAAATACTCTTACTATCCTTTTTACTTTCTTTTTTAAGTAACTACTCCCAAGATAGTATTGCCTATTTTTCTGATGCCTTACGATTAAATATCAATTCTTATAATGCTGCAAGTAACCGCGCTTTTGAAAACAAAGATTTTAATGAAGGCAAACGATTATTTGACTCACTCGTACAATACAAGCTTATAGGCACTCGATTTGATGATTTTACGGTTAAGGGGTACAATTCTAAAGACGTAATCTTAAACAACATCAACAAGCCTATTTTATTAGTAACTTATACTTCATGGTGCATCTTAAATAAAGGAGATGCTCCAGCATTAAATGAATTGGCAAAAAAATATCCTGAGAACTTACAAATTATCATTCTTTTTTGGGATAAAAAACAGAATCTAAAAAAAATAGCCACTCAGTTTAGCAACGCAATCAAAATATGCTATGCTAACGAGTCCTACGCTAATGATTTCCGAATCATCGCAACATTAAAACACACGTTAGGAATTCCTACTGTATTTTTTATTGATGAAGACAAAAAGGTAGTTAACATCAACCGTATTAAAAACCATTACAAACCAAAAATTTCATTTGACACAGCTTTGACCATTAGTTATGATCTTTTTGACCAAATGATCAATCCTTATTTAAATAAAATAACTTCCAATTCCGCCATAGTCAACAACAACGATTAATAGCCCTTCAATGGAATTTCGATTTGGTATTTTTTACCAGTATCATTCAGCAATTTAGTTTCCCTCAGCCAAGGATTATGGATCTTCAAAATTTTATAATTAATTCCCTGCCCTTTTGCAAAATCAGCTAAATCCGTAATCGAGCTGTCAATTTCAATTTTCTTGGTTGGTAAGATTCCATATAACTCTTCTGGAGCAATCGTAAATCCATATTTTACGGGATTTTCCATAATCTCTTTTAAAGCTAAAATTCTGAAAACATAGCGAGACGTTTCTTCAGTAAGTAATAAATCATAGTAATTAGATACTTTCTGAATTCCAATTTGCTTATTCACACCTGTCATTCCTCCGTTGTAGGATGCTGCCGCTAAAGTCCAGCTTCCAAATTTTCCTTTGGCACTCAAAAAATAACTGCAGGCTGCTTCCGTAGATTTTTCAAGATCATAGCGCTGATCCACATTTTCAGTCACTTCCATTCCTCGTTCCTTAGCTGTTTCCGGCATAAATTGCCATATTCCTCTTGCTCCTGCTGGCGAAACTACATTCACCAATCCGCTTTCTATAACAGCCAGATATTTAAAATCATCCGGAATACCATTCTTTTTTAAAATAGGTTCAATCACCGGAAAAGCACGATTCGCTCTTTTTATAGCCAAAATGGTGGAGGCGTGCAAATTCACATTTACCAATAATTCCCTATCAAACCGTTCCTTGACATCAGCTATTTTCAACGGAGTTTCTTCGCCAGCAAAATCAAGTTTTACAGGAAAACTATAGCTAATTTCTGCTTTTATATCTTTCCCTTTTGCGTCATTTGTTGTTGCAAAAATGAATATTCCACTTGCAAAAATTACGGTTACGAGTAATATTATTTTATTAATAGGTTTCATCTTTTCCTTTTTTATCGCTTTTGTTTCGTTACAAAAGCGTCTTTGATTGTTTTTTTACCCCCAATATAATAGAAGGCAAATTTTCATTCAACCACTTGTATTTATTCAAAATCATAATATGCGTTCCGCCTTTTACGGTAATACAATTCTTGATATATTTTATTGGAAAAACATCATCAGCATCACCATGAATATGAATTACATTTTCATCACTAACCGTTCTATCCCATAAAATCACTTGTTCCACAGCCCAGTTCAAATACCGAATATCCCGAACAGAAAGAAATTTTTCATATAACTTAAGGCGCTGATTTACTTTTTCTCCAAAAGAAAATTTAGCCAGACTTTCGATATTTGCAAATAAACTCATCGGAATCAGTTTATAAGCTTTAGTGGTTTTAGCGATTTTCAATCTTCGTGGAAATTCAGAATTGCATCTCACACTCGAAATAATAATGACTTTGCGCGCCTCTACATATTTCGCCATTTCCTGAACTAAAATCCCTCCAAAAGAAACACCAATCAAAACCGGATTCTTATGGATTACTTTTGCACTAATTCTCTTGGCATAATCCGTCAAAGATTCGTGATCTAGCGGAATCTCCCATTCTAATAAATGGATTTCGAACGTGTCTTCAGGAAGTACAATTCGCTCAAAAATGGCAGCACTTGACGCCAAACCTGGCATTAGATAAACTGGAATTTTACTCATAATTGTTTTAACGATTTTATAACAAAATTCGGAATTTTTATGGCGAATTTTGTATAAAATTAATTTTTTTATTGGAATTCGTCCAACTAACCATCTTATATTATCAATAATTTATGACTACACAACTATTTCAATCAAATACAAGAGGCAAGGCCGATTTTGGATGGCTTAATGCCAATTTCTCTTTTTCTTTCGGGAATTATTTCAATCCGGAGCGTTTGCAATTTGGAATGTTACGCGTTTTAAATGACGATACCATTGCAGGTGGATCAGGCTTTGGCACTCATGGACATGCCAATATGGAAATCATTACGATTCCGCTCGAAGGCGGTTTAAAACACCAGGACAGTATGGGAAATGAAGGCGTAATTGGTTTTGGTGAAGTCCAAGTAATGAGTGCCGGATCCGGAGTAGAACATTCTGAAATGAATGCGAGTCAGAAAGAAGAGGCAAAAACACTACAACTATGGGTTTTTCCTGACACAGAAAACGTCACACCAAGATACGACCAGAAATCGTTTGATATTGAAAATCAAATCAATACCTTTGTAAATATTGTTTCGCCAAACGATCAAAATGATGGCAATGCACTTTGGGTTTACCAGAAAACCTTTTTCCATTTAGGAATATTCGACAGCAATACCAGCGCTACTTACAAAGTACGAATTCCTAAAAATGGTGTTTATTTATTTTTGATTGAAGGCGAAATAGAAGTTAACAACCAAGTTTTGAAGGCAAGAGATGCCATGGGAATTACAAATTTTGATGCATTTGACATCAAGATCAATACCAAATCAAAAATACTTTTGGTAGAGGTACCAATGAATCAGAGTTAATTATTATGGATGCAGCAAGCACTATGGAAATCAAAGACAACACTTTTTCTAGACAATTTGAAACTATAGTAGATCAGGGATTAGTTTCTGTTGAATATTCTTTTCAGGAGAAGAAAATATTTTTAACAAAAATAAATGTTCCTGAATCTTTTGAAGATGAAGAATTTATTTCAAATTTCTTGAAAAATATTATGGAGATTGCTATTGAAAGAAAATTCAAAGTGGTTCCTATTCTTCCAAAAATAGTGGTGTTTTTCAAAAAAAATCCTATTTACAAAGAGTTACTTCCTCCGGGAATTAGACTGTAACAAAAAAAAAAAATCGGCTGTATTTTAGGATACAGCCGATTTTGATTTGTAAAAAGTTTAAGAATATTATTTCTCTATTTCTCTCATGCTATCCATTTTCTTGTTGGCTAAGAAACCGGTAATATCTTCAAAATGTTCCACCACTCTTTTATTTCCAAATTCAAAAACTTTAGTCGCTAATCCGTCTAAGAAATCTCTATCGTGTGAAACCAAGATTAAAGTTCCATCAAAATCGCGCAACGCATCTTTGATAATATCTTTGGTTTTCATATCCAAGTGATTCGAAGGTTCATCCAGAATCAATAAATTCACGGGTTCCAACAATAATTTAATCATTGCCAAACGGGTTTTTTCTCCACCCGAAAGCACTTTCACTTTTTTGGTCACATCATCACCCTGAAACATGAAAGCACCAAGAATATCTTTGATTTTAGTTCTTACATCACCCACGGCAATATCATCTATTGTTTCAAAAATAGTGGCATTTTCATCTAATAAAGAAGCTTGATTTTGGGCAAAATAACCAATTTGTGCGTTATGACCAATTTCTAAACTACCACCATTGATTTCAATTTCTTTCATAATGGCTTTGATCATCGTCGATTTTCCTTCCCCATTTTTACCAACGAAAGCTACTTTTTCTCCTCTTTCAATCACCATATTTGCATTCGAAAAAACAACATGATCTCCGTATGATTTTGATAAATCCTTTACAATTACCGGATATTGCCCAGAACGTGCTGCGGGTGGAAATTTTAATTTCAATGCCGAAGTATCTACTTCATCCACCTGAACAATAACCAATTTCTCTAACATTTTAACACGAGATTGAACAGCATCCGTCTTAGAAAATGTTCCTTTAAAACGGTCGATAAAAGTCCTGTTGTCAGCAATCATGCGTTGCTGCTCATCGTATGCTTTTTGTTGGTGCACACGTCTGTCTTTTCTCAGTTCCAAATAATGAGAATATTTGGCTTTATAATCATAAATACGTCCCATTGTAACTTCGATAGTACGGTTCGTAATATTATCGACAAAAGCCCTATCGTGAGAAATTACCACAACCGCTTTGGCCGAGTTAATCAGGAAATCTTCTAACCACTGAATACTTTCAATATCCATGTGGTTGGTAGGCTCATCCAGCAAAATTAAGTCTGGTTTTTGCAAAAGGATTTTGGCAAGTTCGATTCGCATTCTCCATCCACCAGAAAATTCAGTAGTTTGACGGCTAAAATCTTCGCGGACAAATCCCAAACCAATTAGAATTTTCTCTACTTCGGCTTCGTAATTTACTTCTTCAATCGCATAGAATTTTTCGCTTAAATCCGAAACTCTTTCGATTAATTTCATGTACGCATCACTTTCATAATCAGTACGAATCGTCAATTGCTCATTGATTTCATCAATTTCCGCTTTCATCGCAAAAACTTCCCCAAAAGCTTTCGAAGTTTCCTCCATTACGGTTGAACCATCTGTAGTTAATAAATGCTGAGGCAAATAAGCCACAACAGCATCTTTTGGTGCCGAAATATTCCCTGTTGAAGGTTTGCTTTGACCTGCAATAATTTTAAGAAGCGTTGATTTTCCTGCTCCATTTTTACCCATAAGGGCAATTTTATCATTTTCATTTATGGCAAAAGAAACATCGCTAAAAAGTGTTGTCCCACCAAATTGCATGGAAATATCGTTAACTGTAATCATTGTAATGTTGATTTGTAGATTTGGTTATTCATTTATTCTAAAAGTTGAAAACCAAGTTGTTTTTAAAAAGTGCAAAGATAGATTAATTAAGTAATTTGTTTACTATAAAATAAAAGCTTCCAGAAAGAGAATAAAAATTCAATTTCTGAAAGCTTTGAAAAAGAAATAAACGAACTATACTTCTCTATTTTTATTGATTTCGTCCCAAATTGGCGCATTCATAACACCAATATTCTTTGGATGAAAAACTGGATTTTGACCCTCTTTTTTTTGTTTTTCATAATCTTTTAATGCTGCAAAAGCTGGTTTCTGCAGTAGCAGAATTGCAATAATATTACACCAAGCCATAATCCCTACACCAATATCACCAATATTCCATATTAACTTTGCTTCATTGACACAGCCATACATAACAACCATTATCATAACAATTTTTAATACTCGGTTAAAAATGGGAGAATTCATTTTTCTGGTCAAGTACGAAATATTAGTTTCAGCAATATAGTAATAAGCCAAAATAGTCGTAAAAGCAAAGAAGAATAAAACAATTGCCACAAATAAAGAGCCAAAACCAGGAAAAACACTATTCATAGCACTTTGTGTAAATCCTGTTCCAGCAGTAACGTTCTGTGCTCCTTCGTATAAAAATTCAGTTGCGCCATTTGCACCTAAAACTGGGTTTTCGACATTATATTTACCTGTAATCAATAACATAAAACCTGTTGCACTACAAACCAATAGCGTATCAATATAGACTGAAAAAGACTGAACTAAACCTTGTTTAACCGGATGCGAAACATTTGCTGCAGCAGCAATATGTGGTGCAGTTCCCTGTCCCGCTTCATTAGAATAAAGTCCTCTTTTTACACCCCATTGAATAGCTAATCCAATAACTGCCCCAAAGCCTGCTTCCTGACTAAAAGCACTGTTAAAAATTAAAGAAATAATGCCTGGCAACGCTCCAATATTCATACCTATTATAACTAATACAATCAAAAGATAGCCAATAGCCATGATTGGAACTACCACTTCAGTCACTTTTGCGATTCGTTTTACTCCGCCAAAAATAATCGCTCCAAAGACAGCTGCAACTATAACAGCGGTAATTCTGGAGTCAAGATTAAAAGCATTGTTCAAACCGTCAGCCACCGAATTCGACTGAATTCCGGGTAATAAAATACCTGCTGAAATAACGGAAACTATGGCAAACAAGATGGCAAACCACTTTACGCCCAAACCTTTTTCGATATAAAAAGCGGGACCTCCTCGAAACTGTCCCAAATGTTTTTCTTTATAAATCTGCGCAAGAGTAGCCTCTACAAAAGCAGTACTTGCTCCCAGAAAAGCAACAACCCACATCCAAAATAAAGCACCAGGACCTCCAAAAGTGATAGCTGTAGCCACTCCCGCAATATTTCCAGTACCAACCCTACCTGCCAGAGACATTGATAACGCTTGAAAAGAGGAAACTCCTGACTCTGAACTTTTACCATCAAACAATAAACGAAACATTTCCTTGATATGACGCAATTGAAGAAAACGAGTTCGTATTGAAAAATAAAGCCCTGTTCCTAAACACAAAATTATTAGAGGCACACTCCAAACTATTTCATTTACCATCACGACAATCTCTTCCATATTTTTAATTTAAATTAATAATCCCAACATTTAATTTTTATAAAACTATACCATTAAGCCAAAGAAAACTAACTAACGGCCATCTAAAACCTTACCAAATACTTAAATACCTTAAAAACAAAAGATTAAAAAAAACACTATTTTTACTCAAAAGAAGAATTTTCCCTATCCTTTTTCTTATTCCGAAAAAGAATTCTACTTCTATTAAATTGAAAAAAAAATGCTCTATTCGATTGAATGGAGCATTTTCCTGTCTTTAAGAAATATAATATCAATAGCAAAAGTTATTAATCTTTTCTCCACTTTTTTGTTTCCTCGAAAACATGTTCCAAAATTGCAGCTTCTCTTTCATCGAATTCCACATTTCGACGGCTCATTACAAGTCTTGCCGTTTCAAATGCTTTTTTGGTAATATAAGTAGTAAAACCAGAAGCGCCGCCCCAAGAAAAACTTGGCACAAAATTGCGAGGAAAACCGCTGCCAAAAATATTAGCACTCACTCCTACTACTGTCCCTGTATTGAACATAGTATTAATACCGCACTTACTGTGATCACCCATCATCAAACCGCAAAACTGAAGACCCGTTTTAGCAAAACCTTCCGTTTCATAACTCCACAATTTCACTTCTTCGTAATTGTTTTTCAAATTCGAATTGTTACTGTCGGCGCCAATATTACACCATTCGCCAAGAACTGAATTTCCTAAAAATCCGTCGTGACCTTTATTAGAATAACCAAACAATACCGAATTATTGACTTCGCCCCCAATTCTGGAAAAAGGACCTACTGTTGTCGCTCCATATATTTTAGACGCCATTTTTACTTGTGCATTTTCGCACAAGGCAAAAGGGCCTCTGATAACAGATCCTTCCATAATTTCAGAATCCTTACCTATATATATAGGACCTGTAGAAGCATTTAAAGTCACAAACTCTAACGTTGCTCCTTCTTCAATAAATATATTTTCAGGTGCAATTACATTCACACTTTTTGGAATAGGTTGAGATCTTCGGTCTTCGGTTAAGATTTCGAAATCTTCCCGAATGGCAGCATCATTTTTAGAGAAAATATCCCAAGTGTTTTGAACTGTTAAACAATCATCCGTATATTCAATAATTTCATAGGAATCAAAATCTACTGCTTCTTGTTCTTCGGTAGTATAAAAAGCGATGACTTCATCGCCTCTAAAAATTGCCTGATTGGGTTCCAAATTACTAACCATTTCGACTAAAATAGCGTTAGGCAGAAAAGAAGCATTAATCATTACGTTCTCTTCTAATTCTACCATTGGATATTTTTCTGACAAATACTCCTCTGTCAAAGTAGTTGTAGTAGAACCCAAATGCATTTCCCATTTTTGACGAATGGTCATAATCCCAATAAGAATATCCGCAATAGGACGTGTAAAAGTAAAAGGCAATAAGGCATTTCTGGATGGTCCGTCAAAAAGTATGTAATTCATAAAATTGTTTATTTGTTGATTCAGTTAGTTATTGAATAAAAATTAGTTCAAAAAACTTCCCTTTTTATAATATTGACTTCAAAGTTACAAAGTTTTCAAATAAATAAAATAAAAAAGCCTCCCAAAAAGGAAGGCTTTACTATATTTGAAAACAAGTTAAAATTATTTAACGTGTTTAGCGTATTTAGTTTTGAATTTATCAATACGACCTGCAGTATCGATAAGTTTAGATTTACCTGTGTAAAAAGGGTGAGAAGTTCTAGAGATCTCCATTTTTACAACTGGGTATTCAACACCATCAACTGTTAATGTTTCTCTTGTATCTGCAGTAGATTTAGTGATAAAAACTTCGTCATTTGACATGTCTTTAAATGCAACTAATCTGTAATTTTCTGGGTGAATTCCTTTTTTCATCTTGTTAATCTTTTTTATTTGTTAATTATAATTTGTCTTGAAGCTTTTCTTCTAACAGAAAAGGTATAAACTCCTTATAACTTTTTGTTTTACAATATTATTTTGAGTTTGCAAATTTACAATTTTTTTCCAATAAACAAATCTTTGCATCACTTTTTTTATATAATCGTAAAAAGCGATTTTTAGCTCCGAATATATTGGGAATTGTTATATTTGTGGATTAATTCTAAAACAACAACAATGATAAATGAAATTATTAAAAAGAATGGAATAACCTTTGGAGTAACAATTGGAATTGTTTCTGCATTAATTACTTCAACAATTTACGCTATTGATTTAAATTTGTTTACTTCTTGGTGGATTGGAGTCCTAAGTATTTTGGTTTACCTTACATTGGGAATTGTTTTACTTTCGAAAACAAAAAAAGAGCTGAACAATGTTTTCTCTTTCAAGGATGCTTTTACGACTTACTTCATCGCTACACTAATAGGTATTTTAATTTCAACTCTTTTTAATGTTCTTTTATTCAATTTTATTGATCCTTCTGCTAAAGAGACTTTAAGTGAATTAATGATTAAATACACTGTCAATATGATGCAAAAATTTGGTACACCAGCATCAGCAATTAATGAAGCTATCACAAAATTAAAAGAAAACAATCCTTACTCTACATTGGAACTATTAAAAGGATCCGTTTTTAGTATTGTTTTTAGTTCAATTTTCGGATTAATTTTGGCAGCATTCTTTAAAAGTAAATCTACACAAGAATAAAAATTAATGAATTTATCAATACTCATACCGCTTCTTAATGAAGAGGAATCGCTTAATGAACTATACAATTGGATCATCAAAGTGATGCATTCTCATAATTATTCATACGAAATCATTTTTCTGGATGATGGAAGTACGGATAATTCATGGACTATCATCGAAGGATTTGCGAATGAAAACCCTCATGTAAAAGGGGTTCGTTTCATGAAAAATTTTGGAAAATCACAAGCACTGCATGCTGGTTTTGCCAAAGCGCAAGGTGATGTTATTATCACTATGGATGCTGACTTGCAAGACAGCCCAGAGGAAATTCCAGGTTTATACGACATGATTACCAACGGAAAATATGATTTAGTTTCCGGATGGAAAAAGAAACGCTACGACTCCGTGGTGGCAAAAAACTTGCCTTCTAAATTATTCAATTGGGCGGCTAGAAAAACATCGGGAGTGGAATTGAACGATTTCAATTGCGGATTGAAAGCCTACAAAAATATTGTGGTGAAAAACATTGAGGTATCAGGTGAAATGCACCGGTACATTCCGGTTTTGGCCAAAAATGCCGGTTTTGGAAAAATTGGCGAAAAAGTGGTACAACATCAAGCCAGAAAATATGGTGAAACTAAATTTGGGATGGAACGCTTTATTAATGGTTTTCTGGATTTAATAACTATTTGGTTTTTATCAAGATTTGGAAAAAGACCCATGCATTTATTTGGCGCCATGGGATCATTAATGTTTATTATCGGTTTTACGCTTGCCGGATATATTGGTATTTCAAAATTGTACCACATGTATAATGACATGCGTTATAGTCTGGTAACCAATAATCCTTGGTTTTATATTGCGCTTACCACAATGGTTTTGGGAACACAATTATTTTTGGCCGGATTTCTTGGCGAAATAATTTTGAGAACAAAAAACAATGAAGAGCGTTATAAAGTATCCAGTGAGGTTAATTTTTTATAAATTTATGTAAACGAAAAAGTTCTCGTTTACACAATACCTAGCCCTGATAAAAGCGGCATCCCACGCTTTTTTTGCGTGGATATAGCGTATAGCAGGATATAGCTCCTAAAAAAAACAATTGGATTTAAATTTCATTTACGAATTTAGAAACTAAAAAAATATATAATGGAAATCAAACAAAATATTTTGGACGCAGTAAATGAATGGCTTACGCCAACATTTGACACCGCAACACAAGAAGCGATAAAGGAAATGATGACTACATCTCCGAAAGAACTGGAAGAAAGTTTTTATAAAAATCTTGAATTTGGAACCGGTGGAATGCGCGGTGTTATGGGCGTGGGAAACAATCGCATCAATAAATATACGCTAGGAAAAAGCACACAAGGCCTTTCGGATTACTTGCATACTGCATTTCCTAACCAACCTTTGAAAGCCGTTATTGCTTACGATTGTCGTCATAATAGCGATACTTTGGCTAAATTAGTTGCGGATGTTTTCACGGCTAACGGAATTGAAGTGTATTTATTTTCGGAATTGCGACCTACTCCAGAATTGTCATTTGCAGTAAAACATTTGGGTTGTCAATGCGGAATCGTTCTTACGGCATCACATAATCCACCAGAATATAACGGGTATAAAGTATACTGGCAAGATGGTGGACAAATTGTACCGCCGGAAGATAAAGGAATTATCACTGTTATTGAGAATTTAAATTACAATCAAATCAAGTTCACTGCTAATGAAGATTTGATACATTATATAGATACGGAAGTTGATGAAGCTTTTATCAAATCAACTATCGAGAATGCGAGTTTTGGAACTTCGGCTGAAGCCAAAGAAAATCTGAACATTGTTTTCACTTCCTTACACGGAACTTCTATTACTTTAGTTCCTGATACTTTCGCGCAAGCGGGATACACGAACGTACATATCGTGGAAGAACAAAGAGTGCCAAATGGTGATTTCCCAACTGTAAAATCTCCAAACCCAGAAGAGCCGGAAGCATTGACAATGGCGTTGGCATTAGCAGATAAAACCCATGCTGATATTGTAGTGGGAACAGACCCAGATTGCGATAGATTAGGTGTTGCTGTTCGAAATAACGAAGGACAAATGACGTTGCTGAACGGAAATCAAACGATGATTTTGATGACCGCATTTCTATTGGAACAATGGAAAAAAGCGGATAAAATCAATGGTAAACAATTTGTGGGTTCTACAATCGTTTCTACTCCTATGATGATGGAATTAGCAACAAACTACGGCGTGGAATGCAAAGTGGGATTGACTGGTTTCAAATGGATTGCCAAGATGATAAAGGATTTTCCTGAGCTGGAATTCATTGGTGGCGGTGAAGAAAGTTTTGGTTATATGGTAGGCGATGCCGTACGCGATAAAGATGCTGTTGCAGCTACTTTATTGATTTGCGAATTGGCGGCTCAAGCCAAAGCCAAAGGAAGCACGGTCTACAAAGAATTACTAAAACTTTATGTTGATAATGGTTTTTACAAAGAACACTTAGTTTCATTGACTAAAAAAGGAATGGATGGTTTGCAGGAAATCAATCAGATGATGATTGACATGAGAGAAAATCCATTGAAGGAAATCAACGGACAACGTGTAATTATGCTGGAAGATTACCAATCGTCAATAGCGAAAAATTTACTTACTGATGAGGAATCTAAAATGGATATTCCAAAATCGAATGTATTGATTTATTACACCGAAGACGGCTCTAAAATTTGCGCCAGACCAAGTGGAACGGAACCAAAAATAAAATTCTATATCAGTGTGAATACGGAATTGGAATCAGTAGAAGATTTCAATGAAGTAGAAAGTATTTTGGACCATAAAATAAAAAACATTATTACTTCAATGCAATTGAATTAATTAAAAACAAAATTGATTTTTCAGACAGACCCGATAAGTAGAGAACTTATCGGGTCTTGATGATAAAAAAAACAACTTAAATGGACTCAAATTTCAAAAAAATTATTCCTTTCACAAAACCATATCGTTCTCATATGGTTTGGAATGTGATATTCAATATTTTTTACGCACTATTTAGTACTTTGTCTTTTATTGCATTAATCCCTATGATGGATGTCCTTTTTGGCACAAGTGAAAAAATCAACAAGAAACCTGCTTTAGAATCTATTTTTGATATTATCAAATTCTCTAAAGAATACTTATACTATAACATCACACAACTAACAGACGAGCATGGTCCTGAATTTGCATTGTTGCTAGTTATAGGTATAGTAAGCATCACTTTCCTGTTAAAAAATCTGTTTAATTACCTTGCATCCAATCATTTGATGCATCTTAAAAATGGCGTATTAAAGGATTTAAGAAATTCAATGTATAACAAAATCATCAACTTACCTGTTTCCTACTATTCTGAAAAAAGAAAAGGAGATATTATGGCTCGAATGTTGGGTGATGTAAATGAAGTTCAAAATTCTTTTTTTTCTATCCTAGAATTGATAGTAAAGGAACCAATGACAATTATATTCACCCTAATTGGAATGATTGCAATCAGTTTCAAATTGACCTTGTTTGTCTTTATTTTCATCCCTCTATCAGGACTATTGATATCAAAAATTGGTAAGTCATTGCGCAGCAAATCCGAAAGAGTACAATATGAAAATGGTTATCTAATTTCAATTGTGGAAGAATCGTTATCTGGACTAAAAGTTGTTAAGAGTTACAATGCGGAATCAAATTTTAAAGAAAAATTTAATGATTCAGTTACCAGAGTTTTAAAATTATCTAATAGTATCGGAAAAAAGAACAACTTAGCTACGCCATTAAGTGAGTTCTTAGGAATTATTACAATTTGTGTATTGCTTTGGTTTGGTGGAAAAATGGTACTTGTAGACACACTTCCTGATGGAAAAGCACTACTTGATGGAGCTAAGTTCCTAGCTTACATGGGTCTTGCCTATAATATTCTAACTCCGGCAAAATCCATTTCTAAAGCTTCTTATTCTGTAAAAAATGGATTGGCAGCAGCCCAACGTGTTTTTGAAGTTCTAGAAGTAAAAAATGAAATTACAGACAGCGAAAATGCGGTTAAAAAATCAACTTTTGAAGACAGTATAACTATTAAGAATATTAATTTTAGATACGAAGAAGAGAATGTTTTAAAAGACTTTTCACTTCAAGTTAAAAAAGGACAAACTGTTGCTCTTGTAGGACAATCCGGTAGTGGGAAAAGTACCATTGCTAATTTATTGACTCGTTTTTATGATGTGAATGAAGGAACAATTGCTATCGATGGAATTGATATCAAAGATATGAACCTACATTCCCTTCGTGATTTAATGGGATTAGTTACCCAAGACAGTATTTTGTTTAACGATACGATTAAAGCTAATATCTCTCTTGGGAAATTAGACGCAACGGATGATGAAATTATCGAAGCGTTGAAAATTGCCAATGCCTATGAATTTGTAAAAGACTTACCGTTAGGAATTCATACTAATATTGGCGACAGCGGAAACAAACTTTCCGGTGGACAGAAACAACGTTTATCTATTGCCCGTGCCGTTTTGAAAAATCCTCCAATTATGATCCTGGATGAAGCTACATCAGCATTGGATACTGAAAGTGAAAAATTCGTTCAAGTAGCACTGGAAAACATGATGCAAAACCGAACTTCAATTGTAATTGCACACCGTCTTTCTACCATTCAAAAAGCAGATTTGATTGTGGTAATGCAAAAAGGAAAAATAGTGGAGCAAGGAAAACACGAGGAACTGATTGCAATGAATGGCACATATAACAAATTAGTCACCATGCAGTCTTTCGAGTAAGTTGCCTTAAAATACACTTCAGGCACTTAAATTTACAGTTCAGTAAAAAAATAAAAAAAGGTTACGTAACATCTAATACATTTACGTAACCTTTTTAATTTAATACTGAAATTTATGCTTTTCAAAATTATCTTAACACTTCACATTCTTTCCGGTTTTACCGGATTGCTATTAGGAACGTTGCTTTTAATTCGGAAAAAAGGAGATGTCATTCATAAAAAACTTGGTAAAGTATTTACTTTAGCCATGGTTTCAACTGGTTTGTGCGCTTTCTACCTTTCGTATGTGCATCCTAACTTATTCCTTTTTATAGTAGGCGTATTCACAATTTACTTGTCTATTTCAGGCTATCGAATGATTCATTTAAAAAAGGCTCATCTGGGTCAAAAACCTAAAATAGGCGATACAATCCTGACTATTCTCATGCTTATTTCCAGTATGATTTTCTTTTATATTGGAATTAAATATGTGTTAGCAAAACAATTATTTGGAATCGTCTATTTCTTATTTGGGTTAACTAGTCTGCGATTATGCGCTGTCGAATACAAAGCCTACACCGGAAAAATTACCGACAAATTATATGGATTAAAAAATCATATCGGTAGAATGACCGGAGCCTATATTGCCGCTTTTACGGCATTCCTTGTGATTAATAATACCTTTTTACCTCCAGTTTTAGCATGGAGTTTACCGGGAATTGTTGGCGGCATCTTCATCGGTCGAACATTACGAAAATTGAGAACTCAAAAATCAAATCAATAAACATGAAAGAAAACACTCTACTAGTACTATTGCTTTTACTTTCATCTTTAAGTAAAGCCCAATCTGTCAAAATTGACACAATCCCTTTTACAACTAAATCTTCATTATTAGTTTTTAAGGGGCTAATAAATGGCATCGAAACTGACTTTGCATTTGACACAGGCGCATCGCTTGGTGTGGTCACATCAGCAAAAGCTAATAGCGCTAATATCAAAATTACTGGAAAAAAGAATATTACTGACAGTAACGAAGATGT
This sequence comes from Flavobacterium sp. Sr18, assembly GCF_011064265.1. NCBI lineage: Bacteria > Pseudomonadati > Bacteroidota > Flavobacteriia > Flavobacteriales > Flavobacteriaceae > Flavobacterium > Flavobacterium sp. Sr18. The sequence continues at coordinate 2,932,964 of NZ_CP049329.1, read as the reverse complement.
AAACTCCATGAAAGAAGGAACAATTGAAACAGTAACAATTGGTTCTTTTAAAATTAAAAATGTAAAAAGCATAGTGTATGACATGCCTTTTTTATCTTGTAATAATTATTATTTATTAGGTGCAAATGCTATCAACAAGCTGAACTGGAAAATTGATTTTGAGAAAAATCTTTTATATGTCTCAAAATCAAATTTTGAATATTCTAGCGAAATGCTTGAGATGCCCATTACTTACAAAAATAACCGCCATTTCACTACTTTTACCATCAATGAAACCGAATTCAAAAATTGCTTAATAGACTTAGGATATAACGATTTTTTTGAAGTTTCTGAAAAAGAACCGATTTTTAAAAAACTAAAACAAGAAAATCAAGATGCAATAATTTCTGGTTCCCGATTGACAATGAGTCTTTCCAATATAAAAATCAACAGATACGAAGCTTTAAGTTTTGATAATTTGATTATCGGTAACAAAAGATTTGATGATTTAAAAATAGAAATTAGAGCAAATATTGAAAATAAAATAGGGCTCAAATTCTTCTCGCAGTTATCCTCTATTTTGATCCTGAACAATGACAATTCAAAATATTATTTGAAACTTTCAAACCAACCTATTTCTTTACAAATGAGTTTTGATGCCGATTGTTATTTGAAAAACGGCAAATTAATAATCATGGGTAAAAACAACAATTCCGAAAGTTCAGCAAAAGATTTAGAAGCAGAAGAAGAAGTGAAATCAATAAATGGTTTAGAGGCAACTGATTTTAAAGATGAGTGTAATTTTATATTGTGGAGAATTGAAAATCTTAAAAAAGACAATTATGAAATAGAAAAGTTGAATGGGCAAAAAATCATAATAAAAAAACAAGTGCTTAAATCCTAATTATAAAATAAAATGGTCAACTTTACATATCGTATCTAACGTTAGAGCAACATTTTTTTAAAAATACTTTAAATGTACATCAACAATCCAAACATAAAACTACCTGAAGACCCAAATACTGTTGTTTGGAAATATCTTGATTTATCTAAGTTTTTGGATTTATTGATGTCTGAAAAATTATTCATGTCGCGATCCGATAAATTTGAAGATCAATATGAAGGTACTTTTAGCGAACCCACTTTTGAGGAAATAAAAAAACTGTCAATAGACAATCCTGACTTTTTAAACTATTATAAAACACATCGGGAAAAAGTAGCAATTAGCAGCTGGCACATCAATGAATACGAATCATTTGCCATGTGGCAGATTTTCACGCAAAACAGTGAAGGGTTGGCAATTCAATCCACAATTGGGCGTTTGCAAGAATCCTTGAATCCGGAAACTAATTTCAATCAATACATTGGGGAAGTAAATTACATCGATTACAAAAAAGAGCACATTCCGTTTGACGATATGTTTTTTCCTTTTTTATTCAAACGAAAAAGTTTTCAATATGAAGGCGAAGTACGCATCATCACAGACATTGGCGAAAGCGAAATCAAAATCAATGAAGGCTTGAAAATCAATGTAGACATCAATCAGTTAATCGAAAAAATATATATTCATCCTAAATCCGAAAACTGGTATAAAAATCTGGTCATTCAGTTAGTAAAACAACTTGGTTTTAATTTCACCATTGAAAAATCAGACTTGGAAAGTGATATTTTAATTTAAAATCAATGCTGCTAAACTGGCTCGTAACCAATTATTTTCCATTCCTTTTTTGACAGATCGATATAGTAATAATTCACAACATCTTTCTTATCAAACTCTCCATTTTTATTAGTATCCTCAACCGTTCTGTAGTACAAACGATTATTGGTTCCTATCAATTTCCAGTCGATTAATTCCTGAAAATCAGAGGATATTTTAGTGAATTTCTCGCCGCTGATTTCGCTTAAATACAAGGCTTTAATATCACTTGTATCTAATTTACCGTCTTTATTCGTATCCATATCCACCATCGTGTACACCATAATCTGGTTATTGGTTTTATCAGCAACCGACTTCAAATACGTAGCTGTCATAATCAAAACAGGTTTGTCTGTCAATTTTCTGATAGAGTCAGAATCAACTTTTTGAAATTTCAAATTCTGCAAAAAACCAGTAATTTCAAATTCGCCATAATTAGATATGGTAAAACTCAAATCATTCACGCTGGAAGAACCATATCTCGATTTTATACCTTTCTCACGAATACTTAAATCCGCAACAGGATGAATCAAGTAATCCGTTCCTTCCATTTGAAGTGGCAAATCGGCAATTTGTATTTGGGTAGAATCAGTTTTGGCCAGTTCTTTTGCTCTACTTGTTCCATCGTAAGTAACTTTTGGTTTTTCAACCTCCTCTTTACAACTGGTCAAAAGTAAAATTGCGATTCCTAATATTGTGATATGTAGTTTTTTCATGTTTTTGCATTATTAAAATTCAAATGTAATCATTTTTAAAAATGGTAACGTCATTCGATACTTGATTTAACGAATTAAAATTGGGGTAAATTTTAATAATTTAACGGTTATAACCTCGCAGTCAATTTCAAATTAAAAACTCTGGTTGTCATATAATTCGGAATTGCATATTGATTTTTAGAATATACATCCCGAACCCAAGTATTTGTAATGGCATTTTGATTGTCAAAAAGATTAAAAATCTCCAACCCTATTGCTAACTCTTTAAAATCTTTAAACCAACCCATATTCTTTTTTACGGTTGTGTTGTCTATAAAAACTTTAGAAAAACCCACATCAACACGGCGGTAATCATTCAATCTGTTTTGATATAAATAAGGATCAACATACGATGGAGAACCGCCGGGCAATCCGGTATTGTACACCAAATTCAAGTACAATTTAATACTTGGAATATTAGGCATGTAATCTTGGAATAAAAGTCCAAATTTCAATCTCTGGTCTGTAGGTCTGGCAATATAACCTTTATCATTGCTGTTTTCTTCTGTTTTCAAATAGCCAAAACTAAACCACGATTCTGTGCCGGGAACAAATTCCCCGTTCAAGCGAACATCCAGTCCTTGCGCATACGCGGTCGCATTATTGTTGGCTGCATATCGAATGCGAACGTTGTCAATCGTGTACGTATTTACATCCGTCAGCGATTTATAATACAACTCTGAAACCAACTTGAAAGGACGATTCCACATCTTGAAACTATAATCATTCCCAAAAACAACATGCACTGATTGCTGCGCTTTGGTATTAGGTTGTACTATTCCATCACTATCTCGTAATTCCCTATAAAATGGCGGTTGATGGTACAATCCTCCCGAAAGTCTAAAAACCATATCTTTCTCCCAATCTGGTTTTATGGCAAATTGTGCTCTGGGACTGAAAGTAATTTGGGATTTGCCAGCTATATCAAAACCTGTAACTTCCCAATTGTGTAAACGTATTCCGGCATTATACCAAACTTCACTCGAACCAATATTCGATTTTAAACTCCATTGACCATAACCCGAAAATCTATTGATGGAGTTAAAATTTGTCGCTCTAATATTTTGATACGGAACAAGCGGTCCGGTGTAAGGTGAATACGGCTGATCATTTTTTGGCAAATCAATAATGGGTTGATTCAATGAAAAACCAGCCGAATCAATTACCTCCCACTCTATTATTCTGTCACGAATGGATTCTCGTGTATATTTTACTCCCCATTCAAATTGGTTTTCTTTCCAATCGTGAAATCCTTTTATCTCTGTATTTACAATCAGGGCATCCAAATCGTTTCTGGCATGACTCAACTGAGAACCAATTCCTCTTGTAAAAGCAACTTCTCCAAAAGTTTCTGACCCAATACTGGAATCCACTTCGCCTAAATGGTATTGTGCGAAAATATCAAAATATTCTTGTTCTAAAGTATGAAAAACAGAACCGATAAATTTCAAAGTGAAGTTATCCGAAACATTGAACGTTGTTTTTAAAGCTCCAAAATACGTATCGTATTTATCCTTTTCCTGACCTTCATAAAAAACAGTAAGTGCCATAGGATTATCTATGGTTCCAAAATTAGTCTGCCTCGTTAATGGCTGATATTGGTATTTATTTTGAGAAATATTCCCCAGAAAACTCCATTGCCATTTAGCCGAAGCTTGATAATTTATATTAGTTTGAATATCCGCAAAAGACGGTGTAAAATTCGTTTGAGTTTCTTGACTTTTTACTAAAAGGCTGTTATTTCTGTATCGAACTCCCGTTACTGCAGACCATTTTTTATTCTTGGAAACTGCATCGACAGAAAGGCTTCCGCCAAGGAAACTTGCTTCAAGGCTTGCGCCAAATTTAACCGGTTTTCTGTATGTAATATCTAAAACAGAAGATAATTTATCCCCAAACTTCGCTTGAAAACCTCCCGCCGAAAAATCAACATTTTGCACTAGATCCGTATTGGTAAAACTTAACCCTTCTTGTTGTCCCGAGCGAATCAATAACGGACGATAGACTTCAATTTCATTTACATAAACCAAATTCTCGTCATAATTTCCTCCACGCACTGCGTACTGTGTACTCAACTCATTATTAGAATTTACGCCCGGCAAGGATTTCAAAATGTTTTCGATTCCGGCATTGGCTCCGGGAATTTTCCGAATCATCTCAGGTTCAATTGCTGTAATACCCTGAATCTGTTTTCGGTTGTTAGAGGTCACAATAACTTCTCCCATTTGTTCTTCCTGATCGCTCATTACTGGATTGAACTCCTTTTGTTCATTGGTATCCAAAGAAAAAATCACAGTTATTTTTTTTAAAGAGACATGCGTAAAAACAAGTGTCACTTGTTTGTTTGCAGGAATTTTTAAATTGTAAAAACCATTTTCGTTGGTCCGCGTACCGCCACTCGAATAAGAAACATTGACGTTTTCTACCGGTTGATTGTTTTTGTCTAAAATAACACCTTTTATTCTAGCCGTTTGAGCGGATAAAGTTAGGCTCAAAAAAACAAATAAGAATACAGGTAATAATTGATTCGCACTCAAAGTGTGTGATTTTTAATTTTTTTGACTTCTAAAAAAACGAGTTTCAAAGGTAGTTGAATTTCCTACATTATCCGTAACAACAATTTTTAAATCATTGGCTCCATCAACAGCAATTCCATCACTGAAATAATGAGTCAATTTTCTAGTCTTGTTATCGTATTCAAATAAAACCCATTTCCCGTTTAAGTAGCCATTGTATGATTTAATCCCTGATAATTCATCATAAATAGAGAACTGAATGGTTTTTTGTTCACTAATCCATTTTCCTTCAACAGGAGCGGCTATGCTTATTTTTGGAGCAACCGCATCTGAAACCAAAGCATACTTACCTAAAATTTTAACCTTAGTATTAAAAACATTATCTTTTCTGTAGGTTGGATTGTAATTTATTTTTTTTCCTTCAATTCTGCCAATAAACATTTTTTCTTTTTGCAGTTCGGTGGATTTTGTATCTTCAATGGAAACGGTAAAATTAGTGTGCGCAGGAACCGTGTCGTCATGCAAAAACAAGGTGTCATTTTTTACATCAAAATTCAAATCAAAATCTTCGTAAAAAGTTCCCGCAGGAAAGAAAACCGACATGTTTCCTAAAGCAAAATTGCTGTCTTTGTTCGCTCGTACGAAATAATTGGATTGCACAGACTCCTTGCTAATTATGGCAGGTAAGATATCGTACTTGATAGGAATTGATATTGTTTTTTTATTTCCAAAAAAATCCGAAACTTCAATGCGATAGAGCGAGGCTAAATTGGGTGTTACTTGCAAAACCCCTTTGTTTTCATCGGCTTGAATAAAACTTAAATTATAGGGCGTTTTCATGAATAATTTCTGAACGCGTTGTTGCATTTTCTTATATCTTGAATAATCAATCAATGCATTAATGTACCGCATGTCATCAAAGGAATACGTGTTGAATTCATAACCGAAATTTGGTTTCCCATTATAAAAAGACTGCACTTTATACACCCCGTTATTATTAAACGAAACATCATCAGTATCGTAAGCGGAGATACCAAAACCAATTGAACCATTTGCGACAACTTTGTCTGACAAATAGGTACCGTCTTTTTGTAAAGAAACATTTAGTAATAAAGGACGTTTAGAATGATTAACCGTAGTTTTCGAATCCAAAGGATACACATAAACCCCAGAAACAATTGGTTTCTTTGTATCTTTTAAAAATTTATTAAATCCAAAAAGCATCGGATTGATTATGAATTCTGTTTTAGAATCCCGAAATTCAAAATGCAAATGCGGTCCTTCTGAGGATCCTGTATTGCCTGAAAAAGCAATAATTTCTCCCTTTTTCACTACCATTTCATCGGGCTTAAAAAACATTTCAATTTCAAATGATTGCTCCTTATAATGCGTTTTCTTGATGTAATTTTCTATTTCGCCGTTGGTCATTTTTAAATGTCCGTAAACCGAAGTATATCCATTAGGATGGTTGATGTAAATTGTTTTTCCGTTACCAAAAGTAGATATCTTTATTCTTGACACATAACCATCGGCTACAGCATAAACCTTTAATCCTTCTTTTTGTTGCGTTCTCAAATCGAAACCTGCATGAAAATGATTGGGTCTCAACTCGCCAAAATTCCCGGATAATTGCATCGGAATGTCTAATGGAGATCTAAAATAATCTTTTGGATAATCAACTTGAGCAAAAACAGAGGTGCAAAAAAATAATATATACAGCGAGAATTTCATGATTTACATTTTTGCTAAGATAAAAAAAGTATTCAAAACAGCACTAAAAAAAACCGATCGTAACCATTTGTACAACTGATATTTAATTAATTTAATGCAAAAAAAATAATAAAATATTGCAAAATTAAAAAGGAATACTAACTTTGTATGATTATGTAATGAATAGGATATATAATGAGTGCAATTGCAGAAATTATTGATACTCTTGAAAATAAAGTCGAAAAACTTTTTATTAAAATGAAAGGTTTAGAGAAAAACAATCAAGATTTGAAAAACGAATTAACAAAAACTGCATCCACAATACAAAGTCAATCACAAGAGATTGAAGCGCTAAAAACGCAGTATGAAACACTCAAAGTAGCAAATACATTACTAGGCAGTGACGATAATAAAAGAGATACGAAGCTTAAAATAAATTCATTAATTCGCGAAATTGATTACTGTATAGCACAACTATCAGATTAATAAAAGATATGGACGAAAAGCTTAAAATTAAAATATCAATAGCAGACAGAGTTTACCCATTAACGGTTGATTTTGCTCAGGAAGAAGGCCTTAGAAGCGCTTCTAAAAAAATTGATAAAATGATTAAGCAATTTGAAGAAAATTACGCTGTTCGTGACAAACAAGATGTTTTGGCAATGTGTGCCTTACAATTTGCCTCACAAACAGAACAAAAACAAATTGATAACACTATTGATGGCGAAGCAACCATTGAAAGAATTAAAAAAATCAATGCGATTTTAGATCAATATCTCGACAAATAAACGTTCTTTACAAAAACTAAGATACTGCCTACATTAGTTCTTATTTGGTAAACTCAACACTAACATTTTAGAATGAGCAAATCATCGTTACTATAGCAAGCCAATTCAGTTTGGAAGCTTGAACAACGAGTTAGCTCAAAACTTGTCTTTTCGAGTTTATTCAATCCCACTAATGTAGGCTTTTTTATATATAAATTTTAACAAACATGGACAACATATTAACGATTATTATCACAGGAATTATAGGTATTGTAGCGGGTTTTGGTATCGCAAAATTGATAGAAAAAAGCAACATCTCCAACCTGATTAAAAATTCTAAGAAAGAAGCAGCATCAATATTGAAAGATGCAAATCTGGAAGCTGAAAACATAAAGAAAGATAAAATTCTTCAAGCAAAAGAGAAATTTATAGAATTAAAATCAGAGCATGAACAAGTTATTTTAACACGTGATAAAAAAGTGGCCGAAATTGAAAAAAGAGTTCGTGATAAAGAATCTCAAATTTCAAATGAATTGTCAAAAGCGAAAAAAGTAAATGATGATTTTGAATCAAAAACTATAGAATATACTACAAAAATTGAGAATTTAGACAAGAAACAAGCTGAAGTTGAAAAACTTCATAAAAGTCAATTGCAGCAATTAGAGGTTATATCAGGTTTATCTGCCGAGGAAGCTAAAAATCAATTGGTAGAAGGATTGAAAGCAGAAGCTAAAAGCAAAGCAATGTCTCATATTCAAGACACTATTGAAGAAGCTAAATTAACCGCACAACAAGAAGCTAAAAAAATCATCATCAATACCATCCAAAGAGTTGGTACAGAAGAAGCCGTTGAAAACTGTGTATCGGTATTCAACATTGAATCTGACGACGTAAAAGGTAGAATCATTGGTCGTGAAGGAAGAAATATACGCGCACTGGAAGCAGCTACCGGAGTAGAAATCATTGTTGATGACACACCAGAAGCTATTATCCTTTCTTGTTTTGACCCTGTACGTAGAGAAATTGCACGTTTGGCATTACACAAATTAGTAACGGACGGAAGAATTCACCCAGCTCGTATTGAGGAAGTTGTTGCAAAAACTGCGAAACAAATTGACGATGAAATTATAGAAGTTGGTAAACGTACCGTTATCGATTTAGGAATTCATGGATTGCATCCAGAATTGATTAAAGTGGTTGGACGTATGAAATACCGCTCTTCTTATGGACAAAATTTATTGCAACACTCCCGTGAAGTTTCTAAACTTTGTGGAATCATGGCCGCTGAACTTGGTTTAAACGTAAAACTGGCGAAAAGAGCTGGTTTGTTACACGATATTGGTAAAGTTCCAGATGCCGAAAGTGATTTACCTCACGCATTATTAGGAATGCAATGGGCTGAAAAATACGGTGAAAAAGAAGAGGTTTGTAACGCTATTGGAGCTCACCACGATGAGATTGAAATGAAATCATTATTATCTCCAATTATTCAGGTTTGTGATGCTATTTCAGGTGCAAGACCAGGAGCGAGAAGACAAGTATTGGATTCTTACATTCAACGTTTAAAAGATCTTGAAGAAGTAGCTTACGGATTCAGCGGTGTGAAAAATGCTTATGCCATTCAAGCCGGTAGAGAACTTCGTGTAATTGTGGAAAGCGAAAAAGTTTCTGACGAAAATGCAGCGAACTTATCTTTTGATATTTCACAAAAAATTCAAACAGAAATGACGTATCCAGGACAAGTTAAAGTTACTGTAATTCGTGAAACAAGAGCTGTGAATATTGCTAAATAATTTATTGTATCTGACATATAAAAAAACTTCTCATCAATGAGAAGTTTTTTTTTGGAATATTATAAACGAAGAATCTACTTAAAAAAACTTTGCTTATTTATTAAATAACGTAATTAAGCATTCAAACTATCGTTAAAAACAATCTTAAAAGTTGTTCCTACTCCTACTTCACTTTCGACTGAAACAGTTCCTTTCATCGATTCTATTTGATTCTTTGTAATGTACAACCCTAAACCTCTAGCCCCTTCGTGCTTGTGAAATGTTTTATACATACCAAAAAGAGAATCTCCATATTTTTTTAAATCGATGCCTAAACCATTATCCGAAATTGACAAGGTTTTTTTACCATTTTCCAATGAGAAAGAATATTTTATCTCAACAGGTTTATTAGAATTAGAATATTTTATAGCATTTGTTGTAAAATTCAATAAAACACTTTCTAGGTAAGCTGGATTAAAATCGACAAATATGTCTTCAGGAATATCTTTTATAATAGTAACTTGATTATAATTTTTTAAATTCTTGATCAAGTCCAAAGTCTTCTTCAAATATAAATTCAAGTTCAATGATTTTATAGGAATGTTGGAATTACTTTGTATTAGCACCAATTGGGTCAAATTAGCTATTGTTTCATTTAAATCATTAGAGACAGTGCGTAAATGAGATAACATTTCTGTACTACTCTCTAAATCCTCCTCGGAATCTATAATATCTAAAATTGATTTAATATTGCCGGCTTGCGTATTTAGATTATGGGAAACAATATGTGAAAAATTCAGTAGTCGACTATTTTGTTGACTAAACAATTCCATTGTTTTTACTAATTCTAACTCTTTTTCTTTTTGTGCAGAAATATCAGTATGCGTGCCTATAGCTCGCAATGGTTTACCATCTTCATCACGCTGAATTACTTTTCCTCTGTCTAAAATCCATTTATAATTTCCGCTTGAGGTTAAAACACGATGGTAATTTTCGTAAAAAGGTATTTTATTTTCAAAATGATCCTGAATTTCAGAGTAATATTTTTCCAAATCATCAGGATGTACAATTTCATCCCAACGTTCCGGCTTATCAAAAATATCTAAAGATTCCTGCTCGAGGATTTTCATCGATTGTGAGGAATAAAAAACTTTATTGGTTGTTAAATCCCAGTCCCAAACTCCAGCCGTAGAAGCTTCAAGAGCAAATTTAAAACGCTCTTCAGAAATTTTAAGCTTAATTTCCTGATCTTTCAAGTCAGTTACATCTGAGATTCTTCCGTAAAAAGCAATATTCCCATCAGGATATAATTCTGGTTTTGATGAGACTTTAAGCCAACGCAGTCCCTTTTCAGGTAATAAAACCCGAAACTCGAAATCCCATCTTGCAATATTTCTTTTTGCATTTACCAATGACTGAAAAAACGTCAATCGATCAGCTTCAAATATCCTGTCATACACAAGGAATTTGTCACTGTCTACAAAATGATTTGAAGACAACTCAAAAAAATCGTTTACCGATTTACTCACTAAAGGAAATAAATAGGTATTGTCAGGAGCAATCACAAATTCAAAAATTAAATCTGGAATCTCATTAAATAATTTACTATAAAAATCATTTACCTCTTGGCAATTTCCGTTTTGGGGAAAATCAAAAACCATATTACTTTTTATAAGATTTTAATAGAACACAATTTAGATTATATTTTTTATTTAAAAGACAAATTAACTGTAAAAATCGCTCCTATTTAATGACATTATAAGCCGAATTTAAAGAAATTTAATTTACAGGTTATCCCGTAAACTCTTTCTTACCTTAACAAGGTACGAATTGAAATTACTAACAAAATGTTATTTTCTGGGATGAAAAGTATTTACAACTTGCGCGAGGAACTTTCTGTCAAGATGCACATATATTTCTGTTGTTGTTATCGATTCATGTCCAAGCATCAATTGAATAGAGCGCAAATCAGCCCCATTTTCTAGAAGATGTGTCGCAAAAGAATGACGCAAAGTATGCGGACTGATGATTTTATAAAGATTTATTTCAAGCGCTAAGTTTTTTATAATTGTAAAAATCATCGCTCTGGTCAATTGCTTCCCTCTTCTGTTTAAAAACAAAGTATCCTCAAATCCTTTTTGAATAGTAAGGTGCGTTCTAATAGTATCTCGGTAAATTTGAATAAATTTTTGCGTCAAATCACTTATAGGTACAAAACGTTGTTTATTGCCTTTTCCGGTAATCTTAATAAAACCTTCCTCAAAGAATAAATCGGAAATTTTTAATGTTACTAATTCAGATACCCGCAAGCCACATCCATAAAGCGTTTCGAGCATCGCACGATTGCGCTCTCCTTCATTCGTGGTCAAATCAATAGCTGCGATAAGATTATCAATTTCTTCGACAGATAAAGTATCAGGAAGTTTCCTGCCCGTTTTGGGTGTTTCAATCAGTTCCAAAGGATTGTCCGTACGATAATCTTCAAAAATTAAATAACTGAAAAAACTTTTCAAACCTGAAATTATTCTGGCTTGCGAACGAGGATTTACTTCTTTGGAAACACCATAAATAAACTGTTGCACCGTTTCCTCACTAATTTTAATTGGAGAAACTTCGATTTCACTTATGACTAAAAAAAGGCGTAAACGTTCGATATCAAAAGAATAGTTTTCTATTGTATTCTTTGACAAACCGCGTTCAATTTTGAGATACGATTGATAACTCTTTATATAACTGTCCCAATTCATGGCTACAAAGTAACTCTTTTTTAAGCATAAAAAAACCACTACTAATAGTGGTTTTGATATAGTAAAAGGAAATAATTATTTTCCCCATTTGCCCCCACCTACATAAAATCCTAAATGGATTCCCACGTATGAATTAGCTACAGTACCTTGATTATTTCCATTGATATCTTGCAAATTCGATTCAGGCACTAAATTATATTCTAATCCCATTCTGAATTTTCCCCACTCAAAACCACCACGAACTAATCCTCCCATTTTACCGGTTGCATCTACATTTACATCATTACTATTATTTGTATCATCCAATTCTACATTTGCAATACTATAATAACCCGCACCAGCACCGATATAAGGAACAAAAGATTTCCCAGCACCGTTGAAATAATAATCATAAGTAGCAATATACGAACCATTAGCCGCAACTTTTGCACTAGTAGTAGCACCAGAATCATTTATGTCACGAACAATAGCTGCAATTCCTATTCGTAAACCAACATTCATGTTGTCTTTAATATTATATTTTGGTTCTAATGAGAACAAAGCTCCGCCGCCGCCATTAGTAGGAACAACTCCTAAATCTAAACCTACCCTAAACCCACCTTCTTTTTGAGCATAACTCGAAACACAAAAAAAAGCAATACATGCCGACAAGATAATTTTTTTCATTTTTTATTAATTGATTGTTTATAGAAAGCATAAAATTATATTAAATTTAAAGTAATATACTTCTTACCATTTTAAGTTATTAACATATTTATTAAAAATTAAAACTTCAATTTTTCACACTAAATGGTGAATTTATCTAAGCTTATGATTCATTTTTCTAACCTTTAAAAAATAACTATCAAAAAAACTTCCTAAAAAACGTAAGAAATTTAAAATTAGAATTAAAACACAAAATACTGTTTTACAAATATTTGAAACTTAAAATTTTTTATTTGAAATTCAAAAATGTATCTAAAAGAAGAAAAATCGTAATTTAGCGGTGTTTTGGATTAGTTCTTGGTATTAGAAATAAAAAAACTAACAATAATTGTTCTATAAAACAGTTTTAAGTAAGAGACAGTATTCAATAAATAGTAATAAATTTAAAAAAAAAATTATGAAAAAAATAATTTTAGTAGCGGTAGTACTTCTTGCAGGATCCGTGGACATGCAAGCACAATTAGTCAAGTTTGGGTTTAAAGGTGGTTTAAATTACGCCAATCAGACCGGAAGTAACATTACGGTAAATAGTGACAACTACAACACTGATGCTATTACCAGCTATCACGCGGGTTTAGTGGCTGAGCTTAAATTAACAGATGGTTTTTCTATACAACCTGAATTATTATATTCGACTCAAGGAGCGACTTATAAAAATGCTGTTGATGAGTTCAAAAACGAATTGGGTTATTTATCCATTCCTGTTTTAGCAAAAATACATTTTAACAAGACTGTTAGTTTAGATCTTGGACCTCAAGCTTCTTTCTTATTAAGCGAAAGAAACGAATTTGACGTAAAAAATGCAGAAACTTTTGAGTTTGGAGTAGCTGGAGGTTTGACTTTAAATGTAACAAAAAACATTTTTCTTCAAGGACGCTATGTTTTAGGATTAACTGAAGCTTCAAAGGAGGCAGAGGTTAAGAACTCTGTACTTCAGATTTCAGCCGGATTTACTTTCTAAAAATAATAAAAAATTAAAATTATTAAAACCGTTCTATAAATTGGAACGGTTTTTTTATTTTTACCAAAACAGGAATTATGAAAATCAGTATCATCAACGGACCTAATCTGAACCTTCTAGGCAAACGTGAACCAGAAATTTATGGAAGTCAAACTTTTGAAGAATATTTCACCACTTTACAAATTAAATACCCTACTATTGAATTCTCTTATTTTCAGAGCAATATTGAAGGTGAATTAATTGATAAAATTCAGGAATTTGGTTTTTCATTTGATGGTGTTATTTTGAATGCAGGAGCTTACACACATACTTCCATAGGAATTGGTGATGCTGTCAAAGCCGTTACTACTCCAGTTGTTGAAGTCCATATTTCGAATACTTTTTCGCGTGAAAGCTTTAGACATCAATCCTATATTTCAGGAAATGCCAAAGGAGTTATTCTCGGTTTTGGTTTAAAAAGTTACGAACTAGCAATACAGTCCTTTTTATAGTTTTAAATTATAATTACCTACCAAAGAAATCTTTAACAAATAATTAATAGGCTCTTTTTAAACTTCTTCTATTTTTGTGAAAGAAAAAACTTTCATGAAAAAACACTACTTACTTTTGCTTTTCTTAGTTTCATTTGTCAGCAATGCACAAATAAAAGGAACTGTTTCGGACGAAAAAGGAAATCCCTTGCCTTTTGTTACTATTTTTCAGGAAGACACCTATAATGGAACCACTTCAAACGAACAAGGAAATTACGAGTTCAACTTAAATAAAAAAGGAAAACAATCCGTTGTTTTTCAGTTTTTAGGTTTTAAAACTCAAAAAGTTGCCATACAAACCGATAAATTGCCTTATTTGTTGAATATCATAATGATTGAAGAAAGTTTTTCGTTGAACGAAGTAATTATCAACAAAAAAAACAATCCGGCTTTAGCGATTATAAAAAGTGCAATCGCCAGCAGAAAACGAAACACCGAAAAAACAAATCGATTCAACGCTGACTTTTATTCCAGAGGTATTTTTAAACTAAAAAATGCCCCGAAAAAAATATTAGGACAAAAAATTGGTGATTTGAATGGCGCTTTGGATTCAACCGGAACCGGGATTATTTCATTGTCTGAGACCTTTTCGAAAATAGCATTTGAAAAACCCAACAACTTAAAAGAGGTCGTTACCGCATCAAAAGTAAGTGGCAGCAACAATGGCTACAGCTACAATACTGCCAGATCTTCGTTCTATGATTTCTATGATAACACTATCGATTTTGGTGTCCAAATGATTTCTCCAATAGCGAACAACGCTTTAAACTACTACAATTACAAGTTAGAGAGCACGTTTAATGACGAGAATGCCAATATGATTAACAAAATAAAAATGACTGCAAAGCGTGATAGCGAACCGGTTTTTGAAGGATACATTTATATCGTGGAAGATTCCTG
This sequence comes from Flavobacterium sp. Sr18, assembly GCF_011064265.1. Taxonomy (NCBI): domain Bacteria; kingdom Pseudomonadati; phylum Bacteroidota; class Flavobacteriia; order Flavobacteriales; family Flavobacteriaceae; genus Flavobacterium; species Flavobacterium sp. Sr18. The sequence continues at coordinate 2,917,926 of NZ_CP049329.1, read as the reverse complement.
GGCAATTTACGCCGTTGATCTGGATATAAAAGGCTACCGAATGAAAGAAGAATTTCTTGATGTGATGACCTTAAAACAAAATTTCGGCTACAACAATAGCAATAAAATTTGGGCCAAAAATACCCAAAGCCTCGAAATCACAGCAGGCGCTTTTGGCATAAAATTTACCGGAAAATATAATTATGTATACAGTAATTATGAATTCATAGATGCTTTTGCTCCAAAAACATTTACAAATGAAATCACGCGCATCGAAATAAATGCCAATAAAAAAGACAGTTTATTTTGGAATACCAACAGACCCATTCCGTTAACAATGGAAGAAAGCACGGACTATATTAGAAAAGACAGTATTTACAAAGTCCGAAATTCTGAAAAATACTTAGACTCAGTTGATGCAAAAGAAAATAAATTCAAACTATTAAAGCTGCTGACGGGCTACACGTATAAGAATAGTACTGAAAAACATAGCTTTAGTTACGAGGGATTATTAAATCTTGGTTCTCTAAGTTTCAATACGGTTCAAGGATATAATTTTGATTCGGGGTTTCGATACACCAACTTGAAAAATCAGGAAAGTAAAGGAATATATACTTCCATAAGTACAAAACTCAATTACGGTTTTGCTGAAGATCGTTTGCGTGTCACCGGACAATTTATCCATCGATTTAACAATCAGAATTATGCCACTTTATATATGACAGGAGGCAGTTCCGTAAAGCAATTTAACCCGAATGAACCAATCAGCAAAGTTATAAATACGATAAGTTCCTTGGCCTTCAAGAATAATTTCATGAAGTTGTATAACTTGGAATCAGCGGCAATTGGCTACAGCCAAGATATTGCAAATGGAGTGAATCTAAATGGAAAGATAGAATACCAGCAACGCAAACCGTTATTCAATAACACTGACTTTTCTTTGTTTAGCAAAGACGATTTATACACGTCGAATAATCCGTTGGCACCGAATGATTTTACCAGTCCGGCATTTGAAAAACACCATTTAACTAAAGTGAATTTACAGGCAAAAATCAATTTTGGAAACAAATATTCCTCTCGTCCCGATGGGAAATTTAACATCCGAAATGAAAAATATCCAACTCTATATTTAATCTATGAAAAAGCAGTTGCTGCTAACGAAAAGAAGTATGAGTTCGACCACTTCAACACACGATTAACGTATGATTTGACATTAGGAAATAAAGGAGTTTTAGGGATGAATCTAAAAGCAGGAAAATTTCTGAATGCGGATAATATTGCTTTTATAGATTACAAGCATTTTAATGGCAATCAAACCCACATAGGACAAACAGCGCGTTATTTAAATGTTTTTAATTTGCTTCCATATTATTCTAACAGTACGAATGACAGCTATTTTGAAGCACATACTGAATACAACGACAAAGGTTATATCATGAATAAAATACCATTGTTGAACAAACTAAAATCAACTTTAATATTGGGAGCTCATGCACTGTCTACGCCCAATAACAAACCTTATACTGAAGTCACAGTTGGGTTGGACAATTTAGGTTTTGGCAAATTTAAAATGCTTCGTGTCGATTATGTACGTTCCTACCAAAATGGTTTTCAAGGTGACGGAGTAGTTTTTGGGCTTAAATTTTTGAATATATTAGAATAAAAAAAGAATCTATTTGTTAGTTGCAGTACAGTCGGAAAATATTACGGCATCTCGACTGCGCTAGATGTAGCAAAATTGTAACGAATTAAAAAAGGCACCAGAAAATAATTTCGGTGCCTTTTTTAATTTTATTGAATAAGAATCTAATCATTGGGTTCCACATGAATCAACACATGTCCTAACTCCGGAATTTCTTCCCGCAAAGTGTCTTTTAGTTTATGAGCGAGATCGTGCCCTTCTTTCACGGTAATATTGGAATCAACCGTTGCATGTAAATCCACGTGATATTGCATACCGGCTTTTCGAATGAAACATTTCTCGGTATCTATAATTCCATCCACCTGAATAGAGATCATTCGGATTTGTTCTATCAAATCATCGTATAAATGCTCGTCCATTATTTCGCCCAAAGCGGGTCTAAAAATAAGGTAACTGTTATAAAGTATGAATCCCGAAGCAAAAAGTGCTGCCCAATCATCAGCAGATTCGTATCCATTCCCTAAAATCAAAGCAATCGAAATCCCAAGAAATGCTGCCACAGAAGTTATTGCATCGCTGCGATGGTGCCAGGCATCAGCTCTTAGAGAGGAACTATTGGTTTCAATGCTTCTTTTCATCACGATTCGAAAAGAATATTCTTTCCAAATGATGATTGCAGCCAGAACGATTAATGTCCATGGTTTTGGCAATTGATGTGGCGTTCCAATATTGATGATACTTTCATAGGCAATAATCGTAGCCGAAGTAATCAAAAAACCTACCACTAAAAAAGTAATTAAAGGTTCTGCCCGACCATGACCGTAAGGATGGTTTTTATCCGCTGGCCTATTTGAATATTTGATTCCAAATAATACTAGAAAAGAAGAAAAAATATCAGTAGTCGATTCAATTGCGTCTGCAATTAGTGCATACGAATTTCCAAAAAAACCGGCTAAACCTTTAATAATTGCCAGACAAGTATTTCCTACAATACTAAAATAAGTCGCCTTGATTGCTGTTTGTTCGCTTGACATGTATTTTATTTATAGGTTGAAGTAAAACTAAAATCGTTTAAGTAAACCGAATTGAATTTTAGATTCAAATTCTTTCTGGTTTACTTAAACGATATTTTTTATAATTTATGTTATTTACGCGCGTACAATATTTGCTCCAATAGCTCTCAATCGTTCGTCAATGCGTTCGTATCCTCTGTCGATTTGTTCAATGTTTTGAATTGTACTCGTTCCTTTTGCAGAAAGCGCAGCAATCAATAAGGAAATTCCGGCACGAATATCTGGTGATGACATTGTGGTTGCTTTGAGTTGTGATTTGAAATCATGTCCCATTACAACGGCGCGGTGCGGATCACATAACATGATTTTTGCTCCCATGTCAATTAACTTGTCAACAAAAAATAATCTGCTTTCAAACATTTTTTGGTGAATCAAAACATCGCCTTTTGCTTGAGTGGCAACCACTAAAACAATACTTAATAAATCCGGAGTAAATCCAGGCCAAGGCGCATCAGCAATTGTCAAAATAGAACCGTCAATATCCGTTTTTACTTCATACCCATCTACGTGAGCAGGAATGTAAATATCATCTCCTCTGCGTTCCAATGTGATTCCAAGTTTTCTAAATGTGTTGGGGATTAATCCAAGGTTGTCCCAGCTCACATCCTTTATTGTTATTTCTGATTTTGTCATTGCAGCAAGACCAATCCAACTTCCAATTTCAATCATATCAGGGAGAATTCTATGCTCGCAACCACCTAAACTTTCAACTCCTTCGATGGTCAATAAATTAGACCCAACTCCTGTTATTTTAGCTCCCATGGAGTTCAACATCTTACACAATTGTTGCAAGTAAGGCTCACAAGCAGCGTTATAAACTGTTGTTTTCCCTTTGGACAAAACAGCAGCCATCACAATATTAGCAGTTCCAGTAACGGATGCTTCGTCTAATAACATATCGGCACCTTTCAATCCTTTTGGTGCTTCTACGCCATAGAAATGATCTTCTCTGTTGTAACGGAATTTAGCGCCCAGATTGATGAATCCTTCAAAGTGAGTATCCAATCTTCTGCGTCCAATTTTATCACCACCTGGTTTTGGAATATATCCTTTTCCAAATCGTGCCAAAAGTGGTCCAACAATCATAATAGAACCTCTTAGAGAACCGCCTTCTTTCTTGAATGCTTCGGTTTCCAGATACTGTATATTCACCTCATCGGCTTGAAAAGTATACGATCCTGATCCTGTTTTTTGGATTTTTACACCTAAATTTCCTAAAAGCGTAATTAGTTTATTGATATCTATAATATCGGGAATATTATTAATAATCACTTTTTCAGGCGTTAAAAGAACGGCACATAAAATTTGTAACGCTTCATTTTTAGCTCCTTGTGGCGTGATTTCTCCTTTTAGACTAATGCCTCCTTCTATTTTGAAAATTCCCATTTTTTACAGTTATGAGTTATAAATTATTAGATATAAGTTAAAAATTGACGAGCTAAAAGTTATTAAAATTCATAACTGAGAACTCCTAGTTGATAACTGATTTACAAAGGTTTTCTATTTTGGTTTTTGTGAACTGGATTTGGTTTTCCCGTTTTTATATTCTTATTGCTGAGAATTTTTGGTTGACCAACCGGCAAGATTTTATTTGAAACCCGTTTGTTGGTTCGCAATAAATCTGTGGTATTCAATAATTCCTCTGTACTTTGAATCAAATTCAATTTTCCATCGGACAATTCATATAAATGTTCGAAAATCACATCATCTTTCACCGTGTCTTTATTCCAACTCAAGTATGATTTTTTCATGTGATTGGCAATGACTTTCACTAGAGCACTTTTCATTTCGCCATCTTCCCATTTATTGGCCACATCAATCATATATTTGATGTTGTTGCCGTAAAATCTGTATTTTGGAAAATTTTGTGGGTATTTTAAAACATCCGGTTTCAGTTGTAACACTTCACGCGATGGAATTGGATACGGTGAATCAGCCACTAATTTAAAATCAGACATTATGAAAAGCTGATCCCACAATTTGTGTTGAAAATCAGGAACATCACGCAAATGTGGATTCAAACTTCCCATCACCTGAATAATGTATTTTGCCGCTTTGTTGCGTTCTACATCATCTTCAATTTTAGTGGCCTGATCAATCAATTTCTGCAAATGACGGCCGTATTCCGGAATAATCAAATGTGATCTCTCAGCATTATATTCCAAATGATGCACGACATCGTTCGAGTTTTCTTTAATATATTTTGAATTCATATTCGAATGTATCTGTTTTGATTCCAATGCTTTTTTTCGAAAATTAGAATCATTCGAACGCAGCAAATCAAAAATTTTATGTTGTAATTAAAGGGAAATAATACCTTCTATTGTAGAAACTTCCAGGTATTTATCTACTATTTCTTGTGAATCTTTTACAGTAACATCAACAGATATACTGGTAAATTTTCCTGTCTTGGATTTTGTAGTTTTGATAACTGCTCCCATACAGTCAAATGCCAACTGCACTCGTTCTATATTATCACTTTCTGTTGGTACAATAAATTTAAATAAGTATTCAGCTGGCCATGTATTGCTCATATCCAACTCCACTTTTAATCTATCATAAAATTCTTCAGTCTTCTTATCCATTTTCTATTTAAAAATAAAGGCAAATATACGGTTTAGAACGTAAATTATGAATTTTGAATTATGATTTTTTGTCTAATCGCATTTTAACCGCAATGATTTTTTCAAATCCCGATAAGTTTAAGTAAATTTGCCCCTTATTTTTTAAAAGTGCAAAAAGAAATCATAGTTATCATTGGCGGTCCAGGAACAGGTAAAACCACTATTATCGACGGATTGGTCGCTAAAGGACATTGTTGTTATCCCGAAATTTCACGGGAGGTGACTTTGGAAGCAAAAAAACAAGGAATCGAGCAATTGTTCCTTGAAAAACCTTTGTTATTCAGCGAATTACTTCTTGAAGGAAGAAAGAAACAATTTCAAAATGCTTCAAAAGAGCCGCATGAAGTTGTATTTATCGACAGAGGAATTCCGGATGTTTTGGCCTACATGCATTACATTGGCGATAGTTATCCTGCTACTTTTGATGCCGCTTGCCGTGAACATACCTATTCAAAAATATTCATTCTTCCGCCTTGGGAAGAAATTTACATCAGCGATCACGAACGTTACGAAAACTTCGAACAAGCTAAACTCATCTACAATCATCTTACGGAAACCTATCAAAGTTACGGTTACGAACTTATAGAAGTTCCAAAAGACACGATGGATAACAGAATTCTTTTTATCTTAGATGAAATTTCTAAATAGTCTGCAGGTTTAGGGTTTAAGCTTTAGACTGTTTTTCAATGAAATGAAATCTATACTTTATGCAAGAAGCAGTTGCTATTCTTCAAAAATATTGGAAGCACGACAAATTCAGGTCGCTGCAAAAGGAAATCATCGATTCCGTTTTAAGCGGACATGACACTTTTGCATTGATGCCAACCGGCGGCGGAAAATCAGTTTGTTTCCAAATCCCGGCTATGATGAATGACGGAATTTGCCTCGTCGTCTCGCCATTGGTAGCACTGATGAAAGATCAAGTCGCCAATTTGCAAAAGCGAAACATCAAAGCCATAGCATTGACAGGCGGAATTCGATCCGAGGAAATGATCGATTTACTAGACAATTGCCAATTCGGAAATTACAAATTCCTTTATTTATCACCAGAACGTCTTCAATCCGATTGGATTTTGGAACGAATAAAAAATCTCCCAATCAATTTAATCACCATAGATGAAGCGCATTGCGTCTCACAATGGGGACATGATTTCCGACCAGCTTATTTAAAAATTTCGGAATTAAAAAAGCATTTTCCAACAGTACCATTTTTGGCCTTGACTGCCACTGCGACGCCAAGAGTCAAAGAAGATATTATCAATGAGTTGGGATTACACAAACCACAAGTTTTCGAAAAATCATTTGCCAGAGAAAATATTGCTTATATGATTTTTGAGGTCGAGGATAAACTTTTTAGAATAGAACAAATTCTAAAGAAAAACCCACAACCTTCCATAATATATGTACGAAACAGAAAATCATGCCTTGATATTTCCTCACAGTTAAATTCATTAGGATTCAAAGCTACGTACTATCACGGCGGACTTTCGTCCAAAGAAAAAGACAAAAACATGCAATCCTGGATGAACGAAGAGGTACAGGTTATTGTGGCTACCAATGCTTTTGGAATGGGAATTGACAAAGCCAATGTAAAAACGGTCATCCACATTCAGCTGCCAGAAAACATGGAAAATTATTATCAGGAAGCAGGACGTGCAGGAAGAAATGGAGAAAGAGCCTTTGCTGTTTTATTGACCAGTCCTTCTGATATCATTCAGGCTCAAAGCCAATTTATCAATATTCTTCCAGATAAAAAGTTTTTGAATCTCATGTATGTCAAGCTCTGCAACTATTTTCAAATCGCTTACGGAGAAGGAATCAATGAACAGTTTAACTTCAATTTGCATCATTTTTGTTTAAAATATGAATTCCCAACACTAAAAACGTACAACGCCATGCAATTCCTCGACCGACAAGGAATCATTAGTCTGTCCCAAGAATTTTCAGAAAAAATTACGCTGCAATTTCTAATTCCTTCCAAAGAAGTGATTCGGTATATGAGTTTAAATCCAAACGACGAGGAAATTATTTTAGCCATTTTGCGAACCTACCCGGGAATTTACGAAATGCAAACTGCATTCAACCTGCAACTGATTGCCAAAAAATCAAATCATAAGGAAACTGAAATCCAGGCTGTTTTACATAAATTAAAAGAAAAAGAAATCATAGATTACCATTCGAAAAATAATGATGCCACATTAATTTTCAATGAAGTTCGGGAAGATGACAGAACCATCAATCGGGTTTCGAAACATTTAGAGAATCAAAATCAATTAAAAAAAGAGCAGCTTCAATCCGTAATCCACTACATCAGTGAGAAAAAAGTGTGCAAAAACAAGTTGATTCTACATTATTTTGGAGAAAAAACAACCATAGATTGCGGCATTTGTTCGTTTTGCATTACCAAGAAAATAAAGAAGAAAGATGTATCGCTCCTTTCTACAGCAATAATTGCTTTATTACAAGCCGAAGATCTAAATTCAAGAGACATTCAAAATAAAACTAAAAATAGTCCGGACGAAGTTATTGGAGTACTTCAGGATTTATTAGAAAACAACACAATTTTGGTTAAACCAAATAACAAATATACTTTACGATCATAATGGAAAAATTACGAATTATTTTTATGGGTACGCCCGAATTTGCAGTGGGAATATTAGACACAATAATCAAAAACAACTATGAGGTTGTAGGTGTCATCACTGCTGCGGACAAACCAGCAGGCCGAGGACAAAAATTAAAGTATTCTGCAGTAAAGGAATACGCGCTGGCTCATAATCTTACTCTATTACAGCCTTTAAACCTAAAAGACGAAACTTTTTTAGCTGAATTAAAAGCGCTGAATGCTAATTTACAAATTGTAGTTGCGTTTAGAATGTTACCAAAAGTAGTTTGGGAAATGCCATCTTTGGGAACTTTTAATCTTCATGCTTCACTCCTGCCGAATTATCGCGGTGCCGCACCAATAAATTGGGCAATCATCAATGGAGAAACTAAAACGGGTGTCACCACTTTTTTTATCGATGATAAAATCGATACTGGGGCGATGCTTTTAAGTTCGGAAATCCCTATTGATGAAACCGAAAATGCAGGACATTTACATGACCGACTAATGGAATTAGGAAGCAAGACCGTTATTGACACTTTGGAAATGATCGAAACAGAAAATGTATCTACAGAAATCCAAAAAGACACCAACGATATCAAAACAGCCTACAAACTCAACAAAGAGAATTGCAAAATTGACTGGACAAAATCAGCTCAAGAGATAAACAATCTGATTCGAGGTTTGAGTCCTTATCCAGCGGCTTGGTGTTTCTTTGAAGACAAGAATGAAGAATGGAATGTCAAAATATACGAAGCCAAAATAATTTCTGAGGAGCACAATCATCCGATTGGATGTTTAATTTGTACCAAAAAAGAAATGAAAATTGCAGTAAAAAATGGTTTCATCCAAATACTTAATTTGCAGTTTCCGGGCAAAAAGAAAATGAGTGCACCAGAATTATTGAATGGGATTGCATTTTCAGCGGAGGCGAAAGTCCATTAACACCAACAATAACGGGTGTTTCTTAACTTTAATCAGAAATAACCATTGATTTATCAACAAAAAAAATAAGTTATCAACAAAACGGCGTAAATTAACATGAAACGCTTGCAAGGAACGTATTTCCTACTAAATTTGTGTATTAACAATTTTTAATAACCAACAATTAATAACTATTTATTATGAACAAATCAGAATTAATCGATGCTATCGCTGCTGATGCAGGAATCACAAAAGCTGCTGCAAAATTAGCTTTAGAGTCATTTTTAGGAAATGTAGGAGGTACTTTGAAAAAAGGTGGAAGAGTATCTTTAGTAGGTTTCGGATCATGGTCTGTTTCTGCTAGAGCTGCAAGAGACGGTAGAAATCCTCAAACAGGAAAAACTATCCAAATTGCTGCTAAAAATGTAGTAAAATTTAAAGCAGGTGCAGAATTAGAAGGTGCGGTAAACTAATTTAGTTAACCTATATAATCAAAACCTTCCTTCTGGAAGGTTTTTTTATGCGTTTCAACGATTTTATTTGGCACTCTTATAATAAAAAACTTAAATTTAATAAAAAATCCAATCCGATGATTACAGATAAATTAAAAAAAGGATATTTGCTTATAGCAGAGCCTACGATAATTGGGGATTTATCATTCAATAGATCGGTAATTTTATTAGCTGACTATAACGAAGAAGGATCCGTTGGTTTTATAATTAATAAACCTTTGAAATATACCATCCACGACTTGATACCGGATGTAGATGCTCGATTTAAGATCTATAATGGTGGTCCTGTGGAACAAGACAACCTTTATTTTATCCATAATATTCCAGAGCTGATTCCCAATAGCATTGAGATATCGAATGGAATTTATTGGGGTGGTGATTTTGAATCTACCAAAGAACTCATCAATAAAGGAGAAATAAGCAAAGATAACATCCGATTCTTTTTAGGATACACTGGTTGGCACGAAAATCAACTGGAAAGTGAAATGAAAAGCCATTCTTGGATTATTACCGCCAATAGCTATGAAAACAAAATAATTGGTAAATCAGCAACTCATTTCTGGAAAGAGCAAATCATGGAATTGGGCGGAGAATACCTAATCTGGTCAAATGCTCCGGAAAACCCCTACTTGAACTAAGTACTACTTATCATTTCGTTAAGTTTATCCAATAGTTGATCGGATATGTTCGCGGTAAAAGTTTTTTTACGATACTGGGTTATCGGTTGAATTCCTTTGATAACATTGGTCACAAATAACTCATCTGCTTTTTGAAGGTCAAACGGAGAAATTACGTCTTCTACGACCTCTAAATTTTCTATTTTTTTAGCTAAACTTAAAATTTGCTTTCTCATAACACCGTTCAAGCACCCTTCAGAAACTGGCGGAGTAATCAATTTATTACCCACTAGCATGAAGATATTACCTTGTAACGCTTCAACCACATTCTTGCTATCATTTAGCAATAAGCAATTATCTAAGCCGTTTTCACTCGCAAAAATACTTCCTGTTATATTTATGATCTTATTAGTCGTTTTAATAGACGACAGCAATTGTTTTGTGATATAGAAGTCTTTGTATAAATCTACTTCATACTCTTTCTTTTCGAATGAATACATGGTGTTTTCGAGTGCTACAGCATGAATTAAAAAAGAGACCGTATTACTTTGTGGCAAATAATAACCGCCATCGTTTCTGTAAACTGTAATTCGGGCCCTTGAGGATTTATCTAATACGGATTTATTAACCAAAGAAAGGATTTGTTCCTCGAGGTATTCCATTGTGAAATTCATGGGAATTTCCATTCGGACTACACGCATAGAAGACATTAACCTAAAATAATGGTCTTCCAGGAAAAGAATTTTATTGTTTATTATTTTCACTGTTTCAAAAACTCCGTCTCCATAAAGAAAAGCACGATTTTGAGTCAATATATTGGCATCCCGAGACACTAAAGTTCCATTAAAATTAATCATAAAAAAAGCCCTAAATTTTATTCAGGGCAAATATAAGTCATAAAATATGATTTTACTATACAGATCCAATTAGATGTTTCAAGTCAGAGATTTGGTTTTCCCATAATAACGTGGCCTCATCGACTTCATCTTTATCAGCAAAGTCTACTACCATTAAAGAGACATCTTTAGTGAGTTCATCGACTAAAATGTGCAATTCAAAAAAGTACTCGGTATCTTTACTGTTTTCGTCAACCCACTTAAATTTCACTTTCTCACCTGTTTTCTTAGAGGCAAGCCTTGCTTTTTCTTCGGAGTCATTCCAAATAAAAGTAAAAAACTCACCACGAGAATTGACATTATCGGCAAACCACTCCGATAAACCTGATGGTGTCGATATGTATTGATACAACAATTGAGGCGAAGAATTGATGGGGAATTCGATTTCGTAACGTACTTTTTGATCCATGAGCTACATTTAATTTTTCGGAAATATATAGAATATAACTACATAAAAAAAGTGTTTTTAAAAATATTTTTTTTTCTTCAAAATATACTTGCAAGCTGTATTATTATTTTTATATTTGCACCCGCATTCAGGGAGGATTATTCACCCTCAATCATGGCGAGATAGCTCAGTTGGTTAGAGCGCAGGATTCATAACCCTGAGGTCCCGAGTTCAAATCTCGGTCTCGCTACCAAAGCAAAAACCCTAACATCAATATGTTAGGGTTTTTTATTGGAATTATATTTCGTAAATACAGACTTTAAAACACTGAAATAAGGAAAGAGAGTAAGGAATTTCATCATTTGACTTGTATGTTTTATCTAATATTAAACACAAACGGTATAAATGAAATGTGGTTTTTCATGTATACCGTTTCTATTTTAGCCAAATATTTTGATTTCTGAAACTTCTTTATTTCCAGCTAGGAATCTGACAGAGTATTAGAATATTCGATTTGTGGGCTGTTCGACTGTAAATCTTCAACATTTTTGAAAATAAATCTGTTACAAAAATTTTAAACTGCTGTCAATTTAAAATAAAAAGTACTTCCCAGACCCAATTCACTTTCTACTCCAATAGTTCCGTTTTGTGCTTCTATAAATTCTTTGCTTATAGCTAAACCCAATCCCGTTCCTGACTTATGACTTCCTGGTACCTGAAAATATTTATCAAAAACTTTAGTTTTATAACGACTATCAATTCCCTTTCCAATATCAATTACTCGAAAAACAACCTGATTGTTTTCATTTTTAAGTTTTACAATTATGGTACTGTTTTCTGTTGAATACGTAATTGCATTGGTTAAAAAATTAATCAAAACCCAAGCAGTTTTCTCGCTATCCGCTTTTATATCCGGTAAATTTTGTTCCGTTTCAATAACTAGTTCTATTTGCTTTTGCTCTGCTTGCACTTTTACGGCTTCGGTAGCATAGTTAATAATTTCATAGGGATTACTCTTCTCAATATTCAGCTTTATATTTCCCGTTTCTAACTGCGACAATTCCAATAGTTCCCCAGTAATTTTTAATAACCGCTGACTGTCGTCTTTTATACTTTCTATTAATTGCTTTTGATCTTCATTAATGTTGCCTGTTTCTGCTTTTTCAAGTAATTGTAAACTTAATTTGATGGATGAAATTGGGGTTTTCAATTCGTGTGAAACAGTAGCAATAAAATTGGTTTTAGCAAAATCCAGTTCTTTGAAAACAGTAATATTTCTCAAAATAATAACATCGCCAATTACAATAGTTTGATCTTCTCCTGTTGGTTTTATCGTAATATTTACAGTTTCTTTTTCGAAATAACTTTCTTTCCCATCGGCAAAAATTTTCATAGGGAGCGATTTCTGTTTTTCGTTAGACAAATCATTTATTATTAGCGATTTCATCAAATCATTTGTCAGAGCAAGAGTTGTTGCCAATTTTCCAATTACTTCTTCCGTTTTTAATCCAATGATTTTCAAGGCTTCATTATTTGCAAATAAAACCAATCCTTGATTGTCTAACCCAATGATTGGATCATGCATATTATTGATTAAGGTTTCTAGTCTTTTCTTTTCAAATGACAGTTTATAGAGATTACTATTGTTATATTCCTGCAGTTTTTCGGCCATGGTGTTGAATGATTTCGCTAAATCTCCAAATTCATTGTGGTTCATAAAATGCACTCGTTGTGAATAGTTTTTATTGGCTATTTCTTTGATACTGTCCGTGAGTTCTTTTATTGGATTGGCAATATTGTTGGGCAAATTCACCAGAAGATTAAAAGCAATCAAAAAGCAAAGTGTTCCTGTTACTGCAATCCAAAAATTAGCGGTCTCTGCTGTGTGTTTTGCAATATCACTTTTTTCTTTTATTGCATTCATATTCAATTTCATAATCTTGAAAATGTCTTGACGGATTTGGCTTTTTAAGGTTTCATCGGTTCTATTTTTCTTCAAAAAATCGAAATTTTTCTGCAAATTATAGGTCGCTTTATCTTCGCCAGCTTCCGTAATATTGGCAATTTGTTTGGTAATATTGCTTTCAAAAATAATAATTGCCTTCTCTTCATTCCCATTAATTTCATCTAACGAAAGAAGCATGTTTCGCGAATATTCTAGCGTGTTGTAATTAGCTTTTAAAATATTGTCTGTATCTTTTTTTATCGAAAAAATATAAAATGCCGCTACTAATGAAAGGATGATTATCATTAGAAAAAGCAAGCCAACGCCTAGGTTTAATTTGGTTTTAATTTTCATTTTAAGATAGAATTATAAGATCAATATTAGATGACGTTAGGTTGTTCAACAATTTATTAAAAACAGTTGTCGATAAAATTACTTTAAATAAACTCAAATGCGGTTTCCCGATGCAAACGGTGGTGATTTGTTTTTGCGCGACCACCTCTAAAATAGCATTTGTTATATGAGTATTCTGAACTTTAATTACTTCGGCACCAAGTTGTGTAGCCAATTTAAAATTATTAATAAGGTGCCGTTGCTTGTCTAATGCAATTTTGTCGCTGCTTTCTTTTGGAGTTTCCACATACAAAACATACCATTTACAGTTGTAATAACTGGCTAATCGGGCCGTTTTTCTTATGATTGTCTTGGCGATTTTATCGTTACTGCTAATGCAAGCCAATAATTTTTCATGTTTTACTGCAATGTTTTTGGGCACTTCACTTTCCACTTTCCGATTGACTTGACTCGCTACTTCCTTTAAGGCCAGTTCCCGCAATTGTAAAATTTGATCGGATTTAAAAAAATTATTCAGCGCTGTAAGGATTTTATCTGCGGTATAGATTTTTCCATCTTTCAAACGGGTTATCAACTCATCTGAAGTCAAATCAATATTGACAACCTCATCCGCTAATTTCAAAACAGTATCCGGAATACGTTCCCGAACGTCAATATTTGTGATGTTTTTAATGTCTGCATTTAGACTTTCTAAGTGCTGAATATTTACTGCCGAAATCACATTTATTCCCGCTTCCAGAATCTCCAGAACATCCTGCCAGCGTTTTTCGTTTTTGCTTCCTTCTATGTTCGTATGCGCTAATTCATCAACAATAACTACTTCAGGACGCAAATTGATAATGGCTTGCAAATCCATTTCTTCAAGCAGTTTCCCTTTATAAAAAAGAGTTCGCCTTGGAATCACCGGTAAACCCTCTAATAGTTCGTGTGTTTCTTTCCGATTGTGCGTTTCTATATACCCAATCTTTACATCGATACCATTTTTCAACAACGTATGTGCTTCCTGTAACATACGAAAAGTTTTGCCTACACCGGCACTCATACCGATGTAGACTTTAAACTTTCCTTTACGTGATTTCTGAATTAAATCAAGAAAGTGCTTGACATTATTTTCTTTTTCGTTGTCCAATTTAGTTTTAGGATTTTATATTTTAGAAAAAATTAAAATGAAATAGCTAATGACGTAGTTAAAAATACATTTTGATTGCTTGGCAAATTGTCTTTCAAAAAGATCTCGTCTTTACTATTTAAAGTTCTTGCCTCTATTCTGAACATGACATTATCAGTCGTTAAATAATCGAAATTAGCTGAAAAACCGTAGGTTTTAAATCCATTTGGAGTTCCTGTTGCAATAATAACTCCTTTTTCATCACCATAATATTCACCTCTTGCTGCCAATTGGATTTTACTTGTCGGTTTGTATTGCGCTATTAAAATCGGTGAAAACCAAACATCATAATCACTGCTTCCGTTGAGTGTTTGTTGCGCTCCAATATCAAAACCAGCTGTTAAACTTGTTTTTTCGGATACTTTAAATTGTCCATAAAAATTATTGAAATAACGCCATTTTTTGTCATTATCCGGTTGTTCATTCCCTACATAGGTACTCCAGTTTAATGCGGTTTTGGCAGTAGGTTTATAGGTTACTTGTGTACCAAAAGCCGGTGTCTGGTTGCCATCAATTCGCTGAATGCGTTGCCAACCGTTTAAATACATGGCAGCCAAATACCATTTTTCGCTTTTTGACGTATATCCAATTTTTACTCCTGCTTCGTAATACGGAGAATTATCCGCCAAAATACTTCTAGTCAAAGTGGCGCAATCTTTACCAATAGCACTTTCAAAACCAATATGTGATGGCATAATTCCCGCATCAATCCACAGATTATGTTTCGACGAAATTTTCACACCTACATTAGCTTCATATACATTTTTTAGTAAATCCTGTTCTGCTGCCAGATTGTATTGGGCGTACGTTCCGGCCATTAAGGCAAAATTCCCGCGAACATTGTCTTTAGCATAATTTACCTTTGCCAATCCTAAATTCAAATTGACTTCATTATGCTTGTTATGACTGTAAATAAATCCAGGCCTTACATGATTGTCTGGTTCTCCAAAATCATAACTGTAATACGTTTCTACATAACCCGAAAACGAAAAAGGACTTTGTGTTTTTTCAGTTTCTTGTGCACTAACTGTTGTTATCCCAAAAGCTATTAAAGCGATACTTATTATATTTTTCATTTTTTTGTCATTACGAGGAACGAAGCAATCTCACCCTCATTATTTATTTTTTGAAGCTATTTCCAGCTATCCGTTGCAATCTTTTTTCCCGCCAAAAAGGCGGAATAAAAAGGATTTTCACTTCTATCTGGGCTAGGGCAACTGCTTTTCTAAAGGACTTTTTTTTAATATAAAATTATTTCAATTCATCCAAAGCGATATTCAATTCTAGAACATTCACTGTTGCAGTTCCCATAATAGCTGGTAAATTAATTTTACTATCTACCAAAGCTTTTACTTTTCCCTCTGATAAGTTTCTTTCTTTCGCCACCCTTTTTACCTGAATCAAAGCTCCTTGCGGTGAAATATTAGGATCTAAACCACTTCCAGAAGCCGTCACCATATCCGAAGGAATCTCTGATTTTTTAAGATAAGGATGTACGATTAAAAAGGTATCGATTTTTTTTTGCACCAAAGCTAAATAATCAGGATTACTTGCTCCTTTATTGCTTCCTCCACTTCCTGCAGCGTTATAATCTACAGCGGAAGGTCTTCCCCAAAAGTAGTTGGATTTGTCGAATTTTTGTCCAATTTTTTGATACCCCACCACTTTTCCGTTTACGGTAATTGTTTCTCCTTTTCCTTTATTGGGAGCCAATTGTGCTATTCCAAAAATTGCCATTGGGTAAATAACCGCTAACAATACCACCATAAATAAGGTGAATTTTAATATTGAAAATATATTTTTCATTTTTTTATTTTTTTTTATTCATCCCGACCTTCTCTACACAATCGACAGCAAACTGGTGAAGCAAAGGAGAGGGAGAAATTATGGAAGTTTTTACTCTTAATTTCGTTTATTAATTCTTAAAATTCATTTTTCATCATCCTTTTATGGAATTTCGGCTCCCTCTCCTTTGGAGAGGGCTGGGGTGAGGATTACATAAATAATGCTACAACCAAATCAATTATTTTAATCCCAATAAATGGGATGATCAAGCCACCAAGTCCATAAATCAATAGGTTTCTTTTCAAAATGGCACTCGCACCAATTGGCTTATAATCAACTCCTTTTAATGCAAGCGGAATCAATATCGGAATGATAATCGCATTGAAAATCACAGCTGATAAAATCGCACTTTCTGGACTGTGTAATCCCATAATATTTAATCCTTCAAGAGCAGGAATTGCCGTGATGAAAAGCGCAGGAACAATGGCAAAATATTTAGCCACATCATTCGCAATAGAGAACGTAGTAAGCGTTCCTCTGGTCATCAATAATTGTTTTCCTATCTCTATGATTTCAATTAACTTGGTAGGATCATTGTCTAGATCGACCATGTTTCCGGCTTCTTTTGCTGCTTGAGTTCCGCTGTTCATGGCCACACCAACATTAGCTTGCGCCAAACCGGGTGCATCATTAGTTCCGTCACCCATCATCGCTACTAGCTTGCCTTGTTCTTGTTCATTTTTGATGTAATTCATCTTATCCTCAGGTTTGGCTTCGGCAATAAAATCATCAACACCAGCAGCTTCAGCAATGAATCTGGCTGTCAACGGGTTATCTCCTGTAACCATTACCGTTTTCACTCCCATTTTTCTCAAACGGTCAAAACGTTCTTTCATTCCCGTTTTAATAATGTCCTGCAATTCAATTACACCTTGGACTTGAGCATTTTTTACTACCACCAATGGCGTTCCTCCTTTTGATGAGATAGCAATCACTGCTTCTGCAATATCCTCCGGGAAAATTGTTCCCGCTTGCAGTGCAATATTTTTTGCAGCATCCTGAGCTCCTTTTCTAATATCGGTTCCGTCTTTTAAAATAACACCGCTGGTTCTCGTTTCGGCGGTAAACTTGATTAAAGTAGCTCCTTCAATAGATAGTTTATTTGCAACTTCAATTCCTGCCAGTTCCACAATACTTTTGCCTTCGGGCGTGTCATCAGCCAGTGAACTCAAAACTGCTGACTTTATAAAATCATCTTCCGAAATCCCCTTTGCAGGATAAAAACGTGTTGCTTTTCTGTTTCCAATAGTGATTGTTCCTGTTTTATCCAAAAGTAATACATCAATATCTCCCGCAGTTTCGACCGCTTTTCCTGATTTAGTAATTACATTAGCTCGCAAAGCCCTGTCCATTCCTGCAATTCCAATCGCTGATAACAAACCACCAATCGTTGTTGGAATCAAACAAACAAAAAGAGAAATGAAGGCAGCAATTGTTATCGGTGCATTCGCATAATCAGCAAACGGTTTCAAGGTTACACAAACAATCACAAAGATTAATGTAAAGGCAGCCAACAAAATAGTTAATGCAATTTCATTAGGCGTTTTTTGACGACTTGCCCCTTCTACCAAAGCAATCATTTTGTCCAGAAAACTCTCCCCTGGTTCATTAGTCACAATCACTTTGATTTTGTCTGATAATACTTTTGTTCCTCCAGTTACCGATGATTTATCACCACCCGCTTCTCGAATTACAGGAGCGCTTTCTCCGGTAATAGCACTTTCGTCAATCGTGGCCAATCCTTCGATAATTTCACCATCAGTGGCAATTAAATCTCCTGATTCACAAACAAAAACATCGCCTTTCTTCAATTCAGAAGAACTGATATTCTTAATTTCACCATTGGCTAAAACTTGTCTTGCCGGTGTTTCTTCCCGTGTTTTTCTTAAACTATCCGCTTGTGCTTTTCCTCTTGCTTCGGCAATAGCCTCGGCAAAATTGGCAAACAAAAGCGTTGCTAACAAAATTAAAAAAACTATGAAATTATAAGTAAAACTGCCTTGGTCTTGTGCGCCGAATAAAATGGTAATACACACAGCAAACATAATGGCAGTTCCAATTTCAACGGTGAACATTACCGGATTCTTGAACATTATTTTCGGGTTTAGCTTTACAAAAGACTGCACTAACGCCTCTTTTACCTGCTTACTTTCGAATAATGAATTGGATTTATTGTTATTCATTTTTATTATTATTTTAATGTAAAATATTCTGCCAATGGTCCTAAAGCCAATGCTGGGAAGAAAGATAAGGCTGCAATAATGGCGATTACGGCAAAAACCATAACTCCAAAAATGGTCGTATCTGTTTTTAAAGTTCCAGCACTTTCTGGAATGTATTTTTTATTAGCCAATAATCCTGCGATAGCTAAAGGCCCAATGATAGGAAGGAAACGACTCAATAACAACACGATTCCTGTAGTAATGTTCCAAAAAGGATTATTGTCGCCCAAACCTTCAAATCCAGAACCGTTGTTGGCAGCACTCGAAGTATATTCGTATAACATTTCCGAAAATCCATGATGTCCAGGATTGTTCAACCAGCCAGTGGCATTACCGCTAAACCAGTAGCCCATTGCAGTATCATTTGCAGCAAAATAAGATGCTAATGCTGTTCCTGACAATATCAATAAAGGGTGTAGAATGGCAATGAAAGCAGCAATTTTGACTTCTCGGGCTTCAATTTTCTTCCCTAAAAACTCAGGTGTTCGTCCCACCATTAATCCCGAAATAAAGACTGCAAGAATGATAAAAATATAAAAGTTCAAAAATCCTACTCCGCAACCACCATAAAAGGCGTTAACCATCATAGCCAACAATTGCATGGATCCAGAAACCGGCATCGAACTGTCATGCATACTATTGACCGAGCCTGTAGAAATTACGGTCGTGGCAATACTCCAAAATCCTGAAATAGCGGGTCCAAAACGAACTTCCTTGCCTTCCATAGCGCCTGTAGACTGCATAATTCCCATTTTTTCGATAGCTGGGTTTCCGTTGAGTTCACTGATAACAGTTGGAATTACTAAAAGTAAAAATCCAATAGTCATAACTCCAAAAACGACATAGGACAACCTTCTTTTCTTTAGATAAAAACCCAAAGCAAAAATCATCGCGAACGGAATGATTAATTGTGCCCATAATTCAACCGCATTCGTGAAATAAGTTGGATTCTCTAAAGGATGCGCCGAATTAGCTCCAAAAAAACCACCACCATTGGTTCCAATATGTTTGATTCCGATAAAAGCAGCAGCAGGACCGCGGGAAACTCCTACTGAATCACCTTGTAAAGTGGTGATTGTATCTTTTCCTTCAAAAGTCATTGGAGTTCCGTTAAATAACAAAGCGATGGATACAAGAGCAGAAAGAGGCAGTAAAATTCGAGTACAGCTTTTGATAAAATAGTTATAAAAGTTGCCCAATTTATCTGTGGTTCTCTCTTTCATTGCAGTAAAAACCATCGCTGCGGCTGCCATCCCGACACCAGCAGATACAAATTGCAGGAACATCAATACCATTTGTGACAAATAAGAAACTCCAGTTTCACCGGAGTAATGCTGTAAATTGCAATTCACTACAAACGAAATAGCGGTATTGAATGCCAAATCGGGAGTCATGTTTGGATTATTGTCTGGATTTAAAGGCATTGAACCTTGAAATAACAACACAAAAAAGCAAAGAAAGAACCAAACCATATTCACGCTTAACAGCGCTTTTAAATGCTGTTTCCAGTTCATTGATTCCGTGGCATTGATTCCGCTGATTTTGAAAATAAATTTTTCAATTGGATTGAAAATCGGGTCAAGCAATGTTGTATCGCCGGAATAAATTTTGGCAATATACCTTCCTAAAGGAATAGCCAAAACTATCGAAACAATAAAAATATTGATGACACCAAATAATTCTGTGTTCATAAAAAATTAGTTTATTGAGTTAAAATTTTTCCGGTTTGATTAATACATAAACCAAATAGCCAAAAACAGCAATTGCAATTATAAATAGTGCTATCATAGTTTAGATTTTTTCAAAAAATTCGACAGATTTAAAACAAATCGCAAACAACAAAACAGCTAGTGTGAGTAAAAGGATTGTGATTATCATAATTGTAGATTATTGGATTATTGGACTTTTAGACAATTTATTTGCCTCATTATACTCCTGAAGCATTAATTTGTTTTATGTATTCTGCTTTCAACGATTTTGGGAAAAGATTCGAAATATTGCAATGACGCAATTCCATGAAAGAGGAAACTGAAAAAACATATACATTCGAAATGGCAATCTTAGTTTCGTTGCTTCCTGTTGTCAATAATCGTTCAGCAAGTGCCAAACATTTTTTTGCTCTGGAAATATTTCCCGTAATAATGGCAGTCTTGGTGATTTCGGCAAAGCGTTCTGCTTGTTTGTAAATCGTGGTGACTTGATTTTTCATAAGTATTTAATATTTGTTTTTTAAAGGAATATGGTATCGCCATTCTTCGGTTTTATTTCTAATTTGAATCATGGCGATTTCATAAGTATGATTTTTATGTTCTTCATCGCTTATGCCAAAATACATTCCAAAAAGTAACCATAAACATCAAAGCATTGTCAATTACGGATTTGTGGTTTTCATGCCAAAAAAAAGCATAAAAAAAGCCTATCAAAATGATAGGCTTTTCTCAAAATAATATGATTTTAATGAATGTTGTATTCGTCTAATTTACGGTAAAGTGTTGCAATACTAATCTCCAGCAAGCGTGCGGTCTCTGCTTTATTTCCTTTGGTGTAATTCAAAACTTTTTGAATGTGGAGTTTTTCAATACTTTGCATCGAAAAAGCAGACATTATTTTAGTGCTTTTCTCTATTGGATGTTGCATTTCATAGGGTAAGAGATCAGTAGTAAGCGTTTCTCCGTTTACCAAAATTACGGCTCGTTCAATGATATTTTTTAATTCCCTAATATTTCCGGGCCAGTTATAGGTTTCAAGTTTATGAAGAAATTCAGCATCAATAGTCAATGTCTTTTTATTAGTTTTAGCCGAAAATTGAGACACAAAACTATGAGCCAATGGCGGAATATCTTTTATTCTTTCTCTTAAGGGCGGAATTTTAATTTCGAAAATATTCAATCTAAAATACAAATCCAAACGAAAACGGTGTTCTTCACTTTCGGTTTTTAAATTGCGATTCGTTGCGGCAATTAACCTAAAATTTGATTTTCTGGGTGTCGTATCTCCTATTTGTATGTATTCATTGGTTTCTAAAACCCGTAATAATTTAGCCTGCAATTCTATAGGCATTTCACCAATTTCGTCCAAAAATAAGGTTCCTCCATTGGCTTCTTCAATAAATCCTTTTTTATCTTTTAAGGCACCTGTAAAAGCCCCTTGTTTGTGTCCGAATAACTCACTTTCCAGGATTTCCTTGCTGAAAGTACTACAATTCAATGCAACAAAGGATTTCCCTACTCGGTTGCTGTTTTCATGAATGGCTTGTGCAAAAACTTCTTTTCCGGTGCCGGTTTCGCCAGTTAAAAGTACAGTAGAATCTGTTTTGGATACTCTTTTGGCCAAATCAATTACCTGTTCCAATCCTTTTGATTTTCCGATAATAGAATCAAATGAATATTTATCGGAAATTCGTTTTTCGAGTTGTTGGACTTTCTTTTGCAACTGCACTTTTTCTAATGCCTTATATAACAACGGAATAATTTTGTCATTATCATCCCCTTTGACTATGTAATCAAAAGCCCCGTTTTTCATGGCTTGAACACCATCGGAAATTTTGCCATAAGCAGTTAATAAAATGACTTCTGTCAAAGGAAAAGCACTTTTTATTTTTTGTACAAAATCAACGCCGTTGCCATCTGGAAGTTTGACATCGCAAAGAACTACATCAATTTCCTTAATTTCCATTTTTTTGAAACCCGATTTTAAATCCGATGCTTCAAAAACTTCAAATCCTTCTGATTTTATTATTCTAGCGAGAAGTCCGCGAAGTTTTTCTTCGTCGTCAATGATAAGGATGTTTTTCAAAACTGACTTTATATAAATTTAATAGACAAAATTACATCTTTGTCTCTTTAGAGAGGTTATATCTACTACTAAATTTTCAGTAGTTTCCCCTTAAATTTTAATCTCAACAGCAAAAATTTATACAATTGTAAAATTTTCATATCGTATAAGGGAAAATAAATAAGGTGCTTTGATGAAAATATCAAATTTATAAAACCAAGGCACGAGTTCAAATTACAGTTTCGCTTCAAAAATTTATGTTCAAAAAATATCGTATGAATATTCTGGGAGTGAGAAAAGGGCGCGAGAAATCCTTTTAGTTGAAAGAGCTGATGAAATCATAAGTAAACTTTTTTTCATAGAGTTATGGCTAGTTTGTCCTCAGTAGCATTGGAATTTTCAAACTAAATCCTTTTTCATTTTCTTTAAAAAGGCATCAATAGCTGTGAAGTTCTTTCAATCAAAATTATGAGACTGTGAATTTTGCAACTAATAAAAGTAATTGTGTACGGAATAGATTTTACTAATTTCTAAATTTGTTCTGTGTTGACTGAAAATGTACCTATCGGTTTTAGAAATGGGAATAAAATAGCAATACTTATATCACTGATGTACTAACAGTACTACTTTATACTACTAAATTTGTACAGAAGCTTTGTACAAAGAAGTACATTTCAAATTATTGTAAAAACGGAAAATCCATTCCTAAATATTTTAAATACTATCAACCTTCTAATATGAAAAAAAAAATAATACTATTGGTATTTTTAGTACTGCCTTTTTTATGTAACGCACAAGAATACATCGATCTGTTTTCCATTAATTATGGGAAATCACAAAAAACAACTTTTGAAGATTCATCGATTAATACCGACATAACTACATTTCAAACGAATCTTATTTTACCAATTGTTTTAAATGAAAAATATATTGCTGTTACCGGTGTAAATTTCAGCAGCTATAACTTACAATTATTACCTAATTCTGAAAACAATCATTTATACTCTACAAATTTAAGAGCGGGTTTGAGTGTAAAACATTCCGAACATTGGAGTGGAATATATCTTTTTCTGCCAAAAGTCGCATCTGATTATATCAATCTAAGCAGTGAAGATATTTTCCTGGGCGGATTAGCTTTATTGAAATATAAAAGAAATGAGAGTTTTGGTTATGGTTTAGGACTTTACGGCAGTAGTGAAGCTTACGGTATGTCCGTTGTTCCCATTGTTACTTTCTATTATCATAGTCCAAATAAACGTTTTGAAATAAATGCCTTTATGCCAAATGATGCAGATATCAATTATAATTTAACTGATAAAACAAGAGTAGGCGTAGATTTTCTGGGTCATGGAAACAGTTACAAACTAACCACTGATAACGTTCGTGCTAACTATGTCGAAAATAATTCGATAGATTTTTCTACTTATGTACAACGAAGTGTTTTGGATAAAAAAATTCTTTTACGTCTAAAAATGGGTTATTCTTTAAACCAGTTTAGAGTGTATCCAATAGATCAAAAACTTGATTTACAAATTCTAGCGTTAAAATTTGGGGATAACCGAACTCCTATTTTAGATAACAAATCAAACACGCTCCTTTTGAAACTGGAAGCTATTTATCGTTTTGATTTGAGCAACGTTAAAAAATAAATTTAATCTCTGAGACTTCGGTTTACAAAATATGGGTTTGTTTTATTAGGTATGTTTTTTATATGTACCGTTATTTTAGACCGGAGCAAACATTATACTGGAAATATGATATTCACTTTAAATCCTTTCTGGAGCGCATTATCAAAAGTAAGAGTTCCGTCTATAGCCTTTACACGCGTTTCTACATTTAGGAGTCCATTTTTTAAATTTATTTTTTCCTGTGAAACCCCGATGCCGTTATCCGTGTATTCTATCTGAATTTTTTTATCGATATTTTTAAAAGTAATTACCACCAAACTACATTGACTATGCTTTTTCATATTGACTAACAATTCCTGAAGAGTGCGATATATTGTAATTTTTTTATTGGTTTCCAAAGCTGTATTTTGCAATACATCCAGACCATTCACCAATATATTAACAGCATCGTTACTGTAATTTGACATCATTACTTTCAGATTGGGAACAAAATTAGGTCCAATATCAATAGAACTATTTTCTCTGGAAATATTTCGAGTTCTGGAATAAATGCTATCCAAATCATTGAGCAGGGTTTCTTTATTGTTTTCTGTAGATAAATCTTGCGTTTCCGCAAACGTCATTGTTTGGTATAGATCATTTGCCAATTCATCATGCAGTTTTTTGGAAATGCGTGTTTCAGTGTTGTACGATATTCTGATTTTTTCTCTTTTGCTTTTAGTTCTCAAAAAATTAATGATAAAAACAGAAAGGAAAACCACCAGCAATACTACAAAATACAAGAGCAGTGTACTATTTTTTTGTCGTTCTAATTGTAATGTGGTTTGTGCTTTTTGGGCAGATAACTTTAAATTATCCGCTCTATTTTGTTCACTGTCATATTTGATTTTAGCAAATTGATTTTTAGCGTTATTTCGGACTTTAACAATGCTGTCATTTAACTGTATATACGCTAACGCATACTTGTTATTCCCCCGATCAAAATTATTTTTAACCAAAAAAGATAATGATTCGAGTCTCTCATCAACACTTCCAATAGCCATTGTAGTTTGATACGCTTCCAGTACATATTCATTCGCCTTTTTAGAATCTTTATTTAAAAAATATTCCGAAAGATGCAAATAGCTCCCAAGAATTCCATAAGTGTCTTTGTTTTTTTTTCGCACCTCCATCGCTTTATTCATTAACCGCAATCCTTCTTGATCGCGACTAACTTTAAAATAGGAATAACCAAGATTGTCTAAAACTCTCGCTTTGGTTACATTTACTGTATCTAAAACTTTAGACTTCATTACTGCTTCCAATATTTTAATGGATGTATTGAATTCCTTTTTCTCAATATTAACGGATGCTATGTTATTTTCAATGGAAATTTTAGGCAAAGTATCCTTGGTAATACTTTTAGCTTTTTCATAATAGTATAAGGCATCATCATAATTATAAAGTTCTTTTGAAGAAATCCCTAATTGATTATATGCGGCTGATTGATAGAGTAGATTGCCTTGTGTGTACGGTAGGGCTTCAACCAGATTTTTTTCACTACCGGAATAATCACCATAAATTTGCTGAATAATAGCCATTTGAAGTAAATTATAAGCAATTTTCAAACTATCATTTTCTACCTCATATAATAACTTGGAACGGTTATAAAAATAAAAAGCACTATCAAACTTTTGATTTGCATAATTTGCCATACCTAAGTCCAATAATCTTCTCGCCTGTAAACTATTTTGTGAAAGCGTGTCTTCAGTAGCCAATGCGGCTTTAGTTTTTGAAGTTTCTGTGCAAGAACAAAAAATTAAAAGTAGAAAAAAAACAAAAATTGGGGAACGCAACATAATGGGAACTTTTTCCGAAATTAGTACTTTATAAGTACTTTTCCGAAATTAAATTATAGACTGCGAATTTAGTGGCTGCATTATCAAACTAAAACCCTCCGCACTGCAGTCTTATTTTTTATTTTTAAAACAAATACAACAGTAACTCGTTAATAACTATTTATTGTTAAATGCTAACAACGAATTTTATTCTGAAGTAATTTTACAAATTGAAATTATAAAGTCGTTTCATTAGTAACTTCTGGAAAACCTACTCCGTTTTTAGAATAACTACTATTTGTTTTTATTCGCTAAAAGCGTTAATAATTAGGGTTTTGTATTTCAAAAAATAGCCGTTCGTATTAAATCATCTCAATACACTTAATTTAATGGAATCTGATACTTTTATTTTCTGCCTCGAAGCAGTTTCCGATGCAGACACTACTACGATAACTGAAGTGGTCAAAAACTTAGAGCAACTAGCCTTTGAACGAGGCATTACCAGTATTTATAAAACCTGTGACACTATCGAAGGTTTAGAAGAAAGTTTAAATGCGCTACTCTACGACGACCATAACTTTAAAAATTATGAAATAATCTACTTAGTCATGCAAGGCGAAGGAAACTCAATATGCCTTAATGAATATTACTATAGTTTAGAAGAAGTAGCGGAACTCTTTGAAGGAAAAATGAAAGGGAAAATAGTGCATTTTGCAAATGCAAAGGTTTTAGACTTGAATGCCGAAGAAGCACAATATTTTTTAGATATTACGGGAGCACGCGCGATTTCCGGTTACGGAACAACTTTCAATACAGTAACCAGCAGTGCATTAGATAAAGCTTTTTTTGGCTTATTTGAAGAAGAAGATGACATCATCGAAATCGTAGAAGAATTACATCAAAAACAGTATGCCCTGTGCAAGTTACTTGATTTTAGATTGTATTATTAAAGGAAAAACCACCGCCACTTTTCGTTAAAATTAATAGCATTTGATAGAAATCCAAGACAATAGCATATATTGTACTGCTCCTAAATGCTATCAAAATGAAAGATCTAAAAAAATATAGTAATAAAACAAAAGCCGCTTTTGTTTTACTCGTTATTATGTTTATCATCCTGCTCAGCAATTTTAATACCCTGCAAAATTCAAAAAAAACAAATGAAGATATCAACACCATTTATAAAGATCGATTAGTTGTAGCTCGGTATATCTTTCAGTATGCTAATACACTTTATTTCATCAAAATAAATGCAGCAGAAAAGAACATAACTGATTTTCAAAAAAGGGAAGAAATTTTAGCAGTTATAAAAAAGATTCAAAACATAGACAAATTATACCTTGAAACTGTTTTGACTCCAAAAGAGAAAACATATTTCATGACCTTTGTCTCTTTTTGTTCTGCTATAAATTCAGCAACGCAAAACCAAAATTGGAATCAAGTACGTTACAACAGCAATCAAGCTTTACAAACGCTGGAACAATTATCCAAAATACAAAGTACAGAAGGCCGGTCAAAATTGACACACTCCACTGCTCTACATAACGATAACAATAGTATGGGCCAACTTCAGATTGCTTTACTCGTTATTTTGGGTGGCATTACATTGTACTTATTACTGTCCAAGAAAAATAAAATAAACATCAAAATCCCTGAATCACATAGTCTGAATTAATTACTCCCTAAGATTTAAAGTCAGTTTCAAAAAAATTGTCAGCTTCGAAATGGATTTTTTTCCAAATTAAAAAACTCGCTCTAGTCGAAACGGGTTTAGAAAACTTGAATTTTTTTTTATTTAGTCTAAAGGAATGTAATTTGAAAAACCGTTCAATTCCTTTGTTATGATCCATTATAATTTAATAATTACTAAACTATTTAGTTGTAATTATAATTACGCCACTGGAAGCTTGAGCACCATAAATTGATGCCGCACCATCTTTTAAAACGCTCACATTTTTGACATTGTTAGGAAAAAGATAATCAATACTCGATACAATGACACCATCTACAACAAATAATGGCTCTGAAATATTTTTAATCGAAGTCACTCCACGTATTGTTATTCTGTTGTCTCTTGAAACTGTAACTCCCGCTAAACGACCTCGTATTAGATCGTATATAGTTACAAAACTTCTAGTGCTTTTATCATTTTGAACATCCATCGTTTGAGCTGTTTTCACACGATATTCCTGATCCTCTTCAGAATATCCAATGGTAATTTTACCTCCTTTTTTTGTTCTGTTTTTTATTTCTGTTTCAGATTCTAAAAAAATGAAACTCATAATGTTTTCATTACTAAATTTAGAAGAGAGCAAACCATATTTATCCGAATAAATGTTAATCACTGCCACTTTTTCAGGGAGCAACACTTCAAATTCTCCGTTTTTATTTGTGGTTACATTCGTATAAATAGAATCCAAGAATACTTTAGCATTTGGAACAGGTTTATTGCTGTAATTCATAACTTTCCCTGTTAACTTATTTTGCGCACTACTAAAAGCTACAAATAGTAACATAATAAACATTAACGACTTAGAAATCTTCATAACGGTTTTTTAAAAAATTTATTAAATATACGGAAAAATTACTCTTAAAGTATTTTCTGTGGAAAACAGCAGTCGTATAATTTACTTTAATCACGATTTTTAGAACGAATAAACAATTAAACCGCTATAACCTCTAAAATTTAAGTAAGTATTAATTATATTTTTTAAAATATATTTGAATTATTATTTACATTTGGATTAATATCCAAAGAAAAAAAACAATTAAACAATATAAAATGAAAAAAATAGTAACATTTGTAGCAATAGCATTCCTTACCATAAGCGTTAATGCACAGGAAGTAAAAGCTGTCGCTAAAGAAAAAGCAAAAAAAGAATCTTGTTGTGCAAAAAAAGACGCTAAGTCAAAAGGAATGACTGCAGCTGAAGTTGAAAAATGCAAAACAAAATGTAAAGCTGAAGGAAAAAAATGTGATGCCTCTATGGCTAAAACAAGTGGTAAAAAATGCTAATCTAAAAAGATTCTTATTTATACTCAACAGAAAACGCCTCTAAAATTTAGAGGCGTTTTCTGTTTATTTAAATGTGTCAGTTGACTAATCTTTATTTGATTCGTACACTCCATTCAAAATCCATTTCGGAGACTTGTATTCCCTTTTCATCTGTTCCTATGGATTTCATCCAAAAGGTTTGCCCTTCTCCGGTGGCAATAGTTTCTTGAATCGCTTTTTCAATTATATGGCCGTCATTGCAGGTAAAAGTGATTCTTCCTGTCGCTTTCTTGGTAAAATTTCCTTTATTATTGGCTACCAACATCGAGATTTTCCTGCCACTTTTTGCAATTTGAAACATCACCAAAGCTCCCGTAGAAAGCTCAGCTGCCATGGCTTGTACTGCAAAATACATGGAGTTAAATGGATTTTGGTTGATCCAACGGTGTTTCACAGAAACTATACATTGGTTCTCATCTATTGTTTTTACGCGTACCCCACATATAAATGCAGATGGTAATTTGAACAATAAAAATTTATTAAGTTTTGATGCTGTAAGTTTCATTTTCACTAGGTTTTTTGCTAAAATACAAAAAAATAGTATGCATACATATAAAATTAATTTGTTAATATTATGTTAATATTTGGTACTATGCGAAACAAGATACTGTCTTTTAGACATATATTTGTATAAGAAATTACTAGGTAGCCTATTTAGTAACTATTCTGAAAAGTTTTAATCATCATCAAAATCAAAAAAAATGGAAACAACTACTGAAAAAAATATTGCAACATTTACACATTTGAGTTCCTTAACTCAATACTTCATTCCTTTTGGAAATTATATTTTCCCAATAGTGCTTTGGAGTACTAAAAAAGAGGAATCTGAATTTGTGGATCACCACGGAAAACAAGTACTGAATTTTCAATTGAGTTTACTTTTGTACTCTTTACTGCTGATTATGATTGCAATTCCTTCGTTTCTTATTTCAGTGTTTAAGGACACTTCATTTGAGACATTAGTACATCATCATGACATTACGCTTTCAAATTTTAACTTTGAAAATAATATTGGAGCACTAACAGTTGGATTAATTTGTGTTTTGATTTTTGGACTTTTGAAAGTAGCTGAATTCTTTTTGATTATTTACGCTTCAATCAAAACATCAAATGGAGAAAAATACAAATATCCAATAACGATTCCGTTCCTTAAATAAGGAAGCAATCAGATTAAAAGAGAATAGACGTAATAGGTAAAGCGAACGAACTAGCCCTGATTGCAATGGAAATCCTTTTATATTTTTTCTTTAAAAATATAAAATATTGTAATGGAAAGCAGGAATAAGCTCCAAAAAACAAAAAGAGTATCAGGCAATACGAGATTGCTTCGTTCCTCGCAATGACAAATCATCAATCAAAAAATGAACTGTTTAATCAACACAAAATCAAAAAAAAGAAATTATGAACATTGAAAACACAAAAGCCCAGATGCGTAAAGGTGTTCTCGAGTTTTGCATCCTATCTGTTTTAAAAGAAAAAGATGCCTACACATCGGAAATACTGGACACTTTGAAAAACGCAAAATTATTAGTCGTAGAGGGAACCATTTATCCGCTGTTAACGCGACTTAAAAACGACGGATTACTCAACTACCGTTGGGAAGAATCCACGTCAGGACCACCAAGAAAATATTACGGTCTGACCGAAATTGGACAAACTTTTTTAAACGAATTGAATGGTACCTGGACTGAATTATCCGATGCCGTAAACCTAATAACCAACCAAAAACAATAGTCATGAACAAAACTGTAAATATAAACCTAGGCGGAATGTTCTTTCACATAGATGAAGATGCATACCAAAAAATGACACGCTATTTTGACGCGATAAAACGTTCTTTATCCAATTCATCAGGACATGATGAGATCATCAAAGATATTGAAATGCGTGTTTCGGAATTATTAAACGAAAAACAAAAATCAGACAAATATGTTATTAGTTTGAAAGATGTAGATGAAGTGATTGCCGTGATGGGACAACCGGAAGATTACATCATTGAAGATGAATTGAAAGGAGCAAATACCTACAACAGCAGCACAACCAGAAGAACAAAAAAATTATACCGTGACCGAGAAAAAGGTATGATTGGTGGTGTTTCGGCTGGATTAGGACATTACTTTGGGATTGATGCCGTGTGGATCAGAATTGTACTTATCCTATTGGTTTTTGCTGGATTTGGAACTGGAATCGTAGCCTATATCATTCTTTGGATTGTGACTCCGGAAGCAATTACAACAACTGAAAAACTGGAAATGACTGGGGAACCGGTTACGATTTCAAACATTGAAAAAAAAGTAAGAGAAGAGTTTGAAAATGTTTCTGACAAGATAAAAAATGCCGATTATGATAAATACGGTAACCAAATAAAAACAGGTGCCGGTAAAATAGGAAATTCTTTTGGTGATTTTATCATGACTATTTTCAAGATTTTCGCTAAATTCTTAGGAGTAATTTTAATCATTTCCGGAATAACAGTCCTATTTTTTCTATTAATTGGTATTTTCACCTTAGGTTCCGGAGCATTCATTGATTTCCCTTGGCAAGGTTTTATTGAAGCAGGCAATTTTACGGATTATCCTGTGTGGGCTTTTGGACTTTTGATGTTCTTTGCTGTTGGAATTCCTTTCTTTTTCCTGACCTTACTGGGTTTCAAATTACTAGCGCCAAACATGAAATCGATTGGGAACATTGCAAAATACACGTTGCTTGCACTTTGGTTAATTGCAGTTTCATTAGCGATATCAATTGGAATAAAACAAGCCAGCGCATTTGCAGTTGATGGACGAGTAGTGAAGAAAGAAACAATCAATTTGAATCCTAATGATACGCTTTTCATCAAATTCAAACACAATGATTATTTTGCTAAAAATGTGGAAGACCGGAATGATTTCATGGTAACGCAAGATTCTACTGGAACTGATATCATCTATTCAAATGAAGTTAGTTTTAAAATCGAAAAAACAGATGAAAAACTACCTTACCTTCAAATTGAAAAAGAAGCGAGCGGAAAATCATTATCAGAAGCAAAAAACAGAGCCGAACAAATTAAATACAGTTACAAAATAATTGGCAACCAATTGATTTTAGACAACTATTTACTAACGGAATTAAAAAACAAATACAGAGACCAAGAGATTGAAATAACGTTATTTGTACCAGAAGGACTATTGTTAAAAGTTGATTCTAGTGTTCAAAATTACGACAGATCAGACGACGAATATTTTAATTTACATTACAGTTCAGACAATTACATTTACAAAGTAGAAAATTCTCAAATAAAATGTTTAAATTGTCCCGCAGATGAAAACGAGTATAATGATGTGGATACTGATACTGAAAATGACAGCATCGAAACGTCAGTTACCATTAATGAAGACGGAGTTTCCGTAACGAATGACACTTTGATTAATTCAAAAAAGAATCTTAAAGAATTAAAAATAAATAAAGACGGTATCATCATTAAAACCAACTAATCATGTTAAAAGTCATCACATTAATTACCAAATTCATTCTGGTTGCCTTAACAGCTTTGTTATTCGCTTCGTGCAACCACTCCATTAATTTGAATTCAATAGAAGGAAGCGGAAATGTCACCACCGAGAAAAGAAATGTTGAAGATGATTTCAAAAGCATAGAAGTCAACAATTCCATTGACCTTGTCATAGAACAATCAGACAAAATGGAAATAGTGGTTGAAGCTGATGATAATTTGCAAAAATACATTACTACTAAAGTAGAAAATGGGACACTTGTTATTTCATTTGATAAAAATTCTTTTTCCAATGCTGGTTCTAAAAAAGTAACGGTAAAAATGCCTATTATTGATGAATTAGAAGCTACGAGCAGTGCCACAATAACGAGCAAGAATACACTGAAAGGCGAAAATATCCGTTTGAATACTTCGAGTGGAGCAAGTATTGATTTAAGCATCGAATCAGATAACATTACTTGCGATACCAGTAGCGGAAGTACGATCACGATAAATGGAAAAGCGCTTGAGATGAAAACCACCGCATCAAGTGGCAGCGAAATTAATGCTGATAAATTATTAGCCAATGAGGTAACTGCCGATGTATCCAGTGGAGCTTCCATAAGTGTACATCCCATTGTAAAATTAGTTGCACAAGCATCTAGCGGAGGAAATATCTCTTACGCTGTACAACCAAAATCGATTCAAAAAGAAACCAGTTCTGGAGGCAGTATAAGCCGACAATAGTAAATACTTCAAGTAAATATAATAGAAATCATCCATCACGAGTGGATGATTTTTTTTTATATTTGTGTAGACTCAAACCAACTTAACATGAAAAAATACACACTTATACTCCTGCTCCTTTTATCAACCACATTGACATTGGCACAGAAAAAGGAAAAAATCAAAGGTTCAAAAACGGTCACGATTGAGCAACGGGAAGTAGGAAATTTTGAATCACTCACAGTTGAAGACAATCTCGAAGTATATTTAGAAAGAGGTGAAAAAACGGAACTAAAAATCGAGGCCGATGACAACCTCCATGATATTATTTCTTTGGATTTAAGTGATAATACCTTGCGCGTTTATACTACAAAGCAAGCCACAAATTATAAAAAAATCATAGTCAGAGTTACATATACCAAAGATTTGAATCTCATCACCTCAAAAGATGAATCGACCGTTAATGCAATACAAGAACTTTTACTGAACACCATTACACTAAAAGCTCATGATGCTTCCAACTTATTTTTGAATGTCAACACCAAAGATTTCTTACTTCAGGCAGACGATAAATCAAAAACAGAACTCAATTTAAAATCCGAAAATGCGACCATAGAATTAAGCAAAAATTCATCTTTGAAAGCCTTAGTTAACGCTACTGATTTGAAAGTAGATATGTACCAAAAAGCAGATGCCACAGTAGAAGGAAGTGCTATAAATTCGATGATACGATTGGACAATAACGCCTCATTTACCGGAAACAAGTTTACCACAAAAAATGCGGATATCACTACTGAAAGTTATTCTAGCTGCAGTTTATTTACGGAAACATCCGTGATTATTGATGCTGCTAATAAATCCGAAATCCAATTGGTGGGTTCCCCAAAAATTGAAATACGAAAATTTGCTGATGAAGCAAAATTGATTAAGAAATTGAAATAATCTTTCTCCATCCTTTTCCAAAGGAGAAGGAGAAAAACTAGATTGATGTTATATATTCTAACAAGAAAAAGTCCCACTTGCTGTGGCAAATGGGACTTTTTAAATTTTAACTTCTCTAACTAAGATTATTCTTTAGAAGCTAAATATCTTTCAGCATCAAGAGCCGCCATACATCCTGTTCCAGCTGCAGTAATCGCTTGACGATAGACATGATCCGCAGCATCACCCGCTACAAAAACGCCTTCAACATTTGTTTTTGAAGTTCCTGGAGTATTGATAATATATCCGGTTTCATCTAATGTGATAAAATCCTTGAAAATATCAGTATTTGGTTTGTGACCAATCGCTACGAAGAAACCCGTTGCAGGAATATCAAAAACCTCGTTAGTTGTTTTATTTAAAGCCTTAACACCAGTAACTACTTGCTCATCTCCTAGTACTTCAACAGTATCGTGATTCATTAATATAGTAATGTTCTCCGTTTTACGAACGCGCTCTTCCATGATTTTAGAAGCTCTGAATTTTTCACTGCGCACTAACATCGTTACTTTTTTACAAAGTTTAGACAAATAGTGTGCCTCTTCACAAGCTGAATCACCAGCTCCCACTATTACTACTTCTTGATTTCTATAGAAAAAACCGTCACAGACAGCACATGCCGAAACTCCGCCACCCATTTTCAAATAGTGTTGTTCAGATGGCATCCCTAAATATTTAGCCGATGCTCCTGTAGAAATAATCACTGTTTCGCAATGCAATTCTATCGTATCATTGATCCAAACTTTATGAATATCGCCTGAGAAATCCACTCTTGTAGCCCAACCATCCCGCACATCAGTACCAAAACGTTGCGCTTGTGCTTGTAACCCAACCATCATTTCTGGACCTGTAATTCCTTCAGGGTTTCCAGGCCAGTTTTCTACTTCATTTGTTGTTGTTAGCTGTCCACCAGGCTGCATTCCTTGGTACAAAACAGGATTCATGTTTGCTCTGGCAGCATAAATTGCGGCAGTATAACCTGCTGGACCAGAACCTATAATAAGACATTTAATTTTTTCGATTGTAGCTGACATATTGGTGTTTCTTTTGAATTTAACAGTGCAAAAATAGGATATTATTGCTGTAATACTGAACAAGAAGTATCAGTTTTAATTATTCTGGAATAAAAAAATCCCTTCTGTGAGAACAGAAAGGATCAATTTGTCGGGGTGGCAGGATTCGAACCTGCGGCCTCCTGCTCCCAAAGCAGGCGCGATAACCGAGCTACGCTACACCCCGAAAGCGAGTGCAAATATAGAACTATTTTCGGCTTATGCAAAACTATTTCAGAAATAAGAAATAAATTTATTTGTGTAATAAAATGATTGCATAAAAATCATTTCCTATGACCTGGATAAAAGTGAAAAGCTACGCAGAATTCCTCCTATTTCTCTGTAATAATCTGAGCTAAAATAACTAGTTTCTTCTGCATGGCCTTAAAAGATAAACTATAGCTAATGAGCAAACTAGCGGGATCATAACACACAGCTAAAATTGCTTCATAAAATCTAAAACGCTCTAAAATAAGAATCTGTCAAAAGGCAAGGAATCAAGCTTTAACGAATGTTAACAAAATAGATTTTCAAAAACCATAAATAATTGTATTTTTACGGTTCAAAATTTAGAAAAATAAATGGGCAAAATCATCGCGATTGCTAATCAAAAAGGAGGAGTTGGAAAGACTACAACATCAGTTAATCTTGCTGCTTCATTAGGAGTTTTAGAAAAGAAAGTATTACTTATAGATGCTGATCCACAAGCAAATGCGTCATCAGGCTTAGGAATTGACGTTGAATCTGTCGAAATAGGAACCTATCAAATCCTTGAACATAGTCATACGCCACGAGAGGCCATCATAAAATGTTCTGCACCAAATGTTGATGTTATTCCATCGCATATTGATCTTGTTGCCATTGAAATCGAATTAGTCGACAAAGAAAACAGGGAATATATGCTTAAAAAAGCATTGGAAAGTATCAAAGATGATTACGATTACATCATTATTGATTGTGCACCATCTTTGGGTTTACTTACGCTAAATGCCTTAACTGCTTCCGATTCAGTGATTATTCCTATTCAATGCGAATATTTTGCACTAGAAGGTTTAGGAAAATTATTGAATACCATAAAAAGCATCCAAAAAATTCATAATCCGGATTTAGACATTGAAGGATTATTATTAACCATGTTTGACTCCCGTTTGCGTTTGTCAAATCAAGTGGTTGAAGAAGTTCAGAAACATTTTAACGACATGGTTTTTGATACTATTATTCAGAGAAATGTTAAATTAAGTGAAGCACCTAGTTTTGGCGAAAGCATTATAAACTATGACGCAACAAGTAAAGGCGCTATCAATTATCTGCATCTTGCTCAAGAAATTATAAAGAAAAATAGCTAAACTAGTTATGGCACAAGCAATAAAAAAACAAGCCTTAGGAAGAGGATTATCGGCATTACTAAAAGATCCGGAAAACGACATCAAATCAGTCAATGATAAAAATGCAGATAAAGTTGTAGGAAATATTATTGAGTTAGAAATTGAGGCTATTGAAATAAATCCGTTTCAGCCAAGAAGTAATTTCAATGAGGAATCATTAAGAGAATTAGCTACTTCTATCAAAGAATTAGGTGTGATTCAACCTATTACCGTTCGTAAACTGGACTTCAATAAGTACCAATTGATTTCAGGGGAACGTCGTCTTCGTGCGTCGACTCTTGTAGGATTGACAACTGTTCCTGCTTACATTCGTATCGCAAATGACAATGAGTCACTGGTTATGGCCTTGGTTGAAAACATCCAGCGGCATGATTTAGATCCTATTGAAATTGCGCTTTCATACCAACGATTGATTGACGAAATACAGCTAACACAAGAACAAATGAGCGATCGCGTGGGTAAGAAACGCTCTACGATTGCTAATTATTTAAGACTTTTGAAACTAGATCCGATAATCCAAACTGGAATTCGCGATGGTTTCATCAGCATGGGTCATGGTCGTGCAATTATCAACATCGAAGATCAAGACATTCAAACTGATATTTACCAAAAAATTGTCAGCCAAAATCTGTCGGTTCGTGATACCGAAGCTTTGGTAAAAAAATATCAGGAAAGTTTAAAACCTAAACCTGCCGGGAATCCAAAAACAGCCTCATTTGAAATCGCTGAAGCTCAAAAAAGTACTTTTACAAATTATTTTGGTACCAAAGTAGAAGTAAAAGTAGCAGGAAACGGTAAAGGAAAAATCACAATTCCATTTCATTCTGAAGAAGACTTCAACAGAATTATTAAGCTAATAAACGAATAGTGAATAAAATCATTATCATCGCTCTATTCCTTTTTCTTGTAGGAAACACTGCTGTTTTTGCGCAAACGGAAACAGAAGCGGTGTTGGTTGCCAAAGACACTTTAAAATCAAATGACATTGATCCGTTGACTCCTGCAAAAGCGGCTTTTTTTTCAGCTGTTTTACCGGGTTTGGGCCAGGCCTACAATAAAAAATACTGGAAAATACCACTTGTATACGGAGCTTTGGGAACGAGTATTTATTTTTATGTTGACAATAATAAAAAATACCATCAATACAGAGACGCTTACAAAAGCAGACTAGAAGGTTATGTTACAGACGATTTAGCTTTTCTGGACAACAATCGATTAATTGCCGGACAGAAATTTTACCAACGTAACCGCGATTTATCTGCTTTAGTTACGCTGGCTTTTTATGCGCTAAATATTATTGATGCTAATGTTGATGCCGCTTTAATCCAATTTAATGTTGATGAAAACTTGTCGGTAAGACCCGTTCTTTATCCTAATGATGTAACATTAAAGACAAATGTAGGACTAACTTTTAATTACAGTTTTTAGAACCCCATAATTAGTTTAAAAACGGAATTAAATAACAAGAACAACTCGTCATGTCATTACTTAATAAAATCGGGAAGAAATATTTTTTTATAGGAACTACACTTTTATTAATAATCACTTTAATAAATTATTCTGAAAATAAGACATTCGATCCCATCCGAATGAATCCCTTCTTTTCCGGATTTATTGCCGGAGTTTTATTAGCACTATTAGCTGCAGGACTATTAAATTATTCAAAATTTAAAAAATAAACAAATGAAAATTGCACTTTTAGGATACGGAAAAATGGGCCAGGTAATTGAAAGAATTGCACTGGAAAGAGGCCATGAAATCGTTTTGAAAAAAGATGAAAACAACACTTTTGATGGCCTTTCAAATGCTGATGTGGCAATTGATTTTAGTGTGCCAACAGCAGCTGTCAGTAATATTTCAAATTGTTTCGAAGCGAACGTTCCCGTAATTTCCGGAACAACAGGATGGCTGGAGAATTATGATGAAGTAGCAGCACTTTGCCATGAAAAAAAGGGAGCATTTATCTCGAGTTCTAACTTTAGTTTAGGTGTTAATATATTTTTTGAAGTAAATGAATATTTGGCTAAAATCATGTCAAAATTCGATAGCTATAAAGTTTCAATGGAAGAAATCCATCACACACAGAAATTGGATGCACCAAGCGGTACAGCAATTTCTCTGGCAAAAGGTGTAATTGAAAATAGCTTATATACGAATTGGACTTTAGAAAAACCTGAAGCTGACGAGCAGAGCGATAGCGAACTGGCAAAGCAAATTCATATCGAAGCAAAGCGAATTGGTAATGTGCCGGGAACGCACACCGTAACGTATAATTCCTCCGTAGACGCAATAGAAATTAAACATACCGCACACAATCGCGAAGGATTTGCACTTGGTGCTGTAATAGCAGCAGAATGGATTGTGGGAAAACAAGGTATTTTCACCATGAAAGATGTTTTAGAATTAAAATAAAATTATTCGCCTGTTTAAGAAAATTGCTAACGAAACAACCTTAAACTTTAAACTTTAAATAAAAAACTATGTCAGTATATCAATGGTTTGTATTTTTTCTGCTTGTACAAATAGTTCACTTTTTAGGAACCTGGAAATTATATGAAGCTGCCGGAAGAAAAAAATGGGAAGCTGCAGTACCCGTTTACAATGCAATTGTTTTAATGAAAATCATAGGCCGTCCTAGTTGGTGGACTATCTTGCTATTTATGCCAATTATCAATTTGATTATTTTTCCGGTTGTTTGGGTAGAAACGCTGAGAAGCTTTGGAAAAAGATCCGGATTAGATACTTTTTTGGTATTATTAACCTTGGGATTGTACCTGTATTATATCAATTACACACAAAAATTAAATTACATTTCGGATAGAAGTTTAAGTCCGCAAAACAAAGCTGCTGACACCGTTAGTTCTTTACTTTTTGCTATTGTTGTAGCTACAATCGTGCACACTTATTTTATTCAACCATACACGATTCCAACTTCATCATTGGAAAAATCATTATTAGTAGGTGACTTTTTATTTGTAAGCAAAATGAATTATGGCGCAAGAGTTCCCATGACAACTGTAGCTTTGCCAATGGTTCACGATTCTATTCCTTTGACAAAAAGTAAATCATACCTGACTTGGCCTCAATTGCCTTACATGAGAATGCCTGGAATTCAAAATATTGACCGCACAGATATCGTAGTTTTTAACTGGCCGGTCGATACTGTTTATAGATTTTTTGACACTTCAAAAAGACGTGCTTACAAACCCGTAGACAAGAAATCAAACTATGTAAAAAGATGTGTGGGAATTCCGGGTGATAATTTATCAATAAAAGACGGTATCGTATACATTGATGGTAAAATATTGCAATTACCTGAACGAGCGAAACCACAATTCTCTTATAAAGTGGCTTTGGATGGAAAAACACCAATCGATTTTGAATCTTTATTTAAAGATTTAGACGTGACGGATCCTGCTGGTTTTATGGATCAGACAAAAAGAGATACACTTTTCATGAGCGCCTTAACAGAAGTCGGAGCGGAACGATTAAAAAACACACCCGGAATTACGGCTGTCATCAGACAAATTTCCCGAGAAAATGACAATGGTGTTTTCCCACATATCAACAAATGGAATCGTGATAATTACGGTCCCGTTTACATTCCGGAAAATGGAAAAACAGTTGCATTAACTACCGAAACCTTGCCTTTTTATAAAGCCATTATTACCGATTATGAGAATAATGATTTAAAAGTAAACGGTTCCGAAATTAGAATAAACGGCGAAATTGCTACTACTTATACATTCAAGCAAAATTATTACTTTATGATGGGTGACAACCGTCACAACTCAGAAGACAGTCGCTATTGGGGATTTGTTCCTGAAAATCATATCGTAGGAAAACCTATTTTTATCTGGTTGAGTATCGATCCAAACGGCAAAGGAATAAACAAAATTCGTTGGGACAGAGTTTTCACAACCGTTAGTGGTGAAGGTCAACCACAATCTTATTTCAAATTATTCCTTCTGGGATTAGTACTTTTCTTTGTAGGAGAATATTTTTGGAAAAAAAGAAAAGCGAGTAAAGTTTAAATAAAAAAAGTTTAAAGTTTAAGGTTTAAAGTCAGACGACTGCCTTGAACTTTAAACTTTAAAATAACAAATTATCATATGGAAATTCTCCTCCATCCCACCTATTTCCCATCAATCAGCCATTTTGTGGCTATGGCTCAATCAGAAAATATTACATTTGAAATAGAAGATAATTTCCAGAAACAGACAAACCGCAATCGCACTTATATTTACAGTCCAAACGGCATTCAGTTATTAAATATACCAGTAAAGCATTCGAAAGAAAGCCATCAAAAAACGAAAGATATTAGAATAGAAACTGATTTTGACTGGCAAAAACAACATTTCAAATCACTAGAAGCAGCTTATAGAAATTCGCCTTTTTTCGAATTTTTTGAAGATGATATTCGACCGCTTTTTGAAAAAAAACATGATTTTTTGTTGGATCTAAATTTTGAAGCGTTGGCTATTCTGTCCAAATGTCTTCGAATGAAAATTGATTATAAAACTACAACTGAGTATTTTCATGATGTAGACACAGCTATAATTACAGATGTCAGAGCGTTGGTAAACGGAAAAAAAGACCTTTCGTTATTTGAAAACTATACACAGGTTTTTGATGACAAATATGGATTTATCAACAACCTTAGTGTATTGGATTTACTTTTTAATGAGGGGAAATATGCTGCTGAATATTTAAAAACCCAAAAACTAATTATCAAATAGTTTTTTAAAGTGGTTATTACTCTAACGATAATCTTGCCATTATAGGGAAATGATCCGAGTTTACAAAACTTGGAAAATGCTCAAAACTCTTAACCTTCATTTTTTCATCAGCAAAAATGTAATCAATTCGCGCTGGATAATACCTGAACTTATAGGTTTCTCCAAAACCAGTTCCCGCTTCTTCAAAACTATCTTTCATCTTACCTTTTATACTTCTGTAGACATAAGAAAAAGCACTGTTATTCATGTCTCCGCAAATAATAGTTGGGTAAATACATTTCATTTTGTGCTCTTTGAACAATTCTGCTTGTTGCTGTTGCTGCTTGAACGCCTTACTTATTCTGATGAAAAGCATTTGTGATTTTTGCTGATTTATAGCATCTATATTCTCATCAATCTCGTTCACATCAGGAGAAATTTTGATAGACTGCAAATGCATATTGTAAACTCTGATGATATCTTTCCCTTTTTTGATATCTGCAAATACGACGTTATTGCTGGAATTAGGAAAAATTATATTTCCCTGATCGATAATTGGAAATTTAGAAAAAATGGCCTGACCGGTTTTAATTTGGTTTCCATCGGTAAAAATATACCGGTGCGGATACACTTTCAAATCAATATCGGCAGAAGGAGAATACTCTTGCATGCACAAAATATCGGGGTTTTTGTCATTGATGAAGGCTAAAATATCCGAAGGAACATCATCTCTGTCGATCCACTTAAATACATTCAACAACCGAACATTATAACTCATGACAGTAAAATCTTTTTCTTCTTTAGAAAATTTAGGAGAAGAAAACTTGTAAAACTTATTTATAAAAGTGATTCCTATCAATAAAACCAAACCCGATACAATCAATTGTTTTTTGAACTGAAATGCCCAATAAATAAAAAACAGCGCATTGAAAACAAAAAAAAGAGGCATAAAAAGCGTCAAAACAGACAAAAGCGGAAATGATTTTGGTGCCAAAAAAGGCAAAACATAGGCAATGAAAGTGACAAGAGTTAAAATAATATTCAAAAAAAACATCCCTTTATTAAACCA
The DNA here is from genome assembly GCF_011064265.1 of Flavobacterium sp. Sr18. Taxonomy (NCBI): domain Bacteria; kingdom Pseudomonadati; phylum Bacteroidota; class Flavobacteriia; order Flavobacteriales; family Flavobacteriaceae; genus Flavobacterium; species Flavobacterium sp. Sr18. The sequence goes on along the minus strand of NZ_CP049329.1, from coordinate 2,875,458 downwards.
TGACAAATTTTTCATTTTCTCAATTTTTTTTATTACAAATAGTTGACAGCCGATTTGAAAATTATTTTCCCACTTTAAACAAAAATTCCTTTTCTTCTTTTGTCAAACTATCATAGCCAGACTGACTAATTTTATCTAAAATTTCATCAATTTGTTGTTGTGATTTATCTTTTGTAACTATTTTCGAAACAGTTTTCTCTACTGGCTTGCTGTAATTTTTGTGCACTTTTTTGAACGGTGTCGAAGTATTTTTCTTGAACAAATTGGCAAAAAAAGTAATTACACGAGAAACACCAACACTTAAATCCGTTCCATTTTGTAGCAATTTAATAAAAATAAAACCAAAAAAAGCACCTGAAAGATGAGAAATGTGTCCGCCCATGTTTTCAGAACGCAGCTGCATTAAATCAATAATAATAATTACGGCAGTAACATGCCACAACTTGACATTTCCGATAATCAATAAACGAAGGTCCATCAAAGGATAATAAGTTGTAGTAGCGACTAAAATCGCCATAATTGCCGCAGAAGCCCCTACAATTGGCGCATTAATATTTAAAATATAAAAAACCAAAATATAACATATTCCAGCAAAAATAGCACTCAACATATACAGCCCTACTAATTGCTTCGATGTGAAAAAAGTCATAAATAATCTGCCTGAAAAGTTTAAAACAATCATATTAAAAACGATGTGCATGATGCCGCTGTGAAAAAAAGCATACGAAAGCAACGACCATGGTTTCCAGAGTAACAGCGCCGCATCAGAGGATAAACTCACATAATGAAGATAATCAATATTGACACCCAACAAAGATAAAAGCGCAAAAAATAACCACGGAAAAACAAACAAAGCAGCATTCCAAAAGATTAGCTGAGTCACTATTCCTCCCATCTTATATTGTAATTTCAGGTCGTCAATAATATTCATAATGTAATTGGGATTTAAAAACTGATAGTGAATTCGTACTATTTAAATGAAATTACAATTTTAATTCCAACGGTTTTTATTAAACTGATTTTTCTTCCAGTACCACATAATAATAAAACCAAACAAAGCACCACCAACGTGAGCAAAATGAGCAATTCCGCCACCTCCAAAAATTGATTTTCCGGAAATACCTAAATACAAATCGACTAGCACTAAACCAGGAACAAAATATTTTGCTTTTATAGGCACAGGAATAAACATCAAAGCCAGTTCAGCATTAGGAAACATAAATGCAAAGGCTACGATTGTTCCATAAATAGCACCCGATGCACCAACAGCTGTTCCCATATAAGCACTAGTGAAATTTTGAAAATCAGAAACGGATAAGATTTCCTGCCATCTTGTATTTATTTTCCCTTCATTCAATAGCTGTAAAACCTCTTGTTTAGGAAAGCCATTTGCAATAAGTGTGTTCAAACTTTCTTGAAAGTAGTAATAATTTACACCTGTGTGCAACAATGCAGCGCCTAACCCACAGGAAATATAGAAAAACAAAAACTTTTTGCTTCCCCAAATTTGTTCTAAAGCAGATCCAAAAGAATATAACGCAAACATATTGAAGAATATATGCATAAAACCTCCATGCATGAACATATGCGTCACCGGTTGCCACAACTGGAAACTAGGATTTTCAGGAAAATATAACGCCAATATTTTGTAGGCTGCATCGCCAATTATTAAAGTTCCTACAAAAAACAATACGTTAATAATAATTAATTGTTTTACAGTTTCAGTTACGTTTCTCATATTGCAAATTTTTTATCTAAATCTTCCACACGCATGGTGATGAAAGTGGGTTTATGAAATGGAGAAACATTGGGGTCTTTACAGGCAAAAAGCCCGTTGACCAAGTTTTCCTGTTCTTTTTCTGTGAGGTGTGTTCCAGTTTTCACGGCTAAACTTTTGGCCATTGATTTGGCAATCGTATCGTTCTGACTGAAACTGCTTTCCGGAATTCCGTCCTGCAAATCGCTTAATAATTGTTCTAAAACCAATGAAACTTCGCTCTCCGTTACGTTAACCGGTATTCCGGAAATAACAATATGATCCGTATTATTTTCTTCAAAAATAAACCCTGTGTTTCGTAATGACAATTGCAGTTCAGCAATGAGTTCCATTTCGCTTGACGAATAAAACAAGTTCAAAGGAAATAACAACTGTTGACTTGATGCTTGATGAACGGTCATATTAACCAAAAACTGTTCGTACAAAACGCGTTGATGCGCCCGTTGCTGATCAACAATTACCATTCCTGATTTTATGGAAGAAACAATGTATTTTTTATGAATTTGATACGTTTTATGAACAGAATGCTCTACTTCTTCATCATTAAACAAAGACGAAGTTACTTCTTCATTCTCAAATGTCATCTGTCCTATTTCATCCGTATCTTGTTTTAAACCAACATAAAGACTTTCCCAATTAGCAGTTGGTTCCGGTTTTCTGTAACTGGAAAATTGCTTGCTAGGTTTTTCTTCGGAAAACGGATTGAAGTTTCCATCAACCTGAATTGTAGGCGTTTCACCGGTTAAATCTTTGTAATGATAAGGCGTATCTAAATTAGAATCGCGATCAAAATCCAAAACTGGCGCTACATTAAACTGACCCAAACTATGTTTTATAGAAGCTCTCAAAATAGCATACAATGCATGCTCGTCATCGAACTTAATTTCCGTTTTAGTGGGATGAATGTTGATATCAATGGTATTTGGCGGCACCGTTAAATATAAAAAATAACTGGGCTGAGCACCGTCTTTCAAGATTCCGTCATAGGCGGCCATAACAGCATGATGCAAATAACCACTTTTTATAAATCGATCATTGACAAAGAAAAACTGTTCGCCACGATTTTTTTTGGCAAATTCAGGTTTGCTTACAAATCCTTGAATTGTCACTATCTCTGTTTCCTCTTGAACTGGCACCAATTTTTCATTGGTTTTACCCGAAAAAATATTTACAATTCGCTGGCGTAAAGTTGATGGAGGCAAATTGAACATTTCACTGCCGTTGTGGTAAAATGTAAAATGAATATTGGAGTGAGCCAAAGCCACACGCTGAAACTCATCAATCACATGACGGTATTCGACGGTATCCGACTTCAAGAAATTGCGTCGCGCTGGAATATTAAAGAATAGATTCTTGACTGCAAATGAAGTTCCTTTTGGCAAAACAGCTACCTCTTGCGAGACAAATTTACTGCCTTCAACGATGATATGCGTCCCCAACTCTTCTTGGTCTTGCTTGGTTTTCATTTCTACATGCGCAATCGCTGCTATAGAAGCTAATGCTTCACCACGAAACCCTTTTGTGTGCAACGAAAATAGATCTTCAGCTTGACGGATTTTAGAAGTAGCATGACGTTCAAAACACAAACGTGCATCCGTAACGCTCATTCCTAAACCATTGTCAATTACTTGTACCAAGGCTTTTCCTGCATCTTTAATAATTAATTTGATATCTGTTGCCCTAGCATCTACTGCGTTCTCAAGCAACTCTTTGACAACCGAAGCCGGTCTTTGAACAACTTCTCCAGCAGCAATTTGATTGGCAACATGATCAGGAAGTAATTGAATTATACTCGACATTAAAAAATTCAAATTTAAAATTAGCCCTTCGTCTGTGCTTAGGGTGACAATAGTTTATTATAAAACCAAGAACTACAAATTTAATAAATTTCAGCTCGGAATGGAAGCTTATTTAATCATAAAAAAAAACAAAAAACCTATACTATTTTTGAGATAATATAGGTTTAATAACTTGTATTTTGATTGTTTATTCCTTCAATTCTAAAGGCGTACCTTCTTCCAATTGTATTGCACCTGCAGACAATAAATGTTGATTATCTATTTGATGTGACAATGATGATTGTTGACGTATATAAGCCATTTTAATCGCCGCAATAGCAGCTTCGGTTCCTTTGTTTCCATGAATCCCTCCACTTCTATCAATGGATTGCTGCATCGTGTTATCCGTAAGAACACAAAATATAACCGGAACATCCGTTTGAACATTCAAATCTTTTATTCCTTGTGTTACTCCCTCGCAAACAAAATCAAAATGTTTCGTTTGACCTTGAATGACGCAACCGATAACGATTACGGCATCAACATTTTGAGTTTGCAACATCTTTTTAGCACCATAAACAAGCTCAAAACTTCCAGGAACATTCCAACGAATAATTTGCCCAGCAGGAACTTCGTTTTCTAACAGTGTTTTGAACGCACCATCAAAAAGACCTTCGGTGATGGTTTCGTTCCACTCTGCAACTACAATTCCAAAACGAAATTTCTTCGCATTGGGAACCGTGTTTTTGTCGTATTCGGATAAATTTTTATTTTCGGTAGCCATTTGATTTTAAAATTTTGATTTTAGAATTTTGATTTCAGATATTAAAGATAGCATTTTGAAAACAAAATTCTACAATCTTAAATCACCAATCTTATATCATTTTTTACTATTGTGCCAATCCTATCAAAACATCAACTGAAGCACCTTCTGGAGTAGCTTCATAATTTTCTTTAATATCTGTAAAATATTTCAATGCATCCGCTTTATTACCTAAAGCAAGAGCAGTTTTTCCTGCTTTCAATAAGAAACGTGGCGTAGTGAAATCATTTTTATTAGCAGTAGCAGCTTTTACATAATTCTCTAAAGCCTCTTTTGGTTGATTTTTTTGGGAGTAAGCATCACCTATTGCTCCTTTTGCCAAAGCACTTAGAACAATATCATCTGATTTGAACTTGTTTAAATAATCAATCGCTTCTGTATATTTTCCGGTGTTCAAATATGCAATTCCAGCATAATAATTTGCTAAATTTCCGGCATCAGTACCAGAATATTCATCAGCTATTTTCAAGAATCCAAATTTCCCTTCTGAACCATTCAAAGATAACTTATATAATGAGTCACTTGCAACTCCATCAGTAGCTTTTTGAAAATTTTGTTGTGCAACGAACATTTCATTAGCAGCTTCATCTTCTTTTGGCGCAGCAATAAATCGCTGATACGCTAAATAACCAATTGTAACTAAAGCAGCAACGGCAACTAATCCAATAATAACTTTTTGATTTTTAGCAACAAAATCCTCCGTTATTGTAGCCGTTTCGTCTAATTTTGAAAAAACCTCAGCTGTTGTGCTGTCTTTTTCATCAATGATTACTGCTTCAACTCCTTCTTCTTTTACTTCTTTTTCTTTTGGTGCTTTATATCCTCTTTTATTGTAAGTAGCCATTTAAATTTAATTTAGTGAGTCGCAAAAATAAAATTTTTATTCAAACCCACACAAAAAATATGCTTTTATATTTAAAAAAAATATCCTACCAGATTCTTTGTTTCGAAAGACAAAATAATTCTGATAGAAAAAACAGAAAAGAGGGTTTTATCGATATTTTTCAATAATTTGCACCCACTTTGAAAAACCTGTTTAAAAACAGCAAAGTTCTCAATACCAGCAAGCCTTACCCATGTATTTAAAAAAAATTTCACTTTTCAATTATAAGAATTTCTCCGAAGCCAATTTCGATTTTGACACTAAAATAAATTGTTTTGTAGGCAAAAACGGAATTGGTAAAACAAATGTGCTAGATGCTATTTATCATTTGTCGTACGGAAAAAGCTATTTCAATCCATTAGCAGTTCAAAATATCAAACATGGCGAAGAATTTTTTGTGATTGACGCTGAATTTGAAAAAAACGAAAGAACGGAACAAATTGTCTGCAGTCTTAAAAAAGGCCAGAAAAAAATATTGAAACGCAATGGCAAAGCGTACGATAAATTCTCAGATCACATTGGATTTATTCCTTTGGTGATTATTTCTCCTGCCGATAGAGATTTGATTGTGGAAGGAAGCGAAACCAGACGAAAATTCATGGACAGTGTAATCTCGCAACTGGACTCCCATTATTTGCAGCAACTCATTCAATACCAGAAAGTGATGAGCCAACGCAATGCTTTACTGAAATATTTTGCGTTAAATCATGTTTTCGAAACTGACACGCTGTCTATATATAATGAGCAACTGACCGGTTTTGGACAATATATTTTCGAAAAAAGGAAAGAATTTATAGAACAATTCATTCCTATTTTCAATACCCATCATCAAGCTATAACAGGTTCGCAAGAAACAGTTCAACTCGTATATCAAAGTCATTTATTTGAAAAAGATTTATTGACCCTTTTGCAGGAAAACATCAATAAAGATCGTGCTTTGCACTATACTAGCGTGGGAATTCACAAAGACGATTTGGCCTTTGAAATTGATGAACATCCAATAAAGAAATTTGGCTCGCAAGGCCAACAAAAATCGTATTTGATAGCTTTGAAACTAGCGCAGTTTGAGTTTCTAAAAAAACAAAGCGGTGTCAAACCAATTCTGTTATTTGATGATATTTTTGACAAATTAGACGAAAGTCGTGTGGCAAAAATAATCGAAATGGTCAACAGCGATACTTTTGGACAGCTTTTCATTTCAGATACCCATCCGGAACGCACCGAAGTGATTGTAAAATCGACGCATCAGAGCTATAAAATTTTTAACTTATAACTTTTATTTAGTACTTTATAAGGTCTGAAAATTGAAAAATTACCTAATTTAGCGTATTCAAATTTAAATAAAAAAACAATGAAATTTCATCCAATATTCCTCATAATCATATCATTTGTGATCTTTTCCTGTAACGGACAAACTTCAAAAAAAAGCCAAACAATCGATGCAAAAGCTTTTAGCGAAAAAATTGCTGCTACTCCAAATCCACAAATCCTCGATGTCCGAACACCGGAAGAATTTTCCGCCAATCATCTTGACAAGGCTGTAAATGTAAATTGGTTAGGAAACAATTTTGTTGCCGGTGCCGAAAAAATGGATAAAACAAAACCAGTTTTCGTGTATTGCAAAAGCGGCGGACGAAGCCAGAGTGCCGTTGAAAAACTGGAAGAACTTGGTTTTACAAATATTTATCAATTGCAAGGCGGAATATTAAAATGGGATGCTGCAGGATTGTCTAAACCGGATAACAAAATCACAGGAATGACCATGCAGGAATACAACAAATTAGTCAACTCTGACAAAAAAGTATTGATTGACTTTTATGCGGAATGGTGTGCGCCCTGCAAAAAAATGAAACCGTATCTTTTGCAAATGGAGAAAGAATTAGCAGATAAAGTAACTATTATTCGTCTTGATGCTGACAAAAATAAAACCTTGATGACCGAAATGAAAATTAGTGAGCTCCCTACTTTATTGCTTTATGAAAATGCAGCAGTACAATGGAAACATTCCGGTTTTATAAGCGAAGAGGAATTAAGAAAACAAATACAATAACTCAAGATGCTTTCAAAAGACACATTGCAATTTCTGGATGATTTAAAAGCTAATAATAATAGGGATTGGTTTCTGGAAAACAAAAAAAGATACGAAGCATTCAAGAAAGATTACCAACAATTAGTTGCTGATTTACTGGACGCCATGAAACCGCTGGATCCATCGCTGGAAATGCTGGAAGTCAAAAATTGTACGTTCAGAATCAATCGTGACATTCGGTTTTCTAAGGATAAAACGCCTTACAAATCACACTTAGGAATCTGGCTTTCGTCTGGTGCCAAAGGGCTTAATCGATCTGGCTATTACATTCACCTTGAAAAAGGAGCCAGTTTTATAGCCGGCGGACTGTATTGTCCAGAGTCTGAAGATTTAAAAAAAATGCGTAAAGAAATAGCGTTTTTTTATGAGGATTTAGAAGCTATTCTTGCTGAAAAAGATTTCAAAAGTGAATTTGAAGATTTTGATCGCAATGAAAAAGACACTTTAAAAAATCCACCCCGAGGTTACGATAAAGAACATCCGGCGATAGAATTATTAAAATTAAAAAGCTTTGAAGCCTCTCAAAAAATTGATTTCAGCGCAGCATCCAAAAAAGATTTTGTTGCCGTTATGAGCCAAAAACTAATTGCGCTAAAACCGTTGAACGATTACATCAATCGCGCTTTAACGTCGGAGTAATTGTAATGAAAAAAAGGAAAATACTTTTTCTTGGCGAATCCTACAGAGCCGATGCCATCACTTGGATGAACGGACTCAAGGAATTTGGTGATTTTGAAATCATTACTTGGGAATTAAAAACGCCTAGTACTGGTTTTAAAAACAGAATTTTAAGGGTTTTAGAATTTGAATTAGCCATTTTTAAAATCAGGAAACTAATAAAAGTTCAAAAACCGGACATGGTTATTGCGGAAAGAACCACCAGTTATGGTTTTCTTGCTGCATTATCCGGCGTAAAACCAATAGCAATAGCACAACAAGGCAGAACCGATTTATGGCCTGAGAAATCTATTTCCCTTCCGCTAAAAAAAATTATTCAAAAGTATGCTTTTCAAAAAGCCGATTTAATCCACGCTTGGGGTCCCGTCATGTCTATTTCTATGATGGAGGCAAAAGTTGACATGAGCAAGGTTTTAGTACTACCAAAGGGAATTGATTTAGTACACTTTGGAAATCAAAACACGGCCAATCCAGAAAAAATTTGCGCCATCGTAACGCGTTCTTTACTACCGGAATACCGACATGATATTATTCTAAAATCATTTGCCATTTTAAACCAAAAAGGTATCGATTTCGTTCTTACAATTGTAGGTGACGGAACACAACTTGCTACATTAAAAGAATTAGCAAAAAAATTAAACATCGAAAACAAAGTCAATTTTACCGGACGAATTCAAAACACCGTTTTACCAAAACTGTTGCAAGAATCTAACATTTACATCAGTATGCCAATAACAGAAGGCGTTTCGGCATCTTTATTTGAAGCGATGGCTACAAACTGTTATCCAATAGTAAGTGATATTGCAGGAAATAAAAGCTGGATCAAGCATCGCAAAAACGGTCAATTAATTTCTGTTGACGACTATAAAAAGCTTACCGAAGAATTAATCTGGGCGTTTGAAAATAAAGAATATAGAGAAAAAGCAGTTTCTGAAAACAGAAAATTTGTAGTAAAAAATGCAGATTACAGTACTAATATGAAAATTATTGCCAATAAATACCACGAGTTAATCGATGGATTAAATGTAAAATAAGCTGTTTCTGAATTAAGAGATTCTTTCTGATTGTCAAAAATCACCAACAACTACATTTTAATTCTTACTTTTGGTGCAGGATTCAACAACACAAAACGCACTTTCTTTTATGGAAATATTACCTGACTTCTCTTTAAAAAAATACAATACATTTGGGATTGAAGCCAAAGCAAAACAGTTTATCGCCGTACATTCTGTGCAGGATTTGAAAACTATTTTACAAGAAAATAAAACGCAGCAAAAATTTATTTTAGGTGGAGGCAGCAACATGCTTTTGACAAAAAACATTGATGCGCTTGTCATTCATATCGATTTGAAAGGCAAAAAAATCCTTGAAGAAAATGAAAATTTTGTGTTGGTCGAAAGTCAGGCAGGCGAAAGCTGGCATGAATTTGTGCTTTGGACCATCAATCAAAATTTTGGTGGTTTAGAAAACATGTCGCTCATTCCGGGAAATGTGGGAACCACGCCGGTCCAAAACATAGGAGCCTACGGAACCGAAATCAAAGATACTTTTGTTTCCTGCGAAGCAATGACGATAGAAAGTCAGGAAATGAAAACCTTTACAAAGGAAGAATGTCATTTTGGATACCGAGAAAGCATTTTTAAAAACGAAGCAAAAAACCAATATATCATTACTTCGGTTGTCTTTAAATTGACAAAAACAAATCATAAAATCAATACTTCTTACGGAGATATTTCATCTGAATTAGCCAAAAATAACATCATAAATCCAACTTTAAAGGACGTCAGTAATGCCGTAATTAACATTCGACAAAGTAAATTACCCGACCCAAAAGAACTAGGAAACAGTGGAAGTTTTTTTAAAAATCCAATTCTATTGAAATCAGATTTCGAAAAAATTCATCAGCAATTTCCTGAAATGAAATATTTCGATATTTCAGAAACCGAAGTAAAAGTCCCTGCAGGCTGGTTGATTGAACAAGCCGGTTTCAAAGGAAAACGTTTTGGTGATGCCGGAATTCATAAAAATCAAGCTTTAGTTTTAGTGAATTATGGCAATGCTACAGGTCAAGAAATTTTGAATGTTTCTAAGGATATTCAGGAGACTATTTTTAAAATGTTTGGAATTCATATTGAAGCGGAAGTAAATGTTATTTAATAAAAAAAAGAGTGTTTGACTCCTTAGATTAGCGGATAACAAATTGATTAATTTTATGTTTACTCTAATATTAAAAGACCTAACTTATTAAAGTATGTACACACCAGAAATCTATAAAAACGAGAATCAAGAAGAAATCAAAAAATTTCTGCAAGAGAACAGCTTTGGTATTCTAATTAATCAAACCAACGGAAAATTGTGCGCTACACATATTCCGTTAGAGCTGGAAACCAATGAAGAAGGCAACGAAATTTTGTACGGGCACATTTCTAAAGAAAATCCACAATGGAATGGTTTTATAGACAACGACCAAGTTTTAGCAGTATTTACAGGACCACATTCCTATATTTCTTCTTCTTGGTACGATCATGAAAATGTACCTACTTGGAACTATATTGCCGTTCATGTGTATGGGAAAATCAAGATTATTGAAGGAGAAGCTGTCATCGAATCCTTAAAAAAACTAGTTGATAAGTACGAACAAAATTCTAAAAACCCGGTTCGTATAGCAGATTTATCGAAGAAAACCATGATGCAAACTCGTGGTATCGTTGCGTTTGAAATTGAAATTACTGAAATCCAAGCCACGAGAAAATTGTCTCAAAACAGAGATGAAAAAAACCATCAAAACATCATTTCTGAGTTAGAAAAAACAGAAGATTTCCAAGCCATTGCTGTTGCAAATGAAATGAAGAACTGTCCTCGATAAATTATTGCGAAATTCACAGATAGTATTTAACAATTCACAATTCTATTCATACCTTTGCACTCGATTTAAAAACTCATTAAACTCAGATGCTTATACTAATTCTTTACTTTTTTATTTTTATTGTTTCGGTTCAAATTTTGTATTATCTGGGTGTTTTTGGAAAATTTGCTTTTGCTAAAGTGCAAAAATTCACACCAAAAAGAATCCCGATTTCGGTGATTGTTTGTGCCAAAAACGAAGAGGAAAATATTGTTAATTTTATTCCTCTGCTTGCAGAACAAAACTATCCTGATTTTGAAATTGTTCTGATAGATGATGCATCAAGTGACGCTACTTTGGATATTTTTGAAGGTTTTGAAAAACAATATTCTAATGTTCGTTTGGTAAAAGTAGAGAACAACGAAGCTTTTTGGGGAAACAAAAAATATGCTCTGACATTAGGAATAAAAGCCGCGAAAAAAGAGTATTTATTATTTACTGATGCAGATTGCTACCCAACTTCGAAAGAGTGGATTACCGCAATGAGTTCTCAATTTACGATGCAGAAAACAATAGTTTTGGGTTATGGTAAATATGAAAAAATCCCAAATTCGTTTCTGAATAAAATAATTCGTTTTGAAACTTTATTGACTGCAATTCAATATTTTTCATGGGCAAAAATTGGACATCCTTACATGGGTGTCGGAAGGAATTTAGCCTATAAAAAGGAAGAGTTTTTTAGTGTAAATGGATTCATCGAACACATGCAAATTCGATCTGGTGATGATGATTTATTTGTAAACCAAGCAGCAAAAGCTAAAAATACAACCATTGCTTATAGTCCAGAAAGTTTTACGGTTTCTAAACCCAAAACATCTTTCAAAGACTGGTGGATTCAAAAAAGAAGACATGTTGCTACGGCAAATTATTACAAACCTTTTGACAAATTGCAGTTAGGAGCATTCTACTGCTCGCAATTGTTATTTGTTTTATTACCTATTGTACTGCTTTCTTTTCAATTCCAATGGATTTTAGTGCTATGCTTAATAGTGCTTAGATATATTATAACTTGGATTATAGTAGGATTTTCAGCAGGTAAATTAAAAGAAAAAGATGTTGTATATTGGTATCCTATACTTGAATTGGTCTTGCTCTTTACACAAATCAATATCTTTATAACAAATACATTCTCAAAACCGGTACATTGGAAATAAACAAACAAATAGAAAAAGCGAAACAAGGCGATCAGGTTGCCTTTACTTTTCTATTGAATCATTACTGGAATGAAGTGTACGGTTTTATGCTGAAACGTACCGAAAACGAAACCAATGCTGAGGATATTACCATTGAAACGTTCTCGAAAGCATTTGATAAAATCGCCACTTATAACTCGGAATTTCAATTTAATACTTGGCTTATTGCTATTGCAAAAAACGTACACATCGATTTATTACGAAAAAAGAAATCAAGTCTTTTTGTCGAAATTACCGATGAACAAGACCAACAAGCCTACAATATTGCCGACACCACTCCATCCGCGGAAGACGAATTGATTACGGAACAAAATTTATCTCAGTTACTGCAATTCATCAAAGAATTGAAACCCCATTATCAAGAAGTGATTCAGCTGCGTTATTTTCAGGAAATGAGTTACCAAGAAATTGCCACTAAAATTAACGAACCCTTGAGCAATGTCAAGATTAAATTGCTTCGCGCCAAAAAACTTCTGGCAGAAATCATTCAGAATAAAAGGTAATATTATTTTAAAAAATCAGCATCGATTCTTAATTATCTAAAAGCAAAAAAGTGATCTAAATTAATTTTAGACCACTTCGTTAAATCAAAGCAATTATATTTCTAAAAAATCATCTAACAATTCTTTCCGGATAATCCGTAATAATACCGCTTACTTTAAGTTGTTGTAAATTTTTAATATCTGCAGGTTCATTGACGGTCCAAGGATATATTTTAAAATTATTCGCTTTCATTATCGCAACATTTTCTGCCGTTAAGGTTTTAAAATAGGGATTTATTGCCTGTGCTTTGAGTTCTTTTCCTGTTTTAATAACAGTCTCAATAGGATCTTTATAGGTAAGCAACCCAATAGCTATTTCAGAACTCAAAGACCTCATTTTTTGCAATTCCCCTATTCGAAAACTGGATATAAAAAAATCTTTATTTCTCCACCCTTTTTTCTTGTATTCTTCTATAATTCTATACGTATCCGTTGCGGTGTTAGTTCCTTTCAACTCAATATTAAGAACTGCTTTTTTATCTATTGTCTCAATCACTTCTTGTAAAGTTGGGATTTGATGTTTCCCGGCAACCAAAACTTTTCTCAATTCTTCGAAAGTATATTCTTCGATTTTTCCTTTTGCGTTCGTTATGCGATCCAAATCATCATCATGAAAAACTACCAATTCACCCGTTTTAATTTTAAAAACATCGATTTCTAACATATCAGCTTTTAATTCCATTCCCTTTTTTATGGATGCCAATGTGTTTTCGGTTTCGTGTCCCATCGCACCTCTGTGCCCACAAACCACAAATTTATTCGAACCGCAATTCGATAATAATAAGGCTGCTGTTGAAGCCAATAATAGTGTAGTGAATTTCATAATGTTTATTTAAGTTTTGTAGTAAAAATAGATGAACCGCCAGAATCAAACATTAAGAAAGGATTAAATTAAGACTATTTTACCTAAAGAAATTCGATCCTTCTTGGTCATATTTGGTTAACAATATCTTAAAAAAAGTCGTTTTAATACTCGGTTTTTAAGGTTTCATTAACACAAAAGTATTCTACAGTTATTGTTAAAATAACAGCCTTTTTTCGATTAGTCAATTCCTTTGTGAGCACTAAAAAACAAAAAAATAGTATTCATGAAACAACTCCAATTATTTTTATTAACGATGGTACTGACTGTTTTTGTTGGCACTACAAATTTTGCCCAAACAACTCAAGCCTCTATTTCAGGTATTGTTTTAGGCAATAATTCAGAGCCTCTTAAAGATGCAACAGTTCAAATCCGAAATGAATCAACAGGATTTAAAACCAATTCATTATCTAATTTCAAAGGTGTTTTTACCTTCAAAGAACTTCCTTTAGGCGGACCGTATACCATCAGCGTTAAAGCCTTAGGTTTTGGAGAACAACAGCGTTCCGGTTACACATTAAATCAAGGGGATTTAATAAATATCGAAATTCTGATGCAGGACGACATTCAAAACTTAGAAGTAGTTGAAGTTGTAGGACGAGGTTTGAAAAACAAAACCGGAAATTTAGGGGCAGCTACAGCTGTAACAGCACAACTAATCAACGCGTTACCGGTCAACGGAAGAAATTTTACCAGCTTAATGGATTTGTCTCCTTTAACCAGAGGCGGAAATATTTCAGGACAACTAGCTTCCTCTACAAATTACACATTGGATGGAATGAACGCCAAAAACCCAACTTCAGCGGGGTCTACAACCAGTCGAAGCGGTGCACCGTACTCGATTTCCATTGAAGCCGTGAGAGAATTCAAGGTTGTTACCAACCAATATGACGTAAGTTACGGTCGAAGCGGCGGCGGGACAGTAAGTGCGGTGACTAAATCAGGAACAAATGAATTTACAGGAAGCATGTTTGCTTATAATCGTGCAGACTGGCTGTCAAGTCCGTACGACATTAGAGGAAACAGACGCCAAAATGATTTTTCTACGTCCCAATATGGTTTCACTCTTGGCGGACCAATCATTAAAGATAAATTACATTTTTTTATAGCTTGGGACCACCAACAAGATTCGCGTCCCTTGATCATTGCTGATGTTCAATCCCCAGAGGACGAATTGCGTTTCAATGTTACAAGAGCGACATTAGATAATTTTGTGACCATAGCCCGCAATAAATATGGTGTTTCAGACTCGCCACAATACGGAACATTTGATAAAAAAAGGAATTCGGATGCTGCTTTCGCTCGTATAGACTGGCAAATTAACAGTAATAATTTATTGACTGTCCGTAATAATTTTACTTACGACAACAATAAACTAGGACTACAAGATAATACGACCATCAATTTATATGAATCATTTGGTGATGATTTAAATATTGACAACAGTATTTTAGCTTCTTTGCGAACAAAAGTCAATGCAAAAGTTACAAATGAACTGAAAGTACAACATTTATACACTTTTCAGGACAGTAATCCGGGTGATCAATTGCCTTCTTACAATATCCCACGTGCTATTGTAGAAAATGTGGCTTCAACTATTAATGGAGCAGTGAGAACCACAAACATCCAAATTGGTGGACATCGATTTGCGCAGGAAAAATTCACCAATAATGTTTTTCAAATTGTTGATAACATCTACTATAACACGGACAAAGTGAAATACACTTTTGGTTTTGATTTAATGCAAACCAATGCAAAATCATTATATGGCAGCGAGGTAAACGGTCGTTTTCATTTTAACAGTGTTGCAAATTTCAACAATCAAACACCCTATCGTTACTACAGAGAAGTACCTTTAGTAGCTGATCCTACTGTGATTTCAAACATTTTAAACGCTGGAATTTATGGTCAGTTGCAAACTAAAATTGGCGTGGGATTAGACCTGACTGTAGGTTTGCGATTTGATTATGCCAAGTATCCAACAGCCACCTTTAATCAATTAGTTTTTGATGAATTGGCTATTCGTACGGATAATAAACTTCAGTCAGCAATTCTTCAACCAAGAGTGCAATTGTCTTGGGATGTAAATGAGAACCACAAAGATTATATTCGCTTTGGAGCTGGAATTTTTGCTTCTGATTTAAATAATTATGCGGTCATCAACAACTTATATTTTGATGGAAATCACACCGCGACTGTTGATGTGAGATCTCCAAATGTTCCGTTGCCAAATTTCATTGATTATCGAAATAACTATGCTAGTATTCCAACTTTGGATGCGTTCCAATTACCTACTATCAATTTCACTGGAACAGATGCTAAAGTTCCGGTTGTCTATAAAGCAAATGCATCTTACTCGCATTTTTTCACTGATAAATTGAAAGCAGGGATTGCGGGTTATGCTACTTTAGGACGCAATAACTATGTTTATGTAGACCGCAATATGGTTGCGAATCCATTTTTTACTTTGGCAAATGAAGGCAATCGTGGCGTTTACGTTCCAGCAAGTTCAATGCCTGCAAATGGTGCTGGAGACTGGATGCAAGGGCGTATCAGCAATAAATTAGGCCGTGTTTTAGAATTAAACAGCGAAGGTAAAGTCAATCAATTTGCAATGGTGGTAGATGCTACGTATCGCTATTTTAAAGATGGTGAAATATCTGCCAGCTATACCTTGAATGATACCAAAGACAATACTTCATTTAACGGAAACGTAGCTAATACAGCAACTTTAGTTTTACCGGTAGAAGATGATCCAAGAGACTTGAGCAAAATGAGTTATTCTGATAATCATTTCCGTCATAAAGTGGTGTTTTATGGAACGTTGCCAACTTTTTATGGTTTCAGTGTTGGTGTTCGTTATTCTGGTATTGGCGGTACACGCTACAGTTTATTGTCAGGAGGAAATACAAATGCCGATTTTGTCACTTCATCCAATGATTTAGCGTATATATTTGACATTAATAATCCTGCAGTTCCCCAAAATATAAAAACAGGATTACAAACCATACTTGATAATCCGGCTGCCAGCCAAAGTTTGAAAGACTATATCACTAAATACTCTGGTAAAATTGCCGAGAGAAACGGCGGAATAAATGACTTTTATGGTCTTGTTGATGTCAGAATCAGCAAAAAGATTGCGCTAGACAAAAAACAATTCGTGGAATTTACAGCAGATGTATTTAATGTTGCCAATTTATTAAACAAAGAATGGGGTGTAAATAAATCGTTGGGAAGTCAGTCTTTATATGCTTTAGGAACACCCGCATCAGGAACAACAGCTGCAGTTCCTGGATTTGACAGCACCAGACAACAATTTAATTACAGAGTAAATAATGCAGGACTTCCTTCGCTTTCAGGAAATCCATTTCAAATACAAATTGGATTTAAATATGCTTTCTAAATCCAATTTATAAAACATTTACACATTTGCAAAGCGCATTCATTAACTTGGATGCGCTTTTTTTATTGATAATATCACCTAAAATCAACATAGCTAATAATTATTTACTCTTTTAGTTAAATAAATAAACATAAAATCAATTTAATGAAAAATAAATACTAAGTTTATATACTACAATTCCTATTTTATACGTTGTGAAATAAAAACATCTTTTGCTTATGATTTAATTACTACTTAACCTTTAAATCCATAAATTATGTCAAAATTAAGCATTTACGAAACCGGTTGGATCAACCTAGTTTTTCAAGACAGAAACAAAGAATATGGAGCGTATCAGTTGCGACAAGAAGCCACTAAAACTTCTTTAAGAGCACTGTTTATGGGAATACTTCTATTAGCCTCGCTTTTTAGTCTACCAACATTAATTAGTCATTTTAGTCCGAACAATGATGTTACAGCCATAATACCTGATTTTTCTAAAACAGTAGTTCAATTATCGGATATTGTACCAAACCAGATTTTGGAAACCCAAAAACAAGTTTTGCCCGAAATCAAAAAACAAAATCCAGAAACAGCTGTTGAAAGTGCCCAACTTGTTAACCCTATAATTACACAAGCGTCACAAGCTGATCAAGACATTGCTAAAAACACCGATAATACCAGTGTGACAAACACAATTACAGAGGGAACAGGAACCGTAGGAATTAATCCAACCTCTACATCGGGAGTTGGAACGGAGACTGCAATACCAATTGTGGATTCAGGAAATACTATTGTCAATAGCTTATCATTAGATAAACTACCTGAATTTCCTGGCGGAATTAATAAATTCTATAGTTATGTTGGTAACAATTTTGAAAAACAAGAAATTGATGGCAGCGGTTCGATTCGAGTGTATGTTTCTTTCGTAATTGAAAGGGACGGCAGCATGACTGACATTCAGGTAAAAAAAGATCCTGGTTATGGTTTGGGGAAAGAAGCTGTTCGCGTATTGAAATCCTTGAAAACAAAATGGTCGCCGGGAATGATTGCCGGAAAACCAGTGCGAACTGCATATAACCTTCCCATTAATGTACAGATGAATTAATCTCAAAACAAAAGCAGAATCGTTTGATTCTGCTTTTGTTTTATTCCATTAGATTAGATATAATTCGTTCCAAAATTATACGGAACAAGATGTACTTCATTTTTTGGTAACCCGCACCGCAATTCTTCTATTCTTAGCTTTTCCTTCTTCGGTATCATTTGAAGCAACCGGAAATTGTTGTCCATATCCTTCTGATTCCAAACGCTCTTTGGCAATACCCATTTTTATCATCTCATCTTTAACTGATTTTGCTCGATCGCCAGAAAGCTTCAAATTGAAAGTTGGATCTCCAACATTATCGGTATAACCTCCTATTTTGAGTTCAACCGCTGGATAGGCTTTTAGAATTTCGGCCATATTTTTCAGTTGTTCTTGTGATTCCGGTCGCAAAGTTGCTTTTCCGGTATCAAACAACAAACGGTCAAAATTGAACCAAGTTGTTTTGTCCACGACTTTCGTTTTGTCCGTCAACCATGTATTCAATCTGTTTTCGATTCCAAATTCAGGTACATTTAATTCAATTCCGTTTGGCAATTTAAACCTAAAAAAATTCCCTAGAGCATTTTGAGTTTCATTTACTGCTGCATCCATTTTCTTGGCTACCGTGTCTACCGTTTCTGTAGGGACAACTGGTGTTACTTCTTTCCTATTACAACCTTTACTGAAAAAAAATAATGCAAAAAGCCCTGCTCCCACTAGCAATAATGGAATTAACCATTTTGCGGAGGAAGTTTCTGCTTTTCTAACGTCATGGATTTTCCCTCTGCTATCTTTGTGAATTGTGCTTCCAACACCGAAATTCAAGCCTGACGGAGCTGCGGAAAGAATGTTCTCTTTTTGCGAAGACAATAAACTCTTTAAACTGTTTAATGTCATTCCTGATTTTGCAAAATAACTCAACACTAAAGGAGCTGCCATTCCTAGTAAAGAAGCTGCGGAAGACTCTTTTATGGATGAAGTCCGTGCAATAACTTCTGAGGTATCTGACTGCTTATTCTTGAACAACAAAGCCATTAATTTAGAACCCGTATTTAAGGCAGTCGTATTTTCATACCCTACCAATAAAGAAGGAAGATTTGACAAAACATCGCCAGAATGTACACTTGTATCATTTATTAAATTCATAACGCTTTGCATTGTACTAGAATCATTTGATTTATAGACTAATCCAATCAACAATGTTGGTATAGCAGCTGAAACACCTTTATAAACACCACTTTCTGATTCGTTTAACATTGTACTGGCTTTCGAAATAACATCTGGGGTAACATATCCTTTCATAATATCTACTAAATTTGTTTCCATGATCATATAATTTAAGATTCCTATCAAATTTAACAAAATTTTTAATTAAATACCTCATTTTCAATTAATTAGTTTATACATACATTCGTAAAAATAAATTATTTGTATTCATGGAAATATGCATACAACTTTATCTCTCAACATAAACCTCTTGAAAAGCGGTCTTTTTTTATACAAATCACTTTTTTGGTTTAACCAAATCATAAAATAATCAAACAAAACTAATACAGTCGAAATCTTCGAGCAACTTTCATTATCTTTGCACTTCGAAAAATTGATATATGGAAACTGTTTTAGAAAATACTTTACCTGTAGGAAAACCGAAATGGCTGAAGGTAAAACTCCCAATAGGCCAAAAATACACTGAGCTGCGCGGCTTAGTTGATAAATATAGTTTGAACACGATTTGTACGTCTGGAAGCTGCCCAAATATGGGTGAATGCTGGGGCGAAGGAACGGCTACATTCATGATTTTAGGAAATGTATGTACGCGTTCTTGCGGTTTTTGTGGTGTAAAAACCGGACGACCAGAAACGGTAGATTGGGATGAGCCTGAAAAAGTGGCACGTTCTATCAAAATCATGAACATCAAACATGCCGTAATTACAAGCGTTGACAGAGATGACTTGAAAGATGGTGGTTCTATTATTTGGATCGAAACCGTGAAAGCCATTCGTAGAATGAACCCAAATACGACTCTTGAAACGTTGATTCCAGATTTTCAAGGAATTGAAAGAAACATCGACCGTATCGTAGAAGCCAATCCGGAAGTGGTTTCGCATAATGTTGAAACTGTTCGCAGGCTGACCCGCGAAGTACGAATTCAGGCAAAATACGACCGAAGTCTGGAAGTATTGCGCTACCTGAAAGAAAAAGGAATCAATAGAACAAAGTCGGGAATTATGCTTGGTCTTGGAGAAAAAGAAGAGGAAGTGTACCAAACGATGCGTGATTTGCGTGAAGCCAATGTTGATATTGTTACGATAGGTCAATACTTACAACCAAGTAAAAAACATTTACCGGTAAAAGAATTCATAACACCGGAACAATTTGCGAAATACGAGCAATTTGGTTTGGAATTAGGTTTCCGCCACGTAGAAAGTGGGCCATTAGTTCGTTCCTCTTACAAAGCACAAAAACACATTCTTTAAAAAAATATTTCAGGTTTAAAGTTTCAAGTTAAGCAACTTTAAACCTGAAACTTTAAACAAAAAAATATTGAAAACAAGAATTGCCATAAATGGTTTTGGAAGAATCGGTAGGAATTTATTCCGATTACTTTTAAACCATCCCTCCATACAAGTGGTTGCCATAAATGATATTGCTGATAAAAAAACAATGGCACATTTAGTAAAATACGATAGTATTCACGGTGTTTTGCCATTTGCAGTCAGCGATGATGAGAAAGGAATTCTGGTAGATGAAAAACATTTTTTATTTTTTCATGAAAAAAATATTTCAAATCTGGATTGGAAAAGTCTGGACATTGATTACGTTGTGGAATCTACCGGGAAATACAAGACTTTTGAAGAATTGAATTCTCATATTATTGCTGGCGCCAAAAAAGTGATTCTTTCTGCACCAGCAGAAGTCGACACTATAAAAACGGTAGTACTTGGCGTAAATGATTTTATATTGGATGGCTCGGAAACTATTATTTCGAATGCTAGTTGCACGACCAATAATGCAGCTCCAATGATTAAAGTAATCAATGAACTTTGTGGTATAGAACAAGCCTATATTACGACTATTCACTCCTACACCACAGACCAAAGTTTGCATGATCAACCGCATAAAGATTTGCGTAGAGCTCGCGGGGCAAGTCAATCTATTGTTCCTACAACCACTGGTGCAGCAAAAGCATTGACAAAAATATTTCCACAGTTCGAAGGTAAAATTGGTGGTTGTGGTATACGAGTGCCCGTTCCCGATGGTTCTTTGACTGATATTACTTTCAATGTAAAACGTGCGGTGACTATTGATGAGATTAACGCAGCTTTCAAAATTGCCGCACAAACAAATTTAAAAGGGATTTTGGATTATACCGAAGACCCTATTGTTTCCGTTGATGTGATTGGCAATAAAAATTCATGTATATTTGATGCACAACTCACTTCAGTTATCGATAAAATGGTAAAAGTGGTAGGTTGGTATGATAATGAGATAGGATATTCCTCAAGAATAATTGATTTAATTCTTTTGACCAATATGAAAAACAACCAATAAAAAATCAGTTACAAATGAAATATTTTTTCGTTTTTGTACTTTTTTTTACCGCACTCTTGTATTCTCAACCAAATGAGAAAACAGACAGCACTTCGTATTATAGCAGTTTGAGCAACTCTAATATCCAAAATAACAATTATAAAGACGCATTATTATATACCCAAAAAGCGATACTTTTCGCAGAAAAAAATAAAAATATTCAAGATCAGGCAGTTCAGCACTTTAATCTTGGAAAACTGTACCACGATTTAAAAAAATATGATGATGCCATTAAATCATTGCAAAAAAGTTCTGATTTATATACAGACTTAAACCCGAGTCACAATGAAGCGGGCACATACTACTACATGGGTTTATGTTACATGGCAAAACAAAATTTTGATAGAGCAGCAATGTACCTCCATGAGGCCAAAACCATTCAAACTCTATTAAAATTTCCAGATACAGCTGAATTACTTACCCTGCAAAGAGGAATAATTTATAAATCTAAAAATAAATTAGATTTAGCATTATCGGTTTTTAAGACAATAATTGCAAAGCCTGACAATCCTAATTTATCAAATACTAAAGCGGAAGCTTTATATCAAACAGGAAGCATTGAAGCCCTAAAAAATAGGAATAATTTAGCTTTAAACTATCTTAATAAAGCATTAGACCTAAACAGTAAAGCCGATAATCTGGAACAAAAATCTAATATTTTACTTGCCTTAAGCAACGTTTACGAAAAAATGCTGGATAAGAATAATGCCTATTCCTATTTAAAACAACATCTCAATTTAAAAGAACGAATTGCAATTTTAAATAACGAGAGACTAGGTATTGATGATTACACCAAATTCAAAGAATCCGAACGCTTAAAGGAAATTATACAAACCGATAATCAACTCAAAGAGCAAGAAAAAGCAAACAAGTTTTCAAAACTGATTAGTATACTTGCTATTGCGTTGATTTCTATTTTATCCCTATTAAGTTTATCTTTATACAAAAATAATATCATCCGAAATCAGTCTAATTTGTTACTGAGAGAAAAAAATAAAGAATTAGAAATTGCAAAAGATAAAGCCGAAAAAGCATCCAGAGCAAGATCCGAATTCCTTTCGACAGTTAGCCACGAACTCCGAACGCCACTAAATGCCATAAACGGAATTACTCATTTACTACTGGAAGAAAATCCTAAGAAAACGCAAATGGATTATTTGTCTTCGTTAAAATTTTCTGGAGATTATTTGACGAAATTTATCAATGAAATTTTAGAAATAAATAAAATTGAGTCTCATAATATTGAAATAGAATATACCAGTTTTAACGTAAAACAGCTTTTGACTGACATTCAAAATTCACTAAAAGAACTGGCTTTTGTCAACAACAATAACTTTATACTTGAAATTGACCCTGCGATTCCTGATTACTTAATTGGAGATCCAACTAAACTATCACAGATCATATTAAATTTGATCAATAATGCGCTAAAGTTTACTAAAAATGGCAATGTCAGTATCATTGCAAAACTCGAAAATTTAGACCATCCAACGGCGACATTATATTTTGAAGTAACAGATACCGGAATCGGAATACCAGAAGACAAATTAATAAGCGTTTTTGACAGTTTTTCTCAAGGATCCATTGAAGTCAATAGAAAATACGGCGGTACGGGTCTGGGATTAACGATTGTAAAAAAATTAACTCAAATTCTTGGCGGACAAATAGAACTTTCAAGTATCGTGGGCCAAGGCTCCACCTTCTCATTTGCATTAGCGTTTAAAATTAGCGAACAACTCCTAACGGCAGAACCAACGCCAAAAATTGACTACGATTCTAAGTTATTGAACAAAAAAATACTGTTGGTGGAGGATAACAAAATCAATCAAATGATTACCAAAAAAATGCTTCTGAATAAACAAATAATTTGTGAGGTTATTGATAATGGTGAAGATGCTATTGATTTAGTACGCAAAAATAAATTTGATTTGGTTCTTATGGACGTGCATTTACCCGGCATCAACGGAACTATTGCTACAAAAACGATTCGGAAATTTGATACTAGCACTCCGATAATTGCGCTTACCGCAATATCACTGCATGAAAATCGTGAGATGCTATTATCATTTGGCATGAACGATGTAATTACTAAACCGTTCATACCAGAAGAATTTTACACTACCATTGCTGAATATATTTAGATTTAATAATTCAGAATCAATTCCTTTATTAGGCTTCTCACTTTTGGTTCCGCCTCTTTAGCTGCTTCCAAAACTTCGTCATGAGAGATTGTTCCAATACTTTCTTCGTTACCCATATCGGTAATTACCGAAATTCCAAAAGTTTCCATATCCATGTGACGCGCTACAATTACTTCGGGAACTGTTGACATTCCCACACAATCAGCGCCCAGGATTTTTACCATTTTGTATTCAGCTAAAGTTTCAAAAGTTGGACCTTGCAAGCCCAAATAAATTCCTTCATGAACCTCGATATTCAATTCTTTAGCTAATTCAGTTGCTTTCGCAATCATTTTTCTCGAATACGGTTCGCTCATATTTACAAAACGAGGTCCAAAGCGTTCGTCATTTTTTCCACGTAAAGGATGTTCAGGCGTCATATTTATATGATCCGTAATCATAACAATAGAACCTACTTTATAACTTGGATTTACACCACCTGATGCATTTGAAACTACCAGTTTTTCAACACCTAAAAACTTCATCACTCGTACCGCGAAAGTAACTTCGGTCATTGAATAGCCTTCATAAAAATGAAAACGTCCTTGCATAGCAACAACTTTCTTGTCTCCTATTGTTCCAAAAACCAATGCGCCTTTGTGTCCTTGCACTGTTGATACCGGGAAATTTGGGATTTCACGATAAGGCAACGTATATTCTACTTTCATTTCGTCCGTAAAACTCCCTAATCCTGAACCTAAGATTACACCGTATTCTGGAGTAAAATCAATTCTTTCCTTAATATAACTAACTGTTTCTTGAACTTGTTCCCACATAATCTAAAATTGTTTTATTAAAATTTTCACTCCGTTCCGACGCATCGGAATCGGAACCCGAAACGAAAGAACTTTGTATTGGTAAATAAAAAAGTTGTTCGCTTGGCAAACTTCCTTTTAACCGTACATAATCTTTTTCGGTAGTGATAATAATGTTGTTTTGAGCTAAATTTTTAATTTCTAAAATGTCTTTATCGGTAAAATTATGATGGTCTGGAAAAGACAAACAGACTTCATTTGAGTTTTGCAAATAGGAAAAAAACGGTTCCGGTTTTGCAATTCCTGCTACCAATACTTTAGCAGCATGTTGAATTTCATCAACCTTTATCTTTCGGTTTTCTCCATAAATACAATCATCGTATGCTATAAAAGTAAAGTATAATTCTTGGCTTTTCAAAAGTTTTAGTCTCTTTTTAATGTCATCCTGTTCCTCAAATGAAAGATTAAAAGGACATTTGGTAACAATAATCACGTTCGCTCTATCTGCTCCGCTCCTGCTTTCGCGTAAATTTCCGGTTGGCAACATCCAATCATCCGAATACAAATCGCCGTAGGATGTCAATAAAATATAAAAACCCACTTTTACTTTTCGATGTTGAAAAGCATCATCAAGCAAGATAATTTCTGGTTTTTCTGTTTGCGAAAGCAATTGTTCTATCCCGTTCTTTCTATCGGCATCAACTGCCACTTGTATCGATGGAAATTTTTGAAAAAATTGAAATGGTTCATCACCAATAGTTGCGGCATTTGAATTGGCTTCCGCCAAAATAAAACCTTTAGACTGTCTTTTATACCCTCTACTTAATGTGGCAATTTTATATTTATCCGAAAGCAACCGAATCAAATATTCGATTTGTGGTGTTTTTCCGGTTCCACCAACGCTAAGATTCCCGACAGCAATAATAGGCAAAGCAAAAGAGTACGATTTTAAAATACCTTTATCGAAAAGAAAATTACGAATACTTGTTATCAAACCATATAATATGGCAAACGGAAACAGTAATTTTCGAAGTAAATTCATTTTACGAAAGTAGAATAAATTATCTTTGATTTAAAATTTTGTTTCTTTTGTTTCATGTTTAAAGTTGATCAACATTAAACTTTAAACCTAAGACTTTAAACTAAAAAAAACATGAAAATCAAAGAAATAATTTCCGTACTCGAAGAAATGGCTCCACTCGCCTATGCTGAAGATTTTGACAATGTCGGATTGTTGGTTGGAAACCAAGACGAAGAAGCAACCGGAATATTGGTTTGTCATGATGCTTTAGAAAATATAATTGACGAAGCGATTGCGAAAAATTGCAATCTAGTGGTTTGTTTTCATCCCATTTTATTTTCTGGTTTGAAAAAAATTACGGGAAAAAACTACGTGGAACGAGCCGTCATTAAAGCCATAAAAAATGATATCGCCATTTACGCCGTTCACACCGCTTTGGACAACCATCAGGAAGGCGTGAATAAAATATTCAGTGATGCATTGGGATTGATAAATACAAAAATCCTTATTCCGAAGCAAAAATTCATTCGGAAATTAGTGACTTTTACCATTCCTGAAAATGCAGAAGAAGTGCGAAATGCACTGTTTGATGCTGGCGCGGGAACCATTGGCAATTATGAAAACTGCAGTTTTAATTCGAAAGGAATTGGAACGTACATGGGAAATGAACACAGCAATCCGCAAATTGGAGAGCGATTTGAGTTTGTGCAAGGCGATGAAATCAAAATCGAAGTAACTTTCGAAAAACATTTGGAAAACAAAATCCTGAAAGCCTTATTCAAAAGCCACGCATACGAAGAAGTGGCTTATGAAATTTATGAGTTGCAAAACCAACATCAAAATATTGGTTTAGGAATGATTGGCGAATTGAAAATTCCCATGAATGAAAAAGAGTTTTTGCTTTTTGCAAAAGAAAAAATGCAATGTGGCGGAATTCGACATTCGAACTTTATAGGAAAGGAAATTAAAAAAGTAGCTGTTCTTGGCGGAGCTGGAAGTTTTGCAATAAAAAATGCGATCCAGGCGGGAGCTGATGCTTATTTGACGGCCGATTTGAAATACCATCAGTTTTATGAAGCCGAAAACAAGTTGCTTTTGGCCGATATTGGACATTTTGAAAGCGAACGCTATACAAAAAATTATATTGTAGAGTATCTTCGGAAAAAAATCCTTAATTTTGCAGTTATTTTATCAGAAGAAAATTCAAATCCAGTTAAGTACTTATAGAATATGGCGAATACGAAAGAATTAAGTGTTGAGGACAAGTTAAGAGCAATTTACGATTTACAACTTATTGACTCTAGAATTGACGAAATCAGAAACGTAAGAGGAGAACTTCCTCTAGAAGTAGAAGATTTAGAAGATGAAGTGGCTGGTTTAAGCACACGTTCAGAAAAATTGAAAGGGGAACTTGAAGTTATCGAGGATCTAATCAAATCAAAAAAGAATGCAATTGATGAGCACAAAGAAGCTATCAAAAAATATACTAAGCAACAAGAAACTGTTCGTAATAACAGAGAATTTAATTCGTTGACTAAAGAGATTGAATTTCAAGAATTAGAAATTCAATTGTCAGAAAAACAAATTAAAGAAATGAAAGCTTCTATCGAACACAAGAAAGAAGTAATTTCAAGTTCTAAAGAAAGATTAGAAGCAAAATCAAATCACTTAAAGCACAAAAAATCAGAGTTAGACGCTAT
Organism: Flavobacterium sp. Sr18; assembly: GCF_011064265.1. NCBI lineage: Bacteria > Pseudomonadati > Bacteroidota > Flavobacteriia > Flavobacteriales > Flavobacteriaceae > Flavobacterium > Flavobacterium sp. Sr18. The sequence continues at coordinate 2,848,212 of NZ_CP049329.1, read as the reverse complement.
CATGGCTGAAACTGCTAAAGAAGAAGCATTCTTATCTGAGAAATCAGCAGAATTCCAAGCTTTAATTGAAGAAAGATTATTGAAAGCTTATACAAGAATCAGAAGTAGCGTTCGTAATGGTTTAGCTGTAGTTTCTATCGAAAGAGGAGCTTCTGCAGGATCATTCTTCACTATTCCACCACAGACACAAGTAGAAATTGCTTCTAGAAAGAAAATCATAACTGATGAACACTCCGGAAGAATATTAGTCGACAGTTCATTGGCTGACGAAGAAAAAGAGAAAATGGAACAATTGTTTTCTAAATTCTAATTACATTTAAGTCCCGATACACATCGGGACTTTTTTTTATGAAAAAAACAGCATTTTTTATATTCACTAAATCTATTGGTTTATACATTAACCTTTTGAGTTTTGTATTTCCAAAAAAAGCATCGCAACTGGCGTATGCTTTTTTTAGTGAACCCCGAGAAGGGAAATTATTTAAAGACAAACTTCCGGAAATTCTGCAAGAAGCACAGTCCGAAATGTTCCAACTTCAAAAAGATTCCTTTCATACGTATACTTGGAAAGGAAATGATACTGTAATACTTTTGGTTCACGGTTGGGAAAGCAATGCCTCACGCTGGGAAAATTTACTGCCATATCTAAAAAAATCAGGAAGTACCATCATTGCCATTGACGGTCCGGCTCACGGGTTATCCAGTGGAAAAGAATTCAATATCCCCCAATACGCTGAATTCATTCATATTACCGTTGAAAAATTTAAACCACAATATCTTATCGGTCATTCTATAGGTGGAAAAACGTGTTTGTATTATCAATCCGTTTATCAAAATGATGTTTTAAAAAAAATGGTGATATTGGGAGCACCAAGTGATTTCAAAATTATCTTAAATAATTATATTACATTATTAAGCTTGAACAGTAAAATTTCAAAGTCATTGGAGGCGCATTATCTTAATAATTTCAAATTGAGTTTGGAACAGTTTTCCGGTAAAATATTTGCTTCAAAATTAAATATAAAAGGATTAATCGCCCATGACATTGACGACACCGTAGTTTTATTCGAAGAAGGAAAAAAAATTGCAGGAGCTTGGAAAAATGTGGTTTTCATTGAGACTAAAGGCTTAGGTCATAGCATGCACGACGATGAGTTGTATAATAAAGTTTCTCGTTTTTTATTTGAAGAAAAATAGACTTCTTAGATGATATGAACTTCTTTATTAAATCTAAGAAGACTAAATACAATCCATCAAACTTACCTTTCTAACAATCCAAAAATTTAAGAAGTCTAAAATCTAACAAACAAATTCATTACTTTTGCAGTATGGAAGAAAATTTAAAACGCCTCAATAAATTCATAGGAGAAACTGGTTATTGTTCCCGCCGCGAAGCAGATAAAATCATTGAAGAAGGTCGTGTGACCATCAATGGAGTCGTTCCGGAATTGGGCACAAAAGTTTCACCGAATGACGAAGTGCGTATTGACGGTAAACTAATCCGTGAGCAAAATGAGAAACCTGTTTATCTTGCTTTCTATAAACCCGTAGGAATCGAATGTACGACTAACCTTGATGTTCGCAATAATATTGTTGATTACATCAATTATCCGAAACGAATTTTTCCTATCGGACGATTGGACAAAGCCAGTGAAGGATTGATTTTTATGACCAATGACGGCGATATCGTCAATAAAATATTAAGAGCCCGAAACAATCACGAAAAAGAATATACGGTAACCGTAAACAAACCTATAACTGATCGTTTTATCGAAAGAATGGGCAATGGAGTACCAATTTTAGACACTGTGACTCGAAAATGTAAGGTAGAACAAATTAGCAAATTCACTTTCAAAATTATCTTGACACAAGGTTTAAACCGTCAAATTCGTAGAATGACCGAATATTTAGGCTATGATGTTACAGCGCTTAAACGCATCCGAATTATCAATATTTCACTTGATGTCCCTGTAGGTCGTTACCGTGATTTGACTGATGCAGAAATTAAAGAATTAAACGAATTGATTGAACCTTCCAGCAAAACAGAAGAAGCCAGTTTACCCAAAACAGAAGCTCCAAAAAGAAGAACCGAATTCATCAAAAGAGATGATCCCAGATTTAAAGGACGAGGCGATTATTAAAAATATTAAAATCCCATTCATTTCTGAATGGGATTTTGCTTTTATTTACTCGGTAAAAATTCATAATACAAAGCTTTTGACAAAAAGGTCCTTGATTGCATTCGACTGATGTCCTTCTCTCTTGAAATTTCAATGTACTGTCCATCTAATTTATTTTGTAAAAAATAATCTCTACGCACTTCGTCATTAAAGTTTAATCGGGATAAAAAGGTAGGTTCTACTCCTTTATTTACAGCAATATTATAATTGGTAATCAGATTTCCCCAGTTGACAAAACTACATAGTAAAATTGTTCCGTAGAAATACCAAATCATTTGATTGAAAAGAAAAGCATTCGTTTTTTGCTTGGTAATTTTTACAAAAGAAATAACCAATCCAATAATTGATAAAATCAAGAAAGCATAAACACCTAACCTTTTATAAGTCAATCCAAAAAAAGAAACATATTCTGAGTTTTTAATAATTGTACTAATGATTAAAACTCCGTTTAAGAAAATCCAAATCTTGGCTAACTTTTTGAGGTTTTTAGCTTTTTTATCAAAATTAAATCCTCCTTTAAAATAAAATAAAATAACGCCAACTGCCATTATGATTGAAAAAATAACGGCATTCACTCTTTCGTGTGTATCAGAACTTAAGTTAGATTTTTTTACAACCTCAAAAAACTGTTCGTAATTATAAGTCGCAATGAAAACCAAAAGAAGCACATTCAAAAGAAACAACGTAATCTCTCCACTTCTTCTTTCAAAATCAATATCCAGAAATGAAAATGAATTTTGATTTTGTGTTTTGGCGTCTTCCTTAAAATCATTGTCCAGTAAATCATTCTTTTCATAAAAAACCTCAGGAATCCAATAATTCCAGAAAGTGAACGAAATAAAAAATCCTAAAGCGGTCAGTACAAATACTTGCCACGCATCGATATCTAAATAATAATCCGTAAACAAAGAGGAAAAATGATCGCTCCCAAAAGAATATACAATTAAAAACAATCCAAGAAAAACAACTGGAATAACAAAATAAGCAATCACTTTTTTAGCAAAACCGCTATTGACTTTTCGCTTAGGAAGGTATTGACTGAATATCAATATGCGACCTAACGAAGCGATTCCGTTGATCAAAACCAAAGGAAGAGCCTGTAACAATTTAAGTTTTGGTTCCTGGGTTTTGAATTGTAAAAAGATAAACGACAAAACCATGGCAAAAAAAGATGGAAAATCTCCGTACCAAGCAAATGCAAAGCATGACAGAACCGATGTAACCACTAAAATCAGATGTGCCCTACTGGTAATTTTCTCTTGAAAGAAATAACATATTAAAGCGGTTTGCATCATCCCGAAAATGGCCCAATTGAGACCCAAATCTTCCTTGTAAAAAAGCAGAGTAAAAACCAAACTGCTGACTAAAATAAAATATGGTTTTTTCATTATTAATGATTTAAAAGTACTTTGCATTTCAAAGTATAGAGTTAAAAAAAAGGGTTATTTAGATTTGATTAATTTTTCAAGACTATTCAAGTGTGAAATAAAAGCAGTTCTGCCAATATTGGTAACTCGATACGACGTTTTTGGTTTTTTACCAACAAATTCTTTTTTTACTTCTATGTATCCAGATTTTTCTAACGCCGAAGAATGACTTGCTAAATTTCCATCAGTGATATTCAATAAAGATTTCATTTCAGTAAAATCAATCCAGTCGTTTACCATCAGAACAGACATAATGCCTAATCTAACCCGACTTTCGAAATCTTTATTTAATTTGTCAATGATTCCCATTTCTATTTGTATTTTTTGAACACAATTATTCCGTAAAGAATATGCAAAATTCCAAATCCAATTGCCCAAAAAACAAGACCAAAACCAAGATAAAAGAGCGAAATACATCCTAGAACAATCTCACAAGCGCCTAAATATCTAATGTCAGAAAAAGTATATTTCCCCGCATTAATAAGTGCTAACCCATAAAACAATAGAGTAACAGGAGCAATAAGAGCAAATAATTGATGGTATAAAAGTGCTACACAAAATACGCCTCCAACCAGTAAAGGAATTGCTAGATTCAATACCATTTTTTTAGTAGTATTCGTCCAAACCGGTAAATCAAACTTTTTACTTTTTCTCAAAGTAAAGAATATACCCGACCCCAAAGCTAAGACTAAAATTCCGCAAGCAACGAAAACTAATTCGATTATTAAATCATAGCTATACATCTTTTGCTTTCCATCAAAATATTCAATACCACTATTTTTAAATAATTGATACGCATAAACTGACCCGGCTAATGCGAAAAAGCCCGCAAATATTCCTGAAAGGCCACTTAACGAAATGAATCTGGAAGAGCGCTCCATCATGGAACGAATATGCGATAAATCTTCTTGAATTTTTTGACTCATAAATAAAGTACTTTGAAATACAAAGTTATTTATTATTTTTACATTTCAAAACAGAAAGGGAATTATTTTAATAAATATTATTTATCAAAAGTTTAAAGTATCAAAACCATCTCTTTCTTTTAAACAAAAACACACCAAAAGCAGATAACAAAACTGATACGGAAATGACAATCCATATTCCATAACGATTATCTTCTAAATCATTAGGAACGTTCATTCCATATAAACTGGCAATCAATGTTGGAATCATCAGAATAATCGAAATCGAAGTCATCTGCTTCATAATCGTATTCATATTATTTGAAATCACAGAAGCATACGCATCCATAGTTCCTGTTAAGATGTCACTGTAAATATTAGTGGTTTCCTGCGCCTGACGCAGTTCAATCTCAACATCTTCCAGCAAATCCAAGTCAAAATGCTCTTTTTGGGATTTAATGTTCTTGATTCGGTGCAACAAAATATCGTTTCCTTTCAAGGAAGTCATAAAGAATACTAAACATTTTTCTATTTGAAGTAACGCCTGCAACTCTTCATTTTTAATTGACTTTTCTAAATTGTCTTCGGCTAATTTTATTTTTTGATTGACTTGCTTTAAGTATTTCAAAAACCAAACACTGGATGACAATAATAACTTCAACACTAAATCGAAGTTGTCTTTAATGTTGATATTCTTGCGTTTCGTATAAGTAACGAAATCCGTAAGCATTTCCGTTTTATGAAAACTGATGGTGATGCAAACTTCTCCTTTAAAAACAACTCCGACAGGAATCGTATGAAAAGGCAACTTCACATCGTTACTCTTAACAGGAATTCGCATGATGATCAAAGTCCAACCATTTTCAATTTCTATCCTTGGTCTTTCGTCAATATCTTCAATGTCGTTATAAAATGCTTCGGGAATTTGTAATTCTTCGAGTAAATATTTTTTTTCTGCTTCAGTAGGACATTCAATATTGATCCAGCAGTTTGGAGTCCAATCAGCAGTGGCAATTAATCCGTTATTGTTTTTGTAAAAAGCTCTCATTTCAAAATTCTATAGGTTTATGTATAGCCTCTTGAAAAAGTCAAGTGCTATATTAGTTCAACATTTCCGAATAATAATCGTCCATTTTAAAGGTCTTTTTTAAGTGGTGCAAAAGTATTCTTTTAAATTCCATTTTAGCATCAATTACCAGAATTTTATGCATTTACTAAGATAAAAAAAGCCTCAAACATATGTTTAAGGCTTTCAATCAAAACTATTTTGTCTTTATTTATTTCTTTTCATTTCCCTTGCCAAAAGCGTGTTTTTCAACAACATTGCGATGGTCATAGGTCCTACTCCACCGGGAACCGGAGTAATAAATGATGATTTTTTACTTACATTCTCAAAATCTACATCACCGGTGATCACATATCCTTTTTCGTTATTTTCATCAGGAACACGAGTAATACCTACGTCAATAACAACAACTCCCTCTTTTACCATATTTGCTTTCAGGTAATTTGGAACACCCAAAGCCGTAATAATGATATCGGCTTGAATGGTAATTTCCTCAATGTTTTTAGTGTAACTGTGCGTCAAAGTAACTGTTGAATTTCCAGGAAAACCTTTTCTACCCATCAAAATACTCATTGGTCTTCCCACAATATGACTACGCCCAATAACTACGGTATGTTTACCTTTGGTTTCTACTCCATATCTTTCTAACAATTCCAGAATTCCAAAAGGTGTCGCAGGAATAAAAGTAGTCATGTCTAAAGCCATTTTTCCAAAATTCTCAGGATGAAATCCATCGACATCTTTGCTTGGATCTACCGCCATTAACACTTTTTGCTCATCAATTTGTTCTGGAAGCGGCAATTGAACGATAAATCCATCAATGGCATCATTCTCATTCAGTTCCTTAATTTTCTTTAGCAATTCAACTTCAGTAGTTGTACTTGGCATTTTTACTAAAGTAGATTCAAAACCTACTCTTTCACACGCCTTAACTTTACTCCCTACATAAGTTAAACTTGCACCATCATTTCCAACAATCAGGGCTGCTAAATGAGGAACTTTCTCCCCATTGTCTTTCATTTTTTGTACTTCTACAGCGATTTCACTTTTAATATCCTCCGCTGTTTTTTTTCCGTCTAGTAGTTGCATTGTTATTGGGTTTAATATATTAAAGCCGAAAGTCTTAAAATCATTACAACTTTAAGACTTTCGGCTTTTTACTCATTTTATTTCATTCCTGGCATTCCGCCTTTCATACCGCCCATCATTTTCATTAGGTTTTTCCCTCCTGGACCCTGCATCATTTTCATCATCTTGCTCATTTGGTCGAACTGCTTCATCAATTGATTTACCTGTTCGATTTTGGTTCCAGAACCTTTTGCAATTCTTGCTTTTCTTTTTACGTCAATCAAAGCCGGCTTGCTTCTTTCAATTGGCGTCATCGAATGAATAATGGCTTCAATATGTTTGAAAGCATCGTCTTCAATCTCCACATCTTTCATGGCTTTTGAAGCACCTGGTATCATTCCAACCAAATCTTTCATATTACCCATTTTCTTTACTTGCTGAATTTGAGAAAGGAAATCATCAAAACCGAATTCGTTTTTGGCAATTTTCTTTTGGATTTTTCGTGCTTCTTCTTCGTCAAATTGCTCTTGCGCTCTTTCTACCAAAGACACAACGTCTCCCATCCCCAATATTCTTTCGGCCATACGAATTGGATAGAACACGTCAATGGCGTCCATCTTTTCTCCTGTACCTACAAATTTAATTGGTTTATTAACAACCGATTTAATCGAAATTGCTGCTCCACCACGTGTATCACCATCTAATTTGGTTAAAATAACCCCATCAAAATTTAATCTTTCATTGAAGGTTTTTGCTGTGTTTACAGCGTCTTGACCGGTCATTGCATCCACAACAAATAAGGTTTCTTGCGGCTGAATGGCTTTATGAACGCGTTCTATTTCGTTCATCATTTCCTCGTCAACAGCTAAACGACCTGCTGTATCGACGATTACTACATTGAATCCATTTGCTTTCGCATGTTTGATTGCGTTTTGAGCAATTTCTACCGGATTTTTATTTTCAGGTTCTGAATACACCTCAACTCCAATCGAATCTCCAACTACATATAATTGTTGAATCGCAGCAGGACGGTAAATATCACAGGCTACCAAAAGTGGTTTCTTGTTCTTTTTTGTAAGAAGATAATTCGCTAGTTTTCCAGAAAAAGTTGTTTTTCCAGATCCTTGTAAACCAGCCATCAAAATAACTGTTGGATTTCCCGAAAGATTGATTCCGGCAACATCGCCACCCATTAATTCAGTCAGTTCATCTTTGACTAACTTCACCAATAATTGTCCCGGCTGAAGCGTTGTCAATACATCCTGACCAATTGCTTTTTCTTTTACTTTAGTAGTAAAATCTTTAGCAATTTTAAAATTGACATCGGCGTCAAGTAAAGCTCTACGAACTTCTTTCAAAGTTTCGGCTACGTTTACTTCAGTAATTTTTCCGTGTCCTTTTAATATATGAAAGGCTTTGTCTAGTTTATCGCTTAAATTATCGAACATAGTATTTATTTATTTTGAAATGCAAATTTAAGCATTTGATTTTGAAGTTGTATTCATAATATTATAAAAAAAACAGCCTTTTTAGACTGTTTTGAAGTTGTATTTGCTGATTTAACTTAAAATAAACTAATTCTTTTCAAATGTCAAATAATTCATTTCAGCATTACCATTCTTTAAAGCTCTTAATCGTATTTGTGTAGCAGTGATTTCAACAACATCCCATTCCTCAGATAATGCGACAAAAGCTAAAGGATTTGAAAACGAAATAGCAAAATCGATATCATTATTTGGATTATCATCCGCGATATCTGATTTTGTGATTGTCCATTTTCCGCTGTAATCTACATTGGAATTATCTGCCATTAAAATATTATTTGGCCCAAAAGTAAAATTATAGCCTAAAAAAGAACTCGATTTATTTGTTTTAGTATCCAAAAAATAAGTGACTTTCCAAGTTCCTTGATTTAAAGTCGCTAGTATACTTTCTGGACTTTTAGCTACAGTGTTTGATACTATTGCGTCATCATCGCAACATGCACCTGCAATGTTTAGCAAAAAAACACAAAGCACAAACGGGAAAAGCACTATTTTTTTCATAATACATTAGTAATTTCGTTTAAAATTACTAAAAATATTATATTTTTCGTATTAAAATCAACTTTATTTACATTCTTTCAGGAACACTAATTCCCAACAATTTAAATGACGCTGCAATTGTATCCGCCACTTTTTTAGACAATTGAACACGGAAGATTTTCTTTTCTAAATCTTCTTCACCCAGAATAGGAACTGCCTGATAAAACGAATTGTATTCACGAACTAAATCATACGTGAAATTTGCCAACAAAGCAGGACTGTGATGCTGCGCCGCATTTTGAATCACCTCAGGAAACAACTCTAATTGTTTTACCAGTTCTTTTTCTTTTTCGTGCAGCGTTGTCATTTTTGATTTATTCGAAAAGTCAAAATTTGCTTTACGAATAATCGATTGAATTCTGGCGTACGTATATTGAATAAACGGCCCTGTATTTCCTGCAAAATCTACCGATTCTTCCGGATTAAAGAGAATTCGCTTTTTAGGATCTACTTTCAAAATATAATATTTCAAAGCGCCTAAACCAATCGTGCTGTATAATTTTGCTTTTTCATCAGCAGAATAGGAGTCTAATTTCCCTAAATCTTCAGCTATTTTCTGTGCGGTATCGGTCATTTCCTGCATTAAATCATCAGCATCAACGACAGTTCCTTCTCGACTTTTCATTTTACCGGAAGGTAAATCCACCATTCCATAAGACAAATGGAATAAATTTTTAGACCATTCAAAACCTAATTTTTTCAAGATAAGAAACAACACTTTAAAGTGATAATCCTGCTCATTTCCTACAGTATAAACCATTCCGCCTACATCTGGATAATCTTTCACACGCTGAATCGCCGTTCCAATATCTTGCGTCATGTAAACCGCAGTACCGTCTGAACGCAATACAATTTTACGATCTAAACCTTCTTCCGTCAAATCTATCCAAACCGAACCGTCAGGATCTTTTTCGAAAACACCTCTGTCCAAACCAATCTGAACAACATCTTTCCCTAATAAATAGGTATTACTTTCGTAATAAAAACAATCAAAATCAACACCCAGATTTTTATAGGTTTTAGCAAAACCATCGTAAACCCATTGATTCATGGTTTTCCACAGCGTAATAACGGCTTCATCTCCAGCTTCCCATTTCAGCAACATTTCCTGTGCTTGCAGAATGATTGGCGCTTGTTTTTTAGCTTCTTCTTCTGTTTTGCCCGCGCTCATTAATTGCGCTATTTCTTCTTTGTACGCTTTATCAAAAGCAACGTAGTAATTTCCAACTAATTTATCTCCTTTTAAACCTGTGGATTCCGGCGTTTGTCCGTTCCCGAATTGTTGCCAAGCCAACATCGATTTACAAATATGAATTCCTCTATCATTAATGATTTGAGTTTTATACACTTTCTTACCCGAAGCTTTGATGATTTCGGCTACTGAATATCCTAAAAGATTATTACGTACGTGACCTAAATGCAAGGGTTTATTAGTATTTGGCGAAGAATATTCCACCATTACCGCTTTATCTTCTGGATTTGGAGTAACGAAACCAAATTTAACATCATCTTTTATATCTCCGAAGAAATCCAAATAATATTCATCTGAAATAACAATATTCAAAAATCCAGAAACCACATTAAACCGATTTACCTCAGCTACATTTTCAACTAAATAGTTCCCTATTTTATTTCCTAATTCTACTGGATTACTTTTCACCACTTTCAACAAGGGGAAAATAACCATTGTAATATCGCCTTCAAATTCCTTGCGTGTAGTTTGAAATTCAACTTTATCAATTGTAACGTCGAATAAAGCTTTTACAGCTTTTTCAATAGAGGGCGTAAGAATCTGTTGTAATGTCATTTCGTGTATTGGTTTTAAGGGGGCAAAGATAGTCATATTGCAGTAATTTGAAAATTGGAAAACAAGATAATTTGCACCTAAAAATGAAGCTTTTAACCTAGTGTAAGGTATAAATCAATATTTTTTTGAAAAAATGATGTAACAAAATCCTTGTTTAGAAGTCTATTAAGTAAATTTTACAATTTCGTATTTGTTAAAAAATGTTAAATATTATTAAAAAAGGTATTATGCTTAACATAGTATTATATAAAATAATACATTTGCTTCATCAATCAATTAAATCAAATCAATCATGAAACTTAAATTAATCTTAATCTGTTTTATCGGAACGTTGTTTTCGATGCAGGCACAAACTTCCGTCAAACCGACGATTCTGGAAAACACAGGAATTATTTCTGGAAAGATCACTGACAAAAAAACCAATGAACCTTTACCGTACGTGAATATTGTAGTAAAAGAAAACAACAAAGTTATTACTGGTGAAATCACATCTGATAAAGGAACTTTTCAAATAAAAAATTTAGCCTTAAAAGATTACATCGTTGAAATCCAGTTTATGGGATATAAGACCATTACTAAAGCGATTTCTCTCACAAACGAACAGAAAAACGCAAATCTGAACACGATTGCTATCGAAGAAGATGCCATTGAATTAAAGGGCGTAAATATAATTGCTGAACGCTCCACAATTGAACAAAAAATTGACAGAAAAGTAATCAATGTAGGGAAAGATCTGACCACCGCAGGCGCAACAGCATCCGAAATCATGAATAATATTCCTTCTGTAAATATAGATCAAGATGGGAAATTATCATTACGCGGTAACGAAAACGTACGTGTTCTGGTAGATGGACGTCCAAGTAATATTGATGCGTCTCAGTTGTTGAAACAAATCCCATCAACTTCCATTAAAAAAATTGAATTAATCACCAATCCAAGTGCCAAATACAATCCGGAAGGAATGTCTGGCATCATCAACATTGTTTTACATAAAAATGCCAATGACGGATTTAATGCCAGTATCAATACGGGTCTAACTTTTGCACAAACACCAAAGATTAGCAATTCCCTTAACATGAACTATAGAACCGGTAAAGTGAACTTTTTCTCCACTTATGGGAATAATTTTGGCAAAAGATTCAATGAAGGGCGAATTTCAAGACTTGACGACAACTCCAATCAAATGTTCGATATTGTAAATGACAACAAATCTCATTTGTTCAAAATTGGAATGGATTATTACATCAATGACAAAAACACTATTTCTGCCTACACGAATCAAAACATATTTGTTGGAGATGGTATAGTGGATGTGAACATTCTAAATCCTAATCCCTCACAAAATGTACTGCTAAATTCTAAATACTTTTCAGATAATACGGACGGTACTTACAATGTAGCTTTCAAACATCTAACAAAAAAAGAGGGTGAAACACTGGATTTAGAAATAAATCACAGCATCTATTCTGAAAATCAAGATGCTAGTTTTCTAACTACTTTCAACAATCCCAATATTCCAAGCAGTTCTTATACCGATAATTTGGGTGATAAAAGACAAAATTCAACCGTCAATTTGGACTATGTGAATCCGTTGAATGACAAGACTAATCTAGAGTTGGGTGCTGAAAGCAGAATTGTACGAACAGAAAACAATTACAGGACTAACAACAGTTCTTTATCAAATTCTGATTACAGCTATGATTTAGATATCTATTCTGCTTACGCTACATTTGGACAAAAATTTAAAAAAATAGGATATCAATTAGGCGCCCGTTTTGAAAGTTACAAGGTAAACGCAATGTTAAACGGTGCTATCGCTTACAAAGATGATTATTTCACGGTCTATCCTTCAGCTTCGATGACTTATTCTCCTACGGATAAAAATCAGTTCCAAATCAGTTTAAGCCGACGTGTAGACAGACCTAGTTTAGACCAAACCAAACCTATCAGAGAATTCAGCACACCTAGAATAACCTCCATTGGAAATCCTGAATTAGACCCACAATTCACCACATCTATTGAATTAAATTATACTAAAACAATTGCTAAAGGATCATTCAGTACTGGTCTTTTTGTAAGAAGTATTTATAATGAAATCAACAGAATTCTCTATCCAGATCCTCAAAATCAGGACCAACAAATTATGAGTTTTGACAACTTTGACAATAATACAGCTTATGGTTTTGAAGCTTCTTTAAATTACAAAATCAATAGTTGGTGGGACATCCAACCTGCAATAGATTTCTCGAGTATTAACCAAAAAGGATTAGTCTCAGAATTTAACTCGACCAGTAATTCATTTGATTTGGTTTCCAAAGAAGTAACTGCATCAGCTTTCAACGCCCGTTTCAATAGTAATTTCAAAGCCACTAAGAGCCTTCGTTTCCTTTTATTTGGATTTTATCGTTCTGGAGTTGATGGTGTACAATTTAACGGTAAAGAAATGTATAAAATTGATACCGGTGGACGTTATTCATTTTTAAAAGACAAAGCCACCTTAAGTGTTCGTTTCAATGATATTTTTAATACGATGAAAGCCGGTTTTGACGGACAAAATCCATATCCGCAAGTCGGTCAATTTACTTGGGAAAGCCAATCCGTTTATCTTGGTTTCAACTACATCTTTGGCGCAGGGAAAAACAAAAACTTACAACGCAAACAAAGAGATAACAATACCAAACAAGATGGTGGAGGATTGTTTTAAACAAAAAATAAAATGCCTGAATAAAAATTAGTTTTAATAGTTAGTTACCAAAGAAAAACCCGGAGTATGCCAACTCCGGGTTTTTTGATTTTAAAATATTTTTTAAATCTAGAGAATTATTTTACCATTTAATAATTGCACTTCCCCAAGTAAAACCACTTCCAAATGCTGCCAAAACAACAGTGTCACCCGATTTTATTTTGCCTTGTTCCCATGCTTCAGTCAAAGCAATTGGAATGGAAGCTGCAGTGGTATTACCGTATTTCTGAATGTTATTATAGACCTGATCATCTGTCAGGTTGAATTTCTTTTGGATAAACTGTGAAATTCTCAAATTAGCCTGATGCGGAATCAACATATCAATATCCGAAACCTGCAAATTATTTGCTTGTAATCCTTCATTAATTACTTCACTGAAACGAACTACAGCATTTTTAAATACAAATTGTCCGTTCATGTACGGGAAATAACTTTCATCATCCGGATCATTATCTGCTAAAATATCAGTTACCCAACGACCTCCCATTCCTGGAGCTTTTACAATTAGTTCTTCGGCATGTTGCCCTTCAGAATGTAAATGTGTGGATAAAATCCCTTTAATCAAATCTTCTTCTCTGCTCAAAACAGCTGCTCCTGCTCCATCACCAAAAATTACCGAAACACCGCGTCCACGGGTCGTCATGTCCAATCCAGTAGAATGAACCTCAGATCCAATAACCAATATGTTTTTATACATTCCAGTTTTTATGTACTGATCTGCTACTGACAAAGCGTAAATAAATCCAGAACATTGATTTCTTACATCTAATGCTCCAACAGTTCTTAAACCCAAATCACGTTGCACTAAAACTCCTGGTCCAGGGAAATAAAAATCAGGACTCAAAGTGGCAAAAACCACAAAATCGATATCTTCCTTAGCAACACCAGAACGCTCAATCGCAATCTTAGCCGCTTTTACGCCCATAGAAGTCGTTGTATCTTCTCCTTTTATAATGTGTCTTCGTTCTTGAATTCCTGTTCTTTCTTGAATCCACTCGTCATTGGTATCTATAATTTTGGACAAATCGTCATTGGTCACTATGTTTTCGGGAACGTAATAACCCAATCCTGCTATTTTTGAATGATACATATACTATTGTTATTTTATTAAAATACGAGTGCAAATTTAAAACATACTTGAAAATATGAGCTCACAAATTACTACTTTTTTAGCAATTTACAAGTTTTATGCCTTTTGTAAACCTTTACAGCCATCATCAGTCATAAAATTATGACAGAACACAAATGAAAATAAAACTACAAGAAAGCAAACTGAAACCAATGCAAAAGTTAAAAAGAGTTTATTGTTTCCAAATGTAACAACATTGAATTATTTTAGACCAATCATTGACACTGCTAACGCTAATTTAAAATCATTCAAATTATGAAGTTAAAAATTCCATTTTTTCTATTTCTTGGACTAAGCTTAACCACTTATGCACAAGAGAACTTAACCTATCAAAAACCATCTCAATCCATTTTGGAATTGGCTGATTATGAAAGAGCGCCTTCGGTATCGATGGATACTAAAAAAGAATACATGCTGTTGACATATAGAAACACCTATAAATCATTGGACGATTTAAACCAAGATGAACTGCGCTTGGGCGGATTACGAATTAATCCAATTACAAATATTTCAAGTACAGTTACGTACGTGAACAACTTGAAATTACGTAAAATAAACGATAAGAATGAAGTGCAGGTTGCAGGTTTGCCTACAAATCCTCGCATCAGTACTATCGCTTGGTCACCAAATGATAAAAAAATCTCATTTTCCCACACCACAGCTTCTGGTGTTGAACTTTGGGTTATCGATGTTGCTTCGGCGAAAGCCACCAGATTAACAGAAGCCACCGTGAATGCGAATATCGGAAGTCCGTTCAGCTGGATGAACGACAACGAAACCATTTTGGTAAAAATGTTACCAAAAAATAGAGCAGCGCTTTTGGATGCCAAAAAAGATTTGCCAACCGGTCCTATAATTTCGAATGCCGATGGTGTAAAATCTCAAAACAGAACCTATCCGGACATGTTGAAAAACAAGAATGATGAAATCAATTTTGAGAACATCATGACTTCTGAATTGTACAAAGTAAACTTGAATGGAACCGCAACTTTATTCAAAAAAGCCGATATGTACGCTGGAGAAAGCTTCTCTCCTGATGGAAATTATTTGATGCTGACGACGATTCAAAAACCATTTTCATATATAGTTCCGTTAAGTCGTTTCCCTTCAAAATCTGTAGTTTATGACAAAGATGGAAACGAAGTAAAAGTGGTAAATGAAGTGCCGCTTACTGAAATAATCCCTAAAGGTTTTATGGCCGTTCGAAAAGGAAAAAGAAACATGAGCTGGAGAGCGGACAAACCGGCAACATTAGCGTATGCTGAAGCTTTAGACGGCGGAGACCCTGCAAACAAAGTAGAATTCAGAGATGAAGTTTTTCTTTGGAACGCACCATTTGATGCAGCAGCTACTTCATTGGTAAAAACACCTCAACGTTACGACCGCATGATTTGGGGGAATGACAATGTTGCTATAATTTCAGATGAATGGTACGACACACGTAATACCAAAACATATATTATCAATCCATCAAATCCAAGTCAGGCTCCAAAAGTAATTTTCGATAGAAATTCACAAGATGTATATTCTGATCCGGGAAATTTTGAAACCAGAAAAAACCAATACAACAGGTATGTTTTGGCTATCGAAAATGACAATGCGTATCTACTTGGCGATGGTTTTACTAAAAACGGTCAATTCCCATTTATCAGTGAATTTAATTTAAAAACAGCACAAGCAAAACGTTTGTACACCTCAGCTTATACAGATAAAAAAGAAGATATTTTGGAGATTGAAGATTTCAAGAAAGGAACTGTTTTAGTACAAATCCAGTCTAAAAATGAATATCCGAATTATTACCTTAGAAACATCAAACAAAAAAATAAACTGACACCAATTACCGCATTCAAAAATCCTTTTGAAAGTATCAAAAACGTGAGTAAGGAAGTGATTAAATACAAACGTAAAGATGGTGTTGAATTATCTGGAACCTTGTATTTACCTGTTGGTTATGACAAGGTTAAAAAAGAGAAAATGCCATTATTGATTTGGGCCTATCCAGCTGAATACAAAGACAAAAATTCAGCGGGACAAAGTACACAAAATCCGAATGAATTCACGTTTCCTAGTTATGGCTCGTTCGTATATTGGGTAACCAAAGGCTATGTCGTTCTTGATGACGCTGCTTTTCCTATCATTGGCGAAGGAACAACGGAACCAAATGATAATTTTATAACGCAATTAGTTGACAATGCAGAAGCAGCGATTAATGCTGTGGATGCTCTAGGATACATCAACAGAAAAAAAGTAGCCGTTGGTGGTCACTCGTATGGTGCTTTTATGACTGCTAATTTGTTGACACATTCTAACCTTTTTGCTTGCGGAATCGCCCGAAGTGGTGCGTACAACAGAACGTTGACTCCTTTTGGATTTCAAAGTGAGCAACGCAATTACTGGGAAACTCCTGAAGTGTATAATACAATGTCCCCATTCATGAATGCGGATAAAATGAAAACACCAATGCTTTTAGTACACGGTGAAGCCGATAATAACCCGGGAACATTTACTTTGCAAACTGAACGCTATTTTCAAGCTTTGAAAGGTTTAGGCGCTCCTGCAAGAATGGTGATTCTTCCAAAAGAAGCACACGGTTATGTAGCCAAAGAGAATATTTTACATTTGCTTTGGGAACAAGATCAATTCTTAGAAAAATATTTGAAGAATTAATTCCAACTTGACCTAAAAGTAAAACCCCGAAATCAATATGATTTTGGGGTTTTCTATTTTTAAGATAACATCAAGAACACTTCCTGATTGAGCTCTAATTCCGAATCGTGTTCAAAGAAAATTGCTCTTCGTTCAAAAGCTGCTTTTACTAAATAATGACTTCCTTTGAAATAGCACTGCTTCACAACTGCTTTCATCAGGGCGTTGTCTACCACTTTGAGTTGATGCGGATACAATAAAAGCGATGCGTCTTCATCATCCTCAAGGGGTATTAACTGCGATAATTTCAATTCGTTTACTTCCCCAAAAAGAGATGCAATGTATTTATTAGCCGGGTTTTCATACAAGGATTTAGAATCTCCTTTTGCCACTACTTTTCCATTTTGAATTACAATTGTTTCATCAGAAAAAGACAACGCATCAGTACTGTCATGCGTAGCAATAATACAGGTAACGCCTTTGTCTTTTAAGTAGCGAAATAAATTGCGACGCAACGAATTCTTTCGGAAAGAATCAATTTGACTGAACGGTTCGTCCAGCAAAATAATTTCGGGTTCCAAAGCCAAAACTCTTGCCAAAGCCACTCTTTGTTGCTGTCCACCACTTAGGAATTTCGCTTTCACTTTTGCGTAAGTAGTCATTTCGACCATATCCAATAACTCTTGAACGCGGGCTTTCTTTTGTTCCGGATACATATTAGACAAAAACTTGCCTACATTTTCTTCCACAGTTATGTACGGCATCAAATCGAAATCTTGCGCTAAATATTTAATGTAATCTTCTCCTGGAACCAAATTGTATTTGGGGCCCAAAATAGGATTTTCATTATAGGTTATCGCTCCGCTATCCAAGTTATATAATCCGTATATCAATTTAAGCAACGTACTTTTTCCGCAACCGCTTTCGCCAATGATAGCAGTGTTTTGACCTTTGGCAATTGTGAAACTAACATTTTCAATGACGGGTTCATCAATGTAAGTAAAGGATATGTCTTTTATCTCTAGCATCATCTGTATTTAAGATTGCAAATTTACAATGTTTAATTCAAATTTAGATACAAAAAAAGGCTGCTTCTTAACGAAACAGCCTTTGTTTTTATAGTATTTTTTGCTTAGTTTTTCACTTCAGCTTCTGCATCTTTAATCATTTTTTCATTTGCAGTAATAGCAAATTCAACACGACGGTTTTGACTTCTACCATCAACTGTTTCATTAGAGGCAATTGGATCAGCAATTCCTAAACCAGTAACTTGAAATCTACTTGAAGAAACGCCTTTGCTAGCTAAATAATTTCTAACTGAGGCTGCTCTTTCTCCTGAAAGTTTTAAGTTATAATCCGCTGGACCAGTACTATCTGTATACCCGTAAATAGTAATATCAGTATCCGGATATTCTGCAAAAACTGGAACTAATTTATCTAAATTAGCTTTTGCACCGGCAGTCAAAGAAGATTTGTTAGTATCAAAACGCACTGCATTTTCATTCAAAACTAATTTAATTCCTTCTCCTACACGAACTACTTCAGCTCCCGGAAGAACAGCATCAATTTCTCTTGCTTGTTTGTCCATTTTGTTACCTATAACTCCACCGGCAACTCCACCAACTACTCCACCTAGGACTGCTCCCATGGCGCCTTTTCCACCTTTTCCAAGGTTGTTTCCAAGAACTCCACCAAGTACTGCTCCGGCAACTGCACCAATACCAGCACCTTTTTGTGTGTTGTTTGTGTTTTTTATTGCCTCACAACTTGTGAACATAGAACCTATAACCATTATTGTTGCTATTGCAACTATCGAAATCTTTTTCATATCTGTATCTTTTACTTATTAATTAACTTTTTGAAACTGATACACAACATCAGTCATTTTTCCTGCTACATCAATTTTATCAATCAATTGAAAAGAAGATTCTGTTTGATTGGCTACGTATAAAATATAACCTTCTTTCACTTTTCTAGCTTTTTCTCCAGCATTAAGAACTTTAAGAACAAACTGCCCATCATTATTGATAAACCATGTAATTGGTGAGCTGAATGCCGTACAATTTGCTTTTGTCAAAGCCATAGTTCCTTTATTATTATTAGAAACAAATTTCCAATTACTTCCTACAAAACATTCTGAATCTGCAATTTGAAAAGAATTTACTTTTACATATTGTGAACCTGGATACGTTACTGAACTTATTACCCAATTTCCTTTCATGGCAACCTGAGATTTTCTATCCGTATTTGTACTTGTCGCTGACGTTGACTTACATGCAAACATCAAAACCGCTAATGTGCATAATAAAATAACTTTTTTCATTTTCTTAAAATTTAATGAATTAATACTTACACAAATATACGAAGCATTTAAATACAGTTGTTTCAGAATTAAATTATTTTATATCATAATTAACGCTTGCGACAATTTGTCACTTTCATTATAATTGGTATTACATTTGAAAGAATTATAACCATCAAAATAAACTAAAAAATTCATAATATGACAACAGGTAAAATTAATGTTTCGGTAGAAAACATCTTTCCCTTAATCAAGAAATTCTTATACAGCGATCACGAAATTTTCTTACGTGAATTGATTTCGAACGGAACAGATGCAACACTTAAATTAAAGCATTTAACCAGTATTGGCGAAGCCAAAGTAGAATACGGAAACCCGATTATCGAGGTAAAAATCGACAAGGAAGGTAAAAAACTACACATCATTGACCAAGGTCTGGGAATGACTTCTGATGAAGTAGAAAAATACATCAACCAAGTAGCATTTTCTGGAGCTGAGGAATTTTTGGACAAATACAAAGATTCTGCTAAAGATTCCGGAATTATTGGACATTTTGGTCTTGGTTTTTATTCGGCTTTTATGGTTGCCGAAAAAGTGGAAATTATCACTAAATCGTTCAAAGATGAACCTGCTGCTCACTGGACTTGCGATGGAAGCCCGGAATTTACTTTAGAACCAGCTGACAAAACTTCTCGTGGTACAGAAATCATTTTGCATATCGCCGAAGATTCTTTGGAATTCTTGGAAGAATACAAAATCAAAGAACTGTTGAATAAATACAATAAGTTCATGCCTATTCCAATTAAATTTGGAACAAAAACAGAAAAAATAGAGCAAAAAAAGGGTGAAGAAGTTGCTGAAGAAGATAAAGACAAAACTTTCACAGAAGTTGAAGTAGACAACATCATCAACAACCCAAATCCGGCTTGGACCAAACAACCAACGGAATTATCAGCGGAGGATTACAAGAATTTCTACCATGAGTTGTACCCAATGCAATTTGAAGAACCGTTATTCCACATTCATTTAAATGTAGATTATCCGTTCAACTTAACCGGTATTTTGTACTTCCCAAAATTAGGTTCTGACTTACAAATCCAGAAAGACAAAATCCAATTGTACCAAAATCAAGTGTACGTAACGGATAATGTAGAAGGAATTGTTCCTGAGTTTTTAATGATGCTAAAAGGTGTTGTTGATTCACCGGATATTCCATTGAACGTGTCTCGTTCTGGATTGCAAGCTGATGCTGCTGTGAAGAAAATCTCGAATTACATCACGCGTAAAGTTGCGGATAAATTAAAATCGTTATTCACTGAAAACCGTGAAGATTTTGAACAAAAATGGAACGACATCAAAATCGTTTTAGAGTACGGAATGCTATCTGAAGATAAATTCTACGAAAAAGCAGGTGCGTTTGTTTTGTACCCAACAGTTGACGGTAAATATTTTACTTTAGAAGAATTAAAAGAAAATCTTGCTGCTAATCAAACGGATAAAGACGGAAAATTAGTGGTTTTGTACGCTGGAAACAAAGAGGCGCAACACTCGTATATCGAAATTGCAAAAGATAAAGGATATGTAGTTTTATTGCTGGATTCTCCAATTATCTCGCATTTAATCCAAAAAATTGAAGGCGATAACAGCAACATGACTTTTGTACGTGTCGATTCTGATCATATTGATAATTTAATCAAGAAAGAGGAAACGACTATTTCTAAATTATCTGAAGAAGAACAAACCAACTTGAAAACAGTTCTGGAAGCTATCGTTCCTAAACAAACTTATTCGGTTCAACTGGAAGCTTTAGACAGTAATGCTTCGCCATTCATCATCACGCAACCTGAATTTATGCGTAGAATGAAAGAGATGAGTCAGTCAGGTGGTGGTGGAATGTTCGGAATGGGAAATATGCCGGAAATGTACAATTTGGTGGTAAATACTAACTCTGAATTGGCAACAAGCATCCTAAACAACAAAGACAAAGACGCTCAGGAAAGTTTGGTAAAACAAGCACTTGACTTAGCGAAGTTATCTCAAAACCTATTAAAGGGAGAAGCATTAACGGCTTTCGTAAAAAGAAGTTTTGAAATGATTAAATAAATATTAGAATTTTAGATCGTTAGATTATTAGAGTAAACCTGCAAGCGAATGTTTGCAGGTTTTTTTTGTGAGCAGAACGATTGTTTTTCAGAACATCTTCGTCCCGTAATGCGCTACAATCTTTGCTTTTGGCTTGCGCCATAGCAAAGAATTTTTACTTCTATCGGGGCTATTAAGAGCAATTTACGGTTGTAACTTCGTTTAGCAGAAGGAGTAAATAAGTACTATTTTGTAAAGAATTATTTATATATTTGAATTAAATAAGTATAGCTGTAATCATACCTATCTACCCAAAAGGGAGTGGCTTTGTATGATTCTATCATACATATATACAAGTTATACGGTATTGAACTAAAACTAAATAAGTTTCAAAATAAAAAATTAAAAATGAATCCCACGGAAACTAAAATGATTAATGCCGAAGTTGTTTTAATAAAAAGCAAGGTTAAAAACGCGAAAATTTTTATAGTTGCTTTTTTTGCATTTGTTTCTATTTGGTTTTGGTTTTGGAATAGTCAAGAATCCCCTTATTCAATTTTAAACAACTCAATCAACATTGGTTTGATATCATTTTTATTATTGCTCATTTATTCAATATCAAAAAAAATTATTACTACGAAGACTGATATTAAAAATCAAATTAAAATTATTGATGAATTAACAGTGACTAATAAATATGTAGATTATGGACAGAAGCGCGGAGTAAGATATTTTATTACACTTGATTCAAAAGTTATAAAAAAATACGAAGTCACAGAAAATGTATTTAATGATTTAAATATAAATGATTCTGTTTATATCGAATACTCAAAGTATGCCAATTGGATACTAAAAATTGAACAGAACGGTATTGATATTGAAAACAAACAGATGATATCTTAAATATATTGCTTGATAACTAGACTGCAAATCAACACCGTATAACAGCTACTACAACGGATTTGGGCAATTGGCTTAATGGAAAGTTGATTTTGTATTTGGGATGATTGGGCAAATCCGAAAATAGGGCTTAATTTAGTCCCAAACCCGCCGTAGTACCAGAACGTTATGCACAAGCTTAAAAAACCGAAGAGAACCGATAAAAAAATCAGAAATTATGAAATCATTTATACTTGGATTCGCAGAAAAGCCGAAAATTAACAATTTAGACTATTCAATAATTGAATATTCAAAAAAGCAAAATTTATCAGTTTTAAAAAATACAGAAATTCCAGCAATAACATATGTTAATATGGGAACTGAAACTTTTACCAAAACAACTAATGAACCTACAGATTCAGATAATGATTATAGATTTAGACTTAAAAGATTATTAGACACTACTTCTGAAACGTTTACTGCAACAGAACCAAGTGATAGTGACCATAATTATTCATCATTAAAATTGCTTATGGATACGCAAACAATTACAGAATCTCAAGAACCAACAGATTCCGATAAATGATTTTAATTATTACACATAAAGAAGATTTTACTGCTGATTTTGTAATTGAAAAACTTAATAAAAGAAATATTAAATACTTCAGACTGAATTGTGAAGATATTCATACTGATATATATAATTTTGAAAATGAAAATGATTTTCATTTTAATATAAATGGTATAAGTAATTTTACTTCCGTTTGGTTTAGAAGAACCAAATTACCTGAAATCATTTCTAATAATGAAGCCGAAAAACTATATTTGTTAAGTGATTATGAAACATTGTTTGATAATATATATAATCTTATCGACACTGAAAAATGGTTAAGTAATCCACAATATATTTTTAAAGCTGAAAATAAACTTCTACAATTAAAAATCGCTAAATCTATTGGCTTTATAATCCCTCAAACATTAATAACCAACTCTCACAAAAAACTTAAAAGTTTTATCGATAAGTTTCAAAATAACATAATAATAAAACCTATCAGACAAGGTAGAATAAGACAAAAAGAAGGTTTTGAAACTATCTTCACTAATAAATTGAGTTTAGATAATATTAAAACAATAAATGAATTTGATTTAACACCTTGTATTTTTCAAGAGTATGTTGATAAAGAATATGAAATTAGAGTGACAGTAATCGGCGAAAAAGTGTTCTCTGCGAAAATTAATTCTCAAATTTCAAATGAAACTAAAATTGATTGGCGTAAAGAAAAAATGCCTTTTGAAAAATATGAACTTCCAAAAGATATATCCGAAAAATGCATATTAATTACAAAGAAATTACAATTGTCATTTGGAGCGATTGACCTTATTAAAAAACTAAACGGCGAATATGTCTTTTTAGAAATTAATCCAAATGGTCAATGGGCTTGGCTAGAAACTGAATTAGATTTAAAAATATCCGATGAAATAATTAACTATTTAACTTTAAAATGATGATAAAAAAATACTTAGATTATATCGGAATTACAAGTTCAAATAATAAAACAGAAAAGGAAAAAAAAATCGAAATTTACAATCCAAGTGGAGATATTAAAATTGCGGAAAGATACTTAACGTACTTAAAAGAAATTGACAACTATCAGAAAGATAGAAGAACAACTATAGAAAACAAAAATTCTCAGTTGGTTGGACAAGCTAGTATTGTTACATCAATTTTCGCCCTATTTGTTCCTCTTTTATTTGATAATTTTAACGGAATTACAAATTCATTTAAAATACTAATTAGTGTAATTTTTTTAGTTGTATTATTTCATTATTTACTAGCAATATTTCACGCTATAAAAACACTGAAAATTAATAAATACAGATATGCTACAAGAAGTACATCTACAATTACTAAACCACAACGTGCAGTAACTGAATTAGACTTCGTGAATGAAGAAATAAATGATTTAATTTTTACCGTTAATCAGACAGCTCCTATTGATAATTTAAAAGGAGAAAATTTAATTCTTGGTTCAAGATGCTTTGAAATAGCAAATATGGGTTTTGGATTAATGACTCTTCTAATAATATTTTCAACATTTTCAATAAAAAAGGAAGTTTCAGAAATTAAAATTAGTAATCCTCAAGAAATAAAGCTTACTATACCCGACACACTGAATACTAAAATTCATTTTATAAATAAAAATAAGGCTTTAAATAATTCTAAAGATTCAATAAAAGCAAATAAATAAAAAGCCAGTGCAGAACAGCCATTTTTAGCTAGCTGGAGTTTAGTGGAATTACCGTTTCGCATCAAGTTTCCGTTAAGCCGATAACTGAGCGATTACGAACTTCCAGCCATCTCAAAGTGGCATAACGTTGGCAGTAAGCTTAAAACCAAAAATATGGAATTACCAAAAAGAACAAAACAACATATTTCAGAATCTGATTCATATAAACTTTTTCAATCAAAAATTCCTAATAATTGGATAATACGAGAAACAACAGAAAGAGATTATGGAATTGATTGTTACTTAGAACTTGTAAATGCAAATAATCAACTTACTGGAGAACTGGTTCTCATACAACTTAAATCAAGAAAATTAATTGATTGGACAACTTCCGACACTTACACAATATCCGATATAAAAATATCAACTGCCAATTACTGGAACCAATTTGCAGTTCCTGTTTTTATATTTTTAGCAGATATTCAAGCACAAGAGATTTATTTTCTTTCGGTAAAATATTGGATAAGAAGAAAATTTATAGAATATAGCAAACAAGGAAGTTTTTCTTTCCAATTTGAGAAAGACTTTGCTTTTAATCTTAAAGGAGGGTTATCAAATTTTAAACTTTATTTTTATTATGAACATAACAGAAAACAATTTGAAAATGAATTAATTTTCTTTTTATCTAACTTAAAATATTATAAAGAATTTTTATCCGAACATACTAACAGAGATTTTCATCTTGGAATTGAGAGTTCTGATTTGATATATTTTGAAGCAATGCATCGCAATTTTGAATTTCTATGCAGTTACCTGTTTATTAGTTTTACTATTCCAAGTTTAAATAATATTAAAACGAAAAGTGAAAAAACATTTGGTGCAGAATTACATTATGAATTATACGAGCACGATATAGCAGAACTAGTTGAAAGCTTCCAACATCTAACTTCAACAATAATTGCTTGTTTAAAAATATTTTTTGATGTTGAAGCAGAATATTGGATTAGAAAAAACCTAACAGTTTTAAATTACCTAAATAATATCGGAGAAGACGAAAGTTTACCTTACTAAAAAGCCTACTGCCAAAAGCCACTACAATGGATTTGGGCATTTGGCTTAATGGAAAAATTGGTTTTGTATTTGGAAGATTTGGCTAATCCCGCTCGCGAACATTCTCAAGAGTAAACAACTCTAAATTAAACCTACAAGCATAAACTTACAGGTTTTTTTGTTTCAAAAACTTTACATTTATAACAATTCATGCTATTACCAATAGTTTCTGAAACAATTAATAAGTACTACTAAATTCCACAAAGCAACTATTTAAAGGTGACACAATACAATTGAGAAATAAATGGGCATCCCAAAAGTAATGTTAAAAGGAAACGTTACTGCTAAAGCCATGGGCAAAAAGATACCTGGATTGGCTTTTGGCACTGCTATTTTCATCGCTGCTGGAACTGCAATGTAAGAAGCGCTTGCCGCCAGTACTGCAAAAATAAAACGGTTCCCAACATCATCTGTAATAAATTGACTCAAAAAAGCGACGATACAACCGTTGATCAGCGGAAAAACAACTGCAAAGAAAATGCTGAACCAGCCACTCTTGAAAAAATCATTTAATTTTCGGCCACTTACAATTCCCATATCCAATAAAAACAAAGCTAAAAACCCTTTGAAAATATCAGTCGTAAAAGGCTTAATTCCTAAGGCTTGTTGTTCGCTCGCTAAAAACCCAATAACCAAGCTTCCTAAAATCAAAAGCACACTTCCATTAGTGAACGAATGTTTAATAATAGAACTCATCTTGGTTTTTTGAACGTCTTCTTTACTAAACAAACGAATTAAGATTACCCCTATAATAATCGCCGGAGCTTCCATAAGCGCCATTACTGCAACCATGTGACCACTGAAAGTATAGTTTTGAATTTCTAAAAAAGAAACGGCTGTCACAAAAGTCACCGCACTCACGGATCCATAAGCTGCAGCAATAGCCCCAGAATTCTCGATACTAAACTTCCTCTTCAAAATAAAAAAAGTATACAGTGGAATTAATCCTGCAATCAAAACCCCAAAGAGTATCGACCAAATTATATCAATGGTAAAATGACTATGAGCCAACTCCTGTCCGCCTTTGAAACCAATTGAAAAAAGAAGGTATAGCGATATAAATTTAGAAGTGTTTTCCGGAATTTCTAAGTCACTTTTTACATAGACGGCTACAATTCCCAAAACAAAAAATAACAAGGCTGGATTGGTTAAATTCTCGAACAATAAACTGAAATTCATATTTGATTATATTTAATTTTATTTTATTTTTTGATTATCGAATTTTTTCAAACCGCAATCTTTTGCCTTTTATATCGGCCTTAACACTTCCTTTCTCATACACTAAATTTCCATTTACAAAAGTAGCATTGATGCTGCTTTTAAAAACTTGCCCTAAAAAAGGAGACCACTCGCATTTATACAACAGAGAATTAGTCGTTATTTCCTGTTCATTATTTAAATCGACTAATACCAAATCTGCAAAATAGCCCTCCCGAATATAGCCCCGTTCTTTGATTCGATATATTTCGGCTACATTATGGCTCATTTTCTCCACTACTTTCTCCAAAGGAATTTCACCCCGATGAAATAATTCTAAGATTGCTAAAAGGGCGTGTTGTACCAAAGGTCCGCCGGAATGTGCCTGAAAATAATTCCCTGCTTTTTCCGCAATAGTATGTGGAGCATGATCCGTAGCAATTATATCAATGGAATTATTTAACAGTGCTTGCATTAAAGCTTTTCGATCCTGATTCTTTTTAATAGAAGGATTCCATTTAATCTTGGAACCCAGTCTTTCATAATCGGCATCAGAGAACCAAAGATGATGCACACAGGCTTCGGCCGTGATTCTTTTTTCTCGAACTTGGATTTTATTATCGAATAATTGAGCTTCCGCCAACGTTGAAATATGAAAGAGATGCAAGCGTGTATTGTATTTTTCAGCAATTTTCAATACCCGTTCAGTAGCACTTAAGCAAGCTTGCGTATCGCGGATTAGCGAATGATAAAAAAAAGGAATATCATCCCCATATTGAAGTTGAAACTTCTGTGTATTCGCTTTTATAATTGCGTCATCTTCGCTATGCAAGGCGACAAGCGTATCCGTTCTTGAAAAAAGCTGTTCTAAAAAGTCTGGATAATTAGCTAAAATACCGTCATCATTATTAAAATAAAGACCATCATCCGTGATCCCACATACATTTTCAGTATCTGTTTTTAAAGCTTCCTCTAAATTGTTTTTAGAAATTCCCATGAAAAAAGAGTAATTAGCTACTGATTTCTCAGCTGCCATCCGGTACTTTTCTTCTAATAATTCCTGAGTAAGCGTATTTGGAATCGTGTTAGGCATATCCATAAAGGAGGTGATACCACCAGCCACAGCTGCTACAGATTCCGTGAGAAGAGAACCTTTGTGGGTTAATCCAGGATCTCTAAAATGAACTTGATCATCAATCACGCCGGGCAATAGGTAAAGTCCGATTGCGTCAATCTCCTTGTATTTTTTTTGGGGGTCTAACACCCCAGGAGGTTTTATTCTTTGAATCCTTTCATCAGATATGAGTACATCTAATTCAAGTATCTGTCCCTCGTTTACAACTTTTGCATTTCTTATTATGACATCCATATTTTATTTTTGAGTGGCTCTTTTTAATCGGTCATTTATTGTTTTACCCAAGCCAAAATCTGGAAATCGTTCGGCAATAATGCAATCGAGATTGCAATGATCCAATCGATGCAAGGCAGCATACAGTTGTGAAGCTGCTTCTACTAAATTTCCTGTCGGGGATAAAACTTCTTGTTGTACAATTTTGGGATCATTTACCTTGTTTTGGAATACGACAACTCCTATTTTTTGATTCGGAATCGATATCAGTTTCTTTTTTACATTAGCTGCCAAAAAAGTCGTTGTCAAAGGAGCATAATGTTTCGAAAGCATGCCTGGCGCCGCTGGAGCAATATCATCATGGGTAATCATTTTTACTGACCCTACAACTGCTTCTATATCCTCTACAGCCAAAGAACCCATACGATATAAAATAGGCTCCCCATTTTCAAATCCTATGATAGTTGACTCTATTCCTCTTTGACAAGCTCCCCCATCTAAAACCATCGGCAATACCTCTTCAAAATAGTCCGCGACATGTGTTGCCGTAGTGGGACTTATAGAGCCAAAAGGATTGGCACTTGGAGCCGCTAAAGGATAGGCTAACTGATTCAGCAGGGCTAAGATTACTGGGTGATTTGGAACTCTCACCGCCACTGTATCTTTACCACCAGTAACTAAATCCGGAATGGCAATTTGCTTTTTTAAAACTAAAGTTAAAGGTCCTGGCCAGAAAGCTTTCGCTAACAAGGCAGCTTTTTCAGGAATGTCTCTCGCTATTTCAGAAAGCGCAGCTGCGGATTTTATATGAACAATCAAAGGATTAAAAAATGGTCTTTGTTTCATCGTAAAAATACTCTCGATGGCTTTTGGACTATATATATTCCCTGCTAATCCATAAACCGTTTCAGTAGGAATACCTATGATTTGATCTTGATCTAACAGCGCTACGGCCTTGTGAATCGAATTACTAATTGTACTCATATATTAAGGGTTACAGGAATCGCAAAATCCTGGATCTTCGGTTGTTTTTTGATGGGGAAACATTTTTTCGGAACTAAAAGAACACTTCTTGCAACTATAAATAAAACTCAATGTGGAACGAGTGGGTGCTGCACACCAAGAACAAGGCAAGCCTTGTTTCGCATCTGTCACACAAAAACCAGGTGTTTTACAACTTGGGCATTCGCTTTTTATCACGTCTACTAATTTTTGTGCAGCAATTTTGATTACACCCATTCGTGTGGGATTATACATCGCACGCATATCCGTTTCTGCATAGACACTTCCATGAGCAGACATTAAAAGGTGGAACGAATCCTCCAAATGACTGTTTGTCTTAATTCCTTTAACTAGTCCTGTGATGTCATCTGGCTTGGTTCTTAATAGAATGGCATGAGACGGGAATTGTACTTTATTTGCAAAATCCAAGAGCATTTCTGTATTGAGGATGTTTTCTCCGTAAAAATTAGTATTTAGACTCAGTTTGCGGACCACTATTTCCAAATCATTTTTTTTATCGATAAAAATTAAAAATTCGTCATCTGCTTGTGCAAAAAAAATAGAAGGATGTGAACCAAAAGAACCTTCACTGGCAATGCCCAGATCACAATCAAATTGTTCCATAGCTGCCATACACTTTGCTCTTACGGTTTCCAATGCTGTATCTTTTCGATCTATTTCTCCGGAAAAAGTTCCAAAAATATCCGATTCATAGTTCTCAGGTACAAAGCACTGTACTCCTAGTCCTTCCTCCAGAATCGGAGCGATCACTTGTTCTTTTTTATGCTTCGTTGCAATCAATAATCGTCTGCCTTCAAACATTGCTTAATCCTTATTTTTTGGTTTAAGCACTACTTGAATAACACCTTCAATTTGCAAATCCATATCATTTACTGCCGCTTCCTTTATAAGCTCCTTAATGTACGCTGATGCATCTAAAAGTGTCTCTTGCCTTATTTTTGAATGCGGATTCTCTTTATTAAACCGAATCTGATTGCTAAATATTTCTAAATTATGATAGTTAATCTTACTGTTTATCAAAGAAAACAGTACTTTTCCTGCTTCTGATGGTGAAAACTCCCCTTCAACCAACTTAAATTGATATTCTTTTTTCATAGCGCTTTATAATAAAATTTTATTTTTTTGTAATGTATAGGTCGTGAAAAATATTCCTAAACCTAAAAACAGTGTAAAAATCAAGTTGTTAGGTTCTAGGATTGTCAATAGTATTCCAACAATTAGCCAAATCACCGCAAGGAGTAAACTAATTTTTATTTTTTTATTTTTCATAGGGATTAATTTTTTTGTTTCTACTTAATAGAGCGCGTTAGGAATACCCCTCCTCCATTAATTTCTTTTCTGAATCAATTCCAGAGGTCTTTTTTTTAAATAAACTTTTTCACTAAATCCGATTGGCACCCGCTGCTTTGATAATTTTCAGAGTAGCATCCATGATTTCAGGACCTATTACGTCTCCTTTTGCGATTGTTATTCTTTGCATCTGTTTATGGTTTATTTTTTGACAAAGGTATATGGGGCTATTCATAAATTTTTATTTATATTTGTAATGATATGTATAAAAAATATTTATGAACTATACACTCCATCAATTACAGGTATTCTTAAAAATAGCACAAAACGAGAGCATTACTAAGGCTGCGGCAGAACTTCATCTTACGCAACCCGCAGTTTCCATTCAATTAAGAAATCTTCAAGATCAATTTGACGTTCCGTTAACGGAAGTAATCGGAAGAAAGCTTTATGTGACCGATTTTGGAAAAGAAATTGCCATGGCAGCTGAAAAGATTCTTAATGAAGTTCATGCCATCAATTATAAAACAATGGCATTTAAGGGGCAACTTACCGGAAAATTGAAAATTTCAGTCGTATCCACAGGCAAGTATGTTATACCCTATTTTTTATCTGATTTTCTAAAAAAGAATCAAGGTGTCGAATTAAGTTTGGATGTAACGAATAAAATTAAAGTACTGAAAAATTTAGAAAGAAATGAAGTAGATTTCTCCTTAGTATCTGTACTGCCTGATTCTCTGCAAATTGAAAAAGTGGAGTTAATGCCTAATTCGCTGTACCTTATTGCTAATAGTGATCAAAAAATAGCAACAGGAATCCAAGATAAAAGTATTATTGAAACCCTATCAATAATCTATCGGGAAGAAGGATCCGGGACAAGATTCGTAATGGAAAAATTCATTGAAAACAATCAGTTGACGGTTCCAAAAAAAATGGTACTCACTAGTAATGAAGCTATAAAACAAGCTGTATTGGCCGGACTTGGATGTTCTATTATGCCTTTAATTGGAATTAAAAATGAACTCAACAATCGTGATTTACAAATAATCCCTGTAAAAGGTTTGCCAATTCAATCCAACTGGAATTTAATATGGTTAAAAGGCAAGAAATTTTCACCGGTCGCTGCAGCCTATTTAAAATTCATACAAGAAGAAAAAACAAGAATTATCGAGCAAAAATTTAATTGGATCAATGTAATAAAGGATGTTAATCACGCATAGAGCAAAATGATTTTGCACATGAGAACTTTGGCATTTTTTTTTAGTTTTTTAAATTTGCATTTCTGTCTCAAAATCGATTTTGACTACCGAGATCTTTTTAAGACCATAAAATAGGCACCAATCTCGCTCATCAATAGCAGCTCAATTCATTCAAACTTTTTATGATAATTCATTTCCATTGTAATAAATAGTATCGGCTACCGTTTTATATGCTTTCAGATATTCAATCGCCTCAATTTCAGCAGTTGTAATTTCTGAATTATCCGAATAATGATTTGTTTCGTAATGATTTAAAACTCCTTTTAGTTCCAATGCTTTAATTTGTAACTGAGCTTTTTGTCTAAATCGAGACAATTCCTTCTCTACAATTACTAATTTTTCCTTTGATATTTTTAGTTTCCCTTTTTTGTATTGTGACAAGTTATAAATTTCAAGTAAATCCATTTCTTCAACTTGCTGGATTAAAATTTTCAAATTGAAAGGGTTTTCAACTAATGGTAAAATAATCCTTATCGATCTAATAATTCTCTTCACAACGGTAGGATCTTCTTTTCCCCACTGAAAAATCTGATCGTAGCAAAAGTCAATGAATTCCTCAAAATTAAATTCATTTACCTGTATTTTTTTGGAGCCCAAAGTCCTGGAATCCGTTGAAGGAAATTCTCTTAAGGATAATTCTTTTGCTATTTCCCCTATTTGATCAATACAATTCAAACAAGTCGTTGGATCGTTCACCGCAGGAGAAATTGCTTTTATCGCAATATCTACCAATTTTCTCACACCAAAATTTACATCTTGCGTATGACTTCTGAACAACTTAACTTTAAAAGTTGTGCTGACAATAGCTCCTATTTCTTTCTTCAAACGAAGTATCTGATTCATTTGGAGTTCCTCGCTAAAAACTAATACCATAAGCGTAGTGGTATCTTTCATGATAAATTCCCCTACAATAGGTTTTTGATAGGCGTTTTCAAAAAATACACCCACATCAGAACTACTGATATGTTCCGTTATTTTTTCCAGTTTTTTATAGTTTACGCTGTCCAAATAACCTGTTTCAAAAGGACTTACAATTTTTACTTGAAATTTATCCGGGTTAATTTTGGAACGTTTGTAAAGGAGATTCTTTCCCACACTCCAATTTTCCTGATACAAATCATTGATTTCTTCAACCATTTCCGTTTTGATTCCATTTGTAATACTGGAAACATTCATGTTTATACTTAAATAGCTGATCATATTAGGATAAGACCATACCAGACAATAAAAAGCAAGCAGAGAGCCTGTAGTAAGTGTTAAAAGAAAAGAAGTTTGATAAAAAACGGAAGCTAATTGAGGTAATACACACAACGAAATAGTACCCACAAACAATCCGATAAATTGTTGCATCTTGATGTTATTTGACAAAAAATGCCTCAAAATTCGGGGTGAAAACTGAGAGGATGCCAACTGCATCACAACAAAAATAACAGAGAAAGTAGTTAATGAAATTCCAATAAGAATGGAGATTAAAATAGTAGAAACAGGAATCAGCCGATTGTAAATTTCCATTTCATTGATTTTGAATTTCATTCCAAAATCAACATAATAGTCAATCGTCAGTAAAACAGACCCAATAATAAACGCATAAATACCACTGGTAAAGGTACCCATATGTTTTATACGATGTTCTAACATACTTTTGACCCGTTGTCTTAATTTTTGTATCATAATTTAAATTTCAATAGATAAATATAGCCGAAATATGTCTTTATCCGAATGATTTAGCTTGCTTTATACATCAAACAGAAAAGTAGTTGAAAAAGTAAACTTAGCAAAAACTTATCAGAACTCATAAAAAGGGGAAATATTGGCGTATTTCGTAAAGAGAGGTTTTCAGATTATTTGATTAAATTTTAAACCATAAAAAACCTGCAAGCGTAAACTTGCAGGTTCTTTTGTTTAAAATTGTCCAAAAATAAAAACAATATAGTTATTGATTCAAGATATTTCCTTCTTCTTTTTTCTCTTTATTCAATAAATTAGGATCCTCTTTTGCCAATTTGTTTTTGGTTGGAATTTTATAATTTACACTAAAGCCAAAACGACGTGTATCGTTTTTATTTGCTAATAACAAAGGCGTACCCACAGAACTGAACACAAATCGGTTCGAATTAAGGATATCATCCGCACTTATGGAAACCGATAATTGGTCCTTAAAAAACTTTTTAGAAAACGTTAAATCAAGCGTATTATTAAAAGGCTTCTCAGCAATGAAATAAAAATAATTCCCCTTAGACATGATGTAATTAAAGTTAGCTACAAACTTGATGTCTTTTGGCAACAGAATTTGAGACATCAAATTAAACATCCAGAAACCATTGGTCTTAATTTCGGGAATTTGATGAAACTGATATGCGGTATACACATATAAAAAGTTCATTTTATCCGGATTAATATTCATTTTTAAGGTTTCTTTAAGTCCTTTTGTAAACAACATATATGGAATTGGCATTCCCACATTAAAGTTATGAATTTTTATTTGAGGGACATTTACATTGGTATTAACCACGACATCATCCGTAAGCAATACTCTATTGATTACCTGATTTTGAGCAGAACTAACATTATATCCGATAAAAGCATAATCAAAAGCACTCAATTTTGCTTCGTAATTATCAAAAATTGTAGGCTGCAAATTCGGGTTTCCAGAGTAATCAATATTTGGATTCTGATAATTGGTGTTGTTTGGATTTAAAGCAGTAGTGCTTGGCAAACTTATTTTCTTGTTGTAATTCACATTAAAATAAACAGAATTACTGAAATTATATTGGGCACTTGCATTTGGAAAAAAACGGAATTGTTTAAACGGAATTAAATCAGCGGTATTGGTTTTACCGGTGATATTGTAATCCTCAGCTCTACCGCCCACAATAAAATTGAACTTATCAAATTTAGTTTGTAACTCACCGTAAGCTGCTGCTGTTTTTCGTTGATAATCCAAGTTCACAATTTCCATGTTTTGGGTTTCAAAAAGAAGCGCTTCATACAAACCACCAAAGCTTATTTTCCCTTCATCAGAAAATGCAATTGGTTGTGAGTAATCAACTTTAGCATTGTACAACCGCTGCGTCGAAGCATTATCTAATAGTGTAGCATTATTAGTTCTAGAATTCAGTGTGAAATCATTTTGATTGCTGTTGTAATTGAATTTGAAATCTAATTTTTTAGATTTATCCTCAAACTTTTTTTGGAAAGTAATAACAAAATCATGACGCAAAGCATCCGTAAAGGAATCATCATTAGTACTGAAACCGGGACCGTTTCCTAATGTATTGCTATTATTGTTGCTGTAGTTCACATCGTAATTAAATAACAATCGGTCGTTGCCAATATCAAACGTAAGTGCAGATTTTGCAAAATTAGTACGTCCGAAACGATCTGCCTCAGTTGTGGAAAGTAACGAAGTTGTGTTATTTTCATTTTTAGTAAGTGAAGTCCACACAGCGGATTCTCTGTAATTTTGTCCAACATTCAATTGCCATCCAAAATATTTATTCTTAGCGCTCAGCAACAGACTATTATTGATTCTCCATCGCAAATGATCGTAACTCGTAAAATTAGTACTGTTGGTATACGTAGCGCTTAAATAATTTTTAGCGTTTTTATTCGTGATGATATTCATAATGGCACCACCCGAAGTAGCAGGAAACTCAGCTCCTGGTTGCGTGATGATTTCAATTTTTTCAATGGCATTCGCAGGCATTCCTTCCAGAAAAGAATTTAATTCATTTGAGGTAATATTAAGCGGTCTTCCGTCCATAAAAACATCCAACTGTTTGCCTTGATACATCATCCCGGCCACATCTGAAGCGATAAGTCCCGGCAGTTTTTTTATTCCTTCTAATACAGATCCGGAATTCAAACTGGGCTGACTGGAAAAATCAAATATAGTTCTATCCGCTTTTTGCTCAACTGCTTTTTTAGTTTTTACAATCGCAACTTCATTCAATTCAACAGCCTTTTTGGGCTCTTCTTGGGCTGAGAGTGTGAATATTGCTCCTAAAAAAAACATACTTAAAAAATAATTTTTTTTCATCGTTTCTATTTGTGTTACTCCTTTAGTAGCACTATAATTCTAAATGTTACCAAAAAATGAACTGATTTTGGAAAATTGTTATATTTCACAAGACTAAAAGATCGATTTTAACACAGAATACCGAACTTTGCAACTCTTTACTAAAATAAAATTCCAAAACTAAATCCAAAATGATTTTACAAATAGAAACTCCTGCATTACTTTTTGGCGCAACCTCGTTGATTTTATTGGCGTATACCAATCGCTTTTTGACCATTGCCACAATCGTAAGAGGTTTAAAAAAAACCTACAAGGAAAAACAAAATGACATGATTTTATTGGAAATCAAAAACCTTAACTTACGATTGACTTTGATTCGCAACATGCAAATGGCGGGCGTTTTAAGTCTGTTTTTATCTGTTTTTGCCATGCTGTTATTGTTCTTGGAACAGCAAACAGCCGGAATTTATCTTTTTGGTCTGAGTTTATTAGGATTATTAATTTCATTGGGATTGTCGTTCTGGGAAATCAGTATTTCAGTAAATGCATTGCGATTGCATTTGAGTGATTTAGTCGAGAAAGAAGCGAAATGAAACCTACATTCATCTAAAACACCTTAGTTCATACTTTAACCACCTCACTGCGAAGCGAAATCAAAAGAGAATAACAGTCTCAAATATTAAGTACCAATTTATACCTCATAACTAGTAACTAAACCCTATCTTTGCCCGCTTTTTAAAATTGAAAAAAATGATAAAGAATAATGTATTAAAAGGGGTTTTCTTGGTAGGCCTTGGTGCAACGAGTTATGGGATGCTGGCTACTTTTGTTAAAATAGCCTACGGCGAAGGTTTCACCACACCCGAAGTTACCATTGCACAATTTGTATACGGAATCACGGGAATGCTGCTGATTAATATGTTCCAAAAAGCTAAAAAAGGAAATGACGTTGTAAAGGCTTCCAAGAAAAACATAACCCAATTAATGCTGGCGGGAACTTCGCTGGGAATGACGAGTATCTTTTATTATTTAGCCGTTAAATACATTCCCGTTTCTATTGCTATCGTTTTATTGATGCAAACCGTTTGGATGGGTGTTTTATTCGAAATGATTTTAGAAAAGAAATTACCTTCCACTCAAAAAATCATATCGGTAATCATCGTGTTATTTGGAACGGCGCTTGCCACAAATTTGATTCAAAGCAAAGTAGAATTAGACTGGCGCGGCATCGTTTTGGGACTATTGGCTGCAACTTCCTTTACCACAACCATGTTTACAGCTAATCGAGTAGCCACACATGTTTCGTCAGCGCAACGCAGTTTATTCATGCTCCTTGGTGGAGCAGTAATTGTAACCGGTTTTGCAATTGCTACACAAACAACTCCTTTCAATTTTGAGATTTTCATGAAATGGGGAATAATTCTGGCTCTTTTTGGAACTATAATTCCACCTTTATTATTCAACGCTGGTTTCCCACTTACCGGAATTGGACTTGGAAGTATTGTTTCGGCACTGGAACTTCCCGTATCCGTACTGATGGCATATTTTCTTTTGAATGAAAAAGTAATTCTGCTTCAATGGGTTGGAATTGTTTTAATCATCTTGGCAATTGTGATTATGAACGTAAATTTTAAGAAAAAAGCTTAATTTCTATTTAAAACATTTGTGCTAATTTCATTTAAATTTTTATAAATTCGTGATAAATAACTTTATTATGAATTTACCTTGGCATTTATATGTGATGGCTTTTGTTTACTTTATTTTAGGATTAAACCATTTCAGAAACCCGAGATTGTACCTGAAAATCATTCCGCCTTATTTCCCGAATCCAAAATTATTAAACCAAATTAGCGGTTTAGCCGAAATAATTTTAGGGATATCATTGTGTATTCCGGTGCTTTCAAGCTACGCTGCATGGGGAGTTATTGCTTTATTGATCGCAATTTTCCCAACACATTTATACATGTATTTCGATGAAAAAGCAAGAATGGGTTTGCCAAAATGGGTTTTGCTTTTGCGAATGCCGTTACAATTAGCTCTCATTTTCTGGGCGTACCAATACACATAATCCGGTGAAATCACTTTTCGAATCCACATCCGAAACCATCGTTATTGACTTGCCAGAAGCTGAAATTATCTATTACCCTCAGTTTTATGACAAAGAGCAAGCGGATATTATTTTTGCCGAATTAGCAAAAGATATTCCTTGGCAACAAGATGAAATTAGGGTTTATGGTAAAATTCATCCACAACCTCGCTTGACGGCTTTGTTTGGAAACGAAGGAAAACCCTATTCCTATTCGAATATAACTATGCAACCGCATCCTTGGAATTCGCTTTTGCAAAAGCTAAAAACGGAAATCGAAAAGGTTTCGGATACCATTTTCACAACCGTTTTACTCAATCAGTATCGCGACGGAAAAGATAGCAACGGCTGGCACGCCGATAACGAAAAAGAATTGGGAACAAATCCTGTGATTGCTTCGTTGAGTTTTGGCGCCGAACGTATGTTTCAATTGAAACATAATTTGGACAAAGACCTTAAAAAAAATATTGTTTTGCAACATGGAAGTTTGCTGCTGATGAGAGGAAAAACGCAGCATTTTTGGAAACACCAAATCCCGAAAACAGCAAAACCCATTAACCCAAGAATAAACCTTACTTTTCGCGTTATCAAATAGATATTTTCCAAAAATGTATTAAATTTAAAATAAATACTCCAATTATGAATGATATTATTGCTTATTTTTCTACCATTCCATCTTCACACCGAAGCTTAATTCTTGTGAGCGGAATTACATTTTTTTGGTTACTTGAAAATGCTTTTCCGCTTTTCAACTTTACCTACAAAAAATGGCAGCATGCGGGAATAAATATATTTATGACCTTTACTACTATTGTAGTCAATTTTTGTCTCGCATTTATTTTATTAAAAACTGCCGATTGGACTATTGCCAATAATTTTGGAATTCTACAATGGCTGCCTGAAATGTCTTTATGGATTTACGCTTTCATCGGATTACTTCTATTGGACTTAATTGGCGCGTATCTGGTGCATTTAGTGGAGCATAAAACCAAATTCTTATGGCGGTTCCATTTGATCCATCATACGGATACTTGGATTGACACCACAACTGCAAACCGACATCATCCTGGCGAAAGTGTGATTCGGTTTACCTTTACGGCATTAGGTGTTTTAATTATTGGGAGTCCCATGTGGCTGGTTTTTCTGTACCAAACCTTATCGGTTGTGGCAACCCAATTCAATCATGCTAACATTTCACTTCCGAAAAAAGTGGACACTATTTTGAGTTATTTCATCGTTTCTCCGGATATGCATAAAGTACACCATCATCATGTTTTGCCCTACACGGATAGTAATTACGGAAATATATTTTCAATTTGGGATCGACTTTTTGGAACCTTTATGACACTGCCAAAAGAAGAAATCATATACGGTATTGACACTTACCCGGATCCTGAAGACCACAATGAATTAAAAAGTTTATTAAAAATACCCTTTCAAAAACCACCTTTGAAAGAAATTAGGTGAAAAGCATAAAAAAAATGGCCTTTTGAGAAAATCTAATTATTTTTTTTCTTAATATTGGTATCAAATTAAAAATGTAATTTATTAATCATTAACAACTTATTTGAATTAATTTTCACGTGATGAAAAAGAGTAACCGAAAAGAATTGAACTGGGAGCAAACAGAAAAACTTGTTACAATGGCTTTAGAAGAAAAAAATCCTTTTGAAATCATAAAAAAAGAATTTGGTCTGGCAGAAAAAGAGATTCTTGAGATAATGAAAAAGAAGATGCCGGCAGAAAAATTTGAAATGTGGAAAAAGAAAGCTACTGCAAATAAACCAAAACCAAAACCCGTTAAAATTGATGATTTTGATGAAGATTTGGATGGCAAATATTACATAAAAAACAAACTAGACTAAACTATGAAACTCCTGATATCCGGGAGTTTTTTCTTTTTAAAAATACTCGATTTACACCTCAAATTATGGTTTCAATAACATCAAATGAAGATGAATTTATTTTTGATATTCAAGGAAGTCACAAATTTTGGGCTTTCGAAAATAAGATTAGGGTACCAAAAGACAAAATAATTCGCGCATATCAGAGCAAAGATGAATTCACGTTTTGGATTGGATGGAAAATGCCGGGTACCCAATTACCTTGGGTTATTACTGCCGGAACCTACATAAAAAATGGCAAACGTAATTTTTGGGATGTTTGCAATAAAAAAAATGCGATTATTGTCGAACTCAAAGATTCCCACTACCATAAACTAATTATTGAAGTTGAAAATCCGGAATTAACGATGAACGAACTAAATGCAAAATAAAATGAAAAAATCTCTCCTCCTAGTACTATTGTTGTTGTTTTCAATAGTCGGTTTTTCTCAACAAGAAAAAGCCACTAAATCTTTTAATGAAAAAGAAATCGCTATAAATCCATTGATAACTGGTTCGCTGTATTCCCCATTAAAACAAAATAAAAAGACAAATCTTGTGCTACTTATTGCAGGTTCAGGTCCAACGGATAGAAATGGAAATCAAAAAGGATTAACCAATAATTCCTTAAAATATTTATCCGAAGAATTAGTAAAAAATGATATTGCCGTTTTTAGTTATGATAAAAGAATCTTTGCTCAAATGAAAAGTGGAACCGTAAATGAGGCAACGCTTACTTTTGATGACTTCATTACCGATGCTACCTCAGTTTTATTGTTTTTTAAAAATCAAAAAAAATACAACAAAATTATAATCGCCGGACACAGTGAAGGTTCATTAATAGGAATGATTGCCGCAAAAGACAAAGCAGATGGTTTTATTTCTTTGGCTGGAGCCGGAAGAACTATTGATGCCGTTTTAGTTGAACAAATCACAAAACAAGCGCCTTTTCTAAAAGAAGAAACACAAAAAAATCTTGATATACTGAAAAGCGGAAAAACTTTCGAATTAAAAAATCCGATGTTAGCTTCCATTTTTAGAGAAAGCATTCAACCCTATATGATTTCGTGGATAAAATACAATCCGCAAATGGAACTTGCAAAATTACAAATACCAATAGTAATAATAAACGGAACCAAGGATATACAAGTTTCAGTTCAAGAAGCAGAACTACTAAAAAAAGCAAATCCGGAGGCTGAACTCGTTTTGATTGAAAATATGAATCATGTTTTTAAAGAAATCAAAGGTGATGACGCTGAGAACATGAAATCCTATACTAATCCTGATTTACCAATAGCTCCAAAATTAACAAACACAATAACAGCCTTTGTAAAATCATTGTAAACTGTAACATTTTTATGATTGGGAAGACTAACAATTAAAAAAATAACAACAAATGAAAAGAATAATTTTTGCATTAGCATTTGCTTCAGTTCTTTGGAGCTGTAAAACTGGAACCTCAGCTGTAACTGCTGTAGCAAAAGAACAAGTAGAAGTTGCCATTAATTTAAATGATATTAAAGAGGATAAAGTGATGGTTACCATTACCTCGCCAAAGATCACCACCGAAGAAGTAACGTACAGCGTGCCTAAAATTGTTCCTGGAACGTATTCTATTGATGATTACGGGAAATACATCGATGATTTCCAAGCATTTGACAGCAAAGGAAACGTACTTTCTACCACAAAAACCGATGATAACACGTGGAATATTAAGAACGCAAAATCATTGGTAAAAATCACTTATTTAGTAAACGATACTTTCGATACTGAAAAAGGTGGCGGTTTTGGTCAAAACGATATTTTTTCTCCTGCGGGAACAAATATTGATGCGGGTAAAAACTTCATGTTGAACATGCATGGTTTTGTGGGTTATTTTCAAGACAAAAAAGATTTCGCATACACTGTGAGCATCTCACATCCTGAAACGCTTTGGGGCGCAACATCAATGACTGATTTGGATGCAAGTGCGACCAACGATGTTTTTAAAACGCAGCGTTATGCTGAATTAGTTGAAAATCCAGTTATGTATGCAAAACCGGACTACACTACTTTCACAGTAGATGGAATGGAAATCCTGATTGGTGTTTATTCTCCAACCGGAAAAGTGACTGCAGAAAGCATTACTCCAGAAATGAAAACGATGATGATCGCTCAAAAAACGTTTTTAGGAAAAATCAACGCTACTAAAAAATATACTGTTTTACTGTATTTATCCAGCATGACGCCTACTGACGCAAAAGGATTTGGAGCTTTGGAACATCCTACAGCTACAACAGTTGTTTTACCTGAAATGATGCCTAAATCAGAATTGGTAAAATCAATGAAAGATGTCGTATCACATGAATTTTTTCATATTGTAACGCCACTAACGATTCATTCTAAAGAGATTCATTATTTTGATTACAACACGCCTAAAATGTCAGAGCATTTATGGATGTATGAAGGGGTAACAGAATATTTTGCAAATCTTTTCCAAATAAACCAAGGGTTAATTACGGAAGAAGAGTTTTATACACGTATGGCAGAAAAAATTGAGCATGCAAATGCTATGAATGACACGATGCCTTTTACCACAATGAGCGCAAATGTATTGACAGAACCGTACAAAGCACAATATTTGAACGTATATGAAAAAGGAGCACTTATTGGAATGTGTCTCGACATCATCATCAGAGAAAAAAGCAATGGAGAAAGAGGAATTCTTGATTTGATGCAAAAATTATCTAAGGAATATGGCGCTTCAAAACCATTTAATGATAATGAGCTTTTCGCTAAAATCACTTCATTTACCTATCCTGAAGTAGGCGCTTTTTTGACAACTTATGTATCTGGCGCAACTCCAATTCCGTATGAAACATATTTAGCTAAAGTAGGAGTTGCAAAATCTACAGAAAAAGTACCTGGAAATGTATTCCTAAAAGGGCAATCTCCTTACATTACTGTGAATCAAGCCACTAAAGAAATTTTTGTTATTCCAAATATCGAGTTAAATGTTTTTTATACCAATTTGGAATTAAAAGGTGGAGATATCTTAGTTTCTATCAATGACAAACCGTATTCATTAGACAATATCTATGAAATGATTACTGAAAGTCAGAGCTGGAAAGAGAATGATGCTATTGCCGTAAAAATAAAACGTGATGGTAAAGAACAAGTAATCAAAGGAAAAGTTAAACTTCCTTACGAAGAAAAAGAAGGATTAAGAGCAACTGATGCGACAAAAAAAGCGTTGAAAGAAGCTTGGTTTAAAGCATAAATCCTAAAATAATTTTGAGAAATCCCAATTTAGAAATAGATTGGGATTTTTTTTGTAAAATTTGGATGCGTTACCAAAATCTTTCCAACAATTTTCTTTATTTTGCGCCAAAATACAAACACCAATTAAATCGCAATCGTTAGAATAAGAATGGAGATTTCTTTTTCAAAACAAACTTTAACTTCACATGAAAAAATCAATTATTGCATTCGTTACACTTATCCTGATAGCCTCTTGTAACAAGAATGAATCTAAAGGAAATGTTCACATTAC
This sequence comes from Flavobacterium sp. Sr18, assembly GCF_011064265.1. Taxonomy (NCBI): domain Bacteria; kingdom Pseudomonadati; phylum Bacteroidota; class Flavobacteriia; order Flavobacteriales; family Flavobacteriaceae; genus Flavobacterium; species Flavobacterium sp. Sr18. Next base: position 2,804,920 of record NZ_CP049329.1, on the reverse strand, counting down.
CGGAAATATTAAAGGATTAAAAAAAGGAACTCTTTATATTCAAAGAGTTGTTGACACAAGTTTAGTAGCCATTGACACTATAAATATTGATGGAAGCGCTGCTTTTGAAAGCAATCTTGACCTACAATCTCCCGAGATGCTTTATTTGTTCTTAGACAGAGGTGTGAGTAATTCTTTGGATAATAATATCCCGTTCTTTGCAGAACCAGGCAACATCACAATTGAAACTAGTTTAGAAAGTTATTTGTCCGATGCCAAAATCACAGGATCAAAAAATCAAGAGATATTCGAAGAATATAAAAAAATAAATACTCGTTTCACTGATGAAAATCTTTCGCTGATTGAAAAAAAATTCAATGCCATCAAAAACCAAAACACAAAAGCTATAGATAGTCTGGCTGCAAAACAGGATTCTAATATCAAAAGAAAGTATTTATTCGCTACTAATTTTGCCTTGAACAACAGGGATTACGAAGTATCGCCTTTTATTGCACTATCTGAGATTTACGATATCAATGTAAAATATTTAGATACCATTCAGAAATCAATGTCTCCAAAAGTAGCAAAATCACTTTACGGAAAAAAATTAACAGCATATATCGCAACAATCAAAAAACAGCAGTAATTATATGAGAAAACGAAAGTTTCAAAAACTCCAAGTTTTTCTCTAAATGTTACACCAATTTAAAACTAAAATTAAAAAACCATCTTGCTAGGCAAGATGGTTTTTTGCATATATAATTAGGAGTAGATTCAAATTCTCTATAAAAGTGTTTTAGAATCCACAAACAGATTAAACAGTACTGGAAGCAATTCCTGCAACAATCATTCCTACAAACATTAAAAGGTAAAGAGAGAAAACAACCACAGTCATGATTCCAATGTATTTGTAATGTGATTTTAGATATTCTAAGGAAGTTGTCAAGGTATCGGAATCGTTGTTTTTGAAGGCCGCTTTAGCATTTGACGCAAATTTATTCAAGTAATACACCGGAAAGAAATAAAGCAATGCAATTAGAAAGTACACCACTGCCATCACAATCCCAAAAGAAGATCCCATCGCGCCCATGGCAGGATTCATTTTGCCCATAGCGGAGAATAATGTCCCGGCGAATAAAGCAGCAAAAATAATAAAGCCAATTCCTATGTAGCCAAGTATGGATAAAAAATAGGCCCACTTTGCCGTTTCTTTTAAAAAGTCTTTAGCTGACTCATTAAGTTTCATCTCGAAACTTTCAATAACTGAATGCTCTTCCATAATGTATTAGTTTTAGGTTAGATTTCAAATTTAACAAAAAAATTAGCACATTACATAAAAATACAATTAAATTGTTATTTTGTCTAAAACAAAAAACCACCTAACAAAAGTTAGATGGTTTTATTAAGAGCCGGCGGAGGGACTCGAACCCACGACCTGCTGATTACAAATCAGCTGCTCTAGCCAACTGAGCTACGCTGGCGACTCATTACGGGTGCAAATATAAGACTGAATTTCTTTTTTCCAAAACAAATTCAAACTTTTTTTGCGTTTTTTTTGACTACAATTCGTTGATTTTAGCAATCAATTGATTAGCAGTTTGTTCCAATTCAACGTTGATTTGTTTGAAGTGCGCTTTTTTATCTTCTACCTTTTTTGCGTTCACTTTTGTGATCAAAGCGTCAAAAGCAGCGATAGCTTCGTCGATTAAAGCATTAGTTTCTGTTGTTGGTTTTCCTGTAGTAGAAATTTCGAACAAGTAAACTGCTTCAATAATATCTCCTAAAACGTAGTTGATGTCTTTTTTTAAATTCTTAACGTTTGCCATTTTTATTTTTTTAAAATTTGAATTTTAATTTGCGTCTGCAAAAGTACACATAATCTTTCTATTACCGACTATGAAATGTAAATTTCTAAAATCGATGCTTTTCCATTGAGAATGAATGCATTCATTGCCGCAGGAATCAAAACAGTATCTCCTTTTATATATTGCGTTTTTGAGTTGTTGTATTCTATTTCAAAGGATCCCTCAACACACATATAAACCGTAAAGCTTTCTATTGATTTAGAAACTGAAATTGCTCCGTCCAAAGGAATATAGTTAGTGGTAAAATAAGGACAATCTACCACAGTATTGGATTGATTGCTATTATTGGTATATGATTTTTTAGTTTCTACCTTATTGTAATTAATTGCCTCCAAAGCCAAATCAACATGCAACTCTCTAGTATTCCCCTTAGCATCTACACGGTCAAAATCATACAATCGATAGGTAATATCTGAAGTTTGTTGAATCTCAGCCACCACAAGCCCCGCACCAATAGCGTGAACAGTTCCGGTTTCTAAAAAGAAAACATCTCCTGATTGTACTTGTACATCATCTAGAATAGAAAGTAAGGTTTTATTTTTTAGGTTTTCTAAATACGCATCAGCATTTGAATTTTCTTTAAAACCTACAATAATACGTGCATTATCATCTGCTTGCATGATGTACCACATTTCGGTTTTCCCAAAAGAATTATGGCGTTTTTTTGCCAATACATCATTTGGATGAACTTGTATAGACAAATCCTCTCGCGCATCTAAATATTTAAAAAGTAATGGAAATTGCTTTTCAAAACGTGCATGAACAGCAGTTCCCAAAATTTCATCAGGGAACAAATTGATTAATTCTGTCAATGATTTTCCCTTCCATTCTCCGTTTGCAACAATACTTACGTCACCTTCTACGGTAGACAGCTCCCAGCTTTCTCCTGTGATATTAGAAGTAATTGGCTTATGAAGTAGCGTTTTTAGTTTTTCGCCACCCCATATTCTCTCTTTTAAAATGGGCTCAAATTGTAAAGGATAAAGTTTCATTCAGGTAATTTTTTTTGAAGTCGTAAGGTATAAAAAATCCATATTGTTTAAGCCAAAATAAACCTCCATTTATAGAAACCGGGAAATAACGAAAAGACAAAGCATAAATTGACATCCGTCAGAATCGGTTTCCGGTAGCTTTCTGCAATAAATCACACTAATTTTTTAATGGCTTCTAGCGCTTTGGGAATATGTTTTGTTGCCAGCATACTGTCAAAAATCATTTGGACCACGCCATTTTTATCAGTTACATAGGTCACTCTTCCCGGTAGTAATCCGAACATTCCGGTGGGAACACCAAAAAGCTTTCTAATTTTTTTATCTGAATCCGACAAAAGAATAAAAGGGAGCTTGAATTGCTTAGCAAATTTTTGATGTGAGCCAACACTATCACTGCTAATTCCTATCACTTCCGCACCAAGATCCTTAAAATCCTCGTACTGATCTCTAAAACTACAAGCTTGGGCGGTACAACCCGGTGTATTGTCTTTTGGATAAAAATAAATAACAAGCGGTTTATGTCCTACTACAGTTGCACTGTCAAAATCAATTCCATTAGTATCTTTAGCTCTGAAATTGGGAATTGTATCCCCTACTTTTAGTTCCATTATTCTCCTCTATAAGTTACAAAATTACGAGGTGTTTCATAAAGAACCACTTCTAATTCAAATTCAGGATTGATTCTTTTTCTGATTTTATTCCAAATAACCACCACAATATTTTCGGCGGTAGGATTCAAATCCTGAAACTCCGGAACATCTAAATTCAGATTTTTATGATCAAACTGATTCTCAACATCCTCTTTGATAATGTCACTTAGAAATTTCACATCCATTACATATCCTGTTTCAGGGTCTATTGCTCCGGTAACACTAACAATCAATTCGTAATTATGCCCATGGAAATTAGGATTATTACACTTACCAAAAATCGCATCGTTTTGATCAAACGACCAATCTTTTCTGTATAATCTGTGAGCCGCATTAAAATGGGCTTTCCGTGAAATGGTAACTTTCATAAAGTTTATGAATTATAAGTTATTTGGGGACAAAGGGCTTTTATGTTCTTCCAGAAAATGATAAAATTCATCAAAAATAATTTTGAACCAAACCGTATATAATGCCGGCTGAAGGACCATATCCATTTTCACATCTTCAATTTTCATCCATTTCCAATCCTCAACTTCTTCTGGATTGATAACTGGTTCCTCGTTATAATAGCCAATCATCACATGATCAAGTTCATGCTCTGTCAAACCATTATCAAAAGGGGCTTTATAAATAAAATGGAAAAGTTCTTTAAGTTCCGTTTTAAAACCCATTTCTTCAAATAATCTTCGGCTTCCAGCCTGAACATTTGTCTCTCCCTCACGCTGATGACTGCAACATGTATTGGTCCACAACAAAGGGGAATGGTATTTTTGATGTGCGCGTTGTTGCAACATGATTTCGTTTTTGCTGTTTAAAACAAAAACCGAAAAAGCACGATGCAGGACCGCTTTTTCATGTGCTTCAAGCTTAGGCATCAATCCTATTTGCTCATCCTTCTCATTAACTAATATTACGTTTTCTTCTAACATATCGATGTATTTCAGGTCAAAAATACAAAAAAAGAAATGGTATCTGAAGGGTTTTTGAAATTGTGAAAAGTTTAACGAGTGTTGAATATCCTAAAATTCTAATTTTATATTGCTAAAAATACGCTCCTTATTTACAGATTATTATGCTTTAAAGTTTTAAAACTATAAACAATAATTTTTCGTATATACAGAAAAGTCATCACGGAATAAAAATAAAATTCAATTGCAAAGTAAGCGTCATTTTATAATTTAAAACCGCTTTACATTTGTGATTTAAATACAAAAAAAATGAAAACAAGAAATCAGTTACTAAGCGTGTTATTTTTAATACCACTGTTCATGTTCACAGCTTGTGCGCAAACAACAAAAAAAGAAGGAAACACAAAAAAAACAATCACAATGAAAAATACTATTAAAAAACCCGGAAATCCCTATTATTCCAACACGGATACAACAAAACTCAACGTAAGCGATGCCGAATGGAAAAAAGTACTGCCGGAAGATGTATATGAGGTGACCCGTAATGCAGATACGGAAAGACCTTTTACAGGAAAATATTGGAATACTGACGACAAGGGAACTTATTATTGTGCCGCCTGCGGCAATAAACTATTTCGTTCTGGCGCCAAATTTTCAAGCAATTGTGGCTGGCCAAGTTTCTTTGAACAAGACAATAAAAACAGTGTGGTATATAAAACAGATAATTCTCTTGGAATGGAAAGAATCGAAGCACTTTGTGGAAGATGTGACGGTCACTTAGGACATCTTTTTGATGACGGGCCAGAACCAACAAAAAAAAGATATTGTATGAATTCAATTGCACTTGATTTTATCCCTGATAACAAATAATATGAAGAGACTATTTTTAGTGTGCCTTTTGGCAACAACCAGTTTGTTTGCCCAAAGTAAAGCACCCAAACAATCCAATCTTGAATCCATCACTTTAGCCGGCGGTTGTTACTGGTGTGTGGAAGCAGTTTATGAAAATTTAAACGGAGTTCAATCAGCAATATCAGGTTATGCAGGCGGTAAAAATGTGAATCCGACCTATGAAGATGTATCCACGGGAAGGTCCGGTTATGCCGAAGTGGTCCAGATTACTTATGACAAAAACGTAACGAATCTAGATGAAATTTTCAAAGTCTTTTTTACTGTTCATGATCCAACTACGCTAAACCGTCAAGGTGCCGATGTAGGAACACAATACCGTTCTGCCATTTTTTATAAAAATGAAGTTCAAAAGAAAGCTGCACAAACAGTTATCAATGACCTGAAAAAAGCTAAGATTTATGACAGCTCAATAGTGACCACAATAGAACCCCTGACCAAATTTTACAAGGCAGAATCCTATCATCAGAATTACTATGAGAATAACAAAACTCAGCCTTATTGCCAGATGGTAATTCAACCCAAAATGGAAAAGTTTGAAAAACTATTTAAGACCAAATTAAAGAAGCAAAAATAAATTCGTAAGCTGCCGCCTTGTTGTAATAAACAAGGCGGTTTTTTTTTATATTCTACTCAAATAAAGATACTTTACGCCACTATTTAAAATTCCCTTCTAGCAAAATAATTTTGCTATATTTGTTTCAAACCAACTTTATTAAATACCAAAACAGACTAAATTTCAATTAAAATAAAGCTGTTACCCAACCAAAATTCAAACTACAACTAATGAAAAAAACTATTCTTTATGCTGGCTTATTTACGTATTCCATTTTTGCTACAGCACAAAATTCCGAGCTAAAAATCAAAGTAGCTCAAAAAACAGCGACATTAGAACCCAAAGTTATTACTTGGAGAAGAGATTTTCACCAAAATCCAGAATTAGGAAATAGGGAATTTAAAACTGCCGAAAAAATAGCCGCACACATGCGTTCTCTGGGTATTGAGGTTTAAACAGGAGTAGGTAAAACTGAAGTTGTGGGTATTCTAAGAGGAGGAAAACCAGGTCCGGTTGTTGCTCTCAGAGCTGATATCGATGCATTACCTGTAAAAGAACGAACAGACATTCCTTTTGCTTCCAAAGCAGAAGGGGAATATAATGGTCAAGTAGTTCCTGTTATGCATGCTTGTGGGCACGATACACACATTGCAATTTTAATGGGAACAGCCGAAATTTTAGCATCTATAAAAAATGATTTAAAAGGAACCGTTAAATTCATTTTTCAACCTGCTGAAGAAGGACCGCCTGAAGGCGAAGAAGGAGGAGCACCATTGATGATCAAAGAAGGCGTCCTTGCGAATCCCAATGTAGATGTTATTTTCGGATTGCATATTAATGCTCAAACAGAAGTTGGCAAAATAAAGTATCACCCAAAAGGTACAATGGCAGCATCAGATTGGTTTAAAATAAAGATAATGGGCAAACAAACGCATGGCGCTTATCCATGGCTTGGAATTGACCCCATTGTTACCGCTTCTCAGATTATAATGGGATTGCAAACCATTGTTAGCCGAAATGTAAATATAACAGAATCAGCAGCAGTTATAAGTGTTGGACAAATAAATGCAGGAGTACGAAGCAATGTCATTCCAGAGGAACTTACAATGAATGGTACCATACGTTCTCTGGACAGCAAAGTACAGCAGATGGTTCATTTCAGAATAAAACAAATTGCAACGGCAATAGCCGAAAGTGCCGGAGCCACTGCAGATGTAACCATAACCAACAAAACTGCTATTACTTACAACGACCCATCATTGACCGAAAAAATGATTCCAACATTAGAAGCTGTTGCTGGCAAAGAGAATGTTCTACTGACTCCTGCTGTTACAGGTGCCGAAGATTTTTCGTTTTATCAGGAAAAAATACCGGGTCTTTATTTCTTTTTGGGTGGCGCGCCTAAAGGCAAACCAATATCAGAAACTGCTCCGCATCACACTCCAGACTTCTATATTGACGAGGGTGGTTTTGTATTAGGAATGAAAGCGATGTCCGAATTAACAATAGACTACATGGAAATGAATGCAAAAAAATAAAACCTTAAAATTTTAAAAAAAACAACCGAAAAGAGATTTTCGGTTTTTTTATGCCTTTAAGTGAAGATAAAACTACAAACAACTGATTTACATAAACTTAAATATATTTTTCACCATTTTTTTGTAAATTTACTTCAATAACTTGAACTGTTTCCATACAAAGGATTTTAAAAACCGTATAAGGAATTTATAGAAAATCAAATCAATTATTAGCCTGTAAAATGAAAGAACTTGTAACATATTTTAAAACCAGAAAAAGTGCTTTGAACCTCATTTTGGAAAAAGCACCCGAATCATATACTGTCGAAAATTTTCATGAACTCCGAGTTGAAATCAAGAAAATGAAAGCATTATTTGAGTTGACTGCCTTTTGTAACAGGAATTTTAAACCAAGAAAAACCTTTAAACCTTACAGCGTTATTTTCAAACAAGCCGGAAGAGTACGAGAACATCAACTGCAACAAACCATTCTTGAGGAACAACCCTGTTTTAATTTACTAAAAAAATATCCGAATCAACTAAAAAAGCTTGAGACCAAAGAAATACAAAAATTTTTCTTGCTGGCAAATAAACGCTTGACCAAAAAGTTGAAAGAAAAATACCCAATAATCATCGATTTTCTAGCAAAAACAGGCAAAAAAAAAGTAAATCGCTACCGGAATAGAATGAGAAAGGAGATAAAAAAACTAATCCGTAAAGATATTTTTAAAAAGAATGAAATGCACCATTTTCGGAAACGATTAAAAGTGTACCAATACAATGAGAAAATCTTTCCTTTCGACCCATCAAGAAAACTGATTTCAACTCAAACGGTATTGTCGGATATGCTTGGAGAATGGCACGATTACGAAGTTGCTATCCTCCATTTGAAAAAAACAATCCCATTTTATAAGACAAATTCAAAAGAAACAAAGCATCTTAAAACTATCAAGGCGGTGGTAAGTTTAAAAAGAGAATTGTTATTTCATAAAATAAATGCAAATTTACCTTGCAATGCTTTGGTGTAATAAATAGAATTCAAAAAACTATCCACTAAGCTAATCCTGCAGTGTTTTCATAAATAATATCAAAATCAATAATAGCATGCGCCAAAACGGAATTAAACGCTGGAGCATTTAGAACAGTTATGCTTGAAATTGATGAACCACTGCGGAATAAGATTAATAATACGTCCTTATATTAGTATTTATTCTGCTACTAAACTTTCTAGATATGCCAAGAATCTGGATATTATACCCCTACTATTTTCGCTTGTTAAATTTTTTTTTTCAACTTTTTCAAATTCGTTAAAAGTAGAAATAAAGAAGGTAACGAAACATAAAATTACCACTACTGTCATGATAATTAATTCTACATTTTCCATATTATTTTTTGAGTTTAAGGTTTAAAAATATTAGAAACCCTAAAATTGTTGGGGGCCATAAACCAATAAAAATAGCACGCTGAGGATCTTTTAATACAATGTAAAAATATTCAGAAGTAAAAATCAACGCCACAACCAGTACTAAAATTAAAATTTCAGATTTTTTAAATTTTTCAAACATATTTATACTTTTATGATTTCTTATTAAATCTACTTCCTAAAAGATAGATTCGGTAGTAAAATTAAAGTGCTTTAAAAATAAATCAATTATTATTTTACTAATAACTATTGATTGTAATCGAAATAAACAAAGAAGATAATGTATAAAAATTAGGATTAAAGAAAAACATAAATAAACATGACCATCAGTATACAAAATTATCGTATTGTATTACGGACAAAAAAAGATACTGACAGTCCAAAACTGCCTATAGAAACAGAGAATAAATCATTATTTTGGAAAATAAAAAACAGTATGAGCACGCAATCAATCACTATTAGTTTTTAACATCTGAGAATCTAAAAATCTACAACGTAACGAAAAAGCATAACATCCAATTTAAAAAAACTAAACAAACGCTATAAAAAACTGATAGATTTAGTAGAAAAACTGAAAGTCAGTGGCTATAATGCTAAATATAAGCCACCACTACCAATTAATTAATAATAAATGATAGTGGTGGCAATTCGCGAAATTCATGTCAAAGCTGAAAAATATGTAGTACAACCTAAATTTCTATTCCGATTATTTTTGGTTCAAAATCGCACCAATCATCAAGGCACATTTTTCGCCATCAATAGCGGCAGATATAATCCCACCCGCATAACCCGCGCCTTCTCCACAAGGATAAAGTCCTTTTATTTGAACATGCTCGTAAGTCAATGGATCTCTGGGAATACGTACCGGCGACGATGTTCTGGATTCCGGAGCATGAAGTACCGATTCATTGGTCAGATAACCACGCATCGATTTTCCAAATTCAGTGAATCCTTCTCGCAATATTTGTGTTAGAAATCCGGGAAAAACCTGTCCCATTTCTACTGAAGTCGTTCCGGGTACATAAGATGTTTTAGGAATATCTGATGAAACCCTATTTTGCGTAAAGTCGATCATGCGTTGTGCAGGAACTTTTTGACTTTCACCTGCCAAATGCCAAGCGCGTTGTTCGATACTTTTTTGGAATTCCATTCCGGCCAAAGCACCAAATTTGGCAAAAGGTTTAAAATCCTCGAGTTGCAGTTCAATTACAATTCCGGAATTGGCGGTAGCCTGATCCCTTTTGGATGGCGACCAACCATTCGTCACCACTTCGCCGGGACTCGTTGCACAAGGTGCAATTACGCCGCCAGGACACATACAAAACGAATACATTCCCCTTCCTCCTACTTGTTTCACAATAGAATATGGAGCTGGAGGTAAAAAATCTCCACGATAATCACAACTGTATTGAATACTGTCAATCAATGATTGTGGATGCTCTGCCCGTACGCCCAAGGCAAAAGGTTTGGCTTCGATAAAAATCTTTTTTCGATCCAATAATTCGAAAATATCCCGAGCTGAATGTCCAGTGGCTAAAATAATTTTATTAACAAGAATCGTATCGCCTTTTTGGGTAACAATACCTTGCACTTCATTATTTTTCAGTAAAATATCTGTCAAGCGTGTTTCGAACAGAACCTGTCCGCCAAATTCGATAATTTTCTCGCGAATATCCTGAATAATTTGAGGTAATTTATTGGTTCCAATGTGTGGATGTGCTTCAATCAGAATATCGGCTGAAGCTCCAAAAGCAACAAATAATTCCAAAATTCTGGTTACATCACCTCTTTTTTTAGAACGCGTATAAAGCTTTCCGTCCGAGTAGGTGCCTGCTCCGCCTTCGCCAAAACAATAATTAGAATCTTCGTTCACAAGATGATCCACATTGATGGCTTTCAAATCGCGTCGTCTGCCACGAACATCTTTTCCACGTTCAATAACGATTGGTTTCAACCCTAACTCTATCAATTGTAATGCAGCAAAAAGTCCCGCAGGCCCTGCGCCAACAACAATTACTTCTTGAGCCGAAGAAACGTTTTTATACTCCGGAAGTTGTAGTTTTTGCTCTTGAAAAGGTTCACCCTTCATGAAAATCAAAACCTTAAGATTGATTTTAATGGCTTTTTGGCGGGCATCAATCGATCTTTTTAGGATAGAAACATGCTGAATTTCATTTACAGAAACGCTAATTTGTTTGGATAAATGATTTTTTAACAACAAATCATTTGCTGCAATTTCCGGTGATACTTGTAATAAGAGTTCTTGAGGCATTTTCTAAATTATTCGATTTTTAAATTATTAGACTTTGATAAACCGTCCAACAATCAGGGTACAAAAGTAGTATTTTGTGGTGAATTCTTGTTATTGAAAGTAGATTCCGTTGTTCAACTTTTCAAATTAGCTTGTTTTCAATTTAGACTTTGTAACTTTGTCCTTTAAAACAGGCAACCATTTAAACCGTTAACCGATTAATCTTAGAAAAAATGTCTAGAAAAATAAAATTGATTTGGGATTTTCGTGGACCTGCTTCCGCAAAAACAGCCGAACATCATGAGATTCACTTAAAAGAATATATCGCAATTGAAAAACTACCGTTGAGCATTACCGGTTTTGAAATTCAAGGCGAAATGCAAGCCATTGCTTTTATGGTTGTCACCGATGAAAACATGATTCAGGTTCGAGATGCTTTGAAACCGCATCGTGGAGAGTTATATGTAGTCTAAAGTCATAAAGTCGAATAGCTAAATATCCAAAGAAATACCAAAACGGTAAAACTTTTGACTTTAAAACTTTCGACTTTATGACTAGTTTGCCACTTCGCTGATAAATTTGATACGCATCAGACGCAACTCGTCCAAATCATAATCTCCATCAAATTCTTTTAGGGCCGATTCAATATTATCGGATTCAGATTCCATAAAATAATCGTGAATTTCTTCCTGCTGATCGTCATCAAGCATATCATCAATCCAATATTTGATATTCAGTTTGGTTCCAGAATAAACAATCTGTTCCATTTCTTTAATTAGTGCATCCATATTGATTCCTTTTGCGGAAGCAATATCATCGAGAGATAATTTTCTGTCAATGTTTTGAATTATATACAGCTTATTGACTGAGTTCACTCCGGTCGATTTTACCACTAAATCCTCCGGACGAATGATGTCGTTTTCTTCCACATAGCGACTAATTAATTCTAAAAATTCCTTGCCGTATTTTTTGGCTTTCCCTTCTCCAACCCCATGAATATTGATCAATTCTTCTTGAGAAACGGGATATTTCAATGCCATATCTTCCAAAGATGGATCCTGAAAAACCACAAATGGCGGAACGCCAATTTTTTTGGCTACTTTTTTACGCAAATCTCGTAACATTCCCATAAGAACTTCATCAGCAACTCCTGTAGATTTTGAAGCAGTGACTATCGCCTCATCCACTGATTCATTGTACTCGTGATCTTCGGACATCATAAACGATTGCGGATTTTTTATAAAATCCAATCCTTTATCCGTAATTTTTACAATACCATATGTTTCAATATCTTTCGATAAAAATCCGGCAACCAGAACTTGTCGCAACAAGGCCATCCAGTATTTTTCGTCATGATCGGAACCACATCCAAAAAACGACTGCGCATCCGTTCTATGTGCTTTGATTACCGCATTGACACGACCAATCAATGTAAAGACAACCTCTTTTGATTTGTATAAATGTTTCGTATCCCTAACTACTTGCAACAATTGTACTACTTGATCCTTAGCCTCAATTTTTGTTTTCGGATTTCTCACATTGTCATCCATATCAGCGCCTTCGCCTGTAACATCATTAAATTCTTCGCCAAAATAATGCAACAGAAACTTTCTTCTAGACATCGAAGTCTCGGCATAAGCCACTACTTCCTGTAACAAAGCAAATCCTATTTCCTGTTCGGCAACGGGTTTCCCAGACATGAATTTTTCTAATTTCTCGACATCTTTATAGGAGTAATAGGCTAGACAATGTCCTTCGCCACCATCACGACCGGCACGACCTGTTTCTTGATAGTAACTTTCCAGTGATTTAGGAATATCATGATGAATAACAAAACGCACATCAGGTTTATCAATTCCCATCCCAAAAGCGATGGTCGCCACCACCACATCAACATCTTCCATAAGGAACATGTCCTGATGTTTGGCTCGGGTTTTAGCATCCAATCCTGCATGATACGGCACGGCACTGATTCCGTTCACCTGCAAAACTTCGGCAATTGCCTCCACTTTTTTGCGGCTCAAGCAATAAATAATACCGGATTTTCCTTTATGTTGTTTGATAAACCGAATAATATCCGATTCGATATTCTTCGTTTTAGTACGTACTTCGTAATATAAATTAGGTCTGTTGAATGATGCTTTAAAAGTTGTTGCATCAGTCATATCTAAGTTTTTCAGAATATCTTCCTGTACTTTTGGTGTCGCTGTAGCTGTCAAACCTATAATAGGAACATCACCCAATTGCTTGATAATATGTTTTAGATTGCGGTACTCCGGTCTAAAATCATGTCCCCATTCTGAAATACAGTGTGCTTCATCAATGGCTACAAAAGATATTGTGACGTTTTTTAGGAAATTCACATATTCCTCTTTGGTCAATGATTCAGGGGCTACATATAGCAACTTGGTCAGTCCAGAAGTAATATCTTTTTTTACTTGGGCAATTTCAGTTTTGGTAAGAGAAGAGTTTAAAACATGAGCCACACCATTTTCAGAAGACAAACTCCTGATGGCATCCACCTGATTTTTCATTAAAGCAATTAAAGGGGAGACCACAATGGCAGTTCCTTCCTGAATTAAAGCAGGTAATTGATAACAAAGTGATTTTCCTCCGCCAGTGGGCATTATCACAAATGTATTCTGTTGATTCAGGATGCTTTTTATGACTTGCTCCTGCAATCCTTTAAATTGGCTAAAGCCAAAATACTTCTTTAATTCTTTGTGTATGTCAATTTCGTTTGGATTCATTCTTTATTATGTGGTATTTTGTATAAATTTGCAACACCTAAAGGTACAAATTTCTTTTACACATACAAATTTTAATCATTCTGTTTTGATCACCAAAGAAAATATATTGGCTAGTGCCAAAAAAACTATCTTATCGGAAAGCCAATCTATAGCTAAACTAACTGATTTTCTGGATGAAAACTTTATCGAAGCGACACAAAAAATCTATAATTCGAAAGGACGATTAGTAGTAACAGGAATTGGAAAAAGTGCTATTATTGCCCAAAAAATAGTAGCTTCTTTTAATTCTACCGGAACGCCGTCACTTTTTCTGCATGCTTCTGAAGCCATTCACGGTGATTTAGGCATGATTCAAAACGAAGATGTGATCATTTGCATTTCAAAAAGTGGCAATAGCCCTGAAATAAAAGTACTGGTTCCGCTATTAAAACGTTTTGGAAACACCTTAATTGCAATCACCGGTAACATGACATCGTTTTTAGCTAAAGGTTCTGATTTTGTTCTGAACACTACGGTAGATGCAGAGTCTTGTCCGAACAATCTGGCGCCTACAAACAGCACCACTGCACAACTTGTAATGGGAGATGCCCTTGCTGTTTGCCTGATGGAAATGCGTGACTTCAAACCAGAAGATTTTGCCATATACCATCCGGGAGGTGCATTGGGAAAAAAATTACTGTTGCGTGTCAAAGACATGTTGGAACACAGCCTAAAACCTATGGTTTCACCGGATGCATCCATCAAGAAAGTAATTTTCGAAATTTCCGAAAAACGTCTTGGAGTAACAGCAGTAGTTGAAAACAACAAAGTAATCGGAATTATTACCGATGGTGATATTCGAAGAATGTTAAGCGACAGAGATACTTTTGCCGATTTAACCGCCAAAGATATCATGACTAAAAATCCAAAGATGACAACTTCCAGCGCTATGGTAGTGGATGCATTGAATATAATGGAAGATTTTTCCATCACACAATTAGTAGTTGTTGACGAAAGCGAATATAAAGGCGTATTGCACTTACATGATATTTTAAAAGAAGGAATAGTATAATGACAAAAAAGAACTTAAACGAGATGTCGTTTTTAGATCATCTTGAAGAATTAAGATGGCTACTAGTTAGAAGCACAATTGCAATATTAATCTTGGCCACCGTCACTTTTTTTATAAGTGATTACATTTTTGATGTTGTTATTTTTGGCCCCACAAATGCCAATTTCATAACCTACCGCTTCTTTTGCGACCTTTCCAATCAATTGGGTTTTGCTGAAAGCATCTGTGTAACGGACATGCCTTTTATTATCCAAAATACAAATATGGAAGGCCAAATCAACGTTTTGATTTGGACCTGTATCACCGCTGGTTTCATTTTGGGTTTTCCCTTTATACTGTGGGAGGTTTGGAAATTCATCAGCCCTGCTTTATACGATTCAGAGAAAAAACATGCTAAACTTTTTATTTTTTCGTCTTCGTTACTTTTCTTTCTGGGTGTACTTTTTGGCTATTATGTAATCGTACCCATGTCTGTCAACTTTTTCGCTACATTCACCATCAGTGATGTAGTAAAGAACCAATTTAGTATTGATTCGTATATAGGATTGGTAAAAACAAGTGTGATCGCTTGCGGGTTGTTCTTCGAATTACCAATAATTATCTATTTCCTGACCAAACTAGGTTTAGTAACTCCGGTTTTCTTAAGGAAATACTGGAAATATGCTGTAATTATCATTCTGATAGTGGCGGCAATTGTAACACCGCCGGATGTGGTAAGCCAAATCATTGTAACCATTCCGATGTTGTTAATTTATGAAGCGAGTATCCTTATTTCAAAAATAGTAGTAAAAAATCAAAAAAAAGTAAATGGCTGATATAATAGAAGAATTCAACGAATATCGTTCTAGAATGAACGAAAAATTATTGGCAGACAATAATAAAATAGTAAAACGTATTTTTAATCTAGACACGAATGCTTACGCAGCCGGAGCCTTGGATGTAAAAACGAAAGAATTACTGGGATTAGTGGCTTCGGCAGTTTTAAGATGCGATGACTGCGTAAAATACCATTTGGAAACCAGCCATAAAGAAGGCGTTACCAAAGAAGAAATGATGGAAGCTATGGGAATTGCAACCCTTGTGGGCGGAACAATTGTAGTACCACATTTACGTAGAGCCTATGAATTCTGGGAAGCATTAGAAGAAACTGCAACCAAATAATTTGTTAAGAAACAGAATCGTTTAATTGTTTATTCGTTTATTTGACACGAGTAAGCAATTAAATGAGTAAGCAGTTTTACAGTTAAACGATTAAACCAAAAAAAATGAAATTAAGAGCCGAAAATCTGATTAAAACCTATAAAGGACGTAGTGTTGTCAAAGGCATTTCGGTGGAAGTGAATCAAGGTGAAATCGTTGGACTTTTAGGACCAAACGGTGCTGGAAAAACAACTTCATTTTATATGATTGTAGGATTGGTTAAGCCAAATTCAGGCAATATATTCTTGGATGATTTGAACATCACCGATTATCCAATGTACAAAAGAGCACAGCAGGGAATTGGGTATTTGGCTCAAGAAGCTTCTGTTTTCAGAAAACTAAGTATTGAGGACAATATCCTAAGTGTGCTTCAATTAACAAAATTATCCAAAGCCGAGCAAGAAGCAAAAATGGAAAGCTTAATTGCCGAGTTTAGCCTAGAGCACATACGTACTAACAGAGGTGATTTACTTTCCGGTGGAGAACGTCGTCGTACTGAAATTGCACGCTGTCTGGCCACAGATCCAAAATTTATTTTACTGGATGAGCCTTTTGCGGGTGTCGATCCAGTTGCCGTAGAGGATATTCAGAGAATTGTAGCCCAGCTAAAAAATAAAAATATCGGTATTTTAATTACTGATCACAACGTACAGGAAACTTTAGCGATTACAGACAAAACCTATCTGATGTTTGAAGGCGGAATTCTAAAAGCGGGCATTCCGGAAGAACTTGTTGAAGATGAAATGGTCCGTCGCGTCTATCTTGGACAAAATTTCGAGTTGAGAAAAAAGAAATTGGAGTTTTAAAATCCCAATATTCACTTGTAGAACTTTATAGAAAAAATATCATCCTTGAATAGTTTTTTGTTATTCCTATTAAGATAATAAAGAAGTCTAGTATAGAAAATTCTCGTCATTTCTTTTTATAAACAGCGTCGTATCAAGACATTCTTATTTTTTTTCAAGTCTACAAATTTTTTATCAGCGGCTTTTTTTGAGTCACAAAAAGAGTATTTTTCGCCGCAGTAAAATCTAATATCTTGAGAACTTTGAAAGTTTATATTTTTGTATATTTCTTTTAATTACTTTCTGATATCAATTCTTAAAAAAACAAAACCTAGAAAAAAGTTTTATACAGTAAAATTAGTCTCAACTAGATTTTTAGATAAAATTACTATTCTATATTCCGCCTGTAAAGATACGTTTGTGTTTAATTCAAACGTCGTAATAGTACTAATAAACTCACTGAAAATCATTAGGATATACATTAATTTACGTGTGTTTTCTTTAAGAAATTAATCGATAATACAACTATCGATTGTAATACAATTATAGGCTTCTTTGGGGTTAATGGTGAAAATTGAAAGACAATACAAAAAGTACCTACGTTCTTTTAATACATGGGAATCTAAAGAATTTGATCTTCAAAGGATTATTTACAATCAAAATATGGGGACTCGTTTAGCCAACGTTGAAGTACCTATGTCCCAAGTAAAACTTCACACTATTGCACGAATAAAGAAAGTAAAGATAAGAAAAAGGTGGTAAATGGTTAAAATGAATGAAATAAGACCGAAAAAAGCTCAAATCTAAATGCTGTGGGGAAATGTAAAATTTTGATATTTGTATTTCGGAATTAGAAATAAATGCAAGATTCTTACAGCGAACTCATTAAATTATTAATACCATAACCTATGTTCAAATACTTTGAACGGTCTCCGTATAAAAAAGGAGAAGAAATACTTTATCTTTATTTAAAGGATATCTATTGAATTCAGCAAGAAGATAGACAAAATAATTTGAGATCACAAGGACTCTTAACGGGATTTTACTTTATAACTTTCAAATTCGAGGACTTATAACCATCATGTACATGTAGCATAAGATGAATTAATGAAGACAATAAACAAATTGTTTTTAGAGACTTCAATTTAATAACTGAAGGAACTCAGATAACACAAGAGTTGGAGACTTTTTTAAAGAAATCAACACTTTCCAATAATGACTTTAATCCTATTACTTCTTTTAAGAGGTTAACGGCATAAAAATGTAACTTCCATACAAAGATACCCTTAGTGATTCTTATAAATCGGGATCAAGTTTCACACCTAAAGAGTATTTTTCTTTTATCTATAAACAAACGCTTGGCACTAGATAAAACTTCCTTATTTAGTAGAGAACCCCTTACCATTTTTAACCAGCTAAGCTGAAAGGAAAAAGCGTTTAATAGTTCCGATAATTACTGGAATCAGAACTGATACTGTAATCGCTATAATACAAAAATAGTCATTCACAATAAAGATATCGATGTAGCAGTTGTGGTGAATACAAATATAGGATGGGTTAAGAAGAAATATTTTCTAAACTGGATAAGTAATGACCTACTTCCATATTCAAAAACTTGATATAAAAGCTTTACAAAAAATCTAAATCAAATACTAATTACATACTAAAAACTCACAAAAAGAGCTTATTTAGAAATCCAAGAAAGAAAAAAAATTAGAATCAAAAGTCTTAACTAATGAAGACACACATAAAACAATAACTAACCAGAAGGTGCTACTTTCTGTGCCAAAACAACACTAAATGGTCAGGAAACTGTTAGAAAAAGCTGATTTATTATTTAATTGTATTATGATAATCGTAAAACATAAAATATAAGATAAGCTTTGTACTCTATGTTTAAAAAAAATAATGAAATAATTGGCCTTGCAAAATTACCCAAGTAACACTAAAAATAACTAAAACTAGACTAATTCATTTAATCCAATAGCTCGAACAATAATAAATCATTACCAAAAAATATTCAATAATTTTGATAACAAAAATACAAATGCTTCAGCGGAAATGAAATTCATAAATTCTAATAACAAAAAATAGAAGTCATTTTTTAATACAAAAATAAAAACATTTATAGTACAATTCAGAGGGGTAGCAAATATAGAATTCTATCTTTTCAGACTCACTAATTTATATTCATAACTTATCTAATCCACAAACTTTAGACTTGATCCTATTAATTGTAGAATAAAAACATAAGCAAAAAGCACTACAAAATAAAAAAAATTCAGCTAGCGTTTGCCAACTAAAGTTTTTAGTACTCAGAGCGGGACTTGAACCCGCACGAACATTGCTGTTCACTGGATTTTAAGTCCAGCGTGTCTACCAATTTCACCATCCGAGCATAATAATGTGGTACCTCCAGGGATCGAACCAGGGACACATGGATTTTCAGTCCATTGCTCTACCATCTGAGCTAAGGTACCTTTTACCTTTGTAATAATGAAAAGGATTAATAAAAAACCCTATTCCGAAAGGAACAGGGTTTTCAAAGAAAGGCGACGACATACTCTCCCACATAACTGCAGTACCATCTGCGCAGGCGGGCTTAACTACTCTGTTCGGGATGGGAAGAGGTGAGCCCCGCCGCAATAACCACCTTAAGAGGTTATAATTGCTTTGGGCAATTACTGTAATGTTGTTTACATTGTATTATAAACATCAATCACATAATATCTTAACATACTGAGATAAAGAAAAAGTTTTTTTATTAGAAAGTTTCTTCTCTCCCGTCTTTTGGACGGGAGAGAAAAGCGTACATAAGCTTACGGGTTATTAGTACTACTCGACTATGACATTACTGCCTTTACATCTATAGCCTATCAACGTGGTCATCTCCCACGACCCTTAAAAGAAATCTCATCTTGTGGTGGGTTTCGCGCTTATATGCTTTCAGCGCTTATCCCTTCCAAACGTAGCTACTCTGCGATGCCACTGGCGTGACAACAGATACACTAGAGGTTTGTCCAATTCGGTCCTCTCGTACTAGAATCAGATCCACTCAAATTTCTTGCGCCCACAGTAGATAGAGACCGAACTGTCTCACGACGTTCTGAACCCAGCTCGCGTGCCACTTTAATGGGCGAACAGCCCAACCCTTGGGACCTTCTCCAGCCCCAGGATGTGACGAGCCGACATCGAGGTGCCAAACCCCCCCGTCGATATGAGCTCTTGGGGGAGATCAGCCTGTTATCCCCGGCGTACCTTTTATCCTTTGAGCGATGGCCCTTCCATGCGGAACCACCGGATCACTATGCTCTACTTTCGTACCTGATCGACCTGTATGTCTCTCAGTCAAGCTCCCTTATGCCATTGCACTCTACGCACGGTTACCAAGCGTACTGAGGGAACCTTTAGAAGCCTCCGTTACTCTTTTGGAGGCGACCACCCCAGTCAAACTACCCACCAAGCAATGTCCCCCGCATTACGGGGTTAGGCCTCAGATAAACAAAGGGTTGTATTTCAACAATGACTCCACAACGCCTAGCGACGCCACTTCACAGTCTCCAACCTATCCTACACATCATTTATCCAAGGTCAATACTAAGCTATAGTAAAGGTGCACAGGGTCTTTTCGTCCCACTGCGGGTAAGCGGCATCTTCACCGCTACTACAATTTCACCGAGCTCATGGCTGAGACAGTGTCCAGATCGTTACACCATTCGTGCAGGTCGGAACTTACCCGACAAGGAATTTCGCTACCTTAGGACCGTTATAGTTACGGCCGCCGTTTACTGGGGCTTCATTTCAATGCTTCTCCGAAGATAACATCTCCACTTAACCTTCCAGCACCGGGCAGGTGTCAGGCCCTATACTTCATCTTACGATTTTGCAGAGCCCTGTGTTTTTGATAAACAGTCGCCTGGACCTCTTCACTGCGGCCAGCATTGCTGCTGGCGACCCTTCTCCCGAAGTTACGGGTCTATTTTGCCTAATTCCTTAGCCATGAATCTCTCGAGCACCTTAGGATTCTCTCCTCGACTACCTGTGTCGGTTTGCGGTACGGGTACTTATTACCTGAAGTTTAGAGGTTTTTCTTGGAAGCCCTTAGGCGCACTATCTCTTTGTCCGAAGACTCCGAGTACTATCGTATTTCCCCAAAACCCGTGGATTTGCCTGCGGGTCTTATAGGTAGGTACTTCAACGAACTATTCCGTCAGTTCGCGGCGCTTTCATCACTCCGTCACCCCATCACAGTAATAACTAGTACGGGAATATTAACCCGTTGTCCATCGACTGTCCCTTTCGGGTTCGCCTTAGGTCCCGACTAACCCACAGCTGATTAGCATAGCTGTGGAAACCTTAGTCTTTCGGTGTGCGGGTTTCTCGCCCGCATTATCGTTACTTATGCCTACATTTTCTTTTCTAACCAGTCCAGCATGCCTTACGACACACCTTCTACCCTGTTAGAATGCTCCCCTACCACTTAGAGTAAACTCTAAATCCATAGCTTCGGTAATATACTTATGCCCGATTATTATCCATGCTCGTCCGCTCGACTAGTGAGCTGTTACGCACTCTTTAAATGAATGGCTGCTTCCAAGCCAACATCCTAGCTGTCTATGCAGACAAACCTCGTTCTTTCAACTTAGTATATATTTGGGGACCTTAGCTGATGGTCTGGGTTCTTTCCCTCTCGGACTTGGACCTTAGCACCCAAGCCCTCACTGTTATGAAACATTATATAGCATTCGGAGTTTGTCAGGAATTGGTAGGCGGTGAAGCCCCCGCATCCAATCAGTAGCTCTACCTCTATATAACTTTACGCATAACGCTGCACCTAAATGCATTTCGGGGAGTACGAGCTATTTCCGAGTTTGATTGGCCTTTCACCCCTACCCACAGGTCATCCGAAGACTTTTCAACGTCAACCGGTTCGGACCTCCACACTGTGTTACCAGCGCTTCATCCTGCCCATGGGTAGATCACACGGTTTCGCGTCTAACACTACTGACTAAAGCGCCCTATTCAGACTCGCTTTCGCTACGGATCCGTGGCTTAACCACTTATCCTTGCCAGCAACGTTAACTCGTAGGCTCATTATGCAAAAGGCACGCCGTCACCCCACGAAAGGGCTCCGACCGCTTGTAAGCGTATGGTTTCAGGATCTATTTCACTCCGTTATTCACGGTTCTTTTCACCTTTCCCTCACGGTACTGGTTCACTATCGGTCTCTCAGGAGTATTTAGCCTTAGCGGATGGTCCCGCCAAATTCAGACAGGATTTCTCGTGTCCCGCCCTACTCAGGATACCACTATCGTTATCTTCTTTTACTTATACAGGGCTATCACCTTCTTTGGCTCTACTTTCCAGTAGATTCTAATTCAATCCGCAACAAATGTCGTGGTCCTACAACCCCAATATTGCCGTAACAACATTGGTTTGGGCTAATCCGCGTTCGCTCGCCACTACTTACGGAATCACTTTTGTTTTCTTCTCCTCCGCCTACTTAGATGTTTCAGTTCAGCGGGTTTGCCCACCTATCGGTGTACTATGTCTTCAACATAGTGGGTTGCCCCATTCAGGTATCTACGGATCATATCGTGTGTGCCAATCCCCGTAGCTTTTCGCAGCTTATCACGCCTTTCATCGCCTCTGAGAGCCAAGGCATCCCCCATACGCCCTTATTTTGCTTATTGTACCAATCTTAAAATTAATTAAGACCGTTTCTTTTACTTGTCTAATGATAAACAAGCAAAAAATGCTTTCTACTTTTTATTATTTTCTTATCTCAATATGTCAATGAACTTTTATCCTTTCGGATCTGTGGAGAATAACGGAGTCGAACCGTTGACCTCCTGCGTGCAAGGCAGGCGCTCTAGCCAGCTGAGCTAATCCCCCAATCTAATTATGAATTGTGAATTATGAATTATGAAATATTTTCATAACTCCTCAACTCTAGAATTTCTTCTTTTCTTTTAAGTGTAAATTGTTGTCTCGGACAGACTCGAACTGTCGACCCCTACATTATCAGTGTAGTACTCTAACCAGCTGAGCTACGAGACACTCTTATTCTTAAATGGTATTATTTGAACTAACAGCAAGAGTAATAAAATGTTGGTATCTGTTTCCAACTTGAACTTTCGTCTTCTTTCCCTAGCGTGTATTGCTACTAACACTAAGGCTCTAGAAAGGAGGTGTTCCAGCCGCACCTTCCGGTACGGCTACCTTGTTACGACTTAGCCCTAGTTACCAGTTTTACCCTAGGCAGCTCCTTGCGGTCACCGACTTCAGGCACCCCCAGCTTCCATGGCTTGACGGGCGGTGTGTACAAGGCCCGGGAACGTATTCACCGGATCATGGCTGATATCCGATTACTAGCGATTCCAGCTTCACGGAGTCGAGTTGCAGACTCCGATCCGAACTGTGACCGGTTTTATAGATTCGCTCCTGGTCGCCCAGTGGCTGCTCTCTGTACCGGCCATTGTAGCACGTGTGTAGCCCAAGGCGTAAGGGCCGTGATGATTTGACGTCATCCCCACCTTCCTCACAGTTTGCACTGGCAGTCTTGTTAGAGTTCCCGACATGACTCGCTGGCAACTAACAACAGGGGTTGCGCTCGTTATAGGACTTAACCTGACACCTCACGGCACGAGCTGACGACAACCATGCAGCACCTTGTAAATTGTCTTGCGAAAAGTCTGTTTCCAAACCGGTCAATCTACATTTAAGCCTTGGTAAGGTTCCTCGCGTATCATCGAATTAAACCACATGCTCCACCGCTTGTGCGGGCCCCCGTCAATTCCTTTGAGTTTCATTCTTGCGAACGTACTCCCCAGGTGGGATACTTATCACTTTCGCTTAGCCACTGAGATTGCTCCCAACAGCTAGTATCCATCGTTTACGGCGTGGACTACCAGGGTATCTAATCCTGTTCGCTACCCACGCTTTCGTCCATCAGCGTCAATCCATTAGTAGTAACCTGCCTTCGCAATTGGTATTCCATGTAATCTCTAAGCATTTCACCGCTACACTACATATTCTAGTTACTTCCTAATAATTCAAGTCAGACAGTATCAATGGCCGTTCCACCGTTGAGCGATGGGCTTTCACCACTGACTTACCTGACCGCCTACGGACCCTTTAAACCCAATGATTCCGGATAACGCTTGGATCCTCCGTATTACCGCGGCTGCTGGCACGGAGTTAGCCGATCCTTATTCTTACGATACCGTCAAGACTCTACACGTAGAGTTGTTTCTTCTCGTATAAAAGCAGTTTACAATCCATAGGACCGTCATCCTGCACGCGGCATGGCTGGATCAGGCTTGCGCCCATTGTCCAATATTCCTCACTGCTGCCTCCCGTAGGAGTCTGGTCCGTGTCTCAGTACCAGTGTGGGGGATCTCCCTCTCAGGACCCCTACCCATCGTTGCCTTGGTAAGCCGTTACCTTACCAACTAGCTAATGGGACGCATGCTCATCTTTCACCGTTGTGACTTTAATATCATGTTGATGCCAACTCGATATACTATGAGGTATTAATCCAAATTTCTCTGGGCTATCCCTCTGTGAAAGGTAGATTGCATACGCGTTACGCACCCGTGCGCCGGTCTCTAATTCCGAAGAACTATACCCCTCGACTTGCATGTGTTAAGCCTGCCGCTAGCGTTCATCCTGAGCCAGGATCAAACTCTTCATCGTATATTGTTTGCTTGATTACTCAAGCTATTGTTATTCGACTAAATTCTAGTGGTTTTTTCAAATCTTCCGATTCTATTACTCTTATTCTTTTGTTCTAAGATCTCTCTTAAAACGGCTGTCAATTCAATATGTCTAGGAACGTGTTCTTATCTTGTTTTTTAACTCCTTTTAACACTTGTTAAAGTGTTTCTCGAAGCGGGTGCAAAAGTACAACTTTCTTTTTAACTGACAAGAAAAATTTGAAGTTTTTTTTAAGATAAATTTTATCTCGTTTACTTCTCTTTTCTTATCAATCTGTCAAGGAACTTTGCGCGTTTTGCGGGGTGCAAAGGTAACATCCGTTTTCTAATCTCACAAGCTTTTTTAATCTTTTTTTGAAAATAAATTTTCTACTTTGATTAACTTTACTTGCCAGTATTTGAAAGAACCTCTGCGTCATTGCGGGTGCAAAACTAGCACCTTTATTGCGTTATTCAAGCTTTTTTAAACCTTTTTTTTACCCTTTTCTTAACTTTATCTTTAAACTGCTGAAAACATGGTTTTTGAATGCCAAAGTTTTTTAAACAAAACAGCAATCTATTAGCCGATACACGACATTTCAATCCAAAATCGCCGATTTCAGTACGATCGGAAGCTTTCAACTTCCCTCTTTTATTTACCAAAGCTTTCAAAATTCAATCTCTATTCATGTTTTAGCAGCTCTTCAACGCGCATTACTCCTTCAAAGCAGTCTGCCTTGACAGTATTCGAACAAAAAAATTACTCTAGATCAATAAAATGGTTTTATCCTATACCTTATATAGGACATAGCTTTTCTATTCGCTCCTATATATTAGGTAACACAATATGTCCAAACTATATAAAGACACGTTATTAAAATATCAATTGATGTAATAAGCAATTGTTACATTGCTAAACGAATGATTCTTTATTGCGTAGAAATAAAAATAATTAAAAAAGAGTCGTAAAAGCGAAACTTAAAATAATTGAAGAAGCAATAATTAATAGAACATTAATAACCACAGTTCATATTATGTCAAAATTACGGATGTAAATACACTAATTGGATTGAGAAACTAGGTCATTCATACCTACGATAACAAATCTGAAAAAACTATTTGAGCTATACTAGACAGCAACAATATTAAAAATCAATTAAAGCATTATTTACTAATACTTTAAAAATAAATAATGAAAAATACAACATTACTATTGTTCACTGAAAACTACTCCACAGTAATATACCTCAACTGCTGCAAATCTCCATTATAAATATTCACATCGACATTTCCTTTAATACCAGCGACGGTTGCTTTCTCTGTGAATTGCCAAAACAACCAGTCTTCGCCGATTTGCTCCCGATAAAAATTATAATTGGCAATCCAAAAAAGATAATCACCGAATTCTTCTTTCAAAAAATCATCATAATACCGCTCGCCAGTGTAAATAATTGGTTTAACACCATAATGAGATTCTACAGCTTGCAACCATCGTTTTAATCCTAATTTAAGATTGGCAACAGACTGATTTTTAGGTAATTTTTCTATATCCAAAACAGGTGGCAAATCGCCTTTTTCCAACGTCACGGTTTTAATAAAAAGTTCGGCTTGTTCCAATGAATTCTCGTTGGGGCGATAGTAGTGATAGGCTCCCCGAATCATTTTATTTTCTTTGGCGCCAAGCCAGTTCCGTTCAAATTTTTCATCTTTTCGATCTTTCCCAACGGTTGCGCGGATAAAAACATAATGTAAAGGATATTTTTGTTCTAAAGTATCCACATACGACCAACTAATTTTTCCTTGATATTCTGAAACGTCAATACCAATACTTTTGCCCTCATGTTTTTCTAAAACCTTAAAATTCCGAACGTCCGAAATGCGTTTAGCCTCTCGATCAGCTCTGATGATTTTATCCGATTTGAAACCAAAATAATAAGACAAACCATTTCGATAATGAAAACCTACTCCAAGTAGCACTACAATCAAAAAAGTGACAATCAAATAGCGCAATAGCTTCCCAGAGAGAAAAGAAGCTTTCTTTTTGGATTTACGAACTGCGTTTGACTTTCTTCGAACGGTTTGTTTTCTCATTCAAAAGATTACTTTTTAAGTACTTTATTATTCAGAACCGATAGTAGAACATAAAATAGTATCAACAACGGAATTCCTAAATAGCGAAAGAAAATCAATAACAAAAGTGAACATGTCAAAAAGACAACTTGAAGTGTATTCTCATTAAAACTAAACTTCTTGATTTTCAAAGAGAATAATGGAATTTCAGCATTCAGCATATACGCGCTCAAAACCGTCAGCACCAAAAGAAACCAAGGATTAGTAAGGAGTTCTATAATAATTAATGAATCAGTATATTTCAACACCAAAGGCAGACTTAGGACAAACAGCGCATTAGCAGGTGTTGGCAAACCAATGAAAGAATCTGTTTGACGAGTATCAATATTAAAATTTGCCAGACGATAACAAGACCCCAACGCAATTATAAAACCTAAATAAGGAAAAAACTGCAAATGACCTGCCGCTGCCGTTGATGCATGGCTAATCATCATTTGGAACATCACTAAACCCGGAACAACACCACTTGTCACCATGTCTGCCAAAGAATCCAACTGCAATCCCAGCGGACTGGAAACGTTGAACAATCGTGCAAAAAAACCATCAAAAAAATCCAAAAATATACCCAGACAAACAAAATAAAAGGCCATTTCAAAATCTTGATTGAATGCAAATACCAGCGCGATACAGCCACAAAAAAGATTAAGAAGCGTAATGAAATTCGGAATATGTTTTTTAATAGTCATCATAATACAGTTTAAGGAATCAAAGTTGGCAAATTTAGTATAATAAGTCAATGAAAAGTATGTTTTTTAGTAGAGATTTTTAACAGGAGTAGCAATCCTTATATCACCGCGAATTCGCAAATTAAAACCTTCCATTATAAGCAAAAAATTAGCAAATTAGCGGTAAAACCTAAACTCGAAAACTTTCAATTTTAAACAAATCAGTAAAAATACTTTACATCCGTAGCATCCGTGTTCCATTTTTTACTGAAGTAATACTCTGTTAAATCTAAACCACATGACCAACACACTAAATTCAATAGCAAAATGAAATAACCTCAATTAAAAATTATATTTTTGATAAAAAATCAAACAGACTCTTCGTTTGTAAAAATGATACCCTTGAAAAAAAGCTTTTTAGTATTAACACTTTTTGTATGTACCCTGATGTACAGCCAGACCGTTAGGAAATATTCAAATGAGTTTATGAATATCGGCGTGGATGCGGCTGCATTGGGCATGTCAAATACTGTCGTGGCTTCCACCAATGATGTGAATTCAGGATATTGGAATCCAGCGGGACTTATTCGGATGAAAGACCACCAGGTATCTTTTATGCACGCCAATTATTTTGCAAATATTGCTCAATACGATTATTTAGCCTATGCCAGTCCTATCGATGATCGCAGCGCTTGGGGAATTTCATTAATCCGTTTTGGGGTAGATGACATTTTGAATACTACGGAACTAATCGACAGCCAAGGCAATATTGACTACAACCGAATCAGTCTTTTTTCGACTGCTGATTACGGATTTACTTTTTCCTATGCGAGAAAATTACCGGTTCCCGGATTTCAATATGGCGTAAACGCAAAAATCATCCGACGTATTATTGGGAAATTTGCCAATTCTTGGGGATTTGGTTTTGATGCCGGAATCCAATTCGAAAAAAACAACTGGCAATTTGGATTAATGCTCCGCGACATTACCACTACCTATAATGTGTGGAATATTGACGAAGATGAATATCAGAAAATTGCAAACGCCATACCCGGTGAAAATCAAGACTTACCAGAAAGTACCGAGATTACAGCTCCAAAAGCTCAGCTGGGTATTGCTAAAAAGTTCATCATTCGTTACGATTACAGTATTCAGGCTGCAGCCAATGTGAACATGCGTTTTGCCAGAACCAATGATGTAATTGCTACTGATTTTGTCAGCATCGATCCGGCTTTAGGATTGGAATTTGGGTATACTGATTTGGTTTTCGTTCGTGCCGGGGTAGGTAATTTTCAGAATGTACAGCAATTGGACAGTACTGAAAAAGTGGGTTTCCAACCGAATATTGGTCTGGGATTCAAATACAAAGGCATTCAGATTGACTATGCGTTGACCGATTTAGGGAATCAAAGCGCTGCTTTATATTCCAATATTTTTTCAGTAAAAGTGGATTTGGGAATGTTTCGCAATTAACTAGAAAAAATCATCCGAATCAAGTAGCAACATCAAATCAGAAGCAGCTTTTCTGAAGCTGATTCCACGTTGCACGAACCCGTTTCAATAACGCCCTTTCTTTAACAGAGAAACTTTGTTCGCCTTTTTCTTTCTTTGAGTATCTTTGTCAGATAAATTCAATCAATGAAATCGTACATGAGTTTTTTTTAAACAAAATCACATTTTATACCCTTTTAACAGCAAACGAATGCATACATCATTTTTCAAAAAAATAGCGCTACTCCTCTTCGTATTATCAACGGTACATTTAAGTTTCGGACAAAACATTCAATTATCAAAAAATACGCACGTCAGCGTAATCACTTGTGGAACGGGTAATGAATCGTATTCTCTTTTTGGACACACAGCAATACGAGTGCAGGATACAACCAACGTCATTGATGTGGTGTATAATTATGGTGCATTTGACTTCAATACGCCAAATTTTGTAATGAAATTCATAAAAGGAGATTTGCAATACTTTGCTGTTGCGCATTCCTACGCTGATTTCATCAGTCAATATCAATATGAAAAAAGATCAGTTTATGAGCAGGAATTAAACATTCCAGTAGATTTAAAACAAAAATTATTTGACAACCTGAATACCTCTTTGGCTTCGGGAGAAAGTCACTATACCTATAAATTCATCGACAAAAATTGTACATCGATGGTAGTTGACATCATCAATAAAACACTGGACACAATTGCAATTGTAAAAAATACCGATACTAATATCACGTACAGAACCATATTGTACCCGTATTTTGACGGTCATTTTTATGAAAAATTAGGCACCAGCATTATCTTCGGTAAAAAAGTAGATCAATTAGGAACCAAAATATTTCTACCATTTGAATTACAAAAAAGCCTCGAGAAAGTTTCCTTTCAAAATCGTCCGCTGGCACTGGGAAACAAAACTATAATCGAATTCAAAAATGAGGTTCCTATGTCTTGGTGGAATAATCCCTATACGTACTTCATAGTGCTAAGTTTCATCGTGTTTATAAACAAGAAAAGCATCGATTTGTTCTACCTCAGCATACTGGCCGTAATTGGAATATTCTTTTCGTTTGCAGGGTTTTACTCGTTACATCTGGAATTAGGATACAACTACAATATCTTATTATTCAATCCAACCTTAATAGGCCTACTCTATTTTTATTGGACGAAAAACAAAAAAGTAATTTACAATCTGGCGCTATTAAATATCGCATTATTGGTGATTTATTTCTTTTTGATAATCAACAAAGCACATCTGGTGCTGGTAATGCCAATGGTAGTTTGCAGCGGAGTTGTTTTAGTGAGACTGGCCATTCAAAACAAAAAACGAATTCCAATTATAATATAAGGAATCCTTCTATTAATTTACTTGAATTGTATATGACATCTAATCTTTTAGCCGCTAATTTTTTTAATAAAATAAAAATTAGCGAATTAGCGGTTGAAATAATTATTTACTAGACGTTACAGAAAGAACTAAATTAGAAAAAAATCACTCTATAATCCGTGCAAATCTGTTCAAAAAAGCAACAATACTGTTTTCCACAATAAATAATATAATAATAGCTACTGCCCCCTATAAAACAATACAGTCGTTATCGTTTTGAAAGCAATATTCAAATCCAGATAAATACTGCGATGCTTGATGTAATACAAGTCATATTGCAACTTGATTAAACTATCATCTATCGTTTCGCCATACGAATAATTGACTTGTGCCCAACCAGTAAGTCCAGGCTTGATGATGTGCCTAGTCTCATAAAAAGGCATTATTTCGGCAATTTCTTTTACAAAAATAGGACGTTCTGGTCGCGGACCGATAACGGCCATATCACCTTTTAAAATATTAATAAACTGAGGAAACTCATCCATTCTTGTTTTTCGCATAAACTTCCCAAAGACAGTTATTCGTGAATCATTCATTGCAGTAAAAACCGCGCCGTTCGATTCGGCATTTTTCACCATCGTACGGAATTTCAAAATTTCAAAAACAACACCATCCTTACCAACCCGCTCCTGTGAATAAAACAAGCGCCCCCTGTTACCTATTGCATTTCCAACCAATATAAGCGGAAAAAGAACCAATCCGACAACAAGACCAAATAAGGAAACTACAATTTCAAAAATACGGATGGTCAACAAGTATAATTTATTCTGATTGCTTCGGCTGAAAGGAAAAAAACGATAAAAATCACGGGACATATACTGCACAGGAATACGCTGTGTTTTACTTTCATACACCTGTGTATACTCTCGTATAATATTTCCAGATTCTAATAAATGTAACAATTGTTGGTATAAATCAGCGGTGATTCCTTCTGTATTCTGAGAAGCAATCACAATTTCAGAAATCCCATTTTCTTTTACAAAAGAAAACAAATCATCTCTTTTTATTAGTTTCACATAATGGTAATCCAAAACCGTATCTTCTGCAATATCAGTGTTAACAAATCCAACTATTTTATAATGTGGATCAATGTTTTCTAATCCCAAAATCAGCTCTTGAACTTGCTCTTTATCACATATCAATATGGCTTTCTGAACAAATCGATTGGACGCTAAAAAGAGCACATAAAACATTCGCCATAAGAACAGCACAACAAACATTACTAAAAAAAACAATACAACTTGAAGTCTGTTAGCCGGTAACTCTGGCGAAAAAAAAGGGGTAAAAAGATAAACAAAAACAGTTGTCGAAACCGTGAGTAATATGTTTTGCAAAACTAAAAGCTGATTACTGGCGACTTGTAGGTTATACATTTCGAAAATTGATGCAAAAAAAATAAGATAAACAACTAGGAGAATAGTCCAGGAAGGTCTACTGGCAGCTACCGTTAAATATTCTTGATCAAAAAAAGTCCCAAAAAGATACAAACCCAAAAGAACAAAAAAAACATCAAAAAAACGAAGAATGATTTTTCGCTCAGAAATTTCAAAATGTATTTTCCTTTTAGTAGACATGCTTTGTTTTTGGTATTTTGGCAATTTAGCAATTTTGCCTTCAAATAAATAGAAAGATGCAAATTAATCCGATAAAAACCTTATTTATTCTATTCGTTCCTAAATTGATAAAGCTTCAAACTACGAAACGTTTAGTATAAAATACTATTCTAATCACGATCCTAATTTACTTCTTTTGAAGATTTTTCAAAACGAATAATTAGCAGCGATAAGGCATAAACAAATGCTGGCGCAGCCGTACGCATAGCGGCATGGTTAATTGTCAAAAACCAAAAGATAACAAAACACAATAAGAAAACATTAAACTTATATTCTAGATACAGAACAAAAGGGGTGACAATAAGAATCAATAATCCAATTACTCCCAACATCCCATGTTCTGCTAACATGCGAGTAATTTCGTTGTGGGACGCCGTAGTTTCTCCCGTTTCGGATTGCCTGATTTCGATTACTTTCCCAACACCGGCACCAAAAAAAGGATTGTCTAAAAAAATATCAATTTCTTCATCTGCTAAATTCTCCCTTCCAGTAAACTGACTCGTTTTTACTCGTCCAGAAGCATCTTGATTGGCATACCGCTTATTGATAAGCCCTCCAGTTTGAAAAGAAGTGTACATCCACACTCCAACAATTGCTAAAACAATAAGCAAAAAACCATAATTCAATTTAACTCTTCCTGCATCATTCGAATTAAAATATAGAAATGTTAAAAGTATAATAATCATCACGATACCCGTTATCATACCTCCTCTGGAAAAAGTAATAAAACCCCTATAACTAATATTCAAGGCAAGGAATAAATTGATAAAAACAATCAATTTTGTTTTGGATGCTAACAGTACCCGTGAGAAAAAAATAAACATACCAAGCCCTAAAGCGGTTGATACTTGATTGGGTCCAAAACCTCCTGAAGTCTGAAAATTAGATTCTGTTCCTGTAATTACATCTTTTATAATGGGTGTATAAACAGTCAAATAGACCATGCAAGTAACAATAGGCAAACCCATATTGAGCAAGACACGATTCATCTGTTCTAAGGAAATACTTCGCCTAAAAGTGTATATGGAAGCAATCCCTAAACATAGCGGTCCCGAAATATTAAAGGCTATCCTAGTTCTAATATTGGTATCTAGATCTAAAGCAAAAGTAGCAATGACAAGGCCAGGGATTAATAAAAACAAAAACAGCCAGTACGAAATGGCTCCCCTTGAAAACCCACTGAAATACATTCCTAGGAGCAAAAAAAACAGTACTCCATATTTAGATATTTCATAAAGGGGATTTCCGCCGGTCATTCTCAAAAAAACCTCGCTTCCAACTACATAAGCTGCAACAAGAAGGGCTTCGTTATTTTTATTGCTGCTTTTAATGACATAAATAGTCCCAAAAATAAAAATGGAATATCCGTATATCTTAGCGGTAAATGGCAATGCATACACCAAAAGTCCAATCAAAACATGAACAAGTAACAAACAGATATAGGAGATTTCCTCTTTTTTCATTTTAAATAGTTTCTAACCAATTTAAATAGTGTTTAATAATGATATTTTCTGAATTTCCCTCAACAACACTGGCATACAATGCATGACCAAAATTAACTTTAAGAGTATCATTTTCTACTAAAGTTAGTAGTGCAGTATAAAACAGATTGACATTCTGGGCTGGAACAATAAAACCATTTTTACCGTCCTGGACCAAAGCAGCTATTTCTCCGACATTTGTAACTACTATAGGTTTCTTATGCCAGCCATATTCTAAAAGTGCAACGGGTAACCCCTCAGATTTTGAAGTTAGGACTGCAACTGTCGATTGATCCAGAATGTTTTTTATATCTTGTTTCGAGCCGTAAAGAAACACATTTTTTTCTAAATCAAACGCAACAATTAAATCCCTGATTCCCTTGGAATAATCATCTCCAAAATCTTTACCAATAAGATGAAAAGTCCAATTAGCATCATACACTTTTAATTTCTTGGCAACTCTTAATAATGTGAAATGATCTTTCTGTTCTCTTAAATTAGCAACACAAACAATCCGTTTTCCTTCGATTCCCCTTAAAATTGTTTGCTCGAAAACAGTATTCTCTTCCGAAGGGAAGTTAGGCAGATAAATAGTATTCCTAAGGTTGAGCCGCTCATCAGCCCAGTCTTTTAATTTTTGGTTTACGGCAATTATTCCATTAAAAAACGGAAGGATTATTCGTAAAATCCCTGATAGTCTTTTTGACAAAAACTCACTGTTTCCGTAATGGTCGTGCCAAATTAACTTTAAGGAAGGCAACGTTAACTTTAGTAAAAAAGCAAGAAAAAAGGAAGAACTATGCGCATGTACAACTGTTACGTTGTGCTGCAGCACATAATTTCTCAAGGCAAAAAGAGCTTTAAAATCAATTATTTTTTTCTTTTTGAGGTACAAATAGGATACTTTAGTATCAATCTGAGAACATAGCGCACCTTCCTTTCTAGTTACCACTAAACCTGAAAATGCTATATACTTAGTTAATGCATTGGCATAATGAACCGCCATGCGCTCTGCTCCTCCTGGCTCTAAGCTATCAATTAATTGAATAATTCTCATGATCGAAGGAGTTTTTCAATTTCATTTTCAAATGCATCTAAAGTATAGGTTCTGGACCAATCACTGCCCTTTTTAGACATCATTTGAAAACAACTTTCATCATCCAAAACCGCTTCTAATTGTCGGATATCATTTCCTAAATTCATTTCCAGCAAAATACCGCTATTCCCATTATCCAACATAAACGGAACACAAGACACCGCTGTTGCCACTGGCACACAACCCCAAAACATGCCTTCGGCAATTGCTTTCGGCCAACCTTCGCTTTCAGATGGCAAAACTACAAAATGACTGTTTTGATAGGCTTTTTTTATAATTTCCTGATTTTGATTGCCTTCCAATACAATTATTCCTTCTAATTTATGCTTCAAAATATAAGATTCCAATTGGGCTCGCTGAACCCCTTCTCCATAAATCCTTAACACAACATCGTATCCTTTTTGAAATAACTCTGCAACCAATTGAACTGCATACAACGGGTTTTTTCCTTTTACCAAAGTCCCAACAAAAACAAAAGTAATACTGCCTTTTAATACTTTTGGCAGTAACGGCGATGTATCGCGATCCGGATAAGTAGCCGTAAAAAAAGATTTAATATTTTTAGTCTGATTGGGCCATTCACCATAAACTAAAACCTGCATATTTCTGGTCAGGAAGGAATTGCTTAAAATCCATTTCTGCAAACGATAAGTCCAAGGCTGTTTTGATTTTGGATCCCAATTCCCAGCATATTTGGCGGTTTTCGGTGTATTCGGGAATAGCATTTGAACAAAACAACCCAATAAACCTATATTTCCTGGACATCGCAAATGAATGTGATCGGCATAATACATCGCTTTATAAAGCGCTAAACTAATTTTAGGAACATTAAAAATGGTTTTAAACAGCCCTCCTAAACTCAAAATATTAAAACTGTCAACAGGAACAAACCTAATATGGGTATGAACATAAAAACTGTCTATAGGCGTTCTTTCTTGCTTTGCCATCGGGGCAACAACAATTAATTCTTGCACCTGTTTTGCCCAAACATTCATTTCTCGTACATAAGGGGCATATGCATAATATTGATTGCCTTGCTTTTTATGGATAACATGAGTGAAAATGGCGAATTTCATAAAAGCTTATTTATTATAACTTTAGGATCTAAATTTCTTATGAAATAATCACGGCTATTAATTTCTAGTTTCCTTTTAAAATCTAAATCAGACATTATCATCCTTATTTTTTTTTCAATATCATCTGAATTTCTAACATATACCAAATGAACATTATCTTCTAATAGCTCGGACATTTTATTTTTATGTGGAGTTGAAATAATTGCTTTCCCTAATGCCAAAAACTCTGCTAATTTCCATCCATGGCAAGAAAGTACTGCGGGAGTATTAAAAACGAAAACCGATTTTTTGATATTAATCAAATATTGTTTTAAATCAATTTTACTAGAATATAATAATGAGTCAAAACAACAATTATTACCATCTTTCCTTGGTGCAAAACCACCTTCAAAATCTACATTTTTATTGTTCAAACATGCCTCAATAAATATAGCTCTAAAATCATTTGTCTCTTTTTCTTTTTTCCATATACTACTAATAAAAAAAACACTTTCATTTGTTGATTTATTAGGAAAATAACTCTTTAAAGGTAACCGTTTATATTGTCTCCAATAATTTGCAACAAACTCTCTTTTATTGGTAATTTTAGGATTAAATTTAATCAAATTAAATAAAGCGAAATAAATAGTCTCAATCAAACTCCAAATTTTTATACCGAAACTGGGGCCAATTGCTATAACTTTATGAAAATTATCTAATGGCAATGTCGTAAAATTGTAATTTACTTTACCATATTTATCACACCAATTAAAAGCCATAAAATCAATTTCATTTGTATCTCTAGAATCAATTATAATCTTAGTTTCTTGCCCGTTTTCAGTTAAAATAATCGCAAAAGTACCTTGAACAAAATTTGGAAATTTGGAAACATTAAATTCAATATCCGAAAAAATTTCATTCAAGCCTTGGATATAGAATGAATCATAATAAACATTACATAATCCGTAAATGTAAACCTTTGTATTTTTCATCATTCCTCTTTAGGCTTATTAAAAAATAAACTCCACCAACCTAATGTTCTACCAAAGGCTTCAATAAAGGCTTCCTTCCGTTTTTTTGTTGTAAATATATTGCTAAATCGAATCAATGTCAAAAGTATCGTAATGGAATGCCACTTCATTTTAGCATCAAATGAAGGCTTCCTATTTTTTGTCCTCCAAACATACCAACCGTTTCGCACTACCATTTTTCCATATTGATATTGATTGGGTCTTCCTGATGGATCATGATAATGATTCAACTGCACTTTTGTATTGATTACATTACTTCCAAATTGTAATGCCCTAATACTAAAGTCAGCATCTTCATACAAACCGTAACCTTCAAAATAAGAGGAAAAGTGGATGGAGTCAAAAACCTTTTTCCGAAAGGCAAACGACATCCCTATAAGTAAATCAACTTTATAAATTTTAGCATTCAAAGGAAACCCACAGGTTTTACCATGAGAATAATCAGGCATTCTCCCTGGTCCAAGATTGGATTGTAATCCTAAATAATTACGAACCACATTACGTTGACCTTCTTTGTATACAAATTCATCAAATTGAAAATAATGATATTTATTATAATCTTTATTAGGTTCCGCCAAAATCCAACTATTTTCATTTATG
Organism: Flavobacterium sp. Sr18; assembly: GCF_011064265.1. Classification (NCBI taxonomy): domain Bacteria; kingdom Pseudomonadati; phylum Bacteroidota; class Flavobacteriia; order Flavobacteriales; family Flavobacteriaceae; genus Flavobacterium; species Flavobacterium sp. Sr18. The sequence continues at coordinate 2,767,835 of NZ_CP049329.1, read as the reverse complement.
GCGACTCCTCCAACACCCGAAATGGTTTCATTATCTTGAAATGTTTTGATAAGCTCTTCAAAATAACGGTGCTCTAAAACCGTATCGTCATCTAGAAAACAAATAATTTCCATCGCTGTTCCAACACGGGCAATACCATAATTTCGTTGTTTAGTCAAACCACGATGTTCCGAAGAAACTCTAAAATAGTTTAAATTATCAAAATAATTTTGAGTTAGAATAATTTCCGTTTCATCATTGGTAGAACCATCCACAATTAAAATTTCATCTGGATATAAAGTTTGACTCTGTACAGATTGCAATAATCGCAACAAAGGATTGGGGCGCAAATAGGTGCAAATAATCAGGGTAAACGGAAAGTGAGTTTTCATAAAACTATGAGTAAAAAAACCATTTTTATCATTAAATTTTTAGAACTACAAGAATATTTCCCGCTGTTAATTGCTCATCAGAATACCTCATATAATCAGCATGCAATTTAACTTTTTTAAATAAATCATATAATTTTGTTCCGCTTTTTGTACTTTCATATTCCAGATGAACAACCTCCAAACCACAAGTAGTAAAGATTTCTAAAAACTGTGGCAATCGCAAACGGTTATGATAATCAAATTTAGTATGAATTTTATCCCACTCTAACGTACTATACTTTAAAAATTCCTGAAGTGAGATAGTGTTGTCTCCGTGCTGTCGCAAATCACTTGGTGAAATGAAATGAATGACAGTGGTACCTTTCTTTAATTCCATTTTCATTTTTTTGTGGAGCGAAATCACATCATTTTCTCTCATATGGGATAATACATAACGCGAGAATACAATATCCGCACTTGGAATATCTTCTGCTATTATATTATAGTTAGGAAAATATTCAATACCACTAGGCAATCCGAACCTATTACCTGATTCAGGAATAATAGTACAATTGTATTTCTTAGAAAAGATCTGGTTCAATTCTAAAACGGTATCTTTTTTAAAGTGTTTATTGATATCATAAGTTAAGACTTCTTTTGCTTCATAATTATATTTAAAAAAATAAGGCATACTAGGAAACCAACCAGACCCAAACTCGAAAACTGTTTTGTCTTTTACATCTATATTCAATTTATGCAGCACTTTAGACAACCTCAAACAGGTATATTCTACACTTTTTAGCCGATCATCAAGAGTAGATTTCTCAAAAAAACCTTGAATTTTATGGTAAAAAAAATCGTCAACTTTATTGGGTAATAAGGCTAACATTCGAAACAATATTGTTTTTAATTTATGGTCCATCTTTTATTAAAAATTTAACAAGCTAATATGAAAGTAGTTTTAATGGCATAATTACTTAACCTTTCTATAATTCAAATCAGTTTTATTTTTCACAAACACAACTCCATTTAGGTCAATATCTAAAACTACAGTGTCAAAATTAGACCAGTACTCAACTAATTCAGAAAGAGTTGGATTCCAAATTTCATTATTTACAATTTTTGCACCTAAATAGTTGAAGTTGCCGGCCACAACTGTATCAATCGTATTCGGTGTGGCAAACATCCTTCCTTTATGGTAAGACATGGGCACAGAAAAATAGGTGTGCGCAATGAACATCCCTTTTTCCTCTATCAAATCATCAATGTTTTTTTTACTTAATGCTTTTTTAAAGTCAACCATTTCAAGGGTTTGAAAAATATAAAACTCTTTTTCAAAAATACGATGTTTAAACAAAATCGGTTGATACTTGGCCAGTTTATACGGTTTTATTTTACTGCGTTTCCAAAAAATAAAAACATAAAGGATAGCAGCACTTAGTTTGAACGCATTCTTTAGTAATGGTAGTAAACTGCCTGCTTTTTTCTGAAAAAATAATTTTTTAAAATGAGTCGCAGTACTTTTATATTGCAATAGCAATGCATCGTCATTATAATAATGAAATATAATATTCTTGATCATTAACTGCATCCTTTTTATCAAATACAAATCTTTATTTCCAATCAAAAAACGCGACAAAGTAAAATGTTGAACATTGAGCTGGTTGATCACGCCAGAAGTCGCAGTACCGGAATCGATATAATTCCATAGCGTACGGATGTTTTTTTGTTGTAAAGCATCTTCATAGACCTTATTAGCTACTTTTCTGTTTTGAAAAAGAGACAAATTATAAGGCTGATAACCATGATCAATCCAGGTTTCCACATCGGTAAACGGCGGCACAAAACAATAGAAATCATCAAAACTATCCTTTTCTGATTTTATCGATTGCGATAGTGAATGATAACACAATTCATGTCCATCTTCCTTCCATTTAGTCAATTCTTCGGCATCATTCTGGAAGGACGCATTATCAGGTCGTTTGGAAAAATGATTTAAGAAAAAACCTTTGCTGATTTTTATCGCATTCTCCTTAAAAAAAGTGCGCTGTAATGCTATATTTAATGCTGTATCAAAATCACAATGATCGGTAAAAACGGCTATCGCGGAAAAAGGAATTTTAGATCGGCTAATCTCTATCGCTTCATTTGAAATAAATAACAACGCCGGATGCTCTTTAAAATTAAAATTTTGTTCGGTTTGGACAATTACTTTTTCATATTTGCTCCCTAAATAAAGGGCCATTGGTGAAGACATTTCCGGATTAAACCGCCAAAGTAAAACCCTCGCATTATTTTTGTTTACTTCCCAAATACCATTCGTAATATTGGCCTGAACAAAAAACCCATTACTCAATTGGATGATTTTGGGGGAATATTGATTAGCAACACAATCAACAGGGCATGTTATCCAGGTATAATCGTGATTTCGGAATTTAGAAATAGGAATAGTAAAAACAATTTCGATATCGAATGCATTAAAATTGGAAAGATTTAAGTTTCCTATATCGATACTCATTTTATGTTTTTGATTTTCATCAAAAACAATTTCTTTTTTTCCTAAAGGTGTGATTACCGAAACGGACTGTATCAATTTTCTTATCTGACTGATTGTATTCAACTTCTTTCTTTTAATTTATTGGCCCAAAACACACTTTGATTCCATTGTTTTCTGAAATTAAAAAAATACCGTAATGGATTTTTAAAAGATTGTTTGGTATAAAATTTAAAAAACAAAATCGTCTGATATCCCTTTTGTTGCTCATTGCTCAAATGTAAAATTTTAAACAACTGAACCGTTGGGGATGGTTTGGGTTGAATGCTGTCTTTGTCCCAAGCGAATATCGGTTTTGTTCTAAAACCACCTATTGGGGCTTTAAAATGCAAAATTTCTGGAGAAGGCAAATACAGAATATCAATACCCTGATTACGGAGTTGCATTCCAAAATCAGCATCTTCTCCAAAACCAAATTCGTATTTTTCATTGAATTTCATTTTTTGAACTTCCTTTACATTAACAATACTGCAACCTGAACCGAAAGTTGACCATTGAATTATTTTCTCGTAAACCTTTTTTTCATTTTCTTGTAAGCAACTGAAAGTAAATGCTTTATTTTTATACTTAGAAATACCATCAAGCGCATTTCTAATAAAATAATTAGCAATACAAATATCATCATCTGCCAGAAAAACCCATTCGCTCTCCGTTTGTTTCAATGCTAAATTCCTAGCATTACAAACCCCCATTTGATGGGTAAAGGTATGTTTTATAACAAATGGCCAAATTTGATTAGTAAGATACTCCAATTCAGAAACACTATGCTCCGATGGATTTTGCTCCACTATAATTACGTTTATAGGCAAGTGCGTTTGATGAGCTAAATCTTTCAAAACATTCAACAAATATTCTTTTCTGCCAATAGTAGCTATAATAACATCAAGAGATCCTTTATCAACAACTTTCAATGAAGAGTTGACTGCAAAAGCGTCAAAATGAATACTTTTTTTGTTTCTACTTTTAAAAAAAACGGTATTTAGAAAAGCTAAAATTGGAAAACTTCTCTCATAAATGAGTAGATTTAAAAAAAGCAACCATACCCATCTTGTTTTATAATGTTGTTTTACAAATGTAAAGAGCGTAAAAACAGACGCTTTTTGACCGTCAAAAACAGCAGTTTTAGTTAACAGTTTTGGTTCTGAATAACACAGTAATCCTAAAGGCATACACACCTTAGCGACAGAATTAAGATAGTAATCAAAATCATTGTCTGATTTGATTCTACCCTCTATTTTTAAAAGCATAGAAGCATGGACTACTCCTACTAAACTACTCATTTGCCACGTTGGATATAATACTTTTTTATTGATAACAATGAATGGAGATTCTTCTACATAGCCAATTTTTCGTCCAAAATAAGCGCTCTCGCCCGGAGAATAAGATAGCATCATTTTATCATGATGAAAAAGGAGTTCAACATGTTTTAAATTAATATCCTCTTGACAAACCTCATCACACCAAACTATTTTTGATTTTGGAAATGCTGTTGCCAGTTGCAATAGTCCGCTTGCAATGGTCCCACTCTTATCAAAAGATATCCTTTTATTCTCAGCAGAAACTACTTTAGAAATTCGATTATTTTTATGGTATACAACTATCAAAATTAAACTATTAGAGATTTATAAAATGCAATGTTTTCTATTGCTATTTTCTCAATATCAAATTTCGCCTTAACTCTTTCTCGTGCGTTTTTCCCTATTTGTATCATCAAATCTGTATTCTCAAAAACAGAATTTATTCTATTGGCAAACAACTCATGGTCTTTTGGATGAACCAAATAACCGCTTTCACCATCAACAATCATTTCTTTTGCCCAACCAATATTACTATTGACTATCGTTTTTTGCATCGCCATAGATTCTATAGTGACCATTCCCAACGTTTCAGCAAAGGCGGGAAATACACAAACATGGGCTTTTTTTAGATGCTCAAGTACTGCTTGGTATGGAATTTTACCTAAGTAAGAAACTTTTTCAAAATCATTAACTTTGAATTCTTTTTGCATTAATTCCCAAGTAGATTGCGACTGTGTTGTAATGTCAAACGAATCACTTCCAATTAAAACTAGTGAGGCACCCGGATGTTTTTGCCTTACTAAATTAAAAATAGCGGGCAATTCGAGAATTCCTTTTTTCCGAATAATCGTCCCTATATAAAGAATTACCGTTTTTTCGAAGTTTTCAGGATTGGAGTTGTGGAAATAATGCAAATCCAATCCATTATGGATCGTTTGTATCGTTTTATTTTTAATGTTAAATATTTTTTGGGAAAGCTGACCAGCAAAAGTAGTCGGGGCTATAAATGCCTTCGCTTTTTGAATAGCTAATTTTTCAAACCAATAGTTTTTTAATTTCTGTTTTCTATTTTCTAGATGACAAAAATAAGCATCACTCCCGTGAAAACGAATCACCAATGGTACTTTCAGATTCATAAAAGCGGTAATTCCAGTCCAATCGGGTGCTTCAACCAAATCAATGTGCTCCGAAATAATTAATGTATTAAGATGATTTTGAATGTATTTTCGATGCAAATACCAACCCAATATTTTATATTTCTGTGCTTTTATCAAATGAAGTTTTACTCCTTCCTCTTCAAAATCAACAGCTTCATTTTGACCATAAACAAAAACGGATACCTTCACTCCCTTTTGAGTTAAAGCAACAGCCAAGTTTTTGATACTTGTACCAATACCGGCTGAATGAAGCACACGCACATGAGGATATTCAGGAGTCAGAAAAGCAATGTGCATAATTAATTATTAAAAAAATCTTTTATAATTCGGGCAGTAAACAATCTAGCACCTGTGTCATTCATGTGTCCGCAAGACGAAAAATAACGATCTTCTAACACTACGTTTTCATAATTGTGAACTTCCGGATACAGTTTTTTTACTTTATCAAAATAATCCAATCCTTTGGTATTGGTACACATCGGTGTCATGATCGCTATAAAATTAATATTATTGGCTACACAAATTTGCTTGATTTCTTGATAATACTTATTGGGTATGGGTTTCAAAGCTCGTATATCATTTTTCATATTCCCCTTTTTATTCCCTAATGGATAATACCCTTGGTTATCTAAATGAACTGTTTTCTTATGAATACTATTAAAGAACATTTCCCTAAATCCAATTTTGGAGTCAAAAGCAACATAGCGGTAGAACGGGATATAATACAATTGTTTGAAATTTTTCTCCTTAGAAAAATGCTCCTTAATAATATCCGATTGATGAATATAAGGCAAAAATTTGGCTGCTATTCCTTCTGCTTGATGCTCATTAGACAGATTCAAATCTGTTTCCAGTATTAGGTTTTTTATAACGTACTTACGCTCTACCATCAGCTTTAGCATTAGCGAAGCTTCAAATAAATGGGAACCACTCATGCCAAAATTAAAGGTTTTCAATCCTTTTTCCTCAAACATCGGAGCAACAAAATGATTGTTCGCTCTGGAGGAGCCTAAAATCACCACATCATATTTTCTGGCTTTAGAATTATAAATGTAGTCTATTTTACCTCTGTTGGAAGAATTCAAATAAACAGCGGTATATATAAAGTCTAAGGCAACAGCAATTAATACCGTTACTATTAGTGTTTTGAAAGCGAATACTATAAATTTTTTCATGCGTAACTTTATAATTATTGTTGTTTGTGAAATTGTAACAAAAGCATCATATTACAACTCCTACTGTCACTTCGTGCGCAGTAGAGACGATTTAACTTTTAAATGAGACTCAACTGCGCTTGATTAAACAATTCAAAACTGAAAATAAATAAATTCCTTATAATCGGAGTACGTTCCTAAAGCAACTACGGCCGCAATGCATAACGCTAATTTCAAACTACTGTATTTTCCTGAAATAGGCTCTACTTGTGTTCGGCTCTTCCATTCGACCAATACAAAGCCCAGAATCAAGAGTATTATTTCATAATTATAGCGTTCGTTTTCTAAGTATTGAGACTGAAAACTTTGATTGGTAAAAATCCGACCAATATAATCAAAAGCTTCCCCTATCGATTTTGCTCGGAAGAATATCCAGGCCAAACAGGTCAAAAGAAACGTGCTGACCATGCTTAAAAAAACTTTGAACGAATCAAAATTCCAATACAATTGCACCGTTTCCATATTAGACCGATTCTTCTTTAAAAGCAATAGCGGTAAAAAATACAACGCATTGATAAACCCCCAAGCAATAAAAGTCCAGTTGGCCCCATGCCAAAATCCGCTCACTATAAAAATGATAAAAGTATTGCGAATTTTCATACCCATACCTCCACTGCTTCCCCCTAGAGGAATATATAAATAATCCCGGAACCAGGACGAGAGTGAGATGTGCCAACGCCGCCAAAACTCAGCGATATCTCTGGAAAAATAAGGATAATTAAAATTACGCAGTAAATCAATTCCAAATAGCTTGGACATTCCCAAAGCCATGTCAGAATAACCCGAAAAATCACCATAAATCTGGAAAGCGAAATAGAAAGCACCCAACAGCAACGACAACGAATTCATGGATTCATAATTGTCAAAAATAGCATTGGCATAGGTGGCACAGGTATCTGCAATGACTACTTTCTTGACCAATCCCCAAACAAACTGATACACCCCTTCTTTGGCTTTATCAAAATCAAACGTTCGTTTTACTTTTACCTGAGGCAATAAATGGGTCGCTCTTTCTATAGGTCCGGCAACCAGCAATGGAAAATAACTGACAAACAGCGAATAATCCACAAAGTTATATTCGGCTTTTATTCTTTTTAGATAAATATCAATCACATAGGACAATCCGTGAAACGTATAAAAGGAAATGCCTACCGGCAGAATAACGTTAAGGAGTAAAGGACTTGTTTGTAATCCAAGGCCGTTCAAAAACTCGGAAAAGGAATCTGCAAAAAAATTATAGTATTTAAAGACGCCTAAGAAACCTAGATTTATGGTAATAGTGAACCAAAACCATAATTTTCGACCCATTGCTGTCTTGGCTTTTTCAATGCGAATACCGGTATAGTAATCTAAAAACGTGGAGAAAATTAACAAGAATAAAAAACGCCAATCCCAACAGGAATAGAAATAATAACTCGCTATAATGAGGACTGCATTTTGAGTGCTTTTAGTTTTATTAAAAACAAACCAATATAGTACAAATACGATAGGCAGAAAAATAGCAAAGGATAAGGAATTGAAAAACATAATTGATTGTAAAAAATTGTAATCTATTTTATGCTGCAAAGAAAAGGATTATTCTTTATAAATAATGGTTTTAATCGACTTCCAAATTCGGGACGATGCTTCTTCCGGGGGATGTTGATTAATAATTTCGAACCATTGCTTTGCACTTTTAATGGACGATTGATCGCCCTTAATCACGTTTTCAATTATTCCAGCTATGGATTCAGGTTTGTCAATCCAAAAAACAGCAGTTTCATTGGGCATTGAGCGAAAGTGGATGTAATTGTATATTTTTTCAACAGACCAAATTGGAAGTAGTGCGTTAGGAATATTATAATTAATAAAAGTACATGATTTATGATGAGCCACATAATCAAAAACCATGGAAGATCCTAAATTGATTACCATTTCAGTATGGGCGATAGTATTCATTTGCAAATCAATATCAGCTTGAGCAGGAAAAACAGTATTCCATTCCTTACCTACTTTTTCCCAAAGTGGTACAATAGCGGTGATCACGTCTTGATAATCATCTAATACTTTATCGAAACGGCTAGAAAAGTCAACAGGGCAACGTCGGAAAATAACGCCCAACAGATACCCTTTTTTATTCAATTCCCGTATGGTTATTGCAACATCCTCAAGGTATTTTGGGTCATTAGGACTTGTAGTAACATCATCCCCAGAATAACAAATGTATTTTTTATCTAAATCCAGTCTGTTTTGCTCAAAAAAAGCATCTCTGGAAAGCAATTTGCTTTGATTAAAATGAGATTCGAACTGTGGCGTTCCTGTAATAAAAATTTGTTCTTGCTTAAGATACGGATAATACAAAAGTAATTCCTGTTTCATGTGATCACTCCATACAAAGTAATAATCAGTTTCCACAACCATCGTCGCTTTGGGTATATTGTCCCATGAAAAAATGAATGTAGCCGTAGGAATCCCTAAATCTTGTGCTGCCAATAATGGTGCAATAGCAGCCATAGGGCGTTGATTCGTACAAAAAACAAATGCAGGTTGTTCCTTTTGCAAGGTTTCCATGCTTTGATGATAATACAAAGTCTTGCGTTCCTGGTTTTTTATTTGATTCCGAATGCGCTGCAAACCACTTTCGGTAGAATGGCTTACAACTAGGAATCGGGTAAATCCGCTTTTTAGTGCTTTCTTTATACCTTTATATTCAAACGGAAAGCGATACGAATCATATACAGAATCTTTCGTTCTAGTAATGCTTCTGTTTAACTCAATATGCTTACGTGCATTTTTATATACTTCAGTAAGCGGATGTGATTTTGAATTTTGAATTTTTATTTCATCAAATCTCAAATCCTTTAAATCAAAAGGGGTAGCATTCCAATACTTAATAACAAAACCTGCATCAATGCCTAATTTATAAAAATCAGAGAAGGCAAAATTTTTCAATCCAATTCCATCTGGAAGCAATACAAAAATCTTTTTATTTGTCATTAAAATCTCTAAACTGTTTTTGGTGGTTCAGATTCCAAATATCGTTTTTTTTCAAAGAATCTAAAAACAAATGGGCACTATTTCCAATTCCAAAATCAGGATTCACATGTTTAATTTTATTTGTCTTGATAGAACGTAGCGCTTTAACGATGCTTTCTTTGTTATAATCTATATTGATTATAGCAGCATCTACAACACGATTCTGTTGACGCGTTCCAATATTAATAATAGGAACTCCATAGTAAGGCGCTTCACGAATTCCGGCACTGCTATTTCCTATTATAAATTGAGCATTCTTGAGTAACGTTAAAAAATATTCAAATCGTAAAGAAGGAATAATTCGAAATCGAGAGTTCCCTTTTAACTGTTCATAGGCACTTAAAACCAATCGACTTCCTAAATCATTGTTGGGATAAACCACTAAATAATTGTGAGTATCTTCTAATAATGCCGTTACAAATTGAATAGCATGCTGCTCCATCTGGTCTATTTCTGTAGTAACTGGATGAAACATAACAATAGCAAACACATCAAAATCTATTTGATAGTAACTTTTTGCCACAGCTAGTTCCGGTAATGTATCCGAGAACATTACGTCAACATCTGGCGAACCAATAGTAAAAATAGATTCTTGAACCTCTCCCATTTGCAACAACCGTTTGGCCGCATCTGCATTAGAAACAAAATGAATGTGACTCAATTTACTTACACTATGCCGAATCAATTCATCTACCGTTCCTGAGAGTTCACCGCCTTCAATATGAGCAACCAAAATATTATTTAAAGAACCCACAATAGCACCAGCCAAAGTTTCAACTCTGTCACCGTGAACCACAATCAAATCAGGGCTTACTTCTTTACAATAGCTTGATAAGCCTTCAATGGTTTTAGCCAAAGTTAAATCCATCGTGGTTTCATGCGTGTGATTTTCAAAAGTAGAAACATTCTTAAAATGACACCGCTGAATTTCTATCAGGGTGTATCCATAGGTTTCTTGTAAATGCATTCCGGTAACAAATACAAATACTTCAAAATCATCTTGATCTTCAAGGATGGTAATCAGTGATTTTATTTTACCAAAATCAGCTCGGGTTCCCGTCAGGAATACTATTTTTTTCATTATTATGCTGTCATGTCGAGCGCAGTCGAGATATTTTTAGTAATCTATATTATTTATGTATATGCATCCATTGGGTGCAATTATCCAGAACGTCAGTTCCAGTGTTTTTTTGTGTAGTAAAACGAAACAAAAAATGTATCGAGAACCATTTTTAATAGTAAGTACCCCCAATGGGCTAATGGGCTTTAATTTTTATTCAAACAAAATAGGATAAAGTAACCACTAAGCAAAATCGATCCAATTTAATTGTTCGTCATTAGCAATAGTTCGGGTTGCCACTTTACCTATTAAATCATTAAAATGTTCTGCTAGAATCTTTCCGGTTCCAGGACGTTTCACCCAAATATTTTCTTTGGTAAGCACATCTCCTTTTTGTATTGGTTTAATCGCACAAACGGCAGCAAAAGCAAAATCTATAGTTACCTGTTCTTCTAAAGCGGGTTCCTTGACTCCACCGCGCATTTGCCACATTTCATTGGAACTTAATAGTAAATCCTTTGTAGCTTGTTCATCCATACTGCATACAATATCTGGACCTGTCCGCTGCATGTGGTCTGTAAAATGGCGTTCCAGAATACTGGCACCCAAAGCTACTGCTCCCAAACAAGCATTGTTGTTCAATGTATGATCCGATAAACCAAAAATTTTATCTGGAAAAGCGTGATGCATTTCCATCATGGCTCCAAATCGAACCAAATGAATCGGTGTGGGATATAAATTAGTAGTATGCAATAGTGCAACAGGGACTTTATGTTTATCAAAAATAGCAATCGCTTTGCGAATACTTGCAATAGTATTCATCCCAGTACTCAAAATTACGGGCTTTCCAAAAGAAGCAATGTGCTCCAATAAAGGATAATTATTGCATTCGCCGGAGCCAATTTTATAGGCTGGTACATCGAATTTCTCTAACCTATCAGCTGCAGCGCGAGAAAAAGGAGTTGATATAAAGAGCATTCCTTTACTCTCCACATACTTTTTTAAGTCCAATTCGTCAGCTTCGTTCAACGAACAACGTTCCATAATTTCGTAAATAGAAACATCCGCATTGCCTGGAATTACTTTTTTAGCAGCTCCAGACATTTCGTCTGCTACAATATGGGTTTGGTGCTTCACCATCTCAACACCCGCCCTTTTTGCAGCATCAACCATATCTTTGGCTACAGCCAAAGAGCCTTCGTGATTAATGCCTATTTCAGCAATAACTAAGGGTGGATAATCAGGGCCTATTTTTCGTCCGGCAATTTCTATATAGAGGTTCATGAAATAAATTAGTAGTTAGGAGTTGTAAATTTTTGATAGAGAAAAGCTGCATACTCCATATCTTCTTTCGTATCAATATCTACATGGGCAAAAATATGATTTACCAGATAAGGAAATGCATTTTCAGTAATTATTTTATTTTCAAGAATAGACTTTGCCTTTGTAATATACAACAATCCATTTTCAAAATAAAGCGGTTCTAAATCCTGGCTGCGTTGCCCAATTTCGTAATTAAACGGAACAAAGGTATCAGATGTAATTTTTCCGAATTTCTGATAGTTTTGAGTAACGGTAAACAAACTATCGACTTTTTCATTTTGGAATTTCTCCACGCAATCTTTTAACAAATTTGGCGGGCGCAACGGGTTTGTGGTCTGCAACAATATGACATTTTCAACTTCAAAACCTATATTTCCCAGAACATGCTGGAGAGCAGTAATAGTTGGCTCCAAATCTCCTGAAAGATGATCTGGTCTGTCAATCACTTTAGCCCCATAGGCCAATGCGATTTCTTTTATGGCGGGATCATCTGTAGAAACATAAACAGCATCAATAATGGCACTATTTACAACTGCATACTGTATCGAATGCACCAATAAAGGCAATCCTCCAAACAATTGAATGTTCTTCTCCGGGATGCGTTTTGATCCTCCACGGGCAGGAATGATGGCTATGTTTTTCATTTATTGTATCCTATTTTTTGCATTTTCAATAATTGTATTCATGCCTGAATTCCAGCTTTGAGTGGAATATAAAGTTTTTGGTATAACAATATCATTACCTTCTTTTTGATTTAAAAAATCTAAAATAGCCTCTTCCCATTCTTGTTGAAAATGAGGATTTTCAATCAACTTCCCTAACTTTCCGTGTTGCAAAACTTCTGGAATACCACCCAAGGCTGATGCAATACAATAACAGCCAGAATGTAATGCTTCGATTAAAGTTAAACCAAAACCTTCATGCCATAAAGTAGGAAACAAATAACAATCTGCCATCTGATAAAACTTAGGGAGTTCCTGGTTTTGAATTTTACCCAAAAAAAGAACACCATCAATTGGGTTGCTGCGAGTTGCTCCCACAACCAACAGAACTGTGTTTTTATCTGTTTTATGAATTTTTTTCCAAACATCTAAAATAAAATCTAATCCTTTTTTAGGAAAATCTTTAGAGCACCAAATAAATACTTTTTTATCTTTTAATTCTAATTCTTCTTTTAGAATTTGTTTTTGTTCGTTAGTTACTTTTTGAAATTTTGAAGTATCAATTCCATTATGCAGTACAGAAAATCGTGTTGGCAAAACGGTATAATAATCTTTGTGTACCTTGTAACTATCATGGGTGAGTACTACCATTTCATCTATAGATTCAAAAAAATCTCTTCCTCTAAAATTTTCATGAAAAGGAGGGAATCCGTGGTAGAAAAACTGAATTTGACAATTTTGTCGTAATCCATTTTGCAGCAAAAATTTCTGTAATGGTTTTATAATCCCAAAATGATCAACAACTTGAATGATATACTTCTCATTCGTTTTTACGATTTTTTTTAAAGCGTCTAAATAGGCTAGGTACGGTTGTCTTAAAAATTTCTGCTTTATTTTTAAAATCGTACTATGCGAAAGAACCTCATATTTTACGGTTTCAATACGTGATTCTGGCTCTTTGCAAATAATATAATCTATTTGATGATTTGCTTTCAAATAATTAAAGTACATCGTAGTCCAGCTTCCTATATGAGCATACGGAAGAGGAAATTGTGATAAGAGAATTACTTTCGGCATTTGTTTTTTTGTAAAAATAGTATTTTCTAGAACGATTGCTTTTTTATTTTGAAAGAGATACTTTTTAAATCAGCACTAATTTTAAAAGTGTATGGCAATTGATGATAAAAAGAAATAATATGCAACAACAGCATGTCATTTATTTCTTTTAAATTATAATAGTTTGGTACTTTTTTACCTACTGTTTTTTTTATTTTATACTTTATCGAATTTTGAAATGAATCTTCTACAAAACGAACTGATAAAATTCCGTTTTGAAATTGTGGTAATTCAACAAATAAAAAATGAGTTACTCTTTCCTTTGTATTATTTATAACAATCTGGTTATCGAAATCATTTAATTCATTAAAATCAGTTTCTGAAATGGTTTCTCCCCAAGTTTTAAAATTGGGTATTGTTACGCCCCTATTTTGGTGGGTAATTAAATGTTGGTGGTTTAACTGAACAACCCCTTTCAATTGTAACTCATTACTCAACACATCCGTTTCGCCTTTTCGATAGCTTTTATGCCATTGGTGTAACAGTAAAATTTGATCATTGTAAAAGAGGCTTTCAATTCCAGTTCTAGTCAATCTGTTATGAATATCGATATCTTCGGCTCCCCAGAAATGCAAAAACTCATCAAATCCATGAATTCCCTGAACGGCTTGTAATGGAAATAATGAAAGTCCTTGTGCACCCATTTCACTAGAAAATGAAATTTGATATTCCGAAAACTTTTTTATCACACTCGTTTCTGGTTCGCTCAAAAAACCTACTTTAAAATAATAGCATCTAGCTGAACTGGCTAGATTATTTAGCATAGAAATAAAATCATTTCTAAAAATAACATCAATATCCGCGACAAATACATACGGTGTTTGAACCCATTTCAAACCAATATTGATGGCTTTAGACCTAGACCAAGGTTGATAAAGAGTGTAACTATACTGATATGTTGCAAAACTATAACTCAAAACTAAGTTCTTAACCTCATCAGCAAACGGAATAGAAGAACCATAATCAACAAATAAAACTCTGAAGTTTTTATTGTCTTGATGCACTAAGGAATCTAAAGACCGCTTAATTCTAGATAATTCTCTGTTGCGATAAGGGTAAATAATGGTTATCATTTCAAATAGTTTTTAGATTCTTCTTTACTTAATCCTTTCCAGATTAAAAAATACGGCATCATTTTTTTATTTAAAATAAATTTTCCAAAAAGTTTCGTTTTTAAATAATAAACCCACTTCCCATCAGGGAGATAGGGCACTAATTTAAAATCAAGAATATGCTCTTGTTTTTCTAATTTTGAAACTTCATCAGACATCCACTCTTCGATACTGTTCCCCATGTGGTACGTATAATTATCAACAGTAGACAAACGCCAAAATCCTTTTTTCACCACTGGTAGATCTAAAAATTTGCCCTCACTATCACCTCCTAATTTGTATTTTGAGAATGTACTTTCAAAATTATCGATGACATCTCCTCTGTAAGTAGCTATAAAATGCCCCGCTCCTACAACTGCTTTAGTTTCATTATGAGAAACCGTCAAATACTTTTGTAATTGAATCTCATTATAAAACGCTGCATTCCCAACACTATGAGCAAACATTTTTAAGGCATCTCGATTATCAACTTTAGAGAAATGTAGTCTTTTTGAAAAAAACAAATCCCAATATATATTTGCCGTATAAGTTCGTAAAGATCTTGAAGATGGTGTTGAACAGACAACGCCTGTTTTAGGAAATGCCTCAAAAACAGAATAAGTTGCTTTTTGCCAATTCTTTAAAAATAACACATCAGCATCTGTAACCGTAACCAAAGAAAAATCATGCCCCACAATTCCTTTTACAATTGCATTTAATTTGCCAATATTACTGGTATTGATAATTTCTTGAATTTCCCCATCTAAAAATAACTTGTTTAGATAAGCAATAACTACATCACAACTGCCATTATTTACAATAGTAATATATGTTTTTTTATGAATAGTTTTAAATAGTGAATCAAGACATAATTTGAATATTTTAAAACTATCTTTAAAATAACCTTCTTCATTAGGTATATAAACAGGAACAACAACCTGATGAAAATAATCAGATTCTTGCTGAGGTTGGTCTTTATGTGGATTGAAGCCTACTCGCATAAATCGTTTTCTATTTTCTGATATAAATCTACTATTTTTTGTTGGTTCGAATTATAATCTAAATAATTTCTAGAAATTATTTGATTCTCTTCAAATGCATTTGTACGCATTTTAGAATTTGAAATTGCTAAAATAATTAAGTCTTTTATAGCAGCTACATCTTCCGTATTATCTATCAATAAACCGTTTTTTTTATGATTTACAATTTCGGCTGTTGTACCCCCTGGATTAGACTGAATAGGAAATACACCCATAACTATGGCTTCCAATAAGGTATTAGGCATACCATCAGAAATACTATTTCCAATATAAAGTAACGACTTTCCCATTAACGCCATCAATTCTTGATGAGAAAGTACTTGTCTGTCAAAAAACTTAAAATTAAGATGATTAAATTCTATATAATCAATTACTTTGGTATGTGCTCCAAAAACTACTACTTCAAAATCTTGAATTTCATGCTCAAGTAAATGCAATGCTTTTACAATATTCAAACCTCTACCAAATTGATGTTCGTATCCTTTAACTAATATGATTTTCCTATGACATATTGGTTGTTTAAACTCATCCAACAAACTTAAATCATAACCCGCACCACCTGGAATTACTCCAACATGCGTTCCTGAAAAGCCAAATTGTCGCGCAAGTACTAAATCTCTTGTGCAATCAGTATGCAAATAATTAATTTTCTTTAAAACCTTCTTTATTTCATTTAAGTGATTTGGAAACTGCTGGTAATAAAACAAATCACTACCCCAACACGAATAGAGCCACTTTATATTCGGATATTTTCGCATCGTTTTTAAAATAGGGTACGAGCAACTTTGCATTTCAAAACTGTGAACAATGTCAGGTTGAATTTGTAAAATTATTTTTTCTAATGCCTCGTTTGCCGTTACTTCCAAAAAGGGTTGAATTGTTTTATACAAAAAAGGAAATCTTTTACCCAAAAAATATTCTCCTTTGTTATAAGGTAATTTTCTTTTTTTCCAAGCTGTAAATTGGCGAACAGAATCTAAAGTCTCTAATCGACCTCTACCCAAAACATCAAACCAATACAACTCATACGAAGTATCTTTTAGATTTGCTATCCAACGGATTACATGAACAGACGGCATGGAAATAAAAAGAATTTTCATTTATTTTAATAATTTATACCCTTTACCCAAAATACTAAAAACTAAAAACCCAATTATTGTCTTGCAACTACTTTTAATATCAAAACCCATAATTTGCTTATTTAACAGTTTTATCAAAAGAGGAAATTTGCTTTTATGTTTTTTAACAACTGCTTCTCTTAATAAAAACTTATAGCGTATCTTAATATAATTTTGCAACACCCTTATATTAGCCTGTTTATTTATTACGACTAATTTCAAATGTTTCTCTCTTGTATAAAATTCAGATTGAATTTCATCAAAATTAAGTTTATTGATTTCATTTGACAAGGAATTTTCATGGATTCTGTATTGAATTAATGGCTCATTTATATAAACAATTGCCGGCTTTTGATATAACATTCGAAGATTGAAATCCCAATCATCTAAATTTGAAATTTTTTCATCAAAAAGTTCCGATTGTTTTTCTAAAAAAGTTCTTTTCCACAATGGTCCTGAAATATAAAAAGAAATCTTTCCAGTAAGATAGTCTTCTATTAAATCGTATGAATAAATTCTGTTTTCTTTTAAAACTAAATCATTCTCAAAATCATAATAAGCTACTTTACAAACACTAAAATCAATATTTTCATCGAATGATTGAAATTGACGTTTTAATAAATCAGAACGCATTACATCATCGCTATCAAACCATTGAATATATTCGCCTTTACTCAATTCGAACCCATAATTTCTACAGGAGTTGGGGCCTTTTAATTTATTAATTGGTCTTTTGTGGTATTGAAAACGACTGTCTTTTTTAATATATTCACGAATGACCTCAATAGTATTATCTGTACTATCGTCATCGACCACAATACATTCCCAATTAAGGTACGTTTGTACTAGAATACTATCGAGCGTTTCACCTATTAAATTGGCTCGGTTGTATGTTGGGATTATTATGGAGATTAAAGGCAAATTCATTGAAATAAACTTTTTACAAATCTTCTTATAAATTTTAACATTGGTAAAGTTGAATAATTTTTTAGATATTCAAAAAACAAAACATTCCATTCCTTTAACGTTAATTTTCTGTTTATTTTTATAGCAATCTCTGCTTGCAATAAAAGTGGCAAACGCATATTTTCATCAAACAAGTTTAGATTGTTCTTTACCAAATCCATATAAAATAGAGACCTAGCAATATTTTTTTTTAGTAAATTAGTAGTCCTACCCGTCAAGCTTTCACAAGAAATAACAACAGTTACAATTGCATCATTTATTGCAAAAACAGGTTTGTTTTCAGCGAACTCTATCCACGCATAATCATCACTATGCCAAGCCAAAGGATAATTTTTGAATTTGTACTTTAAAAAACTTTTCCTTCTAAAAATATGCTCAGACAATGAACTTCTCACATCCCCAGAATGTCTTCGGTAATAAAAGTCGGTTGCCTTTTCAACTTTTGGATTTATATAAACTTTTGAAATTATATTTTTTACTTTATCTATTGATTGCGTCGAAAACCGCACTACATTAACTCCCTCCTTTTTTATTTCTAACAAATTCGCATAAAAAGCATCCACTACATTTTCCCCTAACACATCATCATCTCCCAAAATCATTATCCATTCTTCATTATTTGATAATGCAATACAGCGTTCCCATTGTTGAGTAAGTGAAGTCCCTCCCAGATTCTCATCAAACCGATGATATACAAAATCAAACTTTTGTTGGTACTTTTCTAACAAATCATTTGGACTCTCAGGACTAGCATCATCACCAATGTAAACCTTAAAATTCTGATTGGTTTGAGCCGCTAAAGAATCTAATGTCGCTTCAAAGAAAGTGAATTTATAATATGGGATTATTATTGCTAACATTTATTCTAGAACTTCTTTTGTAACTTCTAAATAGGCTGTTCCCCATTTTTGACAAGGTTCCAAATGATTTCCTTCTGCCCATTCGTTCCATGCATTGATAAACAAAAAACTCTCTGGAACAGTGTCCCAAGGATAATTTTCTCTTATATAACTCAACCATTTTTTATATTTTTCAGGAGTTGAATCATGTAATATAAAAGGGTGCTCTTTTCGTCTAGCTGAATTATCCCACATAGGAGTTATACCAGGATAAACATCCTTCCTAAAACCAATTTTCTTTTGAATGTCACAATAAGTATCATAATCATAATAACTATCAAATTCCTTAAACTTTATACCTAATTTTTTTTTAATTCTATATCCTAGTAATACTTTAAACTTATGTTTTAACCTTCTCATTTTAGTTATACCATAGGGTATACCTTTAGATTGACTTCCGAAATTGGGTTGGAATTGAAAACCAAAATCAAAACCCTTTTCATTTGGAGAAAACGAATGTTCAACATTTTGTGCAAAACCTATATAAAGATCTGGAAAACCAGCTTCTTGAACTGCTTTTCTCCATATAGAAATTGTTTTTTTTATATCTGGAAACAATTTTGGACGATAAACTATAAAAATAGGTTTACCATTTACTTTTATATATCGATTATCCTTAAAAAAAGGAATTAAATGTTCTATATGAGCCAAATCATCTTCAAAACTATATTCTTGATGCAACAGTACATTATGATTTGCTCCGTCCCAAGTTCTAGTCCAATTCTCATTTGCCCAACACATCATAAAAGGTAAGTCTTCCTCAGAATTTTTCAGCTTTCGATCTAAAGGGTCTTGCAGAATTTTTTTCCCATTAAACCAATAGTGATAATAACAAAAACCGTGAATACCATATTCTTTGGCCATTGCTTCCTGAGCAAGTCTTGTTTCCTCTAATCTCAAATCATAAAAGCCCAAATTAGCAGGTAAATGAGGTTGGTAATGCCCCTCAAATCTGGGCTCAGCTTTGGTAACATTAGTCCATTCTGTAAAGCCTTTTCCCCACCAAGAATCATTTTCTGGAATAGGATGAAATTGAGGCAGATAAATGGCTATGGGTTTTATTTTTTCCAAAATTTCCTAACTAAATTTATTCGTTTAACAATTGAATTACCTAATCTAAAAGACTCAGATTTCAAAACTTCTTCATATCTTTTATCATTTTCAAATATAATTTTCTTAATTTCATTATTGACAACACTAACGCCATTAAAAAGGGATGCTCCAACTTCAAAACAATCATTATTACTTTGGTTAGAACATAAGGCTAAATTAAAAAAAGGCTTATTGTAGAAATCATCATTAACTAGTTCGTTTTTAATATGTTTATAATCACCATCAAACAAATCAAATTTTGATTTAGAGCTTTTACTAACTGGGTGAATTAATGAGCCGATAACAAATCGTTGATTAAACAATCTCACATTTTTAAAATTTCTTTTTAGTAAATCATTAAAATCTTCTAATGTCAGTTCCAAAATATGATAAGGGTTATTAGGATCTCTTTCGCTGTAAATGCTCTTTTCTGGTGAAGAAATCAATAAAAAACCATCTTCCTTTAAAACTCTAGATATTTCACTTAACATTAAATCATGTTTATTATGATGCTCAATGGTTTCAAAAGAAATCACTACATCAACAGATTTGTCTTCAAGAGGTATCACATCAGTAGAACCAACTTTAAACTCAATATTTTTTGAAGAAGCATATTTGATCTTTGCATGATTTATTGATTTTTCATCTATATCAACTCCGTAGACCTTTTTAGCATTTCTACTAAGCAAAAAACTTCCATATCCTTCTCCAGATGCAATATCTAGAACAATTTTGTTTGAAATAATTTCTTGAGCTATTGCATATCTATGCAAATGTTCAATAACTCCATGAACAGAATTAACTCCTGTTGTTAATCGTTCTCCAGTCCATTCTAAATCCTTCATGTTTTATACTTATAAACTAATAACATTGTCCCAATCCAAAATTGGCCTTACAACTCCAGGAATTTTTCCTTTATAATCAATCCCTCTAGCTGTATTTTCAATAAATTCATCAATAATATTAAAAGAAAACTTATTGACATCGTGAAAATGAACTCTAAAATAACCTTTATAAGACATAGCAGCTATTCCACAAAAATGATAACCTTCTGCTAAAAAATTATTTGGAAACCAAACAATGATTTGGTAAACTCCAACTTTATATTTTTCGCTATTATTTTTTTGATGGGAGCTCAATATATGAATTTCTTCATTATTATAAAGATTTAATCCTAACACTAAATCAGACGTTTCAACTAAAATCTCAAACTTTATTCTAACGCCAACTTTCTCAAAAATAAAATAATCCGATTTATTTTCAAATCTATTATTTATAACTTCTGTTTCTAGCAACCTAACGACCTCACTAGAAGGGGCTTCAACTTCACTATATATTTTCCTAGAAGTAATATCGTTGTCAAGATTCAAGTATTCAGAAACTGCCTCCTCAATCCCCCCCTCAAACACTACTTTCCCATGCTCCAAAACTACCCCCCTAGTACACAAACTCTTTACGGCAGCCATATTATGACTTACAAACAACACCGTTCTACCGCCTTGTCTTGAAATATCCTGCATTTTTCCCAAAGCTTTCTTCTGGAACTCGGCATCGCCTACGGCTAGAACCTCATCAATGATAAGAATTTCAGGTTCTAAAAATGCCGCTACGGCAAAAGCCAATCGCACCGTCATTCCGGAACTGTATCGTTTTACCGGCGTGTCAATATAGCGTTCGCATCCCGAAAAATCAATGATTTCGTCCAGTTTTACAGCAATCTCTTTTTTGGTCATTCCCAAAATGGCACCATTCAAGAAAATGTTTTCTCTTCCAGTGAGCTCCGGGTGAAAACCCGTTCCCACTTCAAGTAAAGAAGCAATCCTCCCTCTCGATTTAATACTTCCCGTGGTAGGTGCTGCCACTTTGGACAGAATTTTAAGCAAAGTCGATTTTCCAGCTCCGTTTTTCCCTATAATACCAATGACTTCTCCGCGCTCCACTTCAAAGTTGATATCCTGCAAAGCCCAGACATAATCACTCTCCCCTTTGGTACTGCGGTCATTAGTATCGCCTATTTTAAGATAGGGATCCTCTTTTCCTCTCAGTTTATGCCACCATCGGTTCAAATCATGACTGATGGTACCAGTACCTACCTGCCCCAAACGGTATTGTTTGGAGATATTTTCAGCTTTTAATATAATGTCTTTACCCATAGTGTAATTTCTCCTCCCACCCCCTTCAAAAGGAGGAGGGGCCGGTACTTAATAGAAATGTTTTTTATTTACTTTTTTCTTTTTTAAATTTTATTATTGAAGTTATCTGAATAAATTTCTTAACCACAATAATCATAAAATAATTTAATACCCAACCTTCTCTAGCGTCTCCTCCGAAGTAAGGATGCGCTAGTAATATAACTTTTCTGAGTCAAATTCAATCTCGTCTCCCCCTCCTTGGGAGGGGGCCGGGGGGAGGAATCTAAACCGTATCTATAAATGTTTTTTCTGTTTTATTAAAAATCAGCAATCCTATAAAAAAAACGGCTATGGTTACAACACCAACATATAGAAAAGAACCAACCGAAAAACTTCCAGTGTTCAACAACATATATCGGGATATTTCAATAACATACGCCATCGGATTATAATCAATAATCCATGAATAATCAGGCATCTTTTCTTGTATTAATGCTAATGGGTAATTCACTGCCGAAATATACATCAGCAACTGTATCCCAAAAGTCACTAAATACGTCAAGTCCCTGTATTTAGTGACCATCGAAGAAATAATCATTCCAAGACCCAATCCCATCAACCCCATCAAGACTACTAAAACCGGAAAAAAAAGGAGCGTGAAATTGGGCGATAAGGATTCGCCCGATACTATAAAATAAATATAAAAGGCTATAAAAATAAGCAGCTGCAATCCAAACTTAATCAGGTTGGAGAGCACTATAGATAATGGCATGATAATTCTTGGAAAATAAACTTTTCCAAACAACCCGGCATTGGCTTTAAAAGTGTCTGAGGTAGCCAACAAACAGGAGGAAAAATAATTCCAAACAGTAATACTGGCCAAATTAAATAAAAATGGCGGAACACTACCAGTAGCTATTCCTGCAACCGTATTAAAAATAATCGTAAAAATAATGGATGTAAACAGCGGTTGGATAAAATACCAGAGCGGCCCTAAAACGGTTTGTTTGTAAACCGTTACAATATCTCTTTTAACAAAAAGTAGCAACAAGTCCCTATACTGCCATACCTCAGTAAGATTCAGGGAAAAGAATTTATTTTTAGGTGTTATTTCAAACAACCAAGGCGCAGCGCCATTTTTTGAATTATTCATTGTTTCAGGATGCTTATGTAGAAATAAAAATGTCGCAAGCCGACCCTAATTTTCTTTCTACAACGGTGGTATTATCAAACAAATATAGCAATTTGCTATAGAATTAAGCCATAGTATATAATTATTAAAATGTATAATAAAATGCATTTTAATAATAGGATGGAAAAGAAAATAAATCTAGATCTGTTACAACCATCAGGTAAGTACGAAAGTTGTTCCAAAGTAAAAATACTAATTGCAGATTACATACTTGATGCTAATCCTTAAAAAATCAATTCTGCAAGAAAAGTCCACTATTGAAATCGTAAAAATAACGTTTACCATTTTTTTCTTCATCTATCAGAACCAAAACAACAACATAATCATATATAAAAAAAAATATTTAAAGCCTATACGCTATACAATGACCCATTCTTCACAACGTCCTTTTGTTTTCAACACAAAAAAGGTTTAATAACAGAGAGATGTGAATAAAAAAAATAATTTTAACAGCAAATTATCCCAGTTTAATAGGCAAACTTTTTACTTTTGCCTTTTAATTTAATTCATTAGTATCATGAAAGATTTATTAGCAAAAATTAACACCGAAATCGAAACGTTCAAAACAGAATCTGAATTACACGTCGAGAAAGGGAACAAAGCTGCTGGAACAAGAGCAAGAAAATCAACGTTAGACTTGGAAAAACTTTTAAAAGAATTTAGAAAAGTTTCTGTAGAAGAATCAAAAAAATAAATCTACAATCAATTATAAGCCCTTTGGAATTTCTAAAGGGCTTTTTTTTACTTACCCATTCAGCTACTTGTAAAACTAGACCTAACCTATGTATAATGTAAGTTCAAAACAAAGAATACTTCTATACTTTATTTTTTAATATCCTTTACATAAGCAGCAAGAAAGACGTCTTGTGGCAGCTATTAAAAAAAAAATCTGCCACAGTTTACAAGTTTAAAAGATTTTTAACCCTGAACTACGAATTAATCTGTATAAATCTGTGAAATTATACGAAAAAGGAGTAAGCGCTTTATTCAAATCTAATATTAAATTATAGCCCTTACTTAAATACAAAAAAGCCCATAAAACAAAACTGTTCTATGGGCTTCTACATAAGAAATAACTGCACTAGTCTGCTATTTATCCAACAACTCAAATGTTGAGTTCATACTTTTAAACTCAGGTACAATTTTTTTCATTTTCGCAACAACAGCATCATTTTGATACTGATTAGCAATACTAATTAATTCATCGATATCTATATGAAAATTTTCAAACTCATCCTGAATTTCCTGTGCAATCATGATTTTTTCATGATGTGTGGATAAGGTCTTAGAGGTATCATTCAGTAGTTCCTCATATAACTTTTCTCCAGGTCGCAAACCTACAATTTGTATTTTAATGTCTTTTTCAGGAATAAATCCGGCAAGTTTAATCATTTTTCTGGCTAAATCGATAATCTTAACTGGTTTTCCCATATCAAAAATATAGATTTCGCCACCGTTACCCATAGCACCAGCTTCTAAAACCAGTTGACAAGCCTCAGGTATTGTCATAAAGTACCGAATAATATCAGGATGTGTAATCGTTAGAGGTCCGCCTTCTGCTATCTGTTTAGTAAATAAAGGAACTACTGATCCATTAGAACCCAAGACATTTCCAAAACGGGTAGTGATAAATTTTGTGGCATTAGAATGACTTTCCTTTTGACTTCTTAAATGAAGGGATTGAACATATTTCTCGGCTATTCTTTTGCTGGCTCCCATCACATTACTCGGATTAACAGCTTTATCTGTAGACACCATTACAAACTTTTTTACATTATACTTACAAGATAAATCAGCTAAGTTTTTAGTGCCCTGAATATTAGTTAGAATGGCTTGAGAAGGATTTTCCTCCATCAGTGGAACATGTTTGTAGGCAGCAGCATGAAAAACCACTTGTGGACTATAGGCACTGAAAAGATGTTCTAAAGCCTCTAGATTCCGAATATCTCCAATTACAGTTCTGATTTTTGAATTTGAAATTAGAGCTTGAGTTTCTAAGGATAAGTGATGCAGAGGAGTTTCTGCTTGGTCCAAAATAATAATTTTTTTCGGATGAAAACTCAATACCTGACGTACAATTTCACTGCCTATTGATCCTGCAGCACCGGTAATAAGGACAGTCTTGTCTTTAAGCTGTTTCGTAATAGACTTATTGTCTAATACAATAGGCTGTCTTTCTAACAAATCCTCAATTTCAATGTTCTTTACTTTTTGAGAAATTTCTTTTTGATTTTCCCAGTTGGATATCAAAGGTACATTATATACCTTAAAATTGTATTCTAAACATTGGTCTACAATAATCGATTGCTCTTCTTTTGTCAAACTTTTATCTGCTATAATAATACCCTCAGCACCCACAGAGCGCATTAAAGTAGGCATCTTTTTCTTTTGTACCAAAATAGGCAAATCGAGCATTCTTTTAGAAGCATTTTGATTATTCTTGTCAACAAATCCCACAATTTTAAAACGGGAAGGAGTTTCAAATTTTAATGCATTCGCTACAGATATCGCATTTGCATCAGTACCATATATTATCGTTCTAATAAGCTTGTTATTTCCTTTTTCCGAAAAATAGAGTTCAAAAGTCTGTTTCACTACTACACGATACAAAAACAAACCACAAAAAGAAAGCACTACATTTATAAACATAGCAGTATTCAAAAAGGCTTTCTCACCAACCAGCAATTCATAGGAAAAATTAAAAAAAAGAAATAACACCAAAACCGCCATTTGTGAAAACAAAAGTTTTACTGCATCTATATAGGAGGAGTGCCTGATGATTCCCGAATACGTTCTAAAAATCCAAAAAAAGAAAAGATTAATTCCAAAAAAAGAACTTATAAAAAGAAAATGATCTGGCGTAATAATATAGTCCAAACCAGTTCCCCTGAAAATCAGATAAGTAAAAAAGAAAGCAACAATCAAAACGGTAACATCCATCATCACAATAATCCAACGCGGCAGATAACTAAGATTATGAATATTAAATCGCAGATTAGCTCTCGAAAAATATTTTGAAACAACCCCATCTGGATTCGTATTATTATTTCTATTCAATTGATATAGATTTAAAATTATTCTTTAAAACGCTAACAAAACTACAAATAATTGATGTTAAAGTAACACCTTTCGTCATTACATTTCGGTTTTTATACCGAATAAAATAAAAAGCAAGCGGGCTACGGGTTGAGATGAGAATGTTTTAAGAAAACCGTTTCTTCAAATAAACAGGCTTTCTACGTTTAACCTCAGCACGTTAATTGCAAGAAAACTCCTTTAATTCTGTTTAATGCTGCCGCGCTAAGATTTGAGCCCGACGGCAAACAAAGTCCATGCTCAAATAAAGTTGCGGCTACTTCATGACCATAATATGCATTTTCCTTAAAAACCGGTTGTAAATGCATCGGTTTCCAAAGTGGACGTGATTCAATGTTTTCCTCTGAAAGTGCCTGCATCACTTGATCCCTTGTCAATTGATAAGGATTATTGGGGTCTATTAAGATTGCCGTCAACCAATAATTAGAAAAATAACGGTCATCAGGTACAGCATGCACCGTAATTCCGGCTATGCTTTCAGATAATACCGTATAAAATTGATGTACCCTCCTTCTTGATTCTATATGTTTTTGAAGCACTTCCATTTGTCCCCGACCGATACCGGCACATACATTGCTCATTCTGTAAGTATACCCGATCTGACTATGCTCATAATGAATCGCATCCTCCCTGGATTGCGTGGCATAAAAAATAGCTTTCTTCTTTAAAGCCTCAGAATTTGTCACAATCGCACCTCCTCCAGAGGTAGTTATGATTTTACTGCCATTAAAAGAAAATATTCCAACATCTCCAAAAGTACCACATTTTCGACCTTTATAACTACTTCCTAATGCCTCAGCGCTATCTTCCAAAATTGGAATCCCATAAATATCAGCAAGGACACGAATGGCATCAATTTTATAAGGGATCCCATATAAATGAACAGCAATGATAGCTTTGGGCTTTTTTCCCTTTTTTATTTGGTCAATTATAGCTTCTTCAAGTGCAACAGGACATAAATTCCAGGTTTCAGCTTCACTGTCTATAAAAATAGGGATTGCCCCTTGATACAAAATAGGATTGGCTGAAGCTGAAAAGGTCATGCTCTGACAAAGTACGGTATCACCTGACTGAACCCCTAAAAGAATCAATCCCAAATGAATGGCCGCGGTACCCGAGTTCACTGCGGCAACATACCCTGAACCCAGATAATGCTCCAAACTTTGTTCAAAAAAATCGATATTGGGTCCTATCGGAGCAATCCAGTTAGTATCAAAGGCCTCTTGAATATAGTGCAGTTCGTTTCCACCCATATGAGGAGGTGAAAGCCAAATTTTGTTTTTTTCCATCTTCAAAATAAAGAGTTGTTCCTATTCACAACGAATACGATTGGAATATATTTTTTAAAGGTAAAAATTTATTGGAACGGAGACCGCATTTAACTCAAGATAAAAAAAATGGAATGAAAATAATTCAGTAACCCCCTGTCCAAAGAAGCCTAAAACCAAAAAACGCTTTTCAACTGTTGTTACAAATTCACAGTTTCTATTTCATAAAAATGTAGCGAGGACTATTTCAGCCGCTACAGAGCTGTCATCTTGAGCTCCGTCTAGAGACAAAATCAAGCACTAAATTTTCAACTTCATTTAGGACTGGTGCAAAACGAAAATTTCAAAGTCAATACCAATAGTACCAATAAACGTTCATCTATCCCCTCCTCTAAACGCCCTTATAGTTTTATCACAAAAAATCATGGTAAGGATTTAAACGTTTATGCTGTACCCATTTTTCAGACAGAAATCTCAACGATTTAAGATAGGTTTTTAGTTTTATATTCTATTATCTTGGTTAAAATCGGAGATAACTTTTGGCTGTTTTAAGAAGCCAAAAAAAGTTATTCTGATTTTATGCCACTTCTTTTTTGTAATAATTATTATAAGGCGTTCCATAATCTAGTGACTGATGAATTCGCCGTGTATTATAAAATTCAAAATAATCTTTGAGTCCTCTATAAAGGCTGATTCCATCAGTATATGCTTGTAAATATACATTCTCGTATTTGACTGTCCTCCATAATCTTTCTATAAAAATGTTGTCAATAGCTCTTCCTTTACCGTCCATAGAAATTTTTATTTCATTGTTTAATAGTACATTGGTGTGAACCTCACTGGTGTATTGACTTCCTTGATCTGTATTGAAAATTTCAGGCACACCATACTTTTGTATAGTTTCTTGCAAAATATCGGCACACCAATCGGCACTCATTGTATTGCTTACACTCCAGTTCAAAACAAATCTTGTATGCAAATCAATAATCGCAGTCAAGTACATAAATCCTTTTGCCATAGGAATATAGGTGATATCTGTTGCCCAAACCTGATTTTTATGGGTAATCTTCAAACCTTTGAGTAAATAAGGGTATTTCTTATGTTCTTTAGTACTCACTATGCTGACCCCCAAAATTCGGACAATATATCCCGACTAATTTAGATAGGAATAAAAACCTTAAATTAGCACTAATATGTCAAGAACAAGAAGAACCTTCGGAAAAGACTTCAAAGCCAAAGTTGTTTTGGAAGCCTTAAAAGAGAAAGATACCATCGAGGTATTAGCAAAAAAATACGAGTTGCTGCCCAACCAAATTTCAATGTGGAAGTCCGAAGCGATACGGAATCTTTCTGCGGTTTTTTCTGCAGAAAAAACGCTCGTTGCCAAAGATGAAATTCCAACAGAGAAACTCTATGCTCGAATAGGTCAGCTGACTTTGGAGAATGACTTTTTAAAAAAAAGTCTGGGTTAGTATCGATCAGTGAGCGAGTGAAAATGGTCGATACCCAAAATAAATTGAGCATTGTCAAACAATGTCGCTTATTAGAAATTCATCGTGGCGGTCTTTATTATAAAGCAAAACAGGAAAGTTTAGAGAACTTAAAAATAATGCAATTATTAGACCAACAGTATTTTAATACTCCATTTTATGGCTGCAGGAAACTGACGTTTTGGCTCAAGGATTTAGGTTTTAAAGTGAATCGCAAACGGGTAAAACGATTGATGCAAATCATCAATTGGCAAACCATTTATAGAGAACCTACAACAACAGTGAGTACTAAAGAACATAAGAAATACCCTTATTTACTCAAAGGTTTGAAGATTACCCATAAAAATCAGGTTTGGGCAACAGATATCACCTATATTCCTATGGCAAAAGGATTTATGTACTTGACTGCGATTATTGATTTGCATACAAGATTTGTTTTGAACTGGAGTGTAAGCAATACAATGAGTGCCGATTGGTGTGCCGATATTTTGCAAGAAACTATACAAAAGTATGGTGTGCCTGAAATTTTCAATACAGATCAAGGAAGTCAATACACCAGTGAGGTTCACACCAATGTACTATTAAACAATGAAATAAAAATTTCTATGGACGGTAAAGGAAGAGCTATTGACAACATTTTTATAGAAAGATTATGGAGGACTATGCTGTACCCATTTTTCAGACAGAAATCTCAACGATTTAAGATAGGTTTTTAGTTTTATATTCTATTATCTTGGTTAAAATCGGAGATAACTTTTGGCTGTTTTAAGAAGCCAAAAAAAGTTATTCTGATTTTATGCCACTTCTTTTTTGTAATAATTATTATAAGGCGTTCCATAATCTAGTGACTGATGAATTCGCCGTGTATTATAAAATTCAAAATAATCTTTGAGTCCTCTATAAAGGCTGATTCCATCAGTATATGCTTGTAAATATACATTCTCGTATTTGACTGTCCTCCATAATCTTTCTATAAAAATGTTGTCAATAGCTCTTCCTTTACCGTCCATAGAAATTTTTATTTCATTGTTTAATAGTACATTGGTGTGAACCTCACTGGTGTATTGACTTCCTTGATCTGTATTGAAAATTTCAGGCACACCATACTTTTGTATAGTTTCTTGCAAAATATCGGCACACCAATCGGCACTCATTGTATTGCTTACACTCCAGTTCAAAACAAATCTTGTATGCAAATCAATAATCGCAGTCAAGTACATAAATCCTTTTGCCATAGGAATATAGGTGATATCTGTTGCCCAAACCTGATTTTTATGGGTAATCTTCAAACCTTTGAGTAAATAAGGGTATTTCTTATGTTCTTTAGTACTCACTGTTGTTGTAGGTTCTCTATAAATGGTTTGCCAATTGATGATTTGCATCAATCGTTTTACCCGTTTGCGATTCACTTTAAAACCTAAATCCTTGAGCCAAAACGTCAGTTTCCTGCAGCCATAAAATGGAGTATTAAAATACTGTTGGTCTAATAATTGCATTATTTTTAAGTTCTCTAAACTTTCCTGTTTTGCTTTATAATAAAGACCGCCACGATGAATTTCTAATAAGCGACATTGTTTGACAATGCTCAATTTATTTTGGGTATCGACCATTTTCACTCGCTCACTGATCGATACTAACCCAGACTTTTTTTTAAAAAGTCATTCTCCAAAGTCAGCTGACCTATTCGAGCATAGAGTTTCTCTGTTGGAATTTCATCTTTGGCAACGAGCGTTTTTTCTGCAGAAAAAACCGCAGAAAGATTCCGTATCGCTTCGGACTTCCACATTGAAATTTGGTTGGGCAGCAACTCGTATTTTTTTGCTAATACCTCGATGGTATCTTTCTCTTTTAAGGCTTCCAAAACAACTTTGGCTTTGAAGTCTTTTCCGAAGGTTCTTCTTGTTCTTGACATATTAGTGCTAATTTAAGCTTTTTATTCCTATCTAAATTAGTCGGGATATATTGTCCGAATTTTGGGGGTCAGCATAGACAGTCAAATACGAGAATGTATATTTACAAGCATATACTGATGGAATCAGCCTTTATAGAGGACTCAAAGATTATTTTGAATTTTATAATACACGGCGAATTCATCAGTCACTAGATTATGGAACGCCTTATAATAATTATTACAAAAAAGAAGTGGCATAAAATCAGAATAACTTTTTTTGGCTTCTTAAAACAGCCAAAAGTTATCTCCGATTTTAACCAAGATAATAGAATATAAAACTAAAAACCTATCTTAAATCGTTGAGATTTCTGTCTGAAAAATGGGTACAGCATACACTGTTGTTGTAGGTTCTCTATAAATGGTTTGCCAATTGATGATTTGCATCAATCGTTTTACCCGTTTGCGATTCACTTTAAAACCTAAATCCTTGAGCCAAAACGTCAGTTTCCTGCAGCCATAAAATGGAGTATTAAAATACTGTTGGTCTAATAATTGCATTATTTTTAAGTTCTCTAAACTTTCCTGTTTTGCTTTATAATAAAGACCGCCACGATGAATTTCTAATAAGCGACATTGTTTGACAATGCTCAATTTATTTTGGGTATCGACCATTTTCACTCGCTCACTGATCGATACTAACCCAGACTTTTTTTTAAAAAGTCATTCTCCAAAGTCAGCTGACCTATTCGAGCATAGAGTTTCTCTGTTGGAATTTCATCTTTGGCAACGAGCGTTTTTTCTGCAGAAAAAACCGCAGAAAGATTCCGTATCGCTTCGGACTTCCACATTGAAATTTGGTTGGGCAGCAACTCGTATTTTTTTGCTAATACCTCGATGGTATCTTTCTCTTTTAAGGCTTCCAAAACAACTTTGGCTTTGAAGTCTTTTCCGAAGGTTCTTCTTGTTCTTGACATATTAGTGCTAATTTAAGGTTTTTATTCCTATCTAAATTAGTCGGGATATATTGTCCGAATTTTGGGGGTCAGCATACGTTAGCCGAAGGGAGCAACCCCCGAGTCGAGTGTGAAAGACGAGCGGCTGGGGTTGTGATAGGAAAATACGTGCGATGATTTTGGGATAAAACTATACAGGCTTGAAATCGAAGATTCATGAATACTAAAAAAACAATATCAACCCGTGAATAATTTTTGTTTCTTTTTTGATCAAGACAAAAAAGAAAAAATTGTTCTTCCTATAAAGTAATAGTAGTAGTAGTAGTAGTAGTAGTAGTAGTAGTAGTTCCAAAAAACGTTCATGTATCACCCCCCTCTTCTAATAAAAGTTAAACCAGCGATAAGAAAAAATTCTTCTTTAGCAATAATAAACCGACACCAAAAACCACTATAAAAACGCAACCAACAACAACATAAAAAATCCAGTACGACCACAAAAAAGCCCATAAAACAAAAAATGTTCTATGGGCTTCTCCATAATAATAATAATAATAATTCCGTAAACGCTATTCACACCACTTCTCTCACCGCCCTTATAGTTTTATCCCAAAAAATCACGGTAAGGATTTAAGCGGTGGCCGAAGGGGAGCAACCCCCGAGTCGAGTGTGAAACACGAGCGGCTGGGGTTGCGATAGGAAAATACGTCCGATGATTTTGGGATAAAACTATTCAGGCAGTGATTTTTTTGTTTCTTTTTTGATCAAGCAAAAAAGAAAAAATTGTTCTTCCTATAAAGTAGTAGTAGTAGTAGTAGTAGTAGTAGTAATAGTTCCAATAACCGTTTATGTAACCCCTCCTCTCTCCGCCCTTAAATTAAAATCGTCAAAAAACAACGAAAAAACGGAGTGGCAGCAGTCCGCGAGTTGAGCTTGAAAAGCGAACGGCTCGAGCTGCGGAACATAGTTTTAAGGTAGTTTTTAAGTTTTTAATTTTCAGGCTTGATCTTTTGTTTCTTTTGCATCAAGGCAAATCGAAGATTCAGCGAACACCACTTATAATAAAAGTTAAGTGAGCTAAAAGAAAAGATCGTTTTTCATATAAAGTAGTAGTAGTAGTAGTAGTAGCTCCAATAAACGTTTATGTAACCCCTCTTCTCCTCGCCCTTAAATAAAAAGCATAGAAAAATAACATTTGAAATTAAAAGGAGGACTGCCAGTGGCAGTCAGGTAAAAAACCCAAAACAGCTTTTTATTTTCAGGCTTGAAATCGAAGATTAATGAATACAAAAAAACAATAACAACCCGTGAATATTTTTTGTTACTTTTTTCATCAAGGAAAAAAGAAAACGACTAAACCTTAGTTTATTCTTTCAATAAAAAGTCATTAGTAGTGTTATTTAAAATATTCCAATCATCCAAATTAAAATAACATTATAGATTTCCGATTCCATCTAACATTGAAACAAAATCAAGCTCTGAATTTTCAACTCCCTTTAGGACTGGTTCAAAACGAAAATTATAAACCTACTAGTGGCTCACTACAACATAAAACCCTTTTCTTCAATCTATTTACCTCGAAAAAAAACAACCCGCACAGTCTTCAAAATAAGCAGCATATCCCCACTAAAACTTCGATGGTAATAATACGCTAGATTCATTCGTACTTTATCCGGAAAAATAACACTATCATTATAAACTAAAGGTAGCACGTGCTTCTGCAACATGAATTCCTCTTTATTATATTTTATGGAAGCTAAACTAGTTAATCCTGGCTTCAATTCTAGTATTTTACGATTTTCTCCTGTTAACAAATCATAATAACCTGGTAAATCGGGTCTTGGCCCCACAATACTCATTTCTCCTTTGAGAACAGTAAAGAACTGAGGTATTTCATCCAATTTAAAGCGTCTCAGGAACTGGCCTATTCTCGAAATATATTTTTCACCGGTGTGAGATTCAGTCCGAATCGTCCGCAGTTTATATATTTTAAATGGAACACCAAATTGACCAATGCGTTCTTGGAGGAAGATGCCATTAGTATGAGTATCCATAATAGCAAGCAGCCATGAAATCAATAGAACCCAAAAAAACAGGAGCAGTGTGAAGAGGGAGAAAACAATATCAAAAAGACGTTTTGTCATACCTTTCGAAGTATTTTATTCGGGATAAAAATACAAGCAAAAAACAGATTATGAATTCCCGAGAACCATTTTACGAGTAACAAAATTTCGAACAAGTAAATAAATAAAGGTCAGTAGCAGTAAAAATCCGCCCATAAAAAGCAGGGTCAAGTCCCCATTGGCATCCATATAAATAACCAATCCGTTTATAATCAATTGAAATCCTGCATAAATAAAAGCGACTAAAATATGGGAATAGCCCATTTCATTGGCCAGATATTGGTACAAATGAGAGCGGTGTGGCTGAAATATATTTTCTTTTTTAAGCAATCTACTGATGATGGTGATAATAGCATCAATTCCATAAACCGAAAAGAAAAGAATATAACCGAGTTGCCCTGAATCAATAATGGTCTTTATCATAAAATAGCCCAAAAAAAGTGCCATACTAATACTACCAACATCTCCTGCAAAGGTTTTTGCTTTTTTTCGAACATTAAATATCCCAAAAGCCAAACAAGACAATCCCATAGTAATCAGCAAGGGTAAACTGGCTTCGTTGATTGGTAAAAAAGAAAAAGTAGCTATGGCCGCTAGAGCGTACAAAACGGTTATCCCATTGATACCATCCATAAAATTAAAGGCGTTTACCCAACCTATAAGGAGTACAAACACAACAGGAAGCAACCACAAAGGCTCATAAAACAAATGCAACTCATAAAAAACCAAACCCACAGCTATGACATGTGAAATAAAACGAGGCAACTGAGACAGCGGTTTGATATCATCGATAAAACTTACTATAGCTACTAATACTACTGCAAGCGTAACAGCCCAAGAAACATAGCCCAGTAAAAAAGCAATACTTATGGCTATTGGAAAAATAATGCCACCACCTCTTAATGTAATAGAAGTATGGGATGATCTACTATTGGGTTTATCAATGATATTGTAGGTATCCGCTATTTTAAAATAAATAAGTTCAATACCAACCAATAAAATAATTAATGCAATATATGTCATGTTTTAAACTATATCTATGCTGTTATCTGAATAAAAATGTAACCCTTTAGGTTCAATTATTTAAAACGTCAGTTCGTCCCGACGCTTCGGGATTCTGTGGAGTAAAACGGACCAAAAAATGTATCGAGAAACGTTTTTATTGCTAATTTTCTAGTTCTCATTATAATTTTCTTTCCAAAGCTTCGGGAGAAAATCAATCGAACTGACGAAAATTTCCATTAATTCCTAATTACACCAAACAGGTTAATAATAGTACTTCCCTAAACGTTCATATAATCCCTCCTCTCCCGCCCTTAAATAAAAAGCATAAAAAACAACGAAAAAGTAAAGTGGCAGCAGTCCGCGAGTTGAGGACGAAGGACGAACGGCTCGGGCTGAGGAACGGCACTTTGAGGTAGTTTTTGAGCTTTTTATTTTCAGGCAGTGAAATCGAAGATTCATGAATACCAAAAAACAATATCAACCCGTGAATATTTTTTTGTTACTTTTTTGATCAAGCAAAAAAGTAAAGATCGTTCTTCACAAATAATAATAATAATAATAATAATAATAATAAAACCCGTTGTATACGATTATTTAAAACGTCAGTTCGTCCCGACGCTTCGGGATTCTGTAGAGTAAAACGGAAAAAAAATGTATCGAAAACCGTTTTTAAAACTAATTACACCCAACGGGTTAATAATAATAATAAATAAGAACTAATCCCTTGTCACTGACAACACACTATAAAGTATGCTTCAACAATCCCAAAAGATACTCCCCGTACCCAGACTTTTTTAAAGGTTCAGCCAGATCTTTCAATTGTTGGTCACTAATGAAACCTTGTCTCCAGGCAATTTCTTCGATACAGCCAACTTTTAATCCTTGACGCTCTTCAATAACCTGAACAAATTGTCCAGCCTGCATTAAGCTATTAAAAGTTCCGGTGTCCAACCAAGCAGTACCTCTGCTTAGAATACCTACTTTTAAAGCTCCTTTTTCCAAGTACACTTTATTCACATCGGTGATTTCATATTCTCCACGAGCACTTGGCTTGATATTTTTGGCAATTTCGACTACTGAATTATCATAAAAATACAATCCTGGTACTGCATAATTTGATTTGGGTTCCAAAGGTTTTTCTTCAATAGAAAGTGCTTTAAAAGCAGCATCAAACTCCACCACACCATAGCGCTCCGGATCAGAAACATGATACGCAAAAACGACTCCGCCTTCTGGATTGGTATTGGATCGCAGCAACTCATCCATATTGGAACCAAAGAAAATATTATCCCCTAAAACCAATGCCACACTGTCTTTTCCTATGAATTCTTCTCCAATAACAAAAGCTTGCGCCAAACCATTCGGAATGGCTTGTTCCGCATAACTGAATTGACAGCCTATCGCTGCTCCATCACCTAATAATTTTTTAAAATGAGGCAAATCATGAGGCGTAGAAATAATTAATATTTCATGAATCCCAGCCATCATCAGAGTAGACAATGGATAATAAATCATCGGTTTGTCATACACAGGCATCATTTGTTTGCTCATAGCAAGCGTTAACGGATGCAAACGGGTTCCGGAGCCTCCGGCTAATATAATTCCTTTCATTTTTTTTTTGCGTAATTAGTAATTCGAAATGCGTAATTCGAATCAATTCTTATTTAGTATTTATATATCGTATAAGTCCAAAAAGCATTTTTTTTATTTTTTCAATTTGTACTACATAAACTTCAATTGAATCTATAAATTGTAATCGATTTGCAAGTATTACTTGCGTTTCTATTTCAGATAATGA
The DNA here is from genome assembly GCF_011064265.1 of Flavobacterium sp. Sr18. NCBI lineage: Bacteria > Pseudomonadati > Bacteroidota > Flavobacteriia > Flavobacteriales > Flavobacteriaceae > Flavobacterium > Flavobacterium sp. Sr18. Next base: position 2,730,935 of record NZ_CP049329.1, on the reverse strand, counting down.
GCCCATAGCAATATATAAAAATTGTATAAATTCTTTATCTCCTTTTCGTCCTGCTCCTTCAGCTATGTTGCTTGGTATAGACACAGCAGCACGCTTCATTTGACTTGATAAACCATATTTTTCATCTGCAGGAAAGTTTTTAGTAAGTAGATAAATATCCTCTACTAAAACCATTGATTGTTTCCATACATCTAAATCTTTATGATCTTTCATTATTTATTTCGTGATTAGAAATTCGAAATGCGCAATTCGAATCAATTCTTATTTAACATTTAAATATCGTATAAGTCCAAAAATTTGTTTTGGTGTTTTCAAACTACGGTTGCTCACATTTTACACAGTTACAATGTATACAACATCATACAGTAATACCAATTCACCTTAAACATTTCACGGTTCACAAATCACGGTTCACGATTCACAACCAACTATCTAATTATACTGTTTCTCGTAATAACTAGCATACTCCCCTGAAGTAATATTATTCAACCAATTTTGATTTTCCAAATACCAATTTACGGTTCGTTCCAATCCTTGCTCAAAAGTAACCGATGGTTTCCATCCCAACTCTGTATTAATTTTGCTAGCGTCAATCGCATAGCGCAAATCATGTCCAGGACGATCTTTTACATAGGCAATCAATTGTTCTGATGTTCCCGTTGCTCTTCCTAACTTATCATCCATGATTTTACAAAGCAACTTAACCAAATGAATATTTTGCCATTCATTAAAACCACCAATATTATAAGTATCGTGATTTTTACCTTCATGAAAAACTAAATCAATCGCTACAGCATGATCTTCTACAAAAAGCCAATCACGGGTATATTTCCCATCGCCATATACAGGTAACGGTTTGTTTTGAATGATATTATTAATAAACAATGGAATCAGTTTTTCAGGAAAATGAAAAGGTCCGTAATTATTAGAACAATTCGTCAATACATAAGGCAGACCGTAGGTTTCACCATACGCCCGAACAAAGTGATCCGAACTCGCTTTAGAAGCAGAGTAAGGAGAGTTAGGATCGTAGGCCGTTGTTTCAGTAAATAATCCTTCAGCACCCAAACTTCCATAAACCTCATCAGTACTAATGTGGTAAAAACGCTTTCCTTCATAATTTCCGTTCCATATTGTTTTGGCGGCATTCAATAAATTCATTGTTCCTATCACATTTGTTTTAACAAAAGACAACGGATCCGTAATGGAACGATCCACATGCGATTCAGCAGCCAAATGCAATACACCGTCAAACTGATGTTCCGCAAATAAGGCATCAATAAACGCAGCATCAACAATATCACCCTTAATAAATGTGTAATTAGATTCCTTTTCTATATCAACTATATTCTCCAGATTCCCCGCATACGTCAGTGCATCTAAATTAAAAATGTGATACTGCGGATACTTCTTTATAAAAAGTCGTACGACATGGGACCCAATAAAACCGGCACCACCAGTGATTAATATTTTTTTCATTTTATTTTTATATATTTTAATTAGTTGTAAAAACCTCTTAAATGTTTTTTGTTTACTCTTTAGTGTCAATAATAGAAAAACCCTTATTTTCGGCTTCCTTTACGGCTGAGGCAAAACGAAAATTGCAAGCCACTTCTCACTTCTCACTTCTCACTATGCACTTCTAAATACTCTTCACATCGCCCTTATAGTTTTATCCCAAAAAAATCACGGTAAGGATTTAAGCGGTGGCCGGAGGGAGCAACCCCCGAGTCGAGTGTGAAACACGAGCGGCTGGGGTTGTGATAGAAAAATGCGTCCGATGATTTTGGGTTAAAACTATTCAGGCTTGATCTTTTGTTTCTTTTGTATCAAGGCAAAAGAAAAATAAATACCCATTAATTTTACTTTCAGTAAAAGCTATTTGTAGCACAATTCAAAGTCTCTATATAGCCTTGAAACAACATCAAACTCTAAATTTTCAACTCTCTTTAGGCTGAGGCAAAATGAAAATTGCATGCCACTTCTCACTATTCATTTCCCAACAACTTCATGCACGCACTCAAACTTTCTTTATAATCCGGAACCTCAACCCCATAAACATTCTTAATCTTACCCTTATCCAATAAAGAAAAAGCGGGACGCTTAGCAGGTGTAGGATAAGCCGATGAAGGAATACCTTTCACTTCACAAGTATAACCTCCAATTTCTTGGATAGCCAAAACAAATTCAAACCAACTGATTTCCCCTTCATTCGAATAATGATACATTCCTGCAATCCACTCTTGTGCCGTTACAATGTCCATCATTACCTGAGCCAAATCCGCTGCATACGTTGGAGATCCAATTTGATCGTTGACAACACTAATAGTATCGCGCTCCTGTAACAATCGTTGCATAGTTTTTACAAAATTGTTTCCAAATCTACTGTAAACCCATGAAGTTCTGATGATAATAGCGTTAGGATTTAATTTCAAACACGTTAGCTCCCCTGCCCTTTTTGTTGCACCATAAACATTAATAGGTTGGGTTATAGCCTCCTCTGTCAATGCAACGGATGAGGTACCATCAAAAACATAATCGGTAGAAATATGGATTAATTTTACGGAATGATCTTTAGCATATTGGGCAATAATACCTAGAGCCAAATCATTAATAATGTTTGCTAATTCCTGTTCGGTTTCAGCTTTGTCTACAGCAGTATAAGCACCACAATTCAAAATTATATTTGGAGATAGTACTTCTAATTGTTTTTTTAAGACATCCAAATTATCCAAAGATACTTGCGTTCTATCCGCAAAAATCCATTCATATTGCGCATAATTCTCGGATAACACTTTCAGTTCTGAACCCAATTGTCCGGTAGCTCCTGTTACTACTATTTTTTGCATAATTATTTTTTATCAACAAACTCTCAATCTTACCGACAACTTTAAACCTTAAACTCTTAAACTTTTTTTAATCTTCTTTACGAACTTTGCGGTTGGACAACTTTAAACCTTAAACTTTAAACTTTTTTTAATCTTCTTTGCGAACTTTGCGGTTAAACCCAATTCTCATTCTCACCAGTGACAACTTTAAACCTTAAACTTTAAACTTTTTTTTCGCGAACTTTGCGGTTAAGTATTAAAACTCCCAATCAATCTCATCAAACCCCGGCAAAACCAAATCCTTTTCAGAAACAATAACTTCTTCAGGACGCAACTGCCAGTCAATAGCTAAAGTAGGATCATCAAACCGAATTCCTCTCTCACTTTCTTTATGGTACAGATGATCTACTTTGTACATAACTGAGGCAGTTTCACTCAAAACCGAGAAACCATGGGCAAAACCATGCGGTACCATCAATTGCTTTTTATTCTCAGCACTCAAAACCACACTATAATGTTGCCCATAAGTAGGCGAATTTTTTCGTAAATCGACTGCAACATCAAGAATTTCGCCTTGTAGCACCCGTACTAATTTCGCCTGTGCAAAAGGATTGATTTGTAAATGCAATCCTCGAATCACCCCTCTTGTAGAGAAAGACTGATTGTCTTGGATAAAGTTGTACATAATTCCATTTTCATGGAACTTCGCTTGATTGTAGGCTTCAAAAAAATAACCACGCGAATCTTCAAAAACGGTAGGCGTAATCAACACTAAATCTTTTATAACTGTTTTTTCAAAGGACATATTCTAATTTTATTTTTTAAATGATTGAAAGGTCTTTAACAATCCTTCTTTCGAATCAATTGGCAAAGGTTTCCCTATAGCTGTTACAATTTTTTGATTACTAACAACATAATTCTCCGTTAGTTTTTGTAATCGCTCTGAATTAAGTGGTAAATACAAATAATCGCCAAGTCTTGCAACCCCTTTAATCCAAGAGGACGGAATATTTAAAATCCTATCTTTTTTATCCAAGCTAACACCTAACGAATGAATTAAATCACTGGTTGACAAAGGTACATCATCTGAAACTTGATAAACGCCTGAAGGAATTACTATATTCTCTAATAACTCCTGTATTACAAAACAAAGATTTTCAATGCTTAAAAAAGAACGTTTATTTTGAAAATCTCCTAAGGGCCATGGCAATCCTTGAGAAACCAATTGATACAATAAATTTAAATTCCCTTTATTGCCTGGGCCATGAATCATGCTAGGCCTTAAAATATAAACTCGTTTTCCCTCTGGTAATTTTTTATTTAAGATGTACTGTTCTGCCTTATGTTTGGATATACCATAATGGGTTTGGGGGTTTGCGACAGCATCTTCCTTTAGTATTCCGTCAACGGTATCTGCTACTGCTTTTACGGTACTCATAAATATAAAGACCGATGCTTCAGATAGTAAGAAAGCATCAAACAATTGTTTGGTCAACTCAAAATTAGCTTCGTAATAATCCGTTGGCTTAGATACTTTTTTTAAATCGTGCGCTTTGCCAGCCAGATGAATAATAACATCCGTTTTTATATCAAATCGCTGATTGGATGCATAACGAACACGCATCGATTCTATTTCGTGTGAAGTCTTTAAATATTTCCGAAGATTTGTTCCTACAAAGCCTGTGGAACCAGTGATAGTGATTTTCATTTATTTGAATTGAGATAAAGCCTCCTTATTTATTGTCTTCCTTTCAGAATCAAAAAACCAACCCCATTTATTAAAATAAGACACCGCTGAATTAATGAATATTTTAAACAACCTAGAACTCTTATTAGCTCCAGATTCGTACCCGTGATAAACACTAACTTCTGGAAAGTAAATGGTTTTATATTTTTGGTGCATTCTCCGAGACAAATCCCAATCTTCAAAATACATAAAGAATCGATCATCATACATACCAATTTCTTTAATAGCATTAATATTGAGCAAAGTAAAACAACCGGATAAAATAGGAGTATTATAAATTTTACTCTGAGGAACAGAACGCAGTTCATATTGATCAATAAATTTATGATAAGCCTGTTGAGGGCTTTTTAATTTCCGTAGCAAAATACTCCAAGGACTTGGTAAAAGTTTAGGCAAATTCTGAATCGTACCGTCCAAATTTAATATCTGAGGCATCATCATCCCTATTAATGAGTCCTTTTTCATAAATTCGATCATCGGACTAACAACATCCTGCTCGAAATATACATCAGGATTTATAACAAAATGATAGTTGGACCCTAGATCCATCGCTTTGTGAATAGCAATATTATGAGCAGCTCCAAAACCTGGATTGGAAGGGTTATGGATATAAAACACCCCCTCTTTTTCAAGAAATCTAAAGTCGTCTTTCGGTGAATTATCTATCAAATAAAGTGTTAGATTTATATTAATTTTAAAAATGCTTTCTATTATTTTCGATAATTCTGCTACATCATTATTATATAAAACAATAGAGGCAGACACCACATTTTCATACATATACTATTGCTTTTTTTTTTAAATTCAAAATATTTATTGAATAGGAGTTTTTAAAACTAGACGCTCTTGACAACATTTTTATTGGTTAGGATTTTATTATAATAAAGCAAATGATTAGCGGCCATTATTTCAGCTGTAAAAAAAGAACTGGCTTTAATATAAGCTAGTGCTCCTTTTTTTTCAATTTCAGAATAGGCTATATGAATAGATTCAATTAAAGAATTTGCATCATCCAATTCAAAAAAAGTAGCTTCTTTTTCCGTGAAAATTTCATGAAAAGAAGGTAATTCAGAACATACTATCGATTTTCTTGCCAAAGCCGCCTCAACCATAGCCAAGCCAAACCCCTCTGAGTAAGAGGGCATCATGTAAATATCCATATATTTCAAATAAACATCAGGAGTCTTTACATAAGGTAAGAAAACCACTCTCTCATCCAACTTGAGACGTGAAACTTGTTCTTTTAAAGCCTCTAAATAAGGACCTTTCCCAAATATTACATAAGCATAATGAGGTAATTGAACTAGCGCATCAATCACTTGAGAAAGACCTTTCCCTTTAGTTATATATGCATAAGAACCCAAAATTTTATATCCTTTTTCTTTACATTGTTTTATTAATTGAACATTTTCATCTTCGACAATTGGGTTTACTGAAATAGAACAACCGTTATAAATTGTTGTTATTTTATTAGACAATAAAGAATTGTATTTGTCTTTAATTTGATCTGAAATAGAAATTACACCATCAAAATGACGTTGAACATAACACCAAAAATTACTTACTGAAAAAGCTACAAGACTATTATATTGATGTCCTAAGTTTATAAAGGTATCTTGATGGAGAGTACTAATAATTTTAGCTTTTCTAATTTTTTTTCGATTTTTATACAAATAGATATCAGGTCGTAACATATGACTATGAATAATATCATACTTATCAAAATCAATTATATCTTTCTTACTAATATGAAATACATTACAATCAAAATGTAAAGTTAAAGGAGATTCATCAAAATAATAAACATCAATCAAGTCAACTTTGTCTATAAGGTTTTTTACAATATTACGTACCACAACTATAGGTCCTGTATTTACCAAAGAGGGTAAAATATAAGCTATTCTCATTAGTTATTTTTTTTGGGTTTTAGGTAAATTACAAAGTGTAATAAAGTAAATAATTGTTGACATAAAAGAGTGTCTTTTAATTTTATTTTTGATACAATATAAAACAATACTAATGTTGCCTTTTTTAAGTGCATTAAAAAAACCATCTAGTAATGATTTATTAGTAACCATCAATTTTTTATTCAACTGTTCATCTAAACCCTTTAACATATTTATTTTTTTTAATTCATTTTTTCTTAAAATTGTGAAACGAAATAAAAAGCGTTCAATCCTCGATAAAATATAATGATCTTTAAAACTACCTGTAACATTATTCGAATGCTGTCTATACAACATCAGAGGTTTCTCCAAATGATGTATTTTGGCACCAATACCAGAAGCTACCAAGGCAATCCAGTAATCGTGATTTTCCGCTACCTCAGGAATAGGCATACAAGTTTTAGCAAGAATCCCATCAATCATCATCGTGCAACCATAAACGTGATTTTGTACGATACCATTTTTAAATGAAGGAAACGCAAACGATGATTTTGCTTTTTGAACACTAGCAGGAAGTTCATTTAATTTTTCATCTGCATATAGAAAATCTGAATAAACCATACTACTTTTCGAATTAATTATAGTACTAAGCAGTAATTCAATTTTATTGGAAAACCAATAATCATCTTGATCAGAGAATTGTATAAAAGAGGCATCTTGAGCAACGGCAGCTTCCATCAAATGAGCAAAATTTTGACAAGCTCCATTACCTTTTACAGCTTTATCCTCATCAATAATTTTTATTCTATTATCTATATTTACATATTTTTTAATAATAGACAAAGTGCTATCTGTTGAACCATCATCTCTAATTAGTAAACGCCAATTGGTATGTGTCTGAGCAATTATACTATCAAGTTGCTTCTCGATGTATTGGGCACCATTATAAGATGCTAATAAAATGTAAACTAAAGATTCCATAAAAAATTAACCAAGCAGTTTTGACTTAAATAAATTCACCATTAATATCCCAAAAGACCAAACTAAGACAATTAAGGTTCCAACATAACGGGGTCTAAAAACATAATAAACAAGTGGAATTAATATTATTTCAACGACGCCTAAAAATTCACTTACGCGACTAGCCATAACAGGCATCGCAGCTAATGCTGGGTACATAAATAAGGATATCGCATAAATATTTAACAACAACACCGTATATTTATTATGACTCATTAAAAATTTACTTTTATAAACCAAAAAATAATAAATAATAATTTTAGCTAGAAATACAAAATTAAAAACATTAATATCTGTCAAAAACTCTGCAATTTCTAATTCTTGTAATTGAGCATATAAATCTAATTTGTCTTTTACATAAGGGATAGGAATAAAACTTAACACAGTCATTTTCAAAAAGTAAATACTATACGCAATGGGTATAACAAAAACTAGAAAATAGGTATTGGCTTTTTTTATATCTTTAAATTTACCTAAAAACCACAAAGGCAATATTATCAATGAAGAAACATGAAAAAAAGTCGCTAACAAAACTAAAAGTAAAAATAATTTTAAATTCCTTTCATAAATAGGTTTTATGCACAGAAGAAAAAAACCACAAGCAACTCCTACACGAATCTGAATCACTTCGTGAAGTATAAAAAAATAACTTACATAGGCCACTAAAGACAAGAACCCTAAATCTGTCAATTGTTTAATGGCTGTCAATTTCAAATACACACCTAAAAAAGCGTAAATTACGAATAAATATAATACATTATTAAATAATAAATAAACAAGCTGAGATATAAAAGTATAGGATGGTTCTACAACAGCATCCCAAGTTTTAGCATCTTCATATAATTTTTGATAAACACCATAATCTGGATTTCCTTCCTCAGGTCGAAAACCAGAAATAAGAAATAGAATTATTCCTAACACTAAAAATAGAACGTATTTATTCGTATCTTCTTTTGGAGGAAAAATTGCAATTAATGAAAAAAGAAGAAATATAATAAATAATAGTACTATCATATAATAGTGAATATAAAACGATAATTTAGTTTGCAAATAATTTTTACTGTAATAAGTGACACTAATTTAAAAGTCGAAAAATCATTCAAAACCAAATATTTTTAACATAAAACTCCAATGATAAAATCTCTTTATACTACTACGCATTTGTTTCATTTTTAATACCTATTTCTTCAATATGTTTTTATTTAACCTCTTATTTACTAAATAACATACTACAACAAACAAAGTCACTATCCTTGTTTTATTATGACCTTTTATAAAGATGAATTAAACAATAATTAGTGAACAAAAAAAATAAAAACATTAATTACGGAATAATAAAATTATTTTTCTAATAAATAAATAAATTATGTTCAATGGTTTTATCCAAATAAAAGATAAAATCAATAGTAATAAAGAATTGGATCGTGTAAAATTTTTAAAGTCATCTTTGTACTTTTTAAAAATTTCATAATCATAAAACCCTCCTATTCTATATAAAACAAAAGAATGATAATCAAAAATGCCCGTTTTTACACTATGCTGCAATAACACTTTATTTTTAGATTTTAAAGAATAATAATCCGATAAATTATAAAGTGTATTTCTAAAATCATTTATAAAAACCTCAAAAACTTTAGTTTTCCAATAACTATTTTTATTAGGCTTGCTACAAATAAGCTTATCATTTATCCAAAGCAATTTACACTCTTTAACTGCAAATTGTTCGAAGATAATAGCTAATTGAGGAAAATTTTTAAATTTTTCAACCTCAAATTTTGTTAAATCCAACAGTTTATTTTTATTATAAATAGTAGCTCCTGTCAATGTCAAATGCCAACCTATATTATTAAAAACCTCATTTCCAGAATCGAAGACCTTGTTTTTTATAGATAATTTCCTGCCTTTAGCATTACAGGCAATAAAATCATAGTCTTGATTTTGAACATATCCAACTATTTTTTCTATAGCTCCTTTTTCTATAACCATAGAATCTCCTAAATACCATACGTATGTTTCAATTGGAAAAGAAATTGTAGAAAGACAATTCAAATCATGACCTAATCTATTTTCATTTTTTCTATAATAAAATAAAGGATGTTTATTTTTTAGTTCTTCTATAAAAATAGCTGTTTCTTCGTTTGTACTATCATCAGAAATATATACTGGGATTTCAAAAATAATTAACTCATCCAATATTTGCAATAGATTCAAGTGTAAAATTTCTGCTCTGTTGTAAGTAGGAATAGCAATTGCTAATTTAGTTTGCATTCTTTAAAACTATATTAAAATAATTAATTTGATCTTTTATTCCTTTATCTACAGAAATGAATTCGTGCGGAATTAATACAACTAATTGTGCGTTATCTAAAATTACAGTTGTTGCATCTACAGATCTTTTTTTATTAAAATAAATAATTGCATTTTTAGACATATGTTTTTCTATTAAATTTATTATTTCTAATAATGACTTACCTATACCTGTGCTTAAATTTAACGTTACATTAGCAATTGATTGATCTATTATTTTTTTTAAAATATGAACTACATCATCAATATGAATGTAATCTCGCACTGTGTTCCCATCACCCCAAATTTCAATAGGTATTCCATTAAAAATCTTGTTTATAGCAACTGCAATAAAACCTTGATTACCATCAAATGCTTGATACTTACCATAAACATTAGATGGTCTCAATATTATACAATCTAACAAACATATGTTTTTTTTATAACGAAGATAGTCCTCAATAATCTGTTTTGAAAAACCATAATTATTTATAGGATTTAACATTGTTGTTTCTTTAATGATTGAAGTAGCGTTACCATAAACTGTACCTCCTGATGAGAAAAATAAAAACTTTATATTTTTATTAGCAATAAAATCAATTAACTTAAAAGTTGGAATTACGATGTTACTCATTGCATCATAAAAATCAGTATTAGAACTTGAAGGTATTAAGCTGGATAGCAAATGAATAATAACGTCTACATTGTGCTTAATAATAACATTATTAATAAAATCAGTATCTGCTAATGTCCCTATTTCAATAATAATGTTCTTTTCAGAAAAAAAAGAATCCTCAACTAAGTAAGGATTTCTACTTAAAATAATTAAATTATATTTTTTATCCGTTGCAAAAGATTCAATTATATTTTTGCCAATAAATCCAGTACCACCAAGTAGTAAAATATTTTTCATTTAAATAACTCTTTTAAACTAAATTAAGTTTATTGTTTTGTGTAAAAAAAACTTTTTATCTATATACTCACCTAAATCTTTTGTATAAAAAACTGACTTATTAGTACTTATTTTTTCAGTTAAGAGCTGTAATTTTTCAGAAATAGCTACATCTTCTTTAAATAAAAGCAACCCATTATTCAATAATTCAGTATAAAATTCCATAGCACTACAAGACAATTGATCAATAGGCCATTTATTTAAAACGATAATAAAGGGAATTCTGTTGAATAAACAATAATACATCAGCGTATGAGAAAGGCAATCAAACACAACTAACTTTGCATTCGCAACATATTGAATAGAATCATTGGTATAAACATATCTAGAGTCTACAATTATTTTTTTATAAATTGTAGGATTAATTCTAGGATGTGGTAAAAACTTAAAATCTACGTTTTTAAAAAAATTATAAAAAAATTCAATATGATTAACATCTTGATTATGTTCTCCAAATTGGTTTCCAAAATTCACATTTTTTGAAACGTAACAATCGTCACGACCAAACCAAAAAACACCTTCTCTTTCTGCTATTTGTTTTGGATTTTTCTTAAATCGATTTTGAATTATATTATGATCTAAAAAACCCCAACCGTAATAAGAATCACTGATTTTTTTTTCGAATTTTTCATAGGGATTATCAATCCACTCTCCATAAACTCCTCCATGTTGCACTCCAATAATCTCAACATTTCTTGACTGGAGTAGCAATTTCAAATAATTATAATGAAAATCCAAGAAACTTAAAGGAGAACCTTTTAAAACATAAGGCAAGCTCTTACAGGATGCTAAACCTGTGCTAAAAAAAATATCTGGAACTATTTGTTCTAATATTTTTACTGTCTTTAGATCAAAATGAATACTACATGCATCAAAAAAAGATTTTTTAAAATCCGGATCAGTTTTGATTTTTACTGATGAAATTTTATTAAATAATAATTTAAATTTAATTTTATCTGAAATTCGATTACTAACACCCGCTGGCATATAGCCAGTTTTCCCATAACTGAATAAACCAATTATCATCTGTTTAAGTTCATTTTCGTTCAGGATACTTAAATTTTCTTTTTCTTCTAAAACATCTAAAGCATATAATATTGATTTTCGAATCAATGCATTATTTAATAAATCAATGTCTTTACTTTTATGTAAAATAAAATCATTGATATAGTCTAAATAATCAAACCAAAATTGTACAACTTGCACAAACTTAATTTCATTTACTAGTGTAATGCCAGAAGCTGCTCTAGATTTTAAATAAAGAGAAAAAAAATCATTCATCATTAACCTAAATTTACTTTTTTAGAATTTAAGACACCGGATAAAATGTTTTTAGCAAAGAGCTTTAAATCTTTATTTAATATTAAATACGCAGACATAGACAACGTACAAATGATAAGTCCAACTATAATTGTCTTTACCATAGACAATGGATTTTTTGGTTTAATATTCTCTAAAAAAGGAGCTAAAAAGTAATAACTAACAAACAGTATTGTTAACGATACAACTATACACACAATTCTCTTTAAAATAAAATTAAAAAGATTGAATCCTTTTACTTTATAACTCAAATACAAATATAGTGCACTAATTATAAAAGCTGATGTTTTAGCTATTGCGATTGCTAATAATGAAAATTCTTTTTTTAACAAAAACAGGAGTGCTATAAACACTAAAGGGAGAATTAAAGAATTGACATTTAGAATTCTTGTTTTTTCTAATGAAAGTAGCAAATAATTATACGGCATTGTGATATACAAAAAAAAAACAGACGCAATCAACACCTGACCTACCAGGATCGAATCATCGTATCCAAATCCTACCCATCCGATAATAAGAGGCTTCATTAACAATATCAATACTGTAATTGGTAAAAGAAATATAGGAAAAGAGAACTCGAAAATTTTAGAAATAAATTCATACAGTCTATCATCATTTTTTGAAACAATAAAATGATTAAAACGAAATAGAAAAGGATAATAGATGGTATTGTACAAATTTGAAATGAATGTTAAAAGAAAATAGGGAATTGCATAAATAGCAACTGAAGTTATTCCAAAATGTTTTGAAATTATAAAAGAATCAATTTGAAAAAAAACAATCCAAGACAAAGTACTAATCATCGTCGCGGCAGCAAGTCTTTTTGTTTTATTATATATTGCTTGATCAAAGCAAAATGATTTAAAAACTAATTTAAAATCATAACGATACATGCGTCGAATAACAGCAAAAGAAATTAAAACCGTTAATAAATTTAAACCTTGAATAAGGATAAAATAATTTACAATATCAACCGTATTGTTTTTATAAAAGAACCATATACAACCTATCTTTAGGACGTTAACAGCTATATCTATTTGCTGATAAATATCATCTTGAATACGAATTGAAAATACAGACTGTGCATAGCGCTGCAAAAGAATGAATGGTGAGGTTACTGCTAAAATAAAAAATAAACTTGAAGCCACTGATCTGCTATTTTCATTCAAATCTGGAATGATAACATGAGGATAAAACGAGAAAAACAAAATCACTAAAACACATAAAATCAAGAAAATCAACATAATAAAATGAACAAAACTCAGCATTTTAATTTCATTTTTTAAGTCATTTAATGCAAAATATTCCGCTGCATACTTCTGACCTGCGCTTAAAAACCCTAAATCAGTATATTGCAAAAAAGATGTGATGGATATACATAAAACATAAATTCCATAAATATTTGTATTTCCCGAAATCAACGGAATAACAATAGTCATTGATAGTATTCCAGTAATTATCCTAAATGTTTTCCAAAAATATATTTTCAGGTAATTACTATTGTATGATTTTTCCATTTTATGTAACTGCTATGCGAGCTGCTTACTATTTATTTGTGAGTATTATTTAAAACTGACAGCAATGAAACACGGCATTTAATCCTTAATAAATTCTTTTTTTAATCCAGTACCTTTCTCCACATCCATGCTAGCGATCTTTCCTAAAACATCTTTATAAAATTTAGGGTGCATTCCAAATCCTGGTCTAACAGATCTCACATTTTTTTCGGTAATAAGTTCACCCGCTTTAATATCCTCAACCACATATAACGATCTACAGAAATCTTTTCCTTTCGCTTGCTTTTCAGTCAACGTATAATCAACCTTACCAATTGCACTTTCGGTTTCACGCACCGCTTTCACCATATCAGTAAACTCCGCTTCGTTCATCGAAAAAGTGGCGTCTGGCCCACCAATAGAACGATCTAAAATAAAATGTTTTTCGATAATTTTACCGCCAAAAACAGTCGCTACAATGGGTACAGTAACTCCCATAGTATGATCCGATAAACCGCTGATTACATCGTATCTTTCAGCTATGTCTTTTACCATACACATATTAGCTTCCTCAATAGGCGCCGGATAACTTGAAGTACATTTTAATAAGGCAATATCATTATTCCCCACTCTTCTGCAAGCGTCCAAGGCCAACTCTATATCTGCCTCCTCTGCAATCCCTGTAGATAAGATAATAGGTTTCCCTTTTGAAGCTGCATATTCGATTAATGGAATATCTGTTATTTCAAAAGAAGCAATCTTGTAAGCAGGCACATTTAGTGTTTCTAAAAAATCTACTGCTGTTTTATCAAAAGGCGAAGAAAAACAAATCAAACCTTCCTCTTTCGCAACTTTAAACAATTCTTCATGCCATTCCCATGGTGTGTATGCTTGCATGTATAGATCATGTAAATATTGACCATCCCACAGTGTACCTTGACTTATTCTAAAATCCTCTTTTTTTGAATCTAATGTTATGGTATCAGCCGTAAATGTTTGTAACTTAATACAATTGGCTCCTGTACGTTTAGCTGCTCTAATTGTTTCAATGGCTGTTGTTATACTACCATTATGATTTGCAGATAATTCTGCAATTATAAAACTTGGATGTCCTTCTCCTATAAATGTTCCGCCAATACAAATTTCTTTCATAATCTTATTGAATATATTCATTAAACCCTTTATATAATTTTTTGCCAATGGCTGTTTCGATATAATCAGAGATTGGCATCCCTAATTTATCTTCGATAGACCATTCTACATCTTTAAAATCGAATAGATGTCTGAACCTAACCGTACTCGAAAACCGAGGGTTTATTTCAAAAACGACAGGCCCTTTAGAAGTAAGTCTTAATTGAACGTTGATACTTCCTATCAATTGCAATTTTTCGGCAACATTATGAAGCAACTTATCTATTTCTTTATTGTCAATCACTTCGCCATAACCAGTAAAACCACCCATTAATTCCCTTTTTAGAATAATAGATCTGATAATTCCACTTTTACTTCTAAAAACACCGCAAGTATATTCTCCATTGTCTCCATCTAAAAACTCTTGAACAATAAAATCTGGATTCCCTTTTTTTAAAGCCATAAAGGTATCATTATCCCTAACTATACTTACAGTTGAACTACCAGAACCCGTTCTTGATTTCATGATTACTGGAAATTCTTCCAGCTTCTCAATAGCATCAACAGAATGGGTAATTGGAAAAGGAAGGTTTTCTTTTTTTAGAAAATCAGCCGTTTTTAATTTATCAAATCCAATTTCAAGAGCGGATGCTGATGCCAATATCACCTCTGCATCACCAATTTTATTTATATTTTCTTTAGATAAAAAACGTAATTCTGGTTCTGAAATCGGAATAATAAAATCGATTTTTTTTTCAGTAACGATACGTTCCAAGTTGCTGATATATTCTGGAACATTGCAAGGTAAACCTAAGAAAAAATTAGAATAAATAAATTTAGCTGCATTTTTATCAGAAATATCGCAACCATATAAATTACCTACCAAACTATATTCATTAAGTATTTTACCAACACTTTGACCAATATCTCCGCCACAACCCGTTACAAGTATGTTTAGCTTATCTTTTATCATAAAATTTACTACCGTTTATTATTAGTGAGTTTATTTATTATAAATAGCAATTAAGTTGAAAATCAATGAATAGCTATCGTTCTAAAATATTCGAAGAATATCCAATTTTTGGTTCGAATCTCTTTATTTCTTCTAGTAATACCGCAACATCATAAGGTGTTGCTTTAATTTCAAAACTTTTATTACTAGTATTAATTACAACCCAATAGGCTAAGCCTCCTTTTTGTCTGGACTGCCCTACTGAACCACAATTTATCAAAGTGCTGTTTGCGCATCTAACCGAAAAAGCATAATGCGAATGCCCTATTAGTACAAAATCATGCGCTATTGAATTGCATTTTTCCAATTGTTCGATAGAAGCATCCGGATAAACATACTCATCTACGCTTGATGGACTACCATGATTCAATTGAAAACTAACGTTATCAATACGTACTGATTTTTGCACTGGTAAAGAAAACAGCCACTGTTGGGTTTTGTCATCCAAACTTTTTAAGGCTTGTTCATGACCTCGCCCATACTTGTCTTTCAACAATTGGGGTTCGATCGTACCGTTTTTTAAATCCTCCAGTAAAACCTCATGATTTCCCTTTATGATTTCATAATCCCAATCCGAAAGCATTTCTAACACAATTTCAGGATGGTAATAGTAACCTACAATATCTCCTAAAACCAATAATTTTTCAATCCCTTCTTTTTTGGCCGTTTTTAAAACCGCTTCCAAAGCATAGTGATTCCCATGAATATCTGAAATTACACCTACCTTCATTCGAAATAATTAATTTCATTTAATATGCTCAAAGCGGCATCCTCAGGTTGAATAAGTTTGTTGTCCTTTTTCAGCGACTTAAAATAATCTTGATTAGGAAACGTACTCTGTCTAATATCCTCCTGCATTTTAGTATCCAAAACTCCAGGATCTATACTGTGTAAGAAAAGTAATGAATCTTCTTTATTTTCTTCTTCCAAAACCATAAAAAACAATTTCAAATAGGCTTTTGCAGCTCCATATAATGACCAATAAGGAATTGGCCTGTTGCCAGCACCAGAAGAAATGTTAACTAATATCTTTTTATTCTTTGGAAATAGTCTTAACAGCGCATTAATCAAACTGACTGGATAATTGACATTCACCTTTATTGATGTTGCAATGTCCAATTCTTTAAAACTACCAATTTTATCTATTGGAAAAATAATACTGGCATTATTAAAAAAATACACGTTAGTTTCAGCATTCAATTTTTCGGTAATGATTTCGAATATAGAATCTAAAAAAGGATCCGCTAAATCGGTTTTTATAAATATCATTTTACTATCGCTTATCGCTTTGTGTTCTTCGTGTACAGAACGGGACAGCGATACAATAAATGCATTTTCATCTTTTAGCGTGACATCAATAAGGGCTTTTCCAAGCCCTCTATTTCCACCAGTAATTACAATTATTTTCTTCATTTCCTCTATTTTGCTCTTGCTATATTAACTATTTCTAGCGATACTTTGATTTTTCAAGTTAGTTCGTGATAAATTTCGAGTGAATCACAACGTCTATATATTCCGAATTGAAAATGCAGTGATTCTTCAAAACTGCTTCTTTATTGAAACCAGAATTATCAAGAACAGGATACAACTTTGGTCTTAAATCAAAGGCGTATGTTGATATCTTATACAGCTTCAAATCAGTAAAAGCAACTTGCTCAATTAAATTCAAGAAAATGCTCCAATGTTTTTCGAAATCATCTTTTTCTAAATCGGTATTCATTATGAAAGATATCTCCGCATTTTTATCAATCCAATTAATATGAACCAAACCTCCATAACCAATACACACTTCATTTTCAAAATAAGAAAAGAGAATTTGAGCCGGCTGTTCTTTGTCAAAAAGAGAATTCACAACATTTTTAAAATAATGTTCTTGATTTTCTAAGGTAAGAAGTTTACTTTGTCTCAGGTGATAAATTTGTTCGTTTCTCCATTTCATTATATCAAAACGATCCTCATACCGAATAGGGCTAATTTTATAATTCTCGAATTCGAAAACCTGATTATGTAGAACAGAATACAATTTCATTTTAGTTTAAACGATTAAATCCTCCGTGACAAATAGGTCCTTCTAGTAAATCATTAATATTGAATTCACCCGTTTCGCATCTATATATCATTGCAAAAACACCGTCTAATGCCTCAAAATAAGAATTTAAGTGCGCGTCACTATGTTCTGTACAAGCGTAAAAATGAGTGCTTGCTAAAAATCCTTTTTTCAACATTTCTTGGGTTACATATGTTTTATAAGCTAGTGCATTACCACTTGTAAAACCATAAGTACTTAAAGAAGGAATTCCTGCAATAGAAATAGAAAGATTATGACTGTCAGCCAGTTTTTGCCAACCTAAACGCATTTTGTTACCAATAGCAGTTATCTGTTCCCAAGATTTTACTTTTTCCATTACGTCTAAAGTAGCCAAGGCCGCAGTTGGACCTATCCTTTCTGTCCAAAACGTACTACTTATGAAAGTGGTTTGAGCCGCTTCCATAACTGATTTTCTTCCCACTACTGCAGTTAATGCGTACCCATTCCCTATTGTTTTACCAAACATAGTGATGTCTGGCTCCACACCAAATTTTTGAAATATCCCTCCAAAAGTCTCTCTAAAACCAGAAGTACATTCATCAAAAACCAATACAATATTTTTTTGAGTCGCCAAATCTCTTACTTTTTGTAAAAAATTATCTTCTGGACCAAAATTTCTCAAAACTTCCATTTTGATTACTCCAATATTGTTATTTTCGACTATTGACAATAATTCTTCATAGTTATTATAGTGAAAAGGGAATACCGTGTTTTTTAAATTTTTCGGTACTCCTTTTGGGCTTAATCCAGGAATCAAATGGCCTGATAAATCATCCCCACCGTTATGATTAGCAGATAAATACCAGTCATGCCAACCATGATAGCCACATATAGCCACTTGGTCTTTACCAGAAGCTGCACGGGCAATTCTAATTGCAATGGAATTTGCTTCCCCTCCACTTCGTGCAAATCGAACCATATCTGCCCATGGATTCATTGCAATTAACCTTTCGGCTAAATACACTTCTTCAGGACAATTTAAGGTACTCATGTTTCCTTTTTTTACTGTTTCAATTACAGCTGCATCTACCTCGTCATTCCCATATCCCAAAGTATTGGTACCAATTCCCATTATGGACATGTCCAATAATTCTTTTCCGTCTAAATCCCAAACTTTACATCCTTTTGCTTTTGAAAAATAAGAAGGCCAATGTTCAGGTAAAAACATTTCTGGTCTTTTTGAAAGTAACATTGTCCCTCCCGGAATAAGTTCTTTGGCTTTTTTATATAATTCTTGTCCTGTACCCATTATTTATCATTTTTTAATGACTTTAAAAGTCCTTCGTTTCTAATAATTTTATCATTCACTTTGGTCAAATTATTTTCAATAATATAATTTACATATTCCAACCAAGTTATATCAGTGCCTAATTCATGTACCAAAATTTCGATTAATTCAAAATCCCTTACTTCATCAACCGTCATTCTTATCTTGGAAAAATCCCACTCACAAGGAAAATTAATAGCAGTAAATAAATCTCCTCCATTAAAATCTGAATTGTTTCGTATGTATGGAGTAACATGCTCCCGCTCTGATAACAATGTAGCATTCTTCCATGCTTGCTCTAATGCAGTAAATTTAAAAACTTCAATATCTTGCCCATCAGGGAAGTTTTCAATAAGGCCGTTTGAAACGTAATCACAATTATTTTCCTGTACAAACGTAATTACTTGATCCACTAAAATTGGATCAATCAGTGGACAATCAGATGTTACTCTCACAATCCAATCAGGGTTTTTATCTTTAACTGATTGATAGAATCGGTCCAAAACATCGGACTCAGAACCTTTCGAAGCACTAAAACCCCATTCGATCGCTTTATCAAATAGTACTTGATCTGCTGGTTCGCTTGTTGTGGCAACAATTATTTCAGAAACGGTAGTGCATTTCCTTAATCGCTCCAAATGAATTTGGAGTAATGACTTTCCGTTAATTTCTTTTAATACTTTACCAGGTAATCTTGTACTCCCAACTCTAGCCTGGGTAATTACTATTGTTTTTACTTCCATAGCGATGGATTTAATAAATCTGTATTACTAACTTGAATTGTATTGATTTTTTGAATCGTATCTTGATCCATTTTATAATCTAAAGCATTTACGTTTTCTAACAACTGACTTACTGAATCCACTCCAATCAATACTTGATCAATCTTTTCTTGAGTCAAACAGTAGCTTAATGCTAAATTAGAAATACTTGCCTTTTTTTCCTCTGCTATTGTTTTAATAGCGATTAATTCTTTGGATAGTTTTTGGAAAATCTCAGAGGTATCCTTTCGCTCTTTGAAGAATAACCCTTGTAAAAAAGTGGATCTTGTATGAATGATTTTACCTTTTTCTTTTAACTTATGCATTAATTCCCCTCTTATTGATTCATTATCCAATAAGTTAAAAGGCATCTGAACAACAGTCACATTATCGTCCAATAATAGTGTTTCTATTTGACTGTTTGTGTAAACAGAAACCCCAATATGCTTGATTAATCCCTGCCTTTTTAAATTATTTAAAACTGAAATAATTTGGTTGCTATTTTCGTAAGAATCAAAGGAATGAAACATTAAAACTTCTAGACAGTCCACATTTAAATCAGTACTATACATTCTAATTTTTTGTTCGATTTCTTCAACGACTACTTTGTGTGGAATTTTTGTGATGACATCAAATTTTATTTCGGGATTTAACTTGTGAAAATCCCCTATTACTTTATGGGCATTCCCGTAGGCTTCTGCTGTATCTAAAGTGTCAATTCCTACCTCAAATGCCTTTGACAAAATCAAACAACTATTCTCGAAAGTGATCTTCCCAGAATTGTTATTAACTCCATAATCCAAACCCATCTGAACGGTCCCTAAAATCAGTTTACTCATATGTACTTATTTACTGTAATATGCTGTTATTTTGTCAATAACATAGTTTTGTTCCTCTGTTGACAATGTGGGATACATTGGTAAACTAATACAATTTTTATAATAATTTTCGGCATTTGGCATATCGCCTGCTGCCCAACCTAATTGTTTATAATAAGGCATTAAATGGCAAGGTATATAATGGATTTGAGCAAAAATTTTATTTTCTCTCAAATGATTATACAAGCCCAAACGATCCTCAACTTCAATAACATAAAGATGATAAGCATGACCCTCAACAACACCTGACTGTCCTTGTATAAAAGACTTCCCTCTAAAGGCTTCATTATAAATCGATGCAATTTCTCTTCTTTTTACCATTCCATCATCAGCTCTTTGTAATTGACTTGTTCCTAAAGCAGCCTGAAAATCGGTCAATCTGTAATTGAATCCTAAAGTTTGCATTTCCATATACCAGCCAGGATAAGCATCAGTTGGCGTAGTTGTTCCGTTAGCAAATTCTATAGAATTACTGTAGTCCGACTCGTTTTTAGTAATACCGTGTGTACGTAATGCTAAAAGTTTTTTGTACAAAATTTCATCATTAGTCGTTATCATTCCACCTTCTCCACAAGCGATATGCTTTACAGGGTGAAAAGAAAAAATAGCTAAATTGGCAAATTTGCTATTTCCGCAATTTTGACTACTATTGTTTGTATCATTAAAAAAACCGCCTGGCGCATGACAAGCATCCTCTATAATCCACAAACCATATTGATCTGCTAATTTTCTGTACGCTGCTAAATCCACAGCTCGTCCAGCAAAGTCAACAGGAATAATTCCTTTATAAGTTCCTTTTGGAGATGCCTCTAATAATGCTTTTACTTTTTCAATATCCAAAAGATACGTATCGGGATCAATATCTGAGAAAACAACCTCTCCACCGCAGTAACGCACACAGTTTGCTGATGCCGCAAAAGTGATGGGTGTTGTAATCACTTTGTCCCCATCCTTTACATCTAATGCTAATGCACATAAATGCAATGCAGCAGTTCCATTAGAAACAGCTACCGCATAAGTACTTCCTACATATTCTGCAAAAGCTTTTTCGAACTCTAAAATTTTAGGACCTTGTGTCAGATAATCAGACTGTAATGCATCAATAACAACATTAATGTCTTCTTGCGTAATATTTTGACGACCATAGGGTATTACTTTATCAATCATTTATTAAAAAATTTGAATCAACATGTTCTTTTATTAACTCCCTTAAACCTTCAACAGTTTCCCATTCCGAATTAGTTCCTGAATTATAATTAAATCCTTCCTCAACTTTAACAGCATTAAAAGTAGATATAAAACCATCTAGATTAAAATTAGGAATAGAGGGTAATATTGTAAAATACTTCCCTAAATCATACGTATTGTAAGAATCCGAAGAAGTAATCATTTCTTCATGAATTTTTTCCCCTGGTCTAATTCCAATAATTTCTAAGGGACATTCTGGAGCAACAGCTGCAGCAACATCAGTAATTTTATACGAAGGTATTTTTGGTATAAAAATCTCACCACCCCAAGCTTGATCAATAGCATGCATTACCATATCTACACCTCCTTGTAATGATATATTAAAACGAGTCATTGTAGGATCAGTAATAGGCAATTTCCCTTCTGCTTTCTTTTTCATAAAAAAAGGAATAACAGAACCATTAGATCCCATTACATTACCATATCGAACAACAGAGAACTTAATCGGATTAGTTCCTTTTATATTATTAGCTGCAACAAATAACTTATCTGAAGTTAATTTAGTAGCACCATATAAATTAATTGGTGCACAAGCTTTATCAGTTGACAGTGCAACAACATTGCTTACGCTTGTTTGCAAAGCAGCATGAATAACATTTTGTGCACCACCAATATTAGTTTTGATACACTCATCAGGATTATATTCAGCTAAATGCACATGTTTCATTGCGGCAGCGTGAATCACAATATCAACGCCTTGAAAGGCCCGTACCAATCTTTGCTCATCTCGAACATCTCCCAAAAAGAAACGAATTTGAGGGAATTGGCTTTCTGGAAATTCTTGAGCCATTTGAAACTGCTTTTGCTCATCCCTAGAAAGTATGATCAATTTCTTAATTTCAGGAAAATTTTTAAAAATATGAGAAGTTAATGCTTTCCCTAAAGACCCCGTTCCACCAGTTATTAAAATTGTTTTATTTTCAAGATTCATATTATATATATATTTGTGAAATAATACTATTGTTTACCCTCATTGGATATAATTCTTTTATTCTTTTTCCATAGTATAGAACTAAGAGGACACCACCTTTGTAAACATTCGTCTTACGGCCAACCCCATCACCGTCAAAAAACCAGCTAAAGTCCCTCCAAAGACAATCCCTTTCGCCTTTCCAAATTGTTCTTTTTTCAAAGGCAAAATCGGTTGATCAATCACTTGAATCAAAGGGGTTTCTTTACGCAAAGTAACTTTGGCTAGTTCAGTTTGTTTAACTAACTCGGTTAGTATCGCAGTATTAGCCTGAACATCCACCTGTCTGCGTGCAGAAGGAGCACGGCGCACATTCATGGCAGGATTCAATCCAAAAGTATTATCATTAGCAACAGCCACACCAGTAATGGCACCATTGAGTGCCCCACGAATAGAATCCGTTTGACGTTCTAGGATATCCATATTCTCACGTGCTTTTTTACTCTTCGTAGTTACGTAAAAATCGGATACTTCTTTTACCAAAGATTCAGTAAAATATTTAGAAAACAATTCATTGGTAGAAGACACATCAATTGTAATAATCGCTATTTTTTTATCTTTTTGACCTACAACCAAACCATTTTTAGATAAATCTTGATACATAACCCCTAAAATACTGTCATGCACTCGGGTAAAGTACTTTCTCTTGGTATCGGGTAAAAACTGGATCGCCTTGAATTTAGGATTTTCATTCCATTGATCTCTCCATTCGTTATTCTGAATATACATCTCTGCAAGAGAAACAGCCTTTCCATCAACAACAACGGGACTCAACAACGTTTGTTCCACCATCGCACGGGACTTGAACAATTCTGTCAAATTAGAGCCGGTAAAAATACTCCCGCCGCCGCCGCCGAGATCTAAGCCAAGCGAACTGGCCAATCCAAGGGCACTCCCTAAACCACCGCCACCTTTTTCATCTTCCAAAGCAAAAGACAAACTGGCAGTGTACACTGGTTTTTTACTAAAAGAATAAGCAAGACCCAATCCGGCACCTACAATCCCCGCCAAAACAATGACCTTCCATTGCGAAAGCAAATAAGAAAACCATTCCCTTCCTTTTTCTATTAATTCCTTTAACGATATTTCGTCATTTTGTACTTCCATCAACACTTATATTTAATAACTAACAGCTAATTATTTTTCGTTTTTTGCCCACCGTTTTTCATTCACCATTTTTTCAATCATCGTTCAACTAATATCGGAAACGGAATCCTCTTCACACCACTCCTCCATCGCCCTTAAATTAAAAACGCAAAAAAACAACGAAAAAGTAAAGTGGCAGCAGTCCGCGAGTTGAGGACGAAGGACGAACGGCTCGGGCTGCGGAACGGCACTTTAAGGTAGTTTTTAAGCTTTTAATTTTCAGGCTTGATTTTTTTGTTTCTTTTTTGATCAAGCAAAAAAGAATAGATTGTTCTTTAATAATTTTATATCGCCTCAATAACTATAAAGTTAATGCATGAATATTTTTTTGTTCCTTTTTTGATCAAGCAAATAAGAAAAAATTGTTCTTTAATAATACTATATAGCCTCAATAACTATACAGTTAACCTATGAATAATTTTTTATTTCTTTTTTGATCAACCAAAAAAGAAAAAATTGTTCTTGAGCAGTAATAATTCCTTAATCACTCTTCACACCACTCAAATTTATAACAACAAACTCAAATTGTAAATATCTAAATCTTTAAAAATTTTCATTGTTCTTATTGCAAGGAATTCTTCCTTTTACAGACAACGATAAACCTTAAACCTTACCTCAATATAGCAATAATAACTCCAGCCAAACTCGCTAAAACTCCCGCTATACTTACAAATTCTCCCGTACTCATCTTTTTGGTCTCTGGTTTTTCAGGAACAATAATCTGCGACCCCGGAGTTACCTTTGGGTAATTTTTGAAAAACAAGAAAGAACTCGCAACATCTGCTTTTCCATTTGGATAAATGATATACGCTTTTTTCTTCCACCCTTTAGCATCAATCCCACCGGCTGCATTCAGATAATAACGAAACCCTTTACTGCGGTCATACGGAATCTCCGAAGTCAGCAGCACATTTCCAGTCACTTTAACGCCTTCATTAAAAGGAACAACTTCAATTTCATCTCCTGGAAACAAAGTCACATTGGTATTGCTCTTTTGATTCTTAATGATGGACTTCCAATCCACTGGAATAGTCGCATATTTTAAATCTTCTTTTAATTTTTTCTCTAATTTATTTTGAATGCTGTCTTTTTTTCCTAAGTTCAAATTGACATTTTCCAAATCTTCAATTTGTTTAGCTTGTATAGGCCTTTTGATACGTACCCCTTCTAAATTGGCAACCGAAGTCAATCCACCTGCTCTTTGAATCACATCATACACACGGTCTTTTTTACCGGCCAAGACATATTTACCAGCATACTGCACTGCTCCACTTACAGTCACCATCTCAGGTTTTTCGTATACCGCCATCTTTCGGATATTGACCACATCAAAAGGAAGCAGCGCAAAATTTTTAGCCTGCTCATTATTGGTGGCTGAAATCTCGATATTAAACAATTCTACTTTATTAGGATTCGAATCATCGATCTCCTCTGATTGTATCATTCGTGCTATTTCAACCTTTTTAGAAGCCGAACCACTTAAACCCCCTGCCTGAACCAATACATCATTAAGGGTTAAGTTATCGTAATATTGATATACTCCTGGTTTTTTTATTTCTCCATTAATGGTAATGGTAAATTCTTCTTCGAAATCTAAAATAGAATAAACCGTAACAACATCTTCTCTTTTTAAGGGAACGTCCGCATCCAAATCACCAGACAAGGCTTGAGCCAAATTGACATTGACGATTTCTGTAGTCAGATCGGATCGCAACCTGATAATTCGGGCTCTATTGTTGTAAGCATCTTCTTTTAAACCATCTGCTTTGCTGATTAGGTCAGAAATGCGCATGCCCTCATAAAAGGAATACGTATCCGGTCTAAAAACGGCTCCTTCGATTGTGATTCGGTTTTCAAAACGGCTTAAAATTTTAGAAACGCGAAACACATCGCCTGACAGCGGTTTGTAGGTATTGAATTCAGACTCCTTAATATCTGTTACTT
This sequence comes from Flavobacterium sp. Sr18, assembly GCF_011064265.1. Taxonomy (NCBI): domain Bacteria; kingdom Pseudomonadati; phylum Bacteroidota; class Flavobacteriia; order Flavobacteriales; family Flavobacteriaceae; genus Flavobacterium; species Flavobacterium sp. Sr18. The sequence goes on along the minus strand of NZ_CP049329.1, from coordinate 2,704,954 downwards.
TGAATTCCTTATTCGTTTTTTGCAACACATTGACAGAGGCCGTGTAAGCAAATTCGTTAAACCCCGAAGCAAAAGACACTAAAGTATTAAAAGTCTCGCCTTTCTTCATTTCAAAGATTCCAGGTCGTTTGACCTGACCCTCTACCGTTACCCTTTGACTGTACGCCGGAATCCGAATGACATCATTATCCTTCAGACCTACATTGTCAGACTGGTCTCCATTAACCAAAAAACGATAAATATCTATATTTCTATATACCTTATTGTCTCGCAATAATTCTATATTTCTGTAACTGCCGTTCTTTCCCGGACCTCCACCTAAAAACAACGCATTATAAACGGTTGCTAAAGAAGAAATAGAATAATTTCCCGGCTGCTTACTCCCTATTATCGTTACTCGGATTGTTCTAATTCTACTAAGACTCACACCCACCTGTGACTGACCGGATGCAACTGTGCTATACACACGCGCAATGGCACCTCTGATCTTTTGAGTAGCCGCTTCAATAGTCATTCCTGAAACGGAAATCTGACCTACATATTGAATAGTAACTTTACCTTCTGTAGTAACCGGCACCGATGCATTAAATTCCTGAACACCATAAACGCTGATTTGCAATTCATCACCAGGCCCTAGCACATAGTTCATTGGGGTCGCTAATTTCAAATTAGGTTCGAAATTTAGGATAGGATTGTCAAAAAGCTCTGAACCAAAGATTAACGCATTGACAGTATCTTTCACCTTCGTATTGACAATTTTTTCTTGTTTTCTGCTAAGCTCTTTTGTATCCGCTTCATTCTCTGAATCACCAATTATTCCAGAAGCTGCTCCATTAGTTTGCTGCAAACGAATTTTCAATTTGGCAAATTCAGCTGCGGGCATTCCTTTTGCTAAAGACATAGGCTCAGCTTGCTCAATAGTCAAATTATTAGACTGCAACTGCATTTTTATTTTTGAAATATCACCATCGGATAAATTATCCACTTTAAGTGTACTTAAATCAGTACTCTTTAATAAATCTTGAGCTACCGCAGTAGTCGAATAGAAAAAAGCGATAAAAAGGACAAGAACAGTAATTATTTTTTTCATAAAATGGGTGTGTAAATTTATCCTGCGCAATTATTGGCAATTAATAGTAGGAAAGCAATGGAAAGTCTGGTATAAAAAAGAGAATAAAAATGTACTATAACGATACAATTACATTTCTGATTCTAATTTCTTTTAAAACACTCAAAGCCAAATAAGCATTGCTAACAAGTACTAGTACGCCTTTTTTCTCTTTATATTGTTGTCAAAAATCACCACATGATATGGCTTCGCCGTTGCAAGTCCCAATTAGGAATTTGCGCTAGATATAAAACGGCAAATTTATAGTAAATAATTAGACTATTATAAATTTTGTTTACAAAATTCACAGTTTTATCTAAAAACAACCCTTAATTTTAAAGTGATTTTTCTTGCATATTACAAAATAAAAGATACGGCAAAAAATCCAATTGATACGAATTCACTTATAAAGCTAACAAAAATAGTACTTCGGGATACATTGACAATATTAGTATTTAATGATCTGTGGGATACAATTAATAAGAATTGTAAAATAGCAATAAATTAAAAAATCGAAACACATTAGAGGTGCCAAAAAAAAACTAAAAAGACCTGTTTTTGGGATGAAAAGCCATTTTTTTCTAAAAGAAAAAACTTTCCCTATTAATAAAGCTATCCATATCGCCTTCTGAACAGTGAGAAGTCGATGTAGTTACGCTATAAAATCTTATGAATCCAAAGCGTTTGTGACTCATCTATACAAACGCAAAACACGGCAGCAAGCTTTTACAGTTGTTTTTTATCTACTTTAAGCACGCAGCCCAAAGATTCTAACACTAGCAGGTAATGGCTCTGTTTGACTTCTTGTACAATAGCCTCTTGGTCGATAAATGGTCCCGAATCTAAAACAATTTTATCCCCTTTGCGCCAAGTTTCTATAGCAATTTCAAATGTTTCCGGTGCCGAAAGCCAATTCTGAATGGCTTCAATTTCAATATCTTTAACTACTGCTGGTTTTCCTAACCAAAACAAATAACGAATAGCCCCAGGTATGTCAAAAACCTGACTCCGATCTTTATCAGCTATCTGAACAAAAATATAAGAGTTAAACAAAGGCACCATGACCTTTTTTTTACGGTCGGACCACTGACTAATTTTTGCAATCAAAGGACAATAGGCAACGACTCCCATTTCAGTCAATCGCTCCGCCACTTTTTTCTCCCATTTGGGTTTAGTGTATACAACGTACCAACTCATATTTTCCAGTATTGATTAATTTTTTATTTTTTAAAAGGAACTGCATTCCAATGTCTCAGTACAATTTTTTTAAATCCTCAACAGAATCAAAAACCACAAAAAACCACAGTAAGCAATTTTATAAAATAGCGACAGCGGCTTTATAAAAATGTATCAAGAACCCGTCAGTTCGAGTGTTTTTATAAAATAGCGACAGCGGCTTTATAAAAATGTATCGAGAACAGTTGTGAATCCAAAAATTCTCTATGCATTTTGGCTAACATACTATTTTATATAAACAACTTCCTCCAGCCAAAACACTCGAAGTGACGAATATCCGACGATTGAGAATCCATCCTTTATGAAATCTCTTTTTAGCTAAGTTAATTAATGACTCAAATTCCCCATTAATTAAAGCTTCTTTCTTAATTTTCGACCACTTCTTGATTTGCTTTTCTTTTTCTACAGCTATGTTTATATCTGGAAACTCACAATAGATAACTAATTCTAATGGTCTTTTATTAAAAGTACAGCAATCAGGATAGAATCCAGAATTATGTTTGTATAATCTACTAGATAAATTACTTGTAACACCTGTGTAATAACTACCACCTGAGCATTTTATAATGTATACATAGGACTGCTTCATTTTATTTTTTGTTAAGTACAAATTATAAAATTTTATCGTGCAATCAGACCTTCTTGAACCAAAAGTAACGTCAGTTCAACTATTTTTACAAAACCGCAACAACACTTGTATAAAAAGACATTAAGAACAACCAACGGATTTAGGATTAAGAAATCTAATAATCGCTTTACTTTACTCTAACAAATGAGATTTCTTTCTTTCTAATTCGTTATAAACATTCTTGACTTCCTGTGAACTTTCTTTCTGCAAAATTAAATTAGCTGACTCGGTAGAAACAAAGATTGTGTTCTTTAATCCTACAAAAGCAGTATAAACAGCTTTCCCAATAACCATATTTCCATGGGCGTCTATGGCATGACCTTTTGATACTAAATAATCATAAACCGATTCAAAAGACCCTAAATCAGACCACGTAAATTCAGAGGAGACTACTTTTATTTTCCTGCTGCGTTCCATAACAGCGTAATCAATACTGATAGAAGGAATGGCAAGTGACAAGTCCAAATCTAATTTTCCATCTATGTTAGCATCCCAAGCAATTTTCGATTTTTCATAAACTTCAGGGTTAAATAATTTTAATTCTTCCAAAAAGACACCTGCTTTAAAACAAAACATACCACTGTTCCACAAAAAATTACCTTTTTCAATAAAATCTCTAGCCGAAACCTTGTTTGGTTTTTCTCGAAAAGAAAGAACATCCTCTCCTTTACGTTCAATATAACCATATCCCGTTTCTGGTTTAGTGGGAATAATACCAAAAGTAACAATATAGCCTTTGGAGGCTTTATCAACCGCCTCTTTAATGGATTGCTCATAGCGCTCCATTTCATCGATGATATGATCAGAAGGCGTAACAATTAATACAGTATCAGGATCAGAAGCAAATGCGGCAAAAGCGATTGCAGCAGCTGTGTTTCTTGGAGTTGATTCAATAATATCAACATAAGCTGTAGCTGATTTTTCTAAAACCATCCTACTCAAATGGCAATTATCGGTATTACCCACAACCATAACAGTATCCACCAAATTACGATTTCTTTCAACAGTCATTTCAAACAAAGATTTGCCGTCAAACAAATCCAAATATTGTTTCGGTTGGCTTTTGCGTGATAAAGGCCATAACCTGCTTCCAACTCCTCCCGTAAGTATTACGTGAGTAACTGCATTTGTTTTTTTCATAATTACGCTTTATATAATTTGCAAACTTTTTTTTATTACTATATAAGACCAAAACTTCTTAACCACAACAAAACTAATGGGTTTACTAAAATAGATTCTAATGGCAAGCTTGACGTTACAAACGTCCATCCGCTAGATCTCCTAAAATTCCTTTAACATCATACAACAAACTTTTTTCATGTTGCAATAATGAGAAATCCAAATCTAGAAATACAGTGTGAGACACCCCTAAAACAACCGCATCAAAAGATTCAATAGGAAGCGTTGTTGTGGTAGTCAAATTGTACTCCCGTTGTACCTCAACTGGATTGGCCCAAGGATCATATATTGTAATTTGAATACCATAATCAGCCAAAGCTTTAATGACATCAACTATTTTAGTATTGCGCACATCTGGACAGTTTTCTTTAAAAGTGATTCCCAGCATCAACAAACTGGCACCATTAACGATTATGCCTTTTTTTATCATTAATTTCACTACTTGAGACGCTACATATTCTCCCATGCTATCATTCAAACGGCGTCCTGCAAGTATAATTTCAGGATGATATCCTTTTTCTTGGGCTTTTTGAGCCAAATAATAAGGATCAACACCAATACAATGTCCGCCAACTAAACCCGGTTTAAAAGGTAAAAAATTCCATTTGGTTCCCGCAGCCTCTAAAACCGCATGTGTGTCAATTTCTAAAAGATTAAATATTTTTGCCAATTCATTCACAAAAGCAATATTAATGTCTCGTTGTGAATTCTCAATTACTTTGGCTGCTTCGGCTACTTTTATCGATGGGGCTAAGTACGTCCCGGCTGTAATTACCGATTGATACAGCTGATCTACTTTATGCCCTGTTTCCGGAGTGGATCCGGAAGTGACTTTCAAAATTTTCTCTACGGTATGTTCCTTGTCTCCCGGATTGATACGCTCTGGCGAATAGCCGGCATAAAAATCAACATTGAATTTTAATCCCGAATATTTTTCAAGAACAGGAACACATTCCTCTTCAGTAACACCTGGATAAACAGTAGATTCATAAATAACAATATCCCCTTTCTTTAAAACAGAAGCTACGCTTTCACTGGACTTAAACAAAGGAGTCAAATCAGGACGATTGTTCTTATCTACCGGCGTTGGAACTGTAATGATATAATAATTACAATCGGCAATATCAGCTAAAGTAGCAGTGCAATAAAGCCCAACTTCATTACTTGGTGCAGGGCGTAAAACACGCTGCAAAGTTGCATCATCAATTTCAAGTGTGGTATCATTTCCAGCAGCAAGCGCTGCTATTCTCGACTGATTAATATCAAATCCTACTACAGCATACTTGGTCGCGAAAAGCCTTGCCAAAGGCAGACCTACGTAACCCAGCCCTATAACTGCTATTTTTATATTTGTATTCAACTTTATAAATGGAATTGGTTAAAAATTACAAAACCTATTTGGCTTGTACCTATATTATTTAAAAATCACAAAAATCACCCCTTAATTTGACAAGCAAAGATACTTTAAATAGCGTTGTTTCTCTCTCCACTTTGCAACGCATGAAACGAACAGCAATATCTACTGGAGTGGCAAAAGCTAAAATACATACTCCAAATCAATAAGCAAAAAAAAGATTGAAAATTATCCTGATCAGGGCGACCTAATTACTTAAACTAGGAAAGTAACAATACCCTAAATGTCGCGAGCACTTCTTTTTCCTTGCTAAGATCCTATAGCATGATAAACAAAGCCAATTGTTTTCATTTTAGAGGCGTTTAAAACATTTCTACCATCAAAAACAAAAGCAGGTTTTTGCATGGAATCATATATTTTTTGCCAGTCATATGCAACAAACTCATCCCACTCAGTGAGTACTGCAATGGCATGTGAATCCCTGCAGGCAAGGTAAGGATCGTCATAGGAGGTTACTCCTGCTATATTTTCTTCGCAAGTTCTTGTCTCTAGATAATCCAAATCTGCCAGTACTTTTTTAGCACTCACTTTTGGATCAAAGACTGCGATCTTTGCCTGCTCATTAAGTAAATGATCAGCTACATAAATGGCAGCCGACTCTCTGGTATCATTCGTGTCTTTTTTGAATGCCCATCCTAAAAATGTGATTTTTTTTCCCGCAACAGTATTGTATAACGTTTGTACAATACTATTTGAAAAACGTCTCTTTTGATGATCATTCATGATGATTACTTGCTCCCAATAATCAGCAACTTCATTCAGGCCATATGATTTGGCTATATATACTAAGTTCAATATGTCTTTTTGAAAACAAGATCCTCCAAATCCTACTGAGGCTTTTAGAAACTTAGCACCTATCCGACTGTCCATTCCGATGGCTTTTGCCACTTCATTGACATCAGCTCCCGTTTTTTCACAAAGTTCGGACATCGCATTGATGGAAGAGATTCGTTGTGCCAAAAACGCATTGGCGGTAAGCTTAGACAATTCAGAAGACCAAACATTAGTCGTTAGTATTTTATTAGCAGGAACCCAATTTGCATATACGTCAACTAAAGCCTGTATGGCCTTTTGACCCTCTTCTGAAGAATCTCCTCCAATTAAAATACGATCGGGATGCAATAAATCTTGAACGGCAGTTCCTTCAGCAAGAAACTCCGGATTAGAAAGAATTTGAAATTGAACACCGTTACCGGTATGATCCAAAATACTTTTAATTGCTTCTGCGGTACGAACCGGAAGAGTTGATTTTTCAACAACAATTTTATTGTCTTTGGCAACTCTGGCAATTTGTCTGGCACACAATTCTATATATTTCAAATCAGCGGCCATTCCTTTGCCTTTACCATACGTTTTGGTAGGCGTATTCACTGATATAAAAATAATTTGTGCTTCATCAATCGCTTTTTCAACCTCTGTAGAAAAAAATAAATTTCTTCCTCTAGCCTCCGCTACAATTACATCAAGACCTGGTTCATAAATAGGAATGTTCGCAACATCTGTATCGTTCCAAGCCGCAATCCGATCTGCATTCATGTCAACAACTGTTACTTGTAAAGTGGGACATTTCTGCGCAATAACCGCCATAGTTGGCCCTCCGACATATCCTGCCCCGATGCAACAAATTTTTGTAATTTTCATTCTTTACTTTTTTCTATTCGCTAATTTAACTTCTCACTTCTCACGCAAATTCTCCCAATACCATTTTACAGCTTCTTTTAATCCTTCTTGCATAGAATATTTAGGATTATATCCAAGTAAGGTTTTTGCTTTATCAATACTAGCCAATGAATGCGGAATGTCACCCGCTCTGTTCGCACCATATTCAGCGGCAACATTAGCTATTTTTGGATCATATTTGGCTAAAAATTCTTTCAAATAATCCACTAAATTGTTCAACGTATTTCTATCGCCATACGCCGTATTAAAAACGGTATTAATAGCAGCTGGATTTTGTGTCAACATCGCCAACTCATTCATTTGAATAACGTTATCAATGTAAGTGAAATCTCGGGAATAATTTCCATCCCCATTTATTTTTGGACTTTCATGTTGCATGAACTGCATCACAAACTTAGGAATCACTGCAGCATAAGAGCCATTAGGATCTTGCTTTCTTCCAAAAACATTGAAATAACGCAATCCTATCGTCTCTAGACCATACGTCTTGCTGAAAATTTCAGCATACAATTCATTCACATATTTCGTAATCGCATACGGAGAAAGTGGTTTCCCTATTATATCTTCCACTTTTGGCAAAGCTTCTGAATTTCCATACGTAGAGGAACTCGCGGCATACACAAATCGTTTAACTTTAGCATCGCGAGAGGCTACTAGCATATTCAAAAATCCGGATACATTAACATCATTTGTGGTTATAGGATCATTTATAGAACGCGGCACAGAACCTAAAGCAGCTTGATGCAACACATAATCCACCCCTTGAACGGCAAGCTGACAGTCGACTAAGTTTCGAATATCACCTTCTATTAATTGAAAATTAACATTATTAACAAGATCTTTAAGATTATGCCGATGTCCCGTAGCAAAATTATCCAAGCAAATTACTTTATACTTTTTGTCTAAAAAATATTCACAGAGATTAGACCCTATGAAACCGGCACCTCCGGTAATCAAAATCGTTTTTTCTTTCATTTTTATCGCTGATTAACAGATTATAATCTGTTTTTTTTCTTTAATAATTTATGCGCTACTCTTTCATAAATGCTTTTTGGTTTTTCCTCCTCATGATATCCATCAGAATAGGGCGCATTTCCGTAACCATATCCATATCCGTAACCTGTGCCATATTTAGCTTTATTTGCAAACCCATTCAAAATAATGCTTGTATGATCTAATTCTCCTCTTTTTACTCTGTTATTCAGTAATGTAATCATATCCTTTTTAGTGAAATTTTGCCTTACAATATATAACGTTACATCACAAAACTCAGCTAACTCTAAAGCATCAGAAACTAGACCAACAGGAGGTGTATCCAGAATAATGTAATCGTATTTTTTCTTTAATTCTGTGATTAACTCCCCCATACTTTCACTCAAAATCATCTCTGATGGATTTGGCGGAATTGGTCCAGAAAGGATAACATCCAAAAAAGGAATTTGAGTATGATTTATTATTTCATCCACCGTTTTCTGCTTAATTAGATAATTCACAACACCCACTTCATTGGGTAAATTAAATTCATCAAATAATTTAGGCTTTCTTAAATCAAGTCCAATGATAACCGTCTTTTTTTCGCTGAGAGCAAATACTGTTGCAATGTTTATAGAACAAAATGTTTTTCCCTCACCACTCACTGAAGATGTAATCATTAGTGTTTTTGCTCCATCCACGTTTTGTTTCTTGTATAAAAATTGCAACGAAGAACGAATCGCCCTAAATGATTCTGATAATGCAGATTTTGGCTTCTCATATACTGCCAAACTTGATTCCTCTCTATTTATACCCACCACTCCAATGATTGGAATTTTAGTCAACCTACTAATATCCTCTACATTTTGAATAGAATTATTTATAAAGAAAATTCCAAAAACAAATAATAAGGGAATCAATATTCCTAAAAATAAAGCCAACACATAATTAACTGAAGTTTTAGGCCCAATTAATCCTCCTCCAACATCCTTAGCAGGGTCAATAAAATGAATGTCTGATAAATTTGCAGCTTTAACAATATCGGCTTCGCTACGTTTTTGAAGAAATGTGCTATAAATATTATCACTTAAATCATATTTCCTTTTTATTTTAATAAGCTCTTGCTGATCTTCAGGCAACTTTTTTATTGCACTTTCAGTCTGATTGATTTTGCTGTTCACCATAGCGAGATCTTCTTGTAAAGAAGCTTTAGCCGATGCAATATTTTCTATTAAGACTTTTTTTACTGCCTCCATCTGATTGTCAAAATCTTTGAATATCTTATCACTTTTTACCGCATAAGCCATTTCCGATCTTTGTGTGGAAAGCGCAATCAATTTTGAAACATTAACCACTATATTAGGATCTTCGATTCCAGCAACCGTTGGAGCGGGAAGCTTAGAATAATCAACACTATTTTTCAAATAAGACTTTAAAGAGTTGTAATACGTTATTTTACGAATAACTTCATCTCTTTTAACATCAAACTCGAGAGCTTTGTCAGAAAATTTTGTCCCTCCTTCTTCTATATCAAAAATGTTTTTATCCTTCCTGAATGATTTTAATTCATCCCCAGTTTCTTTCAATTGAGATTCCATAGCCACAAGTGTACTATCTATAAATGCAATTGTATTGGTCGCAAATTGATTCTTACTATCCAACTGCCTTTTGATAAGCATTTTAACCGTAGAATTCAAATACTCAACCATTCTTGCTTTATTGGTTCCTTGCATCCCAAGAGTAATGATAGAACCACCCTTATCATCTGACCTGACACTTATTCCTTTGTAGCTGGATACAGTTTCATCAAAACCATTAAACTGCACAAAATATTCATTTCCTTTGTAAAAACCGGGATTATCTTTTATTTGTAATTTCCAGTTTAAAAAAGGTAAAGACACTTGTTCTCCAACCTTATATTTTTTTACAAAATCCCCAGTTTCAACATTTGTATTGCTATAAGAATTATTGGAATACGTTAGTAATGAAACACTTTGATTCTCAAATGGAACCCTGATTTCATATTCATTTTCGCTTAGAAACTTAATCCCTATGAGGTTTCCTGCCAATTGACCTTTAGATTTATCAATATTTACGTAAAAGGGTACGGCGCCATAAGCATCTACAACATTGTATTTCCCCTGAACTAAGTAATTAATATAATATTGCAACTTGTCTACTACTAGCTCATTATGAGATCTGGATTGTAACGTTGTTGAAATCGTTTGAACTTGATCAGAAGTCCCCCCCCAATTAAAAACCAAGCTGGTGTTTGAAGTAAAAAGAGGATTACTTTCTTCTTTCACTGCTATTAACGTTTCCATTCCGTAAATTTTTTCTTTACGAATATTCACTTGGTAGGCAATAGTGAAAGAAATCAATAAACTAATTAGAAACCACTTCCAGTAACTTCCAATTTTAATTAAAAAATCTTTAAAGTCGAAACTGGTTTGATTTTCAAAAACCGAAAAATCTTTTATATCTAACATTTTTTGAAATCTATTTTATTTTTTTAAAAGTAAAAAAGTAGTTGTTGCCAATGACAATAGCGTAATAATTGTTCCCAAAGATTCGATTCCTGTCTTACCGGTTCCCCATGTTTTTTGTTTGAGTGGTTTCACATAGATATAATCATTGGGTTGCAAATAATAGTAGGGTGATTTCATCACATTCCTATCGGTAAGGTCAATGTCCTGCATTTGAACTCCTATAGGTGACTGCCGAATAATTGTAACAGCTTTTCTATTACCTGTAATTGTAATGTCGCCGGCATTTGCAATTGCTTCCATTACATTTACATGTTGTTGAAAAAGTGTTTTGGTACCTGTACTACCTACTTCACCATTTATTGTATATCTAAACCCAGCTAATTTTACAATAACAAATATATTTGCCGCTTCGTTGAAATATTCGGATAATAATTGCTTTTCAATTTTGATTCGTACTTCTTCGAGAGTATAGCCAATTACGTTTATTTCCCCTAAAACTGGAAATCGTATTGCTCCGTGATCGTCTACAGTATAACCATCAAAATACAAACCGGATTCTGATTTATTTCCTATTTCAGATTGATTTGAAGTACTAAAAATTGAAACTAATTTTGGATCATTTGCATTAATAGTAATACTCAAAACATCATTAGTTTGCAATCGATACGGTTTTGACTCTACAACAGCTACAGTGCTTTCAGTTTCATTTCCGTCCTTTTTTTGCAAATAAACCAAATCTTGCGTAGGAATACATGAAGAAAAAAACACGCTAATAATTAGTAACAAACAGAAAATGGACTTACTCATTTTTATATTTTTAATAACAAATATAGGCTTTTCATTTACCATATTAAAAAGCACCTTCATTCATTAAAATGAATTAATTATTTTTAAAAGATTTTTCGAATGGAACTCTATGCAATATACTGCGTCCCAAAGTAACTTCATCCGCATATTCCAGTTCATCGCCTACCGAAATTCCTCTAGCGATTGTTGATATTATTATTTCACAATCGGCAATTTGTTTGTAGATGTAAAAATTAGTTGTATCACCTTCCATTGTGGAGCTTAAAGCAAAAATAATCTCGTTTACACTTCCTGATTTCACTTTTTCGACTAAAGTCGTTATGTTTAATTGACTGGGACCAACGCCATCAATGGGAGAAATTTTACCTCCCAAAACATGGTAAATTCCTCTAAATTGACCTGTGTTTTCAATTGCCATCACATCGCGAATATCCTCGACGATGCAAATAATCTGGTGATTCCTGCTTTTATTGGCGCAAATTTCGCACATTATACTATCCGAAATATTATGACAACTTGCACAATACTTAATATCTTCACGCATAGCGACCAAGGCTTGCGATAAAAAACCCGTTTGCTCTTTAGGCTGCTTCAATAAATGCAACACCAATCGCAGTGCCGTTCGTTTGCCAATTCCTGGCAGCTGAGACATTTCGTTAACTGCCTTTTCTATTAATTTCGAAGAAAATTCCATAACTGCAAAAGTAGTTAATTTGTCCCAATCGTTCGGGATAGATATTTTGAAAATTTGAAGATTATTTATGTAATTTGGCCAAATACAATATTCACACAATATGACTCCATTTGCCATTCTAGCGCTAATTGTAATCTACTTCGGAATTCTTTTTTTGATTTCACATTTTGTTAGTAGAAAAGACAGCGGCAACGATGCTTTTTTCAAAGCCAATAAAAATTCCAAATGGTATTTAGTCGCTTTTGGAATGATTGGAACAGCACTTTCCGGTGTGACTTTTATTTCTGTTCCGGGAGAAGTTGGTTCTCCAAATGGGGAGCAATTCAAATACTTTCAGTTTGTTCTGGGTAATGCGATTGGTTTCATCATAATCGCAAAAGTATTGCTACCGTTGTATTATCGGATGAATTTGACTTCGATTTACGGTTATATAGAACACCGATTAGGAATATATTCTTATAAAACTGCTGCAACTATTTTCCTGATTAGCAGAACCATTGGATCGGCATTCCGGTTGTATCTTGTTGTAATTGTTTTGCAACGCTTTGTTTTTGACTTTTATGGAATCCCATTTGCCGTTACGGTTCTGATTTCGCTGGCTCTGATATTTGCTTATACGTATCGAGGTGGATTGAAAACCATAATAATTACAGACACTTTACAAACCTTTTTCTTAGTTTCTTCAGTCTTTTTAACGATTTTCTTTATTTGCCGAAGTTTAAACTTAAATGTTTTTGAAGCTTTTGAAGCAGTAAAAAACAGCAATTATTCTAAAGTATTTTTCTTTGAGGATTTTGTATCGAGTAAGTTTCATTTTGTAAAACAAATTCTGGGAGGAATCTTTGTAACTATTGCCATGGTCGGTTTGGATCAGGATTTAATGCAGAAAAACCTGAGTTGCAAAAACATTGGCGAAGCACAAAAGAACATGTTTACGTTCACCGGAATATTTGTAGGTATCAATATTTTTTTCCTCAGTGTAGGCGCTTTACTTTACATCTATGCTACTAAAAACGGAATAGAAGTTCCTACCGATTTAGTTACCGGAAAACCCAGAACTGATTTACTGTTTCCCGAAATTGCGTTTAACCATTTGACACTGATTCCTTCGGTTGTTTTCTTGTTAGGATTAACCGCAGCCACATTTGCAACAACGGATTCCGCACTAACAGCGTTAACGACTTCGTTTTGTGTGGATTTTTTAGGAATGGATAAAGCCGAAAATTTAAACAAACCAAATGCAGTACGAACCAGACATTTTGTTCATATTGTCTTTTCGTTTTTAATGTTTTTGGTGATAATATTTTTTAATGCTATTAATGATAGTTCTGTAGTGGGAATGATTTTTAGAGTTGCTTCCTATACGTATGGACCGCTTTTGGGACTGTATTGCTTTGGATTATTTGTAAAATCAAAAATGGTAAAAGACAAATTTGTACCTATAATTTGCTTATTGTCTCCTGCTGTAACTTACTTTATTAGCGAAAATTCTGAAGCATTATTTTTTGGATATGTTTTCGATAACGAATTGATTATCGTAAACGGGCTAATCACTTTTCTAGGGTTGTTATTGATCAGCAAAAATGCCACTTCTGAAACACGATTCTAGTTTTTAGCCCAGATAGCAGCGACATCCTTTTCTTGTTCCGTTTTTTTTAACGGGACAAGAAAAGATATAGCGTATAGCTGGAATACCTCCTAAAAATTAATATTGATTGGTGGCTAACAAAACTAACGTACAAGCTACTTCTACTTTAATATCATTCAATTTCAACAATTGATAGAATTCTGGATTTTCAGTACCTGGATTAAAAATAACACGTTTTGGTTTTGCTTCGACGATATAATTGTAATAATCGCGTTGACGTGTTGGGTTTAAATATAAGGTAACAGTATCGATATTTTTTAATGGAATGGCTTTAGTCTGGATTTTCACTCCTGCAACTTCACCAGCATTTTGGCCTAATGCAAGAACGGAATGCCCTTTTTCTACTAACATATTTACGGCCTTGAAAGCGTAGCGCTCTGGTTTAGTTGTCGCTCCAAGAACCAATGTTTTTTTATTCTTTATCATTTTCTATAATTGTATTTGGCAAAAGTAATCAAAAAGGTTTATCTGTTTAGCAATTTTAAGGTTTACTTGCAACTACAATAAAAAACATTCGCCTAACATTAAAAAACAAAAAAAGAGTATTTTTACACTCTTAAAAATAAAATATGGATTTATTTATTTACCTTTTTGTTGCCCTTTTTTCCGTTTTAAACCCTATTGGAACCGTTCCTATTTTTGTGGGACTTACACAACACGACTCTAAAAAAGAGCGTTCCAGAATTTCTTTGTGGACTGCGATAAATGTATTTATCATTCTTATCGTCTCGTTTTTTATCGGGCAATATGTATTACTTTTTTTTGGAATCAGCATTGATGCGCTCCGAATTGCGGGCGGAATTATCATCGTGAGTTCTGGTTTTTCATTACTTTCCGGAAAATTCACTAAGAAGCGAGGTATTAACAAAAAAGCAGAAACTGACGCGCAACAAAGAAACGATATCGCCTTAACACCACTTGCAATCCCAATGCTTGCCGGACCTGGTTCTATTTCTCTACTTATTGCTTTTTATCAGGAACACAATACAACTATGGAGATTATCATTTCTTCAATTGCTATTCTTGCCATTGCAGTAACCATTTTTCTTATTCTAAAAAGCGCTCATTATTTAGCAAAAATACTTGGAGCATCCGGAATTGTAGCAATATCAAGAATTGTAGGATTCATTGTAATTGCTATAGGAATTCAATATATCGTAAGTGCTATTATCAATATTATTAAAGGTAATCTTTCCTAAACTTAAATTACAACTAGAAAAAAGCCGGATATGATTTTGAATCTTATCCGGCTTTCTTTTTTTAATTTCTTGGTAAGAAAATCTCTGCCATCATACATCTGGCGCTTCCTCCGCCGCAAGCTTCAATAGTATCCAGACTTGAACTCAAAATTTCAGCATGTTTTTCCAATTGCTCAATTTGTTTTGGAGTCAAGCTTTGATGAGCCGCAGCACTCATAACCAAATATCGTTTGTCATTTGCTCCGCGAATTTCAAGCATATTTCCAGCAAAATTATTCATTTGAGCTTCGGTAATCAAAATAATTTCTTTTCCGTTTTCTTTCAGATTGTCCAAAACCATTTTGCGTTCTTTTTTATCATCGATACAATCCGAACAAATTACCGCAAAAGTTTCGCCTAAACACATCATCACATTAGTATGATAAATTAGTTTTCGCTCCGAATCAACCGTTTGAAAAGCTTCAAAAATCACTGGTGCATAATCAAAATCCTCACAAAATTCTATAAATAATTCTTCATCAGCTCTAGGAGATAATGCGCAATACGCTTTAGCATTGGCTCTGTCTAAAAGTAAACTTCCTGTTCCTTCTAAGAAAAACCCATCCTCTTCAGCGGAAGTGTAATCTATAATATTATGAATCACAAAACCTTTTTCTTCCAGTAAATCTAAAATTTCCTCACGACGTTCGTGACGACGATTTTCTGCAAACATTGGATATAAAGCCACGTCACCATTCTCGTGAAAAGAAATCCAGTTGTTTGGAAAAATACTATCTGGAGTATCTGGATTTAATGTGTCATCAACAACGGTAACATCCACACCTACTGCTGTTAGTTTTTCGACAAAAGCATCAAATTCTTGTTGTGCTTTAGCATTTACCGTGGCGGGCAAAAGTCCGTCTAATACTTTTTGATAATAATTATTTACTGCCGTTTGTTCGTTCATTCTAAACGCAACCGGGCGAATCATCAATATGGAATTTGTCGTTTGTTTCATATATTTTTAGTTTAAAGTTTAATAGTTTAAAGTTTAATGTTGAGCATCATAAAACTTTAAACCTTAAACAAATATTTATTCTCTAATTAAAGGCAAAGTAGAACATCGCAACAATCCTTCTTGTTTTGCAATTTCTGAATATGGAATTTCTTCTACGATAAAACCGTTTGCACGCAACCAATTGTTAAGTCTGGTAAAATTTCTTTCCGAAACGACAACATTCGTATCGATTGAAAAAACATTGGAATTCATATTATACATTTCGTCTCTGGTAATATGGAATAAATTTTCTTTTCCAAACAGATTCACTAGAAAGAAATAATCTGCTTCTTCACGGAAACCATTTTTATAAATAATCCCTTTATCGTTTCCAACCGGTTGAAAACAGCAATCTAAATGCAATGCATTGTCACGAGCTTCAATTTTAGATTTTACCAAATCGAATTCTTTGACTATTTTATTTGGAAACAAATCTTTAATGTATTGAACTCCTTGTACATTCGTTCTTGCAGTAATGTAATCTTTGTAATCACTTCCTTTATAGGTTCCAATGAAAATATAATCGTTCCACAACATCACATCACCACCTTCTATATGCACTTCCTCTGGAGGACGAACTACTTTTTTAGGATTAATTTGGTCAATTATATATTGGATTGCATCAAGTTCGCGTTCTCTGTCTGGCAAAATATTTGATTTTACAAAAACATCATCAATCACGAAACCAATGTCTCTGGTGAATATCTGATTGTAATTCTCAATCATTTCCGGACGATAAACAGTCACATTATATTTTTTTAACACACTGGCAAATACTTCCATTTCACGCACCATATCTTTCTCGACTGGATAGGTACCTGCTAAAATATGCTCTAATGATTTTGGATCATAAGCCTCTTCAACCTTTGGCGTAGGTCCATTATTAACTGCTGAACCCAGAACTACTACTCTAAGTCTTGAAGTTTCATTCTTTATATTTAATTCTAACATGTATTTTTAGCTTTTGGCAAATATAAAAAAAGCTCCACAAATTAGTGAAGCTTTTTAAACTGATTTTATCTTTTATCTGTTGGTACAAAATCCCTTAAAGGGTGCCCCGTGTAAACTTGTCTAGGCCTTCCAATAGGCTCCTTATTTTCACGCATTTCTTTCCATTGTGCGATCCAACCCGGTAAACGACCTATTGCAAACATTACAGTAAACATATCTGTAGGAATTCCTAATGCTCTGTAAATAATTCCAGAATAGAAATCTACATTAGGATATAAATTTCTTGATTTGAAATATTCATCTTCTAAAGCTGCTTCTTCAAGTTTCTTTGCAATGGCAAGAATTGGATCTTCAACACCTAAAGTTGCTAAAACTTCATTAGCTGCTTTTTTGATGATTTTTGCTCTTGGATCAAAATTCTTGTAAACTCTGTGACCAAAACCCATTAAACGGAAAGGATCATTTTTATCTTTGGCTTTAGCCATATATTTATCAGCATCTCCACCATTTCTGTGGATTTCTTCCAACATTTCAAGAACGGCTTGATTGGCTCCTCCGTGCAATGGTCCCCAAAGTGCAGAAACTCCAGCAGATATTGAAGCAAATAATCCTGCGTGAGAAGAACCCACCATTCTTACAGTAGAAGTTGAACAGTTTTGCTCATGATCTCCGTGAAGAATAAACAATTTATCTAATGCATCAATAACTACTGGGTTTGCCGTGTAAGGTTCTGTAGGTAATTCAAACATCAAACGCATGAAGTTTTCTACATATCCTTTTGTATTATCGTAATAATTCAAAGGATAACCCATGCTTTTTCTATACGTCCAAGTTGCTATAACCAGGAATTTACCCATAGTTTTACAAACCGCTTCATACATTTCTTTTTCATTATCAACATTCACTGATTTAGGATTGAATGCTGTCAATGCACTTGTCAAAGCTGCTAAAACACCCATTGGATGTGCTGTTTTAGGAAAACCATCAATGATGTTTTTCATTTCTTCATTGACCAAAGTGTATTTTCTAATATCCGTTTCAAATTGCTCTAACTGCTTAACAGTTGGCAATTCTCCAAAAATTAAAAGATACGATACTTCAAGAAAATCTGCTTTGTCTGCTAAATCTTCAATAGAATAGCCTCTGTAACGAAGAATTCCTAACTCTCCATCTAAAAAAGTGATGTCACTTTTACAAGATCCTGAATTTTTATAGCCCGGATCTAGTGTTATTATACCGGATAAATCACGTAATTTGTTAATATCGATGGCAACTTCATTTTCACTTCCTACAATTATAGGCAGTTCAATTTTCTTTCCATCAATTTCTAATGTTGCTGTTTTTGACATAATATATTTGAAAATAAACTTTTAAAATAATAATTTCTCAAATCTAAGGAATTAAACACTAATTAAAAAGAGAATAACACAATGAAATTGTTAAATATTATACAAAAAAGCCACTCACACAAGGCGAATGGCTTATAAAAAAATATCGTAAGAATTTATTTTATTTTAAAAGCGGCTTTACCAGGGAAATACGCTGAATTCCCTAATTCTTCCTCAATTCTCAATAATTGATTGTATTTAGCCATACGATCTGAACGAGAAGCTGAACCAGTTTTAATTTGACCACAGTTTAACGCTACTGCTAAATCAGCAATCGTGTTATCTTCTGTTTCTCCTGAACGGTGTGACATTACTGAAGTATAACCTGCGTTTTTAGCCATATTAACAGCTGCAATCGTTTCAGTCAAAGTTCCAATTTGGTTCACTTTAATAAGAATTGAATTAGCGATACCTTTTTCGATACCAGTTGACAAACGCTCCACATTAGTAACGAATAAATCATCTCCAACTAACTGAACTTTATCCCCAATTTTTTCTGTAAGCAATTTCCACCCATCCCAGTCATTTTCATCCATTCCGTCTTCAATAGAAATAATAGGATATTTAGCTGCTAATTCAGCCAGATACTCCACTTGTTCTTCAGAAGATCTAATTTTACCTGTTTCTCCTTCAAATTTAGTGTAATCGTATTTTCCGTTTACATAAAATTCTGCAGCAGCACAATCTAAAGCAATCATGATTTCATCCCCAAAAGTATATCCTGCATTTTCAACAGCTTTTTTGATTGTATCCAAAGCATCTTCAGTTCCTCCAGCAAGATTTGGTGCAAAACCTCCTTCGTCACCTACAGCAGTAGAAAGTCCTCTGTCATGTAATACTTTTTTCAAGCTGTGAAAAATTTCAGTTCCCATTTGCATGGCATGTGAAAAAGAAGTTGCTTTTACCGGGAAAATCATGAATTCTTGAAATGCAATAGGGGCATCAGAATGAGAGCCTCCGTTGATAATATTCATCATTGGTACAGGCAACGTATTTGCTGAAACACCACCTACGTATCTGTATAATGGCAATCCCAATTCGTTAGCAGCAGCTTTAGCAACAGCCAAAGAAACTCCTAAAATTGCATTTGCTCCTAAGTTTGATTTATTTGGAGTACCATCTAAATCAATCATAGTTTGATCGATTAGATTTTGTTCGAAAACAGAAACTCCTACCAGTTCTTCAGAAATAATGGTATTCACATTTTTCACCGCATTCAAAACTCCTTTTCCAAGAAAAGCTTTTCCTCCATCACGTAATTCAACTGCTTCGTGCTCTCCAGTTGAAGCCCCAGATGGTACTGCAGCTCTTCCTAAAACACCATTGTCTGTAATTACATCTACTTCTATTGTAGGATTTCCTCTTGAATCAAAAATTTGTCTTGCGTGAATCTTGATAATTATACTCATAATACTAAAATTTAAATTTTGAATTACAAATATATTCTATCTTTTGGAATGATTTTATGAAAATAATGAATGTTATTAACGAAAACGTTATAATTTTTTTACAAACAGAACATTTAAGCTTTTTAGGGAATTTATTTTTACACTATGTGTTATTTTTCTGTTTTTTGTTTAAAATAAAATCAAAAAAATTTACCGCACAGATGCTAAAATTAACCAAAGTGATTAAAAATTAAATTTAACATTACTAAAATACTGGTTTTCAGTTATTTAAACTAATTTTATATAATCCTCTAAAAAAGATATAGAACTTTTTCACACCCTGCTTTCTAAAGAATATTTAAAGTCTTAATTTTTAAATTAAAATCTGATGGAAACTTTCAAAACGACTAACAACAACATTAATTATGATGCGATTATATCATTATTAAAAAGAACTTCTTTACCTCTAGAAAACCCTACCGATTTAGATCCGTTAATGAATTACATCGGAGACGCAAAGTATGTACTTTTAGGAGAAGCTTCACATGGAACACATGAATATTATACTTGGAGAGCAAAAATTTCACAACGTTTAATTCAAGAAAAAAGATTTTGTTTTATAGCTGTCGAAGGTGATTGGCCAGATTGCTATCGTTTAAATCGTTTTGCAAAAGGATATTTAGATTCTGGCAAAGATATATTAAACGCACTCACTGAATTTAAAAGATGGCCAACTTGGATGTGGGCAAATTGGGAAATTGCAGCATTTATTGACTGGCTCAAGATTTATAATGAAAGCTTTCCTGTTGATGAAAGAATAGGTTTTTACGGTCTGGATGTATACAGTTTCAGAGAATCTATGAATTCCATAATTCAATATTTAGAAAAAAACGATCCAAAAGCATTAGCAATAGCAAAAACTGCAATGAAATGTTTTGAACCTTACGGTAAAGATGAACGACAATCATACGCAAGAGCTTCTTCTTTTATCCCAGAATTATGCGAAAAAGAAATCATACACATGCTTACCGAAATTCTCAGAAACGTTCCTAATTACAATCATGATTTAGAGAATGTTTTAAGCATAGAACAAAATGCTTTCGTGACCAGAAATGCGGAAAAATACTATCGAGCCATGATAAAAAGAGGTTCAACATCCTGGAATATTCGTGACCAACACATGGTTTCCACCATAAATAGGCTAATGAAATTCCATGGAAAAGATGCTAAAATTATCATCTGGGAACATAATACTCACATTGGTGATGCACGCGCTACAGATATGGCATCTGAAGGAATGATAAATGTGGGACAATTGCTAAGGGAACAATATGCTACAGACGGTGTTGTTGCAGTGGGATTTGGAACATATAAAGGCAGTGTCATTGCAGGAAGAGAATGGGGAGATTCTATGCGAAAAATAAAAGTTCCAGAAGCAGTTGAAGGAAGCTGGGAACATGCTTTTCACATTGCAAACAATGGACAAAATAGATTATTATTAATGAATAAGGCAAAGGATGAAAAATGTCTTTCCTCACTTATAGGACATCGTGCAATAGGAGTTGTTTATAATCCTGAACACGAAAGATTTGGAAATTATGTTCCTACAATACTCCCAAAAAGATATGATGCTTTCATATTTATTGATAAAACTAACGCTTTACATCCCATAAATATTGAAGTTAATGGAAATCAAATCCCTGAAACTTATCCTTTCGGTATGTAAACTATTAAATAAAAAAAAAGGTTTGACTTATTTAAAAGTCAAACCCTTTTTTTTTTACATAATATTGGAAGACATCCAAATATTAACCTTTTATGTTCTCAATGAATTGATCAAATAAGTAGGAAGAATCGTGAGGACCAGGACTTGCTTCTGGATGATATTGAACGGAAAAACAGTTTTTATTTTTCACACGCATTCCTGCAACCGTACCATCATTTAGATGAAGATGAGTAATCTCTAAATCAGGATGATTATCTAATTCTTCTTTATTTACCGCAAAGCCATGATTTTGTGAAGTAATTTCACCTTTTCCGGTAATGATGTTTTTCACGGGATGATTGATTCCTCTGTGCCCATTGAACATTTTATAAGTCGAAATTCCGTTAGCTAAACCAATCACTTGATGTCCGAGACAAATTCCAAATAAAGGCTTATCATTTTTAAGAATTTCTTTGGCTACTTGAATCGCTCCAGAAAGAGGTTCCGGATCACCAGGACCATTAGATAGAAAATAACCATGAGGATTAAATGCCGCTAAATCTTCATAAGAAGAATCAAAAGGAAATACTTTTATATAACAATCTCTTTTTGCAAGGTTACGAAGTATATTTGTTTTAATCCCTAAATCAAGTGCTGCAATTTTATAAGTAGCATTTTCATCACCAAAATAATAAGGTTCTGTTGTTGAAACTTTAGAAGCCAATTCTAAACCTTTCATGTCTGGAACCTTTGATAATGCAATTTTAAGTTCTTCAATAGGAGTTTCATCGGTACAGATTACAGCATTCATAGCTCCGTTGTCACGAATGTAACTTACAAGCGCACGTGTATCTACATCAGAAATACATATTAAGTTTTGTTTAGTAAAATACTCTTCTAAACTCCCTGAAGCATCTTCACGAGAATAATTGAAGCTGAAATTTTTACAAACTAAGCCAGATATTTTAATGCTTTGTGATTCAACTTCTGAATCGTTTACCCCATAATTTCCAATATGGGCATTGGTAGCTACCATTAATTGACCAAAATAAGAAGGGTCAGTGAATATTTCTTGGTAACCTGTCATTCCTGTATTAAAACAAACCTCTCCAAAAGTAGTTCCACTGATTCCAATAGATTTACCGTGGAATATAGTTCCGTCACTTAATAGAAGAATTGCTTTTTGTCGTGTTGTATATTTCATGTGTAGTTAAATATTTTGCAAATTTAATTTTTTAAAACAGTGAATCCAATATTTTTTAAAAATTTATGTTTTTCAGGTTTTCCTATTTAAGGAAAAAGTTTTAAACTAGCCCCGAATACTTCACTTAGTTGTTATTTTTATAGTAGTTCAGTGAACTTTGTTTGAAGTGGAAATCCTCTTTCTTTTTTCTTTAAAAAGAGAAAGATTACTTCACTTAATATTCATTTAAAGCGGAGTTCAGTGAACTTCGTTTGCAACTGAAAGCCGGAAAACTAGTTCTTAAAAATTTCAGATATCTTGCTCCGAAAAAATCAAAAAAAAAGGATAAACTATAAATAGCTTATCCTTGATTTTTATTGAATGATTATTTTCATAATTACTCAGCAGTCTCAGTAGTTGTTTCAGTTTCAGCAGCTGGAGCTTCAGTAGCTTCGTCTTTCTTAGCTTTACCACCACGACGGCTTTTTGCTTTTTTAACTTCTTTTTTACCACCATTGTAAAGTTCATTAAAATCTACTAGTTCGATCATTGCCATATCAGCATTATCTCCTAAACGATTTCCAACTTTAATGATACGAGTGTATCCACCTGGACGGTCTCCTACTTTAGCAGCTACGTCTCTGAACAAGTCAGTTACGGCATATTTGCTACGTAAGTAAGCAAAAACGATACGACGATTGTGAGTCGTATCTTGTTTTGATTTTGTTATTAAAGGCTCAACGAATTGTTTAAGCGCTTTTGCTTTAGCAACAGTAGTGTTAATACGTTTGTGCTCGATAAGAGAACAAGCCATATTAGCTAACATAGATTTTCTATGCGCAGTCTGTCTGCTTAAGTGATTGAATTTTTTTCCGTGTCTCATTGCTATGTAAATTTAAACCTTGCGGCTTAGATTATTCTTTATCTAGTTTGTATTTTGCTAAATCCATACCGAAGTTCAAATTTTTAACTGCAACAAGTTCATCAAGTTCAGTTAAAGATTTTTTACCAAAATTACGGAATTTCATTAGGTCATTTTTATTGAACGATACTAAATCACCAAGTGTATCAACTTCAGCCGCTTTCAAACAATTTAATGCTCTTACAGAAAGATCCATATCAACAAGCTTAGTTTTAAGCAATTGTCTCATGTGCAATGACTCTTCATCATATGATTCTGTTTGTGCAATTTCGTCAGCCTCGAGTGTAATTCTTTCGTCAGAAAACAACATGAAGTGGTGAATTAAAACTTTTGCAGCTTCAGTAAGAGCATCTTTAGGATTGATAGAACCATCAGTTTTTATTTCAAAAACTAATTTTTCGTAATCTGTTTTTTGCTCTACACGGAAGTTTTCAATAGCATATTTTACATTTTTTACCGGGGTAAAAATTGAATCTGTAAAAATAGTTCCAATTGCAGCATTCTGCTTTTTGTTCTCTTCAGCAGGAACATAGCCTCTACCTTTTTCGATTGTTAAATCGAAATTAAGTTTGATTTTACTGTCTAAATTACAGATAACTAGTTCTGGATTCAAAACTTGGAAACCTGAAATAAATTTTTGAAAATCACCAGCTGTTAATTGGTCTTTACCTGAAACAGAAATAGTAACTGATTCATTATCGATGTCTTCAATTTGACGTTTGAAACGTACTTGTTTAAGATTAAGGATAATTTCGGTAACGTCTTCAACAACTCCTGAAATAGTAGAAAACTCATGATCTACACCTTCAATGCGAACAGATGTAATTGCATAACCTTCTAATGCTGAAAGCAAAACTCTTCTAAGTGCATTACCAACGGTCAATCCGTAACCAGGTTCTAAAGGTCTGAATTCAAATTTACCTTCAAAATCGGTTGAATCGATCATGATAACTTTATCGGGCTTCTGAAAATTAAATATTGCCATAAATTTCGACTAAGTCAATTATTATTTGTTGTACAACTCTACGATTAATTGTTCTTTAATGTTTTCTGGGATTTGAAGTCTCGCAGGTACAGAAACGAAAGTACCTTCTTTGATATCATTATTCCAAGTAATCCATTCATAAACATGACTTGAATTAGATAAAGAACGTTCGATAGCTTCTAAAGATTTAGATTTTTCACGAACTGCAACTTTATCACCAGGCTTAAGGTGGTAAGAAGCAATATTTACAACATCACCATTAACAGTGATGTGTCTGTGAGAAACAAGTTGTCTAGCTCCTCTTCTAGAAGGGGCAATACCCATTCTAAAAACAACGTTATCTAGTCTTGCTTCACACAATTGTAAAAGAACTTCACCAGTAACACCTTTAGTAGCTGATGCTTTTTTGAATAAACCTCTAAATTGTTTTTCTAAAATCCCGTAAGAATATTTAGCTTTTTGTTTCTCCATTAATTGGATCGCAAACTCAGATTTTTTACCTCTTTTTTTAGCCATCCCGTGTTGTCCGGGTGGATAATTTCTTCTTTCGAAAGCTTTGTCGTCTCCGAAAATTGCTTCGCCAAATTTACGGGCGATTCTTGTACTTGGACCAGTATATCTTGCCATTTTAAATTGTTTAAGATTGAGGTTATGAATTCAGGTCTTATCCTTCAATAACCGATATTCAATCTAGGTTATACTATAATTATTTTTGAGTATTAAACTCTACGTCTTTTTGGAGGACGACATCCATTGTGAGGCATTGGAGTAACATCGATAATCTCTGTAACTTCAATTCCACCGTTATGCAAAGAACGGATAGCAGACTCACGTCCGTTTCCTGGTCCTTTTACATACACTTTTACTTTTTTTAGTCCAGCTTCAAGAGCTACTTTACTACAATCTTCTGCTGCCATTTGGGCTGCGTATGGAGTATTCTTTTTAGAACCTCTAAAACCCATTTTACCAGCTGAAGACCAAGAAATAACTTCACCTTTTTTGTTTGTCAAAGAAATGATGATATTGTTAAAAGTAGCAGAAATATGAGCTTCTCCCGTTGATTCAACGATAACTTTACGTTTTTTTGCAGTTGCTTTAGCCATATTACTTATTATTTAGTTGCTTTTTTCTTGTTGGCAACAGTTTTTCTTTTACCTTTTCTTGTTCTAGAGTTGTTTTTAGTTCTTTGTCCTCTTAATGGAAGACCAGTTCTATGACGGATACCTCTATAACATCCAATATCCATTAAACGTTTGATGTTTAAAGAAACTTCAGAACGTAATTCTCCTTCAATTTTAAAAGTTGATACCGCCTCACGAATTGCTCCGATCTCGTCATCATTCCAATCTTGAACTTTTTTATCTTGGCTAACTTGAGCTTTCTCTAAAATCTCAACAGCTCTACTTTTTCCTAATCCAAAGATGTAGGTAAGTGCTATAACACCTCTCTTGTTTTTTGGGATATCTACCCCTGCTATTCTTGCCATAATTATCCTTGTCTTTGTTTAAATCTAGGATTCTTTTTGTTTATTACGTACAATCTCCCTTTTCTTCGCACAATTTTGCACTCGGGACTTCTCTTTTTTACTGAAGCTCTAACTTTCATTTTGAATATCCTTTAATATCTATAAGTAATTCTTGCTTTTGACAAATCGTAAGGGCTCATTTCTAGTTTCACTTTATCACCAGGTAATAATTTGATGTAATGCATACGCATTTTTCCAGATATATGGGCGATTACAATATGTCCATTCTCTAATTCTACACGGAACATCGCATTTGATAATGCTTCAATGATTGACCCGTCTTGTTCTATTGCTGATTGTTTTGCCATAAAGTTAAGCTACTGCTTTTCTATTTTTACCACTTTTCATTAAACCATCATAATGCTTATTCAACAAGTATGAATTGATTTGTTGCATCGTGTCTATGGCAACTCCAACCATAATTATTAATGAAGTACCTCCAAAAAACATTGCCCAAGATTGTTGAACATCCATAACACTCACAATTATTGCTGGGAACACAGCGATTAGAGCAAGAAATAAAGATCCTGGAAAAGTTATTAAAGACATCACTTTGTCAAGATAATCAGAAGTTTCAACTCCCGGTCTAATGCCTGGAATAAAACCACCACTTCTCTTTAAATCATCAGACATTTTATTAGTAGGAACGGTAATGGCTGTATAAAAGAAAGTAAATACAATAATTAAAGTTGCAAATACAAAATTATACCAAAACCCAAACATATTACTAAAAGCGCCAACAATAGATTGTGATGCATCAGACTTAGACAATCCGGCTAAAGCAGCTGGTATAAACATAATTGCTTGAGCAAAAATAATTGGCATCACCCCTGAAGCATTAAGCTTTAAAGGAATCCATTGTCTATTGCCATTCAACATGTCTTGTTCGAAATCACCTGATGTTGTACGACGAGCATATTGGACAGGAATTCTTCTTACCGCCATAACTAAAAGTACACAACAAATAATAACCAATAACCAGATGATAATTTCGATAACCAACAACATTGGACCACCATTATTATTGGTAACCCTTGTTGTAAACTCTTGAATAAAAGCTTGAGGTAATCGCGCCAGTATACCAACCATAATCAACAGTGATATACCATTTCCAATTCCTTTATCAGTAATTTTTTCTCCCAACCACATGGCGAAAATTGTACCTGTAACTAAGATTACTACTGAGGAAAATAAGAATTCAAAAGAATTGAATCCCAATAAAAATGCATTACTAGGTAATGTTCTGTACAAATTGTAGATATAAGTTGGACCTTGAACTAAAGTAATTCCAATTGTCAACCAACGAGTAATTTGATTAATCTTTTTTCTACCACTCTCTCCATCACTTTGCAGTTTTTGTAAATAAGGAATCGCAATTCCCATTAACTGAACGACAATAGAAGCAGAAATATAAGGCATAATACCTAAAGCAAAAACGGAAGCTTGTGAAAAAGCACCTCCAGTAAACATATCAAGAATTGAACCAATTCCTTCTTTTGTCTGCCCAGCTAAATTACCTAATTGAGTAGCATCAATACCTGGTAGGGTCACTTGTGCCCCAAAACGATAAACTAAAAGTAAACCTAATGTTATTAGGATTCTATTCTTAAGTTCTTCGATTTTCCAAACATTACTTATTGATTCAATAAATTTCTTCATCTTAATTGAAAAATTACATTGTTACAGCTTCTCCTCCAGCAGCTTCAATAGCGGCTTTTGCAGTAGCAGTAAATTTGTGAGCGGTTACTTTTAATTTTGCTGTCAATTCACCTCTACCTAAAATCTTAACGATTTCATTTTTAGTAGCTAAACGATTAGCAACGTAAACTGTCATATCAACAGTATCTTTAATAACACCATTATCAACTAAAAGTTGAAGTGTATCAAGATTTACACCTTCGTAATCTTTACGATTGATGTTTGTAAAACCAAACTTAGGCACACGTCTTTGAAGTGGCATTTGCCCACCTTCAAAACCAATCTTTTTAGAATAACCAGAACGAGATTTTGCTCCTTTGTGACCTCTTGCAGAAGTACCACCTTTTCCAGAACCTTCTCCTCTACCTAATCTTTTATTTTGATTGTGTGTAGAACCTTCAGCAGGTTGTAAGTTACTTAAATTCATAACAGTATTTGTTATTTAGTTTCTTCAACAGAAACTAAGTGTTTAACTTTATTTATCATCCCAAGGATTGTAGGGTTTGAATCATGCTCTACAACTTGTCCCATTTTACGTAGACCTAAAGCTTCTAATCCTCTTTTTTGAGTAAGAGGACAGTTGATTTTGCTTCTAACTTGTTTTACTAATAATTTAGCCATAATTTCCTTGAATTAACCTTTAAAAACTTTTTCTAAAGAAACACCTCTTTGTTTTGCAACAGTATAAGCGCTTCTCATTTGTAATAAAGCATCAAAAGTTGCTTTAACTACGTTGTGAGGATTTGAAGATCCTTGAGATTTAGATAATACATCATGAATTCCTACTGACTCAAGAACTGAACGAACAGCTCCACCAGCAATAACTCCTGTACCATGAGAGGCAGGAATTAAGAATACACGTGCACCACCAAATTTACCTTTTTGTTCGTGAGGAACTGATTGACCATTCAAAGGAATTTTTACTAAATTTTTCTTAGCATCTTCTACTGCTTTCGCAATTGCTTCAGAAACATCTTTAGATTTTCCTAATCCGTGTCCAACCACTCCATTTTCATCACCTACAACTACAATAGCAGAAAAACCGAAAGCTCTACCACCTTTTGTAACCTTAGTAACACGATTTACACTCACCAAACGATCTTTTAATTCAAGACCACTTGGTTTTACTAACTCTACATTCTTGTATTTACTATTAGACATACTATATTAGAATTTAAGTCCAGCCGCTCTTGCGCCTTCCGCTAATGATTTAATACGTCCGTGATATAAATAACCTCCTCTATCGAAAGTTACTACGTCTATCCCAGCTTTTAAAGCTTTTTCAGCAACTAGTTTTCCAACTGCTGTAGCAACTTCAATGTTCGTACCGTTACCTATTTCTTTTTCTCTTGAAGAAGCCGCCAACAAAGTAACTCCGTTTACGTCATCAATAAGTTGAGCGTAAATTTCTTTGTTACTTCTAAATACAGATAGTCTTGGATTAGTAGCAGTACCACTAATTGTCTTTCTAATTCTGAATCTAATTCGTTGTCTTCTTTCAGGTTTTGTTAATGACATAATCTTATTTTTTAAGCTGATTTACCTGCTTTTCTTCTTAATACTTCACCTACAAATTTAACACCTTTTCCTTTGTATGGCTCAGGCTTACGGAAACCTCTGATTTTCGCAGCTACCTGTCCTAAAAGTTGTTTGTCAAATGATGTTAATTTAACAATCGGGTTTTTACCTTTTTCAGATATAGTCTCTAAAGTTACTTCTGGAGCAATTTCTAAAACTATATTGTGAGAGTAACCAAGTGCTAAATCTAATTTTTGTCCTTGATTTGAAGCTCTATAACCAACTCCTACCAATTCTAATGACTTAGTAAAACCATCCGTTACACCGATAATCATGTTGTTGATTAAAGATCTATACAAACCGTGTTTTGCTCTTTGGTCTTTGTGATCAGACGATCTATCTACTTGAACTAGATCCCCTTCAACTGTTACAGTCACGTCCGAAAACTCCTGAGTTAGTTGACCATTTTTTCCTTTTACCGTAATAATACCATTAGCAACTGAAACAGTTACTCCTGCTGGTATTGTTACTGGGCTTTTACCTATTCTTGACATCTTATATAGTCTTTAAAATTAGTATACGTAACAAATTACTTCGCCACCAACATTCAACTGCTTCGCTTTCTTTCCAGTCATTAAACCTTTAGAAGTAGAAACAATAGCAATTCCTAATCCGTTAAGGATTCTAGGAATACTTGAAGAACTTGAATATTTACGTAAACCTGGTTTACTAATTCTTTGGATATCTTTAATTACTGACTCTTTAGTATCTTTATCATACTTCAAAGCGATTTTGATTGAACCCTGAACAGCGTTGTCTTCAAATTTGTAACTCAAGATATAACCTTGATCGAATAAGATCTTAGTTATTTCTTTTTTTAGATTAGACGCAGGAATTTCGACAACCTTGTGGTTTGCAGCCACAGCGTTACGAACTCTTGTCAAATAATCTGCAATAGGATCTGTATACATATGTATTAATTTGCGGTCTTGGTTTTCAACAAACGATTTGTCGAACCTTAAACCAATTTATAAATATTTATGATACAGACAAAACGCAAGTTAAGTCTGTATCAGAACGTAATAAATTACGTCTTACCAAGATGCTTTTTTAACACCAGGTATCAATCCGTTATTTGCCATTTCACGAAATGTAACACGTGAAAGACCGAATTGACGCATATATCCTCTTGGTCTACCTGTTAATTTACAACGATTGTGTAAACGAACTGGTGAAGCATTTTTTGGTAACTTTTGCAAACCTACGAAATCTCCAGCTTCTAACAAAGCTTTTCTTTTCTCAGCATACTTAGCAACTGTTTTTTCTCTCTTAACCTCGCGGGCTTTCATTGATTCTTTAGCCATGTCTTAATTCTTTTTAAAAGGTAATCCTAATTCCGTCAATAGAGACTTTGCTTCTTTATCAGTTTTCGCAGTAGTTACAAAAGTGATATCCATACCTGAAATTTTGTTTACTTTATCAATATCAATTTCAGGGAAAATGATTTGTTCCAAAACTCCTAGGTTATAATTTCCTCTTCCGTCAAAACCAGTAGCTTTAATACCACTGAAATCTCTTACACGTGGCAAAGACGAAGTAATAAGTCTATCTAAAAACTCATACATTCTTTCTCCACGCAAAGTAACTTTTGCTCCAATAGGCATCCCTTTTCTCAATTTGAATGACGCAACGTCTTTCTTTGAAATAGTAGATACTGCTTTCTGTCCAGTGATCTTTGTTAACTCATCAACTGCATAGTCAATTAGTTTTTTATCAGATACAGCTGCACCAACTCCTTTACTTAAAACGATTTTTTCCAATTTTGGAACTTGCATTACGTTTACGTATCCGAATTCCTCTTTAAGAGCAGCAATTACTCTGCTCTTATATTCTTCTTTTAGTCTAGGTATATACGCCATTACTATAGTACTTGATTAGATTTTTTTGAAAATCTTACTTTCTTATCTCCTTCTACTCTAATACCAACTCTAGTTGTTTCCTTAGTTTTAGGATCAATTAAAGAAATATTAGATATTTGTATAGAAGCTTCTTTCTTTACGATACCACCTTGAGGGCTTTTTGCACTAGGTTTCGTGTGTTTCGAAACCATGTTTACACCTTCAACAATCGCTTTGTTCTTCTCACGGTAAACACGTAAAACTTTACCTTCAGCACCTTTATGGTCTCCAGCAATTACTCTTACAATGTCGCCTGATTTTATTTTTAGCTTTATCATCTTAAAACGAATTAAAGCACTTCTGGTGCTAATGATACAATTTTCATGAATTGTTTTTCACGAAGTTCTCTTGCTACTGGACCAAAAACACGAGTTCCTCTCATTTCACCAGCAGCATTCAATAACACACATGCGTTGTCATCAAATCTAATGTATGAACCATCGGCTCTTCTTACTTCTTTTTTGGTACGTACAACAACTGCAGTTGAAACAGCTCCTTTTTTAACGCTTCCGTTAGGAGCAGTATCTTTTATAGAAACTACAATCTTGTCACCAACAGAGGCATACCTTCTTTTGGTACCTCCTAAAACACGGATAGTTAAAACTTCCTTTGCTCCAGTGTTATCTGCTACTTTTAGTCTTGATTCTTGTTGTACCATAATTATTTAGCTCTTTCTAAGATTTCAACTAACCTCCAACATTTTGTTTTACTTAAAGGACGCGTTTCGCTAATCCTTACAGTATCTCCAACGTTACAGTCGTTCATTTCGTCGTGTGCGTGATACTTTTTAGTTTTCAACACGAACTTACCGTATAATGGGTGTTTTACTTTACGCACTTCAGCAACAACAATAGATTTATCCATTTTGTCAGAAGTAACAACACCAACTCTTTCTTTTCTTAAATTTCTTTTTTCTTCCATCTTTCAGCAGACTACAGTTATTGTCTTTTAGTAAGTTCGGTAGCCAATCTTGCAACTGTTCTTCTCACACTTCTAATTTGAAGTGGATTCTCAATTGGTGAAATAGCGTGAGCCATTTTTAGATCAGCATATGTTTTCTTAGTCTGGCTAAGCTTTTCTTGCAACTCCGCTGCAGAAAGATCTTTTATTTCTGATTGTTTCATAATATAATATAAATTATGCTTCGAAATCTCTAGCAACGACGAATTTAGTTTTTACTGGAAGCTTTTGTGCTGCAAGACGTAACGCCTCTTTTGCAACTGACAAAGGTACTCCTCCAACTTCAAACATAATTCTTCCGGGTTTAACAACGGCAGCCCAATACTCAACTGCACCTTTACCTTTACCCATACGTACCTCAAGAGGCTTCTTAGTAATTGGTTTGTCTGGAAATATTTTGATCCATAATTGTCCTTCTCTTTTCATAAAACGAGTTGCAGCAATACGTGCAGCTTCGATTTGACGAGAGGTTAAGAACATTCCATCTTCATGTACAGATTTAATACCAAACATTCCATTAGAAAGTTCATGTCCTCTTTGAGAATTTCCTTTCATTTTACCTTTTTGTACCTTACGGTATTTTGTTCTTTTAGGCTGTAACATTTTTCTTTAGTTTAAAAATTTACTTTCGTTTACGAGCGTCTGGTTTTCCACCTTTGTTAAAAGGTTTTCTGTCTCCTCTTGGAGAATCACCACCTTTACCACCAGCACCAGATTGTTTTTTGTCCATTCCGGCAAGTGGAGAAAGATCTCTCTTTCCGTAAACTTCACCTTTCATGATCCATACTTTGATTCCCATTCTACCATAAGTAGTATGAGCTTCTGCTAAAGCATAATCAATATCAGCTCTGAAAGTTGATAGAGGAATTCTACCTTCTTTAAAACCTTCCGAACGAGCCATCTCAGCACCATTCAAACGACCAGAAATCAAAACTTTGATACCTTCTGCGTTCATACGCATGGAAGCAGCAATAGCCATTTTGATTGCACGTCTGTAAGAAATTCTACTTTCGATTTGACGACAGATGCTGGTAGCAACTAGATACGCGTCAAGCTCAGGTCTTTTGATTTCAAAGATGTTGATTTGAACCTCTTTGTCAGTAATTTTCTTAAGTTCCTCTTTCAACTTGTCTACCTCTTGGCCACCTTTTCCGATAATAATACCAGGTCTAGCAGTAGTGATAGTAACGGTTACAAGTTTCAAAGTTCTCTCGATGATTACTTTTGATACACTAGCTTTTGATAAACGAGCATGGATATACTTTCTGATTTTATAATCTTCGGCAAGTTTATCACCGTAATCATTTCCACCATACCAGTTTGAGTCCCATCCTCTGATGATACCAAGTCTATTTCCAATTGGATTTGTCTTTTGTCCCATGCTGCTTAAGAATTGCTTTGTGTGTTATTGATAGCCCCAAGCACGATTGTTACGTGGTTAGAACGTTTTCTAATTCTGTGTGCTCTTCCTTGTGGCGCTGGACGAAGTCTTTTCAACATCATTCCACCGTCAACACGGATTTCCTTAACAAATAAACCAGCTTCTTCCATATTAGCGTCAGGATTTTTAGCTTGCCAGTTAGCAATTACTGATAAAACCAATTTCTCTAATTTTCTTGAAGCTTCTTTAGAACTAAATCTTAAAATGTTAAGTGCTCTTTCTACCTTCTGACCTCTTACTAGATCTGCTACTAAGCGCATTTTTCTAGGTGAAGTAGGGCAGTTATTTAACTTTGCGAAGGCCAAAGACTTATTAGCCTCTTTTCTTGCATCTGCTGTTTCTCTTTTACGAACTCCCATTGCTTCTTATTTTTTACCTTTATTTTTTGCTCCAGCATGACCTCTAAAAGATCTCGTTGGTGAAAATTCTCCTAATTTGTGACCTACCATGTTTTCTGTTACGTAAACTGGTACAAATTGACGACCGTTATGAACTGCGATAGTTTGCCCAACAAAGTCTGGAGTAATCATAGAAGCTCTAGACCAAGTCTTTACTACTCCTTTGTTTCCACCTGCGATGTTTTCTTGAACTTTCTTGTCTAACTTATAATGAACAAAAGGTCCTTTTTTTAATGAACGTGCCATATCTTATTATTTCTTTCTACGTTCTACGATATACTTGTTACTCGGGTTTTTCTTAGAACGAGTTCTGTAACCTTTAGCTGGTATTCCATTTCTTGAACGTGGATGTCCACCAGAAGAACGTCCTTCACCACCACCCATTGGGTGATCGACAGGGTTCATTGCAACAGGTCTTGTTCTAGGTCTTCTTCCTAACCATCTTGTTCTACCTGCTTTACCAGATACAACTAATTGGTGGTCTGAATTAGAAACCGCTCCAATTGTAGCCGAACAAGTCAACAAGATCAATCTTGTTTCCCCTGAAGGCATTTTGATTGTAGCATATTTTCCATCTCTTGCCATTAATTGAGCAAATGTTCCAGCAGAACGAGCGATAACAGCTCCTTGACCTGGTCTCAATTCGATACAAGAAATAACAGTTCCAAGTGGAACTCTACTTAAAGGCAAAGTATTACCAATTTCAGGTTGAGATTCTGGACCAGAAACTAATTTCTGACCAACTTTCAATCCGTTTTGAGCAATAACATACGTTTTCTCTCCATCAGCATAAGCCAATAAAGCGATAAATGCAGTACGATTTGGATCATATTCAATTGATTTAACCGTAGCAGGAATTCCTTCTTTTGTACGTTTAAAATCAATGATACGATATCTCTGCTTGTGACCACCACCCGTATAACGCATGGTCATCTTTCCTTGACTATTTCTACCACCAGAGTTTTTTATCGGCGCTATCAAAGAGCGTTCCGGCTTATCAGTTGTAATGGCGTCATAACCATTCACAACTCTAAATCGCTGACCTGGGGTAATAGGTTTTAATTTTCTTACTGACATTTTATCTTAGATATTGTTGTAAAAATCAATTGTTTCTCCTTCTTGTACTTGAACAATTGCTTTTTTGATTGCATTCGTCTTTCCACTGATTAAACCACTTTTAGTGTATTTTGTAGTTCTATCCGGTCTTACGTTCATCGTGTTAACACTCAAAATAGTTACTCCATAAGCAGCTTCAATAGCTTTCTTAATTTGCACTTTGTTTGCTTTTTTGTCAACAACGAATCCGAAGCGGTTTAAAACTTCACTTTCTTTGGTTACTTTTTCCGTTACTATAGGCTTAATTATGATGCTCATATCCTATTATTTACTTAAATTTTCTTCAATTATCTCCAAAGAACTCTCTAAAAGCACTAAGTTATTAGCGTTTAATATAGCATAAGTACTTAATTCTAAGCTACTTACTACGCTAGAGCCCTTTAAATTGCGTGACGACAAATATACATTTTTATTCGTATCACCCAATACAAACAGGGATTTTTTATTTTCTAACTCTAAAGCTTTCAAAACGTTAATGAAATTTTTAGTGTTTGGCGTTTCAAATTCAAAGTCTGCAAGAACGATAATATTCGACTCTTTTGCTTTAATTGAGAAAGCAGATTTTCTAGCCAAACGTTTCAAGCTTTTATTCAATTTGAATGAATAACTTCTTGGTCTTGGTCCGAAAACTGTTCCACCACCCTTAAACAATGGATTCTTTGCACTACCCGCACGAGCAGTACCAGTTCCTTTTTGTTTTTTTATCTTACGAGTACTTCCCGCTACTTCAGCTCTTTCTTTAGCTTTGTGCGTCCCTTGTCTTTGATTAGCAAGATATTGCTTAACATCAAGGTATACTGCGTGATTGTTTGGTTCTATACCAAATACTGAATCAGAAAGTTGAACTTTTCTTCCAGTATCTTTTCCGTTGAAATCTAATACTTTTGCTTCCATTACTTCTGAATGATTACATAAGAGTTGTTACATCCAGGAATACATCCTTTTATAACAAGTAGGTTCTTTTCAGCAACTACTTTTAAAACTCTAAGGTTTTGAACTTTTACATTGTCTCCTCCCATACGTCCAGCCATACGCATTCCTTTGAATACTCTAGATGGATAAGAAGAAGCTCCTACAGAACCTGGCGCTCTTAAACGGTTGTGTTGACCGTGAGTTGCTTGACCAACACCACCAAAACCGTGACGTTTTACAACCCCTTGAAAACCTTTACCTTTAGATACACCCTGTACATCTACAAATTCTCCTTCTGAAAAAATAGAAACATCAATTAGATCTCCTAAATTTTGTTCTGTTGCGAAATCTCGGAATTCAACGACTTTTTTCTTAGCTACAGTTCCCGCTTTCTTAAAGTGACCTAAAGCCGCTTTTGTGGAATGTTTCTCGTTTTTGTCATCGAAACCAAGTTGCAACGCTTCGTACCCGTCAACACCTTTGGTTCTGACTTGGGTAACAACACATGGTCCAGCTTCGATTACTGTACAAGGAATATTCTTCCCGTTCTCGTCGAAAATGCTAGTCATGCCGATTTTTTTACCAATTAACCCAGACATAATTATTAATTATTAATTATTAAATATAAATATAGAACGCAGCTTTTAAACGAATCCTATTTTTTTAGTGGGTGCAAATGTATAACTTATTTACACACAAACCAAAAAAATATTTTTCGCTTAAAAACAGCGTTCCTTTTTACTCTTAAACTACTTAAACTTTGATTTCAACTTCAACTCCACTTGGCAATTCAAGTTTCATTAAAGCATCAATAGTTTTAGATGAAGATGAATAAATGTCAATTAATCTCTTGTATGACATTACTTCAAATTGCTCTCTCGCTTTTTTGTTTACGTGTGGAGAACGAAGAACAGTGAAAAGTTTTTTGTGAGTTGGTAATGGAATTGGTCCTGTAACAACTGCACCGGTACTTTTTACCGTTTTTACAATCTTCTCAGCAGACTTGTCTACCAACATGTGATCGTAAGATTTTAATTTTATTCTGATTTTTTGACTCATTTTCTTAAAGATTATGCGTTTCCTTTTGCTTTTTTGATAACTGCTTCTGAAATATTAGAAGGCGTTTCAGAGTAGTGTGAAAATTCCATAGTAGATGTTGCTCTACCTGAAGAAAGCGTTCTTAACGTAGTAACGTATCCAAACATTTCAGATAATGGCACATCTGCCTTAATAGTTTTAGCACCAGCTCTATCACCCATATCATTCACCTGACCTCTACGACGGTTAATATCACCTACGATATCTCCCATGTTTTCTTCTGGTGTAATCACTTCCATTTTCATGATTGGCTCTAATATAACAGCACCAGCTGCTTTAGCTACCTCTCTATAACCCATTCTTGCCGCAAGTTCAAAAGAAAGTGCATCAGAATCCACCGGGTGGAAAGATCCGTCTAATAAAGTTACTTTCAAACTATCTACTTGGTATCCTGCTAAAGGACCTGTTTTCATAGCTTCTCTAAACCCTTTTTCAACTGATGGAATATATTCTTTAGGAACGTTACCACCTTTTACTGCATTTACAAACTGCAATCCAACTGGAGCTTTACCGTCAACTTCATCTGCTGGTTCAAGAATAAATACGATATCACCGAATTTACCACGACCCCCAGATTGTTTCTTGTACGTTTCTCTATGTTGTGCTTTCTTAGTAAAAGCTTCTTTGTATTCAACTTGAGGCTCACCTTGATTTACTTCAACTTTGAATTCGCGTCTCATTCTATCAACTAAGATATCCAAGTGAAGCTCACCCATACCTGAGATAATAGTTTGACCTGAAGCTTCATCTGTTCTAACTGTAAAAGTAGGATCTTCTTCAGCTAATTTAGCCAAAGCCATACCCATTTTATCTACGTCAGCTTTAGTTTTAGGCTCAATTGCAATACCAATTACCGGCGCAGGGAATTTCATACTTTCTAAGATAATTGGGTTCTTTTCATCACACAATGTATCTCCAGTTTTAATATCTTTAAATCCAACTGCCGCTCCAATATCACCTGCCTCGATATAATCGATTGGGTTTTGTTTGTTAGCGTGCATTTGATAGATACGAGAAATTCTTTCTTTATTTCCTGAGCGTGTGTTCAAAACATAAGAACCAGCATCCAAACGTCCTGAATAAGCACGGAAGAAAGCTAAACGACCTACGAATGGGTCGGTAGCAATTTTAAATGCTAAAGCAGCGAATGGCTCTTTAACATCTGGCTTACGCAAAATTTTAGTTTGATCTTCTTCTAATAAATCAGCATCATCAGGATGAATCCCTTCGATACCATCTTTATCCATTGGAGAAGGCAAATATTTACATACTGCATCTAACATGAATTGAACTCCTTTGTTTTTGAAAGAAGAACCAGCAATCATAGGAATAATAGCCATGTCCATTACAGCTGCTCTTAATGCAATGTTGATTTCTTCCTCTGTAATAGAGTTTTCATCTTCCATGAACTTTTCAAGCAAAGTCTCATCATAATCAGCTACTGCCTCAATAAGAATCGATCTGTATTCTTTAACCTCTTCAAGCATATCTTCTGGGATAGGCACAATATCATATGTTGCTCCCAAACCTTCCTCATGCCATACTATAGCTTGATTTTTAACCAAATCAACAACACCTTTAAAATCATTTTCTTCACCAATTGGCAAAGTGATTGCAACTGCGTTTGATTTCAACATATCTCTTACTTGTTGACAAACCATCAAAAAGTTAGATCCTTGTCTATCCATTTTATTAACGAATCCAATACGTGGAACTCTGTATTGATCTGCTAATCTCCAGTTAGTTTCTGACTGAGGTTCAACACCATCAACAGCACTAAATAAGAAAACCAAACCATCAAGAACACGTAAAGAACGGTTTACTTCAACTGTAAAGTCAACGTGTCCCGGAGTATCGATAATATTGAAGTGATAAGGCAATGTTTCAGGCAAAACTTTACCTTGTGTAGTTGGAAAATTCCATTCACAAGTTGTAGCTGCAGAAGTAATTGTAATACCTCTTTCTTGCTCTTGTGCCATCCAGTCCATTGTTGCAGCACCATCATGTACTTCACCAATTTTATGTGATTTTCCTGTATAGAACAATATACGCTCCGTTGTTGTTGTTTTACCAGCATCAATGTGAGCAGCAATTCCTATGTTTCTTGTATATTTTAAATCTCTAGCCATTTCTTATGAATTAAAATCTAAAGTGAGAGAAAGCTTTATTAGCTTCTGCCATTTTGTGAGTATCCATTCTTTTCTTAACGGCAGCACCTTCTTCTTTAGCCGCAGCTAAACATTCTGAAGCTAACCTTTGAGCCATAGATTTTTCGTTTCTTCTTCTTGAATAAAGAATTAACCATTTCATCGCCATAGAAATTTTTCTATCCGGACGAATTTGCATTGGAATTTGAAATGTAGCTCCACCTACTCTACGACTACGTACTTCTACGTGAGGCATAACATTAGTCAACGCATCTTTCCAAATTTCTAATGATGGTTTCTCAGCATCTTGTTTCTTAGACTCAATGATGTCAATAGCATCATAAAATACTTTAAACGCTGTCGATTTTTTTCCATCCCACATTAAGTTGTTCACAAAACGTGTTACCAGTTGGTCATTAAACCTAGGATCTGGTAAAAGTGGTCTTTTCTTTGCCGCTCTTTTTCTCATGTCTTTTTTTTAATAAAATGTCATACCTATACAGCTGTAACGAATCACATCTCTACAAGAAATAACTTTTTAAATTACTTTTTTGCTTCTTTTGGGCGTTTAGCTCCGTACTTAGATCTTCTTTGCGTTCTTCCTGCTACTCCTGACGTATCAAGCGCACCACGAACGATGTGATATCTAACTCCTGGTAAATCTTTTACCCTTCCACCCCTAACTAATACTATCGAGTGCTCTTGTAAATTGTGTCCTTCACCAGGGATGTAAGCATTCACTTCATTACCATTTGTCAAACGTACACGCGCTACTTTACGCATTGCAGAGTTTGGTTTTTTTGGTGTTGTAGTGTAAACACGCGTACAAACCCCTCTTCTTTGAGGACAAGAATCTAAAGCAACCGATTTACTCTTCTTAGTTATCTGAGTTCTTCCTGTTCTTACTAATTGTTGAATTGTTGGCATAATTAATACTAAAAATTTCTTATTATATTAAATTCCCGCTTTTTACGGGGTTGCAAATGTAGAAAATATTTTTCACTCTACAAACGTTAAACTATTAATTTTCAATAAGATTATTTAATGGTTTGATTTTTATTACAAACCATAGATATTTGCATTACATTTATTTAAATAAATATTCCTTTGAAAACAGCTTTCCTTTTTCTTTTATTTTTGATTTTTGGACAGAATTCTTCTGCTCAAAATTTATACTTACAATTAATTGGAGGCTCCACATCTGAAACAAGAACAATCGACTCGATATCTTACCTTAGAAAACACAAAAACACAAAATCGGTTCAGGACGAAATAAGTGAAATATCAAGCAAACTTTCGAAAATAGGATACATTGACAATAACCTTTCTGATCTTCGCAAAGCAAATGACTCGAGTTATGTCACAAAATTAAACTTAGGCAAAAAAATAAAATTTATTCATATATATATAGGTAGCGACGAATTATTAAACAACACCATTACCTTAACCCAAAAAAACAATAATATTGAATTACCGTACCCTGATACAGATTCATTCCTAAAAGAAACAATACAAAAATTAGAACAAAAAGGGTACGCTTTAGCAACACTAAAACTAATAAACATAAAAAGAGACAAAAACACTCTGTATGCTGACTTAAAATTCGAATCCAACAAAAAAAGAAAACTCAATTCTCTTATAATCCAATATTCAGATAATACGCAATCCAATAAATTTCCTAAGGGACATTTGACACAAGTAAATAAGAAATATCAAAATAGCATTTTTAACCAAAAAACTGTAGAAGAAATTTACAGTGACTTCAATAAATTTGGATTTGTAAACCAAATAAAATACCCTGAAATTCTATTCACAAACGACACAACAAAAGTTTTCGTGTATCTCGAAAAAAAGAATTCAAATACATTTGATGGGTTCTTAGGCTTCTCGAACGATGTAAACAGCAAATTAACCCTAAATGGATATTTAGATGTGACGCTAGAAAATATTTTAGCTATCGGCGAACAACTTTCAATATTTTGGAAAAGTGACGGCAACGACCAGAAGACTTTTAAAGCACAGATTGAAATTCCTTATTTACTAAAAACCCCAATAGGATTAAAGGCGCAAATTCAATTATTCAGACAAGACACAACTTTTCAAAACACAAAAACAGCCATTGATTTAAGCTACTTTGCCAATTATAACACGAGAA
The DNA here is from genome assembly GCF_011064265.1 of Flavobacterium sp. Sr18. NCBI lineage: Bacteria > Pseudomonadati > Bacteroidota > Flavobacteriia > Flavobacteriales > Flavobacteriaceae > Flavobacterium > Flavobacterium sp. Sr18. The sequence continues at coordinate 2,663,416 of NZ_CP049329.1, read as the reverse complement.
TTTATTTGGGATACCAATCTACAGAGTCAAGTGACATACAAAACTCAAACAACAGTTCGATTAGCGATTTCAATAACTCTTACTTAACATCCAGTTTTGAACATACAAAACCAGATAGCAACAATAATATTTTTCCAGTAAAATCAAGATTTTTAACATCCGTAGGAATAGGAAAAAGAAATAGTAACATAAAATTTGAAAACTCAGAAAACAGGCAATTTTTCGTAAACATTCAAGCCACACATACCCTTTATTTGAATAAAAGGAATTCAATAAATCTTAACAGCCAAAATTATTATTTGAGAAGCAGCAATTATATTATTAACGAATTGTTTCGTTTTGGAGGATTCAAAAGCGTTAGAGGATTTACAGAAAATAGCCTTCAAGCCTATTTTACAACATCTATTCTTACAGAATACAGATATATTCTTTCCTCAAATCTTTACATTCATTCCATTCTTGACTATTGCCTTTATAAAAACAAAATTGGTTTAGAAACAAGTGATAAAACCCAAAACTTAATTGGCGTAGGCCTTGGAGTAGGATTACAAACAAAAAATGGATTACTAAAATTAGCCGTAGCAAATGGCACTGCTAAAAATCAGCAATTCGAAATTTCAAAATCAATTGTTCACATAAGCTATAATGTTAAATTCTAAAATTAACATAAATTATCGATTTATATATTAGGAAAGTTAACAAATTATTAAGAAGTTTGCGAGACTAATTCAAAATATTATAAAATGAAACTAAAGTTTAATGGATTCTTAGTACTACTATTAGTACTAGTAGCGCAAATTACCTTTGCGCAAGAAAGAACTGTTACAGGTGTTGTTTCTGATAATGCAGGAATGCCTTTACCAGGTGTAAGTGTATTAGTGAAAGGGACTCAAACTGGAACACAAACAAATTTCGATGGAAAATTTTCTATCAAAGCAACACCAAGCCAAGTTTTGGTTTTCAGCTACATTGGAATGAAGACACAAGAAGCAGCAGCAAGTTCTTCTGTTGTTAATGTAAAATTGAAAGACGATTCTGCAGTGGAACTAGAAGGAGTAGTTGTTACTGCCTTAGGTATCAAAAGAGAAAAGAAATCTCTAGGTTATGCTACACAAGAAGTTAAAGCAGAAGAATTAAATTCTGGCGCAGGAAGTGGAAACTTCATCAATGAACTTTCCGGAAAAGTAGCAGGTGTTAATATCAAAAGAAATAACAACTTTGGTGGATCATCTAGTATTGTTTCTAGAGGTGTTAAAAGTTTAACCGGTAGTAATGAAATGCTTATCGTTATCGACGGTATGCCTATTAACAACTCTTTGGTAACAGGTAGTACAGGAAACCAAGCTGCTGGAGCAGGTGGTACTTACGATTATGGAAATGCTGCAATGGATATCAATCCTGAAGACATCGAAAGTGTAAATATATTAAAAGGAGCAGCAGCTTCTGCATTATATGGTTACTTAGGTGGTAACGGTGTTGTTATGATTACAACAAAAAAAGGTAGAGCTAAAAAAGGTTTAGGAGTAACTGTTTCTTCTGAGTTTGTTGGAAGCACTATTGACAAATCTACATTTGTTAAATACCAAGATAAATACGGAGCGGGTTACGGTCCTTTTTATGAAGATGGTTCTGGATATTTCTTATCAAGAGACGTTAACGGAGATGGTGTTGAAGATTTAGTAGTACCAACTTCTGAAGATGCTTCTTACGGAGCGGCTTTCGACCCTAATTTATTGGTTTACAATTGGAATGCTTTCACTCCTTGGTCTGACAACTTCGGAAAAGCTACACCTTGGGTAGCCGGTAAAAATGACCCAACTACCTTCTTCCAAACTGGTACATCATTTAACAACTCTGTTTCATTAGAAGATGGAAATGACACTACAAATTTTGTATTGAATTACACTAATTCAAAACAAACAGGTATACTTCCAAACAGTGAAATGAAAAAAAATAGCGTAAGTGCTAAAATTAATCACCAATTTTCAGATAAGCTATCTGCTAGTGTCTTTGCTAACTACAATGCACAAAGTACTGTAGGTAGAAACTCAACAGGATACAATGAAAACATCATGTCAATGTTCCGTCAATGGTGGCAAACAAACGTAGACGTTCAAGAATTGAAACAAGTTTACGAAAGATCTGGTGGACAAAACATCAACTGGAATTATACTGACCCTTCTGATTTAACTCAAATTTACTGGGACAACCCTTATTTCATTAGAAATAAAAATTTCCAATCAGATGAAAGAAACCGTTTTATTGGTTACTCTAAATTAGATTATAAGATTGCTGACTGGGTAACTGCTACGGCAAAAATATCTACAGATTCATACAGTGAATTACGTGAAGAAAGAAGAGCTTTTGGTTCTATTGCGGGTGATTTTGGAATTAATAGATTATCAGAAACTTCAGGATATCAAAAATACCAAAGATCGTTTTCTGAACAAAATTATGATTTCATCTTAACATTCAAAAAAGACATTTCTGAAAGTATTAGTTTTAGTGGTATTGCTGGAGGTACAGCAGTTAGAACTAGAATCATATCTACTTTAAACTCTACACAAGGTGGTCTTATTGTTCCAGACTTGTTCAGTTTATCAAATTCTGTTCAAACCGTTCCTTTCCCTGTAGAAGCAGAAGTTAATCAAGGAATTAACAGTTATTATGGATCTGGATCATTTGGATTCAAAGACTACTTTTTCGTCGACGCAACTGCAAGAAGAGATGCTTTCTCTAGCTTACCAGCTGGAAAGAATGCAATCTGGAGCTACTCTGCATCTGGAAGTTATGTTTTCACAAATCACATCAACCAACCATGGTTAAGTTTTGGTAAAATTAGAGCTGGTTATTCTGAAAGCCCATTAGGTACTCCAGGATTATCTTTAGTAGATACTTATGTTAAAAATGACCCTTTTGGCTCTAATCAACAATATTCTGTTGCTGGTACTAAAAACAATCCAAACTTAGAAGCAGTAAAAACAAATACTCAAGAAATTGGTTTAGAAATGCAATTTTTAAACAGAAGACTTGGATTTGAAGTAAGTGCTTACAAAAACGTAAATAACGGTGAAGCTTTCCAAGTTCCTTTTTCTACTGCTACTGGTAATAGTTCAAGATATATTAACGCAGCAACTGTAGAAAACAGAGGTATCGAGGTTCAATTTAACGTTACACCTATTAAAACAAAAGATTTCGCTTGGGATGTTTTTGTAAACTGGTCTAAAAACAAAAATGAAGTTACTAAATTAGCTGAAGGAATTGAAAACTTAAGATTAAATCAGTTTGGACAAGGGGTAACTCTTAATGCTGCTGTAGGGCAGCCTTATGGTGTACTCAGAGGTACTGACTTTACTTACTTAAACGGCGAAAAAGTAGTTGGAGCAAATGGAAGGTATGTTGTTAATGCATCCGCAAATAATGTAATCGGTGATGTTAATCCAGATTGGTTAGGTGGTATTCGTAACAAATTCACATACAAAAATTTATCCTTTGGATTCTTAATCGATATGAAAAAAGGTGGAGATATTTTCTCTCTTGACCAAGCATACGGTTTAGCTACAGGACTATACGATGTTACTGCTGGACTTAATGAATTAGGAAACCCAATTAGAAATACTATTGCTAATGGTGGTGGTGTTATCTTACCTGGTGTAAAAGCTGATGGTTCAGTAAATACTACAAGAACTCCTGCTCCTGATCAATACGGTAACGTATCAGGTTACAGAAGAGCACCGAATAAAGCTTTCGTATATGACGCTTCATTCATTAAATTAAGAGAAGTGAATATCACATATTCTTTACCAACTACACTAGTTTCAAGAATGAACCTTCAAGAAATGAAATTTAGTATCGTAGGTTCAAATCTATGGATAATAGACAAAAACCTTCCATATGCTGACCCAGAAAGTGGATTGAGCGCAAATGCTTCATCTGCAGGATATTCAGTAGGCTCTTTACCAACGACAAGAAATGTTGGTGTTAACGTAACATTTAAATTTTAAATTATGAAAAAAATAGTTTTATTAATCTCGTTTTTAGCACTGAGCGTATCATGTACTGATGATATTACCGGACTAAATACAGATACGAAAAATCCAACGTCTGCCAAACCCGAGTTTTTATTTACAAATGCTCAAAAAGCTTTAGTAGACCAAATGGTAAATGCATCTGTAAACAGAAACGTTTACAGATTGTTAGTGCAACAATGGACAGAAACTACCTATCCAGATGAAAGTCAATATAATTTGACTACAAGACCTATTCCTGATACTCACTTTAATACACTTTACAGAGATGTTCTTAGAGATTTTAAAGAGTCAAATGTATTACTTAACAAAGTTGTTACAGCTGGTCCAAGTGAAGCTGCAGTTCTTGCTAACAAAAAAGCTATCATTGAAATCATGAACGCTTACACGTTTAGTGTTTTAGTAGATACTTTTGGAAATGTTCCTTATTCTGAAGCTTTAGATATTGAAGGTCACCCATTGCCGAAATACGATGACGCTCAAGGAATCTACAAAGATCTTATTGTAAGATTATCTGCGGCTCAAGCTGCATTAAATACTTCAGAAAGTAGCTTTGGATCTGCTGACTTAATTTATGGTGGTAATGTTGCAAAATGGAAAAAATTTGCAAATACTCTTAGATTAAGACTTGCAATAAACATGTCTGATGTAGATGCAACTTATGCTTCTGCTCAAGCTACAGCAGCAATTAACGCAGGAATTATGACGAGCAATAGCGATGATGCTAACTTGAATTATTTAGGAGCACAGCCTAATGCAAACCCATTGTTTGCAGATATAGTAGCAAGTGGAAGAAAAGATTTTGTCATTGCTGATACATTTGTAAACCAATTAAACACACTATCAGATCCTAGAAGAGCTAAATATTTTACATTTGCGCCAGGTACTACTAACTACATAGGAGGAGTATACGGTTCTTCTAATAGTTACACTAATTTTTCTACAGTAAACAATACGCTTTTAGAACCAACGTTTCCTGGAACTATACTAGCTTATAGTGAACAAGAGTTTTTGTTAGCTGAGGCCGCTGCTAGAGGTGTTGCTGCTGCTGGAGTAGCTGTTACGCACTACAACAACGGAATAACTGCTTCTATGGATAGCTGGGGCGTTGCCACTGCTGATGCCACAGCTTATTTACTTGCAAATCCTTACAACGGAACTTCAACTGCAGCTTGGAAAAAAAGCATTGGAGAACAAGCATGGATTGCATTGTATAATAGAGGTTTTGAAGCTTGGAATTCATGGAGAAGATTAGATTATCCTGTATTATTAGCACCTGCTACAACGTACAATGATATAACATCTGTTCCTACAAGATTCAATTATCCTGCAAGTGAAGCGACAGTAAATGCTACAAATGTAACAGCTGCTGCTGCAACTGTTACAGGTGGAGATAAATTAACATCTAAAATTTTCTGGGATAAATTCTAATTATCTCTAAATTTATATTGAAACCATCAGTCTAGGCTGATGGTTTTTTTTTTACACACATTTTACTTAGCTTTGCACCATGGAAAAAGAACATCAAATATTTGGGATTAGAGCGATCATTGAAGCTATACAAGCAGGTGCAACTGTAGACAAAGTCTATATTCAAAAGGAAGCGAGCAGCGAACTAATGAAAGACTTAATGAAAGTAATGAAACGTGGAAATATCAATTTTTCCTATGTTCCCGTAGAAAAACTAAACAGACTCACACCTAATAATCATCAAGGTGCAGTAGCAACCATCTCACCTATTTCCTTTTTTGATTTAGAATCTTTGATAGAATCAGTAATTGAAAATGGTAAAAAACCCCTATTTTTAATTCTGGATCAAATATCTGATGCCCGTAATTTTGGTGCTATCATCAGAACTGCAGAATGTACCGGAGTAAATGGTATCATTGTTCAAAAAGCAGGATCTGCACCTGTTAATGGCGACACTGTAAAAACATCTGCTGGAGCAGTTTTCAACATTCCAATTTGTAAAGTAGAACACATTAAAGATGCTATATTTCTTTTGCAAGCCAGTGGTATCAAAACCGTGGCTGCGACAGAGAAAACAGATCAAAATATTTATGACATTTCTCTAAACGAGCCTGTTGCTATCATTATGGGATCGGAAGATCGAGGTGTCAACCCATCAGTTCTTAAGATTGTTGATGAGAAGGCTAAACTTCCTATGTTTGGAACTATTGGCTCATTAAATGTATCTGTGGCTTGTGGTGCTTTTTTATACGAAGCAGTAAGACAACGATCTTAGATTGTTACGCTTCTTAGCTCTTTAGAATCTTGTAACTCTAAACACTTAAATAAAAAATGAATTAAGGCCTAGGTTTTGATTCATTTTTTTTATTTATAACAATCTCATAATCTACAGGATAATTACAAGTATAGTATGATAAAATTTCCTGCTTATCTTCTTGTTCTATGATTTCTGGTAAGTTCACAAAATTTCCATTAGCATCAAAACGCTGCATAAATTTATCTTCAGAGGGATCAAAATCCGGAAGCTCCCAATCATATTTAATTACCTTTTTATATTCTGGAGTTTTATAAACCAACGAAAGAAAAAATCCAGTGAGTAATCCTCCCAAATGACCTTCCCAAGAAATAGATTTATTCCCAGTTATCTCAGGGCTTGGAAAAACATACCAAACCAAACCACCATAAATGACTATTACTGCAAGCGACAAGGCAACCAATCGATTGTATCTAGTTTGTATTCCTTTAAAGAAAACAAAACTAAAGAGAACATAAATTAATCCACTTGCCCCTATGTGATAATTCTCTCTGCCAATAACCCAAGTAAAACACCCCGAAACTAAAATACCGTATCCAATCACTCTTATCGATTGCTCCGCATAAAAAAATTGTAGAGCCGCCAATAAAATTAGTAACGGAATCGAATTGTTATAAAGGTGTTCCATATCAGCATGAATGAATGGACTAAACAAAACCCCTTGTAAACCTGCAAAAGTTCTAGGATAAATACCGTTTTGCACAAAATCAAAATCAAATCGGATTTCGAGCCAAAAAACAAACCAAAGAAATACCACAAAAAAAAGAGGTAATCCTATAACTGAATTGGTAAATTTAAAATCCTTTTCCATTAATTATTTAAAGTTTTAATCTCTTGTTATAATTCAAAAACTTATCCAAAAGTAATTTAATGCTATTTTGTCATATTTAAACTGAAAACCATTTGTTAATGCGCTCCCTAACCCAGATGATCCCGAAGTCTCGGGAGGCATCCTTTTATATCTCGTTTTTTAACGAGATAAAAAGATCTAGTATATCCAGAAGCTTCGGGAGAAATAGCTCCCAAAAAAAAAACAGAAACTAAAACAAGTTCAGTTTGAAATATAGTAATTTTACAAAATGGAAGCACCACTTGCAGAACGTATACGGCCACAAAAACTTGAAGAATATATTAGTCAGGCCCATTTAGTTGGACCTAATGGATCTTTGACACAACAAATTGCGAAAGGAATAATACCTTCATTAATTTTTTGGGGACCACCCGGAACAGGAAAAACAACATTGGCGCAAATTATCGCACAAGAATCAAAACGACCATTCTATATCTTAAGTGCTATCAATTCAGGTGTAAAAGATATTCGAGACGTTATTGAAAAAGCGAAGCAAAGCGGCGGTTTGTTTACCGCCAAAAACCCTATTTTGTTCATTGACGAGATTCATCGTTTCAGTAAATCACAACAAGACTCCCTCTTGGCTGCAGTCGAAAAAGGATGGATTACACTGATAGGCGCCACTACAGAAAATCCAAGTTTTGAGGTTATCCCAGCATTACTTTCCCGTTGTCAAGTTTATGTTTTAAACGCTTTTACAAAAAAAGATTTAGAGTCTCTGCTTGAACGAGCGATGAAAACAGATACTTATTTGTCTACAAAAAATATTATTTTAGGAGAAACCGAGGCCTTGTTAAGACTTTCCGGCGGAGATGGACGCAAACTATTAAATATTTTTGAACTTGTGGTAAATGCGTCTAATGAAGACGAAATTTTTATTACAAATGATCTGGTGTTCTCATTAGTCCAACAAAACACTGTTTTGTATGACAAAACCGGCGAACAACATTATGACATTGTTTCTGCTTTTATAAAATCTATTAGGGGAAGTGATCCAAATGGCGCTGTCTATTGGCTCGCTCGAATGATTGAAGGTGGTGAAGATGTAAAATTTATTGCACGAAGAATGCTAATACTTAGCAGTGAGGATATAGGAAATGCTAATCCAACTGCCTTTATTATGGCTAATAATACTTTTCAAGCTGTTACTACAATTGGATATCCTGAGAGTAGAATTATATTGAGTCAATGCGCTGTTTATTTAGCTACTTCCCCAAAAAGTAACGCCTCTTACCTAGCTATTGGAACTGCCCAACAACTTGTAAAACAAACTGGAGACTTACCCGTGCCCATTCATTTGCGCAATGCACCCACAAAATTAATGAAAGAATTAGGTTATGGTGAAGAATACAAATATGCCCATGATTATACCAATAATTTTGCTGAACAAGAGTTTTTACCACAAGCTTTAAGCAAAACCCCAATCTATGTACCTGGAAACAATTCCAGAGAAAACAGTATCCGAGAATTTCTTAAAAACCGCTGGAAAGATAAATACGGCTATTAAATTTCATAAAAAAAGTCTTGATTTCTCAAGACTTTTTTTATGAAACTATTTTCAGCAACAGATTTTTGAAGACTAAAACTTAACAACTACTTTTTCAGACATTAAGTTATCGTTTTGATAATATTCAAAATACCACTGATTTTCTTTAAGCAACAAAACACCTTGCAAGCCATTCTTAACCGCAATATAACAAGATGGATTAGTAGTTTTAAACACTTTCATAACCACTTTTGGCGCGCTGTCAATTAATTGAAAACCCGAAGCAGTTGGCTGTGCATACAACAAATTAGAATCCGCAACAACAGTATTAACAACAACAGGCTCACTTATAACATTCTTAGCGGTAGTAATAGGTGCTGGCATTGGCTTAACAACTTCTGTATGTATTTCAGACTGAACCTTTGTAGTTGTACTACCATTATATTTATATTTCAACGCAAAAAGAGACTGAAAAGCTTCATTCAACGCCTCGCTATAAGCAACTTGATATTCCTTTTCTTTACTTTTTCCAATAGGGGATTGAAAGATAATTTTACCATAACAATCTTTGAGCGTTAAAAATAATTTAGTTATCAAAAAGCCATTCTCTTTTAACACATCAATATAAAGCAAACTACATCGATCACTAAAATCATTTGGAATAGCCTCATTACTATAAAATGCTTCAAAACCAGCTTTATTCAAATTAAATTTAGTCAACGTGTTCAACCGATATTGGTTCTCACCTTTAAGGAAATCATATTTTAAAGGAACTACAACAGCCTTATAATCGTTTACAGATTGAGCATAAGAGTAACTGACGAAGAAGATTAGCAAAAACAGGAAGGATTTTTTCATCTTTATAAATATTTTTTAAGTTCTAATAAATGATTAATTTGTATTATATGATCTTCAACAAGCATTTTACTTTCATTAAAAAAAATAGCGTCTAATCCAGCATCAAGAGCTCCTTGAACATCAGCATCTAAGCTGTCGCCAATCATAATACTATTTCCTTTTATGGCTTTTGCCAAATCTAAAGCGTAATCAAAAATAATAGGGTTTGGTTTTTTTACTCCAGCCATTTCTGAATTAGTTATGGTCTGAAAATAAGAACCTATTTTTGAATTATTTAGTTTTTTAAATTGAACATCCGCAAAACCATTGGTTATAATATGCAAATTATATTTAGGCTTAAGATAATCTAAAAGTTCGATTGCTCCATCAAAAAGATGATTATTCTCTGGCAAAAATTTGATATAATCATTTGCAATTGCATCAATTTCCTCATCCGAAACTGAATAATTTATTGCATCAAAAGAATACTTGAGTCTATTGTAACGCAATTCTTCATGAGTAATTTTATCATATTGATATAATTTCCAACATTCTTGATTTATTGGAACATATTTCTCAATAAAATCTTTAGTTATTATTGATGGATGATCTCTATTGAAAATAGTCTCAAAAGTCAACTCTGAATTTTTATCAAAATCCCAAAGTGTATGATCTAAATCAAAAAAAACGTCCTTTATATGTGTTTGTTTCATTTTATATTTTTAAAATATTCCTTCATCTGCAAAGCTGAAATAACTGGTTTCAGTTACAATGAGATGATCCAATACTTTTATTTCTAAACTATCGCCAGCTAATTTCAATTTCTTCGTAATATGTTTATCGGCATCACTCGGAATCAACGTCCCCGAAGGATGATTGTGACACAATATCAAAGCCGTAGCTCCCATCTCGAGCGCTGTTTTAAAAACTATTCGCACATCAACTAATGTTCCCGTGATTCCGCCCTTACTCAACTGGGATTTTGCAATCACTTTATTCGAATTATTCATGTAAATAATCCAAAATTCCTCGTGTGGCAATTCCCCAATAATAGGTTGCATGATTTCGAAAATGATTTTACTCGAAGTTATTTTCTTCAATTCCACTGCATCCTCTCCTCTTCGGCGTCTTCCTAATTCTAAGGCTGCAATAATCGAAATTGCTTTTGCCTCCCCTATTCCTTTAAATTGCATGAGCTGCGATAACGATAATTTCCCTAAGGCGTTCAAATTATTGTCAACACTAGCTAAAATTCGTTTGCTTAAATCCACAGCTGATTCGCTCCTGTTTCCTGAACCAATCAAAATGGCAATTAATTCCGCATCACTCAAAACACTTTTGCCCTTAAGCATCAATTTTTCACGTGGTTTATCATCTTCGGACCAATTCGTTATAGGAAAAAAGGAATTTTCAGCCATTGATATTGTAGTTTAAATTTGTTTCCGCATGCAAATACTATTTTCCAAACCTACATAAGGCTCGTAATTATCAACTATGGTATATCCCGTTTTTTGATATAAAGCAATCGCTTCTTTTTGTTTGTATAACGTTTCCAAAACAGAAAAAGAATATCCTAAATCATGTGCCCAACCTTCTAATTCAAGTAAAATAGTTTGTGCCAAACCCATTCCTCGAACTTCGGGTGAAACAAACATACGTTTTATTTCTATTGCATTTTTATCGTATTTTTTGAAACAACCACAAGCGACAGGTTTTTCATGCAAGTAAACAACAATAACATTTGGATTTAATTCCAAAATATTATTACCCCAATAATTTGTTTTCAATTCAGGATAACGCTCCCACAAACTCTTATCTAATGCGGCAATCAAATTAACAAAATCGGGGTTTTCACTCGTAGTTTTAGAAATTCTTACAGTGTCATTCATATCACTTTTATTTTACTAATTCCTTTACTTCGTCAAAGTTTAATCCACCGTAATTACCGGAACTCATTAATAACAAAGCAGAATTTTCAAGATTCAGGTTAAATAAGTAATCTTTGAAATCTATTGGATTGGTATAGATAATCAAATCTTTTCTATTAAAAGCATTTGCTATTTGGTCGTAAGTCACTACTTCCAGCTGTTTGATTTTTACTGCATCGGGTGAATAAAAAACAACTGCTTTATCAGCATATTCCAGTGCGCCTTCGTATTCTTTTAGGAATTCAGCATTCAAACTGCTGTACGTATGCAATTCTAAACACGCCACTAAAGTTCGATTAGGATATTGTTCTTTAACTGCTTTAGTAGTGGCAGCCACTTTGCTTGGTGAATGTGCAAAATCTTTATAGGCAACTTTTGTTTTGCTTTCGGCTATCTTTTCCAATCGCTTTGAAGCACCTTTAAAACTTGCAATCGCTTCATAAAAATCAGCTTCATCAACACCCATGTTTTGGCAAATCCATTTGGCTCCAGCCAAATTATTAAGATTATGCGCTCCAAAAACTTCAATTGGCATGTCTCCCTCTGGAGTTTCTAGGAGTGTCACACCATCACTTACAGAATATTTTGGGGTATTATATGCTAATTTTCGAATTGGATTTGTTGCGGCTTCTGAAACACGTTTTACTTCAGCATCATCTTCATTGTAAACGAGAATCCCACCGTTTGTAATTTTGCCAATAAAAATTTCAAACTGTTCAACGTAATTCTCATACGTAGGAAAAACATTAATATGGTCCCAAGCAATTCCTGAAATTAGAGCAATATTTGGTTGGTACAAATGAAATTTAGGTCGGCGATCAATTGGCGAAGACAAGTATTCATCTCCTTCCAAAACGATAAAATCATTCTCCTCAGTAAGATGAACCATCGTGTCAAAACCTTCCAGTTGTGCGCCAACCATGTAATCTACAGCAATGTCATGATAGTGCATTACATGTAAAATCATTGAAGTTATCGTTGTTTTTCCATGAGAACCGCCTATAACAACACGTGTTTTATTTTTGGATTGTTCGTAAAGAAATTCCGGATAAGAGTATATTTTTAGTCCTAATTCCTGAGCTTTTAATAATTCAGGATTATCAGCTTTTGCATGCATTCCAAGAATTACAGCTTCAATCTCTCGAGTTATTTTTTCAGGAAACCAACCTAATTCTGGAGGCAAAATTCCCTTTTTATCTAATCTTGATTTTGAAGGTTCAAAAATCGCATCGTCACTTCCCGTAACTTGATATCCTTTGTTATGTAGTGCTAAGGCCAGATTGTGCATAGCGCTTCCGCCGATAGCTATAAAATGTGTACGCATTCTAATTTTGGTTTATAGATTTTGGATTCAGGAGCAATTATAATCAATCCTGATTTTTTTTATTATACGTTTCTAATATTATTTTTGCCTTTTCAGGATCACGCATTTTGTTCTTGTACAAGCTGGCTAACTTTTGATAACTTGTTTTGGAACCTCCTACAAGAATGGCTTTTTTATATTGTTGTTCTGCAGCTGCATATCTTTTAAAATATTCGTCAATATGACCTCTTGACAAATAACCGTCAACTGGTGACAGACGCAATAATTCATTGGAATATTTTATAGCTTTAGATTCGCTTCCGCCAACAATTCCCGGTAATTGAATGTATATTTCTATCAAAGCCCATCGCGATTCAATGTGTTTTGGGTTCAAACTAATCGCTTTTTCAAAAGAAGCTTTCACTTCATCTATCATTCCAAGCGCCTTGAATTTATTTGATTCTTTGGCTTTCATTCCTAAAGCTCCGCCATATTTATAATGATAATTAGCCTCTGAAGGTTTTAGTTGCTTGAGTTTCTTATAATATCCAATCGCTTTATCCCAAGATTTACCTTGGCCTGCAATATCTCCCAGATACTCAATCGTTTTTAAATCCGATGGATTGGATCTTAAAACAGAATCAAAAACCAACTCGGCTTGATCCATTTTATTCGCCTTATATAGCTTTTCCGCTTTATCAAAATCAGATTGACCCCATATCATAACCGGTAGAAATACAAATAAATAAAAAATATGTTTCATTCTTCAAAAATAGCGAAATTTATAATTGTAACTCTCCAAGTATGTGAAAGGTTTAACTATTTTTTACAAAAAAACCGTCTCGCATTGTATACGAGACGGTTTAGATTATGAATATAAAATCAAGAATTAGTCATTCAACATTTTCCATAATTTATCTTTCAACTCTGTTAAACCTTGTTGAGCTACAGAAGAAATAAACATATAAGGAACATCCTTGAAAGCTACATCTAGTTCGGTTTTCAATTCTGCTTTTAATTCATCATCAAGCATATCGCATTTTGAAATCACCAACAAACGTTCTTTGTCCAGCATTTCAGGATTGTATTTCGTCAATTCGTTTACCAAAATATCGTATTCCGCTTTGATATCCGGAGTATCAACTGGAACTAAAAATAATAAAGTCGAATTACGTTCAATGTGACGCAAGAAATAATGTCCAAGACCTTTCCCTTCGGCAGCACCTTCAATAATTCCAGGAATATCAGCAATTACAAAAGATTGAAAATCTCTGTAGGCTACAATTCCAAGATTTGGTTTTAAAGTTGTAAACGGATAATCCGCAATTTTTGGTTTAGCAGATGTCAATACTGACAACAATGTTGATTTTCCAGCATTAGGAAAACCTACTAAACCTACATCAGCCAATACTTTTAGTTCTAGAATTACATCCATTTCTGCTCCAGGCAATCCCGGTTGAGAATATCTCGGCGTTTGATTCGTCGAGCTTCTAAAATGCCAGTTACCTAAACCACCTTTTCCACCGCGAGAGAGAATTTGTTTCTCACCATCATCGGTAATTTCAAATAATATTTCTCCAGTTTCTTTGTCTTTTACAACAGTTCCTAATGGCACTTCGATGAATTTATCATCACCATCAGCACCTGTACTTCTGTCACCACTACCATCACCGCCATTTCCTGCTTTGATATGTCTGGCGAATTTCAAGTGAAATAATGTCCAAAGACCTTTATTCCCAACTAAATATACATGTCCTCCACGACCTCCATCACCACCATCAGGTCCACCTTTTTCAATAAATTTTTCTCTGTGCAAGTGCGTAGATCCTTTTCCACCTTTACCGGATGAAACATATATTTTAACATAATCTACAAAATTCCCTTCTGTCATTTTTTTTAATTTCAGATTTCAGCTTTCAGCTTGAATACTTTCAAACTTCCAACGTACATCTATTTTTATAATTTAATCGCCTTCACCATCACTTTATCAATCTTCACGCCATCCATATCGATAACTTCTAGCTCAAATTTTTGCCAAACTAATTTCTCCCCTTGTTTTGGAATATGAGAGAGTTCAGTCATTATTAATCCGCTTACTGTTGTTACTTCATAATCATTGATTAATTCATCTAATTCAAAGTAGGTCAAGAAATCATGTAATGAATAATGTCCGTCAACCAGCCATGTTCCATCTTCTCTTTCTATCAACTGAAAATCATCTTTATAAAAATCAGAAGCATCACCTACCAGAGCTTCAAGAATATCATTCAGTGTAATAACTCCCTGAAAAACACCATATTCATCAGATACAAAAGCATAATGTATCCCTGACTTTTTAAAATTCTCTAAAGCGATATAAGCCGTAGTTTGCTCCATCATGAAAGGAGCTTCAGTCATTATTGAAGATAAATTGAAATTTTCATTTTCAAAATGAGCAAAAATATTTTTCAGATTTACAACCCCAACGATATCATCATAATTTTCACCGTAAACCGGATAAATAGAATGTAATTCTTTGAGCATAAACTCCCTAACTTGTTCTTTATCAGAATGCAAAGGTAAAAAAACCACTGACTTCCTGTGTGTCATCAACGAATTTATTTTTCTGTCTCCAATGTGAAAAACGCGCTCTACAATATCTTGTTCTATTTCCTGAACTTCACCACCTTCAGTTCCTTCTTTGATAATTGCCTTTATTTCCTCTTCGGTTACTTTTCCGTCAGCGGTGGGTTTTATCTGTAAAACATCCAGTAAAAAATCAGTAGAATGCGTTAACAACCAAATAAATGGTGCGGTAACTATTGAAACTATTTTCATCGGAAGAGCCACTGCTTTTGCAATTGCTTCCGGATGGTTTAGTCCAATTCTTTTTGGTAATAATTCCCCTAAAACAAGAGAGAAAAAAGTCAAAGTAACAACTACTAAACCTACAGCAACAGGATGCGCGTAAGGTACCAAAGCTTCAAATCCTTTTATAAAAGTTTCAACATCTTTTGTTATTTTGTCTCCACTATAAATACCGGTAAGAATTCCTATCAAGGTAATTCCTATTTGCACGGTTGATAAAAACTTATTGGGCGAATTTGCCAAATCCAAAGCGATTTTCGCACTTTTATTTCCTTTTTTCGCTGCAGTTTCTAGTCTATTTTTTCGTGCTGAAATCAATGCGATTTCCGACATCGAGAAAACCCCATTTAGCAGTATCAGAAAAAATATTATTACTATTTCCAATTTCTTAATTGATTCGTTTATGTATTGAAATGTGATTTCTAATTCTTTGAAATCGGTTTTTTGTATGCTTAATAGTATAGCCCAGATGGCAGTGAAAAGCCCAGAGGTAAAAAAAACTATTTTTCTTGTCATAAAAGAACGACCAAAGGAAGCTCCTTTTATGACTTAGAAAAATGTTGTTTTTGTCGAGGACTTGTAACGTACAGCTGGAATTGCTCCTATAAATTATCAATCACGTTACTTACTCTTTCGGTAATTTCTGCAATGGAACCAATTCCATTTACGGCGAAAAACTTTCCTTGCTCCTCGTAATAATTCATCAAAGGCGCAGTTTTCTCATTGTATTCCTGGTAACGATTTCTGATTTTTTCTTCATCTTGATCGTCAATTCTACCACTTGTTTTTCCTCTTTCTAACAACCTTTGTACTAAAATCTCATCATCGGCTTCAAGCGCAATTGTTGCTGCAACTTTAGAACCTATTGAAGTAAGAAATGCATCTAAAGCTTCGGCTTGCGAAAGTGTTCTTGGATATCCGTCAAACAAAATCCCGTTTGTATCCGGATGTTTATTTACCTCATCAATAAGCATTTTTGTAGTCAATTCATCTGGAACTAAATCTCCGGCATCCATAAATACTCTTGCTTGTTTACCAAGTTCGGTATCGTTTTTTAGATTAAAACGAAATACATCCCCAGTTGATATGTGTGTTAATTTATATTTTTCTTTCAAAAACTCTGCTTGAGTTCCTTTACCAGCTCCTGGTTTTCCAAATAAAACAATGTTAGTCATGTTGTTGTGTAGTTATTCTTTTAGTTTATATACTTCGGGTAAATTTCTCCCTAATCCATTGTAGTCTAATCCATAACCAACGATAAATTTATTTGGAATTCTAATTCCAATATAATCTATTTTGATATCTTTTGTATACGCTTCCGGTTTGAAAAAAAGTGTTGCAATTTTAAAATGTTTTACATTTTGTTGCTTGAATAACTGTTTCAGTTCAACCAATGTGTTCCCGGTATCCACAATATCTTCAATTATAACGACAGTGCGTCCTGTTAAATCCTGGTTCAATCCTATTAATTGTTTCACTTCATTTGTTGAAGAAACCCCTTCGTAAGAAGCCATTTTGATAAAAGACACTTCGCACGGTTTTTTGTAAAGCTTCATAAAATCAGAAACTACCATAAAAGCACCGTTCAAAACACCAACAAATACTGGAGTTTCATCCGCAAAATCGTCTTCGATCTGAGCTACCATTTTTGTCAAGGCAAATTCTATTTCTTTGGCAGAAATAAACGGAACAAATTGTTTATCGTGAAGTTGTATCATTATTTTCGTATTTAAAATAATGCGCAAAGATACAGAATTCGGATTTGTGAATTGACAAATGGACATTAATTTCTGTTATTAAGTGCAATCTACAAAAAACAACTCAAAAATGAATTACAACAACAAATCTTGTACTATAAATTCCGAAAAAATAAAATAGCATTTTCAACATTAAAGGATTTAGAGGTAATTCATAAATATTCGACCTACTGTTTTACTTTCTCTTTATTGTCGACTTGAATCATAAGAGAAACAAAAAAAGGCTGCCTTTATAAAAAAGAAAGCCTTTGATTATTTTTAAATTAAAATACTTTTGAAATCAGAGCAAAAAACCCTTCGTTCATTTGTGTTTTTTTTTACTGCTTGGTCTACTATAGCATCTAAATCTTAAACCATAACGAAATTTATTAAAAATTCAATCCTACTGTTAATCCGAATGCAACCGGTTTGATAGTCGCGTCTTTGTCGGTACTATACAAGCCGTTTGCTTTTCTGTCAGTACTTGATGTTGGATTATAGCTTAAATAAGACTCGTTTTGTTTTTGATCAAGGATTGTTCCATAACCGCTGTCAAGAAACATAGCGGCATACAAAGCGTTCTTTTCTCCAGATTTAAAAGTAAACCCTAGCTCAAACGTACTCATCAAAATACCTTTTGTGTTGTACTCGCCTGATGCAGCGTAATTGGTTTGATTCCCAAAACCATATTCTGGCAAATTATCAATGTATAAATTAACATCCGGGTAGTAAGCAATCCCATTTACAGATGACGCTGAAGACTCAATTTTGTAATTTACAGGTAAGAAGTATTTAACACCAGCCCTAAAATTGAAATCAATTCCTTTGTTAATATTCTTTTTATACTGCACAAAAAGCGGAATCTGAATAGCCTGCAAGGTTTGAGATTCTTTATAATTTCCTGTAGTCACACTATAAGAAAATGCCGAGCCAGTTTGATCAACCTCAAAATTAGTCAGCGTTGCTGAGGGTTGTTCTAAAAACACCTTTTGCTTATATTGGGCAAACTCAACTCCAGACCCGATACCTATGTGATCCGTCAATGAGTATATGTAACCTGCCTTTAATGCTCCGCCAATATCAGTGGCTGACCTCACCCCTTTTACATCACTTTGAATATTCCCTATTCCTGTTTGTACGCCTACATAAAACTGCGCTTTAATTCCTTGAGAGAATAAAATTAGTGCAAATCCTACTATATATTTAACATCAAATTTCATATTTATTTGTTTTTATTGCATTTGAGTAATCCATCCTCGTCTCTAATAAACGAGGATTTCATACTCTTAATAATTTGATTTCTAATTTTTAACCAAAAGGTTTTTTGTAAAGTATTTGCCATTTGTTAAGGTCATCCTTACCACATAAATCCCTTCCGTATTTGGCGCAATCATATCCGTTGTTATGCCATCAACTATTTTATCGTTCACTAGTACTCCCAGTATATTAAAAACTGTAATACGAGCATTTTGTAACTTAACTGAATCTACATTAGTAAGGATTTGGTAGCTTGCATTACTCTTAACCGGATTAGGTGCAATCTTTAAATATTCATCTACTATTGATGCAGAAAACGTCAAAGGACATGTTGTAACAACAGTTCCGTCTATTTTTGTAGCTTTAGCATAATAGGTGCCATTAAGAACTCCACTATCTTTAAAATATTGAGCTGTTTGACTAGATACTAAAACTCCATTTTTATACCAACTGTAAGCAACGAAGGCTTTAGAACTATTATCAAAGAAAATAACATCGTCAAAATGTTTTCTAATTAAATTAGGCTGACTATTAACAATTGTTACAATAGCTGTTCTAGTAGTAACATTTCCACTATTATCTGTTACTTTTAGAGTAACGACATTCTCACCTACATTGGCACAACTGAATAATGCTTTATTGAGTTCTAATAAACTGATTCCACAATTATCAGTTGAACCATTATTTACATCGGCAGCAGCTATCAATATATTTGAAGATGCATCAAGTTGAACAGTGATGTTTTTTGTAATTACCATTGGTGCAATTTTATCTTCAACAGTTATAACAGCTGTTTGAGTAGCAACATTTCCGTTATTATCTGTAACTTTTAATGTTACTGTGTTTGCTCCAACATTAGCACATGTGAATGCCATTTTATCCAACTCTACTAAACTGATTCCGCAATTATCTGTTGAACCATTGTTTACATCTGCAACAACTATCGAAGCTGTTCCTGCTGCATTCAATTGAATAGTCTTGTTTTTAGCAACTACAACTGGAGCCATTTTATCTTCAACTGCAACTACTGCTGTTTTTGAAGTAACATTTCCATTAACATCAGTAACTTTTAATGTTACTGTATTTAGTCCAATATTAGCACAAGTAAATGTACTTTTATCTAATTCTAATAAACTGATTCCACAAGCATCCGTTGAACCATTATTGATATCAGCAGCTACTACCGAAGCAGTTCCTGTAGCATTCAATTGAATCGTAGTGTTTTTAGTAACTACAACTGGAGCAGTCTTATCTTCAACAATTATAATAGCTGTTTGAGTAGCGATATTTCCATTGTTATCTGTAACTTTCAATGTTACTGTGTTTGCTCCAACATTAGCACATGTGAATGCCATTTTATCCAACTCTACTAAACTAATTCCGCAATTATCTGTTGAACCATTGTTCACATCTGCAACAACTATCGAAGCAGTTCCTGCAGCATTCAATTGAATCGTAGTGTTTTTAGTAACTACAACTGGAGCAATCTTATCTTCAACAGTTATAATAGCTGTTTGAGTAGCGATATTTCCGTTGTTATCTGTAACTTTCAATGTTACTGTGTTTGCCCCAACATTAGCACATGTGAATGCCATTTTATCCAACTCTACTAAACTGATTCCGCAATTATCTGTTGAACCATTGTTCACATCTGCAACAACTATCGAAGCAGTTCCTGCAGCATTCAATTGAATCGTAGTGTTTTTAGTAACTACAACTGGAGCAATCTTATCTTCAACTGTAATTACTGCTGTTTTTGAAGTAACATTTCCATTAACGTCCGTAACTTTTAATGTTACTGTATTTAGACCAATATTGGCGCAAGTAAATGAAGTTATGTCTAATTCTAATAAATCAATTCCACAGGCATCTATAGAACCATTGTCTACTTCTGCAGGAGCAATTGTAGCATTCCCTAAAGCATCTAGTTGAACTGTGATGTTTTTAGTAACTACAACTGAAGCAATCTTATCTTCAATCGTCACGATTGCCGTTTGAGTAGCAACATTTCCGTTTTTATCAGTAACTTTTAAAGTAACTGTATTTACTCCAACATTAGCGCAAGTAAATGAATCATTGTCTAGTTCTAATAAATCGATACCACAAGTATCCGTTGAACCATCGTTTACGTCAACAGGAGCAATTGTAGCATTCCCTAAAGCATCTAGTTGAACTGTGATATTTTTAGTAACTACAACTGGAGCAATCTTATCTTCAACCGTCACGATTGCCGTTTGAGTAGCAACATTTCCGTTTTTATCAGTAACTTTTAAAGTAACTGTATTTATTCCAACATTAGCGCAAGTAAATGAATCATTGTCTAGTTCTAATAAATCGATACCACAAGCATCTGTTGAACCATTGTTTACGTCAGCAGCTCCGATTAAAGCAGTACCCATAGCATTAAGTTGAACTGTGATGTTTTTAGTAACTACAACTGGAGCAATCTTATCTTCAACCGTCACGATTGCCGTTTGAGTAGCAGCATTTCCGTTTTTATCAGTAACTTTTAAAGTAACTGTATTTACTCCAACATTAGCGCAAGTAAATGAATCATTGTCTAGTTCTAATAAATCGATACCACAAGCATCCGTTGAACCATCGTTTACGTCAGCAGGAGCAATTGTTGCATTTCCTGTAGCATCCAATTGAACCGTAATGTTTTTTGTAACTACCACTGGGACAACTTTATCTTCAACTGTAAATATAAAAGTTGAAATTTCCGTTCCTCCTTGACCATCATCGACAGTTACAACAACATTCGAAGTTCCGGATTGACCCAGAGCTGGAGTAAGCGAAACAGTTCTAAGAGCATCAGAACCTCCAAAAACAATATTTACAACTGGTAATAGCCCAGGATTTGAAGAAGTAGCCGATATTGTCAAACTACCAGTAGCAGTTTCCGCATCATCAATTGCAAATGGAATATTAGAGATACTAGTATTAGGACAAGTAGATTGATTAGAAATTGCTGATATTGTTGGAACAATATTTGAACTAACCGTTATTGAAATATTCTGAAATGGGATACCGCCAATGTTGTCGTGATGATTAATATCGTGAGCCTCTACCCTAAAATTAAAAGTACCAACATCTGTAAGTGTTGGAGTACCTGAAAGTTTTGCAGTACCATCACCATTATCTGTAAAGGTAAGCCATGCAGGTGCACCGATAGCATATAGATCCAAAATATCACCATATGCAACATCAACATCATTCGCTATTACATCATAATTATAGGTACCTGCAACTTTGACTATGGCAGAAGGTGGAATAGAGGTTAAGGATGGGTTTGAATTTATTAAAACATTAACTTCATGACGCGTTCTATCACCATAACCGTCCTCAGCCCAAAAATAAATATGTTTATGCCCCCAATCAGCCGCTTGAGTAGCCCAACTAAAAGTAGCACTAGTTGGATTAGCTGCTAGCGAAGGTAATACACTTAAAGAGGCGTTAGAATATAACGGAATTTCTTGCCCCATCATATCCTTTCCTTTTACATCTACAATCCGAACAACGTCAGCTGTATCAGGATCGGACACTTGTACAGGAAAAGAAATTATTTGTCCAGGTGAATAAACATTATGAACTCCAGCAGCCGGCGTTGGCGGTACGTCAAATTGTGGCTTAAGACTAACTTGGATAGTAACAGAAGAAAACACTTGAACACCTACATTATCTTGTGCTACAAAATTTATAACATACCCTCCAAAATTACTGGCAGTTGGTGTCCAGTTAAAGGTAGAGGTGGCCGGATTACCTGAAGCAGTAGTAAAGGTGGCCCCTCCTGGTATTCCGGTCGCAAACAAGCTAGACACATTGCCTCCAGCATCTACATCTCTGGCGCTTACTTGAAAATTTACGTTTTGACCGGGTGAAACCACAATCACACTCGCATTTACAGGTGTTGGTCCATAAAGAAATTCAGGAGGCGTTGAAGGCTGTGTAATCTGGATAAGAAAATCGGCATATACAGAAGTTTTACCATCAGATACGACAATACCTGCAATATACAACTGGCCTGCAACATAATTAGAAAGAGTTGTATTTACTGTCGCTAATCCAGTTACTGCATCAATAGAAAAACCCGCAGGTTGATTGCCATTTAATTCAGCTACTGTTGCAAGACGATATGACAAAGCGTCTCCATCTAGATCATTAGCAGGAACCTGAAATGTTGCTGCAGAGGAACCCACAGGAACATTCACAGTTGCTGGTAAAGAAACGACTGGACTATTCTCATTACCTCCTGTAAGATCAACAATTGTTGACAAAACGAAATTTCCGGTACTACCTGCGCTACTTAAACCACCAATCCTACAACAACTTCCCCATGAAACGTTAAATGGACCTTCGGCGGGATAAGTTACAATAATTTTTTGTACTCGAGTTGCCACTCCATTTACATCACTAACTATCAAGTTTGATGTCTCTTGGACATCTGTTACTGTTGATCCGTAATTTAAATAAACATTGTCAGCAGAACCGCTTCTCCAAGACGTAGTAACTGTAAATTCAACAACTAATGGAGAAACCTCCCTCCAAGTAATGACACCCGATCTGAAATGGCTTGCAAATACAGTGGACGATAAAGTTATCAAGAAAATCAACGTTAAATAAATGTGTAATTTTTTTTTCATACTAGTTTGTTTAAATTTTAGTGACAAAAATAAAATTAAAAAAAATGATTAAATAGCCCGTTAGGACGAAAAATAATTTTTTTATCACAAAGAGATGGTGTAATTTATTTTTAAATTAAAGTTTTGAAAATCAATAATTTACAAATAAAATACTTCAATAAATCTAGCGAAATTTAGAAAACAGGGTGAAAAAAGACATTACACCGCTTCATTTCCTTCTGAAAAAAATCGTATTTCAGATGGAAGTTTAGCAAAACGTTTTTTAAAATTGGAAGCAAATTTACTACCACATTCGTGACCCGTCACAGCAGCAATATCTCGAATTGGAATGTCCGAATTTTGGATTAATTGCAACGCCAGCAACATGTTTTTTTCTTTGTGATATTGCAACATCGAAAATCCAAAAACCGTTTTAAAATCAGACTTTAATTTTGTAGGTGAAGTCCATACATCTTTTGCAATACTTTCAATGCCGATGAACGGTAAATGCAAATGGTGCAAAATAATTTTCTCGGCCTTAGCAACAGCAGTGTAATCTAAATTGTTAAGCGAAACATTATCTAAAATACAGTTGTCTTCAAAAGAATTATCAAAAAATGTAGCAATCAATTTTATACACTGCTTTTTTAAATCAACAGTAGCAAATGAATCCTTACTTTCATTTGCTAAAATTATTGAAATTTTTTTTGCCAAACCATGCGCTTTTGGTGCGATGTCTAACCAAGTGTAAAAACCATTTTTAGTGTTGAAAAAATCTTCAATAGCTTTTTTTTTTGAAAAATTTTTACGCAAAATATTTTTATCAGCCCATTCTTTACCAATGGCTAAATTAAAAAATGTCCCTTTTGTACCCTTATAAAAATAGGTGTCCACTTCAGTTCCAGGTTTGTAAAAAGTCCAACATGTGCTTAAAAGCGTAATGTCATTTGAATTTTTAAAAGGATACTTATATTCAAATGCAGAAAATGTCAGAAAATAATAATTCCTTAATTGATTTTCATCATAAACTGCTTTAGCGATGATATTTTCTGTGATGTTTATATCTGTTGCCAAAAGCCAAAAACCGTCTTCTATTTCGCGATAGCGCATTATCCCTTTGCAGAAAGCACTATTAAAATAAATGCTTTGTTGCAAAATTTCATGATAGGTCACTGGTAATTTTACTAAACTATCCAACATGGCTTGCGGAGAATTGGACAAGTAGGGTAATTCATGAAAGCCATCTTTGAGAAGAAACAGGTATTTTTGAATGTGATTAGGCCAATTATTTAAGGTCATGCATTTAGCGATTTAGTTATTTTAAAAATCAAATCAAATGTGAAATTATTTATCAATATAAAAGCTTAATATTAAAAATTAATTACACGTTAATCAAAAAAACCCAGCAAATAAAACAATTTAGACCTAATCTTTATTTTTCTATTTTCAAAATCAAAGCAGCAATAAATAATTTTCCTGTTCTTTTTTTGATTAGCTTCTAATTTTAAATTTGTTTTTAAAATCAAGCTTTAACAAATACAATACACAACAATCGACTTATCGTACGCAATAACTGGCTCAAATCAGTCTGCTAAACTAAACAAAAATTAACAACTTAAAGCAGGTAAAAATACCTGTTTGTCCATTACTACATAAACGCATCATAAATATATATTTTTTTACCTTCAAACTAAAAAAAACAAAATCAACTCAAATCAAAAAAACAATAAATTGACATTTGTTTTTTTATCAATTATCTTTGCACAAACAACTACACCATGAATTATTTTTCTTCTGATTTCAAATTAGGAATTCTCGGTGGCGGACAACTGGGCAAAATGCTATTGTTTGACA
Source organism: Flavobacterium sp. Sr18 (assembly GCF_011064265.1). NCBI lineage: Bacteria > Pseudomonadati > Bacteroidota > Flavobacteriia > Flavobacteriales > Flavobacteriaceae > Flavobacterium > Flavobacterium sp. Sr18. The sequence goes on along the minus strand of NZ_CP049329.1, from coordinate 2,638,384 downwards.
CCCGAAAATTCGACATACAAACTTATGTTTTGGACCCAAGCGATGAAGCGCCTTGTAAAATTGCCTGTGACCAATTCTTCAAAGGGGATTTAATGGACTTTGAAACGGTTTACAATTTTGGTAAAAAAGTGGACGTTTTGACTTTCGAAATTGAGTTGGTTAATCTGGAAGCTTTGGTAAAACTCGAAGAAGAAGGATTAAAAGTATTTCCTTCACCAAAAACGTTGAAACTCATTCAAAACAAAGGAATTCAGAAAGATTTTTATATTCAACATGCCATACCAACAGCAAATTACAAACGATTTAATAATATAAAAAGTCTAATTGTTGATATTTTGGATTCTAAAACAAAACTTCCGTTTGTCTGGAAATGCACGGAATTTGGATATGATGGAAATGGCGTAAAAGTGATTCGACACATTTCGGATTTGGATAATTTAGCCAACGTAGAGTGCATTGCCGAAGAAATGGTTCCGTTCAAAAATGAATTGGCCGTTATCGTTTGCCGCAATCCTTCTGGTGAAATAAAAACTTATCCTGTGGTAGAAATGGAATTTCATCCCGAAGCCAACCAAGTGGAATATGTGATTTGTCCTGCTCGAATTGATGATAAAGTTGCCGAAAAAGCAAGAGCAATCGCATTGAATGTTTCCGAAAAATTCAATCATGTGGGATTATTAGCAGTTGAAATGTTTCAAACCGAAGATGATGAAATCCTCGTTAACGAAGTCGCTCCACGCCCGCACAATTCAGGTCATTATTCTATTGAAGCAAGTTATACGTCGCAATTTGAAAACCATTTGCGTGCAATTCTTGATTTGCCTTTGGGAAATACGGACAGTAAAGCAGCTGGAATTATGGTAAATCTAGTAGGTGCCGAAGGATTTTCTGGAAATGTACTCTACGAAAATATTGAAAAAATACTAGGCTGGAATGGTGTTACACCACACATTTACGGAAAAAAACAAACACGTCCTTTTAGAAAAATGGGACATGTAACCATCGTTAATGAAGACATCGATGAAGCAAGAAGAATTGCTGAAGAGGTGAAGAACACGATTAGAGTAATAAGTTAATTGAAAGATTGAAAAAAATAAAGATTGAAAAATTCAGAACACCAACTAAATTGAATTTCTCAAAAATCTTTAAATACTTAAATCTTTAAATCTTTAAATAAGAAAAAATGAAAGTAGCCGTAATAATGGGAAGCATATCCGATATGCCCATCATGCAAGAAGCCATCGATATCCTAAAAGCATTCGAAATTGAAATTGAAGTCGATATAGTTTCGGCACACAGAACACCAGAAAAATTATTTGATTTTAGTCAGAACGCACACACTCGCGGCATTTCTGTAGTAATTGCAGGTGCTGGTGGTGCTGCACATTTACCTGGAATGGTCGCATCCATGTCGCCACTTCCAGTAATTGGCGTGCCAATAAAATCAAGTAATTCTATCGACGGTTGGGATAGTGTTTTATCCATTCTGCAAATGCCCGGTGGTGTTCCCGTAGCAACCGTTGCTTTAAACGGCGCGAAAAACGCAGGAATCCTTGCCGCTCAAATCATAGGAAGTCACAATAAAAGTATACTAGAGAAAGTAATTAAATACAAAACCGGATTGAAAGAAGCCGTTATCATCGCTTCCGAAAGTCTACAGAAATAGAAAAAGCTCCATAACGGAGCTTTTTTTCATTTATTTAAACCTTGAAACGGTTATTCAGCATCAACTACAATTTCAAGAACTCCTTCAAATTCTGATGCAATAATATCGTCTTTGCTTAACCAATATTCAGAAGTCATAATCGTATAATTTACATTATCCGTAATCTTAACATCCCATAAAATGTCTTCGGCTTCTGGGAAAGGCGCGTTTTCCGACATTTGGCTGTCAAATAATCTTTTGATCAAATTACTACCTGACAATCCGTTGTTTAATAATTTTAAAATACTTTCTTTAGTCAATTCATTTTCATTTTCACCCTCTGCTGGCGCCAAACTACATTCAATAATAGTAGCTTTTGCATTTAGAAAAGTACCGTTATAGGCTTTAAAAAGCAATTGATTAATATGAAACAAAGTCGAATGCAATCCAATTTCCGGATATTCCTCACATACTTTATCCAAAAGCATATCATTTGAAATTTGCTGAATCTGACCTTCATTCAAATCTTCTGATAATTTATATTCCAGAACAATTGCAGCAGCATCTCTGGCTTCAAAATCAGAAATTGCCATAAATAACAATTCTCTTAAACTCGCAGGATCCGCCTCCGCAGCATCCGGATAATCAAACTTTTCCAAAAGTTTTATATAATCCTCATTTGTCCAATATTCTTCAACCTCATCAACAGTATTCGCTCTATTTATTGTAATTTGATAATTCATCTTTTCTTTTAATTTATTATATTTTTTCTGATTCGTCTTTTATAAAACCAATCATTTTTTTACAATTTAAGGCTTTATTACTGCCAAACGAAATAAATAACATTTAAATAACACTTTTGAATCTGCTATTTTGGTCCAAATCAATTCCCTCGACAACCCCATTTTTTTTATTAAATCCGTACCTTTGATTTCTTTAAACATCGAATTATTTTTATTACAAAATACAAATGAGCATCCTAACACACCATTTCAATACGAAATATAACACTGCACCTTTTTCGAAAATTAAAAACGAAGATTTTCTTCCTGCTTTTCAAAAAGGAATCGAATTGGCAAAAGCCGAAATTGATGCTATTGTTCGAAATCCGCTAAAACCGACTTTCGAAAATACAATTGAGGCATTAGCATTCAGCGGCGATGTTTTGGACAGAATCTCAAGCATCTTTTTCAATTTGAATTCAGCAGAAACTAATGATGAAATTCAGAAAATTGCACAGGAAGTTTCACCTTTACTCTCTGAATTCGGAAACGATGTGCGCCTTAATCCGGATTTATTCGCTCGAGTAAAAACGGTCTATGAGCAACGAGAAAAACTGAATCTTAATCCGGAACAAACCACGCTTTTGGACAAAAAATACAAAAGCTTTTCCAGAAATGGAGCGAATTTACCGGAAGACAAAAAGAATCAATTGCGAGAAATCGACAAAGAATTATCAAAATTAAGTTTGCAGTTTGGCGAAAATGTTTTGGCCGAAACACAAGCGTATCAATTGCATATTACAAATGAATCCGATTTAGCCGGTTTACACGAAGGAACAATCGAAGCCGCTCATTCTTTAGCTAAAAGCCTAGAAAAAGAAGGTTGGATTTTCACGTTGGATTACCCAAGTTATGTTCCATTTGTGACGTATGCTGATAATCGTGAATTGCGCAAGAAAATGGCAATTGCTTTTGGTGCCAAAGGTTTTCAAAACAACGAATTTGACAACCAAGAAATCGTGCTAAAAATTGCAAAATTACGTTTTGACAGAGCACAGGTTTTAGGTTATGCCACTCACGCTCATTTTGTGCTTGAAGAACGCATGGCAGAAAGTCCGGAGAAAGTAAAAACATTCTCGAATGATTTACTAGAAAAAGCCAAACCGGCCGCTTTGAAAGAATTTGCACAATTGACTGCTTTCGCAAAAGAGCTTCACGGAATCGAGCAACTCGAAAAATGGGATGGCGCATATTATTCGGAGAAATTGAAGCAGCAATTATTCAATTTGGACGATGAAATATTAAAACCGTATTTTCAATTAGAAAAAGTTCTGGACGGTGCTTTTGCAGTAGCACAAAAATTATTTGGAATTACTTTCGAAGAAATTTTCGAAGTGGATAAATATCATGAGGAAGTAAAAACGTACCAAGTAAAAGACGAAGAAGACCAATTAGTCGCTGTTTTCTATGCTGATTTCTTTCCAAGAAAAGGGAAACGCAACGGTGCTTGGATGACGTCTTTTAAATCACAGTACATTAAAAAAGGAAGTAACGAAAGACCGCATATTTCAATTGTGTGTAATTTCACAAAACCTACTGAGACGAAACCATCGTTGTTAACTTTCAACGAAGTGACAACTTTGTTTCATGAATTTGGTCACGCCTTACATGGGATGTTAGCCAACACCACTTATCCAAGTTTATCAGGAACTTCAGTATATTGGGATTTTGTGGAATTACCAAGTCAGATTTTAGAAAATTGGTGCTACGAACCGGAAGCATTGGCTTTATTCGCATACCATTATGAAACCGGCGAAATGATTCCGATGGAATTAGTACATAAAATCAAAGAAAGCGCGAGTTTCCAAGAAGGAATGGCAACCATGCGCCAATTGAGTTTTGGATTATTAGATATGGGATGGCATGCGCAAGATCCTTCCAATATTAAAGATATCAAGGTTTTTGAAACCGAACAGTTCGCAGCCACACAATTGTATCCTGATGTAAAGGAGAATGCAATGAGTACTTCGTTTTCACACATATTTCAAGGAGGGTATTCATCTGGGTATTACAGCTACAAATGGGCCGAAGTGCTAGATGCTGATGCTTTTGAATATTTTCAGGAAAAAGGTATTTTCAATAAAGAAGTGGCAACTAAATTCAAGGAAAATGTACTTTCGAAAGGCGGAACAGAACATCCGATGATTTTGTACAAACGCTTCAGAGGACAGGAACCAAAGCCAGAAGCTTTGTTACGAAGAGCAGGATTACTTTAGAAACATAATTATTGAAAACCCGGAGTAACAGACTTCGGGTTTTTTAATAGCATTCCAACACACCCAAAAATTAAAACCAACAAAAGATGAGTTTTTTAATAGCCGAATGGAACAATTTAGCAATGATTAATTATGTGGTCAATCCCGAAATTCTGCAAAAGTATGTTCCTGCAGGAACGGAAATAGATTTTTGGAACGGCAAATGTTATGTTAGTTTTATTGGATTCCTATTTGAAAATGTTCGTGTTTTGGGAATGAAAATACCGTTTCATTCTGATTTTGAAGAGGTAAATCTTCGGTTTTATGTGAGACGTTTTGAAAACGGTGTGTGGAAAAGAGGTGCGGTTTTTATCAGTGAAATTGTTCCAAAATATGCAATTTCATTTGTGGCCAATACCTTTTACAATGAGCATTACCGAACTTTGCCCATGAAACATACGCTAAAAGTAAATGAAAACTCCCGAGAATTTATATACCAATGGAAAGTGAATAATAATTGGAATACCATCCAGGTAGCAACACAAAAAAATCCCATTGCAATTGAACCCGATTCTGAAGCTGAGTTTATCACGGAGCATTATTTTGGCTATACCAAAATCAATGAAAATGAAACTTTTGAATACCAAGTCACCCATCCCAGATGGCAGCAATATGAAGTAACCAGAAACGAATCCGTTATTGATTTTGAAAGTGTTTATGGAAAAGAATTTGCTTTTATTAAAGATTTAAAACCCACTTCTGTATTTCTGGCCATAGGCTCGAAAATCACTATTGAAGACAAACGAAAAATAAAACTGTAATGACCAGAATAAAAATTCGGACCAAAATAAATGCACCCATATAAACTGTTTTTGACATTTCCAGAGATATTGATATGCATCAAAAATCTGCCAGTCCTACAAACGAAATCGCTATTGACGGCGTTACTTCTGGATTGATAAATTACAACGAAACGGTAACTTGGCGTGGCAAACATTTTGGTTTTTACCTGACTCATAAAAGTAGAATAACAGCGATGAATCTCTACGATTATTTTGTGGATGAAATGGAGGAAGGAAAATTTAAATCTTTTCGCCATGAACATATTTTTTACAAAAAAAACGGATTAACCGTTATGAAAGACAAAATACATTACGAAGTACCCTATGGTTTTTTTGGAGAATTATTTGATTTGTTGTTTTTGAAAAATCACATGATTAATTTTATTCTCGAAAGAAACAAAGTATTGAAAACCCTATCTGAAAGTAAGCAGTAGAAATCGAAACACTGTGTAAATAAAAACCCAAACTATTTCAAAAATTCCCTCAAATTCTCTTTACTTGTTGTAACATACTATTCACCAATTAAACACTTTTTTATGTGAATACCTCGACCAATTTTAGCTTTTTAAAATAACAACAGCAACAACCACCAAACTATCGGAATGCTTTCTACATAAAAAGAAGTATAATATTTTGATTGTTTTTCTTTGGCAAAAAGCAGAAATAATGCAATCATCAGCACTAAAATCAAGTTGATTATTAACTGATTTTTATCAAAAACACTTTTGAAAAACTCCAGAAAATAAAATGGAATCAAAAGTAAAATCCCCAATATTTTGGTTCGGTTTACTCCTATTTGCTGCGGTACGGTTTTAAGATGTGGATCATCATTTGCCAAATCAATGACTTCAAAAATAAGGACCAATACAAAAATCAATACAAAGCGTTGCATACATTTTAGATAGAAATCCAGGTTTATTGATATGCCCGCATCTAAAATTGGCAATCCCAACGTCACACCAACCCAACACAACGCCACGATATAAATTTTGACACCAGCCCAATTCCTTGCATTTTTTTTATTTGGAAAAAAGGGAAGCGTATACAGCAATGTGACACTCAAAAAAGCAATAGCAACAATCTGGGTAACGCGTTCCAACTGAAAAAAATAAAAGCCAACCAAAATAAACGAACAAAAACTGAACAAAGTAATTGCTTTAAGTTCCTTCCGCATTTGTATTTTTTTGGCTCGAGCCAAAGCATCGTATTTCACAAAATTATAGCCGACAATCGTTCCGAAAAAAGCAAACTGAGCAACTGCATCGCCTTCCGGAATGTGGAACATGTGTTGCGTCATTCTGACCAAGGCATAACACGAAAAAGCCACGTGAATACTACTATTAATATAGAAATCAAAAATTAATTTAAAAAACCTCATTAGACAAAATTAATCAAAGTGTTAATAAGAACGGCTTTTAGTTGAAAAATTCACAGAAAATCAAGTAAAAAAAGGCAATTAATAGCATATTAATATTTAATTTTACAGCCTTTTAAAACAAGAAACACACAACCCATTTTATATACAATGAAAACAGACGCTTTTGCATTAAGACACATTGGCCCAAGAGAAAATGATTTAGAACACATGTTGAAGACGATTGGGGCAGAAACACTGGAACAATTGATTCAAGAAACGATTCCAAGTGACATTCGTTTAAAATCTGATTTAGACTTAGAACCTGCAATGACCGAATATGAGTTTGCAAATCACATTCAGAAATTAGGGAATAAGAATAAAGTTTTTCAATCGTACATAGGTTTAGGGTACAATGCAGCAATTATTCCTGCAGTAATCCAACGAAATGTATTTGAGAATCCAGGATGGTACACTGCTTACACACCGTATCAAGCTGAAATTGCTCAAGGTCGTCTGGAAGCAATTTTGAATTTCCAAACTATGGTTATCGAATTAACCGGAATGGAAATCGCTAATGCTTCTTTATTAGACGAAGGAACTGCTGCTGCAGAAGCAATGGCATTACTTTTTGACGTTCGTTCTCGTGACCAAAAGAAAAACAACATTAATAAATTCTTCGTTTCTGAAGAAATATTACCACAAACTTTATCTGTTTTACAAACACGTTCGACACCAATCGGAGTTGAATTAGTAGTTGGAAACCATGAAACATTCGATTTTTCATCGGAATATTTTGGAGCAATCCTGCAATATCCGGGGAAATTTGGACAAGTTTATGATTATGCCGCATTTATCGCTAAAGCTGCTGAAAACGAAATAAAAGTAGCTGTTGCTGCTGATATTTTAAGTTTAGTAAAACTGACTCCTCCAGGAGAAATGGGCGCTGCTGTAGTCCTTGGAACTACACAACGTTTCGGAATTCCTTTAGGTTACGGTGGTCCACACGCTGCTTACTTCGCTACAAAAGACGAATACAAAAGAAGTATGCCAGGAAGAATCATCGGTGTAACTGTTGATACCGACGGAAATCGTGCCTTGCGTATGGCGTTGCAAACACGTGAGCAACACATCAAGCGCGATAAAGCAACTTCAAACATTTGCACTGCGCAAGTTCTATTATCAGTTATGGCAGGAATGTATGCCGTTTATCATGGTCCAAAAGGATTACAATACATCGCTGACAAAGTTCACGCTTCTGCAGCGACGTTGGCAAACGCACTAGAAAAATCAGGTTATCAACAAACCAATACCGCTTTCTTTGACACTATCGTTATTAAGGCTGATGCCAAAAAAGTAAAATCGATTGCTGAAGAAAACGAAATTAACTTCTATTACGTAGACGACAATACGATTTCAATTTCCTTAAACGAAACAACAAGTATTACCGATTTAAATAAAATTATTGCTGTTTTCGCTTCTGCAAATGGAACTCCGGTAAACACTATTGAAAGTTTATCAGAAACCAATCATTTCCCAGAAAACGTAAACAGGACATCAACGTTCTTGCAGCACGATGTTTTCAATAAACACCATTCAGAAACCGCTTTGATGCGTTACATCAAAATGCTGGAAAGAAAAGATTTAGCGTTAAATCACTCGATGATTTCACTAGGTTCTTGCACCATGAAACTGAATGCTGCTTCAGAAATGTTACCTCTAAGTATGGCACAATGGAATAACATTCACCCGTTTGCACCATTAGACCAAGCACAAGGATATCAAGAAATGTTGGCTAAACTAGAACAACAATTAAATGTCATTACTGGTTTTGCCGGAACTACTTTACAACCTAATTCAGGAGCTCAAGGTGAATATGCCGGATTAATGGTTATTCGTGCGTACCACCAATCCAGAGGAGATCACCATAGAAATATTGCTTTAATTCCATCATCGGCTCACGGAACAAATCCAGCTTCAGCAGCGATGGCAGGAATGAAAGTTGTGGTTACTAAAACATTAGAAAACGGAAATATCGACGTAGAAGATTTACGTGAAAAAGCACTTTTACACAAAGACAATCTTTCTTGTTTGATGGTTACATACCCATCGACTCACGGTGTTTTTGAAAGCGCAATTAAAGAAATCACACAATTGATTCACGATAACGGCGGACAAGTATATATGGATGGTGCGAATATGAATGCACAAGTTGGATTAACAAATCCTGCAACTATTGGTGCTGATGTTTGTCACTTGAACTTACACAAAACATTCGCTATTCCTCATGGAGGTGGTGGACCTGGTGTAGGACCAATATGTGTAGCGCCACAATTAGTTCCATTTTTACCAACAAATCCTGTAATTCCAACTGGTGGAGAAAACGCTATTACGGCAATTTCTGCTGCGCCATGGGGTTCCGCTTTGGTTTGTTTAATATCATATGGTTATATCTGTATGCTTGGTGCTGAAGGTTTGAAACAATCTACTGAATATGCAATTTTAAATGCGAACTATATTAAAGAGAAATTAAACGGTCACTATGATACGTTGTATTCTGGAGAAATGGGTCGTGCGGCACACGAAATGATTTTGGAATGCCGTCCATTTAAAGAAAAAGGAATTGAAGTAACTGATATTGCAAAACGTTTGATGGATTATGGTTTTCATGCTCCAACCGTTTCGTTCCCTGTTGCCGGAACTTTAATGATTGAACCTACCGAAAGTGAAAATTTAGAGGAATTAGACCGTTTTTGTGATGCGATGATTGCTATCCGAAAAGAAATTGAAGCCGCTACTTTAGAAAACCCAAATAATGTATTAAAAAATGCACCACATACTTTGATGATGGTTACCACTGATAACTGGAGCTTCCCATACACTCGTGAAGCAGCAGCATTTCCACTAGAATACATTGCCTTAAATAAATTCTGGCCTACCGTTCGTAGAGCAGATGAAGCATACGGCGATAGAAATTTAGTTTGTTCTTGTGCACCGATTGAAGCATACATGGAAAGCTAAATAATAACTTAAAATGTCTCGAGAAATCGGGACATTTTTTTTTATAAAAATTACTTATCGAAAATTATCATTAAATTGCAACAATAACAACTGTATTTTCACTTACGAGATTAAAGAAATAAAATTCACACCAAAACTTATAATTCGTAATGAAATAATCAATATTTTTGCCAATAAATTATTATTTCACAATTATATGCACGCATAGTAAATTTTGTGAGTGTAGTAAAATTTTAATGATTAAATTAGCATCAAATTTTGGAAATTTAACGCAATGAAAATAAAAATAGCTGGAATAGGAAGCTATATTCCTGAGAAAAAAGTAAGTAATACTGACTTTGGCGAACATGTTTTTTTGAATGAAGATGGAACCGCATTTGGTTATCCTAACGAAGTCGTAATTAAAAAATTCAAGGGCATCACCGGAATCGAACATAGGCGATATGCTGATGACCATTTAAATTCATCTGATTTAGCTTTTTTTGCTTCTCAAAAAGCAATTGAAAATGCTGGGATCGATCCGGAAACAATTGACTACATTATATTTGCACACAACTTTGGAGATGTAAAACACGGAACAATTCAATCTGATATGCTTCCAAGTTTGGCCACTCGCGTCAAAAATAAATTACAGATAAAAAATCCAAAATGTGTCGCTTACGACATTCTTTTTGGATGTCCAGGCTGGATTGAAGGTGTACTTCAAGCCAACGCATTCATCAAATCAGGAATGGCGAAACGCTGTTTGGTTATTGGTTCCGAAACGCTATCTAGAGTGGTAGATGCGCACGATAGAGATTCTATGATCTATTCTGATGGAGCTGGAGCTTCTATTATTGAGGCTTCCGATGATGAAACTGGAATGCTGTCTTATGAAAGTGCAACGTATGCTAACGACGAAGCTAATTATTTATATTTCGGAAATTCATACAATCCGGATTTAGACCCAGACACCCGTTACATCAAAATGTACGGACGTAAAATTTATGAATTTGCATTAAACAATGTTCCTACAGCAATGAAAAGTTGTTTAGACAAAAGCGGACTTGGAATTGACGATGTAAAAAAGATTCTCATTCATCAGGCCAACGAGAAGATGGATGAAGCAATAATTCAACGTTTTTACAAATTATACGATAGGCCTGTTCCTAAAGACATTATGCCTATGAGCATTCATGAACTTGGAAACAGCAGTGTGGCTACAGTTCCAACCCTTTTTGACTTGCTAGTTCGTGGTGAAATCGAAAACCAAGAAATCCATAAAGGCGATGTTATGATTTTTGCTTCTGTTGGAGCCGGAATGAACATTAATGCCTTTGTTTACCGATATTAGTCCATTCAGGAATATGTCATTCAGGAGCTAATCCGGCTGTACATTACAATTCCTCACTACAAATCTTGTTTTTATAAGGTGCAAGAAAGCTTCTTTCAGTCGCTTTTTGCACCTTGAAAAACTACATTTTGAAGCTCCGGGATTTTCTTTCCATCCGGGCTAAAAAACAATGCCCAAAAACACATTTATTACTATATTTGTGCCTTCGTGCCCTAGCGGCAAAATCAAAAAAACATGTACGAAAAAACGTTTCCCAATAAAAGATTCAAACATACTTTAGAATTTTTAAAAAAACACGTCTCCACTTCAGAGACCATACTCGATTTAGGTGTTGAGAACCCTTTTTCTAAAATCATGAAATCCGAAGGGTTTTCAGTTACAAATACAACAGGAGAAGACTTAGACAAAGACCAATCAGTATTTTCAATTGAAAAACAGGAAGTAGTAACCGCTTTCGAAATCTTTGAGCATTTACTAAATCCTTACACGATTTTAAGTGAAATAAAATCAGAAAAACTTATTATTTCCATTCCATTGCGTTTGTGGTTTTCACCAGCTTACCGCAGTAAAACTGATATGTGGGACAGACATTACCATGAATTTGAAGATTGGCAACTGGACTGGCTTTTGGAAAAAACAGGTTGGAAAATAATAGATAGAGAAAAATGGACCAATCCCGTTAAGAAATTTGGAATTCGACCATTGCTAAGAAAGTTCACGCCAAGATATTACATCGTTTACGCCGAAAAAATAAAATAATGAATTACTACATTGTCATTCCGGCGCATAACGAAGAAGCTTTTATAGCTTTAACATTAGATTCTTTGATTTCACAAACCGTTTTGCCAAAAAAAATTGTCGTTGTCAATGATAATTCAACGGATAAAACTGCCGAAATAGTAACAGCGTTCGCTAATAATAATCCTTTTATTACTTTAGTAAATAAAACATCTGAAGCGATACATTTGCCAGGAAGCAAAGTTATTCAGGCTTTTCACAAAGGTTTTGAAACACTAGACGAAAATTATGAAGTGATTGTAAAACTGGATGCCGATTTAATTCTACCCAACAATTATTTTGAAACTATTTTAAACATTTTCAAAAACGATGCTACGATAGGAATGGCTGGCGGATTCGCTTACATCGAAAAAAATGGCGAATGGATTCTGGAAAATCTTACTGATAAAGACCATATTCGTGGTGCATTCAAAGCGTATAGAAAACAATGTTTCCAACAAATAGGAAATTTAAAACCTGCTATGGGTTGGGACACGGTTGATGAATTGCTATCAAAATTCTATGGTTGGAAAGTGGTTACTGATGCTTCATTAATTGTAAAACATTTGAAACCAACCGGCGCAAACTACAACAAAACAGCCCGATACAAACAAGGAGAAGCATTTTATACTTTAGGTTACGGGTTCCTTATCACTTCTATCGCTTCTGCAAAACTGGCGATGATGAAGAAGAAACCGCTGCTCTTTATAGATTATATTAAAGGGTATTGGAAAGCTAAAGCGGCCAAAACGCCTTTATTGGTAACAGAAGAACAAGCAAAATTCATTCGGAAATATCGGTTGAAAAAAATGAAAGAAAAGCTTTTTTAGCCAACAAAATCAAAAAACTGCTGAACCAAAAGGGATAACTCCTGACATTTTTTGTAATTTAGCCCATATTCGCAAAACTTATGATGCTCATTCGCTATATAACGCAAATAGGAAGATACTTCTTAATGCTGAAAGAAATTTTCAATAAACAGACAAAATGGTCTGTGATGAAAAATCTAATTTTTAAAGAAATTGATGATTTAGTTATCGGTTCATTAGGTATTGTTGCCTTCATTTCCTTCTTCGTTGGAGGGGTTGTTGCTATTCAAACAGCCTTAAATCTTACAAACCCTTTAATTCCAAAATACCTTATCGGTTTCGCAACAAGACAATCCGTAATATTAGAATTTGCACCTACTTTTATCTCGGTGATTATGGCTGGAAAAATGGGTTCATTTATTACCTCTAGTATTGGAACAATGAGGGTTACAGAACAAATTGACGCACTGGAAGTGATGGGAGTAAATTCATTGAATTACCTTGTTTTCCCTAAAATAATTGCTTTACTATTGTATCCGTTTCTAATAGGAATTGCCATGTTTCTGGGTGTTCTCGGTGGATGGATGGCTGGTGTTTATGGTGGATTTATTTCAAGTGCTGAGTTTATAAATGGAACTCAAATGGATTTTATTCCGTTTCATATTGTTTACGCTTTCATTAAAACATTGATTTTTGCGATGTTATTAGCAACTATTCCTTCTTTTCACGGTTATTATATGAAAGGCGGTGCTCTAGAAGTTGGTAAAGCCAGTACCGTTTCCTTTGTTTGGACATCGGTTTCCATAATACTTTTCAATTATATATTAACGCAGTTGTTACTAGGATCATGATAGAAGTAAAAAACATAGAAAAATCATTTAACGGAAATAAAATTCTTAAAGGTATTTCGACGATTTTTGAAACCGGAAAGACAAATTTAATTATTGGACAAAGTGGATCCGGAAAAACGGTCTTACTTAAAAGTCTGTTAGGCATTCATACGCCAGAATCTGGGACTATTTCATTTGATGGCCGAATTTACTCCGAATTAAATCCGGATGAAAAACGAGAATTGCGAACTGAAATCGGAATGGTTTTTCAAGGAAGTGCCTTGTTTGACTCGATGACTGTGGCTGAAAATGTTGGTTTTCCGTTGCGAATGTTCACTAAAGACAATAATAAAAAAATTCAAGAGCGTGTAGACTTTGTATTAAAAAGAGTCGCTCTAACGGATGCGCACAAAAAATTACCATCTGAAATTTCAGGAGGAATGCAAAAAAGGGTGGCGATTGCTCGCGCGATTGTAAACAATCCAAAATACCTCTTTTGCGATGAGCCAAACTCTGGTTTAGATCCAAATACAGCAATCTTGATTGATAATCTTATCAAAGAAATCACTGAAGAATACAACATCACAACGGTTATAAATACCCATGATATGAATTCTGTGATGGAAATTGGAGAAAAAATTCTATTCCTTAAAGATGGTTTAAAAGCTTGGGAAGGAACTAAAGAAGAAATTTTCAGAACCGATAATGAGGCTGTTGTTGCCTTTGTTTATTCTTCTAATTTGTTCAAAAAAGTAAGAGAAGCATATTTGAAAGAATAGAAGGCTAACTTGATTTCAACAATTCTACCTCAGCATTAGGATTGAATAAATAAGTCTTTCCAGAACTCATTTCGAGACATTCAAAACGCTTAGTTCTTATCGCTATTTTTTTGAAAATCTTTCCGTTTTGGATTCTGAAAACACTACCGTACGGAATTTCAAACACATAATTTTTATCATTTTGTTGGTCAAATTGTTTCAATGCCAAAGCTAATGTGGCATCAGTATCGCTACTGGCTGTTGGATTTTTGAAATGCCTCGCTAATAAAGGCAACAAATGATTCGGGAAAATCTCTGGCCGAATATAGGGAATCATCAACCGCTGAAAAGAATATTTCCACTCGTTTCCATGCGGTTTAATGTTTCTTCCAAATTTTTCAAACGCAACCAAATGAGAAATTTCATGAATTAATGTAATCAAGAACTTGTATTTATTCAGATTTGAATTTACCGTGATTTCATGCTTTCCGTTCAACCCTTTTCGATAATCACCGTGACGCGTCTGACGCTCGTTCACAATCTTAAGATGCACCTGATTGGCAACAATAAGTTCGAAAACGGGTTTTACCGCATGCTCTGGAATATATCTAGCTAAGGTTTCGCTCAAAACAATTAGAAATTATTAGTTATGAATTATGAGTTACGGATTCGTAGAAGAAACTTGCAGCACTTTACCGTTGAAATATTTATTGCCAGTCAAAGTGAAATCATAAATATAATTTGCCATATCACCCGCTGATATTGGTGCTTGATAGCCTGGAAAAGCTTCAGCCAGCATTTCTGTTTGAACGGAACCCAAAGCCAAAACATTGAACGAAATTCCACGCTCTTTGTATTCTTCAGCTAACAATTCAGACAAAGTAATAACTGCACCTTTACTCGAGCTATACGCTGCTAATCCGGCAAACTTTAAACTTCCCTGAATTCCGCCCATAGAACTTATTGTTACCACATGGCTTCCTTTTTGTAAATAAGGCAGGCAAATTCGAGTCAAATTAGCAACTCCAAAAACATTTACTTTATAGATATTTTCAAAATCTTCCTGAGTCGTTTCTGAAAAGGGCTTCAGCAATAAACTTCCAGCATTATGAATGACCGCATCTATTTGTTTCCAAGACTTAGAAAGGAAATCGCTTACTTTCATTAATTCAGACTCAGTGGATAAATCAACTGAAAGACAGGTAATATTTTCATTACCCAATAAAGCTTGAGGAATTTTTCTCGAAATAGCTAACACTTGGTGTCCGGCATTGGCAAATTGCAATGCCAACTCAAATCCTATACCTCTACTCGTTCCTGTGATGATAATATTTTTCATGTAGCAAAAATAAACAAAAACAGTAAAAAAATAATGCTTTATACAAAGGATTGTTGCTGTAATAAAAATTAAAAATTCCTATAATTTTACTTATTTTTGGTAAACCAAATTAACATCAGATTTAAAAAAAATGACAGATAACATACAATTCGAAATTGCAAAAATAATTGATATTGATGGCGTATTGGCATTACAGGAATTGTACCTTGTAGCTAATCTATCCGAAGAAGAAAAAGCTTCGGGCTTTGTTACTACACCATTTACCGTCGCGCAACTAACCGAAGTTATCCATGAAAACAACTTATTTATTGCCAAAGACAACAACAAAGTCATTGCTTACATTTTTGCCGGAAGTTGGGATTTTTTCAAACAATGGCCGATTTTCAATTACATGAGTTCATTGTTTCCGGAACTGACCTTTTTAGATTTTGACATCACCACTACCAATAGTTTTCAATACGGCCCCATTTGCATTCACAAGGAATATAGAGGAAAGGGATTGATAACCCCACTTTTTGAGTTCATGAGAAAACACGTTGTTAAGAAATACCCATTGGCTTTGACCTTTATCAACAAAGTAAATATCCCGTCTACTAAAGCGCATATCCAAAAACTAAAATGGACCATTATTGGGGATTTTCAATTCAACAATAATGAATACTTTATTTTGGCGTATGATATGAAAAAGGCAGTTTCTTCAACTATTTGAGCATTATGATTTCTTGTGTCGGGGAGTTTGCCATTTGCGTTACAGCAGGTAATAATTCCTGAATAAAAGAAGTCATGTGCGGAATATCCATCGCTTTGAAATCATCAGAAACATGATGGTAAAATTCAAAATTTTCAAAATCAAACGTACTCACAGACTGACAAGGCACTTTAAAAAGTTCGTAAAAAGAATAGTTATCGGATCTGTAAAATAATTTATATTCGGCTTCTTTTGGAAGAAAACCAATCGTATTTTTCCCAGTATATCCATTGATTTTATCTGCCATATTAGATTTATCAAAACCCGTTATATAAGCCAAATAATCTCTTTTCATTGGCACACCAATCATTTCAATATTGAACTGCGCATACAATTTAAAATCTTGTGCTTTCAATTTTTTGGCCAAATGTTTAGAGCCTAACAGCCCTTTTTCTTCTCCAGCAAAAAATACAAAAAGAATACTTCGTTTATTATTTTTAGCGGTACTGAAATATTTTGCCATTTCAGCAACTGCAGTTGTTCCTGAAGCATCATCATTTGCACCGTTGTTTATAAAATCACCATTTACCCCATTTTTATCCAAACCAATATGATCGTAATGTGCGCTTAAAATTATAAATTCATTCTTTAGAACCGGATCATTTCCTTCAACAACACCTACAACATTGAAGGCAGTTTCCTTAAAAGTTGTCAACGTATCGCGATACGATTTGAAATAAGGCTTTACATTGTTATCCTTGAAAAACTGCTCTAAATAATCCGCCGCTTTTACCATTCCTGCTTTTCCGGTTTCTCTTCCTTCTAATTCATCCGAAGCTAAATATTTTAATGTTTTAGCGACATCATTTTCTTTTACTTTATACTCGATTGACAGCGGTTCACTTGTTGTGGTCTCAGTCACAACCGAAGAAATTGGTTTGCAGCACAAGAAAAGAAATGGAAGTAACAGAAAAACTTTTTTCATAATTAAAGCGGATTTTTGGTTAGTAAAATGATATAATTTAGCATTAACTTTTATATTCAGACTCTTTCTCGATAATATTTTTTGTACACTTTAACTATTTGAAAAAAAGCTAAAACCACAAAAAATGATGGAATTACAATTGGAATTATATATTTAGAAAAGCTTGCTGTATTTTGAGCTAAAACATTCAACATCAGAACCAAACTCAACATTCCGACAAATGTACCTATTAAAGTCCCTGCAATATAAAACAGTTTGCGTTTATTTACAATGGATATATAATTACCATTGATCAGATACATATTCCAACCGGTCCAAAATGGTACTTGAAGAAAATTGATTGCACTCAAAAAAACACCTATTAACAAGGGCGAATACATCGCATATTTTTCTAAAACACCTTGCTGATCCATTGTTTGATTAGCACTTGCATAGAAAGAATAGCCTATTATCAACAGGAAGAAAATGGCGAAAAAATCAATAATCTTCATTAATTTTTTATTGTTAACTAATTGTTTTGCAAAAATTAAAGTGAAATAAATTACAAACATCTCGACAAAAATCACTCCCAATAAAAAGAAAACCAAGCTGTTCATTCCTAACTTTGAATAGATTTCAAAACCTATAACATTCAAATATCCTAATGGTATTGAACCGATAAAGCTCACTAAAAAACCAACAAAAATGTTCTTTAATGCTTTCATGATTTTAGAAATTTACAATTTTATTGCTTTGTTCCAAATGCATTCTGTATTCCTTCATCCCATCTTTATGCAGTAAATAGGGAGCGCCATTTTTATGGTTTGCCACACTTATTTCATACATATACGTAATGTGACGCGCAAGTTCTTTCCATGCAAAAAACAAAGAATGTTTTGGGTCATAAATATGGGTAGGCTCACTTGCAGCGCCATTCAGTTCAACGACTGAAAAATTTAACCCTTGTTCTAATTCTTCAATTGTATTATACATCACATCCAATCTTCCAAAGTAGAAACCTGGAATTTGGAGACACATTTCGTTGATAGTTTGTGTCAATTTTGGTGTTATCCAATGACTTCCATCAATGAATTTTGCACCTCGTGCATGATTCCCATAAGGTACTAAATTCAATTTTTCCCCTTTTGGAAGAATATCGAGTAGTTTTTTTCCGTATTCCTGTTTCAAAACCTTTAATTGCAGTTCGTACCGAGGATTTTCTTTGATTAATTCCTCTACGGTAGAGAATCCGTTTCCGGTAATAATCAGAAATTCTTTAGAAACTATTCCTGTAATTCTACCTGCTTTTTCATGAGGATAACGCACATAAAAAATCCCAACTTCATTCTCGTACGGAATTAAATCCTGCACCACATAATCAAAATTTACTTTTTTAGCATATTCTTTTAAATCTAGAACGGTATTGATTTTTTTGACGCCAGATCCTCGCAGTCCAATATCTGGTTTTGCAATTAAAGGATATTTTATTTTCACTGCTTCAATCACATTTAAAACATCTTCAAGAGCAGTTCCTTCTTTTATTAATTCCGTTTTTGGGTAATACTGTTGTGGAATCAAATTATAGATTTCTTTTTTGGACTCCATCATAAAACCGCCATTTTTTATGGTTGGATTAGAAGCATTAAAGAAAAAAATAGATTTTGCCTTGATCGAATAATAAGACCATAAAAAATAAATAGGAATGTAAACAATCTGGAAAGGCCAATATTCCCAATGCGTAATTTTATGAAAAAATAGTTTGCTTCGCCTGTTCGTCATAACTCGGGTCAATGTTTGTTTTTTAAACGGTGATAAATGAGGTCGAAAAATCCTGTTGCGCAATCAAATCGTAATGCAATATAACTACTTTATTTTTTTCAATAACCGCTTGCGTAATACTTAACGTTTTCATCTCCTCATTTCTATTGATGACCAAACCATTTTCATCATTTTCTTCTTCGGTGTAGCGATGAAAATCGTGCATTTTTGATTCGGAAATTTCGGGATTTGTATCCATAAAAGTATGAAACCAGTCGGCACGTTTTTCACGAATCGATGAGGAATACAAAGTCGATGAAGACCAAATGTGATTTTGATGAATATCCAAAGGAGTTGTTCGTTTTTCTTTTCCGTTCCAGCGCAATTGAAAAAGAGCGTTGTTTTGAAATAAGACTAACGTAAAAGGTTCTATGTTGTCCAAATCAATTGCGTTCCAGAAATCCTTTGGCGATAAGCTGCTAATCATGTCTAAAACAATCAAGCCTCGGCTTTTTCGATACGGAAACTGTACTTCATGCTTTTCATCGGCACCATTTAAAAGTACCAAAATTACTCCATCAGCATTAGCTACAAACCACGTTCCTCCTGCTTTTGGATCCTTTGGAAAAATAAGATTTTTTCCATTTACGGTATAACTTCTTGGTGGTATTGCACTCGGTCTTACTATTTTTTCATCCCGATTGGAGGTAATGATAATTTTATCATTCGTTGCTACAAAACTTACTGTGCACATTGATTTCTGTATTCTATGGTAGAGCGAGCAACGCCAAAATTAGGGTCAATTGTTACTGTTTCACATTGTAAAATAGCTACTTTTATAAGCGCCTGATGATGAATACAATGTTCTAAATTATACAATAATTCTCTGAAATAGTTACTTTCTATTCGGATTTCCTCTCCATCAATAACCTGCAACAACTCGATATTTTTATTTTGTTTATCTAAATTTTGTTGAATCAATAGGATGTTTTCAATAGCAAAAGCAGTATCCGTTTGAATTCGAATATTTCGTTCTCTTTTATCATAATTCACAATGCCTGAATCATATTGATTTTCCAAGCATTGAAACATTTCTATAATATGTCTTGTATGCTCCCCAATCGTTGCATTACTTAATTCCATACAAGAATTTGAATATTCTTTATGCGATAATTGATTCAGTAAATCAATTAATTCATTTAAACTATTATTAATGGAAGGTATAAGCATATTAAAGTTTTAATTCAACAGATTCATTAGTTTAGTTCTATCCTTAAAAACTAAAATAAGACAACAAAGAAAGGTAATTAGTGCCATAATAAAAAGTGTGCCACCATCATTTTTAACTTCAATGCCAAGCACAAACAGATGAGCAAAAACTGCACCAACCATTATGCCGCATCCCATTATAGCACCAAATAACGAAGTCCTTGGTATTAAAATCAAAATAACCGCAATCAACTCGGCAATTCCAATACCAATCCTTCCATAAGGTTCGATTCCCAAAGCAGAAAAAATATAAACCGATTCTTCACTAGCCGTAAATTTAAAGTATAGTGTTTGCACTAAAATTACTGCTACTACAAGTCGCAGCAACCAGAAAAACAGAGATAGTTTCATAATTTCTATTTTTTTATTTAACTATTTTATTCCAATTTGCATCGGCCTTCATCATCAATCCCGATTCATTCTTGTTCCAACTTTTCAATGTATTATTAAAGAAAGTATTGTAAAACAAATACAACTTCCCATTACTAATTTTGAAAGTCTCCGGATTTACAGACACTTTTTCATTAGAGTCGCCCATCGCAAAAGCGCACCAACCCCCATACTGAGGTTCAAATTTTGAAGGATTCTTCAAGAAATATTCTTTATTAACTGGCATCGAAAAATAATAAACCACACCTTCATGCGATGTTGTGATTTCTTTTTTCCCTTTGACTGCTTTTCCTTGTTTGAAATAAGCCACAGGATCATATCCTTGAATAGCTACATTTTTCTCAACATTAAAATGAGTTAGACGTTTGCTTTCCTTTTGCGCGAAGCAAGGAATAGTAAACAATATGGTCAAAATAAACAGCAGATTTTTCATGATTATTTTTTTAAAGACTTTGCAACAGCAATCAGCAAATCATTTGAGATTCTATTTTTGAAATTTGGGGCGATGTGTTCAAATTCAATTTCAGCATTTACATTTAAAATAAATACCGCCGGAACAGGCAAAAAAGAATTACTCACACCATCAGAACCTTTAGCTATTGTAGCCTTATAATTTTCTGGAGCTTCAAAAGCAATACCAACTGCTTTCGACAATTCGCCTACACTATCTGACAATAACACATAATTTAATTTTTCTTTATCATCTGTAACTTTCAAGCTTTTTGGAGCATCAGGACTTATGGCGATAATTTGATATCCCAAATGTAATAATTCTTTTTCGGCTTCAGCCAAGGCAGCTAAATGAGCGTTACAATACGGGCACCAACCGCCACGGTAAAAAACTAAAACCGTTCTTTTCTTACTGATTAATTCCATTAAATCAACATCTGTATTATCTACAGATTTTAAAGTGATTAAAGGAATTTTTTCTCCAATAAGTAATGGAGCAATTTCTATTGCCTGTTTTGACAAGTCATTTTGAGCATGAACGGATAATCCAATTGCAAATAAAGCCAGACAAATTATTTTTTTCATAGTATTACATTTTTGAAGTTGTAAAACTACTATGCTATTTCGAAAACATTTGTCGGCTATGTTACAGTTCCAGTAAAATAATTATAGTTTACGAATATCCGTAATAATAATTTCTTTCCTGCTGTAAACAATAGTTCCATTGGTCTCCATTTCATTGAGCAATTGAGTCGCCGTTTGTCTGGACGTACAAATAATTTGCGCCATATCGTTTTGGGTCAGGTAATTCTCAATAACAACTATATTTTCAGTCCTTACACCCTCTTTCTCCGCCCAATCTTTTAGGAACTGAAACAATCTGGTTTTGGCATCTTTGGAAATCAGATTAGCATAGCTGTTCTTAATGCGTTTCATCTTTAGACCTACAAACTTAGTGTAAGACAAAGCCAAACTTGGATTTCGAAGCAATAAATCTTCAAAATCCGACATTAGAAAACTACAAATAGCCACATCATCCGAAAGTACTTTTGCATATTCATTGGACTGGCTGTCTGCTTCCAAAGTTAGTTCTCCAAATAAATCTCCTTTTTGAATAATATCTTTTATAGTCTCGTTTCCGTCTTCATCAACTGCAACAATCTTTATGTTTCCCTTTTTCAGTAAAAAAATTCTTGGTAAATCCGATGAGGAAAAATAGATAATTTCGCCTTTCTGCGCTTTTTTAAAACCAGTAATAATACACAATTGTTTGATTTGTCCAAAACTCAATGTTCTGAATAATTTGTGATCGCGCAAATACCAATATTTTAAATCTTCGTACATAAAAATTTATTTTCGTAAATGTATTAAAAAAACAAAACCCTTTCTAACCGAAATTAGAAAGGGCTTAAACAACTATTTTGTTCTCTTTACGAAACCAATCCTCTTGAAATTACAATTCGTTGTATTTCAGAAGTTCCTTCATAAATTTGCGTGATTTTAGAGTCGCGCATCATACGTTCCACATGATATTCAGCTACGTAACCGTTTCCACCGTGAATTTGAACGGCTTCATTAGCCACTTCTAAAGCGATTTCAGAAGCGTATAATTTTGCCATAGCACCAGAGTGCGCAATGTCTTTACCTTCATCTTTTTCGCAAGCCGCCTTCATTACCAATAATTTTGCGGCAGTTACTTTCACATACATATCAGCCAGTTTGAATGCAATGGCTTGATGATTGAAAATTTGTTTTCCAAATGCTTTTCTCTCATGCGAATACTTCAAAGCAATTTCATATGCACCTGTCGCAATTCCTAACGCTTGAGATGCAATTCCAATTCTTCCGCCATTTAAAACATTCATTGCAAAAGCAAATCCAAATCCATCTTCACCTATTCTATTTTCTTTCGGAACTTTTACATCTGAAAACATTAAAGAATGCGTATCGCTTCCACGAATTCCCATTTTTCTTTCTTTTGGTCCAATGTCAAATCCGGCCCAACCTTTCTCTACGATAAAAGCATTGATTCCTTTATGTCCTTTTTCAATATCAGTTTGAGCAATAACTAAATAAGTGGATGCAGTTGATCCGTTTGTAATCCAGTTTTTTGTACCGTTTAATAAATAATGGTCGCCTTTATCTATTGCTGTTGTTTTTTGAGAAGTAGCGTCACTTCCTGCTTCAGGCTCTGATAAGCAAAAAGCGCCAATCACATCTCCTTTTGCTAGTGGCACTAAATATTTCATTTTTTGCTCTTCATTGCAATATTTCTCAAGACCTGCACAAACCAAAGAGTTGTTTACAGACATGATCACAGCCGCAGAAGCATCAACTTTTGCAATTTCCGTCATAGCCAAAACATAGGAAATACTGTCTAAACCAGATCCACCATATTTAGGATCTACCATCATTCCCATAAAACCTAAATCGGCCATCATTTTCACTTGCTCCGTTGGAAATTTTGAATGTTCATCACGTTCAATAACACCCGGTAATAATTCTGCTATAGCAAAATCTTTAGCGGCCTGCTGAATCATTAAATGCTCTTCGGTTAGATTAAAATCCATATTTTGTTGTAAATTAAATGTTCTTAAATTTGTGGTCAAAAGTAATTATTTAATATCAGATTTCAAACGATTTCGTAAATTTAGCCTATGTTTAACGACAAAATGTAAAGTTGAATAAAAACACAACGAAAACACTCCCTACGGAACACACTTTTTATCTTAATTATTTATTGTAAAATATAAATCCAAAATCTTTCTGCAGTTTATTAAAATCTTAAACCTAATAGCCATACAGGTAATTAAATAACTTACGCTACAGTTTGCATTTTTTTTCAGAAAAGATGACCGTCAGTTTCAAGATAACAACATTAAACAAAATAACTTATTACTTTATTCTATTCGACCTTTTTAAAGCCCAAGGTGAAAGTAACATGATAAACATTATCAAATGCATAAGAAAACTACTCCTACAAATTAATTTTACTCATAACTATTTCCAAATCAATGCAATAGCGTAATAAAATCAAAAAGAGAATTAGACAATCTCTACTTAAAAAAGTATTTTTTGACTTCTAAAAAAATAAATGATAGTTTTGCTGAAATTTATATCAGTTATACTATGAAAAATCTATTATTACTTTTCTTGTTTGTACTATCTATGCAGGTAAGTCACGTATCCGCACAAAAACAAATTGAAGTTGAAGGAGTTGTTTTGCCTAGAACTATTGAGTTCAAACAAAGGCAGTTGATGCTAAACGGTGTTGGCATAAGATCTAAAATGTGGGTTGACGTTTATGTTCAAGCGCTATACCTATCTGAACTTTCACAAGATGCGGAAAGAATTATTGAAAGTAATTCAGAGATGGCAATTAGATTACAAATCACATCATCAATGGTTACTTCAGACAAACTTTCAAAATCCCTTAACAAGGGTTTGGTGAAATCAATTGGTGATGGTAACCTTGCAAACTTCAAATCTCAAATAGCAATGCTTGAATCACTTCTTAATAAGGAAAAAACGGTTAAAGACGATGCTTTTAACCTCATATATAATTCTGCGGATGAATCCCTTTGGGTGTTTAAAAATGACCGATATGAAGGAAAAATTCCAGGATTTGAATTCAAAAAATTATTTTTCGGGATTTGGCTTTCTAACAAACCGGTTGATGAAAAACTTAAAAATGACTTATTAGGTAAATCTTGATAGCTTTTTTTGACTAAAACGCATCTGGTAAATAATACCTAAAAAAATCAAATTCGCATTATTCTATTTTTTATATTTGCCAAAATTAAACATATCGCAACAAATGAAAGATTTATTAAAGAAATTCGAAAATAAAGAACCTGAGATAGTTTTCCATTGGAAAGATGCTGAAACGGAAGCTGAAGGATGGACAGTCATCAATTCGCTACGCGGTGGTGCTGCCGGTGGTGGAACACGTATGAGAAAAGGGTTGGATATGAATGAAGTTTTGTCTTTGGCAAAAACCATGGAAGTGAAATTTTCGGTTTCTGGACCTGCTATTGGCGGAGCTAAATCTGGAATTAATTTTGACCCAAATGATCCAAGAAAAAAAGGCGTTTTACAACGTTGGTATAAAGCCGTTTCTCCATTATTGAAAAGTTACTACGGAACTGGCGGTGATTTGAATGTAGATGAAATTCACGAAGTGATTCCAATGACGGAAGAGTGTGGTGTTTGGCATCCACAAGAAGGAGTGTTCAACGGTCACTTCAAACCAACAGAAGCAGACAAAATCAATAGAATTGGACAATTGCGTCAAGGTGTAGTAAAAGTGATTGAAAATCCAAAATTCTCACCAGATGTTTCCAGAAAATATACGGTTGCCGATATGATTACCGGTTATGGCGTTGCCGAAGCCGTACGTAATTATTACACCATTTATGGTGGAGATGTAAAAGGGAAGAAAGCAATCGTACAAGGTTTTGGAAATGTAGGATCGGCTGCTGCATTTTACTTAGCGGAAATGGGTGCTAAAGTAATTGGTATCATCGACAGAGATGGCGGATTAATCAACGAAGAAGGATTCTCTTTTGAAGAAATAAGAGCTTTATTTCTTGCAAAAGACGGAAATAAACTGGTTGCAAAAGATATGATTCCTTTTGAAGAAATCAATCAAAAAATATGGACCATTGGTGCTGAAATATTCACTCCATGTGCCGCTTCCCGATTGGTAAATCAATCTCAAATTGACAGTTTAATTACTAATGGTCTTGAGGTAATTTCTTGTGGTGCTAATGTTCCTTTTGCTGATAAAGAAATATTTTTTGGTCCAATTATGGAAGATGTAGATCACAAAGTAAGTTTAATTCCTGACTTCATTTCTAATTGCGGTATGGCTCGTGTTTTTGCTTACTTTATGGAAAAGAAAGTACAAATGACAGATGAAGCTATTTTTCAAGACACTTCAGAAATCATCAAAAAAGCAATTGAAAAAGCACATGCTTTAAACCCAAGTAAAACAAATATTAGTGCAACTGCTTTTGAAATCGCATTGAAGCAGCTTACTTAAAATAAAATAGTATTTATAACTATTTGCCGGAACTGGGATTAAGCAGATTTTAAAATCTATTTAATCCCAGTTCTTATTTCTAATTCTAAGTGAAAGCAATATTATTTATATTCCGGCAGTCGCTTTTTACTCTTGACAATTTTTAGTACTTTTCAACGTTTTTTAGTAATACACTTTTTAAAATTTAAAATACAAATGAGTTCCACCATTTCATCAGATCAAAAGAAATCTTTAGCACTATCCATTCTTTTGTATGCGACAATGTTGTTAATTTTATTTTTCATTCGCTTTTGGCCTCCTGCAAACATGGATGAACTTGCCGGTGGTGGCGGCGGCGGCGGTGTTACAGTAAATTTTGGTGACAGCGATTTCGGTTCTGGAGCAGATTATAAAAGTGAAGTTTTGGAAGTAAAAAACCAAACCAGACAAACGCCAGCAAAATCAACTCCAGAGGAAGCTATTTTATCTCAGGAAAACAGCACTGAAGAAAGCGTTGTGATTCCGACGAAAGAAAAAACTAAAAAACCAACAGTCGTTGTAAAAGAAGAAACGAAACCAGTGGTTGTAAAACCTAAAGTTTCTAACAATACAAATGATGCTTTATCCAGCATATTAAAAGGTTCTAATAAAGGTGGTGATGGAGATGATAAAGCTGCCGGAAATAAAGGAAAAACCAATGGAAGTTTAAGTTCTAACGGGTATTATGGAACTGGTGGTTCCGGTGGAGGAACAGGCGGTGGAAATGGCACTGGAACAGGAATAGGAACTGGTAGCGGTTATGGTTCTGGAAGCGGTGGCGGAAGCGGAAGTGGTTCTGGCGGAGGCGTTGGGTATTCTTTAGGAAACCGAAAAGCATTATCTAAACCTGCACCAAAATATACCTGTAATGAACAAGGAAAAGTAGTCGTAGAAGTTTCTGTAGACAGAACCGGAAGGACAATAAATGCAGTTGCCGGTGTAAAAGGAACTACAAATACCGCAAAATGTTTGTTAGACCAAGCAAGAATTGCTGCGATGAATACCAGATGGGATGCCAGCAGCGATGCACCGGAAAAGCAAGTCGGTAAGATTGTTTACAATTTCAATTTGAATTAGAACAATTAGAAACGTCACTTTTTTGTTTTGAACAGACCTTATCTAATCATTGTGAGGAACGACAAGTCGAAATATTTTACGAATTTGCGTGAGGGATAGGAGCAGGTACCGAAGTACTGCGGATAGCCCGACCGGAATAGAAAAAGGAGCTGATCAGCATAAAGTTGATCAGCTCCTTTTTCTATTGTGGTCACGCCCAAATAATGCAGATGCTATATAAAAACTAGTAATGACTTTTACTTGGGACTCGTAGCGATCACAAACTTTAGATTGTTCTTCACTCCTATTTGCAATACGTCAACTAGATCCTGTACTTGCAAATTGAATGGAATACGAACAATAACAGTTTGGTCCTTTGTTGAATCCATCTTAGACATCAAGGTTGTTTCCAATTCTTCAAAGGAAACTGCTTGCTTGTCTATGTAGAATTTTTTATCCTCTGTGACAGATAAACTGATGTACTGCTTGTTTGTTTTCTCGTTGGATTGTGCTTTTGGCAACGTCATCTTGATAACATTAGGATTCGCCAATGTTGATATTATCAAGAAAAACAACAACAGGAAAAACATAATATCACTTAATGAAGAAGTCGCGACCTCAGCATGAAATCTTCTTTTTCTTTTTATAGACATATTATGATCTTTGAATAATATTTACAAATTCAAGTACTTGTTTCTGAATTTTTAAAGCAAAATTATCAATCTTGCCGTTTAATATATGATAGCCGCTGTACGCGATTATACCAACGATTAATCCAGCACCACTACTAATCATTTTCTCGTACAATCCTCCGGAAATATTACCGATACTGATATTTTCAGTAACTGAAATACTGTAAAATATTTTGATAACTCCTGAGATAGTTCCAACAAATCCAAGTGTAGGCGCAATTCCAGCAATAAGTCCTAAATGTCCTAAATGCTTTTCCATTTCCCCTATTTCGATATCGGCTGCACGATCCATATTCGATTCGATTTCAACAATAGGTCTTCCAATAACCAGAATTCCTTCTTTGATAATATTCCCTGAAGCGGTACTGTTCCGTTCAGCGATTGATCGCGCCAAATCAAGATTTCCGGAATTGAGATTATCACGAACATCGCGCATCAAAAGAGTATCAATTTTTGATGCTTTACTAATGTATAAATAGCGTTCAATAATTAAGTAAAACGTGTAAAATAATAGAATCCCGATTGGGATAAGCCACACACCACCTTTTAAAAGGAAACCCAAAGTGGATATTTCGGCATTTGGAGCAATTTTTTCAATAACTACGTTTGAAGCAGCGTTGGTAATGGTGTCGGCCTGTAATTGTATAAAACTAAACATATAATATTATTGGATTTTAATCATTAATTCTAAAAATTATTTCAATTTTGCACTAAAGATACTTTTCGATGTACTATTAAACTAAAAAAAACGAAAAATATTTTAAACAACTACTATTTTATTACAAAAATGAACTATCAGGAAACCATAAATTGGATGTTTAACCAACTCCCGATGTACCAACTTCAGGGCGCTTCAGCTTATAAGAAAGATTTAACCAACACGCATTTACTTATAGCCCATCTTGATAATCCACAAGAAAAAATAAAGTGTATTCATGTTGGAGGAACCAACGGGAAAGGATCCACTTCACATATGTTGGCATCCATACTTCAAGAAGCGGGTTATAAAGTTGGATTGTACACTTCTCCTCATTTAAAGGATTTTAGAGAACGCATAAAAATTAACGGAAAGGATATATCTGAAGAATTTGTTACTGATTTCATCAATGAACACAAAACTTTTTTTGAGTCCAATGACATGAGTTTTTTCGAAATGACCGTTGGTTTAGCCTTCGATTATTTCGCCAAAGAAAAAGTAGACATCGCAGTTATTGAAGTGGGAATGGGAGGAAGATTGGACGCCACCAATATCATCACTCCATTAGTTTCGGTGATTACCAATATAGGATTGGATCATACACAATTTTTGGGCAACAAGCTTGAAGCTATTGCATTTGAAAAAGCAGGAATTATAAAGCCAAATATTCCCATAATTATTGGCGAATACACTCCTGAAACAAAACCTGTTTTTTTAGTTAAAGCCAAAGAATGCAATTCGGAAATCTATTTTGCTGCTGATTTGATTTCAGAAACCTATCCTTCTGATTTAATTGGTAATTATCAAATCCACAATAAAAAAACTGTTTTACAAACTGTCAAAGTTTTAAACGAACAGAATGAATTTAAAATCACTCCAGAGAATATAAAATCAGGTTTATTAAATGTGATGAAAAATACAGGACTTCAAGGAAGATGGCAGCAATTAAGAGAATTTCCAAAAGTTATTTGCGATACTGCACACAACAAAAATGGACTGGAAATTGTATTGAAACAAATCCAGAAAGAAGATTTTGATACTTTACATGTTGTTTTGGGAGTAGTAAATGACAAAGATTTAGATGAAATTCTGCCTTTATTCCCTAAAAAAGCAATTTATTATTTCTGTAAACCAAATATTCCTCGCGGTCTTGATGTTCTAATTTTAAAACAAAAAGCTACCAGTTTTGAACTAAAAGGAGAAGTATACAATTCTGTTTCAGAAGCTTACCAAAAAGCACTAAAAAATGCAGAGATCACTGACTTTATATACATTGGAGGAAGTACATTTGTGGTCGCAGAAATTTTATAATTTTTTTATTTTTTTACTTGCAAATACCAATTCTAGTCGTATATTTGCACACGCAATAACGGAAACGAAAGTAACCAAATTGTTTAGGGCGATTAGCTCAGCTGGTTCAGAGCACCTCGTTTACACCGAGGGGGTCGGGGGTTCGAACCCCTCATCGCCCACAAGAAACTCCATTAGAAATAATGGAGTTTTTTTTATGTATTATAGTTTTATGGAACACATTACTTACATCCTATTTAGCGGAATTAAAAATAGATATTATATTGGTTTAGGATCAAGTTCAAATATTGGATCAGTAGTAAAAGTTGGAGGTTATGCAAAAAGTTTAGACAACCTAAACAAGAAAAAAAAAGACACGCAAAAAACTCCTTAATTTCTTAAGGAGTTTTTATGTTAATTTTTAAGATTACCAACCTTGAGTCAATCCATTCTTAACGACTTCTTCATATTTTTCTTTATCGAAACTATATAAATTTGGCGCTTTATGTGCGACATTACTTTTCTTTTCGTCCAGCTTTGTTAAAATGCCTATTGCCATTATCTTACGTAAAAAATTTCTTCGGTCTAGTTTTCTGCCTAGAATGGTTTCATATAATTTTTGTAATTCCGGAATAGTAAATTTTTCGGGCAGCAAATTATAGCCTACCGGCATTAAATTCAACTCCTTCCGAAGGGTTTCTAGTGCTTTGTCTAAAATTTCCTTATGATCTAAAACTAATTCTGGCACCGCATTATGATCAATCCACTCTACAATTTCATTTTTACCGTCAGGCTGAGGAACCGTTTTTAAAAAATCGACTAAGGCATAATAACCAACTGTTACAAAGCGGCTTGCAAACCATTTCCCCTCGTCTAAAGGTATTCCATAAAAATTCAGAACGCCATTGCTCACTTCAACATCGCATCTATTTGCTGCTCCAAAAGTAGCAAACTGCCTCAGAAAAATCCCTTTTAATCCTGTTCTACCATGCAAAACAGTGACAGCTGCCTGATCAATACCCTCGTTTACCGGCACAAAACCACCTGGCAAAGCCCATTTATCGCTGTACTTTGTTTTTATCAATAAAACTTTAAGTTGATTGTCATGAAATCCGAAAATCACACAATCTATTGACAAACCCGGCTGATAATCTTCCTTATTATCTAAAATGGTTTTTAACATGTGATTTATTCTACTTATTAATATATATACTTTTTGAAAGGCGCAATTTAATTCATTTTTTATAAGAAAATAAAAGAACGCCTCATTTTGAAAACGCGCCAATCCTTACTTCTGGTTTAAATCAAAAAATAATGTAGCAAAGAAACAAATCCATTTGACAAGAAAACAGATTTCTACAAAAAAACACTTAAAAAAACCATAAACAAAAAAAAATTGTGAAATTTTAAATCGAATGCATTGCCAATCATAAATTTATGTACATTGCGTCAAAATAACACACAATATTATTTATTAAAAATAGTCACCAAAAAACAACCACAAATAACCATGAAAAAATTAATTTTAATACTTATCGGACTTATATTCACGTCCCAATCGAATGCGCAAGAAGTAGATTATCGTGCAAAAGCAAAAAAATTAGTTTCACAAATGACATTAGAAGAAAAAGCTTCTTTATGTTCCGGTGAAACAGCTTGGTCTACAAAAGCAATTACCCGACTTGGCATTCCTTCTATTTTTATGACTGACGGACCGCATGGTTTACGCAAAGCTGAAGGTTTCGACTTTACCAATAGTGTTCCTTCCACTTGTTTTCCAACAGCATCAGCCCTTGCTTCTTCTTGGAATCCAGCATTGGCACAAAAAATGGGTGAAGCCTTAGGAATTGAATCTCAAGCTAACGATGTTCAAATACTATTAGGACCTGGAGTAAATATGAAGCGTTCGCCTCTTGGAGGAAGAAACTTCGAATATTTTTCTGAAGATCCAGTATTAGCTGGAAAAATGGCTATCGGTTTTATAAATGGAGTTCAAAGTCAAGGAGTAGGAACTTCCATGAAGCACTTTGCAGCTAACAGTCAGGAAGCAGAACGCATGTCTAATAGTTCTAATGTTGACGAACGTACTTTGAACGAAATCTATTTTCCTGCCTTTGAAATGGCAGTAAAAGAAGCACAGCCCTGGACAGTAATGTGTTCTTACAATAAACTTAACGGAACATATGCTTCTGAAAATTCTTATTTATTGAATCAAATGCTAAAAGAAAAATGGGGATTGCAAGGTTTTGTAGTTTCTGATTGGGGTGCAGTAAACGAAAGAGCTTTAGGAGTTGGTGCCGGATTGCATTTAGAAATGCCTGCAAGCGGCGGTTTCAATGATAAAAAAATTGTTGAAGCAGTAAAAAAAGGAACTTTGGCGGAAGCCAGATTGGATGAAATCGTAACTGATTTACTTGCCATTACTTTAAAAGCAAAAGACAGCCACAAAAAAGGAATTGTTGTAGACAAAGTAAAACACAATGAATTAGCTAGACAAGTAAGTGGCGAATGTATTGTTTTATTGAAAAACGACAATGCGATTTTACCGTTGCAATCAGCTTTAAAAAAGATAGCTATTGTTGGTGATTTTGCAAAAAACCCACGTTATCAAGGAGCCGGAAGTTCACAAGTAAGACCTACACAAATTGTAAATGCACTGAATGAATTACAAAAAATGGCTAAAGGAACTCAATTTTCTTTTTCAACTGGTTACAATACTGCAGGGGAAACGGATGATGCTAAAATTGCTGAAGCAGTTCAGCATGCAAAAAATTCAGAATTAGTAATTGTTTTTGCAGGTTTACCGGACAGCTATGAATCAGAAGGTTTTGACAGAAATAACATGGACTTGCCTGCGGGTCACAACAAATTGATTTCAGAAGTAGCAAAAGTTAACAAAAACATTGTAGTGGTATTGATGAATGGCGCTGCTGTTTCTATGCCTTGGAAAAATGATGTTGCTGCAATCGTTGAAGCGTATCTTGGTGGTCAAGCCGGTGGTGGCGCAATCGCAGATGTTTTAACGGGAAAAGTAAATCCTTCCGGTAAATTATCTGAAACTTTTCCTGCTCGTTTGGAAGATACTCCTACTGCCATGGATTTCCCTTCCAGAGACGGAAATGCCAATTATGGTGAAGGGATTTTTATAGGCTACCGTTATTATGACAAAAAGAAAATCGAGCCTAACTTTCCTTTTGGATACGGTTTGAGTTACACCTCTTTCTCTTATTCTGATATTAAAGCCAATACTACATCAGCTAAAGATTCCGATGCAATCACAATCTCAGTAAAAGTAAAAAATACAGGTAAAATTGCGGGTAAAGAAGTCGTTCAACTGTATGTTCATGAACAAGAAAGCGAAGTGGCAAGACCAGAAAACGAACTAAAACACTTTGAAAAAGTAACATTACTAGCCGGAGAAGAAAAAACAGTTACATTTCAATTGACTTCACGTGACTTTGCTTATTTTAACTCAAAATCTCATGATTGGGCAATAAAATCTGGAAACTTTGACATCCTTATTGGAAGTTCCTCTCGTGATTTGCCTTTAAAACAAACCATAACTATCGAATCTACAAAAGCTGCAAAAATAGTACTGACGCGTGAATCATTATTTAAAGAATTCAAAAATTCTCCTAATAGTAAAGCGATATATGAACAACTAGTTCAAAGTTTCACTGGTGCGAATAAAAAACCAGAAACAGAAGATGAGAAAAAAGCAGCTTCATTTTTAGAAGCAATGTTAGCCGATATGCCAATTAATAAATTCCTTTTATTATCTGGAGGGAAATTTACAGAAGAAAATCTGGATGGTATTTTGAAAGCTGTCAACCAGAATTAAAGATTGTTATTAATTGTTGTTAAAAAAGTATTGAAAAAGAATGTATTTGAAGCATTTGCGAGCGTCTTCAGCTAATTTCCCTCAATCCAATTTATTCTCCAAATAAACAGCATAACTTGTAGTTTATTAGAAACTAAATAATGAGTCAATACTTTTTTATTTAAAAAAACGCAGTCAACAGTATATTTTAAATATTGTTGACTGCGTTTTTTTAATGCTTACTAATCTTTGGTGTCAAACCACAAAAAAAAGTTACTTATAAAGATCTTTGCGTTCGATTTATTTATTGGATTTTTTAAATTCTAAAAAATTCAAATTAAAATTCCCTTTTTCAAAACGGACTTTGACTTTATTTATTCCCTGTTTTAAAATCACATTTTTTAAAGTCGCCGTTTTCCATTTATCATATCCTCCCGAAGATGGAATTGTTATGGTTTCAGAAATTCTACCATTTCCATCTTCTAAATACAGTTTCCCGCCTGAAGCCTGACTTGCATAACGAACAGCAATATCAAAACTAGTTTTGGTTTTTACCTCAACCGTGTATTGCAACCATTCACCATCTTCAATAAAGCCAACCTGAAATCCATTTGTCATTGTATCATTGCAAGACTCAATATCAACTCCATCATTTCGCATCATTCCACCTTTGTTCCATTTGGTGAACTTTGTCCCGTCATAATTCGCTATATCTTTATCCAAATAAGCGTATCCGTTTTGTCCCAAATCATATTCGGATGCGAATACTTTACCTGGCAACGCATGATTTTTATATTTCTTAGTTTCCGTAGTTTGGATTTGTCTGAACATCGCATCAATCACATCATATCTGATGGTCAGATTTTCAATTTTGAAGTTTTCGGCAATTTGCATCAATGCTTTTTTGCCAAAATCAACCGAAGGTTTAGCGCTTTTATTATTCCAATATTGCAACAATTGCTCATATTCCGGCGTTTTTTTAACCGAAGTAACTCCCGCTAAATTCTCGATTTTTTTCATTGGCCAAAAAGCCCAACCAATATTATTTGATTCCATCAAAGAAATGGCTTCCTTAAACCAAACATTAGAGTTTTCTCCACTTTCTCCCAACCAAATTGGCACATTGTATTGCGTTCTGTAATCCAACATTTTTTGTATCGAAGCCACATCGTTTTGATTCCAATATTTATGAAAACTCAACGCCATATTTTCATCCCAAAGCGGAAACATTCCGTTGTAATTATTCCCCCAACAGTTCCCTTCAATGAAAATTAAATGAGTTTTATCGATGGCTCGAATGGCATTTGTGACTCTAACTTGTAAAGCTCGTAAAGGCGCATTGGAGGTTTCATCACAACCATTTTGGTTCGTTCCCGTAAAATTCCAATTGGGTTCATTGATAATATCATACGCACCAATCCAAGGATTATCTTTGTAACGTTCTGCTAATTTTTCCCAGAGTGCTACCATTTTATCCTGGTTGGCTGTACTTTCCCAAAGCGATGGTTTTGCAGGATTATAATCAGAAATATTGGCATCTTTTCCCTGTCCACCCGGAGCTGCATGTAAATCCAAAATTAAATATATTTTATTCGCAGCACACCATTTCAATAACTCATCGGTCATTTCGAAACCTTCCTCTAGCCAAGTATTCTGACCAGAAACCGCTTCTTGTTCCAGAGGTAATGTATATAAATTGTAATGCATCGGTAAACGAACAGAGTTGAAACCCCAAGCCGCCAATGAATCTATATCTCTCTTAGTTATTCCATTTGCTTTGTAGGCATCATAAAATTCTTTGGTGTTCTTGGCATCAATTAAATCCGTTATTTTTTGTTTGATCACATGTTGCGGACCTGCAAACGAACCCGTTTGAAGCATATATCCTTCCTGAACCATCCATCCGCCCAATCCCAAACCGCGCAATACAATATTTTTCCCGTTACCATCGACAATTTCTTGCCCATTTCTATGCAAAAAAACCTGTCCCAACGAGGCAATTGAAAAAGAAATAAAGACTATTAAAACTATTTTTTTCATACAATTGGTTTAAAATAAAACGGTTAACATTTAATACACTAATGTTTGAATCCCGTGAGCTGGAATTTCAACAACTGTTTTCTCAGTAGCAATAATTAAATTATACGTCACACTTTTGTCACTTTGATTCATTACTACCGTAACCATTTTCCCGTCTTTATTAAGGAATGAAGTACTTATCAAACTGCTTCGGCTTACCGCTGTACTAACTCTTTTAGCATCTGGTCGAATGAATTTTGAGAAATGTCCAATATAATAATACGACGGCGTATAAATTAACTCTCCTGAATTAGTATCTGCATGAATGGGTGCAAAACAAAAATTCCCTACGTGATTTGGCCCACCATTTTGATCCAAAAGGATATTCCAATCGGTCCAACCCACAGTTCCATTATTAAAATCATTAATCATAGAAGTTCCATATCGTTCTCCGTTTGCCCAAAATTGGTATTTTTTTGCATCAAATTTTTCTACACAACCTTCAGTAAACAATAAATTTTTAGATGGGTAGGCTTCGTGTACTTTTCGAACATTATCAAACATAGGCTCTCCTCCAGCCCAAGTTTCGTACCAATGAAATCCCATTCCCCAAGCATATTTTGAAGCTTCGGGATCTGAGAAAATAACATTGGCTCTTTGGTTCATCAAATCACGGTTGTGATCCCAAACCACAATTTTTTTATCTCCCAAACCTTCTTTTTTCATTGTTGGACCAAGGAAATTCTTCAAAAAATCTCTTTCGGCTTCCGCAGAATATACACAGGATTCCCAAGTTTGCGTTGCCATAGGTTCATTTTGAACGGTCAACCCCCAAATTGGCATTCCTTCTTTCTCATACGCTTTTATAAATTTCGTGTAATAATTTGCCCATGACTGGTAATATTCCGGAAGTAAAGTTCCACCTTTTAGCATGCTACCATTGCTTTTCATAAAAGCGGGAGGGCTCCATGGCGAAACATAGAGCAATAATTTTCCGCCTGCCGTTTTTATGGCTTCTTTAAGCATTGGAATGCGATATTGCCTGTCGTGATCAATGTTGAACGTTTTTAAATCCTTGTCTCCGTCTTTGATATACGTGTAACTCCCACTCGAAAAATCAGAACTGTGAATGGTGGTCCTCAATAAAGAATAGCCAATTCCTTTTTCTTTATCATAGTAGGCGTTTAGTAATTCTTGCTGTTTGCCTTTACTCAATTTTGCAAAAACCTCAGCACTCGCATCCGTGATTGCGCCGCCAATTCCCATAAAGTTTTGGAATGTTTTAGTTGGTTCCACAAAAACAGAAATCTCTGTTTCCAAAGGTTGTTTTGAACTACTAAAACTCAATTTATCAGTTTGCGTTAATCGTAACTTTGTATTTTCTGCTGTTGTGTAAACGGTAATCGTTTTATCTTTAGTAGAAAAAGAGTGTTGTTCCGTTTTATTTTTTTGCTGTGCAAAAGCCAAAAAAGTCACAGCCAGTAAAGCAATTGTTGTTATTCTTTTCATGATGTAAGTATTATTATACTATTTTCTATTACCAAATGTATGTTCCTACTGAACCTGCTTCCAGTGAAGTTGTTATCCATTTTCCATTCTGTTTAATATTAAAAATTTCGGAAGTATTCCCATCATTTTCAACAATTAAAACTTTTTTCCCGCCAGGTGATTTAAAAGCCACAGAATTCAAATTACCACTAATGTTACTCGAAATTCTAACGGATCCTGCTGGAACAAATTTAGAGGCGTGGGCAATGATATAATACCCTACATTTCTGGTAAAACTATCACTGCTGTTAATGGTCAATGCGCCTTTGCAAGTCGTGCAACCGCCGGGAGTATTTGGTCCAAAAGAAGCGTTATTTGCTAAGTTCCATTCTAATGCTGTTCTGCTCCAATTTCGCATCGAACCGATGATTACATTTTTTACATGCCATTTCAAATCCCCATCAAAACTTCCTGTAGAAGCCGTGTATTGCTCTGTAAAATAGATATTTTTATTTGGGAACGAATTATGAACTGTAGACAAAGCACTGATATCACCTTCGTACAAATGAAAAGCAGAACCGTCAACATAAGGATTTGCTCCTGGATCATTCAGCACAGCAATAGGATATTCAGGTTTGTTGCAATTATGGTCGTATGCTACAATTTTCGTCGACAAATTTGCCGCTTTAAAAGCTGGACCTAAATGATTTTTTATAAACTCAGCCTGTTGCAATGCAAGCATCAACATACTTGGATTATTCCCCGGATGCAACGGTTCGTTTTGAGGGGTAACGGCATCAATTGTGATTCCTTCGGCTTTCATTGTTTGGATATACTTCACAAAATATTTTGCATAAACGGCATAATATTCCGGTTTCAAGCTTCCGCCAATAAAACCATTATTATCTTTCATCCAAACTGGTGGCGACCATGGCGTTGCCATAATTTTAATATTTGGATTGATTGCCACAATTTCTTTTAGCATTGGAATCAAATCCGTTTTATCTGGTGCCAAACTGAAATTGTCCAGATTTACATCTATTTGTCCGCTTGGTAAATCGTCATATGTAAATGGCGTTGCATTCAAATCGGATGCGCCAATACTGATTCTTAAATAACTAATGGTAATTGAATTAGCATCGGAACCAAACAATTCTTTTAATAATTCTTGTCGCTTTTGCGCATTTAACTGATTGATAACCTGAGCGCTTCCTCCTGTTAAAGTATATCCGAAACCATCAATTGTCTGAAACGTTTTTGCATCATCAACCTCAATATTTGCGTAGTTATTTACCGTGGTTCCAAACGCTAAAACCGACGTTTGCTTTTGAAGTGTTACACTTTGATTGCCTTTAGTCAACCAAAAATCCATTTCATTGGTAACTGCTGCTGGCGGATTTGGTGTTGGCGTTGGAGCCGGATCAACAGTATCTCCTGATGGAGAACATTTTGACATAAGCAAGGTAAGGGTTAGTACAACTAAAAACTTCATAGTGTTTTTTATAGTGTTCATAATTTATTTCAAGTTTATTTCAACATAAACCGGTAAATGATCGGATGGATATTTCAAGTCTTTTGAATCGCTTAAAACTGCATATTTTTTTACTTTAAAAATGCTATTCTTCGAAATAAAAATATAGTCAATCAATTTAGTTACGGGTTTGTTGTGTTTAAAATTGTTAAATGTTCCTGAAGGCCCAAAAGGTTTTTCTATCGAAACCGCTCTGGTATCATCCATTGCCTTTTTAAGCAGTAGTATTCTGTCGTCTTGCGGTTCTGAGTTAAAACACCCATCAGAATTACAGGATATTTTTTTGTGTTTAGTTCCTTTATTTTCGAAAGAATTAATTCAATTCCTTTTGTTCTGGCTTGTTCCCCAATGTGGTCCAAATGGGTATTAAAAACCCAAAAGAGTTGTTTTGTCTTTAAATCTTTGAATAGCGCGTACGTACAAACTCTATTTAGGGCAGCATCCCAACCTTTTGAAATTGTATTTGGCGTTTCAGAAAGCCAGAATGTATTGCTTTCTTTGACCGTAAATCTTTCTTTTTTATAAAAAATATTAGATGATTCTCCCTGCCCAATTCCGTCTCTTCCTATACCAACATTATTGTATTCTAAAAGTGCTTTTGAAATATCAATAACCTGATTGGGTTTTGCTTCTTGGATTCCAAAAACATCAGGATTATAGAACTGAATTTGAGAAGAGAAATACTCTTTCCTAAAAGGCCAAGCATTAGTTCCATCACTGTCTACATCTAAGCGAATGTTATAGGTCATCACTTTCAATGTTTGCGCATTAGAAAAAAATCCCGTTAGCAGAAAAACTACCGAAACAATTATTTTTTTTACCTGATTCATAATGCTATTTAAAATTAATATTCTCCATCTGAGCTTCTATCCAACTTACAAATAGAAGCTCTCAATGAAGACCTAACTAAACAAAAACCATATTATTTAGTGTTAAGAATCCCAATTATCCATTTGAATACTTGTTAATCGGTTGTTTGACACCTTTTGTAAATACTACTAAAATTAGCAAAAGAGAACAATAATTCTATTCTAACTCCTAATTATTTAATTGAATAAAAAATAAAAATTCTTTAACACTGCGTTTTGAGAACTACAAATTTATTTTTTTGAACTTTAATTAAAGGAACTGGAATACTAAATAAAGCTCAGAACAGGAATGCGTTCTGAGCTTACATTTACTATTTTTTGTTGCATTCAGAGTTTCTATTGAATGGAAACGTACATTCTATTTGAATTAATTGTAACCTGGATTTTGTTTCAATTTGGTTCCTTGTAATTCTCTTTCAGGAATTGGAAAAATTTCATCAACACCTGCATCAAAACCTCTGTTTGTTAATTTAGAAGCTGCATCACCCCAACGCACCAAATCAAAAAATCGGTGACCTTCGCCGGCAAGTTCCATTCTTCTTTCATTTTTAATGGCTGCAAGCGTAACGGGAATAGAAGGCAAACCAACTCTGGCTCTCACTGCATCCAGTAAAGCTTGCGCTCTGGCTCCTGAACCTAAAGCTTCGGCCTCCATCAAATAAGAATCGGCCAATCTAAGAATATATGTATTTTGCTTATAATTTAATTCTGCTGCTCCTCCACCGGTACGAACATCTTCTTTACGTGGAAGAAATTTGTTTAAAAAATAACCTGTATCTTGATATCCACCAATATAGTCTGCTTTTCCAGCTGCTTTTAATGCTTTAAGGTCAAAAATAGTAGCGCCAAATCTTGGATCCCCTTTTATGGCATCATACAAATCTTGAGTAACAATACTAAAACACCATCCTGATGGCAAATCAGGCGCTGTAGAACCTGCCGGTCTTGAATAACTTCTTGGTCCAACCATAACGTTCAAGGAATTCCCTTCGTCTCTTCCGGATCCCCAAAAACCCCAGTCCGAATTTCCAGCACTAGTGTGAGAAACTTCGATAAGAGATTCCGTGTTGAATTTATTAGATACTACCCATAAGTCATTAAAATTACTTAGAAGTTTATTTCCATATTGATTTGTAGCTCCCGGAGTTCCATTTACCTGAGCCAAAATAGCTGCTGCTTCTGTTTTTTTACTTTGAAACAAATACACTTTACCTAACATGGCTTGCGCAGCGCCTTTAGTAAGTCGGCCAGATTCAGTCTCCGCAGAAACTGTTGTTGGCAAAACATTGATTGCATCTAGTAAATCCTTCTCAATTTGCGCATAAACAGCTTCTGGAGCAGCTTGCTCAACGTTATACATATTAGTTGCCGTCAAAGGATCTAATAGTAAAGGCACATTTTTGAACAATCGCACTAAATCGAAATAATATATTGCA
Organism: Flavobacterium sp. Sr18; assembly: GCF_011064265.1. NCBI lineage: Bacteria > Pseudomonadati > Bacteroidota > Flavobacteriia > Flavobacteriales > Flavobacteriaceae > Flavobacterium > Flavobacterium sp. Sr18. The sequence goes on along the minus strand of NZ_CP049329.1, from coordinate 2,597,220 downwards.
CGTAATGCTTTAGACTCAGCGGTAAATCGTGCTTTAACATCATCTGGCATAGCCACAGTGGGTAATTTTAACAATAAAGTGTTCGCTCTAAAAATACCTTGATAATAATCGTTCCAAAAACTTCCCGGGATAATGGTTGCCGTGAGTGTATGAGTTGAAAAACCTTGGATTCCAGCTCCATCTGTTGGACCACCGCCACCAGCAAAATGATCATCTGAACCAGAATTCATCATCGAAATCATGTTTTCAAAACCACTAGAATTTTTTCTGATTGGATCATAAACTCCCACAAGAGCGGCTGTAGCCTGATCTTGATTTGCATAATAATTTTCTGAAAGAAAAGAACCTTCAGGTTTTACTTCCACAAATTCCTCAGTGCAAGAACTTAGGGAAACCATTGCAACTGCAATAAATAAATATTTGAATTGTATCGTTTTCATAATTGTTGATTGTATTAAAATTGTACGTTAGCTCCAAGCATAAATGTTCTTGCTTGAGGGTAAATTCCTTTATCTATTCCAAAAACTCCTCCACCAATCTCTGGATCGTACCCTGAATATTTCGTAATAGTCAATAGATTTTCAGCCGTTACGTAAAAACGCACTTTGCTTGCTCCTATTTTACTCACAGAACTTACCGGTAATGAATATCCTAATTGAACCAATTTTAATCTCAAATAATCTCCTTTTTCAAGATAGAAATCAGACATTCTTCCAAAATTGCTATTGGTGTCATTGTTAGTAAGTCTTGGGTAATCATTTGAAGTCCCTTCGCCTGTCCATCTGTTCAATGCACTTGTTTGATAATTTGCATTTCCTACATCCAATCGGCGTAAGCCCTGGAAAATTTTATTTCCTGCTGCACCTTGTGAAAAGACCATGAAATCGAAGTTTTTATAATCAAAATTTAAGGTTAAACCAAAAGTGTATTTTGGAATATTAGTCCCCAAGAATTGTTTATCATCATCACCAATCGAACCATTCCCATTTGTATCTACCCAACGGAAATCTCCCGGACGTGCATTAGGTTGAATTAAACCACCCGAAGCATTTGTGTAGGCTGCAATTTCAGCTTGATTTTGAAAAATTCCGGCTGTTTTAAAACCGTAAAATGAGTTATAGGACTGCCCAACTTGTGTTCTTGTCACTTGTCCCATTGATTGAAAAGAAGCGTCACCAGCAATAAAATCAGCATCAGCAGCTACATACGTAACTTTATTTTCTAAGTAAGCAACATTTCCATTTACAGAAAAATTAAGATCTCCAAAGTTCTTTTTGTACCCTAATTCAACCTCAATCCCTTTATTGTCCATGTCGGCCACATTCCCAATTGGACTTGCAGTAACTCCCACATAACCCGGAATATTTATTGGACGTAAAATTCCTTTGGTTGATTTTTTATATAAATCGACCGTCAGACTGATATCATTAAAAAATTTCGATTCAAATCCTACATTCGCCTGGGAGGTTTCTTCCCATCTTAAATCTGGATTATCAAGAGTAAGATTTGCATATCCTGTAGTTATGGCTCCAGTATTGCCAAAAGAATAATTGTAACCGCCCTCCACTAACGAAAGATATCTAAAATCGGGAATAGCATCATTTCCTACAATTCCGTAACCACCTCTAATCTTAAATGTATTCAGGACTTTGCTTTCTTTCCAAAAATCTTCTTTGGTCAAAACCCAACCTAAATTAAACGATGGAAATACTCCGAATTTATTATTCCCTCCAAAACGACTTGAACCATCGCGACGAATAATTCCTGTAAACAAATATTTCTCTTTGAAATCATAATTCACACGTGAAAATAAAGAAGTCAGTTTATGTTCTGTAGCATCATATGTATAACTACTTCTGTCGGATTGCGGAATATCAAAATTGAAAGACGCTTCACGGTAATTAGTCACTGGCAAACCAAACAATGTCGCACCAAGACCTCCACCGATATTATCTACGTAAGAACCTTGACCTAATAAAACGGTAACATTATGATTCCCAAACTGGTTATTGTAAGTCAATATATTTTCAATATTCCATGCAAAACTCTTATTTTCATTTTTACTTAAGTTATTTTTAAGCACATTTGATGTGGCACTCAAGTAGAACACTGGCGTAAATCCCTGTCCACCCCATGTAGACAATTTTGCTCCAAGAGTTGATCTTACTTTAATGTGTTTGGTAATAGCTGCTTCTAAATAAGTATTTCCTACGATATCATCAGCAGTACTATAACTTCCTAATCTAGTTTTGGCATACGCCAAAGGATTTGTCATTTCTTGACCTACTAAACTTGAAATTCCATAAGGATTTCCATTTCCGTCACGAATCACAGGATTTGAACTGTAAGGAGCGCCATTAGCTTTTGCAGGATCAGTTTCTACTAAAGGAGTAGTTGGATCTAAGTTGATAGCAGAACTTAATGGTCCACCAAATTCACTATTAGTATTCCCTATTCCAATTGATTTTTGTCTTGAAAAACCAAGCGTTTGACCAAAAGTAAAAACTTTAGAAAGTTTATGAGTAGAGTTCAAACGGAAATTCTTTTTAGTAAAGTTTGATATTTCTGTAGAAACAATCCCTTCTTGGTCTTGAAGTCCAAAAGAAGCATAAAAATTAGAAACATCATTTCCTCCACTAATACTTAACTCATGAGAATAACGAAAAGCACTGCTGTTAAAAATTGCGTTTTGCCAGTCCGTACCAACTCCTAAAGAAGCTACATTAGGAAATACCGCTACTCCACCTGCAGCAACAGACTTTTCGTTCATGATAGTAGCATACTGAGTTGCATTTAATAAATTTAAAGTTTTTTCTGGTGCAGAAAAACCTGAAAACCCATTGTAGTTAACAGAAATTTTTCCTGATTTTCCTTTTTTGGTTGTTACCAAAATTACTCCTGTCGCAGCACGCGTACCGTAAATTGCAGCAGAAGCAGCATCTTTCAACACTTCGATTGATTCGATATCAGATTGATTAAGGAATCCAATTCCGCCACCGTCAACAACAACACCATCAACAACCCAAAGAGGATTATTACCGCCCTCGCCAAAAGTGGTTACACCCCTAACACGTATTGTAGATGCAGAACCTGGTTGACCTGAACTGGCAGCAATAGTAACACCAGAAACTCTTCCTTGTAATGCTTGCTCAATTCGTCCGTTTGGAACTTTCTCAAGATCCTTTGCTTTCACACTGGAAATAGCTCCTGTTACAACACTTTTCTTTTGAGTTCCATAACCAACAACTACTACTTCTTGTAAACTTTCTGTTGAAGGCTTTAGTGTTACATCAATTTTAGTCCTTCCACTAATTAGCTCTTTTATCGTTGTATATCCTACATAGCTAAATTCCAAAGAACCTTTAGCATCAGTGCTAATTTGATAATTTCCATCAAAATCAGTTGCTACAGCTTTCGATGTTCCTTCAATTAAAATAGAGACTCCTGGAATTGGAAGTCCGTTTTCATCATATACTTTTCCGCTTACAGTAACATCTTGTGCTTGTGTGTAAACTGAGAATAGAATAGATAAAAGACAAAAAACAAACAGTTTTGTAAATTTCATATTTCTAAAAATTTTGGTTAATTAATTAGTAATTTAAAGCAATAGTAGCGCTATTTTTTTTAAATTCATTTTAATTATTTACTACAAAAACACATCAAACACTTTTTTATTACTTAACAAAAACACATCAAATAAAATATAAATAATTGCTAATTAACAGTTTAAATATTTTTTATGATTGTTATTTAAATGTTAATTAAAATTAAAACCACTACATTTATAAAATAAACAAATATTGTCCTTTAATTATAGAATTCATTAAAATACAACTCAATAGCTGTGCATTTATAAATACTACACATCATCCTTTTACAAACAATTATCAACGCAATATATACAGGCTCCAATCATGAAATTTTCTAAACTTCACATCCTAATTTTTCTGATTCTATCTTCTTTTGCTACTTATGGCCAAATAAAAAATATTGGCCTACCAGAAATCAGAAATTACAAAAGAAGAGATTACAAAGGAGGCACCCAAAACTGGAATATTGATCAAGACAAAAATGGCAATATGTACTTTGCTAATAATAATGGCCTGTTTCAATTTGACGGTTCGACTTGGAGAAAATACACTTTGCCTAATTTTTCCGCTATTAGATGTTTAAAAATTGCTAACTCCGGGAAAATATTCGTCGGTGGTTACGATGAATTTGGTTATTTTAAGTCAGATTCAAAAGGAAAACTAATTTATTTCTCCATTTCAAAATTGGTAAACCGTGAAAACATTAAAACAATTGACTTCATTTGGAAAATACACCTTGAAGGCGATGACGTCATTTTCCAGTCTTTTGCAAGAGCCTATATTCTCAACAAAAATAATCTCAAATTACTCGAAGCACCTGATAGATTCCAATTTTCATTTCAAATTAAAAACCAACTTTATTTTCAGGATGTTTCTAAAGGCATAATGAAATATGAAAGCGGACAATTGCAACCTTTGAAAGGCTCAACAACATTAAACAATACCGAAATTTGGGGAATGTTTCCTATGCCTGAAAATAAAATACTCATTACGACTTTAGACAAAGGATTGTATTTATATGACGGAGAAAAAATGACTTCATGGAATACGGAAGCTAATATTTTCATTAAAAAGAATAGTTCTTTAGGTGGTGTAACAATAAAGGATAAGTTCATCGTGCTGAATTCTGTTTTAGACGGTGTTATTATTTGCGATTTAAACGGCAAAATAATTCAACACATCAATCATCAAAAAGGACTTCAAAACAACACGGTTCTTACCTCTTTCATTGACAATAAGAACAATCTATGGCTGGGATTGGACAACGGAATTGCCTTTATAAATGAAAATTCTCCGTTTACCTATTTTGGATTTAGTTTTGGTTTAAGCACCGTTTACGCCTCAGTTATTTATAAAGGAAATCTTTATGTGGCAACGAATCAAGGACTTTTCTATCATTCTTGGAACAACACTATTAAAGAAAATAAATTCACACTTGTCGAAGGAACTACTGGACAAGCATGGAACATCCAAGTAATTGATGACCAATTAATATGCGCCCACAATAGAGGAGCGTTACTAATACTGGGCGAAAAAGTGGTTAAAACCTTAAATAATAAAGGCCATTTTGGGTTTAAGACAATTCCAAATCGTCCAAATTATATTATCGGCTCAACCTATAACGGCTTCACAGTATTTGAAAAAACAGCAAATAGCTTGGAATATAAAAACCAAATTGACGGTTTTGATAAATCTGCCAATACATTTGAAATAGATGAAAATAATTTATGGCTGAAAAAGGATGAATTAATCTATCAAATGAGAATTACAGAAGATTTAAAAAAATTCAAATCAATTAAAATACACCAGAATTTATCAAATTCAGCTGTAGGAATTGGAAGTATCCAACGTATAAAAAATACTATTTACTTTCAGACAAAAAACCGTTTTTATAAATACTCCCAAGAACAAGACTTGTTTTTTGAAGATAAAAAAATGAGCGCATTATTCAAGGAAATTCCAAAAATCTATTCCTTATCAGAGGATAATTACGGTAACATTTGGTACCTTTTTAATGAATCATTAGGCGTATTGATGAAAACCCCGAATGGAAAATATAAAAACACCTTGACTCCATTTTCAAATTTAACGGGGAATTTGGTTAATAATTACTTATCTGTAAATACAATAAATCCTGAGAACGTATTCATAGGTTTAAATGACGGTTTAGCACATTATAATACTAAACTATCAAATTATCTAGTTACAAAACCCAAAGCGTTTATCCGCAGTTTTTCCTATCCTGGAGACACTATACTTTTAGGAAATGGACAAAACAAGATTGAAAAACTTAAAATTCCATATGCATCAAATCAAGTAAAATTCACCTTCTCGTCACCGACTTATGAAAATCTGGAAAATATAGAATTTTCCTATCAGCTGGAAGGTTTTGATGACGGATGGAGCAATTGGTCCACAGTACCTATAAAAGAATATACTAATCTAAAAGAAGGCGATTACACTATGAAATTGAAGGTTAGAAACAGTTACGGAATCCAATCTGAAGAAGCTCTTGCTACTTTTACCGTTTCTCCCCCATTTTACAGGCATTTTTTAGCCTATTTACTTTACGTTTTGATCATTGTCGCTTCAATATTTTTTATTAGAAACAGAATAAAAATGAAAATTCGAAAAAATAAATATTATGAAACTATCGAACAACGAAGATTATACCTGGAAAAAGAATCCAAAATAAGACAGGAACAATACGAATTAGAGAAGGAAATTGAAAAATTGAAAAATGACAAATTGCAAATTAAGATTCTAGCAAAAGACAAAGAATTAGTCAATAACTCGTTGCAAGTAGTAAAGAAAAACAAAATCCTGAACGGTATAATCTATAAATTAAAAGACATCAATGTCGAATCCTTTGATGATTCCACTAAATTCCAATTTACAAAACTAAACAAAAGCATCACAAAGGAGGTGAATGCAGATAAAAGCTGGAAAGATTTAGAAAAACACATAAAAAATGTCCATTTTGATTTCCTAAAAAGACTAAAAGAAAAGTATCCAACAATATCTCCACGAGAACTGGATTTATCAACTTATTTATTGATGAATATGTCTACCAAAGAAATTGCCGAAATCATGAATATTTCCAGTGGCGGAGTAGAATTAGCACGCTATAGATTAAGAAAAAAACTAGAGTTAAACAAAAAAGAAAATCTTATAGGATTTTTAATGAGTATTTAATTGAAGTAAAAATGCCATCAAAATAAATCGTGATGGCATTTTTTCTGGTTGAATTGTTTCTTAACTACTCTATAAATTCCAAGGTTCGCTCCAACGCCATTCCACGAGATCCTTTAATTAAAATAGTACTATTATCGAATTTCATGTCAGACAAATCATTTGAAAAACTTTCAAAAGTATTGTAAAACCCAAAATTATCCTTCTCAATTTTACTTTCATAAAATGCGGATCCAACAAAATAACACTTTACATTTTCATACTTTGACAACATGGCAACAATTGCCTTATGTTCTTTTAAACTTTCGTCACCAAGCTCAAACATATCTCCTAAAATCATAACTTTATTAGCGTTGTCTAATTGCAGAAAGTTCTCAATTGCTACAGACATACTACTGGGATTTGCATTATAAGCATCGAGAATAAACTGATTTGAACCTTTTTGCACTAATTGTGATCTGTTGTTTTCAGGAATATAACTTTCTAAAGCATCTTTTATTTCACTGTCCGTGACTCCAAAATATTTCCCTATAGTCAGAGCTGCGTTAATGTTATTCGCATTATACAACCCTATTAAATGAGATTGAATTAGCAAATCTGAATAGCCGATTGTCACAAACGGATTCGCTTTGATCGAAGTGATATTGACATCAGCATTTGTTTTGTTAATACCGAAAGAATATGACTTTAGCAACTTTGACTTTTCTACTTGAATTGGGTCTTCCAAATTAATAAAGACAAGTTTATCATTTGCCGAAAGGTATTTATACATTTCGCTTTTGCCTTCAATCACACCCTCAACACCACCAAAACCTTCTAAATGAGCTTTGCCAAAATTAGTAATATACCCATAATCCGGCGTTGCCAATTCACAGAGAAATTCAATTTCTTTTTTGTGATTAGCTCCCATTTCAACTATCCCTATTTCAGTTTCTGAAGTAAAAGAAAGCAATGTCAACGGCACCCCGATATGATTGTTTAGGTTTCCTACGGTTGCTTTAGTTTTGTATTTTTTCGAAAGCACAACATTAATAAGTTCTTTAGTGGTCGTTTTACCGTTGCTTCCCGTAAGCGCAATTATAGGCAATTTTAGATAATCCCGATGGAATTTTGCCAATTCCTGCAGTGAGATCAAACTATCTTCAACCAAAATCGTTCTTTGGTCAATAAAATAAGATTTGTCATCAATTATCACATAGGAAGCACCTTTATCCAATGCCTCTTTCGCAAATGTATTCGCATCAAAACGCTCCCCTTTTATGGCTATAAATAAAGAGTTTGTCTCAATTTTACGAGTGTCAATTGAAACTGAGCTGCATTGTAAAAATAAACTATGAATGTAATTAATATCCATTTTAAACGATTTTAAAAAAAAAGCCCTAATCAAAGGGCTTTTTTTTTGTATTATATCTTAAATATTTAATTTCTCGGCGATCTTTTCTTATCTGCTTTTGGCCCTACTCTAGACATTGCGCATCTAAAACCGATATAATCCGTAGCCATATCTTGAGGAAAATATCTTCTTTGTGCAGGATCAAGCCAATAAGCTCTATCTCTCCATGAACCACCTTTATAAACTCTAACCTGATCATTAATCAAAGTAGACCTTTTATTTGAAGAATCATATTTCCGAACCATTTTACCTAAACTGTCTGTTGTAACATTATGTCTAGGAGAATTATACATGGATTTTTCGATTTTTGATTTTTCATCATCAGAGTCGGAACCTCCAAAATTATAATATTTACTAGACTGCTTGTCTCCATCCCTATAATTGATGTTATTACTTTTATCGAAATTTTGTCTCAAATAAGTTTCTTGCTCATCTACTGGAACTTGTGCAATCTCTCCTGGTAAGTTCCTAGCAATAATTCTACCATTACTTAAAGTATCATACTGAATATTATCTTTAGTGACAATTTCAATTTTACCATCTGCACCAATTTTATTTTTAGTATATAGATTCCCTCTAAAATAATTAAAATCATTTGCTTCATTGTCTACAATAGGTCTGTATACATCCGCAACCCATTCAGCAACGTTTCCAGCCATATCATACAATCCAAAATCATTTGCTGCATATTTTTTTACTTCATTAGTTATATCGGCACCATCATCAGACCAACCTGCAATTCCACCGTAATCACCATTTCCTTGCTTAAAATTCGCTAACTGATTCCCTTTATTTTGTCTTTTTCCAGAGCGAGTATACCCACCAGACCAAGGGTATTTTTTTTGACCTTTATATGAATTATACTCTCTTTGACCTACATCTGCAGCAGCTGCATATTCCCATTCAGCCTCTGTTGGAAGTCTATATTCTGGTAAAACAATCCCAGAAGATCTTTGTGCATAAACATTTTTTTCTTCCGTAATTTTACCGTCTTTATCAGCTTTTGGAGATTTAGCTTTTTTGGAACCTCTCCCACCTTTTAATACAATTTCTTCATTACCTCCAAAAGTGCTTGTAGGAGACTTTAAATAGGTCTCTGTACTAAAAGAGCTTTCTGCACTAACTTCTGTGTTTTTAGCATTCTTTTTGAGATACCCATTTTTTTCTAAAACTGCTTCGTTTACACGATCAGTTCTCCATTTACTAAATTCAACTGCTTGAATCCAATTCACACCTACAACAGGATATTCTGCATAAGAAGGATGTCTCAAGTAATTATTAGTCATAGTTTCATTATAACCTAATCTATTTCTCCAAACTAAAGTGTCAGGCGAAGCACCTTCGTATATGTTTTTATAATTTTCTTCACTAGGCGGAAAAACCATTTTCAACCAATCTAAATATTCTAAATACATAAAATTAGTTACTTCAGTTTCATCCATGTAAAACGACTGAACATGTTGCTGAGTTGGCGCATTATTCCAATCATGCATTACATCATCCTGCACTTTTCCCATTGTAAAAGTTCCACCTTCTACAAAAACCAAACCAGGCCCTGCTTCTTGCTTCTTATTACCCGAACCTGCTTTTTTACCATCAACGTTCCAACCTGTTGCTCTTGATGAATTTTTGGAGCTAGATTTTTTACTGCAACTAGCCAAACCGACAATCAATATAATTGATAAAATCAATCGTACGACCATAATTTTCTTTACTTTCATACTCTTTAGTAGGTAATAATTTTTGAAGCCGCAATATAATAATTATGATTTAATCTGCAACGTCCTTTTTTTAATAAATAATTATAACTCAATTCCATTTTATATTTGTATAAATCAGAACGCAAATTTATAATATTTATTATTTATAATAACGTTAAATGATTTATTTTTACTTAATAATTATTCCTTAAGTTGCACCGAGATTTACAAAACAATGAGAAAAACATTTCTGTTATATTGGACATTACTACCTTTTTTTTCATTTTCTCAAATAAAAGAGGATGTTGTAATCGAATGGTTGGGCACAAAAGAAATGTCATATGGTAATTTCACCATTAATATACCCAAATTTTCAGGTAATAGTTTTCATTATGATGCTTCCAAAAAAAACATCACTTACACCGTTATATTAAAAGATACGCCATATTTTGACGATAGTAAAATTCAAATTACTAATGTAATTTTTGAAAATATTACACTTTTGGATCTAGGCGATTTAGCCTCCGAAAATATACCGAAAATTATAAATCCTTCGATAACCATTTCTACTTCAAGAGACATAAGAGAGGCTTTCATATCACTTTCACCTATAATCAAGGATGATTTTGGATTCAAACGAATCAAATCCTTTTCGTATGAAGTTGGCAATAGCAATAATACCTCTAGAATCCAGCAATCTGGAAAAACTGTAAATACCATTTCAAATTCTGTCTTAGCAACTGGCAATTGGTTTCAATTTTATGTCGAAAAATCGGGAGTGTATAAAATATCTAAAAGTTTTCTGCAACAACTGGGAATTGACATTAATGCTGTTGATCCAAGAAAAATAAAGATTTACGGAAATGGTGGTCGAATGCTACCATTGTCAAACAATATTTATTATCCGAATGACTTAATTGAAAATGCCATTCAAATCAACGGTGAAAGTGACGGCGTTTTTAACAATGAAGATTATATCCTTTTTTATGGCGAAGGAGTTGACACTTGGAATCAAGAAAGCAGAACGCATTTAAATTTGTATGACAAAAAATCCTATTACTATATTACTGCAGAAGGCGCTGATGGAAAAAGAATTGCTCCTTTAGCACAGCCTGCAGGAAACAGCACTTTAACTCTAACTTCATTTGACGAATATCAATTCCACGAACAGGATCTTGTCAATATTGCCCGTTTGGGTCGTCAATGGTTTGGTGAATCATTTGATGTTAAGGATGAGCAGGAATTTGATTTTGTTTTTCCAAATCTTGACAGTTCAGTTCCTGTGAAAATCATGCTTACAGCAGCCTCAGCCGCTTTTACTTCAACCTCTTTCAATGTAACAGCAAACGGAAATGCGGCAGGAACCATTTCATTCCCTGCATTAAGCAGCAATTCAGGAACCGAGTTTATCGTTGCTTTTTTGCCAAACAACACTACTTTCAACGGGACAGAAAACATCAAAATAAAATTAAAATACAACAATAATGGCGTTCCAGGTTCCAAAGGTTTTCTAGATAACATTAGGCTTACCGCCAAAAGAAAACTTATAGGCTACGGAAAACAATTTCATTTTCAATATGATCAATCCGTTTCAAATCTTGGAGTTGTAAATTACGAAATTTCAAACGCGACTGAGATTTCTCAAATTTGGGATGTTACCGATATTTATAATATTAGCAAAATCGAAAATACGCGTCAAAGTTCCCTAAGTTTCAAAGCAAATTTGGGCGAACTGAGAAAATATATCGCAATTGATGCAGCTGATTATTACACACCATTAAAAGACAACAAATCAAAAATCGCGAATCAAAACTTAAAAGGCTCACTTTTTAAAAACAGTCAAGGTCAGTTTCAAGATATTGATTATGTAATTATTTCACCCTCGTTTCTAATTTCACACGCGGAAAAACTAGCCCGTTTTCATCGTACATATTCTAATTTAAATGTAAAAGTAATTCCATTAGAATTGATCTATCAAGAATTTTCTTCAGGAAAACAAGATGTTGCCGCCATAAGAAACTGCATTAAATACATTTATGAAAATGCTTCGGCGCTAGATAAAAGACTAAAATTCATCAATCTTTTTGGAGATGCTTCTTACGATTTCAAAAACCGAATCATAAACAATACGAATGTTGTTCCTATTTACCATTCTTTAAACAGCAACACAACCGGAGAATCTTCTTTTGCATCCGATGATTTTTTTGGATTAATGGACCCATCGGAAGGAAATGTTACTTCTTTTTTCGGCGGAATCGACATTGCTGTAGGAAGAATGCTTGTCAATGACACTAAACAGGCTGACGAAATGGTCAACAAAGTTATTGAATACCATGATTTAAAATCCTACGGCAACTGGAGAAATAACTTTGTACTTGTTTCTGATGATTCTGATATACCTGCAGATGCCAGTTTGCAAAACAGACAAAATAGCCTTGCGAATACAATAGCTTTAGAGAAACCTTTCTTGAATGTGAATAAAATTTTATTAGACTCTTATGCTCAAGAAGCCTCAGCGGGAGGTTCCAGATATCCAAAAGCGAGAACAGATTTTTTTAATGCTTTCGAAAAAGGGGCTTTAGTATTTAATTATTTGGGACATGGTGGCGAAGACGGTTTATCAGCTGAGAGAATTTGGGAAAAATCAGACGGACAAAACTTGAGCAATCAATTCAAATATCCTTTATTCATAACTATTACATGCGAATTCTCTAGGTTCGACAATCCGTTTAGGCCAACTGCAGGCGAATACACCTATTGGAATCCAAAAGGCGGAGCAATTGCCATGATTACCACAATACGTTCTATTGGTCAGTTTAGCGCCGAAAATTTCAACGATGCTTTGACAAAAAACTTACTATCATACGGTTCAAACCAATACACATCAATCGCAGAAGCGCTGAGAATTTCTAAAAACAGCAATCCAAATTCAGCCACCAATATTGTTTTTTACATTGGCGATCCAGCCATAATGCTCGCGGTAGCCAAACCAAAAATCAGGTTGACAAAAGTGAATGACATATCCGTCACCCAAACCATAGATGACTTCAAATCATTGGCAAAAATGAAACTTACAGGAGAAGTTACGGATGAAAACAACAATCCATTGACAAATTACAACGGAGAAGTTTCTACCACTATTTTTGACAAAACAGTCTCAAGAGTTACCTATAATAATGACGGAAATAGTCCTCCTATTAATTTCAATGTTTTAGGGGAAACCATATTCAGGGGAAATGCATCCGTGAATAATGGACAATTTGAATTTAGTTTTGTTGTGCCAAGAGACATCAGAGTTCCATTGGCAAACGGAAGAATAAGTTTTTATTCCAAAAAAAATGAAGTATTACAAAACGAAACAGGGTATGATTCTAGTATAAAAATAGGCGGAATAAATGAAAACGCTATAGCAGACAATATTAGTCCAAGAGTTAAGTTATATATGAACGATGAGACTTTTGTTTCTGGTGGAACAACTAATGAATCTCCCTTTTTGGTCGCGCATCTTGAAGATGAAAACGGAATTAATACAGCCAGCGGAATAGGTCATGATATCGTTGCTGTTTTAGATGGAGATGTAAGCAACCCTTTTGTTTTAAATGATTATTATCAAACCAATCTGGATGATTTTACTAGTGGAACACTGCGATTTCCGTTGCGCAATTTAGCTCCCGGATTACACACTATAACATTCAAAGCATGGGATGTATACAACAATCCAATTACAGCGGAAATACAATTTATCGTAGTAGGCGATGAAACAATAACATTGACACATGTGTTGAACTATCCTAATCCGTTCGTAAATTATACTGAGTTTTGGTTTACACACAACAGACCGTATGAGCCGCTCGAAGTTCAGGTTCAAGTTATGACAATAACGGGGAAAATTGTTTGGACAAAAAATCAAATTATCACCACCGAAGGATTTTTATCTAAAGAAATAACTTGGGACGGCAAAGACGATTTTGGTGACCGAATAGGAAAAGGAGTCTACGTGTATAAACTCACAGTAAAATCAAGCTCAACCAATAAGAAATCTGAAAAGTTTGAAAAACTTGTAATCCTTTAATATTATACTATATTTGTTTAATAAATATTCGCATCAAAATGAGAAAAATAATACCCCTATTTATCCTTTTATTTTTAGCATCTTCTGCTAACGCACAAGATCGAGTTATAAATCCAGGGGTTCCCTTTTTACTAGTCTCAGCTGACGCTAGAGCAGCAGGTATGGGCGACATTGGTGTTGCAACTTCTGCGGATGCTTTTTCTCAACAATGGAATCCGGCAAAATATGCTTTTGCAACTGATGCGCAAGGATTTTCCATCAGCTACACGCCATACCTTACTGATTTAGTAAATGACATATCATTAGGACAATTAACTTATTATCAAAAACTGAATGAGAAAAGTGCCTTTGCAGGAACTCTGCGTTACTTTGGTTTAGGTGAAATTGAACTGCGCGAAACTGGCGATCCTAACGAAACACCCAGATTAGTTTCTCCAAATGAATTTGCCATTGACGGATCGTATTCGTTAAAATTGAGTGAGAAATTTTCGATGGCTGTTGCGGGACGTTTCATTAATTCCAATCTAAAAGTAGCTTCAGACAGTAATGATGCTTCTTCTGCAAGTACATTTGCGGTTGATGTGGCCGGTTTTTATCAATCTGAAGAATTAGCCTATAATGAATTCAACGGAAGATGGAGAGCAGGATTTAACATTCAAAACTTAGGCCCAAAAATTAGTTATGACAATGATCAGTTTAACAACAATTTCATCCCTGCCAATTTAAAAATAGGAACAGGTTTTGATTTTATTTTAGACGACTATAATAAAGTGGCTGTGAATGTTGAATTTAATAAATTATTAGTTCCAACGCCACAAGACCCAGATTTAAACGGCGACGGAACTGTAACCTCAGAAGAGCGCAATCAAAATAATGACAATTACCGTTCCATAGGCTGGACATCTGGTGTTTTTAAATCTTTTGGTGATGCGCCTGACGGTTTTGGTGAAGAAGCAAAAGAAGTTACGTATGCTTTAGGTGCCGAATATTTGTATCAAGATTCCTTTGCAATGCGTTTGGGATATTTTCACGAAAGTCCTCTAAAGGGAGCACGTCAATTTTTCTCCCTTGGAGCAGGTTTCAAATACAATGTAGTTAAAGTAGATGTTTCTTACTTATTCTCAGCATCTAAAGTGAAAAACCCGCTAGAGAACACCCTTCGCTTTTCACTCACCTTCAATTTTGGTGAGAAATATGACGAATATTAAACTTAAATTAATTCATAAATAACGATCCAAATTTCAATCCCGATACTTCGGAGATGAAATTTGGATTTTTTTTCCTAAAAAAAGCATGAAAGAAATAACAATTACCACACAATTTAAAGTATTCGAATCCGTTCAGGAATTGCCAAATGACATTCAGGATCTAATGACACAAGCCGTTGAAGTACGAAAAAACGCTTATGCTCCTTATTCCAAATTCAGAGTCGGAGTGGCAATTTTTTTAGACAATGGTAAAATAGTACTTGGTTCAAACCAAGAAAATGCAGCTTATCCGTCAGGACTCTGTGCGGAACGTGTTGCAATTTTTTATGCTGGAGCAGTCTATCCGGAAGCCAAAATTTTAAAAATGGCAATTACAGCTGCATCGGACACAAACCAAACTACAGCTCCAATTCCGCCTTGTGGCTCTTGCAGACAATCAATTGCAGAATATGAAATTAAACAAGAGACCCCAATAGAAATCTATTTTATGGGAGAAATTGGTACAATATACAAATCAGAATCCCTGAAAAACTTGCTCCCATTTATGTTCGATAAAAAATTCTTGTAAAAATTCCAAAAATTGCCTATTAAATTTTAGTTCTTACTTGGAATGTCTTATTTTTGCATTTCGCAAATTTGTGGGAGGAAACTATTTTGCGTTATAGTACAAATTGATAATACAATAACACTTTAGCAAAAGAAAAATTCAGATGAAAGAAGTTACAAAAGAAGTATATTTAAAGTGGTATGAAGATATGCTGCTTTGGAGAAAGTTTGAGGACAAACTTGCAGCATTATACATCCAACAAAAAGTTAGAGGTTTTCTACATTTATACAATGGTCAAGAAGCAGTATTAGCTGGTGCACTGCACGCAATGGACTTGACAAAAGACAAAATGATTACTGCTTACAGAAATCACGTCCAACCAATAGGTATGGGAGTTGATCCTAGACGCGTGATGGCAGAACTTTTAGGAAAAGTTACAGGAACTTCAAAAGGTATGGGTGGTTCTATGCACATCTTTTCAAAAGAGCACCGTTTTTATGGTGGTCACGGAATTGTAGGAGGACAAATTCCTGTAGGTGCAGGATTAGCTTTTGCTGATAAATATTTTGAAACTGGCGGTGTCACTATGACCTATTTTGGTGATGGTGCAGCACGTCAAGGATCTTTACACGAAGCGTTTAACATGGCTATGTTATGGAAACTTCCCGTTGTATTTATTGTTGAAAACAATGGATATGCCATGGGAACTTCTGTAGAAAGAACAGCCAATCATACTGACATCTGGAAATTAGGTTTAGGATACGAAATGCCTTGCGGACCTGTTGACGGAATGAATCCTGTAAAAGTTGCTGAAGCAATGACTGAAGCAATTGACAGAGCACGTCGTGGAGACGGACCAACTTTCTTAGAAATGAAAACATACCGCTATAGAGGTCACTCTATGTCGGATGCACAATTATACCGTTCAAAAGAAGAAGTAGAAGAATACAAAAAAATCGATCCAATTACTCAAGTTTTAGATGTAATTAAAGATCAAAAATATGCTACAGAAGAAGAAATCGAAGCAATTGATAAAAGAGTAAAAGAGTTAGTGGAAGAATGTGTAACATTTGCCGAAGAATCTGAATACCCTCCTATTCAACAGCTATACGATGTAGTATACGAACAAGAAAACTATCCATTTTTACCTCATAAACTATAAATCAATTATGGCAACAATAATTACAATGCCTCGTTTGAGCGATACGATGACGGAAGGAACGGTAGCGACTTGGCTAAAAAAAGTAGGTGATAAAGTAAGCGAAGGTGATATCCTTGCAGAAATTGAAACCGATAAAGCAACAATGGAATTTGAGTCTTTTAACGAAGGAACACTTTTATATATAGGAATACCTGCAGGTGAAACTGCACCAGTAGACTCTTTATTAGCCATTATAGGAAAAGAAGGCGAAGATATTTCAGCTTTAATAGCTGCAAAACCAACAGACGCAGCTCCAGTAAAAGAAGAAAAAAAAGAAACTGAGGAAACAAAAGTTACTGAAAAAACAGCTTCTACTCCTGAAGCTACAAAATCCGCTGCACCTGCAGCAACTTCACTTCCAAAAGGAGTTGTAGTTATCACCATGCCTCGTTTGAGCGATACTATGACCGAAGGTACTGTAGCAACTTGGTTAAAAAAAGTAGGTGACACTGTTGCTGAGGGTGACATTCTTGCTGAAATCGAAACAGACAAAGCTACAATGGAATTCGAATCTTTCAACGAAGGAACTTTATTGTACGTAGGAATCGAAGAAGGTAATACTGCACCAGTTGATAGCCTTTTGGCAATCATTGGGCCAGCAGGAACTGATATCAGCGGAATTGCTGAAAATTATAAAACTGGCGGAGCGCCACAAGCTGCTCCTGCAGTGGCAGAAGAAAAAGAAGTTGTTTCAACAGAAAAAGCTTCGGAACCAATCGTTCAAGAACCATCAACTGACGGTCAACGAATTTTAGCATCACCATTAGCAAAGAAAATTGCAAGTGACAAAGGAATTCAATTGACACAAGTAAAGGGTTCTGGTGAAAACGGACGTATTGTAAAAAGCGATATCGAAAACTTTACCCCACAAACTGCAGCTGCTCCAGCACCGACAACTGCAGCTTCACCAGCAAAAACAGAAACTGTTGCTGCTGCAAAACCATTTGTTCCAGCAGGAGAAGTTTTCACAGAAGAAATCAAGAATTCGCAAATGCGAAAAATCATAGCGAAGCGTTTAGCCGAATCTTTATTTACAGCTCCACATTACAACTTAGTAATTGAGGTAGCAATGGATGAAGCTATGAAATCTAGAAGTATCATCAACAGCGTTCCTGACACAAAAGTATCGTTTAACGATATGGTGATAAAAGCGTGTGCAATGGCTTTGAAAAAACACCCAAAAGTGAATTCACAATGGAGAGAAGATTCAATTCTTATCAATCACCATGTGAACATTGGAGTTGCTGTAGCTGTTGAGGACGGATTAGTAGTTCCAGTATTACGTTTTACAGACGCTATGAGTTTATCTCAAATTGGCGGAAGCGTGAGAGATCTAGCAGGAAGAGCTAAAAACAAAAAATTATTACCTACAGAAATGGAAGGAAGTACTTTTACAGTTTCTAATCTTGGAATGTTTGGCATAACTGAATTCAATTCTATCATTAACCAACCAAATTCTGCTATTTTATCCGTAGGAGCTATTGTAGAAAAACCGGTTGTAAAAAATGGCCAGATTGTAGTAGGAAATACAATGATGCTATCTTTAGCTTGCGACCACAGAACAATTGATGGTGCAACTGGAGCTCAATTTTTACAAACATTGAAACAATTTATAGAAAATCCAGTTACTATGCTTGCGTAATAACTCGGTTTTTAAAACACAAATCCCGCCTTGTTTAAAAACTTGACGGGATTTTTTATTTATTCTTCTCCTCAATCCAACGCGACATATATTTCGTGCTTTTTAAAGTATGGTGTTGTAACATGGAACCCATAAAATTATTCATTCGATGTTGTTGTAAATTAGAGCATAAAAATTCTATTTTATTTTTAAAGTCACTCTCGAACAAACCTTTAGAATAGCGTTGACTAATAATGATAAATCCATTTTTCTGGGCTTTATGCCAAATTGCTTTGTCTTGATATAATTGCACTGCAGCATCCACAAAATCAGCTACATCATCCGTAATAAAACCATTCCAAGGCAAATCCCCGTGCATGGCTTCAGAACCAATAGCAGTTGTTACGCTTGGTGTCCCGCATTGCATCGCTTCTAATAACTTCCCTTTAATACCTGCACCAAAACGCAAAGGAGCCAAAACCACTCGCGCTTCCTGAACTACTTCTTTAGCATCGATAGCTCGTCCCAAGATTAAAAAGCCTTCTTTCTTGTTATGTAATTGTAGTACTTTTTGTGAAGGATAAGCGCCATAAACATTCAATACAGCTTCTGGAAGACGTTTTTTTATTAAAGGCCAAATCGTTTCCTTTAAATATTGAACGGCATTCCAATTAGGCTCATGAAGAAAATTTCCGATAAAAATAAAGTCTTTTCGATCTTCAAGAGAAGGTAGTTCTTGTATTTCGGCATGGCCAATTGTTTCCAATAAAAAAGGCAAATAATACAATAAAGCTTTATCTATTTTGAATGCAGATTCTAATAATTCCATTTCAAATTCGGAAATCATCAGAGACAAATCACAACGTAAAATACTGGCGATTTCCCGTTTAGAAACCTCTTCAACAAATAAATCAGTTATATTAAAAGAACGGTTTTCTTTGAATGCTTTATGGCGTGCCAAACGCAAACAATGCAAATCTTCAGTATCTAACAATCGTAGCGCATTCGGACAATTTTCGGAAACACGCCAACCAAATTGTTCCTCCATCATAAAACGGTCAAACAAAACCACATCTGGATTCAGTTCTTTTACAAAAACATCAAAACTGGAATTATTAACTTCTATTGATTCTTTTTCCACTTCATATTCTTGCAAATCAACCATGAAATCACTGTCTTGAGCTGGACTAGCAAACGTAATACTAAAACCTTGCATTTTAAAAAGTGAAATCAGATGCATCAGCCTTCCTCCTGCTGCGGATGAATTGGGTTCTGGCCAAACAAAACCGATAATTAAAAGCTTTTGAACTTGATTCATATTATTATAAAATTTCAATTGCAAAATAATGCTATTTTGAGTTCAATCTGGTCATTAGAACAAAAAATAGATTATAAAACACTAATTTTGTACTAAACAAATTTCAGTACCATGTTAGGATTAAAATTAGCCACAGACCCACGTTGGGTAAATATAGTTGAATCAAATATAGAAGAAATCTTGACGGATCATGCTTGGTGCGAACAAAAAGCTGCTTCTAATGCGATAAGTTTAGTTACTTACAATTCGGAATTAGAAGAGTTAGTAACCGAAATGTTAATCATTGCTAAAGAAGAATTAGACCATTTGCAATTGGTTCATAATTTAATAAAAAGTAAAGGATTGACTTTAGGCAGAGAAAGGAAAGACCATTATGTGAATGAACTTTTTAAGTTCATGAAAAAAGATGGCAGCCGAAAAGATGCGCTTTGTGACCGATTATTATTTTCAGCTATGATTGAAGCAAGAAGTTGTGAACGCTTTAAAGTTTTATCAGAAAACATAAAAGATGTTGAATTAGCCACTTTCTATAGAGATTTAATGATTTCCGAAGCGGGGCATTACACTACTTTTCTGGGATTTGCACGCAAATATGCTGACAATATAGATGTAGACAAACGCTGGAAGGAATGGATCGAATTTGAAACCTCGATTATCACAAACTATGGTAAACAAGAAACTATCCACGGTTAAGTAAAAGCAGGTATTATTTTATGTATTCCACAATAATCTATTTATAAAAACACTGATTTTTGTACCTGATTTTTGGATTTTCATAATTCTTAAAGGTTTATATCAAGTCCTGAAAAAGTGCTACAAGATTAATATTAAATAAAAGCAAAGTTTTTGAACAGTAGTAACCATCTATTTGATACTGTTTTTGCTTTATAGGTTATCATTTTAATTTGATTTTGTTCATGCATATTATGGGGAGTAAGCATATAATTTGAATAATATAGGGATGCGTATTGTAAATATTAATTGATTAGTTGACAATTGGTTCCATAACTTCTAAATCATGATTGTATTTATCAATCACAAACTCTTATTTTAATGTACCGTTTATTCTTTTCGCAATGGCATTTTCAAAAAGTTCAGAATTTTGAGTCATACTAATAAGTATTCCGTTTTTATTTAAAATACTTTGATAGTCATTAGCACAATACTGCAATCCTCTATCAGAGTGGTATTTAATGGATTTTTTTTTAGTTTAATGCCATTTTTGAGCAACAATACTGCTTTGGACAATCATATTATCAGCAACACTACACCCATAAGCTTTTTAGAATAGGTATCTGTTACAATACCAAGATAGCAAGCTTTTTCTTTTCCAATATAAATTATGTCGGAGACCCAAACTTGCTCAGGCCTGTTACTATCTAATCTAATAATTTGATTTTGATGTTTTCTAAATCGTTGATAAAAATTAGGATTCATATGGTAAGACCATTTTGGTTGAATCAATAAATGATTAGCTCTGAGAATGTCGAACAACTTACGCCTTCCAATATTAATCAATTGAAGCTGTTCCACTAAAATGTGTTAACTTTTTTGAGTTCCAACCCGAGGCATTGATTTCTTTACATCAAGATCCGTAGAAATTACTTTGGTAGCTTTAGCTTGTTGACTGACTTTTCTTTTCATTTTTCGATAATAAACCTGTCTGTCTACCCGGACGAAATAACAAGCAAACATTAATGTTTGTTGTTATTTTTGTCTAAAATGATTCCTTTTTTATCTGCAGCAAAAGCTTATTGTTCCAAAAATGACTTCTCCTTCTCAAGAGGTTTTCCCTTGGATCCAAGCTCCATTTTCTTTTGTTCTTGTGATTTCGGTATGGTAGAAGGGATTTGGTTTTCCCACTGAAGATACCAAATATCGTAACAATTCTACAACACTTTTACACATTCAATACCATACTTCTTAATAGCTTGAGTAGCTAAAAGCTATGCTATTTATATTTCCTGACCAATTGCAACTTAAAAGACATAAAGTAGTCCTTTTGAGTACGCTATACATATTTAATATTTTCTTCCATAACAATCTGTTTTGTGTATCGCTATTTCTAGACGAGAAATAATAAAACAAAAAATCCTCATCAAATGAATGATGAGGATTCTTCAAAGAAAGGCGACGACATACTCTCCCACATAACTGCAGTACCATCTGCGCAGGCGGGCTTAACTACTCTGTTCGGGATGGGAAGAGGTGAGCCCCGCCGCAATAACCACCTTAAGAGGTTATAATTGCTTTGGGCAATTACTGTAATGTTGTTTACATTGTATTATAAACATCAATCACATAATATCTTAACATACTGAGATAAAGAAAAAGTTTTTTTATTAGAAAGTTTCTTCTCTCCCGTCTTTTGGACGGGAGAGAAAAGCGTACATAAGCTTACGGGTTATTAGTACTACTCGACTATGACATTACTGCCTTTACATCTATAGCCTATCAACGTGGTCATCTCCCACGACCCTTAAAAGAAATCTCATCTTGTGGTGGGTTTCGCGCTTATATGCTTTCAGCGCTTATCCCTTCCAAACGTAGCTACTCTGCGATGCCACTGGCGTGACAACAGATACACTAGAGGTTTGTCCAATTCGGTCCTCTCGTACTAGAATCAGATCCACTCAAATTTCTTGCGCCCACAGTAGATAGAGACCGAACTGTCTCACGACGTTCTGAACCCAGCTCGCGTGCCACTTTAATGGGCGAACAGCCCAACCCTTGGGACCTTCTCCAGCCCCAGGATGTGACGAGCCGACATCGAGGTGCCAAACCCCCCCGTCGATATGAGCTCTTGGGGGAGATCAGCCTGTTATCCCCGGCGTACCTTTTATCCTTTGAGCGATGGCCCTTCCATGCGGAACCACCGGATCACTATGCTCTACTTTCGTACCTGATCGACCTGTATGTCTCTCAGTCAAGCTCCCTTATGCCATTGCACTCTACGCACGGTTACCAAGCGTACTGAGGGAACCTTTAGAAGCCTCCGTTACTCTTTTGGAGGCGACCACCCCAGTCAAACTACCCACCAA
The DNA here is from genome assembly GCF_011064265.1 of Flavobacterium sp. Sr18. Lineage (NCBI taxonomy): Bacteria > Pseudomonadati > Bacteroidota > Flavobacteriia > Flavobacteriales > Flavobacteriaceae > Flavobacterium > Flavobacterium sp. Sr18. The sequence continues at coordinate 2,574,337 of NZ_CP049329.1, read as the reverse complement.
GCAATGTCCCCCGCATTACGGGGTTAGGCCTCAGATAAACAAAGGGTTGTATTTCAACAATGACTCCACAACGCCTAGCGACGCCACTTCACAGTCTCCAACCTATCCTACACATCATTTATCCAAGGTCAATACTAAGCTATAGTAAAGGTGCACAGGGTCTTTTCGTCCCACTGCGGGTAAGCGGCATCTTCACCGCTACTACAATTTCACCGAGCTCATGGCTGAGACAGTGTCCAGATCGTTACACCATTCGTGCAGGTCGGAACTTACCCGACAAGGAATTTCGCTACCTTAGGACCGTTATAGTTACGGCCGCCGTTTACTGGGGCTTCATTTCAATGCTTCTCCGAAGATAACATCTCCACTTAACCTTCCAGCACCGGGCAGGTGTCAGGCCCTATACTTCATCTTACGATTTTGCAGAGCCCTGTGTTTTTGATAAACAGTCGCCTGGACCTCTTCACTGCGGCCAGCATTGCTGCTGGCGACCCTTCTCCCGAAGTTACGGGTCTATTTTGCCTAATTCCTTAGCCATGAATCTCTCGAGCACCTTAGGATTCTCTCCTCGACTACCTGTGTCGGTTTGCGGTACGGGTACTTATTACCTGAAGTTTAGAGGTTTTTCTTGGAAGCCCTTAGGCGCACTATCTCTTTGTCCGAAGACTCCGAGTACTATCGTATTTCCCCAAAACCCGTGGATTTGCCTGCGGGTCTTATAGGTAGGTACTTCAACGAACTATTCCGTCAGTTCGCGGCGCTTTCATCACTCCGTCACCCCATCACAGTAATAACTAGTACGGGAATATTAACCCGTTGTCCATCGACTGTCCCTTTCGGGTTCGCCTTAGGTCCCGACTAACCCACAGCTGATTAGCATAGCTGTGGAAACCTTAGTCTTTCGGTGTGCGGGTTTCTCGCCCGCATTATCGTTACTTATGCCTACATTTTCTTTTCTAACCAGTCCAGCATGCCTTACGACACACCTTCTACCCTGTTAGAATGCTCCCCTACCACTTAGAGTAAACTCTAAATCCATAGCTTCGGTAATATACTTATGCCCGATTATTATCCATGCTCGTCCGCTCGACTAGTGAGCTGTTACGCACTCTTTAAATGAATGGCTGCTTCCAAGCCAACATCCTAGCTGTCTATGCAGACAAACCTCGTTCTTTCAACTTAGTATATATTTGGGGACCTTAGCTGATGGTCTGGGTTCTTTCCCTCTCGGACTTGGACCTTAGCACCCAAGCCCTCACTGTTATGAAACATTATATAGCATTCGGAGTTTGTCAGGAATTGGTAGGCGGTGAAGCCCCCGCATCCAATCAGTAGCTCTACCTCTATATAACTTTACGCATAACGCTGCACCTAAATGCATTTCGGGGAGTACGAGCTATTTCCGAGTTTGATTGGCCTTTCACCCCTACCCACAGGTCATCCGAAGACTTTTCAACGTCAACCGGTTCGGACCTCCACACTGTGTTACCAGCGCTTCATCCTGCCCATGGGTAGATCACACGGTTTCGCGTCTAACACTACTGACTAAAGCGCCCTATTCAGACTCGCTTTCGCTACGGATCCGTGGCTTAACCACTTATCCTTGCCAGCAACGTTAACTCGTAGGCTCATTATGCAAAAGGCACGCCGTCACCCCACGAAAGGGCTCCGACCGCTTGTAAGCGTATGGTTTCAGGATCTATTTCACTCCGTTATTCACGGTTCTTTTCACCTTTCCCTCACGGTACTGGTTCACTATCGGTCTCTCAGGAGTATTTAGCCTTAGCGGATGGTCCCGCCAAATTCAGACAGGATTTCTCGTGTCCCGCCCTACTCAGGATACCACTATCGTTATCTTCTTTTACTTATACAGGGCTATCACCTTCTTTGGCTCTACTTTCCAGTAGATTCTAATTCAATCCGCAACAAATGTCGTGGTCCTACAACCCCAATATTGCCGTAACAACATTGGTTTGGGCTAATCCGCGTTCGCTCGCCACTACTTACGGAATCACTTTTGTTTTCTTCTCCTCCGCCTACTTAGATGTTTCAGTTCAGCGGGTTTGCCCACCTATCGGTGTACTATGTCTTCAACATAGTGGGTTGCCCCATTCAGGTATCTACGGATCATATCGTGTGTGCCAATCCCCGTAGCTTTTCGCAGCTTATCACGCCTTTCATCGCCTCTGAGAGCCAAGGCATCCCCCATACGCCCTTATTTTGCTTATTGTACCAATCTTAAAATTAATTAAGACCGTTTCTTTTACTTGTCTAATGATAAACAAGCAAAAAATGCTTTCTACTTTTTATTATTTTCTTATCTCAATATGTCAATGAACTTTTATCCTTTCGGATCTGTGGAGAATAACGGAGTCGAACCGTTGACCTCCTGCGTGCAAGGCAGGCGCTCTAGCCAGCTGAGCTAATCCCCCAATCTAATTATGAATTGTGAATTATGAATTATGAAATATTTTCATAACTCCTCAACTCTAGAATTTCTTCTTTTCTTTTAAGTGTAAATTGTTGTCTCGGACAGACTCGAACTGTCGACCCCTACATTATCAGTGTAGTACTCTAACCAGCTGAGCTACGAGACACTCTTATTCTTAAATGGTATTATTTGAACTAACAGCAAGAGTAATAAAATGTTGGTATCTGTTTCCAACTTGAACTTTCGTCTTCTTTCCCTAGCGTGTATTGCTACTAACACTAAGGCTCTAGAAAGGAGGTGTTCCAGCCGCACCTTCCGGTACGGCTACCTTGTTACGACTTAGCCCTAGTTACCAGTTTTACCCTAGGCAGCTCCTTGCGGTCACCGACTTCAGGCACCCCCAGCTTCCATGGCTTGACGGGCGGTGTGTACAAGGCCCGGGAACGTATTCACCGGATCATGGCTGATATCCGATTACTAGCGATTCCAGCTTCACGGAGTCGAGTTGCAGACTCCGATCCGAACTGTGACCGGTTTTATAGATTCGCTCCTGGTCGCCCAGTGGCTGCTCTCTGTACCGGCCATTGTAGCACGTGTGTAGCCCAAGGCGTAAGGGCCGTGATGATTTGACGTCATCCCCACCTTCCTCACAGTTTGCACTGGCAGTCTTGTTAGAGTTCCCGACATGACTCGCTGGCAACTAACAACAGGGGTTGCGCTCGTTATAGGACTTAACCTGACACCTCACGGCACGAGCTGACGACAACCATGCAGCACCTTGTAAATTGTCTTGCGAAAAGTCTGTTTCCAAACCGGTCAATCTACATTTAAGCCTTGGTAAGGTTCCTCGCGTATCATCGAATTAAACCACATGCTCCACCGCTTGTGCGGGCCCCCGTCAATTCCTTTGAGTTTCATTCTTGCGAACGTACTCCCCAGGTGGGATACTTATCACTTTCGCTTAGCCACTGAGATTGCTCCCAACAGCTAGTATCCATCGTTTACGGCGTGGACTACCAGGGTATCTAATCCTGTTCGCTACCCACGCTTTCGTCCATCAGCGTCAATCCATTAGTAGTAACCTGCCTTCGCAATTGGTATTCCATGTAATCTCTAAGCATTTCACCGCTACACTACATATTCTAGTTACTTCCTAATAATTCAAGTCAGACAGTATCAATGGCCGTTCCACCGTTGAGCGATGGGCTTTCACCACTGACTTACCTGACCGCCTACGGACCCTTTAAACCCAATGATTCCGGATAACGCTTGGATCCTCCGTATTACCGCGGCTGCTGGCACGGAGTTAGCCGATCCTTATTCTTACGATACCGTCAAGACTCTACACGTAGAGTTGTTTCTTCTCGTATAAAAGCAGTTTACAATCCATAGGACCGTCATCCTGCACGCGGCATGGCTGGATCAGGCTTGCGCCCATTGTCCAATATTCCTCACTGCTGCCTCCCGTAGGAGTCTGGTCCGTGTCTCAGTACCAGTGTGGGGGATCTCCCTCTCAGGACCCCTACCCATCGTTGCCTTGGTAAGCCGTTACCTTACCAACTAGCTAATGGGACGCATGCTCATCTTTCACCGTTGTGACTTTAATATCATGTTGATGCCAACTCGATATACTATGAGGTATTAATCCAAATTTCTCTGGGCTATCCCTCTGTGAAAGGTAGATTGCATACGCGTTACGCACCCGTGCGCCGGTCTCTAATTCCGAAGAACTATACCCCTCGACTTGCATGTGTTAAGCCTGCCGCTAGCGTTCATCCTGAGCCAGGATCAAACTCTTCATCGTATATTGTTTGCTTAAATTGCTTCAAGCTATTGTTATTCGACTAAATTCTAGTGGTTTTTTCAAATCTCTCGATTCTATTACTCTTATTCTTTTGTTCCGATTTTCATCGGAACGGCTGTCAATTCAATATGTCTAGGAACGTGTTCTTATCTTTTTTTCAACTTCGTTTGAGCCACATCGTGTCTCTCTGGAAGCGGGTGCGAAAGTACAACTTTCTTTTTAACTGGCAAGAAAAATTTGAAGTTTTTTTTAAGATAAATTTTATCTCACTTTCTTCTCTTTTCTCATCAATCTGTCAAGGAACTTTGCGCGTTTTGCGGGGTGCAAATGTAACATCCGTTTTCTAATCTCACAAGCTTTTTGAAATCTTTTTTTAGAAAATAAATTTTCTGTTTTGATTCCTTTTGCTTGCCAGTATTTGAAAGAACGTCTGCGTTGTTGCGGGTGCAAAAGTAGCTCCTTTATTCGCTTTTACAAGCTTTTTCAACGCTTTTTTTTGATGTTTTCTTAACCCAATCTTTAAATCGCTGAAACAGTGAATTTTGAAAGTAAAAGTTTTTCCCTCTCCCCCGCCCTCTCCGAAGGAAAAGATGAACTTGTGTGTAAAAATGGCCGTCACTATAGCCTTAACCAGTTTAATAGCGACTTATTTTACCCATAAAATCTTGTTCAATTTATCATTTTTTACCTATTTCTTGGTTCGCATCTTCGTATCTTCTCCTATAAAAAGCTTGCCTTGCCTATTTTGTATGGAGAAAAAACTGTTGAATCAATAAAATGACTTTATACTTTACCTTATATATGACATTGCTTTTCTAATTTCTCCTATATATAAGGTTACCGGATTTTGTGTTAGTGTGAATTCTTCTGCTTTTGATTAAACTGAACATCTTAATTATTCGAGGCTCGCGTTAGGGATAGTAGTGGAAAGCCCGCAGCCCCGCCTTTTTTTGGTGGGACGAGGACTTATAGCGGATAGCCCGACTCATTATATAAAGAAAGGCGGTTATCTTTTTTGATAAATGCCTTTCTTTATATAAGGAGGAACGCCCAAAACAACATTCTAATCGAAACGAATTGCTTTGACTGGGGAAATTTTAGTTATTATATAGGAAGGAATTAGTAATACCAAGAAACAAACGGTTACGGTGAGCACGTTTAGCAATAGAATGAATCCCCAATTTAAATATACTGGCGCTTGATTGACGTAATAGTTTTCAGGAGGAAGTTGGATTATCCCGAATTGTTGCTGGATTAGTAGTAATGAGATACCGATTAAATTCCCCCAAAATAACCCTCTAACTATAAGATAAAAGGCATTGTAAAGAAATATTTTTCGTACTGACCAGTTATTAGCTCCCAACGCTTTTAAAATTCCAATCATTTGTGTTCGCTCCAGGATAAGTACCAATAGCGCTACTACCATATTAATAGTAGCAACTAGAATCATGACTACTAATATAACGATGATATTGAAATCAAATAGTTGAAGCCACTCGAATATATAACTGTATTTCTCGATTATAGTTTTTGTGTCTAATGTTGATGCTGTTTGCGCATAGACCCGTTCTCCGGTAGACTCAATTGCATTAAAATCGCTTACAAAAACTTCGAAAGCTCCGATTTGATCTGGAGTCCATTTATTGATGCGTTGCATGTGACGAATGTCTCCAATAATATATGTCGCATCGAATTCTTGAAAGCCAGAATTGAAAATCCCAACAACATCAAAATTCCTCAAGTTATACCCTTTCTCTTTCATGAAGAATGTATTGAAAGAATCCCCCACTTTTAAATTCAACCTATTTGCAATAAACTGAGAAATTACCACTTCCTCATTCAAATCTCCTTTGCCATTTGGAATTCTTCCTTCAACAATGTATTCTTTTATGTTATCCCATTTATAATCATTTCCAACTCCTTTGAAAATAATTCCTTCAAAAGCGGTTTCTGTTCTAATAATTCCAGCTTTACTGGCGATTGCTTGTATATGTTCCACTCCCGGAACCGATGTAAACTTTGGATAAAAATCCTGTTTCTTAGAAATTGGAACTAAAGTAACCTCGGATTGATTGTTGTCGTAATTGGAAATAATAATGTGTCCGTTGAAAGCGGAAACTTTTTCTCGAATTTTTTGCTGCAGACCAATTCCTGTCGCCACTGAAACAATCATCATAATCATACCAATGGCAATTGCCGAGATTGCAATTTTTATAATTGGTGCAGATATGCTACTTTTATAGTCTCTAGCAGTTATAAGTCGTTTGGCAATGAAATATTCTAAATTCAATTTGATTGTGTTTCTAATTTGGATTTGCTTCGCCAGTTTGCGTTGCTAAAGCCAAAAATACAGCTAAAACACGAATTACGCTAATTGGCCTTAATTTTATTTGAACCTTTATATGAATCCAATTTTCAAAATAACGCTTCGGTTTATTTTTCTAACAATCATTTCGACATCCTGCTCCGCCGGAAAAACAGATATAGAAAGAAATACAACAAACGATTTGGAACAAATTACTAAAAATCCTAAAACAGAAATCATAACAGGAGCAGATAATTACGCCAATTATTTACATTTATTAAAGAATCAGAAAATTGGAATTGTAACAAATCAGACTGGAATTCTCTCCAATAAAACACATTTAGTAGATTTTCTAATAGAAAAAAACATTGCTGTACAAAAAATATTTGCTCCCGAACATGGTTTTCGCGGAACTGCTGATGCGGGCGAACATGTGGTTGACGGAAAAGATTCTAAAACTGGGCTTTCAATTATTTCACTTTATGGTGACAATAAAAAACCGAAACCAGAGCAACTTGCAGGAATCGACATCATGGTTTTTGATCTGCAAGACGTAGGCGCACGATTTTACACATATATCTCTTCGTTACATTATATAATGGAAGCCTGTGCCGAAAACAACATTCCACTTATAATTCTTGATCGACCAAATCCTAACGGAAGTATTGTTGACGGTCCAATTCTTGAGCCAGCATTTACCAGTTTTGTAGGAATGCATTCAATTCCTTTGCTTCATGGAATGACTATTGGAGAATATGCAAAAATGATTAATGGTGAGAAATGGCTGAAAAACGGTATGCAATGTAAATTGACTGTTATTCCCTGCAGTAATTACAATCGAACAATGAATTATAGTTTACCTGTAAAACCTTCTCCCAATCTTCCAAATGATCAATCCGTGAATTTATATGCAAGTTTATGTCTTTTTGAAGGTACAAATGTAAGTGTAGGAAGAGGAACCGAGAAGCAATTTCAAATTTATGGCTCCCCTTATTTACCGAAAAGTGATTTTAGTTTTATTCCAAAACCAAATTTTGGCGCACAAAATCCTGTTTACAATGGAGTACTTTGTTATGGCGAAGATTTGTCAACATATCCAAGACTGAATCAACTCGAATTAAAATGGATAATTAAGGCGTATCAAACCACAATAGACAAATCAAAATTCTTCAACCCTTTTTTTACCAAACTTGCGGGAACCAAAAAATTACAACAGCAAATAGAAGCGGGAATTTCTGAAGATATAATTAGAGAAAGCTGGAAGAAAGGATTAATTGAATTTCAGGAAATGAGAAAGAAGTATTTGGTATACTAAAAAAGAATAAAGAACCAAGAAGCAAAGCTTGCCATAAATTATTTATAAAGGTAACTTCTTCTTCATTTCCTCTACAATATTAAAAGCTGCAGGACAAATAGCAACATTTTTTAGCGTTAAGTCCGTAATTTGTTGAAACTTTTTTCTATCCGTATGTGGAAATTCTCTACATGCTTTTGGACGAACATCATAAATCATACACGCATTTTCATTATCCAGAAAAGTACACGGTACACTTTGCAAAACATAATCTCTGTCTTCATCAATGCGAAGATATTGTTCAATAAACTGTTGTGGTTTTTGTCTAAGATATTTTGAAACACGTTCAATATCAGCATCTGTAAATAAAGGACCTGTTGTTTTACAACAATTGGCACATTTTAAACATTCTGTTTTCTTAAATTCAGCATCATGTAAATCTTGCATCACGTAATCTAGATTCTTTGGTGTCTTCTTTTTCAGCTTATCGAAATACTTTTTATTTTCGATATGCTTATCTTTGGCTTCTTTGGGAAGATTGTTTAAAATATGTTTCAAGTTTAAAATTTAAAGTTGGAACGACAAAAGTAGCAAACTTGAATCCTGAAACCTTAAACTTTAAACAAAAAAGATGAAAGACCTTTTTGGCAAAGCCATACTTGATTTTCAAACTAATAATTCCCCCGAAGATTTAATCACTGAAACCTCTATTTCTGAAGAAGATGAAATGAGCGTTGAATATTTATTTCGTTCGTATGCTGAAATGCCAAAACTAGAGCAAAAAGCTTTACAACTTGCAAATGGAAAAATTCTGGATGTAGGATGTGGCGCAGGAAGCCATAGTTTGTATTTACAAAACGAAAGAAATCTTGATGTTTACTCTATCGATATTTCTCAAAATGCAATTGAAGCTTGTCACCTACGAGGGTTAAAAAATGCTCAAGTTCAAAACATTCTTGAAATGGACTCTGACAATCCTGAAAATAAATTTGACACCATTTTATTATTAATGAATGGAACCGGTATTTTTGGAACACTAAAAGATACCACTAAGTTTTTACAGAAAATAAAAAGCTTGCTAAATCCAAACGGACAAATTTTAATTGATTCTTCGGATATCATTTACATGTTCGATAATGATGAAGATGGTGGAAAATGGATTCCGAGTAATGGTTACTATGGCGAATTGAGTTTTACTATACGTTATAAAAATGAAAAAGACGACGAATTCCCTTGGCTGTATTTAGATTACAACACCTTACAAAATGCGGCTTTCGCAAATGGACTACAAAGCGAGTTAATTCTTGAAGGGGAACATTATGATTATTTGGCGAAGCTTTCAATTTAACAGAACACATTTTAGCATGGAAAATACAGCATTAGAAAAATTACGCTATCCTATTGGGAAATTTATCGCCCCAGAAATCTATTCAAATGATTATCTCAATAGTAGAATATCCGAAATCGCCAGTTTCCCTGACCGTTTAAAAAAGGAAGTAGTTTCGCTGAGCGAAGAACAACTCGACACACCCTACCGAGAGAATAGCTGGACTGTTCGCCAAGTCATTCATCATTGCGCAGACAGCCACATGAATTGTTTCATCAGAATCAAATGGGCACTAACCGAAGATAAACCAGCAATAAAATCCTACTATGAAGATCGTTGGTCTAAATTACATGATAATTTAACAATGCCAATTCAACCTACTCTTTCATTACTGGAAGGTTTACACTTTCGTTTAGCATATTTAATGAATAGTATATCTCAAACAGACTTAGAAAAAATCTTTATTCATCCTGAAAACAACAAGGAATTTAAAATTAAAGAAATCATAGAAACTTATGCTTGGCATGGCAGCCATCACTTAGCACATATCACAGAATTGAGAAAACGAAAAGGTTGGTAATTGAGCACTTAAACAATCTTCTATAAAAGTAGAAAATGCCAAATACAGATCGTATTTGGCATTTTTTTATGGGATATTTAAGTATTTATGGGTTTGTAAAGAAACACGCCATTTAGGATTGTTCATGACATAATCTACAATCAGAGGTGTCATTTCTTCTTTTTTACTCCATTCTGGCTGAAGGAATAAAATAGCATTTGGATTTACTTTTTCAGCTTGTTCTTCGGCAAAAATAAAATCATGCTTATTATAAATGATTACTTTCAACTCGTGCGCATTATCATAAACTGTTTGAGTTGGAAGCTTATTTTTCTTTGGAGACAGACAAATCCAATCCCAAATTCCTGTCAACGGATATGCTCCAGATGTTTCTATATGTACCTTTCTATTATTAGCTTTTAGCTTTTGCGTAAGTAGAGACATATCCCACATTAATGGTTCACCACCAGTAACCACAACTGTTTCAGAATATTTACTAGCATTAGCAACAATTTGCTCAACACTGGTTGGTGGGTGCAATTCAGCATTCCAACTTTCTTTAACATCGCACCAATGACAACCTACATCACATCCTCCAATTCTAATAAAATATGCGGCTGTCCCTGTATGAAAACCTTCGCCTTGGATTGTATAGAATTCCTCCATCAATGGTAGCATGGCGCCCTTATTAACTTCTAACTGTATTTCTTTTGATAACATTCTTTAATTTTAAAGTGCAAAGATAGTTAATTTGAAAAGGAGATGAATTCAAAACAGTTACTAATGTAATAAACTTTGAATAAATCGAATTGCTTTAAATACGTTTTTTAGAAGGCTCAGAAAAAAAATTATATCAAAGTAAACATTTAAAATTTTAAACAAAAAAAACCGATAACCCTAGGGATATCGGTTTTTGATATTACAAAAAATTATTATTTTAAAATTTTAATAGACTCTGTAGCATAACTATTAGCTGGATCTAATGCAAGTGTTTTTTTGAAATACTCAATAGCTTTTGGCTTATCTGTATTTGCAAAACTTGCCGCCATATTATTATACGATTCAATGAATTTTGTCTTAACTGCAGGTTTAGCCAATTCTTCAGCTCCTAATGCAGTAGTTTTTGCAACATAATCTTCATAGTTCTTCACCATTACATCATCTTTTTCAAGGAGTCTATTTGTTCTAGCTCTGTACAAATAAGCTTCTAGATAAGTTGGCGATGCAACCAAAACTTTTTCAAAAGCTGCATCTGCCTTTTGTAAAGCAACAACGTCAACTTTTACATCCTTACTATTGTTAGCATAATAATTTGCCAAACCATAATAAACATTATCATCTAAATATGTCTTTGAATCATTAACATTAGATCCAAATTCAAACACTGAAGCAGCTTCTTTGTATAATTTTTGTGTGAATAATTTCTTCCCTACTTCACTTAGCTCTTGAACTGCCAAAGGCTCCATTTCAATAGCTTTTTTGATGTCGACAAGACCTGAACTCATAGCTGTTGGATCAATCGACAAACCATCTGCACTAGTACCTTTTTTAATTTTAGTTAAGCCTAAATATAAATAATCTAATGCTATTGCTTTGTTTCCTGGAGAGGTAATAAAAGTTTCTAACGACTTAATAGCAACATCCACATTACCATTCTTGTAAGCAGCATACCCTAAATAACGATAGATTCGTGGATTTACTTTATCCAATTCAATCATTTTATTAGCTTCAGCTTCAAGAGCCGCATAATCTTCCATTAGAATTAGAAAATCAGCACGACGCATTCTAGAATTTATAGAATAATCCGTTAATGACATATATTTGTCATAATATCCCATTGCTGTTTTATAATTTTCTGCCGCTTGAGATGGCTTATTACGTGCAATTTTATAATAGGTTTCAGCTAATTCTCTATATACAGGACCATAATTAGGATTGATAGCAATTACTTCATTGTACGCTTTTGAAGCTTCATCGTAAGATTTAGCACCTTTCAATAAAACACCTAGTTGCATTTTAGCCCTCAACAAAGAATTATCCAACTGAAAAGCACTTCTATAAGCTACATAAGCTTCATTTTGCTTCCCATCACCATAGTATGCGTCACCTAATGTAAGTTGCAATTGCGCATCTTGAGAATTATTTATTGCTGCACGAGTAAGAAGTGCAATAGCACTTTTATAATCAGGCTTGCTTGCGTTCATATATGCTCTAGCGATATAAACAAATTCTTGCACATCTTTCTTCTTCATGTCTTTTGATGCCAATGCAAACTTAGCTTGAGCTCCAGTTACATCGTTTTTATCTAAATCCATTTGACCTAAACCAATGTAATTCAGTTTAGCACCATCAGAAGCACTTAATCCTTGTTGAAAATAAATTTTAGCAGAGTCTTCAACACTTTGGGTAAGATAAACATTCCCTAAAGTAAAGTAAGCCGTACCATTTGAAGGTTTTGCTTTTATAATTGATTTTAAAATTGTTTTTGCACTTTCAAATTGCTCTGCATCAATAGCTTTTTTAGCTTGATTAATGTCTTGTGCTTGGGCTGTAAAAGCGGAAGCCAATATGGCTACACTAAAAGTTGTAAGTTTATTCATTTTCATTGTAGTTAATTTATTTCTTATCATTTTGGCTTTTTACTATTGTAAATTTCCTAGTAGGAATACGTATAGGCAGCAAACCAGATTTTAAAATTATTCTTTGACCGACATCTCCGCCTACAAATGAAGCAAATCCCATTCCTAAGCCAGAAAATCCCTGACAATTTATTATATACAAATCACGTGCCAAAGGGTATTTTTTTTCTGCTATATTATTTTGAGAAGGCAAAAAGTAGTTGCCCCCATTCAATCCTTTTACGCTTAAAGTAGCAACGTTATCAACATACTTTTGCATAGCTGGTTTTGGTTGAGAAAGCCAATTAACGCCCACAATTCCAATCATCCCATCATTTTCATACACATGCCTTATCACTTCATCATTATTTTTAAAAGAGAAAACGCCCTTTTGTGGTATTTCTTGAATACCCGCAAGATCCTTTAAATAACGTACAGTACTTGAATTAAGGTTATCGAATACTAATCCTTTTATATTGGCAATTGATTTTCCTTGCATAAAACTTATTACATCTTTTAGTGCTATTAGAGAATCTTTACTGTTTTTATTAGCAATAAAGGCCACAGCATCTGTAGCGAAAGGTGTAATTTTAGGGTTAATTTTTTTTTGCTTGAAGATATTGAGTTCTTCCTGTGTCAAATTTCTAGAAAGAATGGCAATAGCGCCTTTCTCATTAATTAAAGAATTAACTGTTTCCGCTTCTGATTTTGAGATAAGTTTAATTTTAGCCTCGTATTCATTCTCAAATACTGCCACTTGCTCCTCCATAATTGGAGTTAAGGTTTCATCAACAAATATTGTTGTAGAACCTTTTAGAATTGTTTCTTCTTTCTTTGAAGTAGTTCCTTGATTACAAGAGTAAAAAAATGCGAGTAATACAAAAAAAGTAAAGAACAGTATTTTAGATGAATTTTTCATAATCTAGTCGTTATTATCATTAATTATCCGAAAGAATCTAAACGATGCATAGGCAATTAGTAGTACTCCAAAAGCTATTCTGTAAATCGGTTGCATGGCTAAAGGAAAATTCTTCATAAAGATAATGAATAAACCTAAAACAAGATATAACAGAAAAAACAAAATTCCTAAAACAAGAAGAAATCGCTCTTTAAGCGATTTCTTCTTAATATTATTAAGTATGTTATTCAACATTATTCTGCAGATTGGATAGTAATAGGAAGAGAGTAAAGAACTCTTACTGGTTTACCATTTTGAACTCCAGGAGACCATCTTGGTGACTTTTTCAAAACGCGTATAGCTTCTTTTCCAGTTCCGTAACCAATATCTCTAATTACTTTAATATCAGTTAACGAACCATCCTTTTCAACTACAAAAGTAACGTAGACTTTACCTTTAAGTCCTTCTTCTTCTGGTGTAACATAATTATTACCAACAAATTTGTAAAATTTATCAATACCACCTGGAAAATCAGGCTTAACCTCGATACCAGCAGTATTATAAATCTGGTTGTCGGGAGCTTCTTCAACTACTGCCGCGGTTCCAGTTCCTACTGGCTCTACTGATAAAATAGCATCCGGATCTCCTTTAATAGTTTCAGCTCCTAATTTTTTGTCTTTAATTTCAACAGTTTTAGGTGGCTCTTCCGTTACTTCCTCAGCTTTTGCAACAACAGGCTTAACAAATTTTACCTGATCCACTTTTGGTGGTGGTGGTGGCGGAGGTGGTATATTTTTCTTTATTTCTTCTTTCTTTGGCGGTAACTTGATACTAACAATTTTAGTATCTAAAGTATCATCAACATCTGAATTTTCAGGAAGTAAACTTAATATAAGTGGCATACTAACTGCTAATGCAAAAACGACCGCACCAAAGATAAGCGCTCTAACTCCGGTCTTGTTATTTTCTTTTCTTAGTTCATAAGCTCCATAAGCTTTATTACGACCCTCGAATACAATATCAAGCCATTGGTTTGTGAATATATCTAATTTCATTTTTCTTAATTATTAGGTTAGTGAGTAATAAGAAATCCTTATTTACCTTCTAACAATTTTAGTTCTTCTGGTGAAAAATCATTTACAATAGCATTCGTAGGCACTCCTACTATTGCCATTTCATCAAGTATATCCACTAAGTTACGGTAATTTGATTTTTTACTTGGTTTGATAATAACTATTAAACCTTTATCTTTATTACCAGTATACTCAACTACTGACTTTTTTCTTTTCAGCAACTCTTTACGAATCCCTTCTTTACCGTAAGAAATATCTTTTGGACCTGCAATAGGAGTTGCTAATAATCCCATGTAGTATACCATCTTATCATTATCCCCTAATAAAACTGTTAAAGTACGATTTTCATCAACTTTTATATCTTTATTTTTAGAAGGATCATCATCCTTATCAGGTAAACCCAAAGGCATGGATTGTGGTTTAGACAACGTAGTCGTAAGCATAAAGAATGTAATTAATAAGAAAGCTAAATCAACCATAGCAGTTAAATCTACTTTTGAGTTTGATTTTTTACTTCTTACTTTACCACCTTTTTTGCCATCACCGTCGCCAGTATTTAATTCAGCCATTTTAGTGTATTTTTTTTAGTTATTTTTCAGTTGCTCTTAAACCAGTAACTAGATTGAAGCTATTGATTTTCTGATCTTGCAAGATATCCATCACTTGCTTAATTGCAGGATATTCTTCTTTCGCATCACCTTTGATTGCAATTTGCAATTCTTTGTCGTTCACCTTAATGTTTGCAATACGAGAATTATAAATCCATTCTTTTAATTGATTATCAAGAGAATCTTTTGGCACACCCGGTTGAACACCAGCTTTATTTCTGTCAGCAGTTTTCATTCCAATCAATTGTTTCAAATTAGAAATTGGCACACCAACACCTTCCATTAAAGCAAAAGTTTCAACTTCACTTTCAGTAAACTCAACACCGTATTTCTGTCCCATTAGTTGTAGAGCTTCCTTACGTACTTCTCTCCCTTTTAAGTCATAAAATACTTTTCCTTTTCCAACAGTTATAGTAGCTAAATTATCTTCTGGCAATTTAGACTGAACCGTTGACGCAGGGGTATCTACCGGTAATGCTTCCGGTATCTTTGCAGTTGCTGTCATTACAAAGAACGACAACAAAAGAAAAGCGACGTCACACATAGCAGTCATATCCGTAGACCCTGCTTTTTTCTTCATTTTTATAGCCATTAATATATTTTTTAATACTTACAAGAAAATAGAATCCGTTTCTCAGAAACTACTTTCTTGTAAATTAAATTATTAATTATTTTTGTGTACTTCTGTAGTGTCTGTAAGTATTTACAATTGTATTACCTGCCTCATCGATAGAGTAAGTCAATGTATCAATTTTAGAAGTAAAGAAGTTGTAAGCGATAATTGCTAAAGCAGAAGTCGAGATACCTGTAGCTGTATTAATCAAAGCCTCAGAAATACCATTTGCAAGAGCAGCTTGATCTGGAGTACCAGCAGCAGACAAAGCACTAAATGCCTTAATCATACCCGTTACAGTTCCTAACAAACCTGCAAGAGTACCTAAAGATACCATTGTAGAAAGAATAGTCATGTGTTTCTCTAACATTGGCATTTCTAGTGAAGTCACCTCTTCAATTTCTTTGTGAATAGTTTCTGCAGCAGCTTCGCTATCAAAACCTTCTCTCTTAACTTCTTGATATTTCAATAAAGCTGATTTTATTGGGTTTGCAACAGAACCTTTTTGTTTGTCACATGAAGCAATTGCTCCCTCAATATTACCACTTTTAATATCATTTTGTACGCTTGTCATGAATTGATCAAGATTTCCTTTACCTGCTGCTTTTGAAATTACAGCATAACGCTCAAATGAAAACACAACAACCATTAATAATAATCCTAATAACACCGGTACAATTGGACCTCCCTTGTAAACCATTGCCAACATATTTCCTGGTAGTGGGTGACCTGTGTTTACTCCGCCTTCAAAATTAGCGCCATTACCCATTATGAAATTCCAAATTAACCATCCAACAAAAATACATGCTACAATAATGATTCCTGAAATCATTCCTCCTCCGTTTGCCGCTTTTTCTTTTTTAACGTTTGCCATTTTTTTTAATTTTAATAGTTTTAAATAAATTATCTTAGTTATATTAAACTTGTAGTGGAGCAAATTTATATTTTTAGTTCAAATAAAAAAACTTTTTTTTATTTTATTATAATTAAATTTATTTCAAAAACATATTTACCATTTTTTAGTTTCCATTTATGTCAATAAACGCAAACAAATAGGCCTTCTTATATAAAATACCATATTTTTTTAAGAATATTTAACACAATATTTCAAAAACAAGCTGTTTAGCAAGAAAACTATTATTTTGTGACATTAACAATAAAAAAGCAGGAAAACTGCAGTATGCACTAAAATTGTTGGTTTTAGAAAAATATAATATCTTGCAAGTGATTTAAATATAAACTTATTATGAGCAAAAAAGAAGATTTTACCAAACATATTTCTGAAGGATACAGTTCCAAGGGAGAAAGTATTATTCTGGGTGGTGCAATATTAGACGGAGAGGCTTTGTCAGATACCTTCATAAAAGTACCTTTAAAAACATTAAACCGTCATGGTTTGATCGCTGGAGCAACCGGAACTGGAAAAACGAAAACCATTCAGGTCCTTTCTGAACAATTGTCAAGTTTTGGAATTCCAGTCTTAATGATGGATATAAAAGGTGATTTTAGCGGCATCGCAAAAGAAGGCGAAGAAAAGCCATTTATAACGGAACGCCATGCTAAAATCAACATTCCTTATTCAACAGCTAGTTTTCCGGTCGAAATTTTGACTTTGTCCGAGCAAAACGGAGTCCGCCTCCGTGCAACAATATCAGAGTTTGGACCTGTATTATTCTCAAGAATCCTAAATTTAAACGATACTCAATCCGGAGTAATTTCTGTTATCTTTAAATATTGTGACGACAATAAAATGCCTTTATTAGATTTAAAGGATATCAAAAAAGTAATCAATTATATTACTGAAGAAGGGAAAGACGAAATTGAAGAACATTATGGCAAAATTTCCACTTCTACTACTGGAACTATTCTCAGAAAAATAATTGAACTCGAACAACAAGGAGCTGATTTGTTTTTTGGAGAAATGTCCTTTGACGTTGAGGATTTAATGCGAATTGATGAAAATGGAAAAGGCTATATCAACATTCTTCGACTGACTGACATTCAAGACAAACCTAAGTTATTCTCGACTTTTATGTTGAGTTTATTGGCTGAAATCTACCAGCAAATGCCTGAAAAAGGAGATTCCGATCAACCAGAATTAGTCATTTTTATTGACGAAGCGCATTTAATATTCAACGAAGCCAGCAAAACTTTATTAGAACAAATAGAAACTATCGTAAAGTTAATTCGCTCTAAAGGGATTGGTATTTACTTTATCACACAAAACCCGATGGACATCCCAAGTGGCGTATTGGCCCAATTAGGTTTAAAAATCCAACATGCTTTGCGCGCTTTTACAGCCAATGACCGAAAAGCCATTAAGCAAACTGCTGACAATTACCCTACATCTGATTATTACAAAACCGATGAAATCCTGACCAGCCTTGGAATTGGAGAAGCTCTCGTTACTGCATTAAACGAAAAAGGAATTCCTACGCCACTTGCAGCAACAATGATGCGTGCCCCAATGAGCCGAATGGATATATTGACTGAAAGCGAAATTCAGGAAATCAACAATAAATCAAAACTGGTAAAAAAATACAGTGAATTGATTGATCGCGAAAGCGCCTATGAGATGTTAAATAAAAAAATCGCCGTTGTCGAAGAGGAAATAAACGAACAAGAGCAAAAACAGGAATCTCAAAAGCAACAAAACCAAGGACCAAGTACTGCTAGCGTAGTGGGGAAATCAGTTCTCAAAGTACTGACAAGCGCCACGTTTATAAGAGGTGCTTTTGGTGTATTAACGAAAATGTTTAAAAAATAACACCTCTAATGAAAAAATATTATGTTCAAAATACTCCTTTCGTTGTTCCCACTACCGATGGGAAACTAATAGAAGAACATCACGGAAAGGCATCTACGAATAATGCAGAAATTTCCATAGCGCATATGGTAGCTCCTTCTAAATGGAGTGAACCATTTCAAACTCCTGAATTTGATGAATACACCTATATTATTAAAGGTAAAAAGCAATTTATAATTGACGATGAAATTATCGTTCTGGAAACGGGGCAATCCATACAAATCGAGAAGAATACACGCGTGCAATATTCCAATCCTTTTGACGAACCTTGTGAATATATTGCGATTTGCAAACCAGCTTTCGATTTTACTAAAGTACATCGCGAGGAATAAGCAACAATACACGGAAAACGTTATTGATATATAAAACTAGCAACTTCTGAATATTTATCCCAAAAGCTCTAGGATTTTATTTTCAACAACTTCTGAATCCCATATTTCAGTAATGTTTTCCATTTTCAAAACTTCTTCCATGATTGCATTTTGATAATCTCCAATCGCTAAAGCTTCTGCATACGGACGATCACTAAAAGTAACGCGACTGTATAAAGGAATCCATTTTTCAGGATGCTTGTCTGAGAATGACTTTTCAATTTTCTTTTGCAAAAGAAAATTTTCATCAGCAGTCTTGGAACTCATTTCTAAAAAATTACGATACGAAAGTTCCGCAATCGCATCTGCATTTGGTTTTCGGGACTTTTGGTATTCCGAGAATATCGACTTCCAATCGTCACCATATTTCTCCATCATTTCATATAGCACTGAAATATCTTCAAAACCCGCATTCATTCCCTGACCATAAAAGGGTACAATTGCGTGGCTGGCATCGCCAATAAGTGCGATTTTATCTTTATAAGTCCACGGATAACATTTCATTGTTACTAATGTACTTGTTGGATTCTTAAAGAAATCTTCCGCAAGTTTTGGAATTACATCAATAGTATCTGGTAAGTTTTTTTCGAAAAAAGCTTCCACTAATTTTATATCATTTAGGGATGCAAAAGAATTTTCTCCTTCAAATGGCATAAACAAAGTACAGGTAAAACTTCCATCTAAATTGGGCAACGCAATCAACATATACGCTCCACGAGGCCAAATATGAAAGGAGTTTTTATCTAATTTATGTGTTCCGTCAGCATTTGCAGGAATATTTAATTCCTTGTAACCAATAGGCAAAAATTCTTGCGAGTAGTCAAACATACTTTGGCGTTGCATGCGGTGACGGATTCTCGAAAAAGCACCATCAGCACCAAAAACCATATCGTATTTTTTATCTTCCCACGCGCCACGTTCTGTTTCACCAATATGAAGGGTTGCATCATCAAGTGAAACATCCCATATTTTTTGTTCAAAAAAGAATTCTGCTCCGGCAGCTTCCGCCAAATCAATCATTTTCCTATTCAAAATTCCTCTTGAAATAGAATAAATCGATTCCCCTTCCTGACCGTAATTTTGAAAATTGAGTTTATCAACCAAATGGATCGCACGTTTTTCCATAGGAATGGCAATTTTACGAACCTCGTTTCCTATTCCTACTCCATCCAAAGCTTTCCATCCGCGATTAGACATCGCTAAATTAATGGAACGACCAGAAAATTGTATTTTTCGAATATCAGGACTTCTATCGTAAACATGAACCGTATGACCCGCTTTACGAAGATAAATAGCCAATAAAGATCCAACTAATCCTGAACCTACAACCGCTATTTTTATGGGAGTTTGCATTATTTTTTTATAAAAAGTTAAGCAAAATTACTGATTTATTATTTTAGGCTCTTTAAAAAGAATCATTTTTTACGGGGAATAAAAACCAATTTTGTTGAAGTTCTAACAATCTCGTCTTTATTCAGCATCATTCGCCTAAATTTACCGGCATTGTATAACTCTGCCTGATCGCTATAATGTTCACTCAATGGATTTCCTGATTGTCCCGTAGGCAATATACTCCAGCTGTTTTCTATATCCGAAAAATCAATAATTCTTCTTGTGGACGGACCTCCTTTTACGATGTAATTCCCATCATCCGTAAAATCAAAAAAGAGATTATTAATTACTTCTGTAGAACCTGAAACTTCAAAAGGCCCTACATTAAAGATACTTCTTAAAGCCGCTACTTTCCCCAACGGATGCTGATGTTCTAAAGTGTGTACTTTATTCCAAGTCCAATCCGAAACTGTACTTCCCAATTGGTTTTCTAGAGCTGCAACGGATTCTTTGAATGATTTTGAGACAATCTGACTCCTTGTTTCTTTCTCATTTTTGGTATTGATGTTATCCCACCAAAGTGATTTTTCATTCGTGATTTGTCTTGCAATAATTTGCTTCATGATGTGCGTTCCTAAAAACATCTTGAAATTTTCAGCACCAAGTTCATCTTCAAAAGTATTTTTTAAGTAATTAAAAATCCATTTATTATAGATTGTAGGAGCCACATCACTCAGATTATTAGTTCCTTTCCAATTTTTTAAAACACTAAGAGCTTGTTTTTCGTTTTCAGTAAGGGATTCCTGATCTACATTTGAGATTAAATCTTTCACAACTTTTGGAGCCACAGGAGAAGTATTATCAAAAATCATCTTCCCAACCGAAACCATATCCCAATCTGATTTTGGATTCAATAATTGCGTAATTCTTTTGGCTCGATCCTCTGGAAGATAATACCCCGGATACAAAAATCCGTCAATTGCTTCTGGTTGATTATTAGCGGAATACACATAATTCCATCTAGGGTTCACCGCCGAAGGATTTTTGGAGAAATCCAAAAACTCTTTAATATCATCCTCACCGCTCGCTCCATCGAGAATAAAATTCGGATTCACTCCTTCTTTATGCTTGTATAATTTTCCCGTTGCCCACCAAGCGACATTTCCTTTAGCATCGCCATACATCACATTCAATCCTGGTGCTGCAATTAGTGAAACTCCTTTCTGAAAATCTCCTTTGCTTTTAGCATGTGAAAGTGCATACACCGCATCAAGAATTTGAATAGGTTGTTGCGTATAAATCCAATACATAGAAACAGGTTTGTCTTGCTGTAAACCATCTATCAAATCGTTCATTATAGGTCCATGTCGAGTAGTTTTCACTTTCAAAACAACATTAGATGAATCTTTTACTTTGATTGTTTTCTCCTGAATTTCATACGTAGTGAAACCATTTGGCGTCCTATATTCATTGGCATTAGCCGGATTATTCTGCTCTTGGTACAAATCAATATCATCATTTTCAAACATGGTCAAACCATAAGCATATTCCCTGTTGTGTCCCAATAACGGATACGGAGTTCCTGCTAAATAACAGCCGTATAATTCGAAATCCGGAGTAACAATATGCGCTTCGTACCAAGTTCCTGGTTGTGAAAATCCAATATGAGGATCGTTAGCAAAAATAACTTTTCCGTTTTTAGTTTTCTTTGGAGCAATAACCCAACTGTTGCTTCCTATAAAAGGCGATACTGGCGACTGCTCCAAAAGCGACGCAACTGATTTTGAAATAGCCGCGTATTCTTGTGGTCTGTCTTTCGCATTTTTAATTTTTGTAGTATTGAAGGAACCGTCAATTCCAAAATCCTTCAAATATTCCATTCCATATTTGTTTCGAATGTCGGTCAATAACGGATCTGATTTTTGAGCCATTGCAAAACTAAAAGACATGTATCCAAAAATATTATAAACGTCTTTAATGGTAAACTTCTCTTTTTTGACGCCTACTAAACTGAACTCTATTGGTGTAGTTCCTTCTTCCATGCATTGATTGATTCCATCTAAGTAAGCCATAGTCAATTGATAACTTGGACTGTTTTTGTCCAAACCTGCAATCGCTTTGGCGGAAGCTTCTTCGATTCCTAATCCAGCAAAGAACTTATCGTTTTTCAATGCCACTGAACCAAAAATCTCCGATAATCTTCCTGGGGCGATACGACGCATCAATTCCATTTGCCACAATCTATCTTGCGCATGCACATAACCCAAGGCTACCATGGCATCTTGAGAAGTTGTCGCATAAATATGAGGAACACCAAATTCATCAAAATAAACGGTGGTTTCTTTTTGAATGTTTTTCAAGCGTAACTTGCCTTCGTATTTTGGTTTTAAGTAATAACCATAAACAAGCATCGTTACCGCTAAAACAATTACTAACGAAAGTAAAACGAGAAGGACTTTTCTAAGTATTTTCATCATTGGA
This sequence comes from Flavobacterium sp. Sr18, assembly GCF_011064265.1. NCBI lineage: Bacteria > Pseudomonadati > Bacteroidota > Flavobacteriia > Flavobacteriales > Flavobacteriaceae > Flavobacterium > Flavobacterium sp. Sr18. Next base: position 2,551,817 of record NZ_CP049329.1, on the reverse strand, counting down.
TAAATTGAAAAACAAATATATAGGATTTGGAAGTTATTTAAAAACTATTTGTTCCAATGTATTTATTTCAAACTAAATAGAATAAATCATTGATGAATTTAAAATATTTTGTTTAATTTATTTCATATTTAATTAAACAAAAGTATATTTGTTTCAAATATGACTAAATATGAAACACATTTCAAGAGACGATATTTCTCAAATGGAAAAAATCGAAAGATTAAATTTAATCAATTCCTGCACTGGTTATAAATCAGCTAATTTGCTTGCTACAAAATCCCTCGACGGAAAGTCTAATGTTGCCATTTTTAGTAGCGTAACGCATTTGGGAAGCAATCCTGCTATGATTGGATTCATAATGCGTCCTACAACTGTTCCAAGAGACACGTACAAAAACATCAAAGACACTGGATATTTTACAGTAAATCACATTACCGTTGACATGATTGAAGATGCGCACCATACGTCTGCAAATTACGAACTGGGAATTTCCGAATTTGATAAAACCAATCTGGAAGAAGAGTATAAAAATGACATTGAAATTCCATTTGTAAAAGGAAGTCCGGTGCAGTTGTATTGCAAATACGTAAACGAATATTACATCAAAGAAAATGATACGATTCATGTAATTGCGTCAATCGAAAATTTATTTTTTGAGGAAGAATTAGAACATAAAGATGGCTGGTTACAAATTGACCGAGGCAATGTTGTGGCATTAAATGGTCTTGATGGGTATTGTTTACCCAAATTAGTGGATCGTTTTCAATATGCCCGAAAGGAAATTCCAACCTCTTCCTTTTTTAAAAAATAACAAATGAAAAAACTGCGCTTAATCCTTGGTGATCAGCTCAATTCAAAGCATTCTTGGCTTCAGGAAAGTGATGACAACACAATGTATGTCTTGGCCGAAATGCGTCAGGAAACGGATTATGTCAAACATCACATCCAAAAAGTAGTGGCCTTTTTCGTGTCGATGAGGAATTTTTACACAGCGATAAAAGAAAATGGACATCAAGCAGTCTATTTTCAAATTACCGATGCTGAGAATCCACAGGACTTAGAAAAAATCATTGCCATTTGTATTGAAAGATATAAAATTCAAAAGTTCGAATACCAATTACCTGATGAATACCGACTGGACCAACAATTAAAAACGATTTGTTCCAATCTAAAAATCGAATCTGAAGCTTTTGACTCCGAACATTTCTATACCACGCGTACCGAACTTTCTGATTTTTTTGAGGGAAAGAAGTTGTTGCTGATGGAAAACTTTTATCGGAACATGCGCAAAAAACATCATATTTTAATGGATGGAAGCACTCCGTTAGGTAACCAATGGAATTTTGATGCTGATAATCGCAAAAAATATAAAGGTGAAGTCCCGGTTCCTTCAGAAAAGAATTTTCATGCGAATGTTTCTGAAGTTGCTGCACAAATAGTAGAAGCAGGAATTGTGACTTTTGGAAACATCAATCCAGATAATTTCAGTTGGCCTACTTCGCGTGAACAATCGTTGGAAGTTTTAGATTATTTCTGTAAAAATCTGTTAAAGCATTTTGGTGATTACGAAGATGCGATGCACACCGATGAAAAATTCCTTTTTCACTCCCGTTTGTCTTTTGCCATGAACAGTAAAATGCTTTCGCCAAAAGAAGTAATCGAGACCGTTATTTCTTTTTATCATGCCAATGAAACCGATATAACTATCTCACAAGTCGAAGGATTCGTAAGACAAATTTTAGGTTGGCGCGAATACATCCGAGGAATTTACTGGAAAGAAATGCCCAATTATGCCCAAATGAATGTCTTGGAAAATACAAATGAATTACCAGATTTTTTCTGGACCGGTAAAACCAAAATGAATTGCATGAGCCACGCTATCAATCAAAGTTTAGACGAAGCTTACGCACATCATATTCAGCGACTGATGGTAATTGGAAATTTTACTTTACTTACGCAGATTCATCCTGATGAAGTGGATGCATGGTATCTAGGCGTGTACATAGATGCCATTGAATGGGTCGAAATGCCTAATACCCGCGGGATGTCACAATATGCAGATGGCGGAATAATTGCCACCAAACCATATGTTTCCTCCGGAAGTTATATCAATAAAATGAGTAATAATTGTGCCAAATGCCATTATAAAGTGAAAGAAAAATTTGGTGATAACGCCTGTCCTTTCAATACTTTATACTGGAATTTCCTAGATGAGAAAAAAGAATATTTCAAAGGAAACCAACGAATGGGAATGATGCTGAATTTATTAAAGAAAATAAATCCCGAAGAATTATATAAAATCAAAGTAAAGGCGAATGAAATAATTGCCAATATGGATTCGTATTAAACCCAAATTTTCCCATAAAAAAAGAGTGTTTAAATTCTATTATGAACTTAAACACTCTTGTTTATATTACGGATAAATTTAATTCTTTTTGCTTCCGTCTATAATTGCTCCGGTTCCTGCACCTACTCCAGCACCAGCTACACCTCCAATAATAGCACCTTGTACTTTTTTCTTACTGATAATAGCACCAGTTGCAGCACCTACACCAGCGCCTATTACAGCACCTTTTGCAGTACTACTCCAGCCTTTTCTTTGCGTGGAAGTATTTGTTGTAGTCGTTGTAGTCGAAGGTGATTGCTTGTTTACAACAACAACTTCTTTTTGCGTTTCAATTCTAGCAGCTTCAATTTTGACCATTTCTTGCTTCATAGAGTCAATTACTCTTTCCTTTTCCATTTCAACTTTCATGGAATCTACCGTTGCTACTTTAGCCTTTTCAATTTCCATTTTTCCTTGGTTCTGACAAGAAACAACAAGTATAGCTACTAATATAAAATATAATGCTTTCATAATTTAAATTTTTTCAATTTGTAATACTACAAAGAAACGCTTAAAGTTGATAATTGCACTTATGTAATTCAATTAATAATTTATATAATTTAAAGATTCGCTTTGTCCAAAATTCCTGCCTTCAGAATCTGACCAAACATGTACATATCCTCATAAGATGTATATAAAGGAACTGGCGCTAAACGGATAACATTGGGTTCACGCCAATCCGTTATAACGCCATTTTTCATCAAATAATCAAACAAACTGCGTCCTTCCCCATGAAGAAGCACTGATAATTGTGACGCTCTTTCCGATTGATTTGACGGCGTAATAATTTCGAAACTACTGTCAACTTCTTTATCTATTTCGTGCAGAATGAATTCTAAATAGGAAGTAATTGCATTTCTTTTTTGGATTAAAGCGTCCATCCCTATTTCATCAAACATGTCGACTGATGCCAAATAAGGTGCCAATGAAAGTACTGGCAGGTTACTGATTTGCCAACCATCGGCTCCATGAACGGGATCAAAGGTCTGTTCCATCTTGAAACGACGTTCTTTATTATGTCCCCACCAACCCGCGAATCTCGGCAACTCCGAATTATTGTGGTGTTTTTCGTGAATAAAACACCCTGAAGCATTTCCTGGTCCTGAATTCATGTATTTATAACTGCACCAAGCTGCAAAATCAATATCCCAATCGTGCAATTCCAGCTTCACATTTCCTGCAGCATGCGCTAAATCCCAACCAACATATGCACCCACTTTATGGCCTGCTGCGGTTATGGTTTTCATATCAAAAACTTGTCCGGTGTAATAATTGACACCGCCAATTAAAACTAAAGCCAACTCGTCACCAACTTCTTCAATTTTTGCCAAAACATCTTCTAAGCGAATGTTGTGTTCGCCTTCGCGACGCTTGATTTCGACAATCACATCTTCTGGTTTGTATCCATGAAAATGAACCTGACTTTGAAACATATATTGATCCGACGGAAATGCTTTTTCTTCGCAAATAATTTTATATCTGGTCTTTGTAGGTCGGTAAAAAGAAACCATCAATAAATGAAGATTCACTGTCAAGGTATTCATTACCGTGACTTCACTTGAAAGTGCACCAACAATTTTACTCAACGGATTTGCAAATCGTTCGTGATAATCCCACCAAGGTTTTTCACTGTAAAAATGTCCTTCAACGGCGAGATTTGCCCAATCATTCATCACCTCATCTACATATGCTTTAGTACGTTTAGGTTGTAATCCTAGTGAATTTCCTGTGAAATAAATCACCTTTTTTCCATTTACCTGCGGAAAAATAAATTCATCTTGGTATTTATGTAATTGATCTTGTGAATCCAATTTTTTTGCAAATTCAAGGGTATTTTCGAATATCATGATTTGTATTTTGTTTTGTAAAAGTAGTAAAAATGGACGAATGATAATATAGTTAACATTGATTGGAAAGCTATACAATAGTTAAATTTTCGAATACAAAAAAATAGTTCCCAATTCCTATACGGAATTAAGAAACTACTCGTTATTTACTTATATTTGATTGAATTTAAAATTCTTAGCTATGCTTAAAAACAGTTTAAACGTTATTATTATTGCCATCGCTGTGGTAATTTCCTCGTATTTATTTTCGAATGCTTTTCAGAATCGAAATAAAAGTAACGATACCATAAGTGTGACCGGTTCCGGAAAGAAGGATTTTGTATCGGATTTGATTGTTTGGAGCGGTTCGTTTTCTAAAAAAAGCATGACTTTGAAAGATGCTTATGCCGCATTAGATGCTGATAGAGAAAAAATAAAAAGCTATTTATCCGGCAAAGGAATTGCGCCGAATGAAATGGTTTTCTCAGCGGTGAATTTCAATAAAGATTTTGAAACTACCTTCAATGAAAACGGAACTACAAGGCAGCAAATTTTTACTGGATTTACTTTAACCCAAAGTGTAAGTATCCAATCTAAGGAAGTAAATAAAATTGAGGAATTATCCAGACAATCCAGTGAATTGATCAACTCAGGCGTAGAATTTTATTCGTCTCCACCGGAATACTATTACACCAAACTAGCTGAGTTAAAAATAAAAATGATTGCCGAAGCCACAAAAGACGCGAGTATCAGAGCGAAAAGTATTGCTGAAAATGCTGATGCGAGTTTAGGGAATTTAAAGAAATCAGATATGGGCGTTTTTCAAATTACAGGTCAAAACTCATCGGAAGATTTTTCTTATGGCGGTTCCTTTAATACGCAATCCAAAAACAAAACGGCTAATATCACGGTACGATTGGTGTATCAAGTGAATTAGGAATACAAACCACTTTTATACATACAACGTCGTGTGAGGGATGGAAGCGGCATCCTTTATTTTCTTTCTTTAAGAAAATAAAGATACAGCGTAGAGCCCGACCCGCTTTTTCAGCGGGACACACACTATTATAAAACAAAAAATCTCGCCATTACTGACGAGATTTTATCCTCACCCCAACCCTCTCCAAAGGAAAGGGAGGAGAAAAAATGTTTTTTAGATAATCATCATTGCATCACCGTAAGAATAGAATTTGTATTCTTTTTCGATTGCTTCTGCGTATGCTTTTTTCATTAAATCATGACCACAAAATGCGGAAACCATCATTAATAAAGTTGATTTTGGCGTATGAAAATTAGTAATCATACACGTTGGAATCGTGAAATCATGAGGAGGAAAAACAAATTTGTTTGTCCATCCGTCAAACGGATTCAAGGTATTTTGCGAAGAAACTGAGCTTTCAACGGCACGCATAGAAGTAGTTCCTACGGTACAAATACGTTTCTTTTTAGCTTTGGCTTCATTCACAATATCACATGCTTCCTGAGTAATTTTTAATTCCTCAGAATCCATTTTGTGTTTTGATAAATCTTCAACCTCAACTGGATTGAAAGTCCCCAAACCTACGTGAAGCGTAACTTCGGCAAATTTAATTCCTTTGATTTCCAGTTTTTTCAATAAATGTTTCGAGAAGTGCAATCCTGCAGTTGGCGCTGCAACAGCTCCTTCTTCTTTAGCATAAATAGTTTGGTAACGTTCCGCATCTTCCGGAGTTACATCTCTAGAAATATATTTTGGGATTGGAGTCTCTCCAAGTTCTGTCAATTTATTTCTGAATTCTTCATACGAACCATCGTAAAGGAAACGCAATGTTCTTCCGCGAGAAGTTGTATTATCGATAACCTCAGCCACTAATGAATCGTCATCTCCAAAATATAATTTGTTACCAATTCTGATTTTACGTGCCGGATCAACTAAAACATCCCAAAGTCTTTGCTCAGAATTTAATTCTCTAAGTAAAAAAACTTCGATTCTAGCTCCCGTTTTTTCTTTATTTCCGTACAAACGAGCTGGAAAAACTTTCGTGTTATTCAGAATTAAAACATCACCTTCGTCAAAATAATCGATAACATCTTTAAACATTTTGTGCTCTATAGTTCCTTTCTTGCGATCAATAACCATTAGACGAGATTCGTCTCTGTTTTCAGCTGGATATTCTGCAAGAAGTTCTTTTGGCAAATCGAATTGAAAATGTGATAATTTCATTTGATAAATTTATGAGTTATGAATTATAAGTTACGAGTTAAGCCTCAATAAATTATAATAGTTTGCAAATATACGATTGTGAGATAGGCGTTGTCAAGTGTTTTGCTGTTTATTTTTCCTCACCCCAGCCCTCTCCGAAGGAGAGGGAGAAGAAAAACATCTTTTCGCCCAATGAATTGAGGGTGTGCTACAAAATTTCGAAACCTAAACTTTTTAAATCATTCCAAAAATCAGGGTATGATTTAGAAACTACTTCCGCGTTTTCGATGATAATTGGCACTTTTATAGCTAATGGTGCAAATGCCATCGCCATACGGTGATCGTTATAAGTCGCAATTTTAACATCAGGATTGATTTGGTTTGAAGCCATAAGCGTCAAGCTATCATTGGTCACCGATATATTCGCTCCCAATTTTGTCAACTCAATTCTAAGTGCTTCGAGTCGGTCCGTTTCTTTAATTTTCAAGGTATGCAAACCTGTCAGATGGCAACCAATTCCTAATCCAAGACAAGTAACAACTATGGTTTGGGCGATATCTGGTGTATTATTCAATTCTAAGGTTAAATTTTCAGGTTTAAAATCAGACTGTTTTACCAGAGTCATTTTATTTCCTTCAAAATGCGTTTCAACACCCATTTGTTTGTAGATTTCAACCAAAGCTGAATCACCTTGCAAACTGGTTTTTTTATAACTGTTCAATGAAATAGTAGCATTTTCAGCCAACGCAGCTAAACTAAAAAAGTACGATGCAGAACTCCAATCGGATTCTACGGTCATTACTTTTGATGCTACTTCTTGTTTTGGATATACCGTAATCACATTTCCTTCGAAACTGGTTTTGATATCCAAATCATTCAACAAAGCCAATGTCATTTTGATATAAGGAACCGAAGTGATTTCACCTACTAAAGTGATTTCGATACCGTTTTGCAGTTTTGGCGCCACTAATAATAATGCAGAAATGTATTGACTGCTTACATTGGCAGGAATGTTTACTTTAGAAGCTGTAATTTTTTGTCCTTTGATTCGAATTGGCGGATAACCTGCTTCTTTCTCGTAGGAGATTTTCGCACCCAATTGCTCCAAGGCTTCCACCAAAACTTTTATGGGACGCTCCGTCATTCGTTGAGAGCCGGTCAACACAACTTCGCGACCTTCGTTTACAGCAAAATACGCCGTTAAGAAACGCATTGCCGTTCCCGCATGATGAATATCTACAATTTCCTCGTTTCCTTTCAACGCTTTTTGCATGACTTCGCTATCATCAGAATTGGAAGTATTGGCCAAAGTAATATTTGGAAATAAGGCTTGTAATAATAGTAGTCGGTTGGTTTCGCTTTTTGAACCAGTAATATTTAATTGTGAATTATCAATTGTGAATTGTGAATTCGTACTTAATTTTAAATTCATGTAGCTAATTATGAGTTGTGAATTATGAATTATCAGTGATATAATTCAAGTTCGCAATTTACCACTCCACATTTATAATTCATAATTTATACTTCACAAATTATTTGAGTTTTTCGTTGTTTTTGTGACGGTCTTTGTCTCTAAAGGATTTCAAATCCATTTTTTTATCGAAAGCGGCTTGTAAATCGATTCCGGTTTGGTTTGCCAAACACAATACCACAAAGACTACATCGGCTAATTCTTCGCCAAGGTCTTTATTTTTATCGCTTTCTTTTTCGGATTGCTCTCCATAACGTCGTGCAATGATTCGCGCCACTTCACCTACTTCTTCGGTAAGTTGCGCCATATTGGTTAGTTCGTTAAAATAACGAACGCCGTGTTCTTTAATCCAAGTATCTACGTCTAATTGGGAATTTTTTAGGTTCATTTTATTCTCTATTTTTACTGTTAATTACTATCGTTACCGGTCCATCATTTAATAAAAGTACTTTCATATCCGCACCAAAAACACCAGTTTGCACTTTTTTTCCTAAATCTATTTCTATTTTTTTTACAAAACTCTCATACAATGGAATGGAAACTTGTGGTTTTGAAGCCTTGATATAGGAAGGACGGTTGCCTTTTTTAGTAGAAGCATGCAATGTAAATTGACTTACTACAATGATATCACCGTCAATATCTTTGACGGATAAATTCATCACGTCATTTTCGTCGCCAAAAATGCGAATGTTAGTAATCTTATTAACCAACCAATCTATATCTTCCTGGGTATCGGCATCTTCAACACCAACTAAAACCAATAATCCTTTTTGGATATCGGCTACAATCTCAGTATCGATGGTTACGGAGGCGGAAGAAACTCTTTGGAGAACTACTTTCATTCAGATTTAGGAATTAGGGCTTTTTAATCAACATTCACAATTCAGAACTATTCCCTTGTTTTATCGCTTATTATCCGGTCTTCATTATGAATATCAGTACGGTAATTTTCATCATCTCCTTCCAGAATTTTCAGGTAACTTCTATAACGGGACCAAGCAATTTCATCTTTTTCTAAAGCAGCTTTGATGGCGCAATGCGGTTCGTCTTTGTGCAGACAATTATTGAATTTACATTGCTCTTTCAATTTGAAAAACTCTGGGAAATAACCACTGATTTCTTCTTTTTCCATGTCTACAATTCCAAAACCTTTGATACCAGGCGTATCAATAATTTTAGCATCAAAAGACAAATCGTACATTTCGGCAAAAGTAGTCGTATGTTGTCCTTGTTTACTTGCTTCTGAAATTGTTTTTGTTTTTAAATGCAAAGAAGGCTCCATTGCATTTACCAATGTTGATTTCCCCACACCGGAATGCCCGGAAAACATGCTCACTTTGCCAATCATCATTGCTTTCAACTCCTCGATCCCTTTCATTTCAGTCGAAGAAACGCGAAGACATTTGTACCCTATTTCTTGATACACATGCTGCATATACAATTGCTCGTCTAGCGTGGCATCATCAAAAGTATCTATTTTATTAAAAACCAGTATCGTTTCAATTCCGTATGCTTCGGCAGTAACCAGAAAACGGTCAATAAAATTAAAAGTCGTTGGAGGATTATTAATGGTGACTAACAAGAAAACCCTATCAATATTAGACGCAATAATATGCATTTGATGCGATAAATTGACAGATTTCCGAACAATATAATTCTTCCTGTCATGAATTTTATGAATGGTTCCAGTAACGGTATCAGATGATTCTTCTAGTTCATAATCAACAATGTCACCCACAGCAATAGGATTGGTACTTTTGATTCCTTTAATTCGGAATTTCCCTTTCATACGGCATTCTATAAAATCACCTTGTTCAGATTTTACGGTGTACCAACTTCCTGTAGATTTATATACGAGTCCTGTCATTTAGGATTATTTGATTGAATATTAACGATTTTAGATTTCTAATTTAAAATCTAAGACTTTGCAAAGATAATTCTTTGTTTTAGGTTTATCCCGAAGCTTCGGGATAAAGTTTGAAGTTTTTCACTTTGAACAACTTTACATACAATTAAAAATAAAAAATCCCCACAACTTTTTTTTTACAAAAGCGGCAGGAATTTTTATAAAAATCTAAATTAATGGCTCACGAAATCAAAAATCAGAAATCGTTAATCCTCAATCTTAAATCATTTTATGCGTTCAACACTTTTTCTTGGTGCCCAATACTTTCTTGGTGTATTGCTTTGAACATTTTTAGTACAAATTCTTCCGTCAATCCTTTTTTCTCACCATCCAAAATCATTTTTCCAAGGATTTCATTCCAGCGATTGTTTTGCAATACAGCAACGTTCGCGTCTTTTTTCACTTGACCTATTTCATCTGCTACTTTCATTCTTTTACCCAAAAGCTCTAACAACGTAGCATCCAAAACATCGATATTAGCTCTTAATTTAGCCATTTTTTGAGTAAATGCATCCGATACATCGTTTACTTTTCTTACCTTCAAATCAATAAAAATTTGTTTCAAAGCATCCGGAGTCACTTGCTGCGCAGCATCACTCCATGCATTGTCTGGATCGTAATGTGTTTCGATAATCATACCGTCATAATTCAAATCTAAAGCTTGTTGAGTCACTTCAAGAATCATTTTGCGGTCTCCTGTAATATGAGACGGGTCAATTATTAAAGGTAAATCTGGGAATTTATTTTGCAATTCAATAGCAATCTGCCATTCTGGAATGTTTCTGTATTTTGTTTTTTCGTAAGTTGAAAAACCTCTATGAATTACCCCTAATTTTTCAATTCCAGCATTGTACAAGCGCTCAACGCCGCCCAACCATAAAGACAAATCTGGATTCACCGGATTCTTAACCAATACGATTTTTTTAGTTCCTACTAAAGCATCTGCAATTTCCTGCATTGCAAAAGGATTTACGGTAGTTCTTGCACCAATCCACAATACATCAATATCATATTCCAAAGCTAATTTTACGTGAGCCGCATTTGCCACTTCCGTTCCCATTAGCAATCCGGTTTGTTCTTTAGCTTTTTTCAACCATTTCAATCCAATTTCACCAATACCTTCAAATCCTCCCGGACGTGTTCTTGGTTTCCAAATTCCTGCTCTAAAAACACTTACATCTGAATCTTTCAATTCATGTGCAATTTTCAATACTTGTTCTTCTGTTTCAGCACTACAAGGTCCTGCGATCACAAATGGATGAGTCAAATTGAATTCATTCAACCAATTTCTCATTTCTTTCTTGTTTTCCATCTTTTCTAATTTTATTTTTTTTAGTTTTTGTGTTGTTCTATTTAATTGTAAATTTCTCCTGAAGTTTGAGGATGAACACTGATTATTTTTTAATATTCATTCCGTTTAATATTTCTTTTATTTTGTTGACACTTTGCATTTCATTATAAATCGCATCGTAATCTTCCTTTTCTAATAATTCTTTAAACTTTGATAAATTCGAAATGTATTCGTCCAATGTTTTTACAACCTGTTTCCTGTTTTGTTTAAAAATTGGCGTCCACATCGCTGGGGAACTTTTGGCCAAACGAACCGTACTTTCAAAACCGGAACCTGCCATATCAAAAATATCCTGCTCGTCTTTCTCTTTATTAATTACCGTTTTTCCCAGCATAAAGGCACTGATATGCGACAAATGCGACACGTAAGCAATGTGTTTATCGTGTGATTTCGGATCCATATAACGAATTCTCATCCCCATTGCCTTAAATAAATCCAACGCTTTTTCTTGTAATTTGAAAGTAGTTTTTTCCACCTCACAAATAATATTTGTCTTCCCTTGAAACAATCCTTTTATCGCTGCCGAAGGTCCAGAAAACTCCGTTCCTGCAATAGGATGTGTTGCTATAAAATTTCTCCTTTTAGGATGGCTAGCAACTACTTCACAAATAGGAATTTTGGTAGAACCCACTTCAAAAACGATACTATTATCGCCAATAACATCTAATACTTTTGGCAAAACAACCAGCGCTACATCAACAGGAACCGAAACGATTACAAAATCAGCATCGGCTAAATCTTCAAATGTGGCACCAGCATCCACAACTCCTAAAGTTATGGCTTCCGCCAAATGACTTTCGTTAGTATCAATCCCATAAATTTTGGCCTCCGGATGCAGCGTTTTAATGTCCAATGCCATCGAACCGCCTATTAATCCAATTCCTATTACAAATACTTTCATTTCTTGTTTTTTTGTAGCTAATCCTGCTATTCGTTTCAATCTTTTACTTTTAAAGAAAAAGTAAAAGGATTTCCACTGCTATCAGGGCTAGGGTTTCTCGTTTTTTTAGAATTTTTATTTGTTAGTTACAAGGTTTTGAAAACCTTGCAAGAAAATCTGAAATCTAAAATCGTTAATCAGCAATCTAAAATCTATTTATCGCTTCTTGTACTTTTTCTTCTTTTACACAAAGTGCAAATCGTATGTATCCTTCTCCATTAGAGCCAAAAATGGTTCCCGGCGTAATGAAAATGGATTTATCATATAAAATTTCATCAATGAATTTCTCTGCTGATGTAATTCCATCCGGCAATTTTGCCCAAACAAATAATCCAACACCTTCTTTATACACTTTACAGCCTAATTTTTCTGCCAGTTGTTCGGTAAGAATTCTGCGTTTTTTATAAATCGCATTCATCGATTCAAACCAAGTTTTGTCACTTTTCAAAGCTGCAATTGCTCCCTTTTGAATCCCGTAAAACATTCCGCTATCCATGTTGCTTTTCACTTTTAGAACTGCATCGATACAAGCTACATTTCCCAGAAGCATTCCCACTCTCCAGCCCGCCATGTTGAAAGTCTTGCTCAAAGAATTCAATTCTAAAACCACATCTTTTGCGCCTTCCACTTGCAATAAACTCATTGGATTGTCATTCAAAACAAAACTGTACGGATTATCATTAACCAACAAAATATTATGTTTCTTGGCGAAAGCCACCAACTTTTCAAACAATTCCAAACTTCCTCTTGCTCCTGTTGGCATGTGCGGATAACCAATCCACATTATTTTAACTTTCGATAGATCCAGTTTTTCCAAAGCTTCAAAATCCGGTTCCCAATTATTATTTTCTTTTAAATCATAATAAACTGGAACTGCTCCTACTAAATTAGTCACCGAAGTGTATGTTGGATATCCTGGATTTGGAATCAGTACCTGATCACCTTCATTCAAGAAAGCCAGCGAAATATGCATAATTCCCTCTTTGGAACCCATCAAAGGCAAGATTTCGTTAGCCGGATTCAACGCAACTCCGTAATTATTTTTGTAAAAATCAGCCATGCCTTGACGCAATTCTGGTAATCCTTGATAACTTTGGTATTGATGCGCATTTTCATCTTGCATTGCCAGAACTACTGCATCAATTACTGCTTGTGACGGTTGTAAATCCGGACTTCCAATTCCCATATTAATAATTGGTTTCCCTTCAGAAGCCAGTTGTCTTACTTCTCTCAATTTTGATGAGAAATAATATTCTTCAATTATATCGAGACGTTTCGCTGTAGTAATCATGTTTAAATTTTAAGATTCTTTTGACTTTGTAACTTTGTAGCTTTCGACTAATTATAATTTTGTGTTTTTATATTCGCCTAACACTTTGAAATACTCCGCCATAATGATCAATAATGACTTTGCTTTTGCATAATCTTCGTATTTCTCGAAAGTAACATCCACAAAAAACGAATATTTCCAAGGTGTTTCTATTTTTGGTAACGACTGAATTTTGGTTAAATTCAATTTACAATCGCTCATTACATTTAGTACTGCAGCCAAACTGCCACGTTTGTGATCCAATTCGAATTTAATGGACGCTCTGTTTATTTCGTTTTCCGGGACAAAAGAATTGTCCTTTTTGATAATCACAAAACGAGTCATATTGTTTTTAATCGTTTGAATTTCAGGAGCTAAAATCTCTAAATCATACATTTCCGAAGCGGTTTTACTGGCGATTGCAGCAATTCCTTTCAACTGTTTTTCCTGAATTCTACGTGCCGTTTCAGCAGTATCTTTGTCTTCGACTAATTTTATGTTTGGGTATTTTTTCAGGAATTCCATACATTGTAAAATAGCCATAGGATGCGAATGTACTTCTTGAATATCCTCTATTTTTTGACCTTTTAAAGCCATTAAATTTTGATGAATTCTTAAATAATGTTCTCCTATTATGTGCAAATTATTTTTGTCAATCAATGCATAATTCGGAATAATTGGGCCTGCAATAGAATTTTCTATCGCCATAACTGCCTGATCTGATTTGCCTGAAAGCAGGTTATCCACTAATTCTTCAAAAGACAAACATTCATCGACAGCAACTGCCTGACTGAAATATTCTTGAGCCACCTGATGGTGAAAAGAACCCGTTATCCCTTGTATTCCAATTATTTCATTCATTTTTACATCTTTTTAAGCAAAAAAAAATCCCGATTTTCATCGGGATTGTATATTTATAGTATCAATTTAATTTCATAATCAAATAACCATACAACAATCCCTTTCTACTTTCCAGAAGAAATAATAAGAATTGCTAAAATAAAATCGGTTACTCAACATCTTGTTGCTTTTTTGTATTAATTACTCTGCGAATGTATACATAATTTCCAGCTAACCCAAAAAAAAAGCTTCTTTTATTGAACAAAAAAGAGATTCGCTAAAAAACTGGTTATTAATTATGTAATAATTAAAAAAAGGCTTTTAAAATATTTTTTAATCAGCGTGTCTTTATAATTTTCAGCAATTGAAATATTCTTTTTCCTGAATTTCACCCTTAAAAACAAACCTAAATTACGCCACTAATTTTTCAGTAAGCCATTTTTTCCCTTCCGAAATTCGAGTTACCATCATTGCCGATACTAAATCACCATTTGCATTCAGCAGCGTCGCCATTGGATCAACCAAGGTTCCCACAATCATTGCGGCTGGCAAAGCCTGCTCCATAGGAAATCCATAAACGGTTATCGCCAGAATTTCTCCTATATAACCTCCATTTGGAATTCCGCCTTCAACTACCGAAACAATAACTGTAATTCCCAATGCCGTCAATAAGGTACTGGGGTCTGTGAAGTCTTTACCAAACATGGCAAAAATTACTGCAATTTTTATAATTGACGACATACTCGATCCGTCTTTATGCAACGGTGCTCCCAGTGGAATAACTACATTCCTGATGTGAGTCGGAATATTCATTTTTTCAGCACCTTCCAGATTGGCAGGAATTGTCGCAATGCTGCTGCAGGTTCCCAATGCTGTTAAGGAAGGCGTAATATTGTTTTTCCAAAATACTTTAAATCCTAATTTTCCTCCAGCTATAAAAGCGTACAAAC
Source organism: Flavobacterium sp. Sr18 (assembly GCF_011064265.1). Classification (NCBI taxonomy): domain Bacteria; kingdom Pseudomonadati; phylum Bacteroidota; class Flavobacteriia; order Flavobacteriales; family Flavobacteriaceae; genus Flavobacterium; species Flavobacterium sp. Sr18. The sequence goes on along the minus strand of NZ_CP049329.1, from coordinate 2,536,656 downwards.
TAAAAAACACGACAAAGTAAAAAGCGCAAACTGCATAATAAAGTCCCAAAGGTTTTGCGTAAGCGCCAAATAATTGCGGTCCAAATATCCCAACCTGATACGCAAAATAAGCACCCAATCCTATTGGAGCCGTCTTCATAATAATGTGTAACAATTGTTTCATCACTTCATTGCCTGAATTCAAGAATCTACTAAAATCTTTCCCTTTTTCGCCCGATTGCAAACTGGCAAATCCTATTAAAAACGAGAATATGATGAGCGCCAACATGCTTTTTCGAGAAAGTAGCTCATAAAAATCTCCCGCTGTAAGCAACTGGGTAATTTGTGAACCTGTGGTGCTTTCCTGAATAGTTTCTAATGGGATTTTAGAAATGATAATATCTTGCTGAATGGGAAATAACAACACACCAACTAGCATCAAAATAGCAGAAATCAGTACTGTACTTAAAAATACGCCAATGACAATGACAAACAATTTTCCTAGTTTCTCTGATTTTTCTAAATTAGCAATCGAAGAAGCGATCGTAAAAAAAATCAACGGGATAATTGCTGTAAACAATAAATTCAGAAATATATCGCCCAAAGGCTTAATCACCTCTACGCCTTTTCCAAAAACTAAACCCAAAATGCTACCTGCCAGAATTCCGCCAAGTAGCAATAAAATACTTTTGTAATTTTTCAAGAAACTGCCCGACTGTGTATTTTTCAAATTCATATTTATATAGTTTAGGGTAAATATATAAATCTAAAATAGAATATCATCCCGCTTTGTAAAACTTTGACTTAGGTCTTTTTAGCTATTGAGCTACAAAAAACAATAAATCAATGTTTTTTCTGTTTACTTTTGCAACAAATAAAATTCCATGTCAATAGAAGTAAATAACATATCAAAAAGTTACGGTGCCCAAAAAGCATTGGATAACATTTCATTTTCTATAAAAAAAGGAGAAATCGTTGGTTTTTTAGGTCCAAATGGAGCCGGAAAATCAACTTTAATGAAGATATTGACAACCTACATCAATGCCGATGAAGGGACTGCAATTGTAAATGGAAATGATGTAAACACTCAACAGAAAGCAGTGCAACTTTCTATTGGCTACCTTCCGGAACACAATCCGTTGTATTTGGATTTGTATGTGAGGGAATATTTGGCTTTTAATGCTGATGTCTATAAAGTAGCCAAATCCAGAATCGAAGAAGTAATTCAACTGACCGGTTTAAGTACCGAAAGTCATAAAAAAATAGGGCAATTATCTAAAGGATACCGCCAGCGCGTAGGTCTTGCCAACGCTTTGTTGCACAATCCAGATGTTTTGATTTTGGATGAACCAACTACCGGTTTAGACCCGAATCAACTAATGGAAATTCGTAATGTGATTAAGAACGTGGGAAAAGACAAAACTGTTTTCCTTTCCACACACATTATGCAGGAAGTCGAAGCCATTTGCGACCGCGTTATTATCATCAATAACGGTAAAATTGTTACTGACAAAAAACTAGACAATTTAATTTCTGAAGACAAGGAGCAAGTTATCGAAGTAGAATTTGATTATAAAATAGAGGAACAATTAATTGCTAAAATCGAAAATCTTGTCTCTTTTAAAAACACGCATGACATGATTTGGGAATTAACTTTCAAAGCGGACAAAGACATGCGCCCTGCAGTTTTTGATTTTGCTAATGCCAATGGATTGAAAACACTTCAACTGAATCAGAAAAATAAAAATTTGGAGGCAGTATTTAGAGAGATTACGAAGTAGTTTACAACTAAAAAAGCTCGTTTAAATCCAATTTTAAACGAGCTTTTTTTATGAAATACGATTAAAAATTAAAAAATCTTACTCGCAATTTGTTTAATATTTTCTGATTTTCCCATTGAATAATAGTGTAAAACTGGAACTCCGGCAGCTTTCAATTCTAAAGATTGTTGAATCGCCCATTCAATTCCTACTTGTCTGATATCTGCATTATTCTTACATTGATCAACTGCATGAATTAAATCTTCCGGCAAATCGATTCGGAAAATTTGTGGCAATACTTGCAAATGTCTTTGTACCGCAATTGGTTTAATTCCTGGAATAATAGGAACTGTAATTCCCATTTCTCTGGCTTTGGATACAAATTCAAAGTATTTTGCATTGTCAAAAAACATTTGTGTCACCACATAATCAGCTCCTGCATCCACTTTTTCTTTCAGTCTTTTCAAATCTGAAATTAAAGAGGGAGATTCTAAATGTTTCTCCGGATATCCCGCAACACCAATACAAAAATTAGCTTTGTTATCAACATCCATCACGTCATGCAGGTACTTTCCGCAATTCAATTGGTTAATTTGTTTGACCAAATCAACTGCAAAATCATTCCCTCCTAATTTAGGAACAAAAGACTGTTCGTCCTTCATCGCATCGCCACGCAAAGCCATCACATTATCAATTCCCAGATAATGACAATCGACTAATAAATATTCGGTTTCTTCTTTGGTAAAACCACCGCAAAGCACATGAGGAACTGTATCCACATTATATTTATGCTTGATTGAAGCACAAATTCCAAGAGTTCCAGGACGCATTCTGGTCAGTTTTTTTTCCAATAATCCATTCCCTTTATCGACATAAATAAACTCTTCGCGAGAAGTGGTTACATCTATAAATGGCGGTTTGAACTCCATCAACGGATCAATATTATCGTATAATTCCTGAATGCTTTTCCCTTTTTGAGGCGGAATAATTTCGAAGGAGAACAACGTTTCTCCTTTTGCAGCTTCTATATGTTGTGTTACTTTCATTTTCTTTAGTTTGAAGTTTAAGGTTTAAGGTTTAAGGTTCTCTCGAATAACTTTAAACTTTAAACTTTAAACAAAATTTCAACTTTAAACTATTTCTAATCCGCAATATTCGGGTTCAACCATTTCGTAGCCACTTCGGTCGAAACGCTTCTTCTTTTGGCGTAATCAATAACTTGGTCTTCTTTTATTTTTCCAAGTCCAAAATACTTACTTTCTGGGTTTCCAAAATAATATCCAGAAACCGATGAAGCCGGCCACATCGCCATACTTTCCGTTAAAGTCACTCCTATTTCTTGTTCTACATTTAGTAATTTCCAAATCGTTGGCTTTTCTAAATGGTCAGGACAAGCCGGATAACCCGGTGCTGGGCGAATTCCTTTATAAACCTCTTCAATCATAGCCTCAGTAGATAAATTTTCATCAGCAGCGTATCCCCAAATTTCCTTTCGGATTTTTTCGTGAAGGTATTCGGCAAAAGCTTCTGCAAAACGATCCGCCAATGCTTTCACCATAATCGAATTATAATCGTCTAAATCTTTTTCGAATTCAGCCGCCCATTCATCCACACCAAAACCGGTCGTTACACAAAACGCACCCATATAATCCGTTTTACCACAGTCTTTCGGAGCAATAAAATCCGACAGTGCAATATTTGGAGCACCTTTGGTTTTTTGTGATTGCTGACGCAGAGTCAAGAATTTCTCTAATACAGTTCCACTTTCATCGCTCAATTCAATATCATCATCATTTACTTGATTTGCAGGAAAGATTCCGTAAATTCCTTTGGCAGTCAATTTCTTTTCTTTCAAAATAACTTCCAACATTTCCTTTGCATCCGCAAAAACTGAAGTAGCTTGTTCCCCTACAACATTGTCAGTAAGAATCGCTGGATATTTCCCGAACAATTCCCAGGTTCTAAAAAACGGTGTCCAATCAATGTACGGAACCAAAACATCCAAATCAACTTCGATAGTTTTTGTTCCAATAAAATTAGGTTTCATTGGATTGTAGTTTTCCCAATCTAATTTAAGTTTATTAACACGAGCTTGCTCAATTGTCAAGAAATTTTTGTCGCGTGAACGATTTAAAAATGTTTCTCTAAAAGCATCATATTCTGCTCTGATGTCACTTGCATAAATTTTCTTTTCACTATTCAATAAATTTCCAGCAACCGTTACGGCTCTTGAAGCATCATTTACGTGAATTACAGTCGATTTATATTGTGGAGCAATTTTCACGGCAGTGTGCGCTCGTGAAGTCGTTGCTCCACCAATCATCACCGGAATTTTTATATTTCTTTTGTCTAATTCTTTAGCCAAATAAACCATTTCGTCAAGCGAAGGTGTTATCAATCCGCTCAAACCAATAATATCAACGTTGTGCTCTATTGCGGCAGCGATGATTTTCTCGGGAGCGACCATGACACCTAAATCGATGATTTCATAATTGTTACAAGCCAAAACAACTGAAACAATATTTTTTCCAATATCGTGCACATCTCCTTTTACAGTAGCCATTAAGATACGGCCTGCAAAACTCGAAACACCATCTTTTTCGGCTTCAATAAACGGCAATAAATAAGCTACCGCTTTCTTCATTACACGAGCAGATTTCACCACTTGTGGCAAAAACATTTTTCCCGAACCAAATAAATCCCCAACAACATTCATTCCTGCCATTAAGTTGATTTCGATTACTTCGATAGGTTTTGTTGCTGCAAGTCTAGCTTCTTCAACATCTATTTCTATAAATTCATCAACGCCTTTTACTAACGAGTGCGTCAATCGTTCCTGAATAGTTCCCGAACGCCATTCCTGAACTGCTTTTTCATTACTCTTTACGTCTCCCTTTACATTTTCTGCAAAGTCCAACAAACGTTCCGTTGCATCATCGCGTCTGTTTAAAATTACATCCTCAACACGTTCTAACAAATCTTTTGGAATTTCGTCGTAGATAGAAAGCATTTCAGGATTCACGATTCCCATAGTCATACCATGCTGAATCGCATGGTACAAAAACACTGAGTGCATCGCTTCCCGAACCGTGTCATTTCCTCTAAACGAAAACGAAACATTACTCACGCCACCGCTAATGTGCGCATGAGGAAGATTTTCTCTAACCCATTTGGTTCCTCTAAAGAAATCCAACGCATTCAAGCGGTGTTCTTCCATTCCTGTTGCCACTGGAAATATGTTTAAATCGAAAATGATGTCTTGCGGAGGAAAACCAACTTTGTTTACCAAAATATCATACGAACGTTGGCAAATTTCAACTCTACGTTCGTAATTATCAGCTTGTCCAGTTTCATCAAATGCCATTATAATAGCAGCAGCTCCGTAGCGCTTAATCAATTTAGCATGATGGATGAATTGTTCTTCCCCTTCTTTTAAAGAAATAGAATTCACAACACTCTTTCCTTGCACCACTTTTAAACCCGCTTCGATGATATCCCATTTCGAGCTGTCAATCATGATTGGAACTCTGGAAATATCAGGTTCTGCAGCAATCAAATTCAGGAATTTTGTCATGGCATATTCGCCATCGAGCATTCCTTCATCCATATTAATATCGATGATTTGCGCGCCACCTTCCACTTGCTCTTTGGCAATACTGAGTGCTTCTTCGTATTTTTCTTCCTTGATTAATCGAAGGAATTTTCTAGAACCTGTTACATTTGTACGTTCACCAATATTCACAAATACGCTTTCCGGCGTAATGATTAAAGGCTCTAATCCCGATAAAACAAGGTTTCTTCTAGTTTCTGCTTGTGCCATTTTTATTTTGTTTGATCCTTCACGATTTCAGCAAACGTTCAGGTTTCGTATATCTTATTATTATTTTGGGCGTGACCCAAAAAGGGTCGGGCTATTCGTTGCAAGTCCTCGTCTCGTCCGAAAAGACGAGACTGTGGGCTTTTCACTGCTATCCCTCACGCGGGCATTCTTGGTTACATCGTCGCTGTCGAAACTCTGGGCTTGTACTCCTTAGCGATATCAGCAATTAACTTAATATGTTCTGGCGTTGTTCCGCAACAACCGCCTATGATATTGACTAAATTATCGTCTAAATATTCTTTGATGAAAGCTTGCATTTGCTCTGGTGTTTCATCATACTCTCCAAAAGCGTTTGGCAATCCTGCATTAGGATGCGCCGAAACATTGAATGAAGTATTTTGTGACAACGTTTGCAAATAGGGTTTCAGCAAATCAGCTCCCAAGGCACAATTGAAACCAACACTTAGCAATGGAATGTGAGAAACCGAAACCAAAAAAGCTTCTACAGTTTGACCGGAAAGTGTTCTTCCTGATGCATCTGTAATTGTTCCTGAAACCATGATTGGAATATCGATATTACGTTCGTCTTTGACTTCTTCGATGGCGAAAAGTGCGGCCTTTGCATTTAACGTGTCGAAAATAGTTTCTACTAAAAGTAAATCACTTCCTCCGTCAATTAAGGCTTCTACTTGTTGTTTGTAAGCAATACGCAAATCATCGAAAGTTACGGCTCTGTAACCCGGATCGTTTACATCTGGCGACATGCTTGCCGTTCTGTTTGTTGGTCCTATTGAACCCGCAACAAAACGAGGTTTGTCCGGATTTTTGGCTGTAAATTCATCAGCTACTTCACGAGCAATTCGTGCTGATTCATAGTTGAGTTCATATACCAAATCTTCGAGATGGTAATCGGCCATTCCGATAGTGGTTCCAGAAAAAGTATTGGTTTCAACGATATCTGCTCCAGCTTCAAAATAAGCTGCGTGAACAGCACGAATCGCTTGGGGTTGTGTCAGTGACAATAAATCGTTATTTCCTTTTAAGGAATGTGGAAAATCTTTGAAACGTTCGCCTCGAAAATCTTCTTCGGAAAAATTGTAACGTTGCAACATGGTTCCCATAGCTCCATCGAGTACGAGTATGTTTTTTTTAATGGCTTCTTGAATTGTTGACATCTTTTGTTTTATTCTCGCAAAACACTAAGTATTAAGCGCTTATTATTAATTACAAAAGTTCACTATTTAAGCTCTTTAGCCCCGATTACTTCACTTAATTTCTATTCTCATAGGAGTTCAGTGAACTTTGTTTGCAGTGAAAATCCTTTCTCGTCCTGAACTTGTTTCAGGATCCTGAAACAAGTTCAGGACGAGAAAGATTGCAACGGAAAGCGGGAACGGTATTGGCAAAAAAACGCCAATTGTTCGCTCCTGATACTGAAATTAATTCAGCAGGCTAAAAAAATATATGTTGTCAAGAAAAGGTTTGAGAAATACTAAGTGAGTATTCGTGTGTTATCTATCTTAGATACTGAAACTGTTCAGTACAAAGTAGAATGTAGCACCTTCTTTAAAGATAAAGGGTTGCTAAGGTTTCATTGGGTCTTTCCCTCCGCCTTTCGTGATAACTTTCAATAAATATAGGAACAGTGCAAAGTAAAGACAAAGCGCTAATACTTGCAAGTATTAGCGCTTAATTTTTTAACTAGTTTGGGCTAAGTTGTTAAACTATTGCTTTCACCACGGCTTTTGGAGCTTCTTTACGAGTTCCGTCGAATCCGTCAACACCGGAAACTGTAGTGTATTTCAATACATATCTCTTACCTGGATTGATAATTTGGTAGGCTGCCTGACACATTAATGTTGCTTCGTGGAAACCACAAAGAATCAATTTTAATTTTCCAGGATAGGTATTAACGTCACCAATGGCAAAAATTCCTGGAATATTGGTTTGGTAATCTAAAGCGTTGTTTACTTTGATGGCGTTCTTTTCGATTTCTAATCCCCAGTCGCCGATAGGACCTAACTTTGGCGTAAGACCAAAAAGCGGAATAAAATAATCGGTTTCGATGGTGCGTTGTGCGCCATTTTCTTCGACTACTACTGCCTCAAGATGCTCAGCTCCTTTTAAACCTACTACTTCTCCAGGGGTAATCATTTTTATTTTACCGGAATTTTTCAATTCCTGTACTTTTTCTACAGAATCTAAAGCACCCCTGAATTCGTTTCTACGGTGAATCAAAGTCACTTCAGAAGCTACATTCGACAAGAAAATACTCCAGTCCAAAGCTGAATCTCCTCCTCCAGCGATTACAACTTTTTTATCTCTGAATTTCTCTGGATTTTTGATAAAGTATTTAATTCCTTTATCTTCATAAAATTCGATATCTTCGATTAATGGTTTTCTTGGTTCAAAACTTCCTAATCCACCCGCAATAGCTACTACAGGTGCATGGAATTTTTTTCCTTTATTAGAAGTTACAATAAAAGTTCCGTCTTCTTGCTTTTCAATGGTTTCAGCACGTTCACCAAGGGTAAATCCCGGTTCGAATTGCTTGATTTGCTCCATTAGATTATCTACTAAATCTCCCGCTAATACTTCAGGAAATCCTGGAATATCATAAATAGGTTTTTTAGGATATAATTCAGATAATTGTCCGCCCGCTTGTGGCAAAGCATCCAAAATATGACATTTTAATTTTAACAATCCTGCTTCAAAAACTGCAAATAAACCCGTAGGTCCCGCTCCTATTATAAGTATATCTGTTTTAATCATTTTTTTATTATTTATGTAATGTAATTGTGCTTAACTATTTAATTGCAAATGAACGATTGATTTTTATTACTTTAAATGATAAATATCAGTCGGATTTTTTGTTCTTTATGCTATTCTCTTGGTTCTTTATTCTTCAACGACTCGGTGATTTCATTCATTTTTTGAACTTTTTCTTCAAAATTCCCTTTTAGGGTTTTGCGATATTCATTTAGATTTTCAACCATTTTATTAATATCGTCCGGAATGATTTCTTCAAAAAACTCCCGTAATCTTTTGGCAGTTGTTGGTGATTTTCCATTGGTTGAAATTGCGATTTTTACATTTCCTTTGGTCACAATTCCGCCCAAATAATAATCACATAATGGCGGTGTATCCGCAATATTGCAAATCAAATATCTTTTTCTGGATAAATCATAAATCCTTTTATTCACTTTCAAATCATCCGTACAAGCAATAACCATGTTGCGTTTGCGAAGCATCCATCGATTGAATTTTCTATACGTCAATTGTACCGAAGGATGTTTTGCAGCGAGGCTTTCCAGTTCTGGTAAAAACTTTGGCGCCACCACCTCAACATTGGCGTTTGGACTTGATTTCAACATGAAAGATAATTTTTCTAAACCCACATTTCCGCCACCCACAATAAGTACGTTGAGGTTGTGTAATTTTAAAAAAATAGGATATAATTCGTTCCGTTCCAATGCTACTTTATTTCTTTTGATATGAATTCTTCGTAAAATCCTTTCAATTTATTACTTTCTTTTACTACTTCTCCAATGACAATTATGGCAGGCGAACTTAATTTATTCTCAGTGACAACCTGTTGAATTGTATTAATTGTTCCAACACCAATTTTCTCCTGAGCAGTAGTTCCGTTTTGAATAATCGCAACTGGAGTTTCGCCTTTAGATTCTTTTTGGAACAAATCAATAATCTGAGACAGTTTGCTCATCCCCATCAAAATCACAACAGTTGCCGATGATTGCGCTGCTAAAGCCACATCATTTGACAATTTTCTATCAGACGTTGTACCTGTAATTACCCAAAAACTTTCCGAAACACCTCTTTTGGTCAACGAAATCCCTTGATAAGCAGGAACAGCAATCGACGATGAAATTCCAGGCACTACAAATGTAGGTATCCCAAAACTTTCTACAAAGTCTATTTCCTCACCCCCACGACCAAAAATAAATGGATCACCACCTTTTAATCGAACCACATGTCCGTAGGTAAGCGCGTTATCTACAATTAATTGGTTGATTTGGTCTTGCGTGTATTCATGACAGCCTTTTCTTTTTCCAACGAATATTTTAATTGCTTTTTTAGGAGCATAACTTAAAATTTCTTCGTTTGCCAAAGCGTCATACAAAACGACATTGGCCTCAGCCAGTGCCTTTGCCCCTTTGATTGTCAGTAAATCCGGATCACCTGGACCCGCACCCACTAGCGTTACTATTGGTTGTATCTTTTTAAGCATCGGCTAAGTCTTTTTCTCTGTACGATTCAATTGCTTCAAAAAAGACAATTGCATCTTGAATGTAATTTTGTGCAAATTCAGCAGAAGGTTCATTCTGATTGATTTGGTATACTAAATCTCTTAATGATGATTTCAATTGAATGATATTCGTTGCTAAGAAAACTGTATCAAACAAATCGATGATTCCAGCTTGGTGATTTGTTTTTTGGTTTTCAGCCAATAATAAAGCTTTGGCTCCATTTACGAATCCTGCGTATGCCAAATAAATTGCATCAGCCCATTTTGCATCATCAAATGCTTCCTGTGCAAAAGTTAATTTATCTTTGGCTTCCAATAATAATGTAGCCACTAAATCAATTACAACACCAGCGCATTCTCCAACTCCCACTGCTTTCACGTAATTATCAGCATTTCCCCAATCTACAAAATCAGCTTCGGTAAGATTAGTCAAATCAGCTAATGGTTTCAAAAATTCGTAGAAGTATTTCTCACCTTTGGCATCATAATAATTCAAGAATGATTGTCCGTTTCCATTCGCTTCAAAATCATTTAAAATGAAACGCAATGCATCAGGTCCTCTCCTACTTGGAATTTTGATTACTTTATCCGAAAATCTTCCGTTTCCGTTTCCTAAATTTCCCCCTCCTAATAAAACTTGTAATGCTGGCGCCACTAATTTCCCGGAATTGATAGACATTCCCTGGAAACCAATTTCGGCCATATTGTGTTGTCCACAAGCATTCATACAACCACTGATTTTAATCGTGATCTCCTTATTGTTGCTGTATTGTGGATATTCTGTTTCTAAAACTCTTTCCAGTTCTACTGCGATTCCAGTACTGCTGGCAATTCCTAAATTACACGTATCTGTTCCCGGACAAGCCGTAATATCTGAAATAGTATTGTAACCAAGAGCTACAAAATCTAATTTGGCTAATTCTTGGTAGAAAAAAGGTAAATTTTCTTCTTTTACGTGACGGATTAATATGTCTTGTCTCAAAGAAAAACGCAATTCATTCGCTGCATAATTTTTGATTAATTCTGCCAAAGCTCTCGCTTTATCGGTATAAAAATCACCCAATAAAACTTTGATTCCAATCGCTACATAACCCGCTTGTTTTTGCGCAATTACATTTGATTTTTTCCAAGCTTCGAAAGCAGCAGTGTCTTCGATTGCTACTTTTGGAACTTCCAATAAAGGAGCTGGAATTGCACCATCAAAAGCTGTTGTATCTATTTCAACTGTTTGGTGAGACAATGCTTTTTTCTCTTCATCAACCAATTTTAAAAATTCATCTCTACCAATATCTTTGATTAAGAATTTCATACGAGCTTTCAAACGTTTTGCTCTTTCGCCATAGCGATCAAAAATTCTCAAAACACCTTCTGTTGTTGGAATAATTTCATTTACAGGAATAAACTCTGACAATAATTCGGCGTGATGTGGCTGAGAACCTAATCCTCCACCTAACATTACTTTAAATCCTCTTTCGCCATTTACAATTCTTGGAATAAATCCTAAATCATGTAAATAACTCAAGGCCGTATCTTTATCCGAAGAAGAAAATGAAATTTTGAATTTACGTCCCATTTCCTGACAAACCGGATTTCTTAAGAAAAACTGAAACATAGCATGCGCATAAGGCGACACATCAAAAGGTTCTTCTGAATCAATTCCTGCTGTTTCGCTGGCCGTAATATTTCTTACTGTGTTTCCACAAGCTTCACGAAGTGTAACATCATCTTTTTCTAATTCAGCCCAAAGTTGTGGTGTTCTGTCCAAACTCACATAGTGAATCTGGATATCCTGACGCGTTGTTATGTGCAAACGTCCGGTAGAATATTCATCGGAAACTTTGGTAATACGAGTCAGTTGTTCGCCGGTCACTTTACCAAAAGGCAATTTGATACGAATCATTTGTACGCCTTCCTGACGCTGACCATACACTCCTCTCGCTAAACGAAGGCTACGGAAACGCTCATCATCAATTTTTCCATCACGGAATAAAGCAATTTTTCTTTCTAAATCGATAATGTCTTTTTGGACAATCGGGTCTTCTATTTCGGTTCTAAAACTTTCCATCTGTGTGTTGTTTTTGGTAAAAGTTAGATTTAGTTTATAAATCCAACTCCAGCTGTGGTATTAGTAGCAACGTCTATTAAAATAAAAGCGCCGTTTGATTTGTTGTCATTGTAGGCATCAAAATACAAAGCTTTGCTTAATTTAATATTTACTTCGCCTATTTCATTAATGCTCAATTGAGTCGCTGGCGTTACCCCAGAATAATCTGTGGCGATTACGTTTTTCACGCTTTCAATTTTTGCCAAAACTCTGTTAGTATTGTGTTGTACCAAATATTTTGTACCAGCAACTAACTTTTTACTGTCCATCCAACAAATCGTTGTATTGATGTCTTTTTCGATTTTAGGCAACTCATCCGATTTTACAATCATGTCGCCTCTTGTCACATTGATATCATTTCCCAGTTCCAAAGTAATCGAAGAACCTGCTGTCGCTTCATCAAATTGCTGATCAAAAAAGTGAATATTGGTCACTTTAGATTCTGTCAAAGAAGGAAGAACTGTTACCGCATCGCCCACTTTGATATTGTTCCCGTATAATTTTCCGGCATACCCTCTAAAATCATGATATTCTTCCGTTTTTGGTCGGATAACCGTTTGAACCGGGAAACGTGCTTTTCCTGTTTCAAAAACATCTTCTGGCTCTAACGCTTCTAAATGTTCCAAAACCGTTTGTCCAGTGTACCAAGGCATGTTCTCTGATTTATCCGCAACGTTTCCTCCGTTAATAGCACTCAACGGAATATAACTTACGTTTTGCTCTTTGAATGAACTTTTGCTGTTCAATGCCTGAAAATCAGCTTTGATTTTGTTGTAAACTTCTTCCGAATAATCAACCAAATCCATTTTGTTTACCGCAACAATCACTTCTTTTACTCTCAACAAATTATTGATAAAAAAGTGTCTGTACGTTTGCTCAATAACGCCTTTACGAGCATCAATCAAAATGATCGAAACTTGCGAAGTCGAAGCTCCCGTAACCATGTTACGTGTGTATTCTACGTGACCCGGAGTATCGGCAATTATGTAACTTTTCTTGGCTGTCGAAAAATAAATATGCGCCACATCAATCGTGATTCCTTGTTCTCTCTCCGCAACCAAACCATCGGTAGCCAAAGAAAAATCTAAATAATCGTATCCTTTTTGCTTGCTGCTTTTTTCTATTGCTTCAATTTTATCTGTAGTCAATGATTTTGTATCGTATAATAATCTCCCGATTAAGGTACTCTTTCCGTCATCTACACTTCCTGCTGTTGCTATTTTTAAAACTTCCATATTACCGTTATATTTTCCCCTCCCCGACCCTCCCCGAAGGGAAGGGAGACGAGTCTGGTATATTTTTATTATTACTTCTCTACTTTTTATTTTCTAATTTCTTTTCCCAAACTCAAAACCAACATTAATCCAGTTTGGGCTCCCTTCCCTTCGGGGAGGGCTGGGGTGGGGATTCTAAAAGTATCCTTGTTGTTTTCTTTTCTCCATTGCAGCTTCAGAACGTTTGTCATCAATTCTGGCTCCTCTTTCTGAAATAGTTGAAGATCTGATTTCGCCAACCACCTCTTGAATCGTTGCCGCATAAGAATCAACAGCTGCTGTACAGCTCATATCTCCAACAGTTCTAAAACGAACAATTCGTTCTTCGATTTCTTCATCTTCTTCTTGGTACACAAATGGAGAATGGGACCAAATCATACCGTCTCTCAAGAATACTTTACGTTTGTGTGAAAAGTAAATCGATGGAATTTCGATTTGCTCTTGCTCAATATAACTCCAAACATCAAGCTCTGTCCAGTTCGAAATTGGGAAAACACGAACGTTTTGACCATTTTCGATTTTTCCGTTCAAAATATCAAATAATTCCGGACGTTGGTTTTTCTCATCCCATTGACCAAAATCATCACGAACAGAAAAAATACGTTCTTTAGCTCTTGCTTTTTCTTCATCACGACGCGCACCACCAATACAAGCATCAAATTTAAACTCTTCGATTGCATCCAAAAGTGTAGTTGTTTGCAAACTGTTTCTGCTGGAATATTTCCCAGATTCTTCAACCACTTTACCTTCGTCAATAGCATCCTGAACATTACGAACGATTAACTCTAATCCTAATTCAGCAACCAATTTATCTCTGAAAGCAATAGTTTCCGGAAAGTTATGTCCCGTGTCTACATGCAACAATGGAAAAGGAATTTTAGCAGGGAAAAAGGCTTTTTGTGCTAAACGCACCAATGTAATCGAATCTTTTCCACCAGAAAAAAGCAATACCGGTTTGTCAAATTGAGAAATTACTTCTCTAAAAATGTATATCGCTTCACTTTCTAATGCGTTTGTTTTTAATATGGTACTCATTATTATTAGTTTAAAAGTTTAAAGTTTAAAGTTTAAGGTTGTTTAAACCTCATCTAAAATCTCTTAACTATTATTATTTTTTCTTTTCTATTTATTCTAACCTCTGTTTTCTATTTCTGATGTAAACCACATTCCTTGTGACTAGATTCCCACCACCATCTTCCTGCTCGGATATCTTCTCCAGGGACAATTGCTCTGGTACAAGGTGCGCAACCTATACTGACGAAACCTTGTTTGTGTAAGGCATTTTGTGGCACATTGTTATCGTCTAAATATTTCTGAACCTCTTCTAATGTCCATTTTAATAACGGATTGAATTTTATAATGTCGAATTTTTCATCGTATTCAAAAAGGTCTAAATCATTTCTATTTTCGGATTGCTCGGCTCTCAAACCGGTAATCCAAATCGAATTTCCTTTTAAAGCTTTAGTCAAAGGCGCTACTTTTCGAATGAAACAACATTCTTTTCTATTCTCTACTGATTCATAAAAGCTATTTGGGCCTTTTTGATTTAATAACTCTTCAACCGCACTTGTTTCCGGAAAATAAGTTTTAATATCTATTTGATACTTTTTTAAAGTCTTATGAAAAACATCATAAGTCTCTTGAAATAATCTTCCCGTATCTAAAGTAAAAATGGTAATAGGTAAATTATTTTTTCCAATTAAATCCGTAATCACTTGGTCTTCCTGTCCAAAAGAAGTCGAAAAAACTACTTTATCTTTAAATTCATCAGCCAAAAAAGTAAGCGTTTCATCGATAGATAAGCTTCCTGTTTTTTCTAATAAAGTATTTGTTATCGCTATGCTCATAATTTCGTTTCTCTTTTATAATAATTTAGACAGTGTTTTTAAACTCAAAACAATAATTAAAACGCCTACCAAAATCATCATAGGCTTTCTCTTTATTCTATTGACTAAAATTGCGGCAATTGGAGCAGCAATCACACCACCCAAAATCAACCCTATAATCACTTGCCATCCTTGTATTCCTCCAAAAAGCATGAAAGTCACACCACTTGCAAAAGCTACCGCAAACTCCGCTGCATTGACAGAACCAATAGTATATCTTGGATTTCTACCGCGCCCTAATAAGGTCGAAGTCACAATTGGCCCCCAGCCACCGCCGCCAACAGCATCCATAAAACCTCCAAAAGAAGCTAAAATATTCAGTCGCTTGGTTTTCTTTTTAATGATGTTTTTCTGCATTGCTTTTCTGATGATTATAATTGCCAACCCTATCATGTATACCGCAATAAAAGGCTTTATCGCATCCCCATCAATTACATCCGACAATAAATAAGCACCTGCAATAGAACCTAAAACACCCGGAATCAATAGATGTCTCACTAGTTTTTTATTGATGTTCCCAAAGCGATGATGAGAAATAGCCGAAGCTCCTGTTGTAAACATTTCAGCAACATGAACTCCTGTACTGCTTATCGCTGGTGGAATTCCATAAGCCAATAAAAAAGAAGTAGAAGTTGCTCCATACCCCATTCCTAAAGTTCCGTCTACTAATTGTGCAAAAACACCAATACAGAAAAAGATTAAAAATTCCTGATTAAAGCCTGCTATTAGACCATTCCAAGAAAATTCAGCATGATGATTGTAAACCAATGTAGAAATTAATCCTACTAGTAAGACAACGGGAATAATAACCCACAAGCGTTCTTTAAAACTAGTTTCCGATTTTTCATTTATCGCAATGGTTTTCAATTCTTTACTCATACTTTTTTAATTCAATTTTTTTAAGCTTAAATCTATTGCCCTATCGGAATAGTAGATTATTATGCAAAAGTAAATAATTTAAGTTAACTACAAAATTTATTTTGTGATATATTCTTTAAAAGGCAATGTCAGCCAAGGTGTTACTTTCTAAGATTTTAAGTGTATTATCGCGCACCTCAATCATCAGTTTCCGAACCGCACAAGTAGCTTCATCTGAACAGTCTACACAAGGCTCATAAAAATTATGGCTGGCACAAGGAAGTAATGCAATTGGACCTTCAAGAATGCGATACACATGAGCCATATTGATGTCTTTGGGATCTTTTATCAAATAATATCCTCCACCTTTTCCTTTTTTGGCACCCAAAAAACCGGAATGGCGCAGTAATAATAAAATACTTTCTAAAAACTTGATCGAAATAGTCTCGCTCTTGGCTATCTCTGCTATTTGAACAGGAGAATTGTCTTTTTGGCGCGCCAAAAAAGTAAGAGCTTTTATTCCGTATTTTGTTTTTTTAGACAGCATAATTGATGTTTGATTTTCTTTTTCTTGATATCAAATCTACAATCTAAAATCGTTAATCCCAAATCAAAAATTATTAAGACAAAGCCTGCTCTAAATCAGCAATTACATCTTTCACCGTTTCCAATCCAACTGAGACACGTACCAAACCATCCGTAATACTCACTGCCAAACGCTCTTCAACTGATAACTTACTATGTGTAGTTGACGCTGGATGCGTAACAATAGTTCTGGTATCGCCCAAATTTGGTGACAAAGAACATAATTTTATTTTGTCTAAAAACGCCCTTCCTGCCTCAAGACCACCTTTTATTTCAAAAGCTACAATGTTACCGCCCAGCTTCATTTGCTTTTGAGCAATTTCGTATTGTGGATGCGATTTTAAAAAAGGGTATTTTACTTTATTAACCTGAGGATGACTTTCTAAAAACTCCGCTACTTTTAGGGCATTTTCACAATGTCTGTCTAAGCGAATCGCTAATGTTTCAAGGCTTTTTGACAAGACCCAAGCATTAAAAGGTGATAAAGAAGGTCCTGTCAATCGGGAAAACAAATAGATTTTCTGAATCAATTCAGCATCACCAACTGTTATTCCGCCTAAAACTCTCCCTTGCCCGTCCATTAATTTTGTCGCAGAATGTACCACTAAATGTGCACCCCATTTTATAGGTTGTTGCAAGTAAGGCGTTGCAAAGCAGTTGTCAATAACCAAAATCAAATTGTGCTTTTTAGCAATAGCTCCTAAAAGTTCCAAATCGATAATATCAACAGCTGGATTGGTAGGTGATTCTGCAAAAAGAATCTTAGTATCGGGCGTAATCAAACCTTCAATAGTTTCCGGCTTGTTAATATCAAAATAGGAAGTTTCAATATTCCATTTTGGAAAATAATTAATGAACAACGAATGTGTGGCTCCAAAAACACTGCTGGAAGAAACGATATGATCTCCAGATTTCAATAAAGCCGCCAAGGTTGAATACACCGCAGCCATTCCGGATGCAAAGGCAAAACCAGCTGCAGCACCTTCCATAGCACAAACTTTATCAACAAATTCGTTGGTGTTTGGGTTACTATAACGGCTGTAAATATTTCTGTCTTTTTCTTCGGCAAAAGAAGCACGCATATCTTCGGCATCTTCAAATACAAAACTGGAAGTTAAATACAAAGGCACTGAGTGCTCTAAAAATTGTGTTCTTTCTAATTGGTTGCGTATGGCTTGGGTTTCAAAACCAAATTCTTGATCGTTCATTTTTTTATCGTTTAAGGTTTAAGGCTTAAAGTTGTTGGTTAAATCCAAACACTTTGCTTAAACTACAATGGTTTATTATTCAAAACTACTTTGTAATGTATAGTTGCTGTTGGCTCTAATGTTTTAGAAACCGAACAGTACTTTTCGAAAGAAAGTTGTGCGGCTCTGGCTGCTTTTTCTTCATTGATGGGACCTTCCAAATAAAACACAATGTGAATATCCTTGAATGGTTTCGCTTCTCCAACTTGTACGCGTTCTCCTTCTACCTCAGCTTTGAAAGAGGTGATTTCCTGACGTTGTTTTTTCAAAATTGAAATCATATCAATAGCACTGCAACCCGCAACACCCATCAATACTAATTCCATTGGACTTGCGCCCATATCATTTCCGCCAAACTCTGGTCGGCTATCAACGTTAACTATATGTCCTCTTTCATTTTTTAATTCGAAATGGAAATTGTCGTTTATTCTGTTTAATGTTATTTTCATATTATTCCCCTCCCCAACCCTCCCCGAAGGGAAGGGAGCCAAGACTGGAGGCAGTCCCTTTTTTTATAATTTATATTTTATTGGACGAAGATAAAACGGATTTGCTAACGCAAAAATACACGCATTCTTGTTTTATATATCTGCAATCAAAAATCGTTAATCCGCAATCTTAAATCATTATCCTTTATCCGACAACCTCAAAATATCGCCAAAAACTCCTCTCGCGGTCACTGCTGATCCTGCGCCTGCGCCTTGGATCACAATAGGTCGGTCTCCATAAGACTCTGTGTAAATTTCGAAGAAAGAATCCGAACCTTTCAGCCCGCCTAAGGCAGTATCTGAAGGAACCGAAACTAATTTCACTTCCAAATTACCTTTGTCATTTTGCAAATCGCCTGACAATTCGCCTATGTATCGCAATACGTGATTTGGCTTTTGCTCGGCTTTTATTTTAGCATAAATTGGATCAAACTCCGTCAATTTATTCAAGAAATCAGAAACATCACCTTCACGCAAATGTTCTGGAATTAAATTTTGAATATCAATTTCTTCAAATTCATTTTGCAAGTCCAATTCCCTGGCCAAAATCAATAATTTTCTACCTACATCATTCCCGCACAAGTCCTCTCTTGGATCCGGCTCAGTATATCCGTTTTCAATCGCTTCTTTCAATATTTCGCTGAACGGAGCGTCTTTTGCAGAAAAATTATTAAACAAATAACTCAATGTTCCTGAGAAAACACCCTTAATCTTAGTAATATTTTCTCCAGAAAGATGCAATAATTTAATCGTATCAATCAATGGTAATCCCGCTCCAACATTCGTTTCATAAAGATAACTCTTTTGATTATCTGCTAGCACTTTTCGTAATTTTTTATAAAAACTATAATTTAATGTATTGGCTACTTTATTAGATGAAATCAAATCAAAGCTACTTTCTGCTAGAGGAATATAATTTTCAACAAATGTGGCACTTGCCGTGTTGTCAATTGCAATCAAATTCTCTAAGTGATGCTCGTTTGCGTATGCAATTACATCATCAATAGTGTAAGAAAATCCATTGTTTTGAATTTCATTTTTCCAATTTGGAGTAACCCCATTTTTATTTAAAAGTACATTACTAGAATTGGCAATCGCAAAAACATTCAGTTTGATGTCTTTTCTTTTTTCGATGGTTGCTGCTGATTCCAATATTTGGTTAATCAACGTTCCCCCTACTAAACCATGTCCGAAAATAGCGATATTAATTTTCTTTGAAACTCCAAAAATCTCACCGTGAATCACATTTAAGGCTTTGTTCAGTTGCGATTTTTTCACCACCAAACTCACGTTTTTACCTGTAACCGTATTATTGAAAAGAATCGGGACAATTTTATTTTTTATCAACGCCGTATAAGGCTTGTGAAACGTACTCAAATCCTGTCCAATGATAGAAATTACCGAAACATCATCGGTCACCGTGATTTTATTCACATCTTTAGAATAGAAATCATTTTCGAATTCTTTCTCTAGTTCAATCATGGCTTTAGTCGCTTTATCAGCAGCTACCACTAAACCAATTCCTCGTTCTGAAGAACCTTGAGAAATAATACTCACACTAATATCATTGTCACCCATCACTCTGAAAATACGGGCATCAACGCCAGTTTTTCCTAATAATCCTCTTCCTTCCAGATTCACTAAAGACACATTTTCAAGTACCGAAAGTGTTTTAATGCCTTCTTTATTAGAATTAGAAGTAATTAATGTTCCTTTATTTTCATGGTTGAAAGTATTCAAAATACGAAGAGGAATGTTTTTTTCCAATAAAGGGATAATCGTTTTGGCATGAAGAATCGTTGCACCAAAATTGGCTATTTCATTGGCTTCGTTAAACGACAAATGATCGATTTTTTTTGCATCAAGCACTAAGTCCGGATTAGCGGTATAAATTCCGTCTACGTGTGTGTAATTCTGTAATTCGTCCGCATTTAAGTAATTCGCTATCAACGAAGCGGTATAATTACTGCCGTTTCTTCCTAAAGTGGTCGTGTCATTATTATTATTAGAACCGATGAAACCTGTAATAATATTCACGGTTGTTCCGTTATTCTTCTTAAAATAATTGATTACGTTTTTCTTCGAAATTTGTTCTAAAGGTTGCGCATCACCAAATTTTGAATCGGTTTTAATCAATTCTCTGGTATCTGCAAAGCGAGCATTTATTCCGTTTTCAATTAAGATTGCCGTCAATAATTTTGCAGAAAGTAATTCTCCTTTAGATAAAACCTGGTCTTTAATTTTGTTACTGTAATCCCCAATTAAACTTACGCCTTCAAATAATTTCTCCAGAACATTGAATTCCTCAGACAAATCCACGTTCTCATATTCATCTTGTTGGTATTTTTTAAAATCCTCAAACAGCAGTTTATAATCCTTATTAGTAGCCGCAACCTTTAAAATTTCTTCTAGTTCATCTGTGGCATTTCCTCTTGCTGAAACCACAATTGCAATTTCCTCTCCTTGATTTACTTTATCAGTAATAATAGCAACCACTTTATTTATTCCGTCACCATTCGATAAAGATTTACCTCCAAATTTTAATATTTTCATTGTGTTGTGTTTTTTGGCTTAGAATATATCCTGAAGCAAATTGTGTAATTGTTTGTATTCTATCAAAAAAGCGTCGTGTCCGTGAATGGAAATAATTTCTTGATAACTGACCTTGTTTTTATATTTTTTTAATTCCTCGTAAGTAGCTTTATTTTCATTTGCAGTAAAAAACAAGTCTGAATTGATTCCAATAATATGAATCTCAGCTTCAATTTTTGACGTTATTTCTTCGAATGAATCACTATTTCTGGTAATATCTATCGTCTTCAACAGTTGATTCATCATTTTATAAGATGAGATTTGAAAACGTTTCTGTAATTTTTCGCCATGATGCAGCAACCAACTTTCCACATTAAAAATGGCTAATTCTTCATTGGTGGTTCGCTGAAATTTTGCAGCAAAAGACTCTGGTGTTCGATAGCAAAGCATAGCATGAGTTCGTGCATCTTCAATAGGTTTCGAAGAATTTTTCAAAATTTGTTCCTGCAAAAAACAGTTTGCAATTAACCAGTCTGTCGATTTCCAATCGGTTGCAATAGGAATTAAATGTTGTGTGATTTTTGGTTCTAATGCGACCATTTCCCAAGCAATTCCTCCGCCCACAGAACCGCCAATAATGGCGTATAGTTTTTTAATTTCCAAAAGCTGAATTCCTTCAATAAAAATTCTAGCAATATCTCTGGTGTTAAAGTCCGAATAATTTTCAATGATAAAACCATCAAATCCATTTCCGGGAACATTAAAAGCAAGTATCGTATATTTTGTGGTATCTATAGTTTTATTAGCGCCAATCAAATCATTCCACCAACCATTTTCGCCCACAACATGTGAATTTCCGGTTAAAGCATGATTGACCAAAACGATTGGAGCAGTATGCAATTCAGGTCCAAAAACTTGAAAACTTAAGTTTAAGGAAGCATAAAAAGCGCCACTTTCGGTGGTGAAATTTTGTAATGTAATAGATGTTGGTTTATTTTCCAATTGCAAATCTTTTATGATTTTTGACTTGTGTTTGGAAATATTAGAAAGAAAGCTAGGAGTTATCTAGACAATTTCTTAGTGTTATCTTTCCACGATGAGCGTGGTAGAATGCAGCACCTTCTTCGATAAATCGAAGGGTTGCTAAGGCTTCATCGGGTCTAATCCCTCTGCCTTTCTTTATAACATTTCAATACGTTTGTGAACTTATGATTGCAAATTAAGCACTAATTTTTTTAACAACCAAATTTTTATACGCAATCGATTTCTTTGTATGGTTCAAATAAAAACCTGAAAACAATAAACATACAAATGTTATTTTGACGAAGCATTACAAACTAATTACAGTTCTCACCTCGTCAAAACAACAATTTTAAATACTTTTTTGAAAATCTCAAAACCGAAAATGAATTCGGATTTCTTAAATAAAAAGCGCTTCATTCTCTTGTGAATACATTAGAAAAAGTAATGAATTAGGCACTATTTTTTGTGCCAAAGCATCATTTTTGGAAATTTCAAATCTAGGATGAATCAATTCATTTTTTGGATTGTTCTCCTCTTGTTTTTTATTCCTGTTATTAATCCTCTCTAATAATTGGAATGTTTTTGGAAAATACTTAGTTGTGCTCATAATTTTTAGATGTTAGGTTTTTAATTCGTTGTTGGTTTTATTCGCATTATGTTTTTTAAAATTAAAATATATTCTTAAAATAAAAAACCCTTTTAGATGTATATCCAAAAGGGTTTTAAGTTGTTTGTAAACTTATACTTTTGGAATCAACAGACGCAAATACACATAATGGCATTTGCAGCAATCATCGTATTGACAGTTGAATTATTTGTAAACTGGAATTTTATGTTATTCATTTATATTTTTTATTTCTGTGCTATTATCTCCGTTGTATTCAAAAAAAAAGCTTCCCGTTATCTGGGAAGCTTTTGCTATATAATTTAATTTAAAATTATGCAATAAGCGACCCTCAGGAATTATCCTGCGCGACTTTAAACATATTACAAATATTAAATTTCATCTTTTACTTTTTTATATATTCAAATTTGCAAATTATTTTTTAAAAATCCAAATAATTTTCAAAAATATTTATCGAAATCCTACCACTATTAATTTTGGCAAGCAAGAGAACCTGAAAAAAGAATTATCCGCAAAAAAAAGTTAAGATTAATTTGCAATTCAAAATGGTTTCATACATTTGCACACGAATACAAGAGGAAAAATTTGAACTGATTGCAACCTCTTCATAATGAAACAAATTCATTATGGATGCTGAAAATTTTTCAGTAGAAAAAATGCTAAAGCAGGAACCCTACTTTAGTCCTTTTCAGCAATTATTTTTTCTCGCTTAATTTAAAAATAATAACTATTATGGCCTATTTATTTACGTCAGAATCTGTAAGCGAAGGACACCCAGACAAAATTGCAGATCAAATTTCAGACGCATTAATTGATAATTTTTTGGCATTTGATGCTGATTCAAAAGTAGCTTGCGAAACTTTAGTAACTACTGGCCAGGTAATTTTGGCTGGAGAAGTAAAATCAAATACTTATTTAGATGTACAACAAATCGCTCGTGACGTAATCAGAAAAATTGGTTACACAAAAAGCGAATACATGTTTGAAGCCAATTCTTGTGGAATCCTTTCTGCTATTCACGAACAATCTGCTGACATTAATCAGGGTGTTGACAGAAAAAATCCTGAAGAGCAAGGCGCTGGTGACCAAGGAATGATGTTTGGTTATGCTACTAATGAAACAGAAAATTATATGCCATTGGCACTTGATCTATCTCATAAATTATTGCAAGAATTAGCTATTTTAAGACGTGAAAATAACGAAATTACGTATTTGCGTCCTGATGCTAAATCACAAGTGACTTTAGAATACAGCGATGACAACAAGCCAACTCGTATTGATGCTATTGTAATCTCGACACAACATGATGATTTTGACGAAGAAGCGACGATGCTTGCAAAAATCAAAAAAGATCTTGTTGAAATTTTGATTCCAAGAATCATTGCAAAAAATCCAGCTCACGCTCATTTATTCAATGCTGCTATCCAATACCATATTAATCCAACTGGAAAATTCGTAATTGGTGGACCACACGGAGATACTGGATTGACAGGAAGAAAAATCATTGTGGATACTTACGGTGGAAAAGGTGCTCACGGTGGTGGTGCCTTCTCTGGTAAAGATCCAAGTAAAGTAGATAGAAGTGCTGCTTATGCAACACGTCATATCGCTAAAAACTTAGTTGCTGCGGGTGTTGCTGACGAGATTTTAGTACAAGTTTCGTATGCTATTGGTGTAGCAAAACCAATGGGTATTTTTATTGATACCTATGGAACTTCAAAAGTGAATATGACCAATGGTGAAATCGCCAAAAAAGTAGAAGCTATTTTTGATATGCGTCCTTACTTTATTGAGCAACGTTTGAAATTAAGAAATCCAATTTATAGCGAAACTGCTGCTTACGGACACATGGGTCGTACTCCAGAAACAGTTACTAAAACTTTTTCTGCTCCAGGTGGAAATGAAAAAACAGTTACTGTTGAATTGTTTACTTGGGAAAAATTAGATTTCGTTGACCAAGTTAAAACTGCATTTGGATTGTAATACAACATTTATAATATAAAAAAGGGGATTTTGCATCTGCAAAATCCCCTTTTTTTATCTCCAAACTTCCTCTTATAAATTGTACTTTACAATAAGGGTTACAAATCGAGGCAGGATAATATTTTCATTGGCATTAAAACCATTCACGCTAAAAGAGTTATTCAATCTAGACCTTGTATTTAATAAATTATTGGCCTGAATTCTGTATTCAAATTTGGCATCCTTTTTAATATAATTCAAACTAGCCGTCATGATTTTAAAATCGTTTGTCACACCGTTGGTTTCATTTTTAAATCGATTAAAGGCATAATCCCAATTAACATTCAAACCATTCAAGAAATAATAATTCAGCTTTACAGTTGGTGTTTGTGTGGTGAATTTATTAGATGCTTGTTCTGAGAAATTCACACGGTAACCCAAATCTACGTTGGGATATTTTTTGAACTGCGTTGCAAAAGCCAAATTGTACGAATGATTTACATTTTCAATTCCTTGAATGAACTCTTGAGTAGCACCGTTAGTAACTCTTCTGTTTAGTACAAAATTGCGGTTCCATCCTGCATTTGCGCCAGCAGTAACTTTGTAATACTTTTTGAAGCTTTTAGAGTAGAACAAATTTCCGTTTAAATTTTCGTTCTCAGCATCTAAATTCAAACGGTCCGAAGTTGAATAAATACTTTGAAAAGAAACTCCATTAACTACCGGATCTTTGGTAGTTGTATAACTGATGTTTGCAAAAATTGTAGTGAAATTATACAAATTATACTTTGAGTAATTCAGTCTGTGACTAGTTACGAGTGAATTTTCCAATTGTGAATTTCCGCGCGTAATGCTATTAAAATTAGTAAAAACATACCCTTCGACCAACGCATTTACATCATTAAAACCATTTTTAACGTTGAAGTTATACGTCAAATTTTCCGATTTTTTCAAATCCCAACGCGCAAACATATCCGGCAATAATCGTGTAAAATTAAGTTTGAAAGGATTACCAAATTGCTCATTGGTGGTATTGTATTGATGAACAGAGAAGCCAGGATTAAATGTAAACTTCCCTACAATAAATTTATAATGCAATCCCAAAAACGCATCATTAAAACGGTAACGCACATCGTTATTATATGCCGCTTGCTCAACAGGATTAACGGTTTGATCTTGTAAAATTTGTAAAATACTCGAATTATACGACTGAAAAGCGTTCGTATTTCCTGCCGCTACATTCAATATACTTTTGTTCGAAATTTGATAAAAGTAATCGATTTTTGCATCCAGCTTATTGGTTTTTACAAATCTAGATTGTTCGATATTCAATGTGTTTTCATTGACAAAAACCGCACTTGGATCATTTGGATTTTGTGAAGTAGCGTTTTGATACGGATTGACTGAAAGTTGCGGATTGTAAAAAGGGTCTTCATCCTCGTATTGATGTTGCATTTCTAACACCCAAGTCGATTTTGGATTTTGAGTATAAAACATATTCAAACTCTGATTGAACGATGCTGGCGCTTGCTTTTGAAAAGCAATTACGGCATTATTATTAGTTACCGTATTCCCGTTAGAAGTAGATGTGAAATTAGTTTGGCTATTATCTACATCTTGTTGGTCATTTTTTCTAAAAAAAGCATCGTAATCCAATTGAAAGTTCTCGTTGGCTTTGTATTTTGAACCAAACTTAGAAATAAAAGCATTATTGCGAGATTCTGTATTGTTTTTTCTATTTTCTAAAGTCGCAATATTGGTGGTGTTTGGTTCAAAAATCCCTCTTTCTGAATTGGTAATAGACTGATTGAAGGTAGACGAGTAAGCCGCAAAACCAGATAGCGTCCATTTTTTGGAAACCGAATGATTCAAATTGAGCGCCCCAAATTTGTCACTTGCTTTAGCCACATTATCGCCGCCAGACAAACCAAAAAAGTTTCGATTAAGCGTAAGTGTTGTCCCATTGCGACCAATTGTATTTCGGGCTCCACCTGTTATTCTGAAAAAATCTGCAGAAGTCAAAGATACCTCACCAATATTATTCAAATTAACGATAGAGTTGATACTGGTTTTTGGAGAGTAATAAAATATTTTTGGATTAAAAACATAGCCTTTGTCATTAGCTAGACCAGCACTTACATCACCAAACCAAAATTTATCTTTTCCTTTTTTGAGTTTGATGTTAATCGCAATATCATCGTTGTTATTTTCAAGGCCTTTCATTTGAGATACTTCGTTGAAATTTCGCAGCACTTGTACTTTATCAACAGCATCCGAAGGAATGTTTTTTGAGCCCAATTTAGTATCTCCCTCCATAAATGGTTTGCCATTTACAAATAGTTTTGCTACTTTTTTTCCTTCTACTTGCACCTGACCGTCCGCCATTACTTCAAACCCTGGCAGTTTTTTAAACACGTCTTCAAGTTTACGCTCTTCGCCTGTTTTGAACGAATCCGTATTATAAACAATAGTGTCTCCTTTTATAGACACTGGCATTTCGCGAACAATCTCCACGCCATCAAGTTCGATTCCACCGGATTCCATGGTAATATTCTGCACCATATTTTCGGCTAGCGTAGTAACGGTAACTTCTTTATTTTGCATACCCAAATAACTCAGTTTAATTACATAAGCCGTATTGGGTTTAAGGTTCAACATAAATTTTCCTTTATCAGTCGTTATGGCATAGGCATCCATAGCTTTAGTAGTTTGGTTCACCGCCATGACATTGGCCATTTCTAAAGGCAGTTTTCCTTTGTCTTGAACCAATCCTTCCAAACGGATATTTTGAGCATAGGAAATAGGAACCACCACAAGGGCGATCAGAACTAGAATTTTTCTCATTTTAATTGGGTGTATAACTACAGGTATTAATTTCCAAAACGAATTTGCATGCCGCCTTCTCTGCCGCCACGACCTTGATTCATCTCTCTGAATTCCTCCATTTTTTTCATTACGGCTTCGTCATACTCTTTTTGAGAAACTACTTTTCCTTTGATTACGGATTTAATTTCTACTTTATCCTTTGGGTTCAGTACAATCTTAGAGCATAAAATGATTGTTCTGCCATCATTCACTTCCAAAATTAATCCCGGTAAACCCCAATATCCTTCTGGACCCTGGCTCACCGGTATTTCAGGGGTATACCATGCAGTAATTACTATTTCTTTAGGCACTTCAACCGCATCTAAAAAATTTGTTTTTTTATCATCCGCTGGTTTTGCTCCTTCTTTTTTATCCGCATCCTCTTTTCGCGGTCTCATGTTTCTAAAATCAGATGCGCTAGGTTTTTTTACAGCCGTGGCTTTATAACAAGTATATCCTCCAATTACTCTTGTTTCAGCTTCCATTTTCCAAGCTAGACTCGTAAGCGAATCTTTAACCAAAAATTCTTTTCCCATAAACTCTTTATCATTACTGTACTGTTTGTCTTTTACGTTTTTATAAAAGGTACCGCCGCCGCCAGCAAAGCTTGACATCATTCGGAATCCTCCACCCGCTTGTGTTGACGCTTCTAGCTTTTCTTCTTCCTTATAAATAGAAGCTGTTTTATTAAAGTTGAGGATAAATGTTTTTTCGAACATCTTCTTCATTCTTTCCTCGATTATTTTCTGCATGTCCGGAGTCATATTTTTGTTTCCCTCCATTCGGGTTTTAAAATCGGAAGTGCTGGTTTTTGATTCATACACCGCCATTCCTTGAAATTCCTGAGCTTGAAGTCCCATAAATGATGCAACTGCTAATACTAATGTGAAAATTACTTTATACATATTATTGGATTTTGATAAATAAGAGTGAAAAAGACTATTTTTGTTACAACCATTCTGTTAAAATAACAGTAAGACCTTTATAATTATAAAAGGTTTAATTGTAATTTCGCTTTCATGAAAAAAGTAATACTGTTGCTATTAATAGGTTCATTTTCAATGATGATTTCTCAAAATCTAAAGCAAAATGCTGTTTTAATGGATTCCATCCGTTTTGATGGTGATCAATTTCTGGGATATGATCCCTTTGGTTTTTATTACACCATAAAAAACAATGTCTTTTCTAAAATTAATACGCGAGACACTTTAGAATACAAGAATATTTCTTTGGGTAAAATCACCAAAGTAGACCTCCAAAACCCGCTTAAAATCGTATTATTTTACGAAAATTTCAACACCGTTATCCTTTTGGACAATCAACTGAATGAAATCCAAAAAATCAATTTTTCAGAAAGTACAATTCCTATTGTGGTTTCAGCAATTGGGATTGCGTCCCAAAATCAGCTTTGGATTTATAACAGTATGAATCAGCAATTAGGATTATTTGATTATCTGAACACTATTTACAAGACTATTTCAGTTCCTTCTGCGGAAAATATTAAGAATTATTTTTCAGATTTTAATGCATTTTATTGGATTGACAACAAAAACAATTGGTACGCTTGTGATATTTTTGGAAGAATTACAAACAACGGAAAAGTTCCTGATTTTGAATCAATTGAAATTATAAATAAAAATCAGTTTATTTATTCAACAAACGGAAGTTTAATTTTTCAGGATTTAGAAAAAGATCAAAAAACGGAGATTAAAATTGCAGAAAAAAGCTTTAAAAAATTTTATTACAAAGACCAAATTTTATCTATTTTTACATCCGAAGGAATTACAAATTATAAAATCATAATACCGTAATGCACATAGCAATAGCAGGAAACATAGGCTCTGGAAAGACAACTTTAACGCGCTTGTTAGCGAAACATTTCAAGTGGGAACCGCATTATGAAGACGTTGTCGACAATCCATACCTAGATGATTTTTACCATCAAATGGAACGTTGGTCGTTTAATTTACAAATTTATTTCTTGAATAGTCGTTTCCGTCAGGTAATGCAAATTCGCGAAAGCGGCAAAAAAATCATTCAGGACCGAACTATTTATGAAGATGCACATATTTTTGCGCCCAATCTTTATGCAATGGGTTTGATGACCAATCGCGATTTTCAGAATTACTCTTCTCTTTTTGAATTGATGGAATCCACAGTTAAAGCGCCTGATTTATTGATTTACTTAAGAAGTTCAATCCCTAATTTAGTAGGGCAAATTCATAAGCGAGGTCGTGAATACGAAAACTCAATATCTATTGATTATTTGAGTCGATTGAACGAAAGATATGAAGGTTGGATTCAAACCTACGACAAAGGAAAATTATTAATTATTGATGTTGACAACATAAATTTTGTTGATAATCCTGAAGATTTAGGAAATATTTTTAACCGAATTGATGCCGAATTGAACGGGTTGTTTTAAACAGATTTCACAAATTACTACAGATTTTCGTAAAGAAAAATGCCTCACAATTGCGAGGCATTTTTTATTTACAAAACTTTTAATTAATTCAGATTATCAATTTTTGCCTGAACTTCTTTATCGGTTCCTTCAAAATTTTGAACAGTAACTTTCCCATTAATATTTGTTTTAATGGTGGCTTTTACTTTTCCGTCAACATTAGTTTTTTCAATAGAAACTTCTTTAGACATCATATGATTTGGCATTGCAGCTGCATTCATATGTTCACAAGTTTTATTTGTACAACCCTTTGCTTTACATTCCTCCGCTGACATCGAGGTGCATTTTCCTGAAGCAACACAACAACTAGCTGTATCAGAAATTGTATGACTTCCATTTCCTAAAATAGGGGCAATTACAAGACCTATCAAACACGTCAATTTAATCAAAATATTCATTGATGGTCCAGAAGTATCTTTGAACGGATCTCCAACAGTATCTCCGGTAACGGCCGCTTTATGCGCATCAGAACCTTTATATGTCATTTCACCATTAATCATCACTCCTGCTTCAAAAGATTTTTTGGCGTTGTCCCAAGCACCTCCGGCATTGTTTTGGAAAACAGCCCAAAGCACACCAGAAACAGTAACTCCAGCCATATACCCTCCTAACATTTCTGCAATTAATTGGTTATTATCTGAATATACTAATTTGCCCAAAAGAACAATCGCGATTGGGAAACCAATAGTCAAAATTCCTGGCAACATCATTTCGCGCAAAGCGGCTTTGGTAGAAATATCGACACATTTTGCATATTCCGGTTTTCCTGTTCCTTCCATAATTCCAGGAATTTCCCTAAACTGGCGGCGTACTTCATACACCATATCCATCGCTGCTTTTCCAACAGAATTCATGGCCAAGGCCGAGAAAACTACCGGTATCATTCCGCCCACAAATAACATCGCTAAAACTGGTGCTTTGAAAATATTAATTCCATCAATTCCGGTAAACGTAACATACGCAGCGAATAAAGCTAGTGATGTTAATGCCGCCGAAGCGATTGCAAAACCTTTTCCTGTTGCGGCAGTTGTATTCCCTACTGAATCTAAAATATCCGTTCTGGTACGTACTTCTTTAGGTAATTCGCTCATTTCTGCAATTCCTCCGGCGTTATCCGAAATTGGTCCGAAAGCATCGATTGCCAACTGCATTGCCGTTGTTGCCATCATCGCTGAAGCAGCCAAAGCAACACCATAAAATCCTGCTAAAGCATAAGAACACCAGATTGCTGCTGCAAATAAAAGTACAGTTGGAAACGTAGAAATCATTCCCGTAGCCAAACCTGCAATTACATTTGTTCCTGCTCCAGTTGAAGATTTTTGTACAATGGCCATAACTGGTTTTGTACCTAATCCTGTGTAATACTCCGTAACCGATGAGATAACAGCTCCAACTACTAAACCAACAATCGTAGCATAAAAAACACGCATCGATGAAATTTCTTTAGTCCCTTCACCAAAGAAATCCATTTTCATGGTTTCCGGCAACATGTATTGTACTAAAAAATAACAGGCAATAAGAGTTAATCCTATTGAAAGCCAGTTTCCCCTATTCAAAGCGCTTTGCACTTGCGCTTCTTTTGCATTATCATCTGTAATTTTCACAACCATCGTTCCGATAATCGAAAATAAAATCCCAAAACCGGCGATTGCCATTGGTAATAAAATAGGTCCAATTCCGCCGAAAGCATCTTGAATATTCCCTCCCATATCTTTGATAACATAATTACCAAGAACCATCGCTGCTAAAACGGTTGCAACATAAGAACCAAATAAATCAGCTCCCATTCCGGCAACGTCACCCACATTATCACCAACATTATCCGCAATTGTAGCTGGATTTCGAGGATCATCCTCAGGAATTCCGGCTTCTATTTTTCCAACTAAATCAGCACCTACATCGGCAGCTTTGGTATAAATTCCACCCCCAACTCTGGCAAACAAAGCGATAGATTCTGCTCCTAGAGAAAATCCGGCTAATGTTTCTAATACAATAGTCATATCTTCTGTCGAAGTCCAAACTCCATTCATAAAAAAGTGGAAGAAGAAAATAAAAAAAGTGGTCAATCCTAGAACGGCTAAACCTGCAACTCCTAATCCCATTACAGTTCCACCGCCAAAAGAAACTTTTAAAGCTTGCGGCAAACTCGTACGTGCAGCCTGCGTAGTTCTAACATTTGTTTTTGTTGCTATTTTCATCCCCATGTTCCCCGCTAAAGCCGAGAAAAAAGCACCAAAAATAAAAGCAACCACTATTAATATGTGTGTCGTAGGAACGATAAATGAAATTCCGGCTAAAACAACACTTGCTCCAATGACAAAGAAAGTCAATAACCTATATTCTGCTTTTAGGAAAGCTAAAGCACCTTCGTAAATGTAATCCGAAATCTCTTTCATCTTACCGTCACCGGGATCTTGTTTTAAAACCCATGCTCGCTTCGTAAACATAAATGCCAGTCCAATAAATGCCATGGCTATTGGCAAATAAATCATTATTGTATTCATAATTTTGGTTTGGTTTTTGGTTAAAATTAATAGTGTAATAAAACGAATTTAAACAAAAAAGCAATACTCTTAACAGAATATTGCTTTTTTTGTAAAAATTATGATGTAAAATTATTTAATACTAAATAATCCTTCTGGTTTGTTTTCAATATCATTAAAACGCTTTATACATTCTTTGATAATGGCATACGCTTCATTCACATCGCCCCAACCACCAACATCTACTGTTTTGTTTTCAAGATCTTTATAAACCTGAAAGAAATGTTCGATTTCTTTTAGTAAATGTGGATTCATGTCTGACAAATCGTTTAGAGAGTTCCAGATTGGATCTGAAACCGGCACACAAATTACTTTTTCATCTGGACCTTTATCATCTGCCATGTGGAAAACACCGATTGGTTTTACTTCCATTACACATCCAGGAAAAGTTGGTTCATTTACCAAAACCAAAACATCTAATGGATCTCCGTCTAAGGCTAATGTTTCCGGAATAAATCCATAATCAGCAGGATACATCATTGAAGAAAATAACATTCTGTCAAAACGCATTCTTTTTATTTCGAAATCATATTCGTATTTATTTCTACTTCCTCTTGGTATTTCGATTAAGACATCGAAAGTTGTTAATTTGTCTGCAGTCATTTTAGTTTTTTCTTTTCTATATTTATGGGTGCAAAAGTAAGGAAAGTATCCCTTTTCACAATAAAAAATTCATGTTATCTCTTGATTAAATTTTAAGAGTGAGTACTTTAGTAAACCACTGTCCTATTTCGTTTCTTTAAATAATGGTGCCACAAAAGATAAGTTGCAAAGGAACGATACGGACTCCATTGTTTCGCATGAATTTCGATCGCGTCCTTATCATGAATATCCAGTAATTCCTTGATGGTATTTACCACTGCTATATCTCCCAAAGGCAATAAATCCGGTGCTTGCAAGCAAAACATCAAATAAATATCGATAGTCCAGTTGCCTATTCCTTTGATTTTGATCAGTTCTTCGCGCACTTGCTGAGCCGTTTTGTTTTGCAAAGTTTCTAAATCTAAATCTTTATTTAATATGGCTGTCGCCAAAGCTTTGATATAGGACGTTTTTTGACGGCTTACGCCAAGATTCCTATATTCGGCATCCGATACATGAAGAAGAATCTCGGGTACTACCGTTTTTAAAGTAGTTTTTATTTTTAAAAAAGTCGCTTTCGCCGAATCAATAGAAACTTGTTGTTCCAAAATCAATAATACCAAAGTCTCGAAACCTTGTGGCCTTTTGGGAATAGTTGGCATTCCGTATTCTTCAATGATTGACTTGAAAATGGCATCTTTTTCTAAAAGATAATCGATTGCTTCTTGCATAATCTGATGTTTTTTTAGCCAGGATTACTTCACTTAACATCTATTTTTAATAGGAGTTTAGTGAACTTCGTTTGAAATGAAAATCCTTTCATCTCGTTTTTTAACGGGATAAAAGATTGTAACGAATAGCCGGAATAGCTCCTAAAAATTAAACCCGAACGATCCTTTTACTGTAAAACGATTCGTTTCCGGCACATTGAGATAGTTCCCTCGCCAAGCAAAATCGATACGGAATACTTTGAAGATATTCCCAATTCCGGCGCTGTATTCCCAATAGCCTTTTTCCGGTGCATTGTACACCAATCCTGAGGCATTAATCGCTCTGTTTTCATCAGAAATACTACCATAAACCCCTTTTACAGATACAATTTCTCTCCAATTGAGTTTGCGCATAAACGGAATTCTAGAGAATAACCGGCCGTTGAAATTGTGATTCCACTGCAAAGTAGCATATTGGTCTGCAACAAATTCATAAAAATTAAGGTTACTAAAGGTATTTTCAAGTATGAAAAAAGTTTGATTTCCCGGGATCACGCTCATGAGTCCCAAAGGAACGGTTCCAAAAGTTTTTCCCACTTCCATGATGATATTAGTTCTCCCTAAAGGTCCGATGATAATGGGTTGTTTGTAGTACAATTGCAATTTGTCATATTTGAAATCACTATCCAATAATCCTTTAAAACCATGACTGTAATTAACAAAAAAGCGACTGTACGGGCTGTCGACATTTTCTCTTTCTACGGCAAATCCTATAGTTTTTCTTTTAGGAGTGTATTCAACCTGAAAATTAACTTCTGATTGTTTCACATCGCTTTTTGCAACACCATTTGCAATATCTGTATAATAATCCAGACTGAAAGTTGGCGATGCAGATTCGAGTGTGCGATAGGAAATTCCAGTTTGGAAAATCAAATTTTTAACAGGTTCAATTTCTACCGCAACATTGCTTAAATTAATGTTTGTCAATTTCCCGTTACTCCCCGATGAAAATACAGAAGACGAAGCGAAACTTCGGCCCAAAATATCGTAAGTCGTGGTTAGACTCGCGCCAATTTGCTCAATATCACGCCTGTTTCCTCCGGACAAAATGATTCTTTTTTTCTTATCGACCATCCATTTTCCGGAAAAACCATATTTGAATTTGTCATCCTTAAATCCATACGCTGTATAACCTTGTATACGCCAACTGTCGTTTGTACCAAAATACGTTCTTCCACCAGCTCGCAATCGAACACCTTCTACTTCGTTATAACCAAATGTGGAAAAAATAGGACCGTAATCAAAATTTCCAAACTGTAAAAAACCGCTTGCCAATACTTGAACCGTACTATAAATTTGTTTAAACTTTTTGACCGTTTGCAACGTATCCAGCATTTTATAAACCCCTAATTCGTCTTTGGTCAAATTCTCAAATCGGTTTTCGTCCCAATATTCATCTGATTTATTATAGACATCGGCATCCATATAATTGACCTCATCTTTATAAAAAGCAACTGGTTTTTCATTATTGAACTGATGGTTTCTATAGTAAGTAGTTCGTTTTCCGTAAACGCCTTTAGATTTTTCTTTTTTGTTTAAAGCAAAATCGGACATCAAATAATCCTTTGTCAATAAGAAAACTGAATCGCTGACCACCTCAAATTCCTGCTCTAAATAAATGTCTTTTACCCAGTTGATATTAGCACTTTTGGTAACCGCCATATTGATTTTCTTGATGGCAAATGTGGAATCATTAACCCAAAAATCTCCTTTAAAAGTCAATTCGTTTTTGCGCCTTGGATAGAAAACAATATTAAAACACCATTTATCATCAATATAAGCACTGTCTTTCAATACATAATTGTAAACATCAATCCCAGTTTTAGATAACGGACTGGTGAAACTTTTATCAAAAAAGGTTAAGTAATTATTGTAGATATCGTAAGTGGAATACAAATCTTTCACAAATGTCAAAATCTGTTGATTTCCATTAAATCCAGAAGTTTTACTGGCTTTAATTTTCTCTTTTAATTTCTTCAATTTATTGTCTCCGTAAACATCATTCAGTGTTTCGTTTACAAAAATGGGCAGATAGGTTTTACCCGTGATTTTTGAAGTATCCATTTGATTAAAGATAAACTCCATCCCTTTGAAAAGTTTACTTTTCATGAAAGCACTATCAATAGAATTCATGTCAAATTCTATTTTCTCATATTTCTCCATTTGGTATTGGTCAAACAAATACAACCCGTTTTGACGTTTTCTTTCCCAGATTTTTCGAAGAATATCTAACGCTGGATTATTTTTTTTAGACGTTTTTCCGGTAAAGATTACAACTTCGTTTAAACTCTCCGCTTCGTTTAGCTGAATTTTTAAATTGTAATTGACTAGTTTTTCTAACGTAATTTCTTTTTCAGAAAACCCAACAGATGAGATCAACAATACTGAATACGTTTTAGTAGATTCCAGATAAAATTTACCGTCTTCATTAGCAACAATTCCTTCACTTGAATTCTTGAAAACGACATTAGCAAAGGGAATCGGCTGATTCAATTTATCCACCACAACACCACTCACTTTTGTTTGCGCAAAAACAGCAGTTGCTGATACCAACAACAAAAGCAGGGAAAACAAGAAATTCTTTTTCATAATCATTCAAAAAAAAAACTTCATCAAATTAAATAATTGATGAAGTTATTAAGTTTAGACTTCTTAGATTGTGAGCGTTCTGAGATCGAAATCTTACAATCCAAGAAGCCTAGCAATCTAATTGATCTATTTTTTATACATTACTTTTTTAACCGCTTTTACTACGTCACCAGCATTTGGTAACCATTCTTTCAATAAAACCGGAGAATAAGGCGCTGGTGTATCTGCCGTTGTAATACGTTGAATTGGAGCATCAAGAAAATCAAAAGCACG
Organism: Flavobacterium sp. Sr18; assembly: GCF_011064265.1. Taxonomy (NCBI): domain Bacteria; kingdom Pseudomonadati; phylum Bacteroidota; class Flavobacteriia; order Flavobacteriales; family Flavobacteriaceae; genus Flavobacterium; species Flavobacterium sp. Sr18. The sequence goes on along the minus strand of NZ_CP049329.1, from coordinate 2,500,160 downwards.
TTCTTGAACAATATAGGTGATTTCAGAAGCAACACTTGCAAAAGGCCAAGCTTCTTCAAGAACCACTAATCTGTTTGTTTTTTTAACCGATGTTAAAATCGTCTCATAATCCATAGGACGCACGGTTCTCAAATCGATAATTTCACAAGATATTCCTTCTTTAGCTAATTCGTCAGCAGCAATATGTGCTTCTTTGATAATTTTTCCGAAAGAAACAATCGTTACATCCGTACCTTCTCGTTTGATATCCGCAACTCCTAACGGAATTACATATTCACCATCTGGAACTTCTCCTTTATCGCCATACATTTGTTCTGATTCCATGAAAATCACAGGATCGTTATCACGAATAGCCGCTTTCAACAAACCTTTAGCATCATAAACCGTAGATGGAACTACTACTTTAAGACCTGGAGTATTCGCAAACCAGTTTTCTAATGCTTGTGAGTGTGTCGCTCCTAATTGTCCTGCCGAAGCTGTTGGACCACGAAAAACGATAGGCACATTAAATTGTCCACCAGTCATCTGACGCATTTTGGCAGCATTATTTATAATTTGGTCAATCCCTACTAAACAAAAATTGAATGTCATGTATTCCACAATTGGTCTGCATCCGTTCATAGCTGATCCTACTGCAATACCAGTAAAACCAAGCTCAGCGATAGGAGTATCAATAACTCTTTTCTCGCCAAATTCAGCAAGCATTCCTTTAGATGCTTTGTAAGCACCATTATATTCTGCAACTTCTTCACCCATTAAGTATATGGACTCATCGTGACGCATTTCTTCACTCATCGCTTCGCAAATGGCCTCTCTAAATTGTATCGTTCTCATATTATATGTTGTATGTGTCTATTTTTCGAAAAGCAAAAATAAATATTTTATATCACTTAAAAGCATAAATCACGCTAAATTAATTCAGGATTTACTACGATAATTTTCAGGAGCTGTTTCCGGCTCTCCGCTGTATCTTCCTGTGGCTAAAGGAGCCACAGGAAGGATGCCGCTGCTATCCGGGCTACGAAATCGAAATAGTAACAAAAAATATTATGCATGCATAGTATATTATTCGAATTAATATTTTAAATTTGTAAAAGAAATTACGAATAATTAAATATATAAGTATGAAAATATTAGTTTGCATCAGTCACGTTCCTGATACTACTTCAAAAATTAACTTTGTCAACGGTGATTCTGAATTTGACACCAATGGAGTACAATATGTAATCAATCCTAATGATGAATTTGGTTTAACCCGTGCCATTTGGTTCCAAGAACAACAAGGCGCAACAGTAGTTGTTGTAAATGTTGGAGGACCAGAAACCGAACCTACTTTAAGAAAAGCATTAGCAATAGGCGCTAACGAAGCAATTCGTGTGAATGCTACTCCTACTGATGGATTTTTTGTAGCCAAACAACTTGCTGAAGTAATCAAAAACGGAGCATACGATGTAATTATCGCTGGAAAAGAATCTTTAGACTACAATGGTGGAATGGTACCTGGAATGATTGCCGGAATTTTAGGATACAACTTCCTTAATTCTTGCACAAGTCTTACTGTTGATGGAACTAATGTAAAAGCAGTTCGCGAAATTGATGGTGGAAAAGAAACTGTTGCTACTACTTTGCCGTTAATCATTGGTGGCCAAAAAGGATTAGTAGAAGAAAAAGACTTGCGTATTCCAAACATGAGAGGAATTATGACTGCAAGAACAAAAGCATTGACAATTCTGGAGCCAGTTGACGCTACTGTAAATACAAAAGCAGTAAAATTTGAAAAACCAGCTCCTAAATCAGCCGTAAAATTAATTGCTGCTGACAATTTAGATGAACTAATCAATTTATTACACAACGAAGCTAAAGTAATATAATTTTAAATTATGAATTTTAAATTGTGAATTAACGTTCTCAAATACATTTAAAATTTATAATTCAACATTTAAAACAAAAAATCATGTCAATATTAATATACGCGGAATACGCAGAAGGTAAATTTAAAAAAGTAGCATTCGAATTGGCTTCTTATGCGAAAAAAGTAGCTGAAAGTTTAGGAACTACCGTTACAGCAGTAACTGTAAATGCTGGTGATGTTTCGGAATTATCAAAATACGGAGTAGACAAAGTATTAAAAGTAAACAACGATAAATTATCCGGATTTACTGCAAAAGCATACGCTGATGTCATCAAACAAGCGGCTCAAAAAGAAAACGTGAAATTAGTTTTACTTTCTTCAACTACAGACAGTATTTATCTTTCGTCACTTGTTTCAGTGGCTTTAGAAGCTGGCTACGCCTCAAATGTGGTTGGATTACCAGTTTCAACTTCGCCTTTTCAAGTAAAAAGAAATGCTTTTTCAAACAAAGCGTTCAATATTACTGAAATTGCAACAGACGTAAAAGTGCTTGGACTTGCAAAAAACTCTTATGGGATTTTTGAAACGCCTTCAACATTAACGGAAGAAGATTTTAATCCAACTATTGGAGAAAATGATTTTGGTGTAAAAGTAGAATCAGTTGAAAAAGTTTCTGGAAAAGTTTCAATTGCAGATGCTGATATTGTTGTTTCAGCTGGTCGTGGATTGAAAGGTCCGGAAAACTGGGGAATGGTAGAGGAATTGGCAACCGTTCTTGGAGCAGCAACTGCTTGTTCAAAACCAGTTTCTGATTTAGGATGGAGACCTCACGGAGAGCACGTAGGACAAACTGGAAAACCGGTTGCTACAAACCTTTATATTGCGATTGGAATTTCTGGAGCAATACAACACATTGCGGGAATCAACTCCTCTAAAGTGAAAGTGGTAATCAACAGCGATCCGGAAGCACCATTTTTCAAAGTGGCTGACTACGGAATTGTAGGTGACGCGTTTGAAATTGTTCCACAATTAATTGAAAAATTTAAAGCTTTCAAAGCTCAGAATTCATAAATTATAGCATACCATTAATTTAAATGCTACTTAAAAACAAGATATTTGTATCTTTGCTTTTAAGTAGCATTTCTTTTTTGAAATTGCTGATTAATTTTTATCAAAAAAAGTACTTTGTACTTTCCCATAACAACAATTATGAGCTTAGTTAAATTATCCATAAAAGGAATTTCATACAGTCAAACTCAAAACGGAGCCTACGCTTTGATCTTGAATGAGGTTGACGGCGAAAGAAAATTACCCATTGTCATTGGTGCTTTTGAAGCCCAATCCATCGCCATTGCCTTGGAAAAAGAAATAAAACCACCACGTCCTTTGACCCATGATTTGTTCAAAAATTTCGCAGAACGTTTTGATATTGTCGTAAAACAAGTCATTATTCATAAATTAGTTGATGGTGTTTTTTATTCAAGTATCATTTGCGAAAGAGATAAAATTGAAGAGATTATTGACGCCAGAACTTCAGATGCCATTGCGTTGGCATTGCGTTTTAATGCTCCTATTTTTACATATAAAAACATTCTGGACAAAGCTGGAATTTATTTGAAGTCAAATCCTTTAGATCCTAACAAAGACTCTCAGGAAATTGATGATGTGCTTTCTAATCCTGACACTTTTGGACGAGAAGAAGAAAGCAATCAATCTGGAGAAACCTATTCGAAACACAGTTTACAAGAATTGAATGAGTTATTAGATCAAGCCGTCTCTCATGAAGATTATGAGAAAGCCGCAAAGATTAGAGATGAAATTTCAAAAAGAGAATCGTAAATTGACATTTCAGTTATTTGATAATTTGATTGCAAATAACCAATTAAAAAATCACCGAACCCACCAAAAATGAAGCAATATTTAGATTTAGTGCAACACGTTATGGAAAACGGTTGTCAAAAAGGAGATCGTACGGGAACAGGAACAAAAAGTGTCTTTGGATATCAAATGCGTTTTGACTTGAATGAAGGTTTCCCAATGGTTACCACCAAAAAACTGCACTTAAAATCTATTATTTATGAATTGCTTTGGTTTTTAAAAGGCGATACCAATATAAAATACCTTCAGGAAAACGGCGTTAAAATCTGGGATGCTTGGGCTGATGCCAATGGCGATTTGGGACCTGTTTATGGACACCAATGGCGCAACTGGAATAGTGAAGAAATTGACCAAATCTCTGAATTGATTAAAGAATTAAAAACCAATCCTAACAGTCGCAGAATGCTGGTTTCGGCATGGAATCCTTCGGTTCTTCCGGACACTTCAAAATCATTTGATGAAAATGTAGCTAACAATAAAGCCGCTTTACCTCCTTGTCACGCTTTCTTTCAGTTTTATGTTTCTGACGGTAAGTTATCGTGTCAGTTGTACCAGCGAAGCGCTGATATTTTCTTAGGCGTGCCTTTTAATATTGCTTCGTACGCATTACTCACTATGATGATTGCTCAGGTTTGCGATTTACAGCCCGGCGAATTCATTCACACTTTTGGTGACGCACACATTTACAACAATCATTTTGAACAACTCGAATTGCAATTGTCCCGTGAGCCAAAACCATTACCAAAAATGATTTTGAATCCTAATATAAAAGACATCTTCGCATTCGATTTTGACGATTTCACGCTCGAAGGCTACGAACCACATGCCTTGATAAAAGGTAGTGTTGCGGTCTAATCCAATAAAAAAAACGGTGTTTTAGTTAAACTACTAAAACACCGTTTTCATTTCCTGCAAACTCATTCCATTTGAAAGAATCTGCTTCGGGCTCATTGACAAATACTCCGTCGATTACGTATTTGAATTCGTAGGCCGCATCTTTATTGACATCGAAAACTCCTTTGAAAGTACCATTTTTTAATTTGCTCAAAGCACCATCAGCAACACTCCAATTATTGAAATCTCCTACAACGGAAGCTTGACTTGCCTCTTTTGCAGCTACTGAAAAAGTAACTTTACAAACTGGTTTTGTTTTTACAAACTGTTTCTTAATTGCCATAACACATTCATTTATAGATTTATGAAACAAAGTAAACAAAACATATTGAAGTTTCAATAAGCACTATAAAGATTTAATGGAATACGATAAACAATGTTAATTTTTGATAAATTTAACATTTTAAAGCACTGTAAATTTACTATTCAAAAATCAGAAAACGTTTTCTCCCAAAATTATCCCTACGCTAAACAACGACTTTGCGAAATAAATTTTACCTTTATAATCTAAAATTAGATCAATGGAAAAAGAATTACACGAACAATATGAGTATGCAAGAAGAAGAATAAAACAAAAGAAACGATTGTATTATCATTTCGTTCTCTTCGTTTTAGGAAGTTTACTACTGTTTGTCGCCCACAAATTTCTTAACAGCACCGTAGTTACCGATTGGTATCTTTGGATTATTACAATATGGTTGTTTCTCTTTATTCTACATTTTATAAAAATTTTCATCACTGATCGATTTATGAATAAAGATTGGGAAAGAGAACAAATTGACAGACTTGTCACTTTGCAAAAAAAGAAAATGGAGCAATTACAAACTCAAATAACTAACGATGAACTTAAACAATAGTAGACCATCATGATAATAATGATTGCGGCTGTTGCCGAGAATAATGCGCTAGGAAAAAACAATGAATTAGTTTGGCATTTGCCAAATGATTTCAAAAGATTTAAATCTCTTACCTCTGGCCATCATATTATCATGGGCAGAAAAACATTTGAAAGTTTTCTAAAGCCATTGCCAAACAGAACTCATATTATAATTACCAGACAAAAAGAATACCAAGCTGAAGGTTGCATAATTGTGGACAGTATTGAAAAAGCTCTTGAAATTTGCCCAAAAAATGAGGATTCTTACATAATAGGGGGCGGAGAAATATACAACCTGGGAATGCCTTATGCGGATAAAATAGATATTACCCGCGTTCACCAAGAATTTGAAGCGGACGCCTATTTTCCTGAAATATATCCTAAAGAATGGCAACTAATACTATCCGAATTTAATGAAAAAGATGAAAAACATCTTTATGATTATACTTTCCAAACGTTGATTAGAAAATAAAACAAAAAAACATCCTTTTTACGGGATGTTTTTTTTTAAACCATTGATTAAGAGAAATGAACTACTCTTGAAAGAGTATTTGATAACATAAAATAAAAATTACAAATACTAATAATACTCCAGAAATGGAGATTATAATATTTGATGTTTTTTGAGAATACATCTCAAAAAAGCCTTTAATACCAAATACCACGAAGGTACTAAAGACGAAAAAAATTAAAATTTCCAAAAACAAATTTAATCCTAAGAACGTATGTTGCGTTTTAGCTACTGTACTACTATGTAAAACAGCACTTTCAAAACAGCTAACAAGAACAAATGAGATAATTAACGCACAAAATATCCATTTGATTTGGTTCACAGACTCTCTTTTAATCATTTAATATGGTTATTTCTTGAACAACAAATTTGTACAATAAAAACTGGACACACAATACCCACTTTTAGTGATATTTCAAAAAATATAAAATTTTTTAAAACTCAGTAAATCAAATTCAAAATCCATTTTTAAAGTAAAATAAAACTTGACTCAATTTCTTAAAACTCATTTTAAGTTCATCAAGTTTGTGTTATATTTGTACAAATTAAAAAAATGTCAGAAAAGATAACTCCCTATAAAGATTCTGCCTTAGGCAAAAAAGAACAAGTTGCACAAATGTTTGATACTATTTCCGGAAATTACGATAATTTAAATCGTGTCATTTCTTTTGGAATTGATATAAAATGGCGTAAAAAAGTGCTGCAAATGGTCGCCAAATCCAATCCAAAAATCATTCTAGACATTGCAACAGGAACTGGAGATTTAGCAATTTTGATGGCAGAAACCAATGCTGAAAAAATAATTGGTTTAGATATTTCTGCCGGAATGCTGGAAGTAGGCGTTCAAAAAATTGCAGCTAAAAATCTTTCCAATACCATTGAAATGATTTTAGGCGACTCGGAAAACATGCCTTTTGAGGACAACTACTTTGATGCAATCACTGTTGCTTTTGGTGTCCGTAATTTTGAAACATTAGAAAAAGGCCTAGCTGAAATATTAAGAGTTTTGAAACCAAATGGCGTTTTTGTAATTTTAGAAACTTCCGTTCCAGACAAGACACCTTACAAACAAGGATATAATTTTTACAGCAAAAACATATTACCACTCATAGGAAAACTGTTCTCTAAGGATGATGTTGCATACGGATATTTATCTGAATCAGCAGCTGCATTCCCGTATGGCGAAGCACTAAACAATATTTTGAGAAAAACTGGGTTTATAGATGTTGTAGCGTTACCACAAACGTTTGGGGTTGCTACTATTTATTCAGCTTCTAAAAAATAACATGAAAAAATTAATTGTCTTTCTGTTTTTTGCTTTTATTCTAAATGGATATGCTCAAAATTCTAAAAATATATTTAGTAGAGACCCTATTATTAATTTGGAGAATTTTCAGCAAAAAAAAATCTATTATGGTTTCTATTTAGGATTTAATTCCTATGATTTCAAGATTGATTATAAGTCTGAAACTCCTGATATTCTCATTAAAAAAACTACCGGCTTCAATGTGGGGATTATTGGGGATTTAAAACTACAGAAATACATTAACTTGCGATTTGAACCCGGACTTTATATCACGAAAAGGGATTTGTATTATCCGAATTTTACTAACAGCAGCGATGCATTAAGAGAAGTAAATAGCACCTACATTCACTTTCCCTTATTATTAAAATTTTCTTCGTTAAGAACCGGAAATATTCGCCCTTATGCTCTAGGAGGAATATCATCTACATTGAACTTGGCGAGTAATTCTAAATTAAAGGATGACAATTTTCAACAACTTTTTCGAGTAAAATCATGGACTACAAATTACGAACTGGGTTTTGGGATTGATATATTTTCAGAATATTTTATATTTTCACCATCAATAAGAGGAGTTTTTGGAATTAACGATGAATTAATTAGAGACAACGATCCTAACAGTCCTTGGACAAGCAATATCGCTTCTATGAAAACAAGAGCTGTATTCATCAATTTTTCTTTCCACTAAAATAGTTTTCAGTCACAGTTTTCAATCCTCATAGCCAGCCTATGACTAAAAACTAACCGCGACAAAACTCGCTTAAAACAATGGCAGTTGCTGTGGCGACATTTAAACTCTCCGTTTTTTGAAGATTTCCAAAACGAGGAATTGTGAGTCGGCTGGTGACTGACTTTTCGAGTTCAATTGAAATTCCATTAGCTTCGTTCCCCATAATTATAACCCCTTGTTTTGGTAACTCCGATTTATAAATATTGGATCCATCCATAAAAGTGCCAAAAACGGGTAGTTTTGTCGTTGCCAAAAAAGTGTTCAAATCCATATAATTAACATTCACTCTGGCTATAGAACCCATTGTTGCCTGCACCACTTTTGGATTATAAACATCAACTGTTTCCTTAGAACACAGAATTTGCTGTATTCCAAACCAGTCACATAAGCGTAAAATAGTGCCTAAATTTCCGGGATCTCTGATTGAGTCAAGTGCCACAATTAGACCCGTTTCGATTATTTGTTTTTCAAGAGGCATTTTAAAGACGGCTAAACAGGAATTAGGCGTTGCCAATGCCGTGATTTTCTTCAAATCATTTTCTGATATAATAGTTTTCTTTTCTTTGAAAACTTCATCAAAATCATTTTGTGTGGTATACAAATGCTCCAATTCAAAATCAGAATCCAAAAGTTCCTGAATACCTTTTACACCTTCGGCAAAAAATAATTTATTGGCAATTCTATATTTTTTTTGCTGCAAACTCGTTATAAGCTTTATTTGGTTTTTACTAACCATAAAATAATGTACTTTTGAATTAAATATTTTAGAACACTTGAAAAAAATCTCCACAAAAATAACTGCATTTATTGTAATTGCAATACTAATTTGCGCATGTAACGCTGTAAAAAGAGTTCCAGACGGGAAACTACTGCTTACAAAAAATGAAATTACAATAAATGATAAAGTGATCAAGGATGAAAATGTGATTAATCAGCTGTATCAAAAACCTAACAGTACCTTGCTGGGCTACCGTTTGCGATTAAATCTTTACAATTTAGCAAACCTAAATCCTGATTCAACATACCAAGCCAAGTTTGCTAATAATCCGGAAAAATTCAAACGTAAATCAAAATGGTTGTCAGAAAAACAAGTGAACCGTCTTGGAAAATCTTTTTGGTACCACGGAATTCACGATTTTCTGAAAAGAACCGGTGAACCTCCGGTAATTATTGACAAAGAAAAAGCGGACAAATCATTATTACGACTGAAATATTATTACTTTAACAATGGATTTTTTAATGTAAATGCTACTTATAATGTAGATACATTGGCTATAAAAAAAGCTAAGATAAAATATGCCATAACTCCAGGAAATGCTTATTTTTTAGACTCTTTAAGAACGACAATATTAACACCTGCACTCGATTCATTATATCAAACAAATAAAACAACCACGTTCATCAAATCAGGGAATCAATACAAAACTGATGATTTTGAAAATGAAAAAAACCGGATTACCACACATTTCAGAAACAATGGAGTTTATTATTTTCAATCCAATTATGTTACTTTTGACATTGATACTATCAAAAAAGTGAATCAGGCAAATATCACCTTGATGATTAATAATTATTCCTATCAAGATGGCGATTCAACGCGAACCGAACCTTTCAAGATATATAAAATTAGTGACGTAAATATTTACACTGATTATTCTCCGAGTAACAACGCCTTAAATATCACAGACAGTACGACGTATAAAAATTTTAATCTTTATAGTCAGGAAAAATTAAAATACAAACCAAAAGCCATTACCAACGCTATTTTTATTACAAAAGGAGGCTTATATGCAGACAACAAAACCGTTTTGACGACCCGTTATTTGAATAATCTGAAAATTTTCAATTATCCGTCTATACAATATGAGGTCGACAAAAGAGACTCAACAGCTCAATCATTGATTGCCAAAGTATATTTAACACCAAGAAAAAAATATAGTTTTGGAACCACATTAGACGTCACACATTCAAATATTCAGGATTTTGGTATAGGACTGAGCGTTTCCGAAACAATTAGAAACGTGTTCAATGGCGCGGAAACACTTGAAATCGCAGCGCGTGGAAATATTGGTTCGTCAAAAGATTTAGCAAATCCCAAAAACAATTTTTTCAACGTTTCAGAATATGGATTGGATTTAAAACTAAACATTCCGCGAATTCTAATGCCGTTTAACACGGATAGAATTATTGCCAAAAGCATGATTCCATCCACGCTGATTACTGTAGGTTTTGCAAAACAAAGAAATATAGGGCTCGACAAAGAGAACTTCACGGGAGGGCTTTCCTACAATTGGACTCCAAAAATAAATCACACGGCTAAATTTGATCTTTTCAACACTCAGTTTGTTCGGAATTTAAATCCTAAAAATTATTTTAATGTTTACGGATCTTCTTACAATGCTTTAAATGAAATAAGCAAAGAGTACAATGCAAATCCTTCCTATTACAACAATGATATTGACAAAGACTTGCTTATTGAACAAGGGACAGCAGGTTTTACAAACGATGTCCTTACCGGTAATGCTAATTTTTTGAAACCTTTAGAAGCTGCTGATATCGAATCCGTAAAAAGTATTGAAGAGCGAAGACTGAGACTTACGGAAAATGATTTCATTTTAGCCACCAGTTTTACTTTTTCAAAAACAACAAAAAAAGATTTAACAGATAATAATTTCTATCTTTTCAGAACAAAAATAGAATCAGCAGGAACTATTTTGTCTGCTTTTGCAAAAACTTCAAATCAGAAAAAAAACAGCAATGGAAATTATGAAATATTTAATTTGGAATATTCTGAGTATATAAAAACCGAATTCGATTACATCAAACATTGGGATTTATCTAAGGAAAAAATCGTTGCATTCCGATCCTTTTTTGGAATTGCCATACCGTTTGGAAACTCAAATTACATTCCTTTTTCAAGAAGTTATTTTTCTGGTGGTTCCAATGATAACAGAGCCTGGCAACCTTATGGACTAGGCCCGGGAAGTAGCGGTGCATTGGACGATTTCAACGAAGCTAACATGAAAATTGCCATCAGTGCAGAATTTCGATTCAAACTTTTAGGAAATCTTAAAGGAGCTGTTTTTGCTGACGCCGGAAACATTTGGAATACATTGGATAATGTTGTGGATGAGAAATCAACATTTACAAGTTTGAGCGATTTAAAAGACATGGCTTTAGGTACGGGATTTGGAATTAGATATGACTTAAGTTTTTTCGTAATTCGTTTTGATTTAGGATTTAAAACCTACAATCCAGCCAATGAAACCAACAAAAGATGGTTTAGAGAATACAACTTTGCGAACTCAGTTTTAAATTTTGGAATAAATTATCCGTTCTAATGCTAATTAATTCTTATTTTTGCAAAACTAAAAACTAAAAAAAATAACTAAAAAAAGTACAATGGCACACAACATAAAACCAGGCGTAGCTACAGGAGATCAGGTTCAGGAAATTTTTAATTATGCTAAAGAAAAAGGATTTGCACTTCCAGCAGTAAATGTTACGGGATCAAATACTATCAATGGCGTTCTTGAAACAGCTGCAAAACTGAATGCTCCAGTAATTATTCAATTTTCAAATGGAGGAGCACAATTTAACGCTGGAAAAGGACTTTCGAATGCAGGTGAAAAAGCAGCAATCGCTGGTGGAATAGCTGGTGCACTACACATTCATACCTTGGCGGAAGCTTACGGAGCAACTGTAATTTTACATACTGACCATTGCGCAAAAAAATTATTGCCTTGGATTGATGGTTTGTTAGATGCTTCAGAAGCGCATTTTGCTAAAACCGGAAAACCTTTGTTTTCCTCTCACATGATTGATTTATCTGAAGAGCCAATCGAAGAAAATATCGAAATTTGCAAAGGCTATTTAGAAAGAATGAGCAAAATGGGAATGACACTTGAAATCGAACTTGGAATTACAGGTGGTGAAGAAGATGGTGTTGACAACTCAGATGTTGACAGTTCAAAATTATACACACAACCAGAAGAGGTTGCTTACGCATATGAAGAACTTTCTAAAGTAAGCCCAAGATTTACAATTGCAGCAGCTTTTGGAAACGTTCATGGAGTTTACAAACCAGGAAATGTAAAATTGACTCCAAAAATCTTAAAAAACTCTCAAGATTTTGTTCAAAATAAATTCAACACAGGACACAATCCGGTTGATTTCGTTTTCCACGGTGGATCAGGTTCTACATTAGAAGAAATCAGAGAAGGTATCAGCTACGGTGTTATAAAAATGAACATCGATACTGATTTACAATTTGCTTTCACAGAAGGTATTCGTGATTACATGGTAAAAAACATCGACTATTTGAAAACTCAAATTGGAAACCCAGAAGGTGCTGATGCTCCAAACAAAAAATATTACGACCCAAGAAAATGGTTGCGTGAAAGTGAAGTTACTTTCAACACAAGATTGGAACAAGCATTTGCTGACTTGAACAACGTGAATACATTATAATAAAAAAGTTTAAAGTTTCAGGTTTAAGGTTTCAAAACTTTAAACTTTAAACCTGAAACAACAAAAACAATAAATATGGCTTGGTTTAAAAGAAAAGAAAAAGGGATTACTACTGCTACCGAAGACAAAATGGATATTCCAAAAGGACTTTGGTACAAATCTCCAACTGGAAAAATTATTGATGCCGATGAACTAGCTCGTAACTTATTTGTAAGTCCTGAGGATGGTTTTCATGTTAGAATAGGAAGTGCTGAATATTTTCAAATCTTATTTGACAACAATGAGTTTGTTGAATTAGACAAGAATATGACTTCTAAAGATCCTTTGCATTTTGTGGACACAAAAAAGTATGCAGACCGTTTGAAAGACGTTATGGATAAAACTAAACTTAAGGATGCCGTGCGCACTGGAGTTGGAAAATCCAAAGGAAAAGACGTGGTTATTTGCTGTATGGATTTCGCCTTCATTGGTGGTTCTATGGGTGCAGTTGTAGGAGAAAAAATTGCAAGAGGAATTGATCACGCTATCAAAAACAGAATGCCTTTCATAATGATTTCTAAATCAGGTGGAGCACGAATGATGGAAGCGGCTTATTCTTTAATGCAATTAGCAAAAACATCTGTAAAACTCGCTCAACTTGCCGAAGCAAAACTTCCGTACATTTCATTGTGTACAGACCCAACAACCGGAGGAACAACTGCTTCTTACGCAATGCTGGGTGACATCAACATTTCTGAACCAGGCGCATTAATAGGATTTGCAGGACCAAGAGTTGTAAGAGACACGACAGGTAAAGATTTACCGGAAGGTTTTCAAACCGCAGAGTTTCTGCTTGAACATGGTTTCTTAGACTTTATTACACCAAGAAAAGAATTGAAAGACAAGATTAACTTGTATATCGATTTGATCCAAAATAACAGTATTAGATAAATGAATATCCCGAGCAATCGGGATATTTTTTTTTATAGATTAAACACAAACTAAAAGCAGCTTCCAAAAAATTTTGGAAGCTGCTTTTTTATATATCGTATATCTAAAATTATTAACACTAGAAGCAATTCAAATTCCAGTTAGATTTAGAATAGTACATCATTACATTCCTGTTCTAATTGCTTCAACAGGATCTAATTTAGACGCTGAAATGGCTGGAAGAATTCCTGAAATCACACCTACAACAATTGACAATCCGGAGCCAATTAAAATATTCCAAAAGCTCAAAACGAATTCAAAATCCAACACACTAGTTAAAAGCAGGGATAACAACCAAACTATCAGTAAACCAATAGCTCCACCAATAACACATAAAATAATAGCTTCAAATAGAAATTGAAAAAGGATAAATCTATTTTTGGCCCCTAATGACTTTTGAATCCCAATCAAATTAGTACGCTCTTTTACTGAAACAAACATGATATTAGCTACTCCAAATCCTCCAACTAAGAACGAAAAGACACTAATCAAAATTCCACCTCCACGCATGGCACTAATAATTCCATCTAATAAATCTGTAAATCCGGAAAGAACATTGATGAAAAAATTATCAATTTCATCTATTTTCATCCCGCGATAATTTCTTAGTTTCTGAGCAAGTTCCGCTTTAAAAGCATCCATATCAACTCCTTTGTCAGGCTTTACAAGGATTACCGGCGTCAACGCATCATTATTATCGCCGTACAACCTTCTTAAAAAATTCACCGGAATGAAAGCTGATGTATCATTACTATCCCCAAACATTCCTTCTCCTTGCTTTTTCAACATTCCAATAACTGTGAAACGCTGCCCGTAAAGACGAATGTTTTTTCCAATTGGTTCGCTTTCGCCAAAAAGACTTTTAGCAATATCAAAGCCGAGAACAATAACCGGAGCACCAGAATTAGATTCAGATTCATTATAAAACCTTCCTTTTTCAAACTCAAGACCTTGGATTTCTATGAATTCATGCGATACCGGAACGATATTCACATCACTTACGGATTCCGATTCGAATTTCAGGGATTCTCTACCCACAAAAAACTGATACGCCATCTGGTCTAAATCGTTCATAGAACTTTTCAGATACTCGTATTCATCGTATTTAACATCCGGAAATTGCTCTCTTTTCCATTGCGGAATTTCGGATGGACCAAAAGAAAAGCGCATCAAATAAATGGTATTTTTATCCAGACTACTCAAATCCTTTTTAATTTTTTTGTCCAAAGAATCTACAGCAGCCAGAACTGCAATAATCGAAAAAATACCTATCGTCACTCCTAACAAAGAAAGCAAGGTTCTTAATTTATTATTTCGCAACGCATTCATTGCAAACCCAAAACTCTCTTTTAATAATCGAAGATAAACTAACATACAATCTATTTGTTTAAGTAAAATTCTATAAATATTATTCAAAAACCTAATGAAAAATCATTTCGTTCCAGCGATGCGCCATTATTTTATGCTTCTTGTTGAAATAGCATTAAAAATTATAATTATCTCAATTTCAAATGGCTTAATTTTAACATTAAAAAACTATTTTTGCACTTTATAACTATAACTACATAATGAGCACAACTAAAACAATTCAATCTGCATTAATCTCCGTCTTTTCTAAAGAAGGATTGGAACCTATAGTAAGACAACTAAACAGTCAAAATGTTACACTTTATTCTACAGGTGGCACAGAGGATTTCATAAAAAACTTAGGAATCCCTGTAATACCCGTTGAAGATGTGACCTCTTACCCTTCTATTTTGGGTGGAAGAGTAAAAACATTACACCCAAAAGTTTTTGGCGGAATCCTAAATCGTCAAGATAATGAAAGTGATGTGCAGCAAATGATCGAGTTCAACATACCCCAAATTGATTTGGTAATTGTTGACTTATATCCTTTTGAAAAAACGGTAGCTTCAGGAGCAAGTGAAGCAGATATCATTGAAAAAATAGATATTGGTGGTATTTCATTAATTCGTGCTGCTGCAAAAAACTTCAAGGATACTGTAATCGTAGCTTCGGTTGATCAATACAGTTTACTTTTGGATTTAATTACAGAACAAAACGGTGCGACTACATTAGAAGACCGAAAATTACTAGCTACCAAAGCATTTCATGTTTCTTCTCATTATGACACTGCAATTTTTAATTATTTCAACACTGACGAAACCATTTACAAAGAAAGTATTGCAAATGGACAAGTTTTAAGATACGGCGAAAACCCACATCAAAAAGGATTTTTCTTTGGTGATTTTGATGCCATGTTCAACAAAGTTCACGGAAAAGAATTATCATATAACAATTTATTAGATGTAGATGCTGCCGTAAATTTGATTAATGAATTTAAGAATGATGGGCCTACATTTGCCATATTAAAACACAACAATGCCTGTGGTTTAGCTACAAGAGCTACAATTAATGAAGCGTACTTAGCAGCATTAGCTTGTGATCCAACTTCAGCTTTTGGAGGTGTTTTGATTTCCAATACTAAAATTGATGTAGCAACTGCTACTGAAATAAACAAATTGTTTTGCGAAGTTGTAATTGCTCCAGAATATGATGCTGAAGCCACCGCGATTTTACAAGAAAAGAAAAACCGAATTATATTAGTGCAAAATGAGGTTGCTTTGCCACAAAAACAAGTAAGAACGTGCTTAAACGGAATCTTAGTTCAGGAAAGAAACAACATCACTGACAATAAAGAAGCGTTAAGAACCGTTACTATAACTACACCTTCAGAACAAGAGATTCAAGATTTAATATTTGCTTCAAAAATTTGTAAAAATACAAAATCTAACACGATTGTTTTTGCAAAAAACGGTACACTTATTGCTTCTGGTACTGGACAAACATCAAGAGTTGATGCCTTGCTTCAAGCTATTGAAAAAGCTAAAAATTTTGGATTTGATTTGCACGGAGCATCAATGGCAAGTGACGCTTTTTTCCCTTTCCCAGATTGTGTGGAAATAGCTAAAAACGCAGGAATAACAGCGGTAATTCAACCTGGTGGATCTATTAAAGATGAATTGAGCATTAACTATTGTAATGAAAATAAAGTTGCAATGGTATTTACGGGAACGCGTCATTTTAAACATTAATTTGTTTAACTTTGCTCGTTTCAAATTTATAACATTTTAACCCTTAAAAAACTTATGGGATTTTTTGATTTCATGACCGAGGATATTGCGATAGACCTTGGTACCGCTAATACCTTAATCATACATAATGATAAAGTAGTAATTGACAGCCCTTCAATAGTTGCACGCGATAGAATATCGGGCAAAATCATTGCTGTAGGTAAAGAAGCCAGCATGATGCAGGGTAAAACACATGAAAACATTAAAACGATTAGACCTTTGAAGGATGGTGTAATTGCTGATTTTGATGCTTCCGAAAAAATGATAAGCTTATTTATAAAAAGCATTCCAGCATTAAAGAAAAGAATGTTTACTCCCGCACTAAGAATGGTGGTTTGTATTCCTTCTGGAATTACCGAAGTGGAAATGAGAGCGGTAAAAGAATCATGCGAAAGAGTTAATGGTAAAGAAGTTTATTTGATACACGAACCTATGGCTGCGGCAATAGGTATCGGAATTGACATCATGCAACCTAAAGGAAATATGATTGTTGATATTGGTGGTGGAACAACTGAAATCGCAGTAATTGCATTAGGTGGGATTGTATGTGACAAGTCAGTAAAAATTGCTGGTGATGTATTTACAAATGATATCGTGTATTATATGCGTACCCAACACAATCTTTTTGTTGGAGAAACGACCGCTGAAAAAATAAAAATTCAAATTGGTGCTGCTATTGAAGATTTAGAGACTCCTCCTGAAGACATGTCCGTTCAAGGTAGAGATTTATTAACGGGTAAACCAAAACAAGTTGAAGTTTCATACCGAGAAATTGCAAAAGCATTAGACAAATCAATACAACGTATTGAAGATGCAGTAATGGAAACTTTGTCTCAAACACCTCCAGAATTAGCTGCAGATATTTACAATACAGGTATTTATCTTGCTGGTGGAGGATCAATGTTAAGAGGTCTTGATAAAAGAATTTCTCAAAAAACAGATTTACCTGTTTACATAGCCGAGGATCCATTAAGAGCTGTTGTCAGAGGAACTGGTATGGCACTTAAAAATATCCCTAAATTTAAAAGTATATTAATAAAATAATAAAACTAGTAATTTTAGCAGCGACTGAAAATTTAAAAAAGTTGTGATAAAACAATAAAGTTGTAACTTAATTTGAAATAATAAAATACGAAATGCAGCAAATATTTAATTTTATGTATAAAAACAGTAATAGATTACTGTTTTTACTGCTTTTGGGTATTTCGTTATCGTTAACAATACAATCACATTCTTTCCATCGAAGTAAAATAATTAGTTCTGCAAACTTTTTAAGTGGCGGTGTTTATGAAAGAGTAAATAATCTAAATGAGTATTTGAATTTAAAAACTCAAAACGAAGCGCTTGCACTGGAAAATGCAAAACTTAAAAGTCTCTTATTTAGTAAAAAAGACACTACTGCGGTTAAAAAATTAGACAGCCTAAAAGGTGTGAAACCGGATGACATAGTTGTTTCTAAGGTAATACATAACTCCTATAATGTGTATGAAAATTATCTGACATTAAATTCAGGGGAAATAGACGGTATAAAACCTGACATGGGAGTCATAAACGATTTAGGTATCGTCGGAATTATTGAAAACACTTCTCCAAAATATTCTACGGTAATCAGTATTTTGAATAAAAGAACTCAAATTAATGCGAAAATTAAAAAGTCAAACCATTTTGGTTCATTGAACTGGAACGGCAAAAGCACGGGTTTTGTTCAATTGACAGATTTACCAAGATTAGCATTGATAAAGATAGGAGACACTATTGTCACAGGAGGGCAGTCAGTTATTTTTCCAGAAAACATCAACATTGGAACTATCGCAAAAATCTACAGAGACAAGCAAACAAATTTTTATACTTTAGACATTAAACTCTTTAACGACATGACTAATTTAGGACATGTGTACATCATAAAAAGGAAAGATCGTGAAGAAATCATTAATTTAGAAAAAAGAAAAAAAGATGAATAGCACCTTGTTCGTCAATATTTCCCGATTTATTCTGCTTTTGGCAATTCAGATTATCATATTCAATAATATGAATTTTTTGGGTTATATAAGCCCATTTCCATATATCTTATTTATTATCCTTTATCCGGTAAATGGTAACAAATCAGGCTTAGTAGCCGCTAGTTTCTTACTTGGAATCATCATGGATTTATTTAGTAATTCTGGAGGAACGCACGCTACAGCTTGTTTAGTTTTAGCCTATTTCAGACCTTCAATTTTTAAGTTTGCATTTGGTTTAAGTTATGAATATCAAACCATAAAACTGAATGATGTCCTAACACCCCAACGATTTTCTTTCATATTATTGTCGGTTGTAATTCACCACTTTACTTTATTTTTATTGGAGGCATTCCAATTGAGTTTCATATTAGACACTCTAATTACAACATTATTAAGTACACTATTCACAATCATTATTTGCATTATCATAATATATATTATTAAGCCAAACAAAAGATGAGAAAAGTCTTGTTGCCTTCCTTAATCATTCTTGCTACTTCTTTACTTGTAATGCGAATATTTTATTTGCAGGTTGTTGATGATACATTAAAGTTAAAATCTGAAAATAATGCCATTAAAAAAAAATACGAGTATCCTGAAAGAGGTTACATCTATGATCGAAAAGGAAAGTTATTAGTAGCCAATCAGGCATCTTATGACATTATGGTAGTACCAAGAGAAGTAAAAGAAACAGATACTTTAGAGTTTTGCCAATTATTGAATATCACTAAAGAAGATTTTATAAAAAAAATTGAAAAAGCTAAAGTTTATAGCCCCAGATTGCCCTCTGTTTTCTTGTCACAGTTAAACAAAAGTGAATTTGCTGCTTTTCAAGAAAAAATACGAAAATACGAAGGCTTTTATTTTCAGAAGCGCTCTCTTCGTGATTATGAAGTTGCATTTGGCGCTAATATTTTTGGATTTATCACTCAGGTCAATGAAAAATTAGTCGCCAAAAATCCATACTACAATAGTGGTGATTTGATTGGTCGACAAGGAGTCGAAGAGAGTTACGAAGATCTTTTGCGAGGCGTAAAAGGAGTGAAATATTTTCAGAAAGACAAATACAACCGTGAAATTGGTTCATATAAAGACGGAAAATATGACACTATCGCCGTTCAAGGAGAAGACATAAACCTTACTATCGATGCCGAACTCCAAAAATATGGAGAAGAATTAATGATTAATAAAAGAGGTGGAATTGTTGCTATTGAACCCAGAACCGGCGAAATATTAGCACTTGTGACTGCTCCTTCTTATGACCCTGGAATATTGGTAGGAAGACAACGATCTAAAAATTATACTGAATTATACCGGGACTCCATTGCAAAACCACTATATGATAGAGGATTACTAGCCGAATATCCTCCAGGTTCACCTTTCAAAATCTTAACAGGTCTTGTTGCACTGCAAGAAGGTGTAATTGATGAAAATACAACTGTATTTTGTAATCGCGGTTTCAGTTATGCCAGAGGACGTTTTATGGGATGTCACTGTCATGGTGGTGCGCTTCAATTGCACAGAGGGATATTTGAGTCTTGTAATTCTTATTTCGCAACGGCTTACATGCAAACAATTAATAAATATGCTAAACCAGCTCAAGCGGTTGATGTGTGGAGTAATCATGTTAAAAGTTTTGGTCTTGGACAATTTATGGGATATGATTTACCCACTGGTAAAAGAGGAAACATACCCGACTCAAAAACATACAAACGAATTTATCCTAACGGTGGGTGGAGAAGCACTACAATTGTTTCAAACTCTATAGGGCAAGGAGAAGTTTTGATGACTCCGATTCAGCTGGCTAACATGATGGCAACAGTTGCTAATGAAGGTTATTATTATACCCCTCACATCATCAAAAGAATCGAAGGCCATACGATAGATAAAAAATTCACCACCAAACATGTGACCACAATTGACAAAAGGCACTTTAAGCCTATGATCAGTGGCTTATTTGACGTATATAACTTAGGAACTGCGAGATCCCTAAAAGTGGAAGGAATTGACATATGTGGCAAGACCGGAACTGCTGAAAATTTCGCTAAAATTGGAGGAGTACGAGTAAAAATGGAAGATCACTCCATATTTGTAGCTTTTGCACCAAAAGACAATCCAAAAATTGCGATAGCTGTTATGGTAGAAAATGGAGGTTATGGAGCAACAATAGCAGGGCCAATTGCCAGTTTGATGATCGAAAAATACCTCAGACAGAAAATAACTAGACTAGATTTAGAAAAAAGAATACTTGCAACAAGTTTACAAGGGCGATATGCAAAATTAGGGGGCCTTTCGGAAGCAGTAAAATTACAATTAAGAATTAGTGATTCTCTTTTAAAAAAGAAAACCGTAATTCCAGTTTTGAAAGTAAAAATTGATTCCACCAAAGAAAATAAACAAGCTATTTAATTCCGATGAAAAACCAAAGTGTATCAAACAACATTGACTGGATCAGCATAATCATTTATGCTCTACTGGTTATTTTGGGATGGCTAAACATTTACTCCTCGTCTTTGTCTTCTATGGAAGATACTTATGAAAAGCAGCTGATATTCATCATACTAACCATTCCTTTAATTTTCATAGTACTCTCAGTGGATGGGAAATTTTACGAAAAATATGCAACTATCATTTTTGGGATTTCCCTATTATCATTGGCAGGTCTGTTTTTGTTTGGTAAAACAATAGCGGGTCAGCGTTGTTGGTATGCAATAGGAAGTTTTACCATTCAACCGTCTGAATTTGCAAAAGCAGCTACGGCCTTAGCTTTGGCAAAATATCTAAGCGACACGCAAATTAATCTAAAAGAGGTGACCCGTCAATGGCAGGCACTAGCAATAATTATACTACCTGTATTATTAATTTTACCACAGCCTGACCCGGGAAGTGCACTTATTTATAGTATATTTATAATAGTTTTGTATCGTGAAGGGCTTCCAGCTTGGTACGTTTGGACTGGTTTTGTAACCATTCTCCTGTTTGTATTAACATTGGTATTAGAACCACAATATGTCATCCTCATCGGCTTATTGGTTCTTTTGATAATACACTTCAAATCTAGATTAGCCGACAGGAATATCGTTTTGAGTAGTATTCTTTTCGTGCTACTTTCAGGATTTGTTTTGTCTGTAGACTATGTCTTTGACAATGTATTTAAACAACATCACCGAGACCGTTTCAATATCCTTTTAGGAAAAACTGTTGATATGAAAGGCATTGGATACAATACCAATCAATCCGAAATTGCGATTGGCTCTGGAGGTTGGTTAGGAAAAGGATTTCTGGAAGGAACACAAACCAAAGGTGGCTTTGTACCAGAACAACATACGGATTACATTTTTACTACTGTAGGCGAAGAATGGGGATTTGCTGGTTCGTTAGTGGTTATTGCGCTTTTTACTGGTTTGTTTCTTAGAATAATTTATTTAGCCGAAAGACAAAAAACAAAATTCAGCAGAGTGTACGGCTATTGTGTTGCGGGGATTTTATTCACACACTTCTTTGTAAATATCGCCATGGTTGTCGGGATTTTTCCAACAATTGGTGTTCCACTTCCCTTCTTTTCATACGGAGGATCTGGACTATGGGGTTTTACAATATTGCTATTTATATTTATAAAAATGGACGCGAATAAGGTGAATGAATGGTAGAAGTAATTAACCCTTGCTTAATCCTATAAAAATCTAAACATTCGCACACAATATCACTGTAAAACTTTTTTCACAACTAAACATGCTTATTCAAAAAGGCAGTAATCAGGTATACTTAAAAAAAAATTTCATTTCTTAGACATTACTTAAAGCTCCAGTTTTTGTAATCACTATTTTTTTCCAGTTGTTGCTCGACATTATCTTTTAATTTTGGAAAAAAGTCTATACCTGTCATCTTTTCAACAAGATCTACCGAAACAACAAAACTATATAAAGGTTTATTACTCTTTTCATTTGGGATTAAAAAAGCAATCATTTTAAAATCACCATTATAATAGTCTAACAATATCTTATAAAAAAAATTTGGAACTGAAACATTTTCTTTGCCAATTGTTTGTGAATCCTTGTTCAGCGCTCCTCCTGTAACGACATAAATCCCATCATATATACCTGCCCAATAGCGCACTTTTTGCTCCAACCTATTCCAAACTCCATTATTAAAATCATGCGTCTGTGGCGCTATATTTGAAGTAAGAAACGTATCATTATATGCTTCTTCTGAAAATTCCATATCACCTGCCGGGCACAAATGCCCTTTATCAAAACCAGACGTTTTATAATTTCTCCAGCTGGCTGAACCCGAACTAACTTTAGAGTCCTCAATAAAAAATGGTCTCCTAAAATTGCTATTCTTCAAAAATGATTTCTTCAATTCATAAGCAACCCATTCCGCTTGTTCAAACTCCTCATGATAGGACAAAGTATAATACTTGTGACTGACAACTTGATTTGTTGTAGAAGATGGCAAAAAATCAAATCCTTGTGCATTTTTAGGTAAATTAAATCGACCCTTATTTTCTTTCTTGTTGACAGAAATCGAATTGTTTATAAAAGTAGAATTTGACTTATCTACCTCCTGATTTTTTCTACAGGAAGAGCAAATACTAATTGTTAAAAATAAAACCAAAGAGGAATATAAAAATCTATTTTTCATAAACTTGAGATAATTGAATTAAACATTGCTAAAATAACGTCTTTTAATCCATAATAACAAGACAACCAAAGTATACTAAGCAACAAGAAAAGCATACATTACAACTTAAAACAATAAACGCCTCAAAAAAATTTGAAGCGTTTATTTAAATACGATTATTAATTTAAAAAGTAATTTACGATTTTGAAGCCAACTTATCCTTTTTTATTTTAACTGGCAAATTTTGCTTTGAAACGGATTTTGATTGTAAATCATCTAATACATTAAGAGCTTCTTCCACATAAATATCTTTTGATAATGCCTCATGCCATCTCTCTCTTTTTTCTTTCAAAGTAATATCTTTACTCATAGCGTCCGCTTCATAAGGTAACGAAGTAAATATCAACGAATTTTTATAATCTAGAATTGGTTTATATTTTTTCGCCTTCTCTTCAATTTCAGCTTGAGCCATTTTAAACTTATCAATGTTTAAACTGTAAACATTCTCTTCACTTCTGCTATCAATCCACTTCGCATTTTCCTCAATCAATTGAAATTGAGTATTTTTACTAATTCTACTTTTACTGTTAGTGATTGCCTGATTAAAGTTAGTATTGTTATTCCATACTTGATAATCCGCTTGGTCAATTTTATCCCAAGCCATAGCATTATCAACATCACGCTCTCCCATTTTTAAATAAGCATAACGGTCTGGCATAACAATATCACTCTGCACACCTTCTAATTGTGTAGACCCTCCGTTAATTCTATAAAATTTCTGAGTTGTTGTCTTTATTGCTCCTAAATCTCCAACAGAACTACTGCGTACAAAAGTGTTCAAATCATATACATTTTGTACCGTTCCTTTACCATAGGTTTGCTTACTTCCAATGATAATTCCTCTTTTATAATCTTGTATCGCTGCAGCCAAAATTTCGGAAGCTGAAGCTGAAAAATTATTTACCATAATGACCAACGGCCCGTCCCATTCAATTTTTGAATCTCTGTCGTACAGGACTTCCTTCTTTTTGCCTGCGGATTTTATCTGAACAATTGGCCCTTGTTCAATAAACAAACCTGCAATATCAACAACAGTCGATAGAGATCCACCACCATCATCACGAACATCAAGAACAATTCCGTTCACTCCTGCTTTTTTCAATCGGTCTACTTCTAAAGCGATATCTTTTCCGGCATCTCTACCATTTGCATTTTCAAAATCAATATAGAATTTTGGCAAATAAATTACACCATATTTCAATCCGTTTCTATCTACAATACTGGACTTTGCATAGGTTTCTTCTATTTCTACAATGTCTCTGATAATAGAAATTATCTTAATGGTTCCGTCTACTTTTTTAACGGTAAGACGAACTTCTGAACCTTTAGGCCCTTTGATCTTCTTAACAACATCATCAAGACGCATCCCAACTATATCTACTGCCTCACTATTACCTTGGGCCACTTTCATGATTAAATCTCCAGCTTCCAGTTGTTTTCCTCTCCATGCCGGACCACCAGAGATTAGCTCTGAAATCTCAGTCAAATCGTTTTTCTTTTGTAAACGCGCACCTATTCCCTCTAATTTACCGCTAATACTTACATCAAAACGTTCTTTTTCCTCTGGAGCAAAATAGTTTGTGTGCGGATCAAAACGTGCCGTTATAGAATTTATATAAACAGAAAACCAATCATTCCTGTCCAAATCTTTTATAAATCCAAAATACTCATCCAAAGATTTTCGTGAGCTTTCTCTAGTTTCCTTTTCTAAAATATCAAAAGATTTGACAACATAATTAGCTTCATTTTTCTTCTTATCTTCTTCTAATTTTTGTTTATCTATCAATGAAGACAAAGCAGACAATTTGATTTGTTTACGCCATTTGTCATTTAATTCCGTAACATTTTTTGGATAAGGAGATTTCTCATAGTCAATATTGAAACTTTCATCTGTATTAAAATCAAAAGGTTTGCTTAAAACATCCTTGTAAATCTTAGTGCTTTCATCCATTCTTTTCATTAAACGCTCATATGTTAAATTGAAAAAAGACAAATCTTTATTCAATAACTGGTCGTCCAATTGCAGCTCAAATTTTGAAAATTCATCAATATCCGATTGCAAAAAAAATCGTTTTGAAGGATCCAAAGCTTCTATGTAATCTTTGTAAATACCTTTCGAAAAAGTATCATCGATTGGTGCTGGACTGTAATGCCCTTTTTCAATAACAAAAGTTAACAACTCCAAAAGTAACTTGTCTTTTTCCGGATCATTTGCTTTCGATGCATTCATCTTAAATGCAAATAATGTCACCGAAATACATACGACAACAACTATAATTTTATAATTTCTTTTCATAAAGTTAAGAATAGTATTCATGAATTTTTATTCTAAGTTATGGTAAAAACTATGCCAACAGCAGCAGAGACCCCATAAATTTTTGTTAAAGATATAAAAAATGTTTTTCTATCATATCCTAAATGAATCAAGATAACATATTTTTATCTTTTGTTTACTAATTCCCATTCTGTGTCATTACATTTGCCATCAAAATCATAAAACTAACCTTTTTTTGCCATATTACTAATGAAAAAAAATAGACCTTTAATTTTAATAACGAATGATGACGGTGTTTCAGCGCCTGGAATTCGAGCATTAATATCTGTAATGGCTGAACTGGGAGAAATCGTAGTGGTCGCACCAGACACTCCACAAAGCGCAATGGGCCATGCTATTACTATAAACAGCACTTTATACCTCAATAAAATTTCAAAAGACAACGATCCTTTTCTGGAATATAGTTGTTCCGGAACACCCGTCGATTGCGTAAAACTAGCCGTTAACGAAATTTTAAAACGAAAACCTGACTTGTGTGTTTCCGGTGTGAATCACGGTTCAAATTCTTCCATAAATGTGATTTATTCTGGAACAATGAGCGCGGCTGTCGAAGCAGGAATAGAAGGAATTCCAGCTATTGGTTTCTCATTATTGGATTACGATTGGAATGCTGATTTCGACACAATAAAATCTTTTATACGCAAAATTTCGGTAGAAGTTCTTGAAAACGGACTTCCGGAAGGCGTAGTTTTGAATGTCAATTTTCCAAAATTAAAAGAAGAAGATATCAAAGGGATTCGGATTTGTCGTCAAGCGAAAGCAATCTGGGTAGAGAAATTTGATAAACGAAAAACGCCGCAGGGAAGAGACTATTACTGGCTTGCGGGAGAATTTGTAAACCAAGACAAAGGAGAAGATACAGATGAATGGGCTTTAGAAAATGGGTTTATATCCGTAGTTCCTGTTCAATTTGACTTGACCGCACACCACGCCATACAACAACTTAATACCTGGAAATGGAATGAATAAAAAAGACTTATTGCTCGGATTTTTAATAGGGATTGCAGCTACGCTGCTTGGGTCATATATTTTTATAACCTTTTTTACAGAGTTCAAATTTATCGCCGGAATTCAAATCATGAAATCTCAAGGTAATTTAGGCAAACTAATCACACTAGGATCTATTCTGACATTAATAGCATTTGGAATTTTACTTAAAATGAATAAAGAAATGATGGCTCGCGGTGTTGTCTTGGCAGTCATTGCGTTGGCGATTCTTACTTTATTTATTTAAGTTTATCTTTGCAGAAGAATAAAATGATTGCAGCGAAAATGATTTTATCCCTTTGATTGTAAAAATTCCAAATCGAAAAAACATGAAATATTATATAATTGCAGGAGAAGCTTCTGGTGATTTGCATGGTTCTAATTTAATGAAAGAGCTGTATAAAAAAGATCCAACTGCTGACATCCGATTTTGGGGTGGTGATCTAATGAAAAATGTTGGCGGAACTTTAGTAAAACACTATCGTGAACTAGCATTCATGGGATTTATCGAAGTGATTTTTAATTTAAAAACCATTCTGAACAACATCAAAATCTGTAAAAAAGACATTCTTGAATTTCAGCCTGATGTACTTATCTTCATTGATTATCCTGGTTTTAATTTGCGTATTGCCAAATGGGCGAAAGCATTGGGAATGAAAACCCATTACTACATTTCCCCGCAAATCTGGGCTTGGAAAGAAAGTAGAATAACAGATATCAAGCGCGATATTGATAAAATGTATGTGATTTTGCCTTTCGAAAAAAAGTTTTATGAGGAGAAACATCATTTTCCAGTAGAATTTGTTGGTCATCCACTGATTGATGCTATTCATAACCAACCAGCAGTTGATCCGGTTCTTTTCAGAAAAGAAAACCAATTAAACGACAAACCAATTATCGCTATTTTACCGGGTAGCAGAAAACAGGAAATTACAAAAATGTTAGCCGTAATGCTAAGCGTTGTCAAAGATTTTCCAGACTATCAATTTGTAATTGCGGGTGCTCCAAGTCAGGAATTTTCTTTTTATCAAAATTTTATCACTCAGGAAAACATAAAATTCATTTCTAATAAAACCTATGATTTATTACGAAATGCCACTGCAGCGCTAGTCACATCCGGAACTGCAACACTGGAAACCGCATTATTCAAAGTTCCTGAAGTTGTTTGTTATAAAGGCAGTTGGGCTTCCTACCAAATCGCAAAACGAATTATCACGCTGAAATACATTTCATTAGTAAATTTGATTATGGATGAAGAAGTGGTAACCGAGTTAATTCAAGAAGAATGCAACACAAAACGCATTCGGGAAGAACTCGAAAAAATATTAAAAACGGACCATCGCAATACGCTTTTAGAAAAATATGCGTTATTAGAAGAGCATTTGGGCGGAATTGGAGCTAGTGAGAAAACGGCTGCATTGATTGTAAATGACTTAAAATAATCTACAGTTTATTTCCGAACTTTAATATCAACTTAAAAAAACTCTTTTGAAACGTTTTGTATTCCTCTTATTCCTTGTAATCTTTTTTACGGCTTGTAAATCGACATCACCCATTGTAACTTCGAAAAAAGGAGCACCAAAAGAGAAATTATCTCGATCCGAAAAGAGAAAAACAAACCAATTAGCAGAACAATTAATTGAGGCAGCTGCTGATAATTTGGGCATAAAATATAAATATGCAGGAACAACTAAAGCGGGTTATGATTGTTCAGGATTAATGTACAGTATCTTTAATGCAGAAAACATTACTCTTCCGCGCAACTCATTACAACAATCAAAAATAGGGGTTGTTTTAAATCCAAAAAAAGATCAAGCTCAAAAAGGCGACTTAATATTTTTTAAAACTAACAAAAACAGAGAAATAAATCATGTTGGAATTGTGATTGAAGCGTCCGATGAAGAAATAAAATTCATTCATTCCTCCACCTCAAAAGGAGTAATTATTTCCTCTACTAAAGAACCTTATTACCAAAAAACCTTTGTTCAGATTAATCGTGTACTTTAATTAATAGACATTTAGCTAAAATTTATTTGTTTTTTAATTATAAAAATAAATACGTTTCTTACTAAAAATGTGTACTTTAGAACTATGAAAGTACTACATTTCCCACTGGCAAGAATAACAATCGGGTTTATATTAGGTATACTTTTTGCTTTTTACCTGCAACCTTCTATTTCGGCTGTTTTTATTGCACTTATCTCTTCTCTCAGTATTTTTATTTTGTTTTATTTTTTATCCAAAAGCAGAAGGAAACTCTCCCTTTATTTTGGTGTCGGAACTTATTTCTTGTCTTTTATCATCGGCGTTTCAACCCAAATTACACATACCGATTATTTCCAAAAAAGCAATTACATTCACAATACGAGTATTTTTGAACAACCTCATTTCATTTCTTTAACGATTCGCGAAAAAATGAAAAGTTCTCCGTTTAGCGATCGCTACCTCGCCATTGTGAATCATATCGATCAGAAAGAACAAACCGGCAGAATCATATTGAACATTCAAAACGACAGTTTACATCATGCTCTTCAAGTTGGAAATTCGTTATTAATAAAAGGCACTTTAACAAAAAACAAACCACCCAATAATCCCAATCAATTTGATTACAGCAAATACTTGGAAAACAAACAAATCTATGCGCAACTGTATGCTGATGTTGACGAAATCAAAATTGGAAGTAAAATAGAGAAAGACATTTGGTATTATTCATCCAAATTACGGACAAGGATTATTCGGAATTTAGAAAAAAACAACTTCAACAAAACAGAATTAAACGTTGCCATTGCTTTAATAATGGGACAACAACAAGATATTTCACCTGATATTATTCGGGATTATCAATACGCAGGAGCGGTTCATATTTTATCCGTTTCCGGATTACACATTGGTTTTATATTACTTTTTGTAACCTTTATTCTAAAACCAATCCCAAACACAAAACGAGGTTCATTTATTAAGTTAATCACAATCCTTATCTCTTTATCCATGTTCGGGATAATTGCGGGTTTAGCGCCTTCGGTAGTGCGTTCCGTGACGATGTTTTCCTTTGTCGCCATTGGAAATCATCTACGCAGAAGTGTCAATATTTACCACACACTGTTAGTTTCTGTTTTGTTGATTTTACTTTTTGAACCTTCTTTCCTATTTGATGTTGGTTTTCAATTAAGCTACATCGCATTGTTTTTCATCATTTGGCTGCAGCCCCTTTTATCCTCCATTTGGAAACCGAAATACAAAGTTTCAAAATATATTTGGGATATTCTGACAGTTTCCTTTGCCGCCCAAATAGGCACTTTACCACTGAGCATTTACTATTTCCATCAGTTTCCGGGTTTGTTTTTTATTACTAATCTGATTATAATTCCTCTTCTTAGCATCATCATAATTTTAGGCGTTTTGGTCATGCTTTTGGCTGCGTTCAATATGATTCCAATATTCCTGTCACAACTATTGGAATGGAGTATTTATTATTTAAACAAAATCATCAATGCAATTGCCTCATTAGAAAAGTTCATTATTCAGGATATTCCACTTCATTTTTACCTGTTGATTAGCAGTTATTTTCTACTGTTTACGATAATCATTTGGTTCAAAAAACCAAGCTTTAATAGATTATCTGTAATTTTAATATCCATCATTATTTTACAATTATCTTATTTTAGAATACAGTATAAAATTCTAAACGAAGAGGAATTAATAGTTTTCAACAGCAGAAAAAACACCTTGATTGCGGAAAGAAAAGGAGAAAACATTTTAATTTATGCCAATGACAGCTTTTTGAAAACCGCTCAAAAAAACAGTCTTTTAAAATCCTATCGCATTGGAAACTTAAGCACTTTACAACGAAAAAGGAAACTTCAAAATTTCATCTTCTTTAATGGAAAAAAGATTTTTGTTTTAGACAGCTCCGGAATTTATCCAAAAAATATACAACCTGATATAATCGTATTGACACAGTCCGCTAAAATAAATTTAGACCGTTTGTTCCAAATAATAAAACCCGAATTAGTTGTAGCTGATGCATCCAACTTTAAAAACATACAAAAACTATGGAAAGCCAGTTGTAAAAAACAGAAAATCCCTTTTCACGCAACTAGTGAAAAGGGATTTTATAAATTGAATTAAGAAATTTTATTTTTTCAGAAAACCATTTGCCACAGCTAACCAAGCTGATGGACCACCGGCAACATAACCGGTACTTCCAATGCCTTCAAAATTGACTTTGCCCTCTTTTGTGCTAGCATTTGCTAATATAATGGTTGGAAATCCTTGAATTCCAAAAGCCATTTGCAATTCATTATTTTGTTTTTTAATTTCCTCCGTCTGTGGCGCTTTCCTTGGATAATCCAATTCTACTAAAACTACATTCTCCTTGGCCCAAGCCGCAAATTCAGGAGTTTTCAAAACTTCTTTTTGCAAACGGATACACCATCCGCACCAATCGCTTCCCGTGAAAAACAGTAATAGTGGTTTCTTGGTTTCAGTGGAAATTGCCATTGCCTTAGTCACATTGGTTTCCCAAACTAATTCTTGTGCTTCGGCGGCAAATGAGCCAGCAAACAATAACAAAGCAACTATAATTTTCTTCATATTTATAATTTTATTGATTCAAAATCAAAAATGATGCCTAAAGTTTATCGCACACCGTGCATCAATTTTTTAATAACCGGAGTCATCGCAACGGAGAATAAAGCAACTACAATGGAAATAATAGTCAACATCCAAAAGAAGTAACTCAATCCGTGTTCATTGGCAATTTTATCAATATTTTCTCCAAACATACCTGCACCTTTCATACCAATTGCTACCGCTAAGTACCAAACACCAAACATGAATGCAATCATTCGAGCCGGAACTAATTTGCTTACATAAGACAACCCAACCGGTGATATACACAATTCAGCCATAGTATGGAAAAGATACACTAGAATCAACCAAATCATACTCACTGAAGCTGTTTTTGCACCTGCTTCGATTCCGCTTGCGCCAAAAGCTACACAAGCCATCCCAAGCGCTAATAATCCCATTCCAATTCCGTATTTCAAGTTTGCAGAAGGATTGTATTTACTTTCCCACCATTTAGAAAATAACGGCGCTAATGAAATAATAAACAAAGAGTTTAAGGTAGAAAACCAAGTTGCAGGAACTTCGGTTAATGCCGTGGT
Organism: Flavobacterium sp. Sr18; assembly: GCF_011064265.1. Lineage (NCBI taxonomy): Bacteria > Pseudomonadati > Bacteroidota > Flavobacteriia > Flavobacteriales > Flavobacteriaceae > Flavobacterium > Flavobacterium sp. Sr18. Next base: position 2,468,369 of record NZ_CP049329.1, on the reverse strand, counting down.
AACTTTGTCTATTTTCAATGCTTGCAAAGTTGAATCTGATAATGATAAATATCCAGCAGTATAATAATCTTTCGTCAACATCCAGATTGCTATAGCCCAGATAATGATAAAACTTACGCTTAGAATAATATTTGCAAGCGCATAGAATTTAAAGGTCTGTTTGAATAATAAAATTAACACCCAAGTGATAATTACTAGAGGTAAAATAGTAATCAATGAATTCATCACTAAAAACACTACGCTCCAATTACCTGTTAAAACACGATCTGTATAATCACTGGCAAAAATCGTTAAACTGTTTGGTGATTGTTCAAAAATTGCCCAGAAGAAAATAGTCAGAAATGCAAAAAATGTAACTGCGATCAATTTCTCCTTAGTAATTTTAGAATATTGAGTAAATCTGTAAACCAATAAGATAATGAACACAACTAAAGCGGAAACAATAGCTATAGAGTTTCCATTAGGTCCTAGGAATGAAAAAATATTCACTTTACCTCCCGATATTTTAGAAGCAGGATCATTTACAAGCCATAATAAAGCTAAAATAGAAGAGAAAGCTATTGCTGCTAATTGTATTGGAGAAAAAGGATTTCTTTTATCCGTATCCAAAGCTTCTGCTTTTGCTTTGCTTTCTTTACTTGGTTTCAAACCAATATCTCCAAAGATATCTTGAGACAACCAAAACTGTAACATTCCAAAGAACATAAAGATCCCGGCTAAACCAAAACCGTACGTCCATCCTACTTTTTCACCTAAATAACCACAAAGTAAAATCCCGAAGAACGCGCCGGCATTTACACCCATGTAAAACAAAGTATACGCACCATCTTTCTTTTCCGGACGGTCTTTGTACATTTCAGATACGATTGATGTCATGTTTGGTTTAAAGAAACCATTTCCAAAAACTAACAATACTAATCCTAAATAAATAGAAAATTCAGTTTCGACAGCCATAGAAGCATGTCCTAAAGTCATTAAAGTAGCTCCAACCACAACAGCCCATCTAAAACCAATAACTTTATCAGCAAAATAACCACCTAACATGGTAGATAAATAAACCAGACCTACATAGGATCCAAATAATGCAGAAGCATTTTCACGAGTCCATTCCCAACCACCATCTGTAAAGGAAGCGGTTAAAAATAATATCAATAAAGAACGCATTCCGTAGAATGAGAAACGTTCCCACATCTCTGTGAAAAACAAAACGAATAATCCCGCAGGGTGCCCTAAAACGGTACTTTTAAAAAATTGATCTGTATTATTTTGACTCATATTATTAATTGTTTAATTCTTTATCTACTCCGTGCATTAATTTTTTAATTACTGGCGAAAGTACTAATAGTAGCAGTCCGAAACCAAGTCCTGTGTAAAATAAATATTCAAAAAGCACTAAATAACTCTGTTTTGCTAAATTCAAATCTGGCGCTGTACCATTTGACGTATCGACAGAAGCGATATTCGCTAAAATGGAAGCTATAAATTCAGAACTGGCTGTTGCCAAAAACCAAACGCCCATCATGAAACCAACTATTTTAGCAGGGGATAATTTAGTTACCGCAGAAAGTCCTACCGGCGACAAACTCAATTCCCCACAAGTGTGTAAAAAATAAGCTAATATCAACCAAATCGCTGCTACTTTTCCTGCTCCAGAAAGATTTATCCCCATAACTAATGCTCCAAAACCTAAACCAACGAAAGCTAATGCAAAAGCAAATTTCACAGCTGTATTTGGATTGTATTTTCCTAATTTTGGCCATATCCAAGCAAAAACTGGAGCTAACAAAATTATAAATAAGGCATTAAAACTTAAGAATTGCCCAGCAGAGACTTCGTAACCGAATATAGTTCGGTCTAAAATCCGATCAGCAAATAAATTCATAGAAGTATAAGCTTGTTCAAACAGTGCCCAAAAGACAATCGTAAATACAATCAGAATGGTTAAAGCAATCAATTGATGACGTGCTTTTCCGTCTAACTGTGTGATCGCATAATAAACAATATAAATAAAGGAAATACCACCTGCAATTTTTAAAGCCCATGAAACCGCATCATGATTTTGAACCATTTGCCAAAACAATAATGTTGATAAAACACTTCCCACATAAATTAACCACTCATTTTTAAGTCCAAACGATTTGTTTTCTAAGAAAGATGGGTTATTTGACTCTCCTTTGCCCATTAATAATTTCCTACCGGAAATAAAAGTCAATAATCCAAAAAACATTCCGACTCCAGCTGCACCAAAACCGTAACTCCAACCATATTTTTCACCAAGCCAAACACAAATTAGCGTAGCCAAAAAGGAACCTAAGTTGATTCCCATGTAAAACAAAGTGAATCCGGAATCCCTTCTCTTATCGCCTTTTTCATATAATTCCCCTACCAATGAAGAGATGTTAGCTTTTAGAAAACCAACTCCGACAATTATTAAGGATAATGAAAAGTAAAATATCTGCAAGGCCGTTTCATCCCGTGTAATTTCGCCAGTAATGGATTGTGTTGCGGCATTCCCTTCATAAGCCATTCCTATATGTCCCAGCACCAACATAATCCCTCCAAAAACAATGGCTTTTCTAAAACCCAAATACCTGTCGGCAATAAAGCCACCTAACACTGGAACGGCATATACTAAAGCAGCGTAACTTCCAATCAGTAAATTTCCCGAACTATCCGAGAACAAATGGTACTTTGTCAGATAAAAAATCAACAAGGCTTTCATTCCATAAAAGGAGAAGCGTTCCCACATTTCGGTAAAAAACAATATAAAAAGCGCCTTTGGATGTCCAAAAAATTCTTCCTTATTCAATGCGTCGTTTGTCATAAAGCGCTGTTATAAATTTTCTTTAATAAAATTAGTCATTTTGGTGTACAACTGAACTCTGGTTTTTCCGCCGTAAATCCCGTGATTATTGTCTGGGTAAATTTGGGAATCAAATTGTTTATTGGCCTGAATCAAAGCTTCCATCATTTGCATGGAGTTTTGAACATGCACATTATCATCTCCCGAACCGTGAATCAAAAGGAATTTCCCTTTCAATTTATCCACATGATTTATTGGTGAATTATCATCGTAACCGCTCGCATTTTCTTGCGGTGTCGTCATGTAACGCTCCGTATACACACTGTCATAAAAACGCCAGTTTGTTACCGGAGCTACAGCAATTGCCATTTTGAAAACATCGTTTCCTTTCATGATACAATTGGATGCCATAAAACCACCATACGACCAGCCAAATATACCAATTCTAGCTTTATCAACAAATGCGTAATTTCCTAATACTTTAGCAGCATCTATTTGGTCTTCTACTTCGAATTTTCCTAATTGCAATTGCGTCACTTTTTTGAAATCAGCACCTTTAAAACCAGTACCTCGTCCGTCAACACACGCCACGATATAACCTTGTTGTGACAACATCATAAACCAATAATCATCAGTACTATTCCACTCATTGTTTACTTGTTGGGAACCCGGACCAGAATATTGGTACATGAAAACAGGATATTTTTTAGCCGGATCAAAATCTTTCGGTTTAATCATCCAAGCATTTAGTTCATCCCCTTTTGCTGTTTTCAAAACAAAAAACTCTTTAGCCGGTAAATCATAGCTTTTTAACTTTGCAGCCAATGATTCATTATTCTCAATAACTTGAATTTGTTTTCCTGCTTTAGCTTCGTTTAACGTATAAGTGGTAGGTTGAGACGCACTAGAAAAAGTATTGATGTAGTATTGAAAATTTGGACTGAATGTCGCAGCATTCGTTCCTGTAAATTGTGACAAACGCACTTTGTTTTTTCCGTCAAGACTTATTTTGTAAACGTCTCTGTTGATAGATCCATTTTCTACAGACTGATAGAAAACCGTATTTTTCTTTTCGTCTAAACCATAATAATTAGTTACTTCCCATTTTCCTTTGGTCAGTTGGTTTTTCAATTTTCCGTTTTTATCATATAAGTAAATATGATTGAAACCGTCTTTTTCGCTGGTCCAAATAAAACTGTTGTCTTTCAAGAAAGTCAAGTTATCCGTAACATCAACATACGCTTTGTCTTTTTCGTTCAAAACTACTTTTGCAGTTCCTGAATTACCATCGATAAATAACAAATCCAAATTGTTTTGGTGACGATTCAATACTTGCGCAGATAATGTATTCGCGTCATTTGTCCATTTCATTCTGGCAATATAAAAATCATTATAATTACCAAGATTTACATTTTTTACCGCATTCGAATTTACATCATAAATATGTAACGAAACTAATGCATTCTTCTCCCCTGCTTTTGGATATTTAAACGTTTGCATCATTGGATACAACTCTTTTCCAAACATGGACATCGAAAATTCCGGAACTTGACTTTCGTCAAAACGAATGTAGGCTACTTTTTTGCTGTCAGCGCTCCAATCGAAAGCTTTTACAAAAGCAAACTCTTCTTCGTAAACCCAATCCGTAATACCATTAATAATGCTGTTTTTTTGTCCGTCTGTAGTTATTGGAGTCGATTTATCAGAAGCTAAATCATATACATACAGATTATTTTCTTTGGCGTACGCTATCTTTTTTCCATCAGGTGAAAAAGTAGGTTCCTGAACCTGAAAATCAAATATTTTTTTTAATTTTTTATTGGCGATGTCATATAAATAATAATCAGCAGTAAACGAGTGACGGAAGATTTGATTGGTATTGCAAGCCAATAGAATCATTTTTTCTGAAGCGTCAAAAGTATAACTGTCAATCCCGCCTGATAATTCTCTGTGCGATTTTGTATCGATTAATGTAGATACTTTTTTTAATGTAGCAAAATCATACAAATCAATCTGCATGCTTCTGGACTGCCTGTCAGCATTCAAAACCGTGTACTGATTTGTATTTTTCAACGATTGCAATTCATCCATTCCCTGAGCGCGGAATGTACCATTATAAAGTTCATCAATTGTGATTTTATGTTGACCAACAACCGTAAAACACAAGAATAAAAATAATGCTATAATTTTTTTCGAATACATACTATTTATTTAAAGATAAAAACCGTCAATTTTAGTGAAAAAATTACAATTATCGGTCATTTTATATGTTAAATGTAAAAAGCAATGTGAAAAATAACCTTTCACTGAATATAATTTGATTGTAAATAAAACGGCTAAAACCGTATATTTGCAACTAATTACACCATAATCAATTGAGAATGAACAAGGCTATTAGCGGATTTTCTAAATTATCCAAAGAAGAAAAAATTAAATGGATTGCCAATCAATATTTTTCAACACCTACAGAAGCCATCGCCTTGCTGAAAAACTATTGGAATTCTGATGAAAAAATACAGAAATTACACGATGAATTCATCGAAAACACGATAACCAATTTCTACATTCCATTGGGAGTGGCTCCTAATTTCCTGATTAATGGAAAATACAGCACGATTCCCATGGCTATCGAGGAAAGTTCGGTCGTTGCTGCTGCCGCAAAAGCTGCTAAATTTTGGTCCACGCGTGGCGGATTTAAAGCAACCGTAATCAATACCGAAAAAATTGGTCAGGTTCATTTTATCTACAAAGGTGATGTTTCAAAATTGAATTTGTTTTTTGCCCAAAACAAAAGCAAATTTTTCTCAGAAACCGAATCGATTACCACCAATATGCAAAAACGCGGTGGAGGAATTTTAGACATTGTACTAAAAGACAAAACCGATTTATTGCCTAATTATTTTCAGCTGCATGCTACTTTTGAAACCAAAGACAGCATGGGTGCAAATTTTATCAATTCGTGTCTGGAACAATTTTCCAAAACATTAAAAGAAGAAGCGCACAATTATGACTTGTTCACGGAAACTGAAAAAGAGATTGAAGTGGTAATGAGCATACTTTCGAATTATGTTCCAAATTGCATCGTAAGAGCGGAAGTTTCTTGTCCAATAGAAGAATTAGAAGAGAAACACATTACGAATCCTCTGGAATTTGCCGAGAAATTTGTACAAGCCGTTCAAATCGCCGAAGTCGAGCCGTATCGTGCCGTTACGCATAATAAAGGGATCATGAACGGAGTGGATGCTGTAGTTTTGGCCACAGGAAATGATTTCCGTGCAGTCGAAGCCGGAATTCACGCCTATGCTTCCCGAAATGGAAAATATTCCAGTCTTTCCCATTCCAAAATCGAAAATGGTATTTTTACTTTTTGGTTGGAAATTCCTTTAGCACTAGGAACTGTTGGTGGCTTGACTTCTCTGCATCCATTGGTAAAATTGTCATTGGAAATGCTGGAAAAACCATCTGCCAAAGAATTAATGCAGTTTGTAGCTGTAGCGGGTTTAGCCCAAAACTTTGCCGCTTTACGTTCTTTAACTACAACAGGAATTCAGGAAGGACACATGAAAATGCATTTAAACAACATCATCAACCAGTTTGAAGCCACCGATGACGAACGCATTTTAATCCAGAAATATTTCAAAAAAAATACCGTATCTCATAGCGCCGTGGTCACCTATATTGAAAGTTTAAGAAAATAATTTTATCTTGAAGCAACAAAAAATAAGATTGCTTCGTTCCTCGCAAAGACAATGAAAAAAACATTTTACAGTAACGGAAAACTTTTAATCACAGGAGAATACCTGGTTCTTGATGGAGCTAAAGCCTTAGCATTACCCACAAAAAAAGGGCAAAACCTTATTATTGAAGAAGGAGGCAACAAAAAAATTATTTGGAAAAGTTATGATGGGGACGGAAGCATTTGGTTCGAAGACACTCTTTTATTCTCTGATATTTTTAAAGAAGTTAATCCTGAAAACGAATCCGTCAAGAATACACTTACGACCATTTTGCACGAAGCATTTAAACTAAATCCGGATTTCATTTTAAATTCAGATGGTTACACTATCATTACCGAACTTGGATTCCCAAAAAGCTGGGGCTTGGGAACATCTTCGACTTTGATAAACAACATTGCCCAATGGCTGCAAATTGATGCTTTCACATTGCTTAAAAACAGTTTTGGAGGTAGTGGTTATGATATTGCATGTGCGCAAAACGACAGTCCAATTGTATATAAATTGGAACAAGGAAATCCTACAGTTGAAAAAGTATCTTTTAATCCGGATTTTACGGACAACCTTTACTTTGTATATCTCAACAAAAAGCAAAGTAGTAAAAGTGCAATAGCTGCTTACAACATGAATAAAAAGAATAATCTGCCGAGGACAATCGCTTTAAATGACCTAATCACTTCTGAAGTTTTGAATGCCGCTACGCTTCCCTCTTTTGCTACAGCAATACAAAAACATGAAATACAAATGAGTAATATCCTGGAAACACAAACTATAAAGGAATCTTTGTTTCCAGATTTTAATGGTGTGATAAAAAGTCTGGGAGCTTGGGGAGGTGATTTTGTGATGGCAATTGCAGAGGATAATCCAACAGCTTATTTTACTTCTAAAGGATATAAAACTATAATTCCTTATGACGAAATGATTTTATCTTAGTTGTTATAATCCCATTCATTCATAAAAACCTAATAAAAGCAAAATCCCGATACATTAGCATGTATCGGGATTTTTATTTTGATTAATTACTTTTTTAACTAGTAATTAAAATCTTGTCTATTATCTTCAATTTTAGCGTTAGCTTTCAATGCAGGAACAACTCTATTCGCATCTGAAGCACTTTGCGCTTTCAATTTAGCAACGTAAGGCGCATGATTTTTCAATGCTGGCGCTTTTACTGTACTTGTGTTTTTAACCACATATACACCAGTATTTCCTTCAATTGGAGCTGACATTTTATTTGCTGATAAGGCAAATGCATTACCCACTACTTTTGGCTCTGGACCAACATTTGGCAACATTGCATTTTCCATAGTAAGACCAGCTGCTTGTTGCACCGTTCCACCTACTGCTTTCGCAATTGCTTCAAGTGAAGAACCCGTCATTTTTGCTTTGATCAGTTCCGCTTTTTTCTTATTTTTTAGTATTTGTTCTACATAAGGTCTGGCTACAGAAACTGCAACTAAACCAGATTTATCAATACTTTTTAACTTTGCAATAACGTGTCCAACATTAGCAACTTCAAATCTTTTCACAGATCCTTCTTTTACTCCATCTTCAAAAGCCCATCTTACGATTGTTCTTTGATTTCCTAATGTTCCAAAGTTTTCGTCCATTCCTTTTACGGAAACAGCCGGAGCAACTTTAAGACCCATTTCTTTTGCTACTTTATTAAAATCTTTATCAGCCGCATCCATTTCTAATTTGGTTGCCTGCGTAAATATTTTATCTGAAGTTGCTTCTGAAGCTTCAACTCTTTGGGCTACAGTAGCCAAACGAATTCCGTCTTGCTTATCCGTAATTTTAATCACGTGAAAACCAAAATCAGTTTCAACTAAACCTACTTTACCAATCCCATTAGTGAAAACAAAATCATTAAATGGTTTCACCATTTGATTTGGACCAAAATAACCTAAATCACCACCTTGTTGTGCAGATGAATCATCAGAAGCTGTAAAAGCCAACATCATGAAACTATCCGGATTTGCGGTTACTTGTGCCAAAATACTTTCGGCTTTAGCTTTAGCTTGTTCTTTAGTTCTTTTCTCTTTTTGATTTGGAACTTGAGTTCCTTCGTAACCAATTAGAATATGACTTGCTTTAGCATTTACCCCTGGTTTCATTCCCATAGATTTAGAAATGCAGTAGTATTTTCCAAACATATACGGACCATAAACTTGACCTGGAGCTAAGTTGAACAATTTATCAGCATCTACAGCAGGTAAATCTTTCTTAGCGATATATGTAGAATCATAAGGAACATCCGAATTTGAATTTACAAAGTCAATTGTATTAGTAGTTGATCTAAATCCTGCTACAGTATCATTTTTACCTGAAGCTTGATTGTACACTACACTTCCTGATAACAGCGCAGTAATTTTCGATTTTACTTCAGCTTCATCCGATGGAGATGCTTTGTCTTCGATCAAAACATATTCTACTTCACGAGATTCGTCAGCTTTGTATTTTTTTTCATCTTTCTTCATGAAATCCACAATTTCAGCATCAGTAATTTTAACTTCACTATCTTTAATTGTAGAATATAAACCGGCAACATAAGCAAAATTCACTTTATTTGCTTCCATTTCATATTTCATTTTTCCTTCGCTTTCAGTTGTAAAAACTGCAGCTTTGATCAATGTATTGTAAATTTGGTATTTTGCGTTAAGGTCTGCATCTTTCTCTCTATCTTTTAAGAATTGAGCTTGTGCAGGGTTCGCTTTAAAATATTCTTTGAATTTAGCAACATCAAATACTCCGGCAGCATTTAAAAACAATGGATTTCCACCAATATTTTGATCTGATTTCAAAACTTCCATTAGGTGTTTTTCACCTACTCTAAGTCCTAATTTTTCAAATTCAGAAGTTAACAAAGCAACAGAAACCTCTTGCTCCCAAACTCTGTTTGCGGCTTCAGTTGAAGTTATCCCTTGACCACTTTTTTCAACATTACTAACTTTAACTCTAAAATCCTCGAATGAAATATCTTTTCCATCGATGCTTCCTACATCTTTTGATGTACTGTTGAAACCACCGCTGTTGAATATATCACCTATGATAAATGCTAATAAACAAAACCCGATAACGAGTATCAGAAGAAGTGAACGTTGTCTAATTTTTTGTAAAACTGCCATTTTATTGTTGTTAATTTTTATATTCAGTTTGCGAAAATACAATTATCTAATTAATAATTATACTAGTAGCGTTTTATTTTGCAAGAAATTTTATTTTCATAATAAAAATCACTCTTGCACGGTCATTTTCACCAATTCAATTTTCTTATTTGTAGCTTCTTCAATTATAAAATGATAGTTGCCTATGGCAATTACGGCTCCTTTTTGCGGAATTTCTTTCGTGAAATCGACAATAAAACCGCCCAGTGTTCCGTAAGAATCTCCTTCCGGAATTTGAAGTTTATAGGTTTGGTTCAAATATTCCACATCTAAACGAGCCGAAAATAAAAAAACACCTTCACCCAATTCTTTTTCCAACAATTCTTCATCAGAATCATGTTCGTCTTCAATTTCACCAAAAAGCTCTTCTACAATATCTTCAATAGTAATAATTCCTGAAGTCCCACCATATTCATCTAAAACAACAGCGACACTTTTCCGCTTTTTGGTAAGCAAATTCATAGCATCTTTGATGAATATTGTTTCAGGCACAAATTCAACAGGAATCACAATTTCTTTGATATTTTTTGGTTTTTTAAACAAATCGAAAGAATGTACATAACCCACAATATCGTCAAGGGAATTCTGATATACCACAATTTTAGAATAGCCCGTTTCTATAAATAATTGTTTCAGTTCTTCGATAGAATCAAAAACCTCAACTGCTATTATTTCTATCCTAGGACTCATCACATCTCTGGCTTTCACACCTGAAAATTCCAATGCATTTTGAAACATCAATATTTCAGAATCCACGGTTTCATTATCCTCCACACTGCTCATTTGTTCCGTAATGTAATTTCCAAGTTCAATTTTACTAAAATACAACTGAATCGTATCTCCTTCGGTTTTGAAGAATTTCCTCAAAATGAAATCAGAAATCGCAATAAAAAAAGTGGAGATAAAATAGAAAATCTTATAAAAAATGTACGCGGGTATTGCAAAAAATTTTATTAACGAGTTGGCATAAATCTGAAAGAAAACTTTTGGAAAAAACTCAGCCGTAACCAAAATAATCAGTGCCGAAATAAAGATTTGCAATAGCAGACTTAACCAATCTGAGAAATGGAATCCCAGAGCAACACACCATTGCAGCACTATATCACCCATAAAAAAACCGTAAACCACCATTGCTATGGTATTCCCAATAAGCATGGCAACAATAAAATTTGTTGGCTTTTCAGTAAGCTTGGTCAGTATTTTTGATAGAAAATTATCTTGTTTTTTTTCGATTTCAAGATATATTTTATTCGAAGAGACAAAGGCTATCTCCATTCCTGAAAAAAAAGCACTTAGTATTAGACATAGTATGATAATACTAACTTCCATCAACTAGGAATTTTTGTTTCGATCTTCGAATTTTTTAGCAAATTTTCTCCTGAAGAAAAACATAAAAACCGCCAATCCTGCAATCATAAAACTCAACCAAGGATTTCCTAATGCTGGTTCATTCACTTTTGTAAAACCATCATAAATGAAATATGCACCAAAAACAAGATAAACGTATTGTGTATATTTTAAGTAATTCATTTTGTATTTATATTAATCGGCAGATTCTATTTCGCCTGTTATTTTTTGAGAGTTAATCACTTTAAAATCCCTGCTGAAATCAATTCCCTGACCATTAGAAACTCCTTTTGGATCGGTTAATTTAAACCTTCTTTCTGTAAAAAACCACTCGTTTTTTTGATCAAAATACAACTGTTCTGTTTCCAGAGTTTGTCCTTGTTCCGTGAAAATTTTCACTTTGCCTTGCAAATCAATAATACTCGTTCCTTCATAAGAGATTGCATAATTTGATTTGATAAAAGTTTTTTTTGCTTTTTTATCGTACAAAGTCACATCAATTCCTTTAGGAAATTCTGTAAAAGGAAATTCAACACTTGCGTAATCCAGCATTTTTGCACTCACCAAAACAGCTGTAATACGACCTGAATCCGTGTATTTTAGATTCACCATATCAGCGTCACTACTTGGAACAAATTCAGAAAAATTGATTTTTTGTATTTCTTTAAAATTACTTTCGCACCCAAAAAACAGTGTCACAGCAAAAACCGTGACAAACCATTTAAAATAATATTTTTTGAATAAAGTCATACAATGAACTTACAGAGAAGTTGTAGCAAACAATCTATACTAGTTGAATTTTCGTTTTTCAAACCATCTTTCATTTAGTGAAAAACCTACGCTCACGTTAGCATAATTTTCTTCCACTAAATTTGCCGCAGTAGTTCCTCTTTTACCAAATTCAAGACCAATATTTACATTTGAAAAGGTTCCCGTCAAAGGCATTCCAAATCCTACTGTTAACGCCATGTCCTCAATAGGCTCTGAATTAATTACTAAACCGGTATTTTCAAATCTGAAACCAGCTCTGTAAACAATTCTTTTGGCATAATTGGAAAATGAATTGTAATTTGGAATGTAATATCCACCGATGCTGTATTTAGAATGTTTCTCGTAGGTTACATTATCAAGTGAATTGTAACTATTACCTATAGAACCTGCTCCTTGAAAAGTATATCCAACCCCAACTAACCATTTTCTAGCTTCGCCAATACCTGCTTGCGCAGTATATTTACTTGGTATTTTGAAATTCTTCTCCGTTTTTACATCATCCAAAACATCAACAATTGATAAATCAAAATTTGAATTATAAAGTGCCGTTGAAATGTTTCTGGTGTTTTCAGTTTTCAAAGTGCTTTCTAATGAATAATTTACGCTACTAAAAAAAGATACTTTTTTGTTAATTTTAGTTTTGTACATCATTCCAAGGTTAAAATTCACACCAGATAAATCCACCGTATTTAATTCTCTTGTACCAATAGAAATATCTGTGATGTATTCAAAATTATTGGTTTCAATCTTCCCGAAATTATAACTGGCATCAGCACCAATATTAAAATTAGGAGTAATTTTATATCCGACACCAATAAAAGCCTTATTCATACCACCAGAACCATTAAATCGTCTGTTATTCACTGCCGGATCATCAGAAACGGATGAAATTTTATATCCAACAGAAGAATATGGAATCAAACCGAAACCAACTCCCCATTTCCCCAAAGGCAAACCTACGGCAAGATAATCTAAGGTTGTTCTGCGGGCATTTGCTGATTCAGTGTCCGTTTTCAATTTTGTAGTAGCATAAGTCCCTCCTAAAGTAAAGGTTGTCAACTTCAAATTTGCATAACTTGCCGGATTTTGTAAGTTCATGTGAATACTATCCTGTTCGATAGCAATTTCTCCCATAGAGCGATTTTCCAGTGTTCCTCTAAACCTTACATCACCTATACCATAGAAAGAATAGGGCGAAGATGTTCCTTCTTGAGCAAAAGATACTAATGATAAAAGCAAACAAGCGCTTACTACAATTTTTTTAATCATTTTTGATTTTATATTGAAATGTTTGGCTCAAACTTTCCAGAAGAAAATTTGAATTGGCAAATATGGTATTTTTTAATCGTTTAGCCAAAAAATCTGTATCGCCACCCGTTAAAATTATTATAAAATTTGGATATCTTGCTTTATATTCATCGATAAAACCGTCAATCTCATAGACAAATCCGTTAACAACACCTGAATGAATAGATTCAGAAGTGGAGTTTCCAATCAAATCCTGCGGAGTTTGCAATGATAACAAAGGGAGTTTCGCGGTGTAATTATGCAAAGCTTCATAACGCAAGCGCAGTCCTGGCGCAATGGCTCCACCCAAATAATTATCATTCTCATCAATAAAATCATAAGTAATACAGGTTCCTGCATCTATCACTAATCGATTCTGATTCGGAAACTGTAGTGTCGCTCCTGCAGCAAGAACCATTCTGTCAATTCCCAAGGTTTTAGGAGTCGCGTAACAGTTTCGGAACGGGAAAGAATCTTCATGTGAGATGAAATGCACTTTTAGCACTTTGTCAAAATCAAGAAAAGACTGTTTTTCAACATCACCGACAGAGGAAATGACCAAATCCGTTACATTTCGAAATTTTTCCAAAATATTTTCAATATTTTTTCGGAGTTCTATTTTAGAAAAAACAAAAATTTCAAAAAGGGTAGCATCCTCAAATACAGCAGCTTTAATTCTGGTATTCCCAACATCGACAACTAAAATCATAATTTGTTTTTTGATGTGGCGAAGGTACGAATTGATTTTTTTTAAAAAATGTTTTGGATAAACTAAAAATCATTCTATATTTGCACCCGCAATAGCGAGGTACCTTAGCTCAGATGGTAGAGCAATGGACTGAAAATCCATGTGTCCCTGGTTCGATCCCTGGAGGTACCACAAAACCCGAATAGAAATATTCGGGTTTTTTGTTTTTATACCTTTTCTACAATACCCTAAATCTTCTCGAATCGACAATCTATACCAAGCACGGTTGAGCATTTTTAGTTTTTAAACCATTGTTATAGTCCCAAACCTTTTCTTTTAGGTCAACAACCTCTCTTTTTAATTTGTTAAAGAATTATTTCGTCAGATGACAAATGGTTTACAAAATCAAACTCTTTTCACAAAGCAATTTAATCTACTAAAAACGCATCGATAATCAAATAAAAATAAAGGGTTCGTATTTTTTTTCCATTTTTTTTGCGAAATTAAAATAACAATAGTTGCAAAATTACTATATTTATGCAAAATTTATATATATGGAGATTTTAACCTGCCCGAAATGCCAAAGTAATCACATCATAAAAAGCGGCATAATCAACAGTAAACAAAGGTACTTATGTAAAAAGTGCAATTATTTTTTTACAGTTAATAAAATCGGTAAAAAGATAGATGATTACTATGTGACCAAAGCATTGCAACTCTATCTCGAGGGCTTGAGTTTTCGCGAAATCGAGCGGATTATCGGGGTTTCACATGTCACGGTAAGCAACTGGGTAAAGAGCTACAATATAAAAAAACCATCTCACGCGAATTACCACCCTACTTATAAGATTTTTAGTCATTTAGAACTAATTGAATATCTAAAAAACAAACAGTTACTCTCCGGTGCAGGAATGATTATTACCGAGCTTGGTGATAAATTTATGCTGATAAAATGGGAGCGGTTCAAAGATTAGCTATATCAGTTTACACAAAAATATATCAAAATTTTTTTCTAGAATTAAATAACTGAATTTGGCACTTTATTAACCAACCATTTAATAACCAATTCCTATTTTATGAAAAAAATATTTTTCACAGCTTCGGTCCTCTTACTGACTCTGCAGGGTTTTTCTCAGGGCTCAACAGATTATGCTGCAGGATTAAAATTTAACCTGAACGAAGATGGCTCCAAGTTCATGCGTGTGATTGCTTGGAATCAAATCTGGATGCGTTCTTCCGAAATGAATCCTGGAACCATGATTGGAGGAGAGGCAACATCAACTGCAACCGACATTGGTAATCGACGGTTGCGTTTTCTAGCTTATGCTCAAGTATCCAAAAGATACATGATCTTAACCCATTTTGGAATCAACAACCAAACTTTTATTAACGGTGGCGCAGCAGGAACCTCAGGTACTGGTGGCTACGGTGCCGGAAAAAAACCTGGTTTATTCTTTCATGACGCATGGAATGAATATGCAGTTGTATTGCCAGAAAAAGATAAGAAATTTAGTTTCACCCTCGGTGCTGGATTGCACTACTACATGGGATTGTCTAGACTAACGATGGCTTCAACGCTAAACTTCCTAACCATAGACGCACCAATTTTTAACTGGCCACTAATTGAAAACTCTGATCAGTTTGCCAGACAAGTGGGTTTATTTGCTAAAGGGAAATATGGCAAACTAGAATACCGCTTGAGTTACAACAAACCTTATGCTACCAACTTAACACCTACAAACACCACGAATGCATCGAATGCCGTAGCCGTAGACAACAGTGGTATGACAAAATGGTCTAAGGCTGGTTATTTCGAATACCAGTTTTTAGATCAAGAAGCCAATGTATTGCCTTTTAAAGTAGGTAGCTATTTAGGAACTAAAAAAGTATTCAACATTGGTGCTGGTTTTTACACTGCGCCTGATGCCACAAAAACTTCTGTAAACAGCACTATCAACAAACATGACATCAAACTTTTCTCTGCCGATGTTTTTCTTGATATGCCTATCGGAAAAAAAGAAAACAAAATGGCCGTTACAGGTTACAGTGTACTATATGACTATGATTTTGGTCCTAATTATTTGCGTAATGTTGGGATTATGAATATTGGCTCAGTAGATCCAAATTTCACAGGGAGTAGAGCTATAGCAGGAGCTGGAAATGCACAGCCAACGATTGGATCTGGAAATATTTGGTATACACAAGCGGGTATTTTATTGCCTAATAAAGAGGCAAAACCTAAAGTTAGAATCCAACCCTTTGGTGCTGTTACTTACAAAAACTTTGATGCTTTAACACAGTCAAGTACACAATTTGACGTGGGATCAAACTTTTTTATTGACGGACACCATGCCAAAATAACGGCACAATATTCAACTAGACCCGTATACACCTCTCTAACAAACCGCTCCGGATCATTAGGAGACTTCGTAGTACAACTTCAAATTTATCTATAATCAATTTTAAAAATAACAATACATGAAAGAAAAATCAACAAAAGGAATTTGGAAAGTTATTTCCGCATCCTCAATGGGTACCATGATCGAATGGTATGACTTTTACATCTTTGGAAGTTTAGCAGTTGTAATTTCAACTAAATTTTTCCCTTCGGATAATCCAACAGCTGCTTTCCTGTCAACTTTGGCAACATTTGCAGCAGGGTTTGTAGTTAGACCATTTGGAGCCCTTTTCTTTGGAAGATTAGGAGATTTAATTGGGCGAAAATACACCTTCATGGTTACTTTACTTTTAATGGGTGGTGCAACCTTCCTGATAGGTTGTATCCCGAGTTATGAAACTATTGGATTCATGGCACCTTTATTAGTATTAATTCTTCGTTTGCTTCAAGGTCTTGCACTGGGTGGTGAATATGGTGGAGCAGCGACTTACGTGGCCGAACATGCGCCAGTAGGACAAAGAGGATATTGGACTTCTTGGATTCAGACGACGGCAACAGTTGGTTTGTTCATCTCTTTAATGGTAATTCTTGCCACAAGAAATATCTTAACACCAGAACAATTTGATGAATGGGGATGGAGAGTTCCGTTTTGGTTATCCATAGTTATGGTTGGAGTTTCGTATTTGATTAGAAAAAACATGGATGAATCACCTGTTTTCGCCAAAGCTAAAAGCGAAGGAAAAACAAGTACAAATCCTCTGAAAGAAAGTTTTGGAAATCGTTACAATATGAAATTTGTATTATTGGCTTTATTTGGAGCTACAATGGGACAAGGTGTTGTTTGGTATACGGGTCAGTTTTATGCAATGAATTTCATGAAAACAGTAATGTCCATTGACTCCTCTCAAGTGGATACTTTATTAGGTGTTGCTTTAATTATTGGAACCCCATTTTTCGTGTTTTTTGGTTGGTTGAGTGATAAAGTAGGTAGAAAATACATTATGATGGGCGGTATGTTATTGGCCATTTTATTATACAGACCAATCTACAAACAAATGTACGAAACCACATCGGTGAAAAACAAAACCGAAATAGTCGAAAAAACTACGGTACTTGCTGAATTGAAAGAAAACAAGAAGCAAACCATGGATTCTATCTATACGACTAACAAAGAGTATGTAGATGGAACTACTTTTCAAGAAATAAAAACCGTACATTTAGAAAACGGCATAGCAATCGTGGTGGATGGTAAAGCGAAGGTTGACACTAAAACAACTGTTAAAATTAATTCTAGTGACAATTGGGCTTTGATATTTCTAGTATTTGTGCAAGTAATATTTGTAACGATGGTTTATGGACCTATTGCAGCGTTCTTAGTTGAAATGTTCCCTGTAAAAATCAGGTACACATCCATGTCATTGCCATACCACGTAGGGAATGGAATTTTTGGAGGATTACTTCCTGCTATTTCAACCTATTTTGTAACCAATGCGAAAGACCTAGGCCATCCGGAATTTTATCTTGAAGGTCTTTGGTATCCAATTGTTATCGCTGCAGTCAGTTTTGTAGTTGGAATGGTTTACATTAAAAATAAAGATAAAAACGCTCACGAATAAAAACACAGCTATGAATCAATTAAAAAGAATATTAGGACTAGTTTGGATTGCATTAGCAGCTGCCGCAGCCTATTTTTGCATCTTCACTTTTGGATTACCAAAATTGATGTCCGGAAAACAAGAAGACTTAGTTTTCGGAATAATTATACTCTTTATACTAACTCCATTAATTGTTTTAGGACTGGGAACCTTTGGGTACTTTTCCTTAATGGGTGATTACGATGAAAAAGACAGTTAATCAAACCATTACCAAAATAGACAGTCTCTGCATTAATTTGCAGAGGTTGTTTATTTTTTTAATCAAGCCTTAGATTCTAAAACAGAATTATAAAAAAAGGCGAAAGAACATTCTGCTGAAAAGCAAACCGCATTTCCTTATGAAAAAGAGACATGAACAAAAGTTGGTTATTCTTTCAATGCTAGTACTATTAGCGTTGAACATACCGCTTTTGCTGTTATTTGACAGTTCAAAACCACTTTTTGGATTCCCAATAATCTATATTTATATCTTCTCGGCTTGGTTATTTTCAATTGCTACTTCCTACCTAATCATAAAACGATATTATGAATAGCATTGGACTCTTATTAATATTGGTGCTTTATTTGTCGATTCTTTTTTACATTGCCTATTGGTCTGAAAAAAGAAGTCATTCTAAATGGACAAACAACCCCTACATTTATTCCTTTTCACTAGCCGTATATTGTACCGCATGGACCTATTATGGAAGTATTGGTGTTGCTGCAGAATCCGGTTTGAGTTATTTACCCATTTATTTAGGTCCTATATTAATTATCCCAACGTGGATGATTATTCTCAAGAAAATTATCCGAATTTCGAGAGTAAATAAAATCTCCAGTATTGCAGATTTTATTTCTTTACGATACGGAAACAGTAGATTTCTGGGAGCTTTAGTAACTACGATTTGCATTGTTGGTATTTTACCCTATATCTCTTTACAGTTAAAGTCAATTTCAGACACCTTTCATATTGTTACAAAAACACAATCGAGTGACAATATTTTCACTGATACAACCACTTATGTTTGCATAGCGTTGGCATTATTTGCTTCCTATTATGGTACCAAATATGTAGATGCTTCCGAAAAAAGACGCGGAATAGTTACCGCAGTGGCAATGGAATCTATCTTAAAGTTAGTTTTCTTTTTGATCGTGGGGATTTATGTTACCTATTTTGTTTTTGACGGTTTTGATGATATTTATCAAAAAGCAGCTGTCCTTAAAGATTTTGACAAAAAAAATACAATTGGTGGTATCACAAACGGAATCAACTGGTTCTTTCTTTGCATTTTATCGATGTTTGCTATTTTCCTTTTGCCAAGACAATTCCATACTGCGATTGTCGAGAACAATAAAGAAACCCACATCCGAACAGCGATTTGGCTTTTTCCGTTGTACCTGCTACTTTTCAACCTTTTTGTTTTTCCAATTGCTTGGGGCGGCAATATTCTTTTTGAAGGTAAAGGCCATAATTCAGATACGTATTCCTTATTGATCCCACAGTTTTTTGACAATAATGTATTGACGGTGATGGTTTTTCTGGGTGGATTTTCGGCAGCGATTTCAATGATTATTGTATCTTCAATTGCACTCGCTACAATGCTAAGTAACAACTTACTGATTCCGTATGGCTTCATTGGTTCACTAGAAAATTCTTCACAGAAAAAGAACAGTAAACGGATTGTAAATAGCCGAAAAATAGGGATTTTTTCTCTTATCATTTTGGCGTACGCCATTTATAGAATATTCATTTTAGACTATTCTTTGGTTTCCATCGGACTGGTTTCCTTTGTCGTTATAGCACAACTGGCTCCTTCCTTTTTTGGTGCATTATTCTGGAAAAGAGGTTCTAAATATGGTGCTGTAACCGGAATTATTCTTGGATTTTTAACCTGCTTTTACACGTTGCTAATTCCGTACGCTATTGGAATCACAAAATCAACCAGCCTGTTTATTCAGGAAGGACCTTGGGGAATTGAATTGCTGAAGCCTTTTCAACTTTTTGGTTTGGATTATTTAGACCCTATTCCACATGCTGTTTTTTGGAGCTTATTAATTAATATTCTGAGTTATGCTGCGGTTTCCGTGAGTTTCAAAGGCAATTACAGAGAACGAAATTATGCTGAAATGTTTGTGGATATTGACAAATACATCACCAATCACGAAAACGCTTTTGTATGGAAAGGAACTGCGTATATTTCTGATATTCAAAAAGTCTTACAGCGTTTTCTTGGCGAAGAAAGAACCAAAAGGGCTTTAACCATTTTCAATCTAAAATACAACATCGATAAAAATATTACGACTGCCGATGCCCGATTTATAAAATTTGCCGAGAATTTATTGACGGGACACATTGGTACGGCCTCCGCCAAAATATTAATATCGAGTGTGGTCAAAGAAGACAAAATCAGTTTGCCCGAAGTATTGCGAATTTTGGAAGAATCCAAAGAAAACATCATCATCAACAAGAAGTTGACGGACACTTCGAATGAATTAAAAAAAATATCAGAACAACTCAAAAATGCGAATCAGGAATTAGTCAATAAAGACATTCAAAAAGATGAATTTCTAGACACGGTTACCCATGAATTGAGAACACCAATAACCGCTATTCGTGCCGCAAGCGAAATCCTTCACGATGATGACGACATTCCCGAAGAGTTGAGAAAGCAGTTTTTGCAAAACATCATTTCCGAGTCGGACCGATTGAACCGTCTGATTGATAAAATTTTAGATTTAGAAAAATTTGAAACTGGAAAACAAAAGATTTATTTGTCTAAAAACAACATCACAAGAACGATAAAAAACACGTTGGATTCCCTCCAACAATTAGTAAAAAACAAAAATATCAGCATTGAATTTAAGGATGCATCCAAAGAAATAAAAGCTTTTTATGATGAAGAAAGAATCGTTCAGGTTATCCATAATTTAGTTTCGAATGCGATAAAATTTTGTTCGGAAACAGACGGAAAAATAGTGATTTCCATTGCTGAAAATAAAGACAATATCGAAGTCAAAATACACAACAACGGCAAGGGAATTAAAAAAGAAGATTTTGAAGCTATTTTTGATAAATTCTATCAATCTCGAAACCAAAACGTAAAAAAACCCATAGGAAGCGGACTGGGTTTAGCCATTTGCAAACAAATTATTGAACATCATAAAGGTAAAATTTGGGCTGAAGATAATGTGGTTGAAGGAGCCACTCTCATTTTTACATTACCCAATTATAATACAACAGAAAATAATTAAAAAATGAAAAAAATTTTAATTGTAGATGACGAACCAAACATTGTAATGTCACTGGAATACACTTTCAAAAAGAACAATTTTGAAGTTTTCATAGCGCGTGACGGACAGGAAGCACTGGATATTTTAAAAAAACAACTTCCGGATGTCATAATTCTGGATGTCATGATGCCCATGGTGGATGGTTTTGCCACATTGGAACAAATAAAAAAAGACGAACGACTGCGGCATTGCAAGGTCATTTTCCTTTCGGCAAAAAACAAGGAAAAAGATATTGAAAAAGGACTTTCATTAGGTGCTAATTTATATGTTGTAAAGCCCTTTTCAGTTAAAAAATTAGTCGATCAAGTTCATGAATTAATTCAATAAGAAACAAATTCAACACAATGGAATACAAGGAAATTTATGAGAACAGCATTGCGCATCCAGAAAAATTCTGGGCAGAACAAGCTGATGCAATTGAGTGGTACAACAAACCGGAGACAATTTTATCGAAAGACGAAAATGGATATCCGCTTTGGTACAAAGATGGAGAATTGAACATTTGTTATTTGGCGTTAGACAAGCACATTCAGGATGGTTGTGGAGATCAGGTCGCTTTTATTTATGATTCTCCGGTGACACAAACCGTAAAAAAATATACTTTTTCGGAAGTAAAAACCGAAGTCGCAAAACTCGCGGGAGGCATGCAATCATTGGGATTAAAGAAAGGCGACACGGCCATAATTTATATGCCCATGATTCCTCAAACCGCTTTTGCGATGTTGGCTTGCGCAAGAATTGGCGTGATTCATTCGGTTGTTTTTGGAGGTTTTGCGCCACATGAATTGGCCATCAGAATTGACGATTGCAAACCCAGAGCGATTATTACTGCTTCATCCGGAATTGAAGTCGACCGATTAATTGCATACAAACCTTTGGTAGATGAAGCTATTGCATTAGCGAGTCACCGACCAAAAAAAGTAATCGTTTTCAATAGAAAATTAGGTGCCCGAATTCCGTTTAAAAAGTATGATGTAGATTACGATGCATTGGTTTACGGCTCCGAAGAAACACCTTGTATTCCTGTAAATTCGAATCATCCGCTGTATATTTTGTACACTTCCGGAACAACAGGAAAACCAAAAGGAATTGTAAGAGATACTGGTGGATATGCCGTAGCATTGAAATTTTCGATGAAATACATTTACAATGTAAAGGAAGATGAGACTTTTTGGGCAGCATCGGATATGGGTTGGGCAGTTGGGCACAGCTACATTCTGTACGGACCGTTATTAAACCGAAATACAACTATAATTTTCGAAGGAAAACCCATAAAAACTCCGGATGCGAGTACGTTTTGGAGAATAATTTCAGAGCATAAAGTAGGCACGATGTTTACGGCTCCAACCGCCATTCGAGCCATCAAAAAAGAAGATCCTGACGGAGAATTCATCAAACAATATGATTTGAGCGCTCTAAAAAATCAATTTTTGGCGGGAGAACGTTGTGACAATGCCACACTGGAATGGTACCAACAGCACATTCCTGTTCCTGTAATTGACCATTGGTGGCAAACAGAATCAGGTTGGCCAATGATTGCCAATTCTCTTGGTATTGAAAAAATGCCTGTGAAATCTGGCTCTGCCACAAAAGCAGTTTGCGGATATGATATTCGAATTTTTAATGAAAACGGCGACGAATTAAACGCCAATGAAGAGGGCTTGGTGGTTGTAAAACTGCCATTACCTCCGGGAAATATGTTAGGAATTTGGGAAAATGAAGTACGTTTCAAAGCAGGTTATTTCAGTAAATTTGATGGATATTATCTATCTGGCGACGGTGGTTATAAAGATGAAGACGGATATATTTTCATCACCGGAAGAACGGATGACGTAATAAATGTAGCAGGACATCGATTGTCAACAGCAGAAATGGAAGAAGTTGTTGCTTCACATCATTCGGTGGCTGAATGTGCCGTTATTGGAATTCACGATGAGTTGAAAGGACAAATTCCTTTGGCTTTGGTGGTAACCAAATCAGGAGATGAAATCGAACATTATCAATTGGAACAAGAAATTATTAAACTGGTTCGCCAGCAAATTGGCGCAGTTGCCTCGTTGAGAAATGTAGTTATTGTACAACGATTACCAAAAACACGCTCGGGGAAAATCCTCCGAAAACTGATGCGCAGCATTACAGATGGCGAGGAATTCCAGATTCCTTCCACCATTGATGACGAAACCATTGTGGAAGAAATCGTTACCACATTAAAAAAGTATAAAATAGGCGTTTATAATATTTAAAATTTACCAAAATCATGAGTTACTATAAAATTAATAATTTAGAAGAGTACTTTAAACATTACAAAAAATCAGTTCGTGAGCCCAAAAAATTCTGGGATAAAGTAGCGTCTGAAAATTTTACTTGGTACCAAGAATGGGATAAAGTTGTAGACTTTAATATGGCTGAAGCCGATATAAAATGGTTTACCAATGCGAAAGTAAACATTGTAAAAAACTGTATCGACAGGCATCTTGCTAAAAAAGGAGATAAAACAGCTATCATTTTTGAACCAAATGATCCAAATGAAGAAGCTTTGCATATTTCCTATAATGAATTGTACGAACGTGTTTGCAAAATGGCGAATGTCTTAAAGGAACAAGGCATACAAAAAGGAGATCGTGTTTGTATTTACTTGCCAATGATTCCTGAATTAGCGATTACCACTTTGGCCTGCGCCAGAATTGGAGCCATTCACTCGGTTGTTTTTGCAGGATTTTCCGCTTCGGCAGTTGCAGCAAGAATCAATGACAGCGAATGTAAAATGGTAATCACCTCTGATGGTGGATATCGCGGGAATAAAACCATCGATTTGAAAAGTATCGTTGATGAAGCCTTATTGAATTGCCCTTGTGTAGAGAACGTTTTGGTTGCTAAAAGAATCAACTCCACTGTCAATATGAAAGAAGGTCGTGACCAATGGTTGCAGCCTCTTTTAGACCAAGCGTCGGATAATAATGTGGCTGAAATCATGGATGCCGAAGATCCTTTGTTTATTCTTTATACTTCCGGTTCAACAGGAAAACCAAAAGGAATGGTACACACTACAGCGGGTTATATGGTGTATTCAGCCTATACATTTAAGAACGTTTTTAATTATGAAGACAATGATATTTTCTGGTGTACCGCTGATATTGGCTGGATTACCGGACATTCTTATATTCTTTACGGACCGTTATTGAACGGAGCTACTACGGTAATTTTCGAAGGCGTTCCGTCTTATCCAGATTTCAGTCGCTTTTGGCAAACCATCGAAAAGCATAAAGTTACTCAGTTTTACACGGCACCAACGGCCATTAGAGCCTTGGCAAAAGAAAGCATCGAATACGTGCAAAGATATCAATTGACTTCTTTGAAAGTAATTGGATCCGTGGGAGAACCTATTAATGAGGAAGCTTGGCACTGGTACAATAACCACGTAGGGGATAAAAAATGTCCTGTGGTAGACACTTGGTGGCAAACCGAAACGGGAGGAATTATGATTTCGCCAATCGCGTTTGTAACGCCAACAAAACCCACCTACGCTTCGTTACCGTTACCAGGAATCCAACCCGTTTTGATGGATGAAAAACGCAACGAAATCGAAGGCAATCAGGTTACGGGAAGTTTATGTATTAAATTCCCTTGGCCAGGAATTGCCAGAACGATTTGGGGCGATCATCAAAGATACAAGGAAACCTATTTTTCTACCTTTCCAGGTAAATATTTCACTGGTGACGGCGCTTTGCGTGACGAAGTTGGGTATTACAGAATCACTGGCCGTGTAGACGATGTGGTAATTGTTTCTGGACACAATCTAGGAACTGCACCTATCGAAGATGCCATCAATGAGCATCCTGCAGTTGCCGAAAGTGCCATTGTTGGCTTCCCACATGACATCAAAGGAAATGCTTTGTATGGTTTTGTAATTCTAAAAGAAACCGGAGAATATCGAGATAGAGAAAACCTAAGTAAAGAGATTAACCAACACATATCGGATCATATTGGACCAATCGCCAAATTGGATAAAATCCAGTTTGTTTCCGGTTTACCAAAAACCCGTTCCGGAAAAATCATGCGTAGGATTCTGCGTAAGATTGCCGAAGGTGATTATTCTAATTTTGGCGACACCTCAACGTTGTTGAATCCTGAAATCGTAGATGAAATCAAAGACGGTAAAATATAGTTTTTTTTAGTTGTAGTAATTTGTTGAAAACTGTTCCATTTATGGAGCAGTTTTTTTTATACAAAAAAGGCTGTCCATGTAGGGACAGCCTTTCAAACACTTAAAACAAACAAACAAACCGTATTATTCCTTAATGAACTTCAATACCTGTATTCCATTATTCTCATCATACGCTTTTACTATATAGAAACCTTGATTCAAATCACTAATTATATATTGATGTCCTTCAGATTGATTTGCATCAAACGTTTTTACCAATTGTCCTGTTATAGAAAAAATCTGCACTTTAGAAGTCGCCGCATTTAAAGTAAAATAATCAGACGCAGGGTTTGGATACAACACAATCGTTGGTGATTTTTCGTAATCAGTTATTGCCAATGATGCTGTTTTATTACCGTAGATTCGGTAATCACCAGCCGGAATTGTTATTGGATCATTTACATTAACAACAGTGATTGTTGTATTATCCATCAAATTATACCACTCACCAGTATAAGGAAATCCAGTTGCTACATTTTGTGTGGTTACATTAAAATTAGCCAAGATCAAAACATCTTTAAGTTGGCTTGACGCCAAAGCACTATTGGAAATTCTGATATTTGGATACAACGAACTGGTATTCGACATGGTTGCAGTTCCTGAAAAAACAGGCTCTATAGTTTTCATCGTAATCATCTTAGACCAATCGTTATAAATTTTACTTCTATTGGCATCTCCAAGCCAATTATTAACCCATTGTGGTTGCTGTTTAGTATCTAATTTACAATCCCCAGATATTGCATCGGTCGACGTGTTTACCGTTCCATTATTACACGTAAAAATAGAATTTTCCCAACCTAATTCCCCAAAATGCCAAATCATCTTTGGTCCAGGAACCAATAAAGAAACCGCTCCAATTGCTGACATTCTAGACAAGGCTACATTTAATGTTTTTACATTATGAGCAGCATTGGTACTGTTCCCGAATTGTAAATTTTTATACATTAATCGTTCCTCATCATGACTTTCGGCATAACCCATCAATCTATTTGAGGTAAAGCCTCTGCTAGAACTATTCATACGAGAAATATTTCCAGAATATCCCATAGACAATTCATTGTATTGACTGGTCATTATTCCCCACATCATAATTCCCTTACTAATTCCATCAGACTCACCTGTAATTCTGTAATTCGCCCAAAGTTGCTCTTCATCATCATTCCCTAAGTGTTCAAAAATAGTATAATGTGTTGGGTCTAAACTCCAAGAATAATCAGCATATTTTCGCAATACCTCTACTCTATCTTGTTGTTTAACACCGGTACAAGCTTCTTGACCACCAGCAACATTGGCAGGACAATTTTGAGTAAAACCTTTGGTTAAATCCCAACGAAATCCGTCAATTTTATATTCTTCTACCCATTGTTTAATGACACGCTGCACATAATTTTGCGTTCTTGGCTGTTGGTGGTTAAAATCTTCTCCAACATTATAACTGTGCATAGCTGTAGTATTAAAATAAGGATTTTCAGTGGAAGGAGAACCCCAACCATCTCCATCAGGATCATTCATCCACATACGAAGCATTGGGTTTCTTCCAAAAGCATGATTTAATGCCACATCCAGAATTACAGCAATTCCGTTTTGATGGCACAAATCAACAAATTCTTTTAACTTTTCAGAAGTTCCATAAAATTTATCCAAAGCCATGTGAAAAGAGGTATTGTACCCCCAACTTTCGTTACCTTCATATTCCATCACAGGCATTAATTCAATCGCGTTTATTTTCAAATTTTTAAAATAATCGATTTTATTAATCAAGTCTTGATAGCTTCTATTGGCATCAAAATCACGAACCAACAATTCATAAACCACTAAATTTTCTTTTGCAGGTTTGACAAAATTTGTGGTGGCACTACTCCAAGCATAAGGAGTTTTTCCCGTTTGCAATACTGTTACTTCTCTGTCTTGACCTACTGGATAAACCGGTAGATTTGGATAACTGGAAGCAGGAATAAAAGGATCGTCATTAGGAGACAATACTAACGTCGAATACGGGTCAGCAGTTTTCACCAAAGAAGGAGTTCCAGCTATAGGTGTTGCATCAACTACCCAATATTGGTAGGTATAATTTGTTCCTGAAACTAATCCGGTTAATTCTAACCAAAATTTTCCTGAAACAGGGTCCTTTTTCATGGCAAAAGAACTAGTTGGTTGCCAATTGTTGAAACTTCCCGCTACGTAAATAAAATCTTTGAATGGAGCATCCAAAACCAAAGTTGCTTTTGTAACGTCGGTAGAATTATAATTGATTCCGTCCAATAAACCAGCAGGCATCGCCTCACTAACCACATTTGGATTCACTATCGCACTGAACTTTTTAGTGATTACAGTTGCCCCTTGAGTAACCTGCAATTCATAATTTTGATTTCCTATAATATTCGTATGATTATAAGAATAACTGGAAGCTGTTGCATTTGTATTTAATGTAATACCGTTTGCTTTCAATACATAACTGGCATTTCCACCCGTATTAGAAGCTGAAATATTCAAACTTCCACCTGAAGCAATAATTGTCGAACTATTTTCAGCCGGTGTCGATAATGTCACTTGGTACGCACCTACTTCAACAAAATTATCTTGCGATTTTTTGTCCCCAGTCCCATCCTTAGCTTTCACTAAGAAACCTATTTTACCTATTCCGTTTCTGTTATAGAAAACATTTGGTGTAAATGTCTTGGTATAGGTATCTGTAGCCGAATTATAGGTAAAACGATTCGCCTCGTTAGATGCGTTCCATATCCCATTCGTAGGGCAATCAATACTGTTCGCGTCATTTATATCAAAAGACCATGTCCAAATATATAATGCGTTTCCGGTAACTCCCCAGACACCTTCATTTACTGAGGCGCCATTGATGCTAATGGTAATAGCAGTTGTCTCCTCAAAAGTAGCTGGACTAACAGAATAAACGACCGACTGTTGTTGCCCAATTGCGATAATTGAAAAGAAAAGCGATACTAAAAGTATAATTTTTTTCATAGTTTTTGGGTTTTATAAAAAAAGGGCTATTAAAAAAATAGCCCTTTTACGGTAATTATAAAATAATTATAGTTTTGTAATGGTGTATGTTTTTTCTGCAAAATCGATAACAATTTTATAAGTTCCCGTCACAGCAACTGGAATATTAGCTCCTCCAGCATCTAGCGTCAAATTATTTCCGTTATCCCCAAAATTATCTGCCCAACCATCATCCAATCTAAATTTAAACTCACCACCTGCGATTAAGAGCATGGTAACTGAATACTTTTTAGTTGCTAAGTCATAATCCAAATTAGTATCAGAGTCCCATCCTGTAGGAGTGGCACTTCCAATAATTCCCCAGTTAGGCCATGCCGGATATGGTGTCAACTTTATAGTATAAGAGTTTGATGGTTGTGATAAACTTCCTGTTGTACCCACAGTAGATAAAACACGTACATCTACTGAGTTTTTAAGAAAGGGAGCAAAACCAGCACTTAACGCAGCAGAATTTAACTCATTTACAGTAAAATTCTTAAATTTACTTGTACTTGTAGCTACAACTGTTGGATTTGCAAATTTTGTTCCTGCAGCAGCAAACTCAATGCTATACGTAACAATGGTTGAAGTTCCATTATATGTAGCATAATCCCAAACAAAAGTAGTGGCAAGATCATTTGGTTTGTTTTTATCAAGTACTAAATCAAAACTTGTAGATGGTGTTTTTAGAGTTGGAGCAGCGTTTGTACTTACGGCTTCTCTATCCATAACTTCATCTGTACAAGATATTGCTGTGATACTGATAAAAGCAATTAGAAATCTAATTATATTTTTCATTTTTATATCTTTTAAATTATATTTTTTTAATTGTGTACGTCAATCCTGTAAAATCAACAGTTATATAATAGGTACCTGCATCCGTAATAGCAATATTGGAACCGCCATTATCTAATGATAAGTTATTTCCGTCATCCCCATAATTAGTACCCCAATCATGATTTAATCTAAATTTGAATGATCCCAATTTCATTTTCATGGTAATAGAATACTTTTTGGTTGTGGGATTGTAATCTAAAAGTGTGTCAGAATCCCAACCCGTTGTTGTGGCATCTCCAATTATACCCCAAGCATCTATGATTGGAGTTATGGTATATGTTTTAGTCGTAAAATTAGCTACAATGGTGTAATTACCTGCGGTAACAGGAATGTTAGCTGCTCCAGATTCTAAGGAAAGATTATTCCCATCATCTCCATAATTGGTTGTCCAGGCATTATCTAATCTAAATTTAAATTCACCAGTTGTTAAAGCTAATGAAATTGAATAAGTCCCACTTATTGGATTGAAAGCCATATCTGTACTTTTGTCCCAACCAAGTGGAGTTGCACCACCAATGATACCCCAGTTTGGAAGATAAGGAGTTACTTTTAAGGTATAGAAATTTGAAGTTTCTGCAGAAATACTGCTTTTAATACGAATCTCCATTTGACCTTCAATAAGAGCTGGTAATCCTAAGCTTTTCGCTGTTGCGTCTAAATTACCAACAGTCACGTCTAAAAACTGATTGGTCGTTGTACCTACTACTACCGGAGTTGCAAAGTTAGTTCCTGTTTTAGCCGCTTGAACTGTATAAGTTATGGTAGCACCTGTAACATTTGCAGGATCATTCCATACCAAGGTGGTCGCCAAATCGTTTAATTTTGCTCCATCAAGAACAAGATTAAAATCAGAAGTCGGAGTAAGCAATTTTAAACTTGAATCCGCTGTAAGAGCTTGTACGTCTTCAACATCATTTGCACAAGACAAGGATATCAGACTGATAAAAGCTATTAAACATTTAATTGAATTTTTCATGTTTATCTAAATAAAATTATTTATTAATATCCTGTATTTTGTGTTAAATTTGGATTAGCTGAAATAGCAGCTGTTGGTATTGGAAATACATTCTTTTCAGTACCAATTGAAGTACCGTTTGCAATATTTCCTTTCCAAGCCCAATTGTAGTTTCCGCCTCCGTATTTATTAAATCGGATTAAGTCTTGTCTTCTATGACCTTCCCAGTGTAATTCTCTAGATCTCTCGTCTATAACAAAATCAAGATTAACTTCTCCTTTAGATACATTTGCAGCCGTCGAACCATTATTAGCTCTTTCTCTTAAATCATTAATATATTTTAATGATTGTGCGGTTGTGTTTGTAGCTGTACTACCATTTGTAGCACCGTCTTTTCTCATTTGAGCTTCTGCATACATTAAATAAGCATCTGCTAACCTGAACAAAGGGAAATCCGTATCCACAAATGTTGAATTTACACCCGCAACTCCAGCAACAGTTTTATTTGAATATTTATGTAAAATATAACCTTGAGCTCCATTAGTTAAACTTGCGATTTCAAGCGTTCTTGCACCTGATGTAGTATATGTTTTTCTTGCATCAGTTAGGAATTTAGAACCATCAAACTTTTCCACAAATTGTTTTCTAAGTCTCAAGGCTCCACCCCAGCCTCCAACACCAAATTCTGCTCCATTTCCTTCAAGAGAGCCTACTTGTCCGTTGATC
Source organism: Flavobacterium sp. Sr18 (assembly GCF_011064265.1). Taxonomy (NCBI): domain Bacteria; kingdom Pseudomonadati; phylum Bacteroidota; class Flavobacteriia; order Flavobacteriales; family Flavobacteriaceae; genus Flavobacterium; species Flavobacterium sp. Sr18. Next base: position 2,437,527 of record NZ_CP049329.1, on the reverse strand, counting down.
ATAACGGTCGTTGCACCATAATTTTGAGTTTTAACCCCATCCGATTGTAATGTAAAAATCATTTCAGATGAAGTCTGATTATCTGCTTTAAAGTTGTTTAAATATTTTGTATTTAAAGTATACCCACCGCTAATAACCTCGCTACATTTAGCCATACATTCTGCATATTTTGGCGCTCCAATATATACTTCAGCATTCAAATACATCTTAGCTAAAATCATTTGAGCCATTGCTTTGTCTAATCTACCATATTCATTGGCTCTTGCAGCTTTTAAATTAGGAATTACGGCATTCAATTCTGTCTCAATAAAAGAGAACAACTGTTTTCTGTCATATTGAGGCCCCTTAAAATTCAAAGGATCAGTTTCTGTAACAAACGGTGCTTTACCAAACAAATCCATCATATTATAGTAAGCAAAAGCTCTTAATACTCTTACTTCATTTCTGTAAAAGTTGATTTCGGCAACGTCAGCAGTAGCGGTAATACCTCTTGCACTTAAAAGCTCTGGAGTAGATTGTCTTAAAAAATCATTAGCAAGTGCTACTTCCGCCATAGTTCTACTAAACATACCCAATAATATAGGATTGGCAGATGTCCAAGTATTTCTTTGTAATTCAGCTGTACCCTCATCGTTCTCATACGTCCACACTACTTCATCAGTAGTTAAGTTTTGCAAGTACCACATACATCTTCCAAACTGGCTTGTTCCTGCATCAATTCCCTGCAAAAACGATGAGCCTGCATCACCGGTACCTGTTAGACTAAGATTACCATAAACTCCAGCCAAGGCTTGTTTGTATCCCAAGGGCGTAGAAAACAATTGTTCTGGTGAATTAACTTTAGTATCTTCTGCTACTACATCTAAATCACTTGTGCACGATTGTAATGCAACAAAAGCAAATAGTATGTATATAATATTTATTTTTTTCATCATCTAATTATTAAAATTTAACATTTACTCCACCTAAAATTGAGCGTTGTCTTGGGTAAATGGTATTATCAACACCATTATTAGCAATTTCCGGATCTAATCCAGAATAATCTGAAATAACAAAAACATTTTGCATACCTGCAAACAAACGTAATGAGGCTTTACCTTCTAACCATTTTGGAAAAGTATACCCTAGTGTAATATTATCCATTCTTAAAAATGAAGCGTTTTCAACAAAAATATCAGACAAAACTACATTCGATGTTGTATTAAAATTTGTGTCTAAAACTGATGTTGGAATATTCCCAACCGTAGCTCCAGTTGTTAATAAATCATATTGAGCTCTACTTGCGTTAACGGCATTAAAAACTCTGTTACCAACACTTGCTCTTAAGTTGAAAGAAAAATCAAGGTTTTTATAATTCATAGTTGATGCAAATCCAAAAGTTGCTTTAGGATCAGGATTTTTATAAATATATTTATCATTAGAGTTGATAATTCCATCCCCGTCTAAATCTGCATAAGCACCTTCAATTGGTTTTCCGGCTGTATCATATAATTGTTTGTACAATAAGAAAGAATTTGGCGCATACCCAACACGGTGTACTTGACCTTGTGTTCCTGTCCCTGCCAGATTATCTCCAGTTCTAATAAAATCAGAATTTAATTCTGTGATTTTTCTTTCGAAAGCAGTTACATTAAAGTTTAGGTTCCAATTAAAATCTTCATTTTTCACAACATCGGAACTTAAAGCAAATTCAACCCCTTTAGTTGTAAAGCTTCCAATATTCTGCCAAGATCTATTTGAGAAGTTACTACCGTCTGCTGTTGCAACATCCGCTAACAAATCTTTTGAATCTTTGTAAAATACTTCCACACTACCCGAAACTCTGTTGTCATAAAGTCCGAAATCTAAACCTGCATTATAGGTTGTAGTTTCTTCCCATTTTAAATTTGAACTTTGTCTTGCAGAAACTGCAATTGGCAAGGCTACCGTTCCAAAATAATATTGAGAACTACCGCTTCCTAGATTATATTGTTGCAAATAATCATTGTTATTTCCAATTTCTTGTTGTCCAGTAATACCCCAACCCAATCTTAATTTTAAGTCAGAAATTGTTTTACTATCAGCAAAAAAGTCTTCTTTCATTTTCCAGGCAAATGCAGCAGCTGGGAAATTTGCCCATCTGTTATCTTTGTCAAATCGAGAAGAACCATCTCTTCTATAAGACAAAGTCATTAAATATTTATCATTGAAATTTAAATTGGTTCTTCCAAAAAAGCCAATATTAACTCTATCATAATCTACATTCGTTTTTGGAAACCCTGTCACACCTGTTGGTAAATTTGGATCATTAATATTTCCTGATTGATAGTTATCAGAATCCCATTTTTGGTACGAATAACCAGCCGTTGCATCAAAAACCAATTTATCAAATGTCTTGTTATATACCAAATAAGCATCTAACAACTTATTTTTTCTCATACTTTTTGAAAACTCATTGGTCCCGTAAGGAATGTCGTTGTTTGAACCTGAAGAAGCTACATTATTTGAAGCCAATTTAGTTCTTTCACCATCTGCTTGATCAAAACCTGCATTAATAACTGTTCGTAAAGCTGGAAAGAAATGAAATTTATAATCTACTTCAAAGTTTCCAAAAAAGCGATTGTTTTTTCCAGTATCAAACGTTTGCATTAATTGCGCCACAGGATTTCTTGGCGTTTGAGAAGTTAATCTTCCATTACTACGGTCATAATATTCAAAAAATCCACCGTAGATCGAAGTCTGATCATAGATAGGTTGTGTTGGATCAAAACGTAGCGCACTTCCTTCAACACCTTCTGCAAATCTGTTATTCTCATTAGAGTAATTCGCATTCAGTTTTATTTTTAAATGATCTTTCAAAAAAGATGGATTTAAAGCTAAACCAACAGTATTTCTATTAAAAGTATTTGTCAATCGCAAACCTTCCTGATACGTATTCCCCACTGTAAGACGAGATGGGATAGTATTAAACAGATTGCCTCTAATAGATATGTTGTTGTCAACATAATCCGTTTTTCTGTAGATTGCATTTTGCCAATCAGTATTTGCTGTACCTAACTTTGACACATCACCTGATCGTTTTTCTGCAATTAAAGTTCTAAAAGCAGCTGCATCAAATACACCAACTGTTTTGTCTATTTTACCACTTCCATACTGGAAATTATAATCTACAGAAAGTTGTTTCCCTCCCTTTTTGGTAGTAATAATAATTACACCGTTAGAAGCGCGAGATCCATAAATAGCAGTTGCCGAAGCATCTTTTAAAACCGTCATAGACTCAATAGTACTCGGATTTAATGAGGCTAAAATAGAAGTAGAACCATAATTTTTGTCTGAATTATTTTCAATTGGCAAACCATCGATTACTATTAATGGGTCATTACTTGCAAATAATGAAGATCCACCACGAATTCTAATTTGGGAACCAGAACCTGGAGCACCACTTGTATTTACGGTAACTCCCGCAACTCTTCCGTTAAGCAAGTTTTCGGCCGTTACATTTGCACCTTTATTGAAATCTTTAGTTGTTAATACTGTTACTGCACCTGTAGCATCTTTCTTTTTAACGGTACCATAACCTACTTGTACAACTACCTCCTTTAATTGATTTTCATCTTCAGCTAAAGAAACTGTCAAAGATTTTTGAGAATCATAATCCACGACAGAAACTTTGTAACCAATGAAAGAAAATATGATTTTGTCACCTTTCTTTACATTTGACAATTGAAACTTTCCGTCAAAATCTGTTGAAACACCATTAGAGGCACCTTGAACATTAACATTTACTCCTGGAACTGGCTGTCCTGACACTTTATCAATAACAGATCCATTTACAGTATTCTGAGCTAGAATACTGAAAGGCAGTAATAGTAATAAAAATAACAACTTTTTATAAATTGTTTTCATACTTTTTGTTTAAATTAATTTGAAATTTGGTTGTGTTTTTTAACTTTATTTTTACTTCGAATGTTAAATTTATGTAAATTTTGTCACGCTCGACAAGACCCCTTTTTTATTAAGTTACGAAAACGTAATAGTGTTGAAAACTTTCTCATTTATTTAATTTTTTACCACTTTTATTACCATTTGTAAAATTAAATTTTACCTTTATTAAGAAATAATTTTTACCAGAGCTTCAACATGAAAAGGAAAATAACGCTTAAACAAATTGCAAAAGAATTAGATGTATCCATTTCCACTGTTTCAAAGTCACTAAGAAACAGCCTTGAAATAGGCGAAGAAACCAGACTTAAAGTGCAGGCATTTGCTAAATTTTACCACTATAAGCCAAACAATATTGCACTTAGTTTAAAAAATAGAAAAACCAAAACAATTGGAATTATTATTCCCGAAATAGTCCACCACTTCTTTTCAACGGTCATTAACGGAATCGAACAGGTTGCAAATGAAAATGGATATAGTGTTATCATCTGCCTGTCAGACGATTCATTTGACAAAGAAGTCCTTAACATGGAAATGCTCGCTAACGGAAGTATCGATGGTTTTATCATGTCGCTCTCCAAAGAAACCCAATTCAGGGGCGATTTTCATCATATTACAGAAGTCATCAATCAAGGAATGCCTGTTGTCATGTTTGACCGAGTTACAAATGAAATCCTTTGCGACAAAGTCATTATTGACGATAAATCCGCCGCTTATGAAGCCGTCCAAAGCCTGATTGATAAGGGAAGAAAAAAAATTGCCCTCGTCACCACCGTTGATTATGTAAGCGTTGGAAAACTTCGTACCGACGGTTATATAAAAGCACTATTAGACAATGATATCCCTTTTAATGAAAACCTGATTATCAAGATAGAAGATGTAGATACCTGTGAAATCACTATTGGAAAACTATTAGAAGACAAAGCCATTGATGCCGTATTTGCCGTAAATGAACTATTCGCAGTTACCATAATCAAAACCGCCAATAAAATAGGGCTCAATGTACCTAAAGACCTAGCCGTTATTGCCTTTACGGATGGCATTATTTCTAAATATTCTACACCTACTATTACAACCGTCAGCCAGAGCGGAATAAAAATGGGGAATAAAGCCGCAAAAATGCTAATCGAAAGACTCGAATCCAAAGAAGATGAAGAAGATGAAAATTACAAAACCGAGGTTATCGAAACCCATTTGATAGAAAGAGAATCCACCAATTAAATTATTATTTGTTAAATTATTCATTACTACAACCTTGTAGTAGAAAAAGTTCTCCAAAATTTCATTCCGTAAAACAAAAGTTTGAAATATATTTTTATATTTACCCCTCAAAACTTTAACTTTTACTTCGAAAAATAAGATAAGTTTTGATAAGCATAGCGCTTATCGTATTAATATTTAAATTACGATAATGGAAAAGCGTAGATTAAGTTTCTGGGAAATTTGGAACATGAGTTTCGGTTTTTTGGGAATACAGATGGGTTTTGCCCTTCAAAATGCTAATGCCAGCAGAATTCTCCAAATTTTTGGCGCAGATGTGCATGAACTATCTTGGTTTTGGATTATTGCACCTCTAATGGGTCTTATTGTTCAGCCCATCATAGGACATTACAGTGACAAAACATGGGGGAAATTCGGAAGACGAAAACCTTTCTTTTTAGTAGGTGCTTTATTAGCTTCAATTGGACTAATATTAATGCCTCAAGCCGAAATTTTCATCGCTTTTCTACCTGCCTTATGGGTTGGTGCCGGAATGCTGATGATTATGGATGCGTCTTTTAATATCGCCATGGAACCTTTCAGAGCTTTAGTAGGAGATAATTTGAGAACGGACCAAAGAACACTTGGGTTTAGTGTACAAACCGCATTAATTGGTTTTGGTGCTGTTATTGGTTCTTGGCTTCCTTATGTTTTAACGAATTGGTTTGGCGTTTCAAATAGAGATGAGAATGGCGGCGTTCCTATGCACTTGATTCTATCCTTTGTGATTGGAGCTGCAATACTAGTCGTATCTATTTTGGTTTCCATTATTTCTGCCAAAGAATATTCTCCTGAAGAGTTAGCTCAATTTGAAGACGAAATGGTGCATCAAGAAACTAAAGTGGCTGATGCCAGTTCTAAAGAATCTAGTTTACTGGACATTTTTGATGATTTCAGAAAAATGCCTACCACGATGCGACAATTAAGCTGGGTGCAATTTTTCTCTTGGTTTGGTCTGTTTGGAATGTGGGTTTTTACCACTCCTGCCATAGCCCATCATATTTATGGTTTACCTATTTCGGACAGCAAAAGTGAAGCGTATCAAAACGCTGGTGACTGGGTTGGAGTACTGTTTGGTATTTACAATTTAGTTTCTGCTTTCTATGCTTTTGCGCTACCATATATCGCAAAAAAATTCGGAAGAAAATTAACCCACTCCATCTCTCTAATTATCGGTGGACTAGGATTAATTTCGATCTATTTTGTACCCAATGAAAATTGGTTGATTCTTTCCATGATTGGAGTTGGTATTGCTTGGGCAAGTATTTTATCTATGCCATATGCCATATTAGCTGGATCAATTTCCCCAATGAAAATGGGAGTTTACATGGGTATTTTCAACTTCTTTATCGTTATTCCCCAAATCGTAAATGCCTTAATTGGAGGACCCTTAGTTAAGTATATATATAATGACAACGCCATATTTGCATTAGTTACCAGTGGAGTCAGCTTCTTGATTGCTGCCATTTTAGTGGTAAAAGTGAAAGATGTTGATGACGTAATAAAACAATAATAATGAATACAAAAGCATTTATATTCGACCTCGACGGAGTAATTGTTGACACCGCGAAATACCATTATTTAGCGTGGCAAAAAATCGCTGCTGAATTAAATATCGAATTTACACACGAACATAATGAATTATTAAAAGGAGTCAGCCGCGTGCGCTCTTTGGATATCATATTAGAATTAGGAAAAGTAACCGCATCACAAGAAGACAAAGACCGATGGTTAGTTCAAAAAAATGAGGACTATTTGTCCTATTTAGTTGACATGGATGCAAGCGAGATTCTTCCGGGAGTTTTTGAAATTTTAAAATTTCTGAAAGAAAACAACCAACCCATCGCTTTGGGTTCAGCCAGTAAAAACGCAAGACCTATTTTAGAAAAAACAGGATTACTGTCTTATTTTGATGCTGTTGTAGACGGAAATGATGTGACGAATGCCAAACCAGATCCGGAAGTTTTCTTAATGGCTGCAAAATTATTGAACATAAAACCAGAAGATTCAATCGTTTTTGAGGATTCAGTGGCGGGAGTTCAAGCAGCAAATATTGGAAGAATGACAAGCATAGGAATAGGAGAAGCAAGTACTTTGCATGAAGCGAAATATATCTTTAAAGACTTTTCTGAGATAGAAACATCATTCATTGCAAATTTGATAAAATAAAACGAAATGTATTTTTAAAGTTTTGAGACAACTTGAAACCTTAAACTTTAAACAAAAAATAAAATGAATCAAGATTATATAAAACCGGATAATTGGTCCATCATTGAAGAAGGATTTGATGCAGAAAGCGTAAAATCATCCGAAAGTTTGTTCAGTATTGGCAACGGTGCCATGGGACAACGTGCTAATTTTGAAGAAAATTATACTGGAGAAACATTCCAGGGAAGTTATATTGCCGGAATTTATTATCCTGATAAAACCAAAGTGGGCTGGTGGAAAAACGGATATCCGGAATATTTTGCCAAAGTTTTGAATGCACCTAACTGGATTGGAATCGACATTGAAATCAACGGAGAAAAGTTAGATTTGAATACCTGTTCCGAGGTCAAAAACTTTCGCCGTGAACTCAATATGAAAGAAGGTTGGTACCATCGATCTTTTGAAGCAACGTTAAAAAACGGTACTGAAATTTCCGTAAATGTACGTCGTTTCCTTTCGTTGAAGTTGGATGAAATTGGTCTAATCAATTATGAAATCACACCTTTGAACAAAGATTCAAAAATAGTTTACAAACCCTATATTGATGCTGGTGTATCGAATGAAGATGCCAACTGGGAAGAAAAATTCTGGGAACCACTTGATGTAAAAAAGTCAGGAAATGAAGCTTTTGTAACTGCGCAAACGTTCAAAACACATTTCAAAGCAACCACTTTTATGCAAAATAGCATTTTGTCTAATGGTGAAAAAACAGGAATTTCTCCTTCTAATATTGATGCAACAACTGATAGAATTCAGTTTAGCTATGATGTAATTGTGGCTCAAGGCCAAAAATCATCGATACAAAAAATTGGTGGTTACACAGTTTCCTTAAATCATGAAAACACCATTACTGCTGCTGAGAAAGTAATTCAATCCGCATTAGGAATAGGATATAATCAAATGTTACAGGACCAAATTGCTGCTTGGGCAAAAATTTGGGAAATGTCAGACATTACCATTGATGGCGATGTAAAAGCACAACAAGGAATTCGCTTCAATATTTTTCAGTTGAACCAAACGTATTTAGGAAAAGATTCTCGATTGAATATTGGACCTAAAGGTTTCACGGGAGAGAAATACGGCGGATCTACGTATTGGGACACCGAAGCCTATTGCATTCCGTTTTACATGGCGACCAAAGATCAGGAAGTGGCTCGAAACTTATTGACGTACCGCTACAATCAATTGGACAAAGCTATTGAAAACGCCGCTAAATTAGGATTTTCTAATGGCGCAGCTTTATATCCAATGGTTACCATGAATGGTGAAGAATGTCATAACGAGTGGGAAATTACTTTTGAAGAAATTCATAGAAATGGAGCTATCGCATTTGCCATTTACAACTTTTACAGATACACTGGAGATTACAGCTACATTCCTGAAAAAGGATTGGAAGTATTAATAGGAATTGCACGTTTTTGGCATCAAAGAGCGAATTTTTCGACTAATTTAAACCAATACGTAATACTTGGAGTTACTGGTCCAAACGAATATGAAAATAACGTAAACAATAATTTCTATACCAATTATATTGCAAAATGGTGTCTCGAATATACGTACGAGCAAATTCAAAAAGTGTCTCTGGAATATCCTATTGACCACAAAAGAATTACTGAAAAAGTAAAAATCTCGGATTCCGAATTACAATCTTGGAAAAAAGTTTCGGACAATATGTACTTCCCTTTTTCAGAAGAACATAATGTTTACTTGCAACAAGACGGTTTCTTGGATAAAGAATTGGTTCGCGTAGCTGATCTAAATAAGAGCCAAAGACCAATCAATCAAAAATGGTCTTGGGATAGAATTTTGCGTTCGCCTTACATCAAACAAGCCGATGTTTTACAATGTTTTTATTTCTTCGAAGATCATTTTTCGAAAGAAGAATTGAAAAACAACTTCGAATTTTACGAATCCTTTACGGTTCATGAAAGTTCACTTTCACCTTGCGTACACTCCATTCAGGCGGCTTTATTGGACAAAATGGATATGGCATACACCTTCTATTTAAGAACGTCACGTCTGGATCTTGATGATTACAACAAAGAAGTAGAAGAAGGGTGTCATATTACCTCAATGGCCGGAACATGGATGAGTATCGTAGAAGGTTTTGGTGGAATGAGAATTAAAGATGATACACTTCATTTTTCTCCAAAAATCCCAAAAGAATGGGAAGGATATTCGTTTAAAATTAATTTTAGAAACCAAATTTTGAAAGTAGCAATCAATCATAAAGAAACTACTTTTTCGATTGTTGGCGATACCGATTTGGCACTCAAAGTAAACGGAAAATCCGTAATTGTGACACCGGAAAAGTTAGTTACCGTATAAGACAATTGCTGGAACTTGTAGTTAATTCTATCACTTGATTCGTGCCTTGACAGGCAAAAAAACAATCCCAATTCACATTGGGATTGTTTATATAAGTCTAATTCACATTCGAATTATACCTTACATAATTCCCTGAAACAGCACTCTTTTTTTTATAATCCTCATTAAAATTTAATGTAACAATCTATTTCACCATGAATAAAATTATTTCTTTACCTTTCCCAAATAGGAGCTTTCTAAAAAAAATAACCTTATTCCTTTTTTTTATGTCTGTAACGTTACATGCTCAAATCGACAAAGTAGAACCGCCTTTTTGGTATGCAGGAATGCAAAATCCGGAATTGCAGATACTTTTTTACGGTAAAGACATTTCTCAAAACCAAGTCACCGTTTCTAATGGGATAAAAATAACCAACGTAAAAAGAACCGAGAATCCAAACTACATTTTTGTTACAATAGACACTAAAAAAGTTGCGGCCTCTGATTTCGTTTTTACCTTTAAAAGCAAAAACAAAGAAACGTTCACACAAAAATATTCTTTAAATAAAAGAAGAGAAAATTCTGCGCAACGCAAAAGCTTTGACTCTTCGGATATGATGTATTTGTTGATGCCGGACCGCTTTGCTAATGGAAACAGGGATAACGACAGCGAGAACGCAACACAAGAAAAATATAACAGAGAATTACCAGGAGGAAGACACGGTGGCGATATTGAAGGAATTATAAGAAACTTGGATTACATTTCCTCCTTAGGCGCAACAACCATTTGGAGTACGCCACTCTGTGAGGATAACGATGCTAAGCATTCCTATCACACTTATGGTCAATCTGACGTTTATAAAATTGATCCTCGTTTTGGAACCAATGCTGATTATGTTCGCTTGGCTGCCGAAATGCACAAACGAGATATGAAACTAGTGATGGATTATGTGACGAATCACTGGGGAATTGAACATTGGATGATGAAAGATTTACCAACCAAAGAGTGGATTAATCAATTTGACACCTACACCCAAACCAATCATAAAAGAACGGTTATTCACGACACTAACGCATCTGAAATTGATAAAAAAATTACGATAGATGGTTGGTTCGTTCCTTCGATGCCAGATTTAAACTTGAAAAATCCTTTGACTTTAAAATACCTGATTCAAAATGCGATTTGGTGGATTGAATACGCTGATTTAGATGGTTTCAGAGTCGACACTTATAACTATTCAGATCCAAAAGGCATCGCAAAGTGGACAAAATCCATCACCGATGAATACCCAAATTTTAATATTGTAGGGGAAGTTTGGATGCAAAGCCAAGCACAAATGGCCTATTGGCAAAAAGACAGTAAAATTGCTGAAATTCAAAATTACAACTCGTATTTGCCAAGCGTAATGGATTTCACTTTGTATGAAGCAACAACCAAAGCTTTCAACGAAGATGAAGGAACTTGGGACAAAGGAATGGTGAAAATGTATGACAATTTTACCAATGATTTTCTGTATCCAAATATTAATAATATATTGATTTTTGTCGAAAATCACGACACCAATCGCATCAATCAAACTTACGGAAATGACATCCGAAAATACAAAATGGCAATGACTTTGATGGCTACCGTTCGCGGAATTCCGCAATTGTATTATGGAAGTGAAATAGGAATGGCCGGCGATAAAGACAAAGGTGATGCTGATATTCGTCAAGATTTTCCAGGCGGTTGGGAAGGTGATGAGAATAATGCTTTTGTCAAAGAAGGAAGAACTCCTGGACAAACTGAATATTTTGACTTTACTTCCAAATTATTCAATTGGAGAAAAACAAAAGCGGCGGTACATTTTGGAAAAATGACACACTACATTCCAGAGAACAATGTTTACGTTTATTTTAGATACAACAAAGATGAAACGGTGATGGTTTTAATGAACAACAGCAACGAAACAAAAACGGTAAAAACCAATCGTTTCAAAGAAAACATCAAAAACTTTAAAACCGGAAAAGATGTAATTTCTGAATTTACATTTGACGTTACAAACGAAATTATAATAGAACCTAAGTCGGTTTTGATTTTAGAATTGAAGTAATTAAAATTCTATCAGAAAAAGCATAAAACAAAAGCGCTTGACAGAAAATGTATCGCTATTATTTCAACTTATATGACTTATATGTTTCAAAAAAAACAATCATTTAACACTGAAAAAATGAAAAAATATTCAATCCCACTTTTACTGTTAACCATGACAATTTTAAGTAGTTGCTCCAGTACTAAAACGGTTGCTGAGAGTAACAAAATACCTTTCGTTTGGGAAGGAGCCAATGTTTATTTCCTGATGACAGACCGTTTTAACAATGGTGATACTTCAAATGATGTGAATTTCAACAGAACCAAAACAACGGGAAAACTTCGTGGTTTTGAAGGTGGCGATATCAAAGGGATTTCTCAAAAAATTGACGAAGGTTATTTTGATAAACTAGGAATAAATGCCATTTGGTTTACTCCAGTAGTGGAACAAATTCACGATGGCGTTGACGAAGGAACCGGTTTGAGTTATGGCTTTCATGGCTATTGGGCTAGAGACTGGACGAACTTAGATCCTAACTTTGGAACAAAAGAAGATTTGACTGCATTAGTTCAAAAAGCACACGCTCATGGAATCCGAATCATTCTTGATGGCGTAATCAATCATACCGGTCCCGTAACTCCAGAAGATACCGTTTGGCCAAATGATTGGGTGCGAACAGGACCCAATTGCGATTACAAATCTTTTGAAAACACAACCGCCTGTACGCTGGTTTCTAATCTTCCGGATGTAAAAACAGAAAGCAATCAAGCTGTAGCGTTGCCTCCTTTTTTAATCGAAAAATGGAAAAAAGAAGGGCGTTACGAACAAGAAATGAACGAACTGGATGCATTTTTTGCTCGTACAGGTTATCCAAGAGCACCAAAATATTACATCATCAAATGGTTGACGGATTATATTGCGGATTACGGAGTTGACGGTTACAGAGGCGACACCGTAAAACATACGGATGAAACGGTTTGGGCTGATTTTAAAACCCAATGTGATTATGCTTTTGCAACTTGGAAAAAAAATAATCCAAGAAAAGTTTTAGACAATAATCCTTTTTACACCATTGCCGAAGTTTACAATTATGGTATCAGCGGCGGACAAGATTTTGATTTTGGAGACAAAAAAATAAACTATTTTAAAAATGGTTTCAACAACATGATCAATTTCGAATTCAAATGGGATGCACAAAAAGACTATGAATTTATATTCTCCAAATATTCAGACAAGCTGAACAATGACTTGAAAGGATATAGTGTTTTGAATTATTTGTCTTCACACGATGACGGCGGACCATTTGATGCAAATCGTACCAAAACTATAGAAAGCGGAACAAAATTATTACTGAGTCCTGGACTTTCTCAAGTATATTATGGTGATGAAAGCGCTCGTTCTTTAGTTATACAGGGCACTCAAGGCGACGCAACCTTGCGTTCGTTTATGAATTGGGAAGCCATTAAATCAAATCCTGAAACCCAAAAAACACTGTTACATTGGCAGAAATTAGGTCAATTCAGAAAAAATCATCCATCAGTTGGAGCAGGAATTCACAAACAAATTTCGGCTCAATCGTATACTTTTTCCAGAACTTTCTCTAAAGGAGATTTTACGGATAAAGTAGTTATTGGATTGGATTTAGCAATTGGTACTAAAGAACTTTCAGTAGATTCAATTTTCGCAAACGGCACATCATTAAAAGATGCGTATTCCGGAAAAGAAGTACTTGTTGTGAATGGAAAAGTGACAATCGATTCTGAATTTGATATCGTTTTATTGGAATTGAAAAAATAATTCGAAAATAATTTCATCCAAACGCCTTTAGAAATGAAGGCGTTTTTTTTATGTTTATCTTTACCAAAAAATAAAAGACCATGCTCAAAATTGGACATCGTGGCGCAAAAGGATATGAACCCGAGAATACCTTTGTTTCGTTCCAAAAAGCATTAGACATGCAAGTGGACGGCATTGAACTCGACGTGCATTTAAGTGCTGATGGCGAAATAATCGTTATTCACGACGAAACTATTGACCGAACAACCAATGGAAAAGGTTTTGTAAATGCATTATCTTTGCGCGAATTGAATGCTTTTCGAATAAATGGGAAATACGAAATTCCAACTCTGAAGGAGGTTTTTGATTTGGTAAACCAAGATTGTTTTATCAATATTGAGCTCAAAAGTTATGAGGCAAGCGATAAAGTAGTTTCCCTTATTGAAAAATACGTCACTAAAAAAGGATGGAAATACGACCGATTTTTAATTTCCAGTTTTGATTGGAATGCGCTGCAACAAGTGGCATTTTTAAATGATAAAATTCCTATTGGCGTTTTAACGGAAACCGATTTAGACTTGGCTTTGGCTTTCGCCAAATTCATTCAGGCAAAATCCATTCACCCGCATTTTCATTTATTGACAAAAGAAAATACGGCGCAAATGCAACAAAAAGGATTGCAGGTTTTCCCTTGGACTATAAATGAATTAGAAGACATTCAAAAAATAAAAACATTCAACGTAAACGGAATCATCACTGATTTCCCAAATAGAATATGAACCAAAATTTCGATATAATAATAGTAGGCGGCGGCGCAGCAGGTTTTTTTACAGCGATTAATATTGTGGAGAAAAATCCAAAACTGAAAGTTGCAATTTTGGAACGCGGAGCTGAAGTATTGCAAAAAGTTCGGATTTCCGGTGGCGGAAGATGCAACGTGACGCACGCTTGTTTTGAACCTAACGAATTAGTGAAATTTTATCCGCGTGGCGAAAAAGAATTACGCGGTCCTTTTCATCAGTTTTCCTCCGGCGATACAATTGAATGGTTCGAGAAACATGGCGTGGAACTCAAAATTGAAGCTGACGGACGCATGTTTCCCGTTTCGAATTCGTCTCAAACGATTATTGATTGTTTCCTAAAAGCAACACAAAAACTGGGAATTGCAGTACTTACAGGACAAAGTGTGCAATCTATTTTCAATCCCGAAGTGTCGGGAGAAAATTTTTGGAAAATTGAAACCCAAACTGAAAACTATCTTACTGAAAAATTGATTCTGGCCACAGGCAGCAATCCTAAAGTATGGGAAATGTTACAGAATTTTGGTCACGCAGTTGTCAGTCCGGTTCCTTCCCTATTCACTTTCAACATCAAAGATTCCAGAATAAAAGAATTACCCGGAGTTGCGGCACAAGTAACCGTAAAAGTAAAAGACACCAAACTTACTTCAACGGGACCGTTGTTAATCACCCATTGGGGAATGAGCGGACCCGCAATATTGAAACTCTCGGCTTGGGGCGCCCGAATCTTGCATGACAAAAATTATCAGTTTACGATTTACGTGAATTGGTTGAATGATGCTGACAAAGAAGATGTCGAGAAAAAACTAAAAGAATTAAAACAGGAACACGCCAAAAAATCGGTTTCAAAGAAATCACCATTCGAATTAACCAATAGATTATGGGAAAGCTTGGTTCTCGCTTCCGGAATTGAAGCGGAAACAAAATGGGCCGATTTGTCTAAAATTCAATTGCAAAATCTAGCGAATCAACTGACGAACGGAACTTTCCAGGTCAACGGAAAAAGCACATTTAAAGAAGAATTTGTAACTGCTGGCGGAATCGATTTAAAAGAAATCAACTTCAAAACCATGGAAAGCAAATTACATGAAAACCTTTATTTTGCTGGTGAAATCGTAAATATTGATGCTATTACCGGTGGATTCAATTTTCAAAATGCGTGGACGAGCGGATTTATTGTGGCGAGTGCTATATAAAACCAAAGTCATTACATATCAGCACTTTAATTAAGAGAATTTTAGTTTTTGATTAACAAGACTTTACCATTCTGTTTTCATTTTCATGAAACGATTTGAATATGTTTGTAATCAAATCACTACGAATGATTAAAAACTACTTTTTTGCTTTCTTACTATTATTTGTACTTCAATCTGGTTTCTCACAAACTGAAAAATTAATCAACGGGAAAGTTTTACACGAACAATTTCCTGTGGAAAAAGTTGAAGTTGTCAATTTCAGCTCTAAAAAAGTCGCAGTTACAAACGCAGCTGGGCAATTTTTTATTATAGTAAAAGCGGGTGATGAACTCATTTTTATTTCAAAAGACCATGACATCAAAAAAATTGCATTAGATCAAAATACCATTGATAAAAATAACCTTCCTATTTTATTAATTCTTAAACCGGAAGAATTAAAAGAAGTAGTAATTACAAAAATACCATCCATAAAACTAGGCACTGACAAAGCCTACGAACAGGGAAAACTTGACCAATTAGCTGTAGAAAAATCAGCAAGAAGCTTAAAAACGGGCGTTTACAATGGTAGTATTGAAAACGGCATGGATTTAATGCGGATTGGCGGAATGATTTTAAAGTTGTTCATCAAAGAAAAAGAAGTCGTTAAAGGAACTCCTCAAATTGAATTCAAACAATTGGCAAGAAACAGCTATGACGAAAAATTTTATCATCAAACTTTAAAATTAAATCCTGACCAAATAGAGCTTTTCCTAGAATTTTGCGATGCGGACCCAAAATCAAAAACAGTAGCCGAAAGCAACAATGTATTGACTGTAATGGATTTTTTGTTTGCGAAAAATATTGAATTTAAAAAACTGTAAACAAAATTTTATCTATTCAACCACCAGATACTTCCATTTAAAACGGCAGCAAAACTTACCCAAGCCAAATACGGTAAAAACAAATAACCTGCAATTTTATTGATTTTGGAAAACTGAATGTACGTTTCAAAAATCATCAACCACAATACAATAATTTCTAATCCGGCTAACATCGGGTTGCGTAATCCAAAGAATAAATACGACCACAAAGCATTTAGCGCCAACTGTATCGCAAAGAAAATCAACGCTTTTTTCACGGCTTCTTTCTCAACTTCAATTCGGTCCCAAACTAAACCTGCCGCAACACCCATCATCACATAAAGCATACTCCAGACTGGTGCAAAAATCCAATTGGGCGGATTAAAACTTGGTTTTATCAAAGTGGGATACCAAGCAGTAATAGCAGAACGAGTAACCGTCCCAGAGAAATATCCAATGGCAAGACACGTAACAACAACAGCTAATATTCGGGTGATTTTATTCATTTTTATATTTTTCTAATGTGAGCCAAATTTAATCAAAAATTTAGTATAATTCGACGAATAAACAAATCTGCTTGTAAATCAAAAAAAGTATCTTTGCGTAAATTTATACATTCATGATTTCAGCAAACGATTTTATTCCATCAAAATATACGCATTCAGTTGAAAAGGGAAATTTTCAATGGAGCGCACCCAGTAACATTGCCCTCGTAAAATATTGGGGAAAAAAGGACAATCAAATTCCAGCGAATCCTTCGGTGAGTTTTACGTTGAATAATTGTAAAACGATTACCAAATTGGCTTTCACCAAAAAAGAAAACGATGGTACATTTTCCTTTGATTTACTTTTTGAAGGACAACCAAAAGAAGATTTCAAGCCGAAAATCCAAAAATTCTTGGAGCGAATTGCAATCTATTTGCCGTTTCTAAAAGACTATCATTTTACAATTGACACTGAAAATACTTTTCCTCATAGTTCCGGAATTGCTTCATCGGCATCTGGAATGGCTGCTTTAGCGATGAACTTGATGAGTTTAGAAAAAGTGTTAAACCCTGAAATGACTGAGGAATATTTCTATCAAAAAGCATCTTTATTAGCGCGTTTGGGTTCTGGAAGCGCTTGCAGAAGTGTAAAAGGACAAGTAGTAGTTTGGGGAAATCATGCTAATATCTCCGGAAGTTCTGATTTATTTGGAGTTGAATTTCCAAATGCTATTCATGCTAATTTCAAGAATTTTCAAGATACCATTTTACTGGTTGACAAAGGAGAAAAACAAGTTTCAAGCACCGTGGGACATGATTTAATGCACAACCATCCTTTTGCCGAAAGGCGATTTGCACAAGCACATGAAAACTTGGACCAACTGATTTCAATTTTTGAAAGTGGTAATCTAAACGACTTCATCAAAATTGTAGAGAGTGAAGCCTTGACATTACATGCCATGATGATGACCTCAATGCCATATTTTATATTAATGAAACCGAACACTTTGGAGATTATAAATGCAATTTGGAAATTTAGAAATGAGACTAAAATTCCAGTTTGTTTCACACTGGATGCTGGTGCAAATGTGCACGTTTTGTATCCTGAAAATGTTGCCGAAACAGTTTTACAATTTATTAAGAACGAATTAGTTGGCTATTGTCAAAATGGTCAGTACATTTGTGACGAAATTGGAAATGGCGCTGTGTTGATTTAACCTGTTTTTTCCCTATCTTTATTTTTTAAAGAGCTAAAATTATGGATATTCAATCAGAGAAATTAGAATTGATTAAAATGCTGTTAGAAACTGACGATACGACTATAATCGAGGCTATCAAAAACATTTTCAAATCACAAAAAAAAGACGTTTGGAAAGATTTATCTCCCGAACAACAAGAAGAAATTGATCTAGGAATCTTAGAAGCAAATCGCGGAGACCAAGTTGATTTATAAAAATTACTATACAAATACCTAATTATCAACCCCAAATTGTTAATTTAAAACATCATATGAAAGGACCTTTGTTTTACTCAAAAATATTACTCTTTGGAGAATACGGAATTATTCGTGACTCAAAAGGGCTTTCAATCCCTTATAATTTTTACAACGGAGCACTTAAAAAAGAAGAAAATCCATCTGAAGAAGCGATTAAATCAAACGGTCACTTGAAACGATTTGTAACGTATTTAGAAACGTTACAAAACGAGCAGCCAGATTTAGTAACTTTTGATTTAGACTCATTGAAAAATGATGTGGAAACTGGAATGTATTTTGATTCTAGTATTCCTCAAGGTTATGGTGTAGGGAGCAGTGGCGCACTTGTAGCTGCTATTTATGATAAATATGCACACAACAAAATCACGGTTTTGGAGAACTTGACTCGTGAAAAATTATTGCAATTAAAAAATATATTTTCTCAAATGGAGAGTTTTTTCCATGGGAAAAGTTCTGGCTTAGATCCATTAAACAGCTATTTGAGTATCCCAATTTTGATTAATTCGAAAGACAATATTGAAGCCACCGGAATTCCAACACAAAGTTTTGACGGAAAAGGTGCTGTCTTTTTATTAGATTCAGGAATTGTAGGCGAAACGGCTCCGATGGTAAATATTTTCATGGAAAGCCTAAAAGACAAAGGTTTCCGTGCGATGTTGAAAAATCAATTTGTAAAATATACCGATGCTTGCGTTGAAAATTTCCTTGGTGGAGACATGAAATCATTGTTCATGAATACCAAGAAATTATCAAAAGTAGTTTTGAATAACTTCAAACCAATGATACCGGAACAATTTCACGGAATCTGGCAGCAAGGCATTGACAGCAATGATTACTATTTGAAACTGTGTGGATCTGGCGGCGGCGGATACATCTTAGGTTTTACCGAAGATTTAGAAAAAGCCAGAGCATCGTTGAAAGATTATAAACTAGAAGTGGTATATCAGTTTTAGACATCCTCTACTCGACCCTCTCCCAAGGAGAGGGAGATTTAATCCTAAAATAGTTTCCTTATTATTGGGAACATATTCTTAAATAAATATAAATGTTAAGCAGGCAGCACAAACTTCTCCTAATGAAAATTGCAAGTTTGTTCTCTGTGGTTAGAGGCTATAACATTCCAGTAATTATTTTAGCCCAATACCTTTCGGCTGTATTTATTTTAGCTCCGGAAAAAAGAGCGTTAGATATTTTATTGGACTTCAATTTATTTATATTGGTTTTTGCATCGTCACTTACGATTGCTTCCGGATATATCATCAACAACTTTTATGACAGTCAAAAGGATTTAATCAATCGGCCAAACAAGTCTATGTTGGATCGATTGGTAAGTCAAAAAACAAAACTAAACGTCTATTTTACACTCAACTTTATTGTTGCTTTAATGGCTTTGTTTGTTTCCTGGCGTGTATTTTTATTCTTTTCAGGATATATATTTTTCATCTGGTTTTATTCCCACAAAATAAAAAAATACCCAATCATAGGAAACCTAATGGCTGCTTTACTAGCTGTTTTACCTTTTTTTGCGATACTATTGTATTTTTACACTCGGATTCCGTATGAAGAAATTGAAAACTATAAAAGACAATTAGGCGTTATTTTTTCGCATGCCAGTTTTTTGTTTTTATTACTGTTGATTCGGGAAATGATAAAGGATTTAGAAAACCTAAAAGGGGATTTAGTCAATGATTATAAAACGATTCCTATTGTTTACGGTGAGGAAGTATCAAAGAAAACCATCACGGTATTAACCATTCTGACTGTTTTACCCGTTTACGCTTTGATTGATATTTATGATGTGGGTTATATGGATATTTATTTTTACTGCTGCCTCATCGTTTTGATATTTTTCTTGTTATACTTATGGAAATCTAATGCGAAACCACAGTTTTTACTGCTTCACAATGTATTGAAATTCCTTATTGTTGCCGGAGTATTTTGCATTGTCTTGATTAACCCAAGTGTTTTATGGCACGGGAAAAGATTGTTGATGGTTTAATTTTGCCTTTTTCCAAATTATAAAAAGGATAAAAAACCATTCTCGAAATTCTCATATATTCCCCGATTAGCATAGCCCCGATAGTAGAGGAAATCCTTTCTAGTCCTGAACTTGTTTTAAGATCCTGAAACAAGTTCAAGACTAGAAAGATTGAAACGATAGCGGGAAATGGCTCCAAAAAACCACACTAAAATATATTAATTGGCTTATTAACTAGACAGTTAGCGTTTTTATAATTGGTGGTTATTGATTGTCAAGTATATAAATAGTATCTTTGCACAAATTATTGGAATATTATGAATAACAAGGAAGGCAATAATAAGAAAAGTGGTCCAAGAGCACCTAGCTCAAGACCAAGTTCGAATAAGCCAAAACCTGCCATGCAGAAGCGCGCTCAAGGGCCGAAAAAAGTTAAAGTAAATACTAAAGTTGCCGATATCGCTACTGATAAAGTAGAGAAAAAACCAAATCAAGCACCAAAGAGACCGAAAGTAAAAGACGAAATTCGTTTGAATAAATACATCGCTAATTCTGGTGCGTGTTCGCGTCGTGATGCGGATATTTATATTCAATCCGGAACGGTGAAAGTAAACGGAATTCCTGTTACCGAAATGGGATACATGGTAAAACCGGGAGATGTTGTGAATTTTGACGGTTCGACTTTGACACCGGAGAAAAAAGTATACATCTTGCTGAACAAGCCTAAAAACTTTACAACTGCGATGGACGAAGGTCAGGAATATCGTAATGTATTAGAATTGGTAAAAGGTTCTACGACTGCAAAAATTGGTGCAGTGGGAAGAATGGACAAGAATACAACTGGTTTGTTATTGTTCACGAATGACACGGATATGATTCGTAAATTTACGTTACCAAGTCAAAAATCATCTAAAATTTACCAAGTTTCATTGGATAAAAACTTGAAATTTGAGGATTTAGAAAAAATAAATAAAGGTTTGACGCTTGACGGACACCGCGTTTTTGTGGAAGATGTAAGTTACATTGAAGGTGAAGCGAAAAGTGAAATTGGATTACAATTAAGATCGGCTAACGTAAAAGTGGTTCGTTCTATTTTTGAGCACTTTAGTTATGACGTATTGCGTATTGACAGAGTTTCTTTTGCTGGTTTGACCAAAAAGAATTTACCAAGAGGAAACTGGAGGTTGCTTACTGACCAAGAAATTATCAATTTGAAGAACGTTTAATATTTCTTTGAAATATACAATGAAATCCCTTCCGTTTATACGGAATGGGATTTTTTTAATTAAAAATTCAATCCTAAATAAGTATGACACCAGAAAAATTACAATCAATTGCTTTTAAATGGTTTGAAACTTTCAATAATAAAGAATTAGAAAAATTATTGTCTTTATATGATGAAGATGCGGTGCATTTTAGTCCAAAACTAAAAATGTACAAACCGGAAAGTAACGGTTTTGTTACCGGTAAAGAAGCCTTGCGAGAATGGTGGAAAGATGCTTTTGAGCGTTTACCAAGCTTAAATTACAAAGTAAAATCGCTTACTGCCAATGGCGACCGCGTTTTTATGGAATATATAAGAACGGTTACTGGTGAAGAAGATTTGCTGGTAGCGGAAGTATTAGACATCAGAGAAGACAAAATAATTGCTTCCCGCGTGTATCACGGATAAAAACCGATTTTGATTAGAAACAAAAAACCCTACGACAATTTATTTATGTCGTAGGGTTTTTATTTTAGAACAAAATTACAATTATCCTTTAACTTTTTTAAGCGGTTCCGCTTTTTTGTCCAGACCACGTTTTCTCAACAGCGGTTCGATACTTGGCTCGGCACCACGGAAACGTTTGTACAAAACCATTGGATCTTCGGTTCCTCCTTTTTCCAAAACATTCTCACGAAATAATTTTGCTTTTTCAGGATTGAATAAAGTAGTTGTTTTGAACGCTTCAAAAGCATCCGTATCTAAAACACCTGACCAGATGTAACTGTAATATCCTGAAGAATATCCTCCTGAGAATATATGGCTGAAATATGTGCTGCGGTATCTTGGAATAATAGAAGAAATTAAACCAATTTTTGTCATTGCTGCTTTTTCGAAAGCGTTTGCATCAACAGTAATGTCTTTGGTTTGAGAATGGTATTCTAAGTCTAATAAAGACGCAGCAAGATATTCTGTTGTGGTAAACCCTTGGTCAAAAGTACCTGCTTTCTTCAATTTATTCACTAGCGTTTCTGGAATCACTTCGCCAGTTTTATAATGCTTTGCATACATTTTTAAAACTTCTGGTTCAGCTGCCCAATTCTCCATAATTTGAGAAGGAAGTTCCACGAAATCTCTTGGAACACTTGTTCCTGCTAAACTTTTGTACGTCACATTCGACAATAACCCGTGTAAAGAATGTCCAAATTCATGAAAGAAAGTGGTCACTTCATCAAAAGTCAAAAGTGCCGGAGCATTTGCTGATGGTTTTGTAAAATTACAAACGATAGAAACTACCGGAGCAACACGTTTGCCATCCACCGTTTTCTGACTTCTGTATGAGGTCATCCAAGCACCACCACGTTTCGATTCACGCGGATGAAAATCCATGTATAGAACACCCAGATGCGTACCATCCTTTTCTAAAACCTCCCAAACCGTTGCATCTTCATGGTATTTTGGGACATTAGTCAACGCTTTGAATTGAATTCCGTATAATTTTTCGGTTACTTGAAAAACACCTTTTCTAACATTATCTAAACTGAAATACGGTTTCAATTCTTCTTCGTCAAGATCAAAACGTTCTTTTCTGATTTTCTCCGTGTAATATCTCCAGTCATACGGTTGTACCGTGCCTTTAATTCCATCTTTAGCCATCATTTTCTGAATATCAGCGGCTTCTGTTTTAGCTATTTCCAATGCTGGTTTCC
Source organism: Flavobacterium sp. Sr18 (assembly GCF_011064265.1). NCBI lineage: Bacteria > Pseudomonadati > Bacteroidota > Flavobacteriia > Flavobacteriales > Flavobacteriaceae > Flavobacterium > Flavobacterium sp. Sr18. Next base: position 2,414,277 of record NZ_CP049329.1, on the reverse strand, counting down.
ACAAATCATTCAACAACTTGTTCACATTTTCCGGTGTTTTCGCCATCGATTCCTCCAAAACATAATTGGAATGCGATTTATAGCCTAACAATCTCGCTTTTTGCCCACGAAGATTTGCTAAATCTACTGCATTCTTCTTATTATCAAATTCATTATCTTGATTCCCTCTCGTTTGGTAGGCATTCCAAATTTGCTTGCGCAATTCTCTATTAGAACTGTATTGCAAAAATGGCATTACACTGGAATTAGAAAGGGTGAAAACCCATTTTCCTTCTTTGCCTTTTGCTTTAGCATCAACAGCGGCTGCATCAATTAATCCTTGTGGCAATCCGGCTAAGTCTTTTTTATTATCAATAACCAACTCGTATGAATTGGTCTCCGCCAAAATATTCTGACCGTACTTTAAACTGGTTAGCGAAAGATCCCCGTTTATTTTACGCAATATTTCTTTGTCAGCATTGGATAAATTGGCTCCACTTCTAACGAAATCTTTGTACGCATTATCTAAAATTTTAGCTTGTTCTAGATTTAAGCCTAATGTTTCTTTTTTGTCCCAAAGCGTTTTTACTTTTGCGAATAATTTCTCGTTCAAGTAAATATTATCTCTGTGAGCGGAAAGATTTGGCGCCATTTCTTTGGCAATGCTCTGAATCTCTTTATTGGTATTCGCCGAATTCAAATTAGAAAAAACCGTGTTTACATTCGATAATAATTCTCCGGCATTTTCCATGGCAAGAATCGTATTTTCAAAAGTGGCAGGCTGCGTATTATTTGCAATAGCATTAATCTCCGCTTGATGTTTGTTGATTCCGTCTAAAATAGCGGGTTTAAAATGTTCATTTTTAATTTTGTCGAAAGGCGGCACATTAAACGGGGTGTCGTAAGCTTGAAAAAATGGATTCATAGTTGTGTTTTCTTTTTTTTCTTGTGCTTCAATTGTTAGCATATTCCCAATGACTAACAAAATGAAAAAGGATTTTTTTCTCATTTAGGTGTGATTAATTAGAATAGTAAATTTAGCCGAAATCTATTTAAAACAAGAACTACAACGGCGCCTTAACTAAATTTTATGACAAACAAAAACACTTTTATAAACGAAAAATTATTCTGACATTATAAATTGAAAAAAAATCAATAAATTAGCTCAATCTATTACCAAAATATACATTATGAGAAAAATAACCACTCTTTTACTTTCTGTAACCACATCATTATTGCTTGTTAACTGTAAATCCGAAGATAAAAAACAAGACTTCAGCAGTCTGACGAAAAATTATTTTGATGACAAAAATGCCATGAGTCCATTGGATGCGACTCAAAGTGGTCAAAATCAATACAACGATCAGTTGCAGTTTGAAATGACAGACAGTTTCAGAAAATCGCAAGCAGCTTTCTTTGACAAATACCAATCTGCACTGCAAAATATCACTGTCGAAGATTTATCAGAAGAAGAAAAAAACAGTTACGAAATCATCAAATGGGAAGTTGAGATTGGTAAAGATTTATTAAAACAACCTACAAATTTGCTTCCTGTTCATCAATTTTGGGGAACGCATCTTACTATGGGGCAGTTTGCAGGAGGAACCGGAGCACAACCTTTTAAAACAGAAAAAGACTATACCAATTTCCTAAAAAGAATGGACAAATATGCTGTTTGGATTGATTCAGCAATGGTTTACATGAAAAAAGGAATGGCAAAAGGTGTTGTGTTACCAAAATCGTTAACGGTAAAACTAATTCCACAATTTGCAGAAATGGCTACGCCAAATATTGAAGACAATCTATTTTACTCTTCAATAAAACTAATGCCTGCTTCTTTCCCTGAAAGCATAAAAGAACACTTAACAGCAAAATACACAGCGACAATCAATACGAAACTGATTCCGCAGTACAAGAAAATGGCTGATTTCCTGAATAAAGAATATCTTCCTGCTTCCAGAGCAACCAGCGGAATAGGAAGTTTGCCTTTTGGAAAAGAGTTATATGCAACCTATGTAAAACAATGGACTACTACCGAAATGACTCCCGAGCAAATTCATGAATTGGGATTAAAAGAAGTAGCCCGATTGAATGCCGAAATGGAAAAGGTAAAAAACCAAGTAGGCTTTAAAGGCACATTATTAGAATTCTTTGAGGAAGTTCGAAATAAAAAGGAGTTAAAACCTTTCACCAAACCAGAGGAAGTGATTGCTAATTTCCAAAGCATTTATACGCGCATCAAACCGAATGTAGATAAATTATTCGCATTGCAACCCAAAACGAATTTCGAAATCAGACGAACGGAAGCTTTTAGGGAAAAAACAGCCAGTGCTGAGTACAATCAAGGAACTGCTGACGGCACGCGCCCCGGTATTTTCTATGTTCCCATTCCAGATGTAGCGAATTATAATATGTATGGTGATGAAGATTTGTTTTTGCATGAAGCGATTCCAGGACATCACTTTCAAATATCATTACAACAAGAAAACGAAAGTCTTCCTGATTTCAGAAAATTCAATTGGTTTGGTGCTTATGGCGAAGGTTGGGCTTTGTACACGGAAAGTTTAGGAAAAGAACTTGGATTGTATCAAGATCCGTATCAGTATTTTGGAATGCTGGGCAATGAAATGCACCGTGCGGTTCGATTAGTTGTTGATACCGGCTTACATTCCAAGGGTTGGACTAGAGAACAAGCCATCAAATACTCATTAGCAAACGAAGCCGAAAGTGAAGCGAGCATTATTCCTGAAATTGAGCGTTACATGGCGATTCCGGGGCAAGCCTTGTCTTATAAGATTGGCCAGCTGAAGATTATGGAACTACGAAAAAAAGCAGAAACTAAAATGGGCGCTAAATTTGATATTAAAAAATTCCATGAAAAGGTATTGGAATCCGGAGTAATGCCATTGGCATTATTGGAAAAGAAAATTAATGCTTGGATAGAAAACAAATAATTCCCATTTATAGATATAAAAAAAGCTTCTCATTCGAGAAGCTTTTTTTATGTTATTGGCTCACTATTTAATACACTAGAGAGCGAGAGAGAAAGAAAGTAAGCAATACAACTGCTACCCTAGAAAAAAACTAAAAATATTAGAAGCAAAACTTGATTCGCTTTTTTCCTCTATAATTTCAAAAGTGGAAACTCCAAGAAGAAGTCGGATTCCTTCAGGCACAGTGCTCAAAATAATTCTTTTTTGGTCATTTATAAGCAACTGAAGGCTTTTGAAATTCTGATTTTGACTTTTAAAATATGAAAAAACAAACATTGCGGAAAAATTTAGTATAGCAGAAGCTGTTTCGCTTTTTACACCAATTTCGTTTGAAATCATTTCTGAAATCCTGTCTTTTTTATTTGAAAAAATTAAGTTTAGCGGTTTACAACCTTCTTTATTGAAGGAACTATTTATAATTAAAGTTTTTGTAGCTTCAAATTTAACATCGATATAAAACTCAGAATTAGAAATATATTCCATAAGTTCATCATAAAGATTTTTATCATCAAACTTATTATTCAATCCTATCAAGATAGTTGAAATACTTGTTTCTATAGACTTTTTCATTAGTGCTTCACTCTCATTGTATTCCTTACTAAATTTTGAAACAAGAAATGGTGAAATAAAACTTCTTAATTGATTATGTAAATATGCAACCATAGACCACCTGTTTAATTAATTTAAAATATCGACTAAATGTTATTTTTCACCGTTCAAGTGTTAAATTTATAAAAAATAATACTGATTTTTAATAAAATTTATATATATTTTACATCTAGTAGGTTTTAAACAGACACAAGTTCAAAATAAGTAATTTTTTTCTTTCAATAATACTTTTGTACAATTTAAAAAACAAAATACATCTGAAGTCAAAATAATATTTAATTCATTTTGTCATAAAACAAATTCCAAATTCTAAAATGCATTTAACTACATCATTACTAAGTATAAAGAAAGTATTAAAAATAGAAAACATTTTAAAAAGGGTCAATTTACAGCTAATTTTTCAGGAAATTAATGGTATAAATAAGAAAATAAAAAACCCTTTAACCGTTAGAATAACGATTAAAGGGTTTTTAAAGTGCGGATAATAGGACTCGAACCTACACGCCTTGCGGCACCAGATCCTAAGTCTGGCATGTCTACCAATTTCACCATATCCGCGAAATTCTGAGTGCAAATATAAGCATTACTTCTTAAGTTCAAAGGAATTTCTTCAAAAATTATTCACTCAGTTTTTCGTACTTTTGAGATATAAATAAAATTCAAATAATGGAAAATATTAAAGCATACGTTCAAGAACACAAAGATCGCTTTATCAACGAGTTAATCGAATTATTAAAAATCCCATCTGTGAGCGCAGATCCTGCATTCTCGAAAGATATCATCAATACTGCTGATGCCGTAAAGGCCAGTTTAGAGAAAGCAGGCTGCGATTTTGTCGAAATTTGTGATACTCCTGGCAATCCAATCGTTTATGGTGAGAAAATTATTGATCCCTCCTTGCCTACCGTTTTGGTTTACGGACATTATGATGTGCAACCCGCAGACCCAATTGACTTATGGACTTCTCCACCTTTTGAACCCGTAATCAAGAAAACCGAAATTCATCCCGAAGGCGCCATTTTTGCAAGAGGTTCTTGCGATGACAAAGGCCAAATGTACATGCACGTAAAAGCATTAGAATACATGGTTCAATCCAATACTTTGCCTTGTAACGTGAAATTCATGATTGAAGGCGAAGAGGAAATTGGTTCCAAAAGCTTGAGCTGGTTCGTAGAACGCAATCAGGAAAAACTAAAAAACGATGTGATTTTAATTTCGGATACTGGAATGATCTCGAATCAGCAGCCGTCAATTACAACAGGTTTACGCGGATTAAGCTATGTAGAAGTTGAAGTAACTGGACCAAACCGTGATTTACATTCTGGATTGTACGGAGGTGCCGTTGCTAATCCTATCAATGTGTTGGCCAAAATGATTGCTTCGCTTCATGATGAAAACAACCACATTACCATTCCTGGTTTCTACGATAATGTAGAAGAATTATCGACAGAAGAAAGAGCTGAAATGGCCAAAGCACCTTTCAATTTAGAAAACTATAAAAAAGCATTAGACCTTAATGACGTTTACGGCGAAAAAGGCTATGTAACGAACGAAAGAAATTCCATTCGTCCGACACTGGATGTCAACGGAATCTGGGGTGGTTACACCGGAGAAGGTGCCAAAACGGTGATTGCCAGCAAAGCTTTCGCTAAAATCTCGATGCGTTTGGTACCAAATCAAGATTGGGAACAAATCACCGAATTGTTTACCAAACATTTCACAAGCCTTGCTCCTGCCGGCGTTACCGTAAAAGTAAAACCGCATCATGGCGGACAAGGTTACGTAACCCCAATAGACAGCATTGGCTACAAAGCCGCAAACATGGCGTATACGGAAACCTTTGGCGTTCCCGCAATTCCGGTGCGTTCCGGTGGAAGTATTCCTATCGTAGCGTTGTTCGAAAAAGAACTGAAAAGCAAAACTATTCTAATGGGATTTGGTCTGGACAGCGATGCCATTCACTCGCCAAACGAACATTTCGGGATCTTCAATTACCTGAAAGGAATTGAAACCATTCCGTTGTTTTACAAATATTTTGTGGAGTTATCAAAATAAATTCCTTTCAATAAATACTAAATCCGCTCTAAACAGGGCGGATTTTTTTTGAGCGTTCCCCGCTGAAAATAGCGGGTCAGGCTGTCCGTTCTCAATCTTTTTATTTTTTAAAACAAAAAAATAAAAAGGATTTCCACTCCCATCCTTAACGCAAACCGCTGACTATCATAATATTTTTTCATTAAAACTTGTTTATTTCACTTTTTATTCTACATTTGTAGAGCAAACTCTATTTTCGTAGAACAAAATCATTTTATGCGACAAACTGTTATTGTAATCGGCTTGGTATTTTTGCTTTTTGGCTGCAAAACCAATCAAATGAAAAATAAACGTAGAGAAGGACTTTGGATTGAACAATACGCACAGGATAGTTCCCACTATAAATCAATTGGGAAATACCGAAAAGGAGATCCCGTAAAAAAATGGAGTTATTACTTAAATGGTAAAATCATAAAAAGAGAAAAATACAAAGACGACATCTGCAACACTACTTTTTATCATGAGAATGGAAAAATACAATCCAAAGGAAAAACAAAAATAGAAAGCACCGATAAGTACGTGCATTGGTTTTATTTTGGTGACTGGAACTTCTTCAATCAAGATGGAAAACTAATAACGATAAAGAAATACAATAACGGAGAATCATTTTCCGAAATAGAAATTAAATAAACATGCAACAACTAACGAACGCCGAAGAACAAGTAATGGAACACCTTTGGAAACTCGAGAAAGCCTTTATGAAAGACTTGCTTGAAGCCTACCCAAAACCAAAACCCGCAACCACAACCATTGCTACTTTATTAAAAAGAATGATCGACAAGCAATTTGTAGCCTACAATGAATTTGGGAACTCACGGGAATATTATCCTTTAGTCAAAAAAACCGATTATTTCTCGAAACACGTCAACGGATTGATTAGTAATTTTTTCAACAATTCGGCATCACAATTTGCCTCTTTTTTTACCACTGAAACGAATTTATCGCAAACGGAATTGGAAGATCTCAAAAAAATAATAGACAGTGAAATTCTAAAAAAGAAAAAATGAGCGACTTTCTAATCAAATCGACAATTACTCTATTCGTGCTACTGGCAGTGTATTATTTGTTTTTGGAAAAAGAAAAAATACACGTTTTCAATAGGTTTTACTTGTTGTTCAGCCTTGTTTTCTCGATGGTAATTCCATTTATAACTATCGAAGTCATTCAGGAAATAACACAACCTGCAGTCAATCCGGGAAATATCCAAATACTGCAAGGAAACGCTGTAATACTAGAAGAAACAAACTATCTAGCAATAGGATTATGGAGTTTGTATGCTGTAGTAACACTCGTTCTGGCGATACGTTTTATCAGTAATATCATCAAAATTTCTTCTAAAATGAAATCGAATACACCAATTGCCTATAAGAATGCAAAATTGATTTTGGTTCCCGAAAAAACGTTGCCGCATACTTTCCTGAATACGATTTTCATCAACGAAACGGAGTACAACAACCGTCAAATTGAAGCTGAATTGTACACACATGAACTCACGCATGTAACCCAAAAACACACGTTGGATATTTTATTCATCGAAATATTGAAAACCCTTTTCTGGTTCAACCCTATTTTTATTTTTTACAAAAAAGCCATACAACTCAACCACGAATTTCTTGCCGATGAGAAAGTCGTCACCTCCTATAACAATGTTCCTTTCTACCAATCTTTATTGCTATCGAAAGCGAACAAGAACCAAACTTTTTACTTGGCCAGTAATTTGAATTATTTAATAACTAAAAAACGATTACTTATGATGACAAAAACCACATCAAAAACAGAAGCTTTATTAAAAAAAGCAATGCTAATTCCTGTAGTAACTGCCTTATTGTTCTTATTGTGTACGAAAGTCGTTGCGCAAGAAACCAATGTAAAAAAAGAAACTACTCCTGCGAAACCCGGAAATTTATTTAAAACGTATTACGACAAAACTACTTTTAAAATCAAAGATGAAAAAGGAAAGGTTACCAGCGAAAAAAAATACAATGAACTAACTCCTGTAGAAAAGAGGGCTATACCTTCTATCCTATCAAAAGAAAAAGAATTGCCTACAAACGAGGAACTTCTGGCAACATTAAGCAAAGGAGCTCCTGAAGTAATTGAAATTGATGCGTACGATGCTAAAAATCAATTTGTCCAAAAAGGGGAAAATGAAGTCTATAATACCGCTGGAATAACAGAAAAACCAGATTTTCCGGGAGGAATTATAGAATTTTACAAATTCGTAGGGCAGAATTTTAAAACTCCAGAACAACCCAATTTAAAAGGGAAGGTTTACATCACTTTTATCATTGAAAAAGACGGTAGTATTAGTGACGTAAAAAACATTCGCGATATTGGCTTCGGCACTGGTGACGAGGCTGTGCGTGTTATAAAATCATCCCCTAAATGGTTACCCGGTAAAATGAATGGTGTTCCGGTTAGGGTAATGTATAGCTTACCAATAACTATACAATCAAAATCATAATAGTAAAAAAGAAATCCGCTTCAAAAGAAGCGGATTTACAAAACCAATATTTTGAGGCTTGGCGCAGATTTCAATTTATGATAACAAGTATTTGCGGCTAAACGAAAATAGAGTAAAAAACTGCAATTGCACTAAATTTACAAATTGAGCAAGACGTGTATTGCCATTAATTTTTATTTTAATCAAAATGAGTTAAAACAAAGTTGACATAGGAGAGCATTGAAACTATTTTTAATGAGTTAATTTCATTACCATAATTTATATCTTTTCCGTGAATTATTTCGTGTCTATTTAATCTAATTGGATATTTATTTAGCTCTTTTTCCCAACCATTAATTGCTCCTTTATTTTTGATTGGAGATAAAAGGAAATCAGAATATTTCATTTTTTTTTCTTCAAGTTTCACTTTAATTTCAGGTAGGTCTTTTACGTTTTTGAAGAATTTTGCGTCTAAAACATCATCACAGATTCCATCAATTATTGTTATGAATAGACATATCGAAGAATGAAATAATTTGTTTTTGTGTACATAAAATGCTTCGGTTATAATAGCATTCCTTTTTGGATAAGAAGATTTAAGATCATTTTCAATTTGAATCATTTTTTTATTATAATAATCCGATAAGTAGTCATCAAGTTTTTCTGGAAAATTACTATAAATTAATTTTAAGCATTTACTACTACTTATTTTAGACTCTTTAGAAAAATCATCAATATACCATCCATAAGAGGATATTTTATTAATTATTAATTCAACTCTGTCTTTTCTTAGATGACTAAAGCGGTTTCCAATTTCTCCATCTTTAATCATTTTGACAACGATTTCGACTAATGAATCATAACTTATTTGAAAACTTGATTTTTCCATTTTTAGTCTTAATTATTATTAACATTTTGCCACTTTGAGAAGGCTGAAAATTAGTATACGTTCAATTTTCATTTTAACGAAAACTTGATGCGAAACGATAATTCCACTAAATTCCAGCTAGCTCAAAATGGCTGTTGGCAGAAGTTTTTTCACTTCATATTCTTTTCTCCAATGTAATTTTAGTACTTGGTGTTTTTAGAAGTTCTTTTAATATTTCAATCTCATAATCAAATAGTTTCTCGATTCTTTTGTCTAATAAAAATGTAAAAAAAGTTATAATATCTTTTCTTTCATCTTTGAATTTATTTAAATATTTTAATCCAATTGTAGTTTCATTTTCATTTCCAACATAAAAATAAGTTGAACAATCAGTTTCTCTTTTACGACTCGTTTTCTTTTTTAATCTTTCCATTACAATATCTACTCCTTCAATGTCGGAATGTAGACATATACCTTCCATAGCTACATCTTTAATTTTTCCATTAGCTAATTCATTTATAAACAATTCTGACTCACGTTTATCCGAAAGACGAATAACTGTAATCAACGAAGATTGAGCTACATCATTACTTTTATGATTAATCTTCTTTATCAAATAAGGAATTGATTTTCGAGTGCCCGAAGTATGTAAACACGCATTTACTCTTTTGTAGATCCAGTCACTATGATTGTTTTCTAAAACATTAATCAATGCATTTTCGATTTCAGAGTTTTTCGAATTATGTAATAATTCTAAAACAGACTCTATAATATTACTTTTTTTATATTTCTGTAAAATTAATAATAAAGGTTTTACTTTAGTATTTTCATTTTTTCTTTGTTTACGTATTGAACTGTGGATTGACTTTTTTACATCTTCATTTTTTTCAGTGATGTACTTTTCAATCAAAAAATTTGTTATTTCATTTAACTCAAATTTTTCGCCAATTTCGCCAAGTTTCGTATAAGTTTCTATGACTTTATTATCATCAGTATTAGAATTAATAATATTTTTTAAAATTTCAATTTCAGTTATAATATCTTGATTATGTTCGGTTTTCATAGTTTCTGAGTCAAAATTTCTGCCAATTAATATATAACCGAAACAAACCTTCGTATACACACCCAAACATGGGTAGATAAGCGAAGGTTTGTTTGGCTTTGTGTTTTCCAAATATATTAAAATTTTCTTACAATTTTGTAAAATAAATAGCGTGTCATTGGAATACGTTGCGTGATGGACGGCAGCGAAAATCCTTTATGTTTTTTCTTTAAAAACATAAAGATTGCAGCGAACAGCCCGACCCGAAGTTGCCAGGAGGAACGACGAAGCAATTTGCAGGGTCACGCCCAAAAAAAAGAGGACACTAAATCCTCTTAATATTCTCTCTCACAATTTTAGGAAGACTCTATAGTTCATGCCAGTGACCGGTTCCGTTCAACACGGGTTTCATTGGTGGTGCTACGCACGCAACGAAACCCTGACTGTTAGCTGTTGTTCTTGTTAATTCAGTTTTCCAAATTCAATAAATTTGCTAGCTCTTCGAAACTATAGAAAATTATTGCTCCCTCATCCTTTAATTCTGTTTCATTGCTTTCATTTGCAAAACCATAAACTTTAAAACCTCCTTTTTTCGCGGAAATAACACCCGCTTTACTGTCTTCAATTACGATGCATTCATTTGTTGTAAATCCCATTTCTCTTGAAGCAAATAGAAATATTTCAGGTTCTGGCTTCCAACTATTAATTTGGTATGAACTGAATATTTTATTTTCAAATTTTTCAATTAAGCCTGTTATCGTTAAATTCAAATTAATTTTCTCTATTGGTCCACTTGAAGCAACACAATAAGAAATGGATAAGCTATCGATAAAATTTTTTACACCTTTAATTGGTTTTAATTCCGTTTTAAATGCTTCAAAAGTTTGTTTTCTATATTCACTTTCAAAGTTATCGGGTAATCTTTTATTCGTCAATTTTTCAATCTGCTGAAAACTATCTTTTAGACTTCTGCCGTTAAATTTTTTAATAGCATCTTCAATAGACATTTCAAGTCCAAATTCTTTTGCCATTGAAAGTAATATTTGATTTCCAATAATTTCGCTGTCAACCAAAACTCCGTCACAGTCAAATATTATACATTTAATATTCTTCATTCTCTTATTTAGGTTTCGGTTTTTAGAATACAGCTAACTTATATTTAAGCGAAATAAACCTTCGTAAACACACCCACATAAGGTTAGATAAGCGAAGGTTTGTTTCGCTTTATGCTTTTCAAATATATTAAAATTTTCTTACAATTTAGTAAAAAACGGCGCGTCATTGGAATGCGTTGCGTGAGGGATGGTAGCGAAAATCCTTTATGTTTTTTCTTTAAAAAACATAAAGATTGCAGCGAACAGCCCGACCCGAAGTTGGGAGGAGAAACGACGAAGCAATTTGCAGGGTCACGCCCAAAAAACAGTTTCCCCAAAAAAAAGAGGACACTAAATCCTCTTATAATTCTCTCTCACAATTTTACGAATACTCCATAGTGTTAACGGACTTGCAAACGGTTCTCCCGGAAATACGGGACAGGCTGATTAGCCGGAGTTTCATTGTTCGTGCTGCGCAAGTAACGAAACTGTAGCTATTGTGTGCAGTATTTATTTACCATATTTTCCACCAAGGTTTATCGCTATTTTCTTTAGATTTAATTTCATTTGTTCTTTCATCCTCTTTTAATTGATTTTTTGTTTCAATTATAGTTGTTGGTTTAATGAAATCTGGTGGATAAGTTTTTGAACCTTCAATATAATGATAAATTGCTTTTCCAAAACCTGTTTCGGCAGGTATATTTGGACTCTGTTGTATAATAAAAGCTGTAGCTATAGCAGTAGAATGCGCTAATTGTTCATATGATAATTTGTATTTATCCATTATTTCAAGTGCTTGGTTTTGCACTAAATTAATTGCGTCTAAAAATTCAATTTTAGTCTCTTCTCCTGAACTGCCATTCATTTTTTGATTGTCAATAGTAATTCCGAAATTTTGTAATACAAAATGAGTAATATTTATCAATTCAGGTCCTTTTATATTTGCATTTTCGGACAACACTACACTTCCTAGTTTAGCGTTTTCAATTTCAAAATTAAAAGATCTAAACAATAAACTTCCCGCAAGTCTTGCACAAGTAGAAATAGCATCCACAATATTCAACTCCCTAGTTTCATTTCCCAATTTAGAAGCAATAAGTTCTACAATGTCATTTACGGCTTCATTTTGTTCTTTACTTATATTCATATTTTTAATTATTTTGCTAATATTGCCCACATCCACTATATAACGAAACAAACCTTCGTACTTAGATCAAACCTGGGTGGATTGGCGTAGGTCTGCCTTGCTTTACGCTTCCCAAATATATTAAAATTTTCTTACAATTTAGTAAAATAAACGGCGCATTATTAGAATGCGTTGCATGAGGGATGGTCCCGAAGTTTCGGGAAAAATCCTTTATGTTTTTTCTTTAAAAACATAAAGATTGCAGCGAACAGCCCGACCCGAAGTTGCGAGGAGGAACGACGAAGCAATTTGCAGGGTCACGCCCAAAAAACAGTTCTCCCAAAAAAAAAGAGGATATTAAATCCTCTTATAATTCTCTCTCAAAATTTTAGGAAAACTCCACACTGTTAACGGACCTGCAATCTGTTCAGTTCAACCGGAGTTTCATTGTTCGTGCTGCGCAAGTAACTCTAAATGTTATCTAAATCTTTTTTTATGCATGCCAAAATTTCTTCCAATTCTCCATATTCTTATTTAGACTTTCGCTTGTCGAAAATAAAATATTATCCTTGATATGAACTTCAAGTCCATTAATGATAATTATTTCTTCATTGTCAATATTTGTAACATTACAACAAATTTCTTCTTTCCAGTTGTCTTTCCAGATTTCTGAAAGTATAAAATGAGCGATAACTCCTTTATTTTTATTGTCTAATACTTTTATCAATTCTGGCGTAGCTTTTTTTCCAATTGCTACAATGCTGTTTGCTAAATCTCCATGAATTCTTGGCGACATTGTTTTCACTAAAACTATGTAGGCATCTTTATTATTAATATTTTGAATCAGAGAATCTAAATTTTTCTTTTGAGCAATACTCAAATTAAAACTGAAGAAAAATACTGTAGAAGTGATACTTATAAATTTTTTCATTTTGTCGTTTTTATTTATTCCATTTTTTCTAAAGTTGCAGATAACATTTTGCAGCTTGCAGAAGTGGCGGATTAAGTAAGCCTAAAATTTCCGCTAAACACTGACTTTACAACTACAAAACCAACTTTAAATCAAGCCCAAAACCCGGCATTTCTACAAACTGCCATTGCGTGCTGGTTATTTATTTTTAATTGTATAAGTTTGGTTTTACTATTCCTTTTTTTGCAAAGTATTCTTTATTCATTTCAAAATGCATTTCTGTCATTTGGTTTAAATAATCTTTTAACGGTTTTAATCCATATTCAATTCTTCTTTTATCAATATTCAAACTATCAATTAAACCAATTTTTGGTTTCGCTTGTCCGTTTAATCTATAATTAACTTGAGTTCCAAAATTTTGTTTTTCTCCACTGTTTACATTTACTCTATCAAGTAGTAAAGCATAATTATCTGGATTCGCATTTCCTTTTTTTAATTCTTTTTTCATTGATTTCAAAACATTTTTTTGAAATTCAGGAAACTTATCACTGTGCTGAACTAAAATCCAAAAATCATTGCTTGCATTTTTCCCAATTTCATTAATTCCTAAATATCCATATTTTTTAAATAAATATTCGACTCTATTTTTGTTTTTTGTAAAAACACTGTCTTTAAATTTATACCAGTTTTCTAATGGATAATTTTTAAATTCTCCATTAGGTTTTCCTGCTTGCGCAATTTGGTCAATTTTATACATTTCTGTAAATTCTGTTTTCAGATTTTCAGATTCAGTTTTACTCAATTTAGTTGTTGAACAACTCAAAATTAAAAAAGTAAATATTATAATTATTTTTTTCATTTCTAAATTTAGATTTTTTGCCGAATTATGGTTTTAACTAGCACACAACTTGCATGTAAGCGAAGGTTTGTTTCGCTTTGCGTTTCCCAAATATATTAAAATTTTCTTACAATTTAATAAAATAAACGGCGTGTCATTGAAATGCGTTGCGTGAGGGATGGTCCCGAAGTTTCGGGAAAAATCCTTTGTGTTTTTTCTTTAAAAACATAAAGATTGCAGCGAAGAGCCCGACCCGAAGTTGCTAGGAGGAACGACGAAGCAATTTGCAGGGTCACGCCCAAAAAACAGTTCCCCAAAAAAAAGAGGACACTAAATCCTCTTAATATTCTTTCTCACAATTTTAGGAAAACTCCATACTGTTAACGGACCTGCAATTTGTTCAGTTCAACCGGAGATTTATTGTTCGTGCTGCGCAAGTAACGAACCTCTAGCTGTTGTGGGCAGTATTTATTTACCACAACATTTCTTCTTGCAATTCAGCATTCCAAAAAGTTCCAGTTTTCATTTCGGTTTCTATTAGTTTAAATATTCCGTTTGCAGAAAATTCAGTTGATAATGGTGCGCCTTTCGTTGATAATTTTGTATTTACCCAACCTGGATGAATTGAGTTCACATCAATATTTCTATCTTTCAATCTTGCAGATAAAGTTTTCGTGTACATATTTAATGCAGCTTTAGACATTCTGTAAGCAGTTGAATCGATTTTTGATATTATATTCAGCGTTGCCATAATAGAAGAAATGTTTAAAATTTTTCCGTTTTGATTTACTAAATCTAAAACAGTTTCGGTAAAATTCACAAGTCCAAAAACGTTCGTTTCAAAAGTTGATCTCAAACTTTCTAAATCTGGTTCCGTTTTATCTAAATCTGGCGCAATTCCAGCATTATTTACTAAAACATCAATTCCGTTGAATTTATTTCTAATTATTTTGTTCGCATTTTCAATTGACTTTTGATTTGTCAAATCTAATGCTACAACAAATAAGTTTTCAGAATTAATATTTTCAATTTTCCCATTTCTGGAAGTTCCAATTACATAATATTTTTCAGCAATTAGTTTCTCTGCTAATGCATTTCCAATTCCTGAATTTGCTCCTGTAATTAGGACAATCTTATTTTTAAAATTCATTTTTCTTTTTTAGTTTTTTTTTCGGCAATATAGCAGACAACATCCCGCTACTAGAGGGGGTTTGGGACTAAATTAAGATTTATTTTTCGGATTAGCCAAATCATCCCAAATACAAAACAATTTTTCAATTAAGCCAATTTTCGAAATCCGCTGTTGTAGCTGTTACCAAACGTTTATTCAATTCATATTATTTTTAAAATATAATTGGGTCGTCAAGAGGGAATGTGCATTCAGTTTCTGCTCTAAATACTTTACCTTCTTCTTCTGTTTTAACTATACACACATATCCATACTCAACGAATGTTTGTTCATTTTCCACTACAAGTTTATATTTCACAGTTCCGCTTTTAATATTATCTCCGCAAAAAGAGTTGGAGTTTTTACCATAATTTTCTGTTGTGAAAAGAATTTTATCATTTAAATCATATATGGTTAAAGAGTTAAATGAATATTTATATAAATTTTCCACCATTAAACAATCGTTAATACCATCTTCATTTGGAGTAAATACTGAAATAACATTTATTTTTCCAGCTGTTTGGTTAAGATTATTTATGTTCTTAGATTGCAATTGATTTTCTGCACAACATAAAAAAGTTTTTTGTTCAGTATCGGAATCATTGTTATTACAACTATAATTGACTAATAAGATTAAAGAGATAAAAAATACAATTCTGTTTTTCATAAAGTAGGTTTTTAAATGTTTGGTAACTTGTACATAAGCGAAACAAACCTTCGTATACACACCTAAACATGAGTACATAAGTGTAGATTTTTTTTGCTGGGCTTTCCAAATATATTAAAATTTTCTTACAAATCACTAAAACGACTTCTAATCATTGGAATGCGTTGCGTGAGGGATGGCAGCGAAAATCCTTTATGTTTTTTCTTTAAAAACATAAAGATTGCAGCGAACAGCCCGACCCGAAGTTGGGAGGAGAAACGACGAAGCAATTTGCAGGGTCACGCCCAAAAAACAGTTTCCCAAAAAAAAAGAGGACACTAAATCCTCTTATAATTCTCTCTCACAATTTTACGAATACTCCATAGTACCTCCCAGTAACCGGTTCTCCTGCAAAAAACGGGACAGGCTGTTCAACCAGAGTTTCATTGTTCGTGCTACCCTTGCAACTCTAGCTGTTAGCGGTAGTACTTTTTTATTTCGTTAATTAAAATATTTAAGTCCTATTGTGTTTAAGATATTGTTAGTTATTTGCTTTGTCAATAAATACAAAATAGCAATACTAATTACTCGAATGATTAATTGATATTTTTTCAGACCAAAGACAGAAAAATATTGATAATAAAAAATTATAATATACAAAAATGTTAGAGCTGCAGCAAAATAGTTTACACCTACAAGAAAATCTTTGTTATTGGTAAAAATCATAGAGCTGAATAGTACAAAACTAATTATTAATGTTCCGCATAACATATATAGGTTGAGGACTACGTTTTCTGCATAATTTTGTTTACTCTTTTTAAAAAAGAAATAACTCAAAATAGATATGATTGGTATATGTAGAAATACTGTAAATTTTGAATAATCTTTTAACACTTTTAAAAGACCTTCTACTGTTTTTTTATCATCATATAATCCTGATGCATCTATTTTTGTCCATTTTTTAATAAAATAGCCTATTGTCATTAAAAGAATTATGGTTGCAAAATAGTTAAAGTGTTTTACTCTTTTTCCTTGCACATATTCTCTAATACTGTGTCCTGGTCTGGTAAAGAGTTCTTTTATCGTATAGAAAAAGCCTTTGTCAAAATGAAATATTCCGTGAATAAAATCGTGTTGAAAAACGTGCGATAAGGAAAATCTGTGTGTCGATGTTGCTTGGCTGCAATTACTACAAAATTTGTCTATAATTTCTTTATTGCAATTTAAGCAGTTATTTGTCATTGGTCAGTTTTAATATTTTGTCAATTTATGTTTTCTTTTCTTGTCTTCTGTTGCGTCTGCGATAGTATTACCGCTGACTTGTATATAAGCGACAAACCTTCGTATACACACCCAAACATGGGTAGATAAGCGAAGGTTTGTTTCGCTTTGCGTTTTTCAAATATATTAAAATTTTCTTACAATTTAGAAAAAACGGCGTGTCATTGGAATGCGTTGCGTGAGGGATGGTCCCGAAGTTTCGGGAAAAATCCTTTATGTTTTTTAACCTGAATTTATTTCCTGTTCTAAAAAAACATAAAGATTGCAGCGAACAGCCCGACCCGAAGTTGCCAGAAGGAAAGACGAAGCAATTTGCAGGGTCACGCCCAAAAGATACACTAAATGGAACCAAAAAAACAAATCCGCTTCAAGAGGAGCGGATTTATCAAACTAAAAATCTAAAAAAACTACTAACTAAACTCTTTATCCGGATTGTATCCTAAATACGGCATGGATTGTTCCTTGAAAACAACACCGTATTCTTCTAATTCTTTCAAAATAGGCTCATAAACTTCCTTACGAATGGGCAACTGCACTCCCGGAGTCGTGATTTTACCATTCAAGATTAATAAGGTCGCCATTGCAACGGGTAAACCCACTGTTTTTGCCATGGCTGTATAGGTTTGATCGTCGCCAATGCAAACCATTTTGGAATCTATTTGTTCTTTTTTGTCATTATATTCGTATCCAAATTTGTGATACATGACAATCATATCTTTATCATCTTGCTGAAGCGTCCAACTATCCGTCAATATTTTTTCCAGAATTTGCGCCGGAGTGGCGTTTTTCAAACCTACTTTCTTGTTTGGATTGAACAAATCGAGTTCCAATAATTTGTCCCACATGATATCGTCTTGGTCAATTTTTAGAATCAAACGTGTCTTGATTTCTACAGAATCAGTGGGATGATATGGCAGGAAAGAATTTACAAATTCTCTGTAACTCATGTTCTCCGAATCCTCCATAACGTAACTGTCATCCGTCATTCCTAATTGCACAAACATATTCCACGCTTTCGAGAAACCCACTCTACGAATCGTTCCTCTGTATAACGTAAGTACATTATCTAAGCCATACACACTGCGGTATTTCAACGAATCGCGATTCGAATAGCCTTCAAATCGACCATATCCTTCCACTTGCAAAAACTCGGTTCTGCGAAACAAATTACAGTACGGAATGTATTTATAAGTCCCTTCCTGAATAAACTTGGCAGCGCCACCCTGACCCGCAAGAACTACATTGCGTGGTGCCCAGGTAAATTTATAATTCCAAAGATTCGTATCGGATTCCGGAGCTACAAGTCCACCACAAAAGGATTCGAATAAAATCATCTCACCGCCTTTTTCCTTAATTTCATCAATCACTTTCATCGCACTCATGTGGTCAATGCCTGGATCAAGTCCAATTTCATTCATGAAAATCAGATTATTTTCCTTTGCAGCAGCGTCTAATTCCTGCATGGCATCACTCACATAAGAAGCGGTAACTAAGTGTTTTTTATAAATAATACAGTCTTTGGCCACTTGAATATGCAAATGAGCCGGCAACATCGAGATAACAATATCAGCAATTTGCACGGCTTTTTTTCTTTGATCTTCATCAAAAATATCTAAGGCAATTGCCGTTGCATTGGGGTGATTGTTTGTCTTTTTTTGGGCTAAAGCCAAAGACAAATCACCAATAACAAGATGCAGATTCTCTTTTTCAGATTTATTTAAAAGATACTGAATCAAAGATGAAGCTGATCTTCCTGCCCCAATGATTAAAATTGTTCTCATTTTTATATATTTATAACACAAACATACAAAAATGTTGTATTTATAACAAATAGAAGTAAAATATTTTATATGGGTTCTTGAAAATTAATCTACAATACATCAATAGATGGAAAAAGTAACCCAGAAAACATTTTCAATTTAAGCACGGATGAGATACTTTTGTACTAAAATAAAACCAACATGGACAAAAAGATACTTTCAACAGGAGCAATTTTAGGAATGATTGCAATAATTCTTGGTGCTTTTGGCGCGCATGCCCTAAAAAAATTACTGTCTATCGAACAATTATCGACTTTTGAAACCGGTGTACGCTATCAAATGTACCATGCATTGTTTTTATTGTTTTTAGGACTACTGAAAGACGTTCCTCAAAAAACGAAAAAAGCTATCTATTTTTTAGTTCTTTTTGGGGTAATTTTATTCTCTGGATCCATATATCTGTTAGCTACAAATGATCTTACTTCTTTTGATTTTAAAATTATAGGATTCGTTACTCCTATTGGCGGACTCCTATTAATACTGGGCTGGGGCGTTTTATTATTGAATATTATGAATAAAAAATCACAAAATTAGAAGAATCAAACGCTAACTGAAATATAATTTCTACTTTTGCAGTCTATAAAAAGTAACTACACAATAATAAATTTATGGACAATAACACGCTTTTCTCGCAATCGATTTCGTTAAAAGAATTAGGAATTGAAAATGCCAAAATTCATTACCAGTTATCCCCTGAAGAATTACAAGATATAACTATAAAAACAGGTCAAGGAATTGAGACTTCTACTGGAGCATTAGCAGTGAATACAGGAGAATATACGGGTCGATCGCCGCAAGACCGTTATATCGTAAAAGACAGTATCAGTGAAAATCAAGTTTGGTGGGGAAAAGTAAACATCCCATTTGAACCAGCGGCATTTGAAGCTTTATACAACAAGGTTACCGCTTATTTATCAGACAAAGACATTTACGTTAGAGATTCTTATGTATGTTCTGACCCCAATTATAGATTAAATGTTCGTGTGATCACAGAAACTCCTTGGGCAAATTTATTTTGTTACAACATGTTTTTGAGACCTGAAATGGAAGAATTAGCAAATTTCGACCCAGAATGGACTCTTTTATGTGTACCAAGTTTTATGGCAGATCCAGCGGTAGACGGAACACGTCAAAGCAATTTTGCCATTCTTGACTTTACAAGAAAAGTAGTTTTGATAGGTGGAACTGGTTATACCGGAGAAATGAAAAAAGGAATTTTTTCTGCTTTGAATTTTATTTTGCCCGTTTTCAAAAATACGTTACCAATGCATTGCAGTGCCAATGTTGGAAAAGATGGTGACACTGCTATTTTCTTCGGATTATCAGGAACTGGAAAAACAACTTTATCTGCTGATCCAGACCGAAAATTAATTGGTGACGATGAACATGGTTGGACAAATGAAAATACGGTTTTCAACTTTGAAGGCGGTTGTTATGCAAAAGTGATTAATCTATCCGAAGAAAACGAACCAGACATTTTTAGAGCCATAAAAAAAGGAGCAATCCTTGAAAATGTAATCATCAATAACGACACTAATGAAGTTAATTTTGAGGATATTTCCATCACTCAAAATACCCGCGTAAGTTATCCTATTTTTCATATTGATAACATACAACCGGGTTCCATTGGGAAAAATCCAAAAAACATATTTTTCTTAACGGCCGATTCATTCGGAATATTACCTCCAATTTCTAAACTGACTCCAGGTCAGGCTGCGTACCATTTTATTTCTGGTTATACGGCAAAAGTTGCTGGAACTGAGGCTGGTATTACAGAACCTCAGCCTAATTTTTCTGCTTGTTTTGGCGCACCATTTATGCCATTACACCCAACAAAATACGCTGAAATGTTGAGTAAAAAAATGAAAGATGCCAATGTAAAAGTTTGGTTAATCAATACGGGTTGGACAGGAGGTCCTTACGGAATAGGAAGCCGAATGAAATTGAAATACACGCGCGCTATGATTACCGCCGCCCTAAACGGAGAATTGGACGATGTGGCTTATGAGAACCACCAAGTTTTTGGAATTGCAAAACCGCAAACCTGTCCAAATGTTCCTAGTGAAATATTGAATCCAAGAAATACTTGGGAAGACCCAGAACTATATGATCAAAAAGCGGTAGAATTAGCTCAAAAATTCAAAGCTAACTTCGCCAAATTTGAAGAATTTGCCAATGCCGAGATTATGGCGGGAGCACCAATCGCATAAGTTAATTATAATTCAAAAAAGAAAGAGAGCTGTTCCTTGTGAGCAGCTCTCTTTTATTTGGTACAAACCGTAACAAAATGCCTTAAATAAATACATATCAATTATTTATACCAAGATTCATTTTTTGGCGTTAAATTTGTAATCATCATTCAAAAAATCATCAATCATGTTAAAACAATTTTTTATCCTTTGTTCAGGAGCTGACAAAGACTTACTTGAAGGCTGTTCCGAAGGCGAACAAACCAAATATGTAGGTATTGGCGCCACCGTTTTCTTTACCGCTGTCATGGCTTTTCTTGCCAGTTCGTACGCACTGTTTACCGTCTTTGACAGTATATATCCCGCAATCGCATTTGGTATCGTTTGGAGTTTACTTATTTTTAATCTCGATCGTTTTATTGTTTCCACCATTCGAAAAAGAGACAAAATAGGAAGTGAATTCCTGCAGGCAACTCCCCGAATTATTTTGGCAGTGATTATTGCGATAGTTATTTCGAAACCATTAGAAATTAAAATCTTCGAAAAAGAAATTAATACTGTTTTGTTGAAAGAGAAAAATGCGATGGCATTGAATAACAAAAAAGAAGTAGCGAATTATTTTAAATCGGATTTGGATAAAAATAAAACAGAAATCGATAAGTTAAAGTCAGAAATCACAAACAAAGAAAAAGAAGTAAATACGCTGTATGAAACCTACATCACAGAAGCTGAAGGAACTGCTGGAACCAAAAAATTAGGCAAAGGTCCCGTTTTTAAAGAAAAAATTGCCAAACATGATTTGGCAAAACAAGAACTGGACACCTTACAAAAAACCAACTTGGCTAAAATTGCTGAAATGGAGAAAAACACTAAAACCCTCCAAACCGATTTAGACAAGAAAGTTAGCGAAACACAACCTATTATTGACGGATTTGATGGTTTAATGGCACGAATCAATGCCTTGGATAAATTACCTTGGCTACCTTCGTTTTTTATAATGTTGCTGTTTTTAGCCATTGAAACATCTCCTATTATTGCTAAACTTTTATCTCCAAAAGGAGAATACGATTATAAACTGGAAGATCTGGAAACAGCTTTGAAAGCAACAATCGAACAAGACAAATACCAACGTACTTTATTGGTAAAAACTAGCGCCACGATGCACGACAAAGTCTACGGAGATATTGCTGACGACAAACAGTTATATGATTTACAAAGAAAAAATGCTACTGATTTACTAGAATTACAATCTAATAATTTTGTAGAAAAGCAAAAGAAAACTTTATAATAAAAACAAAACCCGACAACTATTAAGTGTGTCGGGTTTTTATTATTTATTCCTTAGCGCTCTTTGCGAAACTACATATGACTCAAAATTTCTTTTTTGAAAGCGTCGTATTCGCCTTGTAAAATCAATCCGTTGTCCAATAATTTTTTATAATTCTGTAATTTTTCAAAAAGTTCGTCTTGTGATAAATCACTTAATGATTTATCTTTTGGACTTGTCGCAACCTCTTCGAACACTTGATTTTCAGCAATGAAATTGGGTTGTGAAACTGGCATTATTTCAGCAAAACTAGTTACTTCTTCTGTTTCCATCTCTTCAATAATCTCTACTTCTTCTATTGGAGAAACTGGAACTTCATCCATCATGGTTGCATTCAATACAGACCCAACTTTTAATATATCCAATTGTTCTTTGGCGTACGTAAAAATCTTTCTGGCTTGAATTTTAGGGATATAATCAATGGAAACCTCCATATTTGTTCTGGTTGTAAAAGAAAACTCAGAACCCAAAATATTTTCTTTCACAAAAGTACCTTCTATTTCGTCCCAAGTGTAATCAATGAAATTCATTGAAAGTCCCAGATTTTTAGGCTGACAAATAATAATTCTTTTATTGGTCAAAACAATACTGTCCGGTAAAACGGTAATTGCTGGTTTTTTTTGAACAGCTATATAACCTATTTCTTCATTTTTCATCAATAAATCACTCAGTTTTGAAGCGATTTTCTCAATAGCCTTTGGGTCTTGTTCTTCGTTTAAAAACTTTTTAAATTGTTCTTTCATATGATAGGCAGAATTTATTTCAGTGCGCGTTTATGTTTTTTTAATCCAACTTTATTGGCAAAAGTAATGCCTAATTTTCTAATTCCTGAATTTCGCTTTGCAATTTCTTTGTTAAACTTTTGAAAACCAAATGAAATCCATAAAAAAAGAGACTATGCAAATTGCATAATCTCTTTTTAAATAAAAATATTCGTGTTTCCTCTGTGTAATGAACTTACCGACGGTTATTAAATCATTACGCTAATAATATCGAATTATGAACTAACTTTAAAAAATCTAACACCATACTATTTAAAACGACATATTAATAATCATATTTGCAAGTACGCTACGTTTTTTATGGGTACACAAAAAGTAATATTTAGAAGATAAAGTCTGAAAAGTTATTACTGCAAATGGGTGAATAAATAAAAACATGCTTAAAGAGCCAAATTTAACGACTTAAACTGTAATGATTTATGAGATAAAAACTGTTAAACCATTATTTGACAGAAGTAGAATTGCTCTTATTAACTAAACTGAAAATCATTTAATTAGC
Organism: Flavobacterium sp. Sr18; assembly: GCF_011064265.1. NCBI lineage: Bacteria > Pseudomonadati > Bacteroidota > Flavobacteriia > Flavobacteriales > Flavobacteriaceae > Flavobacterium > Flavobacterium sp. Sr18. Next base: position 2,390,569 of record NZ_CP049329.1, on the reverse strand, counting down.
GTAACTAAATGATTTAAATATGTTAATTATCACACAAAATATGTGGTTATTAAAGGAGAATGTCATGATAATTCAAGACGTTAAACAATTCTTGTACTTTTTTATTTTCTCTGCCAATGATGTAAAATAATATGTCGCACAAATCGGCTTTTTTATGTAAATCCGATAAAATATTAGCTGCATTACAATCTATATCAAGGACTTTATTCAAAGAGAGAACCATTGCATTGGAATGAATCATGAGCGTTTCAAAATGATTTTTTAAAGACTCTCCATTTTGAGAGTTTAACAACCCATTTATTTCATAAACTCCTCCATTATATGTGATTTGAATTGCCATAATTTTTTAACTATACTTGTTAATAAAGGCACAAAGATCATAAGTATTCTTGCGTAGACATCTAATTTTTCGACGAATAGACATTTGCTGCAGGTGAAACATCATCACTTTATACCTGACTCGTATAATGAGAGCCCTTAACCAAAAACAGTATTAAATAATTCATATCTAAATGACTTAATTTGCTAAATTTAATTGATCACAATCAAGACCAATTATTGTTCGAACCTCAACACTATTGGGTAAAAACACTTCATCATCAAGAAACTGTAAAAAAGGCTTTATGACATCATGCCTTACTGCAAGTATAGTTTCATTATCACAGCTTAATTTTTCAGCTTCAGATTTTGTTAAAGGTCCAGCCCAAGTCAAATTGTAACAATATCCAATACCTTTTCTTCTAACAAAAGTTATGTAAACGTCGTTTAGTACTGTCCAACGGTTAGATATTAAATAATATCCTGTGAGTACATCCCCGGAATAATCTAAAAAAATAATGGGTGCATTAAGTAATTTTACTTTCATAGCTATTATTATAAATACCCGGCAAAAATAAGCACAATGACGGTTAAAAGCAATTTTAATCGATGAAGTGTATTTTTTAGATGATTTTGTAATTTAATAGCTATATTTTACAAGACATTTATTCTTTTTAGAAGCTCCGTTTTGTTAGAACGACTTACTGGAATTACATCTTTGGCAATTAAGACACTATTGTCTTTAATATCAATAATTTTTTTAGTGTTGATAATAAAGGATCGATGTACTTTTAAAAATAAATCTTTTGGTAATTTATCTTCTATTTTCTTTAGTGTAGAATGAACTACATAATTTTTGCTCTCGGTTTTTATATGGATATAATCCCCCTTGGCTTCTACAATATTTACAGATGCCATTTCAATTTTTATCAATCTCCGGTCTATGTTGATATAAAACTCATTTGCATTATCCTCAACAATTTGTTTAATTTCTGTTGCTTTGGAAGTGATTTTATAGGCATTTGCTTTTTGAATTGCTTTTTGAAATCGATCTCCAGTAATGGGCTTTACTAAATAATCTACTATGCACTCGTACTCAAAAGCTTCTATAGCAAATTTTTTATCAGAGGTGACTAAAATTATTTTTGGAGGATTTTTTAAACTTTGAATGAAATCAAATCCTGTAAAATCAGGCATATGAATGTCTAAAAAGATTAAATCAACATCATTGTTATTTAAGAATTTTATAGCCTGCATAGCATTCGGAAACTCCTGCATTAGGTTAAGTTCAGGATATACAGTGATCATCTGAGTAATAATAGCTCTTGCCATCTCTTCGTCATCTATAGTAATGCAATTCATACAGTAAGAGGTGTTACAAACGGTTTACAAACTCTTGCATAATTTTCAAAATAGTTTCAAAATCAGCACGGAGACTTGTAGAGTTATTTTTTAGATTAACTTCATATTCTTCAGCAATATAATAACTTTTTTCTAAACCAAGTATAGATATTTTATGTTTTAGTTTATGAACTGATTGCGCAGCCTCGACAAAAATAGTGTTTGCCATTTGTTCTGAATAGCCATTTATTTCTTCGGGAAGTTCCTTTTTAAGAATACCAATTAATTTAGCTCTGAATTCAAGATTATCTCCTGAGAGATCGTTGATGTAGGTTAGATTAGGCTGCTCCATTTTCTTTGGGTATCGTAAAATGAAAAGTTGTTCCTATATTTTCTTGACTTTCCAGCCAAATGGTACCATTGTAAAAGTCAATAATTTTTTTCACAATAGAAAGTCCAATCCCTGAAGACGGGTCATTATTTTCTAATTTAGAGAAAATATCAAAAATTCTAGTCTGGTACTGTTCTGGAATACCAATTCCGTTGTCTTTTACATAAAAACTAATTTCCGTATCACTTTCTGAATTTCCAATTTCGACAGTAATATTTTCTTTATCATTGTACTTTATGGCGTTCTGTATTAAGTTTTGAAATAGCTGTTTATATCTAAAGTCATTTCCAAATACTTTGGGCAGGTGATTCTTAATTTTGATTTTGACCTGTTCAGAAATATGTATGGTTCTTAAAGTTTCCTCTATCAAAATATTTAAATCAATTATTCTGTCTTGATTTTCTTTATTATCAATAGCAGTATAGTTTAGGATTCCTTTAATTAAAAAATCCATTTTCTCCACATTAGAAAGAATTAAATTCAATGATTTCAAGTTAGTTTCATTCATCATTGCCTGATTATCTTCAATAAACCAGTTTATCAATGTATCAATGCTCCGCAAAGGTGCTTTTAAATCATGGGAAACCATATGAGCATATTCATTTAAAACCTGATTTTGTTTTTCAAGATTCAAAAGTAATTCCTCTCTTTGCTTATTGATTTTGATAATTTCTACTGATTGTTGCTTAATATATTCTGACGAATTAAAGGAATCAACATTTGATGTAATTGCTACATCCAGACTCATAGAATTAAGAATAAACTGCAAATTTTTATTGACTTCTTTTAAACTCCCCGCTTCATCTCTTAATTTTTGATTGGCTTCAAAAAGTTCATCAGAACTAATTTTCATTGCTCTATGCAGTAAGCCTATCTGATTTTCAAAATTGTTATAGGAATCATCAATCGCCGCTAGAAAGATATCTAAATCGTTCAGTCCGCCTTTAAGTTTTTTGTCTATTTGTCTTTTTAATAATGAATTCATTACTCGCTAATTAGGGTTAACGTCATTGTTTGATTATGAAGTTCACAAGAAGTACTTTCATTAAAAGGTGCCATCTCCCCGTATGAGTAAAATCCAGTCATTGGAATTTTTTCTCCAATAGTCTCACGAACATGCTCAACTTCTTCTTCTATTCTTTGGTTCATCACTAGTCTTCTGCCTATACAACTTACTAAGATGGCTAATTCCGGATCGGCTTTACGATTTTTCATTGCAAATTCAGCAGCAATTTGTGCTCCAGTTGCAATTCCGTCTACAGATGCCATCATTAACTGTACTCTTGCGTTCATTGGCACATCACCCGCTAAAATCATGAACTGATCATCATTGTTAATGTTCAAAATAGTTCGAACGACAGGTTCCTTTTTACCTTCCGGAGTTACATTTAAAGGATATAACAAGGAAGCTTGAGGCAATTCACTGGCTTTATCTCCCAAGTATTTTTTATACAAATCAAGTGCTGGCTGCCCATCAATTTCATAAAGAATATTTGCCTCTGATTTTGTAATAATTCTTTCTGGTCCAAATGGAATCCAACCACCAAAACTTGCGTAAGATATCTCTAAAGTATCTCCATAAAAACCAATTAAAATCACTTCTCCTTCTTTAGGATTTTCTTTGTACGAAGCAACTGTTTTTTCGAATCGTGCATCATCGCCGCACATTCCGCCAGTTATAGAAACTTCCAGATCAATATCATTTTCTAAACCTTTTATTAAAGAGCTTCCATTTACAAAACTACCCTCGGACAAAACAAATAAGTGTTTTAAGTTCTCTTTAGGAATTTTATTATATAGCGTTTTGCCTAGTGTTTGGGCATCTTTGCCGTAGTCTAAAATATTTTCCCGTTTCACTACAAAAGAGCTTTTTTCAAACTCTATTGCTGTCACTGAAATAGAATTATCAAATACGTTGCAGGAAACGATTTCCCCCGCTGTTGATCCAAAAACTAAATGTTCATAGGGAAATTCTTTTCGGATACTCTCTATTACAGCATCATCCTCCAAAAGCAATCTATTGGCGAACACTAAAACCAACGGATTTTTTAATGTTACTTTTTCTTGTAAATAGTTCCAACCTTGATTTTCCACTTTTGAAGCCTGAATAATTTTCATAGTTATTTATTAAGTTTTACAAAAAAGGTTGACCCCTCTCCTAATTCACTTTCGATCCAAATTTTACCATTATAGGCCTCAATAATTTTCTTTACGATTGCCAAGCCAAGTCCTGTGGAATGCTCACTTTTAGTATATGATTGAAAAGTCTTAAATACTTTTTCATAATGCTCTTTTGCAATTCCTACGCCATTATCTTTAACAGAGATTACATAATGATCAACGTATTCTTCTGAAGCTATTTCTACATAACCAGGATCCCGTTCTATATAATTTACAGCATTTCCTATAATGTTTTGGAATAATTGCTGAATTCTATAACGATCTGCCATGAGTATAGGTAATGTATTTTTTATAGCAATGGTCACATGTTTGGGAATGTGAATTATATCAATGATGCTTTGTATGATTTGATGTGTATTTACACTTTCTAAAGTTAGATTTTCTTTATCAATTTTAGAATAGGTCAATATCCCCTCGATTAAATGATCCATTTTTTCTACTTTATTTTCAATCATTGAAAAATATCCTAAAGTTTGCTCACTAAATGCTTTATCACTATCCTCTTTTATCCACGAAATTAGAGAATGAATACTACGCAAAGGTGATTTTAAATCATGGGAAACTATTTGGGCATAATCTTCGAGTTCTTTATTTGTTTTTGCTAATCTTGCAACCAATTCTTCTCTTTGATTTTCTAATAATTTCTTGTTAGATATATTTTCTTCAATAGCAAAGTATCGGACTATTTCACCTTTTTTATTATATAAAGCTTGCCCTTGTATTTTTACCCAATATTTCTCCCCCGATTTTGTGTAATTTACAATTTCACAATTAAAGGGTTGACCTTTGCTAATTTGATCTTTTAAATACCGAATAGTTTCAGGGTTTGTCTCTTTACCCTGCAACAGATTCCCTGGTTTTATTCCTACCAATTCCTCTTTAGTGTAGCCAGACATTTTCTCAAAACTGGAATTAACCCATTCTGTATTGCCCTGTGCATCAGAAATCACAACTGCATTTATATTTTTTTCAGCAATTAAGGAGAGCAAATAAATTTTTTCTTCTTGCTCTTTTTGCTCAGTTATATCCAGATGAATCCCTATGGAACCAACAATTTTTCCATTGATATCATAATTTGGTGCGCCACTGATTAGCCAATGTCTGTTCTCTCCCGTTTTATTTTTTATTTGTATTTCATATGAATCTGATACCCTTTGAGTCCGTAATATATTTTTTGTACCAACAAACTCTTTACTTTCTTTGGTCAGAAATAGATCTGAAGCATTTTTCCCAACTAATTCCTCCATACTGTAGCCACTAATTTCACTAAAACTATGATTCACTAAAGTGATACAATCATTTTGATCAACCTCAACCAAACCTAAGTTCATATTGGCAATGATGCTACTGTATTTCTCTTTTTCGTTTTGCAATAATGTTTGATGATTCTTTTTTAAGGTAATATCCACATAGGACCTAAGATTTCCTTTATAGATACCATCTCTAAAAATGGGAATATAGCTTCTCTCAAAAAACCTACCGTCTACGAGCTCTAATTCTTCATTATAAACAGGCTCTTTAGCTTTGAGGATACTATTTAATCTTGCTACATATAAATCCGGATTTTTGAAAAACCGTTTTAAATCCTCTACAGAATTAGAGTAATCCATCCCGATTAAAAGATCCGGCTCTTCTTCAAAATCAAACATCGAGCAGAATTTTTTATTTACCAATAAAACTCTTCTGTCTTCATCTTCTAGAATAACACCCGTTTGCAGGTTCAGAATTAGAAATGAAAGCCTGTCTTCCGATTCAATTAATTTAAAATCAGCATTCTTTTTTTCAGTTACATCTTCAATCATTGCAAAATACTGAATAACATTTCCTGCTGAATCCATAATAGGTTGTCCTTTCGTTTTAGTCCAAAAATAGCTTCCGTCTTTACGACCATGAACTAATTCTACGTCAAATGTTTCCCCTTTAAAAAAGGGGTCAATCATTTTATTTAAATCTTCTTTATTTGTAAACTCACATTTGCCAACCTCAACAGGAGTTTTTCCAATTATTTCTTCTTTAGAAAAGCCTGTCAATTTTAAAAAAGCATCATTACACCAAAAAATAATACCGTCTGGTCTAGTAAAAACAACTCCATTCTCATTAGCACTAGCCACAAGAGAAAGCCTGTTTAACTCTTGCTGATCCCTTTTTAAATCTTTTTTTTGATTATTAATTCTATCCAACAACTCTTTAAGTTCCTGAGTAGTTATTTCTTGCGTTTTCAGCACATGAAGAAGGTCCAATAAAGGATCGTGAAAAGCAAAATCGTGAAAGGTTAGTTTTTTTTCTATAACTTGGTTCATTGAAATAAACCATGGAGAACCTACAAATAAAATAGAATCTTTATATTCTTGAAATTGACCTCTTAAATCAACAGAATCATCTGTTGTTCCTAAAACGACAAGTTGATCAATAATTGTTTTTAATCCGTCAGTGGTGGAATTTTCAATATAAGGCCTTTTTACTTCAAAAGTTGAAGCAAAATTGTCGTTTAATTTGATTGATGGAAAAGTCTTAGATAAACTTTTACCCAACCCTATTATTTTTAGATTAGAATCAATTAGAATGTAAAAAGGAAACAACTTATTGAAGCTGTTTTCATCAAATTGAAATCCTAAGTTTTTCATTCTTTTTTTTACCAATTTACATAAAAAATTTCATGTGAACTACCCTCGTCTCGAGTTTGAATTAAACTTATGGTTACCGGCGTATGATAAATTATTCCCAGTCCTTGGATTATCCCTCTTACAAAATCTTGAAGCCCTTCTCTTTTTGAAAAATAATGCAAATGAATACTGTTTTCAGTGACTTCAGTAACTTTGAATTCTGGCGGAGTCAGTTTTGGATAAATCAGCATCACTCTATTATGAAAAAGAGGTAAGTTTATTAAAAATTCTTTTAAATTATCTCCCCCTGCTTCCATTAAACCACCGTACTTATCTTTTGTTGTTTTTACAACCCACCATTCTCCAAACGCAATTAAAACAGCACTCAATGTCATGCCCATTTCATTAGAAACTGCCTGAGCCAACTTAAAAGTCAAATCATCATCATAGGGCTCACTGCTTATAAAATAATCAACATCTACACCACTGCGTAATTTAATGGCTTCCCATTTATTCGCACCAAAATTAGCTATGACTAATTCTTCTATTGCCTTATTAACAATTCCATACATATCTACTGAGATATTAATTCATTTCTACTCCAGTATTCTATTAGATGTTTTATTCGATCGATGTATTCATCGTATTTAAGAGGTTTTAATAGATAACCCGCAATTCCAATTTTGTAACATTCTAATATATCTTTCCTATTGTTTGATGTAGTTAAAATCACGGCTGGGATGTATTTTAAATATTCGTCAGCTTTTAATATCCTTAAAAATTCAATTCCGTTCATTTTTGGCATATTTAAATCCAGCACAATAATATCCGGAACAGTTTCTTTTTCTTTTAATATTTTAATTGCTTCTTCTCCATTATTTGCTTCTAGAATTTTATGCTTAATATCTAAGGTACTTAAAACTCTATTGAATTTCATAACTTCAATAGCATCATCTTCAATTAATAAAATATTTAGTAATTTATTCATCTGTTTTATATAATGTAATTTTTAAAAATAAATAAATTAGAGATGGAATACCCTAATTTTCGATAAAATAGCCATTTACTGTAGTCGAACAACTGATTTTAAGCGGCGAATGGTTTTTAAGCACTGTAAAGTTCTGATTGCATCTTCTTTGTTAAACTTCCGAAAACCAACTCATAGGAATGATCAATCAACTCTCTAATTAAATTATCTGAAACCGATTCATTTACAGCAATTGTATTCCAATGGGTTTTACTCATGTGAAAACCGGGCTGAATGTCATCGTATTCCGCTCGTAATTCCTCGGCACGCTCCGGATCACATTTTAAATTAACTGATGGCCGTCCTTTTTCCCATTGACTTAAAGATGATAACGCAAACATTTTTCCGCCTACTTTAAAAACTAAAGTATCTTCATCAAAAGGGAAATGTTCCGTCACTCCTTTTTTAGACAAGCAATATTCGTAGTACGTTTCTAAATTCATTCTTTAAAATTATTTTGATTCCTCATTTAAAATAGCATACAAAACAGGCTTGCTCGGACTCGCGTCATTCTCAAAAGATGCGATTTGTAAATTCAGTAAATATGTGCCGTCTTTCACTTCATCTGTAACAAAAATCAATTCGGTAATTGTACAGTCCAATCGTGCATCAGCATTCAGATTGTTGACATCGGTTACATTCCAAAAGGCTTTGTGTGCCAATAATTTTCCGTCATCTTTTTCTTTATCCACACTTGGCAAATCAATTAATAAATGCTGAATTCCGCTTTCGCGAATGAAACGCGCAGCATCTTCCTCCAGATAAGGCGGATTAGTATTTGAATATTTTAAAGATTTTTTTATTTTAAAATTAGGAAGTGTTCTAATGATTAGAGCTTCTTTTGGAATACCTAATTTCAGTGTCACATCAAGCGCAGTCGAGATGCTTTCTAACGTGATTACCAAGTCTTCTCCTTGCAGTTCCGGCACAACCGAAATCAATTCAGCCACAAAGAAAAACTGTTTCAACGACTGATTAATGCTGTAAAATTCCCGTGTAATATGCCCCAGACATTCCGTGTGCGTTCCGTGCCCGTGGGGATTGAAGAAAATATTATTAAAGTTTGTCGAAGATTTCCCTTCCGAAACTTTCCCTATCCAATCCCCAAAAACCACGGGTTCAATAATTGGTTTTTCGATATACCAAGCAATTGGATTCTCATCTGTATTTGTCAATGGAATCGAAATATCAATGGGTTTTGATAAATCTACTTTAATTGTTTGATTGTTATGTTGAACTGTTACTAACACAAGTTGTTGTTTTTATGCTAATCAGACGCTACGACACAAAATTCCTTTCAACTTTGCGTAAAACTTTGCGACCTTTGCGGTTACGTTACTCTTCCAAATTTAAGTAAAATAAGTCTGATGCAATTCCATCCGCCAAAAACTTTCCTTTTGGAGTCGGTTTTAGAATGTTATTTTCGATAAAAACTAAATCATCACCAATGAATTTTTGAGATTGTTTGTTCAAATATTCCAAATAAATAATTCCAAATTCGGTTTCAATTCTATCCAAAGAAACACCCCAAATCGTTCGTAAACCCGTCATAACATATTCGTTGTAACGATCCGTAATCGAAAGGATTTCAGTTTCGTTAGGCAGTTTATTTTCTTGAATGGATTTTATATACAGCGAATTATTCGACACATTCCAACTTCTCGAAATGCCATCATAGCTGTGCGCCGAAGGACCAATTCCAATGTATTTTTTCCCCAGCCAATAGGCCGAATTGTTTTTGGAAAAATAGTTTTCCTTCCCAAAATTTGATAATTCGTAATGAATAAAATCATTGGTTTCAAGCGTTTCTACTAAAATAGCAAAGTGCGCTTGTGCAACTTCATCTTTAGGAGCTGCAATTTTCCCGGTTTGAATCAGTTTATTCAAAGCGGTTTTTGGTTCTACCGTTAAAGCATAACTCGAAATATGCGGGATACCAAAAGACAGTGCTGTTTCAATATTTTGTTTCCATTTCTCATTACTCATTCTGGGAATTCCGTATATTAAATCGAGGGAAATATTGTCGAAATACTTAGTGGCTTCTTCCAAACATTTTTTGGCTTCCGCCGAATTATGAGCTCTATTCATCAGTTGCAAATCGTCTTCAAAGAAAGACTGAATCCCAATGCTTAATCGATTAATTTTACTTTTAGACAATTCAATTATTCGTTCGCTTGACAAATCATCCGGATTGGCTTCCAGTGTGATTTCGGGATTTTCAATCACAGAATAATTGCTATAAACTGCAGCAATCAAAAAATTAATTTCTTCAGAACTTAAAACACTTGGCGTTCCTCCACCGAAATAAATGGTTTCGACTTCTTGATTCTCAAACTCACTTTTGCGTATTTGAATTTCTTTGGCAATAGCCAAAACCATTTCCTCTTTCTTCTTCATCGAAGTCGAAAAGTGAAAATCGCAGTAATGACATGCCTGCTTGCAAAAAGGGATATGAATGTAGATTCCGCTCATTAATTTAGTATTAAGCTTTTTAGTGTTCAGTTCTGCAAACTGGATACTGATTACTTTTTTATTCTTTCTTCATTTTGTTTTACAAAAGCATCCCAACCGGTATAACTTTTAGCGCCAACCACTTTTCCAGAATTGAAAAAATGACAAACCGCGGCTGCTAATCCATCAGTTGAATCCAGATTTTTAGGTAATTCTTTCAATCCTAAAAGCTGCTGTAGCATTTTGGCAACTTGCTCCTTGGTGGCGTTTCCGTTTCCGGTAATTGCCATTTTTATTTTTTTTGGTTCGTATTCCGTGATGGGAATATCTCTCGAAAGTCCCGCCGCCATGGCAACGCCTTGCGCACGTCCCAACTTTAGCATCGATTGTACGTTTTTACCAAAGAAAGGCGCTTCGATTGCGATTTCATCTGGATTGTGTGTATCGATTAACTCAATCGTACGTTCGAAAATGATTTTCAGCTTTTGATAATGATTGTCGTATTTGGACAATTGCAGTTCATTCAATTGCAAAAACTCCATTTTTTTATTGACAATTTTTATCAATCCAAAACCCATAATTGTCGTTCCCGGGTCAATTCCTAATATGATGCGTTCGTTTGCCAATTTTAATTTGTTATTTTGCAGTAATGATTACAATTCCACACAAAACTAAGCAATTCCTCGTACTTCTAATCAAACTTTTGATTGTGGGCGGTGCGTTTTATTTTATTTACAATCAATTGGCCAATAACGACAAACTGGATTGGCAAAAATTCATTGTTTTATTCCAAAAAAATCAATCCATTGGCGGAATCGCCTTTATTTTGTTATTGAGCGTTCTGAATCGGTTTTTTGAAATCTTGAAATGGCAAAACTTAGTAAAATTTATCCATAAAATATCTTTGGGAGAAGCAACCAAACAAGTTCTTGGCGCATTAACCGCGGGAATTTTTACGCCGAATGGAGTTGGAGAATATGCCGGAAAAGCATTGTTTTTTGACAAATCACACACTAAAAAAGTCATTTTTCTAAACCTGATTTGCAACGGAATCCAAATGATATTGACCGTTATTTTTGGAATTTTCGGGTTGTTGTATTTTAATGCGCAGTACAATGTGATTACCACAAAAACGGTAATGCTGCTTTTTGGAATGCTCCTACTACTTTTTATTGTTTTATTTTCAATCAAAAAAATTACTATCAAAGGCTATTCTATCGAAAAACTGATTCATAAGATTAATGAAATCCCAAAATCGATTCATCAAAAAAATATCTTTTTGGGCATTTGCCGCTATCTGGTTTTCTCGCACCAATACTACTTTTTGTTTCTGGCATTTGATGTTGATTTGCCTTACTTAACATTGATTGCGACCATTTCATCTGTTTATTTTTTAGCTTCCTCCTTGCCTACTTTTCAGTTTTTGGACTTTGCCGTAAAAGGAAGTGTCGCCGTTTATTTCTTTGGGATTTTAGGCGTAAACGAATGGATTGTAATTTTCATCTCAACTTTAATGTGGTTTTTGAATGTGGTTTTACCGGTGATAATTGGCACTTATTATGTATTAAATTTTAAAATTCTCTCCAAAGTAGAAGGAGACAAAAAGCAATAAAAGATGATGATTACCATTGTTTTATACATCATAATCTTCACGTATTGTTTGGCGATAATTGTACTGATTTATGGTTTTACCAAAGTGAATACAATTGAATATACCGGCTTAACGCCAAAAACAAAATTCTCCATTATTGTTCCTTTCCGGAATGAATCCGAAAATCTGCCTATTTTACTAGCAAGTTTATCAAAGTTGAATTATCCGATGGAATTATTTGAAGTGATTTTGGTCGACGATGAATCTGAGGAATCATTTAAAATTCCAAATTTAAAGTTTAAAGTTTCAGTCATAAATAACATTCGGGTTTCCAATTCACCCAAAAAAAATGCAATAGTAACTGCGATGCAAATTGTAACCTCGGATTGGATTATTACCACCGATGCCGATTGTGTAGTCAATACAAACTGGTTATTGACCTTAGACAATTACATTCAGCTTCATGATGTTGCGATGATTGCTGGCGCGGTAACGTATGATTGCGGTAATTCATTTTTGCATCATTTTCAGCAATTGGATTTGGCGAGTTTACAAGGCGCAACCATTGGGAGTTTTGGTATTCACAAAGGATTTATGTGCAATGGTGCTAACTTTGCATATACCAAATCCTTTTTCCAGGAGCTGAATGGTTTCGAAGGAAATGATGGAATTGCCAGTGGCGATGATGTATTCTTGTTGCAAAAAGCGATTTCAAAATCGGCCGAAAAAGTGCATTATCTAAAATCTGAGAATAATATTATCATCACCAAACCAATGAACGATTGGAGATCATTATTTTACCAACGCGCTCGCTGGGCCTCAAAAACGAGTTCGTATCAAAGTAGTTTCGGAAAAGGATTGGGATTGTTAGTTTTTGCTGGGAATCTGAGTTGGCTCTTAATTCTTGGTTCTTGGTTCTTAGGCTTAACTACTTTTCAAAATGTCTTTTTAGTATGTACTTTCAAGTTCACAGTTGATACCATTTTGATTTATAAAACCAATCATTTTTTGTCCAAAAGCAAAATGCGATATTTGCTTTTGAGTTGTTTCTTGTATCCTTTTTTTAGCACAATTGTAGCTTTGTATTCGCTGTTTGGGAAATACGAATGGAAAGGTAGAAAATTTACTAAATAGTTTTTTTATTTCTAAAAATCAATCCTGTCAAAGTAATTGCCAGTATTGTTGGAGAAATAATACTCACTATAGCATTACCTATTTGATTCAACTGTATTCCAAAATAAAATCTAACAGCAATAAAAACTGCTGTAAAAACAATAGAAAAAGACCAATAATTGAAATCAACTATTTTGCTGTTTTCATTTTTTTCTGGTAGCTTATAAATATAAAATAAAATCCACCCCAAGCCAATAATCGAACTTGCATGCTGTGCAATTTTATAAAACGGAATTGAAAATAATTCTAGATTAAAAAAAGAAAATCGTTGCACTATATAACCATCCCAATGCGTCATTGAATCCCATACTATATGCGAAACAGCTCCTAAAAAAAAGGAAATCAAAACTATAAAAACAGCACTTTTAAAATAAACTACCCAATTAAATTCTTTTAATTCCTGTAACCTATTTTGAAGAAAAGCAGGCAAATTTTCGATGAGAGGACGTTTTATAATTTCGTGAAAAGCAAACATTACTATAAAACCTAAAGGCAAATCAATTAGAAATATCCCTAAAAGCGTATGACTAATTTCGCTTTGCATTTTCATTCGGAAAAAATATTCAAAATCAGGAGACATGGAGCCAACTATCAAAGCCGTAGCTGACAATTTTTTATTTTTTAAAAATGGCAAAAGTATGGCTGGATGTGAAAATGTAAATGGCATTACTTACTCTACTTTTAGAATTACCGGAATAATAAATTGTGTTTTTACTGGAATACCGCGCTTAATAGCTGGATTAATTTTTGGAAAATCAACCAGACGAGCTTTCAGAATACTGTCAATTTTGATTTTGTCGTAGGCAACTGAATCCTTAGAAAATTGAGGCTCAAATCGCATCGTTGCATTAGGGAAGACAGTCACCTTAACTTCGATCGTATCCAGTTCAGGATAGAGAACCGAAAGTGTATCAACACTCAATTTCTCTTGAATCAGCTGCGTTAAAACTTCGAAAAAACACTGTTGACGTTGGGCTTTATTATCAATCTTTTCACAATCTACTACCGATGGGTATTCATCGACTTCTTTCCAGTTGATGGATTTCAGTTCCTTTTGCAATAATTCCTTTTCCGAAGGAATTTGCTTGTCAAAGTATTGACAGGAATTAAAAAATATAAATATTAAAAAGAGGTAATACTGCTTCAAGGTTCTGTTTTTGAATTGGTCTAATAATTTATAAAAATACAATTATTTTTTTTGAGATGCTTTCAAAACTAAATAATCTTTGTAGTTTTCAGCAAACCATTTCTTTTTACTTTCAGCAGCAATTTCTTTTTGATCCGGATACAAAGCTGCCAATCGATCTGAGAAAACAGCAATTTGAATTGTGTATGTATAAAATTCCTCTTTTGTAAGTACAATATTTGGATTCGATTTTTTTTCAAAAAACTCAAAAAAAAGCGCATCAAACTCTTTCAAAGAAAAATTCAATACTTTTACTCTGTTTTCTTTATAGATGGTCTCTTTCAAAAGCATATCATTACCACTTACCGTTTTCTCTTGCGCATTTACAGACCAAAAAGAAAGCGTAAAGATGAGCGTTGCTGAAAATAATTGTATTAATTTAATTCTGTTCATTTTATAAATACATGTTGCTTTTGTGTTTTCAAAATTACTAAAAATAAATTTATGGATATCTTACTTTTAATTCTTGGTTTCGCATGCATCATTACTGGCTTACTTGGCAGTTTTTTACCGGTTTTACCAGGTCCAAGTGTGAGTTGGGTTGGATTAGCATTACTTTATTTAACAAATGCTGTTCCGGCAAATTATTGGATTTTAGGAATTGCTTTGTTGATTACAATTGTTATTTCCGTTTTAGATTACGTGATTCCAGCCAAGGGAACCAAGAGATTTGGCGGTAGCTCGTACGGGATTTGGGGAACAAACATCGGCTTAGTTGTCGGGATTCTTGCTCCAATACCATTTGGCTTCCTCATAGGGCCGTTTGTTGGTGCGTTGATAGGAGAACTTATTTATGATTTTAAAGACCATAATCGGGCTTTGAAAGCGGCTGCAGGTTCCTTTGTGGGGTTTCTGGCTTCAAGTTTCATGAAGTTTGTGATTTGCGTTATGTATTTGGGATTGTTTATATGGATTGTTTGGCAACATAAATCCGAGTTATTTTAATTTATAAACATACTAAAACAAAAAAAGCTTTTCTTAACAGAAAAGCTTTTTTTTACTGGTCTCGTTTTTGGAACGAGAGGACTCGAAACAGTCTCGTACCTAAAGACGAGATAGGGCATTTGTGCTATTCAATTTGAAAATTACTTACTAATCTTTCTATCGAAGCAACATTAAGTTTTTTTAATCGTAATTCTTCTTTCAATGCTTCTGTTTTAGTTTCAAATTCTTTGAAATAAACCAAAATCCATGGACTTTTTTCAGACGTATATCGGCTTAAATCATTATTGTGCTCAAAAATACGCTTCTCAAGATTTTGAGTAAATCCTTTGTAAAATAATCCTTGATGATTTTTTATGTTATGAACAAAATACATATCGATTACTATTTGAACTTAACAAAAACAAAAAAAGCTTTTCTATTAAGAAAAGCTTTTTTATTACTGGCGGTCTGGACGGGACTCGAACCCGCGACCCCATGCGTGACAGGCATGTATTCTAACCAACTGAACTACCAAACCAGTATTTTAATCTATAACATTCTAATTCTTTAACCCAGTTCTGTAATTGAACCCGTCTCGTCCCAAAAAACGAGATGACAGACATGTATTCTAACCAACTGAACTACCAAACCTTCTTTCTTTTTAAATCAAAAAAGCTATCCACAAAAGTGGAAAGCTTTTCATTGGTCTAACTACTAAACCCGCTACGAGTTACAAATTCGTAGCAAACAACACAACTAACGTTAAAAACCTTATGGGGCAAAAAAGCCTTTCTGTTACGAAAGGCTTTCCCCAATATTGCGGTCTGGACGGGACTCGAACCCGCGACCCCATGCGTGACAGGCATGTATTCTAACCAACTGAACTACCAAACCTCTGCGTTATTGCGGTGGCAAAGATACAATAGATTTCCGTTTACGCAAGCGTTTTTTGAAAAAATAATTGATAAATTTTCGCCTTATTATCCAAAGTTTTGTTTTTCAACTAAGTATGTCATTAATATTTTTTCAAAACTTTCATCCACACTCACCGGAATGTACTTAATTCTATTTTGAGCACAGGTTAAAGCTAACTTCTTGAAGTAACTTTCCATCTCTTTTTCATATTCTTCCTTCACATTATCTGCAAAAACAGCCACTTCTTCTCCCGTTTCCAAATCAATAAACTTCCTTGGAGCATTATCAAAGTCAAAATTTAACTCTGTTTTCTTATCAACAACGTGAAACAGGACAACTTTATGCTTGTTGTGTTTCAAATGTTGCAGCGCATTAAAGAGTGCTTCTTCTCCGGATGATTCTGGACCGGACTGAAACATATCCGTAAATAAGATGATCATCGAACGACGATGGATTTTCTCCGCTATTTGATGCAAAAATGTAACTGTGTCTGTCTTTTTTTCAACAGGAGGTTTCACAAACAAGCCTTCGAGTGTATTCAAAATCATTCGGTGATGGCGATCACTACCTTTTTCAGGCGCATAGGACTCGTATCTATCCGAAAACACACTTAGACCCACAGCATCGCGTTGTTTCTTCAACAGATTCATTAAAACTGCCGAAGCCAATACTGAAAACCCAATCTTATTCTCAAAAAAGGTCTGATTCTCTTTTAGTTTTGGATAATGCATCGATGATGAATTATCAATAATAATATGACACCGCAAATTCGTTTCCTCCTCAAAACGTTTAGTAAACAGGCGATCCGTTTTAGCAAAAAGCTTCCAATCAATGTGCTTGGTGCTTTCACCAACATTATACACTTTATGCTCAGCAAATTCAGCTGAAAAGCCATGAAACGGACTTTTATGCATTCCAGAAATAAAACCTTCCACAACTTGATTAGCCAGCAGTTCTAGGTGCTGAAAACTAGAAATTTTCTCTATTTGTGATTCAATCTTCATCTACCAAATATATTAAAAGATTGAACGATTTAAAAATTAAAAGATTCCCGAAGCAAAACTTAATTAAGAAGCTGAAATCAATTCAGCTAAAACAAAAAAAAGGCCTGACTTTCGTCAAACCTTTTCTCTGAATCCTTACAGATTCTATATAAATCATAATCTACCGATTACAACAAAGCGTCTAAACTATCAGCGTAAGTTTGTTTCGGAGCAACTCCTACTTGTTTTCCTACTACTTCACCATTATGAAAAACCAATACTGTTGGGATATTTCTAACACCGTATTTTGCAGCAAATTCTTGATTTGCATCAACATCAACTTTACCTACAACAACTTTACCTTCGTATTCGTTGCTCAATTCATCAATGATTGGACCTACCATTCTACAAGGTCCACACCATGCTGCCCAAAAATCCACCATTACAGGTTTGTCTGATTTCAAAACTACTTCTTCAAAAGTAGCATCTGTTATTGCTAATGCCATAATATTTTATTTAAAGTTTATCGTTTGAATATTTCATAGTTCAAACTAGATTACAAATTTAGAAATTAAAAACAAATCAAACACTATTCCCAAATTAGTTTTGACTATTAATCCATTATCAATTCCTATTCTTGTTCGCTGTAAATTTCACCTTTTCTTTTCAGAAGCTATTTCCTGCTGTACACTGTATCTTTTCCAGCTTAAAAAAGCCTAAAAAGGTAATTGCGTTAGCAATTCGACCACGAGGGCTAAAACCCGTGTTCCCAAAACCTGTTTTTTTAAACAAAAAAAGGGATGCTTTCTCAAGCATCCCTTCATTTATAAAAAAGCGATATTACAAGCTATATTTCAATCCTAAAGTCAAACCAAGACCACTGATTCCAACATATGAACTTAATTCATCCATTGCTTTACTAGAATCCAATCCGTTTGGATTAGTTGCAGCATTATTTGAATTCACGTCCAAACGATCAACATAATTCGTATTAATTTGAGCCTGACTTCTACCTGCCAAAGCATTTTGACCATTCATAGTAAATTCAGTAGTTTCTTTCGATTTACCATGAACAGTAAAATTACGATACTCCACTTCTGCAAATGCAGAAATATGTTTTCCTAATTTATAAGAAGTTCCTAATGCAGCCATAAAACCTACGGTAGGATTTGGCTTCACTTTATCCACACTATGAACAGCCACGGTAGCTGGACTAGCCACACCAGTTGGCGCAATTGCATCTGTAGTAATTTCTAAATCCCCATGAACTGGCACAAGAACTCCAACTTTTGTGTAGGGTTCAAAACCATTTTGTTCTCCTAAAAATAAAACTAAAGCAGGTGCTAAATCAAAAGCAGTGATTTGTCCCACTGATTTAAAATTATAAATAGGGCGACCACCCGACATAAAAATTGCATCTGTAGTTGTTTGAGCCATTGTTTTATCGTTACTAGAATAATAATTTATCCCCATCTCAACACCCAAACGCGTATTAAATCTATAGCCAACAGTTGCTCCAGTTCTAAAACCTTCACCAAATGAACCTGTAACACTTTCTTCAGAAACTAATTTTCCGCCTACATACACTTTATCTAGTGCCGCATTCCCACCTACAGTAGGAAACTCAGTGGCAGCCGTTTGGATAAAATAAGATCCTCCCAATTTAAAATACCAACTTTCTTTTTTCTCTGTTTGCCCTACCATTGTCATAGAGCAAATTGCAAATCCTAATAAAAATAACTGCTTTTTCATAATTTCGTTTATTATCATTTATGCGAAAATAAACCATTTACACTGAAAATTTAATAACAAACACCACCAATTATATGTTAAAAATGATTAATGCATAATAATCAGTTGATTAGGGAATTTTAAAATAGGAATAAAGAATACAATTCAATTTCACACCAGCATGAATCCATCAAAAGTTAAAAAATTATGATTACTCCATTATCATTTACAATCCGTAAACCCTTAATTCAACTTGAAGTTAATTTGCATTTTCTCAAGTTCTACCAGCAATTCATTCGAAATTTTGATTTTCAATTTTCTGCTCGGCATAGTTAGTTTTGTAACCACCTTAACTTCTTCTACCTCTTCCACTTTTGCAACAGCATTAGTGTCTGGAATTTCGAGAGTTTCCATTTCAGAATTATCATTTTCATCAACAAAAGCAACTTCTTCATTTTCTAATTCAACTGGAGCAACAGCAACGAGACGTTTTGTTTTTTCCAATTCCATAACCTCAAAAGAAACAGTGTTATCGCCTTTGTTTTCTTGAAAAAGGTGACTCAATTTATGGATAAATTCTGTTTCTAAATCCTTAATATTTAGCAGCACAATTAATTTTCTAGCGAAAGTTTCTAATACATCTTGCAATTGTTTGACCTCAACAAATTGTAGTCTAGGCTCCCCTTTTTTACCAGTATCTCGGTCCGTCCAACCCTCTTTTACCAGTACTTTCATGAAAGTGAAATTATTCTGAATAAAGAAATGACGAAACTTTAAATACTCTTCCCCAAAAATTCGGAACTCATAACTTTCATCATATCCTTCTAATGTAAACATGCCCCAACCCTTCCCATTTTTGGCCACACGATGCTGCACGTTATTGATTATTCCTCCAAACGCAAGGTTTTTACTCACATGCAATTCCATGTTTTTCAACGCTTCCAGTTTGGCATTACAAAAATATTTCATTTCAAATTTGTAATCGTCTAAAGGATGTCCCGAAATATAAATCCCTACGACTTCCTTCTCTTTAGCTAATTTTTCCATCGTGCTCCAATCCTCGCAAGGAGGCACGATAGGTTCTGCGATTTGAACATCACTGCTGTCACCAAACAAACTCACTTGCGATGAATTCTCATTTTCCTGAAATTTTGCACCATACCGAATCGCTTTTTCATAAAAAGTAATTCCATCACCATCATCGTGGAAATACTGCGCTCTCGTTGTCCCTAAAAACGAATCGAATCCTCCGGCCAAAACCAGATTCTCTAATGCTTTTTTATTTGCGGCACGCAAATCAATACGCTTGGTCAAATCAAAAATCGACTTGTATCTTCCGTCTTTCCTATTCTCTACAATTGTTGCAACAGCTCCAGACCCCACACCTTTTACGGCTCCCATTCCAAAACGCACGGCATAGTCGTCATTTACGGTAAATTTGTAAAACGACTCATTTACATCAGGTCCTAAAACCTGTAATCCCATGCGTTTACACTCTTCCATAAAGAACGAAACCTGCTTAATATCACTCATATTATTCGAAAGAACCGCAGCCATATATTCGGCTGGATAATTGGCTTTTAAAAATGCTGTTTGGTATGCAATCCATGCATAACAAGTAGAGTGTGATTTATTAAACGCATATTCCGCAAAAGCTTCCCAATCTTTCCAAATTTTCTCCAGTTTATCTTCGGCATGGCCTTTGGCGGCAGCCTGACTGATAAATTTAGGTTTCATTTTATCCAAAACGTCTTTTTGCTTTTTTCCCATCGCTTTACGCAAAACGTCGGCATCACCTTTAGAGAAATCTGCCAGTTTTTGAGACAAAAGCATTACTTGTTCTTGATAAACCGTAATTCCGTAAGTATCTTTCAGTAATTCTTCGCAGGCATCCAAGTCATAAATAATTTCCTCTTCACCGTTTTTTCGCTTAACGAAACTCGGAATATAGGCAATTGGACCAGGACGATACAACGCATTCATCGCAATCAAATCGGGAAATACTGTTGGCTTCAATTCCTTCATGTATTTCTGCATTCCAGGACTCTCATACTGAAAAATCCCTACTGTTTCTCCCCGTTGAAAAAGTTCGTACGTCTTCAAATCATCAATCGGAAACGTGTCTGGATCAAGATCAATTCCGGTTCTGTATTTTACTAATTTAACGGTGTCTTTTATCAGAGTCAGGGTTTTCAAACCCAAGAAGTCCATCTTCAGCAATCCAGCACTTTCCACAACCGAGTTATCAAACTGAGTCACATACAAATCCGAATCTTTGGCGGTAGCCACAGGAACAAAATCAGTAATATCGCTTGGCGTAATAATTACTCCACAAGCGTGAATCCCTGTATTTCTAAGATTTCCTTCTAAAACTTTGGCTTGCTGAATGGTTTCTCCTCCTAAATCATCTTCATTAGCAAGACCTATTAATTCTTTTATTTTATCGTATTCTTCTGGACGAACCGCCTTTTTAATGATATCTTCTTTTTCATTTAAAAAACGAGCCAAATTCCATTTGGAAGGCATCATTCCCGGAATCAATTTCGCAATTTTATCAGCTTCGAATAAAGGTAAATCTAACACACGAGCAGTATCACGAATCGCCGATTTCGTGGCCATTTTACCATACGTTATAATTTGCGCCACTTGTTTTGAACCGTATTTTCGGATTACATAATCCATTACACTGCTTCGGCCTTCATCATCAAAATCGATATCAATATCGGGTAGTGACACACGATCCGGATTCAGGAAACGCTCAAAAAGCAGGTTGTACATCAACGGGTCAATATTGGTAATCTTCAAACAATATGCCACCACGGATCCTGCCGCAGACCCCCTTCCAGGCCCTACAGAAACGCCCATACTTCTCGCCTCAGCAATTAAATCCTGTACAATCAGGAAATAACCCGGATAACCGGAATTGGAAATCGTTAACAATTCAAAATCCAATCGTTCCTGAATTTCTTCAGTAATTACGGGATAGCGTCTTCTTGCTCCTTCAAAAGTTAAATGCCTTAAATACGCATTTTCACCTCGTACTCCGCCATCAACTGCATCTTCGGGATTATTGAATTCAACCGGGATTTCAAATTTTGGAAGCAAAACTTCCCGTGCCAAATCAAAAATTTCAATCTTATCCACAATCTCCGAGATATTCGAAATGGCTTCCGGCAAATTGGCGAAAAGCTGTTTCATTTCGTCTCCCGACTTGAAATAGTATTCCTGATTAGGCAATCCGTAACGATAGCCACGACCACGACCAATAGGCGTAGTTTGTTTTTCACCGTCTCGCACACACAACAAAATATCGTGTGCATTCGAATTTTCTTTGTCTATATAAAAGGTATTGTTTGTCGCAATAATTTTGACATCATGCTTTGTTGCCAATGAAATTAAAGACGCATTTACCCGATTTTCATCTTCCTGATTGTGACGCATCACCTCAATGTAAAAATCTTGTTTGAATTCGTTTTTCCACCAAAGCAAGGCTTCTTCGGCTTGGTTTTCACCAATGTTTAAAATCTTATTTGGGATTTCACCATAAAGATTTCCAGACAAAACAATAATATCTTCTTTGAATTCCTGAATGACTTTTCGGTCGATTCTTGGCACATAATAAAACCCTTCCGTATACGCGATGGAAGACATTTTAGCCAAATTATGATAGCCTTTTTTGGTCTTCGCCAAAAGTACTATCTGGTATCCATTATCCTTAACCGACTTGTTTTTATGGTCTTCACACACAAAAAATTCACAACCCACAATTGGTTTCATCGGAACTTCGGTAGGTTCCTCGCCATTTTCTATAGCTACTTTGTTTTTGGCTTCAGCTGCCTTATTATGGTATAAAATATCGCGCACGAAATGAAAAGCTCCCATCAAATTCGCATGATCCGTCATGGCAACTGCAGGCATTTTTTGCTGAGCTGCGGCTTTTACCAATGCCGCAATACTAATTGTAGATTGCAACACGGAAAACTGCGTGTGATTGTGCAAATGCACGAAAGGCGCATCAATAAGTACCTTTTTATTCTCCGAAAGTTCTGCTCTGGAAACGGCCGGTGCTTGTTTTTCACCAAACTGCTGCCGAATTTTATCAGATGCTTCCTTAAGATTTATATGTTTTAAACCAATGAGTTTAATCTCACTTGGATTCTTACTTTGAAAGTCTTGGAAATAACTGGCTGGAACATCGAGTTCTTCTTTTGTGAAAATATCCCGACGAATTAACTCTAGGAAACAACGCGTAGTTGCCTCCACATCGGCAGTAGCGTTGTGGGCTTCGCCGAAAGGTTTATTAAAAAGATACGAGTGCAATTCCGTTAACGTAGGCAACTTGAATTTTCCTCCTCGACCACCCGGCAATTTTAATAAAGAAGCGGTTACTTCGGTACAAGTGTCGAGAATGGGCATGGAACTCATTTGGCTTTCCACTCCCATTCTATAAAACTCACAACCCATAATATTGATGTCAAAACCTAAATTCTGACCCACAATAAATTTGGCTTTGCCTAATGCAATATTGAATTTTTCCAAAACTTCCGCCAGAGAGATTCCATCAGCTTCCGCTAGTTCCGTAGAAATACCGTGAATTCGTTCCGCGTCATACGGAATATTAAAACCTTCGGGCTTGACCAAATAATCTTGATGCTCGATGAGTTTTCCCATATCATCGTGCAACTGCCAAGCAATTTGAATACAACGCGGCCAATTATCCGTATCTGAAATGGGAGCGCCCCAACGCTTTGGTAATCCTGTAGTTTCGGTATCGAATATTAAGTACATATCTGGAGTTGAAGTGTTTGTGATTTTAAAAAATCGCAAAAAATGAATTTCAAATTTAGTTTTTTTAGAATAGAATTGAAGCAAATAAACAACAAAAAACAAATTTATTTTTGAGGACTATTCTCCTACTAAAACAACAATCATTTTGAACAAATCATCTTAATCGTACTTTGTTATAAAGATAAAAAGACCACATATTGATTTTTGGATGTCGTAGTATTTCATCAAATAAAAATACCGCAATACGATTAAAAAAAAGTCAACTTACTAATAAAATCAGGTTTAAAAATAGCTTCAACAAAAGTCAAATAGCGAATTTAAAATTAAAAAAAAATCAATTTAAAATCCCATTTAATTAAATATTCACAATCATAACTGCTTTTAAGACACGAATACTAACTATTCGATAAATATCAAAAAATTAAAAAAACTGACAATACATTTTATCTAAATAAAAAACTACACTACTAAAAAAGAAGTCTAAAAGACAAAATTCAGTTAAGAAATATCCGGATGAGATTTTGGGTATCGTATATAATGAAATATTGATAAGTAAAGACTTGATTGTTTTTTTAGTTTTGCTTTCATAGTTATCATCTTAGTCAACTTGGCTATAAAAAAATACATTAAAATATATCAAAATGAGTACTACATTATTTGACAAAGTATGGGATTCGCACGTGGTGCGTAAGATAGAAGATGGACCGGACGTGTTTTTTATTGACCGTCATTTCATCCATGAAGTTACTAGTCCTGTAGCTTTTTTAGGTTTAAAAGAACGAGGAATTTCGGTTTTATACCCAGAACGCACTTTTGCTACTGCGGATCATAATACACCTACCATAAACCAACACTTGCCAGTTGAAGATGCATTATCTGCCAATCAACTAAAAGCATTGGAAGACAACGCAGCAGAATATGGCATTTCGCACTGGGGACTAGGCCACAAAAAAAATGGAATTGTACACGTGGTAGGTCCTGAAAACGGAATCACTTTACCCGGTGCCACTATTGTTTGTGGAGACTCACACACTTCTACGCATGGTGCTTTTGGCGCAATTGCTTTTGGTATCGGAACTTCTGAGGTTGAAATGGTTATGGCTACACAATGCATCATGCAACCAAAACCAAAGAAAATGCGCATCAACGTAAATGGTAAATTGAGCAAAGGTGTTGGTCCAAAAGACGTTGCACTTTATATTATTTCTCAATTAACAACTTCTGGAGGTACCGGATATTTTGCAGAATATGCTGGAAACGTTTTTGAAGATATGTCGATGGAAGGTCGTATGACTGTTTGTAACTTGAGTATTGAAATGGGAGCTCGTGGTGGTATGATTGCACCTGACCAAAAAACATTCGATTTCTTAGAAGGAAGATTATACGCTCCAAAAGGCGAAGCTTGGACAAAAGCAGTTGAATATTGGAAAACATTAAAAACCGATGCTGATGCTGTTTTTGATGCAGAATTAAATATTGACGCTGCAGATATCGAACCAATGATTACTTATGGTACAAATCCTGGAATGGGAATTGGTATCTCAAAAAATATTCCAAATGCCAACCAAGTGGAAGGCGGCGAGGAAACCTACAAAAAGTCTTTGGCCTACATGGGCTTTGAAGAAAACGATGTAATGATTGGCAAACCAATCGATTTTGTTTTCTTAGGAAGTTGTACCAATGGTAGAATTGAAGATTTCAGAGCTTTTACAGAAATTGTAAAAGGGCGACAAAAAGCAGAAAATGTTACGGCTTGGTTAGTTCCGGGCTCTCATGTTGTAGAAGCACAAATCAAAGAAGAAGGACTTTTGGACATTCTTACTGAAGCTGGTTTTGTATTACGCCAGCCAGGTTGCTCAGCTTGTTTAGCAATGAATGACGATAAAGTACCTGCAGGAAAATATGCAGTAAGTACATCCAACAGAAACTTCGAAGGTCGTCAAGGTCCAGGTTCAAGAACATTATTGGCAAGTCCAATTATGGCCGCTGCTGCAGCAGTGACGGGAGTATTGACAGATCCTAGAGATTTGTTTTAAAAGATTTCAGATTGAAGATTAACGATTTCTGAATTCAGATTTCGCTAGTCCACAAATCACAGATTTCTTTAACAACATTCATATCAGAACAGACAATTTATATTACACAAAATAATATTAACGTTTACGATTATATTTTCCTCACGGTAAATCAAAAATCATAAATCGTTAATCATAAATCATAAATCACAATGGCATACGATAAATTTAATATCCTGACCAGTAGTGCAGTGCCACTACCAATAGAAAATGTGGATACCGATCAAATAATCCCTGCGCGTTTCTTAAAAGCAACTGAACGTATTGGTTTTGGAGACAATCTTTTCCGTGACTGGAGATACAATGGAGATGGCACTCCAAAAGCAGATTTTGTACTAAATGACGCAACGTATAGCGGGAAAATATTAGTTGGCGGGAAAAACTTTGGCTCAGGTTCTTCTAGAGAGCACGCAGCTTGGGCGGTTTACGATTACGGATTTCGCGCCGTTGTGTCTAGTTTTTTCGCAGATATCTTCAAAGGAAATTGCTTAAACATTGGTGTTTTACCAGTTCAAGTGAGTCCAGAATTCGCCGAAACTATTTTCAAGGCTATTGAAGCTGATCCAAAAACAAATTTAGAAATCAACCTTCCGGAACAAACTATTACACTAAAAGCTACCGGTCAAAAAGAATCTTTCGCTATATCTGGTTATAAAAAAGATAATATGATTAATGGTTTTGATGATATTGATTATTTGCAAAACATCAAAGAGGAGATTGTTGGGTTTGCAGACAAACTTCCTTACTAAAAAACAAACAATAAAAAAGCAGTTATCTAAAGTTCAATAGTATAATTAAGCCAGAGAACTGCTTTTAGCTTTTTATAAAAACACAAAAGCAAGATTTCAAATTACTGAAATCAAAACTACTTTTAGCATCAAATTTATAATGGAAAAAAGAAAAATTGAAATAATGGATACGACACTCCGTGACGGTGAACAAACCTCGGGAGTATCATTTTCTGCTGCAGAAAAACTAACCATTGCGCAATTGTTGTTGGAAGAATTAAATATTGATAGAATCGAAATTGCTTCTGCACGCGTGAGCGAAGGGGAATTTCAGGGTGTGAAAGGAATAATGAATTGGGCTAATGAAAAAAATTACTCCAATAGAATTGAAGTTTTAACCTTTGTAGATGGCGGACTTTCCATAGATTGGATGAAAAAAACCGGGGCCAAAGTCCAGAATTTATTAACCAAAGGATCTTTGAATCATTTAACGCATCAGTTAAAAAAAACACCCGAACAGCATTTTACCGAAATTGCTCAAGCCATAGCTTTGGCTCAGGAAAATAATATTGAGACCAATGTATATTTAGAAGATTGGAGTAACGGAATGCGTAATTCCCCTGAATATGTGTTTCAATATTTAGATTTTCTAACCAAACAACCTATAAAAAGAGTCTTGCTACCGGACACTTTAGGCGTTTTAATTCCTTCTGAAACTTTTGAATTTATTTCGAAAATTATAGCAAGATACCCTGATACTCACTTCGATTTTCATGCACACAATGACTACGATTTAAGTATCGCTAATGTAATGGAAGCTGTAAAAGCAGGAATTCAAGGACTCCACGTAACCGTAAACGGAATGGGAGAACGTGCTGGAAATGCACCACTTGAAAGTACTGTTGCTGTAATCAATGACTTTTTTCCACAAATAGAAATTGGCGTAAAAGAATCCTCATTATACTCCGTAAGTAAATTAGTGGAGACTTTTACCGGTTATAGAATTCCTGCCAACAAACCTATAGTTGGTGACAATGTGTTTACACAAACAGCCGGTATTCATGCTGACGGAGACAACAAAAATAATTTATATTTTAATGATTTACTTCCGGAACGTTTTGGAAGAAAAAGAAAGTATGCGCTTGGAAAAACATCTGGAAAAGCTAATATTGAAAAAAACCTTCAGGAATTGGGTCTTCAATTAAACCCTGAGGATTTAAAGTTAGTTACCCAAAGGATTATTGAATTAGGTGATAAAAAAGAAACCGTTACCAAAGAGGATTTACCTTATATAATCTCTGATGTTTTAGATAGTCAAACCTATCAGGAAAAGATTATTGTTGAGTCCTATATATTATCTCATGCAAAAGGCATGCGTCCATCGACCACTTTATCTTTAAAAATAGACGGTGAAATCATTGAAGAGCACGCACAGGGTGACGGGCAATTTGATGCTTTTATGAATGCACTGGCAAAAATATATAAAAGCAAAAATTTAGAATTACCTAAATTGATTGATTACGCTGTCCGAATTCCGCCAGGAAGTAGTTCTGACGCCTTATGCGAAACCATAATTACCTGGACGAATAATGAAAAAGAATTCAAAACCAGAGGACTGGATTCAGACCAAACAGTTGCCGCAATCATTGCAACACAAAAGATGTTGAATGTTGTTGCAGCCCAATAATAAATAGAAATACATTAATATAAAATATACCTAATGAAATTTAACATAGCCCTTTTAGCCGGAGACGGAATTGGACCAGAAGTAATCAATGAAGCTGTAAAAGTTTCGGATGCTATTGCAAAAAAATTTAACCATGAAATCACTTGGACGCCTGCACTTACAGGAGCTTGTGCCATTGATGCCGTTGGAGTTCCTTATCCTGATGAAACGCATGAAATTTGTATGGCAGCTGATGCTGTTTTATTCGGAGCCATTGGACACCCAAAATATGATAACAACCCAAGTGCGCCTGTAAGACCCGAACAAGGTTTATTATTGATGCGCAAAAAATTAGGTTTGTTTGCCAATGTACGTCCAACCTTTACATTCCCGTCTTTGATAGATAATTCTCCTTTGAAAAGAGAACGTATCGAAGGAACTGATTTGGTTTTCTTGAGAGAACTTACCGGAGGAATTTATTTTGGAGAAAAAGGAAGAAAAGACGATGGCGAAACGGCTTTCGACACCTGTACGTACACCAGACCTGAAGTACAACGTTTAGCAAAAAAAGGTTTTGAATTGGCGATGACAAGAACTAAAAAACTGTGCTGTGTAGATAAAGCCAATGTGATGGAAACTTCCCGTTTATGGAGAGAAACAGTACAAGCAATGGAAAAAGACTATCCTGAGGTAACAGTAAGTTATGAATTTGTAGATGCAGTTGCGATGCGTTTAGTACAATGGCCAAACACTTATGATGTCTTGATTACTGAAAATTTATTTGGAGACATCTTAACAGATGAAGCATCTGTAATATCAGGTTCTATGGGATTGATGCCTTCTGCATCTGTTGGAGAACATACTTCATTGTACGAGCCTATTCATGGATCTTATCCACAAGCCACAGGATTAAATATTGCAAATCCACTAGCGACAGTATTGTCTGCAGCGATGATGTTTGAAGATGCATTTGGATTAAAAGAAGAAGCAGAGGCTATTAGAGCAGTTGTAAATAAATCATTAGAACAAGGAATTGTGACCGAGGATTTAGCTTCTAAAGACTCAAAAGCATACAAAACGAGTGAAGTCGGTGATTGGTTAGTTGCTAATTTATAAATTTTAAAAATTTCATTTGTTTAAAAATTGAGTAATAGCTAAGATTACAACCTGAAAAAACAACACTCCCTTTTAGCTTTTACTCAGCTTTAAACAAAATAATAAACAATAAAAAAGGTGTCAATTTTCATTGACACCTTTTTTTATAGCTAGAAAAAAATATTAATATCCTCCTCTGTTTCCACCACCACGGTTTTCTCCACCACGGCTGTTTCCACCACCATAACCACCGCGTGAATCTCCACCACGACTGTTATTGTTAAAACTTCTTCTTTCACCTTCTGGTTTAGGCTCAGATTTGTTTACTACGATTGCACGTCCTTGAACAGTAGCTCCGTTCAATTCGTCAATTGCTTTTTGAGCTTCGTCATCATTTGGCATCTCAACAAAACCAAATCCTTTACTTCTTCCAGTAAATTTATCAGTAATAATTTTAACTGAATCAACTGCTCCGTAAGCCTCGAAAGACTCTCTTAAATCTGCTTCCTCAATACTGAATGGAAGGCTTCCAACAAAAATATTCATATGTACTTATTTAAATAATACAACAAATGTACTGTATTTTTTTCCTAATCTACTATATATTAGCTTATTTATGATTTTATTTTAAATCGTCAACTAAAACGATTCTAATAAAACAACTACGTTTTATATTTTAAAAATCTAATATCTCATAGGTTACGGAACTTGCTGACTTATTGGAACCTTATAAAAAACGCCTTGTTGAAAATTCAAAACATCACCTGCTAACGGATTGCCATCTGCATTTTCTGCATTAAATTTAAATGTTCCTGATACGGTACTATTTACATCATCATATTCGGTGATAACAATTTCACCGTCACCAATCCCAATTCCAGTTGTAAAGGAAATTTCATCCGCACCAACAGTCAATACATAAACAGCTGTTTTAGAGTTGCTGGTACCTAAAGGATAATTTTGAATAGCAGTAGAAGTGGTTCTTAAAGTTAAAACCTCATTTACAGTATATCCTTCAATCATCAAAGAACCGTCAGAAGCCAAGAATGCTTTAGAGTCCACTGCTCTCCAAAACACATTATCTTTCATACCTTGAAAAGAAGGGTTGTTAAAACTCACGTTTTCCTCACAAGAAAATATAGCAAAAACCACGACCAGAAACAGCAAATATTTTTTCATAAAAACTCTTTTGAACTAACAAAAATAAGGCAATAAAGCGTAAAAACTAGAATTTCATTAAAGAAAATCCAGTCAAAATCAACTTAACCCTTTACTATTCATTAAAATACACATCGAATTAGCATTTATCGATAAAAGATGTATCTTTGCACCCTTAATTAATCGAGGTCGAGTACCTCAAAATTTAATCATAAGATTATGTCAGTAAAAATTAGATTACAAAGACACGGTAAAAAAGGAAAACCTTTTTACTGGGTTGTAGCTGCAGATGCACGCTCAAAAAGAGACGGTAAATACCTTGAAAAAATTGGTACTTACAATCCAAACACAAACCCAGCAACTATCGATTTAAACCTTGATAGCGCAGTAAAATGGTTGCACAATGGTGCTCAACCAACTGATACTGCAAAAGCAATTCTTTCTTACAAAGGAGCTTTATTGAAACATCACCTTGACGGTGGTATCCGTAAAGGAGCCCTAACTCAAGAACAAGCTGATGCTAAATTAAACGCTTGGTTAGATGCAAAATCTGGAAAAGTTGATGCTAAAAAAGAAGGTTTAACAAAAGCACAAGCTGATGTTAAAGCTAAAGCTTTCAAAGCAGAACAAGATGTTAACGCTAAACGTTTAGCTGCAGCTGCTCAAGCAGAAGCTGACGCTATCGCTGCTGCAACACCTGCTGTTGAAGAAGTTGCTGAAGTTGAAGCTGAAGAAGCTCCTGCTGCAGAAGAAAATAACGAAACAACTGAAGCATAATTTTAGAAGGCGAAGATGCGTAAAGAAGATTGTTTCTACTTAGGTAAAATCGCTAAAAAATTTAGTTTCAAAGGAGAAGTTCTTGCCTATTTAGACACGGACGAACCTGAGTTATACGAAAACTTGGAATCAGTGTTTGTTGAATGCAACAAACACTTGGTTCCTTTTTTTATTGAAAGCAGTTCGCTGCACAAAAACGACTTCCTTAGAATTCGTTTTGAAGACATGAATACCGAGGAGGCCGCTGATGCCATTATAGGCAATGCCATATATCTTCCTTTAAAAATGTTACCAAAACTTACTGGTAACAAATTCTATTTCCACGAAGTAATTGGTTTTGAAGTTGAAGACAAACGTCTTGGTGTTGTCGGGAAAATTCAATCCATAAATGATACTACTGCCCAACCTCTTTTTGAAGTTTTAAACGGTGAAGTAGAAATCCTTATTCCTATGATCGACCATTTCCTTGTGAAAATTGACAGAGAAAATAAAAAAGTCATCATGGACCTGCCTGAAGGATTGATCGAAATGTATCTTTAAAAGATTTTTAGATTCGCTGCGCTTTTAGATTATTAGAAACGTCTGCGACTTTAGAAAAAATCTAAGTTGTCTAATATTCTAAAAAATCTAAGTTGTCTAAATTCCAATTCAAACAGTTCTCTCTTGAACAAGATCGTTGTGCCATGAAAATTGGAACCGACGGCGTTTTGTTGGGTGCTTGGACACCAATTGAAAACAATCCTTTTAGCATTTTAGATATTGGAGCCGGAACTGGAATAATCGCATTGATGCTTGCACAACGGAGTCATGCCGAACAAATTGATGCGTTAGAAATTGACGAAGAAGCGTACGAACAATCCGTAGACAATTTTGAAAACTCCCCTTGGAGCGACCGCTTATTTTGTTTTCATGCAGGATTAGACGAATTCATCGAAGAACCGGAAGACGAGTATGATTTAATTGTTTCTAATCCCCCATTTTATACTGATGATTACAAATCTGATAACGAACAGCGTGATTTAGCCCGTTTTGCTGACGCAATGCCTTTTGAAGATTTGATTGAAGCGGCTGATTTATTACTTTCGGAAAACGGAATATTCGCTGTAATTATTCCTTACAAAGAAGAGCAAAATTTTTTGGCTTTGGCCAAAGATTATGAATTATATCCTTTAAAAATAACTCGCGTAAAAGGAACTCCAACTACAGAAATTAAACGCAGTTTATTGGCCTTCAGCCGAAATGAAAATGTGAATTTTCCAATTGATGAATTAATAATTGAAACTTCGAGACATCAATACACTTCCGAATATATTGAATTGACAAAAGATTATTATTTGAAGATGTAATTCAAAATCACATCTAAAAATAACAGCACTACTACTCCAAACAAATTTTCCAAGAGAACTAATTATTTTATTGTAAATTAGTACATCAATTTTTAAATAAAACGAGCTTTGAAAAACCAACTTTATATTTAAAAATCAATTACTTCTAGGTTATAATATAAAAATATAACATTTGTTAATGCTTTTGTTATATTTCTTTATGTAAATTTGCATTACATTAAAATTAACATCCATGAAACCAGACTTATTTCAATCTCCAGATTATTACTTACTAGACGACTTACTAACCGAAGAACACAAATTAGTGCGTGACTCCGCACGTGCGTGGGTAAAAAAAGAAGTTTCTCCTATTATTGAAGAATATGCTCAAAAGGCAGAATTCCCAAAACAAATCATAAAAGGTTTGGGTGAAATAGGCGGATTTGGTCCTTACATTCCAGAAGAATATGGAGGAGCTGGTCTTGATCAAATATCTTATGGTTTAATCATGCAGGAAATTGAGCGTGGTGATTCTGGTGTACGATCTACTTCATCAGTACAATCCTCTTTGGTTATGTATCCAATTTGGAAATACGGCAATGAAGAGCAACGCGTAAAATATTTACCTAAGTTGGCAACAGGAGAATACATGGGATGTTTCGGACTAACGGAACCTAACTACGGTTCAGATCCAGGAAGTATGATTACCAACTTCAAAGATATGGGCGATCATTATTTATTGAATGGCGCCAAAATGTGGATTTCAAATGCTCCCTTTGCAGATATCGCTATTGTTTGGGCAAAAAATGAAGAAGGAAGAATTCACGGCTTAATTGTAGAACGCGGAATGGAAGGTTTTACCACTCCAGAAACGCACAATAAATGGTCGCTTCGCGCATCGTCTACTGGAGAATTAATTTTTGACAATGTAAAAGTTCCGAAAGAAAACTTATTACCAAATAAATCTGGATTAGGAGCACCACTTGGCTGTCTTGATTCAGCACGTTACGGAATTGCTTGGGGTGCTATTGGAGCAGCAATGGATTGTTATGACACGGCTTTACGTTATGCCAAAGAGAGAATTCAGTTTGACAAACCAATTGCAGGAACACAATTACAACAAAAAAAATTAGCAGAAATGATTACCGAAATCACCAAAGCACAATTATTGACTTGGAGATTAGGCGTTTTGAGAAATGAAGGCAAAGCTACAACGGCTCAAATCTCAATGGCAAAAAGAAATAATGTCGATATGGCAATTCATATTGCCCGCGAAGCAAGACAAATGCTGGGCGGAATGGGAATTACCGGAGAATATTCTATCATGCGACACATGATGAATTTAGAATCGGTGATTACGTACGAAGGAACACATGATATCCATCTATTGATTACCGGAATGGATATTACTGGAATTCCAGCTTTTAAATAGTAGTAAACGATTATTAAAGTATTTGTAAAATTGATAGAAAAAGCTTCTTGGAAACAGGAAGCTTTTTTATATTTACATAAAAAATACCATCCATGAATATTGAGACAATCAACAATAGCATTCAGCCCCAAAAAGAACTATTGTTACAACATTCTTTATACAAAAAAGTTAGAACCATTGAAGATTTACAGTGTTTTCTCGAAAACCATGTTTATGCCGTTTGGGATTTCATGTCGTTATTAAAAGCATTGCAATCTAAATTGACCTGTACAACGACTCCATGGTTTGCCACTCAAAATCCTCAAACCAGATATTTGATAAATGAAATAGTACTTGCCGAAGAATCTGATTTAACACTAGACGGAAACCGCTCCAGTCATTACGAAATGTACATTGAAGCGATGAAAGCTTGTGGAGCAAACACCGCTGGAATTGAAGATTTTTTATCCGAAGTAGATTCGCTTAAAAATATATTTGTTGCTATCAAAACAAGCAATTTACACCCTAATATCAAAGCGTTCTTAGATTTTACGTTCAGAGTTATTGAAGAGGGAAAATCTCATGAAATCGCTGCCGCTTTTACTTTTGGAAGAGAAGATTTGATTCCAAGTATGTTTACCGAAATCCTAAAAAACTTTCAAGCAAATTTCCCAGAAACAGATTTGAGTAAACTCATTTACTATTTTGAAAGACACATTCAACTGGATGCTGACGAACACGGTCCGATGGCAATGAAAATGATCACAGAACTTTGTGGAACAGATGCACAGAAATGGTCCGATGTAGAAGAGGTTTCAAAATTAGCCTTAGAAAAACGCATCGGTCTTTGGGATGCAATCGAAGAAACAATTACTATGAATGTTGCTTTGGTATAAATCCAACACATCCAAATAAACGTAACTATTATTTAGAAATGTATTATATCTAATTTCAAAATAATGAATAACGACTTCTTAAAAGAAGTACCGATGAAAAAAATAGCTTTATTAGCTATTTTTTTTATCTTTATTTTTCTTTAAAACAAACAAATGTCTTCTCAAGAACGATTAACAAAAGCCTACAAAGAAGCTGAAAGGATTCCTTTTGACGACCAATCCAAATTCATTCTTTTTAGTGATTGTCACAGAAGTGATAATAGTTTTGCCGATGACTTTGCAAGCAATCGAAACGTATACTTTCATGCAATGACTCAATATTACAATGATGGTTTTTCCTATTGTGAATTGGGTGACGGAGATGAATTATGGGAGAATATTTTTTTCAAAACCATCTTTGAAGCACACAAAAACGTCTATCTTTTACTAAAGAAGTTCCATGATTCCAATAGATATCATAAAATTTGGGGCAATCATGAAATGACTTTTCGGGATAAAGATCATGTAGCAAAAACACTTACCACCTATACAAATACACAGAACGACAGAATTGAACCTTTATTTTCTGGAATAAAATGCCATGAAGCTATTGTTTTAGTTCATCAGGAAACTAAGCAGGAACTATTTTTGACTCATGGACATCAAGCTGATTTCATGAATTATGTGGGTTGGAAAATCAATCGATTCATGGTGCGTCTATTGTGGAAACCACTCCAAATTTGGGGAATATCAGATCCTACAAGTCCCGCCAAAAATTATGTGGAACGTATAAAAATCGAACTCCGAATTAAAAAATGGATTGAGAACAACAATCGCAAAATCACCATTGTAGGCCATACGCATCGCCCCAGTTTTTCCTATCCAAGTCAGAACAGCACGCCTTATTTTAATGACGGGAGCTGCGTACATCCAAGAAGCATTACTGGCATCGAGATTGTAAATGGAACAATCACATTGATAAAATGGTTCATTGACACGAAGGAAAATGGTATTCTTCAAGTTGTTAGGGAAGTACTTGAAGGCCCGACAAATCTAAAAGATTATCAATAAAAAAGCGTTTGCCAAGGCAAACGCTTTTTTATTAATTTTCCGGAGCCAACTCCAGTTCTAATCCTTCGAGACTTTCGGTGATTGGTATTTGACAACCCAAACGACTGTTTGACTTTACGTAGAATGCTTCGGACAGCATTGCTTCTTCATCATCGCCCATTTCTGGCAAGGACACATCATTTAGCACATAACATTGACAAGAAGCACACATGGCCATTCCGCCACAAGTTCCTTCTACAGGAAGCTCATAGGCTTTGCATAATTCCATGATGTTCATGGCCATATCTGTGGGAGCCTGTAATTCGTGCACTACTCCTTCACGATCTTTAATTTTTATTAATACATCCATAAATCAGTTATGAGTTATAAGTTATGTGTTGTGGAATACAAATTTGCGTGAGGGATAGCAGCTAGCTACCGAAGTAGCGCGGATAGCCCGACGCATTTAAGAAAAAAGGCAGCTACCCAGTATATCGAGTAGCCTTTTTTCTTAAAAGGGTCACGCCCTCCTTCGACTGCGCTCAGGATGACAAATTTATAGAATGTTTACAACAGTTTCTATTTGGGGAGCAAACTTTTTGATGGTAGTTTCCACGCCAGCTCTCAGCGTCATTTGGTTTACACTGCAACTCGTGCATGCTCCTTCGAGACGCACTTTTACGTGTTTGCCATCTTCGATAGAAATCAGTGTAATATCACCGCCATCAGAATTCAAGAAAGGTCTTATTTCTTCGAGCGCTTTTTGAACTTCTATTGTTAATTCTTCTGTTGTCATTTTCTTTATTTAAAGATTGAAAGATTAGAAAATTGAAAGATTAAAAATCATTTTCAAAAGATTCTAATTTCTATTTTTTTACTGCTGAACAACCGGCCATAGTAGTAATTTTAACTGCCTCAGTCGCAGGTAAACTTTCATTTCTATTTACGGTTTCTTGCACTACATTTCTTGTGATTTGTTCGAAAACGGTTTCAATAACGGAACCGGTTTGCATTGCTGCCGGACGACCGTAATCTCCCGCTTCGCGAATGGATTGTACGATAGGCACTTCGCCAAGGAACGGCACGCCTAAGTCTTCTGAAAGATTTCTGGCTCCTTCTTTTCCAAAGATGTAATATTTATTTTCCGGTAATTCTTCTGGTGTGAAATACGCCATGTTTTCTATAATTCCCAATACAGGAACATTTATAGCTTCAGACATGAACATTGAAACTCCTTTTTTGGCATCGGCCAAAGCTACTGCTTGTGGCGTACTTACGATGACAACACCTGTAATAGGCAATGATTGTACGATTGAAAGGTGAATATCTCCTGTTCCCGGAGGCAAATCGACTAACATGAAATCCAATTCTCCCCAGTCCGCATCAAAAATCATTTGGTTCAACGCTTTTGAAGCCATTGGTCCTCTCCAGATTACCGCTTGACTTGGCGCTGTGAAAAATCCTATTGAAAGAATTTTCACTTCGTAACTTTCAACCGGTTTCATTTTTGATTTTCCATCAACGGTTACCGAAATTGGTTTTTCGCTTTCTACGTCGAACATGATTGGCATAGATGGCCCGTAAATATCCGCATCAAGAATTCCTACTGAGAAACCCATTTTAGCCAATGATACCGCTAGATTTGCTGTAACAGTAGATTTCCCTACTCCTCCTTTACCAGAGGCAACACCAATAATATTTTTGATTCCCGGTATTGATTTCCCTTTAATTTCCGGTTTGTCCGGAACCTCAACTTTACTATTAATTTTGATTTTAGCATCCGGAGATACTAATTCAAGAATTGTTTTTTTGATATCGTCTTCGGCACGTTTTTTTATGTGCATAGCTGGTGTATGCAATACTAAATCAACTACAACCTCATCGCCAAAAGTTATCACATTTGCTATTGCACCACTCTCCACCATGTTTTTTCCTTCTCCAGCTATAGTAATTGTTTCTAACGCTTTAAGAATATCTTTTCTATCTAATTTCATTTTTAGTTTATTGTTTTCTGTCGGCATTTAATACCAAAATATTATCTTTATTTAAACTGATTTCAGATTACAAAGATACTATGAAAAGTTCTTATTATAAAGGATTTGTATCGCATTTATTGATGTGAGAATTGACGGCAATTATCAGAGAAATATCGTTTTTTAATATCAAAAAATAACGTTCGGACTTTTAGGCGTTACTCCACTCTAACTTCCGGTTGCCAGAAATGTTTTTCGAAATCTACTATTTGGTTATCCACCACAACAATTCCTTCGTTTTCCAATAATTGTTGCATCAAATTGGTTCCGTCAAAATGTAATTTACCGGTAAGTAAACCCTTTCGATTCACCACGCGATGCGCCGGAACATCTTCCAGATTATGAGATGCATTCATTGCCCAACCTACCATTCGAGCAGAACGAGCTGTTCCTAATGCCTTTGCAATAGCGCCATAAGAAGTTACTTTTCCGTACGGAATTTGTCTGGCTATGAAATATACTCTCTCGAAAAAATTGTCGTTTGACATGATCCTGAATCTAATAAAAAGTCTCTTTATTGTTCTTGAGCGGTAAAAAATTATCGCAGATAATACCGTATGATATTAATTAAAGTGATTAAGGATATCAATCCGGTAATGCTACCTATAATTGTATTCATATTGCGCATCAGATAATCCGTTTTGTCTTGAATTTTTTGAAAAAAAGTGATGTAACAATAAAACACAAAAAAAGATCCTAAAACCACACCTGTTACAAAGGTAAAAACATTGGTCGTATCAAAATAAAACAAATTGTATGACGCTAATGTAACGCTTACAAAAACATAATAAGGAATAGGAAAAAAGTTAAGCGCAGAGAGCAACATCCCAAGAAAAAAACGAGTGGAAGTACTCTTATTTTTCATTTTACCTTTTTTCTTTTTTGGCTTTTTGGCAATCAATAAGAAATAAATCGTCAATACTGCAAAAATCCCAAAACCAACTTCCCGTAACAAAACAATAACATCCGGACGCTCTTTTATAAACTGAGCAAAAAATATAGCAAGCGCTGCTTGAAAGAAAATTATAATTACTGCACCTAAAACAAACCAGTACGCACTTCTTTTTCCTTCCTTGAGATTCACTTTAGCGGCCGTCATATTGATTAATCCCGGAGGCGTAATCCCTACAAAGGCCGTAACGAAACCCAAAAACAAAGAAGTGATAAAATTCATAGGCAAGGTGCAAGATCAAAAAAAGAAATCTGTTTCAAATATAAAACTATTCTTTAATTTTAAATCGAATATACGTAATTGCTTTGTTAATTTCTAAATATTGTTTTTCATAGAACGTCTGAAAAGCAGTTACTTCCTCTGGACTTCCTTCATTTACATACACATTATGATTGGCATACAAAACCTCGTGCCCTTCTCCATGCAACAACCCTAAAGTATACCCATGCATGAACTCACTATCGGTTTTTAAGTTTACAATACCGTCTTTTTTGAGGATTTTTTTATACAACTGCAAAAACTCTGAATTTGTCATTCTGTGTTTCGTACGCTTGTATTTTATTTGCGGATCCGGAAAAGTAATCCAGATTTCATCTACTTCGTTTTCAGCAAAAATATGGTTGATCAATTCGATTTGGGTTCTGATAAAAGCCACATTATACATTCCGGTTTCAACCGCTGTTTTAGCTCCACGCCAAAAACGAGCGCCTTTGATATCGATTCCCACAAAATTTTTATTTGGATATCGTTCCGCAAGGCCTACAGAATATTCCCCTTTTCCACAGCCTAATTCCAGTACCAATGGATTCTCATTTTTAAAGAATTCTGAGTTCCATTTCCCTTTCAACGGAAATAAATCGCCTACCACTTCTTCTCTTGTTGGTTGAAAAACATTGTTGAATGTCTCGTTTTCTTTGAACCGCTTTAATTTATTTTTGCTTCCCACTTTTTTAGAATATTTCGGCAAAATTAAGGAAATATATAAGACCGAATGCCGAAGCGGTAAAAAAATGAAAAAACGTTTTCAAAATCGCTATTTGTAAGCTGATATTTTATCCAGTTCTTTAAAAAATAACAGCCAAAGTAATGACTTTTGTACTATTTCCATTCTTAACATTCCTGTTAATGCGCTTTTAGCACACAAAATATTACTGTACCTTTATATAAATAAACTTGCTATGAAAAACTTCGTTTTATCTATTGCGGTATTATTATTTAGCTTCTCATTGGTTTACGCGCACCGCAACAAATCAAAAACGGGTATTGAATTGTTTTTTGCAAAAACACTTCCCACCCACAAAACTAAGAACTCTTTTGTCAAGATTGACAGCACAATTATTTACAGATTTTTCAAAACACATCCAAAATTAAAAAAATACAAATCAGATGTTATTGCATTATACAGAAAACGAAACCACAATGCTATTTGGCACGACCACGAAGGACTTATCGAGTTTGCCAATTTGCTGTACTCTAAAGTAAATTTATTGGAAGAAGAAGGCTTAAAATCACGCTTAGCTTATAAAGACAAGATTGACGTGATTTTTAGTGACGCATCTGCCAATAATTTGACCCAAACTGACGCAGAACTACTTTTGTCCTCCATGTACGTGTTTTATGCTAAAAAAGTATATGACGGAATTGATTCCGAAAAAGTGAAAGAAATGGGATGGTTTTTACCTCGAAAAAAACTGTCGTACGAGAATCTATTGGATTCGTTATTAGTAGATCCTCAAATATTAGATAAAAATGAGGAACAGCTGTTTAGTCAATATTACAAATTGCGGGATGTTTTAAAGAGATACCGCCAAATAGAAAAAAACGGAGACTGGAATCCCATAGCAATCGATTCTTTGGATAAAATATACAAACCAAATGATAGCGCAAAAACCATTGGACAAATCAGACAGCGTCTTGCCATTACCGGAGATTTAAAAGCCGATTCAAAAAGCAATGTGTACGATTCGGAATTGATGGCTGGAATAGTGAATTACAAAAAAAGAAATGGCTTCAATATCGATTATCTGATTGCCTCTAAGCATATTCATCGCATGAATATTCCCATCGAAAAACACATTAAAACCATAATAGCCAACATGGAACGCTGTAGATGGATTGACCCAGCGTTGACAAAAACCGAAGAATACATCATTATAAACATCCCTTCTTATCGGTTTTTCTTTAAAAAAAATGGCCAAAACGAATTGGAATCCAAAGTTTTTGTAGGCAAAAACATGACCGAAACTGTTGTTCTTAGTAGCAGTATTAGCAAAATAGTATTCAGTCCCTACTGGAACATCCCAAAAAGCATCATTGAAAACGAAATAAAAGATGCGATGGCTCTGGATGAAAACTATCTGGCCAAACATAATATCGAATGGAACAAAGGCAATGCAAGACAAAAACCGGGACCAAAAAACTCTTTGGGACTGGTTAAATTTGTCTTTCCAAATTCAGAAGACATTTATTTACACGACACACCATCTAAAGATTTATTTCAATACGAGTACCGAGCGTATAGTCACGGCTGTATCAACTTAGAGAAAGCAAAAGAATTGGCACTGTTACTTTTAAAAGACGATCCAGATTGGCCTATCGAACGCATCAATGAAGCAATGAAAGGAGAAAAGGAAACGGTGTGCATCCTGAAAAAGAAAATTCCAATACACATTGGGTATTTTACGGCTTGGGTAAATGATTCCGGAGAAATAAGCTTTTATAACGATATATATTTAAGAGACGACCGTCTAGCCGAACTGCTATTCGCCGATGATTCTAAATAAATTTATCACTCAGACCGCCTCGTTTTACCATCCTATTTTACTTCCATAGAAATGCACATTACAAGTCACTTATACTTTCTATAAAGTGCCAATTTTGTAGTGTTTTAACATTTATCTATTTCGTGTAAAAACTATATAAATCAGTAAAACCAATGGATGAAGTCACTTTATTAAAATTATTTTTGTTTTAAGTATTTACTAATCAATTTATTATAAAAAAGCGACTTTTTTTTAATTATATTTATGTCCTAAAATCCAACTTATGAAACCAAAATCATATCCAATTAAAACACAACTCGTGTTGGTATCATCCATTTTGTTGCTAGGTGCTTTTAACACTTCTGAAAAATCTGACCTGCTCCTTTCCGGGATCAACAAAGAAAACATGGACATATCTGCTAAACCAGGTGATAATTTTGACACCTATGTCAACGGAACCTGGAAAAAAAATACTAAAATACCAGATGATAAAGCCTCTTATGGTGCTGGCTATATGGTTTATGAAAAATCACAAGAAGACGTAAAAGCCATCATCGAAGCTTCTTCCAAAGGTGATTTTGCAGCCGGTTCTGATGAACAAAAAATCGGAGACTTTTATGAAGCCTACATGGACACTAAAATAAGAGATCAAAAAGGAATTGCACCCTTACTTCCGGAATACAAAAAAATTGATGCCATAACCAATTACACTGATTTAGCAGCTTATTTTGGGTATGCAAACACCTCCGGAAGCAACATTCCTTTTTCCGTTTCGGTAATGGAAGATTTAAAAGATCCAACGCAATACATGCTTATTTCTTGGCAAGGTGGTTTAGGATTACCCGACAGAGAATATTACTCTCTAGAAGATGCCAAATCAAAGGAAATCCAAAAAAAATACGTAACCCATATCGAGAAGATGCTGCAACTAGGAGGAATAGCAAATGCATCTGATTTATCTAAAAAAATCATGGCATTAGAAACTGTTTTGGCTGCGCAACACATGAAAAAAGAACAAACCCGTGACGTCGTAAAACTGTACAACAAATACGCTGTTACCGATTTGAGCCAACTCATGCCTGATTTTAATTGGGCGAGCATGTTAAAGAACGCCGGAATCCTGAACCAAAAAAACATCGTCGTTGCTCAAGTTGATTATATCAAATCGCTCAACACAATCATTAAAACTACTCCTTTAACCACTTGGAAAGCCTACCTGAAATGGAATGCTATTCATGGATCAGCGACATCGTTGAACACCGCTTTAGATAAGGAAAATTTTGATTTTTATGGCAAAACACTTAATGGAATACAAGCACAACAACCATTATGGAGAAGAGGTGTTGACCGAGTAAACAATAGTCTTGGCGAAATCGTTGGAAAAGTCTATGTAAAGAAACATTTCTCTCCCGCAGCGAAAGAACAAGTTACTCTTTTAGTTAAAAACCTTCTTAAAGCTTACGGAGAAAGCATAAAAACTCTGGATTGGATGAGTCCGGAAACCAAAAAACAAGCCTTAGACAAACTCTCAAAATTCACTCCAAAAATTGGCTATCCTGACAAATGGAGAGATTATTCTAGCTTGAAAGTTGTAAAAGGCGACTTGTATGGAAACCAGCAAAAAGCCACCACTTTTGAATACAACAGACAAATTAATAAATTAGGAAAACCTGTTGACAGAACCGAGTGGGGAATGACTCCACAAACCGTAAACGCCTATTACAACCCACCGCTTAATGAAATCGTATTTCCTGCAGCCATACTACAACCTCCTTTCTTTGATGTAAAAGTAGAAGGCGCAGCAAACTATGGCGGAATTGGAGCTGTAATTGGTCATGAAATAGGTCATGGTTTTGATGACCAAGGAAGCACCTTTGATGGTGACGGAGTGTTGCGCAATTGGTGGACACCTGAAGATTTAACCGCTTTCAAACAAAAAACAGGCGCATTAGTTGCGCAGTACAACATGTTCAAAGTATTTCCTGACCTCAATGTGAATGGCGAATTTACCCAAGGGGAAAATATAGGAGATTTAGGAGGATTATCCATTGCACTAAAAGCGTACAAAATGAGTCTAGACGGAAAAGCATCGCCAGTTTTAGATGGTTTCACTGGCGAACAGCGCGTTTTATTAGGCTGGGGACAATGTTGGTTAAATAAAACTCGTGACGAAGCTTTGCGAAATCAAATCGCTACTG
Source organism: Flavobacterium sp. Sr18 (assembly GCF_011064265.1). NCBI lineage: Bacteria > Pseudomonadati > Bacteroidota > Flavobacteriia > Flavobacteriales > Flavobacteriaceae > Flavobacterium > Flavobacterium sp. Sr18. The sequence goes on along the minus strand of NZ_CP049329.1, from coordinate 2,346,861 downwards.
ATCCACATTCGCCGGCAAAATTCAGAGTTAATGGTGTCGTGAGAAATATTCCTGAGTTTTATACCGCTTTCAACATACAACCTACCGATTCATTGTATTTGGCTCCAGAGAAAAGAGTCAAAATCTGGTAATCATAGAATTTACAGTTCATAAAAAACCTCTGCTAAAACAGAGGTTTTTTTATGCAAAAAGAAGCATTCTAGCAGAAATGCAAAATAAATTTATTATTTCGATTTTAAGGTTTTGATCATGGCCTCTTCCAAAGAAGCTTTAACTTTTATTACTTCATTCGAATTTTCATTTGGAATCGTCATTGATAGAACATAGTGTTGAATTTTCCATTGGTTTCCTATTTTTACCAAAACGCCAGAACCACGACAAATCTTCATTTGAGTATCCAATAATTCATCAAACCAAGCTGTTTTTCCGGTTTTATCAAAAAAAACATGGCGTTCCAGAGCCGTAAAACTCCATGCTTTCCCTTTGTCGAAATGTGGTTTTGCATACGCTTGAAAAGCTGTCTTATTCCAATTCTCTGAAGCATCGGTACCAATGAAAACAGCATCATCTGTCATTAAACTGAAATAATCGTTATAGTTAGCTTGCGCTGCGGCTTTATGCCACGCATCAAGTGTGGCGCTGACGCTTGTTTTCGAAGGTGTTTGTTGCTCCATGCTGCTTTTGCATCCGAACAAACAAAAAATGATAAGAACTGCCAGTAGTTTTTTCATACAATTAAAGTTTTTCATGGTTTTTATTCCATCTGATTTTTATTTTTCCATCAACATCAACGGCCAATAAATGCAGTACGATTCCTTTCGTACGTTTTTCAGCTTTTTCCGCTTCATCGGTGATAAGTTCATCTTTTTTTGGATTTCTCAACGGAATAGTCATCGCTAAATTTGTACCTCTGTTAAACGAATAGACGCCATTTACATCTAAATTCAATACATTGGAACTCACTTTCAAATCATTTACATCAACTAAATCTCCATTGATTTTAAAATTTCCTGACAAATCACTAAAAACGATGTGGTTCACATTTCTAAAAGGAAAAGCGAACTTTCCTATATTTGTAATGGGTTTAAAATCGATTAAAGCGCCTTGAACCACCTTAAATTTAGCCGCACCGGAAAGAGAGTTCGTTTTTAATTCTCCGCCAGAAAGTAGTTTTCCTTTAAGCGCTGCCGAAGCTGTTAAAAACCCCTCTATGTTTTTAGGTTCAAAAGATTGAATCCCAAAATTATTCAAGCCTGCAAGGAATCGGCCAATGTTGACCCGGTTGATTTTCGCATTGGACTCCAGCAGAAAATGATCTCCATCAGGTACTAATTGCCCATCAAAAGCAATACTTCCGCCAACACTTTGAACCCAGCCATTTTTGACAATTAATGTATTGTTGAGTAACAAAATCGTTGCTTTCGCATTCGTCGCCTCGAGTTTACTGTAGACCATTTTGTCCGCTTTAACATGTAACGCCATTTGGCTCATTTCAATCACGGAATACAATTCATCTGAAAAATCATCTTTTTTGCTCTTGGTTTTTGGAGCTTTTTTACTAGTACTTGTAAAAACACCCACAAACTGTTTCACATCCAGAAAGGGAGCATAAATATCCCAGTTTACAACCATTTTTTCAGGATTTTCATAATACAACGTCAGGAAATTGTCAATTTTTCCTTCCATAAAAACCATATTCCTGCGGTCTTTAAAATTAATTTTTTTGATTAACAATGCTTGCTCCGTAAAATCAAGCTGAATGTCTGTTTTCACGAAAGTCAAATTCCGTGGACCATAATTTACAGTTGCATTTTTAACGGCTACACTTCCCGTGAATAAGGGTTTTTGTATTTTTAAGTGCACCACATCAAATTTGAAATCCAAATTCACTTTGGCCTGACCATCAGAAAAATGCATCAAATTCGCATTGACTATCTCATTTAGTCGCGAAACGGCAAAGTCCGATTTAAAACTACCTGACGCAGTGGTTTTCTCAAAATTAGAAATAATCCCGATTGGAATTGCAAATGGGATCGTTTTGTATTTCCCTGAAAAATCCGTTAAAGTTATAGTCGAGTTAATGTCGTTACAACCGGCACCTTTTTTATATTGGTTGGTGAATGTGGCCCCAAAACTGCAGTCCGTAATGATTCCGTCCGGTATCGTGAGTTCGTTATTTTTAATTTTTGTCGTCACCACAATTTCCGGATCGCCAGTGACATTCATATCGCCAATAATCGTGCAACCTACATCAATCGGTTTTTTTAAATCAAACTGATTAATTTTAGTACTGATATTAGCACTCAATAAAGCGGAAGCATCGCGCCACAAAATCGTAGTTTTTATGGCAATATCAAAAGGAGACTTGTTTTTATCCAAACTAAAATGGGCGTTGATATCAAAGAACTCCTCTCCAATTCCGAAATTCTCTGTGGCGACACTAATTTGGTTTTTTGGTTCTGAAAAATCAACTTTCAAAACCCCTTCTACCATTCTATTTTGGATAAAACTTCCTCTTTTGGTATTGAAAGCCATACTTTTGGCAAGCGTTTTCAAATACAAATTCGTGTGCCAATTCTCGCTATCATGATCTATTTGGCTTCGCAATGCAACGATATTAAAATCAAATAATTTATGTCCCAATTGATTTTCGGAAATAAAATGCACTTGATCTAGAGCGACTTCTTTTACTTTAGAATCTGTGGAGCTTTTTGACTTTTTGCTTTTTGGCTTAGGCCTAAAAATATTCGTGTTTACAATTCCGTTTTTTCCTTTAAACAAATGCAAAGTAGCCTGCTGGATTTCTATTTTGTCGATGTTAATCTCATTAGAAAGCAATCCCAAAACATTGACACGCACCTCAATTTGTTCCGCTTTGAGCAACGTTCGCTTGTGTAAAGACCACAAACTGTCCTTTAATTCTACTTGGCTTAACGCCAAAGTCATATTGGGGAAACCCTTAAAAAACTTGTAATCAATATCGCCAATATCGATTGTGCCGGTAATATTTTCGTTAATTTTTGCATTAATTTGCGTTACGATCTCCGCTTTATTATTCTTAAAATAAACCGATAAAACCGCGGAAGCTATCACCAAAAAAGCCACAATTCCCAGAAGTAAAAAACCAATTCTTTTGATTATTTTTCGAAAATTTATGGTTTGAAAATAAGATTTTATGCGCTGCAAATATTGATTCATACGTATTCCTTTACTATTTTAAATAAAGGTAGCTAAAAACATTCGGTTTAAGAATTAATAATCCAAAAACGGATTTCACACCCCCTTTGAGCGCCTGCTATGCCATTTTCATTTCTCGAATTTCAGACTGTTCAACCACATTTTAAAAATTAAATTCTGTGAAGTTCAATCTACTTTTTCATCTTGAAAAGTTCAATATTTTAAGATGTTCCATTGAGTGAAATCATATAAAAAGGAATAATTATTGGGTTTTATCGTTTGATGTTGCTTTTGTAAAAAAGGTAATATTATTCGGTTTTTTGTCTCTTTCGACAAAATGGAGTTGCAGGAACAATTTTACATCTTGCAGGACTATTTATTTCATAATTTTTGGTTTTCTAAAAACAAATTGAATCAAAAAAACCATCTCCAAAACAAAAATAAATTCATAACTAATTAATTTACAATTACTTAATTTTAATTCTAATTTCATACATATCCTTAAAGTAAAGATTGAGATGCGTTTTGTAAAAACTTATGCAGTCCAAGGCTGGTAGCACCTTACTGGATTTGATGTATTTTTGTAATGCCTTAAATTCATTCAAGGCGAATTAAAAGTTAATCTATGAAAAAGTTACATTCCCCCATCCTATTGGTTGTTTTTATACTGCTTTTTACTATTGTTTCCTGCAAAAAGAAAGATGGAAATACTGTGGCTGCCAATACTCAAACGAGTATAAATGCTATAGAATTTGCGTTTGACAGCACGCAAATCAAAACTTTCTTCGGGAAATATCCAAAACTGCAACCTTATCAAGGTGAAGTAGAACAATTGTACCGCAAGCATCAATTTCATTATATCTGGTTTGATAAGAATGGTCTTAATGAATTTGCCGGTTTGTTGTACAACAAGGTAAATAATTTGAGCAAGGAAGGAATAGAAACCGTGATTCCGTACAAAGAAAAATTAGACGATATCTATGACAATCCGGACGACAATCAAAAAGCAACTATTGACACGGAGTTATTGAGTTCTGCGCTATACTTTTTTTATGCGGATAAAGTGTACGATGGCATCGATGCTCAAAAATCGAAAGAGTTAGGTTGGTTTTTACCTCGAAAAAGACAATCGTATGTCAATTATTTAGATTCATTGTTGATCGACCCTTCGTTAATTCACAAAGAAGAAAAAGGCGTTTTGAAACAGTATTACCTGCTTAGAGATGTATTGCAGGAATACCGCAAAATAGAAAAGAAAGGCGGCTGGAAAACCATTGCGCTGGATCCAAATGTAAAATCGTATAAACCTGGCGACAGTGCCACTGCCATTGCGCAAATCAGAACACGTTTGTTTATCACCAATGACATTTCCCGAGATTCTAAAAGTGCCGTGTATGATGATGAATTAGCTACCGGAATTTTGAAATTCAAAAAAAGAAGTGGCAATTTGCTGAACAAAACGATTCTTCCGGAACACATCAATTATATGAACGTTTCCGTTGCGGATCGTATCAAAACTGTTATGGTCAATATGGAACGTTGCAGATGGATTTCGAATGACATCACCAAATCCAAGGAATTAATCGTGGTGAATATTCCGGCCTATGAACTGACTTTTTTCAGAGATGGAAAACCAGAATTACGCTCTAAAGTTGTTGTGGGGAAAGCGATGCACAAAACCGTTATTTTTAGTGCGCCAATGAAATATATCGTATTCAGACCGTATTGGAATGTGCCGACCAGTATCCTTAAGAAAGAAATTCTTCCTGCCATTGAAAAGAATCCAAATTACTTGGCCGAACACAACATGGAATGGAAAGACAGCAATGTAAGACAAAGACCTGGACCTGAAAACTCATTGGGATTAGTGAAGTTTTTATTCCCCAATTCGAATGCTATTTATTTACACGATACACCATCCAAAAGTTTATTTGGTAAGGAAGATCGCGCTTTTAGCCACGGTTGCATTCGTGTAGCCAAGCCAAAAGAACTGGCTGCTGCGATTATGAAAGATGACAAGAAATGGAATCCTGAAAAGATAGAAAGCGCGATGAACGGCGGAGAAGAATATTGGTACACGCTCAAAAACAAAATTCCGGTATACATTGGTTATTTCACTGCTTGGGTAGATGCGGACGGCGTGGTTCATTTCTATGAAGATGTTTACAAAAAAGACGAGGCATTAGCAACCTTATTGTTTGATAAGTAAAATTTATTCTATTTAAATAATCATAAAAACCGCAAATTCGCAAATTAAAATATGAAACACATATCTATAATTTGCGAATTTACGGTCAACATTATTAAAACGAAAAGCGAAATACACCAAAAAAATATCGTTTTAAAGTAAATTTGAGACGAACTTAAAACTAGTTGTTCGTCCTGTTTATTGTTTGTGCTATTCTTTTAATTTATTCTTTTCCTCTTTTAAAACTTTAGCATTTTGTGGGCTAACAATTTTTTTACCTGTTTGCGCTTCAATTTGCTTTCTAGTATCGCCGGCAATTTCACCACCTTTACGGGCTATTTTTTTATTATCTGCAAAAGTTTTAGGATTGTTTTCTTTGCTAATTTCTGTTGTGGTTGCTTCTGCCAACATATTTAATACCAATTCTAAATTGGTCATATTATCTCTTAGGTTTTCTTTTTTTAAGCTTTTTAAATTCTTGTATTGTTTAACTGTATTCCCACTCCAAGCTTGGGTAATTATATCGGTAAGTGAAGCAAATTCTTGTCCTTTCTTAACACCTCTATTTTCCCATTCATCGGTGAGCTCTTTTCTAACTTCTATGCTTTTCAGCCGCTGATTAATCCATGCTGTGGAGTATCCTAATTTCAAATAATTTTCCATCGCACGATCAATCGCCTTTTCTGGGTCTTGACTTTCTTCTATTCTTTCATAGCCTATTTTGGCTAACCATTGTTTAAAAGGCTCTGCTTTTGGCGACGGAATGGATTGAATCAAACGGAATAGTTGCTCTGTATCCGCAACATCTGTTAAACGCATCTTACCATCAGGAGCTACCATTTTCAAACCGTTACAATTTGTAACGGTTTCATTTCCTTCAGCCAAAAGTCGTTTTTTTAAAACTCTCCAATACACTTGTGGATTATTACTATCTGTTAAAGCGGCAATAATATCTACAATCGAAAAAAACCATTTCTCTTGTTCGTTATCCCAAGAGGAACGAATTTTTTGGCTTTCAAATAATTTTATGTTTTCCATTACTTTATTCTATAAATTTCATTTTCTCAAATTGCTACTTCTCAATGCCTTTCGATATTAAATTGAAAGTCCTAATTTACTGATAAAATTATTAAAACCACTATCCCAATTCTAAAGAATCTCAACCAAAAAAAAAAATGACACTATCTTATAAAGACAGTGTCATTTTTTTATTTGCCAAAAGGCAACTATTTAATAGGTCTTCTTTTTTTCGAAAGTTGTTTCCAACACTTTTTTGATTTTGTCTAAGGCACCGTGAAAGGCTTTCTCGGTTGTATCCGCATGATTGGTCACCGCTACAGGCTGCATGTTATTTGGTCTTGCTTCGATCAGGCATCGTTTGTCATTTACGCCACCTTTATCGCTGTTTTCGTCACCAAGATGCACTTCTAAACGGGTTATTTTATCTTCAAAACGTGCTAAAGTTGTTGCTATTTCATCCGCAATATACGCTTTCAAACGTGCGTGTCCTTCTACATTGTTGTCTGTGTTGATTTGTACTGTCATGTTTTTATATATTTAATGTTCTCTTCCAAATTTACCGATTGCAGTATAAAAAACCGAGCCAATTAATAAAACATTGGGAAAATAAATAGCAGAAAAATGGAATTTAAGGAAGGGAATGGATTACTAATGGCTCGTATTTTTTTATACCGTTGTTATGGCATGAATTAATCAAAAGCAAAAAATTAAAAGCATTACCCAAAATTAGAGATTTTAGTTGGGATGTAGTTTTTAGACAGCCTTTTTTCTTTCAATTTGTGGACGCGGAAAAGATTTCCAAGCGAGCATTATTTAGATAAATGCGAGCTATTAAATAATTATTGCTTATTGATCTGGACAACTCTTTTATTAGATAGAAAACTATATTTTCACAAACCTTATTATGGTCAGCGAATATTAAAAATTAGATTTTTCCAGTTAATACAACCCAATATTAAAAAAAGAAGTAATTTTCAGACTAGTTTACATAAGAAGGAAAGATTAAATAAAACTTATCAAAAAAATAAGAATAAATGAAAAATATTGAAGTTGTAGCCGCTATAATTATATATGAAAATAAAATTTTATGTGTTCAGCGAGGTGAAAACAAACTGGATTATATTTCAAAAAAATACGAATTTCCCGGCGGGAAAATGGAAAATGGTGAGACAAAAAAAGAAACTGTAAAAAGAGAAATATTAGAAGAATTAGAAATGCAAATCGAAGTTCAAGAAGAATTCATAACTGTTACGCATCAATACCCTCACTTTGTTTTAACAATGCATAGTTTTATTTGCAAATGCGATAATCCGAAACTAACACTAACAGAGCACATTGATTATAAGTGGTTAAAAAAAGATGAATTAGAATATTTAGATTGGGCTGCCGCTGATATTCCAATTATGAAAAAATTAATGACTTACTAAGATGAGTCCAATAAACATTAAATTAACTCAAAGCTTACAAACTGGTTTTATTAATCAAAACGTATCTTCTTACAAGGAATACTTACCACAATTATTGGTAAATGATAAAACTGAAGGAAAAAAAATTCTATCTACAATTATTAACGAATTAAATAATTGCGAAGAATTTTGGTTTTCGGTTGCATTTATCACTACTAGTGGTGTTGCTACCTTAGTAGAAACATTAATTACCCTTGAAAAAAAAGGAATTAAAGGGAAAATATTAGTTTCTCAGTATTTAAATTTCACTCAACCTGAAGCTCTAAAAAAAATTTTACAATTTAAAAATATTGAACTAAAAATTGCTGTTGATAATGCATTCCATTCAAAAGGTTATTTGTTTAAGAAAAAGGATATTTACAATTTAATAATTGGTAGTAGTAATTTAACCGCTTCAGCACTTTGCACCAATATAGAATGGAATTTAAAAATAACAGCAACACCGATTAGTCATATTATTTTCAATGCTATTAAGGAATTTACTACTGAATATGAAAAAGCATTATCTGTAGATATTGCATTCATTGATAATTATGAAATATTGTACAAAAAACAAATTGACTATACTAAATCACTTAAAAAGAAATTATTTATTTCTAATATAAAAGAAATAACTCCAAATTTAATGCAGGAAGAAGCGTTAGCCAACATTGAACAATTACGAATTCAAGGCAAGACTAAAGCTCTTTTAATATCAGCAACAGGCACAGGAAAGACCTATTTATCTGCATTTGATGTAAAAAAGGTTAATCCTAAAAAATTCCTCTTCATTGTACACAGATTAAACATTGCTAAAGCCGCCAAAAAAGGTTACGAAACAATTTTTGGCAATTCAAAATCTATGGGGATATACTCCGGAAATCATAAAGAATTAGATGCCGATTTTATATTTTCAACCATCCAAACAATTTCTAGAGATTCACATTTAAAACAATTTAATCCAAATCATTTTGAATATATCGTAATTGATGAAACACATAGAGCAAGTGCTGAATCCTATCAAAAAATATTGAATTATTTCAATCCTAAGTTTTTATTAGGAATGACGGCAACACCCGAAAGAACAGATGGACTTGATGTTTTTAAGCTGTTTGATTACAACATAGCCTATGAAATACGTTTACACAGAGCATTAGAAGAAAAAATGCTAAGTCCATTTCATTATTATGGAGTTACAGATATAACGGTTGATGGAAAAATATTAGATGAAGATTTTAATTTCAATTTTCTCGTTTCTGAAGAACGAATAGACCGAATAATTGAAAAAGCTAATATTTATGGTTGTGATAATGACAAAGTCCGTGGATTAATTTTTTGTTCCTCGAATAATGAATGTCTAGCTTTATCAAATGGTTTTAATCAACGAGGCTATAAAACTATTGCACTTTCAGGTGATAGTTCCGAAGAACAAAGAGCTCAATCAATAAAAAATCTTGAATCAAATGAGAAAGAAAATCAATTGGATTATATATTCACTGTTGATATTTTCAATGAAGGTATTGATATTCCAAGTGTAAATCAAATAATAATGATTAGACCTACTCAATCTGCTATAGTCTTCATACAACAACTTGGACGTGGGCTAAGAAAGATTGACAATAAAGGATATTTAACAGTAATAGATTTTATTGGGAATTATAAAAATAATTTTTTGATTCCTATTGCATTGTATGGAGATACAACTTATAATAAAGATTCGATAAGAAAACTCATCTCAAGTGGCAGTGATTTAATCCCTGGGACATCTACAATCAATTTCGATCAAATTTCAAAAGAAAGAATATTTGAATCTATAAATTCTGCTAACATGACATTGAAAAGAGACTTGGTAAAGGACTATACTCTTTTGAAGTTTCAGTTGGGACGTATTCCTATGATGATCGACTTCTTAGAACATGGTTCTAGAGATCCGTTCCTTTATGTAAAATATTCAAAGTCATATTTAAATTTCGTGATAGAATTAGAAGATAATTTAGAATTGCATATTGACATCAGGGAAAAGAAACTTCTTGAGCTTTTTTCAAATGAAATCAATAATTCGAAACGCATAGAAGAGAGTCTAATTTTAAAGCACTTAATTCATTCAAAAAAAATAGACATTGAAAATTTTAAATCCCAAATTAAAAAGGAATATGGATATTTAATCTCTGACGAAACTATTGATTCTTCTTTAAATAATTTAAATTTTAAATTCATAACTGAAAATAAAGACAAGAAACTTGTTACAGTCAATAAAATTTATGGGTTTAGTATATTAGAAAAAGTAGGTGATAAAATTATTATTAATGAATCGTTCTCAAAAACTTTAAATAATTCAATCTTTTTTCAATTCTTAGAAGACAATATTGACTACTCGATTAAAACATTTAATAAATTATTTAAGAAGAATAAATTCATTAATGGCTTTGTCTTATATAGGAAATATTCAAGGAAAGATGTTTTTAGAATATTAAATTGGGAAAGTAATCCTTTAGCACAAAATGTTGGTGGATATTTGATTAATTCAGACAAAACAAATTGCCCTATTTTTGTAAATTATCATAAGGAAGAAAGTATTTCTAGCACTACTAAATACGAAGATCGTTTTATAAGTAATTCAGAATTTGAATGGATGTCTAAATCAAAACGCACTTTAAATAGTCCTGATGTTAAATCAATACTAAATCACAAAAGCGAGTTGCGTTTACCTTTATTTATTAAAAAAAACAATGATGAAGGGACAGAATTCTATTTTATGGGAGATATGAAACCTACAGAAAATGGATTTGTCCAAACTTCTATTCCTGATGATAACGGAAAACTAGTATCTGTAGTTAAAATTAACTTTACAATGAATCATCCTGTTGAAGATTCTATCTACGAATATTTGACAAATGGTAAAGATATAGAATTAAATTCAAAAGAAATCATTGAACCAATTCCTGTTGTTGAAATCAATTTATCTCCTTTTAGAGTCTTACCTTTCGATGAAATTAATCAATATGTAAATTGCATTCCATTATACGATATTAAAGCAGCTGCCGGTAATTTTAGTGACTTGCAAATTAATGAAGAAACTGAATGGATTGAATTAAGCAAACCTTTTAAATATAATTCAGATTATTTTGTTTGCAAAGTAATTGGAGAGTCAATGAATAAAATAATCCCAAGCAATTCTTGGTGCCTATTTAAAAAAGACACAGGTGGCTCTAGAAATGGAAAAATTGTCTTAGTTCATCAAAGTAACATTCAAGATTCCGATTTCGGAAGAGGTTTCACAGTGAAATCATACGAAAGTAAAAAAAGTATAACGGAAGAAATCTGGTCACATAATTCTATAATATTAAAACCACAATCATATAACCCTACTTTCAAAAGCATAGTATTGGTAGACGATGATGATTTGATTGATTTAAAAGTAATAGGGCTTTTTGTAGAGATCTTAAATTAACAAAATTGTCATAAAAAAACGCTACTCTTTCGAATAGCGTTTTTTGAATTTTGTATCAATTTGTGATGTGATTGCTTTGCCACCTACCTCGCAATGACAATCGTGTGAGGAATCGAATGCACTAGCCCTGATAGCAGTGAAAATCCTTTATTTACGCCTTTTCGGCGGATATAAAGATTGCAACGGATAGCAGGAAATAGCTTCTGAAATAAATTCAGAATAAATTCTGTTATTCCAACTCTGGCAATAACACGACTCCCATGTTGAATAAGGTAAAGGCCTGAATATCGACATTTTCCTGAATGGTTGCTGCTACGGATTTTCCGGCGCCGTGTCCTGCATTGATATCAATACGGATTAGGGTTGGGTTTGTTCCAGTTTGTTTTTCTTGTAATTCGGCAGCAAACTTGAAACTGTGTGCCGGTACTACTCTATCATCGTGATCGCCTGTTGTGACCATGGTTGCCGGGTATTGAATCCCTTTTTGTATGTTGTGTACGGGAGAATATCCCTTGATGTAGCTGAACATTTCCTTGCTGTCCTGCGCGGTTCCATAATCATACGCCCAACCTGCTCCTGCGGTAAAGGTATGGTAACGCAACATGTCCATCACTCCCACTGCCGGTAAAGCAACTCGCATCAAATCCGGACGTTGCGTCATGGTAGCGCCCACGAGCAATCCTCCGTTTGACCCACCACGAATGGCTAGATACTGCGAAGAACTGTATTTTTGAGCAATCAGGTATTCTGCCGCTGCGATGAAATCATCAAATACATTTTGTTTTTGCATTTTGGTTCCCGCATCGTGCCATTTTTTCCCGTATTCGCCACCGCCACGTAAATTAGGCACGGCATAAACGCCTCCGTTTTCCATCCAAACGGCATTGGCAATACTGAAACTTGGTGTCAAACTCACGTTGAAACCTCCGTAACCGTAAAGCATGGTTGGATTTGTCCCGTCGAGTTTTAATCCTTTTTTGTGGGTGATAATCATCGGGATTTTGGTTCCGTCTTTAGAAGTATAAAACACTTGTTTGGACTCGTATTTCTCGCTGTCGAAATCTACTTTTGGTTTTTGATACACCGCCGAAGTTCCTGTTGCTGGTTCGAATGAAAATATTGAACCAGGCGTGATGTAATTTGTGAAGGAATAATACAAAGTTTTTTCTTTTTTCTTTCCGCCAAAACCACCGGCAGTTCCTACGCCAGGTAATTTAATTTCACGCACCAATTTTCCGGAATAATCATATTGTTTCACCACCGAAACGGCATCTTTCATATAATTAGCAAAGAAATACCCGCCACCTGTTGATGGAGACAACACATTCTCGGTCTCTGCAATAAAATCTTTCCAGTTTTCCGGTTTTGGGTTGTTGACATCGACAGTAACGATGCGTTTGTTGGGCGCATTCAAGTCGGTTTCTATGAATAATTTTCCGCCTTCGTTTTCGATAATGTTGTTATCACTTTTAAAATTATCCACAATAGTCACAATAGGACTGTTGGGCTTTGTCAAATCTTTGATGTACAACTCGTTTCCGTAGGTAGAATTAGACGCTGTGATAACCAAATAACGGTCATCCTCAGTCACGCCACCGCCTACATAACGGCGTTTTTGGTCGGTACCAAAAATTACTTTATCGTCTTTTTGTGCGGTTCCTAACTTGTGGAAATACAGTTTATGTTGATCGGTTTTTGCCGATAATTCGCTTCCTTTTGGTTTATCATAACTAGAGTAGTAGAAACCTTCGTTAGCTTTCCAAGAAACACCGCTGAATTTCACATCGACAATCGTGTCTTCGATTATTTTTTGGGTGATGGCATCCATAATAATGACTTTTCTCCAGTCGCTTCCGCCCTCAGAAATGGCATAGGCTACTTTAGAACCGTCTTTGGAGAAATCCAATCCGCCGAGCGAAGTGGTTCCGTCTTTAGAAAACGTGTTAGGATCCAAGAACACGGTTTCAGTTCCTTTGGCGTCTTTTCTGTACAACACCGATTGGTTTTGTAAACCGTTATTTTTATAGTAATAGGTAAAATTTCCTTCTTTGAAAGGCGCTCCTATTTTCTCATAATTCCACAGTTTTTCCATTCTTGCTTTTAACGCATCACGAAACGGAATTTGGGATAAATAACCATACGTCACTTCGTTTTGTGCTTTGACCCAAGCACCGGTTTCAGCTGATTTGTCGTCTTCAAGCCAGCGGTACGGATCCGGAAGTTTAGTATCGAAATATACATCAACAGTTTCTCCTTTGGTAGTTACAGGATAAGTTATGGGTTTTGGATTAGGATTTTGTCCAAAAGTCGCCATTGCAGAAGATACAGCCATTATTAAAAAAGTTTTTTTCATATGTTGTTATTTATTATTTTTCATCGGTCATCTGGAATTTGCATATCATCATTGGTACTTGCGACCCAATTACCGTCATGCTCATTTCATTAGATTCTGTTTTAGGTTGTTACAAAAATAGGGAAATAGTTAGTGTTGTAAATAAGGGAAAGTCTTAAATAAAACTAAAAAAGTGGTGAGATTGCAACATTTTCCTATGTATAAAAAAACTTTTATCAAATAAGTCATATAAGATGAAAACGCTTAAATATTGAATAATTGTTTTCAATAACAAAACAGCAACTACTTATATGACTTATGTGTTAAAAAAAATTAAACATATAAGCCATGTAAGTTAAAACCAAAAAAACGCTACTCTTTCGAATAGCGTTTTTCGATTTTTTGCTGATGCAAATGAATTACAAATTAAAATTAACACCCAAAACGATGTTTCTTCCAATGTTTGGAATGCCATCTGTTTTTAGACGGGAAAGATGCGCAATGTATCTTTTATCAAATAAATTATTCCCGTTAATGTTGACATCAAAAGCAGTTTTACCCAGTTTTACTGTTCCGCCAAAACCTAAATTAACCAAGTTATAACCATTCGATTCTGTTTCAAATCCACTTACATTTTTTTGGTTGAACGTACTGGAAACATTCAAAGTTGCAAAACCATCTTCCAACCAGTTTTTGATTTCGAATTCGGTTCTAATGGTGTTGTTCCAATTGTTAGCAGGGATTAACGGCAAGTAATCTCCGTTTTCTTTTTCGCCGGTCACAGTTTCAAAACTCGTTTCAAAATGCAACCAATCCAATGGATGCGGGTGAAAATGCAATCCGATTTCACCTCCATATAATTTGGCGTTATTCTGAATATAATCAAAAACAGCATTTTCGTCAATCACTGCTCCTGTTGGCGAAGTGTAGATATAATTGTTGATGTGATTGTAAAATCCGTTCACAAAAAACTCAAAATGATCCGTTTTGTATTCTAAATTTAAATCCGTTTGTACGTTTTGCTCGGTTTCTAAATCGCTATTTCCTACTTCATAGCGATTCGTTCCTTCATGCACTCCATTTGAAGTTAATTCGGCAAGGTTTGGCGCTCTAAATCCAGAAGCAACATTCAAACGCAACGTCAAATCATCGGCCAGATTGGTTTTGTAACCCAACGACGCATTAAAACTGTCGTATGATTTATCGATGGCTTCAAAAGAACCTTCTTCTCCTGCAATTCCCTGTGCATCCGTAGTAATATTTCTATTGTCGAAACGCAATCCGGCTTGCAACACATTTGTATTCCACTCATAATTAGCCGTTCCAAAAACACCAAAATCATTCGTTACCGCATCCGGAATTAAATATTCTTCTCCTGAATTTGTGTTGGTTTGGTGCATTCCCTGAACGCCCACAATGGTTTCTATTTTTCCCATTTTTGGTAAATGGTATTTTGCATTGTAATTGAATGTCTTCAGTTTCATGTGTAAAACGGCCACATTGCTGTCTTCAAACTCACTTCGATCATTTGCAACATACCCTAAATCTAGATCCAGTTTTGATTTTTCGAAAAAGAAAACATTGTTTAAACTCAATAAATGGTTAAAAACGCCTTGTTTTGGAAATCCGGTTTTCTTGCTCGTCGATTGGTCTGCTATGCCATCTTCCGGAATTCCTAAATCCAATTCATTGTAATTGTAACGCAATACACTTGAAAATTTAGCATTGCTGTAACCAATTCCTGTCTTGAAATCGGTTTCATTGTAACGGGTATTTGTCACTCGGTCACCATCTGCAATTTTATAATCAGAATGTGTGTTATAACTTCCACGAGCCATGAATTTCCAGTTGTCTGTAGATGTTTTCAAACCTAAAGAAGAACTGCTTCCGGCGGTATTGGAGAAATATTTTTGACTGAAGTTTGCTTTAAAAGTATTCGCATCGGCAAATTTTTCCGGGTTAAAATACAAAACACCACCCAAAGCATCTGAACCGTACAATAAAGAAGCTGGCCCTTTGATTACCTCAACACTTTCTATTCCTGAATCATTCAATCCCAAACCGTG
This sequence comes from Flavobacterium sp. Sr18, assembly GCF_011064265.1. Taxonomy (NCBI): domain Bacteria; kingdom Pseudomonadati; phylum Bacteroidota; class Flavobacteriia; order Flavobacteriales; family Flavobacteriaceae; genus Flavobacterium; species Flavobacterium sp. Sr18. The sequence goes on along the minus strand of NZ_CP049329.1, from coordinate 2,331,182 downwards.
TTCGTCACCAAACTGTTGATTTTCTATTCGAACGCCTTGCGAATACACCAAAACACGATTCCCACTCAAACCACGAATTACCGGTTTCCCAATAGATGTTCCGGTAGAAACCTGAGAAACTCCGGGAATAGTAGCTAATCCTTCGATTAAAGTGGCGGTTCCTTTTCGTTGCAAATTTTTGATACTTTCGTGCTCCACTTTCATCACGTTTTGTGATTGAATTTTATTGAAAGCGGTGGAAACAATAACCTCGTCCATTTCGAAAATTGCTTCTTCGAGAATAATATCAAGTGTGTTTTCTTTTTGAAGACTGTTTATGGTTTTATTTTGGGTTGCAAATCCTACGAACGTAAAGCTGATTTTTAAGTTTCTATTTGGCAGATTTGAAAAAGTATATTTTCCGTTTTCATCTGTAGTGGTTCCTTTATGCAATTCTGATGCATAGACTGAAACGCCTTTTATGGGTTGGTTTTTTAAATCGGTTACGGTTCCCGAAAGGGTATTTTGCGCTTGAAGCATCGCCGAAAACCCCAAAAATAGGGCTATAATAAATTTTTTCATTGAAAATGATTGTAGTATTCCTGCTGTCTGCTTTCTCCAAAGGAGAGGGAGCCGTGGCTGGAATTATTTAGTAAATAAAAATTATTCCAACAAAATCAAATTAATGAAGTTGCATGGAAAATGAATTCAACTGCAGCTGAAATAAATTCAGCTTAGACTATTTACTGGTGGACCTCGGAGGGAATACAAACTGCCGGAGAACGAAATAACTGTTTCCGCTGCGGTAAAAAAATAAGGGATTTCTACATTATTGGAGTACAATTGATAGGAGAAATCTTTTGGAGTAATATAACTACCAAAAGCGAATTCACAAACATAACAATGCTCAAATTTGTGGTGTTGATGCGTTATCTCCGTACCGGTAACATTGTATTTGTGGTGGCACTGCTTTTGGGAAAGCTGTTTTTCCAAATGCTCATAGGTATGAAATGACTGGAACAGCATTGAAAACAATACTGTAACAATCAGAGAAAGACTTACTATGAGTTTATTCTTTTTCATTCGAACCAAAGGTAACAAAAACAGCAAAAAAGAAAACCATTTGTTTCACAAAATATATTTTTGCGAAACAAATGGTTTTCATTTAAAACAAAATTTGATTTACACCAATTTAGCTGCAATCAAATATTCAGCAATTTGAATTGTATTTGTAGCAGCTCCTTTTCTCAAGTTGTCTGCAACAATCCACATATTCAATGTATTTTCCTGGCTTTCGTCACGACGAATTCTACCTACAAAAACGTCATCTTTTCCTTGTGCATACATTGGCATTGGGTACGTATAAGTATCGTTATTATCCTGAACCACTACGCCGTCGGTATGATGCAAAATATTGCGTACTTCATTTACATCAAAATCATTCGAGAATTCTACGTTTACCGCTTCACTGTGTCCGCCTACAATTGGCACACGAACCGCAGTTGCTGTAACGGCAATCGTTCTGTCATCAAGAATTTTTTGAGTTTCACGAACCAATTTCATCTCTTCTTTAGTGTATCCATTTTCTTCGAAGGAATCACATTGTGGAATCGCATTTCTGTGAATTGGGTACTTATACGCCATTTCACCTTGAACACCTGCGTATTCATTTTCCAATTGCTGCACTGCTTTTACGCCAGTTCCAGTGATGGATTGGTAGGTAGAAACAATCACACGTTTGATGTTGTATTTTTTGTGCAAAGGAGCCAAGACCAATACCATTTGTATTGTAGAACAGTTAGGATTTGCAATGATTTTATCTGCTGCAGTCAATTCAGCTGCATTGATTTCCGGAACGATTAATTTCTTGGTCGGGTCCATTCTCCAAGCCGATGAATTATCGATAACAGTTGTTCCTGCTGCCGCAAATTTTGGAGCCCACTCCAATGAAGTGTCGCCACCTGCAGAGAACAAAGCAATATCCGCTTTCATGTCTACTGCCGTTTGCATACCCACTACTTTATATTTTTTACCCTTGTATTCAATTTCTTTACCCACTGATCGCTCAGAAGCAACCGGAATTAATTCTGTTACAGGGAAATTTCTTTCTGCTAAAACTTTCAACATTACTTCGCCAACCATTCCGGTAGCACCTACAACTGCTATTCTCATCTTATATTTTTATTATTGAATATTAAATTTGAAATACAAAAGTAACTAATATTGAAAGCAAAACAAGTAGCTTCACAAAAAATAACAAAATGTTAAATTTATAACATCCGACTAAAAAAACAGGAAAATAAAAGTAAAATTGTTTCCAGTAATTGTTTCTTTTTGAATGGAAAAACTTGTGAAATAACGTTCTATATAATTTTTTAACCATTACGAAATTAAGAAGATTAAGTTTTAAAGTGCTTTGTAATGTAACTTAATTTCTTGATGGTAAAAAAGCCGATACTGTTTTAGACAAACTTTTAAAGAAAAACCGCTTCGGTTATGAAGCGGTTTAGTAAGAATATATAATGTAGCGGAAATTATTTTTTTAATAAATCTCTGATCTGAGTCAATAATTCTTCTTGTGTTGGTCCAGCTGGAGCAGCCACAACAACTTCTTCTTTTTTCTTAGCTTTTTCAGCAGCTCTTAAAACCACAAAAATAAAGAAAGCGATAATAACGAAGTTAATAATAGCTTGCACCAAATTTCCATAAGTTATCACGGCAGCGCCTGCAGCTTTAGCAGCAGCTAAGTCAGCATAACTATTACCATCGAGTGTTACGAATTTTTGCGTGAAATCAATCCCACCAGTAAGTAATCCGACGATTGGCATAATTACATCATCCACTGCTGAACCCACTATTTTACCAAAAGCACCACCAATTACAACTGCAGTAGCTAAACTCAATACATCTCCTTTCATTAAAGAAGCCTTAAAATCACCGAAAAATCCCATAATTTTTTTTTAAATTGTTAAACATTAGAAAACGAAAATAATAAAATTTTAACATACTTTTAATATTTAACATAAAAAACCAAGTTTTATCGATAAAAGACCCGTTTTACACGCTGAGAAACACTAGTAAGGATTTCGTAGGGAATTGTATTTAATTTTTCGGCGATAAAAGATACCGTTGGGTTTTCCCCAAAAATAAGTATTGAATCGCCCTCTTTACATTCGATTCCAGTGACATCAACCATGAGCATGTCCATGCAAATACTGCCAACTATATAAGCCTTTGTGCCTTTTATCATCACAAATCCTAAACCATTTCCCCAACCTCTGGAAATTCCATCGGCATAGCCAATTGGAATAGTGGCAATTTTTGTTGGTTTTTCGGCTACAAAACGGCGGCCGTAACCCACACTTTCTCCAGGACCAATCGCTCTTATTTGCGAAATCACTGATTTCAGCGAACCCACATTTTCAAGTTGTTTTTGTTCTTCGGCATCATTTGAAACGCCGTACAATCCAATTCCCAATCGGACCATATCGTATTGTGAATCTGGGAAATTACTGATTCCAGACGTATTTAAGATGTGTCGTAACGGATTTATTTGCAACTCAGACATCAATTTAGACGATAACTTTTCGAATAAAGCAATTTGAGCATGAGCAAAATCCATATGTTCAAGATCATCACTGGTGGCCATGTGTGACAAAATACTTTTTATTTGTATAGTTGTATTTCCTTTCAGCGCGGCTATCAGTTCATCAATCGTGTTTTCCTCAAAACCCAATCGGTGCATTCCCGTATCTAGTTTAATATGAATTGGAAAGTATTCTAAATTTTTCTGTTTCGCTATTTTCAAAAATGCATACAGTCCTTTCAAGCAGTAAATTTCAGGTTCTAATTGATGTTGAATAATGGCCGAAAAACTTGTATTCTCAGGATTTAGCACCATAATAGGTACCTGAATACCTCCGTTTTTTAATGAAATACCTTCATCGGCAAAAGCCACACCTAAATAATCAACCTTATGATATTCCAGTAATTTAGCTATTTCGAGTCCACCATTTCCATAACCAAATGCTTTTACCATCACCATAATTTTCACTTTTGGCTTCAACTTTGATTTAAAAAAATTCAAGTTGTAACTAATCGCATTCAGGTTGATTTCCAAAACAGTTTCATGTGTTTTCTCTTCTAACAAATACACAATTTCTTCAAACTGGAAGGATCTCGCCCCTTTTATCAAAATGGTTTCATTACCAAAATCCAAGTTTTCAAAATCAGCGACAAAGGCAGCAGTATTTTCGAACGTTATACAATTGGTAAATTTATTTTTAAAAGCCGAAATGGTTTCTCCAATACCAATAACACGGTCAATTTTATTGGAAATAATCAACTCGGAAACTTTAGCGTAAAGCGCCTCAGTAGCCAAACCACTTTGGAAAATATCAGACAAAATCACCGTTTTCTTCTTGTATTGCTTTTGACTTTCGAGAAAATCCAATGCAATTTTCAACGACTGAAAGTCCGAGCTGTAACTGTCATCAATAATACTGCAATTATTGATTCCGTTTTTGACTTTCAAGCGCATTTCTACCGGATACAACAATTCCATTCGGTTTTGAATGGTGGCTGCATCGTATTCAAAATACAGCAAAACCATCAAACAGGAGATGGCATTTTCGACCGAAGCCTCGTCTTGAAACGGTATTTTAATCTCAAAATGGTTCTGCCCGAATTCAATATTCAAAACAGTCTTGTCTAAAACGCTTTTTTTGGAAACAAAAACAGATGCACTTTTATCATTGAAACTCCACGAAAACGAATTGATTTCCGGATTGATAAGAGCATCTATACTTTTATTTTTATGATAAATTAAAACCTCAGCGTGCTCAAAAAGTTTTAATTTTTCGATAATTTTTTCTTCTGTGCTTGCAAACCCTTCATCGTGTGCAGTTCCAATATTCGTAAGAATTCCAATAGTCGGCTTGATAATCTGCTCTAATTTATCCATTTCAGAACGCGTGGAAATACCCGCTTCAAAAATCCCTAAATTATGTTTATCATTAATCGCAATTACCGACAGCGGAACACCAATTTGAGAGTTATAACTCTTTGGACTGCGGATAACGTTATAATCAGGACTCAATAAAAAGTTGAGCCATTCCTTGACAATCGTTTTACCGTTACTGCCGGTCAGCCCGATAATAGGGAACTCAAAAAGACTGCGGTAATTGGAGGCAAATTGTTGTAAGGCTGTAAGTGTATTTTCAACAACATAAAAATTCGCTTTCTCCTTACAATCATCCGGAATATGGGTTACAACGAAATTTTGAACACCATTTGCAATTAAATCTTTGATGTAAAGATGTGCATCACTATGAACGCCAACCAATGCAAAGAAAACAGTTTGAGGTCCGTTTTGCAATGAACGACTGTCTATGGAAACGCTGTCTAAATTTGTTCTTTCCGGGCTGCCAATATATTTTGCGGTGATTCTTTGAAGGCTATTTAGGATTTTTTGACTCATGGAATTAAAAGAGATTGAGGTGAATTTCTTTTCTGGGAAATATATGTATTGCCGTTCTTTTTGCTCTAATACTTCTCCAAAAATACCACTTCTTTTCAAAACGAGAACCTCGATATACTATAATTATGAGCATTCCCGTTTATAAATCATACAGAAACAACCAGATTATGCAGTACTCTTTTTCACAGATTGCTTATATTTGTTTTTGAAATAAATAACTCTTGAAAAAAATTCTTCCCTTTTTCTCTTACGTTTTCCATCCGATTTTCATACCGGCGATGGCCACGTTATTCTATCTTTTTTTGAATGGAACTGCATTTGTGACGCAAGAGAAACTACTTGTTTTTTTTCAAGTTATAATTGTAACATTATTTATTCCTGTCCTGGCTTTCCTTCTTTTGCGAGCTATAGGAAATGTTGATTCGATTATGCTATCTAAAGTATCACAGCGTAAAATTCCGTTACTACTGCATTGCTTTTTAATTATCTTGTTGGTGCGAAATAACATAACCATTGATCGTTATCCAGAATTGCATTTTTTCTTGTTGGGTGGACTTTTGAGTAGCCTCTTAGCGCTGATATTATTGTTTGGAAATATAAAAGCGAGCCTTCACATGATTGGTATGAGTTCCTTGACTGTCTTTACAATTGGCTTAAGCATGCACCTCCAAATTCAGAGTACTTTTACGATTGCAATGTTGATTCTCCTTAACGGAATTGTAGCTTCGTCCCGCCTCGAAATGAACGCGCACACTAATAAAGAACTGATTATTGGCTTTATGTTAGGCGCAATCCCTCAGTTACTTTTGTTGGTTTTATGGTTATAGAATATAGAATATAATTCCAAAATTCAGTGATTTCATATCAACGGATTTACCATCGACTTTCGCTGATTCAAACAACGGGTTCAAACCATAATATGCATATAAATTGATTGTATTATATCCTGATGAAATGTACGCACCATACTGAAATTTATTCAAATCTTTGTTTCCGGTTAGTACTACTTTGCCGGTGCTACCCTCAAAAATAGATTTATCATACAACAAATAACTGAATTTTATTCCGGTGTAAATGCGCCAGAACTTGTGGCTTTGATAGGTAGAAGTTCTCCATCTGAATTCAAGCGGAACATCCACGGAGAGTAGCGAAAATTTATTTTTAGTATACTGGGTATCTGAATCAATAATGGTGTAAACCGGTGTTTCGGCGGTAGAAGAAATCGCCAGATTCTGATTGTAATTATTATAAGTAAAACCAACACCAGTAGCAATAGCAACTCTTCGGTTCTTGTTGATGGGCATATCTCTCAAAAAACCCGCCGAGAATCCTGAAGAAAATTTACTTTGCGAGAAATCTGCAGGCTTGCTGGTAAGTGTGTTATACGTGACTGCAAAATAAAACTGATCTTCTCGATATAAAGAATCCACTTTCACGAAGACCGAGTCTTTAGTAGCTGTATTTTCTTGAGAAAAAACATTCAAAACTGATAAAAGAAGAAAACAACTAAGAAAAATTCGCATATTGTTTTGGGTTTAAATTGCTCAATGATTGGTTAAAACACAATTCAGGTTTCATTACTCATTGTAACGTCACAAATATACCATTTTGGTGGTTTTTTGATACGTAATAACAACAAATAATCATTCTGAAAACCTACACATCTAAAAATTATGAAAAACCACAGCTACTTAGACTTTTTTATTTCACGATTCATAATGGATTAGAACTGATGATTTCCAGAAACCTAATGTACTATTCTGCCATTGATACACTGATTTTTAATCTCCAAAACTCAAGATAGACTGTGTTGATCCCAAAAAGGTCGTCTGACTAAGGAAGTAATGCTTGGCATTTCATGCCTGACACTTTTTTGTTTTATAGCTCAGACAAATAAAAAAGTTTGCCACGCTGTAAAACAAAAAATGCTCCCCTTTTGGGAAGCATTTTTTTTCTGCAGAGAGGATGGGATTCGAACCCACGATGCAGTTACCCACATACTAGCTTTCCAGGCTAGCTCCTTCAACCACTCGGACACCTCTCTATTTTATTTGAGGTTGCAAATAACAATAAAAAAAATGATTTAGAAAAGTAAAATCTAACTATTATGCTATTTCACCGCGCAAAGAAGTTTCAAAAATAGTTTTGAAGTCTTTTTGAGCTATTTTTTGGCCCAACAAATACATTAATTTAGTGATTGCAGCTTCAGTTGTGATATCCTTTCCGGAAATAACTCCAATTTCTTTCATGCCTGTACTGGTCTCGTATTGTCCCATACTCACACTTCCACCGGAGCATTGAGTAACATTGACAATGTGTAAACCTGCAGTTATTGCTTTTCTTAATAGGTTTAAAAACCAATCTTCTGTGGGTGCATTTCCCGCTCCATACGTTTCTAAAACAATTCCTTTCAGATTTGGAATATCAAAAATCGCTGCCAAAACTGCTTCGCTAATCCCTGGAAACATTTTTATGATCGCCACATTATTGTCCAATTCTTTATGAACCTTGAATTCTATATTTTCACTTTTAGTTAGGAATAAATCTGGATTTAATTTCAAATGCACACCAGATTCTACCAATTCAGGATAATTTGGAGAGGTAAATGCTTTAAAATGTTCCGCATTTATCTTTGTAGTCCTGTTCCCTCTATATAGTTTATATTCAAAATAAAGACACACTTCGTTGATAACTGGTTCATCATTGTTTCGCAAAGATGCAATTTGAATGGCAGTAATTAAGTTTTCTTTGGCGTCTGTACGTAAATCTCCAATGGGTAATTGAGATCCAGTAAAAATTACAGGTTTCGATAAATTTTCAAGCATGAAACTCAACGCCGATGCCGAATAAGACATCGTGTCTGACCCATGAAGTACCACGAATCCGTCAAATGAAGTGTAGTTATCCTCAATAATAGTCGCCATTTTAGCCCATTCTTCAGGATTCATATTCGAGGAATCAATTGGATTTTCGAAAGAAATAGTTTCGATTTCACAATCTAATTGTTTCAATTCTGGAATGCGCTGTAATAATTTACTAAAATTGAAAGCTTTGAGCGCTCCCGTCTCAAAATCTTTCCTCATACCGATTGTTCCTCCAGTATAGATTAAGAGTATTTTGGCTTTATACAACATCGTGGTATTTTAATTTATTTACAACCGGGTTGGCATACATCGCTAGAAAACCGTCTAAGGCCACTGGATTGTCATGATCAATTCGCATTTCAAGTCTACGCTCGAATAATGATTTTTCATTTTCGGTGTATAAATGAGCAAAGCGATTGGTCTTATTTACAATATCAAATGCAATGAAATTTGTTGGCCACAATTTATAATTACTCAATATGGCATCATCAATTACTTGTGCCAAAGCTACTATTTGCTTATTCGAGCTGTCATTTTCAGTTTTGATGGCTTCAATTTCTGTATCTAAAACTTTGCCTACATGAATATGAATTCTTTTCTTTTGTCCCAAAGCACCGCTAAGAATCGTCATGAAATCTTCATTTTTCTCTTTAATGTAAACTTCATTATTGGCTTCAGCCATTAATTGAGGCATTTTCAAAGCATCAGTAGGATCATATTCGTATGAAATAGAAACCGGTACAATTTTTACTTTCTTAAAATAATCCATCAAATTCTTTTCATCAGAACCCATTCCAAGCATTTTCAAAACACCAGGATTGGTCTCGTCATTCCCATCTTTTGTTCTTCCCTCGCGTTGTGCAATCCAAACGGAACGGTTTTCATGAAGCAATAAATTCCCAATATATTCTGCCAATAACTTTGAGCTTTGCAGCATTTCCCTTGGCGTTAAACCGCGTTGAACAAGAAAGTTCCGGTTCAGTTTTGCTAATGTATTCAAGAATGCTTTTTTGACTAAATTATCACCAATTGCTGAAGCAGTCATCACTAAACCATGCTCAAATAAAGCCGTGTTCAACAACGTTGTATCTAAAAGAATATCGCGATGATTGGATATAAATAAGTACGAAGTATTTGGTTCTAAGTTTTCAAAACCGGAAGTAGTCAATCCTTCAGAGCTTTTCTCGAGCACTTTTTGTACCGATTTGTAAATGAAATTACACTGAAAATCACGAATAGAATGCGTTTTGCGAAGTTGTTCTTTCCAAACTTCATCCGCAACATCCGGGAAAGTAAAATTCATCAATGCTTTCATCATTGGATGATTAACTACATTATGAAGTGCTTCGTTTATTTCGGAATCATAAAATGGCCGAATGGCGTCAAATTTCTGCATTTTGGTTCTCAATTTTTGTGTGGGCAAATGAACAAAAAAAATATCAAAATAAGGTAAATTCTACTTTAAATCCCAAAAATAGCTTTAGAATTCTCTGTGGTGACCGCCGCAATTTCATTTGCCGAAAGGCTATAAATTTGCGCTAACTTATCTACTACATTAACAATATAACTACTTTCGTTTCTCTTTCCTCTAAAAGGAATCGGTGATAAATAAGGAGAATCGGTTTCCAGAACGATGTGTTTTAAATCAATTTGGTTCAGGAACTGGTCGATTTTCCCATTTTTAAAAGTCACTACACCGCCTATTCCCAACTTCATTTTATACGAAATCGCTTGTAAAGCTTGCTCATAAGTTCCTGTGAAACAATGGAAAATACCAAATAATTCTGGTGATTTTTCTTCCTCCAAAATTTCAAAGATTTCATCAAAAGCTTCCCGACAGTGAATCACAATGGGTAATTTGTACTGTTTTGCTAATTGTATTTGCCTTTTGAAAGCGATTTGTTGCTGTGGCAAATGGGTTTTATCCCAATATAAATCGATTCCTATTTCACCAACCGCATAGAATTTTCTTTTGGCTAATTCATTTTCTACATGCTGTAATTCCTCCAGAAAATTGTCTTTTACATACGTTGGGTGCAAACCCATCATCAAAAAAACATTTTCAGGATGATTTTTCTCCAATTCATACATCGATTCTGTGCAGGTAGAATCGATTGCGGGAATAAAAAAACGCGAAACACCAGCATCAATGGCGCGTTGTATCATTTCGTTTCGATCTTGATCAAATTCCTCTGAGTATAAATGGGTATGTGTATCGGTAATTGTACTATTTGTTTCCAAGTGTAAAGTTTAAGGGTACAAAATTACAAGAATAAAACTTGTCGAAAAAATGGTTTTAAAAAGATTCTCATAGAAAAATAGATTCGTACAATTCCTTCAACAACTCCATGTATCTTTGTAAAACAGAAAAAATTACTGAAATAAATTCGGCATAAATGAAGAACCTCCACAATATCCTTAAAAAGGAAAACTACAGAAAAGTAAAATTTAAAATTACTAAAACACAGCACCTTTTAATAAAAGCAAAAATCAATGGTGTGATAGGGAATTTTATTCTGGACACAGGAGCTTCAAACAGTTGTGTGGGATTTGAAAGTGTTGATTTGTTTTTATTGGAAGCAAAAAAATCCAAGACAAAAGCCGCTGGTGCGGGAGCCACCGGAATGTTTACCCAACTGGCTTTAAAAAATCAACTGCAACTTGGTTCTTGGAAGGATTCTGATTTTGAACTCGTTATTTTTGATTTGTCACATGTAAATGAAGCGCTAACACAGCACAAAGCGAAACCAGTTCATGGCATTATAGGTGCTGATATATTGATGAAAGGAAAAGCGATTGTGGATTATTACAACCATTATCTGTATTTGCTGAAATAAAAAATCCTGTTTAGAAAACTAAACAGGACTCTTATATATTTCCAAAACCTTAAAACTATAGTTCTAACGCTTTTTTAGGATTGTTATCCATCAATAATTCCATTGGGTTCTCTAATGCTTCTTTTACAGCTACCAAGAATCCAACAGACTCACGACCATCAATAATTCTATGGTCATAAGAAAGTGCTACATACATCATTGGGTGAATTTCCACTTTTCCGTTTACGGCAATAGGACGCTCAATAATGTTGTGCATTCCAAGAATTCCAGATTGTGGAGGATTGATAATTGGTGTACTCAACATACTTCCAAAAACACCACCGTTAGTAATCGTGAAAGTTCCTCCAGTCATATCATCCACTGTAATCTGACCATCACGCGCTTTGATTGCTAATCTTTTAATATCAGCTTCAACTCCACGGAAAGTCAAATTCTCTGCATTACGAACTACAGGAACCATTAATCCTTTTGGTCCTGAAACTGCAATTGAAATATCGCAAAAATCGAAAGCAATCTTATGATCACCATCCATCATTGAATTTACATCTGGGAATAATTTTAATGCTCTGGTTACTGCTTTAGTAAAGAAAGACATATATCCTAAACCAATTCCGCCATGTTTTGCTTTGAACGCATCTTTGTATTCATTACGCAACGTGTTGATTGGCGTCATGTTTACTTCGTTGAAAGTAGTCAACATTGCTGTTTCGTTTTTAGCGGCAACTAATCTTTCAGCCACTTTACGACGCAACATCGATAACTTAGTACGCTCTGATCCACGAGAACCACCTGTAGGCGTTCCCATTGAAGGCACAGCATTTACAGCATCATCTTTAGTTATTCTTCCGTCTTTTCCAGTTCCTGTTATGGAAGCTGGCGCTATATTTTTTTCATCTAATATTTTTCTTGCTGCTGGAGATGGAGTTCCTGAAGCATAAGTCGCTGCTGGAGCTGCTGCTACCGGTGCCGGTTTTGGCGCTTCTGCTTTAACTTCCGCTTTTGGTGCTTCAACTGTTTTTGTAGCTTCAGCAACTGGCGCATCACCTGATGGTTTTGCTCCGTCCGTATCAATATGGCAAACTACTGCTCCTACCGCAACTGCATCGCCTTCTTCTGCTTTTAAAGTAATTATTCCGCTGGCTTCTGCTGGCAATTCTAAGGTTGCTTTATCAGAATCAACTTCAGCAATTGCTTGGTCTTTTTCTACATAATCTCCGTCTTTTACCAACCAAGTTGCAATTTCAACTTCTTTTATAGATTCCCCTGGTGATGGGACTTTCATTTCTAAAATCATCTTTTTTTTGTTTAAGGTTTGAATTGTTTAAAGTTCAAAGTCACCTGAGAGCAACTTTAAACCTTAAACTTTAAACTATTTTTTTATCTGTATAAATTTTTATCAAAAACCATTCGTAAAGCATCAGCCTGACGACGTTTTGCTCTTGTATAGCTTCCTGCTGCCGGAGCTGCGTATGCTTTTAGGGACGCCAATCTCCATTTTACTAAATCGAAATTCATCAACATAAAGCTGTACGCTCCCATGTTTTTTGGTTCTTCTTGTGCCCAAACATAATCATCAGCGTTTGGATATTTAGCAATAATTTCTTTTAGTTGTTCCACTGGCAATGGGAATAATTGTTCGATTCTAACAACCGCAACATCATTTCTACCAAGATTCTCTCTTTCGGCAGTGATGTCATAATAGAATTTTCCAGTACAGAAAACTAGTGTTTTCACCTCGTCTTTATTCACTGTTTCATCATCGAATGTTTCTTGGAAACTACCTGTCGCAAATTCTTCAACAGAAGAAACTACTCTTGGATCACGCAACAAACTCTTTGGTGTAAACACAATAAGCGGTTTACGGAACGTTGTTTTCATTTGTCTTCTCAACAAGTGAAAGAAGTTGGCAGGCGTAGTACAATCCGCAACATACATATTATGTCTGGCGCAAAGTTGCAAATAACGCTCCATTCTGGCTGATGAATGCTCTGCTCCTTGCCCTTCATATCCGTGAGGCAATAATAAAACAATTCCGTTCTGGTTGTTCCATTTATCTTCTCCACAAGAAATGTATTGGTCAATCATAATTTGGGCTCCATTACTGAAATCTCCAAACTGTGCTTCCCAAATGGTTAGTGTATTTGGGTTTGCCAAAGCATATCCGTAATCAAATCCTAAAACTCCGTACTCAGACAAAAGTGAATTGTAAATATTGAATTTTCCGGTTGCTCCTTCTAAATTACTTAATAAAGTTACTTCTTCTTCTGAATCTTCCACTTTTACAACGGCGTGACGGTGAGAGAATGTCCCACGCTCCACATCTTGTCCGGAAATACGAACGTCGTATCCTTCTTTCAGAAGCGAACCATACGCCAAATGTTCGGCCATAGCCCAATCCAGCTTATTCGTCTCGAAAAACATTGTTTTTCTGTCGTTAATCAATTTTTGTATTTTGCTGATAAACTTTTTATCTGTTGGTAAGTTACAAATTACATTTGCTACCTCAGTAAGTCCTTCTTTTGAGAAAGTAGTATCAACTTTTTTAAGCATCTCAACATCTGAAACCTGCTCAAAACCTTTCCACTCATTTTTCATGAATGGGGTAATGATGGTCAAATCCTTTTTACGAGATTCTTCTAAGTTTATTTCTAGATTTGATTTGTATTCTTGCTCCAATCCTTTTACAAAAGTGTTGTCAATTACTCCATCAGCAAGTAATTTCTCCATGTAAATATCTCTTGGATTTTTGTGCTTAGCAATAATTTTATACAATACTGGCTGCGTAAAACGAGGCTCATCACCTTCGTTATGTCCGTATTTTCTATATCCTAATAAATCGATGAAAACGTCTCGACCAAATTGCATTCTGAAATCCAAAGCAAATGACATTGCGTGAACAACAGCTTCAGCATCATCCGCATTTACGTGCAATACTGGCGAAAGTGTTACTTTGGCAACATCCGTACAATAGGTAGAAGAACGTGCATCAAGGTAATTAGTCGTAAATCCTACTTGATTATTGATTACAATATGGATTGTTCCTCCGGTTTTGTAACCGTCCAATTGCGCCATTTGCACAATTTCATACAAAATTCCCTGACCTGCAATTGCGGCATCCCCGTGAACGGCGATTGGCAATACTTTAGAGAAATCGTTAGGAAAATACTTGTCTTGTTTTGCTCTTGTGATTCCTTCAATTACTGCACCTACAGTTTCAAGGTGCGAAGGATTTGGCGCTAAATTGATATTGATTTTTTTACCAGTGCTAGTCACTTTATCAGCAGTGAGACCCAAATGGTATTTTACGTCACCGTCAAAATATTCTTGATCGTAATCTTTACCATCAAACTCTCCAAAAATGTCTTGGGTTGATTTGCCAAAAATGTTTGCCAAAACATTCAAACGGCCACGGTGTGCCATTCCCATTACAAATTGCTCTACTCCTTTTTCGGCTGCTTTTTCAATTAAAGCATCCAAAGCTGGTATGATTGATTCTCCACCTTCCAGTGAAAAACGTTTTTGACCTACATATTTAGTATGCAAAAAGGTTTCGAAAGAAACAGCCTGGTTTAGTTTACTCAGAATGGATTTCTTTTCTTCCAATGAAAATTTAGGTTGATTGTCATTGACACCCAATTTTTTCTGAATCCACTCTACCACTTCCGGTTTACGGATATACATATACTCTACCCCAATGTGCTGGCAATATATAGTGTCAAGGTGAGTTATAATTTCCTGAAGCGTACAAGGCTGAATATTGATCACCTTGGCGGCATCAAAAACAGTATTCAAATCTGCTGAGGAAAGTCCGAAATTTGTGATTTCTAATGTTGGCGATGTTGTACGTCTTTCTCGAACCGGATTTGTTTTAGTGAACAAATGACCGCGAGAACGATATCCATCTATTAGTTTTAATACATTAAATTCCTTTTGAAGCTTATCAGAGACCAAACTTACATCCGTATTATTAGAGGCAAAATTTGCTATTTGTTCCACAGGGTTTTCCTCATTGTAAGTCGTCATTCCAAAGTCGAAACCCTGAAAAAAACTTCTCCAACTTGGCTCTACGCTATCTGGATTCTCTAAATATTGATCGTATAATTGTGCGAAAAATTCTGTGTGTGCTGCGTTTAAAAATGAAAACCTATCCATAATATTTAGTGAATATACCTTTTTTGTTAAAATAGTTTGGCAAAAGTACGATAATACAATAAATTTATAATTTATTTTAAGATACTTTTACATTGAATAATGTTAAAAAAACTAAAAACTCATGACAAAGAATTGCATTTATAGTATTCCCGAATCATTTTTGGCATTACTAACGGTATTTATTTCAAGTTGTCTGTTTGCGCAACAAAATAATTCGGATCCAAAAATCCAAAATCAGTTTTGGAAAAATGTACAATTTGGAGGTGGAATTGGATTAGGTTTTGGTTCCGGCTTTACGGACATTTCTTTGGCTCCAAGCGCCATTTATAATTTTAATGAATATGTAGCTTTGGGCGCTGGCGTACAATATAAATATTTAAAACAAAGAGATTTTTATGCTTCTCATTTGTATGGTGGAAGTGCGATAGGATTGTTTAATCCGATACCTGAAATCCAACTTTCGGCTGAACTGGAACAATTAAGAGTCAATGTAAATCTAGAAGGATCCAATACTAATTCACAGGACTATTGGAACACTGGATTGTTTATTGGAGCCGGTTACCGCTCCGGAAGTGCTACTATTGGCGGACGCTATAATGTTTTGACAGACAAAAACAACATTTACGGCAGTGCCTTTATGCCATTCATCCGAGTATATTTTTAAAATTAATCATGAAAAAAACTTTTCAACTCCTATTTATTTTTTTTGCAACTTACAGTTTTGCACAAAACAGCCTTTTGCAATCCGGTCCCATGGTAGGGTATTGCGAAATGACAGAAGCGGTGATTTGGCTACAAACCAGCGAAAAAGCTTCCGTAAAAATAACTTATTTTGACATTGACAATCCTGCTAGAATATTGTATTCGGATGTTTACTCTTCCTCGAAGGAGGTTGGCTTTACACATCATATTATTTTAGATCAATTAATTCCCGGGAAAAAATACAAGTATGATGTTTTTATAAATGACAAAAAAATAATCTTGCTTTACGAAACTTCTTTTTCAGCAAAAAAACTTTGGGAATGGCGCGAAGATGCACCAGATTTTACCGTCGCGGTTGGGAGTTGTTCTTATTTTAATGAGCCACCACTGGATCGGCCTGGCAAAGCGTATGGAAGCGAAAATGGAATCTTTGAAAGTATAGTCAAAAAGAATCCGGATATTATGATTTGGAGTGGTGACAATATCTATCTTCGAGAAGCCGATTGGGATAGTAAAACCGGAATTTATCATAGATATACGCATTCCCGGTCCATAAAAGCAATCCAACCGTTACTCGCAAAAACTCAAAATTTTGCTATTTGGGACGACCATGATTTTGGTCCGGATGATAGCGACGGCAGTTTTTACAACAAATTCCTAACTCAAAAAGCATTCAAAGACTTCTGGGCAAATAAAAGCTACGGCATGCATCCAGAACAAAATGAAGGCATTTATTCAACATTTAGCTGGGGTGATGCGCAATTCTTTCTATTGGATGACCGCTATTTCAAAACTCCAAACAACAGGATTACTGGTGAAAGAACAATATTAGGTAACACACAGTTAGAATGGCTGATTAACGCATTAAGTTTTTCAAAAGCCAGTTTTAAAATAATTGTAATTGGTGGCCAAGTATTAAATTCAGTTGCTGAAAAAGAGAATTATAGCAATTACCCGAAAGAGAAGGAAAAATTACTGCAAGAAATTCTAGATAATAAAATCAAAGGTGTGTTGTTTATAAGTGGCGACAGACATTTTACAGAGTTCTCTGAACTTCCGCGAGAGAACACTTATCCTTTGTTTGACTGGACTGTATCACCACTAACTTCCGGTGTGGCTTCTGAAAATGTGTGGAAGGAAAACAATATTTTTAGAACAAAAGGCAGCTTGATTGCGCAGCATAATTTTGGAACAATTTCATTCTTAGGTTCCA
The DNA here is from genome assembly GCF_011064265.1 of Flavobacterium sp. Sr18. NCBI lineage: Bacteria > Pseudomonadati > Bacteroidota > Flavobacteriia > Flavobacteriales > Flavobacteriaceae > Flavobacterium > Flavobacterium sp. Sr18. The sequence goes on along the minus strand of NZ_CP049329.1, from coordinate 2,313,956 downwards.
AAGAAAACCGTCAAATGAAGCTTACTGTTTTTGATGCTAAAGGAATTGAATTGTGGAATAAAACAATCTTAAAAAAGGACTTGGAATAATTAATACTTATTCCTGAACCAAACTTTTTGCCATTCTCTTTTTAGAATCAGAAAAGCGACTTGTTCCGCCAGAATTACTAAATCAGAACCATCGAGTTTTTTTATTTCTTCTTCGGAAACATCAATTATGTAAAGTAAATTGAGATATTCAGCAAATTTATACTGAATGAGTCGGTAGATTTTTTCATGAAGCTGTAACTTCAATTCATTAGGAGAAATACTCAAAGGAAAATCAATTGCTTCGTTAGCCAAATTGAAGTCCTTATTCATTTGTTCGATTAATTTCAAATATAAGTTTTCACCTTCGGCTTCAGTAAGTAGTAAATCGGTATTTTTTGGAACTATAAACATTTGATTTCAGATTGTTGATTAACGAATTTAGATTTTTGATTTTAAGAAACTCTCTAAATGTTTGATTTTTTTGAATTAAACTGATTTTTGAAATAAACCATTATTTACCCGAAGTAAAACTTCTGCGATCAAAAATCGTTAATCTGTAATCAAAAATCTAAACTTTCCTTCCCATTAGGTTTTCACCAAAAGCCTTCAACATTTCTTTTTTCTCTGTGCTGATATTCATTTTATCCAAGGTTTGAAAAGCCTTAAACGTAAAGTCCTGGATTGCATCCTGAGTTGCCTTTGAAGCACCAGAACTGTTGAACAGCGCTTTTACACGTTCTATTTTATCAGTATTATCTTCTGGCTGAATCGAAAATAAGCTTTTCAATTCCTGCGCTTCTTCTTCATTTGAAAATGCAACCGCTTTAAGATACAAATACGTTTTTTTGTTCTCAATTATATCACCGCCCACCTGTTTTCCAAAGGTTTCCGGATTACCAAAAGCATCCAGAAAATCATCCTGCAACTGGAAAGCCAAGCCTAAATTTAATCCGAAATCATAAATTAAATTAGCATTTTCTACAGAAGTTTCCGCAATTATTGCTCCCATTTTCATGGCAGCTGCCACTAAAACTGCTGTCTTATATTGAATCATTTTCAAATATTCCGCAATGGTTACATCGGTACGCTCTTCAAAATCAACATCCCATTGTTGTCCTTCGCAAACCTCGAGTGCCGTTTTGCTAAACAACTTTGCTAAATCCCTAAATATAAGAGGCTCGTATTGTTCGAAATATTGGTACGCTAAAATCAACATAGCATCCCCTGATAAAATTCCGGTGTTTAAATTCCATTTTTCATGCACGGTTTCATGTCCTCTGCGCAAAGGAGCATCATCCATAATATCATCATGTACCAACGAGAAATTATGAAAAACTTCGACTGCCAGAGCAGCAGGAAGGGCTTTCTTGTAATCTGCATCAAAAACCTCTGCGCTCATTAAAGTAAGCACTGGACGCATTCTTTTTCCGCCAAGATCTAAAATGTAATGTATAGGCTCATATAAATTTCTAGGTTCTTTGGTTTCGTATTGTGATTGCAAATAATCCGAAAGGAACTCCTGATACTGATAAATGGTATGCATAAAATAAATTTTCGGCTAATTTACAGTATTCAATTTGCATTACAAACTCCGTTTCATTATCAAATGTTAAATAAATCAAAATACAATGGAAACTATTTTGGTATTCAAAGTTTCCGTCTTACATTTGCACTCGAATTTAACATTTCAAATCCTTAGATACTTTTTTAAGTGATTGTTAGATCAATTAAATTTTAATACACCCGATGAATTATGAAAACTAAATGGACAATTGACTCCAACCAATCTGATGTTCTGATTAAAATGAGGCATTCAATTATTGCCTATTTAGCGGGAACCATCAACAAATTCAACGGGCATATCGATATTGAAAACAATGAAATTGAAGACGCCTCGATCGAATTTTCATTGGATGTAAACAACAAGGATGGAAAACTGGAACAAATAGACACGCATTTAAAAATGAATGACCTCTTTGATGTCAATGAATATCCTATCATTAGTTTTAAGTCAACTTCATTTGAAAAAGTAAATAAGAACATCAATTTCTTGAAAGGAAATTTGACTATCAAAAACATTACAAAAGTGGTGGAATTAGATGCGGAATTCATTGGAATAAACGCTTACAATGGCGATCAGAAAGCAGCATTTGAAATAACAGGTAAAATTAACCGTAAAGATTTTGGACTGACCTTTAATTCCTTCAATCAAACCAGTGGCTTGGCTTTGGGACAAGATATCAAACTGATTGCTAATCTTGAATTTACGATTTAACCAACCAATTTAAACTAAACGTTAAATAATTACAAATTAAATGGAAACTATTTTAGTTTTCAAAGTTTCCTTCTTACATTTGCACTCGATTTGATTAATCCGCTTTTACAAGAAAACTTAATTAAAACTCACTGAAACTATTTCAGCATATAAAGATGAAAGAAAAAATTATAAATAAAGCAAAAGATATGTTTTTGAGACTTGGTTTCAAAAGCATAACGATGGATGATATTGCTGGTGAAATGTGTATTTCAAAGAAAACAATTTATAAATATTTTGCCAATAAAGAATTGTTGATACAGGAAAGCACACAAGTGCTTCACAAGGAAGTTCACGAAATCATAACCGAAATTATCTCTCGAGATTATAATGCAATAGAGGAAAACTTCCAAATTAGAAAAATGTTTGCTGATATGTTCAAATCTTCAGACACCTCTCCTATTTATCAGCTAAAAAAACATTATCCAGAAGTATATGAAAAGGCTTTAGAGTATCAAGTTCAAGAATGTGAAAGCTGTTTTACACAAAACATTGAAAAAGGAATTGCTCAAGGCTTGTACAGAAAAGACATCAATATTGACGTTTATGTTAAACTTTATTACGCTTTGATTTTTACCATTAATGAAAATACCCGTTCCGAAAGAGAAGCTGCGGCCTTAGAAATGGAAGCACTGGAATATCACACCCGAGCAATGGCAACAGAGAAAGGAATAGCCGAATTAGAAAAAAACTTACTTAATCCAATTACATAAAATGAAAAAAACAATTCTTTTAATAATTCTGACATTTGCGCTTGGTGCCAATGCACAAGAAGTAAAAACCCTCACGCTAAGAGAAGCTATTAACTACGCTTTAGAAAATAAAGCCGATGCCAAAAAAGCAAAACTGAAAGTAGAGAACAGTGAATACCAAATTCAGGAAGTACGCTCCAGAGCTTTGCCACAAATATCGGCAAACGGAAATTTGACTTACAATCCTGTGATTCAAACTACTGTAATTGATGGAGCTGGATTTGGACAACCAGGAACAACTATTCAGGCCGCTTTTGGACAAAAATGGGTTTCAACAGCGGGAGTTTCTTTGACTCAAGCAATTTTTGACCAAACGGTTTTTACCGGTTTGAAGGCAGCAAAATCTACTAGAGAGTTTTACCAAATCAACAACCAGTTGAGCGAAGAACAAGTAATTGAACGCGTAGCCAATAATTATTACCAGGTTTATGTACAAAGACAAAAACTAACAGTTATTGATAGTACGTACAAAAATACGAATAAAGTAAAAGACATTATCAAAGGGCAATTTGACAACGGATTAGCTAAGAAAATTGATTTGGATCGAATTTTAGTGAAGATTTCAAACATCAATACGCAACGCCAACAAGTGCTGAATGCGGTTCAAATTCAGGAAAATGCGTTGAAATTTTATATGGGAATGCCGATAGCAACTCAAATTGAGATTCCACAAACTGCATTTGAAGTGGGACCACAAGCACTCTCTGAAATTCCAAATACAGCTAACAGAACGGAATATTTGCTTTTGAAGAAACAAGAACAACTTTTATTTTATCAAAAAAAGGCTGTTGAAGCTTCGTATTACCCAACATTATCATTGAACGCCGGATACAATTATATTGGTCAAGGTCCAAAAATGCCTATTGGAGGAAAACCAGCTGACGGAGTTTATTGGTCTGATTTCTCATCAATTGGACTAAATTTGAAAGTACCTATTTTTACTGGATTTGGTACCCGTGCCAAAGTAAGACAAGCCGATATTGAAATTAGAACGGTTCAAGAAGATTTAGTTGACACCAAATTAGCGCTTGATTTGGCTTTCGCCAATGCAAAAACGCAAATTGACAATAGCTTGACTACAATCAACAATCAAAAAGAGAATGCGCAATTAGCCAAAGAAGTTTTAGACAATACCAGAAATAATTATGTTCAAGGATTAGCTTCTTTAACGGACTTATTGGATGCTGAAAACGCTTTGACGGAAGCACAAAACAACTACACATCGGCCGTACTGGAATACAAACTGGCAGAAATACAATTAATCAAATCAAAAGGCGAATTAAAAACACTTATAAATAATTAACAAAATGAAAAAAAGCATACTTACCATAGTACTAATTGTTGCCACTTTAGGGATTATTGCCTACGTTTTAACCAATAATAAAAAAGAAAATGAAGCAAAAACTGCTGTAGTAGCAGAGAAAAATGCTAGCATTTCAGTAAAAGTAGCAACGGTAAAAACCGAAGAAGTTTCCCTTGATTTTGTAGCCAATGGAAATTTTGCACCACTACAAGAATTAAGTTTTTCAGCTGAGAAGCCAGGAAGAGTAGTTCGTGTTTTAGTTGATGAAGGTGACAGAGTGCGCATTGGTCAAACGCTGGCAATTGTAAGAAGCGAACAAATTACAGCTGATTTACAAACTGCACAAGCATCCTATCAAAATGCTTTAACCGACTACAGTCGTTTCGAAAATGCTTTCAAAACTGGCGGTGTGACTAAACAACAATTGGATCAGGCTAAATTGAGTTTAGTGACTTCAAAATCAAGATTGCAACAAGCAAAAGTGAATATTGGCGATACGAATATCAAAGCGACAATCAACGGAATTGTGAACAAAAAATACGTTGAACCAGGATCGGTTCTTGGCGCAGGAACACAATTGTTTGACATTGTTAATGTTTCTAAATTGAAACTAAAGGTCAATGTCAATGAAAATCAGGTTGCAGGTTTAAAAGTAGGAACAACACTATCTGTAAAAGCAAGTGTGTATCCAGATGCAACATTCTCAGGAAAAATCTCGTTCATCGCCCCAAAATCGGATGCGAGTTTGAACTTTCCTGTAGAAATAGAAATTGCTAATAACGCCGCAAATGATTTGAAAGCAGGAATGTACGGAACTGCTGAATTTTCTGCAAATCAAGGAAAACAATCGTTGATGGTTGTTCCTAGAAATGCTTTCGTAGGAAGTGTGAGCAGCAATGAAATATTTGTAATCGAAAACGGAACTGCTAAACTGAAAACGGTTACAGCCGGAAGAATTCTTGGTGATAAAGTAGAAGTTTTAAACGGACTTTCAGAGGGTGAAACTGTAATTGTTACTGGTCAAATCAACCTTCAAGACGGATCTAAAGTGGAAGTTATTAAATAGTCGAAAATCATAAAGCCAAAGGTCGAAAGTACACAACTTCATGTCTTTACAACTTTAAGATACAAAAATATAAATATATGAAATTAGCAGAAATATCCATAAAACGTCCTTCCTTAGTCATCGTATTGTTTACGATACTAACTTTAGGAGGATTGTTTAGTTACAGCCAATTAGGCTACGAATTGATTCCAAAATTTGAAACTAACGTAATTTCGATTGCAACTGTATATCCTGGTGCATCACCTAGCGAAGTGGAGAACACCGTTACTAAAAAGATTGAAGACGCGATTTCCTCGTTAGAAAACATCAAGAAGATCGACTCTAAATCCTTTGAAAGTTTATCTTCGGTGTCGATAACACTGACATCAAATGCTGATGTTAATATTTCGATGAACGATGCGCAGCGAAAGATAAATGCTATCATAAACGACTTACCGGATGATGCAGAAGCCCCTTCCCTAAACAAGTTTTCTTTGAGCGATTTACCAATTATGACCATTGGTGCCAACGGAAAAATGGACGAAGTTGAATTTTATGACTTAGTTGATAAAAAATTAGCGCCCGTATTATCTCGTGTACAAGGAGTCGCACAAGTAAACATTACCGGTGGACAAGAAAGAGAAATTCAAGTCAATCTTGATGCTGTAAAAATGCAAGCCTACGGACTTTCGGTACCGCAAGTGCAACAAAACATTTTATCCTCCAACTTGGATTTCCCAACCGGAAATATTCAAACCCGTGAGCAAAAAATATTAATCCGTTTAGCCGGAAAATATAAGAATGTTGAAGAATTAAGAAACCTAATTGTTTCTTCTAAAAACGGAATACAAGTTCGTTTAGGCGAAATCGCTGATGTTCAAGACACACAAAAAATCACTGAAAAAGTGGCTCGTGTCAATCAGAAAAGTGCTATTATTTTGCAAATCATAAAACAGTCCGATGCTAATGCGGTTGCGGTGAGTGAAGAGTTGGTGAAAACAATTGCTAAACTAGAAGCGGAGTACAAAACGACTGAATTAAAATTAGAAATCGCAAAAGACAGTACTGTATTTACACTTGAAGCTGCTGATGCCGTGGTACATGATTTACTTATTGCGGTACTTTTAGTAGCGTTTGTAATGTTGTTTTTCTTACACAGTATTCGAAACTCATTGATTGTAATGGTTTCGATCCCAGCTTCGTTAATTGCTACTTTCATCGGAATTTATTTAATGGGATACACCTTGAACTTGATGAGTTTATTAGGACTGTCTCTAGTTGTTGGTATTCTTGTGGATGATGCTATTGTGGTTCTAGAAAACATTTACAGGCACATGGAAATGGGCAAAAACAAAGTTCGTGCTGCCTATGATGGTACAGCCGAAATTGGTGGAACTGTAGTATCGATTACGCTTGTAATCGTGGTTGTGTTTTTACCAATTGCATTGAGTTCTGGACTGGTTTCTAATATTATTACGCAGTTTTGTGTAACGGTAATTATATCTACTTTACTATCATTAGTGGCATCATTTACTATTATTCCTTGGTTATCCTCCCGATACGGAAAATTAGAGCACATTGAAGGTAAAAACCTTTTCGGAAGAATCATCCTTGGTTTTGAAAGTTATTTAACGCGTTTCATCAACTGGATTTCTGGATTATTGACTTGGAGTTTAGATCATTACAAAACAACACTAGCTATTGTTTTAGTTATCTTTTTCAGCTCAATTGCATTGGTTCCTGCAGGGTTTATTGGAGGTGAATTCTTCGCCGCATCAGACAGTGGTGAGTTTTTAGTTCAAATCGAAATGCCAAAAGATGCCTCGCTAGAACAAACTAACTTCATGACACAAAAAGCAGAAGCTTTTTTAGAGAACGAAGCTTTTGTCGAAAGCCAGTTTACTATTGTGGGTCAAACCAGTGGTGGGCTTGGAGCTTCGCAAGCAACTGCATACAAATCAGAAATTAACGTGAAAATGGTCCAATTAGACCAACGCGATGAACCTGCAAATGTTTACGCTGCAAAAACCAAACGTAAATTAGAAAAACTATTAGTTGGTGCAAAAGTTAAAACCGTTCCGGTAGGTATTTTAGGAACAGCTGAAGATGCTACTTTAGGACTTATTGTAACAGGTCCAGATGTAGCAAGTGCCATGAAATTTGCCATTGCTGCTGAAAAAGAATTGCGTACTATTCCAGGAGCAACAGAAATCGAATTATCTGTAGAAGATGGAAATCCTGAAGTAAACGTAAAAGTGGACAGAGATAAAATGGCCGCACTTGGTTTGAGTTTACAAACAGTTGGTATTACGATGCAAACGGCTTTTAGCGGTAATACTGACGGACGTTTTAGAGCTGGAGAATACGAATATGACATCAATATTAAATACAATGCATTCGATAGAAAAAGTATTGCTGATGTAAGCAACTTGATTTTCATCAATGATATGGGTCAACAAATCAAGTTAAATCAATTTGCAACCGTTACGGAAGGTTCTGGTCCAAGCCAATTGGAACGTAGGGATAAAACGGCATCGGTGACAGTAAAAGGGCAAAACGTGGGAGTTGCTTCTGGAACAATTGTTGCGCAATGGCAAGAAAAAATAGATCAACTAAAAAAACCTACCGGTGTCAACTACATTTGGGGTGGTGATCAAGAAAACCAGTCAGAAGGTTTTGGAACATTAGGAATTGCTTTATTGGCTGCCATTATCTTGGTTTACCTTGTAATGGTTTCCTTATACGACAGTTTTGTGCATCCATTCGTAGTATTATTTGCTATTCCGCTTTCGTTCATTGGAGCATTACTAGCATTAGCATTAACGAATAACACCTTGAACATCTTTACGATTCTTGGAGTCATCATGCTTATTGGTCTGGTATGTAAGAATGCTATTATGCTTGTGGATTACACCAACCAACGTAGAGCCGCTGGTGAAACCATTAGAACCGCATTAATTCAAGCGAATCATGCGCGTCTTCGTCCAATTTTAATGACAACAATTGCAATGGTTTTTGGTATGTTCCCAATTGCATTAGCTGCTGGAGCTGGAGCCGAATGGAAAAATGGTTTGGCATGGGTAATTATTGGTGGATTAATAAGTTCCTTATTCCTAACCTTGATTGTCGTTCCAGTAATTTATGAAATCATGGAGAAATTGATTGCTAAATTCAGTAAAGGAGAAAAAGTTGATTACGAAGCGGAAATGGTAGCTGATTATGACCACATCGAATTAAGCGAAGATGGTTTTAATCCAAAACATACGGTATAAAACGTAATTATATTAAATAAAGAAAGGCTTCCATTATCATATTGGAAGCCTTTCTTTTTTAATACTATCAGTTCGAAATAAAAGATTTAACTATAATTTCTTAATCACATACGTCACAATTCCCCAAATAATTAATTGGTTTTCTTCAGTGACTTTTATAGGAGCATAATTGGAGTTTTCGGGCATCAGAAACAAACAGTCTTTCTCGACTTGCATGCGTTTCACCGTAAACTCACCATCAATGAAACAAATGGCAATTTTATTGTTTTGCGGTTCCAAGCTTCTATCCACGACAAGAACATCTTTGTCATTGATTCCGGCATCAATCATGGAATTTCCTTTGACTTTTATATAAAAAGTCGCCAATGGATTTTCGCTTAATTGTTTGTTCAAATCAATGCTCATTTCCATAAAATCAGCTGCCGGCGATGGAAATCCTGCTGAAACACCTTCGCTGATGAAAGGAATTCGCAATTCACTTTCAAAATCAGGCAGAAAAAAAGTTAGTTTTTGATCTTTGTTTATTGACATTTGATTTCGAGTATATCTTTAAAATTAGTGGTGTATTTAGGTGACAAATGCTTCTGATTCATGTTCCAGGTCAAACTTAAATTTTGGGTAGCCAACTTTACTTTCTTGTCACCAATCTTTTTATTCAGGCCGTCCATTACTTTCATCAATAGCAGATGTTTTGGATTTTCCTCATCAAACAGCTGCAACTGTTTTTTGTTTTCATCAATCAATTCAGTGACAATAACGCCCGCTTTTTTGAATTTTAAATGCTCATTTCCTTGGTGCAGCTTTTTCAGCATCGAGATCGCGGCATTAGAAATTGTCAGCGTAGAATTTGACCCATACGGTAATGTAACCGCCATATTAAAATAATATTTTGAAGTTTGCACTGTATGTTTATCCACCACAAGCATTACAATAATAGTATGACAGCAGGAGTTTTGTTTTCGCAATTTCTCGGCGCAAACGGCTGCAAAAGTCGCTACACGTTCGCGTAGCAAATCAAAATCAGCAATTTGTTTGGGAAAACTTCGGGTCGTGGCAATACTTTTCTTTTGGTCTACAGTGGGTTCTAAATCCAAAACTGATTTTCCTTCGAGTTCGTATTTTAAACGCATACCAACCACGCCCATTTCTTTTTTGATCCACGCTTCGTGTTGTGGCGCCGTAAAATCCAGTGCAGTCAAAATATTTTTAGCTTTCATCTTTTTATTCATTCGGTAACCAATTCCCCAAACGTCTTCAATCTTTGTCCATTTCAAGGCTTTGATTCGTTTTTCTTCGCTATCAATAACGTAAACACCTTTCGTTCTGTCTTGGAATTTCTTAGCAATTTTGTTGGCTACTTTTGACAACGCTTTGGTTTCGGCAAAGCCAATGCAAACAGGAATTCCTACCCATTTTTGCACACGGGTTTTCATTTGGATTCCATAATCATGATAATCAGAAATCGTTAAACCATCAAAATTCAGGAAGGCTTCGTCTATGCTGTAAATTTCTAGATTTGGTGTAAACTGACCTAAAATTGCCATTACGCGATTGCTTAAATCCCCATACAGCGCATAATTCGAAGAAAATAATTGTACATTTTTCTCTTTTACCAATTCCTTAATCTGAAATGCCGGTGCACCCATAGGAACCCCAACCGCTTTCGCTTCATTGCTTCTGGAAATGACGCAGCCGTCGTTATTTGACAAAATCGCAACTGGTTTTCCGTTGAATTTCGGCTGAAAAACACGTTCGCAAGAAGCGTAAAAATTGTTACAATCGACTAATGCATACATGCTGCAAAATTACTCAATATCCACTGATGGGAGTTTGTAACTAAAGTTAATTTTAAAGTAATGTTGATAAAAAATTTGATATGAAACGGGTTTTACAAATCGGAATTTTTCACTTTTATTGTGATTTTTTCTTAGACTAAACCATAAAAAATACATTTGGACTACCAAGAATTCTATTAAAAAAATCTTAATATTAGCTTCTGAATAAAATTATTTTATATTTTTTATAAATTTTAACCATTTGATTTAAAGTTAATTAAATGGCTAAAATCAATCTACCACTTAAAAACACAAAACCTTTATTCCATTTTCTGGCACGCTACTTGGATATACCTAATCAAATAAGTAAAAAAGCGAAAGCCGAAAAGCTCAAGAGTAGGCAAAATTCAAAATATAATTATCATGAAAAAAATTACCCTTTTAGTTGCTAGTATCTTCGTATTTGGAGGTAGTATAGCGAACGCAGCAGAGAAAATCGATTTTTCTGTAGAAAGAAGATCTCCAGTAGATTTTAGAAACGCCGACCCAATTGTGTTCACAGAAAGAGGAATTGAGTTCTTCGTGTTCCCTGACGGACAATTAGATTTTAATACACGCCCAACAACCGGTCGCGATATGTATTACAAATCAAGCCGAAAAAATGGTGTCAATAAAACCTTTGGCGCTCCGGGAAATATTCGAAACGGAAACTATGGTGTAAAAGTAGAACACGACAATATGGGTCGCGTACGACAAGTTGGGAATGTGTTCATTAACTATGATGCAAATGACAGAGTAAAACGAATTGGTTCTGTTTACATGACCTACAACCGTTATGCATTAGAAAGAGTAGGCGGATTGGAAATTATTTACAACCGTCGTGGTCAAATTGTTGACACCGTTGGAGCAGTAAAAGGAGGAAGAGCCTACCAATACGGCCAAAACAGTAACAGCAACAATGATTTTGGTAACAACCAAAACTCAAATGACGATGACCTTTACTATTACAGAACAAATGGTGTAAAAGCCAAAGTTGAAAAAACAAAAGTAGTTGACAATGCAGTCATTGTATTAAACAGAAGATAATTATTTGATTTGGAATAATTGGTTAGAAAAATCCCGCTGGTACTCGTATCAGCGGGTTTTTTGTTTGAAAAGCAATCTGAAATATAATTATTTATGCTACTTAAGCACCGATCTTAATTCCTGACGGTATTGCGAGGCGCTTTTGCCTGTAAACTCTTTGAACGATTTATTGAAATAACTAAAATTATTGAAACCACTTTCATAACAAATCTCAGTAATGCTGATAGGTTTCTCCGCTAGCAATTTCGAGGCGTGAACCAAGCGATAATCATTGACGAATTTGGTAAAGGTTTTATTCGTAATCTTTTTGAAATACCTGCAAAAAGAAGGTTCTGTCATACTCACCAATTCTGAAACTTCTTCCAGCGTAATATGTTCCTGAAAATTATCTTTTACGTAATTAAAAACAGCGTTGATGCGGTCATTGTCCTGCATTTGCATTTCCATCGAAAATCCATCGGCATTCAAAACTGTAGATTCTTTGGATAGTTCCAGCTCATTAAGAATACTCAACATCGTCAACAATCGCTCAAACTGCGGCTGTTGTTCCATCGATTCTATTTTCTTCCCGATATTTTTTTTGGTTTCACCATGAAAAGCAATTCCGGCTTTCGCTTGACTAAAAAGATTCCGAATATTCGTCATTTCGGAAATATCAAAAAAACCGTTACCTAAAAAATCCGGTTTCATTTGGATAACCGTTTCATTTTTATTCCCGGTTTCTTCATTGGTAAACCCACAATGCGGCAGATTGCTTCCTATCAAAATTAAATCACCATCCGTATAATACGAAATATGGCTTCCTATCTGGCGTTTTCCCGAGCCGCCATTTACAAAAACAAGTTCAATTTCAGGATGATAATGCCACAAGTGTGCTTTGCTATTCGCGTTTTCGACATATTTCGAAAAGTAAAAAGAACTCCCGAACGATGGCGCAATAATTTCAAAAGCTGGCGGTATAATTTTCATACAATTCCGTATTTAGAATTAGCACAAATTTACCAAAAACAGACACTCAATTAACTTTTTTAACCTTAATCGATTTCGTAAAAGGTAAAATAGCACACAAATTAGAAAATTCAGCACTACTCATACTGAATAGGTTACAGTAATTTAGCCTCAGATAAATATCATTATAAATCTAAAAATTTACAATTATGAAAAAGATTTTAAAATTTAGTTTAGTGTTAGCCGCAATAGTATTGACTGCCGCACAAGCACACGCCGGAAACGCAGATTTTTCACTGGATTTAATAAAAGAAGAAGGAAAAACGGTAAGTTTTAATTTGAAAGAGACAAAGAAAATTGATTTGTCCATTTATGACACCAATGACGGATTAATCTATCAAGAAAAAATTACTTCTGAAGAAAATATCAGCAGAACATACGATTTGACTGCTTTACCAGACGGAATTTACTTCTTGAAAGCAGAGAGTGATCTTAAAATTTCAAAGTACAAAATTGAAGTTGTAGGTAACAAGGCTAAATTATCAGCTGATGCCATTTCTGAGGTGTACAAACCAGTTTTAGTGAATAAAAACGGAATGGTTACCGTCAATATTTTAAACCTAGAAAAAACTCCGGTTAGTGTAGCCATTTACAACTCAGAGGAAAATGAAGTGTATAATGAAACTTTGACCGCTGATCTTTATGTGGGTAAAATATTTGATTTAACTAGCGCTCCTAGTTCAAAATATACGTTTGAGATTACTTATAACGGAAAAACATATATCGAAACAGTAGCTACCAAGTAGTGATTAAATAAATTCTTGTAGTAAAGAGGCTGTTCGATAAAGACAGCCTCTTTTTTTTGTTTCACACTACTGAAAACACTACATATTCCCGATAATCTGGTCCATAATCCAACTCGTATGTACTCCCGTTAAACCTGTGGAGGGATGAGTACTATTCCCAAGAAGGTCTTCTCGCATTTGCTGCACATGATACAACTGAATATTTTCAGGATGTTCAATGAATAATTCCGTTTTTCCTTGTGCGTTAGAAAGTACTATAGGATCATTTTCAAATACAGAAAACGTGATTTTTCCTTTGCTTCCATAAATGACCACTTTGTCTTCCCGTTCATAGCAACCAAAGTTCCAGCTTCCTGAACCAGTTATTCCAGACTCATGCAACCAGAAAGCAACCGCGGCATCTTTAGCCGAATACAATCCCTGTTGATTGAGACTTAAACCGGAAACCTCTTTTATATTTCCCAAAAGATGCGTAAATAAATCCAGACCATGACTGGCTAAATCATCAAAATAACCACCTGTAGCAATGTCGGTATCAGTTCGCCAATTGTATTCTCCAGATAAATCTTTAGCATTTGCCGACTTACTCAAATGCCATCTTATATGCCTGATTTCACCAATGCAATCTGCATCAAGCCAAGATTTTACCTGTTCAAAACGAGGCAATGTGCGTCTGTAATAGGCAACAAACAAAGGAATATTTTTTGTTTCAAAAGCATTATAAATGTCGAGACTGTCTTGATAAGTTGGCGCCAAAGGTTTTTCGATGCAACAAATCTTACCGGCTGCAGCGACCTTGAGTCCATAAAATTTATGAACATCGGGAGGTGTGGCAATGTAAATCGCATCAATTTCAGGATCATTAATCAAATCATCAGCATTCGTGTAATACTTACTAATTCCGTGTCTTTTAGCATAATCCGCAGCCTTAACCACATCTCTTCGCATTACTGCAACCACTTCAAAACCATCCGTTTTCTGGTATGCAGGACCACTTTTCAATTCGGTAACATTTCCACATCCCAATATTCCCCAACGGATTACTTTTGTACGTTCACTCATAATTACTAATTTTTCAATGCTTCTGACAATTTAGAAAAAATGGTTTGTAGTCTTAATCACAACCATCGATTCCACAACTGTCTCCATCTGTAGTATTCAATAGCGTTACTTTCGAATCAAATTTACCTTCTTCCCATACTTTTTCAAGTGTTTTCACAAATGTCTCCACATGTTGCGCACCCGAAACCGCATATTTATTATCGAAAACAAAGAACGGAACACCTTGAACACCCACTGACTGTGCTTCATTAATATCTTGCTGCACTTCATTGGCATAAGCATTCGAGTGCAATACTTCATCAATGGCTTCAGCATTCAGTCCTACTTCCAATCCCAATGCTTTCAAAGTATCTAAATCATTTATGTTCTTGCCTTCCGTCAAATAGGCTTTGAATAATAATTCTTCTAAGTCATTTGCCAAATTATATTTTTTTGCCAAATGCAACAAGCGATGCGCATGCAATGAATTCGCCATAACCGCTTTTTCGAAATGGAAATCCAATCCTGAATTTTTAGCATTTTGAGTCATATTATCCAGCATTTCTTGTGCCCAATCGGTATCTTTTCTATATTTTTCTGCCAAATGCTCGACCATATTATCCTCCGGAGAAGCTATAAAACTTGGATCCAATTGAAAGCTTTTCCATTCAATTTCAACAGCATCTTTATGTTCGAAATTCTGTAAAGCACCTTCTATTCTTCTTTTGCCTATGTAACAAAACGGACACATGATATCCGACCAGATTTGTATTTTTAATGTATTTCCCATCTTACTTTCTATAATTAAATTCAAATTAATTCTGAGATACAAAATTAATCAATTCAGTTTTCACCTTTTTGTGTTTTAGTATTTTATTATAGATACTGGAATAGTAAATATTTATTCCAATCCAGAAAACACGTTTAAACCAAAAAAACCATCAAAATTGCTCTTGATGGTTTTCTGTATATTTTTAAAATTTTGGTTTATGCCAATAAATCCAATATTAAAGAAGGGAATAAACCTAATGCGATATTCAACACAATTGCTATAACGGCAACAGCATAAATAATAACTGGCGTTCCTTTTCGTTCCTCGTTTGGTTCTTTGGTATACATCGCTAAAATTAATTTAAAGTAGTAACCAACACTAATAATAGAGTTCACTACTGCTACGATTACTACAGCCAAATAACCCGCTTGAATCGTTTGATTAAACAAAACCAACTTAGCAAAAAATCCTGCAAAAATTGGAATACCAGCCATGGAAAGTAAAGCTGCCGTAAGAATGGCTGCTAACAATGGATTCGTTTTTCCTAATCCGTGAAAATTAACCACATCTTCATTGTCTCTATTTTTACAAACATATAAAATCACACTAAAAGCTGCGATTCCAGATAAAGAATACGCTGATGCATAATACAACAAGCTTCCTGCTGATGTAGATAAACTCAATAAAGTCATCAACATAAAACCAGCATGAGAAACCCCTGAAAAAGCCAACATACGTTTTACATTCGTTTGTCTTAATGCCATAATATTACCAACGGTCATTGAAGCCATAGAAATAATAACAACTACCATTTTGAATGACTCAGAAACATCAGCATTCATAACCGATAATAATTTGTACAAAGTCGCCATAGCAACTACTTTAGCCAAAGTACTCATCAATGCTGTTGTCAACGCTGGAGAACCTTCGTAAACGTCCGGTGCCCAGAAATGAAATGGAACTGCAGCCACTTTAAATAACATTCCGATAGTTACCAATACAATTCCTATTGGGAACCAAACCGGCAACTCAGCAGATTGTGATAACTCACTGATTTCAGTAACATCAAAACTTCCCATGGCTCCGTAAATCAAACAGACACCAAAAAGAATGATTCCCGATGCAAAGGATCCCATCAAGAAATACTTCATTCCCGCTTCGTTACTTTTTAAATTCATACGATCACTTGCCGCAAGAATGTACAATGAAATGGATAATACTTCAATTCCTAAAAAGAACATCGCTAAGTTTCCAAAAGAAACCATAGCCACTGCTCCTGCCAATAAAAATATTTTTATGGCAATATAATCAGAGATTTTAGATTGGTGATTTTCGTAAAAGTTATGTCCTAAAGCCACCAAGAAAATGGTAAGCACAATAAACAAAGACGAAAATGTAGTTGAAAATTTACTCACAACAATCATGTTGTTGTAGTAACTCTCCGTAGAATTAAATTCAGATATGGTTAAACCCAACACTGCCAATAATCCAATAATTGTTATTGGAACAATGGCTTTCCTTAAATTAAAAATTTCAAATAAAAGGCATAAAACACCTAATCCTATTATAGCTATTAATGTATTCATTTTTTTATTTGACTTAGTTAATTCGGTTTATTTGAGTTAAAATTTCTTCCAGACTTGGCGTAATCAAATCGGTAATTGGCTTTGGATACATCCCAAAAAAGAACAAAACACCAATTATAAGCACCAATGTTATTCCTTCATTGATTGTTACATCAGCAAAAGGCTTTGTATTTGTTTCTCCCAACATTGCATGTTGAAACATTTTTAACATATAATACGCTCCTAAAATAATGGTTGTTCCTCCTAAAATGGCAAACCAAATATTGATTTGTGAAAGACTGTATAAAACGGTAAATTCTCCAACAAAGTTAAAAGTAGTAGGCAAAGCAACGGATGCCAAAACCAAAATCAAAAACATCGAAGTGAATTTTGGTGATTGCGTGCGAATACCGCCCATTTCAGCAATGGTCCTGGTTTCGTATCTTCTGAAAATAATTTCAGCGGCATAAAACAATCCAACAACTACAAATCCGTGAGCAATCATTTGTAAAACTGCACCACGCAATCCGTCTAATGTCAAAGTGTACGTTCCTGCTGCTATTAATCCCACGTGAGCCAAAGAAGAATACGCTAATAATTTCTTTAAATCTTTTTGTTTCAAAGCAACTATTGAACCGTAAATAACACCCGCAATTCCAAGTCCGATAAAAATGTACATGTACTCTTTGGCTGCCAATGGCGCCAATGGCAATTGCCAACGAATAACGCTATACAATCCCATTTTTAACATGATACCAGATAAAAGCATTGTCCCAACAGTTGGTGCTTTTTGATACACATTTGCTTGCCAAGTGTGGAAAGGAATTAATGGAATCTTAATAGCATATGCTAAAAAGAAAGCCAAGAATATCCATAATTGTTCCGTTGCTGTTAAGTTCAATTTGTATAAATCTTCTAATAAAAGACTTCCTGCTTTTTGATACATATAAACAAAAGCCACTAACATAAATAAAGAACCTGCTAAGGTGTAGATAAAGAATTTAACTACTGCTTTTTTGCGTTCTTCTACATCTCCGTTACCCCATACTAAAGCGATGAAGTAAATTGGAATCAATGATAATTCCCAGAAAATGTAATACAAAAGACCGTCCGATGCTAAGAATGTTCCTGCCATTGCAAACGACATAAACAAGATTAACGCATAAAATGATTTTGAATTTTTATAGTCATTTCCAAAAGAGGAAAATATAATTATTGGAGTCAAAACTGTGGTCAACAAAAGCATCGCCATGGATAATCCGTCTGCTTTTAGAGCAAAAGAAATATTAGGTTGTGTGATCCACTGGTTGATGAAACCGATGTTTTCACCTAAATTATAGTGATTTAATAATACAATAGAAGCGCCTGCAGCAGCTAACCCAAAGAACAAAGCCACTTTTGAAGCCAGTTTATCGCCTGCAAGAAAAGTTGCAAACGCACCAACCAAAAGTATAATTAATATTAGAGATACATTCATTTGTAATTTTTTATTGTTTTTTAAAGGTCAAATGTAATAGACTTTTAAAAGATAATTTATTTTAAAATTGAAATTTCGGTATTAAAAAGTCTATTTTATGATAGATTATTGTTGAGCTAAAAATAAATAAGAAACAATGGCACAAAGTCCTAATACGAAAACAAAAAGATAAAGACCAATGCTTCCATTTTGTATTTTCTTTCCTTGGTAACTTATTTCGTTGGTAACTTTTCCGAATCCAAAAACTAAAGCTGATAAACCCGTTTCTACAGTATCTCTGAAAAAACGAGACAAGAAATTAATCGGTTTAACAAAAATAGCATCATAAAATTCATCAACATAATATTTATTGTAAAGCACTTTAGAAAATCCTGTGATTGCAGCATCTTCAGTTGGAACTGTATTTTGTTTGATGTATTTGGCGTAAGCAATACCAATTCCTACTAATCCACCCACAACAGCAATAGCCATCAAGATATATTCTGTAGTTCCTAAATTGTGTTCAGCGGTTGCTAATTTTGGTAAAATTGGAATTAGATAATTATTCAACCAACTGTTTCCAGGCAAACTAATCATACCACCGATGGTAGCCAAAATTGCTAAAACAATTAAAGGAATGGTAATTAAAGAAGGACTTTCGTGCAAATGGTGTTTTTGTTCTGCGGTTCCTCTAAACTCTTGGAAGAACGTTAAGAACATTAAACGGAACATATAAAAAGCAGTCATTATAGAAGCAACCGAAGCCACAACCCATAACGGAATATTATGATGGAAAGCCACTAATAAGATTTCGTCTTTCGAGAAAAATCCTGAGAATAATGGAACTCCAGAAATTGCTAAAGAAGCAATCAACATTGTTGCAAAAGTAATTGGCATTGCTTTTTTCAAACCACCCATGTTGCGCATGTCTTGTTCTCCGTGTAAAGCGTGAATTACAGAACCTGAACCCAAGAACAAACAAGCTTTGAAGAAAGCGTGTGTGATTACATGGAAAACAGCCACTTCATAAGCGCCCAATCCCAAAGCCAAAAACATCAATCCCAATTGAGAAACGGTAGAATAAGCCAATACTTTCTTGATATCATTTTGAACCAATCCAATCGTAGCAGCAACTAAAGCAGTAACAGCTCCAACAATTGCAATTATCGATTGTACATCCGGAGTCAAATCAAATAAGAAATTCAATCTTGTAATCATAAAAATTCCTGCAGTTACCATCGTAGCCGCGTGAATCAATGCAGAAACTGGTGTTGGACCTGCCATCGCATCTGGTAACCAAGTGTACAACGGAATTTGTGCTGATTTACCACAAGCTCCAATAAATAAAGCGAAAGCAGCAACAGAAAGCCAATACATATCAAGATTTGTTGCACCGGCAATAGCCGTTTTTAAAGTAGCATAATCTAAAGTAGAGAATAAATTTCCAAGAATGAAAATCCCAACTAACAATCCTAAATCACCAATACGGTTCATGATGAATGCTTTCTTAGCAGCGTCATTGTACTCTTGGTTTTTATGCCAAAATCCAATTAACAAATACGAACAAAGACCTACGCCTTCCCATCCGATGAACAATACTAATAAGTTACTTCCTATTACTAATGTAATCATGAAGAATATAAATAGATTCAAATACGCAAAAAACTTGTGCATGTTTTCATCATCATGCATGTAACTGATGGAATACAAATGAATCAAAGATCCAATTCCAGTTACGAAAAGCAACCATAAAATTGATAATTGGTCCAATTGAAATCCAAAATCAACTTTGAAATTACTTATTTGAATCCAGTCAAAAAGTGAAATACGAATTCCTTCCGGTTGTGCTGCAATTCCACCAAAGAAATAAGCAGTTGCAATAAAAGAAACCAAAACTGAAAGTGTTCCTATTATTCCAGAAAGTGATTTTCCAAGGCTTTTGCCAAAGAAAACATTGATTAAAAATCCTAAAAAAGGAGCGAGAACTAAAACTAAAGCTATATTGGTATTCATTTCCATTTATCCTTTTAAGTTTTTTAGATTATCGATAGTAATTGAACCTAAATTTCTAAAAATAGAAACCAGAATTGCCAATCCTACCGCAACTTCTGCCGCAGCAACAGCCATCGAAAAGAACACAAAAACTTGTCCTTGCGCATCTTGATGATAGGTCGAAAATGCTACAAACAATAAGTTTACTGCATTCAGCATAATTTCAATTGACATAAATACGATAATGGCATTTCGTCTGTACAACACTCCGAAAACGCCAATACAAAAAAGTATTACGCTTAGGAATATATAATTTTCAATACCAATGTGGTTTAAAATATTGTTCATCTTATTTTTGCAATTTTTCTTTTTTAGACAATAACACAGTTCCAATCATAGCAACCAAAAGTAATATAGAAGCAAATTCAAACGGAACCATATATTCATTCAGCAGCACTTTACCCAATACTTTTATAGACTGATAATCTTCGCCGGTAGTTACATATTCTCCAACAATAGGTTTTGAATTGATGAAAATGGCAATTAAAACCAAACAAATCAAACAAAAAGAAACAATAGCTCCTAATCGTGTAATTCTAGGTCGGTGCACTTCTCTTTCCTCATTTAAATTCATCAACATGATGGTGAATAAAAACAAAATCATAATCGCTCCCGAATACACAATAACATGTACTATTGCTAAAAATTGAGCATTCAATAATAAATAATGACCTGCAATCGAAAAGAAACAAATCACTAAATAAATAGCACTGTGAATTGGATTTCTGCTAAAAATTGTCAAAAATGCGGTTGCTAATGTGATAGCAGCCAATACACAAAAAATTATAAGTACTGTAGACATTAGTTAGCGTTTTTAAGTTGAGCATTTTGCATTGCGATATCTAAAGGCATGACTAATTTATCTTTTCCAAAAATAAAATCTTCTCTTTCATAACTGGAAGGAACCAAAACTTTAGAAGTCGTCAGGTAGATAGCGTCTTTCGGACAAGCCTCTTCACACAATCCACAAAAAATACAACGCAACATATTGATTTCATATATCGATGCATATTTTTCTTCTCTGTACAAATGTTTTTCGTCAGCTCTGCGTTCTTCAGCCTTCATCGTAATCGCTTCTGCAGGACAAGACAACGCACATAAACCGCAAGCCGTACAGTTTTCACGACCTTGCTCATCACGTTTCAACATGTGCTGACCGCGATAAACCGGACTCATTTCACGTACTTGCTCCGGATATTGAATCGTTACTTTTCTCGTAAACAAATGCTGAATCGTTATTATCAAACCTTTGACAATCGCAACAAGATACATTCTTTCCCAAAAAGTCATCTCCTTGTTAGAGACTTGCTTTTTTCTTCCTGATAAGGATATAGTTTCTATTGACATTTTTTATTTTTATTTGAAGCTTAATCCTGCTATTCGTTTCAATCTTTTATGTTTTTAAAGAAAAAACATAAAAGGATTTCTACTGCTATCAGGGCTAGGGCTTTTCGGTACTTATTAAAATCCTAAATATGCAGCAATATCTGCTCGCAAAATTACAATTCCAGTAATTATAATATTAATAATCGCTAACGGGATTAGAATTTTCCATCCTAAATGCATCAATTGATCATATCTAAATCTTGGAATGGTCCAACGAACCCACATATAGAAAAAGATGAATCCACATAATTTGATAAACAAAGCACCAAATCCTAAAATATTGGCAATATTTACACCCCAATTTTCAACAACCCAACTCATTCCCGGATAATTATATCCTCCAAAGAATAAAACCGCTAAAATAGTGGAAGAGATAAACATATTCGCATATTCAGCAAATAAATAAAATCCCATTTTCATCGAAGAATACTCCGTGTGATACCCTCCAATCAATTCACTTTCGCATTCCGCTAAGTCAAAAGGAGTTCTATTTGCTTCTGCAAAAGCACAGATTAGAAAAATAATAAAAGATAGAGGCTGATAAAAAACATTCCAATTCATTCCAGCTTGTTGCTCAGATATTTCTCTTAGACTTAAAGTTCCAGTCATCATCAGCAATGCAATTATGGATAAACCCATAGCAATTTCATACGATACCATTTGCGAAGCAGCACGTACGGCACTAATCAAAGAGAACTTATTATTAGATGCCCAGCCACCAATCATGATTCCGTAAACACCCACTGATACTACTCCAAAAAAGTATAACAACCCAATGTTTAAATCAGTCGCCTGCAATAAAATATCTCTTCCAAACAAATGCAATCTGTCTCCCCAAGGAATTACGGCACTTGTCATTAATGCGGTACTCATTGCAATTGCAGGACCTACAAAAAACAAAAATCTGTTTGGTGTATTTGGTTCAAATTCCTCTTTCGAGAATAATTTTAAACCATCAGCAAGCGGTTGAAATAATCCAAAGGGACCAGCTCTATTTGGTCCAACACGGTCTTGAAGCCAAGCGGCAACTTTTCGTTCCGCCCAAGTGGAATACATTGCCATCAACATTGTCAAAGCAAAAACGGCAACAATAATGACACTTTTTTCTATGATAATAGTACTATCCATTATTACCCAAGCTTTTTTGATTAATAATGTCTTCTTCGGTCAATGGAATCTCAACCATGCTTATTTTCTTACGGTCTTCTTCTCTACCTAAAAGGATATGATCTTCAGTAGCGATTTCAACTTTCTGTAATTTCCTGTTGTATTTATTTTGGTTGATAACCGAGTCTTTTTCGAATGCTCTTGGTCCTTCAATAACCCAGTCTTTTATTTCTTTATGATCAAAACGACAACCATTACAAATAAATTCGTCTACTTCATGATATTCATCTTTTCGTCCGGTAACACGTTGGATTTCGTCACCAAACATCCAAACGGTAGTTTTTCCAGAACAAGTAGGGCAATCTCTGTGCGCATTATAAGGCTTGCTGAACCAAACTCTAGATTTAAATCTAAATGTTTTATCAGTTAAAGCACCTACCGGACAAACATCAATCATATTTCCGGAGAATTCATTATCAACCGCTTTAGAAATACAAGTTGATATATTAGAATGATCTCCTCTATCCATTACTCCGTGAACACGATCGTCAGTCAACTGATCTGCAACCATTACACAACGGTAACAAAGGATGCAACGGTTCATGTGCAATTGAATATTTGGACCAATATTTTCTGGCTCAAAAGTTCTTTTTTCTTCGATAAAACGAGTTTCTGATTTCCCGTGCTCAAAGCTTAAGTTTTGCAAATCACATTCTCCTGCCTGATCACAAACTGGACAATCTAACGGGTGATTAATCAATAAAAATTCTGTTACTGATTTTCTGGCTTCTTGAACTCTCGGTGAAGATTTACTGTTCACTTCCATTCCGTCCATACAACCTGTTACACAAGATGCCATTAATTTAGGCATTGGTCTTGGATCAGCTTCACTTCCTTTTGCAACTTCCACTAAACAACAACGACATTTTCCACCGCTACCTTTTAGTTTAGAATAATAGCACATTGCTGGCGGAACTACTTCTCCACCTATCATACGTGCTGCCTGCAGGATTGTTGTTCCTGGTTCTACTTCTATGCTTTGACCGTCTATGGTTACTTTCATTTTCTGAAATTCTTGACTTTATACGATTACTTTAGAAACTAAATGCTTTACTTTTTCAAAAGGTTCCGCAACAAAATGATCTCTATTCTTTATTTTTTCCGGGAAACGAATATGGTATTCAAACTCTTCTCTAAAATGACGAATTGCTGCTGCCACTGGCCAAGCTGCCGCATCACCTAATGGGCAAATGGTGTTTCCTTCAATTTTACTTTGAATGCTCAATAGCAAATCAATATCTTCTTCACGACCGTGACCATTTTCAATTCGGTGCAATACTTTTTCCATCCATCCTGTACCTTCACGACAAGGAGAACATTGTCCACAGCTTTCATGGTGATAAAAACGAGAGAAGTTCCAAGTATTGCGAACGATGCAAGATGTATCATTGTAAACAATAAATCCACCTGATCCTAACATAGAACCAGTTGCAAATCCACCGTCACTTAACGATTCGTAGGACATCAAACGGTCTTCACCGTTTGCCGTTTTATAAATTAAATGTGCAGGTAAAACGGGAACAGAACTTCCTCCTGGTACAAATGCCTTCAAAGGTCTGTCAGAACTCATTCCGCCTAAATATTCATCAGAATTCATGAATTCGTAAACACTTAAACCCAATTCAATTTCATAAACACCAGGATTTTTGACATGTCCTGAAGCCGAAATTAATTTGGTTCCTGTAGAGCGCCCAATACCAATTTTAGCATATTCTGCACCTGTATTATTGATAATCCAAGGCACAGCGGCAATTGTTTCCACATTATTTACGACCGTTGGATTTGCCCAAAGTCCTGAAATTGCAGGAAAGGGTGGTTTGATACGAGGATTTCCTCTTTTACCTTCCAAGGATTCAATTAATGCAGTTTCTTCACCACAAATGTAAGCTCCGGCACCACAATGAACATAAAGTTCTAAATCGTATCCTGAACCTAATATATTTTTGCCCAAAAATCCAGCAGCTTTTGCTTCGTTAATGGCTCTTTCTAATATTTTATACACCCACATGTATTCTCCACGAATATAAATGTAGGATAGGTTTGCACCCAAGGCATAACTGGAAGTGATCATTCCTTCAATCAATAAATGAGGAATAAATTCCATCAAATAACGATCTTTGAAGGTTCCAGGCTCTGATTCATCCGCATTACAAACTAAATGTCTTGGTTTTCCTGATTTTTTATCAATAAAACTCCATTTCATTCCCGCTGGGAAACCTGCTCCACCACGACCACGCAATCCGGAAGTTTTCACTTCTTCAACAACTTCGTCCGGCGTTAATGTTTTTAGGGCTTTTTCTACTGAAGCATAACCCCCGTTTTGACGGTACACTTCGTAGGTTTTAATTCCTGGAATATTTATTTTGTCTAATAATATTTTTTGTGACATATTATTTATCGTGTAATATTATTGTATCGTTTTTGCAATCTTCAATTAGCTGATCGATTTTTGCTGCCGTCAAATGTTCTTTGTAAAAATCGCCTAATTGCATCATTGGAGCGTAACCACAAGCACCTAAACACTCAACTCCTCTCACTTCAAAAAGACCGTCTGGAGTAGGCTCACCCACTTTTACACCTAATTTTTCACAAGTGTAATCCATTAAATCTTCAACCCCGTTCAAACAACAAGGAGAAGTTTGACAAAATTCGAACATGTATTTACCAACTGGCTTTTGGTTGTACATCGTATAAAACGACACTACTTCGTAAACTTCAATGGGTTTAATCAAAAGGATTTCGGCTACTTTATTCATTAATTCAATACTCAACCAATTCTCGTGAGCATCTTGAACTTCATGTAAAACAGGCAATAATGCCGATTTTCTTTTGTCTTCAGGATAATGACTGATTAATTCATTGATGCGCAACATCAATTCTTCAGTCATATTTATTTCTTGTTTGTGATACGTACGTTCCATTTTTTATTATTTCAAATTTTGAATTCTAATTTTCAAATGTTTTTGACTTTCATTCAAAATTCATAATTCATCATTTATAATTTTATTAAGCGTCTAATTCTCCGGCAATAACATTTAAACTTGACAAAATAACAATTGCATCCGACAGTAATGAACCTTTAATCATTTCTGGATACGCTTGATAGTAAATAAAACAAGGTCTGCGGAAATGCAATCTATAAGGAGTTCGACTTCCGTCCGTAACCAAATAAAAACCTAGCTCTCCGTTTCCACCTTCAACAGGATGATATATTTCGGCAACTGGAACGGGAACTTCACCCATCACGATTTTGAAATGGTAAATCAATGACTCCATACTTGTGTATACATCTTCTTTTGGGGGAAGGTAATAATCTGGAACATCCGCATGAAAGTCATTTCCTTCCGGCATTTTTGCTAATGCTTGGCGAATGATACTCAAACTCTCCCAAACTTCGGCATTACGAACACAAAAACGATCGTAAGTATCTCCCGATTTTCCAACAGGAATAATAAAATCAAAATCTTCGTAAGAAGAATACGGTTGCGCTACACGAACATCATAATCAACACCTGCAGCACGTAAATTTGGACCTGTAAACCCATAAGCCATAGCTTGTTCAGCCGTAATAGCTCCAACATTTACAGTTCTGTCAATAAAAATTCTATTTCTTTCGAATAAGTTTTCAAATTCTTTCCAAGCTGCTGGAAATTCTTCTAAAAACACATCTAATTTTCTAAAAGCTTCTGGTGACCAATCTCTTTCGAAACCACCAATTCTTCCCATATTAGTTGTCAAACGAGCACCACAAATTTCTTCGTAGATTTCGTATACTTTTTCTCTAAACTGAAACACATATAAAAATCCGGTATAGGCTCCTGTATCCACACCAAGAATTGAATTACAGATGATGTGATCCGTGATTCTTGCCAATTCCATTACAATAACCCTTAAATATTGCGCTCTTTTAGGAACTTCAATATCCAATAGTTTTTCTAATGTCATCCACCAACCCATATTATTTATAGGCGATGAACAATAGTTCATTCTATCGGTAAGAGGTGTAATTTGGTAAAAAGGACGGTTTTCGGCGATTTTTTCGAAAGCCCTGTGAATGTAACCAATGGTTGGTTCCGCTTCCAGAATTCTTTCTCCATCCATCAACAGGATATTTTGAAAAATACCGTGTGTAGCTGGGTGAGTTGGCCCCAAATTAAGAATAGTAAGCTCGCTTCCATCTTCATTTAGTTGGGCTGCAATTCTTTTAGCATAGCGATGCTCTGGTGGTAATAATAGTTCTGACATTTATTTAATGTGAAAAATTATAATAGTGTGTGTTTTTAATAATTGTCGGTTGTTCTTCCAAAGAAACGGTCATCTTTATCAGTTCTTCCACTGTCTTCCATTGGGAATTCTTTTCGCATTGGAAAAGAAATCATTTCATCCATATTCAAAATACGTTTCAATTGCGGATGACCAATGAAGTTTATGCCATAAAAATCAAACGTTTCTCTCTCCATCCAGTTAGAACTCAAGAAAATATTTGATATTGTTTTTATTTCCGGGTTTTCACCGTTGATAAACACTTTGATTTTAATCCTTTTATTTTCGTACCAATTGTGCAAATGATACACCACTGCAAATTGATGATCAACATCATTGTCAGGATAGTGGATTCCACATAAATCAGTTAAAAAATGAAAACGTAATATTGGGTCATTTTTCAAAAAAAGAATAACCGCCGTAATTTTATCGGCAGCAACTTCAAATGAAAATATATCTCTTTCTTGATTGAATTCAAAAACAGCTGAATCAAATGTTTCAACTAATTTTTCTTGGATTTGTATCGTTTCTAGCGCCATTATTTATTTGATGTTATAAGAAGCTAATAATTCTTGGTATTCTGGCGAACTTCTTCTTCTTACCGATTCCGTTCTAACCAACTCTTGCAATTTCATAACTCCATCTACAATTTGTTCTGGTCTTGGCGGACAACCCGGAACATAAACATCAACCGGAATCACCTTATCAATTCCTTGCAAAACAGAATAAGTATCAAAAATACCTCCAGAGGAAGCACAAGCACCAACCGCTATTACCCAACGAGGTTCGGCCATTTGCTCATATACCTGACGTAAAATAGGAGCCATTTTTTTTGAAATCGTTCCCATCACCATTAGCATATCGGCCTGACGCGGAGAAAAACTAACCCGTTCAGAACCAAATCGAGCTAAATCATAGTGTGACGCCATTGTTGCCATAAACTCTATACCACAACAAGAAGTCGCAAAAGGTAATGGCCATAATGAATTAGCACGAGCCATACCCACAACATCATTCAGTTTTGTAGCGAAGAAACCTTCTCCTACAACTCCTTCGGGTGGCGCTACCATATTTATTTTAGAATCACTCATTTTTTATTTTTTTGAATTACAAATTTTGAATTACAAATTAAAATGAAACCATTTATATTTTAAAATTCAGCATTTAAAACAAATCTTTATTCCCACTCTAGGGCTTTCTTTTTGATGATATAGAAAAAACCCACCAAAAGTAAAAGCATAAAAATCACCATCTTAACCATTCCTTCCATGCCGAGCTCTTTGAAATTGACCGCCCATGGATACAAGAAAATTACCTCAACATCAAACAAAACAAATAAGATTGCAACTAGGAAATATTTTACTGAAAATGGAATTCTTGCGTTTCCAACAGATTCAATACCACATTCAAAGTTTTTATCCTTTGCTTCAGAGGAACGCTTAGGCCCTAATTTACCTGAAACCAATATTGTACCAACTACAAAACCTACAGCCAAAATGAACTGCATGACAATTGGAATATAATTTAATTGATCGGATTGCATATTGTGTGTTTTTTTATTAAGAGTAAGTGGCAAAGATAACTTTCAAATTATTAAATAACAATTAAAACTTAAAAATACATCCTAACTACATCGATGTAAATTTACAATTTTTATTAATTATAAATAAGAAAAGACCGTTATCTTAAGATCTGTTTAACGTTTTTTTACTTAACAATTTTAAACACCAAGCTTATTTTTTCGGATGTCATAGGTACAAAAAAAAACGCTTCGATATAAATCGAAACGTTTTTACCATTCGTAGGCAAAAAAAATTAATTTTTTATGCTTAGATAACTGCTACTTTCGCAGCAACTTTTCCTTTTCTTCCTTCTTCTTCTTCATAGCTTACTCTATCACCTTCGCGTAATTCTTCCGCGTTGATTCCTGATGCATGAACAAAAATGTCTTTTCCTGTTTCTTCGTCTGTAATGAATCCGTAACCTTTAGACTCATTGAAAAATTTAACTGTACCTGTACGCATTGTAATTGTAATAATAATTTATAATGAAGCAAATGTAATATTTAATATAATACGAAATACTATCTTCTGTTTTTATTTTGTAAAAATATTGATATTCAACGTTTTCTAACAAATTATTCCGACCAATTGCAACTAAGCTAATTTTATATGAAGCTCTTTTAACTGTGATTCATCGATTACAGATGGCGCATCGATCATAACATCCCTTCCGGAATTGTTTTTTGGAAAAGCAATAAAGTCACGAATCGTTTCTTGTCCTCCAAGAATAGCAACAAGTCTATCCAATCCGAAAGCCAAACCTCCATGAGGTGGCGCACCGAATTGAAATGCATCCATCAGAAATCCGAATTGAGCCTTAGCTTCTTCTTCGGTGAAACCTAAATATTTAAACATCAATTGTTGTGTAGCTTTATCATGAATACGAATTGAACCTCCGCCAATTTCATTTCCATTCAAAACCATATCATACGCATTAGCACGAACTTTCCCTGGATCTGTTTCTAATAAGTGCATATCTTCTGGCTTAGGAGATGTAAAAGGATGGTGCATGGCATGGTAACGACCACTTTCTTCATCAAATTCCAATAAAGGAAAATCAACCACCCAAAGAGGAGCAAATTCGGCTGGATTTCTCAATCCTAAACGAGTTGCCAATTCCATTCTTAATGCGCTTAACTGTGTTCTTGTTTTATCAGTAGGACCAGAAAGCACAAAAATCATATCTCCTGGTTTTGCACTAGTGATTTTGGCCCATTGTGCTAAATCATCTTGATCGTAAAATTTATCAACAGATGACTTATAAGTTCCATCTTCATTGCATTTTACATAAACCATTCCGGACGCACCCACTTGTGGACGCTTCACCCAGTCAATCAATCCATCAATTTCCTTACGAGTATAATTTCCAACTCCAGGAACTGCAATTCCAACCACAAATTCCGCAGCATTAAAAACCGGGAATTCTTTGTGCTGTGCTACTTCATTTAATTCCCCAAACTCCATTCCGAAACGGATATCCGGTTTATCATTTCCGTAGGTTTTCATCGCATATTCATAGGTAATTCTTGGGAATTTCTCTACTTCTATACCTTTTATTTCTTTTAATAAATGTCTTGTCAATCCTTCGAAAACATTCAAAATGTCTTCTTGTTCCACAAAAGCCATTTCGCAATCGATTTGTGTAAATTCCGGTTGTCTGTCCGCACGTAAATCTTCGTCACGGAAACATTTCACAATCTGGAAGTACTTATCCATTCCGCCCACCATCAACAATTGCTTGAACGTTTGCGGAGATTGCGGCAATGCATAAAACTGTCCTTCATTCATTCTGGAAGGAACCACAAAATCTCTTGCTCCTTCGGGAGTAGATTTGATCAAATACGGCGTTTCTACTTCACAGAAATCCAAATCCGAAAGATATTTACGCACTTCCATGGCTACTTTATGACGAAACATCAAACTATTTTTCACCGGATTTCTTCGGATGTCCAGGTAACGGTATTTCATTCGGATATCTTCTCCACCATCCGTTTCATCTTCAATTGTAAAAGGAGGCGTAAGAGATGCGTTAAGAATAGTAAGTTCTGTCACTAAAATTTCGATTTCACCAGTCGCAATATTTTTATTTTTGGCTTCCCGCTCAATAACAGTTCCTTTTACCTGAATTACAAATTCACGACCAAGTGTTTTAGCCAACTCAAAAACAGATTTTTCAGTACGTCCTTCATCAAAAATTAACTGCGTAATTCCATAACGGTCCCGTAAATCAACCCAGTTCATAAATCCTTTATCTCGCGACTTTTGTACCCATCCCGCAAGTGTTACTTCAGTATTAATGTGTGAGGCATTCAATTCGCCACAGTTATGACTTCTATACATGTTCTAAATTTTTGATTATTTTGCCCTTTGGACACCGCTGCAAATTTAGGACTAATTATGAATAATGAATTGAGAAATACCATTTTTTAGTGTTAGATTTTTCATGAAAATTTCATTCCCAATGTTAAATTTCACTTCAATGTTACTAAATTGTTAACTTAAAGTTTTTTTATTGTAAAATGTTTTATATATTTGTTAAGCCAATATGAATTTAAAAATCCAATAACATGAAAAAATATATAATATTAACCGCATTACTATTTTCAGGAATAGCATTCGCTCAAGAAAACAACCCAAAATTAGAAGCTGTAGGTGACTTAGTCAAAACTACATACTACCATGAAAACGGAAAAGTACAGCAAGAAGGTTTCTTTAAAAATGGAAAACTAGAAGGAATCTGGATTTCATTTGACGTAAATGGAAACAAATTATCTGTCGCTAATTACGAAAATGGAGAGAAAACTGGAAAATGGCTTTTTTGGAATAGTAACAAACTGAACGAAGTAGAATATTCTAATAGCAGAATAGCTTCTGTAAAAACTTGGAAACAAGACGCGTTAGTTAACAATTAAAAAGAAATTTAAATATCATTAAAGCTTTCGTTATTCGAAGGCTTTTTTTGTGCCTTATATTTTTTGCTAAAACTACACTTTAGTAGATTATTGCTTCTAAAAAACAACACGTTTAGCATAAAACAATCTTTATAGAAATCTATATCATTTACAGCAATTCTCTTAAGACCTTATTATAAAATAAAAAAGCGATGAATTCAATATAATTGAAACCATCGCTTTTTTGAATTTAAGCTATTTTCTACCAGAAGATAGTATAGAAAGCGGCAATAAGCGAAAGTACTATCAACATCCCGACAGTAAAACCTGGAGACATTTTAAACATAGTTCTGTCAATTTCCAGACCATTTGTTTTAACGCCTCTTGCTGTTTCATACATACTAATGCTGTACATTCCGATAACGCAAATCAAGAAAACAAATCCCATTCTGTCAATAAAAGGAATTTCATAAACACCATTAGCATTTGGAACTGAAAAACCACTTGCATGAAGGAACGATAAGTCTACAAAAGCAGGCATGAATTTGAACAAGATTGAGAACATAAATCCACCAATTGTCGCAAATAAAGCCGCATTAGAAGTTGTTTTCTTCCAAAAGAATCCTAAAATAAACATGGCAAAAACGCCGGGACTTACAAAACCCGTATATTCTTGGATGTATTGAAACCCTCCTTTTTTATCAATTCCAAGAAAAGGTGCTACTATAACTGCAATTAACATTGCAACAACAATAGCTTTTTTCCCCACGTTAACTAATTTTTTTTCATCGGCATCCACATTCAGTTTCGTTTTGTAAATATCCAAAGTGAAAATTGTAGCAATACTATTCGCTTTTCCAGCTAAAGAAGCAACAATCGCAGCGGTTAAAGCTGCAAACGAAAGTCCTTTTAAACCCACCGGAAGCAAATTCAACAAAACTGGATAAGCACGATCAGGATTTACTGTACCATCTTGCAACATTTCAGCACCAAAATGCCCGTTCTGATACAATACAAAAGCTGCAATCCCAGGTAAAACAACAATTATAGGCATTAGCAATTTCAAGAAAGCAGCAAACAAAATCCCATTTCTTGCTGTTTTTAAGTCAGCTCCCAATGCACGTTGCGTAATGTATTGGTTGCAACCCCAATAATTTAAATTGATGATTAACATTCCTCCTATCAAAACTGACAATCCCGGTAAATCCATATAATTAGGATTAGATTTTTCAAAAATCATGTGGAAATGATCATTTGCTTGTGTCGTCATCAAATTGAAACCATTTATAACTCCCGTAGAACCAAACTCTTCGGCAACTAAATTCAGAGCTAAATACGTAGTTACCAAACCTCCCAAGATTAAAAAGAAAACCTGAATAACATCCGTATATCCAATCACTTTCATTCCGCCCAGTGTAATCATCACCGCAAAAAACGCTAAGAAAATCATACATAATGTGATATCCAAACCAGAAATACTGCTTATCGCCAAAGCTCCCAAATACAATATGGAAGTAAGATTGACCAAGACATACAATAACAACCAAAATACCGCCATAATCATGGCAACATTGCTGTTATACCTTTGATTCAGGTATTGTGGCATAGTGAAAATTTTGTTTTTCAAATACACCGGGATAAAGAAAATGGCAACAATAATCAAAGTAAGAGCCGCCATCCACTCATAAGTAGCAATCGCTAACCCCATCTTGAAACCACTTCCGCTCATCCCTATAAATTGCTCCGCACTAATATTACTAGCAATTAATGATGCGCCAATTGCCCACCAAGTAAGTGATCCTTCGGCTAAAAAATAATCTTTACTACTCGTTTCTTCTTTCTTTTTCTTATTGTAAATCCAGATTCCATACCCAACAATCAGGATGAAATAACATAAAAAAACAATATAATCTTGGATTGCTAATGTTTGCATTGGTTAAATTTTTTAGGTTTTGGTTAGTCGTTTATAGTGAACGTTTGATTGGTTTTTTAAAATTTCAGTACTTTTCTCCGGTGTGATATCTCTTTGTGATTCTCCCATCATTTCGTAACCTACCATAAATTTCTTTACAGTTGCAGAACGCAATAATGGTGGATAAAAATGCATGTGAAAATGCCATTCCGGATGCAACTCTCCATCTGTTGGCGATTGATGAATTCCTGATGAATATGGAAAAGAGGTTTCAAAAAGGTTGTCGTATTTGGTTGTCAATTGCTTTAGAATAATTGCAAAATCAACCACTTCCGCTTCCGTAAAATCAGTTATTTTATTCACATTTCGCTTGCTGACAATCATGGTTTCATACGGCCAAATCGCCCAAAAAGGAACCAATGCCACAAAATGATCATTATCAATCACAATGCGTTCATCTAACTTCAGCTCTTCTTTTACATAATCCTCTAAAAGCGTTTTGTTGTGTTTGTCAAAATAGGCCTTTAGATTACTTTGCGTTTTCTCCACTTCAGTTGGCAAAGAAGATTGCGCCCAAATTTGTCCGTGTGGATGGGGATTACTGCAACCCATCACACTTCCTTTATTTTCAAAAATCTGAACATGGTTGATATAATCTACGTTGCCCAAATCCGTATATTCTTTTTGCCAAGTATGAATGATATTTTCAATCGCATCGGCTGACATTTCTGGCAATGTCAAATTGTGTTTTGGCGAAAAACAAACTACTCTAGAAATTCCTCTTTCTGGTTTTGCTTTAAAAAAAGTTTCATTTTTGTTTTCTTCAAAAGCAATTTCTTCTTGCTTTAAAGCAGCAAAATCATTTTCAAAAACAAAAGAACTTTCATAGTCCGGATTGACCATTCCGTTCGCACGAACATTTCCCGGACACAAATAACAAGTTGGGTCATATTCTGGCAATGTATCCGAAGTTACTGTTTCATTCTGTCCTTGCCAAGGACGTTTCGAACGGTGTGGAGAAACCAGAACCCATTCGTTGATTAAAGGATTATAACGTCTGTGCGGATCTTCGTTGATATCAAAATTTTTCATTATTATGCGATGTAAAGTGATGTTCCATTTCCGATTTTAACATCGTAAATTTTTAATTCTATTCCGAAAGTATCTAAATAAAGTGCAGAAAGTTGCTTTTTAATTCGCTCTTCATGCCCTTTTTTAATCAAATTGATGGTGCAACCTCCAAAACCGCCGCCCATTAATCGGGAACCTACTACGGCATCTTCCTTTTTAAGCGTGTCTACAATCATGTCTAATTCGGCACAACTTACTTCATAATCAACCGATAATCCTTGATGCGTTTCGAACATTAATTTGCCTAAGGTTTCGATATCGCCTTTGTCCAAAGCGTTACAAGCCTGAGTTACTCGTTTGATTTCTTTTACCACAAAAAGACATCTTTTGAAAACATTGGCACTCATTACATCTTGCAATTCTAAAACATGTTGTTCGTTACAATCTCTAAAACTAGTTATCTGCGGAAAATTACTTTTTATAATCGCTATACCTTCTTCACACTGTTGTCTTCTTTCATTATAAGCAGATGTCATTAAGGAATGCTTGACATTCGAATCAAATAAAATCAAAGAATAATCATTAAAATCAGCATTATGATATTCGTATTCTAATGTTCTGCAATCAATTTTTATGACTTTGTTTTCTTGTCCCATAACACTCGAAAACTGATCCATAATTCCGCAATTGATACCCACCCAATGTTCCGCACTTTGACCCATTAAGGCAATATCTACCGGTTTTATTTTCAAGTCAAAAAGCTCATTGATTCCAAACAAAAACCCGCATTCTAATGCTGCCGAAGAAGACAAACCTGACCCTACAGGAATGTTACTGCTAAAAACACAATTGAACCCATCAAATTTAAAACCTTTGATTTTCAATTGATTAATAACTCCACGAATGTAATTTGTCCATACATTATCCGTCAATTCCATGTCCGTTGTCAAATCAACTTCAAACGAATCATCTAAATCTATAGCAATGATTTTTGAGGTATTGGTATAATTTTTTTCGAAAGCGAAACAAATAATCTTGTCAATTGCTGCTGGCAAAACATAACCATCATTATAGTCAATATGTTCTCCGATAATGTTAATTCTTCCCGGAGAGAGAACTATTTTCTTTGGCACTGAACCAAAGCTCTTTTCAAAGAAAGCTATCGTTTTTTTAATTAATAAATCGTTCATTTTATTTTAATTAATGGTGTGTTGTTTTCTAAATTTTCTGTTACTGCATTTAGCTTTAAGGCTGTTTTTATATTTTTTGTTTTCAAAAGTAAAGTTGCAATACTTACTTATCTTTTTTATTTATTTGGCTGCTGCCAAGGCCAATTTACCGCTCTTTAGCCCTGCTCCATTCACTTCAAGTTGTATATCACCCGCGGTTGTTTTCGATTTTATAAGCACTACCAATTTTCCGCTAAAAAGTTTCATGGTATCTTTATGAAACATTTCAAGTGAAGTGGCATCGCCATTGCAAGCCGCCCTGTAAGTACCCGCTCCAGTAACCTTAAATTTCAATTGGTTCGTCGCTGTAGGACAAACAATTCCATTTTGATCCACTACAGATACGGTTACAAAAGAAATATCTTCTCCATTGGCAGCAATTGTTTTCCTGTCTGCATCTAAAACAATTTGATAAGGTTTGCCGGCAGTATGCATTTCTTTTTCTTCAACAGCCTTACCGTTGTCATCAAAAGCCACCACTTTTACCGTTCCTGGCTCGTATTTCACATCCATCCACATCAGACGGTAGCGATTTTGTGGTGTATTGTTATTTTTTTTCTGCACACCCATGCTCTTGCCGTTGATAAAAAGCTCGGCACTGTTGTAATTGGTGTAAACAAAAACAGGAGTTGTTTGACCTTCACGACCTTCCCAGTTCCAATGTGGCAGGATGTGTAGGGTAGTTTCTTTCGTGTTCCAACGGCTTCGGTATAAATAATAACGGTCTTTAGGCAAACCCGCTAAATCGTTGATTCCAAAATAAGAACTTCGCGACGGCCAGCTTTCATCATAAGGCGTAGGTTCTCCTAAATAATCAAATCCCGTCCACACAAATTCGCCAATTACCCACGGTTTGTCATCTTGAAGTATAAAATCCTCATCGGGTACATTTGACCAACTGCAGGCTTCCAGATCATAAGAAGAAGATTGAAAATCTGGATATTGTTTCATTTTTTCTTGAACGACAGGAAATTTATAAATCCCTCTGGAGCTAACCGTTGAAGCGGTTTCTGAACCTAAAATAAACCCTTGAGGAAATTTTTTATAGGCTTCATCATATAAATGAACGCGATAATTCAGTCCTGGAATATCTAGCAAAGCACCAAAACCAGATTCAATAGTTGCTTTTACTTGATCCATACCAACTGTAACGGGACGAGTTGAATCTTCTCTATGAAAGATTTCCTGCAACCATTTGGCACGTTTTACTCCTTCTTCACCCCATTGATCCGGCACTTCGTTTCCAGAACTCCACATCACAATCGAGGGATGATTTCGTGTGGCTTGTACTAAATTCACGATGTCTTTTTCGGCATATTCTTCAAAAAAACGATGATACCCATTTTCTACTTTTGGCTTTGCCCATTCATCAAAACTCTCTGCTAAAAATAGAAAACCCATTTCATCCGCCAGCTCCAATTGCTCGAAAGAAGGCATGTTATGCGAACTGCGTATCGCATTGCAGCCCATATCTTTTAAAATTTGCATTTGCCTGCGAAGCGCCGCTTTGTTTACAGCAACTCCAAGAGGACCCAAGTCGTGGTGTAAACAAACACCTTTGAACTTAGTCACTTTTCCATTTAGACTAAAGCCTTTATTAGCCTCATATTTTATTTCTCGAATTCCAAAAACAGTTGTGTTCTCATCTTTCAGTTCTTTTCCAACATACAATTGGGAAACCGCTTTATACAAATAAGGAGTTTCGGGGCTCCACAATTTCAGTTTTTCTACTTTTATATTTTGATCGAACTCTTTTCCGAATTGTATAGTCGACTCCTCTGAATTTAGTTTGTGTCCTTCAGCATCAAAAATAGTGGTGACTAAACGAGTATTTTCTCCAGATGCTTTGGTCTTAATGTTAACTTTGGTCACATTTTCACTGATAAATGGTGTCGTTACAAACTGTCCCCATTGGTCAATGCTTTCTTCGTTTTTTATGATCACACTTACGTTTCGATACAATCCCGCACCCGGATACCAGCGCGAAGCGAACTCTTTATTGGTTAACTTAACCGCCAGTGTATTATCGCCTTCTTGCACAAACTGCGAAATATCAAAATAAAAGTAACTGTAACCGTACTTCCACTCGCCAACTTTTTTTCCGTTCCAATAAATTTCTGGTTCGCTCATAGCGCCTTCAAAAAGTAAGATGATTTTCTTGTGTTTCACATCTTTTGGCAAACGCACTGTGTTGCGGTACCAAGCAGTACCAATATGTGGCAAAGCTCCTGTTCTACCTGTTTTTTCAGTAGCTACGGTTTCTCCGTTTTGTACGATAGCCACCTTTTGAATATCTACATTTTTATCAAAAGGACCATAGATTGCCCAGTCGTGTGGTACGGTAACGGTTTCCCATTTCGAATCATTAAAATTTACTTTAAACGCCTCTTCAAAATCACCTTTTTGAAATTTCCAATTAGATCCAATATTGACTATTGATCGTGACTGTGCCTGAATTTCTCCAGAAGAAAAACCCATTAGAATTAGCAATAAGAAAATACAATATCTCAAAATCTTTTTTTTATAAAAACTTAAACAAATAGGAACTGTAACTTTTAAAATCTCTTAATTAAAAAGATTGAAATTTATAAATCGTTTTATGATGATAAGTCTCTTCTTTTTTCAAAACGGAACTCGGAAAATGTTTGTGATTTGGTGCATCAGGAAAATTTTGTGTTTCAAAACAAATGCCACTCAACGGATGATAATCTACATTTTCTTTCCCTTTTACAGTATTAAAACAATCTCCTCCTACATAAATATGAACCGCGGGTTGATTCGTATAAACCGTCATTTTCAGATTATTCTTTTTACTAAAAAGCGAAGCTGAAAATTCATTTTCTTTTTCTAAAACAAACGTAGTATCAATTATTGAAGGACATTTTTTTGGCTGTTTAAAATCAAAAGAAGAACCAGCCACATTTAAAAACCTTCCTGTTGGAATATTTTCATCGGTCGTCTCTACCGTTTTTTCGGAATTTACAATCAATTTCTGTTCAGAAACAGTATATTGATGGCCATCAAGATTAAAATAGCTGTGATGCGTTAAATTCACAATGGTATCCTCAGTAGTGTTCGCTTTGTATTCTATAATTAATTCATTTTCTTCAGACAAAGTATAAGTCAGCTCCACGGTCAATTCGCCTGGATAATTTTCTTCTTGAGCATCACTAACATAGTACAAGGTAATTGATGGGTTTCTGCCATTGTCTAGATTTTTAACTTTCCAATTTTTTTGGCTAAAGCCTAAATTTCCGCCATGAAGCGAATGATTGTTATTTTTTTGATACAAATGAAACGTTTCCTCGTTCAGTTTAAATTCGCCATTATTTATTCTTCCGGCAAATCTTCCTACAGTTGCCCCAAAGTAAGGAGCACTTTTTAGATTAAATGATTGCAAATAGGCATCTAAAGTATCAAAACCTAAAACTACATCAACCAGTTCGCCGTTTTTTAATGGTGTTTTTAAGGAGGTAACGGTTGCACCATAATTGGTAACCTTTATTTCCATTCCATTTTTATTGATTAACTGATAAATAGATACCTCTTCGCCATCTGGCACTAAACCAAATAATTCTGCTTCAGAATTGGCTATAAAATATGATATGTGTTTTATTTTTGTCATTTAATTATGAAATATGAAAAACCAAAAGTAAAATAATTGTTTTCATTAACATACCAGTACCTACCAGTTTTTGTATATTGCCGAGAAATTCACTGCTGTATGACAATAATTTCGATTCAGAACAACCTTGGAGTTCCTAAATACCGACAAATAATTAGCTCCGTTGAGAAGGCAATAGAAGACGAAAACCTGCAAAAAGGGGACAAACTTCCCTCCGTAAACAAAGTCTGCCTAGAATTCTCCTTGTCCCGAGACACGGTTTTGCAAGCCTATGAAGAGTTAAAAAAAAGAGGAATAATCTATGCTATTCTTGGGAAAGGATATTATGTAAAAAGTGTTGAAGTCACCATAAAACAAAGGATATTTTTACTTTTTGATGAATTGAATATTTTCAAGGAAGACATCTACAATTCGTTTTTGGAAAACATTGGAAATAATGTTCAGGTAGACATTTTCTTTCATCATTTTAACACTTCTGTTTTTCGAAAACTGGTAAATGACAGTAACGGTAATTATACAAAATACATTATCATGCCGACTAATTTAGTCGACGCGGCCACGATGATAAAAACCCTACCAGTTAACGATGTTTGCATCTTAGACCAGACCAATCCAGAATTAAAATCTTTACCTGCAATTTATCAAAATCACCTTAAAGACATTTATAACGGATTAGTAAAAGGAAAAACCAAATTAAGCAAATACAAGAAACTGATTATGATTTTTCCGGGATTTCGCGAACCATTGGGAATGAAAATAGGTTTTGAGAATTTTTGCAAAGACTTTGCATTCGATTATGAAATCATCACTGAATTCAAGAATCGGGAAATACAAAAAGGCGAAGTGTATATTATTCCAAGCGACCGAGATTTGGTTCGTGTTATTGAAAAATCAAAAATTCAGAAGCTACAATTAGGCAGTGATTATGGTATTATTTCTTATAATGAAACTCCACTCAAAAAAGTTGTCGAAAACGGAATCACTACCATATCAACAAATTTTGAAGCCATGGGAAAGTTACTGGCACAGATGATTACAAAAGGGAAAAAAGAACAAATTGAGAACAAGAGCGCTTTGATTATCAGGAATTCATTGTGATATAAAACCAAAAAAACCGCTTCTTTAGAAGCGGTTTTTGTACCCGTTACAGTTGAATTGTCGAATCTTTTCATTGAAGATTTGAAAAAGTTATCAATTGCTTATATAAAATTAAACACACTTTACACCTGAGCGTGAAGCATTAAAATATCTAACGAGTTTATGGATGATATTTATCTAATTGTTTGTATTAGTTATTTTTTTTGAATAGATGATAATATTCTTAATTTCCAAGTTTGATTAACTTTTGTCTTTATTAGCAGAAAATTTTTGCAATTGACTATATTTGTTTTCTTTTTTTAAATAATACTTCAATGGTTGATATAAAACACGGACAATCGAGTAATGCACCTGCTTCAACAGAAAGACTGGGGTCTTTTTTTAAGTCTCAGGTAGATTTAAATGGCAAACTATATATTGGTTATCCTATTCTATATACAGGGGGAGAAAGTATTACTCTCGATGCACTTTGGATTTCAAATGAGTATGGTATTATCGCTTTTGATTTAGTCGAAGGTACTCAAGCAGAAGATAGGACAGAGTATAGAGATGAGTTGTATTCTAAGCTATATTCTCTTTTACATCCATATAAGCAATTAAATATCGGAAGAAATTTGGCTGTAAATATTGAAGTAATTACTTACGCACCCGCTTGTTCAAATATAAAATTTGATTTAACGGCAACTGATTATGCAAGCTTAGTAAAAATAATTACAGAAAGAGATAATTGGGAACACCCAGAATTAATCATATCTGTAATATCCGTTTTGCAATCGATAGTAAAAATTAAAACTAATAGTGATAGGAG
Source organism: Flavobacterium sp. Sr18 (assembly GCF_011064265.1). Taxonomy (NCBI): domain Bacteria; kingdom Pseudomonadati; phylum Bacteroidota; class Flavobacteriia; order Flavobacteriales; family Flavobacteriaceae; genus Flavobacterium; species Flavobacterium sp. Sr18. The sequence continues at coordinate 2,272,728 of NZ_CP049329.1, read as the reverse complement.
ATATGTAAAACTGGAAAATTCTAGAGGTGCAATTATAAAACTTTTAGAAGAAACTATTGCAAATTTAGACAGTCAACAAGAGTCCGCAATAATTGAATATAAGGGAGGAATACAGAGAATAAGAGGTTTAGCAGGGTCAGGTAAAACGATTGTTTTAGCATTAAAAGCCGCATATTTACACGCTACAAATTCTGACTTAGATATTGTTGTTACATTTAACACAAGAGCGTTAAAAAATCAATTTATTGATTTAGTTGAATTGTTTTGTATTCAGAAAACGGGTAGAAAACCAAATTTTGACAAGATTAGAATTATGCAAGCATGGGGTAGCCCAAGTAGTACAGGAGTGTATTATGAGTTTTGCAAAACAAATGGAGTGATTTATCATGATTATCGAAGTATGATGGACAAAGACCATCCTTTTGATGCGGCTTGTAAAGAATCATTTGGAATGATAAAACAAACAATGATTAAGGAACTTTATGATGTAATATTAGTTGATGAAGCACAAGATTTATCTGAGAATTTTTTAAATATGGCATATACCATGTTAAGAAAAGACGCTAAGGGGAAAAAAAATCTAATTTATGCTTATGATGAATTGCAAAAGCTTAGTGTTGGCTATAGTTTAAGAAGTCCTAAATCAATGTTTGGTGTTGATGACATGAATGACATAATCTTAAAAAAGTGTTATCGAAATTCAAGACCTTTGTTAACGACTGCACATGCGCTAGGTTTTGGTATATATAGAGATAAAGGTTTAGTTCAGTTTTTTGACCAACCTGAATTGTGGGAAGATTTAGGATACCATACTAGTTCAGGTTCTTTACGAAAAGGAGATAATGTTGTTTTAAGTAGAAAAGATGAAGCTACTCATAAATTTATTGAAGATAATGTCAATATTGAAGACTTGATAATATTTAAATCTTTTCCTGATAAAGAAACTCAGGCTGAAAGAGTTGCTGAAGATATTATTAAAAATCTAACACAAGATGAATTATTATATAATGATATAATAGTCATTAATCCAATTGCATTGACAACAAAATCTGAAGTAAGTATAATAAGAGCAATTTTGTTTAAAAAAGGATTTAAAACTCATATTACTGGAGCATCGAATTCGGATGTTTTTTTTGAGACAAATTCGATTGCTTTTACTGGTATAAATAGGGCTAAAGGTAATGAAGTGCCAATGGTTTATATAATCAATGCTGATGAATGTTATTCGCATCCAATGCTAGCTGATAGAGATTTACAAAGAAGAAGAAATATTTTGTTTACCGCAATGACAAGAAGTAAGGCTTGGGTAAGGGTATATGGTTGTGGAAAAAGAATGGAAGCATTAATAAATGAATATGAAAGAGTTAAATCAAAAGAATTTGTTTTAGATTTCACTTATCCTTCACAGGAAGAGATTGACGATATGAATACTATTAGAAGAGACATATCAGATGATGAATTTGTGACAAATAAAAAAGAAATTGACCAACTTTCAGAGTTACTTCCTAGTATAATTCAAAAAATTGATAGTGGTGAAATGAGCATTGAAGATTATCCAGCTGAGATGCAACCGATTTTAAAACTTTTAATTTCTAAATAATGGCTAACCCAGTTAAAGAATATTATAAGTCCATATATCATATTACTGATAAATTAATTAAAGAAGGATTTGCAGTTTCTTTTAATTATCCTTCTCAAACATATAATTCAGTTAGTTGGTCTGGTAATAAAAATCTAACTCATGTATTGAAAGGACAACCTTATAAGGATGTTTATTATGAATGTCTTAATAATATGCAATACAATATTAAATTGCTTGACCATGCTCTCATACAGCTTTTTTATAAGTTTGATGGTTCATCCATAGTTTCATATCGTCTTGCTTATTTGCCACATCCAGAATTTGAAAATCTTCAACAAAATCCTGATGATTATGAGGATGTACATTATGGAAATACTCTTTTCAGTGAAATGTCGGATAAAATGATTATAACGACACCGATGAGGTTTGAATATGATGCAGATGTTAAAAAGTATGTTGAATTTGACCATCCTAAGTCGCATTTGACGCTAGGAAACTATAAAGATTGCAGAATTGCAATAAATAAGCCAATTTCTCCTAACAAGTTTATTTTATTTATTTTGAGAAGTTTCTATTTGGACAAGTTTAAAAAACACTTTAAAAATGAGGATTTTGATTGCAAATTTATTACACAGGAAAGTATTTCAATCAACGAAAAGAAGCAGTTTCATTTTAGTCATTAGTTTCGTAAATCATGATTATATTTGAATTTTTTCTATAATTTGTTAAATGGAAGAAATGGTTTTACGACAGACTTGGACTTGAAGTTGTCTTTATAAAATTAAAAAAATATCTGTTGATCCTGCGGAGCAGGATTAACAGATATTTGATTATTTAAGTTATTATTAAACTTTTTAGTTTTGAAATTATTGATTCTGTTATCGGTACTCCATCGTAATCATTATACTTTTGTTTAGTACTCTGTTTATTAAAATAATCCACAAGTTCTCCCATTTCTACGTTGGAACAGTCAATGCTAGAAATAATTTTCAACACATTTTCAACGTCATAGGATAGTTGTGCTAAAATATCATATAGGTTTACCATTTCATCCAGCGCATATTTTGGTAATTCCACCGCTACTGGTTCTGGAATCATTTCAATCAACTCCACATTCGTTTCCAAGGTCAATTCATCAATCTTAACACTGGTCTTAACACCATGCTCCAGAATAATCCTGTTCATGGTCTCGGCTACCAGTTCACTGTTCTTTTCCTCGCAAATAAGCGCATCATACACATACAGCACGTAAACTCCTTTAGCGTTCAAATCCCTGATTACTGAGCTCATGATACCCACCTCAACGGCAAACATCTTCTGAGAGGTAATCTTGTGACCATGTTCGCTTTTGTCTTTGTAAATCCTTGCCAGCATATCAGGTTGATTGTTGGAATAGTAGCCAAATAACGGAGACCTTCGCATGTCATCCCATTTTTTATTGAAAAAACTCAGGTGTTCAATCTTAACATTTTTGAGGTCAATGCCAGCCTTTTCCGCCACTAATCCGTGTGTGAGGTACGCCAACGAACCATCATACAGCTTAATGGCTATGTTTGGATGCAATGCGCTGTAATCACACTCGGTCAGCTTTATACCGTCAATGGTAATCTGCTCCCGTATCCATGCTGGCATAAGCGTGAAACTGTCCACCACACGACCGCCACTGTTCATATCTCCAGCACTTGGAATCATAAACCCTCGACCTGTCAGGAACTCAAATAGCTTGATATTATCCTCAACAAAACTTCTGTTATCAGCATCTAGCCAATAGTCATTTAGATGCTTGTTTCGCATGGTTAGGATTTTGCTCTTTTTAGTACAGCGACCATCTTTGGCTAGTTTTTTTCCAATAGCCAGCAGTTCTTCATTGGTTGGCAAGTCAATCTTTGGATACATCGCAATGAGATTGGAGCAGATTGGATTTGCGAAAGCTTCGCATAACTGCTCGTAATACATCTTGTTACGGTTGCCGATAATCCCTGTATCTTTGATGATATACTCAATAAGTCCCGCTTTTAGGTACGTATCAGTTATTCGGAACTTTTTGGAATATCCTCCTTTTTCGTAGCTGTCATTCACTTCGATAAACGCCCCAGTGTTTGTTCCGAATTTCAACACATCAATGATTTGAGTGTATATATAGGTATTGTCCTTAGATTTGGTTTGCTGGTGCAATATCTCTGAGCTTAACCGTTTCCATTTGTCATCGGTGTAGTACGTGCTGGCAAGGTTATAAAGGAACACCAGACACTTTTCAACTGCAATATCAATATTTGGGTCAATGGTTCTCAGCAGGTCTTTCGAGACGTATTTGCGTAGGTTGTACTCTGCTTTCTTTGGGATTAGGATGCTATTCACGTTTGGGAAACGCAGTGCTGATTCTGACAGCTTATAATCGTTTTGGAGCAATTCTAGGTCTCCAGTATCGCCAGTAAATGCGAAATCTTCATTTTTAAGGTTCATTTCGGTATTCTCTTATTCTCGTTCCATCACATAGGATGGATTATTGTCTCTTAGGTTTTACTTGGTAAGAGAAGCTGGGGCATGACTCCCAGCAACCAAGGATTTTAATGAGTGATTCTCTCAATATATTGCTTTCCTACAATATACCGAATTGTGCAAGCAAAGTCAAGCATTTAGGTCAACTATTTTTCAAAACACTTTAAATTAATTTTAACAACCATGTTTTTAAATAGCGCAAACTGAGCATACACCTATTTGAGTTATCATTCTCTAAAGTATTGATATTACTAGGATTTTAACCTTACTAATCAATAGTATTTTAAGTAACATATATGATAGAAGATTGAAGAGAGAGATTTAAACCTCAGCAACTGTTTAAACATTAATTATGTTCCGATTAGGCTACAGATGCTCCTGTAAACGCTAGGAAGCCTATCAAACGAGATTCCCTCCTCCCTTATAACATCCTCCCTCCCGTAACCCTTGTAAACACAGGCTTAGTTACCTGCCTCGATAATCTGAATAAGTACACTTTCCTATCTATAGCGATGGATATGTTCGTTCATTGCGCTATCCAAATCAAGAAAAAAATTTCTGAGAAAAAAATCAGATTCAATTTTAGCTGATATTTATAATAAAAGAGACCATGAGAATCAAAATAACCCTATCCCAACTAAAACAAGTACTTAAGACCCAAACCGTCAGATACCCGCTATCGTTCAAAGCGATGAACTTCACGGAAAAGGAACTTGCAGTGTTTTCAAAATTGATTCAATCCAAAGAATGAGGCTAACTACCTCGTTTTTTTGTGAGCTAAAGTGACCAAAAAAGCCGTGAGCCCAGGAAAACCAGGATTTCTCTTGTTTAATCCAAAATAGACCTGGACATTTGACGTGTAATAAATCACAAACGGACGTTTAAGATTTAAATCAACATCAAAATGAAAAAATTTGTAGCATATTATAGAGTCAGTAGAAAAGAGCAAGGAATATCGGGTTTAGGATTGTCAGCTCAAAAAAGTTCAGTTGAAAAATATGTAACCTCGCAGGATGGAACTATCGTAAAGAGTTTTACTGAGATTGAGACTGGTACTAATAAACGTGAACGCATCGAAATCCATAAAGCAATTCAACTGGCAAAAAACGAAGGAGCAATCCTAATTATTGCAAAATTAGACAGATTAGCTCGCAATGTGAGCTTTGTAAGTTCTTTGATGGATGCAGGTATTGAGTTTTTGGCGGTAGATATGCCCTCTGCCAACAATTTCACAATTCATATATTTTCAGCACTTGCTGAGCAGGAAGCAAAACTTATCAGCTCAAGAACCAAGCTTGCCCTTGCGGAACTTAAGAAAAAAGGAGTGAAATTAGGTAATCCGCAAAATCTAACCAGTGAGGCTAGAGCCAAGGGAGTTGATAAAATTAAAGAAAACGCCATAAACAATGACCGAAATCGACAAGCTCAATCAATAATCCTCAATTGCAAAGAGAAAGAAATGAGCTACAGACAAATTGCAGATTATCTTAATCAGCTCAATTTCAAAACCAGATATGGGAATAAATTTTATGCACCGACCGTACTTCAATTGTATAATAGAACTAACTTATTGACTACATAAATTGATTGAGTTATATACAAAAATAGAAAATATTAAAAACAAGAAATTACGTACTAATTATTAGTTAAATTGATTTATTTTTTCAATATTTTAAACAAGTTTAAAGCACTGAAAACAAGCTACATAAACTAATTTAACGCAAAATATCTTACTCCATATAACGTGATTAAGTTACCTAAAAAAGAATATCAAAAACATGTCATATCTTTGTGAAAGAAAATTAAAGGAATGGATTATTGCAAGAATCTTTTTCTTCATTCTGACAGCTAAAGAATGGAAACAGAGCAGGTTGTAAAGCTGAACAACCATGCTCTAAAAATCAAATGATATATTAGATTAACGATTTGGGTTAATACCCGAAGTGTATTCTTGTGCCCAAAATTTATGCTAAAGCATTTATTATATGGACTTGAATATAGTATGCATGCAATTTCTAAATCAAACTGGTTTAGGAGAGGTCGCTTTGTGACCTACAATAAAAAGAATTCCACCGTCAAAGTAAAGAATTGGAAAATGACGACAGAGTACCAACTTGTTAAGTATAACAGAATGCAAAAAAAAATTAAACAAAAAAGGAATAAAATACTCGGATGAAGAAATTGAACTAATCCGAAATGTGCTTTATAAATTGGCAGAAGTGTGCCAAATGAACAATAAATAAAAAATTTAAAAAAACAAGACATGATAATAAGAGACGAAGATATGAATGGTATGACATTACATAACTATATTGATAGAATAAAAATGAAGGGTACAGTATTGGTATCTGGGATACTTCAATTGCAAAATGACAAATATGCAGAAATTGCAATAATTAAATTCGAGGATAACTACTACGTTGGATGGGTGATTTTAGATACTTATATTGAACGTGTTTATGATGTTTACTTTGAGGTATTCCACAGATATAATGAAGCTTTAAGTTTTTATAATAGTTTGGGAGACCTATTAAACGGTACAAGATATGAATAGTACAAATGTTATCATCTATTGCCGTGTGAGTACGGATGAACAAGCACAAAAAGGGTTTAGTCTTGATTACCAAGAAGAAACCTTAAAACAATATTGTGAAAAAATGTCATACAATATCATAAAAATATATAGAGAAGACCACTCAGCTAAAAATTTCAACAGACCAGAATGGTCGAAGTTGAAAACATTTGCAAAAGCTAACAAAAAAGACATCTATAAAGTTTTGTTTGCAAAATGGGATAGGTTCTCTAGGAATACCGAGCAAGCTTTAACTGTTCTGAGAGAATTTGATTTAATTGGCATTGAGTTGAACGCTTCTGAACAATACTTAGGTATGACAAATCCAGATAATAAATTCATATTATCAATTTATCTGACAGCAGGAGAGGTTGAAAGGGATAAAATTAGTAGTCGAACCATTAGCGGAACTTACCAAGCCAAAAAGGAGGGGTATTTTACTGGTAAAGCACCTTATGGATATGATAATTTTCGAGATGAATTCAAAAAATCAACATTGAAACCTAACAAATATTCACATTTAGTCAAAAAGGCATTCGATGAGGTAGCCATGAATATAGAACCTGTTGAGGTTATTAGGAAAAGATTAAAAAATTCAGGAATGAAATTAGAAAAAAGTGCTTTTAACAAAATGCTAAAAAACGTTGTGTATGTTGGCAAAATAAAAGTTCCTGAGTATAAAAAAGAGTCTGCCATGCTTGTTGATGCTAAACATGAAGCTTTAGTAGATTTGGAGACTTTTAAAAAAGTTCAAGATGTTTTTAAAAGCAAAAGATGGCATGGAATCAAGCCAAATAATGAAAATTTAGATTTTCCGATGCGTGATTTTTTGACTTGTGAAATATGTGGGGGACAAATTACAGGAAGTAAATCTAAAGGAAGAGTTAAAAAATATGCATACTATCACTGTAGAAATACTTGTAAAACAAGAGTTCCTGTAGAAGATGCGCATATAAAAATCGCAAATATTCTTTTAGGTCTAAAAGTTAACCCCAATGTAAAAGAGATGTTTTCAGTGATTTTAAATGATTGTGAAGCAGAAATTAACGGTAATAGAGAAAACTCACTTAAAGCCAAAATTGAGCTTCAAAAGAGCCTAAAATCTAAAATCGAAGACACGGAAGACTTACTTATAAGTAAGGACATTAATAAAGAAAGATTTAATAGTATCATTGAACGTATCAATCTACAACTTAATGAAGTTAATAATGAAATTGAAATACTTAATACCAGAAAAGATTCAATCAAAACCTATGTTGATTCAGGACTTGAGTTACTTGTAAACCTAGACCAAATGTTTCTAAACAGTGATTACCATGGTAAAAGAATAGTAGCGGGTTCAATATTCAACCAAAAGTTAATTTTTGGAAATGATAATTGTCGAACCACTAAAGTGAATGAGGTAATTGAGGTTTTGACTAGGAATAGCAAAGGTTCGGGAGGTTATAAAAAAGGAAAAGCTGTCATTTCTGACAGCTTTTCCGCTAACGTACCCGGAGCCGGAGTCGAACCGGCACGGTTTCCCACAGGTGTTTGAGACCAGCGCGTCTACCAATTCCGCCATCCGGGCTTAGCAGACATGAAATAACGACAGTTATTTCAACGCAATAAAAGATGTGATTGTGTTTAAATCAACCATCAATTCCTTTAACACGGTGCAAATGTAAAAAATAATATTAAATGTTCAACTAAAAATACTTAATTTTTTCCTTTCAGAGTTGAATAAATTTTATAAATTTGCACCTCGTTAAAAACACAACACACAACTAACTACACCCGAGGCAAATACACACATAAGGCTTTAATCAAATGACAAAGCCGAACTGTATGGAACGCATCGGAATAAAAACAACAAATTAAATGTCACACCTAGAACCGGAAGCTAAAATTTTTGCTTGTTCACAAAGTGTCTATCTCGCAGAAAAAATAGCAAAACAATACGGAATCCCATTGGGAAAAATCACCATGTCAAAATACAGCGACGGTGAATTTCAGCCTTCTTATGAGGAGTCTATCAGAGGATTACGCGTATTTATCGTTTGCTCTACTTTTCCAACGGCAGATAATTTAATGGAAATGTTACTGATGATTGATGCTGCAAAACGCGCTTCGGCAAGACACATTACAGCAGTAATTCCTTACTTTGGTTGGGCAAGACAAGATAGAAAAGACAAGCCAAGAGTTCCGATAGGAGCTAAGCTAGTAGCTAATTTATTAGATGCAGCAGGCGCAACAAGAGTAATGACGATGGATTTGCACGCTGATCAAATTCAGGGATTCTTTGAAAAACCGGTAGATCACCTTTTTGCATCAACTATCTTTTTACCATATGTAAAAAGTTTAGGCTTAGACAATCTGACTATTGCTTCTCCAGATATGGGAGGTTCAAAAAGAGCATATGCGTATTCTAAATTTTTAGAATCAGATGTGGTGATTTGTTACAAACAAAGAAAAGAAGCCAACATTATCGATACCATGGAATTAATTGGTGAGGTAAAAGGTAGAAATGTAATCTTAGTAGATGACATGATTGATACCGGAGGCACTTTGGCGAAAGCCGCAGATTTAATGATCGAAAAAGGAGCATTGAGCGTAAGAGCAATTTGTACCCACGCGATTTTATCTGGTGATGCTTACGAAAAAATAGAGAATTCTAAATTATTAGAATTAATCGTTACCGATTCTATTCCGTTGAAGAAAGAATCAAACAAAATAAGAGTGTTGAGTTGTGCGCCACTTTTTGCTGAAGTTATGCACATGGTACATCATAACAATTCCATTAGTGGAAAGTTCATAATGTAACCCCAAACAAGTAATATTATTTAATAACTATATTTTTTTTACAATGAAATCGATTACAATTAAAGGATCAGAAAGAGAAAGCGTGGGTAAAGTTGCGACTAAAGCCCTACGTAATGCTGGATTGGTTCCTTGCGTATTATACGGAGGAAATCAGGCAGTTCATTTCTCAGCAGAAGTTATGGCTTTCAAAAACTTGGTTTACACTCCAAACGCTCACACAGTTGAGATCGATCTTGGAAAAGGAAAATCATTTAACGCTATTTTACAAGATATCCAGGTTCACCCAGTATCTGACAAGATTTTACACATTGACTTCTTTCAATTATTTGATGACAAAGAAATCACTATGGAAGTTCCTGTAAAAGTAGTTGGAACATCTAAAGGAGTTCTTGCTGGTGGTGTTTTACGTTTGAACACTCGTAAACTTAAAGTAAAAGCTTTACCAAAAAATCTTCCTGATTTTATTGAAGCTGACATTACTCCACTTGAAATGGGGAACAAATTGTACGTTACTAAATTAGTAAACGAAAACTACAAATTGATTCACCCTGACAACACTGTTGTTGCTCAAGTAAGAATCTCTCGTGCAGCTATGAAAGCAGCTCAAGAAGCAGCAAAAGCAGCGAAAGCTCCTGCAAAAGGAAAGAAAAAATAATATTTTTTCAATCATTCAAGAAAGCATCAGTTGTAAAACTGGTGCTTTTTTATGCGCATTACTTTTTTGTCATTGCGAGGAACAAAGCAATCTAATTATTCTATTTTAAATCATTAGGAGCACCATTACTCCTTTTCACAACAACGCTACTCCTGCTGTCCGCTGTATCCACGCAAAAAAGCTTGGGATGCCACTTCCATCAGGGCTATTAAGAACTATTTTATTTTCAATAACGATTTTCTAAAAATCTAATAGTCCAATATTCTAATTAAGTCTATTTTTGCACTATGATAAATTGGATTTCAAAATTATTCTCATCAACAAAAAAAGAGAATGATACAGATTGTATAAAACCAAAGGTTCACGAACACAAAAAAAACAATATAGAAAGCGTGAGTAATAAATTTTTAATAGTAGGACTCGGGAACATTGGCGCCGAATACGTAAACACAAGACACAACATTGGTTTTAAAATCGTGGATTTTCTGGCCCGTAAAGAAAGTGTTTCTTTCGAAACCGTAAAACTAGGCGCGCTAGCCCAATACAAATTCAAAGGAAGAACTTTTCTGCTTTTGAAACCCAACACTTATATGAATTTAAGCGGAAAAGCGGTTCAATATTGGATGGACAAAGAGAATATTCCGCTTGAAAACATTCTGGTTATTACAGATGATTTGAATCTGCCGTTTGGAACCATTCGCATCCGCCAAAAAGGAAGCGACGGCGGACACAACGGACTCAAAAACATAAATCTGGTGCTAAATACACAAAACTACGCCAGATTCCGTTTTGGCATCAGCGATGAATTCAAAAAAGGAAAACAAGTTGATTACGTCCTTGGCGACTGGGATGATGCTGAAAAAACGGCGCTTCCAGAACGACTGGAAGTAGGATCTGAGATTATAAAATCTTTTGGGACCGCAGGACTGGAAAACACTATGACCACCTTTAACGGGAAATAAAAAAAAGGGAAACGTTTCAAATAACGCTTCCCTTTTTTAATAATTCTATTTTGATTATTCAATCACAATCTTTCTGACCTCTTTTCGTTCTCCATCACTCACCGTCAATAAATAAACTCCTGCATAGACATTTTTCAATTGGATATTTTCATTAAAATTTGACTTGTTTTTAAAGTCATTTTCAAAAAGCTTTCTTCCTAATAAATCATAAACCATCACTTTTACTTCTGCATCGGATTTAGTGGTGAATTGAACATTAAAATTCCCTTTATTTGGATTAGGAAACACGACAAAATCATTGATTTCAAAGTCCGGCGTTGCTAAAGTATATGTTTTTGTACAAATTGCGATTGATGCAGAATCTATTGTGCCAACTTTACCTGTGTCTAAATCACGAACACGCAAAGTCCAATTTCCTTGCGGACTCAGCCCATTAAAGCTAGACAATAATTCAAAAGGCGCTACGGTTTGGGCAGTTTTCGCTGCACAATCAAGAGAAACTCCCAGATCATCATAATTCAACACTAAACTATTGCTTGTAGACCCACAACTTCTTTCAAACAACTTTACAACAGTACCTTGCGGATTTACCACTTCTATTTGCACATCGCTCAAATAAGTATGTGTAAAAGCAATAGCAAAATTCACATCAGAAATCACTTGAGCTGTAACTGGAACGGTCGCTGTTCTAGTGCGATAAGCTGTAGATTCCGGTATAGAAAACGGCGCTGCAAAAGCATACGTATTACAAGATGAAACAACGGAATACCCAATTGCAAAAGATTTACTGTTTACCGCATAATAAATATTTTCTGTTGGCTCAATTAGAATTCGGCAATCTTTAGCCGTTACATTTGGAACCGTAATAGTTTGTGAACCATCATTAGGCGTATTTGAAGCTAAAACTGTAGTAAAATTTAATCCTCCGTCAGTTGAAAGTTTGATATTCACATTCGCAGAACCGACTAGAGTGTTAGAATTATTTACGTTCCAAGTGACTGTTTGAGTCGATCCCTGCAACCAATCTGAATTTTCAGTGCTTTGTGATGTTACTTCAAATGGACCAGCTGCCCCACTTACGTTTACCATCATCACATCTGTATTTGTTTGCGCTGTTCCAAGAGCCGCATTGTCCCTGCCTGTTAAAGTAAACGAAAGTGTTCTTTCAATTGTAGAAACGGATTCCCAAGTCGTTGTTAATTCATTAGCCAAAACCGAACTTAAAGCAGGCATGTATCGAATTGGTGAACTACTTGGATAAAACGATCTAAAGTTAGGGCCATGTACTTTTGTAGGTGACGCAAAGCTAAAATTACCTTCTTCGCTAACCGCAGGATTTACAGTATTGATAGCGGTATCATTTTGCTCCCAACAATAGGTAATCACATCACCATTCAAATCAGAACCAGAACCTTTTAAGATAAATGCCGTCCCTTTAGGAATAGTATAATCTAAGCCTGCGCTGATTGTTGGAGGACTATTAGTGAGAACTTTACTTACAGGACATGTCTTAGTCGATAGATTATCTTGTATTTGCTTAATGCTTGCGTAGGCAAAATAATCATCTGAATTATTTTGAACATTATAACCCAAAGTAATTCCTGCATACGCCATGATAGTAGAACCGCTTCCTGGCTCCACATTTACGCCAGTATCCTCAATTTCGAAAGAAAACGTATGATTAGCTCCTAATTGATGTCCCATTTCATGCGCTACAAAATCAATATCGAAAGTATCTCCTTGAGGTACGGCATCACTTGGCGACGTATACGCACTTCCTTTTCCCGCGGGCTCAATATCAGAAGGATTTACACACACACAGCCTATACAACCAGCGTTTCCACCACCACCATCTGCGCCAAACAAATGACCAATATCATATCCGGCATCCGTTATTGTAGCGCTTAAATTTTCTTGTAATTCCAGGTTCCATGTACCCGCTGCTCCTTCTGCAGAATCTGAATACGGATCTGTAACGGCATCCGTATAAATTATAAGATTGTTATTTGTAATAATACTCAGTTTTATCGCTAAATCTTTATTAAAAATACCGTTAACCCTAGTCATAGTAGCATTCATGGCAGCCAAGGCATTTGCAACAGTCCCTCCATGAAATGCGGTATACTCACCGGTACAGGACAACGCTAATCTTAAAGTTTTAAAAACTTTAAGATTAGCAGCTATTTTGCCTGTCTTGTTTAAAAGTTCTTTATTCAAGGCGACATCTTCTGTTTTACAAGTGAAAGGCAAACTTCCGCGAACTCTGCTTTTGGAATCAAAAAGAACATAAACAGTATGATCTTTCGAATAAGGCTCGATAAATTCAGAGCCACTTTCCCCTCTAAGAATCATAGTCTGAATACCTTTTGGTGACAAACTAAAATACAAAGAAGCTTTTCGATCTGTAATTCCAATACCATTGTAGGCTCTTATATCAGGATTTTCTGCTTGCAACTCTGGTTCAAAATTAGAAGATTCCCAAACCCAAAATTTTTCTAAATCACCATTCATGTTGGGTATCGTAATTTCAATTCTGCTCTGCTTTGAAGTTTTATTTTGAAGTGTTTCCAAAGATTTTTTTATTGCAACTTCATTTAAATTAAACAACAACTGATTTTCAGTAACCGGTTTAACATTGATTCTATCATAAACTGCAACTTTATCCTGAACAATTCTCTTCCAAAAAGAGCCATCTTGGGCATGGATAGCAGAATTGGAAAAAATAATTATAAAAAATAGTATGATTCTATTCATAATATCATGATTTAACCATCAAAAATAAAGTATTTACAGTAATCGTTACTTCAATTATTTAATATTTTAAATCAAATTATGGAAAACTCAGCTGTTTTCTGTTTTTAAACCCCTTTTTTCATATTTTAATAAAAAATTATATTGAAATTCAATTAGCCATACCGCTACTTTTAAATAAGATACCTTAAATTTGCGCTTTTATAAAACACTTGCTTTGAAGATTTTTCATTCTATAAACGATTTCACTTCCACGAAAAAAACAATCCTAACTTTAGGAACCTTTGATGGAGTTCATATTGGTCACAAAAAAATTCTGAATAAACTAACCCAAAACACGGAGAACGAGAAATATGAAAGTCTTGTACTTACATTTTTTCCCCATCCCAGAATGGTTTTACAGGAACATTCTGATATAAAATTACTCAACACCATAGCTGAAAAAATAGATTTACTGGAAAAAATTGGCATCGAAAACCTAGTGATTCATCCTTTTGACGAAACGTTTTCGAGATTGACTGCCGAAGAATTTGTAAGCTCTATTCTCATTGATCGATTTCATATCCAAAAGATAATTATTGGTCACGATCACCGCTTTGGACGAAATCGAACTGCTGATATTGATGACCTCATCGCTTTTGGAAAACAGTATGATTTTGAAGTAGAACAAATATCTGTTCAGGAAATTAATGAAATTTCCGTGAGTTCAACCAAAATTAGAAATGCATTATTGGAAGGAGACATGACTTTGTCCAACGAATATTTAGGGTATGATTATTTTCTGACTGGTACTGTTATTCAAGGAAAACAACTGGGAAGAACCATCAATTTCCCAACGGCAAACTTAAAAATCGCAGAAAATTACAAGCTAATTCCAAAAAACGGAGTCTATATTGTGCAAAGTATTCTCAATGAAAAAACTGTTTTTGGAATGATGAATATTGGGTTCAATCCCACTGTTGACGGGCACAATCAGTCCATCGAAATTCATTATTTTGATTTCAATGCTGATTTATACAATCAGGAAATCCGTGTTTCAATACTTAAAAGAATTCGTTCCGAAGAAAAATTCGAATCGGTGGATTTACTGAAAGAACAACTTGAAAAAGACAAAAAAACTGCACTCTTGTACTTGAATAAATTTTGATTTTTTAATAACATATTACTATTTTTTCTGTAAATTTGAAAGTAATATCCTCTTTGTCATAACGATATGCTTTCTAACTTTTAAAACTAGTTATATGAAACTTCCAAAAGAATTAGTAAACGGATTCATTATTTTCATGGGAATTGGCTTTTATTTCCTATTAATGGAACTTTTAGGCCTAGCGGATAT
This sequence comes from Flavobacterium sp. Sr18, assembly GCF_011064265.1. Lineage (NCBI taxonomy): Bacteria > Pseudomonadati > Bacteroidota > Flavobacteriia > Flavobacteriales > Flavobacteriaceae > Flavobacterium > Flavobacterium sp. Sr18. The sequence goes on along the minus strand of NZ_CP049329.1, from coordinate 2,257,569 downwards.
TTACTTATTACGTCTATTTAATGTCTTATTTGTATTTTTTGGAACCTATAAAACGTTAAAATCTAATTTCGCTGAAGGCAAAAAAGTATTAGTTTCTAATGCTGTTTCTGCATTACTAACTTCACTCACGGGCATATTTCTGAGCATTGTAGGTTTAATTATTTATAGCTACGCCAAAGGTGGAGACGCATATGTGGGCACATTGTCAAAAACATTTTTATTTGGTGGTGATCCATCCGTAATGACCTATTCTATTTCTCTGTTATTTGAAGGAATTGTTTCAGCGGTAATCGTTACCTTCATGTTGCTGTTATACTGGGACACCCGCTATTCCTCAGATAAGCATGGAGCAGAATCTTAATTTTTTATCCTTACTTAATTCCAATACCACTCCCCAATCGAGCATCTCCTATTGTTTTTACGGCGTTTATTTTTTTATGTTTTATAAATTATATATTCCTTCTGTTTAATAAATACCTTCGGATAAAGTAATTGAGTAACACTTTATAAAATTCTGAAACGCCCGCATACAACAGCCTACCTTTAACCAAAAAATATTTTACAAAAGGCTTTTCAATAGTATTACATTGGTTCTTTAGAACAATTTAACTACTTTTGACGCATCAAAAAATCGTATCGATGAGTATTACAAAACACAATTGGACCAAAGACGAAATTATCGCAATATATAATAAACCTATGATGGATTTGCTTTACGAAGCAGCGTCTATTCATAGAGAACATCACGATCCTAACGTGGTTCAGGTTTCTACTTTACTTTCTATAAAAACAGGTGGATGTCCAGAGGATTGTGGCTATTGTCCACAAGCCGCAAGATATCATACTGAAATTGAAGGGAATGATTTAATGTCAGTTAGCCAAGTGAAAGCGCAAGCTTTGCGAGCAAAATCAAGTGGATCATCCCGTGTATGCATGGGAGCGGCTTGGAGAAATGTAAAAGATGGCCCTGAGTTTGACCAAGTTCTTGAAATGGTTCGTACCATCAACAAACTGGATATGGAAGTATGTTGTACCCTTGGGATGATTACGGAAAACCAAGCACATCGATTGGCAGAAGCTGGATTATATGCCTACAACCACAATTTAGATACCTCTGAAGAATATTACAAAGAAGTAATTTCAACCCGCGGATTTGAAGACCGTTTGCAAACCATAGAAAATGTTCGTAAAACAAATGTTACTGTTTGTAGCGGCGGAATAATCGGGATGGGAGAAAGTATCGAAGACAGAGCAGGAATGCTTATAGCACTTTCTACGTTAAATCCACAACCGGAATCAGTGCCAATAAATGCCTTGGTAGCTGTTGAAGGAACTCCGATGGAAGAAGAAAAACCCGTTGAAATATGGGAAATGATCCGAATGGTTGCAACAACCAGAATCATCATGCCGGAAACTCAAGTACGTCTTTCTGCAGGTAGAATGAACATGAGCCGCGAAGGACAGGCCATGTGCTTTTTTGCTGGTGCCAATTCCATTTTTGCGGGAGATAAGTTATTGACAACTCCAAATCCTGATGTAAATGAAGACATGAAAATGTTTGAGATGTTAGGTTTAAATCCACAAAAACCATTCACAAAAGTTTCTCAACCACAAACTGTTGAAGCGGAAGATTCTCAATTTGCTCCATTAGGTGAAAAACCAAAATGGTCAAGACCAGGACACACTATCGAGAGAAATCTTGAAGCATCCGGTAAAGAAAAATAAACTTTATTTTGAATAAATATACAAAACCATCTTGGCTCACAAGATGGTTTTTTTATGCTACTTTCTCTAATAGATTATTTTCTTGGTAACTGATTGACCATTCTGCAAAAGTATTTTCACCAGCAAGACTTGATGTCCAACAAGCAAATTAAAAACTGAAAAATCAACATCATTTATCTCATTTTTTTGATATATTTCTCGTCCAGCTAAATTGTATATTGTAACCTCATCTATCGATTCTTTGGTTGAATTAATTTGCAACTGTTTGTTTTTACTCGATACAGAAATTGACTCTTCCAGATCGGCAAAATCGACAACGGACAAGCTTTTATCTCCGTAGCGCAATATAAAACGATCATCAAATGTTCCTATAGTTGTATTAAAAGCATAACTCTCATTTGTTATATCAATAATACTATTATTCAGTTTATCCTCTATAAAAACATTTTGATTTGCTAGAAGACCATCCACATGATCAATTTTAATCCTGAAATCTCCTGCTATCTTAACTTTGAAACCTAATTTGATTTCATCGGTTTCATTAAATGGCAATGACCTTCCTTGAATTACTAAATTCTTATTTTGATTAATACTATAAAAATCTAAATAATCATTCCCATCAAAACTCTCTCCGTCAAAGGAACTATCAAAATCATTAGTCGCTCCAGATGCATATCCTATCAAAACTTGTTTGAAAGTACCTTCATTATTGTACAAATTCAACCAAATACGGTGTTTGTCAATCACATTTTTTTTCAATTTTTTAGTTGTACTTGATTTAAAAAAACTCGCGTTTTGCCCAACTACACGCATACTGTTGTTAAAAAAGGCTGTCCCACCACCATTCACACTCGTTACAAAGAAAGCTTGACCAGCCGCTATTTTACCATCAGGAATTGTATTATTAACACCCAAATTTGTAGCTTTTGTTCCTGCTCCACCTAATAAATTATAAGAAGCATAATCATTTGATGCATATTCATTATTTGTAATTGGTGTATTATGTGTCCAAAAATATAGTGTCCCATCGATGATTTTTTCATTTAATTTCAAAAAGAGGTTCGCATCAATGGCAGATGGGTAAGGATTCCCTATGAGATTTGAAGTATCTGTTATACTTACAGGAACTGAGACCATCCCATTATTAGGAATACCTGAAAAAACCCCTCCATAAATAGCTGGAACTGTTGTTGAAAAACTTTGAGGACCTCTTATGATATATCCTTTACCGGACTCCATTACGTTTGTTGGTGATTCATTGCTCCATGAATCAGAAGCTGCATTAAAAGAAAAAAACTTATCTGATAAAGTATCAGGAGAGACATCAACCAATCTTTGGCCAGAAACGGGAGAAGACCAATAGGTATAATCAAATTTGACTATCGGAGTTGTTTCACGTTTATAGACAACTAGTCCAGTATTTGTTATTTGATCCTCAGATTGAAAAAGTGAGGCATTATTTTCCAAAATTAATGTTCCTAAACCAGAATAATCAAAAACTAAACCCAACGTATTTCCATTTGGAACACCAACACTAATTCCTGAACTGATAGAACATGAACAAGCATTCACAGAATTTAAAACAGGATAATTACCATTGAAAATAATTCTTTTTTCTGAAGAAGGCAAACCATTATTCCAAATTAAACCATCCCAAACGGTAGTATCCAAACACAAAAGCAACCGAGCAACCCGGTGTTTTGTCACACCTGAAACAGAGTTGAAATTGCCTCCTATCATCACTTTATTGTCTGGAGTAAAACACATACTGTACAGCGGACTATTTAAATCAGCCGAGAAAGAACCTTCAAAAGCACCAGCAGGCAAAAGTCGAATCATTCGCTTTACAGACGTTCCGTTATAAGTTCCAGAGAAAGTGCCACCTACCAAAATCTGTTTATCAGGCTGAATTAAAATAGCTCTGACATCTCCGTTACTAAAGCCCGTTCCAGTAGCAAAACCCGTATCTAAACTTCCATCAGAATTCAATCTCAGCAGTCGTTTTGCAGCAGATCCATTATAATTTAAAAAAGCACCTCCTATTACTAACTTTCCGTCTGATTGCTTCTCTATGCAATACACATTTTTATCAAAACCTAATCCTGTAACAAAACCTGCATCAACGCTACCGTCCATGTTTAATCGCACGATACGATTGTGGATAACACCATTAAAAGTCAAGAATCGACCGCCTAAAACTATTTTTCCATCGGACTGAACACTGACCGACTCAACCACTTCATCAGCCCCTAAACCACTAGTAAAGCTTGCATCAAGAGTTCCATCTGAAAACAAACGCGCTATCCTATTTACAGACACTCCGTTATACTTTGTAAAATTACCTCCAACGATGATTTTACCATCTGCTTGTAAGGCTACTCCATAAATTTGACTATTAAAACCCAAACCCGTATTAAAAGAAACATCAATAGAACCATCTGATAAAATTCTGGCAATCCTATTTACTAAAACCCCATTATAATTCAAAAAATTACCCGCTATTATAATTTTATTGTCTGGCTGGACAATCGCATTTTTGATTAATCCATCAGCGCCAGACCCGGAAATATTAAAGGTAGGATCAAGTGAACCGTCATTTAATAAACGTGCTATTTTTGGAGCGCCAAACCCATTGAATTTAGAAAAATTACCAACTACAATCGTTTTAGTATCGGATAAAGAAATGACCTTATAAACGGAGTTGTCAAAACCAACACCAGCAGTTAAATACCCAATATCTAAAGCGCCAAAAGCATCAATTTTTGCTAGCCTGCCTTGATTTTGGGAATCAAAAATAGAAAAAGAACCTCCGACATACCAAGAACCGCTTAATTCGGGCGCTATAGTGAGAACAGTTCCCGAAGATGGCCCTGAACTAATATCAAATGTTAGATTTATAACACCATTGGGTTCTAACAGTACCAATCGGTTTACCGCTATTCCATCATAAGTTCCTGTAAAAGAACCCCCCAAAATAATTGAACCAATAGTACTGATTTTGATAACTGAAACACCTCCATTACTAAAACCTAATCCAGCAATGAAACTAACATCAATAGAGCCATCATCATTTAAACGAAGTATTCTGTTATTTGTTAAATCATTATAATTTGTAAAATCACCTCCAATTAAAATTTTCCCATCCGTTTGAACCGCCAGAGATTTAACATCGTCATCAAAACCAGTTCCGGTAACAAAAGTTAAATCATTACTACCGTCCGTATTTAATCTAATTATTTTATTTGAAAGGATTCCATTGAACAAAGTAAATGATCCACCAAGAATTATTTTACCATTGGATTGAATTTGTATGGAATAAATAATACCATTGGCACCTGTTCCATTTAGAAAGGTGGAGTCCAAATTTCCGTTGGGTAATATTCGAGCGATTCGATTTACAGTATTCCCATTATAATTAGTGAAACTACCGCCTATAATTATACTCCCATCAGATTGCAGCGCAAGACTATAGATTACCCCTGAACTAGAAGCAATAGTGGTATTAAAAGTCACATCAAGAGATCCATCTGAATTCAACCTAAGTAATCGCTTAGTAGTTTGACTATTAAAGAGTGTAAATGATCCGCCAAGGAGAATTTTCCCATCTGGCTGAATCAAAGAACAATAAACTTTTCCATTAATTCCAGTGCCTAAACTAAAGCTAGGATCTTTGGTACCGTCCGGCAGCAATCTACATAAGTAAGGAGTGGCAACACCATTAAAATTTAAGAAATCACCTCCTACAATTAATTTCCCATCAGATTGAATCGAGACGGTTCTCACCGTATTATCAAAACCATCTCCTAATAGCCCATCATCATAGGTGTTAAAAGTGGCATCAACTCGCCCTTCTTGACAAGAAGCTGGATTAAAAATGGAAAGACTAAACACAACAACGAAGCAAAGAAGTTTTGATTTCAAATTTATGATGGATTTAAGATTTTTATCAATTATACTAACACACACTACCACAAGTGTTTATTAATTAAATATAAAAATATAGATAATCCAAATTATACGCAATACCCACATTTAGTGATATTTAGCCTAAATTACCAAATTGTTTAAATTTTTTCCTTTTTTAACTCCATTTAAAAAAAAATCCCATTCTGTTTTCATCAGAATGGGATTTAATAAAATTTTTAAAATACTATTTATTGCTAATAACTAACTTTTTTAGCTATGACCTGGCCATTGGTTAAGACAACTTTTACAATTACAATTTGATTCTTCAATATAATATTTGAAGTACGGAATTCATTTACATCTTTAAGTGTTTCTTCAAATACTTTTTTACCCAATAAATCAAATATTGTGACCCGTTTCATCGTTTCAAATTCGGATTTAATTTTTAATTCGTTCTTCTCTTTAAAAACTACAATTGTTTTATCTTCACTTTCAAAATCACCCGTTACAAGTGTTTTATCAGTGTAACGCAACACAAAACGCTCATTAAAAACTCCTTTCTCAGTTGTAAAATTATATGACGCTTCTTTTAAATTATGGATTACACCCAGCATTTTATCTTCAAGAAATACATTTTGAGCTGTAAAGAATCCATCTGTTTGAAAAATTGTTATAGTGAAGTTTCCTTTAATAGTTGTTTTATAACCCAACGGCACCTCATCACTTTGCAGAAATGGCAGCGCTCTTCCTTGAATTACAAAGTTTTTATCCTCGAGTATACTATAGAAATCAACAAATGTATTCCCATCAAAACTTATTCCGTCAAATGTTCTCTCATACTCATTTGTTGCTCCCGTTGCGTAGCCTATGAGTGTTTGTTTAAATGCACCTTCTGTATTTGAAAAATTCAACCACAGCCTGTTTTTATCAAAACTCGCATTCTTTTTTGATTTTGAGTTAGACCTAAAGAATTGGGAATTAGTACTTCCTCCCAATCGCATTGTATTAGTAAAGTTAAGCGTTCCAAGTGCAATACTACTTGCAAAAAAACCTTGACCAGAAGCAATTTCTCCCGCAGGAATTGTAGGCACTGGATTAACATCACTAGCTGCAGCGGTCCCAACTCCTCCTAATAAATTATAGGAAGCATAATCATCTGAATCATAAATATAATTAGAACCGCTTGGTGCTATGTCCGTATTATGTGTCCAAAAATATAGTGTTCCGTCTATTACGCCGTCATTATCTTGTAAAAACAAGTCTGCATCCAGTGCGGATGGATAAGGATTTCCAAGTAGATAGGAAGCGTCTGTTACCAATATTTCAACTGGAATAGTTCCATTGTTTGGCTCACCAATAAAATTAGCACGATATGTCCCTATAGGATTTGGAGCATAATTATTTTGTGGTCCACGAATAATGTATCCAATCCCTGGCTCCATCACTTTTGTTAACGAATTTTCTTGTATCCAATTATTATTAACAGCATCAAAAGAAAAATATTTATCCGCTAAAGTATTTGGTGATGTATTGTATAAAGTTTGTCCAGATACAGGTGAAGACCAATAGGTAAAATCAAACTTATCTACTGATGTTACTGTTTCCCTTTGATAGGTTATATTTCCTGAATTTATAGTAGGGTCTTCATTTATTTGAACTAAGCTAGCGTTGTTTTCAAATTTCATTATTCCTCCAGAAACTTTTAATTCATTAGTCAAGGTCATTGTTTTTCCACTTGAAACAGTAACATTTCCTGATTTTACTTCACAAGAACATGCAACTAAATCTGTGGTTTGGTTATAATTTGCAGTAAAAATAAGTTTTTTATCACTATTTGGCAATCCATTTGACCAAGCACCATTCCAAACAGTTTCTTGTAAAGAATCAATTTCTACTGCTTCCAGATTAGAAGAAGAACAACCACCAATTGATACCGAAAAATTATATGTGCCTGGGGCAAGCCCAGAAATAGTGGCTGAACTACCTGTGCCCGTAGTTGTTGCTGTATAAGTCCCACTTTGCGTCAAAGTCCAAGTCCCTACTGACGGCAAGTTATTTAAAATTACACTAGCTAAAGGAACATTACAAGTTATCGGCGTAATTGTTCCTTGTGTTGGTGCAGCTATAATTGATGAACCAATGTTTATTGGAGAACTTTCCGAACATCCTATTGCATCTGCATAATTCAAAATATATGTACCCGAATCTAAACCAGTTCTATTTAAAGTGTTTGCACCATCTGCCCAAGATAAATCTAATATATTTACATCAACTACATTAGCCCCCGATTGATACAAATCAATGTTTTTTGAATAGAGTAATTTATTTGATCCATCGAACAGTTCCAGCAACATATTTTGCCCTCTTTGTGAACAACAATCTGTGCGATTGTAGATTCTTATCTTATCTAAATTTTTTCCCGATTGCAAGTCAATTTGCACCCACTCATTGATATTAGATGATGCACTATGCCAAAAAGTATTTCCTGATATGACACCATTATTTATGTTTGAGGGTATATAATTAGGCCCGGCGCTATTCTGCCACACAGATGATCCTGTTGCAACGGACCCTAATGATGAAAGAGCAACATTAGTGCCTGTGAAAACTTCGAAAGCTTGAATTTCTGCCACTTGTTGCCAAGCATCAACATTATATTTCTGAGTTAATTTAATGTAACGTACACTTGTTATTCCTCCTGAAAGTGTAGGCGAAATAGAACCATTATTTGTCGTAGAGCAGGTCTCGTCAACCTTATTTGGAGTGATTGTTGGAGCGCTATTTATTATTACAGTAACATCAAATCTTGTTGAACTTTCACAACCTCCGACAGTTTGCGTTGCATAATAATTTGTTCCATTTACAAGATCTGTTGTTGTTGCCAATGCACTTCCTCCACTTGACGTAGTATACCATTTTATGGCAGTTCCTGTTGCAGTTAAATTCGATACTTTTGCACCTGAACAATACATTTGCAATGCAGTTCCTGTTGGCACTGTTGTATTACTCACGCTTGCTGTCACATCAAATCTTGTTGAACTTTCACAACCACTTATAGTTTGTGTTGCATAATAATGTGTTCCGTTTATTAAAGGGGTAGATGATGGTAATGCACTACCACCAGTTACGGCATTATACCACTTTATATCAGTTCCTGTTGCCGCTAAACTAGCTACTGTTGGGGATGTTGACGCACAAAAAACTTGTAAAACAGAACCCGTTGGCGTTACATTTGGCGTAAACCTATATATCTGACCACTAGAAGGTTTTGCATTTATAGTAGCTAAAACAGCAGTAGAGGAAGTTGTTGGATTAGTACTTGAATTACTCAATGTTAGAGAGGTACTAGCCGCATCATAAATTCCAATTGTTGCAGCTGGTGCGCCATTTATATTTGCAGTGCCTCGGTTATAAATATATTCTATAATGTTACTTGTTTCATACAACCACACCTGAAAAGATATAACATTTGCTGCAGATAAATAATTCCATTTCTGTCCTGACCATTCTATTTTAAATATCCTATTAGGTGCTGATCCGGTGACAACATATCTAGGTACACTAGTATTAGCTAAATCATCCCATAAAGGTGCCAAAAATGGTTTTCTATCAGAAATATCCGTAGCTGTCTTACCATAAAAAGTTTCGTTAATAGCTGTATTTTTAAATGACAACAACCCATTACTTGAAACTTGTATTTGAGAATAGCTTACTCCTCCAAAAACAAAATTAAATGGGGTTGTGGTATCTAATGGAAAAATTGAGGAAAAACCATCATCTTTAGTAGATGTTAATCCAAGTACATCTATTGCTCCTGTTAATGGGACATAAGTTCCATTAACAGGAGCAAAACAATATTTACTTGCACTTTGTCCATAACTTAAAACAAAAGTAAAAAAGAATGCAATTTGTAAAAGTAATTTTTTATTCATGTGGTATTATCGTTATATATCTTAACACTAAATTCAACAACTTCTTTCTTATTTTTTATCAAAAAAATAAAGAAATTAGCTAACATGGCAATATCGTTCCGTATTTTAAATAAAGCCCAATTTAATCGACCAAATACAAAATAATCTGTCAAAATACACTTTTCAGCCTAGCAAAATCTTTTGAAACTCACCTTGAAAACAAATTATTTCTTAGCCTGAACTTCCTCTACGACAACCTTTTTTGTTGAAAATTTAATTTCCTTTTTTATGATAAAAAACAACAAAAAATAAATTCATGTTTACCACTTGGATCACAATGGATTTAAAGCCTTATTTTTGAAATAAAATTGCGTATCTATTTTACAAATTGAAGCACAGAGAATCATTTTAAAATCAAAAAAATGAACCCAGTTTACTCTATAAAAGAAGCCATTAATAAAATAGAGCATTATTGCGCCTATCAGGAACGCTGTCACGAAGAAGTAGTTCAAAAATTAAGGAGCATGAAAATGGATTCTGATGAAATTGACACTATTTTAGTACATCTTATCAAAGATAATTTTCTGAATGAAAGCCGTTTTGCCTGCAGTTTCGCAAGAGGAAAACACCGCATCAAGTTTTGGGGAAAAATCAGAATTGTAAACGAATTAAAATTTCGAAAAATCACACCATACAATATAAATCTGGCACTAAAAGAAATCTCAACAGAGGAATATTTATCGACTTTTCATTCGCTGGCAGAAAAAAACTGGGAATCCGTGCGAGAAATTAATTTGATAAAAAAACGGAAAAAATGCTGTGATTATCTACTGCGCAAAGGATTCGAAAGCAATTTGGTTTATGAAAAAATTAAAGAGTTGGAGAATTTACAAGAGGAATAAAATAATCACAAAAAATTACAAACTCAAAAGCAAGCTCACTGCATTTCCACCAAAACCTACTGCATTAATCAGTACTTTCTTTATAGGTTTTGTTTGTTTTTGTACTTCCGCAAAAGGAACTCCGATAAATCTATTGTGTTGCATCATCAGTATAGCGAGTTCCATACTCAATATTCCAGATGCGCCAAAAGTGTGACCAATTTTCCATTTATTGGTAGTCAATAAAGGAAGGCTTTCGCCAAAGATTTTTTCTATCGCTTTATATTCTGTCAAATCACCTTTTATGGTTCCCGGAGCATGCATGACAATTACATCAACTTCGGATAAATTGGTGTTTTGCAACGCCATTTTCATTGATTTTTGGAAACAAGTCGCTTCCGCCGAAATAGAAATACTATGTTCCAATATCTCTGTAGCATAACCAATTCCTTCAATGTAAGCTAATGCGTTTTCTTTTTTCCCAATTTCGAGACAACACACGCCTGCACCTTCGCCAAGAATCATGGTGTTTTGCTTTTTTTCTAAATCAAGTGCCCGATTCGGATATTGTTCTGTGTTATTCGAATAAATTTTCAAAGCGCGCATTTGTGCAATCGTAAAATCAGTTAAAGGCGCTTCACTACCACCAACAAGAAATTTATCAGCCATTCCTGCTCGAAGCCACGCCACACCATTTAATACTGCGTGCAAAGCAGTAGAACAAGTTATAGAATGTGAGATTTCAGGGCCGGAACTTTGTAAATCATGGGCAACCCAAGAAGAAATATTTCCCAAAGTCGTCGTTGGTGAAGCTAGAGTTTGTGCTTTCCCAGTTTTTAAATAGTCCTGATAATGTTTTTCAAATAAATCTGTTGCACCACGAGACGAACCAATGTTAATCCCAAAAATATCGTTTTGTGTCCAACCCGCATTTTGCATTGCTTTACGCGAAGCTGCCATAGCATACAAAACTGACTTATCTAAAGACTTATATTTGTTATCTGACTCTTGTAAAGCATCCACAACTTCTTTTGAATGATTGTCCAACTTAGCAACGAAAGTTTTCTTATCGTCTAAATCATGTTCCGTAAAACAATGATTGTCATTGAGATAATTTTCCCAAATTATTTTTGAGTCAGCACCCAAAGGTGAAATGGAAGCTATGGCGGTTATGGAGATTATTGTTGACAAGATAGTACTATTATTTTGCGGCAAAGGTCGCAAAGTTTTTCGAAAAATTGGCACACAATAGCACCTATGCTACTGACAAAAAAAGATTTTTATTTTTTCAATCTGTGGAAATCCGTTTAATCCGTTCAATCTGCGGCTAAAAAAACTAGAAATCAATTGTAGCTATCTATCTGCCAGGTTAATGGCAAAAAAACAGCACACGGATAACACGGATTTAGCTGATAAAGACGGATTTTTTAATCTTGGAGAATCCTTTTAATTTGTGGCTAAAAATCAAACTATTTCCAGCGCCTTTTCAACCACATGATATACTTTTTGCAATTGCTCATCCGTAATAACGTAAGGAGGTAAAATGTAAACAATATTTCCAACAGGACGCAGAATTACTCCGTTTTCGATAAAAAAATCATAGAGTTTGTTGCGCAAAGTTCCATAGTAACTGGCAGAACTTTCTGTTTTTATTTCTAACGCAAAAATGACTCCCAACACACGAGTTGCAGTTACTTTTTTATGGTTTTTTATGCGCTCTTGAAAATCTAAATGACTTTTATTTACTCGAATAATATTTGCTTGCATTTCACTGGTTTGCAACAATTCTAAACTGGCCAAAGCCGCCGCACAACCTGTAGGATTTGCTGTAAATGTGTGACCATGAAACAATGCTTTATTAATGTCATCATCATAAAAAGCATCGAATAAATCCTGAGTAAAAGTCGTAATCGCCATAGGAATAGTTCCTCCGGTTAATGCTTTGGACAAGCACATCATATCTGGTTTTTCCACCAAATAATCCGTTGCAAAAGTTTTACCGGTTTTCCCAAAGCCTGTCATTACTTCATCCGCAATGGTTAAGACATTATTATCCTGACAAATTCGCATCAATTTATCTAACGATTCCGGTTCGTACATCACCATTCCTGCAGCTCCTTGAACCAATGGCTCAAAAATAAAACCCGCACAATTGCTATTTTCTATAACTGATTGTAAAGCATCGTAACTTTCCTGCTCCTGTCCTTTCACCGGAACTGGAATCCGAACCACATTAATAAACATTCCTTGAAAAGCTTCTATAAAAAACGAGATTCCACTTGCTGCCATAGCGCCAAATGTGTCCCCGTGAAATGCATTTTCGAAAGCAATTATTGTCGTTCTCTTTTCACCTTTATTGAAAAAATACTGTAAGGCAACTTTAATAGCGACTTCAACAGCCGTAGACCCATTATCAGAAAAGAATATTTTTTGTTGGTTTTTTGGTAAAATTTCCATCAACTTGTCAGCTACTAATATAGCAGGCTCATGTGTAAATCCACCAAACAACACGTGTTCTAATGTCGTGAGTTGTTTGTAAATCGCATCAGCTATAAACGTATTGGAATGCCCATAAGGATTTACCCACCAAGAAGCGATTGCATCAATATATTCCTTATTGTTTTCGTCCCAAAGCAAAGCGCATTTCCCTTTTTTAATGGCAATTGGTAACGCTGCAGTTTTGTGTTGGGTATACGGATGCCAAAGATATTGGCGGTCTCTATCTGTTAAGTTCATTTTGCAAAGATAAAAGAAGCAAGCTACAAGAAGTGAGAAAAACACAAAAAACAAGTCTTGATTCTTTCTTCTTGATTCTCAATTTTTATAGACTCAATAGATTTTCTCTAAATCGGTCTGCATATTCTTTAATTATATTTTGGTCAAAATAGGGTTCTTGCTCTATTCTTCCAACACATTTGATACCCGTTTTACTCAAGATTATTTTCTCTGTCGCTTTATTTTCATCTCCGGAGAAAACTATCCCCGCAACAGCGATTTTTCTGTTTTGCAAGGCTTCAATCGTAAGTAAAGTGTGATTGATACTTCCTAAATAATGTCGGGAAACCACAATCACTTTATATTCATTTTGGATTAAATCAATCACGCAATCAGTATCATTTAATGGTACGAAAACACCTCCCGCTCCTTCAACAACCAAATGATTTTCTGTTTTGGGTTCAATAATTTTCTTTAAATCAATCACAATCCCGTCCAATTCAGCAGCAAGATGTGGGCTCGCCGGTGTGTTCAAAGCATAGCTATTGGGATGAATCACCGTTTTTTCATTGGACAAAAATGATTTAATTTTATGGCTGTCGGAGTTTTGTAAATCGCCTGCTTGAACAGGTTTCCAATAATCAGCTTCTAAAGCTTCTGTAATAATGGCTGATGCAATGGTCTTACCTACATCGGTTCCAATTCCTGTTATAAATAGTTTCATAAGTTTGGCACACGGATGACACAGATTTAACTGATTGTCACGGATTTTTTAAAAATTTATATTAGCTTTTTTCTATCGTTGGTATAAATAGACCTTTTAAATTCTGGAGTTGTTCCAAAGTTTAGTAACAATCCAATTTCTACATCAGTTGCCTTTAGATAATTTAAAAGTTGGGCTTTATGCTCATCTAACAAATACCCACAGGCTTTAAGTTCAAGAATAATAGAGTCTTCAATCAATAAGTCCGCAAAATAGTCCCCTACCAATTGACTTTTATAATATACTTTAATTTGTTTTTGAGCTTCTACTTTGTACCCTCGGGATTTTAACTCTAAATACATGGCATTTTGATACACCTTTTCAAGAAACCCATATCCAAGTTCGTTGTAAACTTCAAAATAGATTTTCAAAATAGTATCGCTCAAATTCTTGTGCAATAAATCACCCATTGTATGTGTTTTAAATATAAAATCCGTATTAATCAGTTAAATCCGTATTATCCGCGTCCCATAAAAACAAAAGTACTCAACAATCGCAAGACTTCCGAGATTTCCTCATGCGAATTATAACTGTGTAAACAAAAACGCAAGCGTTCCTGGCCTTCTGGAACAGTTGGAGAAAGTATCGCTTTCACATCAAATCCTTTTTCCTGCAGTTGATTCGCGATAGTTTTTACTTTTTCATTTCCTGGAATAATGGCAGATTGTATCGCCGATTTGCTTCGAACAAAAAGTGGCTTTAAACCCAACAAATTCTTCTGCTGATTAAAAGAAATAATATTTTCTCTTAATTTTAAAATGGAATCCGAATCCTGTTTTAAATGCTGATAAGCAATCAAAATCGTTGCAACAGAATGTGGCGAAAGCCCTGTGGTATAAATAAAACTTCGGGCAAAATTTACTAAATAATCCCTTAACTCAACCGAACCTAAAATCGAGGCTCCATGACATCCCAAACCTTTTCCGAAAGTCATAATTCGGGCAAAAACGTGATCTTGCAAGCCCAGCATTTGAACAAATCCTTCGCCTGTTGAACCAAAAATTCCCAAAGCATGCGCTTCATCAACAACAAGATAACACTGGTGCTTAGTTGAAACCAAAATTAATTCTTCCAGATTTGGACAATCACCATCCATCGAAAAAACAGATTCAGTGACGATATAGATATTGGTGTTTAGATTCCGTAAAATTAATTTTTCTAGGTCTTCAAAATCATTATGATTGAACTTGTAGGCTTTCGCATTGGACAGTTGAATTCCGTCACGAATAGAAGCATGACACAATTCATCATATAAAATTAAATCTCCTTTTTGTGGAACCGAGCCAAAGAATCCAAGATTAGCATCATACCCGGAATTGAAAATTAAAGCCGATTCCGATTTGTGAAACTTTGCAATAAAATCTTCAGTTTCTTGATATATTTTGTGGTTTCCAGATAATAATCGGGAACCGGTCGCACCGTTTTGAGTAATTTCATTGGTAATTAAATACTGATGCGTTTCCTCAAAAATAATTTCTGATTGTGACAAACCCAAGTAATCATTGGAAGAAAAATCAATCTTTTTACTTGACAAAGGTAATTTTCGCAACGCATTATGCTGCTTTCGAATTTCAAGTTTTGCTGATAAATTCTCTGGAAAATGTTTCATAGTCCACAAAAATAAGCATCTTTTTTGGTTTATGGATTTTGGGAACTATTTGTTAGTTTTTCTATCAAATTTTAAAAATAAATAAAACTCATTTCTTCAAAACGATATTCAACTTGCTCACCAAAAAAACAATTCTATTACAAATTAACATTTGAATTAAAGCAATAAAAAAAATACTTATAATTTTTTCCGAAAACGGTTTCGATTTAGAAACTTCATAAAATTATGTTAAAAAAATCTTAAAATTAATATTGAAGATATTAACCTATGAAATAGTTTTCTACTTTCGACGAATATGAAACGAATTGCATCACTTTTTCTAATAGTAACGTTGTTCTACAACGCGATGGGATACTATCTTATGTTTGCTTATCAAGAAGAGCAAGCGTGGGTATCTTCTATGGAAAAAAAACACGATTCAGAGTTTCAAGTTATCCAATTAAACGCCACGTTATACTCATTTATCGAAGACACTGACTTTGAGTATGTGAATGAAGATGTGGTTATCAACAACAAGAGTTATCACATTTTCAAGAAAAGAATTCAAAACAACATACTTAGCTTATATTACCTGCGTAATTCACATCAAGATGCAATAAGCCAGGATTTAAAAGACATTGTTGACAATCAATTATTCAACGGATCCTCATCAAAAGAGTCTCCTGTCAAAAAACTACTAAAATCTTTCCTAAAAGATTATGTAGCAAATAGTGCTGTTTGCGTAGATTTTTCTCCAAAAACAACTGTACTTTCAAGTGAAGCTGTCATTATGCCAAACCAGGCGTTAGATTCAGGATACATTTCAGTATCGTATTCACCACCCGATTTCGTTTAAATCTTCTTTCATTTTAGTGGAATCACTCGCTTTTATCTGGCATTTGTAAAGTCAAGATAATCATGATTGCTTTTTAGCTAAACCTGTACTTTATTCCATTCTTTTAATAGAAATTATGCCCGTTTAAAATGCAAAATAGTCTTTTGTATTTTCTGAATTCATTTTTTTCGAATGAAATCAAAGGCTTATTTGTATTTCTATTCTGGTATATTTTGTACAACTAGCTTTCAGAATCATGACTTAAATGGATTTACAAATTCAAAAATGGACTTGTAAAAAAGTTCTTTATTTCAAAGAAAACCTTTAATCTATCCATTTCGCCTTGTAAATCCAAAGAAAGTATTTGGCGAAAGCCAACAGTAAATCTTGTTTTTAAGCGACACTAACAATCAAACAACCATTATTATTTTTGACACCGACCTTCTTTTAGGAAGAAGTTGTTGTTAACCTATTTATACAATTAACCATTCTAAAAAACCAAAACTTGAAAAATTTATCCGTTATACAATCCGTTTATATTTTTATCCTATTTCTTACAATTGCTTTTACCACCCAAAATATATCAGCACAAGGATGTGTCGCTATCAAAGGTAATGCGACAAGTTGCATGTCGATTCATGCTGACAGCACTACTGTTTCAGGATGGCAATTCGCCAGCAGCGGTCGTTATTTTAGATCATTCAGACACTTTTCTGGAACAGAGGAAAACAAAGACAGATTAGTGCAAAAAACAGAAGTTATCAATTACACTTCCGTTTTCAATCTTTCACTAACCAGAATATTAAATAACCGTTGGTCTGTTATGGTGGACCTTCCTATTTCAAATAATGTTCGCTCTTCGTTATACGAACATGGATTAGTAAATGGCACTTACGTAAAAAGAGAGCGTAATTCTACCAGCTCGTTTGGTATTGGCGACATTAGATTTGCAGCTTATAGATGGATGTTAGACCCAGCAAAAAGTACAAAAGGAAACATGCAACTAGGATTAGGGATAAAATTACCAACCGGTGATTACAACTACAAAGATTATTTTTACAATGTAGGTCCAAACGGATCAAAAGAATTGCGTCCGGTAGATCAATCCATTCAGTTAGGAGACGGCGGAACGGGATTTACATTTGAAGTAAATGCATTCTACAACTTCATAGAAAATTTTGGAGTTTACGGTAATTTCTATTACTTAATAAATCCACGTGAACAAAATGGAACTCGTACGTATCGAGAAACATTAGCATCACGATTAGCAAATGAAGCGATAATGAGTGTACCAGATCAATACATGTTTAGAGCTGGTTTTAATTATTCAGTAAATCAGGTAAAAGGATTGTCTATAGCCGCAGGTGCACGATTAGAAGGAATTCCTGTGAACGATCTTGTGGGTGGCAGTGGCGATTTCCGTCGTCCAGGTTATATCTGGTCCGTAGAACCTTCTGTGAACTATGAATATAAAAAAGTTATCCTGTTTGCATCGGTACCGTTTGCAGTGGTTCGTAACCGTACGCAAAGTGTAACCGACAAAGAAAATTCTATAAAAACAGGAACTCATGTTCAGGGTGACGCTGCATTTGCTGATTATACCATTAACATTGGTATATCAACCAGATTTTAAAATTAATAGCAGTAGCAAAATAGAAACAATATATTTTTAAACAGTAAAACACCAAACCATTAACCAAAAACCATTTTTTTGATGAAAAAAATTTATCTGAGTTGCCTGCTGTTGGCACCTTTATTTATAAATGCTCAAACAGAGATTGATGGAATTATGATGAGCAAAAACAATTTTTGTTTTGGAGCTGTATACCAACATAGCAGCTGGGACGAATATTGGGAAGTAACCTTTAAAAGAGAAAATCTTAATCTGGGTACTGTTAGTACAAAATCAGTTACCTTAAATGGAAACTATGGTGTTTCTGATAAATTGAATATCATTTTCAGTCTTCCTTACGCAGAAACAAAAGCTTCTGCTGGAACAATGGAAGGTCAAAAAGGATTGCAGGACGTATCGTTAACCATAAAATATATGCCTTTTGAAAAAACAATTGGAAAAGCCACCTACTCTTTATATGTTTTGGGAGGTCTTTCGGCTCCAGTTTCTGATTATTCAGCTGATTATTTACCCTTAAGTCTTGGTCTAAAAAGCAAGACAGCGTCTTTACGATTGATGGGTGATTATCAGAGAGGTCGTTTTTTCACCACGCTATCTGGAGCGTATGTAAAAAGAGCCAATATAACCATTGACAGAGATTCCTATTATACAGACGAAATACATTACACCAATGAAGTGGATATGCCAGACGCTATTTCTGTAAACTACAGAATAGGATATCGTTCCAATAGATTAATCGCCGAAGCAGTACTTGATAACTGGGTTACGCAATCTGGAGGATTTGACATTACAAAAAACAACATGCCCTTTCCAAGCAATACTATGAATGCATTAAAAGTAGGAGTAAATACTAAATACACGCTCAGAAAAATACCCGCATTATCTATTATTGGAGGATGCAATTTTGTTACACAAGGCAGAAATGTTGGACAATCAAACACCTTTTATGGTGGTTTATTTTATATCCTTAACTTAAAAAAAACAGTACAAGAAAATGAAAAATAAAATACAAAAAATAGCCTATAACAGTCTTTTGGTTTTGTTTCTTACGTTGAACTATTCTTGTAGTGACGAGTTAACAGAACGCAACGAACAATTTCCTCAATTAAATCCGGCTAATACAGATGATTTAGCCGGAACTTGGAAAACATTTCTATTGACTGCCCCGGATGAATTCTCTTTGGATGCGCCAATAGCAACTACCGCAGCTGCATTTACAAGAGAAATTAACGAAATAAAAAGTTATCAGGCAAGTGTAACACCAGAGCAGAAAAAAATAATAAAATACTGGAGTGCCGGAGGTGTTTTACGTTGGAATGAAATCATGCGAACATTAGTGGCAAGACACAATCGTCCGCCATATCAAAACGAAGACGGAACATATCCTGCACCATCTGCAGCAAGTCCATTTGCGAATCCTGAATTTCCTTTTTCAAATCCTCCATACGCAGCCAGAGCTTATGCTTATGTAAGTGCGGCGCAATACGATGCGATGATTGCAACTTGGCATTATAAAAAACTGTACAATAGAGCTGCACCTTTTATGGTTGATGCTACTTTACCGGTTTTAATTCCCAAAAGTACCTTACCTTCTTATCCATCTGAAGACGCTGTTTTAGCAGGAGTTACAGTTGAATTATTAAAATTATTGTTCCCAACAGAAATCGCCTACATACAAGAAAAGGCAGAAGAACAAAAATTATATCGCATTATTAGTGGTGCCAATGTCCGAAGTGATGTTGATGCCGGAATTATTTTAGGCAGAAAAATTGCAGGCAAATTTATCGCCAGAGCAGCTTCTGATGGAACCGGAGCAGCTATTGGTAATCAAGCGTTTTGGACTCAACTGGAAACTCAAACTTCTGCTACCGGAGAAACTCCATGGATATCATTAGATGTACCAGCAAGACCTCCAATGTTACCATTATTTGGAAAAGTAAAATCATTCTTAATGACTCCAGAAATGGTTGTTGCCAGCCGTCCGGTTCCTCCGCCTTCTACAAAATCAGAACAATTTGCAAAAGAATTAGCTGAAGTAAAAAGATATGGACAAAATGCCACCAGAAAAAACATGCAAATCGTTACTTTTTGGGCTGATGGTGTAGGAACTTATACGCCACCCGGACACTGGAATGCAATTGCCTCAGAATCATTTGTAGCACTCAATTATAGTGAAGTACGATGGGCAAGAAATCTTGCTCTATTAAATATTGCTATGATGGATGCGGCTATCAGCTGTTGGGATGCTAAATACACGTACTTTAACCCAAGACCATCACAAGTAGATCCGTCTATTAAAACATTAACAGGAACCCCTAATTTCCCGTCGTATGTGTCAGGACACTCCACATTCAGCGGCGCGGCCTACATAGTTTTATCACATCTAATTCCTGCAAAAGCACAAAGTTTTGTAGCTATGGCAAAAGAAGCTTCGGATTCTAGAATGTTTGGATGCATTCACTACAGAAGCGATTGTGAAAAAGGACTTGAACTAGGCGAAAGAGTAGGTGGTTTTGCTGTAGCAAGAGCTCTTATTGATGGTGCCGAATAACATAAAATAATTAAGTTGATAATTTGTTTTAATGGTTTGTTTTAAAAATTATTTATCAGCTCAAGCCTAACAGACGTTGGAAACCTGTTAGGCTTTTTTATAAAAACTAAAACTACTATACTATGAAAATACTATTTGAAGACTTATATTTTAGATTTAGTCACAAGATGGAGAAACACAGCATCAATATCATGCGTATTTCTCTCGGTGTTGTTTACATCTGGTTTGGTGGATTAAAAATTTTCGGTATGAGTCCCGCCGGCGAATTAGTAGAACAGACCGTTTATTGGTTTGAACCTAAAATATTCATTCCAATTCTTGGTATTTGTGAAGTACTTATAGGTCTTGGTTTACTTATAAAACGGCTCATTCCTTATACCATTGTATTGTTGTTAATGCATATGGCAGCTACATTTTTCCCTATTTTTATTCTAAAAACCATCTGTTTTGATGCTTTTCCTTACTGTCCTACTTTGGCTGGACAATACATTATCAAAAATCTCATCCTGATTTCTGGAGCACTTGTAATTGCATCAAAATATAATGAAAAGTATTATGCCAAAATGAATTTCAAATTAAATAAAAAATAAAATCTAAATGCATTTCAATCAATCAAAGATTTCCTAATTTTATAAGACAGTTAGTGCTATACCATTCATTAATCCGTGATTAATATAATCATATGAAAACTATACATTATAAAAGAGCGTCCACTATAGACGAACTGGAACAAATCAGAACCCTGCAATTACAAAATAACTCTCAAAATATAAGCTCTGAAGAAAAACTTCAAGAAGGATTTGTAACCGTGCAACACTCCGTTGCATTATTAAAACAAATGAATTCCGCTTGCGCACATATTATCGCCAAAGACAATGATATTTTAGTAGGTTTTGCATTAGTAATGCTTTCAAGCTTTAAAAACGAAATTGAAGTTCTAATTCCCATGTTTGAAAGAATCGATGAATTAGTACCAAAAGACAAAACCTATGTTGTTATGGGGCAAATATGCGTAGATAAAAACTATAGAAAACAGGGAATATTCCGTAATCTCTATCAGTTTTATAAAGAAGAATTACAAGACAAATATGAGTATCTCGTAACCGAAATTGCAACTACAAATCCTCGTTCCATGCAGGCTCATGAATCCATTGGCTTTAAAGTCATCTGTATATATGAGGAAGATGGAATCGAGTGGAATATCATCCTTTGGGACTGGACATAAAAAAACCCCGCAAATTGCGAGGCTTTCATTTATATAATCGAAATTACTTTAGTCAACTAAAACAATAACTTTATTGTCTTTCATTTCAATTGTTCCTGAATTGATAGCAAGTGTATAATTTTGAGCATCCAACTTCGTGAATTTACTCGCCACTTCTTTTGCAAAAGCAAAGTTTGATGCTGTAATTTTCACTACACCTTTTTCTAAAATAGAAACAATTGGCGCGTGGTTATTCAAAATTTGAAAGCTTCCATCAACTCCTGGCAGTGTTACCGAAGTTACTTCTGCTGAAAACAATTTTGCTTCTGGTGAAACTATTTCTAATAACATAATTCTTTTTAGTTTAAAGTTTAAAGTTTAAAAGTTTAAAGTTACGAGTGAACCTTAAACTTTAAACTTTTAAACTTATTTTAAGCTTCCGCTAACATTTTTTCTCCAGCTTCGATAGCTTCTTCAATTGTACCTTTAAGGTTAAAAGCTGATTCAGGCAAGTGATCTAATTCACCGTCAATAATCATATTAAATCCTTTGATAGTATCTTTGATATCAACTAAAACTCCTTTTAATCCTGTAAATTGCTCAGCAACGTGGAAAGGTTGAGATAAGAAACGTTGTACACGACGCGCTCTTGAAACGGCTAATTTATCATCTTCTGATAATTCTTCCATACCAAGGATTGCGATGATATCTTGTAATTGTTTGTATTTTTGTAAAATCTCTTTCACTCTTTGTGCACAGTCATAATGCTCATCACCTAAGATTTGAGGAGTAAGGATTCTTGAAGTTGAATCCAATGGATCCACCGCAGGATAAATACCTAACTCAGCAATTTTACGAGACAATACAGTAGTAGCATCAAGGTGAGCAAAAGTTGTAGCCGGAGCCGGATCCGTTAAATCATCCGCAGGAACGTAAACCGCTTGTACAGATGTAATAGAACCTTTGTTTGTAGATGTGATACGTTCTTGCATAGCTCCCATTTCAGTTGCTAATGTCGGTTGGTATCCTACCGCAGATGGCATACGACCTAAAAGAGCCGAAACCTCAGAACCTGCTTGTGTAAAACGGAAGATGTTATCCACGAAGAACAATACATCTTTCCCTTGATCAGTTCCTGCTCCATCACGGAAATATTCAGCGATAGATAATCCAGAAAGTGCCACACGAGCACGAGCTCCTGGAGGCTCATTCATTTGACCGAAAACGAAAGTAGCTTTAGACTCTCTCATTCCTGGTAAATCTACTTTAGATAAATCCCATCCTCCATTTTCCATAGAGTGCATGAATTCATCCCCGTATTTTATAATTCCTGACTCTAACATCTCACGAAGTAAGTCATTCCCTTCACGCGTTCTTTCTCCTACTCCTGCGAATACTGAAAGTCCACCGTGACCTTTTGCAATATTGTTAATTAACTCCTGAATCAATACTGTTTTACCAACTCCAGCACCACCAAACAATCCAATTTTACCCCCTTTTGAGTAAGGCTCAATTAAATCGATTACTTTAATACCTGTGAATAAAACTTCAGAAGAAGTAGATAAATCTTCGAATTTTGGAGCTGCTCTGTGAATTGACATTCCGTTTTCACCTGTTTTTGGCAATTCCGGTAAACCATCAATGGCATCTCCAATTACATTGAACAAACGTCCGTAAACATCGGCACCAATTGGCATTTGGATAGGATTTCCTGTTCCAACTACTTCATAACCTCTACTCAAACCATCTGTTGAGTCCATCGAAATGGTACGTACTGTATTTTCACCAATGTGAGATTGTACTTCAAGCACTAACAAAGTACCGTCTTTTTTTGTGATTTCTAATGAATCATAAATTTTTGGAAGTTCAACATCCTTACCGTTGAAAACTACATCAACTACTGGTCCAATGATCTGGGCAACTTTTCCTATTACTTTCGACATTACTTATGTATTTATTAAATAGCTATTTAGGTTTATGAAATAGTTCCAATCGAAACGTATCGATTAAATGCTTTTTTCAGTGTGCAAAGATAATTTTTTAAAATATAAAATCAATTATTTTTTATAAAAAATGGATATTTTTACTTCCTACCGAAGAAAAGGCTTTAAAACAATCCAATAACAACAATATCCTCAAAAAAATAACCACCTGCATAAGCAGATGGTTATTCGTTATTATTTACTTTTAAATCTTATAAAGTAGCTGGATACAGTATTCGATACAAGCTTACATCTTTATTTTTGAAATTAGCTCCAAACTTTGCATTAATAGCGCCAGTAAACAAATTAGCTATGATAGCATACCCTCTTGGACTTGGATGCACTCCATCTAAAGAGAACATTCCACCCGTTACAAACGCCGAAGTAACTTTGTAGTTATTGTAGATTATACCTCCATTTGCTAACTGATCCGTTACCCCTTTCAATTCAACAAATGCCAAACCTTTTGCATCCGCAACAGATTTTATAGTAGCATTGTAAGCATCTGTAGCAACTTTCACTTCAGCCACTTCAGCTTTGGTTAATACATGTACATCTTGCATTGGATATGTTACGCCAAAAACATTCAATGGCGCAGGAACTCCTGCAGGTGCAGATGCAATAACAGTTTGAGCAGTAAGCACCACAAGATCTTCTTTTGTAGCTTGTCTTGCTTGACCAAAAACTTGACCATAAAAAGCTGCCGTTGGAGCTCCTAAAGTAGGCGTAAACGCAGCAGTTAATTGCGCAGATAGATTAGGTAAACTCTCATCAAGAATTAATAATGGGTTTGACGCAGTTGTAGACAATAATTCTATTCTCGATCCCGCACCAAATGCCGTTAAAGCTTGTTTCAAAGGACCGTATAACTGTGCATTCAAACCTTGTATAGTAGCAGTCCCTACAGCAACATTTCCACGACCTAAGACTGATGCAGTCAATGGATTAAATGGAACAGTTGTAAAATATGGCAAAGCAGTTACATAAGGTAAATTTGCCACAACACCTTTAGCACCTTTGGCCGTCATTGCGTTAACGATGCTGTTATAAGCACCAGCAAACACCGCAGGATCTGTAATATCATTGCTTGCATAAGTCGCAGCATTCATATTACCCGTTTGGTTTCTACCCGAACCTCCTGAAGTAGCATAACCTAATACATCATTTCCACCTATCCATAAAGAGAAAAAAGTAGGATCTTGAGCAACAGCATCAGCTACTACAGATGTTGTAGCCGATGTTGCAAATCTCGCAAAATACGGATTCGCCTGACCTGTAGCTACTCCAGCCACATTTCCATAACCCTGCGCAACTAAATGATAACTTTTTGCACCTGGCACACCTAGATTACTGAATGGACCTGCTAGTTTTGTAGTAACTTCTGTTGATGGTCTTCCTGTAACTAGAGCAGGCGCAACACCATTAAAAAATAAGCGCTGGTTTAAGATTACATTTCCACCAAATAATAAACCACCAACATTGTCAGCCATTAAAGGCGTCTTAAATTCTCCTCCACCCGTTAATGCAAATTGCTGTCCTATAATATTTGCATATGAACCTTTTTGCCCTTCAACAAACAAGGCATTGTCACTAAAACCCGCGGCATAAGAATCTCCTAATGCTACATATTTTGTTACTACTGCCAATCCCGCAGTTAAAGGCTGCCCATCAGATGAGTTAGCGTCAGCTATTACTTCATCTTCATTATTACACGCTACAAATGCCAATGAAGCAAATAGTAGCCATTTGAAATTTTTTATCATTGTTCTTTGATTTTAGTTTTAATAAAGTATTACGGGTTGATTGTCCAAGAAGCAAAATATTGTTGACCAATTAGACCAGCTCCTAATACTTGACCATATTCTTTACCTCCAATATTTGAAGCACCTATTTTTAAAGTTGATTTCAAAGAAGGGAAGTTATAATTTAATTGTGCATCTATAACTGTTGCCGCCTCAATGGTACCATCAGCAAAAGAAGACTGCCACAAATACTCACTGTTCCATCTACCACTCACATTAAATCCAAAATTAGGAAACAATTTTTCGTTACCAATAGATGCTTTTACACGGTGTTTTGGCGTATTAAAACCAGCCTCAAAACTAGGATCTTTAGATTGGTCAAATTTAAATTCAGCATAATTATAGTTTGCACCTATTTCAAAATCTTTGTATACTTTTCTAGACAATCCTATACCGAAACCTAATGATTCTATTTCTAAAGCAGTATTTGTGTACAATTGAAAAACTCTGGTATTTCCGTTTGCAAGTGCATGTATCGCTTGTTGACCCGCTACACTTGTCAGTCCGCCACCATCAACAGCAGTTCCATACAAAGGAGTTACTACATTTAAATTTCCAATAAAATTGTTATATACATTATAATAACCATTTAAATCTACCGAAGTTCTATTGATAAACGAACGATATCCCAATTCAATTGCTTTCACTTCTTCTGGCTTAACTAAACCAACGTTAGTTTTTTGCAACAAAGCTGGATTTCCTGCTGCCGCAAATGCTGCTGCAGAAGTAGCCGTATATGAATTGTTATAAGCATTTGTCCCATTAATTGTTACTGTACTTCCACCAGCAAAACCTTGACCTACTGTTCCATTTATTGGCAAAGTCTCTACAAATCGAGTCAAGTTATCAGGTGCTGACCCTAACAGAATCGCACTTCCAACGTTAAATCCAATGTATTGATCTTGTGTAGACGGGTTTCTAAAACCAGTTTGAAAAGATCCTCTGAAATTATGATTTTTCGCTTGTCCTGCAGAATAAACAGCAGAAACTCTAGGAGAATAATTCCCATCAAAGTTTTGCGCTTTGTCATAACGAAGTGAAGCTGTTAACTTCAAACGATCATCCATCATTTTTTTCATCACCTGTGTGTATGCTCCGTATTCATTATATTTGATAGGACCAGCAGCATCTGTATAAATACGACCAAATGAATTCAACTGATATTCTCTATAAGAACCCCCAACTTGAATTTCAGCAAATTTGATCAAATCTTTAAAATTATAATTGGCATCAGAATGATAAATTCTTGAATTGTCAACCAACTTAGAACCAGTCAAAATACTTGCTTCATTTGTAACTTGGTTAAACGCGTTTTTGAACTCAGGAGTTCCTGGTAAAAATCTTCCAGTATCTGCTTTTGCTCTAGCTGCTCTATGCGCATCTGCTGGCAACATACCACCCAATGATGATTGCGCATATGTCGTACCATAATCTGTAAACCATTGTACATCTGACTTCCATTTACGATTTATATTAATCCCCGTAAACAACATGTCATAAGATTGACCCCCATCCTCTGTAGTTGTATATCCTCTCAAAAAGAAATTCTTTCCTTTAAATTCTAATTTATGCTGTTGCATAAAAAAGTTATTCAAATAATAACGGTTTGCACCTTGATATACCGTATTACCGTAACCAAATTTACTTTGAACAATTACTTCTAATCTTTCGTCACCGAAAGGGCGAATATGTAATGACAGGTCAATTTTTGTGTTTGAAACTTTATTATCAGTTAAGTCCACCTCATTATAACCTGTTCTTGAAACTTTATCGCTAGGTAAAGTAGGCGCACCAATAACTGTTGCCACTTCGTCACCATAAACATTGATTCCGTCATATCCATAATGAGTTCTATCTCTACCCGCTATCGTTTTATCATCATAATTCACAGCATGCCATTCTGTACCTCTCATGTAAGCAAAATTAGCTTTACCTGCAATGTATTTATTGAATGCTTTGGCCATACGAACTCCATAATCTACATAATCATTTGTTCCGGCTGCTTTTTGGCTGGTTTGACCAAACTTAGCATACGCTCTAATACCTTCGCTAGTAAATGGACTTTTACTCGTCATAAACAAAATTCCGTTAAAAGCGTTAGCACCATACAAAGCAGAAGAAGCTCCTGGTAACAACTCTACTGACTGAACATCAATTTCAGAGACACCTATTAAGTTTCCTAATACAAAGTTTAATAATGGCGAAGAGTTATCCATACCGTCTACTAATTGCATAAAACGAGTATTCGCCACAGTTGCAAAACCACGTGTGTTGATCGATTTAAACGACATACTAGAAGTATTCATTTGAACTTCTTTCATGTTTTCTAATCCATCATAAAAAGAAGGTGAGGCTGTTTTTTTAATTTCAGCAATACCCATTCTTTCAATAGTAACTGGCGACTCTAATACGCGCTCTGGCGTTCTTGAAGCAGAAACTACGATTTCATCTAGTTTATTCTCTTCATCCAATAACTTTACTGCAATTTTTTGACTAGCCGAAGAAACTGAAATTTTTTGAGATGTAAACCCGACACTTGAAACCTCAATAACAAAAGGTGGCTTTTTAGAAGATTGTAACGTAAATGAACCGTCAAAATCGGTTATCGTACCCGAAGAGTCTCCAACAATCTTAATGTTGGCTCCAGGAATAGGTTGGTTGTTACTGTCTGTAACAATACCTGAAATTGAGTTTTGAGCGAAAGTTAGGCTACAAAAAAACAATGACAAAAAAAGTAAATACACTCTCATTGGGTTATAATTTGTTGGTTTATGAAGCCAAAGTACAAATATTTTTGATATTAATAAAAAAGTCCCAAATAAATTTCACATTCATCAGTTAATTTGCCCCATTTGCGCTTATTTCGTATTTATAATTAATTATTTAATGTTAAATTTTGTGTTGAAAAAACAGAATATCATTATGCATGCATATAAAAAATGCATTAATCACAAAATAATTATTAATTTTTAGATATTTGATAAAAGTGATAAAAGTACCCAAATTTATAATTTTTTTCACTTTTGGAGACTTTAAAAGCATCTTATAAAATGATAATTTGACGCACAAAAAAAGCCTCGAAAGAAAACTTCCGAGGCTTTGTACTTATAAAGCAGTTAACTACTAATTATTCTACTGTCACTGATTTTGCAAGATTACGAGGCTGATCTACATTGCATCCGCGCATAACAGCAATATGATATGACAACAGTTGCAATGGTATAGTTGTGATCAACGGTGATAATGCATCCGAAGTTTCTGGAATTTCGATAACATAGTCAGCCAATTCACGTACTTGCGTATCTCCCTTGGTTACCACCGCTATAATTTTTCCACTTCTAGATTTTATTTCTTGAATATTACTTACAATTTTATCGTAATGCCCTTGTTTTGGTGCAATCACAACAACAGGCATGTGCTCATCAATTAATGCGATTGGTCCATGTTTCATTTCTGCTGCAGGATATCCTTCGGCATGAATATAGGAAATTTCTTTTAATTTCAAAGCACCCTCAAGAGCCACTGGGAAATTATATCCTCTTCCTAAATATAAACAGTTTGGAGCATCTTTGAAAACTGCTGCAATTTCTTTTGCTCTATCATTTGTCTCTAAAGCCTCTTTTACTTTTTCAGGAATAATTTCTAATTCTTGTAAATACGTATGAAAAACAGAGTTAGACAAAGTTCCTTTGGCTTTAGCCAAACGTAACGCAATCATTGTCAAAACAGTAATTTGTGTTGTAAATGCTTTTGTTGATGCAACTCCTATTTCAGGCCCTGCATGAGTGTAAGCACCAGCATGAGTTTCTCTTGAAATAGAAGAACCTACTACGTTACAAACCCCAAAAACAAATGCGCCGCTTTCTTTAGCCAATTTTATCGCAGCCATTGTATCAGCTGTTTCTCCTGATTGAGAAATTGCAATAACAATATCTTTACTGTTTATAATTGGATTTCTATATCTAAATTCAGAAGCATATTCTACTTCAACAGGGATTCTTGCAAATTCCTCAAAAATATATTCAGCTACTAAACCTGCATGCCATGAGGTACCACAAGCAACAATTATAATTCTTTCCGCATTTAAGAATTTTTCTAAATTATCCTCAACACCTGCCATTTGGATTAAACCTTCATTTGCATGAAGTCTTCCACGATAGGTATCTTTGATAACGCTAGGTTGCTCATAAATTTCTTTAAGCATAAAATGATCGTAACCACCTTTTTCAATTTGCTCCAAATTCATTTGAAGTTCCTGAATAGTAGGATTAACTAAAGAATCATCTTTAATTTTACGAACCTTCATTTGTTTATGCAGTCTAATATTAGCCATTTCACCATCTTCCAAGTAAATAGCATTTGAAGTATATTCAATAAATGGAGATGCATCTGAAGCTATAAAAAACTCTCCTTCACCAACACCTATTGCTAATGGGCTTCCTAAACGAGCAGCAACAATTTCATTTGGTGTTTTTTTATCAAAAACAGCAATCGCATACGCTCCTACTACTTGATTCAAAGCCACCTGAACTGCTTTTCCTAATTTTAAATTATCTTTTTTCTGTACTTCTTCAATAAGATTAATCAGCACTTCGGTATCTGTATCCGAATGAAAAATATATCCTCTTTTGATCAACTCTGCTTTTAAAGGAGCATAATTTTCAATAATTCCGTTGTGTACAATTGCTAAATCTCCTGAATTAGAAATATGTGGGTGCGAATTCACATCATTTGGAACACCGTGCGTAGCCCAACGTGTATGTCCTATTCCAATACTACCATTAGTTGTAATCTCTTTTGAAGCTCTTTCCTCAAGATCAGAAACTTTTCCTTTTGTTTTAGAAACCTTTAGGTTTTCACCATCAAATAACATGACACCAGCACTATCATAGCCTCTATATTCGAGTCTTTTTAATCCTTTAATTACAATAGGATAAGCTTCTCTATATCCAATATATCCAACAATTCCACACATAGTCTTTGTTTAATTAGGTTTTGTATAATAAATTTCAAGTTTTAATCTTTTCGCCTCGGCTACTGTAGATTTTCCGCTGTGTAAAACCGTTCCTAACGGATTCATAACCGAAGCTTTAGGCGCTTGACTAATATTCGCATTTGGAGTTTTTACTTTGTAAGATGCAATTACCCCAATATCTTCAGTAACCACAAGACCTAATTTAACATTAGTTGAATCTTTATTATTGATCAGATTTCGGACATGATTGGTGATTCTGATTTTATAAGTCAATCCCTTTTTACTAGTGGCGTCTTTTTTTATCATACCATCAAAAAATCCTTTTGATTTCTTTGTATCAACACTACTTGATGTTACATCTAAGTAATAATCTGTTATAGGTCGGCTGTTCTTAAAATCATACAAATAGATTCTTTGTGGTTCATAACTAGTAGCCATTGCAGCAGCATCAATATGAAAAACCAAATTAGCTTCATTCACCAATAATTTTTTGCCATCAGCAGGATTTCTTAAATCATCCAACTCATCTGAAATCCCATTCGGACCAGTTAAAACACCATTAGCATCATACCCTTTCAAATCTTTTTTATCAAAAAGATCCAAAACCGCTATAGAACCTTCACCGCCTTTTAAGAATAATTTATCATCCCCTTCGGTTTGGTTTCCGGTATTTGCTAAGGCATCATAAGCACTTCCATTAACACTATAATCATTTTTCAACAAACTAACAGTATTACCTGTCATATTAAGAACTATTGTCTTTTTAACTCTAGTTGTAGCACCACCAGTTGTTGAGGCTAAATCCTCTTTATATGTAATGGTTATTTTACCAGCTTTAAAATTCAACATTGCTAAATTTCCAGCGCTACTTCCTGATTTCTCCATTTTAAAATAAAGTCCTCTGAAGTAATTTTTAAAAACATCATTCGAGGCTAATTTACCTGAATTAACTGCGTCAAGGATTCTTGTTTTAAAATAATCTTTATTCAAATTTAATTGCATTCCCGGCGCTGTATACGTTGTCGTTTTAACACCTGTTACTGTATCGGTAGCGACTACAGGATGCTCAGCCGAATCAAAGAAAAATTCATCATTTTCAGCTTTGTTAGAACTATTATTCAAACGATCTGCAACCTTTAGATTATTGAAATCAGCATCTTGATCAGTGAAATATTTTTGAGCTTGTTGAAATCCTCCAACAGGATCTGCGTCTCTCATAAAATAACCAGATTCATAAACACTTAATTTCATTTTAGCTTTTTCCGGTCCGTAGATGGAATCTAAAACATATACGCGAGTTCCATCAGAATTAACTTTTAATTGTGTGACATCCGTGTAATAAGGAACTGTAAGAACAACACTTTCCACAAATAAATTTGTACTTACTGAGGTAATTAGCGCAGATAAAGTTAACTGAGTATTGAAATTTGCTGTTGTTTCACCAAAATTTGTACTGCTGTAGATCCCCAACGGATTTACTTCAAGATTATTGGATTGTATTGACCCTGTTTTTTGGTTATAACCCAATACACTATAAGTCTGCTTATTAAGATCAAAATTATTATCACCTATTAAATCTCCACCAATTTCATTATAATCTTTATCACAAGAATATAAAAAAACAACACTTACTACTAGAAGAATTTTCTTAAAAAAAGAATTATTGTACATATTTATTAAAAAAGTTTAATTTACAGAACCTCGTTTATATAGAAATTAGTATACGCTTCCGCGAATGCGTCTTTCGGTGCGAAAGGTAAAAAAGGTTTTCCTGAAGATTCTATAAATTTTGTTAAACTTGGAGAGAGGTTTTCTGAAGCAATAATCACAGCATCAGAATGTTTGACACTTGCCTTGATGATATTTTCGTAGTTAGGAACCTCAAGATCTGCTATCGCATCATCCGGAACTCCGTCAAATTTCACTTTATTGATCATTTCTTCGTTCAAAGTCCCTTCAAAAGACTGACTGTAGACTGAAGTAACAATTTTTGTTTCCGAAAATAAAGCTTCATTTTTATAAAAATGTTTCATGTAAATAGGCAACATTGCAGCCATCCATCCATGAACATGAATAATATCAGGAACCCAGTTGAGTTTTTTTACAGTTTCCACAACTCCTTTTGCAAAGAAAATGGCACGTTCATCATTATCAGGATACATCACACCTTCTTCATCGGCAAAAGTGGCTTTCCTTTTGAAATATTCATCATTATCAATAAAGTAAACTTGTATTCTCTCTTTTGGAATAGAAGCCACTTTTATAATTAATGGCATATCCAAGTCATTTACTACCAAATTCATCCCCGAAAGTCTAATTACCTCGTGCAATTGGTGTCTTCTCTCGTTAATATTTCCATACCTTGGCATAAAAATTCTTATCTGTCCTCCTTGATCATTAATCATTTTTGGAACGTCATAAGACATTAAAGAGACCTCGTTTTCAGCGAGATACGGCACCACTTCAGATGATACATATAATATCCTCTTATCTTTCATATTGTAATTTACTTAATTTATTGGCAATAAAAACCATGCAAAATTACAAAAATTTATGCAGTTATTAACTAAAATAGTAAGTTTGCATTTAATTTTAATAATACTGCCATGCATATTTTCTACGGAAAAGCATCTTTAATGGACTATTTGAAACCTATAAAAACCATCCATTCCACTATTGGATTTGTTCCAACTATGGGTGCGTTACATCAAGGTCATTTGGCTTTAATGCAGAAATCATTGCTGGAAAACGACACCACCGTTGTCAGTATTTTTGTAAATCCTACTCAGTTCAACAATCCGGAAGACTTGGCAAAATACCCGAGAACACTAGAGGAAGATGTGAAAAAATTAACCAATCTGAATCCAAATATTATCTTGTATGCGCCTACGGTTGAAGATATTTATGACGGAAAACCGGTTTCGGAACCGTTCGATTTCGACGGATTAGAAAACCAAATGGAAGGCAAATTCAGACCTGGACATTTCAATGGTGTGGGAACCATCGTGAAGCGCCTTTTTGAGATTATTGAACCAACCAACGCTTATTTTGGCGAGAAAGATTTTCAACAACTACAAATCGTGAAAAAGATGGTCGCTAAAAATCACTTAAAAGTGAACGTGATTGGCTGTCCTATTTATAGAGAAGCTAATGATCTTGCCATGAGTTCCAGAAATGAGCGTTTATCCGCGCAGGAAAGAGACGAAGCATCTATTATCTACAAAATTCTAAGCTCTGTAAAAGAGCAATTTTCGAAAAATAGCACCGCTAAAATTTCAGAATGGGTTCAAAAATCATTCGATAACAATCCTCATTTTACTTTAGAATATTTCACCATTGCTGATGAAGCAACGCTTTTGTCGTGCAGTCGAAAAAATAAAAATAAAAAATACCGTGCTTTCATAGCCGTATTAGTCAACAATATACGTTTAATTGACACCATTTCACTAAATTAATTTACTTTTGTAGCATGCAAATTCAAGTATTAAAATCAAAAATTCACCGCGTTAAGGTAACCGGGGCCGATTTAAATTATATCGGATCCATAACTATTGACGAATCATTGTTAGAAGCTTCAAATATTATTGAAGGCGAAAAAGTTTCCATTGTAAACATCAACAATGGAGAACGTTTTGAAACTTATGCCATAAAAGGCGAAAAAAATTCAGGAACCATTACACTCAACGGTCCTGCAGCAAGAAAAGTTCAAAAAGACGATATAATCATTATCATATCCTACGCAACCCTAGAATTTGAAGAAGCTAAAACCTTCAAACCGTGGGTTATTTTCCCAAATGAAAACGACAATTCGTTGACTTAATTTCTGTTCGAATTAAACTAACAAACATTTTCTAGCCACTGATTCTCTGATTTTGCATTTTAAAATCACAGAATCAGTGGCTAATTTTTTAAACACTGATTCCTCCCTTGATATCAAAGCGCAATCTTAACATTTTCCGGTATCCATTTTCAAATAAAAGTAATAATGTTTATATTGCTTGCTCTTATATGGAGTATTCTATACTTTCTAAACCAAACCAATTCATGAAAAAACTAATACTCTTATTACTATTTTCTGTTTCCGTATTTTCACAAAAAACTGTGATTGCTATTGATTCTCAAGTGCTTGGCGAAAGCAGAGAAATTACAATTGGACTCCCACCTTCCTTTGAAAAAAATCCAAATAAAAAATATCCCATTCTCGTTTTATTGGATGGAGACTACCTTTTTGATCCTTTTTACGGCGCTTTAAATTACGGTGTCTATTGGGATGACTTACCGGAAACCATTATCGTTGGCATCAGTCAAAACAAGAACAACGAACGATATGACGACTGCAATTATGACGAAGCTGATGGCGTTCCTTCTGAAAAAGGTGCGAAATTTTTCGAATTCATTGGAGCGGAGTTATTGCCCTACATAGAAAAGAAATATCCTGTTGCTCCTTTCCGCATTATTGCCGGTCATGACACGACTGCTGGTTTTTTGAACTTTTTTCTGTACAAAGACAATCCTATTTTCAATGCCTATATTTCATTGAGTCCAGAACTTGCGCCTGACATGGAAAACCGCATTCCGGAGCAACTTTCAAAACTCAAACAACCTATTTTTTATTATCAGTCAAATGGTGATGGCGATGTAAAAAAACTTCAAACATCAATCAAGCAACTAGACACTAATATAAAACAGGTCACCAATCCGTTACTGAATTACAAGTTTGATAATTTCGCTGGAGCTTCTCATTATTCACTGGTTTTGTATTCGATTCCAAATGCTTTATACCACTTTTTCGACACATACAAACCCATTTCTTCTACTGAATATTCAGAGAAAATTGCTATCCTTCAATCCGGCTATGTGGATTACCTAACTAACAAGTACGAAGTGTTAAATAAAAATTTAGGCTTAAAAATGCTCATTCGCGTCAATGATTTCAAAGCCATTGAAGCTGCAATTCTTAAAAACAAAGCGTATTCAGAATTGGATAAATTAGCGGAAATTGCTAATAAAAATTATCCAAAATCAATGCTTGCCGATTATGAATTAGGTTTAATGTATGAAAAAATGGGTGACATGAAAAAAGCAGCAAAACTATATCAAAATGCTTCTCAATTAGAAGAAATTGGCGACCTTACAAAAAACATGATGATGGAGAAATATGATGATATGATCAGTCAAACACCAAAAAAATAATGTCAAAAGTAAAAACAACTTTTTTTTGCCAAAACTGTGGCGCACAATATGCAAAATGGCAAGGACAATGTAATTCTTGTAAAGAATGGAATACTATTGCCGAAGAAATTATCCAAAAACAAGAAAAAACAGCTTGGAAAAGCGAAACTACTTCCAGCAGTAAAGCACCAAAACCGTTACGAATAAACGAAATTGATTCGGCTCAGGAAATCCGAATGGACACTACTGACAGTGAATTAAACCGCGTGTTGGGTGGCGGAATCGTTCCCGGCTCCTTAATTCTTTTAGGCGGTGAACCTGGCATTGGAAAAAGTACGCTACTACTGCAAATCTCTCTAAAGTTACCGTATAAAACTTTATATGTTTCGGGTGAAGAAAGCCAGAAACAAATAAAAATGCGTGCCGAAAGAATCACGCCCAGCGGAGACAATTGTTATATTCTTACCGAAACCAAAACCCAAAATATCTTCAAGCAAATTGAAGCCATCGAGCCGGAAATCGTGATTATCGATTCCATTCAAACCTTGCACACGGATTATATTGAATCCACTCCAGGAAGTATTTCTCAAATTAGAGAAACCACAGCCGAATTGATCAAATTTGCCAAAGAAACCAATATTCCCGTGATTCTGATTGGTCATATTACCAAAGACGGAAACATTGCAGGACCAAAAATCCTGGAACACATGGTCGACACCGTTTTACAATTTGAAGGCGATAGAAATCACGTGTACCGAATTTTACGTTCGTTAAAAAATCGTTTTGGTTCCACTGCCGAAATTGGTATTTATGAAATGCTCGGCAATGGTTTGCGCGAAGTTTCTAATCCATCCGAAATATTAATTTCGCATAAAGATGAAGAATTATCCGGAACCGCGATTGCCTCAACATTAGAAGGCATGCGCCCGTTGATGATTGAAATCCAGGCCTTGGTAAGCACCGCAGTCTATGGAACACCGCAGCGAAGCACTACAGGTTATAATGCCAAAAGACTCAATATGATTCTGGCCGTTTTAGAAAAAAGAGCAGGTTTTAGGCTTGGTGCCAAAGACGTTTTCCTAAATGTAACCGGAGGAATTTCAGTAGATGATCCAGCGATAGATTTAGCTGTTGTTGCCGCCATTTTATCTTCGAATGAAGACATTGCAGTCAATAAAGATTTTTGTTTTGCAGGCGAAGTGGGACTTTCAGGCGAAATACGTCCGGTAAACCGCGTGGACCAACGCATTCAGGAAGCAGAAAAGTTAGGTTTTTCGACCATTTTTGTATCCAAATACAATAAAATTGCGTTGAAAAATACTGGAATAAAAATTCGATTAGTTGCCAAAATTGAAGATGTGGCGAGTGAACTGTTTGGATGATTCAAGCAGCTATAACCAAAATATTTTAAGCTGTTTTATAAATCTACAGTCACTAAAAATTAGGCATATAAAATAGCTTAAAATATTTAGATTAATCCTTGTTTTAATAGCAGAAACACTATCGATTGACACGATAAATCTTATTATCACTGGCTTTAAAAATTTAAAGCTGACTTGCAATGACACAATAAATTATGCCCAAAGGACCCGAAAAAAAACACCAAAAATAAGGCGGGACAAACCAAGTTGCTAAATCGGAAAAAAGCTAAACTTCAAGAGGATAAAAAAGAAAAAGCAGCACGTTTGAAAACTTTGGTTTCAAAAATGAACTAGAAAAAAATAGGAACGAATATGATAGCATATAAATTGAATTGAATTGTATTTCATTTCTGTTTTTATTTACCCGAAATTTGCAACACATACTCAAATACAAAACAAATGGAATTCGGTAGAATAATTATTTCAGAAACAGCAATGAACAGTGAAAATCTCCAAGATGTGATTCACTCTAATATTTCGGTAATCAACTTAATGCGTGAGGAAGGTGTAAACGATGATTTGATTCACGAAGATGCTATAATGAGTTATTATTTAGATTATTATACCTCACAATATACCGAAGGGAATTTTGCTCAATTTGTATACAATTCGGGTTGGGATAAAGAACTGAACGAATTAATAGAAGAAGGTTTGGCATTGATTGGTGCTGAAAAGCATTTGGAATTGTTTCAGCAACAATCCAAAAAAGTAAAATTAATGAGCAGTGTAAAGTTGAATAAATTCCTGAAAGGGAAACTGGAAGGAGTAAATCCTATCAGAGATTTGCTCAACAACGACACTTTTTTCGAAATTGAAGAAAATCTGGTTACTTTGAATGCTACTTTTTTAAAAACCCATCCCGATTTTGAAGTCCTTTCTGTAGACGACATGTTTGCAACCTTAGAGGAATTTGTGGGGCATGAGATTAAAAGAGAATAGCTAATTATTAGGTGAAATTCATTTTGCATTATTTTTAACCACATAGAAACATAGTTTTTATATATTTTAAAAGTCGTTTCACTTTATTAGAGAAAATTATAGCTATGTGAATCCAAGACCCGAGCGATAGCGAACAGGCGAAGCAATTGGGACTATCCAACTCTTTTTTTCTATGTTTCTATGTGGTTAAAATTTTTAATCCGAAGTAAAAAAAAAGGGCTATTAGCTGTATCAAAAAGGCTTACTGGTTTTCATCAAAACTTTGTCCCGTTTCTATCAAACATTTCCTTAAATTTGCTTCCATTATTATAAAAGTTAGCGTTAAAAAAATCAAGCTATGTTACAAATCGCATTTATTAGAGAGAATCAAGAAAAAGTAATCACCGCTTTGGCAAAGAGAAACATCGATGCTACAAGTGTTGTTGAAGAAGTGGTACAACTGGACGAAAAACGTCGCGCTACACAAGTGGAGTTAGACAACATTTTGTCCGAATCTAATAAATTATCCAAAGATATTGGCGAATTGATGAAAGTAGGTGAGAAATCTAAAGCCGCCATTCTAAAAGAAAAAACTGTTTTAAACAAAGAGAAAAGCAAAGCTTTAGCGGAAACGGCTGATGCACTTGCCGCTGAACTTTTGGAAAAATTATATACATTACCTAATCTTCCAGCTGATATTGTTCCTGTCGGAAAAACACCAGAGGAAAACCTAAACGTTTTTGAGGAAGGTGAAATTCCAGTTTTGCACGAAGGAGCACAACCGCATTGGGAATTGGTGAAAAAATACGACATCATTGATTTTGAACTTGGAGTAAAAATCACTGGCGCAGGATTTCCGGTTTATAAAGGAAAGGGAGCACGATTACAACGTGCCTTGATCAATTATTTCTTGGATAAAAATACGGCAGCGGGTTACAATGAAGTTCAAGTGCCACACATGGTCAACGAAGCTTCGGCTTACGGAACGGGACAATTGCCAGACAAAGAAGGGCAAATGTACCATGATAAAACAGATGATTTGTACTTAATTCCAACTGCTGAGGTTCCAGTAACGAATTTGTTTCGTGACGTGATCTTAAACGAAAATGAATTACCAATTTTAACTACGGCTTACACGCCTTGTTTCCGTCGTGAAGCGGGTTCTTATGGTGCGCATGTACGTGGATTGAACCGTTTGCATCAATTTGACAAAGTAGAAATCGTTCGTGTAGAACATCCGGATAAATCATACGAAGCATTGGACGGAATGGTAGAACACGTGAAAAGTATTTTACAAGAATTGAAATTACCATATAGAATATTACGTCTTTGTGGTGGTGATATGGGATTCACATCGGCTTTGACATATGATTTCGAAGTATTTTCTACCGCGCAAGATCGTTGGTTAGAAATTAGTTCGGTTTCTAATTTTGAGACTTTTCAAGCAAATCGTTTGAAATTGCGTTTCAAAGACAAAGACGGAAAAAACCAATTGGCACACACCTTAAACGGAAGTTCATTGGCTTTGCCAAGAGTTTTGGCAGGAATTTTAGAAAATTACCAAACTCCGGAAGGAATCGTAATTCCTGAGGTTTTACGAGCGTATTGCGGATTTGATATTATAAACTAAAAATTTTAACATATAAGTCATGTCAGTTTTTGCAAAGTTTTAAATTTAGAGCAATGCAATTCTTATATGACTTATATGTTTAAAAAAAATTGATGTTTGACAAAACAAATTGCATGTAACAATGAAAAAACTCTTTCTACATATTACCCTGTTTTTTTCATTGGTTTGTTTTTCGCAAAACGAACAATTAGCGCAATACTATTATGACAAAGGTGATTTTGAAAAAGCAAAAATCAGCTATGAAGAATTGCTGAAAGAGATTCCGTTGAACTCCCAATATTTTTTAAGAATAATAGATTGTTCTCAGCAATTGCAACAGTTTGAAAGTGCCGAAAAAGCTCTTCAGCAACGACTTGAAAAACACAATCAAGGAAATCTTCTGGTGGAATTAGGGTATAATTTTCAGTTGCAAAAAAATGATGCCAAAGCCAAGATATACTACGAACAGGCTTTAGACCGGATCAAAAAAAATCCGAATGATGTCTTCGGGATATCAAATTCTTTTGAGCGAAAAGTACTCCTCGAATACGCGCTGAAATCCTACCAAACCGCTTCGGCATTAGAACCGAATTTTAATTTCAATTATCAAATAGGATTGCTTTACGGTCAATTATCTAATATGGAAATGATGATTTCCACTTTTCTGGATGAAGCGTTTGCGAATCCTCAAAACTCTATCAGAATCCAAAATCAGCTGGTTCGTTTTATGGTTGATGAAGGCGATGCTAATTTCAATGAGCTGTTGCGCAAAGCATTAATTATTAGAACCCAAAAAAACCAAGATGTTTTTTGGAATCATTATTTGAGTTGGTTTTATGTACAGCAAAAAGAATTCGAAAAAGCATTTATTCAGGAGAAAGCCATTTACAAACGCAATCCAGAATCACTTACTACTATCGTGAATTTAGGACAACTCGCCATTGATGAAGATAATGCTGAAGCAGCTAAAGAAATTTTGGGATTTGTATTGGAAAATACACAAGATTTAGAATTACTGATTCAAGCGAATTCGTATTTGATAACCATGAAAATTGAAAAAGCATCCGAAAATGACTTTGTAGCCATCAGTGCAGAATTAGACGGTTTGCTGAAACAATTTGAAATAAGTCCTTTTACCTTATCTTTGCAGCTGATTCAGGCGCATTTCACGGCATTTAATTTGAAAAAACCAGAAGAAGGAAAGGCAATAGTCAAGAGAGCGCTGGAATTGCAATTGAATGATTATCAGGTGGCCAATACCAAAATGGAACTGGCAGATATTCTGCTTTTCGAAGAAAAATTCAATCAGGCTTTGATCTATTATTCACAGATAGAATTGGATTTAAAGAATGATGTAATGGCGCATGAAGCCAGTTTGAAAGCCGCTAAAACGAGTTATTTCAAAACTGATTTTGCATGGGCATTGAAACAATTCAAGGAATTGAAATCAGCCAATACGCAGTTGATTGCCAATGATGCTTTGGAATATTTTCTGTTGATAAACGACAACACTGCAGCTGATTCGACACAAACAGCTTTGAAACAGTTTGCAAAAGGAGATTATCTGTTGTATCAAAACAGGAATCAGGAAGCTATTGCGCAGTTTCAGTCTATTTTAAAAAATAGTAAAGGACAGGGCTCGAGAGCTATGCTCGAACAGGCGAAGCAAATAGAGGCTGTGACCTTATTGCGATTAGGGAAAATATACGAAAAGAAAGGCGATTTTGCTTTGGCTTTAAGCCAATACCAAATGATTATAGATCACCACAGCGACGGAATTTATATAGATGAAGCGTTGTATTTTTCGGCAGAAATATATAACAAGCAGTTGCTGCCTGAAAAAGCAAAACCATTATATGAAAAGGTATTGTTCAATCATCAGGACAGTATTTATTTTGTAGAAGCAAGAAAGAAATTCAGGCAGTTGCGAGGAGACACTAATTTATAAAAACTGATTACTTAGATTCTTGGATTTTTTGAAAAGTCTAATAATCTAATAATCTAACAATCAAAAAAAATGATATTATACAACGTTACCACAAACATACACGAAAGCGTTCACGATCAATGGATGATCTGGATGCAACACAAACACATTCCTGAAATTTTAGCAACGGGAAAATTCTCGTCTGCAAGAATGGTGCGGGTTTTAATTGAAGAGGAAATGGGCGGCGTAACGTATTCGGTTCAATACACAACGGACAGCAAAGAAACTTTGGAGAAATATTACCAGGAAGATGCACCAGGTTTTCGCGAAGAAGGATCAAAATTATTTGGAGATAAAATGCTGGCGTTTAGAACGGAATTAGAGCTGATTGCCGATTATTAGAGCCAATGCTAGGAACGAAGCAATCATATTCAGTTGCGAGAGTTCAGTTGGGAAATAATAAATCTTGAAGTCACAATTTGTGCTCTCCAATTATAAAAAATATAACTACGCTTTGTGCCTCAGTGCCTTCGTGGCAAAACAAAAAACATGGAAAAAGTAAAAGCCAAAAAACACCTCGGACAGCACTTCTTAAAAGACGAAAGCATTGCAAAAGACATTGCTGACACGTTAAACTTAGAAGGATATGATGATGTATTAGAGATAGGTCCGGGAATGGGAGTTTTGACAAAATATTTGTTGGATAAACCGGTGAATACCTACGTTATTGAAATCGATACCGAATCAGTGACGTATTTAGATGAAAATTATCCAAAATTAAAAGATAGAATCATTTCTAAAGATTTTTTGAGGTATGATATTAATGAAACTTTTGAAGGAAAACAATTTGCTATAATTGGTAATTTCCCGTATAATATTTCAACTCAAATTGTGTTTAGAACTTTGGAATACCG
The DNA here is from genome assembly GCF_011064265.1 of Flavobacterium sp. Sr18. Classification (NCBI taxonomy): domain Bacteria; kingdom Pseudomonadati; phylum Bacteroidota; class Flavobacteriia; order Flavobacteriales; family Flavobacteriaceae; genus Flavobacterium; species Flavobacterium sp. Sr18. The sequence continues at coordinate 2,215,137 of NZ_CP049329.1, read as the reverse complement.
CGATCAGATTCCGGAATTTGCGGGGATGTTCCAGAAAGAAGTAGCGCAACGTATTTGTGAAAAAAAGGGAACAAAGGCGTATGGAATTCTATCGGTTTTAGTTCAGGCTTTTTATGATGCCGAATATTTATTCACGGTAGATGAAAATGTATTTATTCCGCCTCCAAAGGTAAAATCAGGAGTTTTACGTTTGCGCAGGAAGAAAGATTACAGTTTGCCTTGCGGCGAAAAATTGTTTTTTACCGTAGTGAAAACGGCTTTTCAACAACGACGCAAAACGTTACGAAACAGTTTGAAAACCTTAAATTTGTCGGATAGTTTGAGAGAAGATGAAATTTTTAATCTTCGACCAGAACAGTTAAATGTAGAACAGTTTATAGCACTCACCCAAAAAATAGAAGCCGATGGAGTTTAAAATCAGCAAAGAATTAATACAAGAGTTAGAGCAACTCATTCAAAATAAAAACGACCAGCAACTGGAAGTATTATTGAATGACATGCACCATGCTGATATTGCTGAAATTCTTGATGAGCTTGATTTTAATGAAGCGACCTATATTTTTAAAGTTTTAGACAGTGAAAAAACCGCCGAAATCCTTCTGGAACTAGAAGATGATTTGCGGGAAAATATATTAAGCAGGCTTTCGCCAAAAGAGATTGCGGAAGAATTAGACGAGCTGGAAACCAATGATGCCGCCGATATTATTGCGGAGCTTTCGAAAGATTTAAAGGCCGAAGTAATATCCGAACTTCAGGATGTTGAGCACGCTAAAGATATTGTTGACTTGTTGCGGTATGATGAAGATACCGCAGGAGGAATCATGCACAAGGAATTGGTTAAAGTCAATGAAAATTGGAATGTCCTGACTTGTGTAAAAGAAATGCGCATTCAGGCCGAAAATATTTCCAGAGTCCATTCGATTTATGTTGTAGATGATGAAGATCGATTGAAAGGTCGTTTGTCACTCAAGGATTTATTGACCACTTCTTCCAGAACACCAGTTAGTGATGTTTACATTCGGAAATTGAACTCCGTAAAAGTAGACACAGAAGATGTTGAGGTGGCCCGAATCATGCAAAAATACGATTTAGAAGCTATTCCTGTCGTAGATGAAATGGGACGATTAGTAGGTCGAATTACGATTGATGACATTGTGGATGTAATCAAGGATGAAGCCGATGAGGATTACCAGTTGGCGGCAGGTATCTCGCAGGACGTTGAAGCAGATGACAGTATATTTGAACATACAAAAGCACGCCTGCCTTGGCTAGTTTTGGCTCTTTTGGGTGGTTTTATCTCCGTAAAAGTGCTCGGATTATTTGAAGGAGCAATGCTTCTGCATGGAAACTTATTCTTTTTTACACCGCTTATTGCTGCCATGGCAGGCAATGTTGGGGTGCAATCATCGGCAATTATTGTGCAGGGTTTAGCAAACAATACGTTGAGCGGATCTTTATTTAATAGATTGGTCAAAGAAGTGTCACTAAGTTTATTAAACGGACTGATTTTGGCTACGATATTATTTTTAGGAAGTCATTTTTTATTGAATGTCGAATTGATCATTGGAGTTATTGTTACTATAGCATTGATGTCGGTGATTATTATTGCTTCATTAATAGGAACTTTTGTTCCGTTATTGCTGGATAAATTTGGTATTGACCCCGCTTTGGCTACTGGACCGTTCATCACAACGAGCAATGATATTTGCGGAATTCTGATTTATTTTTCTATAGCAAAATTGATTCTGGGGTTTTAAAAGAGAGAAGAGAATAAAGAGAATAGAATAAAGAAGAAAGATAATAGAATATTGAGAGGGAATTCAACAACAAACTAATACAACTATAACTACACAACCAACACTTTTCCCTTACAGCTCCTTCTCTTTTGGAGAGGTCCCGAAGCTTCGGGAGGGGAGAGGAAAAACCACAACCAGCATGAAAGTACACATCATTGGCGGCGGAAACTTAGGTGTTTCTATCGCATTAGGATTATCAAAATTTTCACCAGAAAATCAAGTAACTATAACCCGAAGAAATACCTCCAGCATTCTGTATCTTGAAAAACTGGGTACTACGGTTTCTACAAATAACATTCATCAGATTCAGGAAGCCGATGTCATTATCTTAACCATAAAACCATACCAAGTAGATACCGTTTTAGCCGAAATCCTGCCTGAAATTTCCAACAAAATTATAGCTTCGGCCGTGAGTGGATTATCGATTGAAAATTTACAAAACAAAATCGGAACGGCTAATAGTGCGATCCGAATCATGCCCAATATTGCGGCACAATTTGGCGCATCAGCCACTTGTATTGCGTTTCACGAAAAAGACAAAGAGAAGGCACAACATGTAGTTGCTCTTTTTCAGAGTTTGGGAACCGCTCCTATTATTGACGAAAAACTGATGGATGCTGCAACTGTTCTTGCAGCTAGCGGAACTGCTTTTGCATTGCGATACATTCGCGCTTCGATGCAAGCCGGAATAGAAATAGGATTCGATTGGCAAACTGCTTTGGCCATATCCGCACAAACCGTAAAAGGCGCTGCTGAAATGCTACTAGAAGAAAAAGTACACCCAGAACAATTAATAGATCGTGTAACCACACCACAAGGCTGTACGATTGCGGGATTGAACGAAATGGAAATGCACGGATTCAGCTCGTCCTTGATACGAGGAATCAAAACTTCATTGAAACAAATCAAGGGGTAAGCCTCCACCTCCGCTAAATATTCGTGATACAAACGGCAAAATTGTCTATGACTCTACGCAAATTTTATTCTTAAGCTTTGCAAATATTGATATTTCACATTTGCATAAACACCTAAATAAATCTTATATTTAAAAAAACTATCATGAAAAAACTACTCCTTTTAGCATTTATTTTAATTTCAAGTTATACCGTAAATGCTCAAAAAGACAAGCAAAAACCAGTGCTTCGGCATGTGGTAATGTTTGGTTGGAAACCCGGAACAGATACCATAGCAATTGACAAAGTGGTAACTGCTTTTGGAGACTTGGAACATAAAATTAAATTAATAAAAGCGTATGAATGGGGAATTAACAACAGTCCTGAAAACTTAAATAATGGTTTGACGCATTGTTTTACCCTAACATTTAGCAGTGAAGCGGATCGAGATGCGTATTTGATTCATCCGGATCACAAATCTTTTGTGGCTGTTTTGAGTCCGGCACCGGATAAAGTTACCGTAGTGGATTATTGGGCTAGTAAGTAAACAGAAAGACACAATCCATATAATGGATTTAGTTTTTAAATAAAATTTGAACTAACATAAAAAGCTTCGTTTAATCTCTTAAACGAAGCTTTTTTATGAAATAGATTGAAGCTAAACTTTCTTGGATTGTTTTTTTGCTTTAGCGGGTTTCAAATTAAATTTTAACCATAAGAAACCGATAGTTCCCGCTATAAAGGAAGCAACCAAAATCGCAATTTTCGAATACGTGATTACTTCTTCTCCATCGTTTTTGAAGGCAAGCAATGTGATAAAAATAGACATTGTAAATCCTATTCCACCCAACATTCCTGCGCCTAGAATAGTGCTCCATTTTAAATCTCTTGGTAGCGTACCAATTCCCAAACTCACAGCAAGGAATGAAAACAACCAAATTCCTAATGGCTTTCCTACCACAAGACCTAACATAATTCCAATCGTGTTGGGGTGGTTCAATCCTTCATGCCAATCTGAGTTTATCGCAATACAGGTATTGGCTATGGCAAATAACGGAAGTATAAAAAACGCGACCGGATAATGTAAAAAATGCTGTAATCGATAGGAAGATGTCTTCTTGCCTCCGTCACCAAATGGAATTACAAAGGCTAATAATACTCCGGTTATAGTAGCGTGAACTCCTGAATTTAGCATGAAATACCACATTGCTGCACCACCAATTAAATAAGGAATAAGACTGTGCACTTTTCTTCGGTTCAGGATAAACAAACCACCCATAATGGCAAAAGCAATGAACAAATTCATATAAGCAATAGTGTCTGTATAAAATATGGCAATAACCATAATAGCGCCTAAGTCATCAATTACTGCAAGTGCGGTTAGAAATACTTTTAACGAGGTAGGAACACGATTTCCTAAAAGGGACAAAATACCAATAGCAAAAGCAATATCTGTCGCCATTGGAATTCCGGCTCCATTTTGCGTGATGGTTCCAAAATTTAATAATAAAAAGATGCCTGCCGGAACAATCATTCCTCCAAAGGCACCAAAAATAGGCAATGCCGCGTTTTTTATACTGGATAATTCTCCTTGATACATTTCGCGTTCTAATTCTAAACCAATGAGCAGAAAGAAAATAGCCATTAAGCCGTCATTAATCCAGTGAGTAATGGAATGGTTTCCGATTTCAGTTCCCCAAAAAGCAATATATTCGGTTTGAAAAGATGAATTAGCCAATAGCATGGAAACTATGGTAACGAATAGTAATAGGAGTCCGCCTGATTTTTCGCTTTCAAAAAAAGCTTTGAAGGTTTTTGTTAATTTCATTTTTTTGCTTTCTTTTATTACAAAACATAAGATTTATAATAAAAATTTATTAATCGCTAATTTACGATTTTACGACTTAATTTCCTCCGATAAATCAATAAACCGTAATTTTTTTGTTAATTTGAAGGATCAAAAACCGAACAATTATGGACATCAAAATCCTTCACATAGATAGCAATCATCCTGTACTTTGGGATCAGTTGCAACATTCCGGGTTTATAAATCACAGTGATTTTTCCTCTTCTAAAGAAGAAATCGAAGCCAAAATTCAAGATTACCAAGGAATTGTGATTCGAAGCCGCTTCAAGATTGACAAAGAATTTTTGGATAAAGCCGCTAATCTGCAATTCATTGCGCGTGTTGGAGCCGGATTAGAAAGTATTGATTGCGATTATGCGGCATCCAAAAACGTTACGCTCATAGCTGCTCCCGAAGGAAATAGGAATGCAGTTGCCGAACACACTTTAGGGATGATTTTATCCCTTTTTAATAAATTGAACGAAGCTGATTGCGAGATACGAACGGGACACTGGAATCGTGAAAGCAACCGCGGTCATGAACTGGACGGAAAAACTGTGGGGATTATCGGTTACGGAAACATGGGGAAATCATTTGCTAAAAAATTGCGTGGCTTTGATGTGGAAGTGCTTTGTTATGATATTCAGGAGAATGTGGGTGACGTTAATGCGAAGCAGGTTTCCTTACAAGAATTTCAGGAAAAAGTAGATGTAGTGAGTTTGCATATTCCGTGGAGTCCCGAAACGGACAAAATGGTTGATAGTGCTTTTATCAATGAATTTGCCAAACCTTTTTGGATTATCAATACGTCTCGGGGCAAGAATATTGTCACTGCTGATTTGGTTACGGCCATGCAAACCGGGAAAATTCTCGGCGCTGGTTTGGATGTTCTGGAATATGAGAAATTATCTTTTGAAACGCTTTTTAAAGACACACACACACCGGAAGCTTTCCAGTATTTGTTGAAAGCCAAGAATGTCATTTTGAGTCCGCATATTGCCGGTTGGACATTCGAAAGCCATGAGCGATTGGCACAAGTAATCGTTGATAAAATAAAAGCAAAGTATTTTGCTTAAGCCAAAGTTGAAGCGCCGGAGCAACGCGTTACCGGGATTGGCGGTTTCTTTTTTAAATCAAAAAACCTTAAAGAATTGGTAGCTTGGTACGGAAAACATTTGGGTTTAAAAACCGATCAATATGGTTCTACTTTTTGGTGGAAAGATAAAGACGGAAATGACTGTTCTACCCAATGGTCGCCATTTGCGGAGGACACGACTTATTTTGCGCCAAGCGAAAAAACGTTCGTCAAAACTTCCGAGTACATAATTTACAAGATTTGTTAAAAAAATTATTGGATGAAGGTGTAACAATTGTGGGTGATGTGCAGACTTATGAGTATGGAAAATTTGGATGGGTTCTCGATAACGAAGGAAATAAGATAGAACTTTGGGAACCAATCGATAAAGCATTTTAATAATTTTTTAATAGTAACTAACTTAAATTTAACCAAACCAAAATGGAAGAAATCGTACAAGAAACTTGGAATACTCCAAGGAAACCTATTCCAGTATTTAAAGTAGATCCAGTATTAGTATTAATTTTTGGGTTTTTAACCTGTGGATTGTATTTAATCTATTGGAACATAAAAGTTGCAGAAGTTTTTAATGCAGTTTCGGAGCGAGAAGTTATCTCACAACCTATTGCCATATTTGCAGGTTGTTGCTATCCTGTAAATATTTATTTCTTTTATTTAGCAGGTAGAGACGGACTTCCGGATGTATATCATAGATCTGGTTCAGTCCAAAAAGACGATACAGTTTTGTTGCTTATTTTAGGGCTTTTCTTTCCAATGATTGCTGCAATGATAGTTCAAAATGAAATCAATAAATTATATAAGTAATACTAAAGATAAACGTAAAATTTACGGAATTATGGGCGCTTTTCTTACGCTGATGATTCCGTTTTTTTTAATGTTTTTTAATGGGGACAATCATCTTGAAACCGATCAATCTTTGTGTCCTTTTAAAATGATTACTGGGTTTCCATGTCCTGGTTGTGGGATTACAAAATCATTGGTTTATTTTTATCATGGAGATTTTTACAAGAGCGTCAGCTATCATGTATTGGGCCCTTTTGTAATTGCATTTAGTGTTGTGAGTATTGTTGTGTTGATTATGGAGTTGATTACTAAAAAGGAGTATTTCAATACTGTTATGTATAATAAAAGACTGGCGTATGGTTTGGGTTTTTTCCTTGTTGGATATCATATCATACGGTTGATTTTCTTTATAAAAAACAATTCTTTAGATTCCATTTTGAAAGAATCAATCTGGAGGTAACTAGAAAACATAAAAAATCCCGTCTCGTATTTTTAGGACGAGACGGGTTTTTTTATAAATAGGTATTCTGTATTTAATCTTCTTTATCTGCTAATTTTCGTTCCAGTTCTTTCTGAAACTCTTCCATTACGGGTTTCATGGTGCTTTCCGGAATATCAGCAATTCTGATGTACATCAATCCGTCAACGGCGTTATTAAAAAGCGGATCTACATTGAATGCTACCACTTTTGCATTTTGTTTGATGTATTTTTTAATCAAAACCGGCAAACGCAAACTTCCTGGTTCCAGTTCATCAATGATTTTATCAAACTTATTCAAATCAGATTCGGCTTCATCAAAAATGAAATCCTTGTCGGCATCTTTTAGTTTTACTTTATACGCTTTCTTCGGGTGAATGTATTGCGCAATATAAGGATCATAATAATTGGACTTCATGAATTCAATCATCAGCGATTTAGAAAAATCTGAAAATTGATTGCTGATACTTACGCCACCCAATAAAAATTTATGTTCTGGATAACGCAATGTGGTGTGCATAATCCCTTTCCAAAGCAGGAAAAGAGGCATTGGCTTCTGTTGGTATTCTTTAATGATAAAAGCACGACCCATTTCTATGGACTTATGCATCATATCATGTAATTCAGGCTCAAATCGGAACAAGTCGTTGAGGTAAAAACCATTTATACCGTATTTTGGATAAATTTCTGAACCCAATCCCATTCGGTACGCACCAGCAATTTTATTAGCTTCATTATCCCATAAAAACAGGTGATGATAATATTGATCGTGCTTGTCTAAATCAATAGATTCATTTGTTCCCTCGCCCACTTCTCTAAAAGTTATTTCTCTGAGGCGTCCTATTTCATGTAGGATATTTGGTATCTTCTTTGCTTCTGCGAGAAACACTTCGTAATTTTTACTTTGTAAAAGGCGACAATCCGTACTTCGCAAAGCATCTACTTCTTTGGTCATTTTGTCTTGACTGGCAGCAGTTACAATAGTTTTTGGGCTTTTAGCAATTTTTAAAGTAGGCGTTGGCAAAAAAGGAATTTCTTTCTCGAAAGGATTGGCCAACATGTACGTTTTTTTCCTTAGAAACTCAGAGTACTCCTCTAAAGTGTTGTGCTCGTTTTGTTCGCTAACTGAAATTGGTTTTCCAATGCGCACTTTAATCACGCGTCGTTTCTGGCTAAATACTTCCGAAGGTAATTTTGCTGTTCTAAAAGTCCCGCTTATTTTAGAAAGCAAATAAAATAACCGACTGTTTTTTGCATGAAAATAAATAGGAACCACAGGGACTTGGGCTTTTCTGATTACTTTAATAGCGCCTTCTTCCCAAGGTTTATCCACCATTAATTTACCATCTTTGTACGTAGAAACTTCCCCGGCAGGAAACATTCCTAAAGGTTTACCGTCACTTAAATGGCGCAGTGTTTCTTTAATTCCCACTACGCTTGATTTGGCGTCCTTATGATTTTCAAAAGGATTTACCGGCATAATGTATTTCTTGAGCGGCTCAATACGGTGCAAAAGAAAATTGGCGATGATCTTGAAATTTGGTTCTCTCTCCAGCATCAATTTCAATAGCAAAACCCCATCAATTCCTCCCAATGGATGATTTGAAATGGTGATATAAGCGCCTTCTTTTGGTAAACGTTTTAAATCCTCTTCTGGAATTTCGAATTTTATTTGTAAATCATCAAGTATACCATTCAGGAAATCAACTTCTGTTAAATGTTTATTTCTATCGTATACTTTGTTTAACGTCGATATTTTTAGCACCTTCATCAGCATCCATCCGGAAAAAGTTCCCAGAACCCCGTACTTGTCTGCATTTATTGCTTTTGCAACTTCTTTCGCGGTTACTAAACCCATGTATTTTTTGTTTTTTTAGAGCAAGAAACAAAGATAGCAAAAAACTCCATTTTCTCTATTTTTCTCCATCAAACTTCTACTTTTTTGTTACATTTGAAACCCACATTCAACCAATATAATTTTTTCCGATAAAATTAAAAAGTGGGTTCCTGAGAATCGCAGGCAAAAAATAATTTTTCGGAAGAGATTCAAAATAATTTTTCATGAGAATAATTTCATACAACGTAAACGGAATCAGAGCAGCCATTTCAAAAGGATTTATCGACTGGTTGCAGCATGCAAATCCAGATATTATTTGCCTTCAGGAAATTAAAGCAACCGAAGATCAAATCCCTGTCGATGATATTGCAAAAGCGGGTTATCCCTACCAATATTATTATTCAGCAACCAAAAAAGGGTACAGCGGCGTGGCGATTCTCTCTAAAATTAAACCTAACAATGTCGTTCACGGAACCGGAATTCACCACATGGATTTCGAAGGAAGAAATCTTCGTGCCGATTTTGATGGATTTTCAGTGATGAGTTTGTACCTGCCATCAGGCACAAATATTGATCGTTTAGACCATAAATTCACGTTCATGGACGATTTTCAGAATTATATTGACGAACTCAAAAAAGAAACGCCAAACCTGGTTATCTGCGGGGATTACAACATTTGCCACGAGGCAATCGACATTCATGATCCCATCCGAAACAAAAATGTCTCCGGTTTTTTACCACAGGAAAGAACTTGGCTTGACGGATTTATGAAGTCCGGATTTGTGGATAGTTTTCGCCATTTCAACAATGAACCGCACCAATATACATGGTGGAGCTACCGCGCCGGAGCAAGAGGGAACAACAAGGGTTGGCGAATCGATTACAATTTAGTCAGCGATTCTTTAAAACATAAATTGAAAAGAGCCGTTATTTTATCAGATGCCGTGCATTCGGATCATTGCCCAATTTTAGTGGAAATAGAGTAACGTTTTCAGGAGCAATTTCCCGTCTCATCCTAAAGACGAGATTACATTTTTTTCTCTCGTTAAACAAAATTAGAAAAGGATTTTTCCTTTTATCGGCGCTAGAGTATTTGACTACAATTTAAATTTTTGGGTTCAAAACAACATTAGAAACAACATAAATACCAACCAAATGATTAAAAGAGTTTCCATCGGATTATTAGTATTGGCGCTTTCAACTTCTTGCGTGTCCAAGAAAATATACAATGATTTAGAAAGTAAATATGCCGATTCCAAAAAAGAAAACCGAAGTTTAGCAGATGAAAATGCTGATTTGCTAAAAGCTAAAAACCAATTAGAATTAGACCGCGACGGTTTGAAAAATGATTTGAGTAAATCCAAAGCGGAATTGGATAAATTGAAAGCAGATTACGCCGCAGCGCAAAATAAATTTAAAGTCTTGCAGGATTCGTACGCCGCTTTAGAAAAAAATAGCGGTGATGCTTTGCAAAGCAACATGAAGAAAAATCGTGATTTGCTGGAGCAATTAGACGAAAAAGGAAAAGCATTGGCTTTAGAACAAGACCGATTAAGCAAAAGCGCACAACGTCTGCAAGAATTGGAAGATTTGATTGCTGCCAAAGAAGCTAGTATGAAAAAACTAAAAGAAACCTTGTCTAAAGCCTTGAACAGTTTTGAAGGAAAAGGGTTGACGGTAGAACAAAAAAACGGGAAAGTGTATGTTTCTATGGAGAACAAATTACTTTTTAATTCGGGAAGCTGGGCTGTAGGTTCCGAAGGGAAAAAAGCAGTTGTAGAATTAGCAAAGGTTTTGGGTGACAACCCGGACATATCAGTACTGATCGAAGGTCATACGGATGATGATGCGTTTACAGCTTCAGGTCCAATTGCGGATAACTGGGATTTATCAACCAAAAGAGCGACAGCAATAGTTGCTATTTTGAGTGAGAACAAAAAAATCAACAAGCAAAATCTTACTGCGGCAGGAAGAGGAGAATTTTCGCCATTAACTAGCAATTCAACTGCAGATGGGAAAGCTAAAAACCGTAGAATCGAAATCATATTAACGCCAAGATTAGACGAAATTGCCGAAATGCTGAATGAGATAAATTAAAAAATAATTAAAGTTTCAAATCGAGAAAGGTTCAGAGTGTATGCTTTGGACCTTTTTTCTTTTACCGCAAATTCGCTAATTTTATCTTTTGATTGAAGGATTTTAAATTCGCAAATTCGCGGTTTATTTTTTTAAATATTCGGTTTAGTTTTAAATAAACGTTTCTCAATTTTCTGTTAACAGCAAATGCTAACGACAAACTAATTTTATCTTTGTTTACTAAAAATACAATGCAACTTTCTTAATTATGAAATACACAACATTACCCAATACTGATGTAAAAGTCAGCAAAATCTGCCTTGGAACGATGACTTTTGGGGAGCAAAACACCGAAGCTGATGGTCATGCCCAAATGGATTATGCTTTAGAAAATGGGGTTAATTTCTTTGATACTGCCGAAATGTATTCGGTTCCCGGGCGCGAGGAAACCTATGGGAGTACCGAAAAAATCCTTGGAACTTGGTTCAAAAAAACTGGAAAAAGAGAAGAAATAATTTTGGCATCCAAAATTGCCGGACCCAATCCAAATTTTGGCTACATGAGAGAAAAATTAGATTTTTCAACAGCCAGTATCAAGTTTGCATTGGATCAAAGTTTACGACGTCTGCAAACAGATTATATCGATTTGTACCAATTGCATTGGCCAGAACGCAAAACCAATTATTTTGGACAACGCGGTTTCAAAGTACAGGATGATGCTTGGGAAGATAACATTCATAATGTTCTTGAAACATTAGACGGTTTTGTCAAAGAAGGAAAAATCAAACATATCGGACTTTCAAATGAAAATCCTTGGGGAATCATGCGTTTTCTGGAAGAGAGTAAATATAATAATTTGCCAAGAGTAAAAACGATTCAAAACCCATATTCGTTATTAAACAGACTTTTTGAAAACGGTTCTGCTGAAGTTTGCCTGAGAGAAAATGTAGGTTTATTGGCGTATTCGCCGATGGCTTTTGGGGTTTTGTCTGGAAAATTCCTAACTGGTGAAGCGCATCCAAATGCCAGAATCAAATTGTTTCCGCAGTATTCTCGATACAACAGCGCACAAAGTACTGAAGCTACACGATTGTATCAGGAGATAGCCAAAAAAAATGGACTGACTTTAACGGAATTGTCTTTGGCATTTATTGCACAACAGCCGTTTGTTACCAGCACGATTATTGGCGCAACAACATTGGAACAATTAAAAGAAAATATTGATACGATTCAAGTTACACTTTCGGATGAAATTCTAAAAGCGATTGATGAAGTACAAGCCGTGATTCCAGATCCGGCACCGTAAATAAAAATCCATTTTTTGTCATTCCTACAAAGGAGGAATCCCATTATGTGAGATTCCTCCTTTGTAGGAATGACAATTTCTATTTATAATTCCCAATAATTAAAGATCAAATTCCTCTTCAATTGATAAAGAATCCACTTTTATTAACGTTGAATCTTGTACTTTGAATTTGATAAAAGATTTTGCTGGTCCTGAAATCAATATGGGTAAGGACTTATAAATAGTGTCTTCTGGAGTCAAAAGACCTCTTCGAAACATAATATTCGTTAAGAACGATTCTTGTTTTACAGCAAAATCTTTCAACATTCCCTGATCGTTAAACTGATACATGAATTTCTTAGGACTTGGAATAATTCGGGCGAGATACAAGCATTCGTTCAGCGATAATTCCGAAGGTGTTTTTTGGAAGTAAAACTGACTTGCTTCGCCAATTCCATATACATTTGGACCCCATTCAATAATATTAAAATACACTTCAAGCATGCGTTCCTTGCTCACAATTCGGTTATTTTCCAGAATGTAAACCAATAAAATTTCTTCCAGTTTACGGGATACGGTTTTCTCCCGACTTAGAAAAGCATTTTTTACTAATTGCATGCTGATGGTACTAGCACCACGGGAGAACTTTTTAGTTCGGATGTTTTTTACGATGGATTGTTTGAAAGCCTCGCTGATAAAACCACGGTGCGAAAAGAAAGAAGGATCTTCTGTTGTTAAAACCGACTTTCTTAAATACGGTGAAATTTGGTCTAAAGGCGTATAATTTGGATTGGCTGAACCAACTAAAACCGGTCGCTGCAATACATTTTTGATAAGTGCACGATATACAAATTCTCCATTAAGTTTGTTGAGATTGGCTTCTCCGTATTTTGTGATCTTTAGATTTTCTTTCTTCAATTTACTGTCAAAAACCAGCTGATTGGGTTTGTTTTGGTTAAAAGCAAAATCCAGTTTGTAGTCGAAAGTACCTGTAGCTTCCATTCCTTGAAAGTGGGTAAATAAACCATCAGGAAGCGAAGTGATAAAATCAAGTGCTTTCATTTTTGGAATATTGACCTTGAGTTTGTAAATTGTATCTTTTTCAGTTTCGTACGCCAAGTAAGGGTGAAATTTAATTTTATTCAATTGAACCGTTGAGCTGCTGTCTATCGAAATAAAATCAGAACCCAATAAGAATCGGTAATCAAATTTGGCGTTTTTTAGTAGTACATCTTTACTGGCAATTTTTGGATGATTGATTTTTAAATTGGCAATAGCCATAAACCCGTCAATGTGCAGTTCGTCACCGTCTTTATCGATGTTTTGAATGTTCAATCGAATCGAGTCAAAGCTTGACTTCAGGTTGAAACGCTCGTCTAAATATGGCATTTGGATGGCACCAGTATCAATATTAACGAAGCGTATATCTGCTTTTTTGTTTCTTGGATCGGCAAATCCTTTAATTTTCCATCGTTGTGAAATCGTATTGGTTTGAACTTTTATCGAAGTTTCGAGTTGTTTGTTGATTAATCGCAGTTTTTGGAAATTGATGGTTGCCTTTTTTCCGTTATCATCGAGTCGGAAAGAAAGATTGTCCAAAATCATATCTGTTGGGACTAAATTCAGTGCTTTTGAGATTATTCTGTAGGCAAACTGAGCGTAATTTCTTTTTTCATCACGAATTTCTGTTTGATTGTCTTTTTTTAGAAATGCATCATAATTTCCCGACTTTCCTTTTTTTACTAACTGGACAAAACCATTTTGCATTTCTAGAGTTCCAAGTTGCAAGTCGCCGGTGATTAATTTCCATAAATTGACACTGGTTTTTAGTTTTTGAATTTTAAAAAGAGTGTCTGCATTTTTTGGAACCAGAATTATTTTGGTAAGATTCAACCCCGATAATCCATCAAAAGATGCTTTTTTTATTGAAAAAGTACTATTGTAATCTACTTCCATCTCGTGTGATACCTTAGCGATGGTTTGTTGTAAAACGGCATCACGAAATATGTAAAAAGCAATAATCATGATGGCAAATAATACAAAAAGTATTTTCGCAGCAAGGATTATTTTTTGTTTTCCGGTTCTCATAAATGATTTGGATACTTGATAAAATCTAAAATAATGGAGTTTAGAATCTCGTGTATAAAGAAAAGCAAAATAATACCAAAGGAAAGTTTTTTATAGTTTTCTTTAGAATTTTGATGAATAATATAATTTCGTTCGAATGTAAACATAAAAAAACTACAACTTAAATAGTGCTGTAGTTTCTAAATTGTTTTGTTGTGGTCAATTAGCTTTTTGGCTTTGGTTCTTTGTATTCATAAGGATTGTAGAACCTACGCACTTTCTCCACAATTTGATTTAACGTCATTTTGTCTGCGGTTTCTACGGCTTTTAGTTTTCCGGGTTCAATTAAATGATCTTTCATTAATTTTTGTTCCAGTTTTGTTTTGGTTTGCGCCGGGCCAAAAACAATAAGTTCATCTGATTTTTTCACATACGAAAGAACAGATTTTATAAAATAATCCAGTTCTTGTTCTTTTCTGTTCTCAAATTTTTTGTCGCTATTGCCATGATGAACTCCTGAGAAAGTTCCTTTATTACCTTCGTCATTATGATGTACACTATTTTCAACCTCGGAATCTATTTCGGTAATTTTTTCTGTTTCACCATCAAGAGCAACAATTATTGCTTTTGAGGAATCTATCCAAATGCCAGTTTGTCTTTTCATGTCTTTGCTTTTTAAGTTAAAGTAGATTGTTTTTTCCTGTTTTATTGCAATAGAATCGCGCTTAGTTGACTTATTAAAACGTGTTCTGATTTATTTTTTCCTGAGAATGAAGAAGCTATGGCGTTAGCAGTTTTTAGAATCAGGGCATTAATTTCTGGAGTGAATAAGTGTAGATGTTCTTCCCTGAAAATTTTAAAGTCGGGCATGACTTGTTCCAATTCCCATTCATTGGCAACAAGCCAGTCAAAAACGATTTCGATTTCATAAGCAGCATCATCCCCAAATTCATTTAAACTATTTTCCAGCGGAAGCCATTCCTTTTTTATGATTTGTTTCAGTTTCTCGATTTCTTCTGTACGAATGGTTTTATCTATGGCCGCAATAGAATAGAACACTTTGCCTAAGTGTTCGTATAAATGAGTCATAGTTTGGTGAGAGGGTTTCATTTTATTTTCGTAAGACATTGTTAAACAT
Source organism: Flavobacterium sp. Sr18 (assembly GCF_011064265.1). NCBI lineage: Bacteria > Pseudomonadati > Bacteroidota > Flavobacteriia > Flavobacteriales > Flavobacteriaceae > Flavobacterium > Flavobacterium sp. Sr18. The sequence goes on along the minus strand of NZ_CP049329.1, from coordinate 2,199,842 downwards.
AAAGTTACGAAAAATAATGAATCTCTTTCTTGATTTATTGTTTTTTATTTAAAATAAGAAACACATCAGTAGAATCTTGGAAACAAGAAAAGAGCTATTGTATTTTTGCCTCCAGAAATGACAACAAATTGTCTGTTTCCAGTTTTTGATTGGCGTATTTTCTTTGAAGTTCAGAACCTTCGCCCATTCTATTGTAATACTCCAACGCTTTTTTTGCAAAGAAGCGTTTGTGAAAATCTGGAAGTTCAGGAACTTGAGGGAATTTTACATGAAAAAGCATTTCATAATACGCTTGCCACTCCCTTTCGTTTTTATCTTCAACCAAGTTTTCTTTTGTTTTTTGACTCACGTGAATCATTTCATGCATCAGCAAATTGAGCATTAAATGCAGCGGATATTCGAAAGTGTTTTCAGGGATGCGTATGATTTGGGGTTCGCCAAGAGCACCTTCAGTAGTCATCAGGATAAATTCTGGTTTGGCCTTTTCCCTTAATTCGAAACCTTTGAAATTGGCGTTTTCTAAACCATATTCTTGTATTAAAAATTGGGCAGCGGCAATGGTATCTCCAAGTTCATGAAAGGTATTGACGATTTGCAAGTGTTCTGGATACGATTTCATTTTTTCTGCTTAAAATTATGTGAATGGATTGTAAATAGGCTTAGAATTGTATTTTGAAAATCTACTGCAAATTTAGTGTGAAACAGGGAATAATTGCAAAGTCTTTTCTATCCACGGATTTACTTTCGCAATTCGCCATCGCTCGTGTCAAATAGTAAAAAAGATAAATAAATGACAACATTTAACTGATATCAGATTCGCTACTATTCTTTTTCTGATTGATTTTGGCAACTAAAGTTTTTAATCGTAACGCTTTTTCTTTTTTTTCCTCCTGAAGCTTAGCCTTTTTCCGGTTTAGCAATTTGGTATGTAGAGCCTTATTTTTAGTGTTTTTTTCGGGTCCTTTTGCCATAATTTAAAAGCTACTTTAGTTTCGTTTACAAATATAAAAAAAGCCACATTAAAAACACAATGATATAAGTTGTAGCTTTTTACGGCATCTCTCTTTTTAAAAGGAATACCTAACCCCGACAACAGTGAAAATCCATTCTATTTTTCTATTAAAATAGAAAGATTGCAATCTCATCTTTAAAACGAGACAGGAAATAGCTTCAAATAAAAATTGGAATGCTTATTTTTGCGCTCTATAAAATTGAATCATGATACAGAATCCAAAAAGATATACGATTACAGCGGCATTGCCGTACACGAACGGACCGATTCACATTGGTCATTTGGCGGGTGTTTACGTGCCTTCGGACATATATTCCAGATATTTAAGATTGCAGGGAAGAGACGTTTTGTTTGTTTGCGGAAGTGACGAACACGGTGTCGCGATTTCGATGAAAGCCAAAAAAGAAGGCATTACGCCACAGGAAGTAATCGATAAATATGATGGAATCATTCGTAAATCGTTCTCGGATTTTGGGATTTCGTTTGATAATTATTCCAGAACTTCGGCTAAAATTCATCATGATACGGCTTCGGAGTTTTTTAGAAAACTGTACGAACAAGGTGATTTTATTGAGGAAGTGACGGAACAATTGTATGATGCGAAAGCAGATCAGTTCCTCGCAGACCGTTTTGTGGTAGGGACTTGCCCAAAATGTGGCAACGAAGAAGCCTACGGTGACCAATGCGAAAAATGTGGTTCAACGCTGAATGCTACGGATTTGATTAATCCAAAATCGACAATCACCGGAGAAACTCCAATCATGAAATCAACAAAACACTGGTTTTTGCCTTTGGACCGTTATGAAGATTTCTTGAAAGAATGGATTCTCGTTGGACATAAAAACGACTGGAAACCGAATGTTTACGGACAAGTAAAATCATGGATTGATGGCGGATTAGAGCCTCGTGCGGTAACTCGTGACTTGGATTGGGGTATTGATGTACCTATTGAAGGTGCCGAAGGAAAAAAATTATACGTGTGGTTTGATGCGCCGATTGGCTACATTTCTTCTACGAAAGAATGGGCCTTGCGCGAAGGAAAAGATTGGGAACCGTACTGGAAAGATCAGGATACAAAACTGGTTCACTTCATAGGGAAAGACAATATTGTTTTTCATTGCATCATTTTCCCAGCGATGTTGAAAGCCGAAGGAAGCTATATTTTGCCGGACAATGTTCCTGCAAATGAGTTCTTGAACTTAGAAGGAAACAAATTGTCTACGTCTAAAAACTGGGCGGTTTGGTTGCACGAATACTTGGAAGAATTCCCGAATCAGCAAGATGTTTTGCGTTATGCGTTGACATCGAATGCACCGGAAACTAAGGATAATGATTTTACCTGGAAAGATTTTCAGGCGAGAAATAACAATGAATTGGTAGCAATTTATGGAAATTTCATTAATCGTGTCGTGGTTTTAACCAATAAATATTACAACGGAATTGTACCTCAACCAAATGAACTTTCAGAAGTGGACGAAGCGACTTTAACCGAATTGAAAGCCTATCCAGCTGTGATTTCAAGTTCCTTAGAGCGTTACAGATTTCGTGAAGCTTTGAGCGAATTGATGAATGTGGCTCGTTTAGGAAATAAATATTTGGCGGATGAAGAGCCTTGGAAAGTCATCAAAGACAATCCGGAACGCGTACAAACGCAAATGTATGTGGCGTTGCAAATTGCTGCTGCGTTGAGTTCACTTTGCGAACCTTTCTTACCATTTACAGCAAAAAAATTATCAAGAATTCTAAAAATAGAAAGTCCGTTGAACTGGAATACTATTGCTCAAAATTCTGATTTAATTCCGGCTGGACACCAAATTGGGGAAGCTGAGTTGTTGTTTGCTAAAATTGAAGACGAGGAAATCCAAAAACAAATAGACAAACTGGAAGCAACTAAAACGGCTAATACGGCCGAAAATAAAAAAGCTGAACCACAAAAAGAAGCGATTCAATTTGAGGATTTTGCCAAAATGGATATTCGCGTAGGAACAATACTGGAAGCCGAAAAAATGCCGAAAGCCAACAAGCTTTTGATTTTGAAAGTAGATACCGGAATTGATGTTCGCACCATAGTTTCTGGTATTGCCGAAAGTTTTAAACCAGAAGATATTATTGGTAAAAAAGTTACTGTTTTAGTGAATTTGGCTCCAAGAAACCTTCGTGGCGTAGAAAGTCAAGGAATGATTTTGATGACCACCAATGCTGAAGGAAAACTGGTTTTTGTAAATCCAGATACCGATGGTGTTGCAAATGGAGAGACAATCAATTAAGAAAATTATAAAATGAAAATAAAAAAGCCGCAATTAGCTTTAATTGTTGGGATACTCTGCATTTCGATTTTTCCAATATTAATAAAACTTCGGTTAACTCCCGGACTAATTTCGGCTTTTTATAGAATGGCAATTGCAGTAACCTTGCTATTGCCGTATGTCATTATTACAAAAAAATTCAAGCTTCCAACTTTCAAAGTATTAATTCCTGCTATAATTTGCGGAATTTTATTTGCCTCAGATGTTGCCGTTTGGAATATTGCCATTCAAGAATCTAGCGCTACTCAGGCTTCACTGCTTACTAATTTATCACCGCTTTGGGTGGGCATTGGTTCATTTTTATTTTTAAAAACAAAACCCGCCACTAATTTTTGGATTGGAACTCTAATCTCATTATTCGGAATGATTATGCTGGTTGGTTTTCAGTTTTTCATCGAACTTAATTTTGACACTGCATTCCTGTTAGCCGTGTTATCGGGTATTTTATATGCTATTTACTTATTAATCAGTAAAAAAGTGCTTTCTAAAGTAGACGTGCTTTCATTTATGACCATCAGCCTAATCTCTTCAAGTCTATATTTAGGAATTCTCTGCTTAATACTAGAAGAACCTTTTTCCGGATTTTCTGATGCTGGTTGGCTGGTCCTGTTGATCCAGGCAGTAGTTTGCCAACTTTTAGCATGGTTATCGCTCAGTTATGCCACACAACACATGCGAGCTACAAGAGTGTCTTTGAGTTTGCTCGGTCAAGCCGTTTTGACTGCTATTTTAGCTTGGTTATTTTTAGATGAAATAATTACACTGCAAATGATTATCGGTGGAATTATTTTACTTTTGGGAATCCGAATTACCTTTTATTCAAAAACAATTTCAATGAAGAAAATTTTTTCAAAAACAGTAAAAGGTTAAAATAAAAACCTCAATTATTATCAAAATAAAATAAAAATGGAACTTAAAGTAATTGCTTTTGACGCCGATGATACCTTATGGATTAACGAAACGTATTTTGATGAAACCGAGAAGAAATTCTGTGGTTTAATGGAAGATTATTTGTCACATCAGGGAATTTCTAAAGAACTTTTTAAAGTCGAAATCGATAATTTAAAATTATACGGTTACGGAATCAAAGGCTACATTCTATCGATGATTGAAGCGGCAATGACTATATCGAATAACACACTTCCTATAGAAATAATCGAAAAAATCATTCAATACGGGAAAGAATTACTGGAGAAACCTATTGTTTTACTGGAAGGTGTCGAAGAAACTTTAGAAGCTTTACATGGAAAATACAAATTAGTGGTTGCCACCAAAGGCGATTTATTAGACCAGCGACGTAAATTACACAATTCAGGTTTAGGTCATTATTTTCACCATATCGAAGTGATGTCAGACAAACAGGAAATTGATTATTCTGATTTAATAAAACGATTGGAAATACAACCTTCCGAATTTTTTATGATTGGTAATTCATTAAAATCGGATGTTTTACCCGTTTTAGCAATTGGCGGACATGCCGTTCATATTCCGTTTCATACGACTTGGGCACACGAAAAGATTGATCATAAAGTAGAGCACGAAAACTTCAGCGCTTTTGAAAAAATCACCGAAGTGCTACAAAAACTAAAATATTAAAGCCTATTTCTAACCTCTTTTATTAATATCGCTAGTATTAACAATGAAATAACCACAATTTTAACGTTAATATTTTTATACAATCTATAAAATAAATTGCTAAATGTTGCCAATAGCATTGATTCGCAGCTAATTTATAGAATTAAAACTAATTCTTACATAATTAACGGTTTAAGTTTTCATATCCTTGATTATGTTGTACTTTTGCATAAAATTTTAAAAAAAATAATGATGAAAAAAATCATACTTACGTTAGTTTTTGCTTCTGCAATGACAACTTTAAGTGCTCAAACTGAGACTGAAAAAACTACAGAAAACGACTATAACAAATGGTCTATTGAATTAGCAGGTGGTGTTAACAAAACACAAAGACCTATGACTGCTGGTTACTTTACATCTACACCAAGTCCTTATGTGGCTGATCTAGGAGTAAGATACATGTTTAACAATAAATTCGGTTTGAAAGCGGATTTTGGTTACAACAGTTTTGAAGGAAAAAACAATTCAGTTGATTTTGACACTAAATATTACAGAGCAGACATTCAAGCTGTGGCTAACTTAGGAAGAATCATGAATTTTGAAACTTGGACAAACACACTAGGTTTATTAGGTCATGCTGGTTTTGGTTTAGCTCAACTAGAAGATCAAAATTCTGCTTTGAAAGACAGAATGGGTAATTTCATGGCGGGCGTAACTGGTCAAATTAAATTATCTAACAGAATTGCTTTAACTGGAGATTTTACAACAATCTTAAATGCATCTCAAGATGCTGCTTTTGATGCTGCAAGTACTCCTGGTGCAAGAGGTTTTTCTGGAATTCTTTTTAATGGTACTGTAGGTGTAACTGTTTACTTAGGTAAAAACGAAAAACATGCTGACTGGGTAATTGATAATGGAAACGAAATCGATGCGATGAAAAAACAAATCGCTGATATCGAAACTTCAATGTTAGATACTGATAAAGATGGTGTTGCTGATTATTTAGATCAAGAACCAAACACTATTTCTGGTGTAATGGTTGATACTAAAGGAAAATCAATTGATTTAAACAACAATAATGTTCCTGACGAATTAGAAAGTTATTTATTGAAAACTTACGGAAGTAATACTGATAAATCTGCTATCTTAAGTAACAATGAATTGATTAGAAACTTAATCAATGGTGGTTATGTTGCTACTTATTTTGATTTTAACAAATCAACTCCAACAAATGTTTCTACTGAAGGAACTGATTTTATCTTAACGTATTTAAGAAACAATCCTACTGCTTCAGTTGATATTATTGGTCATGCTGACGAATTAGGAAGATCAGAATACAATGATAAATTGTCTACTGCTAGAGCAAACAGCGTTAAAAATGTATTAGTGAAAGCTAACGTTGACGCTTCAAGATTAAATGTAGTTGCAGCAGGTGAAGATTCTTCAGTTGAAAAAGATTCAGATGCAGCAAGAAAATTAGTTAGAAGAGTTACTTTCAGAGTAAAATAATTCTTTCTCAATATTCTCTAAAAACCCTAAAGGAAATTTCTTTTAGGGTTTTTTTATGCCTTCTTATCCCGTCGAAAAACATTTTTCAGAAATCAATAAAAATAAAAGTTCCTCAAGAATGAATTTCTGATTAAGAAGATTAGCAGTACTTTTGAAAAACAAATAAAATTACGCATTTTGAAAACCCTTTTAGATATAGAAAATTGGCCTAGAAAAGAACATTTCCATTTTTTCAGACAATTTGAAGAACCATTCTTTGGTGCGACCGTAGATATAGATTGTACCAAAGCTTACGCGAATGCAAAAACACTGAACGATTCTTTTTTTAGTTATTATTTACATAAAACATTAGTAGCAGTGAATACGATTGAACCGTTTCGCTATCGAATTTCTGATGACCAAATATATATTTGTGACCAAGTAAATGCCTCGGCAACTATTGGTCGGGAAGATGGTACATTTGGTTTTTCTTTGATTGAATACAATCCAGATTTTACTGTTTTTGCAACAAATACTTCAAATGAAATTGAACGTATTCAGTCCACAACCGGACTTTTCACCCGAACATTTAATGACGACAATGTCATTCACTTTTCGGCGATTCCGTGGCTTGACTTCACCTCATTATCGCATGCCAGAAGTTATACTTTTCCAGATAGCTGTCCGAAGATTTCGTTTGGAAAAATGAAAATTGCTGACAATGGAAAAAGAACCATTGCAATGTCTGTACATGTGCATCACGGATTAATGGATGGTTTTCATCTCGGACAATTTGTGGATTGTTTCCAAGAATTGATGAACCAATAAAGGCATCCAATTTTTGTTTAAAAAAAAGTCCCGGTTTGCAGTTTAATTATACTGCAAACCGGGACTTAACAATTAGAAACTATTTTTACTTTCCTAAAAGCATTATTTCGTTTACCACTACTTCCGTGATATACCGCTTTTCTCCGTTTTTATCATCATAACTTCTATGTGTCAGTTTTCCTTCAATTGCAACTTCCTTTCCTTTGGTAACATACTTTTCAATGATTTCAGCAGTTTTTCCCCAAGCCACCAATTTATGCCATTGGGTTTCTTCTACTTTTTCTCCTTTGTCGTTTTTGTAACTTTCATTTGTTGCTAATGTGAAATTGGCTAGTTTTTTCCCACCGTCAAATGATTTGATTTCTGGATCATTCCCAACGTGTCCGATTAACTGTACTTTGTTTCTTAATGTACTCATGGCGTATAATATTTAAATGTTAGTATATGTTTTGTTGAATTGCTATTTCAAATCAACACTGCAAAGATGCGATGACAATCAAAAACTATTCGGTTACTAACTATTTACTTTCGGTTGTAACTATTTGTAAACGTTTGTAAATGGTAAAAAATCGTTATATTTGATAAAAATAAAATTTTTATGCAGGCCAAAATTAACAAAGTAGAGTTACGAAATCTGAAATTTGATGACTATAAAGAGTTAAAAAACTCAATGGTAGAATCGTATCCGGAAATGGTAGGTTCCTACTGGAGAGAACATCATATTGAAAAATTATTAAGCATTTTTCCAGAAGGTCAACTGGTAATTTTGGTAGATGGAAAAGTAGTTGGCTCTGCTTTGTCTCTAATTGTTGACGAAAGTTTAGTAGACAAAAACCACAATTACTCTGACATAACCGGAAAATACACCTTCTCTACCCACAACCCAAAAGGAGATGTGTTATACGGAATAGATGTTTTTATTCATCCAAATTATAGAGGACTGCGCCTTGGAAGACGATTGTACGACGCAAGAAAAGAATTGTGTGAACAATTGAATTTGAAAGCTATTGTTTTTGCAGGAAGAATTCCTAATTATGGACAACATGCAGAAACATTGACTCCAAAAAATTACATCGAAAAAGTAAAAAGAAAAGAGTTGCATGACCCTGTACTTTCTTTTCAGTTGAGTAATGATTTTCACGTAATTCGGGTAATGAAAAACTATTTGGAAGGCGATTCAGATTCCAAAGAATTTGCCGTTTTACTGGAATGGAATAATATTTATTACGATGAAAGTCCCAAACTAATAAACCTCGCAAAAAGTGTCATACGATTAGGGCTCGTTCAATGGCAAATGCGTCAATTGAATAATCTGGAAGCTTTATTCGAACAATGCGAATTTTTTGTTGATGTTGTTTCAGGATACGGCAGTGATTTTGCTTTATTTCCGGAACTATTCACCGCTCCCTTGATGGCAGATTACAACCATTTATCTGAGGCCGAAGCCATACGAGAGTTAGCAAAACATACGGAACCTATCCACAAACGTTTCCAGGAGTTAGCTATTTCTTATAATATCAATATCATTACAGGAAGCATGCCGTATTTAGAAAACGGCACGTTATACAATGTTGGTTTTCTCTGCAAAAGAGACGGAACTTCTGAGATGTATGCCAAAATTCATGTTACTCCAAACGAAGTTCAGCATTGGGGAATGACGGGCGGCTCACAAATTAAGACATTTGACACCGATTGCGGGAAAATAGGTATTATGATTTGTTATGATGTTGAATTTCCAGAACTTTCGAGATTAATGGCAGATGAAGGAATGAACATTTTATTTGTTCCTTTCTTGACAGATACTCAAAATGCGTATACGAGAGTCAAGCACTGCGCACAAGCTAGAGCGATAGAAAACGAGTGCTACGTAGCCATTGCTGGTTGTGTAGGTAATCTTCCAAAGGTGAACAACATGGATATTCAATATGCACAATCAGCAGTGTTTACACCTTCTGATTTTGCTTTTCCAAGTAACGGAATCAAAGCCGAAGCAACTCCAAATACGGAAATGACACTGATAGTCGATGTAGATTTAGACTTATTGAAAGAACTTCACGAGCATGGAAGTGTTCGAATTCTAAAAGACCGCAGAACTGACTTATACGACATCAAAAAAATAAATCCATGAACAAAACCTGCTTAGAATGTGGAGAAAAGATTGTGGGCCGGGAAGACAAAAAGTTTTGCAGCGACGGTTGTCGTAACGCTTTCAACAATAAAATCAACAAGGACAGTACTAATTTTATGCGCAACATCAACAACAAGTTGCGTAAAAATTACCGCATTCTATCTGAGCTAAACACCGACGGGAAATCAAAAGCCACACGAGCAAAATTGTTAAGTAAGGGTTTTGATTTTGAATTTTTTACCAATATCCTCCAGACCAAAACAGGAAACACCTACTATTTCCTCTACGACCAAGGCTATATGGTTTTAGAAAATGATTTTTATATGTTGGTCAAAAAAGACATTTAATAACGCAAATCCCCAAATCTATATAACCTATCATGAAAAAAGATTATTTTTCAATTTTTGCCGGCTTATTCATCTTAGCAATTCTGGGGCTAATTTATATTACGATGATGCCGCAATGGACTTCGGATGATGAAGGTTCTCTTTCTGATTTTTCAACTAAAAGAGCCTTAAACCAAGTAGAAGCAATTTCGAAACAACCTCATTTTGTAGGTTCTGCAAATCATGAAGTAGTTGCAAATTATCTCGTAAAAGAGCTGACTAAGTTAGGACTGGAGACTTCAATTCAGGAAGGATATACGCTTAGCGATTGGGGAAATCTAGTTCAATCCAAAAATATATTAGCCCGAATAAAAGGAACTTCTAACGCTAAAGCACTATTGCTACTTTCCCATTATGACAGCGCACCTCACTCTTACTCTCCTGGCGCCAGCGATGCGGGTTCTGGTGTAGCAACAATCCTGGAAAGTGTTCGTGCTTTTTTATACAATAAAACGCCGCATAAAAACGATATTATTATTCTGTTTTCAGATGCTGAGGAATTAGGACTGAATGGTGCTGCACTTTTTGTAACCCAACATCAGTGGGCTAAAGAAATCGGCTTAGTTTTAAATTTTGAAGCACGCGGCTCATCCGGTCCCAGCTATATGTTGATGGAAACCAACAAAGGAAATGCGGGATTAGTAAAAGAGTTCGCTTCCGCAAAAGCGACTTTTCCAGTTTCTAATTCCTTAATGTACAGCATCTATAAAATGTTACCCAACGACACTGATTTGACCGTTTTCAGGGAACAAGGCAACATTCAAGGTTATAATTTTGCTTTTATAGATGACCATTTTAACTATCACACTTCCCAAGATGACATCCATCATTTAAACAAAAACACATTAGCACATCAAGGTTCTTATTTGATGCCGCTATTAAATTATTTCTCAAACACAGATTTAAACACAACAAAAGCCAGCGAAGATTACGTCTACTTCACCATTCCGTACACCTTTATAAGTTATCCTTTCAGTTGGGTTTTGCCTATGGTAATAATTGCATTGGCGCTGTTTATTTTCCTGCTGTTTTTAGGAAAAGCTAAACGCATTCTGTCGTTTAGGGAAATCGGTAAAGGATTTATACCGCTTTTGGGTTCTTTATTTGCAGCTGGATTAATCACTTTATTCGGGTGGAAAGGCTTATTAATGGCCTATCCGCAATACAATGATTTACTCAACGGATTTACCTATAATGGACATGCTTATATTGCCGCTTTTGTATTATTATCCGTAGCGATAAGTATGGTTTTTTATCATTTATTATCTGAGCGAAAAGTAACTATCAATCATTATGCAGCGCCATTATTTTTATGGATTATCATCAACGGAATTCTAGCTTTTGTGTTACCAGGAGCAGGATTTTTAATTATTCCGGTGTACTTTGGGCTATTGATTTTTGGGCTTTTTATTGTGACTCAAAAATCGAACAAAACATTAAATCTCCTATTAAGCATTCCCGCTTTGATGATCATAGCGACTTTTATCCAAATGTTCCCAATAGGTTTAGGATTGAAAGTCCTGTTTGGAAGTGCTATCCTTACGGTGCTGACTTTTGGCCTATTATTGCCGGTTTTTGGGGCTTTCGCCAAAAAGGGAATCTGGTCCATACTGCTACTTTTGCTTTCCATTGGCTTTTTTGCGAAAGCACACTCCGAATCCGGTTACGAAGCTGGCAAAGCAAAATCAAACAGTTTATTGTATATTTATAATGCCGATACGGACCAAGCAAGTTGGGCAACGTATGACACCAATCTTGATTCCTGGACCAAAGGCTATTTGGGTGAAAACCCGAAAAACGCAACCAATTTGAACGAAATTCCTTTGTTCAGCAAATACAATTCTGGTTTTACGTACGCGGCGAATGCACCTAAAAAATACCTTCAGAAACCAAGTATTGAATTTCTGGAAGACCGAATCGTAGGCAATCAACGGTATTTGAAAATAAAAATTTCCCCAAATCGAAATGTTAATCGCTATGATATTTTTGCCAATGAAAAAATGGCTCTTCACAATTTCAAAGCTAATGGCGTGACAACATTAGGCAAAAAAAATTCACTTTATCAGCGAAAAGGCAAAAAGATATTGAGCTATTATGTGGTAGGAAATGCACCTTTAGAAATGCAGTTCAGCATGAATGTTTCAACAGTTTTAGATATGGAACTGTTAGAAAGTTCATTTGATTTGTTGTCAAACCCATTATTTGAAATCACAAAAAGAGAAAACTGGATGATGCCAACACCTTTTGTTCTGAACGATGCAGTGGTCATTAGACAAAAAATAAAAGTGAGTCCGGTTGTTGTGAATACTTTGGATGCTGCTGTAACACATCCTGTTGTAAAAGATAGTTTAACAGTTGCTAAAGACAGTTTGAAAGTCAATTAATTTTTCAAAAAATGACAAAAATTAGTATTCTAGGTTGCGGTTGGTTGGGTTTTCCTTTGGCGAAAGCCTTACTTTCAAAAGGATTTTCCGTGAAAGGTTCGACAACTTCTGATGAGAAAATAGCAATATTAAAAAATGCAGAAATTACACCTTTCTTAATTGCGCTTTCAGAAAACAAAACGACTGGAAACCTAACTGAATTTCTGGAAAATTCTAAAATTCTGATTATCGATGTTCCGCCGAAACTTCGTGGCTCGGGGACCGAAAATTTTGTTACCAAAATCAGAAATGTAATTCCGTTTATAGAAAAATCTTCTATTGAAAACGTGCTTTTCATCAGTTCTACTTCGGTTTATAATGATGATGATACTTTTGTTACTGAAGAAACAATCCCAAAACCGGATACGGAAAGCGGCAAACAATTACTGGAAACCGAACAGCTTTTGCAAAACAACAGCCATTTCAAAACAACGGTTTTACGTTTTGGCGGCTTAATTGGCGAAGACCGTCATCCTATAAAATTCTTAGCTGGCCGTGAGAATTTAGACAATCCTGATGCACCCATTAACTTAATTCATCAAGACGATTGTATTGGAATAATTCTAAAAATTATTGAAGCGGATTATTGGAATGAAACCTTCAATGCGGTGGCTCCATCACATCCTTCGCGAGAACTATACTACACCCAAAAAGCAAAGGATTTGAATTTGGCTTTACCAAAGTTTAATTCTGAACAAAATTCTGGTGGAAAAATAATTTTAAGTGCTCGTATTGAAAACGTTTTAAAGTATACTTTTACGAAACCAAATTTGTAACGTGAGAACTAAAATTAAGAATGCTGTTTCGTCGAAAGTTAGCGCCATTGGATTACCTATTTTGGCATTGTGCTGGGTCAGTTTTTTTTGGGGAACCACTTGGATTGCTTCAAAAGAAGGCGTAAAACACATGCCTGCTTTACAGCTTGTCGCTATCAGGCAATTTCTGGGAGGATTTCTTTATATTTCCTATTTTTTATATAAAAAAGCGCCTTGGCCAAAGGGAAAACAATGGAAAACAATTATCATTCTAAGCATTCTTAATTTTGTTCTAAGCAACGGATTAAGCACTTGGGGAGTAAAGTATATTAGTAGTGGTTTAGGAGCAATAATTGGCGCGTGCGTCCCTTTATGGATTGTGATCATTACTTTTTTCAGAGGCGAACGATTGTCCAGATTATCAGTTACGGGTTTGATTATCAGTTTTAGTGGCGTTTGCGTTATTTTTTACGACCATTTGAGTGATTTTTTGATTCCAAATTTCAGATTCGGAATAATTATTTCCATAATTTCTACATTGACATGGGCTTTTGGAACGTTGTACACGAAGAAGAAAGCGGCAACTTTTAATCCTTATTTTAGCTTAGGAATACAAATGTTCTTGTCCAGTATTTTAGTTTTTGCCTATACCGGCGCAACTGGAATATCTGTAAGTTTAAGTGAAATACCTGCAATTTCGTGGTGGTCTATTGGGTATTTAGTTGTTTTTGGTTCCATCCTTACTTTCATTGCCTTTATCTATGCACTTCAAAATCTTCCTGCTGAAATTAGCAGTGTTTATTCCTATATTAATCCCATTATTGCTGTGCTTCTGGGTGCTGTTATTTTTGGCGAAGTGCTTAATGCAGCAATTGCAATAGGCGGAAGCGTTACATTGTTTGGATTGTACTTAGTGAATTATTCATTGAGAAAAACACGAAAATGATACTGTTCTCACAAACCTGATAGCAACAGATAAAAAACTAAAATTCATTTTTACAAATAGATAGCACCAAATTTTAGCCCCCTAAATCAAATTATATGTCTCTAGAAATTTTATTGGTAGATGACCACATTATGATAACTGACTGTTACAAAATGGCTTTAACAGATTTAGAAATAAGCACACGAATTACATCTGCTAATTCGCTAGAAAATGCCTATAAATTCATTTTTGATAATGGTCCAGATGTACGCATCGATTTAGTAATACTAGATTTAAGCATGCCTGAATACCCCGAAAAAAACATAGAAAATGGAGAAGATTTAGCAAAATTAATTCGAGTAAGACATCCTAAAACTAAAATTATTTTTATCACAGGTTATTGCAACATTATAAGATTAAACAGCATTATACATGATATAAATCCAGAAGGTTTGATTGAAAAATCAGATCTTGATTTTAGTTCAATCAGTATTATTTGCAATAAAATTATTGCTGGAGAAATATATAAGAGTGAAAGAGTAAAAAAAACAATTGACGATTTTTCAACCAAAGAAATGTTTTTAGATACTATTGACAGACAGATTATAATTCTTATCAGTCAAAACACCAAAACGGTAAATATGCCTGAGCTATTGAACTTGAGCTTGAGTGCTATTGAAAAAAGAAAAGCAAAAATAAAAATATATTTTGGTGTAGAAAAAGGAAGCGACGACGCTATTATTAGGAAAGCCAAAAAAATAGGATTTGTTTAAGAAATCTTTTTCTAAAACAATTTAGTCTTTAGATTGTAAAAAAATATCCCATTCGACTGAACGAATGGGATATTTTTAGTTTTTTTTAAAACTGATTACCAGATTCTCACACGTTTTTCAGGTGCAATATACATGCCGTCAGCTGCTTGAATATCAAATGCTTTATAGAACGTATCTATGTTTTGCAAAGGAACATAAGCACGGTACATTCCTGGAGAATGCGGGTCTGTTTTCACTTGGTTTTTCAAGGCTTCATCACGCATTTTTGAACGCCAGATCGTTGACCAAGAAATAAAGAAACGTTGTTCTGGAGTATATCCGTCAATTAATCCCGGATTTCCATTTTCTTTTAAATACAATTGTAAACCATCATAAGCGGCATTTACTCCACCTAAATCTCCAATGTTCTCTCCCAATGTAAACTTACCATCTACAAAAGTTCCTGGAATTGGTTCCAAAGCGCTGTATTGAGCCGCAAGTGCTCCAGTTAAAGCAGAGAATTGTTTCAAATCTTCAGCCGTCCACCAGTCTACTAGGTTTCCATCAGCATTATAACGGGAACCTGAATCATCAAAACCATGTGAAATTTCGTGTCCGATAACCCCACCGATTCCACCATAATTTACGGCTTCATCCGCTTGATAATTATAAAAAGGCGGTTGCAAAATCGCTGCCGGGAATACAATTTCGTTATTTGAAGGATTGTAATAGGCATTTACCGTTTGTGGTGACATTCCCCATTTTTCTTTATCTACTGGTTTATTCAACTCGGCTAAGTTTTCCTCAAAACGCCATTTCGCCATGTTTTTTGAGTTTTCAAAATAGGTTCCACCTTCTTCCGGACTTTTAATCGTCAAGGCTGAATAGTCTTTCCATTTGTCAGGATATCCAATTTTTATTCTTGATTTATGCAATTTAGCAAGCGCGCTTACTTTTGTTTCTGCAGACATCCAAGATAAATTGTTGATTCTGTTTTCGAAAGCCAAGAAGATGTTTTTAATCATTTTTTCCGCTTTTACTTTGGCTTCAGCCGGAAATTTTTTCTCAACATATAATTTTCCTAACGCTTCTCCAACAGTTCCATTGATTGTTTGAAGTGCTCTTTCGTCACGTGGTCTCTGGCTTACAGCACCAGTCAAAGTTTTTCCGTAAAACTCAAAGTTTGCATTTTCAATTTCAGTTGACAATTGGCTAGAAGCTCTGTTCAACAAACTCCAACGCATGTATGCTTTCCAGTCTTCCACTTTATTTTCTTTGAAAATAGTTTCTAGAGCGGTCATGTATTTAGGTTGTGATACGATTACGGTATCCACTTTTGTCAATCCAATTTTTGTGAAATAATTATTCCAGTTGATGGATGGAGTCAATTTACTCAATTCAGCCAATGTCATTGGGTTGTAGGACTTACGACGGTCTCTGCGTTCTACTCTGTCTAATCTTGGTTTAGACATGGCAATTTCAAGAGCCAGGATTTTATCAGCATTAGCTTTTGCAACAGCAGGCTTATCGCCCAAGTACTGCAACATTTTGGCAACGTGTAAAACATATTTAGCACGTTTCTCTTTAGAATCGGCATCTTCAGAAACATAATAATCTCTGTCTGGCAAACCTACACCTCCAGGGCCTAAGTTAATCACGTTTCTACTACTGTTTTTCGCATCAGTTCCTACACCAGCACCCATGAATCCAATACCGCCAATAGGTTCCATTTCAATCATTAATGCTTCTAGGTCTTTAGCATTTTTTACGCCATCAATTTTTTTCAAGTACGGTTTCAAAGGCGCTATTCCTAACTTGTTTCTTCCTACAGTGTCAAGAATAGATTTATAAAGATTAATCGCTTTTCCTTGATCTGTATTCGATTTATAGATTGGGTTTGTTGTGGCGTCTTTTAAAATTGCCAAAGCATCAGCATCTGTTCTTTGACGCAATTCGTCAAAACTACCCCAACGGGTTCTGTCAGCTGGAATCTCCGTATTGTTCAACCAAGTTCCATTCACATAACGAAAGAAATCATTACTTGGTTTCACGTTTTTATCCATGTAATTCACATTGATTCCCGGTTCCTTAGCTGCAGGAGCGGTTTGCGCTTGACTCACCGCAAAGCCCATAATTGCGGGAATCACAAAAAGCAATTGCTTATTGCTGTTTTTCTTCATTTTTTTTAGTTATTAGTTAGTTTAACAAAGCTATTAATAAATTATTTGATATTTAGTTAAAAACAAATAATTACAAAAATATCTTTATTTGACTTCAATTTTTCTAAAAGGTTTAATCAGAAAAAATAATTTTATGTGCTTTATTTGGAAGGAATCTGCTTAAAATAAGATTGTGTTAATTTGATTTAAAACAATTTCTCTTTTCGTATTTTTGCATCAAAATAGCACTATGTTAGAGTTTTTTAAAAAATACCGTCTCTTTTTTGGGGTTTTCATTGTTCTTTCGGCAATCATTTTATCTTTATTTTATTCGGCTTTAAAGCCAAAAAAAACACTTCCCATTTTTAATCCCGCAGATGTAAATCCGGAATTAGTGGATAGCACGGTTCAGTATAAAAGCAAATACCATACGATTGCTGATTTTTCATTCATCAACCAAAACGGAAAAACCATCACCCAAAAAGATTATGAAGGCAAAATATATGTGGCTGATTTTTTCTTTACCACTTGCGGGTCTATTTGTCCAAAAATGACCACCAATTTATCCGATATCCAAAAAGCTTTCGCCAATAATCCAAAGGTGAAACTGCTATCTCACACCGTTTTTCCGGAAACAGACAGCGTTCCTGTTTTAAAAGCTTACGCCAAAAAACACCATGTTGATGATAACAAATGGAACTTAGTGACGGGAGATAAAAAAGAAATCTATACCATGGCCAGAAAGTCCTATTTAGCCGTGAAACTTGGAAAACCAAGTGAACTTTATGACATGGTTCACACCGAAAATTTTGTTTTGGTCGACACCAAAAAAAGAGTTCGTGGCTTTTATGACGGCACCAATAAAGAGGATATGAAACGATTAATTGAAGACATCACTTTTTTGAGTAACGAATAAGAAGCATTTAAACGAACCCCAGTTTTTACAAAGATATTCGGCATTATCTGTTGGATTGATTTGTTTTAATTACCGCATAAATGTGATAATTATCATTTGTGTTTGTATTAAAATGTGTATTTTTGCAATCTTAATTCAATCTAAATAAGGTTTGCAAACAACGATACATTCTCTCAAAAAAGGCGAAAAAGCCATCATAAAAGACTTTGACATCGACACAGTTCCATTAAAATTATTGGAAATGGGTTGCTTGCCCGGGAATATGGTTGAATTACTTCAAATTGCTCCTTTTGGAGATCCTTTATATTTGAATATTAATGGTTCACATGTAGCAATTCGAGTCGAAACTGCAAAAGAAATTGAGGTTGACATTATAAAAACCAACTTATGGTAAGCAAACAAAACATCAATGTCGCTTTGATTGGTAATCCAAATGTAGGTAAAACTTCTGTTTTCAATCAGCTTACGGGCTTGAATCAACAAGTGGGGAATTATCCCGGAATTACCGTTGAAAAAAAGATAGGTTTTTGCAAATTACCCAATAATATAAAGGCAAATATTCTGGATTTACCCGGAACATACAGCCTGAATGCCAGTTCCATTGATGAAAATGTAGTCATTGAATTATTACTGAATAAAAACGATAAATTATATCCTGACGTAGCCCTTGTCGTTACCGATGTAGAAAATTTAAAACGAAACTTACTTCTTTTTACCCAGATAAAAGATTTAGAAATCCCAACTATTTTGGTCATCAATATGGCTGACCGAATGAAATTTAAAGGGATTACGCTGGATATTCCGTATCTTGAAGAGCACTTAAAAACTAAAATTGCATTAATCAGTTCCAGAAAAGGGTATGGAATTGATGAGTTAAAAAAGTTGATTGTCAGCTACCGAACTATTTCAAGTGAACCTTGCCTGAATGCCTCTGTAATTGATCCGGAATATTTCAACAGTTTGCGCAAAGCATTCCCCAATCAATTGCTTTATAAATTATGGTTGGTGATTACTCAAGACGTAAATTTCCTGAATTTAGAACGTAATGAAGTCCGAAGCTCGTTCACTAAATCGCACTCTGATTTAAAACGCCTTCAGCAAAAAGAAACTATAAAACGCTACCAATTCATCAATGATGTTTTGAAAGTGGGACTAAAAATTGATTCCTCAGTTGCAAGAGACTACCGTAGCAAACTCGACCGCGTGCTAACGCATAAAGTTTGGGGATATGTCATTTTCTTTTTGATTTTGTTTGTTATTTTCCAATCTATTTTTGAATGGTCTAAAATTCCAATGGACTTCATCGATGCTTCTTTTGCGTCTTTGAGCACGCATGCTGCCGAAGAATTGCCAGCCGGAGTTTTAACCAATTTAATTTCGCAGGGAATCATACCGGGAATTGGCGGAATTTTGATTTTTATACCCCAAATTGCCTTCCTGTTTATGTTTATTTCGATACTGGAAGAAAGCGGATATATGAGCCGAGTGGTTTTCCTGATGGACAAAATCATGCGTAAATTTGGTTTATCGGGCAAAAGTGTGGTGCCACTTATTTCTGGTACCGCTTGCGCGATTCCTGCGATTATGGCAACCCGAAATATCGAAAACTGGAAAGAAAGATTAATTACGATTCTGGTAACTCCATTCACAACATGTTCCGCCAGATTACCTGTTTACGCTATCATTATTGCACTTGTAATTCCGGACAATCGTGTTTTTGGATTTCTGAACATGCAAGGAATGACTTTGATGTTGTTGTATCTTCTAGGTTTTGGAATGGCTATTTTCTCCGCTTATATTTTGAATAAAATTCTTAAAATCAAAGGAAAAACATACTTTGTAGTAGAAATGCCTAATTATAAATTACCGCTTTTCAAGAATGTGGGAATCAATGTGATCGAAAAAACAAAGGCTTTTATTTTTGGAGCCGGAAAAATCATTCTGGCTATTTCTATCGTTTTATGGTTCTTAGCTTCTTACGGACCCGGAGAAAAATTCAATAATGCCGAAAAAATTGTCATTGAGAATACGATAAACAATCCATTGCCGGAAGCTGAATTTGAAAATGCTGTCGCATCGCAAAAACTGGAAAACTCCTATATTGGAATCATGGGAAAAGCCATTGAACCTGCCATTTCACCATTGGGTTACGACTGGAAAATTGGAATTGCCATTATCAGTTCTTTTGCTGCTAGAGAAGTTTTTGTCGGAACATTAGCTACGATTTACAGCGTTGGCGGAAGCGATAATGAAGTTACCATCAAAAACAAAATGGCAGCCGAAATCAATCCCGTTACTGGAGAAAAGATTTTCAACTTTGCCTCTGGAATATCATTACTGTTGTTTTATGCTTTTGCCATGCAATGTGCCAGTACGTTAGCGGTTACTAAAAAAGAAACCAATTCCTGGAAATGGCCAGCCGGACAATTGATCTTCATGTCTGGATTTGCTTATGTTGTGGCTTTAATTGCATACCAAATCTTGAAATAAAACCTCGTTTATTTAATCAACAAACGTTAAATTTTACAATTTTTTTATTTTTAATTTGTCTAAATAAGATTTCGATTTTACCTTTGCACTCTAGATTTAATCTAAATAAAGATAAATGAAAAATGCCCTTTCGCTTGGAATATTCTTTCTTACGACAACCTTATTTGCACAAGAAATTGATAAAAATTTAAATGACACTGTCAAGACTTTATTGCCTGTGATTATCACAACAAAAATTCAAAGTCCAGAAAGAATGCCTGAAATAAGAGAAAACGTCTTGTTTTCTGGTAAAAAAAACGAGGTACTAAAACTTTCGAATATTAACGGAAACTTCACTACAAATAATTCTCGCGAAACTTTTTCTAGAGTTCCTGGAGTGAATATTTGGGAAAACGAAGGGTCAGGGATACAAATAAATGTAGGTGTAAGAGGGTTGAGTCCCAACAGAAGTTGGGAATTGAATACAAGACAAAATGGTTATGATATTTCATCAGACGTTTTTGGGTATCCAGAAGCATACTACAATCCACCACTTGAGGCAGTAGAAACAATCGAATTGATACGCGGAGGAGCTTCACTACAATTTGGACCTCAATTTGGAGGAATGTTAAACTATGTATTAAAAAGAGAGACAAAGAAAAAATTTACGTTTGAAACCCAAAACAGCGTAGGTAGTTATGGATTAATGAGTTCATACAACGCAATAGGTGGAACACTAAAAAACTTTTCATATTATGTATACAACCATTCCAGAAGTGCTGATGGATGGAGACAAAACGGAGAATATACCGTACGCAATACACACGCTTTCCTAGAGTACCGTTTTACTCCAAACACAAAAATCTCTGCAGAGTATACCAATATGGATTATGAGATGAAACAATCAGGAGGTTTAACTGATGCGCAATATGAACAAGACCCACAGCAATCCTCGCGCAATCGAAATTGGTTTGGAACACCTTGGAACGTTTTCTCGATTCAATTAGACACCAAGATCAATGAAAATTTAACGTCCAACACCAAATTATTTGGTCTTATTGGAGAGCGCAATAGCGTTGGGTTTACTGCCACTCCAAACGTTCCAGACGCCATAAACCCAACAACGGATAACTATGCAAACCGACGAGTAGATCGAGATTTTTACAAAAACTTTGGGGCAGAAAATAGAAATATTTTAAAATATAAATTGGGTTCAACCTCACACAACTTGGCTTTTGGAGCACGTGTATACCAAGCAACAACTATTCGTAAACAAAGCGGAAATGGTACCACAGGAAGTGATTTTGACTTATCTGTAACTAATGATTACCCTAGAAACATAAAATTCAAAACCGAAAACATTGCTTTTTTTGCTGAAAATCAGTTTAGAATTACGGAAAAATTTAGTGCAACACCAGGTGTGCGTTTTGAACATATAACCTCAAGAGGGGCAGGCTTATTTGCAGTAAACAATGGAGTTACTGTAAATTTTGACGCCGATCCTATCGTACGAAACAAAGCTTTATTTGGATTAGGTTTAGAATATAAATTTGCAAGTACAAATGTGTATGCTAATGTATCTCAGGCCTACAGACCGATACTTTTCTCTGATTTGACACCACCTGCAGTTACTGATGTGATTGATCCAAACTTAAAGGATGCAAGCGGATATAATGCTGATTTAGGATATAGAGGAAATATAAACAATTACATCAATTTTGACATTGGTTTATTTTACCTTGAATACAACAATCGTATTGGTGGAGTGAGACAGTTTACAAATAATGATCCATCACAAGGGACTTTTTTATACAGAACTAATTTAGGAACAACAGTCAACAAAGGTATCGAGAGCTTTTTTAACATCAATATTACACGTTTTCTAGAAGTTGATAAGCAAATAGGGAATGTAGACTTTTTTGCATCGATGAGTTTTATTGATAGTCGTTACACTGATTTTGATACTTTTACAACATCAGGAACACCCCCAAATACAGTTATTACAAGCTCAAACCTTGACGGAAAAAGAGTAGAAAATGCTCCGCGTTACATTCATAACTTTGGTCTTTCATGGGGGAAAAACAACATATCAACTACCCTGCAATACCGCTTAACAGGAAAAATATTTACAGATGCGAACAATACTACAGCACCTTCTGCCAATGGAGTTACAGGATTGCTAGATAAATACAATGTATTTGACTTTTCATCAGAGTATAAATTCTTAGAAAAATACAACATTCGAGCAGGAATAAATAATGTTCTTGACGATGCTTACGCTACAAGACGTGCTTCCGGATATCCAGGACCAGGTATCTTACCAAGTGAAGGAAGAACATTTTACATTTCCGTGGGGGCAAAATTTTAAATAGATGTAGAAAGCTGTTTCTTAATCTGAAGTAAAACTTTGAGATTTACTTTGGAATCATGGCGCAGTTGTAAAAACTTTGTCTTTAGTTTAACGCAAAAAAGCAACCTTTACGGGTTGCTTTTTCTTATATTTACAATATGGATATTCAAGAAATTTTAGCTTTTTTAGCACTCGGAATAGCACTGGCTTTTTTGATTAAAAAATTCTTTTTCAAAAAGAAAAAATCCGATAAAGACTGTGGCAGCGGTGATTGTGGTTGTAGCTAAAATTACTTTAGATAACCAATTTTCAGATAATACTCTTCCGAATCAATCTTGCTTCCTTCTTTTGGATACGGCACCACACCAATGCTTTTTATCTTCTTTTGTTTTTCTGGCAGATATTTAGAGAACCACTTTTTATTGTCTTTTTCGTTTTTCAGCGAAAACACTAAAGTCGTATCTTCAATCCATTTTGAATCTTTGTACACCGAAACAACAGCACTAGCTTCTCCCGCCCAAATACAAGTCACACCTTCAGGGCAACGAGAATCAGAAACAATTGCTTTTAAAACCAACTGAAATCCTTTTTGATTGGGACAGACTTTCTGCTTTATAGTTGTGTATTTAACTTTTTGTGATTCTGGGCTTTGCGCCAAAGCTACACTGCTGATCATCATAAAAAGGAATAGAATTGACTTTTTCATACATTATGTTTACAAGATTACTATATTCTTTTAAAAACACTAAGTTCCTAACTTAAAGCCACATCCAAGACCATCATCACAATAAATCCTCCAACGAATCCAAGCGTGGCAATATCCGTATTTTTATCCTGTTGTGTTTCCGGAATTACTTCTTCGACCACCACAAAAATCATCGCGCCTGCGGCAAAAGCTAAAGCGTACGGCAAAATTGGAGTGAAAAATGTGACTGCAAAAGCACCTAAAACAGCGGCAACCGGCTCAACTAATGCAGAAGATTGTCCGTACATAAAACTTTTCCATCGGCTCATTCCCATTCTGCGCAACGGCATGGCAACAGCGATTCCTTCCGGAAAATTCTGAATTCCAATACCAATTGCTAACGTAACAGCGCCCGCGATGGAAGCTTCCGGAATACCAGCAGCAACACCACCAAACAGAACTCCAACCGCCAATCCTTCCGGAATATTGTGTAGTGTAATTGCCGAAACCAGTAATGTGGTGCGTTGCCAAGGCGATTTGATTCCTTCGGTAACTTTAAAATTGATGTGCAAATGCGGCAACACTTTATCAATTCCAAAAATAAACAGCGCACCAAGGAAAAAACCAAAAGCTGCAGGAATAACTTTCGCAAATCCTTCCCCGCCCGTCATTTCAATGGCAGGAGCCAATAAACTCCAAAAACTGGCCGCAACCATAACACCTCCCGTAAACCCGAGCATTCCGTCAAGAACCGTCCGATTCATGGTTTTAAACATAAAAACAAACGAAGCCCCTAAAGCCGTTAGGAACCAAGTGAACAAACTCGCATACAAAGCGGCTAATATTGGGTCGATACTCGTGAAATAATCTACTATAGATTGAAACATAATTATTTGATATATAAATTACTGGCTATTTTATTTGAAATGGTTATTTCTTTGGTTCCAACCCGAATTCGGAAAGAGGAATCAAAATTTTCCTTTTCGATAATTTCAATTTGGGAACCCAAAGCAATTTCCTGTTTGTCTAAATATTTTAAAAAATCAGAAGAAGTATCTTTAACACCCACACAAATCCCGATTTTGTTTTTTTCGAATTCAGAAAGCAGTTGCTTTTCTACTTTTATTATGCGTCCATTAGCATCAGGAATGGGATCGCCATGCGGATCTTCGGTAGGATTTCCCAAAAAATCATCCAATTTATTGATCAGTTTTTCGGATTTGATGTGTTCCAATTGCTCGGCGATATCGTGTACCTCATCCCAAGAAAAATCTAGTTTCTCTACCAGAAAACATTCCCAAAGTCGGTGTTTTCTAACAATCATCTTCGCCGCTAATTTTCCTTTGTCAGTAAGGGAAACGCCTTGGTATTTTACGTAGTTCACAAAGTCTTTTTCGGAGAGTTTTTTGAGCATATCGGTAACGGATGATGCTTTAGTTTCCATTTTTTCAGCAATAGCATTAGTGCTAATATCTGCATCCGAAACGGAAGTAAGGTGGTAAATGGTCTTGAGATAATTTTCTTCTGAAAAGGTCATGTTTTGTTTTTTTGAATATTTTTTCCACATAACATATCATGCAGAAAAGAGTGATTGGAAACCAATTACAACAACAAATATAAACAAAAAAGAATACCAAAAATATATTTTTAGCCAAGTCTAAAATAAATTAGCAAACTATAAACAGTTCGGACACACACCAGACAGCGTAAAATTGACTTCTTTTACCAAATAGTTCAGCGGTAGTTTAAAGCTAGGCTCCACATTTTCCAGGCAAGTTACCAAGTGGCACTTCTCACAACTAAAATGAATGTGATTGTGGGAATGCGCAGCAGTATCATGAAGGTGATGGCAACTCGCATACTTGATGGTTCCGTCTAAATTTACAATTTTATGAATAACATCTTCGGTTACCAAGCGGTCCAAAACCCTGTAAATCGTAACTCGGTCACAAATATTGTTGCTTAACGCCTGAATTTCAGTATGCGATAAAGCGACTTCAGAATTTCTTATAATTTCTAAAATGGTCGTTTTGGCGGTTGTATTTCGAGTTGTTTTCATAATCAAATAAAATTAAACGCAACATTGTTGCGTTATAAATTATATTTCTATATTTGCAACACAATTGCATTAAGCAAATATAAAAGAAAATGAAGAAAACTACATCATTAAAAATGGATATTTTGGGGATTTCGAGTGCCGGATTATGCCTGCTCCATTGTTTAATTTTCCCTTTACTAACAATACTTCCTTTAGGATTGTCTCACAATCCGTATATTGATTTAGCTTTTGCTACTGTTGGATTATGGGCAGTTTTAAACATCATAAAGAAAGCAAGTTTAATCGTTGCACTATTGCTTTTAACTTCAATCACACTAATATTTCTGAGTGTGTTTATTGATATTTTTTTGGATTATCATACTAATTTATTAATTGTCGGTGGCATAGGAATGATCCTCGGGCATTTGATAAACTACAGCAATCATAAAAATACGCACTAATGAAAAAATTACCAGTAACCGTTTTATCAGGTTTTCTAGGAGCCGGAAAAACTACTTTGCTCAATCATATCCTACACAATAAAGAAGGTTTGAAAGTAGCTGTAATCGTAAATGATATGAGCGAGGTTAACATTGATGCCAATTTAGTAAAAGCAGAAAACACATTGTCTCGCACAGAAGAGCGATTAGTCGAAATGAGTAATGGCTGTATTTGTTGTACGTTGCGGGAAGATTTAATGGTGGAAGTCGAGAAATTAGCCAAAGAAAACCGTTTTGATTATCTGCTGATTGAAAGCTCCGGAATCAGCGAACCCATTCCTGTAGCACAAACGTTTTCATTTGTAAATGAAGAAGAAAACATTGATTTATCCCAATTTAGTTTTATTGATACGATGGTCACCGTGGTTGATGCCTTTAATTTCTTTAAAGATTTTGGCTCAGCCCAAACCCTTCAAGACCGAAAAGCATCCGATATTGAAAACGATAATCGGACAATTGTGAACCTTCTGGTCGATCAAGTGGAATTTGCCAATGTTATAATACTAAACAAAACTGATTTGGTTACACAAAAAGAATTGGAAACCCTGAAAGCATCCATTCAAAAATTAAATCCTGTTGCAACACTAATCACTTCCGTTCTAGGAAAAGTACCACCAAGCGCCATTTTAAACACGGGATTATTCAACTACGAAGAAGCCGAATCATCAGCCGGATGGATGCAGGAACTCGAAGGAATTCATACGCCTGAAACCGAAGAATATGGAATTTCATCTTTTGTTTTTCGAGACGAACGCCCATTGCACCCACAACGTTTTTGGCAATTCCTGACAAAGGATTTTCCCCAAAACATCATCAGAAGTAAAGGACTTTGCTGGATTGCTTCCAGACCCGAGCAAGCCATCAACTGGAGTCAGGCTGGAGGATCTATGAAGGCTGAAGGCGCAGGTGTATGGTGGGCCAGCATGTCGCTGGGAGAACGCATGACTTTTAGCAATTTTGTCGAAAACCAAGACATTATTGAAGAAAGATGGACAGCTAATTTTGGGGACCGCTTAAACGAAATCGTATTCATAGGCCTGCAAATGGAGGGAAATTTGATTCGGAAACAACTAGAAAATTGCCTTTGCACCGCCGATGAAATTATGGATTTGCAAGATGGTTTTTTCTCCAGCAAAGATGTGTTTCCTATTGCTAGAGCATATCAAAACGAGAAAGAAATAGCCGTTTTAAATGAAATATAATAGTTATAAATCCTGATCGTTTTGGTTAATTATTGGGTAATCAAGCGGTTCATTGTAATGATGAACCGTTTTTTTTATTCATAAATTAAAATTATTTTAAAGTTAATCAAATAAAATTTTTAGCTTTGTCTAAATTTAATTTAAGAACCGTGAAAAAGTTATATTATATATCTATTATTTTGATGTTTAACTTTGGCTACAGCCAAGAAAAAACGAGTCTTTCGGGATTTGTTTCATCAGAAAAAAAAGGAGTTTCGAAGGCTCTTGTATCTTTAATTGGAACAAAATACGCCACCCAAACAGATAGTTTAGGAAAATACAGCATCGAGAATATTGCTGAGGGAAATTATAAAATACAAATTGTTGCAGAAGGTTTTCAAACTTTAAAAAAGAACATAACCGTCAAAAGTAATGAAAACAATATTCTGGATTTTGAACTTTCAAATACCGAAAACCAACTTAACGAAGTCGTGGTTTCGGGAACACTGAAAGCGGTGAAAAGATTAGAAAGCGCTGTTCCAGTAGAAGTTTATTCTCCAATATTCTTCAAGAAAAACCCAACGGCCAGTATTTATGAAGCCTTACAAAATGTAAATGGCGTAAGACCACAACTTAATTGCGGCGTTTGCAATACGGGCGACATTCATATTAATGGGCTTGAAGGTCCGTATACTTTGGTTCTAATTGACGGAATGCCAATCGTGAGCAGTTTATCTACAGTGTACGGATTATCTGGAATTCCAAATTCACTGGTGGAACGAATAGAAATTGTAAAAGGTCCCGCTTCCTCTTTATACGGCAGTGAAGCCGTGGGCGGTTTGATCAATATCATTACTAAAAATCCAACAAACGCACCCCTATTTTCCGCCGATGTGTTTGCTACTTCTTGGCTAGAAACCAATGTTGATTTAGGAGTGAAACTCAATGTTGGCAAGAAAGCCACGGCACTTTTAGGTTTAAATTATTTCAGATACAATCAAAAAATTGACAACGATAATGACGGTTTTACAGATGTTTCACTTTCGGATCGAATTTCGCTTTTTCAAAAATGGACTTTCGACAGAAAAGAAAATCGATTGTTTACCATTGCGGCGCGGGGCGTTTATGAAGACCGTTTTGGTGGCGATGTGCGTTGGGAAAAAAAACACCGTGGCGGTGACGAAATCTATGGCGAAAGCATTTATACCAAACGAGCGGAATTGATTGGAAGTTACCAATTGCCATTTCAGGAAAAACTGATGCTTTCCTTTTCAGGAAATGTACATTTTCAAGACAGCCGATACGGCACGACGAGTTATATTGCGAATCAAAAAATTGGTTTTCTACAATTCACTTGGGACAAAAAAATAGAAAACCATGATTTACTTACCGGAATTGCCACCCGTTATAATTATTACGATGACAATACGCCAGCAACTTCAAAACTGGGAAATAACAACCCGGAAAAAACGTGGTTACCGGGAATTTTTGTTCAAGACGAAATCACTTTTACTGAAAAACACAAGCTATTACTGGGAATGCGTTACGATTACAACTCGTTTCACGGAAGCATCTTGACTCCAAGAATCGCCTACAAATGGAAATTGAATGACAATAACATCATTCGTTTGAATGCCGGAACGGGTTTTAGAGTGGTAAATTTATTTACGGAAGATCATGCTGCTTTAACCGGTGCCCGTGAAATTGTAATCGCCAATAACCTGAAACCGGAACAATCCATAAATGCCAATTTGAATTATATCAAGAAAATAAATTTCGATAACGGAACCTTTATCGGCATTGAAACTTCCTTTTTTCATACCCGATTCAGCAATAAAATTGTTTCGGATTATGATACCAATCCCAACCAAATTATTTATGAAAACATCAACGGTTATGCCATAAGCCAAGGAATCAGTACGAATATCGATTTTAATTTTCCAAATGGATTAAAAATCATCACAGGCGCCTCTTTGCTTGACAATAAAAACGTTGAAAATGGCCGAAAAGCAACTCCTTTTCTGACCGAAAAATTTACTGCAACCTGGAGTGTTTCGTATAAAATTCAAGCTATCGATTTAAATGTAGATTACACCGGAAATGTGTACAGCCCGATGCAATTGCCTCTTTTAAGCGCTTTGGATCCTCGTGCTCCGGAATCGCCTTGGTATAGTTTGCAAAACATTCAATTTACGTATTCTGGCTTGAAAAACTTTGAATTCTATGCCGGAATTAAAAACCTTTTGAACTTTTTGCCTAAACAAAACAATCCATTTTTGATTGCAAGAACCAATGATCCTTTTGATAAAAATGTAACCTACGATGCGAACGGTCAAGTGCTGGCAACACCTGAAAATCCGTATGGATTAACGTTTGATACGACTTATGTGTATGGACCCAACCAAGGAATCAGAAGCTTTTTCGGACTTCGATATACGTTGCGATAATGAAAAACAAACTTGCCATACTATTGCTCTTGTGCTGCGGAATTCACGCTGGATTTGCACAGTTGCATTCGGTTTCATTCGAAGAAATCGACAGTTTACAAAGTATCGAAAAGAGAAAAACTATTATTTTCATTCAAACCGATTGGTGTCAATTTTGTCATGCGATGAAAAACACCACTTTCAAAAACGAGGAAATCATCCAGGAGCTTAACACTGCTTTTTATTTTGTTAATTTCAATGCCGAAGAAAAACGAACGGTAGTTTTCAACAAAACCACTTTTCAATTCAAACCCACGGGAAATACTTCTGGAACACATGAACTAGCCATCGCCTTAGGTACAGTAAATAGGCAACTGAATTTTCCCGTTTTGTGTGTTTTAAACAGTGAAAACGAGACTATTTTTCAGTATAGCGGCTACTTAAACCCAAAAGAATTAAAGCTGATTTTAGCCAAACTAAAAGAATAAAATTGTCTATTTTTGGGGGAAATGTCAAATTCCCAAATGAAACACTACGATTATATTTTTACCGGCGCTGGATTATCGACTTTGATGACCGTATATAAATTGGTACAATCCGGTAAATTTAAGGACAAGAGTATTTTGTTATTGGATGAAAACACTAAAAAAACCAACGACAGAACCTGGTGTTTTTGGAAAACAACCGATTCGGTTTGGGAACAATCTATTTCCAAGAAATGGGATTCGGCTTTGTTTGCCAATGAAGATTTTCGCAGGGATTTAGACTTGCAACCGTATCACTACAATATGGTCAAAGGACTGGATTTTTACAACCAAGTATTTGATTTGCTTTCAAAACAAGAAAATATCACTTTTATAAATGAAAAAGTCTTAGAAATCGAAGAATCTGAAACTATAATTCTGGTACAAACTGAAAAAGAGAGTTTTTCCTGTTCCAAACTTTTCAATAGCATTTACAACAAATACAAAGCAGAAAGCCAGACAAAATACCCCCTTTTACAACAGCATTTTATTGGTTGGTTTATCAAAAGCGAACAGCCTGTTTTCAATTCGGAGCAAGCTACTTTCATGGATTTTTCGGTGGAACAAAAAGGAAACACCCGTTTTATGTATGTGTTACCCACATCAAAAACCGAAGCTTTACTGGAATACACCTTGTTTTCGCACCAGCATTTAAAAAAGGAAGAATACGAAAACGAAATCAAGAAATATATCGAAAAACTCGGCATTACAACTTATGAACTCGTCGAAAAAGAGCAAGGCAGCATCCCGATGACGTGTTATCCTTTTTGGAAATCAAATACTAAAAACGTACTCAATATAGGAACTTCAGGCGGTTGGACAAAAGCCAGTACGGGTTACACTTTCAAAAATTCCGATAAAAAATCAAGTGAATTAGTCGCCTTTCTGCAAAGGGAAACCGACTTCACGAAATTTCATAGAAAGACAAAATTCTGGTTTTACGATTTACTTTTGTTAGACATTTTAGACCGAAAAAACGAATTGGGTTCCCACATCTTTGCTTCGATGTTCAAAAAAGGAAATCCAACCTTGATTTTTAAATTTCTGGACGAGGAAACTACTTTATACGAAGACATTCAAGTGATTTTAAAATGTCCAAAAATGCTATTTATAAAAGCTATTTCCCATGTGGCTTCCAAAGCAATAAAATAACAATCAAACTATAACAAAACTTTATAATTGAACTTCTATTCTTGATTGTAAACTTTGTAACTTTGCAGGATAAAATTAATTTTGATTTAAAATAAAAAGATATGTATCCAGAAGAAATGGTAAAACCAATGCAAGCGGAATTAACTGCTGCAGGTTTTCAAGATTTACATAGTGCTGAAGCAGTAGAAAACGCAATGAAATTAGAAGGAACAACACTTGTAGTTGTAAATTCGGTTTGTGGTTGTGCTGCAAGAAACGCGCGTCCGGGAGCAAAAATGAGTTTAGATGGCGCTAAAAAACCAGACCATTTAATTACTGTTTTTGCAGGAGTTGACAAAGATGCAGTTGATGCTGCAAGACAACACATGTTCCCTTTTCCTCCATCATCGCCAAGTATGGCTTTGTTCAAAAACGGAGAATTAGTGCACATGTTAGAGCGTCACCACATTGAAGGTCGCCCAGCAGAATTAATTGCTGAGAACTTGAAAGACGCTTTCAACGAGTATTGCTAAAATTTACATTGCAACATAATTTAATCCTTTCAGAGTGCAAAGCTTTGAGGGGGTTTTTTATTTATGAACTTAGCGAACTTTGCGGTTAAATTATTTACTTTTGCAAAAAATATATTTCTCAACTTAAAACTGTTTATAGCATGCAACTGTATAACACATTAAGCGCAGAGGAAAGAGCCATCATGATTGATGATGCCGGAAAACAACGTCTTACGCTGTCTTTCTATGCTTATGCGCAAATCTCAAATCCAACACAATTTCGTAACGAATTATTTCTGGCGTGGAACTCACTTGAAGTTTTGGGTCGAATTTATGTAGCCAGTGAGGGAATCAACGCCCAGCTATCATTGCCTGCTGATAATTTCTATGCGTTCAAAGATTCTATTGAAGTCTATGATTTCATGAAAGGAATCCGATTGAATATAGCCGTAGAACAAGACGATCACTCGTTCCTGAAACTGACGGTAAAAGTACGCGACAAGATTGTGGCGGATGGTTTGGTTGACGAAACTTTTGATGTGACCAATATTGGAATTCACTTAAAAGCCAAGGAATTCAATGAACTTCTAGAAGATCCAAATACGATTGTGGTCGATATGCGAAATCATTACGAAAGTGAAATTGGACATTTTACCAAAGCTATAAAACCAGATGTTGATACTTTTCGTGAAAGTTTACCAATCATAGAAGAACAACTTGCTGAACACAAACAAGACAAAAAACTATTGATGTATTGCACCGGAGGAATCCGTTGTGAGAAAGCCAGCGCTTATTTCAAACACAAAGGTTTTGAAAACGTATACCAACTGGAAGGCGGAATTATTGAATACACGCGCCAAGTAAAAGCTGAAGGATTAGAAAGTAAATTCATTGGAAAAAACTTCGTATTTGATCACCGCTTGGGCGAAAGAATCACAGACGATATTGTTTCGCAATGCCATCAATGTGGGGAACCTTGTGACGTGCATACGAATTGCGTGAATGAAGGCTGTCATTTGCTTTTTATCCAATGTGACTCATGCAAGGAAAAAATGGAAGGTTGCTGTTCAACAGAATGTGTGAGCGTGATTCACTTGCCGGAAGAAGAGCAAAAAGCCATTCGCAGAGGAATTAAAAATGGAAATAAGATTTTCAAAAAAGGAAAATCAGATGTTTTGACTTTCAAAAACAACGAAGAAACGCATGGCGTTTTTGTTGCTGAAAAACCATCCCGAAGCGTCGGGACTTCCGTTAAAAAAGAACCAAAAGTTAAGAAGGTCTATATCGGAAAAGGAACGCATTTTTTTCCAAAACCAAGTATTGGTCAATTTCTAATTGAAGAAAACGAAATCAAAATTGGCGATACGATTCTAATCAAAGGTTCCACAACCGGAGAACAAAAAGTAGTAATCGAACAAATGCTGGTGAACGATTTAGCACAAGAAAAAGCAGTTTCGGGAGATACTTGTACATTCAAATTACCGTTCCGAATTCGACTATCTGATAAATTATATAAAGTTTTAGACTAATTTATCATGACATCGAATAACAAAATAGAACTTATGGCTCCCGCCGGGAACTTTGAGTCGCTTCAAGCCGGATTAGATAATGGTGCGGATTCTATTTACTTTGGCGTTGAGCAATTGAACATGCGCGCTAGAGCCACCGTGAATTTCACCATGGACGATTTGCCGGAAATAGCAAAACGTTGCGAAACTAAAAATGTTCGAAGTTATTTAACCTTGAACACTATAATTTACGACCACGATTTATCCGTCGTAAAAACACTATTAAACAAAGCCAAAGAAGCGAATATCACTGCAGTTATCGCTTCTGATCAAGCGGTTATCGCTATGGCGAGAGGCATTGGGATGGAAATTCATATTTCGACTCAACTGAATGTGACCAACATTGAAACCATAAAATTCTACAGTTTATTTGCAGACACGATGGTTTTAAGTCGGGAATTGAGTTTACGTCAAGTAAAAAGCATCACCGCTCAAATCGAAAAAGAACAAATTAAAGGTCCAAACGGAAACTTAGTGGAGATTGAAATCTTTGGTCATGGCGCTTTGTGTATGGCAGTTTCAGGAAAATGCTATTTGAGTTTACATTCTAATAATTCCTCCGCTAATCGTGGTGCGTGCAAACAAAATTGCCGCAAAAAATACACGGTAATTGACCAGGAAACCGGTTTTGAAATCGAAGTCGATAACGAATATTTAATGTCTCCAAAAGATTTATGCACTTTAGATTTTCTGGACCAAGTCATTGATTCCGGTATTCAGGTGCTGAAAATTGAAGGCCGTGGCCGCGCTCCTGAATATGTCGCCACCGTAATCAAAACGTATCGGGAAGCGATTGACAGTTATTATGAAGATTCGTTTTCTAAAGAAAAAGTAGTGGATTGGATGGAAGAGTTAAACACCGTTTACAATCGCGGTTTTTGGTCCGGTTATTATCTCGGACAAGAATTGGGAGAATGGAGTGATGTTTCCGGATCGATGGCTACACAGAAAAAAGTCTATGTAGGGAAAGGAACCCATTATTTCCCGAAAGCCAACATTGGTCAATTCAAAATTGAAGCGTACGACATTAAAATTGGAGATAAAATTCTGGTAACAGGACCAAGCACCGGAGCGCAGGAAATGATTATCGACGAAATGTTTGTCAATGATGTTACGGCTGACAAAGCCACCAAAGGCGATGATTGTACTTTAAAATTACCTTTCAGAATCCGAATGTCGGACAAATTATATAAAATTGTGGAAGCCTAATGGTTATTGTTACTTTACAAAGAGACAAATGTATTGGCTGTAATTATTGCGTTGAAATGGCGCCGGTTCAATTTCAAATGTCTAAGAAAGACGGAAAATCAGTTTTGATTCATTCGCAAAATGCCAAAGGTTTTTTTACTTTAAAATCACACGACCACACCATTGTTGAAAGTTGCGAATTGGCAGCAAAAGCCTGTCCGGTGAAAATAATTTCGGTGAAAGAAACTTAAGCTTTTAATTAAAGATAGATTTATATTCAACCCATTACAATTTTATTTGTAGTGGGTTTTTTTATTAAAAATTTATGATTTATTGACATAAATAGGCGTTGTTCCATAAAATTAAAAAATACTATCTTTACACATTAAACGTTTTAAGAACTTAAGTTGTGCTCGTCGCAACACTACATATAAGATTATGGCATGTACAAGTTGTTCAACTTCTGATGGTGGCGCACCTAAGGGTTGTAAAAATAATGGGACTTGCGGCACCGATAGCTGCAATAAATTAACGGTTTTCGATTGGCTTTCTAATATGAGTTTGCCTAATGGCGACGCCCCTTTTGACTGTGTTGAAGTACGTTTCAAAAACGGAAGAAAAGAATTTTACCGCAATACCGAGAAACTAACGTTAAGCATGGGCGACATCGTTGCTACTGTTGCTTCTCCGGGTCATGATATTGGAATTGTTACTTTGACAGGAGAATTAGTTAAAATTCAAATGAAGAAAAAAGGAGCCAATCCTGCAAGCAATGAAATTCCGAAAATATATAGAAAAGCATCCCAAAAAGATATTGATATTTGGTCCGCAGCAAGAGATCGTGAAGAACCGATGAAGGTTCGCGCACGTGAACTGGCGATTGCTCAAAAACTAGAAATGAAAATTTCAGATATTGAATTTCAAGGTGATGGATCAAAAGCTACGTTTTATTACACAGCCAATGACCGTATTGACTTTAGAGCTTTAATTAAGGATTTTGCTAAAGAATTCAGTACTCGAATTGAGATGAAACAAGTAGGTTTTCGTCAGGAAGCAGCTCGTTTAGGCGGAATTGGTTCTTGCGGAAGAGAATTATGTTGTTCAACTTGGTTGACGGATTTTAGAAGTGTAAATACTTCTGCGGCACGTTACCAGCAATTGTCATTGAACCCGCAAAAACTGGCCGGACAATGCGGAAAGTTAAAATGCTGCTTGAACTATGAGTTGGATACGTACATGGATGCTTTGAAACATTTCCCTGATTTCGAAACAAAATTAGTTACCGAAAAAGGAGATGCTATTTGCCAGAAACAAGATATTTTTAAAGGTTTAATGTGGTTTGCTTATACCAATAACTTCGCCAATTGGCATGTATTGAAAATTGATCAGGTCAAAGAAATTGTTGCTGAAAACAAACTAAAAAATAAAGTTTCTTCGTTAGAAGATTATGCTATCGAGCTAATTGTTGAGCCAGAAAAAAACTTCAATAATGCTATGGGGCAGGAAAGTCTGACTCGTTTTGACCAACCCAAAGCAAAGAAAAAACCAAATAAAAAACGCAAAACTGCGGGAGAAAATATAATTGTAGCTAATAATAATAAGCCAGCAAATAACAATAAACCTGCAAACAATAACAATAACAAACCTGCAAATAATAACCGCCAAGCTCCTGCTGATAAAAAACCTGCAGAGCCGAGAAAACCTATAATTATTACTAAAAATGTGGATAAAAAATAGCGCTTTACTGCTTTTGGTTGTAACCCTTTTTATTTCATGTGATAAAAAAAGGGTTTTTGATGAATATAAATCAGTTGGTAGTGCGTGGCACAAAGACAGTATTGTAACGTTCAATTTACCAGAATTAGATTCCACAAAACGATACAATCTATTTGTAAATTTGAGAGCCAATAACAATTATCAATTCAATAATCTGTTTTTAATTGTGGCATTAGAATTACCAAATGGTTTTACAAAAGTGGACACCCTTGAATACCAAATGGCCGAAACGGACGGAACACTTTTAGGAAATGGTTTCTCAGATTTAAAAGAAAGCAAGCTCTTTTACAAAGAAAATGTAAGATTCAAATCAAAATACAAAGTCCACATCAAACAAGCGGTTAGAGAAAACGGTAAAATTCCGGGTGTAACAGCTTTAAATGGAATTACAGAGGTAGGTTTTAGAATAGAAAAAAAAGAATAAAATAGTATTATGGCTATCAAAAAAAATAATAATCAAGCAAAAGGTACTGTCAAAGATGTTGCACATTATCAAAGGAAATTTTGGAAAATCTTCTTTATAGGCTTGGGAAGCATCGGTTTGTTTTTCTTATTTGCTTCCTGGGGAATCTTCGGCTCAATGCCTTCCTTTGAAGACTTAGAAAATCCTGATTCTAATTTAGCTACCGAAATTATTTCGGCTGACGGAGTAGTTTTGGGTAAGTATTTTGAAAAAAACAGATCTCAATTAAAGTATTCCGATTTACCAAAAAATTTAGTTCAAGCTTTAATTGCTACTGAAGACGCTCGTTTTTATGAGCATTCTGGTATTGATGGCAGAGGAACTTTAAGAGCTATTTCCAGTTTAGGAACAAGCGGTGGAGCGAGTACGTTGACACAGCAATTAGCCAAGCAATTATTCCATGGTGAAGGGTCTAAATTCCTGCCTTTTAGAATTGTACAAAAAATAAAAGAATGGATTATCGCCATTCGATTAGAAAGACAATACACTAAAAATGAAATCATTGCCATGTATTGTAACGTATATGATTTTGGAAATAATTCTGTTGGAGTAAGTTCAGCGGCAAAAACTTATTTTTCAAAAGAACCAAAGGATTTAACTATCAGCGAATCGGCAATATTAGTGGGAATGTTTAAAAATTCCGGTTTATACAATCCTATCAGGAACCCGCAAGGTGTAAAAAACCGTAGAAACGTCGTGCTTTTGCAAATGGAAAAAGGGAAAATCATTTCAAAAGAAGAGAAAGAAAGATTGCAAAGTTTACCAATTAAATTAAATTTCAAATTAGAAACACATAAAGACGGAACGGCTACGTATTTCAGAGAATATCTACGTGATTACATGAAAAAATGGGCTGAAGAAAATAAAAAACCGGACGGTTCTGATTATGATATTTATAAAGACGGTCTAAAAATTTATACCACGATTGATTCCAGAATGCAATTGCACGCTGAAGAAGCAGTTACTGCCCACATGGCAAACCTTCAAGAAGAGTTTTTTAGTCAATCTAAGGATAATAAAAACGCTCCTTTTGTCAATATTTCTTCTGTAGAAACACAACGCATTCTGAATCAGGCAATGAAATCATCTAACCGATGGGCTGTAATGAAATCAATGGATAAAAGCGAGGAAGAAATTATAAAATCGTTCAGCGAAAAAGCAAAAATGACCGTCTTTTCTTGGAAAGGAGAAAAAGATACCATCATGACACCGTTGGATTCTATTCGGTATTACAAACACTTTTTACAATCTGGTTTAATGGCTATGGAACCACAAACCGGTAATATAAAAGCTTGGGTTGGTGGTATTAACTACAAATATTTTCAGTACGATCACGTAGGACAAGGTGCCAGACAAGTAGGTTCGACTTTCAAACCATTTGTTTACGCAACTGCTATCGAGCAATTGAATATGTCTCCATGTGACTCGATTATTGACGGACCATTTGTAATCAGAAAAGGACGCCATCATGTTACCGAAGATTGGGAACCTAGAAATTCAGACAACAAATACAGAGGAATGGTTACCTTGAAAAGAGGTTTGGCGAATTCCATAAATACAATATCCGCAAAATTAATTGACAAAGTGGGTCCAGAAGCCGTAATCGATTTAACCCATAAATTAGGCGTAAAATCCGAAATTGTAAACCAACCTTCCATTGCGTTGGGAGCTGTAGAAATAACCGTTGAAGATATGGTTGCAGCCTATAGTACTTTTGCTAATCAAGGTGTTTATATGAAACCTCAATTTATATCTAAAATTGAAGATAAAAGTGGTGTTATCATCTACGAACCAATACCTGAATCGCACGATGTTTTAAATAAAGACATTGCTTATGCAGTCATCAAATTACTGGAAGGTGTAACCGAAGGTGGTTCTGGAGACCGTTTGCGTACCACTGGCGGCGGTAACGGAGACAACCGCTGGACCGGTTATCCGTATTCATTTAAAAATCCTATTGCGGGAAAAACAGGTACTACTCAAAACCAGTCTGATGGTTGGTTTATGGGAATGGTTCCTAATCTGGTAACCGGAGTTTGGGTAGGTTGTGAGGATCGTTCGGCTCGTTTCAAAAGCATTACTTATGGTCAGGGAGCCACAGCCGCATTACCGGTTTGGGGTTATTTCATGAAATTGTGTTATGCTGATCCAGCCCTTAAAGTTTCTAAGGAAGGCTTTGAAAGACCCGCAAATCTTTCTATAAAAGTAGACTGTTACGTTCCTAAAAAGGTAATAGACACGACAGCCGTAGAGCAAGATACCGAAGAGTTTGAGTTGTAAAATTTTCATCTGGAGCTAATCCAGCTAACCGCTATATCTTTCTGATCCTGAAAAAATCAGGACCAGAAAAGATGTCGCTTTTATCTGGGCTAGGGCTTTGGTTCTCAAATTCAAATTCTGTTGTTCATAGTATTACAAACAGACTTACTTCTTCATTAAATAAAATTCGACAAATAGAAACTCATTTTTATGATTAACAAAAAAGTAAATAACGTTCAGGAAGCCCTTCAAGGAATTGAAAACGGGATGACTATTATGCTTGGCGGTTTCGGATTATGTGGTATTCCAGAAAATTCCATCGCTGAATTAGTAAAAAAAGAAACTACGGACTTAACGTGTATTTCAAACAATGCAGGTGTTGATGATTTTGGTCTTGGACTGCTTTTGCAAAAGCGCCAAATCAAAAAAATGATTTCTTCTTATGTAGGCGAAAATGCCGAATTTGAACGCCAAATGCTTTCTGGAGAACTCGAAGTAGATCTTATCCCTCAAGGAACTTTAGCAGAACGTTGTCGTGCGGCACAAGCGGGGATTCCCGCTTTTTTCACACCAGCCGGTTATGGAACTGAAGTAGCCGAAGGTAAAGAAGTTCGCGAATTCAATGGAAAAATGCATGTTATGGAACACGCTTTCAACGCTGATTTTGCCATCGTAAAAGCATGGAAAGGTGACGAAGCCGGAAACCTAGTTTTCAAAGGAACTGCAAGAAACTTCAACCCTTGCATGGCCGGAGCAGCAAAAATAACCATCGCCGAAGTAGAAGAATTATTGCCTGCAGGAAGTTTAGATCCAAACGAAATTCATATTCCCGGAATACTTGTAAATAGAATTTTTCAAGGTGTGAAATATGAGAAAAGAATTGAACAAAGAACGGTTCGTGCAAAAAATTAAACAATTTAGCAATTTTCCAATATAACAATTAATAAAAAATGGATAAAGAGAATATTGTTGTCACTAAATCCATTGATTTTGCATTAGATATTATAGCTTTTTGTGAAATATTAGAAAATAAACGCAAATTTATTATTGCTAATCAACTATTAAAGTCAGGAACAAGTATAGGCGCTAATATTCATGAAGCACAAAATGCCGAAAGCAGAGCGGATTTTATTCATAAAATTAAGATTGCAGCCAAAGAACTAGAGGAAACAAAATACTGGCTTTTGCTTTGTGAAAAAGCATCCTCATATCCTTTTGATGAAAGCTTAAAAATTCAAATTAATGAATTAGGATTAATAGTTTACAAAATCCTAAGCACTAGTAAAAATAATAAGTAACAATTTTCAAAATTGATATATTGTTACATTCATAAATTGATACATTAAGAAATGGCTTTAGATAAAAATCAAATTGCAAAACGCATTGCAAAAGAATTAAAACACAACTATTACGTGAATCTCGGAATTGGGATTCCAACATTAGTAGCTAATTATATTCCAGAAGGAATTGACGTTGAATTTCAGAGCGAAAACGGAATTCTCGGTATGGGTCCATTCCCTTTTGAAGGCGATGAAGATGCTGATTTAATCAACGCAGGAAAACAAACCATCACCACTTTGCCCGGAGCAAGTTTCTTTGACTCCGCATTCAGTTTTGGAATGATTCGCGGACAACATGTTGACTTAACAATCCTTGGCGCGATGGAAGTTGCCGAAAACGGTGATATTGCCAACTGGAAAATCCCTGGTAAAATGGTAAAAGGAATGGGAGGCGCAATGGACTTAGTGGCTTCTGCCGAGAATATTATTGTAGCCATGATGCACGTTAACAAAGCCGGAGAATCTAAGATACTTAAAAAATGTACGCTACCATTGACCGGCGTGGGTTGCGTTAAAAAAGTAGTAACAGAATTAGCCGTTTTAGAAATAACACCGCAAGGTTTCAAATTATTGGAACGTGCTCCAGGTGTAACCGTTGAACATATCATCGCTTCTACTGAAGCTGATTTAATTATTGAAGGCGAGATTCCGGAGATGGTTATTGATTAAAAATCATATATTAATAGTAAAGGCAACTCAAAAGAGTTGCCTTTTTTTGTTTATTTTAATAATAAGAAAGAATATAGTAATCTATTTTAACAAAAAAAATAAACATTTTTAAAAAAAGTGTGGTAAAACCGTAAAATTAAACTCCAATAAATAAATAATTTTACAATCTGAAATTAACCAAAACTATACCACATGAAAACAAAATTACTCGGAAAGATTGTGCTCTTTGCTTCCGTTTCTTTTCTCGCATTGGAAACAAATGCCCAAGAAACTGACAAAAATGTAAAGCAAAAAATCACAGATGAAAAAGGAGAACCTACTTTAATCCTTTTTAGCGAAAAGTCTATCTACAAGACTTCAGATTCTCAAAAAGTACTAAAAGAGCAATTAGGACTGAAAGAAAATTCAAATTTCTCAAAAGTTAAAACTGAAACAGACGACTTGGGTTTTCTGCATGAAAAATTTCAACTATCCCATAAAGGATTAAAAGTAGAATTTTCAATGTATTCATTGCATTCGAAAAAGTCAAAATTAGAATCGATGAATGGAGAGTTTTACCAACTGGAAGACATTAACACCAATCCAGGTTTGACCTATGAACAAGCTCTTACTAAAGCAATTTCTCAAATTGGAGCAAAAGAATATCTTTGGGAAAAACCATTAGAAGCGGCTGCTATTGATTACACAAAACCTGCTGGTGAATTGGTTTTACTTCCAATGATGGATGACGAAAAGTCTAGCAAAAAAAACAACGACATTCGATTAGTCTATAAATTTGACATTTATGCCACTAATCCGGTAAGTCGAGGTGATGTATATGTTGACGCTTTAACTGGAGAAATAGTATTCTATAATGCAACCATTAAACACTTAGGCGAATACAGCCATGGAAACCATAACCTTGCTAAAAAATCAGATGGGAGAATAGAAAAGCCACTATTTGTTGCCGCAAATGCAGCAACTCGTTATAGCAGCGCACAAACCATTCAAACGGCATTGAGCGGTTCGTCTTATATTCTATCTGACAATACGCGTGGTAACGGAATAAACACTTTCAACATGAAAAAAGGAACCAGCTACACAGCAGCGGTTAACTTTACAGATGTTGATAATAATTGGACTGCCACTGAATTTAACAATACAAACAAAGACAACGGTGCTCTTGATGCACATTGGGGTGCAGAAAAAACATACGACTACTTTTCTGCCAAACATGCCAGAAACAGTTATGACAATGCTGGCGCCATCATAAAAAGTTATGTTCATTTTGATACTGCATACGACAATGCATACTGGAATGGAAGTGTAATGACGTATGGTGACGGAAGCGGAACATACTTTGACATTCTAACTTCTCTGGATGTAGCAGCGCATGAAATCGGACATGCAGTATGTGAAAAAACAGC
The DNA here is from genome assembly GCF_011064265.1 of Flavobacterium sp. Sr18. NCBI lineage: Bacteria > Pseudomonadati > Bacteroidota > Flavobacteriia > Flavobacteriales > Flavobacteriaceae > Flavobacterium > Flavobacterium sp. Sr18. Next base: position 2,157,704 of record NZ_CP049329.1, on the reverse strand, counting down.
AAATCTGGCTTATCAAAGAGAATCAGGAGCCATGAATGAAGGGTTTTCTGATATCTGGGGCGCTTGTGTTGAATATTTTGCAGCACCTACAAAATCTACCTGGTTAATTGGTGAGGATATTGAAAGAAGAGCCGGTAAAACAGCTTTACGTTCGATGAGTAATCCAAAATTAGAAGGACAACCTGACACCTATGGCGGAACAAACTGGAAAGTCATTAACTGTGGCACACCAACTCAAACAAATGATTATTGTGGTGTTCATACCAATAGCGGTGTTTTAAACCATTGGTTTTATATTTTATCTGTTGGGAAAACAGGAACAAATGACATTGGAAGTTCATACAATGTTACCGGAATTACTATCGATAAAGCAGCAAAAATTGCTTACAGACTAGAAAGCGTTTACCTATCGGCCAACTCCACTTTTGCGAATGCAAGAACATTTGGAATTCAATCAGCAGTAGAGCTCTATGGAGCAGGTTCTGCCGAAGTAATTGCCACTACAAATGCATTTTACGCAGTAGGTGTTGGAGCTGCTTATTCCGGCTCCACCGATACAGTTGCACCAACAGCACCGGCTAACTTAACAGCTGCAGGAACAACTTCATCCTCTACAAATTTATCATGGACTGCTGCTACAGATAATGTTGCCGTTACCGGATATTCAATTTATAACGGAGCAACTTTGGTGACAACCGTAACAGGATTAACTTATTCTGTAACAGGATTATCGGCCAGCACTGCTTATACTTTCACAGTAAAAGCAAAAGATGCTGCCGGAAACTTATCTGTTGCAAGTAATGCCGTTGCTGTAACAACCAGTGCATCCACAATAACTTACTGTACTTCCACAAGCAATAACACTTCTGGTGAAAAAATTGCCAAAGTAGTTTTAGGAACTATAAACAACACCTCAACTGGTACGGCGGGATACGAAAATTTCACTTCGCTTTCTACAAATTTGTCTAGAGGTTCTTCACAAGCTATCACGATTACACCATCTTGGACATCAACAGTTTATTCTGAAGGTTATGCTGTGTGGATAGATTACAACAAAAACGGATTATTTACAGATGCTGGAGAATTGGTGTTTTCAAAAGCAGCATCGAAAGTGACACCAGCAACGGGTACAATAACTATTCCTGCTACTGCCGCCTTGGGAGTAACAAGAATGAGAGTCTCTATGAAATATAACGGAATTCCAACTTCCTGCGAAACTCTAAGTTATGGTCAAGTTGAAGATTATAACGTCAATATCACGGCATCTTCAACTATTGAAACAACCGCACTAAGTATTGATAATGATGTTCTATCATTAAATTTATATCCAAACCCGGTAGAAAGCGTATTAAATGTTTCAATGAATGTTACAAATAAGGCAACTTACAGAATTTACAACATGATTGGACAAGAAATAAAAACTGGAAATCTTACAGAAAATGAGATTAATGTTTCTAATTTTAAATCTGGAGTATATATTTTTGAAGTAAAGGATGAGGAAAAAACAGTAACTAAAAAATTCCTTAAAAAATAATTCTCATTTATAGTAATAACAAAATGTTTTTAAAAGTAATGCCTCCAAAAGTTAGATACTACTTGGAGGCATTTTTTTGATAAACCACTTAAAGTTAAATGATAAATCTCTTTTACAAACAAGCTAAAATAACTTGAAAGACCTGAAATTCATCTCAAACAAACGGGGTATTACAATTTTACTTCTTTTCATCAAAATAATTATTCGTTCACTTTGAAAATGTCCGTCCCAAAAATTTATGGGATTCAAAATTTAAAAAAATGCTTAAAAGGTCTAAAATTTATTTTATTCCTCTCCTTTAATTATTGACATATTCATGTCGAAATAATGAATCATTGACTGAAGTAACATAAAGCTTAAAAAATTGCACTTCATTAATCATTATTAGCACAAGCTAATATGTTAAAAGAACCAAGTCGCAACAAAAATCGCAGTAATCACACAGATTAAATCTACGACAAGCATGGTTCCTAGTGCATAACGTGTGTTTTTAATATTTACAGAACCAAAATAAACGGCTATCACATAAAAAGTACTTTCGGCACTACATTGAAAAATACTGCTCAATCTTGCCGTTAAGGAATCCGCTCCAAAAGTATTCATCGAGTCAATCAAAAACCCTCTTGATCCGGCAGAACTAAAAGGACGAAGTAACGCAACCGGTAAAGCATCCGTGATTTCCTTACTTACTCCCATATTAGAAAAAATGAAAGCGATCCAATTGCTAATAATTTCAAATAAACCACTGTTTCTAAATAAAGAAATAGCAACCAGCATTCCCAAAACATAAGGAAAAATAGTCACTCCCGTTTTCACACCATTATTGGCTCCCACTACAAAGCTTTCAAAAACTGTAGTAGATGCTTCAGTAAATTTTTTCTCATGAATAAAAGAAAAGATCAATGTAAAAGCAATGATTCCGATTAATATTAAAGCAGAAAGATTAGAGGTAAAATAGTTTTTTCCAATTAAATCCAAATGATTTACATACATCAACAAACCAACAATAGCAGCTATTAAAACCATCAATACAATAACCAGAGAAGCGCTTTTGAAATTGATTCTTTGTTTGATTCCTACAATTAAAAAGGCGGCTATAGTACCAATAAAAGAAGTGATAATACATGGCAACATCACATCCGCTGGATTGCTGGCATTTGCCGCAGCGCGATATCCTATAATAGACGTAGCGATTAAAGTAAGTCCTGAAGCATGCAAACACATAAACATAATTTGCGCATCACTGGCTTTGTCTTTCTCTGGATTTATTTCTTGTAAACTTTCCATGGCTTTTAGACCAAAAGGAGTTGCGGCAGAATCTAATCCTAAGAAATTAGCAGCAAAATTTAAAGTCATGTATGAAATAGACGGATGGTTTTTCGGAATACTTGGAAACACTTTTACAAAAACAGGGCTTAATGCTTTCGCCAATTTTCCAGAGGCTCCGGAAATGATTAACAACTCCATTAATCCACAGAAAAAGGCCAAATAAGCCATCAGCGGAAGGACTAAATCTAACAAAGTACTTTTACATGTTGGCAATAAACCATCTGATTTTTGAACACCACTGTAGATTTTTACGGTTTTGTTTTTAAAAACATAAGTTGTATCCGCATTTAGCGTATCGCGATTGATAATCATGGTTTGCTCTGGCGCTTTTTTGATGCTGTCTTTAATGTAAGCAGGTAGCTCTTCGGCAAATTTCTCCGAAACCAGAATTGGATCATCTTTCTTTCCGTTCAAAACGTGGTCAATAGTATAACTGTCTCCAGAAAACAAACTAAACACTACAAATACAATTGCTGAAATAAAAATGACCAACCAAAATCTACTCAATACCATAATCTATAATTTTTGTAAATGTAATAAATCAATATCAATTGCAATAACAATGATATAATGCTTACACATGAATAATCTCGTCCTCAATTAACAATTCTTCCCTGCGTAATCTCAGAAAAATTTGTGCCACGGCGATGGTATCTTTCTCACAATAAGTAACAATGCGGTCAATGTCTTTGTCTACATAAAAAACATGTCCTACTTGACTGCCATCGATGTCGCCTTTAGGCGAAGGGATTCCAAGTACTTTACACATTAACTTTAAGGAAGTAAAATGTTTGTAATCGCCAAATTTCCACAATTCCAACGTATCCAAATGTGGGATTTCCCATGGTTTTTTTCCAAATAAATTCAGCTTGTTCGGAATGGCGATTTGGTTGATAATCATGCGTCGGGCGAGGAACGGAATATCAAATTCCTTAGCATTATGACCACACAAAACATGTTGCGGCTGATTGAAATGATTGTTCAGGAGATTATTAAAATCCAACAATATTTTCTTTTCTTCTCCAAAGAAAGAAGTCACTCTAAAATTCCGAATATCGCCTTTGATAGTAAAATAACCTACCGAAATACAAACGATTTTCCCAAACTCGGCCCAGATTCCCGCACGATCATAAAAATCCTCCGGCGTGTATTCATCTTTGCGCTGGTATTGGGTCTTATGCTCCCAAAGGTCTTTCATTTCAGCATCTAATGCATTGAAATCTTCGGCTTCCGGAACAGTTTCTATATCTAGAAACAGAATGTTATTGAGGTTTATTTTTTCTATCATCAGCTAGATTTGTTAGATTTTTTGACTTCCTAGATTTTTAGATTAAATACAAAAACCTAAATTAGTAAACTTGATCGATTTTTTTGAATCTGAGACAATCTAAATTTCTAACAATCAAAGAAATCTAATGTGTCTAACCTTCTAAAAATCTAAGAAGTCTGTTTTTAAAATAGACTTTGTTGTGTGGTTGGATTCTCATGTTCTAACAACCATTTTTTGCGCCATAAACCTCCTGCATATCCAGTCAATGAACCATCTGTTCCAATGACTCTGTGACAAGGAACAACAATCCAAAGGGGATTTTTCCCATTAGCAGAAGCAACGGCTCGAATGGCTTTAACATCACCCAGTTTTTTGGATAAATCCATGTAACTACAGGTTTTGCCAAATGGGATTTCCAGTAATCCTTTCCAGACTTTTTGTTGGAATTCAGTTCCTTTTGGATTGAGTGCAAAGTCAAAATCAATTCGTTTTCCCTCGAAATAATCATTGAGTTGCGTTACGGCTTCTTGCAAAACAGTTGGAATTCTATTTGAAATTTCTCCTTCATCCGAAACTGAAATTACGGATATTCCGCTTTCATCACCGATTATTGTGGCAATTCCTAAAGGTGTTTTGATGTAGGCTGTTTCCATATTTTAAAGATAAAAAAATTAACCACATTGTTCCTAAAGAAGTAACAAAGTTCAGAAAGAAATAAAAATCAGAACGTTTTGAACATAAAAAAACCACTCGCAGAGACGAATGGTTCTTGTGTTTTAGCCCCGATAGCAGCGGCATCTCCCGATTTAGAAAAACAAGGCTTTTTAGCCGTAGTTTTTGTTTATCGGGAATACAGCGAATAGCGGGATTAGCTCCTGAAAAATATCAGGATTATTTCAAATGTGAGTAAACGTAAGCTTCTAATGCTTTTAATTCCTCATCAGACATCGCTTTAGTAACCGCGAAGTTTGTTTTCATAACTTCATACTGACTTGGGTCAACAATAGGCTCACCTTCGCCCTTTAAAAACGTTACGATGCTTGCATTTTTATCTTTGTATATCTTAGCAATATCCTGTAAACTTGGTCCTATCACTTTCTTGTCTACTTGGTGACAAGCAACACAGTTTCCTTTTCCTTTGAAAATTTCCTCTCCTAATTCCTCTGGAGTTTGAGCAACTTCTTCGGTAGTGGTTGGGTATAAAGGTTCTTTTTTGACTTCTTCTTTTTTACAAGAAGCAAAGGCTAAAACAGCAAATAAAAACAACGTCTTTCTCATAATATTTTTTTTTAATTTTAAGAATCTAAATCACTAAAAATTACCACCCTATATATTTGGGTGGCTGAATTTGATTCAAATTCAAATATACTAAAATTTGTGCTCTGTGATGGGTAACATGATCTTGCATCAAGTTGAGTATTTGCAATTTTGATTTTGGACCAGCAAAAAAATCTACTTTTTGGGATAATTCAACATCATTGGTTTTTTGTACAAATGCCTTTGCTTTATCAAAAGAGGATTTTATTTCTTGGATTATTTGCGCTTTCGAAAGTCCTTTTACCGCTTCTTTTTTCTCATATTTCTCTTCCGAAAAATGTGTTGTACCCAACCAATTCATGTTGTCTTGTATGTGAAATAATTGTTCTCTAAATGACATTTCACGTTCAGCAGGCTTGTAATCATATTTATCCTCCGGCATAGCTTCTGCAACGGCTATTAAATAATCTTTGGAATTATCCCATTTCTCGATGAAAGTAGCAACTACCTCAACTTGTGCAAAAATGCTATTGGAAAGCAGTAAAACCGCTATTATTAAACATTTTTTCATGTTTATTTGTTTAAAAGTATTGCGGCTTCTTTGGCAAAATAAGTCGAAATCAAACTGGCTCCGGCGCGTTTGATACACATTAGTTGTTCCATCATTATCTGATCATGATCCAACCAACCTCTTTCGGCAGCGGCTTTAATCATCGCATATTCACCCGAAACGTGGTAAACCGTTACGGGAACATTTACCGCGTTTTTAACCTCGCGAACGATGTCTAAATAGGCAATCCCTGGTTTTACCATAACCATATCAGCGCCTTCTTCCACGTCCCACAACGCTTCTTTGATAGCTTCGATGCGATTGGCATAATCCATTTGGTAAGTTTTTTTATCTTTTGGAATTTCAGTGGCGTCAACAGGAGCGCTGTCTAATGCATCACGGAACGGTCCGTAAAATGCAGAAGCATATTTAGCCGAATAACTCATGATTCCCACGTTATGAAAACCGGCAGCGTCAAGACCTTCACGCAAACGCAATATGCGTCCGTCCATCATGTCTGATGGCGCTACAAAATCGGCACCGGCTTGCGCATGAGAAACGGCCATTTTTACCAAGGCTGCGTTCGTCGAATCATTTTCTACATCTCCGTTTGCAATGATTCCGTCATGACCATAAATAGAATAGGGATCCAAAGCTACGTCAGGCATTACAATCATTTCCGGACAAGCGGCTTTGATGGCACGAATTGCATTTTGCATTAATCCGTCTGGATTCCAAGCCTCATTTCCTTCGTTATCTTTTAAATTTTCACTGACTTTTACATAAATATTTACCGCACGAATTCCCAATGCAAATATTTCTTTGACTTCTTCTACCGTTAAATCTATCGAACGGCGAAATATGCCTGGCATGGAAGGAATTTCAACTTTGTAGTTTTCACCTTCAGCAATAAACATGGGAAACATAAAATCCGCTGGACTCAAACTGGTTTCACGAACTAAACTACGGATAGATTCATTCGTTCTTAATCTTCTGCCTCTGTGTAATGGGAACATATGATTTATGATTTTAGATTAGCGATTGCTGATTTATGATTTAAAACTAAATGTTGATAACAGAAAATCTGAAATCAAAAATCGTTAATCATCAATCTACAATCCAATTTTTAGGGTTTTCTAATACGTTTACTAATTTTTCTTCTTCGCTTCCAGGTTCAGCGTGATGATCGTAAACCCATTGCACATGTGGTGGTAAACTCATCAGAATACTTTCGATTCTTCCGTTAGTTTTTAGTCCAAATAAAGTGCCTTTGTCATGAACTAAATTAAACTCCACATAACGACCACGACGAATTTCCTGCCACGTTCTTTGTTCTGGAGTATACAGTAAATCTTTTCTCTTTTCTACAATTGGAACATACGCTTGGAGGAAACTATTTCCGACTTCAGATACGAAATCAAACCAGTTTTGCATACTCATGTCATCGGTTGCTTTGCAATAATCGAAAAACAATCCGCCAATTCCGCGGGCTTCATTTCGATGAGCGTTCCAAAAATAGGAATCGCATTGTTTCTTGTATTTTGGATAAAACTCCAGATTATGTTTGTCGCAAGCGGTTTTACACGTTTGATGAAAATGAAGTGCGTCTTCTTCAAACAGATAATAAGGTGTTAAATCCTGCCCACCACCAAACCATTGCTGAATTACATTTCCGTTGTCATCATACATTTCGAAATAACGCCAGTTCGCGTGAACGATTGGTGTCATTGGGTTTTTTGGATGCAATACCAAACTCAGTCCGCAGGCAAAAAAATCAGCTTCGCCTACATTGAACATTTTCTGCATGGCTTCAGGTAATTTTCCGTGAACTGCAGAAATATTAACGCCGCCTTTTTCGAAAACAGTTCCGTTTTCGATTACGCGGGTTCTTCCTCCTCCACCTTCCGGACGTTCCCAAAGGTCTTCACGAAATTTGGCTTGACCTTCAACCGCTTCCAATCCTTTACAGATTTGGTCTTGAAGGTTTTGTATGTATTGGTAAAATTGTTCTTTCATTATAAATTAGTTTTCAGTAATGGTTTTCAGCTACAAAAATGGAAACCGAAAACTGTGACTGTGACTGACTACTGATTGTATTCCTTCACTGCATCAATAAACGCTTTCGCGTGATCCACAGGAATATTTGGTAAAATTCCGTGACCTAAATTCACGATGTATTTATCTTTTCCGAATTCGTCAATCATTTCGTGCACCATTTTCTTGATAACCGGAATTGGAGATAACAATCTAGATGGATCAAAATTTCCTTGTAACGTGATGTTTCCACCAGACAAGTATCTTGCATTTCTTGGAGAACAAGTCCAGTCAACACCTAATGCTGATGCTCTACTTTTCCCCATTTCGCCCAACGCAAACCAACATCCTTTTCCGAAAACAATTACCGGTGCATCATCAGCCAATGCTTCAATGATTTGGTTGATGTATTTCCAAGAGAATTCTTGATAATCCACTGGAGACAACATTCCGCCCCAAGAGTCAAAAATTTGAACGGCATTTACTCCCGCTTTTACTTTTTCTTTTAGGTATAAAATGGTGGTGTCTGTAATTTTTTGTAATAAAACGTGCGCTGCTTCTGGATGTTGGAAACAAAATCCCTTGGCCATATCAAAACTTTTAGAACCTTTCCCTTCCACTGCATAACACATAATTGTCCAAGGAGAACCTGCGAAACCAATTAACGGCACCTCATCATTCAACATTTCTTTGGTCAATTTGATAGCGTCAAAAACGTAACCTAATGTTTCATGAACATCTGGAACGATGACTTTCTCCACATCTTGAATTGTACGAATTGGATTTGGTAAATACGGACCAAAATTAGGTTTCATCTCTACTTCGATTCCCATTGCTTGAGGAATTACCAAAATATCCGAAAACAAAATCGCAGCATCGGGAGCAATTCTTCGTATTGGTTGTACGGTGATTTCAGCAGCTAATTCTGGCGTTTGACAACGGGTGAAAAAATCATATTTATCACGCAAAGCGATGAATTCCGGTAAATATCTTCCGGCTTGACGCATCATCCAAACTGGTGGACGTTGTACAGTTTCTCCTTTTAGTGCTCTTAAAAATAGGTCGTTCTTAATCATATATTTTAATTTTAGCAGATTGCTAGATGCTTTCCGTTTTATAATATTCAATAACTTCCTCAATCACCTCTTCGATAGTTGGTGTTTCGGCAATTACTATGTTTTTAATTTTCTTTGTTTCTAATGCTGATGCTGTAGTAGTGCCTATGCAAAAACAAACTTCATTCTTTATTTTATTATTTGTCAAATAACTTTCAACGCCAGATGGGCTAAAAAATAGAATCCCGTCAAAATTCTCTTGGTCTGATATTTTAAAAGGCGCAAGTGTTGTTTGATACACCTCGATTTCATTAAAAGTTATTCCTGCGCTTTTTAATGCTTCTGGCAACGTTTCTTTACGCAAGTTTCCGCTCAAAAAAGTATAGCTTTCCTTATTGTAAATTAAAGTGATTATTTCAGCTAATTCAGATGCGTAATCTAAATAAACATCGACTGTAAAGCCATGCGCCTCCAATAATTCCTTGGTTTTAATACCGACACAAAAAACAGGTTTCGTCTTTAAAACTTCCCAACCGTTTTGTTCTATCAAACTTAAAACAGCATTTTGGCTACTAAAAATCAAGTTATTGTTGATTGTTTTCAGTTCAAAAAGGTTGTTTTTGATTTCGATGAAATCTTGTTCTAAAAGATCAAAATTAGCATCAAGAAATACTTGTCTTTGTTCTGCTGACAATGTTTTGGTGGATAAAATGCTTGTTTGACTCATTATTTCTTCAAATTAATTTTAATTGCTGTCATCAATTCTGCTCCGCCATTTTCTAAAATTTCTTTGGCACAATAAAAGCCTAATTTCTTCCATTCTTGCATCGGAACGGTTTTTTCGATTTCGATTTTTTGTTTCCCATCGATAGAAAACAAAACGCCTTTAAACAAAATATCATCTTCTACAAAAACTGCTAAAGCGCCGATTGGTGCCGTACAACCGCCTTCGAGTGTTTTTAAAAACTGTCTTTCGATATGTGTACATACTTCGGTATCAATATCATTGAGTTCGTTTAGCGCTTGCCTACAAAATTCATCATTTGCCATAGCTACAACAACCATAGCACCTTGAGCCGGCGCTGGAATCATCCAATCCAAATCGATATAATTAGAAGGTTTCAAGTTGATTCTTTCTAATCCTGCTGCTGCAAAAACGGCTCCGTTCCAATCGCTTTCCTGCAATTTCTGCATTCTCGTATTGACGTTTCCACGCAAATCCACTACTTTGTGATTGGGATATTTGTTCAGCCATTGCGCTTGACGACGCAAACTTCCTGTGGCAATGGTACCTTCACCATTAAGAAAATCAAGGTTTCCTTTGTGTACCAAAATATCTAAGGTATTCGCTCTTTCCAGAACTGCTGCCTGAACAATTCCTATTGGCAAAGCCGTAGGAACATCTTTCATGGAATGCACCGCAATATCTACGTCGCCATTTATCATGGCGATATCGAGTGTTTTAGTAAAAATTCCTGTGATTCCTAATTCGTAGAGTGGTTTGTCAAGGATGATATCTCCTTGTGATTTTACCGCTAAAATTTCGGTTTTATAGCCTAAATCATTTAGTTTTTTTTCGACATTATGGGCTTGCCAAAGCGCGAGTTCACTATCGCGGGTTCCTATTCGTATTGTTTTGCTCATTATCTTGTAGTCGCTCCTATTTTGAAAACTTTCTCAATCCATTCAATACTTTCATCTACCATAGTATCATCATCTTTCAAATGATTAGCGAAATGAGTAGTTATTTTTTGGATAATTCTGTTGCTGATAATCTCCGCTTGCTCTTCATTGAAATTTGAAATCTTTCTACTTTGGAAATCTAATTCAGATGTTTTTATCGCATTCAATTTTGCTTTCAACGCATTAATTGTCGGTGCAAATTTTCTGCCTTTGGTCCACGTAATAAATTCCTCTTTGATTTCTTCGATGATCGCTTCAGCAGCAGGAATGTGTTTTTTTCTATTTTCTAAAGTTTCGTCTGTTAGTTGTGACAAATAATCCATGTGAATCAAGGTAACACCATCAATTTCTTCCACATTTTCATGGACGTTTTTCGGAATTGATAAATCCAAAATCAACATTGGTTTTTTCAAATTCAGAATTGCTTTGTCAATAGTTGGATTTTGCGCTCCGGTTGCTACCACAACTACATCTGCTTTTTGTAGTTCCAAATGCAGTTCAGAATAATCTTTTACGATTAAATTCAATTTTCCAGCTAATTTTTCTGCTTTCTCTTTGGTTCTGTTGATTAATGTAATGTGTTCGTTTTTAGTATGTTTTACTAAATTTTCACACGTATTTCTACCAATTTTTCCGGTACCAAACAAGAGAATGTTTTTATTTCCAATGTCTTGAACATTGTTTATAATATAACGAACTGCGGCAAAAGAAACCGAAGTAGCGCCAGAACTAATTTCTGTATCTGTTTTTATTTTTTTACTGGCTTGGATTACTGCATTCACCAATCTTTCCATAAAAGCATTGGCTAAACCCAACGATTTTGACTGTGAAAAGGAATTTCTTATTTGTGAGATAATTTCAAAATCACCCAGAATCTGACTGTCTAAACCAGTTCCTACACGAAACATGTGGCTGATGGCTTCTTGATTTTTATAAACAAAACCTACCTTTTGAAACGCTTCAACAGAACCTTGACTATTCTCGCAAATTAATTTGATTAATTGAAACGGATGTTCCGCGTAACCGTAAATTTCAGTACGGTTGCAGGTAGAAGTAACTATTAAACTTTCTATTCCTTCATTCTTAGCTTGTTCCAGTAAACGCGTTTTTGCAGCAGCGTCTAAACTAAACTTACCTCTAATCTCAGCATCTGCTTTTTTATAGCTCAATCCAACTGCGTAAAAATAGTGATGCTTTGATGTGTTATTGTTTTCCATATTTGCACTTTTCAAGAAAGTGGAACAAAATTATCATTATAGTTTTTATAAAAGTAACGCTAGAAGTTCTTTTTGTATCGCTTCGTGATTTTTTAATTCTAATGGCTTATTTTACGGTAAAAAAAATCTATTTTTGTAATGAAATCAAGTCGTTTGAATTAAACTATTTAGAGTTGTTCTAAATAAAAAGGTTTGATAATTATGATTTTCATATTAAAAAAACATCGCTATGGGTTCTCAGGAAATTATAAAAATTGAAGATGACTTTACGCTCATTCGCTTTCAGAATGACAGTACCGATGCCTTTCAAGCCCAGCGTGAAGTGAGCAGTGGATTGATTCAGTTTCATTTTGGATTAAAAGGAAATGCGAAGTTTATCTTCAATCAAGGGAATTATGCTTTGGAATTGAAAGAGGAAAAATCATTGCTTTTATACAACCCACAAAAGGAATTGCCATTAAATCTGGAATTAGCCCCAAATTCCTGGGTGATATCTGTGATTATATCTATTAAGAAGTTTCATGCTTTATTTTCGACAGAAGCGGATTATATTACTTTTTTGAGCGCCGACAATAAGGATAAAAAATATTATAACGAAGGAAATATAAGTCCATCGATGGCAATTGTTTTATCGCAACTGTTTCATTACAGCTTGCATCCGTCGATAAAAAACCTCTATTACAAAGGAAAAGGATATGAATTATTGAGCTTGTATTTCAATAGAACCGAAGATCCAAACGCAGAACAATGTCCGTTTTTGATAGACGAAGACAATGTAATAAAAATCAAAAAAGCCAAAGAAATCATCATTGCAAATATGGCCGAACCGCCAGGATTACAGGAATTAGCAGATGAAATAGGCTTGAATTTAAAGAAACTAAAAATGGGTTTCAAACAAATTTATGGCGATACGGTTTATGGGTTTCTATTTGACTACAAAATGGATTTCGCCCGAAAATTGCTCGACAGCGGTTCGTATAACGTAAATGAAGTAGGATTGAAAATTGGGTACAGCACAGGAAGTCATTTCATAGCGGCATTCAAAAAGAAATTTGCCACTACGCCCAAAAAATATTTGATGTCAATCAACCCAAATATGCCGTAAACAATTGATTTCTTATATTAAACAATAAATAAAAAATAGTTAATCACAATTTATAAAAAAGTAAGTTTAATTACTTTTGTACCAACAAAAAAAGATAACATGAAAGGTGTATTATTAGTTAATTTAGGTTCTCCGGAAAGTCCAACTGCTAAAGATGTGAAACCATATTTAGATGAATTTTTAATGGACAAATACGTAATTGATGTTCCGTTTTTGTTGCGAGCATTATTAGTTCGTGGAATAATTTTACAAACAAGACCTAAAAAATCAGCTGCCGCTTACGCAAAAATATGGTGGGATGAAGGTTCTCCATTGGTTGTTATTTCCAAAAGAATGCACGAAAAAGTACAAAAGTTAGTTGACGTTCCCGTTTCCTTAGCAATGCGTTACGGAAATCCGTCTTTATTGTCTGGTTTACAAGAACTGCATGACAAAGGCGTGAACGAAGTGCTTCTTTTCCCTTTGTATCCGCAACATGCAATGGCGTCTACGACCACAATATTAGAATTAGCTGAAGAACACCGTAAAAAATATTTCCCAGAAATGAAATTTACGATTGTTCCTGCTTTTTATAACAAACCTGATTATTTACAAAACCTGGCTGATTCAATCAAAGGTCATTTACAAGGTTATGATTACGATCATTTATTATTCTCCTACCACGGAATTCCGGAGCGTCACATTCGCAAAACGGATGTTACTAAATCACATTGTAAAATTGATGGTTCTTGTTGCAACACGCCTTCGCCTGCACATGAATTTTGTTACCGTCACCAATGTTACGAAACGACCAAACAAGTGGTAAAATTACTGGGGATCCCAGAAGGAAAATACAGCCAGACTTTTCAATCGCGCTTGGCAGGAGATAAATGGCTAACACCATACACGGATGTAGAAGTGAACAAAATGCCTGAAAAAGGAATTAAAAATCTTGCTGTTGTAACGCCTGCTTTTGTATCGGATTGTTTGGAAACTTTGGAAGAAATTGCAATGGAAGCCAATCATGAATTTAAAGTTCACGGAGGAGAAAACTTCAAAGCAATTCCATGTTTGAATGACGGTGATGACTGGTGTAAAACCGTGAGCAACTGGATTTCAAATTGGTCGAACACATCTTCAACCGTTAAAGTTGACTCTGAAAAAATTAATGCTTAAATGGCTGTTACCGCCGATGAGTTAGGAACTCAGGACATCAAAAAACTCTTGATAAAACAAGCAGTCCCGTCTTCTATTGGGATTTTATTCATGTCGGTTAATATTTTAATTGATACTATATTTGTGGGTCAATGGATTGGTTCTTTGGCCATTGCGGCGGTAACTGTGGTTTTGCCCATCACCTTTTTGATTTCTTCTTTGGGAATGGCAATTGGTGTGGGCGGAGGCTCAGTCCTTTCCCGAGCATTGGGAGCCAATCACAAGGAAAAAGCATTGCATACCTTTGGCAATCAAATCATGATGACTTTTTTATTGGCATCAGTTTTTGTGCTATTTGGTCTATTTTTTAGTGATGAAATGCTAATGCTTTTTGGTGCTAAAGGAGCTATTGTGGAACCTGCTAAAGAATTTTTTATTCCCATAATTATTAGTGTTCCGTTTTTGGCACTTTGCATGATGGGCAATAATGTGATTCGTGCCGAAGGTAAAGCCAAGTTTGCGATGGTCGCCATGATTATCCCCGCTTTTGTCAATATTGCATTAGATATTCTTTTTATCAAATACTTAGATTTAGGAATGTTTGGTGCTGCTTTGGCTACAGCCATATCTTATTTTACCTGTTTCTTGTTTGTGCTTTGGTTTTTTGTTTTCAAGAGCGAACTCCAATTAAAAATGAAGCATTTTAAATTTAAAATGCCCATTGTCAAAGAAATTTCTGAGCTGAGTTTTGTCACTTTTTCTAGACAAGGCGTGGTGAGCATTTTATCCATCATACTGAACCATACTTTATACACGTATGGCGGCGAACATTCCGTTGCGATTTATGGAATCATAAGCCGAATGTTAATGTTTGCTTTGTTTCCAATTCTGGGAATTACGCAGGGATTTCTACCAATTGCCGGGTTCAATTATGGTGCGGGAAATTATTCAAGAGTGAAAGAAAGTGTACAACTTTCAATAAAATATGCTGCCATTTTAGCCTCGCTGATTTTTGTGGTTATTCTAATTTTTGCCAAACCTATTGTTGCCGTTTTTACGACTGATCCACTCGTAATTGACCAAACTCCGGAAGCGTTACGCTGGGTTTTTGCGGCTTCACCAATCATAGCTGTTCAACTCATTGGCGCAGCTTATTTTCAAGCAGCAGGAAAAGCAAAAAAAGCTTTGCTTTTGACGCTAAGCAAACAAGGATTTTTCCTAATTCCGTTAGTGCTGATTCTACCAAATTTTTTAGGTATTTTTGGCGTGTGGATTGCATTCCCAATCGCGGATGTTTTATCAACGCTATTAACTGGCTATTTTCTAAAAAAAGAAATGAACACAAAACTCATTCAAACTAACGATGGAATACTATAATTACCTTAAATCCTTACACCTCATCTTTGTAATCACATGGTTTGCAGGATTATTTTACATTGTGCGCTTATTCGTTTACCAAATAGAAGCAGCAGACAAGCCTTCGCCAGAGAAAGAAATTCTTCAAAAACAATACAAAATAATGACTTACCGTCTTTGGTACATTATCACTTGGCCGTCAGCAGTTTTAGCGAGTATTTTCGCTTTTTGGATGTTATTTTTCACGGATTTAGGGCAAGCGTGGCTAAAAATGCCGTGGATGCACGTAAAACTTGGCTTCGTATTTGCATTGTATTTATACCATGCCAAATGCCAACAAATATTCAAGCAATTACAAAATGACGAGGTAAAATACACTACAAATTTCATGAGATTGTGGAACGAAGGCGCAACAATTATCCTTTTTGCAGTGGTTTTTTTAGTAATTTTAAAAAATGCAGTCAATTGGATTTATGGTGTAATTGGAATCTTTCTCTTTTCCATTTTGATAATGCTTGGGTTTAAATTTTACAAAAGAATTAGAGAAAAAAAATAGTTTTATTTGCAGCTTCCAACCGGGACTGAGACTGAGACTGTAAACTAAAAAACATGTTCAAAAGCTTCAAAATAGCAATGCTTTCGTTACGAATCAGGATTTTCCTTTCGATGATCGTATTGATATTAATGGCTTCTGTGATATTGGCTTCGATTTCTATTATCCAATTTAAAAACGAAGCCAAAGAATACCACCAAGAACGTCTGATCCGCAATGAAAATGCAGTAAAACAACACATTAACTTCATTCTCTCAACAACGACTTATCCGCTGACCTCCGGTAATTTGGACTTGATTTTTAAGGATAAAATTCATGAGTTAGCCCACATTCACAACATCGAAATCAATATTTACAGTTTGGATGGAAAGTTGTTGAAATCTTCTAAAGAATCTTTTTCTGTTGATAAAGTAGCGCCTCCAATTCCTAAATACATTTTAAAGCTGGTACGTTCTTCGATAGAAAAAAGGTACGTGGACATTAAAACGATTGATGGCAAAAAAAATCGTTCTGCTTTCAGCCAGATTAAAGATGATAAATTCAAACCATTGGGAATCTTAAATCTGCCTTATGTAGAAGACGATGGCTATTATGAAAACGAACTCAAAAGTTTCTTGATTCGTCTTGGACAAGTCTATACGTTCATGCTTCTCATGGCTTTTGCCCTTGCTTATTTCCTTTCGTCCTACATTACAAAATCATTAAAGACCATTTCTGATAAGCTGAGTGAAACAAGTTTGAACCAAAAAAACGAGAAAATTGTTTTAGAAGCCAACAGTAAGGAAATAAATCTTTTGATAAAAGCGTACAACGGGATGGTGGATGAACTGGAAAAAAGTGCCATCAAATTAGCACAGAGCGAACGTGAGGAAGCTTGGCGCGAAATGGCGAAACAAGTGGCGCATGAGATCAAGAATCCGCTTACGCCAATGCGTTTAACGGTTCAGAGTTTTCAGCGAAAATTTGACCCGACTGATTCCAATGTAAAACAGAAAATGAACGATTACTCGGAAACGTTGATTCAACAAATTGATACCATGAGTGCGGTGGCTTCGGCTTTTTCAAATTTCGCATCGATGCCGGCACAGCAAAATGAAACCTTGAATGTGGTGGCTGTTGTAGAGCTGGCCATGGATATATTTAACGAGGATTACATTGTTTTCCAAAGTGATTCTCCCGAAATTATTTCGAAAATTGACAGAACGCAACTCATACGGATTATCACTAATCTGGCTAAAAATGCCATTCAGTCCATTCCAGAACAACAAGAGCATAAATCCGTTGTGGTTCGTATCAAAAAAGAAACAAACAATGTATTAATAACAGTTTCTGACAACGGAATTGGGATTCAGCCTAAAGATATTGACCGCATATTCGAACCTAAATTTACCACCAAAAGCAGCGGAATGGGACTTGGACTTGGAATAATAAAAAACATAATCGAAAATTATAAAGGAACGATTACCTTTGATACTGAATTTGGAAAAGGAACTACTTTCACGGTTTCACTTCCAATAATTAACTCTTAAAATTACAATTATGAACTACGAAAATCTTTTAATTACAACCGAAAATAACATTGCTACGATTACCATCAATCGTCCTACAAAACTAAATGCGTTGAATGTTGCGACGATTTCTGATTTGAACAAAGCGTTTAAAAACTTAGGGAAAAATGCTGAAATTCGTGTTATTATTTTAACGGGAAGCGGTGAAAAAGCGTTTGTAGCCGGAGCTGACATCTCTGAATTTGCTCATTTTTCGATTGAAGAAGGAACGCAATTAGCAGCAGAAGGACAAGAAAAATTATTTGATTTTATAGAAAATTTAAAAACTCCAGTAATTGCAGCCGTAAATGGTTTTGCTCTAGGTGGCGGATTAGAATTAGCGATGGCGTGTCATTTTAGAGTCGCTTCAGAGAATGCAAAAATGGGATTGCCTGAAGTTTCACTGGGCGTAATTCCGGGTTACGGAGGAACACAGCGTTTGCCACAATTAATAGGAAAAGGGCGTGCGATGGAAATGATTATGACCGCAGGAATGGTAACAGCACAAGACGCTTACAGAACTGGATTGGTAAATCACGTAGTTCCAGAAGCCGAACTTTTAGATTATTGTGTGAGCGTGGCGAATAAAATAATGAAGAACTCTCCGTATGCTATTGGCAAAGCCATAAAAGCAGTTAATGCTAATTTCAAAGAAGGAAAAAATGGCTATGAAGCTGAAATAAAAGCATTTGGAAAATGTTTTGGAACAGAAGATTTTAAAGAAGGAACAACAGCTTTCTTAGAAAAAAGAAAAGCAGTTTTTACTGGAAAATAATAACAAAAGAGAGCCGTATTGGTTCTCTTTTTAGTTTATAAGTCATTATCCTTTAAAATAATCTTTCTTCAAAAATGGATTGTTTGATTTACAACACTTAATTTTGCAGACCCGTTTCGGAATATAACACATCATCTAAAATTAAACTTATGTCCTTCCAACCTGTATTTGAACTTTTCTGGGAAAAGGTAAAAGAAAGCATCGAAAACCACACTTACGCTAAATTAACACTTGCCAAAACCATTGGTGATACCGAACTGAAAAACATCTATGTGCGTCCCGTTTTATTAGAAAATGACGTATTTAGTCTTTCGGTAACGGCGCGCTACAAAACCGAAGAAATAGAAAGTTTCCATACACTTGACGAAGCTTTTATTGTGTTGGCTCCGTATATGAATAACCCGTTTCTGACTGCTTTGCTGTTTACAACAGACAATGACATCTCCTTTAAACTCAATAAAAAAAGAGTGGGAAGTATTATTGAGCAAGCGCCGACTTTTAAAAACGCTTCGGATGTGATTATGGAAATGAAAGCGAAAGGAATTTAAAAAACAAGACATTTTGTTGAACCCTTAACACTCTGTTTTTATAAATATCTGTTTTCAGAAAGTCAATAAAATAAGGATGAACTCTTTTTCAATTGTTTAATCTTTAAAAACAGCTATATTTATCTCGGATTTTAAATGAAACTAAGAAATAAAATTAGCGTAACCGATCCAAAGTAACTTTAAAATTTGCAATAACATTAAAAGTAAAAGACGAAAAAAGTAATAAAAAACGAAATTCCAATTGGTAGTGACGATGAGCCATTTTTAAATATAAATATAGGCAAACATCATTTATCTAAAATAATACTCCTAGAACTAAATCTTTATTACGTCAGTAAATAATGGTACGACATAGCAAAGAACCCTATTAAACATTTTGTCGACATAAATTTTTTGAAAACTTCACAGTTATAATTCTTATAGTATAGTAAGACATTGCGCAATCACAAAAAAACTAATTTAATCGGGAAAACAATTAGATCAAATTTAAATCGTTTCCAAGAAAAACATTTTATTTAACCTACATTATAAATTTATGGAAGAACCTAATTTTACTTACCTTAACAGCTTAACCGCAGGAGACAAAGCCTTTGAAGAAAAAATATTAAAAATTATAATAACCGAGTTCCCTGAAGAAAAAAATCTTTATTTAAATAATATCATTTTAAATAAATTAGATCAAGCTGCTAACAATGTTCATAAGATTAAACACAAAATTAGCCTTTTAGGACTTGAACAAAGTTATGGATTAGCATCTCAGCACGAATTAAATTTAATTAACGATAATAGTATTCTTCACGAAGATTTTACTGAAATATTGAATACCATAAATCGTTTTTTAAAAGAATTGTAAAAATAGGATGATGTAAAATTTAATAGACATAAATTGAGTCTGTATTGCCTCATGAATTATGTTAATGCCAATAAAGTTGAGTATCATACGAACCTCAACAATTTAATATGTTAAAATTAAATTTAGGTTATTTATTACAAAATAAAAATCTTATTTATTTTATTTTTAAAATACTACTCAACCTATCCATTTAGCTTAGAAAACAAATTAGATAAAAATATTTTTTTTAAGTGCTTCCGCATAATTCCCGTTTAACTTCTAAAATATCAAAATTTAAGAAGATAAGACTTCTATTAATTAATAATTCACAAAAAATAAGACTAGAAAGTCTAAATAGTTACGCCGATAAATTAATTAAAAAACTATTTAAATAGTCTTCCGATTTCATCTAAATCAAAATCTCAAAAATTTAATTAGGACTATAAATGTATTTAAACGATTTTTTTTACTCTTAAACGATTTTTTTATTCTTTTTATATTGTTTTTTATATTAGATTTGAAAGTAAATAACGAATAATAATTTATTCTATTACTTTTATAAAACCAAACTTTTAGTTTTAACGATTTAAATTATATCTTAATTTAAATTTTTGAATTTGATGAGCACTGATAACCTATGCTGTACCCATTTTTCAGACAGAAATCTCAACGATTTAAGATAGGTTTTTAGTTTTATATTCTATTATCTTGGTTAAAATCGGAGATAACTTTTGGCTGTTTTAAGAAGCCAAAAAAAGTTATTCTGATTTTATGCCACTTCTTTTTTGTAATAATTATTATAAGGCGTTCCATAATCTAGTGACTGATGTGCAAATTCCAGTGATATTGACCACCCAATTCCAATTTAAAGTGAGCACCTGATTCCAATTCAAAATGACCACCTAATTCCGGAGCAAAATGACCACCCCATTTTTCATTAAAAACTACTCTTTTTCATCTGTTAATTAGTATTCAAATATACTTAAATATTAGCCTTTGTTTATCCCTCTTTTTTTTCTCATGGATTCTCCATGTAATTCGAGTCGATGAGATTGATGAATCAGTCTATCCAAAATGGCATCAGCTATGGTTTTTTCTCCAATGATGTCATACCAGCCTTGCACTGGGATTTGTGAGGTTACAATAATAGAACCGTTATTATGCCTGTCTTCAATGATCTCTAAAAGGGTAATTCGGTTACTGCTATCCAAAGCTTGGAGTCCAAAATCGTCTAATATAATAACATCTTGCCGTTCTATTTTGGCCAATTCTCTCAGGTAAGAACCATCTGCTTTGGCCATTTTTAATTTAGCAAACAGCTTCGAAGTATTAAAATAACTTACTTTAAAACCTTGGATACAGGCTTGATAACCCAATGCTGTGCCTAAATAACTTTTGCCTACACCAGTGCTTCCCGTTATTAAAATGTTTTCATTTTTTTCGACAAATTCACATTCTGCCAGACGCAGTATGGTATTTCGATCCAGATTACGGGTTTGGTCAAAATTGATACTTTCAATATTTGATTTGTAATGGAATCGGGCGTTGGTGATACTGCGGGCAATACGCCGATTGTGCCTTTCATCCCATTCGGCATCAATAAGCATCGATACAAACTGATCGAGCGTGTAATGGTCTGTTTTTCCGCTTTCAATGGCTGTTTTAAAAGCATTGTGCATGCCGTAAAGCTTCATTTGTTTCATTTTTGTTACTGTGGATTCATTCATGATTACTGTGTTTTAATTTAATTATAATACTGTTTTCCTCTTATGTTAGCGTGAATTGGAAGTTCCTGCTCAGGTTCTTGTTCAAATTCGATATGATCTAAGTTGTTTTCTAAAATATTTTGAATGGTCTTAAAATTGTAAATTTTAAAATCAAGTGCCCGCTTACAGGCATTTATTAATCGCTCTTTCCCTACCTTTTTCTCGAAGTTTAATATTCCCAAACAACTTTTATAAGCCTGTTCAGGATGGTTTCTACTTTCAATTATTTGCATAATATATTCTGCTACTGACTCGTCAATACTACTGGCCCAATCAATGAAGCGGGCAGCACTCCACTGAGCTACAAATTGATGCGTGCTAGCCATATGTTCCGGGATTGTGGTATAGATATAAGGTTTGTAATTCCTTGGATGGATGGCTATTCGATTGTATTTGTGATAGATCTCTACCGTTGATTTGGTATACAATAGTTTCGCTTTTTTCTTGACATATTGATACGGAACGCTATAGTAATTTTTGTCCTGACTTAATTGAACATGCCCATTTTGCATTACTGTTGCAAAGGATTGGTATTTGATTTCAAAACGTTCTTGTGGTAATGGACTTAGTTTTTGTTGCTCATCTTCTAAAAATAATTCTATCCGAGAGTACGGACGTCCTGTGAGTTTTCGACTGTTATGAGCATCCAATAAATCCCATATTTGCTGGTTTAATTCTTCCAGAGAAAAGAATTTAGTTTCTTTTAGATTTACATAAATCCTTCGATACAAGATCTTAACAGCTCCTTCAACCAATGATTTGTCTCGGGGTTTATAAGCCCTAGCAGGCAAGATTGTAGTTTGGTAATGTTCGGCTAAATCAGCTAAGGTTTCATTAATTGTGGGTTCAAAACGACTGCTTTTTATTACTGCAGATTTTAAATTATCGGGAACAATTGCCGCAGGAGTACCTTCAAAAAAACGCATAGCATTTTCTACCGAAGTAACAAAATCTTCTTTTTGTTGGCTCATGGAAGCTTCGGCATAGGTGTATTGACTGGCTCCTAATATGGCTACAAAAAATTGTACTTCTTTAATTTCTCCCGTGTCTTTATCAATGATGGAGAGTGTTTTTCCAGCATAATCCACATACATTTTATCACCCGCTTTGTGATTCATGTGCATCACTGGATTGACTCGTTTGCTCCATGTTTTATAATGATGTCCAAATTGCGAGCTTCGGTAACCATTAGGATTTAGGGCAATATATTGCTCCCACATGTGCTGTATGGTAACGCCAACTTTTTTTAGTTCGCGTTCCATTTTAGGAAAAAAATCATAAAGAATCTGCAGTTTGGGACTGATTGATTCCACGGTAGTGTGTGAAAACAAAAGTTCTAACTCAGCATCTGTTTTTTCGTTAATTACTTCAAAACTTAATCCTAGCACTTCAAATAAAGAAATATACTTCTTTACTGTATTTCTAGAAAGAGATAAGTACTTACTTATGAATAACTTACTTTTCCCGTTACAGTAGAATTTAATTGCTTTTCTAATTTTACTCATGTCTGTTATTTTGTTTGCCATAATCCGTATTTTTTTAACGAATGTATGGTGCTAACAACATGAAAAAGTTAGTAGTTTTTAATGTCCAATTTTAGCCCAAAATCAGGTGGTCAATTTGGACTGGAAAATGGTGGTCAGTTTGCTCCGAAACTGGTGGTCAATTTGAACTGGAATAGGGTGGTCAATTTGACTGGTTTTTCCAATACCCCTCGCCCAGAAAATATTTTAATGCACCCAAATGGCTTATATGCTTTTGTAGCAAATTCCAATGCTAATAAAATTGAAGTAATTGATATGAAAACTTTTACCGTTGTCAGCACAATTGGAACCGGAAAAGTTCCTGATGCAATGGTATTTATAAAATAAAACATATCTGAACTTAACACTAATCGCTTTTTTTAAAACCATCCCTCTTTAACAAGCAACCATTCGACGATATCTGTTAACTAATTTAAAAATAAACGATTTACAGCGGAAGTATTTAATAAATTAGGCGACTACTATTTTACTATACCACAACCAAAAAAAATAAGTATAAAAATCTCTTTTTATAAAATCACTATGTAATATTGCGTTTTTTTTAAAATTATAAAAAAGTAAAAAGACCTATTTTACAGATAAAATTAGGCCTTACACTATTTGCTAAATTACATAATAATCAACGTATTATAAGTATTCCCGAAATCGAAAATTAAAAAAAGATACTACATTCCTATCACCTGCTTATTTCTCCCCTTCCCATTCCGCATAAAATTGCACCAAAAATCCTTCCATGTAACGGTGTCTTTCTTGTGCAATTTGTTTTCCGGTTTGGGTATTCATCTTATCTTTTAAGAGTAATAACTTTTCGTAAAAATGATTAAGCGTTGGAGAATCATTCTTTTTGTATTCTTCCTTTGTCATACTGGAATTTGGAGCGATATTAGGGTCGTATAGAACTCTATTTTTAAATCCGCCATAATTGAATGTTCTGGCAATTCCAATGGCACCAATCGCATCTAAACGGTCTGCGTCCTGAACCACATCTAATTCTATGGAGGAGAATTTCTTTTCGAAATTACCGCCTTTGTAGGAGATGTTTTCAATGATATTCACCACATGAGTGATAATCTCCTCATCAACATTTTCTGATTCTAAAAATTCTCGGGCAATTCTTGGGCCAACGGTTTCATCGCCGTCGTGAAACTTACTGTCGGCAATATCATGAAGCAAAGCACCTAATTGAACTATTCCACTGTTACAAACTTCATTTTTTGAAATTAGAAGAGCATTTTTAAAAACTCTTTCGATATGGAACCAGTCGTGTCCGCCTTCGGCATTTTCTAATTTTTCTTTTACAAAAAGAATCGTTTTGTCTATTAAATCAGGGTTTATCATTGTTTATTATATTTTAAAAAAAATGTTGAATTTCAAAGTTTTCCAACTTCAAAATCCAACATTTCAATTCTTTATTTAGAACTCAAAAATCTATCGTACTAAAGCTGGCTCAACCCATTTGAAGATATGTGATTCTTGTGGAATGACTAATCTTTCAGATATTTTCGCCATTCTACCCGGTAATTTCATCAAATAATCACGGGCTTTTTCTGCTTCATCTGTCAAACCGGAAATCTTATCAATTTCCCATTTGTCAATTAATTTTTGCATAATATCTACATAATCCGCCGCAGTATAAACCCCAATTCGTTGTGCTGAATCAGAAAACTGTTCGAAAGCTGTGCTAATTTTTTCACCGGATTCTCTCAAGAAATGTGCTGGCATAACAATTTTTGCTTTCATCATGTATTGGAAAGCAAGCATCATTTCACTTGGATCAATCTGGAAAATTCGGTTTACAAATTCGCTATATGCATGATGATGACGCATCTCGTCACCAGCAATCATTTTGCACATTTTAGACAATTTGTTATCACCATATTTCTTAGCCATTTGCGCTACTCTGTTATGAGAAACGTATGTCGCTAGTTCTTGAAAACTCGTGTATACAAAGTTTTTGTATGGATCTCTTCCGGTTCCAATATCAAAACCGTCGTTGATTAAGTGTTGCGTTGTCATTTCAACTTCGCGCATGTTTACACGACCTGATAAATACAAATACTTGTTCAGTAAATCACCGTGACGATTTTCCTCACCAGTCCATTGTCTGATCCATTTAGACCATCCATTTCTTTCTACGTTATCAATTCCTTCTACGTCCATTAACCAGGATTCGTAGGTTGGTAAAGCTTCCTCAGTGATGGTATCACCTACTAAAGTTACCCAGAAATCATACGGTAATTCTTTTGCAATTTCACGTAGTTCTTTGACCTCATCAAAAAAAGTATCGCTTTGGGAATTAGGCAAAAAATCAGTTGGTTGCCATATTTTCTCCACTGGAATTAGATACTGATCGACAAAACTGTCTACGTTTTTTTCCAAAAACTGCATTACTTCTAATCGAATGTTTTTTATTGACATTATATATAAATTAAATTTTTATTCCTTGAACTACTGCTGTTTCTGTTTTCTCCATTAAATCAGCAAAATCATAATCCTTAACCGCTAAAGGTTTATGTACTACAAAGGTAAGGCGATTTCCTAAACCTAATGGGAAAAAACCGTATTTAACTATTTTCCAAGAGTTGTTTATACTTACTGGAACCACATATGCCGAAGGTGCATTCTTGCATAAAATTTTAAGACCAGTTTGCGAGAACTCTTTTGGTTTTCCCGTCTTGCTTCGTGTTCCTTCCGGAAAAATAACTGCCGAACGATTGTGTTTTTCAATATATTCTCCTAAACCTTTGATGGCCGGAATGGCTTGTTTGGGATCTTTTCGATCAATAAGAACAGAACCTCCGTGACGTAAATTAAAAGACACACTTGGAATTCCTTTACCTAATTCTATTTTACTTACAAATTTACAATGAAAACGGCGGAAAAACCAAATCATCGCAATAATATCATACATACTTTGATGATTGGACACAAAAATTAAAGGAACATTTTTTGGAATGCTTTCTCTGTTTTCAAATTTGTATGTTGTCCCCAAAAGATTTGTGCATCTCAACAAGAAAAAATTCAAATAATCGACACTTATTTTATGGGCTTGATAGCCAAAAACATGGAAGCAAACCCATTGTATCGGGTGAAAAATAACCAAAGTAAGACCGAAACATAAATAATAAATTACGGAAATGGGATACGAAATCAGTTTTTGCATGCTTTAAAAATTTGCCGTAAAAGTAAGAAATATATTTTTAGCGGTATTTAAATCCGAAACAATATACAGGCTCAACGTTTAATCGTAACTTTGCCAGTCAAAATCTAAGAATTTTTTCTATTAAAATGAACTTCACTTACCCAAAAAACGAAAAGCTTAAAAGTAAAATCACCATTGGATTATTGTTTACCGAAGGGAAATCAGTATCTAAATATCCGTTGCGATTGGTGTATAAAGCCGGTTCTTTTGGGAATCCCGAAGTGTCGGGAGAAAAAATAAAAATGGGCGTTTCTGTTTCCAAAAAGAACTTTAAGAAAGCCGTAGACCGCAATTATTTCAAACGTGTGTTGCGCGAAACCTATCGTCTGAACAAACACTTATTAATTGACAATCTGGACCAACCGTATTCCTTTATGTTTTTTTACCAAACGAAAGACCGCTTGACATACGAGGAAATTAATACCAAAACCATTCAATTGTTTGAGAAGTTTATTGCTCAAAACATTAAAAAACCAGCATCAGAAAGCGATTCTATTTCTGAAATTTAAACATTTGACCGATTTTAAATTGAACAAAGTTGTCTTTAGATTCCGTTGTTCACAATTATTTGGTGATTTATTGTTATTTTAGTGACTTCAAAATTAGTTAATTAAACCCATGGACTTCTTCAAAAAAAAATTCATAATTCCCATTGTCGCTTCGGCATTTCTGTTTATTGGAACCAGTTTCAAAGACGATTTTTTCGAAATTGCCAAGCAAATCGAGATATTCACCACACTTTTCAAGGAATTGAACCGGAATTATGTCGATGAAACGAATCCTGGGGAACTAATGGATAAGGCCATAAAAGGAATGCTGGCTAATTTAGATCCGTACACCGTGTATTTTAACGAGCAGGATGTGGTGCGATTCAAAATAAACAACACCGGGGAATATACCGGAATAGGCGCTTTACTGACTCGGAAAGAAGACAAATTAATCGTCAAGGAACCTTATAAAGATTTTCCTGCCGACAAAGCAGGTTTAAAGGCCGGAGATGAAATTATTCAGGTGGGCGATGTACTTTTGTATGATTTTAAAGATGAAGCTTCTCAGCTTTTTAAAGGTACTAAAAACACGAAAATTGACGTCAAATACATTCGTCAGGGAAAAGTAAATACAACACAGATTATTCTGGACGAAGTCGAAATCAAATCAGTTCCCTTTTTCGCAAAAATAGACGACAAAACGGGTTACATCGTATTGTCGCATTTTAACAAAAAAGCATCCTTGGAAACCAAAGAAGCTTTGGAACAACTCAAAAAAGAAGGTGCGGAACGCATTATACTAGATGTACGAGATAATCCGGGCGGACTATTGAATGAAGCCGTAAATATTTGTAATTTATTTGTTCCAAAAAATGAGATAATTGTTACTACAAAATCAAAAATAGAGAAACACAACAGCACCTACAAAACGACCAAAGATCCTGTAGATACTGAAATTCCTTTGATTATTCTTGTTAACGGCCGTAGTGCTTCGGCATCAGAAATTGTCGCTGGCGCACTTCAGGATTTAGATCGCGCTGTGGTGGTGGGAAGCCGCAGTTTTGGAAAAGGACTCGTGCAAAGACCGGTAGATTTAACGTTTGGAACGCAGCTAAAAGTAACTATTTCTCGTTATTACACGCCATCCGGAAGATGCATTCAAGCTTTGGATTACTCTCGAAAAGACAAAAATGGAATGGCAATAAAAACAGAAGAGAAGAATTTCAATGCTTTTAAAACTAGAAAAGGAAGAACCGTTTATGATGGTGGAGGAATTCAGCCGGATGTGGAAATGGAAGAAACAAAATCTAGTCCAATTACGAATGCTTTGCTTCGCAACGACGGGATATTCAACTATGCCACGGCGTATTATTATAAAAATCCGAATTTAGGAAATAAGATTCCGGTTATATCGGATACAGATTATTTAGATTTCAAACAGTTCTTGAAAGTGCAGAAATTCTCTTTTGACACCGAAACGGAATTGGCTTTGAAAAATACTTTGGCTGTAGCCAAAAAAGAAAAACTGGACGAATCAATTCAGGCAGAATACCAACAATTGCTAGCCGCACTCCAGAAAAGTGAAAATGCTTTATTGGACAAAAACCAAAAGGAAATCAAAAACCTGATGGTCGATGAAATCATCAAACGCTATCAATATCAGGAAGGATTGTATCACTATTACACCAAAAACAACTCTGAAATTAAGAGATCAGTAAGTATTTTAAACAACGCAGACTATAAAACAATTTTGAAAATGTAAATTAATTGCGTTGCATCTCAATATGTGGAATATCGTCTTCCAGATACATTTCACTCGTTTGCACAAATCCATGGCTTTCATAGAATTTTTTCAGATACAACTGTGCTCCTATAGTGATTTTGTTTTCGCCAAAATGATGTGCAATTCCTGCAATTGATTCCCGCATCAAGTCATGCCCCCATTTTCTGTCGCGGTAATTTGCATCAACCGTTACTCGGCCAATTGAGGCATTGTCAAAACTGATTCCCGGCTTGAAAAGTCTGGAATGTGCGACAATTTTACCTTCAAATTCTCCAATAAGATGCAAAGCCACTTTGTCCTTTCCATCAAGATCGAGGTAAACACAGTTTTGTTCCACCACGAAAATCTCGCTTCTCAAACGCAGTAAATCGTATAATTCGTGAACAGAAAGTGCGTCAAACGCCTTTATTTTCCATTGTATTGCCATGCCTTTTGTATGTTTTTTAGAATGCAAATAAAAGAAATTTAAGATTACCTTTTTGCAACAACAACTGATTTTATAATGGATTCCAATTCATGCATCAAATCTCGTTTGTCTTTTGAAGGCGCATAACAAAATCCTTCTAAAACTAAAATTCGGTTATAATCGGCATCTATGATAGCATAATTGATGAAAGGTCCGGACATAAAATCATTGTTCAACTGCCAGGTTCCCTTAGTTTCAAAGGTTTCTTTCCCATCCAGATTAATCTTAAAAAGGTACGGTGCGTACGCCTCTTCAGTAATCATATTCGTCTCCAGTTCCTTTCCGCTAATGTATAGTTTCCCAATGGAATCGCGCATTTTGATGATACCGGAAATTAAATCAGCCTCTTTTTTGATTGTGTTTAAGGGAACCTGATAGATTAAAAGGCTGGTATTTCCACCGATGAGTTCCTTCTTTAGCCACATAAAATTGCTTTTTTGAAGCACGTAAGCGTAACCGGACGGAATTTGTAATGAAACATGGAATTTATTTTCAATTACTTTAGGATCTATTAATGACTGCCTGTTTATTCTTTGACTTTCGGCTATTTCAGATTCTTTGATTATCTGAATCATTTGGGGAGCATTTTTTTCGATGCAATCGATAATATCTGTTGCTGTTTTACCCGAAATATGAAATACGTTTTGAGGGGATGCGTATTGATTTTTTCGGATTTCGAACTTGTTTTCTTCCGCTTTTTTGACCACAATAATCGCTCTGGTATCCGTCATGAATCCTTCTAAAAGCTTGACTGGATATTGATTGATATTGAATAAAGGTTCTTCTTGAGGCAAACCTATTACTGGCGATGCAAATTTGTTTCGGATGCTGTCCCCAATATCTCCATTCCACAACTGA
Source organism: Flavobacterium sp. Sr18 (assembly GCF_011064265.1). Lineage (NCBI taxonomy): Bacteria > Pseudomonadati > Bacteroidota > Flavobacteriia > Flavobacteriales > Flavobacteriaceae > Flavobacterium > Flavobacterium sp. Sr18. The sequence continues at coordinate 2,127,818 of NZ_CP049329.1, read as the reverse complement.
TCATCAATAATTACAGAAATAGTGTTGATTTTACCGGTCGTTTTACGCGGTAACTGATCATTTTCTTTTTTACAGGAAAACAATAGTAGCGCAACGAAAAGAAATAAAAAATGGGCTTTATTCATTATAATTCAATTATAAAATAAAACCCAAATTTATAGAAGTTTCTTCTATTATCCGTTAATTTTTAACTTCATTCCGGGTTTAATATCTTCACTGCGAATACCATTCCATTTTTTTAAGTCGGAAATGGTTACACCAGGGTGCTTTTTTGCGATACTAAACAAAGAGTCTCCTTTTTTAACATAATAATCAGCGCTTAATTTTTTAGCTGCTGAACTTGCATTTGATTTACTCTTGAAGGAATTAACTGTTGCTTTATCCGTGATAATCGCAAGTTCATCTTTGGCAACAATTAATGTTTTACCAATAGTAATCGTGTTGTCAGGTAAATTATTCCATTGTTTCAAATCAACGACTGAAGCTCCGAATTTACTGGCAATATTACCTAAATTATCTCCTTTCAAAACCACATATTCAATGTCTTTTCGTTCTGGATTTAAAGTCAGCTCTTTCTTAGAATCCAACCCAGTTTTGGCAATTTGTAATGACGTTCCGTAGTGTACCGTATCATTTGAAAGTCCGTTCCATTCTTGAATTTCGGCAACCGTCACTTCGTATTTTTCAGCAATACTTCCCAAGTTGTCTCCTTTTTGAACCACATAAAGTGTAGCGGAATCCGTTGTTAATGGTCCTGAATTAGTATTTATTTTTTCTTCTTTACCGCTTTTTGATTCAGAAGCCAATAAAGACTTGTTTTTTGAGACTACGGTATCAACCTTCGGTTCTTCCTTGATTGATCGAGCAACACTCTGACTTGTTATAATTTTCAGGCTTTTGCCATAAGTAAGCGTATTACTTTTCAGGTTATTCCATTTCTTAATTTCGGAAATAGAAACATCGTATTTATTGGCTACAGCCGATAAATTGTCGCCTCGTTTTACTTTATAATAAGAAGCTTTAGGCTGTATTGTGCGCTGAATCGTATAACTGGAAGTATCCTTTTCTACTATTGCTTTTGATACTTGAAAGGGTCTTTCGCGTTGGTCCAATTCATATTGTGTATACGCATAAATTTGATCTTCATTAGACGCAAAAACAGCAATTTTTTCTTGAGGTAATCTTAAATAATGATTTTGGTCGTGATAAAACGGAATCACATTCAGTTTATACGACGGATTCAAAACTTGCAATTGAACTACGGGAACATCCAACAAATCAGATATTTGCTTGAAAGTCATTTGCTTCTTAATCATTATGGTGTCCGTGGCAAAATGTTTGATTGCTGCTCTATTAGGAACAATTCCGTGTTCTTTATGGTATTCATAAATGTACATCGTTGCGAGGAAAGCCGGGACATATCCCTGTGTTTCTTTAGGAAGATTTTTTCTGATGTTCCAATAATTTTGCTGACCGCCGGAGCGTCTGATTGCTTTTGAAACATTCCCAGGGCCTGAATTATAGGAGGCCAAAACCAAATCCCAGTCACCAAATATTCGGTACATATTAGTCATATATTGGGCAGCTGCTTCACTGGCTTTCAAAGGATCACTGCGTTCATCCACATAGGAATCAATCTTTAATCCATACTGTTTTCCGGTTTGATACATAAATTGCCACAATCCGGTTGCCCCCATTTTAGAGACTGCTTTAGGATTTAAAGCGGATTCTACTATGGCTAAATATTTTATTTCCAATGGGACATTTTGTTTGGCTAAAGCCTCTTCAAAAACAGGAAAATAATACTCTGAAACCGCCATTAAACGTTCAAAAGATTTTTTTCGATTCTTCAAAAATGATTTGATGATGTTTTCTAATCCTTGATTGTATTCAATATTGAAAGGCGATTTCGCATCCATTGCAGCCAATCTTTCTTTGAGAAGTTCGGTTGATAATTCGTACTCAATTTTCTCATCGATATTAACATTCTTAATATCATCCGAAATGGTGTTGTACAAATCTAAATTAGTCAATTCCTTCATCCACAAACTATCTACGCAAGCGGATAAATCGTCTTTTACGAACGTTTTTTTAATGGAATCTAAGTAGGATAATTTTGTTTCAAATCTTGAAATTTCTTTATTTTCAAAACTTTCTTGAGCAAACAATTGCGACGATAACAGCAGCAAAAGTGATAATGTGGTATTTTTTATATTCATATTTTTACGATCAAAGACCTATATTACAAATGATTACAAAGCTTGTTTTTACAAACTTAATAGGTTTAAACTAAAAATTTCTATAAATATTGTTAAAAATGCAATCTTTGATTCATTTGCGAATAATTTTCGTTGTTTTGAAAGGCAAAACCACTTTAAAAAATCAAATTCTGAAATTTCACAAAAAAACCTCAGCAATAAGTACTATCGCTAAGGTTTTCTTTTTAATCCTGATTCCGTTTTTTGATTTTTAATTAGTACCAATAAAACGGTTTATAATGATTTTTCAATACAAGTATTAGTCTAAAATAGCTGCAATTCCAGGCAAAGTTCTACCTTCCAGCATTTCTAGCATCGCTCCTCCACCGGTAGAAACGTAGCTTACTTTATCTTCCAATCCAAATTGTTTAACTGCCGCTACTGAATCACCTCCACCTACAAGAGAGAACGCTCCGTTTGCAGTAGATTCTGCAATAAAGTTACCCAAAGCAATGGTTCCGTTGGCAAAATTTTCCATTTCAAAAACACCTAATGGTCCGTTCCAAAGAATCGTTTTAGATTCCATGATTACTTTTTTGAAGTTTTCCAATGATTTTGGACCTGCATCCAAACCTTGCCAACCGTCAGGAATTTCTTTTACATCAACGATTTTTGTTTCGGCATCATTTGAAAATGCATTTGCCGCTACAACATCAACAGGAATATGAATTTGAACCCCTTTTTCTTTAGCCAAACGCAAAATTTCCAAAGCTAATTCTTGCTTGTCATCTTCACAGATAGAATCGCCAATTTTACCGCCTAATGCTTTCACAAACGTAAAGGTCATTCCTCCACCAATAATCATGTGGTCAACTTTATCCAGAATATTCTCGATAACGGTTATTTTAGAAGACACTTTAGATCCACCAAGAACTGCTGTTACCGGTTTTTCACTGTTTTTCAAAACTTTGTTCAAGCTTTCAATTTCTTTGGCCAATAACAATCCAAAACATTTCTCCGTTGGGAAAAACTGTGCAATAATTGTAGTTGAAGCATGCGCTCTGTGTGCTGTTCCAAAAGCATCGTTTACATAAATATCACCAAGTGACGCTAATTCTTTTGCAAAAGCAACATCACCCGCTTCTTCTTCGCCATGAAAACGTAAATTTTCCAATAATAAAACTTGCCCAGCCTCCAATTTTTCAGCAGCTGTTTTAGCATCTGGACCAACGCAATCAGAAACAAATTGAACAGGTACACCAAGAACTTCTGAAGTTGTTTTTAGTATGTGTTTCAAAGAATATTTTTCTTCCACTCCTTTTGGTCGGCCTAAATGCGACATCAAAATTACACTTCCGCCTTGAGCAAGAATGGCGTCAATAGTAGGTTTTGCCGCTTCTATACGAGTAGCATCCGTTACATTGAAATTTTCGTCCAAAGGCACATTAAAATCAACACGAATTATGGCTTTTTTATTTGCAAAATTGAAATCACTTAACGTTTTCATCAGTCTGTTTTTTAGTTTGTTTTTTTTTGAAAGAGTAACAAATATAGAACTTTTTAAGTAGTATTAAATTAGAGAAAACCATATAAAATCAATTTTCAGCAACGAAAACGATGTAAATTATAAAAAGCTACATTCGATTTTATAAATATCTTTAATGCACCCAGAGTATCAAAAAACGCTTCAAAAACTCATTTAAAGGCTTTTTAAGGAATTTAAAATGCAAAACAAAGAGAATAAGTTGCTTTGTACTTTATGTCTTTCATGAGTTGCAAAGTATTCCATTATCTGTTCCCGCAGTCGAGAACTATTATGACCTCTCGACTGCGCTCAATGTAAAAAAAATCATTACAAATTAATGGTATACGGTGTAAAACTGTTTTAAGCAAAAAATCCGACACGCTAAAAAAACGTATCGGATATATTCTTAAAAAAAAGAAGGTTCTTAGTCGTGAACCGGACTTTGAGTACAAGGACAGTCACTGATTCCCTGAAGAAAATCCAATCCTATCGTAACCACATGTGTTCCTGAATTGTATGCCGAAAGCTCGTTAAGAGTCACCTGATAGGAATACCCAAAATAGAAATTAGACTTCTTAAAACCAACCATTGGCCCTACATTTAGTGGCTTTCCTATTTGATCATTCAAAAATCGATACGATATTCCACCCCAGTAGTAATCATCATAACGATTATATTTTCGGTACTTAATATTGATATCGGTACTGGAACGTCTGTCACTGGCAAACAATTGGTAGTAAACTGATGGTTCAATCTCTGCTCTATTATTACCGCTGTTTCTAAAAACATATCCGGAATACACCTGATAGTTTCTCAAAAGACTAGGTTCTATACCGCTAAAATTGTCAATGTCTTTATCTAAAATATTACTGGCATTGAAACTTAAATAAAAACTTTTGTTTCTATAGAGTAACCCTACATCAAAATTATTATTCGAAACAAACCTATTATTAGTAATTGCTGGATCGAAATCTATAGGATCGAGTGCATTTACATCAATCTTAAAATTATTGATATTGTATGAAATACCAAAAGATAAATATTGTTTAGAATAATAGTCGAGGATGATGTGATGGGCAAATGAAGCCTTGGCACCGGTTTGTCTGGTATTCCCATTTTTATCATTGTAGAGCGATACACCTACTCCAGATTGATCTGCAATCCTAAAATCTGCGTAGACGGACTGATTGTTCGGAGCGTCTTTGATACCTACCCACTGGGTCAATCCGTTAGCTCTGATTCTAAGGTTATCTCCAATCCCGGCAAATGTGGGTGAAATAACAAAAGGATTGTCCGCTAAGTATTGTGTAAAAACGGGCAAATTTAGCTCCTGACTGTAACTCGAAGCTACAGTCAAGAGAAAAAATGATACTATAATTTTTTTCATTTTAATAATTTTATTTTGAGATAACATAAGCCCTTCCGTTTACCATTATCTGTACAATGTGAAATGTCCAACAAATTCACGTGCATCTTTCACGTCTCTGATTTTAATGACGTACCAGTAATCCCCTGAAGGTAATTCGGTACCATTGTATTTACCGTCCCAAAATTGACCTTCTCTGTACGAACCTAATTTTCTACCGTATCTGTCAAATACATCATATACTAAATCCTTATAGTTAATCGTATTGGTAGGTGCCCAAGTATCATTATTACCATCTCCATTTGGTGTAAATACATTTGGAATTTTGATATCAATAAACTCAAAATATCGGGTCGCAGTTGCCGTACATCCATTTACATCTGTAACAGTTACTGTATAATCTCCAGATTTGTAAATAATAAAGTTACTTTTATTACCGTACGATTCTCCGTCTAACGTGTATTGGTAATTTCCACCACCACCTGTGGCAGTAGCTACAATTTCGTTTAAGCCACCATCCGCAAGGGTCAATGTTAATGGATCTACTTGTAAAACGTCAAATACAACTTGTTTGATACATCCGTTAGTATGTCTTACGTCTATCGTGTGTCGTCCTGCCGTTAAATTAGTAAACACATTACTGGCTTGGAACGTTGTTGATCCATCTAATGCATAATCTAGATCCGCTGGCAAGTTACTGGCATCTACCGTAACTGTTACGGAGTTGCTGGCACTATTATTAACACAATCGTAATTTACAGTCGCCTTTGGGTTTAATGTCACCGCTTCTCCTAAAATCACGGTATGTTCCGAGGTACAATTATTAGTATCACGAACATAAACAATATGCTCACTTCCTGATAGATTAGCAAAATCAAATTGCGTTTGACCAACGATTCCTAGAGTGTATGTTCCGTTTACATCATCAAGACTTACGCTGTAAGGAGCGCTTCCTCCAGTAATATTGATACTAAATGCACCATCAGCATCACCCGCGCATACTTCCGGAATCTCTGTACCCGGGATAGTAGTCACGATAATAGAATTTGGCTCAGTAATAACTACTCCAGTTGTGTATATATAGCAACCGTTCTCATCCTGAACAATATAATCATAGCTACCCGGTTTTAAATTATCAAAAATATTAGACTCAAAAAACTGGTTTAAATCCGGTGAAATAGCATATTTTATAATTCCTGTTCCACCAGAAGCCGTTATCACAATTTTTCCGTCGCCTTCACCTGCACATGTAATATTAGTCACTGCATGACTTTCTGTAAGAGGGAAATCCGGTTCTGTGATGATCACTGGAACTACAGTTCGTGCCTCACAATCCATACTGACTACATTTACCAGATACGATCCTGCCGGAAGATTTGTGAAATTCCCTGGAGAAGTTTGCACCGGTGTAAATGACAATGCGTTACCAGCCCCGTCCAATAAAGTGTAAACATAGTTTCCTAAACCACCTTGCGCCGTAGCTACAATTACTCCCGATCTATCTCCTTTACAGTTGATAACTGCATTTTGCCTATTTACATCAATCACTAAATCAGGAATTTTATCAATCGTGATGTCATTAGAAACCACACTAACACAGCCATTGGCATCACGTACAAAATATCGATACGTGCCTACAGGTACATTAGGTATAGTCGTAGCTGTCGCAAAAGTACCAAACAGAAGTACGTTCGATGATGGTGTAAAAGTACCGTCAGCACTATACGTATATGTTCCTGTTCCACCAGTTGCACTCAAGGTTGTGCTAGATAAAATATCACACGTTTGTGCAGTAGCCACTACCAAATTCGTAACAACGGCTAATGGTTCCCTAATTTCAATAGGTGTGGTAGAAGTCGTTCCACAACCCCAACCATCGGTTACGGTCACGGTGTACGTTCCCGCACCTAAATTGGTAAACACTGGATCCGCCTGTGGTCCTGAACTAATCATTGGCGTAGCCGAAGTGGTATTCAAGGTGTACAAATAATTGGTGCCTTGTCCTCCTGTTACTGGTAAAACCACGGTAATACTAGCATTTGTATCGCCTTTACACAATAATGTCGCATTGGTAGTAGTGGTTGTGAAAGCAATTGGTGTTGGGTTATTCAAAACTACTGTCGTGAATACTTCACAACCTTTAGAATCTCTTACTTTTACCACATAATTTCCAGCAGTCAAGCCGATAAAAGTACTAGTCGTACTCCAATCAGAAACAACTGTTCCTGCCAAGGTTTCTTCCAATCGGAATTCATAACCACCTGGCCATCCACCGGTAGCGGTAGCCGAAATTGAACCGTCATTGTTACCTGCTACACAAGTAATTTCAGTATGCGTTTTATCGATTACTAAAGCTTCATTAGGCCCTCCAATCGTAAAGTTTTTACTTACGGTACAGAACGGCGTGTTCGTCAGCGTTGCTGTAATCATAAACGTACCCGCAGGTAAACCATTGAGGGGTATTGGTCCAAATGTTAAACTACTAGTCATTGGTATCACCACTACTGGCGTTAATGGATTCGTAATATTATAAACCGTATAATCAAACGGTCCTGCATTGTCCACTGGTGAAGGCACTCTATCAATTAAAGTCACTCTAGCACTTCCGGAAGTATCATTTAAACAAGTTACAGCTACCACATTGTCAATGGTCAAGTCGAAAGTTTCAGGATTATTAACGTAATGTACACCGATGATTTCACAATTGGTCAATAGATTTTTAACCGTGATAAAATAATTACCTACGGGTAAATCAGTGAATATTCCAGTTTTATTGGTTTGTTTTGGATAAAGTCCTCCTTGTATTCCTGTAGAAGCATCAATATCTACTACAGTATATTCTAAATCAGCAGCTCCTGTTCCTATTGTAGTAGCCGAAACAGTAATATCTTCTGTTTTAGGAGTACAAGTGATCGGACGAGTAACATCCACCACCACTTTATCCAACTGTACATAAGGATTAATAATTATTGCAGTCGTTGTAGTACCTTCACATCCTTTATCATCATACACATTTACGATATAAGAACCTCCAGTTAAGTCTCCTTCGGTGTAGACATTGCTGGCACCAAATTGAACTTGTGTATTTGTTGGCGTTCCTACTTTAATAAACTCATAATTCAAGTACGTTCCTGAACCTCCTGATACTCCTGTTACCGTAATGGTAGCTAAGTTCCCTGTATTGTCTGTTGTACAACCGAATTGTACTGGAACTATAGCTGGTACTAGAATTGGATCTGGCTGAGTAACATTAATAATATCTGATTCAGAACACAATCTTCCTGAAGTTACGGTTACAGTATAACTACCCGCCGCTAAACCGCTGAATAAAGGTGAAGGTTGTGTTCCCGTTGCTGGAATAGTCACTGCTACTCCACCTGTAGTAGTTCCCGTCAAACTATAAGTATAAATTGGATTATTATTCACAATCAACGTTGGCGTAGCCATGTTAACGGTAATCGTACCATCCGATCCTCCGTTACAAGTTACATCGGTTGGGTCTAATACAAAATCAATGTCGGTATTAGGTAATAACATAATCACATCTGCTGATTTAACACAACCTGTTGCTATATCTCTTACGTAGAATGTATAAGGAGCGATTCTTGCTTGCAAACCACTAAACATATTAGAAGAGCCATAAGTAGTACCATCGTCACTATATTCATAATTAGCTACAATAGCAGATCCTTTACTAGCCGTTAGAGTCACCACACCGTCTGGATTCAAGCAAGTAGATAAGGTAGTAATTTCTGCTAGCAATTGCAGTGGTTCAAAAATCTTTACCGGTACAGCTGTTTGATTAATACAACCATTAGCATCTCTTACAAAAACATCATAATCGCCAGGCGAAGTAACAGATAATGAAGACGATGTTCCAAAACTATTGCCATCCAAACTGTATTCCAAAAGACCTACGCCTCCAGCACCCGATGCATTAATCGTATATCCCGTTGCAGACGCACATTGACTAGCTGCACTTGCTGTAACAGTTGGCACTGGATCTAATGAAATAGGTTTTGTTATAAAACGGAAACATCCGTTAGCATCTTTTACATATACGTCGATTAGATCAGGTGATACAGCTGTTGCTGATGTCGCAATTGTTTTGGTTTTTGAAGGAGAGTAGAATCCTATTGGACTTGTTCCAGTAGGCACAAAAGCAAATTCAAAGCCCGGCGTTCCGCCCACAATAGTGGTATCATCAACAGTAAGCACTGCTCCTGTAGTGTTACAATTTTGATTTTTAACGTTAACAATAAGATTAGTCAAATCTAAAGCCAATGGCTCAGTAATGGCCACAAGATTAGAAGTAACTGTACAACTTGGATACGCCGTTTGGGCAATCACTACAGTGTAATTATTTCCTGCAACTAAACCGTGAGGAAGTACAAATGGATTAGTTGAGGTATTTCCTGAACCTGTAAATGCTGTTGCAACACCACCTAACCATATAGTATAATTATAAGGACCAGTATAGTTGCCAATATTAATTTCAATAGCACCCGTTGCATTTGTAGCACAATCTACATTTGCAGCAGCGCTAGCCGTTACGGTCATGGTATTGAATACTGGAACGGTGTACGCATTTGAAATAATACTACAACCTGTTGTGTTGTCCGTTATTTTAAATTCATAAAAACTTCCTATTGATGTAGCAGGATAACTAATCGTATTTCCTGTTGATGGATTTACAAGTACATAAGCTGTACCATCTATAGAAACTTCGTATTTAAAATCATTTGGTAAAGCACCACCTGAAACAACTACATTAATAATTTCTGTAGGCGTGTTACAATCTGCTTGAGTACCTAAACTCGCTACAGCCGACACCAATTTAGGGAATGGAGCAATTGTAATTGGAACAGAACCTACACAACCATTCGCGTCTTTAGCAAAAAAAGTTAGGTTTTGTGTAGCACCTTTATCTATAACATCAAAAGTATTGGTAGATGACCAATTGACATTATCTCTACTAAAAGTATAATCTGCAAGCACTGTACCTGCTCCACCACTTGCCGTAACAGTAACCACAGTAGCATTAAGTGTATTGGTTGGAGAACAAGTAAAGGCTAAAGCTGATGCCGAAGCTACAACTGGAGTCGGATTAACAATAGTCTCTGAATCTGTAAACTCACATAATTTAGCATCTCTAACAATATAATTAACTGTTCCTGCAGCAAGTCCAGTAAATTCATTGGAATCTTGCCAAATCGTTCCTCCATCAATACTATATTCATAAGGTAGAACCCCACCAGTAGCCGTAATTTTGATAGCACCATCTGCTACGCCTACACAAGTTGGTTGCGTTACTGTAGCAGTTGCAGCTGGATTAACTTTAGCTGCAATATCTACAACCGTGCTTTCAACTGTACAATTATTTAAATCTGTAATTCTAAATTGATACGTACCCGCTGTTGTTACAGTATATGTAAATGACCTAACATCATTAGCAAAATTAACTGGTGCTAAATATGGCGCGCCATTGATAGATACTTCATATCTAAAATCAGGTGTAGTATCAGATGATGTAAATAATCCATCCGATACGGTCACTGTAATTAATCCATCTGGCGAAGTTGTACAATCTAACTCTTTGGTGCGTTCTGCAATTACAGATAATTTTTTAGTCAACGTTACAGTTGCACTATTAGAAGTACAACCATTGGCATCTATCACAACAATTGTTTGAGGCCCTGAACTCAAACCAATAACAGGATAAGGGAAAGAGATCACATCTTCGTAATCGCCTCCGTTTACCGAAATCTTGTATGGACCTACACCAGGTGAAGTTAAAGTTACATCTACTGCAAAAGCTCCTTCAACTGCACAAACATCTAGTACTGTTAAATCAATAACTGGTGAAGGATCTAGTAGTACATTTACCGGATCACCTATAATACAACCATTACTGTCTTTCACCCAAACATAATAACTTCCTGACTGTACATTAAACGTACTAGGTGAATCCCATAAAGGATCATTAGCCGCTGGAGCTGAAATTGAAGCATTTAGAATAAAACGATAAGGCGCAGTTCCACCATTTGCAATAGCTACTATTTCACCCGCATTTACATTACAGTTATCATTTTTAGTAGCAGTAACATTTAAATCCAAAAGAACTGGAGACTCTGTTATGGTAAAAACAGCAGATGCACTAGTACAACCATTGTTCGTTCCACCAACTTCGGTAAACGTAATATAGTACTGTCCTGGCGTTAAGCCTGCCGGAGATGTTATTGTTGACGGAGCTGCTGTTACTACTGATCCTGTGATTCCGGTAGAAACATTGGTTTGGTTCCTAAATATCTCGTAATTAACAGTAGTTGAAGTATAATTATCTAAAGTAAAGGTTACGCTACCTGTAGCAGTACCTGTACAGGTAACATTATTCTCCACGATAATATTAGACGTCAATGGAGTTGCTGGAGTTACAGCTCCCGTAGCAGTCTGGAAATAATAGCAGTCAGTGTTTTTGTCATAAACAACAAAGGTATACACTACACCTGGGGTAAGGTTTGTAAATGTTCTTTTTAATGGATCGGTAGAATCCGGCGGTAACAAATTGGTTGTAAACGGGGCAGTTGTTTGATCATAAATTCCAAAATAATAATCAGGAGTAGTTGGTGCCAGAGCTGGTATTACTTCTACAAATATAGTCGCCCCATTTGTACAATCAGCTGTTGTTGCTGTATTAATTACCAATAAATCAGGTGGAGGAAGCACTTGTATGTTACTTACAGATTTAGAACAGCCTCTAGAATCTGTTACTACAAGTTCAAAATTACCAAAACTTAAATTATCAAAAGTATAGCTAGTAGCTCCACTAGGATCAGAATGAGTAACTACGGCTCCAGTGGTAAGATTCCTTAACACATAGTTAATAGTACCAACTCCATTTGTAATTGCACTAACAGTAATCGAACCTAATTTAATATCTAAATCACACTTCATGTCAACTTTTGACACCATGTAATCAATTTCTAGCGGTTGATTTACAATTGCAAATCCTGGAAATTCACACCCTTTACTATCTCTCACGATGTAAGGATAACCAGTTACTGGAGAAGCTGCCAAATTAGAATATGAAGAAATTGATGAAAAAGCTGAACCATTAAAACTATATTCAAATGGAGCGAGACCAGCTATCGGGTTTATAGTTACTGCACCATTTCCTGATTGAAAACAAGTTAAGTTTGTCACCGTTGCTGTAGCGTTAACCGCTGTTGGTGTATTCGTGTTAACAATATTCGTTACTCTAATACAACCATTTGCATCTGTAATTTCAAATTGATATGATTTTCCAGTAGTAATTCCAGTATCAGTGTAATTAAATGTTGTTACTGCAGAAGTCGTTGGTGCACCATAACCAAGAGCATTAATATTAACTCTATATGAAAAGGGAGCTCTTCCACCAAAAATGGTTACTCTAATAGTAGCTTCTTGAGAAGGTGAGCAAGTAATGTCTTTCGTTCTAACAGCCGTTGCTGTTAATACTTCACTAACAGTAACTGTTTCTGTATCAATACATCCAAAAGCATCTCGTACCGTAATAGTATAATTGCCTGGGGCAACGTTGAACGTATTCGATAAAGTCCCAGTTGGAGCAACACCCGTATTGATAGAATACGTATAAGTACCTGAACCTCCCGTGGCTGTAGCTACAATTTCATTTGTATTTCCTGCAACAGAACATGCGGCAGTAACTGTTGGAGTTACTTCAAGTGCGGTGTATGATGCAATTGTAAAATTTATTGAACGGGAACAACCCCCTACATCTGTAACGGTAGCGGTATAATCACCAGCGGCCAGATTGTTAAAAGTTCTAGTTGTTTGATTTACAGGAGCCACTACAGGTACTGTTCCTGTTACTGTATAACTATTAGATCCCCATCCACCAGTTGTATTAATAGTGATACTTGCTGTTAATGCAGTACACGTAATAGGTGAAATAGTTGGAGGCGTAATAGCTAATGCTGCACTTGGTGCTGCTACAGTTACTGAGGCAGTCGTGGTACATTTAGTATTGTCATTAGTAATCAATAAAACATGTGCTCCTGCAGCTAAACCAGGGGCTAAAATATCAAATGTAGTTCCTGTAGCTGGTGAAGTTCCTGTAGTTGCAAGTAAAACGCCATCTATAGTATAAAAATAAGGTGTATTGTTAACAAATCCACCAACAGTATAACGAACAGATCCATCGCTATCACCAAAACATGTTACATTATTTACCACTACTCCACTAGCGGTAAGCGTAGGCAATACTGGTACAGAATAGTTTGTAGCGAACATACAATTTTTAGCATCTCTAACTTCAAAACGATAGGTTACTCCTGGATCTAGATTAGTAAAAGTAGCACTTGTTTGATACGTTGTTGTTGCTGCACTAGCTGGCGCAATAATTCTATATTCTAGTGGTAATGAACCGCCTGTTACGCTATCAATTGTAATGGCTGTTTTATTAGCTGTACAAGTTACCGCGGTATACGTAAACGTCATAGCCGTTGGCGGTGTCAAAGCAGCAATCACCATAGCTGGAGTAGATGTAATAGAACATCCTTTGGCATCGGTAACTGTTACGGTATAACTTCCTGCAACACTCAAATTAGGGAAAACTCCTGTGGTGTTTGAGGCTACTGTTGTAGCGCCTCTAGTTAACACATACGTATATCCTCCATTTCCTTGAGAAGCCGTAGCGGTTATTGTTGCGTTACTAGTACAAGTATAAGGTGTGCTAACATTAGCAGTTACGGTTATTGGTGTAGGTTCAAAAACAGTAGCTGTTCCATTAAAAATACATCCTTTGTTGTCTCTAATTTGATAAGGGTAAGAAGTTCCTCCCACGGATCCAGACAATGAACCATAGGTTACTGTATTGGTAAAAGGTAAAATACCATTAAAACTATAAGTAAAAGGAGCAACTCCAGTTAGGGCTTGTAAAGTAACACTTCCGTTGTTTAATGTCTCACAGGTTTCATTGGTCACTATTGCATTACCAGTTACCGCGACTTTTGCATTAATAGTAGCAGAGGTGTTGGTTATACAACCAATAGCATCTGTTATTTGAAATTGATAAACACCCGAATCCCCTGTAGTATAGGTAAAACTAGCGCTATTCCCAACAGGTCCAGCAAGAGTTCCTGTAGTCTGCCCCGATGTTAGTAGCACGTTAAATGGTGCCGTTCCACCAAAAATGGTCCCTGAAATAACTGCTTTATCGTTAGGCGCTGGATCACAATCCAGATCAGTAGTCACAGGAGCATTAGCGGTTAACTTATCATTAATCACTTGTTGCATTGTTTCAGCAGGACAACCATTACTATCAGTTACTCTAAAAACATAACTACCCGTTACAGCAGCATTGTGCGTAAATGTTGGTCCAGTAAACGTTGCGCTAGAACCACTAAAAGTTCCACCGTTTAATTGTGTTTGGTAACTATATGGTGCAAGGCCTCCAGAAATATTTACAGTTATTTGAGCTCCTGTACTGGGATCAAAACAAAGTGCTGTGCTAGGAACAATTGCCGCGGTTATCGCTGGTGGTGCTGTAATGGTGATTGGGAAACCAACCGTAGTCGCACAACCGTTGGCATCTTTCACGTAGATCCTATAATCTCCGGTACCAATATTAGTAAAGGCAGGATTGTTATTAAAAGCAACCACAGGAGTCGCTGATTCTACTAACGCTATTACTTGACGCAATTCGTACTGATAGGCTGGTGTACCTCCTGTAGCCACGGTTGTAATTTTAGCCCCAGTAGTACATGTTGCTGCTGTTTTAGTGGCATTGACAACAATTAGATCTGGTTGTGTAATAGTTACTGGGGGAAATTTTTGAGTACAAGCCGTAACGGTTGACCCTACAGGTCGAATAGCTACGGTATACGTATTTGGATCTAAACCAGAAATCTTGTGAGGCGAAGTAGTTAAAGCAATACTCCAATTTGTTCCATTATCTAGGGAATATTGGTAGCCTGTAACTGCGTCAAAATTAGTAGCACTAATAGTGATTTCGCCATTTTTCAAACCGTTACACGTTACATTTTTAGTTCCTGTAATTTGTGCAGTAAAGGCTTTTCCTGTTGGCACCACGACTGTGAAATCTTCCGTAGAGAAACAAGTTTTTGGTAATTGGTATACTCTAATGTCATCAATAGCCACATCGTTACCATTGGTATTACTTTTATTAGAACGAATAATAAAGGTTAGCGTGGTATTATTTCCAGGATTAAGCGTTATTGGCGTTTTAGGATATTTTTCCCATAATTCTGTTTTAGGAATATCGCCTGTTGTAAAAGTAGAGATTTCATTTCCAGTTGCATCAACCAGAGCTACAGCTAAACTTGCATTTATTTGACCATTGCCCTTTACAAGCAGATTCTTTGCATAGAGCTCAAAATTAATGGGTTGATTGGGTATGATGTCATTAATTACTTTTTTATAAATCACATCTGTGGTAGAAATTTTGTTTCCTAAGTTCACCACTAAGCATCTTCCTTTGGCTGTAGGAGGTACCGTTTGAGGAGTATGATCTCCTGGTTGCACCCAAGCACCAACATAAGGTTGCACTATTCTAGCGGTTACGGAATAATCACCATCTTCAATTACAATACTACTTTTACATTTGAAGGCAGCAACTTGACGTTCAAAACAATAAAAAGTGGTGTTGATTCCAGGAGATTCAGTGTCCTCTCCATACCCAAAGTTTTCAAACAACAAATTACTAAAGGTAGGCACGGCATTCAACTTGTACTCTACTTTAACTGCATGTGGTCCAGGCTTAACGTTAGTAAATACATTATTAGTAATAGGGATATTAGCTGAGCCATCCATATAATAATTATAAGTATAAGTAGATCCTCCAGGGTTAGCCACCGTCACGGTACTCGTAGCAGTACCATCACAATTAAAATCTACCGGAGTGTCTACTTTGATTTCAGGGGCAGCTGGTTCAACTTCTATTGTAACGGGCGCACTAAAAATACATTTATTGGCATCTCTAACATAAAGCGTGTAAGTTCCTGGCGCTTTGTAGGCATCATTTACCAGGGTCCAATCAGATGGATTCGTTGGATTATTAAAATTATATTCGTAAGGCGCGACACCTCCTTGTGGATTAGTGATACGTACTTTACCATAGTTTTTATTTGGAGCTACTCCACAACCGGCAAGTTCCGAAACTCCCATGGAGGCGGTTACCGCCTCTGCGGGTTGGGTAATAGTAATGGCGGGTTTTGTCTCGAAGCAATCCACACCACTCAAGGTATATCGTAAAACAGGGGTATACGTTCCTGGGGCTAAGCTAGAAAACGTCCCATTGGTCACATACGGTGTTGCTCCATTGTCAATACTATACGCCAAGGTGTAGCCATTGGCATTGGTCACATTAAATTTGATTTCTCCCGAGTTAGATCCGTAACATAAAATGTTGGTTCCCGCAACGGTATAAATAGGTTTAGGGTTGGCGTTGATCGTAATGTTCGGGATAGTGTAGGAGCAGTTATTTTTATCTACAACTCTGATGGAGTACGTACCCCCTGGACTAGGAATAGGAAATACATTATTAGTTACAAACGGTGCTCCATCGATAGAGTAATAATAAGGTGATGTGCCACCTTCTGGAGTTACGGTCAATTCTCCGTCATTGCAAGTAATAGGTTTTGTAATGTTAACCTTAGCGCTCAATGGAGTGACTGCATTAATTACAATAGTTTGTTTACCTGAACAGCCATTCTCTGTAATGGCTTCTACATCATAACTACCAGGACTCAAATCATCAAAAGTGTGCTTATTGTCTAATTTTAGACCAGAAGTATTGATAGGAATGGTTCCACCAGTAACGTAAATATTAAACTTATATTGTGGTTCCACATCATTAGCAACTACTAAAACATCTCCTTTGTCCCCATAACATCTAGGCTGGGAAGCATTAGCGGTAACGGTAAAATTTCGTTGACGAATGTTTATATTTTTTACTTCAAAAATACAAGCCTTGCCCACTATTCCTGTCTGTCTTATATACACTTTATATGCGTTTTCAGTAGTGATAGAAAAAGTATTAGAACTTTGATAATTTGTACCATCAATACTGTATTCATATCCTGTACTTGGTACGTCATTGACAATAATTTTCCCTGGAGTGGTACAAATAATATCTGTAGCGTCAACTTTTGGTTTTAAAGTATTTTGATAGACATTGAAATAAAATCGGTTAAAACAACCTCCATCATAATTAATTGTTACACGGTATTGTCCCGCAGCGTTTGCCAGAAAATTAGGGCCATTAGGTCCTGCAGAAGTCCAAGTACAACTCAAATCTTCATTGGCACACAAATCAGATAAATTTGCGGGTATAGCTGGGCAAGTAGTGGTTTCCCAAACAATACTACTGGTGCCTGTAATCCCTGTTGTAATGCTCCTAGAATCATCTAATCCACATAAAAATATTTTGGGTAAAGCCTTACCATTATTGGGACACACAGTGATGGTTCCATCGGGATTTTTGTTATCGGCAAATGCAATAATTGGATTTACAACGGTCCCTCCGAAAGGAGACACTGTAAAATCCTCTTTGTAATCCGTACATGGTGCGTTACCTACAGCGTACACTTTGTACACTCCCGGTTGTGTTACTGTAACAGTTTCGGTAGTAGCGGTAAACCCAAAAGGGCCCGTCCACGAATAACTCGCATATCCAGCAGGACCCGTAAGTATTTTAGTCGCTTGGCATAAAATTTGACTTTGCGTAAACAAACAATCATTTACTCCCACTAAAAAGTTAGTGGGTTGTGGTGAACCTAAATTACAGGTTGTAAATTTTGAAATACTAGGGTCATCTGTTATTTGTGTGGGATTAACTACTCCTTTGTAGGTAGCATACGCTGAGTTTTTTATGACATTGTTACAACGATCCACTAATGCATTACAGTTAGGTGCCACCTTTACTTTAAACCGAATTGCAGATCGAACAAAAGGTGGTCCAGGTGTTAAGTTCTTTATGACTAAGGCATCTGGAATATTAAAAATCAATGTTCTGGTGATCGCATTATAAGAATGGGTAACTCCTGTGGGTAATGATGTACCATCAATATCATCAGGATAAATAAAATCAACATTCTTAGGCAAAATGTCTTTGATAGTAAAACCCGTGGCATCATCATTCCCTTGATTTTCAAAACCAATGACATAGTTTAATTGTTGTCCTAATATAACATTAGCATTACTCGCGTCTGCCCCTTTATCGTCAAATACTTCTTTGGTCAGCAAGATGGTAGGCTCTATAATATCTACGGCAAAAGTGGTTACAAAAGCACCATAGCCATCTCCGGTTGTAGTTAATCTTAAAGTTGCACCTGTTTCACCATTAGGAACTACTGCATTAAGAGCATTAGGAACGATAACATTATCAATATCAAATCCGAGGGTATTAGTACTTTTTGGTAATCTGTTCAGTATATGCGAACCCTCATTAGAAATAGTTGCATTAAAGAAATTATTTGCAGGATTCCGAGCATCACTAATAGCAGTAAAAAGTGTAGGGACTGTTAATGCCTTGAATTGAAAGGTATCTCCATTACCACCCCCATCACCTTCAAGTGCTGCTACTCCAATTTTTGCATTAACAGGAAAAGGAGCCGGTAACGTTTTAAAACCACTGATTTGAAAATCTACTGATGGAAGATATCCTGGTGTGTTTACATCTGGATTCACTCCCACATAACCATCAAAAATCGAAATAAATTTACTAGGAACTGTGGGACTTTCATATACAACAACCAAGGTCCATCCACCTGCGCTACCACCATCTCTCTTACCTCTTGCTGCTCTTACATTACCTACAGTATATTCACCGTCAGCATCTGTTAAGTTAGCAACTAGTGAAGTTACGTCTTTAAAACAAACATAAGGGGAATCTTTAAAGGAATTCGATACATTTGGTCCATTGTATTTGTAGCCATCAAAAATAATTTGGTCCGCAACTAGATCTAAATAGGAAGTTGCATTAGGAATTTTAAATTTAATTTTATCAAAATTTTGGTCTCTTAATGAGCCTTCATATTTTGCTCCAGAATTAGTACTTCTATCATAAGGATAAATTGCAGACCAGTATAATCCAGCAAAAACAATTTTCTTACAACTGTTGTTAATTAATAAATTTGCGGTACTTGAACTAAACGTACTATTATCCGTATCTATATCAATGTATTCAACAAAAAAACTATTATTATTATCTCCAACAGTATTAAAAGGAAGATTGGCTTCTGTTGTCAATGCCGCTAAATTGGTTACAGAACCGGTGTAGGCTACTCCATTTACAGGAGCTGCTGGACTAAAAATTGCAGGATTAGTGTTAGCGTCTTTAGCTCCCACCTTATTGATAACTGTGTTTCCAATTAAGAGGACATCCCCTTTAACTTTCAAATATTTGTTTCCATTACCGTCATTGAGTCTGGCATCAAAAACTTTTCCAATCTGCCCATACGATGTTTGCCCTATTAAAATTGAAAAGGCAAACAATAAAATTAGCTGCAAAGCAAATCCTCTTTGAACCTGCTTAGCATTTGCAATGACAGGTGTTGCATCCTTTCGGGACAATAAAAATGATTTTATGAAAATAATCGCAGTATTAACTAAAGATACTCTTTTCAAAAAAGTAGTTTTTTTCATGGTATTAGTTTATTTGGGTACTTGCTTGATTTTCATTCAAAAAAAGGGAATTTCCTCCAAGCAAATTATATGGTATTTAAAAAATTTATATTGCTATTTAATTAAACGTAACACTCCTTCATTCCCTTTCTAATTAGAAATTGCGGAATCATCTTTAATGGCAAATACTATCCTAAAACAAGTTTAGAATAGCATCAGACCCAATTCATAATTTATGATAACCCATTGTATGCTATTGCTTTTATTCCTATCTGCCGTATTAAAGGCCTAAACGTTCTATTTTGTTGTTAATTCTCTACGCGCACCAGAACCATTTTTCCGTTATAAGGCTTACTACCGCGGGATTCCAGTGTTCTAGTTGCTTCTTGTAAATTGTCGAATTTATCCGAATAGATGAAATAATTCGTTGATTTAACATCGTAGAAAAAATTAATTTTTGGCTCTCCCGAAGCCACTGTTTTGGTAACAAAAGAATCTCTTTTGGCAACGTCAGCATGAACTGCAAGCACTAAATAATATCCAGTTTCTACGTTTTTAATGTTCTTAATAATTTGCATATTCATCTGCTCATTACCATAATCAAAATCTTCTGGTTTAAGTTTTGTTGTGCTAACTTTTGTTGTTTCTTTAATACGTTTCAACGTCTCTTGATCTTTCTGATACCTACTGTCCTCATTTTCAAAGTTGGCACGTTTTATTCGACGTTTCTTCTCTATTTCCGTTTCAATTTTAATTTTCTCTAATGACGTAATTAAATTAGTATTGGATTGTTCCGCTTTTAGTTGTTCCGCTTTCAACATGTCTATCGTTTTCAAATAGCTTTGTGTGAGTGCATCCTCTTTGTTTGGTACTTTTTTAATACGCTCTTCATATAAGTTTTTAAACGTGCTCAGCAATTGATTTTGGCTTTTATTAACCTGGTCAATTTCTGATTTTAAAGATTCCAATGCGCTATTTTCAGCGGAAACACTCTTAAATTCTTTTGGAGCACTTGCAATTCCTTTATCACTTAAATCATTTTCCGTTTTTAAGTCATTCAGTTCTTTTTCTTTTTGATTCACTTTTTCATTCAACTGATTTAATAATTGTAGCTGTGTCTTTCTGGCATTATCTAATGTTTCAGCTACATTATCCATCGTTTTTGCATTCTCATCCTTCGGTTTTGCTTTGGCTTTTGCATCGGCAGCTAATCTCGCATCGGCGTCAGATTTGGCTTTAGCATCAGCGGCCAATTTAGCAGTTTCTGCATCTAATTTCGCTTTGGCATCAGCAGCTAATTTCGCATCAGCGTCAGCTTTTGCTTTAGCATCAGCGCCCAATTTAGCACTTTCTGCATCTAATTTCGCTTTAGCATCGGCAGCTAATTTTGCTTTTGCATCGTTGTCAGCTTTCGCTTTAGCATCAGCGGCAAGTTTAGCAGTTTCTGCATCTAGTTTTGCTTTAGCATCGGTAGCTAATTTCGCATCGACGTCAGCTTTCGCTTTAGCATCAGCGGCAAGTTTAGCAGTTTCTGCATCTTGTTTGGCTTTGGCATCAGCAGCTAATTTTGCTTTGGCATCGGCGGCTAATTTCGCATCGGCGTCAGCGGCAAGTTTAGCAGTTTCTGCATCTTGTTTGGCTTTGGCATCAGCAGCTAATTTTGCTTTGGCATCGGCGTCAGCTTTCGCTTTGGTATCAGCAGCAAGTCTAGCAGTTTCTGCATCTAGTTTCGCTTTAGCATCGGCGTCAGCTTTCGCTTTAGTGTCAGCAGCCAATTTAGCAGTTTCTGCATCTAGTTTTGCTTTAGCATCGGTAGCTAATTTCGCATCGGCGTCAGCTTTGGCTTTAGTATCGGCAGCTAATTTTATTTTTGCATCGTTGTCAGCTTTCGCTTTAGCATCAGCAGCAAGTCTAGCAGTTTCTGCATCTTGTTTTGCTTTGGCATCAGCAGCTAATTTCGCATCGTTGTCAGCTTTCGCTTTGGTATCAGCAGCAAGTCTAGCAGTTTCTGCATCTAGTTTTGCTTTAGCATCGGTAGCTAATTTCGCATCGGCGTCAGCTTTCGCTTTAGTATCAGCGGCCAATTTAGCAGTTTCTGCATCTTGTTTCGCTTTCGTATCGGCAGCTAATTTTGCTTTGGCATCGGCGTCAGCTTTAGCTTTAGCATCAGCAGCAAGTCTAGCCCTTTCTGCATCTTGTTTTGCTTTGTCATCGGCAGCTAATTTTGCTTTGGCATCGGCGTCAGCTTTCGCTTTGGTATCAGCAGCAAGTCTAGCAGTTTCTGCATCTAGTTTTGCTTTGGCATCAGCAGCTAATTTTGCATCGGCGTCAGCTTTCGCTTTAGCATCAGCGGCAAGTTTAGCCTTTTCTGCATCTAGTTTTGCTTTCGTATCGGCGGCTAATTTTGCTTTAGCATCGGCGGCCAATTTAGCCCTTTCTGCATCTAGTTTCGTTTTGGCATCAGCAGCTAATTTTGCTTTGGCAACCGCGTCAGCTTTCGCCTTAGCATCAGTAGCTAATTTTGTTTTTGCATCCGTTGCGGTTACTGGTTGTGTTTTTGGCACCACTGGTTTAGGAGCAGTAGTTATTTTGGCATCAGCTATAGCTTTTGCTTTGGCGGCAGCATCTGCAGCAATTTTCTCTCTTTTTAATCGATTGGCTTCCAATAGTGCTTTTGACTTAGCCGCACTCTCTAATCTGGTTTGTGCAATGGCATCGGAAGTAGCCTTTGCATCGGCAAGTACTTTTTCTTTGGCTGCTTTAATTTCATTTTCTTTTTGAATCTCAGCAGTCGATTTAGGTTTGGCTTGAACAACTGCTTTTGGAGGAGCGACTTTTCGAGTTTCTATTGCAGGTATGATAGCTCCTTCTTCTTCATCATCATTATAATCTCCCTTAAATTTATAAGCCAAGACTATTTCATGGGAGGGTCCAAACTGTGTAAAACTCCCTACTGTTTTTTCGTAATTATATTCTAACGCTATTCTAGAAGTTAGGTTGAGTCCTAAACCTGCTGAAACGCCATGGAAACTGTTATAACCGGCTTGTACCCAAATCCCTTTAGGAATACTGAACATCATTAGTCCGGAAACAATTGTTTGATCTTTTTTACTTTCAGCTCTTACTAGTCCAGAAAACTTACTTTTATCAAAAAAGCCATAACTGTCTACAAAACCTGTATACATTATATGTGCTTGAATACTACGTTCCGGGTCATCTTGGACCATTTGGGAAGTTTGAAGATTATACAATACGGCATTTTTGATGGCTAAACCAAAATCAAAAAAAGCGGTCCCATAATTTATACCAGGACTTAAAGTAATTAAAGAGTTTGAGGGTATTGTTTCCAGCGAAGGATCAGGATAATTTGTCACTACTTTTCCAGTGTTGATACCACTTTTATAAAAACCTAAATTAACTCCAAAAGTCAAGTTGCTGTCTTGGTCCAAATACACATTTTGTGCAAAATTTGCAATTCCTCCAAAAGTAGTCAACACTCCATAATTCTGTTGAAAAAGTCCTAATGAAATCCCTTGATTTTCTCTAAATCGACCGGAATAACTAATTAAATACGTTTGTGGGGCATCTTCAAATTGTACCCATTCTCGTTTGTTGAAAATACTGATATACGAATTTTGTTCTCTGGCAAAACTAAAAGCTGGATTTAAAAGGAACTTGTTGAATTTGAGGGAATTTCTTACTGGAATATTAAACGAAGTCACTCCACCTTCTTGAGAATGAAGTACTTGAAGCAAACAGAAAAAAAACACAACGCTTAAAAAGATATTTTTCATGTTACTTGACTACCGTTATAGAACCTTTTTTTACTTTATTGTCTTGCGTAGTAATTATGTAATAATAAATTGGATTAACTGATTTAAAATCTAGCGCATTTTCCGGCCAATTATTTTGATAATTATTTGTTTGTAAGGCTATTTCCCCTCTTGAATTTAACAATAGTATTTCGGTATTTGTCCCACTTACATACTCTTGTGGCAAGATCCAGGTGTCATTGATTCCATCATTATTGGGACTGATAAGATTTGGAATCTTAGTAACGTTTGGATCAACAAAAGGAAAGTTTATTACAAAAGATAATTCTTTTTTGGATATACATCCCGTAGTTTGTGTAATAGTAAGAGAATAAGCTCCTTGCTCAGTAACATCTAAAGTATTTGAAACTGCTGCTGAAATTAAGGTGTTATTAAAGAACCATTCAAATTTAGGATTGCTAGCATCTGTGGTGGCAATGATGGTTTTAGTATCTCCTTCATTTATTATTGTTGTACTCGATACATTCAAAGAACCAGTAAAGGGTACATCTTGTAAGTTTATGGAAGCAGTTGAGGAACAGCCTCCAAAATCAACTTTTACCGAATATTTTCCTGCTGTGCTAGTTTGATATTGTTGACTTGTTGCCCCTGAAATTGCAACATCATTATTAAACCACTGATAGGAGTTTCCCGCTTGTGTGCTAAGTGTTGTTGGACCATCCGAAGGACAGAAAGGATTACCTTTACTAGAGGTTATTATTGCAGATGCACCTAATGCTTCTCCTACAGTTACTCTGTTTGAATAAGAATCTGAAGTACAAGTACCATAATTAGTCTCTACATAATAGCGCCCTGGCTGGTTCACCGTTAAACTTGCTGTAGTAGCTATAGGAACTAAGCTAGGTTCTTTAAACCATTTATAGGTAAGTGAAGGATATTTTAAAGGAGAGTCATTGGTTCCCGTTCCAGGATTATCTATCGTTAATAAATACGAGCCACCAGTACAGTAAGTGGCCGTTGAGTTGAAATTATTAATAGAAAATTGTGAGTCTTGAATTTTATAATACGCTGCAAAAGCATTTGATACTGGGCTAATTGAAGCTGGTGAAGTACTCCTAACTCTTATTTTATAACTTTCTCCTCCAATATTGGTAGGAACTGAAAAAATAAATGTCCTTGAAGTAGGTGTTGCTGTTAATGGTTTTTCTGTGGCACTAAGAGTGAATGGTACAGCGAAAGTACCTGAAGCATCCGAAAGTTCTAAAATAAACTGATTGGAGGGATCTAAAGCACCTGAAGGGCTAAAAGAAAAACTAACTTCGAATTTATTAAAATCAGAATTCGCACATACTTGAGTAAAACCAATAGCTGGTTTATTAATAGTTACTTGTGCATATAAATAAAAAATTGCCGGTAAGAACAGTAATAAAAAAACAATATTATATTTATTTAAAATGGTAGTAAAGCTACATTTCATAATTAATTTTTTGTCTGTTTTGGTCTTAAAATTGTCCGATGTACACCGGTAGTTTTTATTTAGATGCAGTAATTTTTGATAATTGTAAACGGTAATCCGGTTTTTTGTCGTTTGAAAAATCGATGAATGTCTCTGAGTTATTTCCTTTAGAATACACATTAAAAAATACACTTTGACCATACCAATTTTCTAAGTCTTCGTTATTGGTATTGTATTCCGTGAATATATTCCCATTACAATTATTGAAATACATCGCTTCGAATTGCAATTTCTTCAAATTCTTATCATTAATTTCAATTTTATTATCCAATAAAACTGCAGGGTTAAACCCCGATATCACGCTTTTCTTAAATATAAGGGATGCATTTTCTCCAACATAGACTGCTGATTTTATTAATCCTGCTTGAATATCTGCTTTCAAATTTTCACTATCGTTAACCATTGTTAGGTTTGTAGCCGTGACAACAGTTAATTTTTTCGAAAAATCAGTTTCTTCTTTTCTTTCATAACCCAAAACCTCAACACATCTCGAGTCAGAATCACTAGAAACATAAGAAGATCTAATTGCTAATGAATTATCAATTCTACATTGTGCACCTTGAGTGAACTTAAAGTCATCTTTTTTGGATCTAACAGAAACCATTTTACTCATGTTAAGTTCTCCGCCAAAAATATCAAAAGAGTTTCCTCCACAATAACTGACCATTACGTTTTCGACAATCGTCTTAGAACCTAAACCGGCTAATAATAATCCACTAAAATTATTACCTCCTTTAATTCTTTTTCCGGCAAATTCTATTCGAACATATCTAATAATACCAGAAGAACTAATAGAATTAGTTCCACCATAGTTGTTAAAGTTAGGGTCAAGCTCTAAATTTAATGAAGAGTAGTTTCCAAATTTATTAATGGGAGCATCACCTAATATAATAATCCCTCCCCAATCACCTGCTTTTTTAGAACTTGTATTTGAAGTAAATACAATTGGATCTGTCTCTAAACCATCCGCGATTAGTGTAGCTCCCTTTGTAATAATTAAAGCGCCCTTTGATTCAAAGTCACCTATTATTTTTGTCCCGGGTTCAATTGTTAAAACTGCATTGTTAGTAACATAAACATCTCCTTGTAGAACATAAATATTTCTTTTCAATAGCTTTGTGTTCACTGAGATGCTTCCGGCTAATATTTGATTTGCATCGCCATAATCAATAGTATTAGGTTTGAATTCGGTCCAGTTATTTAGCCAGTTACTCGAACCAAATATGCCTTTTTCTTGTTGCGCATTAACATTACAAACTACTAAAAGAAGGATCAATATTATTTTGGTTATGCTTTTCATTGAAATAAGTTATAAATAATTCGTAACATATCACTATGTAACTAAATTAGGATTAAAAAAACCAAATATCCTTTAACTTCAAAATCATGTAGATTAAAATCTACATGATTTTGAAATGTGTTGCCTTAAAACAATACATAGAACAAACAAAAATTTCTCTAATAAGGATATTAAAGCTCATTAAATACATGAAGTTCTTTCAATGTATTTTGATAAAATAAAATTGATGCTATTAAGTTACTTTTATCCGAATAGGGCATCATCTTCCTTTGAAAGTCTACTGTCGTTGTAAGAAAATTTGAAGTACTTTCAGACTGTAAATCTAACGACTTTCTATGTTCAGCATCGTCTGGAATTCCTAAATCTGCCATTGTTATTCCTGGTTTTGTAGCAAGTGCAACATACGGTAAAATTTTAACTAGAACCTTGATACGCTCTATATATAATTCAAGTAGCTCCCCCTTTTGCATCCCATTCAATTCTTTTTGATCATAATATTGTCTTATAGACGCAGTAGTACTAATGATACTTTTGGGTAAATTTTTGTTTTGAGCTGATACACTTCCTGCTACTAACAAAAAAAACAGACTGAAGAAAATAATTTTTCCTTTCATAGCTTTATTATAAAATTATTAATAAAACTCAAAAATATACAAATATTTTGAATTCACAACTTTTAGATACCATTTTAAGCTAAAATATAGTTTAATAAAAACATAAAAATTTATTAAAAAACAACATTTATCATTAATTATGTTTAAAATAATCATTGCTGACTCCTAATTTTAATGTATTAAAGAATTATTTTAGTAAGACAAATACTAACGTTAAACCTGTTGTTAAGAAATATGAGCCGAAAAAAACACGGTGAACCAAACGGACAATTACATTTCTTTACAAAACTATTGGACATAAACTTTGCCTGCTAAAATTTTAGACTAAACCATTTTCTGCTATCTTTGCTTCATGCAATTTTCAGAAATTTTAGGACAAGAACACATCAAAAGTCATTTGACAAAAAGTGCTGATTTGGGCCGAATTCCACATGCACAATTATTTGTTGGTCCCGAAGGAAGCGGTACCTTACCTATGGCGATTGCTTATGCACAATACATTATCTGCAGCAATCAAAACGCCGAAAACACCGGTTCAAATGAAGCGTGCAACATCAAATTCCAGAAAACTTCGCATCCGGATTTGCATTTTATTTATCCTACGGTCAGCACCGATGAAGTAAAAACGAAACCAAAAAGCATTGATTTTATCACGGAATGGCGCCAGTTTTTAGAACATAATCCGTACGGAAGTTTGTTTGATTGGTACCAAATGCTGGGTGTAAAAAACAAACAAGGCGAAATCAGGGTTGATGATGCTCAGGAAATCTTGAAATCCTTAGCTTTGAAATCTTACGAAGGCGGATACAAAATAATGATTATCTGGATGGCCGATAAGTTGAACATCGCCGCATCTAATAAACTGCTGAAATTATTGGAAGAACCTACGGACAAAACTGTTTTTATACTGATTTCAGAAAACGAAGAAGATATTATTCAAACCATTCGTTCCCGATGCCAAGTATTACATTTTAATGGATTGAGCGAAAAAGTAATCTCGGAAGCTTTGGTTTCAAAAGAAAATATAGAATCTAAAACCGCTGTAAAAATAGCGCATCAGGCACAAGGAAATTTCAACAAAGCATTGCAGTTACTACAACCGGACAGCGAATCCGTTTTTTTTGAAAAATGGTTTGTTGATTGGGTTCGGGCTGCTTTTAGAGCCAAAGGAAACGCAGCAGCTATTCAGGATTTGATTCAATGGAGCGAGCAAATTGCCGCTTTAGGAAGAGAAACTCAGAAGAAATTTTTACATTTTTGCATCGACATGTTTCGTCAGGCATTGCTGCTGAATTACCAAACGCCAAGTTTAGTTTACATGGAACCGCAAGTAGAAAAGTTCAAACTGGAGAATTTTGCGCCTTTCGTAAATGGTAATAATATCAACGATATTTTCAAAGAACTTTCCGAAGCCATGTATCATATAGAACGCAACGGAAATGCCAAAATTATTCTCACCGATTTATCCATAAAACTAACCCGATTAATCCACAAAAAATAAAAACATGAACAACATTACTTCTATTTTAATTTTAATTTTCCTGGCCATCACTTTCCTGCAGTCCGGTTACGACAAACTGTTTTATTGGAAAGACAATGTAGACTGGTTAAAAGGTCATTTTGCCAAAACACCACTAAAAAACCAAGTGCCATTAGCCTTACTAAACATTCTTATT
This sequence comes from Flavobacterium sp. Sr18, assembly GCF_011064265.1. Classification (NCBI taxonomy): domain Bacteria; kingdom Pseudomonadati; phylum Bacteroidota; class Flavobacteriia; order Flavobacteriales; family Flavobacteriaceae; genus Flavobacterium; species Flavobacterium sp. Sr18. The sequence continues at coordinate 2,099,204 of NZ_CP049329.1, read as the reverse complement.
TTGGAATTAATTTCCGGGATTTTATGTGTGGTGGGTTGTATCGAATTATTTGTGAACAACGGAAGAATATTTGGTTTCTACGGAGCCGTTTTCTCGTGTATCACGTTATTGATGTTGCTTTTTGGACAGCGATTGGCCAAAGATTATGATGGCGCCAGAACAATTGTAATCTATTTTATCCCAGCAATATTGGCCGTTTATTGGTTAAATTAAATATTACAACTTACTATTTTGAATAACAACAATTCTCTTTTTATATAAAAAAAATGACTCCAAAACATCCTTCAGAATCCCTGACAACATTAACCGATTTAGTTTTGCCAAGCGAGACCAATCCTTTGAACAATCTTTTTGGAGGAGAACTATTAGCCCGTATGGATCGCGCAGCAAGTATTGCGGCACGAAGACATTCCCGAAGAATTGTGGTGACTGCATCCGTAAATCACGTGGCGTTCAACAGAGCCATTCCACTAGGAAGTGTAGTGACTGTTGAGGCTAAAGTTTCCAGAGCTTTCAAGAGTTCGATGGAAATATACATTGACATTTGGGTCGAAGACCGAGAATCTGGTAACAAAACCAAAGCTAATGAAGCAATTTACACTTTTGTAGCAGTGGATGATACCGGAAGACCCGTTGAAGTACCCCAAATTCTACCGGAAACCGAATTGGAAAAACAACGTTTTGAAGCCGCATTGCGACGCAAACAGTTGAGTTTAGTTTTAGCCGGAAAAATGAATCCGCATGACGCAACCGAATTAAAAGCGTTGTTCACATAATACGCATAATTGACTTGTAATTTTAAATTCAAAATAGATTTAAAATATTCTTGAAAGAGAAATATTTAATTAAAAAAAGAAGTATTTTTACAAAACAAATGTTCAGTTTACAAATGAAATTTACAGGATAATTAGTCATCCTGTCAGTTTCTTACCGTTATAAAATAATACAAATAGATGAAAGAAAAGGTAAAAGAGAAGATGAGTACAGAGAAAGAATCCAAATTAAAAGCGCTGCAACTTACGCTTGACAAATTAGACAAAACCTACGGAAAAGGGACAGTAATGAAAATGGGCGACAAAGCCATTGAGGAAGTAGAAACCATTTCTTCCGGGTCTTTAGGAATCGATTTGGCATTAGGAGTTGGCGGTTATCCAAGAGGTAGAATTATTGAAATATATGGTCCGGAATCTTCTGGAAAAACCACGTTGACACTTCACGCTATTGCTGAAGCTCAAAAAGCAGGTGGAATTGCTGCTTTTATTGATGCAGAACACGCTTTCGATAGAAATTACGCTGAGAAATTAGGGGTAGATATCGAAAACTTAATCATCTCACAACCAGACAATGGAGAACAAGCTTTAGAAATTGCTGAGAATTTAATTCGTTCCGGAGCAATTGACATTGTTGTAATTGACTCGGTTGCTGCCTTGACGCCAAAAAGTGAAATTGAAGGCGAAATGGGAGATTCTAAAATGGGATTACACGCCCGTTTGATGTCGCAAGCACTGCGTAAATTGACAGGAACGATCAGCAAAACGCATTGTACCGTTTTCTTTATCAATCAATTGAGAGAGAAAATTGGAGTAATGTTCGGAAATCCAGAAACTACTACGGGTGGAAATGCATTGAAATTTTACGCTTCGGTACGTTTAGATATCCGTCGTTCTACACAAATTAAAGATGGTGACAACGTCCTTGGAAACAGAACCAAAGTAAAAGTGGTAAAAAACAAAGTTGCTCCGCCATTTAAAATCGCTGAATTTGACATCATGTATGGTGAAGGAATTTCAAAAACAGGAGAGATTTTAGATCTTGCCGTTGAATTTGAAATCATCAAAAAAGCGGGATCTTGGTTCAGTTATGGTGAAACCAAATTAGGACAAGGTCGTGATGCTGTTAAGTCTTTAATCAAAGACAATCCAGAACTAGCTGATGAACTTGAAGTGAAAATAAAAGCTAGAATAAAAGAACTAGCAGAAGCATAAATACTAAAACCCGTCTCGTACCCAAAAAGTCAGACGGGTTTTTTCATTTTTACACGCAACCTTTTGTTGAAATTTTTATCTTTTAGAAAACAGCTTAGAATTCAATTAAGAAGCTGAATTGTTTAAATTTAAAAATTAAGAAATGAAAAAAATTGTGCTTTTTATTCTGTTCATAACAACCTTGACCGGATGTTCAATTGATAATGATAATCAAGATTCTTATAGCTTTGAAGTGTTGCCTGTAGATAGCTATACGTTACCCGAAAAATTCATATTGGGAAACACCTATGAGATAAAAGTAAAGTATACAAGACCTTCCGAATGCCATTTTTTCCAAGGGATATACTATGATAAAAATTTAAACATAAGAACCATAGGAATTCAAACGGCAGTGAATACAAATCAAGTGTGTACACAACAAATTCCAGCACCATCCGAGGTTTCTTTTAACTTTTATGTAACCAATACCGGTTCCTATATTTTTAAATTTTACAAAGGAAAAGATACTGATGGAAAAAACCTTTTTGAGGAAGTGGAAGTTCCTGTAGTCAACTAACGAATAGTATAAAATCTGTGGGATTAGACCAAATAATTGCGGACTGTAAAAGAAATTACCCTAAAGCTCAGGAACAATTGTACCAGTTGTTTTCTAAAAAGTTTTTTGGGGTATGTTTAAAGTATTCCAGTAATTATGCTGATGCCCAAGACAACTTACAGGATGGATTTTTAATCATCTTCAAAAAAATCGAACAGTTTAGCGGCAAAGGGTCTTTTGAAGGCTGGGCCAAAAGAATAATGATCAATAATGCGCTTCAGAAGTATAAAGGAATTCGGTTCATGGAGATCATAAATGACAATATTCCTGAGGAAGAAGTCGAAATTGAAGACGAGAATATTTCTATTGACTATTTGATGCAAATTATTCAAGAATTACCCAATCAGTACCGATTGGTTTTTAATCTCTATGTTCTTGATGATTATTCCCATAAAGAAATAGCAGAAATGCTTACCATTACTACAGGAACAACAAAATCAAATCTTGCCAGAGCTCGGATGATATTAAAAGAGAAAATAGAAGCATATACCAGAATCGAAATAAAGTCATTGGCAAAATGAACGATAAAAAAAATATAGACCGGTTTTTTCAAGAACGATTCAAAGATTTTGAAATGTCTCCCAATGAACAAGTTTGGGAAAATATCCAAACTGAATTAAAAAAAGAGAGGAAAAAACGAAAAGTAATTCCGTTTTGGATAAAATTCCCAGGGATCGCAGCGGCTTTCCTATTGTGTTTATTTGCTTTGAACAGTCTTTTGAATAACAATCCAGATAGTCAAAACGGTATTGTTGTATCGCCAGAAATTTTAAAAAGTTCTACGGAAATCAGGGATTCTATTATTGAAAAGAAAAGTAACCCATTAGAAATTAAAAATGCTAGTTCAGTCGTTGTGAACAATACTAAAACGGAACAAAAAGATGGAAAAGAATCTACATCCAAAAATCAACCTGAGATCCATTCGAATAAGAAGAAAACTCAAGCTAATGCTGTTGTTTATTTACAAAAAAATCATCCTTCGGTAAAACAAGAAACAACAAACAGCACGGAACTTTCGACTAAAGTGATTATCGCTGAAACGAATAATGCATCAGATCAAACCTTGGAAAAAAAACGTTTAAACGAGACTGAAAACACTAAAATTGCTGCGACAGATGCTAAAGAACAGTCATTAGATACAGTTGAATCGCCAAACGAATTAGAAGAAATCCTCAAAAAGAAAAAAGAAGGAAAAGAAGAAGTTGTTGTTCTTAGTTCAAAAAACAAGTGGCAAATTACTCCAAATGTTGCTGCTGTATATTTGAATTCGAATTCAGGAGGTTCCGCTATTGACCCAAAATTTTCAGAAAATCAAAAAACAGCCGATAACAGCTTAAGTTTTGGTGTTGGGGTAAATTATGCTGTTTCTAAAAAAGTGACCTTACGAAGCGGAATTAACAAGCTCTCGCTGGGATATAATACGAATAACGTAATGTACTCGACAGGACTGGCAAATAATAACCTGGCGAATATTAAATATACATCAACTTCGTTAATAGAGATAAAAAACGAATCGAATTTGAATATGTTGTCCTTATTTGAAATCAACTTACAAAAAACAACTACAGGAACTATCAATCAAAAAATGGGGTACTATGAAGTTCCACTGGAGGTTTCCTACGCTGTTTTGGATAAAAAATTTGGAATTAACCTTATTGGCGGTGTAAGTACATTATTTCTTAACCAGAATAAAATTTCGCTAGTTTCCTCTGAAACTAAAATTACATTAGGAGAGGCACGTAATTTGAATCAAATTAATTTTAGCACTAATGTTGGCGTTGGTTTTCAATACCAAATCATGAAATCATTTAAAATAAATTTTGAACCCATGCTGAAATACCAGATGAACACGTTTTCAAGCAATTCAGGTAACTTCAAACCCATCTTCGTTGGGTTATATTCTGGAATCAGTTATAGTTTTTAATGACATCAGCATCAAAAGCTATAAGTTGATTGTATATTATTTCACGAACCTCTTCGCGAACTTCCTTGCGATCAACACCTTTTTTTCCTGAAGTCTCTATATGAGAATGCATTTTGACACGCATAATTCCCGGGCTTCCGCTAAAAAAAGTATAGGAGAATCTTTTTTTATTATCGGCAAAAGTAATAGGGACAATAGGAATTTCATGTTCTATCGCCAATCGAAAAGCACCGTCTTTGAAAGTATCCAACAGCACCGATTCATCATCCGGAACGCCGCCTTCGGGGAAAATACAAATGCTTAATCCTTGATTGATTCTTTTTTGAGCGCGGTTAAAAACTTCCATTCTGCTTTTTGAAGAGCTTCTATCCACTAAAATACAGGTTCTTTTATAGAAAAATCCGAATAAAGGAATTTTTGAGAGTTCTTTTTTACCTACAAAAACAAACGGATTTCTAGTCAGGGCAAGCATCAGCATAATATCGGCCATTGAAGTATGATTGGCAACAATCATGTAACTTTTTTGGTATTCCATTTCTTGGCTTTTATCTATTTTATAATAAAATCCCATCCCAAAAAGAATGAATTTTGCCCAAATACGAGCCATCTTAAAAAAATAAGGATAACCGCTTTCCGTCAAAATAGACAATACCAGAAAAGGAAACATCACCAATATGGGAATTGCCATCAAAATATAGAACCAAATGCGCCACAATACCCAAAAAATAATTTTCAATCCTCTCATAGGTTCAAAAGTAAGAAATCAGATGTTATGATGCTCAAAAAAAATTCTTACTTTTTTAACATGTGAGTCATCTAAGTTTTTATTTACTGGTCAATTATAAACTACTATTTTAAGGATCACAAAATTAAAGACTTAAATGACTTATATGGTGAATATAAATAAGAGATCCGATTTACAGAAGTTCATTTTTAAAATTTACGATTTTGCGGTAAAAAATAAAAAACTTTGCGAACTTTGCGCTTAAGAAAAAAGAAATAATGGCAAAAATACTTACAGGCGTTCAAAGTACCGGAACACCGCATTTAGGAAACTTACTTGGCGCAATCATTCCCGCAATAGCATTATCAAATAGACCAGAAAACGAATCGTTTCTTTTCATTGCCGATTTGCATTCGATAACGCAAATAAAAAACGGTGAAACCTTACGAACCAATACCTACAGTACCGCTGCAGCTTGGCTTGCTTGTGGTTTGAATGTGGATAAAGTAGTTTTCTACAGACAATCAGACGTACCACAAACAGCGGAATTATCCTGGTATTTGAGTTGTTTTTTTCCTTTTCAACGCTTGACATTAGCGCATTCTTTCAAAGACAAAGCCGATAGACTGGAAGATGTCAATGCTGGTTTGTTTACGTATCCGATGCTGATGGCTGCTGATATTTTATTATACGACGCAGAATTAGTACCCGTAGGGAAAGACCAATTGCAACATGTTGAAATCACACGTGATGTAGCGTCCCGTTTCAATCACCAAATGGGAGAAACGTTTGTACTTCCCGAGGCCAAAATTCAGGAAGACAGCATGCTGATTCCAGGAACCAACGGCGGAAAGATGAGTAAATCAGCCAATAATATCATCAATATCTTTCTAGATGACAAAGCGTTGCGCAAACAAGTCATGAGTATTGAAACCGACAGCACGCCACTGGAAGATCCTAAAAATCCAGATACTTGTAATGCTTTTGCTATTTATGCTTTACTAGCCAATGAAGAACAAATCATGGCTATGAAAACCAATTACCTTGGTGGAAATTACGGTTACGGCCACGCCAAACAAGCGTTGTTTGAGTTGATTTGTGAAACTTTCAAAACTGAAAGAGAGAAATACAATTACTACATCAATAATCTACCTGAAGTGGATGCTTTACTAAAAAAAGGTGCCGAAAAAGCTACTGCTATTGCCAATGGAGTTCTAGCAAGAGTGAGAGAGAAATTAGGATTTGAAATTCTTTAATTTTTCATATAAATACAAAATCTCTTTAATAAAAACGCGCTTTTATTAAAGAGATTTTATGTAAAACAATATTATTTATACGATTAAGAGGATATTAAGCTTATATTTCAACTAAAGAACTATTAGTCTGTTTTTTAACGCCTAAAATCCAAATTTCTTGTTTATATTTTCCGTTCACTTTACTAGCATATAAATTAAAGGCTGATTTATAAGTTTTATTTTTACTAATATAAACATACCTAAGGTTATTCTTTGGATTAACAAAGGAATAGGATTGAACTCCTTTAACTTTTAATTTTTTCATAAATTTAGTAGCGTTAGAAGGTACTTGAAATACACCAGCTACTAAATAATAATCTTTATTGAATGAAGCCCTTTTATAGCTTAAATTGTTGTTTGCGTTTTTTGACGAAATTTTAACTTCAGCACTATTTTCGCTTTTGACAAAATCATTTTTTGGAGCTACATTTACTGTTTCAGCAACGGTTGATTCTTGAACAACTGCAACTTCTTTTTTGCTCAAATTTAATTCTACATGATGCGTTTTTTGATTTGCTTCAACATAAAATTCTTTATGTTGTTTTAACTCTTCAGGAGAATTAACCTCAATAGGAGGAGTAACTTCAACAATAAAAGCATTAAAGAAAACAAAATAACGGTCTCCGAATGTTTTAAAGTTTAGAGTCGCTCTATTTGAATTATTCTCAATAATAGAATTATTTGGGTTTTGAATGGACATAATAAAAGAATCATAGCCCAATGTATTATTACTATTAGGAATTCTATCAGAAAAAATATTATTATCTAACGTAATTGAACTATTAAAAATATTCACATTATCTCTATTTGTATCCGATAATTTAGAAAAATCTAATGCATTTTCAGATTTAAAGGAAAGCTGATCGCCTCCTAGGTTAAAATCCCCCTCTAATGCGGCACAGGCAACTTTAGCGTTTATCTTACCAACGGCTAAGGTTTGAAATCCTGAAAAATTAATATCAACTGGCGTTTTTGTCACCCCTGCAAACCCGTCATAAGTGGCAATAAATTTACCCGACATGCTTGTATCTTCGTATATAAAAAATATTGACCACCCTGCAGAAACACCTCCACTTACCACACCAACCGTTGATCTAATATTTGCAACGGTGTACGTTCCCAGTGGCGAACTTGATTTTTTTACTAAATCTGTAATATCAGCATACATCGCATAAGGCGCGCTTTCACTAAAATTAGAATCCTTCACTCCATCAAAAATTAAATTTCCATGAATTTCATTATATTGATTTTCATTAGGTAACTTAATCTTGATTTTATCAAAAGATTCTCTTGTGGTATCGCTTGCTGTAAAAATATTAATTCCAGTTCTTTTAGAACTCTTGGTTGTATAAGTTGCTGACCAGTATAATCCAGCATAAAGTATTTTTTTTTGCTCTGGTTTATCTAAAATTAATTTTGCACTGCTAGATGAAAATGTTGTTTTATCAGTATCAATGTCAATATACTGCATATCAAACTCATCATTTAATTTTGTTTTTGAATCTATTTTATTGTAGGGAGTATTTGGGCTGTTCAAAAATTCTTGTCTATTAACTATGTTATTGGCAATCATTGTCATATCACCTTTAACATATATTTGACGACGCACCGAAAAAGGCACAGCTACTTGGCTAAATATTTCAAAAGAAATAAAAAAAAATAGTGAAAGGGGAATAAATTTTATATTCATTTAAAACAATTTAAATTTTACATAATCAATCAAAAACTATTAAAATCTATTAATAATTTCACAATATTAACAATTATTTATTAATAAACAATGGACTTTTGTTAATAAGTTTATTTAAAATGTTTAGTAATTTTGATTTTTTAGTTATTCTTAATATTCTTTAGGCAATATTATTGATAACATTTCAATTATATCGCCTCAAACAATTTCCCCGGCAAAGGTCGTATCACACCTTTCAATTCCATATTCAACAGCATTCCTGAGATTTTATAAATAGGGAAATCACAGCGCAAAGCAATAATATCCATGAGTTCTTTTCCGGTTTTAAGGAGGTAATCGTATACTTTTTGCTCCTCATCATCTAAGCTTACAAACAATTGTTTTTGTACCGATTTTGTTTCTTTCTGGATATCCCAATTCAAGATATAAATCAAATCCGCGGCGCTCGTCAAGACATTTGCTTTTTGGGTTTTTATCAGGTTGTTGCAACCCTGACTGTACTTATCCGTAACACGTCCCGGAACCGCAAAAACATCACGGTTGTAATCATTTGCCATATTTGCCGTAATCAATGAACCACCTCTATCAGCTGATTCAATTACGATGGTCGCTTCAGACATTCCCGCAACGATTCTGTTTCTTCGAACGAAATTTTCCTTATCGGGATTGGAGGAACTCCAAAACTCGGTCATGAAACCACCGTTTTGCTCGACTTTAGACACATATTTTTTATGGGTTTTCGGGTAAATTTGGTTCAAACCATGCGCTACAACTCCTATCGTCTGTAAATTATATTCCATTGCCAATTGGTGTGCGACAATATCAACGCCATACGCAAAACCACTGACGATTATAGGATCTAGCGGAGCTAAATCTTCTATCAATTTTCTGCAAAATTCCGTTCCGTACGAGGTAATTTGACGCGTTCCTACAATGCTGATTATTCTTCTATTTTTTAAATTGATATTTCCAGATGTGAATAATAAAAGGGGTCCGTCAATACAATGTTTCAACCGTTCCGGATATTCCTCGTCCTGAAAATAAACCGCATTGATTTCATTCCTTTTTATAAACTCCAGTTCTTGAGTTGCTTTTTCGAAAACGGATTTGTCTCTAAAATTTTTCAGCAAAACAGATCCTACTCCATCAATAGCAGCGAGTTGCGATGTTTTAGTATTAAAAACCGCTTCCGCAGTTCCAAAATGAGTCAGCAGTTTTTTGGCCATTATGTCGCCCACGCCTTCTATTCTTTGCAATGCCAATAAATAAAATAAATCCTGCTCTTTCATATATAGATAATACTTGTTTTTTATTGGAATATGGAATACGCCAGTTTAAAAAAAATCTTTATTTATGTTTGTATAACGATTAAACATGTCTATTTCATGCTAATTATTTGAGAGTGAAATGTATAAATTTTTATGCGGATTGTTAATAAAAATTGTGAATAAAATTTTGATAACTATTTTGGTTGTATAACTTTGTAAGTATGAAAATCGAAATATACATCGCGCAGCTATTATACCGTTATCAATGTGTTACCGTTCCTGGTTTCGGAGCTTTTTTAACCGAAATCCAATCGGCTAAACTAAACGAAAGTACAAATTCATTTTCTCCTCCCAAAAAAATGATTGCTTTCAATGCAAATTTGAAAAATAATGATGGTTTATTAGCCAATCATATCGCTTTAGCAGAGAAAACTTCATATGAATATGCCGTAAGTAAAATTCAATACGAGGTTTTTAATTGGAAAAAAGCATTTGAAGAAAACAAACTTATTTCTATAAAGAATGTTGGTGATCTTCGTTTGAACGCAGATAAAAACATTGTTTTCACTCCTTACGACCAAACGAATTATTTAACCAGTTCTTTTGGATTAGCTCCTTTTGTTTCACCACTTCTAAAAAGAGAAATCTTCGAAAAAGAAGTAGAAGCAATTGAAGAAAAAGAGACTATCACTATGGTTCCTGAACATACCAGAAACGTAAATCCATATTTAAAATACGCTGCTATTTTTGTTTTAGGATTAGGAATTGTAGGCAGTGTGGGTTATCCAATGTATCAAAACCAAATTGCCTCAGAGACAATACTTGTTGAAACTGCTGTTCAAAAACAAGTTCAAAATAAAATTCAGGAAGCTACTTTCTTTATCGAAAGCCCGGTTCCTGCAGTAACACTCTCTGTAAAATCCAATAAGGAAATGAAAATGCCGTATCACATTATGGCTGGAGTGTACCGAGAAGAGAAAAATGCAAACAAAACGTTGCAAATTTTAAATCGCTTAGGATATGATGCCAAACGGATCGCTCCCAATAAAAACGGTTTTTTTCCAGTTTTGTATGGCAGTTACGCCACATTTGCTGAAGCAGAAAAAGCTAAAAAAGAAATCAATGAAAAGCACAATCCCGAAGCTTGGATATTGATTCAATCACTATAAAAACAAAAACCCTATTCTTACCGAATAGGGTTTTTTAGTTTTAACACTTTCCAGTTTTTAATTCAAACTTGCTTTATACATTCTTGCCTCTTCCCAAGAAAATTTCTGTCCATGTTTATCCATCAATGTATTCAGTGATTCTTCTTTATATCCGGCAAAAGCATTTGCCAAATCCTGCATTTTATCCTCCGGTAAAACCTCAGAGATGGATACCGCTTTGGTTTGTATCAGTTTTACAAAATGGGAGTAAATCGTTTGTTTGGTCAGCACTCTAATTGTAGCAATATCTTCAATTGATTTCTTTTCCACCCACAATTCATAGGTTTCCTGAATAGTTGATTTTTTAGGCACTGCTGTTTTGGATTTCTTCGCACTGTAACGTTCCACGTCCCGATCGTCTTCAATCAGTGTAATGTTTAATTCCTTGAACTGATTTTGTATGGCTTCCGTTTTACGGCTGATGTAATTTTTAATGTCTGAAGACGTCAATTTCTCTTTCGAAATGGCTTCTCCCGCCACAACGGTTTCTATCAATAATTTGGCCTTCATCAAGCGCAAAACGGCTTTGGTTTGCAACTCTTCCAGTACTATTAATTCATCATAAAATGCTTTTACTTTTTTGATGCGCTTAACTTCTTCAATTTTCCAAAGGACTTCAAAAACCAAATCGTCCATTGGCTTTAGGAAATAACTGAAAGCGGCTTGAATGCGTTCCGAAACATGATTTAAATCGACTGTTTCCTGACCAAAAAGCTTATTCAATTGTGAAATGAATTTTTTGGATGGATCCAAAAGCTGTTCGATGACTTCCGTCTGTTTTCTTGCCCAAACGGCATGTTTGGATTTCTCTGAAATTTCAGATTTTTCGTTGTAACTGAATTTATGATTGCGCCATTCCTGAGCCAAATCATTCCAATCGAACGTGTTTATCAGATAGTTATGGATGAAATTTTTGGTTTCTAAATGCAAGGCATTCTCTAAAAAAGAATACGAAGCTTTGTTCAACGAATAATCCATCACATCCTGATCATTTGAAATGCCGTTCATGCGCAGCGGAGAAAGCAAAATAAGCCCTTCTAACGAGCGTAAACGAGATAATGCGACATAAGCTTGTCCAGGAAGAAAAACTTGCGAAACATCGAGCGCAGCTTTGTCAAATGTCAATCCTTGGCTTTTATGAACTGTAATTGCCCATGCTAATTTGATGGGATAATGCACAAAAGTTCCCAGAACTTCCTCCTCAATTTCCTTAGTGGTTTCGTCTACTTTGTAGCGAATGTTTTGCCATTCGTATTTTTCGACTTCTATGGTTTTGTTTTCTTCGGGAAAATGAACCAGGATTTCCTGATTCGAAAGCAATTTGATAACGCCCATTTTTCCGTTGAAATAATGCTTATCAAATGATAAATCATTTTTTACAAACATAATTTGAGCACCCACTTTCAACTGCAGTTGTTGTTCCACGGGAAAAATCTTATCTGGAAAATCTCCTGTTATTTCAGGATTATAAACCACTAACTTCCCTTCTAAGTCTTCCAAAGCCTGCGCATTCATCGTATCGGCTTTGTTATTGTGCGTAGTTAATGTTATGTAGCCTTTATTTGCTTTTAAATCAAAATCAGGTTTTACGTATTGATTTAAAGTTTGAATGTCCTGCTGGGAAATTTGGTTGTTGCGCAGATTATTCAAAACCGAAATAAATGTATCATCGGTCTGGCGAAAAATTTTAGACAATTCAATGTATAAAGGCGGATGTTGCTGCACAACGTGCGAATGGAAAAAGAATTTTCCTTTGTAATAGGTCTTCAGCGTACGCCATTCTTCGTCCCGAATTACCGGTGGCAACTGCAACAAATCTCCAATATACAAGACTTGGACACCACCAAAAGCAGTACTTTTCTTGCGTACTGTTTGCATCATATAATCCATAGCATCCAGTAAATCAGCGCGGAGCATACTTACTTCATCGATAATTAACAACTCCATATTGCGAATAACTGATTTCTTCAAACCGCTCATTTTGAAATGTCTGCGCAAAGTAGCTTTGGTTTCAAATTTGGTGCTTTCAGAAAATTGAGGCGATGAATTATCCGGAATAAATCCTCCAAACGGCAACTGAAACATCGAGTGAATCGTTACACCACCAGCATTTAAAGCGGCAATTCCTGTTGGAGCCACAACAACTGTGTTCTTGTGCGTGGTTTGGATAATTTCCCGTAAAAGGGTGGTTTTTCCCGTTCCTGCTTTCCCGGTAAGGAAAACGGATCGATGGGTTTGATTGATGAATCTTAAGGTGTAAGCGGCGGCTTCTGAAATGGTTTGCATTAGGCGTGTATATATAAAGCTAAAGTATTGAAAATTAGGAATACTATTTTAATATTTGAAAACATTTTATGTTAATAATTCCAATGTTTTTAGCCACGATAGTAGCGGAAATCCTCGAAATTTAGAAAGTGATTTTTTCCTGGCCGGAAAAGAGCGACCAACGGAAGCTCCTTTTGTGGGTTAGAAAAAACACTTGATAAACGAGAGATTACAGCGGATAGCGGGAAATAGCTTCAAAAAAAATGCCTTCAATCTAAAGCTAGACGAAGGCAATTTTTTGAATTAATATAAGAAAATTATTTTTTAACTTCTGCTTTTTCTTCCGTTTTAGCAGGTGCTTTGTATTTGTCGTTCAAGGCTTTGATAATTTCTTTTGTGATATCAAATTTATCTTCAGCATATAGAATTGAAGCCGCGTCACCGGTTCCGTAGATGTATGCATATCCTTTTTCTTTACCGTAAGCTTTGATGAATTTTTTCACGCCGCTTACTAAAGAATCCATTTCTTTTCCACTCTCCACTTGCAATTCCTGAGACAATGCTTGTTGTGCGTAACTTAATTGTTGTTCTTTCTTTTGTAATTCAGCACCTTTTTGTTGTGCCCATGCTTGACCGTTTGCTTGTGCTTGAGTTTGAAAACTTGCAGCTTCTTGTTTGAAACGATTAATTTCAGCTTCTAGTTGTCTTCCTTTTTCTTCTGCTTTTGTTTTATATTTTGCTTCAAGGTCTTTTGCCTCTGTATATTCTTTCATTAATTCAGAAGTGTCTACGTAAGCTGTTTTTACTTCTTTAGCTGCTTCGGCTGGTTTGTTACAAGCAACAATTGAAATTGATAACGCGATAATTAATAATGCTTTTTTCATTTTGATAAATTTCTAGTTTTGAGTATTGGTGACAAAAATATAAAAAAATAGATAGCATTGACATAAAGTTTAAAAAATGCTACTTTTTTATGATATAGGATTATATTATTATGATTAATGAATGTATAATTTATAACTATTAAAAACGGACTTCATATCTTTTAATTAAGAGAATTAGTTTTAAAATCTAATAATCACCCTCGGTTTAGTCAAAAAATACGCGTAAATGCGCTTAAAATGATTTTTAGTTGTTTTTTAGGATGTAAATGTGTGAAGAATACTCGAAATTCTTCTTCGCTTTCCAATTCGACTGCAAACCGATGAAAAAGGCTTTCATATAATTCATTTTACCGGTTTTGTATTTTTCAGAAAGTAAGCTCACGTAAAAAGAGTCGAATTTCATAGGAAGTACTTTTACCAATTTCATTTCTTCTTTTTCGAAAAGAATTTTTATTGCCGTTTTAGAAAAATGCCAAAAATGAATTGGCACATCATAAGCAGCCCAAAACTTTCCGTAATGCTTTGCGTCGAAAGATTTGAAATTTGGAACAGCAATAATTAAAGTTCCGTTTGGTTTTAGTAATCGTTTTAATTCTTTGATTTGGTTTTCCAAATTTGGAACGTGTTCCAAAACATGCCACATCGAAATCACATCAAAAGAATGATTGTCTAATTCGCTGGTTTCTCCAACAAATGAAACGCCTTTCTTTTTTGCAATCGCTTTTGCTTTTTCGCTTGGCTCCACTCCTATCGTATGCCAACCGTTTTCTTTGGCCACAGATAAAAAATCTCCTGTTCCGGCACCAATGTCTAAAATGCTTCCTTTATTTGATTGCAATGAATTGATTAAATTCAATTTATTTTTAAGCGCAATGGTTTTTACAAAATGATATGCTTTTTCAAATAAAGATCGTTTACTATCTGTGTGCGAAATATAATCAACGCTTTCGTAGTACTTTCCTAAATTCTCTAAGCTGGGTTGTGGAGACGTAATCAGCATGTCCAATTTATCATCATGATACAAATCGAAAATTTCCTGAGAAACAGAATAATCTTTAACGGTTAAAAAAGGCTGTTGTTTTGAAATTTCCATTAATTAATAGTGCTTTTATATTTTAATTTTAAACTAAACCCTGAAAACACCAAAGGATGCTTTCAGGGTTGAAATATTTATTTTTGCGATTCTTCAATTATAGCAAGGCTTCACAGCGTAGTTTCACGTGGAACAAATTGATTTAAGAATAAAGATTAACGATTTCTGATTTCAGATCTTTCATAAATCTGCAATCAAAAATCTACAATCCCTAACGTCCCATATAAATCAACAATACAGAAACATCACTTGGCGAAACACCACTGATTCTTGATGCTTGAGAAATAGTTACCGGACGAATCTTGCTTAATTTTTGTTTTGCTTCAATTGACATTGATTTGATTTTTTCATAATCAAAATTCTCAGGGATTTTTACATCTTCCAGTCGAAGCAACTTATCAGCATTGTTTCTTTCTTTTTCGATATAACCAGAATACTTCACTTGAATTTCTGCTTGTTCCAAAATTTCTTGATCCAAATCATTCTCTGCAACATAAGTTGCAACCTTATCGAATTTCATGATGTCTTCTAAATCAATTTGCGGACGAGAGAATACTTTGAACATTTTATCTCCTTGTGTTATCAACGCTGTATCTTTTGATTCTAAAATAGGATTTGCTTCTGCAACCGAAACGCTCGTTTCTTTGAAGAAAGCTACCATCTTTTCAGATTCGTTTAATTTGTGTTCCATTCTGCGCAAACGCGCTTCTGAAGCCAAACCTATTTCATGAGACATCGGCGTCAATCTGAAATCGGCATTATCTTGACGCAACAACGTTCTGTATTCTGCACGAGAAGTAAACATTCTGTATGGCTCTTCAGTTCCTTTCGTAATTAAATCATCAATCAAAACTCCTATATACGCTTCGTCTCTTTTTAAAATTAACGGCGCTTTTTCATGCACTTTTAAATGCGCATTTATTCCAGCCATCAATCCTTGAGAAGCCGCTTCTTCATATCCTGTAGTTCCGTTTATTTGTCCAGCGAAATACAACCCTTCAATAAGCTTTGTTTCCAAAGTATGTTTCAATTGTGTCGGCGGGAAATAATCATATTCGATAGCATAACCCGGACGAAAGAATTTCACCTTCTCAAATCCAGCAACAGAACTTAAAGCTTTAAATTGAATATCTTCAGGAAGCGATGTAGAAAATCCATTTACATAAACCTCGCACGTATTCCATCCTTCTGGCTCCACAAATAATTGGTGTCTTTCTTTATCAGCAAAACGATTAATTTTATCTTCAATCGAAGGGCAATATCTTGGCCCTAGACTTTTTATTCTTCCGTTAAACATTGGCGAACGATCAAAACCTTCTCTTAAAATATCGTGAACATCTAGAGAAGTATACGTCATGTGACAAGACCGCTGATGAACCAACGGAGAAGTAACATCCGAATAAGAGAACTTATCCGGTTTAGCATCTCCTTTTTCTTCATTCATTTTCGAGTAATCTAACGAACGTCCATCGACTCTTGGAGGCGTTCCGGTTTTCATTCGCCCGGATTCAAAACCTACGGCAACTAAATCTTCGGTAATTCCATGCGCAGCACTCTCACCTGCTCTACCTCCTCCAAATTGTTTTTCGCCAATATGAATCAAACCATTCAGGAAAGTTCCATTGGTCAACACAACCGATTTAGAACGAATCTCCACTCCAAGAGAAGTTCGGATTCCTTTTATTTTTCCGTTTTCAATAATCAAACCTTTAACCATTTCTTGATAAAAATCAAGATTTGGAGTTCCTTCCAACATCATTCTCCACTCCTCAGCAAAACGCATACGGTCACTTTGAACACGTGGCGACCACATGGCAGGACCTTTGGATTTATTTAGCATCTTGAACTGGATTGCAGTTCTGTCCGAAACAATTCCCGAGTATCCTCCAAGCGCATCAATCTCACGCACAATTTGTCCTTTGGCTATCCCGCCCATCGCTGGGTTGCATGACATCTGGGCAATATTCTGCAAACTCATTGTTACCAATAAGGTTTTTGAACCTAGATTTGCTGCAGCGGCTGCAGCTTCTGAACCTGCATGCCCTGCACCCACAACGATTACATCATATTCATTTAGAAACATCTTCTTTTATAATTTAATCCTTCTTCAGGATAGTAATTTTGAAATCTATATATTTTGTTCCACGTGAAACACTGTAAGCTAATTTTTAAAACCAATATTTAATGTTCCACGTGAAACACTTTTGATTTAAAAAATTTAAAAGACACTATTGTTCCACGTGAAACATAGCGATTTTTTCATCTTCTTTAGAACGCATTAAAAGTTCTTCGACCTCGCCTTTGTCTTTATAACCGCAGTAGTGCAAAATTCCATGAACTAAAACGCGCTTTAATTCTTCTTCAAAAGAAACATTAAAGTCATTAGCATTGTCTTTTACTCTTTCGATAGAAACAAAAATATCTCCGTGCAATTCATTACCCATAGAATAATCAAAGCTGATGATATCCGTTAACGTATCGTGCTCGAGATACTCTACATTAATTTTATGAAGATACTCATCGTCACAAAAGATGTAATTTATCTCACCTTCTTTCTTGTTTTCCGAGGTAATAACATTTCCCAACCAAGCAGCTGTAGCTTCTTCGTTGTCTAAATTAAAGTCGGTTTCGTAATTAAAATTGATCATTTTTTATTAAAATATTCTTGAACCTTTTGATTAAAATTCGAGCGCAAAGGTAAGGATTGTCTATTTAATATTTCTATGCTATTTAAATAATCTAATAAAGCAGCTGGCAGCGCATTAGATTGATTATTAAACTCCTTTTTATTGGTTTCAGATTGGCGTTTATTTTCTTCTCCTTGTTGCTGAATGGCAGAATTCAATTTCAACAATTCCTGTTTTACATTTAAAATCTTTTGAAGTATTTCATTCTTAAAACCTTTGTTCAACAATTGCTTTTCAATTTGCTTCATTTGTTCCAAAGCGCTTTGTCCATTTCCACCCAATCCTTGTTTGTTTAATTCGTTTTGTAATGCTTCACGTAATTGTTTTTGCTCTTTATAAATTTCCATAATAGCCTGTGCATCGCCTTCACCACCCTCTCCGTCTTGACCTGATTCCCCTGGCTTACCTTGCTTGCCATTTTGTCCCTTTTGACCTTCACCAGGCTTCTCGCCTTTCTTGATTCCGTCTTTCATTTTCTCGCCTAGACCCTCTTGTTTTTTAATAATATCCGGCAATTGCATTCCTTGACCTTGACCCGGTTTCGGTTTACCAGAACCCATACCTGACATTTGCATTTGCATATTGTTAAGCATATCACTTAGGAAATCTGCTAATTTGTTAGCCGCAGAAATGGTATATTGTTGATGCGACAAACCTTTTGGAACTTGAGCATCTGTTAAACTGGACAAAGACTTATCTACGTTGTAAACTACATTACCAATTTCTTTAGTAATATCCTCCGCAATTTTAGGATTGCGCAACGACATCGCAAACAAACTATCATCAACATGCTTGAACTGTTGTTTTAAATCCTGTTGGACTTTGATGTTTTTATTGAACGCTGGAGATCCTGATTTATGCTTTTTAAATTGATTCATCAAGTCTTCTTGGGACAAAGAAAATGCTAATAGGTTGTCCAAGATTTGTCTTAACATGGCAACATCTTCCTCCAACTGTTCCATCTCACCTTGCTCCAAAGTTTGTGCCATTTTTTGCGCCATCTCTTTCATTTTCTTAGATGCGCTTTTTTGATTTGGCTTAGCTTTATCTTTTTTGTCCTTCTTCAATTCCTCAGAGGCTTTCTTTAAATCTTCGTCAATACTTTTTTCTTTAGCATCGTCTTTAGGTAAATCCAAAGGTGATTTTAATTCCTTGTTTTCTTTATCCAAATCATTTAAATCTTCTTGGATTTTGTCAAACTCACTATTAATATCTTCTTGCTTGTCGAGTTTATTTTCCTTTTCATCATTAGATAATTTATCTTGCTTTTCAGATAGCTTGTCCAGTTTATCTCCTAATTGTTCTGCTTTCTTTTCTACATAAAACCTCTTCGTCAATTCCACCAACTGTTCTAAATTCTTAGTTTGGTTTTTACTGTTTTGTTTGAATTTATCCAACTTAGTCAACAACTCTTCATTCTGAATTTTATCGTTAAGTTCTTTCAACTCATCTAAAAGCTTCTGGTTTTTTTCCAATTCCTTTTCCGCTTTGTCCATTCGTTTTTGAAGTTCCTCTTTTAATTCATCCTTCTTATCGGTTTTGAATTGCTCCAAATTATCGTTCATTTTTTTTGTAAATTCTTTCATCATCTCATCTTGTTTCATTTGGCGCTTGATGAAATCATTTACTTTTTGCTGATCTTTGAAATCCAGATTTTCTTTTTCTTTTCCGGTTTTTTGCAACTTCTCCATTTCAGAGATTTGCTTATCCTGATTTTTTAAAGACTTCTCTAAACTATTGATATTGTCATTTTGCTGCTGCAAAATTTGATCTTCTTTCTCTTCATCTGTGGAAACACGATTCGAGAAAACAGAAGACTTTGTACTTTTGAAATTATGGATTGCATCGTTATCAAAAACTTCAAAATAATAATCATAAGACACGCCTTGCTCTACCGGAAGATTACTTGGAAACGAAAACACGAATTGATCAAAAGCACTTTTCTTAATAGCAATTGTTCCACGTTTAGCAGTTTGTGGCTTCTCTCTTTCGTAATAAACAATCTGAAGTTTAGACAAACCATTATCATCAGAGATTTGACCTAAAACATAGTTCTTAGCCACCTTCAAACTGTCTGGTGCATTGTTCACATTGATTGTTGGGAACTGATCTTTGACAATAGTAAGCTGATAATTGAGTTTTTCATAGTTTTTTACCTTATCATTTGAAGTAAGAATTTGATAATCTGTGTTTTGAACTATATTTTTTGATAAAACAAAGGTGTTTTCTGTTTTCGAAAAAGTAGCTTTCGAGATTCCATCCATCCACACTACATTTTGTGTGGCTTGTGTGTTCATTTTCCAATTCACACGCGTTCCTTCCGGAATAATTGCATTTCCTGTTCCTTTAATAGTTTCTGATTTTTTATTCAAATACGAAGGAAAGTTCAACTGCATTTCAAAATTAGCAATCGATGGAACCGTAATAACTTTCAATTCATAATCCGGAGAAGAAATAGCATTTCCCTCCACGTGGAACAAAATATTTTCTGAAGGCTTTGCCAATTTAAATTGAAACTCTCCCGCTTTAGTCGATTCCATAAAATAACTTTCATCATCAATAAAAATCATCGCATTCTCAGGAACTATTTTTCCTTCTGTTTTAATGCGAAGTATAAAATCCTTTCCTTGTTCAGTTTGTAAATTCGAATTAAGAACTACAAATTTAAATGGAGCAGGTGGCAAAAAAGTCGAATTGAAGTGCACTACTCTATTCAAACTTTGAGAAATCATATTGCTGTTTCCGGAGAAGTAAAAGAAAGCAAATAACGATATTGGAATTAAAGCCAAAGGAAAATATTTCCTGTTAACATTATAGTTTATGGCGTTCCCAAAAGGGATTGGTTGCAACGCATTGGCTTTTTGTTCAATAGAGGCAGCTAATAATTCCGATTTGATTTGATGTTCGTTCGGATTTGATAATTGTAAAAAGTTGGTCAGCTTGTCGCTCACTTCCGTAAAATGATTTCCAATAATTGACGAAGCCTGATTGTAATCGATTCCTTTTTGAAGTTTGAATAATTTAAAAATTGGAAACAAAATAAAACGAAACAACAAAAAGACTTCTACTCCAACGAACGTCCAAAATAAAATGGTTCTTCCCATTGGCTTGAGCCAAAGAAAATATTCAACAAAAAGCGTAAATAGGAAATACAACAATCCTAAACCGATAAAGAAAATAGTTCCCCGAATCAATTCGTTGGTGTAAAACTTTCTGATGAAAGCTTCTAGTTTTTGATAAATAAATTGCTGAGTTTCCAAAATTTCTGCTTTGTTTTTTGTAACCAATAAAAGTAATAATTTATATGAATAAAGAAATGTTAAAAATCATCAAACTCATTAATCTTACATTATCTCATTTTCAGATAATAACATGAGAAATCGAATTTGTATCTTCGCAAAAAATTTACAGCAATGTCTAAACAAATTCGGGTGCGTTTTGCACCAAGTCCAACTGGACCTTTACATATTGGCGGAGTTCGTACCGCATTATTTAATTATTTATTTGCAAAAAAAAACAATGGTGTTTTCTTCCTGAGGATTGAAGATACAGACCAAAATCGTTTTGTTCCAGGTGCCGAGGAATATATCATGGAAGCACTGGAATGGTTAGGAATTGCACCAGATGAGACTATTGGAAAAAATGAAAAATTTGGCCCATACCGTCAAAGCGAAAGAAAAGATTTGTACCAACAATATGCTGCTGAATTAATCAATTCCGGAAATGCGTATTATGCTTTTGATACAGCCGAAGCTTTAGATGCAGCAAGAAAAATACAAGAAGAACAAGGAAAAACATTTATTTACAATCATACCAACAGAGAAAAACTGGACACTTCGTTAGTGATTTCTGCAGATGAAACTGCTAAAAGAATTGCTGCGGGAGAACATTATGTCATCCGTTTTAAAACTCCGGTGAACGAAACGTTGCATTTGCATGACATTATTCGTGGTGATGTGAAATTTGAAACGAATCTTTTAGACGATAAAGTATTGTACAAAAGTGACGGAATGCCAACCTATCATTTGGCTAATATTGTGGATGATCATTTAATGGAAACGTCTCACGTAATTCGTGGTGAAGAATGGTTGCCATCAATGCCTTTGCACGTTTTATTGTACAGAGCATTTGGTTGGGAAGCACCGGAATTTGCACATTTACCATTGATTATGAAACCTGTTGGAAACGGAAAATTATCCAAACGTGACGGTGACAAAATGGGATTTCCTGTATTTCCATTGGATTGGAAAACCGCAGAAGGCGTTTCATCCGGTTACAGAGAAAAAGGATTTTTCCCGGAAGCCGTAATCAACTTTTTAGCATTATTAGGTTGGAACGACGGAACGGATAAAGAATTATTCTCGCTGGAAGAATTAGTAGCAGCATTTGACTTGAACAGAGTCCATAAATCGGGAGCTAAATTTGATCCTGAAAAAAACAAATGGTTCAATCACCAGTATTTAATCAAACAGGAAGATGCAAATTTGGCGAAAGCCTATGCTCCTATTTTGGCAGAAAAAGGGTTTTCTGTTGATGAAAGTGTCTTAACAAAAGTGGTTTCTTTGATCAAAGAACGCGCGCATTTTGTTTCTGAATTTTGGGAAATGAGTGATTTTTTCTTTGTCGCTCCAACTTCGTATGATGAAAAAGCAAGCAAAAATTGGAAAGCAGAAACTCCGGCATTAATGCAAGAATTAATTTCTGTAGTAGAAGAAATCACCGATTTCACATCTATGAATATTGAAACTATTGTCAAAGACTGGATGACGAAAAACGAAATTGGAATGGGAAAAGTAATGCAACCATTTCGTTTGAGTTTGGTTGGCGCGCTGAAAGGTCCTCACCTATTTGATATCGTTGAAGTAATTGGAAAAGAAGAAACGATTAACAGAATTCAAAAAGCAATAGCTACTTTGTAACCTCACAAAAAAATTATTTAACGAAAGGTATCTAATTCATAATTTAAGACTTATGAATTAGATGCCTTTCCTTTTATGTCACCTAAAATTTATCTATTAAAAAAAGTAATACGAAGTAACTAAACATTTTAATTTGTAAATTGTGAGATAATTTTTAACTAAAAATAAAAACATTATGAACATTGCTTTAATTATCCTACTGGTATTTGGGTTTTTCATTTTACTTTCTTCTTTTTTTACGGTCAAACAGCAAACAGCTGTTGTTGTAGAGCGATTTGGAAAATTTTTAAGTATCAGACAATCTGGTTTACATTTGAAAATTCCATTAATTGACAGAATTGCAGGACGTGTGAATCTAAAAATTCAACAATTAGATGTTATCATTGAAACAAAAACAAAAGACAACGTTTTTGTGAAGCTAAAAGTTTCAGTTCAGTTTATGGTTATCAAAGAAACCGTTTATGACGCTTTTTATAAACTGGAATATCCACACGATCAAATCACTTCTTATGTATTTGATGTCGTTCGTGCTGAAGTTCCAAAACTAAAACTGGACGATGTTTTTGAAAGAAAAGACGATATTGCCATTGCTGTAAAAAGAGAATTGAACGAAGCCATGACTACTTATGGTTATACAATTATCAATACTTTGGTAACGGATATCGATCCTGATATTCAAGTAAAAAATGCGATGAACAGAATAAATGCTGCCGACAGAGAAAAAACTGTTGCTGAATTTGAAGCTGAAGCATCCAGAATTAGAATTGTAGCCAAAGCGGAAGCAGAAGCAGAAAGCAAGCGTTTACAAGGACAAGGAATTGCGAACCAAAGAAGAGAAATTGCAAAAGGTTTAGTAGAAAGTGTAGATGTTTTGAACAGAGTTGGAATTAATTCTCAGGAAGCTTCAGCATTGATTGTAGTAACCCAACATTATGATACGTTGCAAGCTATTGGTGCTGATGCCAATTCAAATTTGATTTTATTGCCTAATTCTCCGCAAGCTGGAAGTGATATGCTCAACAATATGATTGCTTCGTTCAGTGCTTCCAATCAAGTGGGTGAATTGATGAAAAAGAGAAATGGAAAAGGAACTTCCAGAAGAGAAAAAGACATAGAAATACCTGAAAGACCGGAAGCTCCAGAAACACCGGAAACAGAAGAATAATTTACTTGAATTCATAAAAAAAGAGGCTTAATTGCCTCTTTTTCTTTTTGCAAACCAATTTTTTATAAACGGTATTGCTTTATTAAGTATGAATGGTGCTGCTGTTGAAACGATTGCTCCATAAGGAATTACAGAACTATACGATCCTATTAAATCGCTTACAATGTTTTGAGGTGTAAAGCTTTCTTTAGTTTTCTTTACTCCAAAAACCAATTTTTGATAACTGAGTTCTTTTTCAATCTTTAAAATTTCAAGTTCTCTATCAATTTGAGCGTATGAAGAATATTTTTTTGTTTCCATAATTTAGTCGTTAAAAAATATTTCAGAAAATTTCTCTAATATTGGTCCTTCTACAATTTTATCTTTTATTAAAAATAATAGACTGGTTATCAAAAGATATATTCCTCCAATTATTAAAAATCCCAATGGATAACTATCTAAATATTTACCAATTGCCATTGCTCCTGCTATTGAACAAAACAATAAAACCATACTAAAACACAAAAAAATCAATGCAAACTTAAGAATCATGGTCGTAGATTTCATTGCTACTTTGAAACCCCATAATTTATAATAAGCCACATTACTCTGGATATACCCTTGTATTTGTTCTTGAATATCCTCCGTATTTTCTTTTAATTCCTCAAAAGCCATAATTTTAATTTAAAATGTTTAGATAATCAAAAAAAATTATTTTTGAAATTTAGCGTTCTGTCTTTTTAACTCCGCTAATTTATCTTCTAAAAAAGAAATAACTTCTTCCGTTTTATGACTCATGTTCGAAACTAAATCTTCATAAGAATCTTCCAAGTCAAATTTAGCAGTTGTCAATTTATCATTTAACTGTGAAGATACGGTATCAAACTTATTTTGAAGATCATTTTTAGCATCATCAAAACCATCTTTTAATTTACCTCTGGTTTTTGACCCTTTATCCGGTGCATACAAAATTCCTAATCCAGCCCCAATTGCTACTCCTGCTAAAACAGCTAATAATGTATTCCCTGTATTATTCGACATAATTCTAAATTTTAAAAGTTTGCTTCATAAAGATACGGATTTATTAACAACAACCCGTTAACAACTCGTTAAAGTGTAATTTTACAAGACAAAAAGCAAATAAAAGCGAACTGTTCCACGTTTATTTAAATTCTATATTGATTGTCGTTCGTTTTAAAAATCCCTCTTAAAATCAATTTATGGACGTCGTTTTCGATTGAAAAAAATTATTAAAAAAAGTATATTTATAAGAAATTACAATAATAAGAAAAGCTCTCTAAGAAGAGAGTTTTTAATTGATAAAATCTATTTAAAAAAGAATCTTATATTTTAAGATCATTTAATAATTGTAGCACTTTTTCGTTTTTCTCGTTCGTTTTTAATTCTGAAAGTTGTGCTTCAAAAAGATTGAAATTACTCAAATCATTTTGCAAATTTTCAATTGCTAAAATTCGAACGGCTGCCATTTGACTTTTCAATGACATTGTATATAATTTTGTCAAAGCATCTTCTTCGATATCTTTTACCTGTACTCTATCAGAATGATGCAAAATCAAATTAGAAAATAACAACGAGTTATTATCATTTTTAATACTTTTGACAATAGTTTGGATAATTAAACTGTAATTATCAATACTTTTTATATTATCAACAACGCTTTTCAAGATTAAATTAGCACTGTTTTCATCTTTTTCTTTTACATATTTATTGATTTCTTTTTGCGTATTCATCAATAAATTTTCTTCTTTTTTGCCTTTTTCTTCCCAAGCATCTTTCAATCCAACCGTTTTATTAAAGACAATTTTGCCTTCAGCCGTATCTTTATCCACATTGAAATAACCCAAACGTTGAAACTGGAATTTCTCTCCAGATTGAACCGTTGCTAAACTTGGTTCAACAAATCCTTTTACAATTTGTAACGAACTAGGATTCATAAATTCTAAGAAATTTTTCTCTTTATGACTGTCTGGCGCTTCATCAATAAACAAACGATCGTAGAGACGAACTTCAGCTTCTAGAGCATGTTGTATCGAAACCCAATGCAAGGTTCCAGCTACTTTCCTTTGACTAGCTTCGCTCCCACTTCCGCTTCTGCTGTCTTCATCATACGTTACATGAATCTCTGTAATATTCCCAGCTAAATCTTTTTTAACACTTTCTCCTTTAATGATGTAAGCATTTTTTAGACGTACTTCTCTTCCTAAACTCAATCGAAAAAATTTAGCCGGAGCATCTTCTAAAAAGTCTTCTCTTTCAATAAATAATTCTCTAGAAAAAGGAACTTTTCTAAATCCTGCGCTTTCGTCTTCCTGATTATTTTCGGCTTCTAACCATTCTTCTTTATCTTCCGGATAATTAGTGATTACCAATTTTATTGGATCTAAAACAGCCATTACTCTAGGAGCCGATTTATTCAAATCTTCTCGCAAGCAAAATTCCAAAAGTGAAAAATCAATTATATTTTCTCTTTTGGCAACACCAATAATATCACAAAATTTACGAATAGAATTGGCTGTATACCCTCTTCTTCTCAATCCTGAAATCGTAGGCATTCTTGGATCATCCCACCCATTTACTATGTTTTCCTGTACCAATTGCAACAGTTTTCGCTTGCTCATTACGGTGTAATTCAAGTTCAAACGCGCAAATTCATATTGATGTGGTTTTACTTTTGAGTCATCATAAATTTGGTCCAAAAACCAGTTGTACAATTCTCTGTGCATTACAAATTCTAACGTACAAATAGAATGTGAAATTTGCTCGATATAATCGCTTTCTCCATGTGCAAAATCATACATTGGATATATTTTCCAATCGTTTCCAGTTCTGTGATGATGACGGTGTAAAATACGATACATCAATGGATCACGCATCAACATATTAGTTGAAGTCATATCAATTTTTGCACGCAAAACATGGCTTCCTTCTGGGAAATCACCGTTTTTCATTCCTTCAAACAAAGTCAAATTTTCTTCAACCGAACGATTTCTGTAAGGTCCATCCACTCCTGGTTGCGTAGGCGTACCTTTTTGAGATGCCATATCTTCTGACGATTGACTATCAATGTACGCTTTACCGTTTTTAATCATTTTTACAGCCCAATCGTATAATTGCTGGAAGTAATCAGAAGCATAGCGTTCTTCGGCCCAATTGAAACCCAACCATTGCAAATCTTCTTTGATTGCATCTACATATTCTTGCTCTTCTTTGGCAGGGTTTGTATCGTCAAAACGCAAATTAACTGGCGCATTGTACTTTAAACCTAATCCGAAATTCAAACAAATCGATTTAGCATGACCAATATGCAAATAACCATTAGGCTCCGGTGGAAAACGGAAACGTAATTTATCTTGAGGAAAACCGTTTGATAAACTGTCTTCAATGATTTGTTCTATAAAATGGAGTGATTTTTCTTCAGTTGACATTTTTTTGTTTTATTTTAGCAAAGGTAAAAAAGTTTAAGGTTTAATGTTTAATGTTTCCATAGAAACCTATGAAAAGTTAGCAATTCCGCTTTAAACTTTACACTTTAAACAAAAAATAAAATAATGGGAATCATAAAACTTAAAAATATTAGAACGTACTCCTACCATGGTTGTTTAATCGAGGAAGGAAAAATAGGATCAGACTATACGGTAAACTTAGAGGTGAAAACTGATTTGAGAAAATCCAGTATTTCTGATAATTTGAAAGATACTGTTGATTATGTGCTCTTAAATAGTATAGTTGTAGAGGAAATGGCGATTCGTTCTGACTTATTAGAACATGTGGCACACCGCATTTTGACGAGAATATTTGAAGAAATTCCTGAAATATCCAGAATTATTGTAGCGGTTTCTAAACTAAATCCTCCTATTGGCGGTGATGTTGAAGCAGTTACTATTGAATTAGAAGAATATAGAAGTTAGATTAAAAATATTTTTTAAAACTTTTAAACTTTAAACTTTTAAACTCTAAACTTTTTGAGTACTTTTGCCGTCCATTCAATTATGGCGTCGTGGCCGAGTGGCTAGGCTGGGCTCTGCAAAAGCTCCTACTCCGGTTCGAATCCGGACGATGCCTCTAAAACCTTCAAAGTAATTTGGAGGTTTTTTTATCTCAAATTTTTAGGAAAAATTAAATAAAGTTATGGTTCAAATCCGGATAATATTCTAAAACCTTAAAGCAATTTGGAGGTTTTTTTTATATCTAATTTTTAGAAAAAATTAAATAAAGTTAGAGTTCGAATCCGTCCCAAAGCTTCGGAAGATGCCTCTAAAAGAGATACAGAAATGTGTCTCTTTTTTTTATGTCAAATTTTTAGGAAAAATTAAATAAAGTTATGGTTCAAATCCAGATAATATTCTAAAACCTTAAAAGCAATTTGGAGGTTTTTTTTATGTCTAATTTTCAGGGAAAATTAAGTGTTAAGTCTTAATTAAACTTAAATTCTTAATGGTTTAAAAAACTTAAATGACTAACATGTTTAAATAAAAAAAGCCCTGAATCTAATTAATTTAGAGTCAAGGCCTTTTCTATTTTATAAAAATTAAAAACTAGATTTATTCAATCTTTTCAAATGCTTTTTTTACCATTTCTTTTTCTTCTGGGAACCAACCTTGAGTGATTAAAACCATCCCAAAAACCATCATTACAATACTGATTCCTTTTTTAATTTTTAGAATATTTACTGGTGTTAGTTTTGTTTTTAATTGCTTCGCTAAAAGAATTTTGATACAATCTACAAACAAATAAGTTCCAATAACTGCAATAAAAAAAGTAATCATTCTAGGTGTTTGCATTTCTAATTTTGGTCCAACAGAAATAATGATTGCTAGCCAAAAACCCAATACACCAATATTGATAATGTTCAACAAAAAACCTTTTATGAAAAGGCTTATATAGTTTTTTTTGACAATTTCCTTGTCGATAATGTCCGTATTGATTTTCTGTTCTTTTTTTAACTGTATGAAAGAAATTATACCATAAGCCAACATTAATACTCCACCGAAAATAAAAAGAGCCGGTTGATCTTTTAAACTTTGAATCAATCGGTAACTTCCTAAATATGCAATTCCAATAAAAACAATATCCCCTAAAATAACTCCTAAATCAAATACTAAAGCCGCTCTAAATCCTTTTATAATACTTGTTTCTAGTAAAATAAAAAAAACAGGACCAATCATAAAACTCAAGAAAATTCCCCACGGAATACCAGCTAAAATGTCGTTTATCATTAAAAATTTAAATTTATTACGCTAAAATTTAAACCAAAGTACTAATTTTTTTCTAAAATCGTACCGCCAATAAATACTTCCTTGTTAATCTGTTTAGGTTTACCGTAGATAAATATAGAGCCACCAGCACGAACTTTTGCATCAACTAATGTAGATGCATGAATTTCAGATTTTCCGCCAGCAGCAACGCTTATTGTAGTTTGTGAAGTCTCTAAATCCTTTGCGTTTAGAATACCACCTGAAGTAATTACAACATCTTGATTTTTCGCTTTTCCTGATAAAGTAACTATTCCACCAGCATTCGCTTTGATGTTTACTTTGTCAACATCTATTTCTAATTTTATTTCTCCTCCAGATTTTGCATTCAAATCTAAGCTTGTTTGTTTTAAATCTTTTTCGCTTGAAACATAACTTCCCTCACTAACTGCAATGCTTTCCAGGTTTTTAAAATATAGTTTAACAATAATATCATCTCCGGATAATAATTGAGGAAATGGCATTCTAATTTTTAATTCTCCATTTTTATTGACCGTTTCCACTTCGTCAGCGCGTGCTCCGGTTACTACAATTTTGTTTTCTGAAGCTTCAATTAATTTGACATTGATTTTATCAAAAACTTTAACTTCATCAAAATCTCCTAAGTTTCTGGTTACTTGAGCGTTTGCAAATTGACTTAAAAATACAAAAGCAATAATCACTAAATTTTTCATTTTTTTTATTTTAACGGTTCTTCAATTCTTCTTAAAAAATTAAAATCCAGTTGTTTTTTAACTAAATCGGCATTTTTTACTTTAACGTAAATTTCGTCTCCTAATTGTAATAATTTACCAGAAGTTGCGCCGGTTAGTGCATATTGTTTTTCGTCAAAAGTATAATAATCATCTTTTATATCTCTGATTCTACACATTCCTTCACATTTATTCTCGATGATTTCAACATAAATTCCCCACTCTGTCACACCAGAAATAACTCCTAAAAATTCCTCATCCTGATGATCTTGCATGTATTTTACCTGCATGTATTTGATAGAATCACGTTCTGCATTGGTTGCCAAACCTTCCATTGTTGACGAATGCAAACATTTTGTTTCATATGTTTCTTCATCAACAGATTTTCCTCCATCCAGATAATGCTGCAACAATCGATGCACCATTACATCGGGATAACGACGAATTGGTGAGGTAAAATGCGAATAATAATCAAAAGCTAAACCGTAATGTCCTATGTTATCCGTAGAATATTTGGCTTTACTCATACTTCTAATCGCAAGCGTATCAATTAAATTCTGCTCTTTTTTACCATTTACATCTTCCATTAATTTATTCAAAGCTTGTGAAATAGAACCTTGTTTAAAATCAATTTTATGTCCGAACTTGGCAATAACAGCTTGCATCGCAAAAAGTTTATCCTCATTTGGCTCATCGTGAATTCTATAAATGAACGTCTTTTTTTGTTTTCCAATATATTCCGCTACTTTTCTATTGGCCAAAAGCATGAATTCTTCAATCAAATGATTGGCATCTTTCGAAACTTTAAAATAAACGCCTTGAGGTTCGCCGGCCTCATCTAAATTGAACTTCACTTCTACTTTATCAAAAGAAATCGCTCCTTCAGCCATTCTTCTTTTTCTAAGAATTTTAGCTAATTCATCCATTTTTAGCGTCGCAGCAACAATTGCTGCTGAAACTTGATAGGAACTTCCTGTAATCGAAATTTCTTCCGGAATCACATCGTCTTTGGTTTCTATGATATATTGTGCTTCTTCGTAAGCAAAACGCTGATCAGAGTAAATTACTGTTCTTCCAAACCATTGATTCACTACTTGCGATGTTTCAGTGATTTCGAATATGGCCGAAAACGTATATTTTTCTTCATTTGGACGTAATGAACAAGCAAAATTTGATAATACTTCGGGTAACATTGGCACTACTCTATCCACTAAATAAACCGAAGTTGCTCTTTGATACGCTTCATCATCCAGAATTGTTCCTTCTTGAAGATAATATGAAACATCGGCAATGTGAATACCAATTTCGTAATTACCATTTTGTAGTTTTTTGAATGAAAGTGCATCATCAAAATCCTTCGCATCTTTTGGATCAATGGTAAAAGTCAGCGTATCACGCATATCGCGACGTTTGGCAATTTCACTTTCTTCTATCGAAGTATCAATTTTTTGTGCAAACGTTTCCACTTCAATAGGGAATTCTGACGGTAAACCGTATTCAGCAAGAATTGCATGGATTTCTGTATCGTGCTCTCCAGGTTTCCCTAAAACTTTTATTACTGAACCAAAAGGACTGTCAGCTCTGGCTGGCCAATCTTCGATGTGAACCAAAACTACATCTCCTTGCTCAGCCTCGCCTATTTTATCCTTTGGAATAAAAATATCAGTGTACATTTTTGGATTTGCTGTAGAAACAAAAGCAAAATTAGCTTGAATGTCAATAATACCGACAAAATCAGTTTTATGTCTTTCAAGGACTTCAATTACTTCACCTTCTGGTCTTTTTCCTTTTCTACGATTGTAAACATAAACCTTGACAATGTCTTTGTCTAAAGCGTGGTTTAAGTTATTTGTAGGAATAAAGACATCTTCTTCCATATCAGGACAAACAAAATAAGCTGTTTTACGTCCTGTCATGTCAATCTTACCTTCGTAATACTCTTTACTTTCAGCTTTCACTAAGTATTTACCTGGTTCTGACTCTATAATTTTATTTTGCGAAGCCAGAATTTTCAAATCTTTGATAATTTGATTTCTGCTTTCGGTATCTTCAAGCTCTAGCTTTGCTCCTATTTGTTTGTAGTTGAATGCTTTATTAGCACTTTGCGATAATATTTTTATAATTTTTTCAGAGAAATCTTTCCCTTTTTTTATCGGCTTTCTTAATCTTTTACTCATAAATCTGTTCTTAAAAGTCTAAAATTACAAAATACTAAACTGTTATCAGTACAGAGTGCACAGTTTTAAAGAAAATATAACTTTACAAAATAGTTGTATCTTTATAAAAAGTATCAAAAATGGAAGAATTTCAAACCATTGCAATTTTCAATTATTCCCATGAAATTGTAGTTATAAAGCATTTGCTGGAGCAGGAAGAGATTAACTATTTTTTTGAAAACGAAACGTTGGTTTCCATCGATCCTTTTGGCAGTTTCGCTTACGGTGGAATCAAACTCAAAATTCATTTCAACGATTTTGAAAAAGTCCAGGAACTGTTAGACAACTTGAACAACAATTTGAAAATCGTTTGAAACTGAAATCAATCTAAAATCAATTTTTTGACTTTGAATTTTTTGAAAGTTGTCAACATATATTTAAATAAACAAAAAGAAAATTTAAATTTAAAATCTTTCTTGGTTGTTATTATAGCTTGTTAATAGTGGCAATAAATTTATTTTAAAATGCATTGAAATCAAGTTTTAGGATGTTATTGGGAGTTATCAACATACTTATTCTAGGATAAAGTATTAGTTTTAAAGTGTTTTTAGATTTTAATTAACAATGGTTAATAACAGAAAAACTATTGGTTTTGTAAATAACTCACACTACCCTTTTTTGTTGATAACCTACTTTTTAATATTGATAACTATTCTAAAAATTCCTCAAACTAAATTAGGATTTAAAAACTGGGTTTTGGATTACTTTTTTTTTCGATACAACCAAAAAATAGTTCTTATTTTCTATCCAAAGTTATGAACATAACATGTTAATTTAAAGTTAACTGAATATCAAGCAATTGCGTTTTGCTATTAACAATGCAATTTTTTAACATTTATAATATAAAGTTTTCATTGATTTACAGCTAATTATACATTTAAAAGAATTGTTGATAACTGCTAAATAAATCATAATCTGATAGTTACAAAATGAATTCTTGTATGTAGTTTTGATGATGCATTTGAATTGAAATTATCAAATAAAGAAGCCTTAATTAATTCATCAGAATAGATTACTTTATTTAAATTTGCAGCACACAACTTAACACATATAATATGAAAATCTCCATAGGAAACGATCACGCAGGACCGGATTACAAAAAAGCAATTGTTGAAATGCTGCAAGCAAAAGGACATGAAGTAACGAATTACGGAACCGATTCAGCAGAAAGTGTGGATTATCCTGATTTTGGACGTCCGGTTGCCACAGATGTTTCTGAAGGAAAAGCTGATTTTGGAATCGTTATTTGCGGAAGCGGAAACGGAATTTCAATGACGGCGAATAAACAATCGAAAGTTCGTGCGGCTTTATGCTGGATGAAAGAAATTGCAGTTTTAGCGCGTCAGCATAATGATGCGAACATTATTAGTATTCCTGCGCGTTTTACTTCGATTCCACAAGCAGTAGAAATGGTAGAAGCATTTTTAAACACTGAATTTGAAGGTGGAAGACACCAAAATAGAGTAGATAAAATTTCTTGTTAGTACTCTATTATTCCAGAATAAAAAAGTACCAAAAGGATTAAAATTTGGATTACTATAATTCCGTAAAACCTCAAAAGGAAGCTTTCTTTTGAGGTTTTATGTCTAAAGAAAAGCATGGCTAACCCGGAACCAATTGTTCCGCCCAGAATACTTGTAAGCAATAAATTACGTTCAGAAATGCGCCTTTTTTGCTGAATGGCCAGCCGTTTGTCAACTCCTATTATTGAAAAAGCAACTAAATTAATAAGTGGAAAATACCAGAATAAAAAAGACATAAATAAGGAGTTTTGACTCAAAGGTAGTACTTTAGCATGTATAAAAACTAACAAAATAATGATGCTAATTCAGAAGAAATAGAATCTAATTTATTAAAAACGAGGATTGTTGAAGTAAATTGCTATTGTCATATGGCTTATTAATAAGAGATATTATTTAAAATATTAGAAATGAAAGATTTAACAAATTCACAGATAGACCGAAAAAATGTACTGAATAACAATATGGCTATCAAAGAAATATATAACCAATTAGGTTTTACGGGAATATATTTCGAGAATAAATACAGATTTACACTCAATCAGGTTGCTAAATTTTATGAAGTTGATACCAGAACAATTGAACGTATTTTACAAGATAACAATCATGAGTTACAAGATGCAGGGTATGAAATTTTTAGAGGGGTTAAACTCAAAATGTTTAAAGACTTCATAAATCAACTGACCGACATTGATGTCGGCCAGTTAATGCCAGATAATGACAATGAATTGGTTGGAAAAAGAGCTACAAGTTTATCAGTATTTACTTTTAAAACTTTACTTAACATAGGTATGCTATTACAAACTTCAGAAAAGGCCAAAGAAGTCAGAACATTTATGTTAAATGTTGTAATAGATGTATTAAATAAAAAATTGGGAGGTTCTACCAAATTCATTAATCAAAGAGAAGAAGAATTTGTCCCTGCCGCTATAAGAGAAATAAATTATAGAAAAGAATTTACTAATGCGGTTGATTTATGTATTACAAGCAATAAGTTTAAATATGGGCAATTAACGGACAAAATATATAAAAGTATTTTCAAAGAAAACGCTAAAGAGTATCGTAAAGTTCTTGATTTGAAAACTAAAGAAAGTGTGAGAGCAACTATGTATTCTGAGGTATTAGATTTAATATCAAGTTATGAAAATGGTTTTGCAGAATTTTTAAAAGATCAATTTGAGCTTAATAAAAAACAATTCTCTTTATCAGAAGCCCATGAAGTATTCTCTAATTTCGAAAAACTAACCAATAAAATTTATGAACCATTAAGAGAAAAAGCAAGAAGCTTGATGGCAAGCAGAGATATGGCTTTTAGAGATGCTTTACATGAAAAATTAAAAGATTATGTAAGTACAGTAAGTACAGAAGATTTCAATAAATTTTTAGGGGAGAAAAGTCAAGCATTGGAGGAAAGATTAAAAGAAAATATTGATGTGTTCAAAAGACTAAAAGACCGCTAGTTATGGAGTACTTTTATTTTGATATGACACATGCCGTTAAAGAACAAGATTTTATTATTGAAAATAGTGGAGGTAAAAAAGGAATCATAAATATTGGTTTAGTTGACAGTGTTTTAGAACACATTAAAAATGATTGGTATTATCCGGAATTTGAAAATAAAGTTTGTCATTTATTTTATTCGATAAATAAAAATCATGCCTTTGAAGATGGAAATAAAAGAACATCTATTGTTTTGACTTCCTATTTTTTAGAGATAAATGGATTTGATTTCAAAGTAAGTTACTTTATCAGAGAAATGGAAAACATTGCAGTTCACGTCGCTGATAATAGAATTAATAAAAATTTATTACAAGAAATTATTACATCGATTCTTTATGAAAATGACTATGATGAAGAACTTCAATTAAAAATAGTAAATGCAATATATCTAGAAGAGAGCAACCAAGAAGAAACGGAATTTTAAATACCTATTTAGGATAATAATAAAGAATCCTAATAAAAGAATTAACACATAATGACTAATATACAATTCATATCAAAAGGCGTTGCTACCGCAGCGATTAACATTCAAAATACCGTTCAATTATTACAGGAAGATTGTACCATTCCCTTTATTTCCCGGTATCGAAAAGACAAAACCGGTAATTTGGACGAGGTTTTTATTGAGCAAATTGCCAAATTTCAGAAAGAATACGAAGTGATTGTAAAACGCAAAGAAGCGATTTTAAAATCGATTCAGGAACAAAATGTACTTAGCTCAGAATTAGAAAAAAAAATCCAGCAAAGTTTCGATTTACAGGAATTGGAGGATTTTTATCTGCCTTTTAAAAAGAAGAAAAAAATTAAAGCTGACACAGCCCGTGAGAACGGATTAGAGCCATTAGCCAAAATTATTATGGCGCAGAATAATGATGATGTTGATTTTATTTCGACAAAATATTTGAACGAAAATATCATCAATGAAGATGCAGCATTGCAAGGCGCCAGAGATATTATTGCCGAATGGATTAATGAAAATATTTATGTTCGAAAGCAACTCCGACGATTGTACGAACGCAAAGCAACGATTACAACTAAAGTAGTAAAAACGAAGAAAGACGACGAAGCGGCGCAGAAATTCAGTCAATATTTCGATTGGTCAGAACCATTGAGTAAAGCACCTTCCCATCGATTGCTAGCAATGCTTCGCGCAGAAAATGAAGGCTTTATCAAGTTTAAAGTAGAAGTTGATATCGATGAAGCGTATGATATTATTGATGCATTAGTTTTAAAAAGCCAAAATAAAACCACGCCACACGTTCAATTAGCCATCGAAGATTCGTATAAAAGATTGCTGAATCCGGCTATTTCAAACGAAGCTTTGCAGGAGGCTAAAGCCAAGGCTGATGCCAATTCTATTCAGGTTTTTGCGAACAATTTGGGACAATTATTGTTAGCACCGCCTTTGGGTGAAAAACGAATTCTGGCCATTGATCCAGGATTTAGAAGCGGATGTAAAATTGTTTGTTTGGACGAAAAAGGAGATTTATTGTATAACGAAACCATTTATCCACATGCGCCTCAAAAAGAGGAAGCGATGGCGATGAAAAAAATTCGTTCGATGGTCAATTCGTATAAAATTGATGCGATTTCAATAGGAAATGGAACGGCTTCGAGAGAAACCGAATTCTTTATCAAGAAAATCGCTTTTGATAAACCGGTTCAAGTTTTTATCGTTTCAGAAGCGGGAGCATCGGTGTATTCAGCTTCAAAAATTGCCAGAGACGAATTCCCTAATTATGATGTGACGGTTCGAGGTTCGGTTTCTATCGGAAGACGATTGAGTGATCCTCTGGCGGAATTGGTAAAAATTGACCCGAAAGCCATTGGCGTAGGCCAATACCAACATGATGTAGACCAAACCAAACTCAAAGAAGAATTAGACAATACGGTGATTCGTTGCGTGAATTCAGTTGGAATAAACATTAATACGGCCAGCAAGCATTTACTGAGTTATGTGAGTGGAATAGGAGAGAAGCTGGCTGAAAATATTGTAAATTATCGTTCTGAAAACGGTCCATTTATAGATCGTAAACAACTCAAAAAAGTGCCTCGTTTAGGTGAAAAAGCGTATCAGCAAGGCGTTGCTTTTATCCGAATTTCGAATGCAAAAAACCCGTTGGATAATTCAGCGGTTCATCCCGAAGCGTATGGAATAGTGGAGAAAATGGCCAAAGATTTGAAATTGACAGTGCATGATTTGATTGCCAATAAAGAAAAAACAGCTTTGATACAACCAGAAAAATATATTACACCTGAAATAGGTTTATTGGGATTGAAAGACATTATCAAAGAACTCGAAAAACCAGGATTAGATCCAAGAAAGTCCGCCAAAGTTTTTGAATTTGACCCGAATGTAAAAACGATAAAAGATGTAAAAACAGGAATGGTTTTGCCTGGAATTGTCAATAACATCACCAATTTTGGTTGTTTTGTGGATATTGGCGTGAAAGAAAGTGGTTTGGTTCACATTTCCCAACTCAAAGCAGGTTTTGTGAGTGATGTAAATGAAGTAGTAAAATTACACCAACACGTTCAGGTAAAAGTAACGGAAGTCGATGAGGATAGAAAGAGAATTCAGTTGACGATGATCATTTAAACAAAAAAAAGGCTTTTCAAATTATGAAAAGCCTTTTTTTTATTTTGTTTCTTCTTCTTTTTTATCAGCTGGCTGACCGTCTTTGGCTGCGTTTTTGAATTCTTTGATTCCGCTTCCTAAACCTTTCATAAGTTCCGGGATTTTTTTACCACCAAAAAGTAATAAAACAATCGCTAATATAACGAGGATTTCTGTAACACCTAATCTTCCCATGATAGAATAATTTATTGCCGAAGCAAATTTGTAATAAACTTGAAAGCAAAGGTATATAGAATTAGTTTACGGAAATTCATTTTGACGCATTTATTTGGTTTCAACTGCGTTAAAAATTTATTAAAAATTAATTGTGGTTTGCAATAATCAAGAAAAACAAGGCAATACAAGCAACGACATTAATTGTTATATTTGTTCAATAATCAATTTATATGTCCAAGAAAAGACAAAAACGAAAAAAAATCAAAGAAAAACTATTCAATAAACGACGTTTAATCATACTAAACGAAGATACTTTTGAAGAAACTTTTTCGTTGAAACTTACTTTAATGAACGTTTTTGTGGTAGCAACATTAGGAGCAATAATTATTACATTTGTTACCACTTTTATTATTGCTTTCACTCCTTTACGAGAATTTATACCGGGCTATTCTTCTTCAAAATTAAAGAAAGAGGCTATGGAACTGGCTTTAAAATCAGATTCTTTGTCAAAAGCCTTGAAAAGAAATGAAGCGTATATCAAATCTATTCAGAAAGTGTTGACAGGAGAATTAGAATATGCAAAATTCAATAAAGACTCGATACTGGAAGCAGCAGATGAAATTAATACACCAGTTGATTTATCGCCATCCAAACAAGAACTGGAATTGCGGGAACAAGTAGCAAAAGAAGAGAAAAATTCGCTTTCTAAAAAATCAAAAAAAGAGTAAAAAAACAAATTTTTATCTTTTAAAGAACAAAAATAAAAATGTCAATAAAATCAATTGCAGCCAAAATATTTGCACAAAAAATATACAAGAAAACACAACTTTGGGCCAATAATCCTGTTGAAACTCAAAAGAAGGTTTTACAAAAATTAATCAAAGATGCGAAGCAAACACAATTTGGTATCGACCATCATTTTGACCAAATAAAAAATGAGAAGGATTTTGCCAATCAAGTTCCAGTTCGGGATTATGAAGCGTTAAAACCGTATGTGGATAAGGTAGTAAAAGGGGAGGAAAACGTCCTTTGGAAAGGAAAACCGCTCTATTTTGCGAAGACGTCCGGAACGACTTCCGGGGCCAAATACATTCCGTTAACTAAGGAATCGATGCCGTATCATATTGAGGCTGCTCGCAATGCGATTCTGCATTATATTCACGAAACAGGAAAAGCTGATTTTGTTGACGGGAAAATGATTTTTTTGCAAGGAAGTCCATTATTAGAGGAAAAAAACGGAGTTAAATTAGGTCGCTTGTCTGGAATTGTAGCCAATTTTGTTCCGAAATACCTTCAAAAAAACCGAATGCCCTCATGGGAAACGAATTGTATTGAGGATTGGGAAACCAAAGTAAATGCAATTGTCGGTGAAACCTTTGATAAAAACATGACGGTCATTTCAGGGATTCCTTCTTGGGTGCAAATGTATTTTGAAAAATTGCATCAAAAAGAAGGGAAGCCAGTAGGTGAAATCTTCAAAAATTTCAATTTGTTTATTTACGGCGGCGTCAATTATGAACCTTATCGCGCTAAATTTGAAAATCTTATTGGACGAAAAGTAGACAGTATTGAGTTATTTCCGGCTTCGGAAGGATTTTTTGCATATCAGGATTCGCAAAAGGAAAAAGGAATGTTACTGCTTTTGAACTCTGGTATTTTTTATGAGTTTATAAAAAATGATGAGTTTTACACTGATAATCCGAAACGATATACGATTGGCGAAGTAGAATTGGGAGTGAATTATGTTTTGATAATTTCTACCAATGCGGGACTTTGGGGCTATAATATTGGCGATACGGTTCAGTTTACCAGTTTTAAACCGTACCGAATAATTGTCTCGGGAAGAATCAAACATTATATTTCTGCTTTTGGAGAACATGTAATTGGGAAAGAAGTGGAAAGTGCGCTACAGGAAGCAATTATTGGAACTACAATCCGAATCAATGAATTTACGGTGGCGCCGCAAATCAATCCCGCAGCAGGATTACCGTATCACGAATGGTTTATTGAATTTGAAAACGAACCGGAAGACAGCGTATCTTTTGCGGAAGCGTTAGACAATGCCATGCGAAAACAAAACATGTATTATGATGATTTGATTGTGGGCAAAGTGTTGCAAAAAGTGGTAGTTACCAAAGTGGTTAAAAACGGTTTTCAGGACTATATGAAATCGATTGGAAAACTGGGCGGTCAAAATAAAATCCCTAGACTTTCGAATGATAGAAACATTGTGGATTTGTTAAAAAGTAAATAAATGTCTTACCTTTGAAGGTTAGAAAATAAGTAGAAAATGAAAGAAACAAAAAATATATCTCGCTCCAGAGCGCAAGAATCATCGGCAGCAATTGAAAAAATGTACATCACGATGCGTCACCTTTTTAACAGGGGATTTTACAAACCTATGGGAATTTCAGGCGATACCTTGCGCGAAGCATTATTAGCATTGCGACCAGAAATTTATGGAAATATTGCTGAAGAAAAAGTAGAATTGAACGGACTTTTATATGTAATTGAACGTCTTCCGGTAGGAATTGAAGAATGTCGATTTATCAATTTAACATCCGATGAAGGGTATTCTAAATCGCATTTTCAGGCGATTGTACCGCCAAAAAGACGTCGTAATTGTTACCGTATCGATGAGGAGCAAATGAATGTGGAGATTACAAGAGGACGTTCGGATATTTATGATATTCTGACGCATTTGACCTTTATATTTATTGAATCACACAAAATTAGAAACAGAGTTTTACTGGATGATGCTGGTGAGGTTTCCCGCGATTGGTTCAAACTGGAACAAGCGGTTTCTCAAAAGAAGAAACTGACTTTGGTAGAAAAAGAGAAAGCTATTTCGCACGCTGCCAATATTCTGGGAAGAACATTTGAAGAAGTATTGGATATTTATGACGCTTTTGGTTCAGCTGCTGCGCCAGATCGTTTCTTGCATGTTATCTTTTGGTTAGGGAAACTTGCCATCGAAGAAATTGTAGATGATAATAAGCGAACAATCACTTTCAGTCCTATTTTGAGAGAACGATTGGGACACCATATCCACGGCGAAATTTGGGCTACTAACATTAAGGAGGTTTTGAA
This sequence comes from Flavobacterium sp. Sr18, assembly GCF_011064265.1. Taxonomy (NCBI): domain Bacteria; kingdom Pseudomonadati; phylum Bacteroidota; class Flavobacteriia; order Flavobacteriales; family Flavobacteriaceae; genus Flavobacterium; species Flavobacterium sp. Sr18. The sequence continues at coordinate 2,058,438 of NZ_CP049329.1, read as the reverse complement.
AGAAAACCAACTTTTAGACCGTCCAATTCACGTAATCAGTGCGAACATGCACAGTGTGATGAATTCTATTTTTGCAACGGAAGTTTTGAAAACCAAGTTCAAAGACAAATCTGATTTCTTTATTTATGAAGAATTGAGTAAGTCCGGTGCCAATGCGGTTCGAAACCAAGTGGAAGAAGTCGCTTTGAAATGCGGAATGATTTCGTTGCCGGATACATCTGGAACAAATATCGACGTACAGATTTTTGATACCGCAAAAATTGATTGGGCAAAAACATCTTTTCCTAAAGCAAATATCGGTGACAAAGAACCAGTATTGATTGTTATGGATTATGCTTTTGGAGAACAAGCGTATGAAACCATTGATGAGCTGTTGAAACCGTTTAAAAAAGACATTTTATTGAATGTGGAATCAGTTTCTATCATGGGAAAAGCTGGAATTCTGGAAGGTGGAAAAGGAGATATCATGATTCCAAATGCGCACATCAATGAAGGAACGGCGGATAATTATTTTTTCGAAAATGAATTGACTGCTGATATGTTTGAAGGAAATGACATTGCTGTTTTTGCCGGACCAATGGTTACCGTTTTGGGAACTTCACTGCAAAACCGAGATTTATTGAAGTTTTTCCATGAGTCGACTTGGGGAATTATCGGACTGGAAATGGAAGGTTCTTATTACCAAAAAGCGATTCAATCTGCTTCTAAAATCAGAAAAAGTGTTCCTCATGATGTGAAGGTTAGATATGCGTATTATGCATCGGATAATCCTTTGGAAACTGGAAGCACATTAGCTTCAGGTGGATTGGGAACAACAGGTGTAAAACCTACCTATTTGATTACGATTAAGATATTGGAACAAATTTTCAACGTAAAATAAAAAGATAGGATGAACACTAACCAACCCAATAACCAAGAGGATCAAGAAATTGATTTGAATCACGTTTCAAAAAAAATAGGAAGTTTTTTTGATGGGATTGCCTCCTCAATTTTTAAAGGAATTCAGTTTTTTATTCGCAATGCAATACTAGTTTCTGTTCTGGTTCTTGTTGGATTTGGTTTGGGTTTTTATTTAGACAAGACACAAAAAAGTTATGACAATTTAATTATTGTTCAGCCTAATTTTGGTAGTGTTGATTATTTGTACTCAAAAGTTGATTTGATTGAATCAAAAATTAAATCAAGAGATACTGTATTCTTGAAAAATGTTGTTGGGATTTTGCGACCCAAACGTTTAAATAAAATACAAATCAAGCCCATTGCTGATGTATACAATTTTATTAGAAATACACCAGAAAATTTTGAGTTAATCAAGTTAATGGCAGACAATGGCGATATCAAAAAAATTATTGAGGATAATGTGACTAGTAAAAACTACTCTTACCACACCATTTCTTTTGTAACAGATCACGCAGTTGTTGATAAAGAAATGACTGAGCCACTTTTACGTTTTCTTAATGAATCCGATCATTATAAAAAAATTCAAGTGGCAAGTTTAAAGAATATTGAGGTCAAAATGAAGCAAAATGACACAATTATCTCTCAAATAAACAATGTATTAGGTTCTTTTTCTACTGCTGCAAATGCTTCTCAAAAAAGTGATAAGTTAGTGTATTACAATGAAAATACTCAGCTCAATGATATTATTAAAACAAAAGATCAATTGGTTGTAGAACAAGGAATACACCAAATCAATCTCTTAGGAAGTGATAAGATTATAAAAGACATTAGCACAACGACAAACATAAAAAAAACAGGTTTGCTTCATGGAAACAGAAAGATAGCACTGCCATTATTATTTATTATACTTTATGTTTTAGTCCATTCTTTCATAGTATTTTATAAAAAGCAATCATTAATTGCAAACGAAAGCAAATAGTGTTTTTATGGAGGTAATGGATTATTTAAAAGAGTAAATTAATAGTTAAATAGCTGGTATTTTGTAAAGGTTTTAAAAAGCAACAATGCCAAAAACTTTAAAAAAATGAAAAAAAAAATATTTTTTGCATGCTTGATTTTATCAATAGTATTTAGTTCTTGTAAAAAAGAAGAGATCAAAACAGTAGTAAATCCCGCTGAGGTTGAAACGAATAAAAACAGCTTTAAAATCACCTTGACTGCCACAGTTAGGGAAGATGATAATTTTCAGATGTATTATAGTCAAGATGACTACGAAGCTCCTTATCAAGAGGACAATTCGGTTTGGGTTGCTGTAAAAGCTAGTGATAAGCCCCAAGATATTGTTTTTATCCTGCCCCAAGATGTAATTCCAAATTACATAAGAATTGATTTTGGAACCAATGAGAAGCAAAAAGAGATCAGTATTCAAAACTTTAAAATGAATTATTTTAGCAAAATTTTTGAAGCTAAAGACTCCTTGTTCTTCGACTATTTTATTCCAAATGATTGCGTTAAAATTTTGGAAAAAAACAAATCAGTTGTTCAAAATATTCAGTCTGAAGACGGAAGATACGATCCATTATTTTATTCAGAAAAAGCACTTTATGATCAGATTCAATTGCTTATTAAATAACCGATTTTAAAGTTATATGGAGTCACAGTTTGTGGCTCTTTTTTTTGGATTAATGAAGCGTAGGTTTGGTTTAAAAATGAATTTGAAACAAGAATTACACTCCATATATTATATTTGTAATAAATCACATCATCTTGTTTAAATCAATAGGTCTACAGGTATTGAAAAATAGTAGAATTAAAAACGGTACTATTTATGGAATTGGTCAAATTGTAAATTTGATTAGTCCGCTTGTGGTCATGCCTTATTTGGTAGCGATTTGCGAAAAAGAAGGGCTAGGAAAAATTGGCGTTGGTTTTTCCTTTGCTTTAATATTTAATGTTTTGGTAGATTATGGTTCTTATATCAATGGGACCAAAGCTATTGCAATTACTAGAAACAACCTTGAAGTTATCAATCAAAAAATAGTTTCGATCTATGTAATGAAATTTTTTTTGCTTGTCATTTTACTTTTTGCTGCTTTTTTTTTGATTTGGTTTGTTCCTTTTTTTAACCAGGAACAAATGGTTTTCTTTTTTAGTTTGTCGTATGTATTGGGCCAAGTTATTAACCCTACCTGGGTTTTTCAAGGATTAGAAAATTACAAATGGATTTCATTTATTAATATTGTATCCAAACTAATTTATGTAGTGGGTGTATTTACTTTTATCAATACTAAGGACGATTACAAGTATGTCAACGCTTATTTGGGTCTCGGATTAATTGTCTCTAGCAGCATAGGCTTACTTTATTTGATAAAAAAATACAATTTACGGTTTTATTCTACTGTTTCTAAAGATGCTTTAGTGTTATTGAGGCAAGAGTTTTCTTTAACAATATCCCAGTTATTTTTGTCTTTTTATCAATATCTTCCCATAATGATTATTAGTTATCTGGGAGGAAATGTAATGGCAGGACAGTATAGAATTATAGATCAAATTGTAATGATTTTTAGGACTTATTTACAAATGTTCTTTAATTTTATTTATGCTGATGTTTGTTTGCAAATACATAAAAATCTTAAACATGGCATTACACATTGGTTGCGGTATTACGGTCTTAATTATGCGGTAGTGGTATTGTTAGTAATTGTTGCATTTGTGTGTACTAAGCCTATTTTATTGTTTTTTAATATTGGTTCAGATGAATTGGTTCAGATGAATGTTTTTTTTAAAACAGGTTTGATAATTCCATTGTTTATGGCTGTTTCCATTGCTTTAAAACAATTGCTTTTTGCTTTGGATAAAAATAAAGAATATATAAACATAACCATTGGATCATCTGTTTTTAGCATGCTTGTTTTTTTTATATTTATTAAAAATGTGGGACTTCAAGGCGCTTTTTTAGCCACGATTTTCATTGAAATAGTAGTGATTGTTTTATATTGTATTGTTTTGAAACCACTAATTAGATTGAAAAAATAATGATGAATTTTACAATTTATAAAAGTTTCCCGTACCAAATTTTATTCTTATTATGCATAGGAGTTTCGTTGTTTGCAAACTATGAACTTACTTTTACAGTATGGTTTTTAACTTTATTGGTTACCATAAAAAGAAAATATTCTGTTACCATAGTAAAATATTGCTCGATCTTCCTAGCTATACTTTTAGTTGCAACTGTCTCTACCTTCTCTAGTAAAACGACTCTTTTTTTATTTATTAGAGACTTTACATACCTTATAAAACCTATTTTAGGATTACTAGTGGGCTATCAGCTTTGTAGGTTTAGCAGTAAGTTAGCATTAAAGGTTTTTATCTATACAGGTCTAGCTATTTCAATACTACATTTGGTGACCTTATTTTTCACCATAATCCAATTTAGAACGCTAAGTGTTAATTTTTTGAGGCAGCAGGGCGGTTATTTTAGTGATTATGAAATATATGTTTTAATAGTCCTTATTTTTTATAAAAATTTAAAAATCGAAATTTCAAAGAAACAAAGAACGGCTTTATTACTTGTGATAGGTTTGTCTAGTTTTTTATATCTAGCCAGAACGAATTTGATTCAGTTTATCATTTTATATATGGGTCTAAAAGGATATTTAGTGTACAGTCACAAATCTTTAAAAGTTATTTTGTCTGTACTTTTATTCACAATTGTAGGCTACACAGCCATTGTTTACTTAAATCCAAAACGAGAAGGCAAGGGGATTGAAGCTTTTTTATACAAAATAAAAATTGCTCCCGAAGAGGCCTTTAAAACACGAATTAATAAGGATGACTGGAAAGATTTTAATGATAATTACCGGTCTTTTGAAAATATTATTACTGTAAAACAAGTTTCAAACAAGGGTACTCGTGCAATATTGTTTGGGGAAGGGTTGGGGTCAACATTAAATATTGGTCGAAAAATATTAACAAATGACAATGAGTACGTTCAATACATACCGATTGTTCATAACGGGTACATGACTGTTTTCTTAAAATCGGGGCTACTGGGAGTTATTTTGCTACTAGTTTTCTTGATTCATTTGTACAGACAAAAGAAATCTAATATTGAGGCCGTACAAGCTATAAATTATTTATTATTGGGTTCCAGTGTTTTTTTGATAGTATCTAATTGGGTTTTTTTAGGTTTGTATTTAAAATTAGATAACAAATCAATTATAATAGGATTTTTAATTGCATTAAGAGAAGTCATGTTAAGAGAGTGTAAAAGTCAAAAAAGCAGTTTAAATGAATATTAAAAACACAACCAACATCTTTGTTGACTGTCATGTTTTTGATAGCGGTTTTCAAGGGACTAGAACCTATATTCAAGGTCTTTACACGGCATTGATGCAATATGAAGACCTACATTTCTTTTTGGGTTCCAATAATCCAAAATCCTTACAAACTATTTTTGGAAATCACCCTAACGTGACGTACGTGCAATACCAGTTCCAAAATAAATACTTGAGGCTTCTTATTGATATTCCTAATATTATTAAAAAAAACAAAATTGACTTTGCGCATTTTCAATACACTGTGTCACCCATAAAAAGATGCAAATATATCGTGACAACGCATGATGTATTGTTTATTGATTTTCCAAAATATTTTTCGTTTTTTAGTAGATTTATCAATACCATTTTATACCAACAAAGCGCTAAATGGGCAGATATTAGACTTACGGTATCTGAATATTCCAGACAAAAATTAAAACAACATTTTGGTCTTTCAGATTATGTAGTAACGCCAAATGCAGTTGACGGTGCTTTTTTTGAAACCTATACTAAGGAGCAAGTCAAAGTTCGAGTTGCAAATGAATTTTCATTGAACGATTACATAATTTATGTAAGCCGGTGGGAACCCAGAAAAAATCATCAAATGGTGTTGAAAGCTTTTGTTGAATTGGAATTGTATAAAAAACACCAACTTCTTTTTTTAGGTAACGAAAGCATCTTTAATCCGGAGTATCAGGAAATATTTGATGGATTAACACCTGAGATAAAAAATAAAATAACAACCATAAATAATACTGATTTTCAAACGATGTTGTTGCTATTAAGAGGAGCAAATGCATCTGTTTATCCCTCATTTGCTGAGGGGTTTGGTATTCCTCCATTAGAATCAGTGGCAGCAAAAATCCCTACAATCTGTTCTGATAAAACGGCTATGTCTGATTTTATTTTTTTTAGGGAATTTTATTTTGATCCCTCCAAACAGAAGGAATTCAATCAGAAATTGCTTTATATTCTTGAAAACAATACAACCACAGAATTTGAAAAAATGGCGCATTCCATTAAAGAAATTTACAACTGGGAACACACTGCAACAGTTGTTTATGAACTCCTAAAACAGCATACAAATCAATCCAGATTTTATTGATTTTTTGCGGTGCCACTACCAAATAATTTATTTTTTGTTTTGACTAAAAAATTATAATTCTTAGCAAATTGTTTCTTTAAAAAGGAGGCATCATCTTTAGGAAACCAGTCGGTTGTTCTTTGTTTTTCAATTTGGCAGATATGATTTTGATATGCATATGTTGCAATTGATGTTCTAAAATGCCCTTCAGGAAAATTTGTTAAATCATATCCATGCAGCGTGTAAGGTGCACATTGCTGAATAACAAAACGATTAAAGGGAACATCCAGCTCAGCTTCTTCTCCAGTTCTTAGATCTTTTATTTTTAATTCACCCTTGTGCTCTTTTTTCCAGTCTTTGTTGAGGTATAATAACAGGTTTAATTCACGGTACCAGTTGTTGTGAATGGGATGGTAATTAAAGTCCAGATGCATGTCTAAAAAGCTGTTTTTCTTTCCTTGATGCAAGCCTCCACCGTGATTTTTTGGATCAACAAAAATGGATTTTGATGTGATATAGGATAATATTTTATTGAACCTTTCAGAGGATAAGTCGTCATACAGTTCATGTAATTCAGGGCTTAATACTTTATAATTTGATTTTTCAAATTTATTATTTGCAAATGCATAATCCCGACTTTTATTATGAAGTTCTGGAATGCTACCATAAGCTTTTATTAGTTTTTCCTCTTCACAAAATTGATCAATTATTAAGTGCGGAAACGGTTTAGCGGTTAGATACGCTAAGCGTAGTTGCTCTAAATTATGTTCTAAATTTTCAAAATTGATCATAAACAGCTTTGTAAGGTAATTTTAAACAAAAATAACTATTAATATATCGATTTAATTTAATTAGATTTAAATTTTCACCTTCAATTCCAGTATTTGAGTGTTTAAAACTTTTAAAATCAGTATTTTTGGAAATTGATTAAAAATAATGAAATGAAAATTGCAATTCTCGGTACTAGAGGAATTCCTAACAATTATGGTGGTTTTGAGCAATTTGCCGAAATTTTTGCAGTTTATCTCGCCCAGCAAAATCACGAAATTTATGTTTACAATACTCACGATCACATTTTTAAAGGAAAAATGTTTCAAGGAGCTCATATTATTCACAAGTACAATCCAGAACATAAAATAGGTACGGCAGGGCAGTTTTTCTATGATTTGAACTGTATTCTTGACTCCAGGAAAAGAAAATTTGATATTATTCTGCAATTAGGGTACACCAGTAATTCCATTTGGTCTTTTCTTTTGCCAAAAAAAGCTGTTATTATTACAAATATGGATGGGCTGGAGTGGAAGAGAACTAAATATTCTAATAAAACCCAAAGATTTTTGCAATTTGCAGAGAAGAGAGCTGTAAAAAGCAGTGATTTTTTAATAGCAGATTCCCTAGGAATACAAAAATATCTTAAAGAAAAGTACAACAAAGAGTCTTCATATATAGCGTATGGCGCAGCACCATTCTTGAACCCAAATGAGGAGTTGCTTTTACCCTACAACTTAGATAGTAATGCCTATGACTTATTGATAGCTCGGTTTGAACCTGAAAACAATATAGAAATGATTCTGGAAGGAGTTGCTGCTTCACAAAATGATAGACCGATAGTTGTTGTGGGTAATAGCAACAATAGTTTTGGTAATTATTTAAAACAAAAGTTTAAAGACAATCCTAGAATACGTTTTATAGGTGGAGTTTATAACAAAGAACATTTAGATAATCTTAGGTTTTTTTCATCACTTTATTTTCATGGTCATTCCGTGGGTGGTACTAATCCGTCTTTGCTTGAGGCAATGGCTGCAAAAGCATTGCTTGTGGCGCATAAAAATGAATTTAATCAAGCCATTTTAAAAGAGAACGCCTTTTATTTTTCGAATGCTAAGGAGGTTCAACAACTAAGAGAAACAGTCCATAAGAACCGTCACGAACAAATTGTTCAAGATAACTTTAGGACGATAATTCAGGAATTTAATTGGAACAAAATAAATGAATCTTACCTTACCTTATTCAAAAAAAGCCTTCAATAAAATTGAAGAATTGTGGCAAAATCAAACAGTTTTGGTTTATCTTTTAGCTGCAATGCTCATTACGCTTCCGCTGAAACACAACATCGGAAGCATGACTTGTATTATTTTTTTACTGGTTTGTTTTTCTAAGGCTAAAAAAGCTAATTTTTCAATTTCAAAAGTTGAAATACTTCCGATACTCCTCTATGTATTGATGATGCTTTCCTTATTATGGACTATTGATATGCGCACCACAACTGCTGGACTACAAAAAGAAATATTGGTTTTATTAATGCCCATTGCTTTTTGTTTTTTACCAAATTTAAACCAAGACCTTAAAAATCGGGTTTTTAAAATTTTCAGTTATTCAATGGTGTTTTTTGCCTTGTTTTGTTTAGCTAAAGCAGTGTTTAAATTTATAAATTCAGGAGATGCCAGTGTGTTTTTTTACCATGAATTGGTTACCGCTAGCCTCAATGCAATCTATGTTTCGGGTTTTGCCTCTTTTGGGATGTTCTATTTTTTGGTCCAAAAAAACAAAACAATTTCTGATCAATTAGTATTATTAACTCTAGTTGTTTTTGTGTTTTTATTGTCTTCAAAAAATATTATAATTTGTGATTTCATTTTGGTCATGGTGTATCTTTTCTTTTTTTCTGGGTTTTCTAGAAAAATAAAAACAGTAATATTTGTAGCCATTCTTTTGATTATAACAACTTTTATAGCATCAATAAAACCCATTAGAGACCGGTTTATGATTGAGTTTCAAACGGCACTGGTTGATGGCTCCTTAAAAGAAGGATCTGAGGCAACTAAAAATTCTGTCTACAGCATTAGTTTAAAACAAGCTTGGAACCAAGACCAGTTTCAGAAGAATGATTTTTTTCCAGGGGCTGCTTTTCGAGTTTATCAAACGAGGATTTTTATAGAAATGCTTCAAGAAGAAAGCATTTTTTTCACGGGATTCGGGTTAGATGCTGCTCAAACTAAAATTCAGGAAAAAGTAAAAGAACACCATTTACATGAGAGTTATGGTGTGTATAATTTTCACAATGAATATGTTCAACTGTTTTCTGAACTTGGTTTTTTTGGTTTTTTAATTCTGGTTAGTATGTTGTTTATCTCCATTAGAAACGGAATTAGAAATAAAGATTTTGTGCATATCGCTTTTTCGGTAACAATGATAGTGTTATTTTTGACCGAATCCTTTTTGAGTAGACAAAGAGGAATAATTTTTTTTATTGTTATTTACTGTCTGTTAAACAAGGTAAATCAGAATAAAGAACAGAACTTATTGCAATGAAAAGAATACTTATCACCGGAGCCGCAGGATTTTTAGGATCACATCTTTGTGACCGTTTCATAAAAGAAGGTTACTATGTTATTGGGATGGACAATCTCATTACGGGAGATTTAAAAAACATTGAGCATCTTTTCAAACTAGAGCAGTTTGAATTTTACCATCATGACATCACCAAGTTCGTGCATGTCCCAGGGAATTTAGACTACATTTTACATTTTGCTTCGCCAGCAAGTCCTATTGATTATCTAAAAATTCCTATTCAAACACTTAAAGTAGGCTCACTTGGCACCCATAATTTATTGGGTTTAGCCAGGGTTAAAAAAGCCAGAATCCTTATTGCATCAACTTCTGAAGTGTATGGAGATCCATTGGTTCATCCACAAACCGAGGAATATTATGGAAATGTAAATACCATCGGACCAAGAGGCGTTTATGACGAAGCCAAACGTTTTCAAGAATCTATAACTATGGCCTATCATACTTTTCATGGTGTAGAAACTAGGATTGTTAGAATTTTTAATACGTACGGACCTAGAATGAGACTCAATGATGGCCGTGTTATTCCTGCTTTTATTGGTCAAGCTATTCGAGGTGAGGACTTAACTATTTTTGGAGATGGATCACAAACCCGATCTTTTTGTTATGTAGATGACCAAGTTGAGGGAATTTTTAGGTTATTGCACTCTGATTATGTATATCCAGTTAACATTGGAAACCCGGATGAAATAACCATCAAGGATTTTGCCGAAGAAATCATAAAGCTTACCGGTACCAGTCAAAAAGTGGTCTATCACCCTTTACCAATAAACGACCCTTTGCAACGACAACCAGATACAACTAAAGCCAAAGAATTGCTTGGTTGGGACGCTAAAGTAGGCCGTGCCGAAGGAATGAAAATCACGTATGAATATTTTAAATCTTTATCTAAGGAAGAACTGTCCAAAGAGGAGCACAAGGATTTTTCTAAATATATTTTTTAAAGATGTGGTATCCTTTCATTCTACACGCAAATAGAATGGCTTAAAAGAATATTTCGTATTTTTAAAACGTACCCATACAAGTATGATTACAGGCCATTTTAATTTGTAATACTGTGAAAACAAAAACAGGAAGATATTCTGGTTATATTCGTCCATTTTCATTTGCCATTGATTTGTTAGTAATCAATGTCTTATTATTGTATATGACTGATTTTCCTGTGAAAACACCTTTTTATTTTGTTTTCATAAGTATTAGCTGGTTTGTGATTGCTGCTAACTTAGGTTTTTATGAAGTTTACAGGTATACTAAAGTTATTTCTATATTAAACTGCGCCTTAAAACAAGGCACATTATTTACTCTTTTTTGTCTTGCCTTAGCGTTTTATGAATCCTATAATTCAAGTTTTCAAAGTATTGGGTATTTTACTATGCTATCTTTATTAATTATTTTAATTGTTAAACTGTCTATTTATTATTTTTTAAAAAAATACAGGTTATTATATGGTGGAAACTTTAGAAAAGTAATTCTGATAGGCAATGTAAAAAGTACGGATCCTTTACAACAATTTTTTACAGAGAATCCAGATTATGGGTATAAACTAGAGCGTGTTTTTGAATTAGAAAATAATAAATCTAGAGCCCTCGAGGAAAGTTTTGATTATGTACTGGAGCATCAAATAGATGAATTGTATTGTTCTATGAGTGACTTAAATCAAAACCAAATTAATGAGATTGTTTTTTTTGCAGATAATAATTTAAAGACTTTGAAGTTTATTCCTAGTGAAAAGCAAATTCTTTCTCACAATTTTACTTTTGAATATTACAATTATATTCCTGTAATATCACTGCGTAATATTTTACTTGATGACACCTTAAACAAGGTGATTAAGCGCGTTTTTGATATTGTTTTTTCATTACTAATTATTTTAGGAGTGCTCTCATGGTTAACTCCCATACTAGCTGTATTTATCAAATTTGAGTCAAAAGGGCCTTTATTTTTTATCCAAAAAAGAAATGGACTAAATTACAAAGAATTCTTTTGTTACAAGTTTAGATCTATGGAACTTAATGATGAAGCCCACTTGAATCAAGTATCAAAAAACGATAATAGAGTTACTACAATAGGTCGTTTTATAAGAAAAACAAGTATTGATGAATTGCCACAATTTTTCAATGTTTTAATGGGCGAAATGTCTGTTGTAGGACCTAGACCCCATATGGTAAGTCATACTAGAATGTATGCACTTACAGTAGATAAATTTATGGTACGCCATTTTATAAAACCAGGCATAACAGGACTAGCGCAAACAAAAGGTTTTAGGGGCGAGGTAGAGGCGGATGAGGACATTATTAACAGAGTGAAATATGATATTTTCTACATGGAAAATTGGTCTTTAATTTTAGATTTAAAAATAATTTTCCAAACGGTTATCAATATTTTTAAAGGAGAAGAAAAAGCCTACTAGAAAACATTTTGTCGAATTAAATCTTCTATTTGTGTATTAAGATTAAACGAAGTTTGAACGTCATTAAAAATTCGTTTTTTCATTAAATCCAATTCTGCTTTTTGAATATTTGAAATGGTTTGCAGTTTCTCGTTCAAATCATCATAGTTTCCTACTTTGGCTACCCAGCCTAAATTATGCTTTTCAGTTATGGTTTCACCTTCACCACCACCAAAGTATAAAACTGGAAATCCCAATGCGCCATACTCAAAAATTTTAGAAGGAACAGAACCGTAAATTCTGGTCTTTAAAGGAACTATTGTCATATCAAACGATTTTAATTTTTCGTGTAAAGCTTTACGTTCTAACATGCCATAAAAGAAAATTTTCTTGTCTGCTCTGGACTGAATCAGCGCTTCAATTTGTTTTTTTTCAGCACCATCACCAAATAGGTGTAACTCGATATTTAAGCCTTCTAAATTGATTTTTTGACACATTTCTAAGACTCCTTGCGCCACGCCAAAAAGACCGGCATAGAAAATTCGAACAGGTTCGTTTTCTCGGGTTTCCAAATCCATTTCAATCGTTTTGTGGTCTGGAAAATTGCGATATAAAAAACATTTTTTTTCAGGGGAAATAGATTGGATATGAGTAATAATTTCGTTGGATTGACCTAAAATTAAACTTGCTTTTTTGTAGATAAAACGTTCTAAAAATAAAGAAACACGATGCGAAAATGAATTGGCTTTTAAAGCATTTAATTCAACGGCAGCCAATGGCCATAAATCAGAAACATTCAGAATAATTTTTTTTCGCTTCAGCGAAAGAACAAAAACTGAAATAAACGAAAGCAGTAACGGCGGGGATTGCACCACTACTTTTTGTGGTGTTTTTTGAAACAATAAGTAAAGAAATAAGCCCAAAGAAAAGGATAAAACCGATAGTAGTCTTTTGATTATATTTTTACTGTTGCTTGGATAAATCCAAAGACGTTTTACAAGAATATTTTGTAGATTTTCAGTAACAAAAAACTTGCCTTTGTATTCCGGAAACAGTTCGCCTTTGGGATAATTACCTAAAGGACAAATTACAGACACTGTATAATTATTTTGATGTAATTTTAAAGCCAGCTGCTCGATTCTATTTGCTGCAGCACCTTTTTCAGGCGGATAATAATTTGATATGATGAGGATTTCTTCCATTATTTTTTTGAAAGTAAAATATCAATTATTCGTTCAGAAGCGTTACCATCCCAAAGTTCAGGAATTCCGGATTTTCGAGGACCATTTTGAAGAAACTCTCCAAACATTTTATTTAGATTATTAACCGATGTACCAACTAAAGTATTCGTGCCTATGGTTTCCGTTTCAGGTCTTTCAGTATTATTTCGCATGGTAAAACAGGGAATTCCTAAAACCGTAGTTTCTTCTGAAATTCCGCCAGAATCTGTAATGACAGCAAAACTGTTTTTAATTAAAAACATAAAATTCAAATACCCTTGTGGTTCAACAAATAGGATGTTTTTCAAGTTCAAATTTGTTTCTCCTAAAATCGCTTTTGTTCTTGGATGAATAGGGAAAATCACTTTTTTATCACCAACCATTTTATCAATTCCTTGCAAAAGTTGAATCAATGATTGCTCTTCATCTACATTCGAAGGACGGTGTAAAGTCAAAATGATGTAATTCTTGGTTTCTAAACTGAATTCATTCCAAAAAATTGGTGCTGAAATGCGATTGAGGTTTTGATACAAAGTGTCTATCATTACATTTCCAATCAAATGAATATTAGAAGAATCTGCCCCATATTTCAATAAATTTTCTCCTGCCCAAATTGAGGTTGTAAAAAAATAATCGGTAATACTATCCGTAACAATTCGATTGATTTCCTCGGGCATTGTCATATCACCTGAACGAATACCAGCCTCTACATGAGTTAATTTAATATTTATTTTTTTTGCAACAATCGCACAAGCCATAGTCGAGTTGACATCGCCAACCACCAAAACTAAATCACATGGATTTTGCAGTAATTCTTGTTCAAAAGCAACCATTATTGCAGCTGTTTGTACTGATTGTGAGCCGCTTTTCACCTCTAAATTTACATTCGGCTCAGGAATATTTAATTCTTCAAAAAATGTATCGCTGAGGTTTTTGTCATAATGTTGTCCAGTATGCACCAATCGATAGGAGATTTTCGCACCTTCGCCTTGTTTTTTCTCTATCGCTTTGATAATGGGGGCGATTTTTATAAAATTGGGTCTTGCGCCTGCAACTATTGTGATTTTCATAGTATTATTTTACAAATGAAACAAATTGTTTTAATTTTCCGCTTTTGTTTCGTTCTAATTTTTCTTTTTTATGGAAAATGAATACCAAATCATTTTCTAAATAAAGTGTTATCGCTTTTTCAATTTTTTCAATTTGTTCCAAATTTAATTCGGTTTCGCTCACATATTCAATTTCAAAAGTATCTATTTTAGTTTGTTTTATCACAAATTCTTTTACGTTTCCATCGTCTTCAATAATACTTTTTGTCACATAATAGAAAGTAAGTCCGGGTGATTTTTTCCCGCTGGGTAAAATGGCAACATCATTGGTCCGGCCTATTAATTTTTTGAGAATCGGTTTTTGTAACGTGCTTTTTTCATCCAGAATTCCGATATCACCAATGTCATATCGTATGAACGGATGTGCTTTATTGAACAAAGAAGTTATGACGATACGACCCGAAGTGCCATTTGGAACCGCTTTATTACTTTCGTCCAAAATTTCCACAAACAGCGTTTCCGAATTGACTTGCCATTCTCCTGCCTTATTTTGAAAAGCAATCAAATCCAATTCCGAAGCGCCATATTCATTGACAATAGGAATGCCAAATTGCTTTTCTAAAAGGAGTTTATCTTCTTCAAAAAGCATTTCAGAAGTTACCATACATACTTTCAAAGTGGGACAAATTGTGGTTAATACGATGTTTCTCTTTTGTAAAAATTTAGCAAATAAAACAATGGAACTCGTATATCCATTGATGTAATCGAATTTTTTAGTTCGAAAATGATTCAAAAATACTTCTAAAACTTCATCCGACAAATCGAAAATAGAGAACCGAAACCGATGGCTCAAAAAATCCTTTAACCGTTCTTTTTTGTTTTCAATAAAATCCATTGGAATACCATAAAAACGCGCTTGGTAGGAAGTATTAAAATCGATCCCATACCAATCAAAACGGAATATGTTTGAAGCCCAAGTCAACGCATGACAGTATTTATCTTTGGCAAAAACAAAAGGAGTTCCGCTGGAACCGGACGTTTTATTAACGTAACTGTTTTTAGCGGAATAGCCTTCTGAAAGCCTTTCCAGTAATGGTTTTTGTAAGTTTTTCTTATTCAAAACGGGTAAATCTTCCCAGTTGGTAAAAGTTGTAATACCGACTAAATCTTTGTAAAAAGGATTGTTTTGCAAATGAAAATCGACAATTTCCACTTTTTTGTTTTCAACGAAGACTTCATGTTCTTTTTCAGAAAAGGCTACAATTTTCCGCAATTCGGCTTTAGCTTCCTTCATTGGGAAGCCATTTATTTGTAGCGATAAGTCGAATAGTCGAAACATTTTAAAGGTATATTCCATCAAAAATAATATTTACCAACAACTAATGATGGAGAACCAACAACTTTTTGAAATTTAATTATTTTTTAAGTTCAAAAGCAATTATTTTTGCACCACAACTAAACACAACTACACATGACAATTTTACTACTGGGTTCGGGCGGAAGAGAACATGCTTTTGCATGGAAAATGATTCAAAGTCCGCTTTGTGATACACTTTTTGTAGCGCCAGGAAATGCGGGAACGGCTTCTATAGCTACTAATGTTGCTATCAGTCCAACTGATTTTGAAGCTATAAAAACGTTTGTTCTTCAGGAAAAAGTAGCAATGGTTGTCGTAGGACCAGAAGATCCTCTAGTAAAAGGGATTTATGATTTCTTTCTAAACGATGCTGCACTAAGTCATATTCCTGTTATCGGTCCTTCAAAAATGGGTGCTCAGTTAGAAGGAAGTAAAGAATTTGCCAAAGAATTTCTAATCAAACATAAAATCCCAACGGCCGCTTACAATAGTTTTACTGCAGAAACGGTCGAAAAAGGATGTGAATTTCTGGAAACACTGCAACCGCCGTATGTTTTGAAAGCAGATGGTTTAGCTGCAGGAAAAGGGGTGTTGATTATTCAGGATTTGGCGGAAGCCAAAGAAGAATTAAGAAATATGCTGGTGCATCAAAAATTTGGTGAAGCTAGTTCTAAAGTGGTTATTGAAGAATTCCTGGACGGAATAGAATTAAGTTGTTTCGTCCTTACTGATGGAAAAAATTATAAAATATTGCCAACTGCCAAAGATTACAAACGCATTGGCGAAGGCGATACAGGTTTAAATACAGGCGGAATGGGAGCGGTTTCTCCAGTTCCTTATGTTGATGCTGTTTTAATGGAAAAAATAGAAACACGCATTGTAAAACCTACGATTGACGGTTTTCAAAAAGATGGAATTCCGTACAAAGGATTTGTTTTCATTGGGTTAATCAATGTCAATAACGAACCAATCGTAATTGAATACAATGTGCGAATGGGTGATCCAGAAACCGAAGTGGTTATTCCAAGATTGAAGACGGATTTAGTAGAATTATTTTTGGCTGTTGCCAATGAAAAACTAGACGAAATTAATCTGGAAATTGACGAAAGAAGCGCCACCACAATTATGGTTGTTTCTGGCGGATATCCTGAAGATTTCGAAAAAGGAAAAGTGATTTCTGGATTAGATAACATTCAAGATTCAATTGTGTTTCATGCAGGAACAAAATTAGAAAACGGAAATGTTGTTTCTAATGGCGGAAGAGTTTTAACCATAACTTCGTATGGAAATGATTTCGAAGAAGCCATAAAAAAATCTTACCAAAACATAGATAAACTACATTTTGATAAGATGTATTTTAGAAAAGATATTGGAAACGACTTAAAATAGTTTCCAATTATCGTTCACTTTTTTTTCAAATATTATTTTAAGAAAGAGTGAGCGGTAGTATCTTGCTTTTCAGTTCCGGCGTCTTCAAAAATTTTCAATTGTTTGATCCAATATACCATTGCCGAAGCACAAATAATCATGAAAATCCAATTGATTGTATTTGCAGCAAACCAAGATGATAGCTCTAATGAGCGTAAAAAGTCTAGAGGAGCAAATAAAATATTTACAAATAAGTATTCTATTCCTTCGAAAAATGATTTCATAATGTATAAGATTAATTTATTAATTGTCTTAAGGAACTTGGAATCTTAAAAAAGAGTATCTTTTTTGAACTTGGAGAGTTTCCTTTTTAAACAAGTACTATATTTACAACCACAAAAGTATAAAATATCCTTATGATAACAAGTGTTTTTAAAAAATCTACACCATTAAATTTTGCATTGGTCGTTATTTTAATGCTAGTTTTCTTTTTAATGTATCAAATTCAAGATTTATCTTGGTTCGGTTCTGCTTTTTTAATTTTTAAAAAAGCAACAACATTTATTATTTTGTTGGCATCGGTTTTCTTAATTGACTTTATTGCCCGCAGAAATGCACTTAGTAAAGACAGTAGTTATACGATTCTTTTCTACTTTTTATTTTTACTTTTTTTTCCTTCGGTACTGGATAATACAAATTTAATTATTTCTAATTTTTTTATTTTATTAGCGCTTCGAAGGTTAATTTCTTTACAATCGCTGAAAGCATCCAAAGAAAAAATATTTGATGCGTCATTATGGATTTTTCTGGCTTCTTTATTTCATTTTTGGAGTATAATATTTATTGTATTGGTTTTTATATCCATAATATTTCACGTTGCCAGAGATTATAGAAATTGGATACTACCTTTTATTGCTTTTTTTATAGCTATAATTATGTTTATGCTTTTTGCAACAGTATTTAATTTAAATGTTGTTGAATACATTCTGAAAAGTGTAAAAATAAATTTTAACATTGATTATTTTACAAATAGTTATCAAAATGGTGCTTTGTCTATTTACGCGACCGTAGCTTTATTTTTTGTAATTTCTATGTTTGCCACATTGTCAAGCCGACCACAATTGTTACATACTTCATACAAAAAAATCATTGCTTCTTTTTTTATCGGCGTACTTATTTATGTAATTTCTGCTAATAAAAGTAATGATTTATTAGTGTTTACATTTGCGCCTTTGGCCACGATGGCCACTAGTCATATCGAAGTACCACAACTTAAATTAAAACAGGAAATGGTACTTTTTGTGCTAATTGCCTGCAGCCTTTTTGCTTTTTTCAGCCAATTATAATTTCTCACCATAGGCTAAATCACCTGCATCACCCAGTCCAGGAACAATATAACTGTGTTCATTAAGCTTTTCGTCTAAAGAAGCAACCCAAAGATGACAGTTTTCCGGCAAGTGTTCTTCCAGATGTGCAATACCTTCCGGGGCAGCAATCACGACAGCGATATGTATTTCTTTTGGCTTTCCTCGTTCCATTAATTTATTGTACACCGCAACGATAGACTGACCAGTGGCAAGCATGGGATCAACTAGCACTAAATTTTTCCCGTTGATATCAGCAAGAGCTTGATATTGCACTAAAATATCAAAGTAATCATCATTATTGGGATGATGTCTAAAGGCAGAAACAAAACCATTTTCGGCGCTGTCAAAATAATTTAGAAAACCCAAATGCAATGGCAATCCGGCTCTCAGAATAGAACACAAAACCAATTGATCTTTGATCTCAGTCGTATTTTTAATGCCTAACGGTGTTTGGATTTCAATAGGCGCGTAATGCAGTTCTTTACTTAATTCATACGCCATTATTTCACCAATACGTTCAATATTTCTTCGGAAACGCATGCTGTCATTGTGGACATTCACATTCCGTATTTGTCCCAAAAAATGATTTAGGACACTGTTTCCTTCCGATAAATAATGAATTTGCATGGTTGTATTTTTGTAATTAAACTTCTAGTTATTTTTTTATGGTATAAAAGTATAAAAAGTATCTTTGTCTTTTAATATATAAAGATATGTTTTCAAAACTAGCGTACGCCGTATTCGAACAAAGTATCAAGGATTATCATCAATTTGATAATGTTGATCAGCCGATAAACAATCCTTTCCCGAAGGATAAATTTGAACATTTGTTGTATCACAAAAATTGGATTGACACCGTTCAATGGCATTTTGAGGATATCATCCGTGATCCAAATATTGATCCAGTTGCCGCTTTGACTTTGAAAAGAAGAATCGATGCTTCTAATCAGGAACGCACGGATATGGTGGAATATATTGACAGTTATTTTCTTCAAAAATACAGTCATGTTGTGGTAAAAGACCACGCAAAAATCAATTCAGAAAGTCCAGCTTGGGCTTTTGACCGATTGTCGATTTTAGCCTTGAAAATTTTTCACATGCAAGAAGAAGCTACTCGTGCAGAGGCTTCACAAGAGCATAGAGATAAATGTCAGGCGAAGTTAAATATTTTATTGGAACAAAGAACGGACTTGTCAACGGCGATTGATGATTTATTAACAGACATTGAAAACGGCGATAAATTCATGAAAGTGTACAAACAAATGAAAATGTACAACGATGATGATTTGAATCCTGTTTTGTACCAAAACAAGAAGTAAAAGATATTTTGAACATTAATTAATTGTCCAAAAAAATCCAACATATAGCCGTCATGAGACTTTCCGCAATGGGAGATGTCGCCATGACGGTTCCTGTTTTACGCACTTTTGTAAAACAGCATCCACAAGTTAAAATCACGGTTATTTCCAGACCATTTTTTAAACCCTTTTTTGAAGGAATTCCGAATCTTTCTTTTTTTGCTTTCGATGAAAAAGAACGGCACAAGGGATTTCTTGGATTGTTGCGTTTGTTCCAAGATTTGAAAGGTTTAAAAATTGATGCTTTCGCCGACTTACACAATGTTCTTCGTTCTAAAATCGTCCGAAACCTTTTTGCTTTAAGCGGAAAAAAAACAGCTTCGGTTGATAAAGGAAGAGCAGAAAAAAAAGCGTTGACGCGACCCGAAAATAAAGTTTTTAAGCAACTGCCTACGATGTTCGAAAGACATGTGAAAATATTCGAACAACTTGGTTTTACTATTGATTTATCCTCTCGAAGTGTCGGGACTTTATTTCCTGAAAAAGCAGTTTTGAGCCCGGAAATTTTAGCATTAATTGGACAAAAAAATCAAAAACTAATTGGAATCGCACCTTTTGCGCAATACGATTCTAAAGTGTATCCGTTGGATTTAATGCAGCAAGTGATAGATAAATTGGCTTTGGATACAACCAATACCATTTTACTTTTTGGCGGTGGAAAAAAGGAAATTGAACTATTAAATTCACTTTCCGCTAATAAAGAAAACGTCCTCAATATGGCGGGGAAAATTAAGTTTCAGCAGGAATTACAGCTCATTAGCAATCTTGATGTCATGCTTTCCATGGATTCCGGAAATGCACATATCGCCGCCATGCTTGGCGTAAAAGTCATCACACTTTGGGGCGCTACTCATCCGTATGCGGGGTTTTCTCCCTTTAATCAGCCTTTAGAAAATGCGTTGGTTTCTGATAGGAATCAGTTTCCTAAACTACCCACCTCAGTTTATGGAAATAAAAAAGTGGATGGTTATGAAGATGTCATGCGAACGATTTTGCCAGAAACAATAGTTTTAAGAATAAAAAAAGTTCTTTTGAACCATTAAGGAATTTAGAAAAATTAAGATTTAATTACACATCACAAGATGTTTTCAACATTTAGTTATAAAAAAAAGAGTTTGCATATTGCAAACTCTTTTTTTTAATTGAACACTGCTATTGTACGGAGAACAGTTTCCTAAACGTCATCATAATCTACATAAATAGTCTCTGATGTTGGATGTGCCTGACACGTAAGAATAAGTCCATCGGCAATTTCTTTATCGGTAAGGATGGAGTTTTTAGTCATTTCGGCAGTTCCAGAGGTAACGCGAGCCAGACAGCTGCTGCAGATTCCACCTTGGCACGAATATGGAGCATCAATGCCTTGTTTTAAAGCGGCATCAAGAACGGTTTGTTTTTGTGACATTTCGAAAGTTGTTTCCTCGTCATCCACCATGATGGTGATTTTTGAATGGCCGCCTAACGATTTTTCTATTTTATTTTCTTTGGTTGAAGAAGCAAATAATTCGAATTTAATATTAGATTCTTTTACATTATGTTCTTTCAAAACTCCGGAAACGATATTGATCATTTCTTCTGGTCCACACAAATAGAACTTATCAAATTCCAATTCCTTGTGTTTGTTATTCAGAACAAAATTCACTGTCGATTTCTCAATTCGCCCAAACAAAGCAGGATCCACTTTGGCTTGACTGTAGACATAATGAACAAAAAGACGACCTACATATTGCAGTTGCAAATCGTGCAATTCTTGGTGAAAGATGGTTTCTTCTGGCGTTTTGTTTCCGTAAACCAATACAAAAGAACTCTTTGGTTCGTTTTTCAATACTGTTTTTAGGATAGACATCACGGGTGTGATTCCGCTACCGGCAGCAAAAGCCGCGTAGTTTTTTTGTCGGTCCGCTTGCGGTTCAAAAGTGAATTTTCCTTCCGGTTTTCCTACTTCAAGAACATCGCCCGCTTTGAGTTTTGTGTTAGCAAATTGCGAGAAAGCACCGTTTGCGACCGCTTTCACAGCAATGCGTAATTCCCCGCTGTCAGGAGCTGAGCATATAGAATACGCACGACGAATTTCTTCACCGTCTAAGGTTAATTTTAGATTGATATATTGACCGGCAACAAAAGTATAATTCGCTTTTAATTCCTCAGGTACGTTAAAAAGTATTGAAACAGCGTCTTTGGTTTCGCGTTTTACTTCTTTTATGATTAATTTCAGAAAGGATGACATGATATTTTTTTTGCAAATATAGTAAACAGAATAGGTTTTTTGAATTCAAAATATTTGAAAATTTCAATACCTAAAACTATTATGTATAAGAATCTTATGTATATTTGTTTTTCAAAATGAGATTGCTTCGTGCCTCGCAATGACAAAAAAATGAAAAACTCACAATTATACAAAGGAAGTCTGAATACGATTATCATGAAATTGCTGGAGGAAAACGGCAAGATGTACGGGTACGAAATTACCCAGAAAGTAAAGGCGATTACGAAAGGCGAACTCAACATCACCGAAGGCGCTTTGTACCCGGCTTTGCACAAGCTGGAAGCCGAAGGTTTGCTGGATGTAGAAATTGAAAAGGTGGATAACCGCATGCGAAAATATTACAAACTTACGGAAAGCGGTCAGAAAGAAACCGTAAACCGACTCTCAGAACTCGAAGATTTCATTCGAAACATGCAGAGTTTAGTGAACCCAAAGCCTAATTTAGAATTTTAATTTTTTGAAGATGAAACTAACCACCGAACAAATAGCTCAAATAGAAGAAACCTTAGTTTTAAATGGTCTTGTTTATCAGGATGTCAAATTAGAATTATTAGACCACATTGCCTCAGAGATTGAGGAGAGACTGAGTAGTGAAGAAATGTCATTCGACATTGTTTTTAAAGCAGTTTTTGAGAAATGGGAACAATCGCTTGAAATTTCATCTAGCGGTAATTGGTTAGGAGCTTTTTTTAAAGCACCAAGAGTTGTAATTGAAAAATTAGTTACTTATTCTAAAATGCAAGTGGTATTTATATTAATGTCAGCTCTTGTTTTTGGTTTTGTTTTGGCTCTTATTGTTTCAAATATTCAATCACAACAAACTTTTAATAGCCTAAACTTAGGGTTAAAAGGAGCGTATTTGATATTGGTTTTAGCCACTGTTTTAAGTTTGTTTTTAATATGGTATTCTAAAATAAAAACAACTTATGGGAGGTTATTTCTTTATAGAGGTTGGCTCGTTTTTTTATTCTTTTTTCAGTTCAATATAAACATTGAACCACTAAAACATTTCGATAATAATAATTCCTTTTTATATAATTTTATTAGTTGTCTTTTAATAGGTTTCCCCTTTACTTATTCTTTTTTTCAATTATTATTGACTGTCAAACACTACAAAATAGTCAAAAAGTTAAAATTGGTGTAGTCTTATTTTCGTACAATTAAGTATTTTACTTTTCATCATTTTCAAAATAATCCCTTACAAAGCACAAACCTATTTGAAACAAACCTACCCGGAATATAAATTAGAAAATCTGTAACGTTTTCTTATTTTGACTACATATTACAAAACCAAAATAACCAAACTATGATTCAAAAATTCCTCTATCTCGAATGGAAAGCATTTTTTAGGTCAGCTTCCTTCGCAACTAATTTGGCTTTGAAAATCCTGATGGGTTTTGTCGCCGTTTATTTCATTTTAATTTTCTTAGCATTAGGAGTCGGAGCTTTTTATATTCTGAAGAAAATGAATCTGGACCCAATTGTTACCGTAAATCAATTCATGATTTACTATGTATTGATGGATTTAATTATCCGATTGCTGTTGCAAAAAATCCCGGTGATGAACATCCGCCCGATGTTAATTTTTCCCATAAAAAAATCGACAATTGTTCATTTCTCATTAGGAAAAACCGTTTTGTCCTTCTTCAATTTGGTGCACGCTTTTTTCCTGATTCCGTTTTGTGTTGTTTTGATTATCGAAGGCTATGATGTACTTTCAGTAGTGCTTTGGTACAGTGCCATTTTTTCTTTATTATTCATCAACAATTTTCTGAATATTCTATTCAATAACAAGGATAATTTATTCGCCATTTTCTTAGCAATCGCAGCTGTTTTAGGAGGATTACATTATTACGGACTTTTCAATATCACGGAAATTACAGCGCCATTTTTCAATGCTATTTTCAATACGTATTGGGCTTTTGCCATTCCAGTATTAGCTTTAATCGCGATATATTATGTTACTTTTCAGTATTTCAAAAAGAATTTATACCTCGATGCGGGATTGTCAAACAAACACGACGTTGCCAAAACGGAGGAGCTGACTTGGTTAAACCAATTTGGAACCATAGGAACCTTCTTAAAAAACGACATCAAATTAATCAAAAGAAACAAACGATCTAAAACCACTGTTGGATTGAGCGTCATGTTCCTTTTATATGGGCTTCTTTTCTTTACTAGTAGTATTGAAGCTTATAATAATCCTTTAATGCACATTTTGGGCGGGATTATAGTTTCGGGTGGATTCTTAATTACTTTCGGACAATTTGTGCCGAGTTGGGACAGCGCTTATTACCAGTTGATGATGACACAAAACATTCCGTACAAAGGCTATTTGAGTTCTAAATGGTGGCTGATGGTAATTGCTACAATTGTAACCACAACCATAGCGTCATTCTATCTCTATTTAGGGGTTCATGTTTATTTAACCATTGTCGTGGGTGCGATTTATAACATTGGAGTCAATTCTCATTTGGTTTTATTGGGTGGAGCATATACTAAAACACCAATCGATTTGAGTTCCGGGAAAGGCGCTTTTGGTGACAAAAAAGCATTCAATATAAAAACGATGTTGATTTCTATTCCACAGTTGGCTTTGCCCGTTTTACTGTATTGGCTGGGTTCAAAATATGCAAATCCAAATGTAGGCTTAGCGCTGGTAGCAGGTACAGGAGTGATTGGATTTGCATTCAAAGAGAAAGCATTTTCCGTGATTGAAAAAATCTATAAATCAGAGAAATACGCGACCATTGCGGCTTACAAACAAAAAGGATAATCCAGCGATTAACTAAATCAACAAATAACCGAATAAACTTTTTCAAAAAATGATACAAGTAAATAACCTTTCGAAAACATACAACGGAACAACCGTATTAAAAATAGATTCTTTAGAAATAAAAAAAGGCGAAAGCTTTGGATTAGTAGGCAATAACGGTGCTGGGAAAACCACTTTTTTCAGCCTATTATTGGATTTAATCCAGCCGTCCACGGGAAATATCATCAACAATGACATTCAGGTAAACACCAGTGAAAACTGGAAGCCGTTCACCGCTTCTTTCTTGGACGAGAGTTTCTTAATTGGCTACTTAACGCCCGAAGAATATTTCTATTTCATTGGCGATTTACGCGGACAAAACAAAGCCGATGTCGATGCTTTATTGGCCACACACGAAGAATTTTTCAATGGAGAAATCCTTAAAAACAAGAAATATTTGCGCGATTTATCCAAAGGAAACCAGAAAAAAGTAGGTATCATCGCTACCTTAATCGGGAATCCGGAGGTTATTATTCTGGACGAACCGTTTGCTAATTTAGACCCAACCACACAATTCCGATTAAAAAAAATTATAAAGGATTTAGCTGATAATCCGGAAGTAACCGTACTGGTTTCCAGCCACGATTTGCTGCACACCGTTGAGGTAAGTGACAGGATTGTCGCGCTGCACAAAGGCGAAGTGGTCAAAGACATTCAAACTTCTCAAGAGACTTTACAGGAATTAGAACTGTTTTTTGCGGTTTAAAATTTACGCAACAGACTCAGACAAAATTTTACCGCTAATTTGCGAATTGTATACTCCAATGCGTTTATACAATTTGTGAATTAGCGGTTTTCTTATGGCGTAACCCTGCGTCTCGTCCCAAAAGACGAGACTTCAGGTCGGGCTGTGCGCTGTATCTTTATTTTCTTAAAGAAAGAAAATAAAGGATGCCGTTTCCATCCCTTACGCACAGGCGGATTACCACAATATGATGTCATAATTTTCACGATAGCAAAAAGAAATGTATTTTTACCAGTGCATATACTAAAAAGTATATTTAATAGTTAATTGATAAAAACGTTTTCCATTGAAAATCAATATATTTAAACCATTATCCTTCATATTATTTTTTGCTTTTTTGGTAGCCTGTTCTACTAAAAAAGACACCTTTATGGCTAGGAATTCACATGCTTTAAGCACCAAATATAATATTTTATACAACGGTCAAGTAGGCTTGGATAAGGGAGTTTTGGCGGTAAATGCCAACAGCGATGATGATTTCTGGCAACTTTTACCGGTTGAAAAAATGCAAATCGTAGAAGATGTCACTTCCACTTCAAAACCTAAAAATACTGATTTTGAATTGGCAGAAACCAAAGCCACCAAAGCCATTCAAAAACATTCCATGAATATTGGCGGCAGAGAGAAAAACAGTCAAATTGACGAAGCCTATCTGATGCTTGGAAAAGCTAGATATTATGACCAACGATTTGTTCCCGCGCTCGATGCATTCAATTATATTCTGTACAAATACCCCAACAGCAGCCGAATTTATGAAGCCAAAATTTGGCGAGAGAAAACCAACATGCGTTTGGGAAATGATGCTTTGGTCATAAAAAACATCAGTAAATTATTAGAAGATCACGACGTAAAAAAACAAGTTTTTGCAGATGCAAACGCACTTTTGGCAGCTTCTTTTTTAAACATGGAGGAGAAAGACAGTGCAGTTGCTAAGATAAAACTCGCCATCGAATTCACCAAAGTAAATCAGGAAAGAGCCCGTTACCGTTTTGTTTTGGGACAACTGTATCAAGAATTGGGATACAAGGACAGTGCTGTTACTTCCTATCAAGCCGTGATTGACATGAACCGAAAAGCGGAGCGTAGATTTGTCATTCAAGCACATGCTAAAAAAGCGGAGTTGTTTGATTATCAATCGGGAGATTCAGTTTCCTTTGTAAAAACATTCAATAAATTGATTCAAGACCGGGAAAACCGTCCATACAAAGATTTGATTTTTCATCAAATGGGGGTATTTCACGACAAACAAAACAATCAGAAAACAGCATTGGATTTTTACAATGCATCATTACAAACGAATTCAAAAGATACCTATTTAGTAGCGTCAAATTATAGAAATTTAGGAAACATGTATTTTAGAAATACGGAATATCCTGCGGCAGCAAAATACTATGACAGTACTTTGGTTAAACTGAATAACAAAACAAGAGAATTTGTAAAAATCCAAAAAATAAGAAGTAACCTCGATGAGGTAATTTTGTATGAAGCGCTGGCTAAGAGAAACGACAGTATTCTAAATGTGGTTGCGATGAATCCTACAGATCGTTCGGCTTATTATGAAAAATACATTACTAAATTAAAGGAACAAGATGAGGCGAAAAGGCTTTTAGACGAAAAAAATAAAGCCAAACAGGAAAACATGAACAGGAACAATTCGATTAGTTCGATAGATCCTGTTTCCGGTCAAGATCCCACAAAATCAGTTCGAAAATCACCCATGGCTCCGCCTACTATTGCCAGTGCGGCTTCTCAATCAGCAGCGGGTAGTTTCTATTTTTATAATCCTACAACGGTTGCTTTTGGAAAAGTAGAATTCAAAAAAAATTGGGGAGAAAGAACTTTAAATGGCAACTGGAGAATCGCATCGGCAAATGCAAATACAACTGTAGTCGATTCTTTGAGTGTAAATAAACAAACTGTTGGAACGGAAGCGAACCCGAATAAAATAGTGGAGCAATACACGACTGATTATTACCTGAAACAACTTCCAACCGCCCAAATAGAATTGGACAGTATCAACAAAGAACGTAATTTGGCCTATTACCAATTGGGAATTATTTACAAGGAAAAATTCAAGGAAAATGATTTGGCTATCGCTAAATTAGAACAATTATTAAACAACAATCCTGAAGAAAAACTGGTTCTTCCGGCAATGTATAATTTGTATAAATTATATCAAATTACCGATATAAATAAAGCAGCAGCGATAAAAAATAAGATCTCAACGCAATTTCCGGATTCTCGCTACGCACAAATAATTAATAATACAAATCCAAGCGGAACTTCTCAAAACGAAACACCGGAAAGTGTTTATAATAAATGGTATAAAGCATTTCAGCAAGAACAGTTTGTTAGTGTGTTGGAAAATTCAGACGCTTTGATAAATCAGTTTTCAGGCGAGGAAATTGTATCTAAATTTGAGTTGCTTAAAGCAAATACCATTGGTAAACTAAAAGGAGTAACCGCCTACAAAAATGCATTGCAAGTGGTGGCGGATAATTATCCAAATAGTGAAGAAGGTAAAAATGCGCAAGTTATTCTGACTGAACAAATTCCTTTTTTAGAGAAAATGGAATTTAATACAGTGGAGACCAATAATTGGAAAATTCTATATATAGTAGGTAAAAAGGAAGATAATGATACAAAAGCTTTGGAAGAAAAAATAAAGAAGTTTATTAAAGAAAATAACTTTCAGGAGCTATCGTACTCTTACGATTTTTATAATGAGAAAGAAAGTTTTATTACCATTCATGGTTTAAATTCAGCAGCTTTTGCAAATAATATTGTTGCAAAGATTCAAGCTGATAAGTCCCTTGAAAGTAATCAGACCTCAATTGTGGTTTCTAATCAAAACTATAAAGTAATCCAGATTAAGAAAAGCCTTGACGCATATATAGCACTAAAAAGACAATAACTATGTTTGATAAAAAACAAAAATCCTATACTGATCTTTTGGGAAAAACCAATCGAATCGTGGAAGGGACTACCATAAAAGGCGATATCATATCGCAAGCTGATTTTAGATTGGATGGAAATTTAATCGGTAATTTTCAGTCTGGAGGAAAAATTGTCATTGGACCGGCAGGAAGTGTCGTTGGTGATATTGTATGCAAAAATGCGGATATCGAAGGAAAATTTGAAGGAAAAATTGAAGTTACAGAAGTCCTTAATGTAAAAGCGAAGGCCATCATTCATGGCGAAGTGTCTGTAGGGAAATTATCGGTGGAGCCAGGTGCTGATTTCACCGCTTCTTGTACGATGAAAACAAATATTAAAAATCAAAACTTGAATAATGGACAGTAAAACTCCAAATAAAAACAATTTCAATAAATGGTTAGTATTTTTGGGGATTCCGTTCCAAATGGGAGTTGTCATTTTCGCATTTACTTATTTTGGTATGTGGCTGGATGAAAAATATTCAGACGAATCCTCTTCTTTTTACACTATTATATTATCGTTATTGTCTGTTTTTATAGCACTTTATAACGTAATTCGCCAAGTTAAAAATATTAATAATAATAACGAATGATCAATTTTTTCTCGTTTCTGAAGTATTTAGTGCCCTTCACACTACTCTTATTTTTTGCTCAATATTATGGTTCATCGGCCTTCAGTCAAGATCATGATTTCTTTTATGCTACATGGAGTATTTACCTTTTCTTGTTTGGAACCACACTTTTAATATATGTATTGCTACTGTTTGTAAATGCCAATTTTCCGGATTTCACTGGTTTTGCTTTTCTGGGAACCACTTTCGTGAAAATGATGGCAGCTGTTGTTTTTTTGCTTCCATTGATTCAATCAGAAGGTCGAGAAACTAATTTGGATATTGCGGCTTTTTTCATCCCTTATTTCCTATTTTTGCTTTTTGAAACAGTTTTTTCGGTACGATTAATAAATAAAAGATAAGTTGCTTGAAAATAATGCAATACGATTGTAAAATTCATTTTTTAAAATCATCATTATAATTTTCAATTTTGAATTAAATATGTACCTTTGCAAAAAATTTTAAAAACGTAAAATCAGATACACAATTAATAATGGTAATTTCAAAAAAATCACTTCAATTCCTGTTAGTTACTTTTCTAGCGTGTATGCCGTTGGTTACTTTCGCAAATCCAACCGCGGATAGTCTTCAAAATCACACTGAAAACGCTGCTCCAGCTGCAGAAGCACATGGAGAAACAGGTCATTCTGCTGAAAAAGAATTCAATGCCACGGAATTGATTAATGATCACATTGGAGATTCTCATGAATTTCACATTGCGGATTATGATGGTCATCCTATTACGTTTTATCTTCCTGTGATATTGTGGACAAACAACGGATTGGAAATGTTCTCTTCTGAACAATTTCACCATGATAATGAAGGACACCATATTATTGATGTGAACGGTCAGAAATTAGTTCGTTTCAATGAGGTTATCTTTTACGCAGATAAATTTGAAACTTTAACTGAAGACCAAAGAAAAAACGGTGCTTTCGCGTTTGACGCCAGACCACTTGATTTTTCAATCACTAAGAATGTTTTCTCGATGTTGATGTCAGCACTTGTATTGTTCTTTTTGTTTCTTGCTGTAGCTCGTTCTTACAATAAAAATAAAATGGCGCCAAAAGGAATCGCTGGATTTCTAGAGCCATTAGTAATATTCGTTAGAGATGAAATTGCTATACCTAATATTGGAACAAAAAAATACGCGAAATACATGCCGTATTTATTGACTATATTTTTCTTTATCTGGATTAACAACCTTATTGGATTGATTCCGTTTTTCCCTTTCAGTTCAAATCTTACCGGAAATATCTTCTTTACATTTGTATTAGCATTGATTACTTTTATTGTAACTTCTTTCAGTGCCAATAAAGATTATTGGAAACATATTTTTATGCCTCCAGTTCCTAAAGCATTGTATCCTATTATGATTCCTGTAGAAATTATCGGAATGTTGACAAAACCTTTTGCATTAATGATTCGTTTATTCGCAAACATTACTGCAGGACATATTATCATCTTGAGTTTAGTTTCATTGATTTTTATATTCAAAACAGTAGCCGTTGCGCCTATTTCTGGAGCTTTCGTACTGTTCATGAGTGTACTAGAAATGTTGGTTGCGGCGTTGCAGGCTTATGTCTTCACGTTGTTGACAGCATTGTTTATTGGTCAGGCCGTAGCAGAGCACGATCATCATTAAAATGTGTTTTATTAATTATTAACTATATTAAATTTAGTATTATGGTATTAGCTGGAATCGGAGCTGGATTAGCTGTTATTGGTGCAGGTCTAGGTATTGGAAAAATTGGTGGTTCTGCAATGGACGCTATTGCTCGTCAACCTGAGGCTGCTGGAAAAATCCAGACTGCTATGATTATTGCTGCTGCACTTATTGAAGGTGTTGCACTTTTCGCAGTAGTTGTTGCGTTGATCGCAAAATAATTAAAGCCTAAAACTTCCTGATACGGTTGGTATCAGGGAGTTTTTATTTCTAAAACAAACTTTTAAATATAAATATATGAATTTTACAGCACCGGAGAGTTTAATTTTTTGGACCTCTATTATCTTTTTAGTTTTCTTCATCCTTTTAAGAAAATTTGCTTGGAAACCAATTCTTGGCGCAGTAAAAGGTAGAGAAGATTCAATCAATGAAGCGTTATCTTCAGCAGAAACTGCTCGTAGAGAAATGCAAAATCTTACTGCAGAAAACGAACGTATTCTTCAGGAAGCAAGATTAGAGCGTGATTCTTTATTGAAAGAAGCGCGTGAAATGAGAGAAAAAATGATCGCTGATTCTAAAGCTGATGCACAAGCAGAAGGCGCAAGAATGATTGAGCAAGCTAAAACAGCTATCTTAGCAGAAAAAAATGCAGCTATGGCTGAATTGAAATCACAAGTTTCTTCATTGTCATTGAGTATCGCTGAGAAAGTATTAAAAGATGAATTATCTAACAAAGAAGCTCAAACTAAGTTGATTGAGAATATGTTAGGTGACGTTAAATTGAACTAATTATGGCAAGTACAAGAGCAGCAATTCGTTATGCAAAAGCAATTTTGGACTTAGCAAACTCAAAAAATGTTGCCGAAGTAGTAAGCAGTGATATGAAAACTATTGCTACCACTATTAATGGGAATTTAGAATTGAGTACGTTTATTCAAAATCCTACTATTAAAGTTGCGGTGAAAGAAAATGCATTGTTAGAAATTTTTGCAGGTATCAATGGCGTAACTCAAGGGTTGTTTCATTTGTTATTTGAAAACAAAAGATTCGAAATATTAGGTGCAATTGCTACTGAATATGGTAAATTATCTGACTTAGCAAATGGGATTGAGTTAGCGCAAGTGACTACAGCTGTTCCTATGGATTCAATTTTAGAAGCTAAAGTTTTAGCAAAAATTGCTACGCTTTCAGATAAGAAAATAACATTAGAAAATATAGTAGACCCTACAATTATTGGAGGTTTTATATTGAGAATAGGGGACAAGCAGTACAATGCTTCAGTTGCCAATAGATTACAAGTATTAAAAAGAGAGTTAATCAACTAAATTCTAACAATGAAAAAAATTCTATTTTTATTTATTTTAAGTACATCGTTATTTTCTTTTGGTCAGAAAATAAAAGAAGATGATGATCAGATTTTATTTGATAATGTTGCTGTAGCGAAAGTTGAAAAGGACAAAGCAGGTACGCAATTTAAATATACTTCAATTAATAATGCCAATGCTATCATTGCAACCTTGAAGACACATAAAATTGATGCCCAAAATTCTAAAAGTTGGTTAGTTGTTACAAATCTAGATGGTACAAAAACTACAGAAGTAGATTTTGCTCTAATGTCTTTTACATTGAATTATAAAAAAGCTGTTGCAGAAATCCTTGCTAAAAAGTACAATATTTTAACGTCTAACGGTGTGGAGAATCTGGATGCTTTTTTTGCTGAAGAACGTCCAAGTATTTCAGCAGAGATTGAAAAATTGAAGGAAGCTTCTAAAGTTATTGAGAAAGACTTAGCTACTATGAACTATCAGGTTTTTCGTAAAGACAAATTGATTTTTTCTGGAGTAGTACCTAAAGATGCTTTTACAGAGAAATATAGTGCAGAACAAAACAAAGAATTTATGTCAAGAGTTGTTGCAAAATATGATGTATCTATGAAACAGAATGCATCGCCAACTCCGGTTTTAAATGTTGAAATCGCATCATTGAGTGGTAGAGTATTAGTTCAAGCTGTTGAGAGAGGCGGTAAAATGGTAGTAGCATTAGTTGAATCTGATAAAACTTTTACTTATGTTCCAACTGCAAAAATCAATAATGCGGATTTAGCTTCTTCTGAAAGTTTTGTAAAAGAATTAGTTGATATAACCTATTTGAATGGGCAAAAATATATGACTTTGATGGAGGCGGAAGTTCTTTTAGGAGCAAGACAAGCTGATAAAATGGCTAAATTTGATGCCGCTAAATTAAATTCATCTAATATTTATGATAAAATTGGGTATGCAATTGATCCAAAAGGAGAGAAATTAGAAGGGACACTTTCAATTGATTTCGAAAAAATTGTAATGAGCAGTTCATCTAATGGAATGGTTGATTTAGATGGTGTTGGAAAAATATTAAAAGTTTTAGCCAAAAACGAAAAAGGTGATCTAAGATATTACAATTATAAAGCAAAAGAGAATGTACTTTTTAGTATCGTTAATGATGATAAGTCAGAGACAAAGTATAGAGCTTTATTGGTAAAAGTTGAAGAGGTTGCAGCGCAAAAAGATAATTCTGCTCTTGACTTAGGTGCCATGGCTGGAATTTCTCTAGCTACAGCTTCATGGAAATATTTTAAAGAAGTACAAATTACAGATAAGATGAGTATTTATCAAGATATACCGTCAAATTCATACGTAATTAAAATACCAGCTCAAGAGAAAGGTTTTCAAATTTTGATTAAAAAAGGTAAAGAAGAAAAGTTTTACAGCAAATTAAAAGAATATATAGGAGAAACTATATCTAGTAGCGACATAGAAAAGATTGATTACAGTAACGTTAATGGTTTAAAAGATTTAGTTGATTTATATTCTAAATCAATATAAAAAAATAGGTAAAAATAATTATTATGGCGGAAATTAAACCTGCTGAAATTTCAGCAATATTAAGAAAGCAAGTAGAAGGTTTTGAATCTGGTGCTACACTAGAAGAAGTAGGAACCGTACTTCAAGTTGGAGATGGTATTGCTCGTATTTACGGGCTTTCTAATGTTCAATATGGAGAGTTAGTTGAATTTGACAATGGATTAGAAGCTATTGTTTTG
Organism: Flavobacterium sp. Sr18; assembly: GCF_011064265.1. Taxonomy (NCBI): domain Bacteria; kingdom Pseudomonadati; phylum Bacteroidota; class Flavobacteriia; order Flavobacteriales; family Flavobacteriaceae; genus Flavobacterium; species Flavobacterium sp. Sr18. Next base: position 2,024,561 of record NZ_CP049329.1, on the reverse strand, counting down.
AATCTTGAAGAAGACAATGTCGGTGTGGTACTTTTAGGACCATCTACAGGAATAAAAGAAGGTTCAACTGCAAAAAGAACACAACGTATTGCTTCTCTTAAAGTGGGAGAACAAATGGTAGGTCGTGTAGTAAACACACTTGGTTTTCCAATTGATGGAAAAGGACCAATCGGTGGAGATTTATACGAGATGCCTTTAGAAAGAAAAGCACCTGGAGTTATCTTCCGTCAGCCCGTTACTGAACCATTACAAACAGGTATCAAAGCAGTAGATGCAATGATTCCAGTAGGTCGTGGACAACGTGAGCTAGTTATTGGTGACCGTCAAACAGGTAAATCAACTGTTTGTATCGATACTATCTTAAACCAAAAAGAATTTTACGATGCTGGGAAACCGGTATTTTGTATCTATGTAGCTATTGGACAAAAGGCTTCTACTGTAGCAGGAATTGCTAAAATGTTAGAAGAAAAAGGTGCAATGGCGTATACTGTTATCGTTGCTGCAAACGCATCTGATCCAGCTCCAATGCAAGTATATGCTCCTTTCGCAGGTGCTGCAATTGGAGAATATTTTAGAGATTCAGGTCGTCCAGCTTTAATTGTTTATGATGATTTATCTAAACAAGCTGTTGCATACCGTGAGGTTTCTCTTTTATTAAGAAGACCACCGGGACGTGAAGCATATCCTGGAGATGTTTTTTACTTGCACAGTCGTTTATTAGAACGTGCTTGTAAAGTAATTGCTGATGATGGAATTGCTAGAAATATGAATGATTTACCAGATTCATTGAAATCAATTGTAAAAGGTGGTGGTTCTCTTACCGCTTTACCAATTATTGAAACTCAAGCTGGTGACGTTTCTGCCTATATCCCAACAAACGTAATTTCGATTACAGATGGTCAAATTTTCTTGGATGGAGATTTGTTTAACTCTGGTGTTCGTCCGGCAATCAACGTAGGTATTTCGGTATCTCGTGTTGGAGGAAATGCACAAATTAAATCAATGAAAAAAGTAGCAGGAACTTTAAAACTGGATCAAGCACAATTCCGTGAATTGGAAGCGTTTGCTAAATTTGGTTCTGATTTAGATGCAGTTACTTTAAACGTAATTGAAAAAGGAAAAAGAAACGTTGAAATCTTGAAACAAGGTTTGAACGATCCATATACTGTTGAAGATCAAGTTGCGATTATCTATGCTGGTTCTAAAAACTTATTGAGAAATGTTCCTGTGAACAAAGTAAGAGAATTTGAGAAAGATTTCTTGGAATTCTTAAACAACAAACACAGAGCTACTCTTGATGCGTTGAAAGCAGGAAAATTAACAGACGAAATTACAGATGTAATCGAAACTGTAGCAAAAGAATTATCAGCAAAATATAACTAAAAAAGTTTTAAATTTTAAGTAGTAAGTAGTAAGGTTTTCTTTATTACTTATTATTTAAAAATTACTACTTAATACTTACAAAACAATGGCAAATTTAAAGGAAATCCGTAATAGAATTACTTCCGTTTCATCGACGATGCAAATTACATCGGCAATGAAAATGGTTTCTGCAGCAAAGCTAAAGAAAGCACAAGATGCAATCACAGCAATGCGCCCTTATGCCGAAAAATTAACGGAATTATTGCAAAATCTTTCTGCTACACTCGAAGGTGATGCTGGTGGTGAATATACGACACAACGCGAAATCAAGAAAGTATTACTTGTTGTAGTAACTTCTAACAGAGGTTTGGCAGGTGCTTTTAATACGAATGCAATCAAAGAAGCTAAAAGCCGTGCTGAATTTTACGCAGGGAAACAAGTTGATATTTTTGCTATTGGTAAAAAAGGAAATGATGTTTTAAGCAAAACATTATCGGTTGTAGACAATCAAAGTACTGTTTTTGATGATTTGACTTTTGATAATGTGGCCAAAATTGCCGATTCACTAATGGAGAAATTCGTTGCCGGTGAATACGATAAAATTGAGTTGATTTACAACCAATTTAAAAATGCAGCTACACAAATCATTCAAACAGAACAATTTTTGCCCTTAGCGTCCCTAAAATCTGATCTTACGGTTAATCCTGGAGATTATATTTTTGAACCTTCAAAAGAGGAAATTGTGTTAACATTGATTCCAAAATCATTGAAAACACAGTTGTATAAAGGGATTCGTGATTCATTTGCTTCAGAGCACGGAGCGCGTATGACTGCGATGCACAAAGCAACTGACAATGCAACCGAATTGAGAAATCAATTGAAATTAACATACAACAAAGCACGTCAAGCTGCTATTACTAACGAAATCTTGGAGATTGTTGGTGGAGCAGAAGCGTTGAATGGGTAATATAGTATTGATTCAAAATATATTCTAAGAGCCAACACCTGTTGGCTCTTTTTTTGTTTAATTTTATAGTTTAAAATAATTCCTTAAAGAATGAATTTAGAAATTAGAGAACTCACCACAAAACAAGAAATGCTGTCGCAATATCCTGTCATGCAACATCTATATAGCAATTTTACTTTAGAAAAATACGATTCCTATCTTACGGAAATGATTCTGCATAATTACATACAAATCGCCGTTTTTGAAAAGGAGGTTTGTGTTGGACTCTCAGGATTGTGGTCAGGTATCAAACTATGGTCTGGTAAATATCTGGAAATCGACAACTTTATTGTGCATTCGGAGCATCGTAAAAAAGGCATTGGCAAAATGATGACGGATTATGTTGATGCTAAAGCAAAAGAACTGGGCTGTACCATGATTGTGCTAGATGCTTTTACCGGCAACTTTACCGCACATCGCTTTTATTACAACCAAGGATATGTACCAAAAGGATTTCATTTTCTTAAGATTTTAAACGAAGAAGGATTAAGTTAAATCGAGAATTATGAAAGGATATAAAATAATTTTTTTCGTATTCATTACTGCAATTAGCCTAAGTTTTTGTGCTATGAAACAAGAATTTCAAACGGAGTTCCCTCAAGAAATAGAGTCGTTTTTTTATCAGAAAATAAAAAAAGGTACGCAAAGCATTGTAATCAATTTTTATATCGAATTCAAAAAACCGCTTGCTGCAAACATCAAATTGGAGAAAATCTACTTTCACAATCAAGAATCTCCCGTTCAAGAAATTACACCAAAAGACTTTAAATCTTCATTTTTACAAAGCAATAAAAAAGAAGATTTGATTATGGATAAAAATCCTGCCAAAGAATATGGCAATAAAGCACCGGTCGTTCAAAAATCTAAATTTGATTTAAAATCCAATGAAGCAGTTTTGGAATATACTAAAGACGGTAAAACCCTTTTTTATAAAATATCGAATGTCCTAGAAAAACCCTTGCGATAATTTTTTGCAATTGAAAAGCTTTTGTAATTGATTTTTCTCTTTCAAAACAAACATTCACATCAGCGGTTTAAACCAAAGAATTAGTTATTTTTGTTTCCTTAATTTTAATAAAAACACCATTTTGGGATTATATAAAAATCTTTTTAAACAGACCGCCATTTACGGATTAGCAACGGTTGTTCCGCGAATGTTCAGTTTTTTATTAGTGCCCTTATACACAGATTTACTCCCAAAAGAGGAATATGGGAAGGTTTCCATCATTTTTGCCGGCATGATTTTCTTCAATGTCATTCTTTCTTACGGAATGGAAACCGCTTTTTTCAGGTTTTACAACAAAGAAACTAATAAGAATTCGGTAGTTGAAACTACGTCCGTTTCCATTTTTTGGACTTCCATTGCGTTCTTATTCTTAGCCTTATTATTCCGAAATACTATATCCAGTTGGGCTGAAATAGACGAACAGTACATCAGTTACACTATTTGGATTTTAGTGCTTGATGCCTTGGTAATTGTTCCATTTTCTAAATTAAGAGTCAATCAGCAACCCATAAAATACGCCATAATCAAAATAGGAAATGTAGCCGTCAATTTGTTTCTGAGCCTTTTCTTTTTGAGTTATTTACCCGCGATTGCAAAATCAAATCCTGACAGTATTTTACGTTCTTTATACTTGGAAGATTTTCAAATAGGCTATATTTTTGTGTCCAATATTGTTGCCAGCTTGCTGACATTTATACTGCTGTCACCCAATTATTTCAAACTCAAATGGCATTTTGATTATTCGTTGTGGAAACGCATGATGCAGTACGGAATGCCAATTATGGTTGCCGGAATTGCATTTGCCATCAACGAACAGTTTGACAAAATACTTTTAGGATATTTATTGCCTCCAGATATTGCCGCTGCCGAAGTAGGAGTATATTCCGCTTGTTACAAGCTTGGTTTGTTCATGGTTTTGTATCGTACGGCCTATACGTTAGGAATTGAGCCTTTCTTTTTTAGCCACTCGGATAATAAAGATGCACCACAAACCTACGCTACAATCACTAAATATTTTGTCATTTTTGGCTCTTTTATTTTATTATCCGTGATCGTTTTTGCAGATGTATTAAAAGTCATTATGATTCGGGATGAGTCCTATTGGGAAGCCATGAAAGTAGTACCGCTGATTATTCTTGCCAACTTTTTCTTAGGCATTTACACCAATCTTTCCGTTTGGTACAAACTAATAGATAAAACCCATGTTGGTGCCTATATTTCTATCGTGGGAGCCATAATTACACTGGTGTTAAATTACTTGCTGATCCCAACAATGAGTTATTACGGCTCGGCAATCGCCACTATTGCAGCGTACGGAAGCATGATGACCATCTCCTATTATTTTGGGAATAAGTATTATCCTATTCCTTATGACACGAATAAAATACTTATGTATTTACTGATTTCAGTAGGATTTTCGGCAGTTTCCTTTTATGGTTTCAGGGAGAATTATTACGTAGGAATCACGTTATTACTGGTGTTTATGTATTTTATATACCACAATGAAAAAGAATTATTAATCAAAATGTTGAACCGAAAAAAGAATTAGAATCTAGTTTTTAGGAGCTATTTCCTGCTATTCGTTGCAATCTTTTCCTTTTTAAAGAAAAAAGGAAAAGGATTTCCACTGCTATCAGGGCTATTACAAAAAATCAACAATACAAAAGGGCAAGTGCAACTTGTCTTTTCTTAATAAAAAAACAATGACAATAAACATCATCAACAAATCACAACATGCCTTGCCTAACTATGAAACCATAGCCTCGGCAGGAATGGACTTACGAGCCAACTTATCGGAATCCATAACACTAAAACCACTGGGAAGAGCTATCGTAAAAACAGGTCTTTTTATCGAATTGCCAATTGGTTTCGAAGCGCAAGTGCGACCAAGAAGCGGTCTGGCGGCTAAAAACGGAATTACGGTACTGAATGCTCCCGGAACAGTAGATGCCGATTATCGTGGCGAAATTGGAGTTATTTTAGTAAATTTATCCAATGAAGATTTCGTGATCCAAAACGGAGAACGCATTGCCCAACTCATCATCGCAAAACACGAACGTGCGGAGTGGAAGCAAGTTCAAGAACTGACAGAAACTTCCAGAGGAGAAGGCGGTTTTGGAAGTACTGGAGTGAAATAAATTTAATAATTTAAAGATTGAAAAATTTTAAGATTTGTGATAATTTTTAAATTTTTCAATCGTTTAATCTTTCAATAAAAAAAGCATGAAAATAATTGTCCCAATGGCTGGCCGTGGATCGCGCCTTCGCCCACATACATTAACCATTCCTAAACCTTTAATTCCTGTTGCAGGTAAACCAATCGTGCATCGCTTGGTAGAGGATATTGCCGGTGTTTTGAATCAAGATATTGAAGAAGTAGCTTTTATTATTCATGAAACATTTGGCAAAAAAGTTGAAGAAGAACTACTTGCTATCGCGCAAAAACTAGGCGCCAAAGGAACTATTTATTACCAAAACGAAGCTTTAGGAACTGGTCACGCCATTATGTGTGCTAAAGATTCTTTGAGCGGACCAGCAGTTATCGCTTATGCCGATACTTTAATTCGTGCAGATTTCGATTTAGACCAAAATGCCGACAGCGTGATTTGGGTAAAACAAGTGGATGAACCCCAAGCTTTTGGTGTTGTAAAACTGAATGAAGCGAATGAAATAGTAGAATTAGTAGAGAAGCCGGCAACTTTTGTATCCGATCTTGCCGTAATTGGAATCTATTATTTTAAAGATGTTGCCGTGCTGAAAAATGAATTGCAATTAGTATTAGATAACAATATTATCCACGGTGGCGAATACCAGATAAATGACGGTATCAAACAAATGATGGCCAAAGGCATGAAATTTGTTCCCGGTAAAGTGGACGAATGGATGGATTGTGGCAACAAGAATGTAACTGTGGAAACCAATTCTAGAATGTTAGGATTCTTGCATAATGATGGGGAACATTTAGTGGATTTTGATGTCAAATTAGAGAATTCGACGATTATTCCGCCTTGTTATATCGGTAAAGATGTGATTCTTAAAAATGCAACTGTTGGTCCTAATGTATCTTTAGGCGATGGCTGTCATGTTCTAGATAGTACGATACAAAACAGTTTGGTGCAAACCCACTCTCATATCAAAAATGCGAATTTAGACAATGCAATGATTGGGAATCACGCTAGTTTTGATGGTAATTTCACTAGCATCAGTATTGGAGATTATTCAGTATTGGAATAAATAAAATACAATTCCTGCATCTTTTTAGAATGATGCAGGATTAAATTTGAAATGAAAAAAAGCGCTTTCATAATTTTATTTCTCGTTTTGCAATGCAAAGCGGCTTTGCTATGGGCACAAACGGAGCCCGAGGAAATCAAGCTTGATACCGATCAGTTTCAGGAATTTTTTTATGAATCCTTACTTCAAAAAGGGATTGAGAACTATGATAAAGCGATAGTAGCTTTGGACAAAGCCGATAAATTAAAACCCAATGATGCAAGCGTTTACTATGAATTGGGAAAGAATTATTTAGCATTAAAAGAGTATAAAAGCGCCTATAATTATTTTGAAAACGCCACTAAGATTGATCCTAAAAACAAATGGTTTTGGATCGGAATGTATGATGTGAGTTACGATACTAAAAATTTTAATCAGGGAATTGCCGTTATCAATAAGTTGATTGAATTTGATCCAAAATACAAAGAAGATTTGACCTCACTTTATATGGGGACCAATCAGTTTGAGAAAGCTTTGGCGTTAATTCAGGAACTCAATGAAACTATTGGAAAAACAGATAGAAGGGAATTATACAAAAGCCAAATCTTGTCCGAAGGGAAGTTTCAGAACAACGAAATTTCGAATCTGGAAGGATTGATTGTTAAAAATCCGCAAGAAGAGTCTAATTATATCAGTTTGATATTTTTGTATTCTAAAAATAATGAAGAAACAAAGGCTTTTGAAACAGTAAAAAAACTCGAAAAAGCAATCCCAAATTCAGATTGGGCTCAAGTAAGTTTATTCAAAAATTATTTGGATTCAAATGACGCACCAAAAGCTATAAAAGCAATGAATATTGTTTTGGCTAGTGCCAAAATAGATTCAAAAATTAAACATCGGATTCTAAATGAATTTTTGATTTTCTCGGATAAGAATCCGCAATATTCGCCTGATTTAGAAAAAGCCGTTGGTTATTTCGAAAATGACAAAACTGTCGATGTTGCGAAAGAAATTGGAAAATTTTTTCACGCTAAAAAACAATGGGAAAAAGCCATTATTTATTATGAAAAATCCGTTAGTAATGGAGTTGGTGATGTTGTTGAAACGCATTTACTTTTGCTTCAAGCGCATACGGAGCTGAAAAAATTTGATGCAGTAGTCAAGAAAGCTTTAGAGCTGGTAGAGACTTTTCCAACGCAGCCTCAGTTTTATTATTATGCTGGTTTGGCTAACAATCAGCTGCAGCAATTTAAAAAAGCGAAGGATTTTTTAGAAATGGGCATGGATTATGTAGTGGAGAATAAGGAATTGGAAATAAATTTCAATATCCAAATTGGAGAAGCGTATAATGGTTTAGGAGATTTCAAGAAAAAAGACTTGTTTTTTGCTAAAGCCAATCAATTATTAAAAGAAAAAAAATGATCAAAAAAATTTCAATACTAGTACTACTTACTGTTTTTATGGTTTCTTGTAAATCGAAAGCCATTGCAGTTTCGGCCAGTAATCAGCCAGTTGCAGCGGCAGAAAAAATGTCGGCCAAAAAAATAATAGAAAATCATTACAACAATAAAAATGAATTTTCTACATTATATATTAAGTCAAGTGCCCGTTATGCCGATGATAAACAAACGCAAAATGTTACTGCTGAAATCAAAATCAAGAAAGATGAACAGATTTTGGTAAGCATTCGTTTTCTGGGAATTACAATGGCAAAAGCATTAATCACTCCTAAAACAGTGAGCTATTATGAAAAGATAAACGGGAAATATTTTGAAGGTGATTTCAGTAGCTTAAGCCAATGGTTAGGAACGGATTTAGATTACAATAAAATCCAGAACATGTTGTTAGGTCAGGCAATTGATGATTTGACCAAAGGCAAATATCTAGAAACGTTATTGGAACAAACGTATCGATTGGATGATACATCGAATAAAAATACGAAAAAATCATTCTTTTTGGATTCCGATAAATTTTTAGTTCAAAAACAAGAAATCACGCAAACTGCCGAAGAGCGAATGATCAAAGTAGCTTACGCTGACAACAAAGTGTATAATGAAGCTGTTTTGCCTACTAGCGTTTTAATCAATACGTTTCAGAAGAAAGGAAACACTGAAATTAATCTGGAATATAACTCGGTAACTTTCAATGAAGAACTTTCTTTTCCTTATAGTGTTCCAAATGGGTACAAAAGAATTATAATTAAGTAAATTAGCAAAAATATTTTTCCGATATGCCAAAATTTCTCCTAAGCCTAATTTTTATCTGTATGACCTCATTACTGTGGAGTCAGGAATCACAACAAGAAAAATTAGAAGAACGTAAAGCTCAAATTCAAAAAGAAATTAGAGAAAATGAAAAGTTATTACAATCTGTAAAGAAAAAAGAAAAATCTGCTGTCAATGTAGTAATCATTCAAAGCACTAAAATAAAGCTTAAAGAAAAATTAATAAACACGACTGAAAAGCAAACCAAATTGCTGAGTAATGACATGTATATTAATCAAGTTCAGATTAATAAATTGAAGAAAGAATTGGCAGAACTTAAGGAGGATTATGCCGAAATGATTGTCAAATCGTATAAAAGTCGTTCATCGGAAAGTAGAGCGATGTTTTTATTGTCATCTGAAAATTTTTTACAGGCGTACAAAAGAGCGCAGTATATGAAACAATATACCGGTTACCGCAAAATGCAGGGTGAAGAAATAAAAACGAAGTCTAATAAGCTTACTGATTTCAATCAAAAACTGAATGTACAAAAAACAGCAAAACAAAAACTGATTGCTGAAAATGAAAAAGAGCGCTTATCACTCGAAAAAGAGAAAAAGGAGCAATTGAAGTTAGTAAACGTTATCCAAAAAGACAAAAAGAAGATAGCCCAAGAAATCAAGAAAAAACAGCAGGAATACAGAACGATTGACAGACAAATCAATAAATTGATTCGGGAAGCAATTGCTGCAGCCAATAGAAAAGCGGCCTTAGAAAAAGCGAAAGCCAATCCAAGTGCGCCTGTTTCAAGAGCTGCTGTGTCATCGTCCAAAATTGAGTTGACGCCTGAATCAAAAATTATTGCAGATAATTTTAGAGCCAACAGAGGAAGATTGCCTTATCCGGTTGAAAAAGGATATGTGTCACTAGGATATGGAAACCAAACGCATCCTTTATTTAATACGATAACCGTACACAATAGTGGTGTGGAAATCACCACTGATAAAGGCGCAAGTGCCAGAGCCGTTTTTGGCGGAGAAGTAACCAGTGTTATTGTATTGTCACCCGTAAACAAAGCGGTAATGATACAACATGGAGATTACTTCACAGTATATCAGAATTTAAGTTCAGTAAATGTAAGTAAAGGGGATAAAGTAAGTATCAAGCAAAGTTTGGGGAAAGTAAGAACCAATGGGGAAACAGGAAAAACAATCATTAAATTCCTAATCCTCCAGAATACGACTTATAACAATCCTGAGGGTTGGTTGTCTCCGAGATAACGAAAGTTACATTATAAATGAAAAAGCACTATTATATTCCTTGGAATACGATAGTGCTTTTTTTATGGCTGTAATTTGTAGTTAATAAACTCATTAGAACTAAACTCATCGAAGGTTTCATAAAAACCTTTTCATCTGTTGTATTGCTAATTAATAGTTCGTGGCATTGATTTTATTGGATAAAAAATCAAAATTAGAAGCTTTTTAATTTGCTATTCTGTTTTATTAAAAGAAGAGTTTATGGATTTCATCATCCCTTCAGTAGACCAAGTTCCGGAAACAATAATACGCCTAATGGTATATAATGGATCTACAGGATCTCTTTTGGTAGACAAGATATAAGCCATTTCATAACCACTTTTCTTAATTTCAGGAATTGCAGCCGTATTCCATAAACCAAACGGATACGCAAAATCGGTTACCGGTTTCCCTATGATATCTTCCAGTTTTGCTTTTGGTTTTACTAATTGTGTATTCCAGTCGTCGCCCGTATATTTTGTAACCATATGATGATCCCAAGTATGTGCGCCTACCACATGCCCGTCGTAAGACAAGCTTTTGATTTGCTCTTTGCTCATATATCCGGGACGGTTAATAGAAACAGTCATGATGAAAAACACGCCTTTAAAACCGTATTTTTTCATCTCGGCTGCGCCAACGCTGAATTGTTCTTCTCGCGTATCATCAAAGGTAATCATTACTGGATTTGAAGGCAACGGTACATCATATACGAGATAGTCGTTCAATTGATTGGGTAAAATACTATGATAACCGGCATCAGATAAGGCTTTCATTTGCTGTGCAAAATTTGCTGGTGAAACCGTATATGTTTTTGTCATTTCACCATCACCCGCTTTCAATTCTTTAATATTATGATAACATAAAATGGGAACTTCTTTTTTCGAAAGAATGGCAGCGGCATCAGCAGCTACTTTTTTTGTTGCTACAACTTTAGCGGGAGTAACAACAAGCGGAACTTCTTGAGCTGTTTTACGAGGTTCTGATTGGCAGCTTACCATTAAAAATAGTCCAACGAAAACGGAATAAAAAATATTTTTCATGAATTCAATGGTAAATTATTGGTATTGAATGTAAATAGGTTTTGGAGTAAATTTCACTAATTCTTCCGGGCTGTACATTTTCCAGTCGTTTTTATTGTCATTTTTATAGAATAATTTAAAACCGGCAAATTGTACAGGTTCTCTATAAATATAACTTACGTAAGAATCTTTTTTTAATACTTTACTTCCAAAGCCATCCATATCCATAACGATTTGAACTTCGGGAACGGTTTTGATGTCTTTATAATTTTTGACCATTCCTTGTGTAAAACGGTGTATTACTAACACTTTTGGAGTCAGTTTATTTTTGCGCACAATATCTGCCAAAATAGTAATCGCGTCGTTAATATCCGCTGCCGTAAAATGCCCAATTTTAGAACCTGGACGCTCTCCGTTTTTCATCGAAAATTCAGGGTCAATTCCAAGGTGTACATTTGGCATAGAGAGATATTTTTCTAATTCCGCCACTTCAGATTTAACCGTACTGTGACCTACTTGAATATCTAAAAACACTAATGCATTGATGGGTTTTGCCCAGCTAATCACAGTGTCAATTTGTTTAAAAGGCATTCGTAAGCGGTGCATATTGTTTTTCCCCGGAGCACCTTGAGCCGTAACAGCAATGTAATGCAAGGCAGGAATTGCTTTAACAGTAGAATCAGCTGCCTGCCATTTGGCTACTTCGCCTTGCAGTTTTGCCAGCATTTCTTTTCTAGGGAGTTCGCCTAGAATCCCCATTCTGGTGGAATATAAATTTCCGTAATACGCAATAATTCTATTGTATGGTAATAACGCTCCCGGCAAAGGATAGGGCGCTTTTACAGGCCATCTTCCGGTAGTGTCATTGTTGCTTAAGGCAATCATTCTTTTGTTAAAATCAACAGTGTCAATTGTCAGAGTAGGCGTTTTTTCTTTAATGACGGTTTTTACAGTGTCTGATTTTTCTGTAGCGGTTACACCATCTGCCGCTTTTCCTTTTTCACAGGAAATGGTCATAAGCAGTAATGGAAGTGCAAGCAATGCAATAGCTGATTTTTTCATATATTAATTCTAATTTTTTTAATGTAAAGATAAAGTATTTTAGAAGCGAGAAGTCATTTCGAATTGTGTTTCAAAGCCTATTTATTATATAATTTACGGGTTCTAGTTTCAAATTTCTTCTAATTCAATATTCAAACGAAATCTATTTCAGATAATTGTAAGGTCGTGATTATAATTAAAAAAACAGTTTGCTTTGGTCACAATTTCAGAATAACTTTTGGAAATAAAAAGAAAAGGCTAACTTTATAAACGTTTTAACTCATTCAAATACGCAAACAATTGTTCAAAAATCCCGTTACTTTTCTTCTTTTTCTATGTTGTGCAACTGCTGTTTTTGGCCAAGTAAAAAAAGACACCATTGCTCTTTCAGAAGTCACGTTGAAAGGTTCACCAATCAAAAATACACTTCAAAATGTTGCGGCATCTGTTTCAGTAATTACTACTTCCGACATTAATAAAAGTGACGGAATTATATTGACTCCGGTTCTAAACAAAATTCCCGGCGTGACCATGCAACAAGGTGCTTTGAACACCAACAGGATAACTATTCGTGGCATTGGCGCGCGATCTCAATACGGAACTAATAAGATAAAAGCCTATTTTGATGGGATTCCATTAACTTCGGGTGAAGGTGAAACTACGATTGATGACGTTGATTTGGCAGCAATCGAAAAAATGGAAATCATAAAAGGACCAAATTCCACTAGTTTTGGATCCGGTTTAGGTGGTGTAATTCAGCTGTTTTCAAGAGAAACTCCATTGCTAGAATCGTTTGGGAAATCAACAGTCACTTTAGGGAGTTTTGGGTTGTTGCAAAGCCGAATTTCCGCAGGATACAGTGATTCCAAAACGAACGTATTCACAAGTTATACAGATTTAGAAAGCGATGGGTTTAGAGCCAATAGTTCCTATAACAGAAAATCATTTAACCTGCACGGCAAACAAAAAATTGGTTCCAAAGGTGATTTATCATTTTTGGGAACGTTCACCCGATTGAAAGCTTATATCCCAAGTTCTATCAATGAGACGGATTTAAAAAATAATCCGGAGAAGGCAGCCGCTACTTGGGCAGCCGCACAAGGTTTTGAGTCGTATGATAAATTCATGTTCGGATTAGGATACAATCATCAATTTTCTGAAAAATGGTCCATACAAACCAGTGTTTTTTCTAATTTTAAAGATGCTTACGAACCCAGACCATTTGATATTTTGGATGAAAATATAAGTTCGGCGGGTTTTCGTTCCAATGTAAATTATAAAGACCAATTGTTTTCTTTGCCGTTTGAACTAAGTTTTGGCACCGAGTTATTAACAGAAAAATACGAGTATTCCCTTTTTGAAAATTTGTACCAATCGCAACCGGGTCAGGGAAGTATTCAAGGTGATGAATTCAGCGCCATCAAACAAAACAGAAATTACACCAACTACTTTTTACAAATGGAACTTTGGATTTCCAAAAAGATGCATCTGGAAACTGGATTGGCATTAAACACAACCAAATATTCGTTAGAAGATGTTTTCGAAAATAATTCTGGGGGTCAAAAAATGCCATTCACTTTTGGAAATGTTTGGTCGCCAAGAGTTGGTTTGTCGTATCAAGTAAGCAATGGGAAAAATATATTTACGTCCGTCAGCAAAGGATTTTCGGTTCCTTCAGTTGCAGAAACATTGACTCCCGAAGGTCAAATAAACACAAATTTGAAACCAGAAATAGGTTGGAATTATGAATTAGGTTTCAAAGGAAACTGGCTTAAAAATAAAGTATACACCGAAGTAACGTTTTATACCACACAAATTGAAAATTTATTAGTGGCACGACGTACTGCTGATGATCAATTTGTAGGGATTAATGCAGGCAGCAGTTCCCATATGGGATTGGAATTCTTGGTTAATTACAAACTTTTGGAACTAACCCAATTTCAAATTACACCTTATTTTTCAGGAGCCGTGAATAATTTTAAATTCAAAGAATTCTTGGATGGTGATGCTGATTATTCGGGTAACCAACTAACGGGTGTTCCCGAAAAGCAATTTAATTTTGGAGTAGATTTAAACACAAAAAACGGATTTAGTGTAAACACGTCTTTCCGAACGATGGGTAAAATTCCGTTAAACGATTCCAATACAAAATACAGTGAGCGGTATTCGTTGCTTGATATAAAAACGACCTATGTTTTTACGATTCTTAAAATCTTGAAAACAGAGCTGAATGCCGGAATTAATAACGCTTTAGATACCAAATATGCGGCTAATATTTTGCCTAATGCAGTTGGTTTTGGCACTGCTGCTCCGCGTTATTTTTATCCCGGAAATCCCATCAATTATTACGGAGGTTTTTCAGTAGCGTATGTTTTTTAGATAGAAATCCTAAGTCTGGATTTTATTTTTTTGATGGCAGCGACTTCTTTCTCAGTAACGATTTTGGTTTGTTTATTGCTCCAAGAAATCATGATGTAATTCATCACATCAGCAACTTCCTGATCCGTAAGTCCCATGGCCGGCATGCTACTATTGTACTTTATTTTATTGACCACAATTTCGCCACTTTGTCCAAATTTCACCGCAGCGATGCTTTCATTTCTCTTAGTTTTTAACCAGTCAGAACCATCAAGAGGAGGGAAGTTGTTAATGTCTCCTTTGCCATTTGCACCATGACATTGCATGCAAAAATCAGCATAAATTTCTTTTCCGGGTGACTGAAATTTTGAAACAGCAGCGGTTTTAGTATTCAAGTCAATATAGTTGTCTGCGGAAAATGGGTTTTCGAAAGAGAAGCTTCCCAATACAAACACACCAAATCCCCAAAATAATTTCGTTGTCAACATCAGTTAGTTCGGTATAATTTTTACGATTCCTTTTCCTTCAACGCCCATATAAATATAGCCATCCGGGCCTTGCGCAACATTACGTACGCGACCAATATCAGTAGCAATTTTTTGTCTACCAATAACTTCATTGCCTTTCAACTTTAGCAATTCAAGGTATTGGAATTTCAAAGAACCTACCAGTAAATGTCCTTTCCAGTCCGGATATTTATCACCGGTTACAAAAGTCATTCCGCTTGGAGCGATCGAAGGCAACCAATAATAAATAGGTTTTTCAATGCCTGGTTTTTCGTTTTCTTTACTAATTGTTGTACCGTCATAATCGATTCCATAGGTAACCACTGGCCATCCGTAATTAGCCCCTTTTTTTATGATGTTGATTTCATCTCCACCCTGAGGGCCGTGTTCATGCGCCCAAATTTCCCCTGTTGCAGGGTTTTTAGCCATTCCTTGCGGGTTGCGATTCCCGAAGGTATAAATAGCTTCTTTTGTTCCGGTCTGACCTACAAATGGATTGTCTTTAGGAATACTTCCATCATCATTTAATCGGTATATTTTTCCGCCATCGCGTTTTATGTCTTGCGGATTTACAAAATGTTCTCCACGTTCACCAACAGAAAAATACAAATAGCCGTCGTTGTCAAATACTATTCGGGAACCAAAATGCTGACCTTTTGTAGTGTTCGGAGTAGCTTTATAAAGCGATTCAATTTGTATCAGACTTCCCTCCAATAATTTTGCTCGAATGAGTTTTGTGTGGCCGCCGGTACCTTCACCTTCATCGGAAGCATAGGTCATATAAATCCAGTCATTTTTAGCATAATCAGGATGTAAAACGATATCTAACAATCCGCCTTGTCCTCGAGAATATACTTTGGGAACATTTTTTATTTCGGTTTTTGCTCCGTTTTTGACGTGATACAGAATACCACTTTTTTCGGTAACTAACATGCTGCCGTCTTGCAACCAAGTCATACCCCAAGGGATAGCAATATCGGAGGCCACGGTTTCGAGTGTATAGTTTTTTACTTCATCTTTAATAGGAATGTCATTGGATTTTACCTGAGCATCACAACTGAAAGAAAGAAGAGATATAATTGAAAGAGAAACTAATGTGATTTTTTTCATGAGTTTGGTTTTTGAGTCTTTGTAAGACATAAATCTTTTTAAAGGTAGTAAAAGAGGATTTAAATATTCAATTCAGTATTTATTTTTACTTAGAATTAACAAAATGAAAGGATGGAATCCTTCTTTTTAGAATCGTATTTTAAATTATAATTTTAGAATTAGACATAAAAAAACCCCCAAATAGTGTCTAACTTTTTGGGGGCAGTCTATTTCAAGGTGGTTTAATTGTAATTTACTTATTTCTTAACGCTGTAGTTGGCAGTTCTGGCGTCTTTGATTATCCCTTTCCAGTTTAATCCAAAACCAAAATCATACACATTTCCATCAGCATCCTTATACGGAATCATGTCGTGAGGAACGTCTTCCAATTGTTTTTCAACGGTTGACATATTCAAAGGCATTTGTAAAGGCAGTAATCCGGAAGGTTCTGTTTTGCCCGAAACAATATCCAACAAAGCTTCTACTTGTACGCCAAATTCTCCCACGATGGCATCAACCTCTTTTTCAAATTCCGCAAAAACCATTGGGTTAGAAATATTCACAGACACTAATACTGGCTTTCCATTCATTGCTTTTTTCGTTTCCAGAATAGTATTTAAATCTGGATATGAATTCGATTTCGACGTTTTATTGAGATACGAACGGTTGGTAATCGTTGGGTCAATCACAGGATCACCGGCAGCAATACTTTGCGCTCTGGCATCAACTGCGGTGTAATCTTTTAATTGTAAACTGATGGGCACATATCCATTTCCGCCAGCTTCTCTGTCGGCTCTGCTGTATCCGCCACTTATCGGGCTTTTGATAAATACAATCGCAAAATCCGCTTTATTGGGATCTTCCGTTACGTTATAATATTTTTTAATCAACTCTAAATTAACCGGATATTCAATTTTTTCAGGAGATGGCTGACCAAAAAAGTTGATTCCTGCAGGAGTAACTCTTTTCGGAATATAAACCGTCTTCCCTTTTGCAATTGGCAACGTTTTATTTTGGTTTTTAATCAGTACAACCGACTTCAACTGCGCATCGTATCCAGCTTTCATAAACTCCGGTTTTCCCACAATAGCTTTGGTCTCATTAGGATCTAAATAGGCATTTTCGAATAATCCCACTCTAAAAATATTCAAAAGCAAACGAACTGCTGATTGCTCAAAACGCTTGCGCATAAATGGTTCACCGTGTTCTTTTATCCCCATTTGATATGCTTCAAGTACTGGATTAATGTCATTATTTCCACCAAATTGATCCACTCCCGCCATTAGGACTTTATAATGTCTTTCGGCCACACTTAATTTTTCAACACCCCAAGATTTACCCGAAAAAATATCAGGTTTAGCTCCTTCATCTGCAGTAATCAACCAATCGGTACAAACCACTCCTTCATACCCGTATTGGTCTCGTAATAAATCGGTAATAATGTATTTACTGAATCCGTTACCTACATTCTCCCCATATTTTTTATCCTGACCATACGAAATGGTGTAATACGGCATCACTGCGGAGGCTTTTTTAGTAGCTCCCTTTAATTGAAAAGCGCCTTCAGTAAAGGGTTTCAAATGGGTTTCGAAATTATTTCCCGGATATACTGCAAATTTTCCATAAGCAAAATGTCCATCACGACCTCCTTCTTCCGGACCACCACTTGGCCAGTGTTTAATCATTGCATTGACACTTTGATTTCCCCATCCTTCATACGCATTAATCGATTTTGGAGATGTTTGAAACCCGTCTACATAAGCTCTTGCCATATCAGTTGCGAGTTTTGGGTCTTCGCCAAAAGTACCCACAAAACGATTCCATCTTGGTTCTGTTGCCAAATCAATTTGTGGTGATAGCGCTGTGGTGATTCCCATCGCTCTATATTCTTTGGCAGCAATTGCGCCAAATTGTTCCGTGATAGCAGCATCAAAAGTAGCGGCTAGTCCTAATTCTTCTGGCCATTGTGAGATAGCGCCACCAGAACCCGCATTGTATTCAGCATCTTTATTGGCACCGTTTCGTGGATCAGAACTGTTGTTAGACGGAATTCCCATTCCTATACCTTCAACTAAAGCTTGTATATTATTATTCCAAGTAGCAGCAACCTTTGGACTTTCAACAGAAGTCATCAACACATGACGTAAATTGTCTTTAGTTAAAAATGCAACTTGCTGGTCAGACAAATCAGATGACTTTGCACCACTTTTTGAAAATGGTTTTCCGTTGTAAGTTCCAGTAAACATTCCTGCTTCTTGAGCTGGAATAGCTTGGTGCCTGCTGTACAACATTAATCCGGCCATTTGTTCCACTGTCATTTTAGAGGCAAGATCTTTGGCACGTTCTACTACCGGTTTTCTCCAATCTTCATAAATATCTAACTTGCCGTTTTTGTTTAAATCTTTAAAAGCCAAACCATCAACTTGTATGATTTTAATTCCTGATTTTGGCGAGTAGCCTAATGTTTGACCTCCTTTATTTTGTATAATAGTATGAGATTCTTTAGTGGTTTCGGTCCATTTGGATTGTGCCTTCAATGATACAGCTAGTAACAATAAAGACGGGAGGAGGAAGATTTTTGATTTCATGATGGTTTATTTATCAGTGTAATAGCATTTTATAGTTTCCAAATGTAAAAAATAAATGTGTTATTTCGACACATTGAAAAATTATTTTTAGGTTATTCCAATATGGTTTAAATACCACATTAATTATTGCCTCTCATAGCTTAATTATGTTGGTGATTTGCTATTATTGTTTAACTTTGCACTTGTTTTATTAAACAAAAAATATTTTTTCAATTGATATCTACATAAAATTGTAAAAAGCGTTTTGTTTATGAAGTAGGGTTAAGATAGAAAAGTGTTGATTAAATAAACATTTTTGTACCAATAGAAATATTACAAATAATATAGGATAGGTATTAATTTATTCCTTTTGAAAATTAATTATCTTGAAATAAAAGAAAAAGTAAATGGAAAATAAAAAACCAGATAATGTTGTTTACACAGTCGAAGCAGGATATAACGCCAATGTTTTGCCTTACGGAACAGGGGTTGGAGCACCCGTAATTAGAGTGGATGATGTGGTTTCTTGGAAAAGCAGAGGGATTGATAATGTGAATAAAGAGCTAGGGAATAAATTTAATGAACTCAAGCTTCAATATGAAAAGTTAATGCAAGAATACGAATGGAACGAATTAGTATACAGTGCTAAATTTTCATTTGAACCCGTTATTGGCGAAATCTATCATTTGTACAGAGATGCTGCAGGCGTAAACTTTCTTTCGTTGATAGGTCCGAACGAATGGAATAAAGAACATATTGGTACTTTTAAACTCAACAGTGATAAAAAATGGATTCTCCTGAATGCAGTTGATTCGCAGCTGTACTAATCTAAAATAATCGAGATAATTTGGAGATAGAGCGTTTCTTTATATTTCTAAAAACAGAATAGTTTTCTAAAAATGGCATTGAACTCATCGTGTTGTTTTCTTTGTATTTTACGTATGATTTTTAATTTTTGTATTCAAGATTGGCAATAAATCCTAATCGTTCTTTTTTAATTGTATTTTTATCCAGGCATTAAGCAAAGGAACTATGGAAGAAATTTTAAGACAACAAATTGAGAAAATTGTACCATTAACAGATGATGAATTTCGATTAGTGCTGTCTCACTTTTCGGTTGGTAACTATAAAAAACATCAATATATTGTTCAGCAGGAAAATCCTGTTCCGTATGTTCATTTTGTTGTAAAAGGGCTGCTGAAATCATTTTACATCGACAAATCGGGAAAGAGTCATATTTTGCAATTTGCAATGGAAGATTGGTGGATTACAGACAATCAAGGATTTTATAAGGAAGAAAACGCCACACTCAATATCGATTGCTTGGAAGACGCGCAAACCTATTATATTACGCTGGAAAATAGAGATCAACTCTGTGTAGCATTACTCAAAATGGAATTCTTCTTTTTGCAAAAAATGACGGCCGGAAATATTGCTCTTCAAAACCGCATTTTATCGTTGATGAGCAAAAATTCAGAAGAACGATACATTCAATTTATCCAATTATATCCGGATTTAATTCATCGCATTCCTAAAACTTTAATAGCATCGTATCTTGGTATTTCAAGAGAAACATTGAGTCGTTTATCGCATTGATGTGATATAGGTCACAAATTATCTGTGACGTATGTCCTTTATAATCCATGGAATGTTTTAGAATTTTGTACTTGATAAAATTTTAAAACAGAAATATGGAAAATATAGCACTAGTTGTTGGAGCAACCGGAATAACGGGTAGCAATCTCGCAGAAAAACTTATTGCTAAAGGGTGGACGACTTTCGGGTTAGCCAGAAATCCACGAAAAGATATAGAGAACCTTCAGCCTGTTGCTGCAGATCTTTTGGATTTGCAGAATTTAAAAACAGCTTTAAAAGACATTTCTCCCACTCACATTTACATTACAACTTGGATGCGTCAGGATTCTGAAGCCGAAAACATTCGGGTAAATAGCTTGATGATAAGGAACCTTCTCGAGGCATTATCTCCAAAAAATTCAGTGCAACACGTAGCACTTGTTACAGGATTGAAACATTATCTTGGACCGTTTGAGGCTTACGCCAAAGAAGGATTTTTGCCCGAAACTCCACTTAGGGAAGAGCAGCCGCGTCTTGATTTAGAGAATTTTTATTATGCTCAGGAAGATGAGGTCTATGCTGCTGCAGCCCGAGATGGTTTTACATGGAGCATCCACCGCCCGCACACGGTTATAGGAAAAGCAGTAGGCAACTTAATGAATCTTGGTACGACGCTCGCTGTATTTGCCAGCATTTGTAAAGAAACAGGCAAGCCATTTCAGTGGCCGGGTTCAGCAGCACAATGGAATGGACTTTCGGATGTTACGGATGCCAGAGTTTTGGCAGAACATTTAATATGGGCTTCCACTACTGCTGCGGCTCGTAACGAAGCATTCAACGTGGTCAATGGAGATTTTTTTCGTTGGAAATGGCTTTGGAACAAATTAGCGGAATCGTTCGGGATAGAGGCAATAGGTTTTGATGGTACGATTCATCCTCTTGAGGAACAAATGATACAAGAAGCTCCGGTCTGGAAAAATATGGCTACAAAACATGCTCTTGACGAGTCTGATTTAAACAAGCTGGCTTCTCCTTGGCATACGGATCTTGATTTAGGACGCCCGATAGAAGTGATGACGGATATGTCTAAAAGTCGCAAACTTGGTTTCCCTGTTTTTCAAAGTACTGAAGATTCCTTTCACGATTTGTTTGAACAGCTTCGCGCGGACCGATTGATTCCGTAGTTACCTTAAAATGGTGTGCATAAAATAGGGGTTTCAAGATTTGTTCTTGAAACCCCTATTTTATTTATATTTCGAGTGAATTGGCAACAGCCAACTCCTTCAATATTTATACATCTATAGCATCATAAACCACGACCTTTTCCCATAAATGTGAACAGTTCTTTATAAAATCCTGATGAATTGGATGGTCTTGGTATATTTTTTGGCCGGCTTCATCATCAAAAAACATGAGTTCTGAAACACTCCAAGAAGTGTCTACAACTTCCCGTTTCTCGGTCGATGCTATGACTCCTACATGAATTTTACGAATCGTTGGAATTGCCGCCAAAGTTTTCAAACCAGAAATCAATTGCTGTTTATCCGCTTCTGATTGAGGGTTCTTTAGCCAAAAAAATACATGGTGCAACAAGAATTTTTTCTTTGGACGCATTGCAAAGCCCATAATACCTGCAACTCCAAATAAAGCTGCGGAACCAATAAATCTTCTACGTATCATCATTTATTTATTTTAATAGGTAAATATCGAAATTTAATAAATAGAAAAAGAAAAATAACACCTTTTATTTGTTGGGATAGCTTAGCATAGAAAGCCCGAAATTACTGTCAGGTTTTTATCCAAAAATTATCAGATTCATGAATCAATTATTTCTTTGTTACTTTTAAATCTTTAAAATATCCTATTGTTCCTATTTCAACCCAAAGCGCAATACTACCTTTTTTAGAAGTTCCCAGCATTTTTGTAACGATAAAGCTAGGTGATTTTTGGTTATTAATATATAAAACCGCCTTTTCATCTTGAAATTCAATACGAACATCAATCCATTCATTAAGGCCAATGTCTGCATAAGTTTCATACAAACCATTTGCTTCTTTTCTCAATCGGCTAAACGTATTATCAGGATAGGAAAAATACTGAATGGTATGGTTTCTTCTCAATTGATCATCGGCTCTGCTATTACTTGGACGAAGGTAAATGGCATCAAAATTTTCATTCTCTTTATCTACTCGAAATGCTATTCCTATAAATCCTCTTGCGGCAGGAAAAGGAGAATTTTCCATGATTTGGCTTAACATTTTAATTTCAATCGTTCCGTTCTGGATGTCAACATTCGTTAATTTAACGTAAGTAGGACCGTCAGTTGAGGCGTCAATATTTTTTTCGTCAAAAGGGCATGCAATTAAGTCGCGCTCCACTTTTAAGACTTGAACACCATCCATGTTCACGATTGCTACTTTGGTATTCACCGCTTCAAATTCTGTATTCTGCCAAATAAATTTTTGAGCAAAAGCCATCGTTATATTTAAAAGAAGAATACTCAATAAAATTGCTTTTTTCATGTTCAACGGATTTAGTTTTCTTTTATAAACGGAGCGATACTAGCCCAAGTGGCGTTAAAATTTACAATAAAAGCAGGATGACCAGCATTTGGAATAATCGCTAACTGGTGATTTGGAATCAGTAATGCGGCATTTAAAACATTTTGTACCGAGTTGCCCTCATCTCGGTCGCCCGCCATCACTAAAACGGGGCATTGTATAGAACTTAGTAATTCAGCTCCTACGGTAAGTTGGCTATAACAAGTCGCGATTTGCTGAAACACCTCTTTTAGTCGATTCGGTTCTGGCATTAAGTCGCGTTGTTGTGCCCAAAATTCCGAATCCATTTCCATCGCTTGATTAAAGTTGAAACTAAAATCCCTTAATCCGGGATATAAAACACCCGCGCCTATCACAATCATTTTTTTAACTTCTTCAGGATACATCGAGCCAAATTTATAAGCGGTAAATCCGCCATCACTAAATCCAAGAATCATTACTTTTTCTGGGGTTACTTTACGGATTACCGCCAATACATCATTTGCTCTTTGTTCTAATGTCAATGGTTCGGTTCCGATTTCCGATTTACCATGCCCACGAGTAGAAACTGCTATTACCCGAAAACGTACGGAAAGGCTGTCTATGATTTTTGCCATTTCTACGGTTGAACCAAACAATCCACCATGTAATAGTACAATGGGTTGTCCTTTGCCATATACTTCATAATAAATTTTGGCATCTTTTGATTGTACATAATGTCCCGCCAGTGGATTATTTCCATAGGGAATGGTATTTATTTGTTCGTCTTTGCTTTGCATGAAATGACGCAACGGTTTTTGTGCAAATACACTGGAGCAAAAAACTACATGTATTAAAAATGCTAATATTACTTTTTTCATCTACTTTACTTTATAAAATAATCCTGCTCCATAAGAAGTTCCTACAGTTCCTGGCTTCAATTGCAAATAATAACGGCTGGTTTGATTTTCTTCAACAGCTAAACTTCCCGCTTTTTTAATCTTAAAATCTGAATTATACTTTAATTTTTTTGGATCGGCTGGGATTCCAAAATCTTGTGGACCACCACCTTTATTTACTAATTCATTATACCCGACCAACATAGAATTTTCAATCTTGTAAGCATTTTTGGCTTCTTTTTCCAGAACCCACAATACATTGGCACCACTGATTACATTATTATAAAATTTAAAATCCTCCATTGTCGACCAAGTCCATACGACGGCTCCATAACTATTTAAAATTAAATTATGATGCATTGTACATTGATCTGCCGGTGTATTCCACATAACAACAGCATCTTTAACGCCATAAAAAACACAATGGTCAACCTCTAATTCTTTACCACTTGCTAAAATTCCTAAGTGATTTGGAAGAGCAAATTTATTTCCTAAAAACAAACATTGTGTTATTCTCAAATCGCTTAAATTCTTACCGTCCCAAACGATAGGATAATTTCGAACTAAAACCCCTTCAGAAGGTTTTTCGTGTACTGGTTCACCCAATATGCGCAAACCTTGAATAGTCACGTGGCTTGTTTCAATCAAAATACCATAATTAGAACCACCTGTTACTTCCTTTTTCTCATTCGTTTCGATGTTAAAAGGCATCGTTGAAACAATTATAGGCATCTTACTCGGATTCCAATCGGTACTATCAGGTAAAATTTCAGCGCGAATTATAAGATGTTCCTTTTTTGAAAACTTCCAATTTACTGGATTAAAAACGGCAGTTTCAGACAAACCATATGTTCCCGCTGCGAGATACACTTGAATAGTCCCTTCGCCAACCATTTTGTTGACCCGTTTCGCCGCTTCGGGTAGTGATCTAATCGGCTTGTCCTTTGTGCCATCGGAATCATCTTTTCCTAGATCTGGATTTACATATAAATGTATACCAATTTTTTTCTCACTAGTATTTACTTGAGCACATATATTTAGGGAAGCAAGCAAAATAATTATTAGCCAGATACTTTTGTTGATTTTCATATAATTTAAATGTTAAAATACTCGTTTAGTAGGTCTAATTGGTACTTGTACGAATATTAGTTTTTACAAACGTACAAACGTTTAGTGTATATTTGTAACCAATAAATTAAATACCGGTAACCAATAGGTTACCACAAATTATATGAGATATATAGAAAACCCTTATGATTGTCCCGTAACAAGAGCCATGTCCATTTTTGGAGGTAAATGGAAACCCATAATTTTAAATTGTATTGGCGAAAGTTCTTTGCGTTTCGGGAAACTAAACCAATTAATGCCTGCTATTTCAAACAAGGTACTTTCTAATGAATTAAAAGAATTAGAAACATTGGGTTTAATCGAAAGAAAAGAGTTTAAAGAAAGTCCTCAAAGAGTAGAATATACTTTATCTAATTCAGGAAAAAGTTTGATGCCTGTTTTGCATGAAATTGCAAGCTGGGGTAATTCAAATGAAGCAAAAAAGATTGTTACGGAAATGGTAAAGTAGAAAATCCCATCCATAACTGCGTTAAACAAATTTTTCAAGATTTCAATTGTGGAAAAATCGGGAAGCCCTCGCTAATTTTTGATCATAAAAAAAGCCCGACATTGCTGTCAGGCTTTTAAAGCTCCCTCTCTTGGGCTCGAACCAAGGACCCTCTGATTAACAGTCAGATGCTCTAACCAACTGAGCTAAGAAGGAAACTGTATATTTTTATTCTGGTGTGAATGAACGTTTTTAATTGCTTTATTGTGATGTTTGTTTCAGTTGTAAAGCGGTGCAAAGATAGGCTATCATTTGGTTTGTGCAAATAAAAATCAAACTTTTTTTTATTTTTTTTACTTCCCTACAATTGCCTTGTAAATGTCATTTCCGTTAGCAAATAGTAACAGTGTTATAAGTAATACGAAACCAACCATTTGCGCATTCTCTAGGAATTTGTCACTTGGTTTTTTACCGCTGATAATTTCATACAATAAAAACATTACGTGTCCTCCATCAAGTGCCGGAATAGGTAATAAGTTCATTACACCAAGCATTATCGATAATAATGCGGTGATGTTCCAGAAAACTTGCCAGCTCCAAGTATTAGGAAAAATGTCGAATATGGCCTTAAAACCACCCACTGATTTATATGCACCCGTACTTGGACTGAAAATCATTTTCAATTGTTTTCCGTATCCTACTAATTGATCTTTTCCTCTGGTAATCCCAACCGGAATAGATTCCATCAAGCTGAATTCCTGTTTGCTTACTTTGTAATAGCCCAGTTTTTCAAGTAACGCCATACTTAATTGTCCAACACCAATTCCTAATTTTCCATCATTAGTAACCATAACTGGTACTTTTATTTCTTTCTCGTCTCTTAAAATAGTTGCTGCAATCGTTTTGTTTTTGTTGCTTTCCAAAACCACTTTAGCTTGGTCAAAATATTTTGTCGGTTGCCCGTTCAATGCAAGAATAATATCTTTTGGTTGCAGCGCAGTGTTTTTTGATCCAGGGGTAACAGCTCCCACTACAAATGGCATTCTGATATCCAGCAACACACTTTTTTCATGTTTTGATAATTGATCCACAAAATCATTTGGCATTTTGATGGCTTGTTCTGTCCCATTTCTTACAATAAGCACTTTTTTTGCCATGATAACTTTCATCGTAAGATCATTGTCAAATTTGACAATTTTCTCACCATCCACAGAAACTATATGATCTCCAGTTTGGAAACCCACGTTTTGCATCGCCTTGTTTTCTACTAACAAACCGTCTTTCAAATCGGCATTAGCAATATAAGTATCACCATAAGCAAATGCCATTCCGATGTAAATGATAAAAGCCAAAATAAAATTCACCGTAACACCACCTAACATAATAATTAAACGTTGCCAAGCCGGTTTAGAACGAAATTCCCATGGTTGCGGAGGCAAAGCCATTTGTTCTTTGTCCATGCTTTCGTCAATCATTCCGGAAATTTTTACATATCCGCCCAAAGGCAACCAACCGATACCATATTCGGTTTCGCCAATTTTCTTTTTGATAAGGGAATATTTAACGTCAAAAAATAAGTAGAATTTTTCGACTCTGGTTTTAAACAGTTTAGCAGGAATAAAATGTCCTAATTCGTGAAGTATAATAAGTAATGATAAGCTCAATAAAAATTGAGAAAGCTTGATAACTATGTCCATTTTTTAATTTTAGTTCTTTTATAACTCACAAAAGTAAGGTTTTCTATTTGTTTATTTTACAATAATTGTTCCATACCATTTTAAAAGTTTGTTAATTAATGTAAATTGAATTCTAAGTTTGAGTTGTGAATCTTAACTTTACTTTTTTGAAATGAGTATTTCTTGTTTCTTTCACTTTTAAAATAAAGATATGTCTTCAAAATTATTTTCTCCACTCACAATAAAAAGCATCACGCTAAAAAATAGAATTGCTATTTCACCAATGTGCCAATATTCGGCCCAAGATGGCTTTGCCAATGATTGGCATCTTGTACATCTTGGAAGTCGCGCCAGCGGTGGAGCAGGATTAATCATTCAGGAAGCAACTTCAGTTTCTCCCGAAGGCCGAATTTCTCCCGAAGATTTAGGACTTTGGAAAGACGAGCAAATCGAAAAAATGCATCAGATTAATCAATTTATTATTAGTCAGAAATCGGTTCCCGGAATCCAATTGGCTCATGCCGGAAGAAAAGCAAGTGCCGCATCACCCTGGAACGGAGGCCGAAAACTAGACGCAACACAAGGAGGCTGGGATACCGTGGCGCCAAGTTCCGTTGCGTATCATCATACTGAAAACGATCCTGTTGCATTAGACGAAGTGGGAATTCAAAAAGTAGTTTCCGACTTTAAATCAGCCACAAAAAGAGCGGTTCAAGCAGGTTTTCAGGTAATGGAAGTTCATGCTGCGCACGGGTATTTATTGCATCAGTTTCTTTCGCCTTTGTCTAATTTTAGAACCGACGAATATGGTGGAAGTTTTGAAAACCGAATCCGTTTGACACTCGAAGTCGTGGATGCAGTTCAATCAGAATGGCCGGAAAATCTGCCTTTATTCGTTAGAATTTCGGCTACAGATTGGGCAGAAGGCGGATGGAATGCTGAAGAATCCGTACAGCTGTCGAAAATACTAAAAGAAAAAGACGTCGATTTAATAGATGTTTCTTCGGGAGGATTAGTGTCTCATCAACAAATTCCGCTAGGCCCGAATTACCAAGTTCCTTTTGCGGACCAAATTAAAAAAGAAACTGGAATCCTGACTGGAGCAGTTGGTTTAATTACTGAAGCCGCTCAAGCTGAGGAAATTGTCGCTTCAGGAAAAGCAGATTTAGTGTTATTTGCCAGAGAATCCCTTAGAAATCCGAATTTGGGATTGACATTTGCACATGATTTAAATGCTGATATCGAATGGCCAAAACAATACGAAAGAGCTAAAAAGTAAGATTTTGATTTTGAAACATATAAGTCATGTAAGTTTTTTTTTAAGATTTCTTAGATGACTTATTTGTTTAAATTTTGAAACAGATAAGTCATGTAAGTTTTACTTTAAAAAATTCTAAAATAACTGTATAAAAACATTCCAATTCTTATATGAACTTATATGCCTTATATGTTAAAAAATAGGTTTCAGTCTCTATTTTTGAAAGAAAAGAAATGACAAGAACTTCACTACTTATTTAATTTTTAAAAACTTATGTGGTTTATATGTTTAAAAAACACAGGCCATTAATTTGAAAAATAATACCATGCAAAAAATAAAAACTGCTTTACTTTCCTACGGAATGTCCGGGAAAGTATTTCATGCTCCTTTTTTAAATTTTCACCCCGGATTTGAACTCCTTGGTTCTTGGGAACGAACTAAAAAATTAATCCACCAAGATTTTCCTTCGGTAAAAAGTTACGCCACCATGGAAGAGTTGTTAGATGATGATGTAGATTTAGTTATAGTAAATACGCCGGTGGAAACGCATTATGAATATGCAAAACAAGTCCTTTTGGCCGGAAAACACGCTATTGTCGAAAAAGCATTTACCACAACGGTAGCCCAAGCGCAGGAATTAGCGGCTTTGGCCAAAGAAAAAGGATTGAAACTGGCCGTTTTCCAAAACAGAAGGTGGGACAGCGATTTCAAAACAGTCCAGAAAATTATTTCAGACAAAGTTTTGGGTGACATTGTGGAAGCCGAATTCCATTTCGACCGCTACAATCCACTTTTAAGTCCGAAACAACACAAAGAAACCGTTAATTCCGGTGCTGGAATTCTGAAGGATTTGGGACCGCATTTAATAGATCAAGCCTTGTGTTTGTTTGGAATGCCACAATCCGTTTTTTCGGATATACGCATCACACGAGAGCATTCTTTGGTGGATGATTACATTGATATTTTACTGTATTACTCCAATTTCCGTGTCCGACTCAAAGCAGGATTTTTTGTTCGGGAAGCGATTCCAGCCTTTGTTATTCATGGTAAGAAAGGTTCTTTCCTGAAACCGCGTGGTGATGTTCAGGAAGACGAATTGAAATTAGGAAATAAACCAAATTTAGAAACGTGGGGAACGGAATCCATTGAAAAACGGGGACTTTTGCACACTGAAATTAATGGTGAAATTGTTCAGGAAATTATCCCCACACTTCAAGGGAATTACTACGACTTTTTTGACGGAGTTTATCATTCGATTATAAATGACGTTGTAGAACCGGTGACGGCACAAGATGGCGTTCAGGTTATGCAAATCATTGAAGCTGCTATTCAAAGCAGTGCCCAGAAAAAAGCAATTGACCTATAAAATATAACGCGAATTCGCTAATTTCTATACTTTTTTAAAAATTAGCGAATTCGCGGTAATCATTTTTTATAAACAATAACGTTGTATTTTTCCTTAAATGTGTTGTTTTGACACAACCAATGATTGCTTTTTGTAATTTTGACGCCTTAAATGCTAAAATAAATCACTTTGATAGATTTAAACTTTTTAGGAAGGTCAAAAACGAAAGCCAAACTCAAGAAAACATACACTGAAGCCAAGCTTTCTTATTTAAACCGAATTCGTTGGGCAGTTTCCATGTTCTACTTTGGGATGGGATTGTGTTTTGCCACTTGGGCCAGCCGAATACCGGATATCAAAACGACTTTGAACCTTAGCGAAGGAGATTTAGGAAGTATTTTATTCGCTTTGCCATTAGGACAACTAGTAGTAATGCCTTTTTCTGGAAAATTGGTCACTCGTTTTGGAAGCCACAGAATCTTGATATTCGCCCTTTCACTATATGTTTTTAGCATGACAAATTTAGGTTTGGCTGTTGCGGCTTGGCAATTGTCGTTTGGATTATTTGTGTTTGGAATCTTTGGAAATCTATCTAATATCGCTGTAAACACACAAGGCGTTTACACCGAAGTGCTTTTCAAAAAAACTATCATGTCGTCCTTTCATGGGATGTGGAGTTTTGCTGGATTCATAGGAGCATTAGTAGGATTAGGAATGCTGGCTTTTGAGTTAACGCCTTACATTCACTTTCTCATTGTGGCCGGAATCGTATTTTTGATGATGGCTTTCAACTATAAATTTTTAATAAAAGCCAAAGAAACCGTACAAACCGAAAAGAAAAAATTATTCTCAAAACCGGACAGTGCGCTGATTTGGTTGGGAATAATCGGGTTTTGTTGCATGGCAAGCGAAGGCGTCATGTTCGACTGGAGCGGTGTTTATTTCAAAGATGTCATCAAAGCGCCCGGACCATTAGTGATTTTGGGATACACTTCTTTTATGATTATGATGGCCGGCGGAAGATTCTTAGGAGACGGTCTGATAGGTAAATTTGGTCGAAAAACCGTCTTACAAATCAGCGGAATCATGATATCAGCCGGACTTTTTACAGCAGTATTCTTCCCATTTGTCATTCCCGCAACCATCGCGTTTATGTTTGTTGGATTGGGAGTTTCCACCATAGTTCCTACAGTTTACAGTGTGGCCGGAAAAACCCCAAATGTATCGCCAAGCGTAGCCTTAACCACGGTTTCCAGCGTCAGTTTTCTGGGTTTTCTTATGGGTCCGCCAATCATCGGATACATCGCGGAGCTGTCAAGCCTTAGATTTTCATTCGCATTTATCGGCGTTTTTGGGATTCTTATCGCCATAATGGTGTCCCGAATCAAAGCAATAGAATAACTATAAATTTTTAGGAGCACAACATTTCGTTTCCATAAAAACAAACTGTCCCGCTGTTCGCAGTATCCACGCCCAAAAGCGTGGGATACTTGCTGCCATCGGGGCTACTGAATTCGTTTTAATTATCTAAGAACTTTCCCAAAAAAAGGACTCACTAAAAATAATTTCATTGAAAATCAATATGTTAGTATTTTTTTTATACATTTAACATTATAATTCTTTCATAGATTATTTTTATTTGATACTGCATGCAAAATACCACTTAGTCAGCATTATCGTTTTTAAGGTTTATACCACTTTTTCCAAAATTCACTTTTAATTATTTAGCGTTATCCCATTTCGGATTACGTTTTCAATGTTTTTAGTTCAACCGTTGCAATTCATTGTAGCGGTTGAACTTATTATCACAATTCCCGCTTTTTATACTGTAACCTCATCATCTAAATCTATGAGTAAATTTTACGTTGCATTCTTCTTTATGGTTCATATTGGATGTAGTATTGCACAAAACAGTACGGGTTTTTTTGGAAAAGTCGTGGATTCCAAAACCCAAAATCCATTAGGTTTTGTCGTCGTCAGTGTTCAAAATACGACTTTAATGCAACTCACAAAAGAGGATGGTAATTTTAATTTTGATTCAGTTCCCACAGGAAATATATTGCTTCTGGTACACAGTCAGGG
This sequence comes from Flavobacterium sp. Sr18, assembly GCF_011064265.1. Taxonomy (NCBI): domain Bacteria; kingdom Pseudomonadati; phylum Bacteroidota; class Flavobacteriia; order Flavobacteriales; family Flavobacteriaceae; genus Flavobacterium; species Flavobacterium sp. Sr18. Next base: position 1,992,980 of record NZ_CP049329.1, on the reverse strand, counting down.
TTTCAAAGATGGCTTGTATCCCGTTGAAATTACCGAAGGACAAATGCTGGATTTGGGAACCATAACTTTAGAAGAAGACCAATCCACGGAACAGCAAAACAGCATCATCACACTTATCGAAAGCGATTTTGGCGAGGACAACAGCAGTTCCGAAAGTACTTCCGGACTTTTACAATCCTCCAGGGATGCTTTCTTGCAAGCCGCTGCTTTCAACTGGGGACAAGCTCGTTTTAGAGTTCGTGGATTAGACAGCGAACATTCCACGATGATGATTAATGGCGTTTCCATGAATAAAATTTATGATGGAAGACCACAATGGGGAGAATGGGGCGGATTGAATGACGCGCTCCGCAATCAGGAATTTACCCTGGGAACCGCTCCTTCGGATTATACTTTTGGCGGAATTTTGGGAACACAAGAAATTAATACGCGAGCTTCCATTTACAGACCGGGCTCCCGAATCTCATTTTCATCAACCAATACCAATTACAGTTGGCGCACCATGGCAACGCATGCTTCCGGCATGAATTCCCGCGGTTGGGCTTTTGTCGTTTCGGCAGGAAAGCGCTGGGCGCAGGAAGGATATTTTGAAGGGACCAATTATGATGCGAATTCCTTTTTTATAAGTCTCGAAAAAAAGTTAAGTGAGAAACATTCGTTAAATCTGACGGCACTGTATACCCCGAATTCCAGAGCCAAAAACTCTCCAAACACTGCCGAAGTTACGCAATTGACAAACGTAAAATACAATTCGTATTGGGGTTTTCAGGACGGTGAAAAAAGGAATGCCCGTATGAAAACCATTGAAGAACCTACGATTATGCTGAATTATTATTTTAAAATTAGTGATAAAACCAATCTGAATTCGAGTGTAATGTATCAATTTGGAAAAATTGCCAACAGCAACATCGATTATCAAAATGCCAATAGTCCGGACCCAACGTATTACAGAAAAATGCCCAGTTATTACAGCTCACTTTATGCACCGGATAACGGAGAATTTTCGGGAGCATTCACTCCAGATTATGAAAATGCGGAAAAAAGCAAAGTGGCATTTTTAGCCAATCCTCAAATTGATTGGGCGGCATTGTACCAAGCCAATCAAAATCCAATTTTGGATGCTAATGGAACAATTACGGGCTACGAACCCACAAAAAGTAAGTACGTTTTATATGAAGATCAAGTTGAAGATGAAACCGCAGTGGCCACAACAAATTTGACTGCGCAGCTGTCGGAAAATATTTTTATGAATGCCGGAGCGTCTTTCAAAAAACTAAAATCGCACAATTCACAAAAATTGTTGGACTTGCTTGGCGGTTCTTATTTTGAAGATATTGATGCTTTTTATAGCGGAAATCAATCGCAATCTGATTTGAATAATCCAGACCGTCAAGTAGTCGTTGGCGATACATACGGATACAATTATAATTATTTTGCCAATACTTTAGAAGCGTTTACCCAATTCAAATTCACCTACAACAAAGTAGATTTTTATCTGGCTCAGAATTTTTCAACCGCAAATTATCAAAGAGAAGGTTTGTACAAAAACGGAATCTATGAAACCAATTCCTTCGGGAAAAGTGAGAAAGTTGCGTTTGAAAACTTTGGCTTCAAAGCCGGATTCAATTTGAAAATCTCCGGTAAGCAGTTGATGACTTTCAATGCGGCACATTTAACTAAAGCACCTTCTTTGAAAAATACGTTTGCAAATTCCCGATTGAATAATACAATTGTAGATGGAATCGAAAGTGAGAACATCAGCAGTTTGGACGCTAGTTATGTTTATCGGTCTCCAAAACTGAAAGCGCGACTGACAGCCTATTATTCACTAATTAAAAATGCGACTCAAATTTCCTTCTTTTATGCCGAAGGAATTTTTGATGATGGCTCAGGATATTTAAACACCGATGCTTTTGTAAGCCAAACATTAACAAAATTGAATAAGAAGAATTTTGGGGCCGAATTCAGTTTGGAATACCAATTGACACAAACATTTAAAACCACTTTTTCAGCGGCTTTTGGTGAATATACGTATGACAGTAATCCAAAGGTGACGTTGACAAACGATGCCGAAGCAACTCCAGAAAATACCAGTCCGGTTTTTGATTTTGGAACGGCTTCCCTCAAAAATTACAAGCAAGCGGGAATGCCACAACGCGCGTACTCCGTGGGAATTGAATATCGAGATCCAAAATATTGGTGGATTAGCGCCAATGTAAATTACCTCACCAACAGTTATATTGATATTTCACCCATTTCCAGAATCGAAATTTTTTATAAGAATCCCGCAAGCGGTTTCAATTTTCCGGAGGCGACGGAAGAAAGAGCCGCAGTATTATTAAAACAAGAAGAATTTGATCCTACAATGTTGCTCAATCTCGTGGGTGGAAAATCATGGCGAATTTATGGAAAGAATGTTGGCGTTTTTGCCAGCATCAATAATGTACTTGATGTTACCTATAAAACCGGTGGTTACGAACAAGCCCGAAACGCCAATTTCAGACAAATTAATCAGGATGTTTCCAGCGGTACACCTTCTTTTGGACCAAAATATTTCTACGGATACGGCAGAACGTTTTTCGTAAATCTTTATATCAATCTATAAATTAAAGCAGATGAAATCAACATTTTACAAATCTATTCTATTTTTACTGTTGACAATCACATTTGGTAGTTGTGTGACAGATGAGGTTGTGGCTCCAAAATTAGTTTGTACACAGCCGGATTTAGTGACTAATAAATCAGTTAGCGAAGTTCATGCGGTCGCAAATGCCATTGTAACGCAATACAAATACGATGATATCATTGAGGCTTATGTGGTTTCCAGCGATGAATCGGGGAATTTTTTCAAATCGATTTCTTTTCAGACTTTGGCAAAAGCTACAACACCAGCCATAGGATTTAGCGTTCCTGTGGATGCTACAAATTTGTATATTGATTACAGGTTAGGCAATAAAGTATACATAAAGTTGAAAGATCAATACACGGATATTTCGTTTGGTGGCATGAGTATCGGAAGTATTTTTGTGAATTCCTATAATGAAGGCGGAGTAGGGCGGCTTTCGCAAAATGAGTATAAAAAAGTGTTGAATGCGTCGTGTACGAATGTCAAAGAGGAGGCTTTAGTTCGCTCGTTAACCATGTCGGAACTGCTAAATGATTCTAATTTGAATACATTGGTTGAGTTGTCTGATGTTCAGTTTTCAGCTGCTGCAGTAGGGCGTCATTATTTTGAGGAAACTAATAATGTGGGCGGTGCGACGAACTGGGGTTTGATGGATAAATTAGGCAATCAAGTGTATTTTAGAACGAGTAGTTTTTCTGATTTTGCAACTAAAATAGTTCCCAATGGAAGCGGAAAAGTGAGAGGAATTTTGACGAAATACGGAACGGATTACCAATTGTTGCCCCGCTCCGAAAAAGATGTGGTGATGACCGGAACAAGAGCAGTTCCTTTTTTCTCCCAAGATTTTGAAAAAGTTATCGATAAGTCAAATTTAAGCCTTCCCGGTTGGGCAAATATGGTCCAAAAAGGAACACTTTTCTGGAAAGGCACAGTGTATTCCGGAAACGGGTATGCCGAGTTTGCCATTAGTGGAACCAAAGTCGTTTCGAATATTGCTTGGTTGATTTCGCCAAAAATTGATATGGATGTTCATACGAAAGAAGTCCTGACTTTTAGGAGCGCTCAGCATCATTTAGATATCGATTCACCATTAAATTCTCTTGAAGTTTATGTTTCCAGTAATTTTGACGGATTGAATTTTGCTACTGCGACTTGGACTCCATTGGTGGTTAATTTACCGAAACAAGCCACGCCTTGGTATCAATTTATAGGAAGTGGCGCCGTAGATTTATCTTCGTACAAAGGCAAAATCAATATTGCTTTTAAATATACCGGTTCCGGCAAAAATCTGGCTCTGGATGGTGCTTTTCAAGTAGATGATGTTCAGGTTTTTGGTGATAAATGATTTTTATAAAAGGCTTTGCTTGAATTACTATATTTGCAGCCTTAACATTAAAATTAAATTATGAAATCTACCTTATTAGCCCTAATTTCTTTATTATTTGTTTCTTGTTTATCAGATAACGAATCATCTAAACCAGTTGATTACACGGTGCAAAACGAAAAAGAAATCGTGGATTACATTGCCAAAAATAAATTGACTGCTACAAAAACCGATTCAGGTTTGTATTATGTTATTAATGAAGCGGGAACTGGCGCTCAACCAACAGCTTCATCTAATGTAACAGTGGCATACAAAGGATATTTTACGAATGGAAATATTTTTGATCAAAGTAAACCAGAAGGAATTTCCTTTGGTTTGAACCAAGTGATAAAAGGATGGACAGAAGGTATTCCTTATTTTAAAGAAGGTGGAAACGGAGTTCTTTTAATCCCTTCTCATTTAGGGTATGGAAGCAATGGTAGCGGGCCGATTCCAGGAGGATCTGTACTTGTTTTCGATGTCAAACTGATTAAAGTAAATTAAGATTTATTGGTCAGCTATCATTAAAAATTTTAAAGTCTGTCCTATCAGAAACAGGAGTTATCTATTTGTTTAGATTGCTCCTGTTTTTTTGATAATAGATACACCTAAACGGATTGTATTCAAATTGAAGAATATATTTGGAGTAAAAATTTTATACTTTGATTGGTTTTTGTATTTTGGCAATTCCAAAAAGATATAGATACCGAATGAAAACCTACTTTATTGCCCTATTTATTATCACCTTTCCGTTTTTGGCACAAAGCCAAATTACAGAAAATTCAGTCAAGTTAAAGCAAATTAATATTGTAAAGACTAATTTTCGAAACTTAAAAAGTGGTGAGATTATAAATAAAACCATCTTATTTAAGGACGGAAAATTACAGTCCATTAAAACATCTGACGTTATTCAAAGTTTTTTTTATAATCCAAAAGAATTATTGGACATGACAGTCAAAGAACGACAAGGAAGTAACTGGAAAGAGGTTGTAAATTACGCTTATAATAAAGAGGATCAATTGGTAAAGTTTACCAAGAAATACGAAGAAGGTGGAGAACTTGTTACTAAAACAGTTACGATAACTTATGAAGGATCAAGAGTAAAAGCAGTAACTAAAAAAAGTAACAGTCATCAAACCCTGATTGAAGACATTGAATATGTTGTTGAAAATGGACTTATAGCCAGACGTTCTTCCAGGGATCGAAATCAACAAATAGTTAATAAAATAGAGTATGTGTATTCAAAAGATAATATTGTCAGACACAAAGGATTGATTGGTGATAAATCAATTAAGAATTATACTTTTGATGATAAAAACTCTGCTGATTTATTAATAGTGAAAAACATTTTTGGTCAAAATTATAAAACGATTGTGCCACTAGTTTCTTTTCATGAAGATGAATTTGATTTTGAATCAATATCTAATAATAATGAGTTAAGTTTTCCTCTACTGCAGTAAATGATATTGGTAAAAGCAGAAAATACAAATACAATAATTTAAACTATCCAGTATCCTGTTCCATTGTAGAAGAAAATGGGATAGTAAAAACGGAGTTTAATTATTTATACGAATAATAGAAAGTCAATGTATGATCCTGTTTTTCTTTCCGTATTTTTTAGAAAATAAAAAGGCTGTCTATTTAGACAGCCTTTTTTTAGTTAGTTACTTTTTGATTTCAACGATGCTTATCGCATAACCTCCACCCGGAGCACTGAGTTGTGCCAGTTTTGATTGGTTCGTTACTTTCATTTTACGAATCGTATATGCTTGTGGGTTTGTTTTATAATGTGCATCCTTGGCATCTGCATAAATGGTTGCCTCATATTTTTTTCCTTTTTCCAAGAAATCAAATTTGATTGTTGAGGTACGAGAAGTTTCTCCATTTACATTACCGATGAACCAATTATTCGTCACTTTTGCTTTACGCGCAACGGTAACATATTGACCGGGTTCTGCTTCAAGGTATTTACTGTCCGACCAATCTACTGCTACATCTTTGATAAACTGGAACGCATCTGGAAAACGGTCATAATTTTCTGGAGTATCAGCTGCCATTTGCAACGGGCTGTACATTGTTACATACAAAGCCAATTGGTTTGCAATTGTACTGTTTACATGGGAGTTGTTGTCCTTATTCATTTTACTCAAATCCATTTCAAAAATTCCAGGCGTATAATCCATCGGTCCGCCCACTAAACGTGTAAAAGGCAACACCGTCACGTGATTTGCTTTTGATCCGCCAAAAGATTGATATTCTGTTCCGCGTGCCGCTTCATTACCAATTAAGTTTGGATATGTTCGTGCAATTCCTGTAGGACGAACTGCCTCATGCGCATTCACCATAATTTTATAATCAGCTGCTTTCTCTATTGCGAATTGATAATGGTTATTCATAAATTGGTTATAATGATTTCCGCCATTTTCAATGATAGAACCTACATAACCACTTTTTACAGCATCATATCCATTGTCTTTCATAAACTGATACGCTTTATCCATGTGACGCTCGTAGTTACGTACAGAACCAGAAGTTTCATGGTGCATCATCATTTTAACGCCTTTTGATTTGGCATATTCATGTAATCCTTTGACATCAAAATCCGGGTAAGGAGTCAGAAAATCAAAAACATAATCTTTCGAATGTCCAAACCAGTCTTCCCAGCCTTCATTCCAGCCTTCGACTAAAACGGCATCAAAACCATGTTTAGCTGCAAAATCAATGTATTTTTTCACATTGGCGTTATTAGCACCATGTTTTCCATTAGGTTTTGCTTTTGAAAAATCAGTAACGCCAAGTTGTACCGTAGGAAATTCATCCGTATACGCCCAAGAACTTTTTCCAGTAATCATTTCCCACCAAACACCTACGTATTTAACGGGTTTTATCCATGATGTATCTTCAATTTTGTTAGGGTCGTTCAAGTTCAATGTCATTTTTGAAGCCAAAATTTCTCTGGCATCATCACTAACAATTATGGTACGCCAAGGCGAATGATTTGGCGCCTGCATGTGTCCTTTGTCTCCTTTTGAATCTGGTGTCAACCAAGATTCGAAAACCATAGTTTTATCATCCAGATTCAAATGCATGCATGAATAATCGATTAAAGCTGCTTCGTGTAAATTGATATACAATCCCTCCGCGGTTTTTAGCATTAACGAAGTTTGAACTCCTGTCAAAGAAAAAGAAGTTTGGGATACATTTGCCGTTTTTGCTTTTTCAGCTAATCCTCTGATTTCTGATAATTTTGAGGTAGTGTAATCATATTCTTGGGTATCATAATCACCAGGGATCCAAAACGCGGTATGATCGCCTGTCATGGCAAACTGAGTTCTTTCTTCTTTGATTACAAAATAAGTAAGGTTTTTTTGCGAAGGGAATTCATAACGAAATCCTAGACCATCGTCAAACAAACGGAAACGAATCACAATTTGTCTATCGGTTTCTTTTTGATTTAAGGTTACTGCCAATTCGTTATAATGGTTGCGAATGGAGGCTACTTCTCCCCAAACTGGTTTCCAGTTTTCATCAAAAGTTGTTGCTTTGGTATCAATAACAGTAAAGTCATTTAGCAACGATTTTTTATCATTTTTTAACTCAAGACCCAATTTACTTGGTTTTACAACTGCTTTATTTTTGTAGTTCAAACTGTAACTTGGAGTTCCGTCGTTTTGTAAGGAGAACTCCATTACAAATTTTCCATTGGGTGATTTTAACTGCTGAGATTGTGCAGGGCTAAAAAACGCGAGCCACATTAGGGCTGTGAAAAGAAATTGCTTCATTTTTTAAATAGAATTTGATAAATTAATTTTTCAGGTGTGGTAATAGATTCTGATTTTCACGAAATCGATTTATTGAAAAACCCATAGTTTTCCATATTTCTAAAAGGTAAAAGTAAACGCTTTACACACTACATATTTTTGTCATCATAAAAAAGTAGATTGCGTTTCTCATTTTTAAATGCAAGATACTGAATAACTGTTTATTATGTAAATTTAGTATTTAAAAAAAGTGGTAGATTTATAATAAAAAATAGACCTTTGTTATTGTTTTTATCCCAAAGACCTATTTGAAAAACAGCATTTTTCTATTTTAGATTGGTTCCAATCCGCATTACGTTAGCTTCAAAATCTTCTCGTGGACCAGCGGCTTTGTTTTTGAGTTGCGAACGGTAATTGTAAATTGTGGATACCGAATAGCGCAGGAAAGTCGATATTTTTGCGCTGTCCTTGATGCCCAAACGAATCAGTGCAAAGATTCTTAATTCCGTATTTAGGAGTTCGCCCTCCTTCAGTTGTATGGCTTCGTCGTCAATCAATAAAGCGCTGAATTCTTGTATAAAGTTAGGGAAGAGTTGCAGGAACGTCTTGTCGAAATTCGTTAGAAATGCTGCGAGTTCATTTTCGACAAACTGTTTTGATTTTACGGCACTAATCAGGTCGTTCATTTTTCCCGTTGTTGCCATCACATTCAATTTTCGGCGGTATTCGTCCAATTTTCCGATGTAGTCTGAACACTGATCCATGTAACGACCAATGTATATTTCTTTCAAAAGATTGGCTTCGGTCAGCGTATAATTGGTTTCATTCAATTTTTCATTGAAAGTATTTAGTTCAGTATTCAACTCCGAAAGCTTGCTGTTGGCCAAACTTAAATCCTGTTTTGCTTTGGATAATTTTTTCATTTGCTTGAAAAGTAAAAAAAGCACCGCCAACAAGAACATGGATAAGATACTCGCACTTATTAAAAACAGTACCAACTGAAATCGATTGGTTTCATTTTGTTTTTGATACGCCTCGTTGATAATAGGCAACATCTTTGAGATTTCGTAGGTTCGTAGGCGTGCATTACAAAAAAGAGCGTCTTCAAGAGAGCGTTTTATGTATTTGTAAGCGCGATCAATATCCCCGTTTTCATACATTAGAAAAGCCAACGAACGCAACGAAATATATTCTTTCTTGGCCAACTGCAAATCGGATATAGCCGAAATAGTCAACCATGTTTTCTCCTGATTAAAGTCTTTTTTTTGGCGATACGCCTGTGAAATAATGTAGGCAATAACCGCTCGATCATCACTGTTGTGAGCAATTTTCGGGAAATAGTTCAGTAATAAAGCCAGTGTTTCCTTGTGTTTTCCGGCATCAAGAAGCGTACTGGATTTCGCCATAATATAGGCGCTTGATTGCGGTTTGTAATAATTTAAAGAAGAATCACGGTACTTTTTTGTTAAAACAATATACTTATTCTTTTCCTGAAGTGAAGCCGCATAATCGGACATATAGCCATAAACGACACTGTTTACCGTAAAATAATAGCCTTTTAGTTCGGGTGAAGTAGTGATGTTGATTCGATTAAGAATTTCGGTTGCTTCCTTGTACATTCCTAATGTTCCCATGATGGAAGCTAGATTTAATCGGGCATGATTTAGCTTTTCAATGTCATTTAGTTTTTCGGCTATTTGAAAACTCTTTCGAGCGTAAATCAACGCGGAATCGGATTGATACGATTTATATTCAGCATACAACTTTCCGTAAACATCATATTTTTGAATATCGGACGAAGTAGAAAGCAGCAGTTCTTTGAGTTTGTTGATTTGAATCTCTTTTTTATCTGAATACAATTGGTAATCCGCAACTGTTTGATCCAATTCCTGCAATAATTGTTCAGAATTATTTTGGGCAAAAAGAAAAACAGGAAGCAAGAATGCAATAAGTACTGTCAAAAAGCGATTCATTCAAATGGTATTAAATTGCTGTAAAAATAATTAAAAATCCAATGGAACTCCTAAAGTAAGCAGTGCAAAGGTTTGAGATTTTACAATTACTGCAAATTTGCTAATTTCTTTTGGTGCTTCTTTGGTCTAATATGTCGTTCGACCAAAATACTATCATTATTCACACGTTATGATTTTTTTATAAACCCAGAACTCAATAAGTCCCTTACAAATCATTAAATTTGTAACTTATTCAAAAATATGTTAGAAAAAGAAGTATTAAATTTCGAAAAAACGGCTATAGTTGGTATTGTAACTCAAAACCAAAGTGAAGAGAAACTGCGCGAATATCTTGACGAATTGGAGTTTTTGACTTTTACCGCAGGAGGCCAAGTGGTGAAACGTTTTTCGCAAAAAATGGAACGTCCAAATCCTAAGACTTTTGTAGGAACTGGAAAAATTGAAGAGATTCATCTTTTTGTAAAAGAAAATGATATATCTACTTTGGTATTTGATGATGAATTATCGCCTTCACAGCAAAAAAATATATCTAAAATCATAACAGAATGTAAAATTCTGGACAGAACGCACCTTATCCTGGATATTTTTGCGCAACGTGCTGAAACTTCTTATGCAAGAACGCAGGTAGAATTAGCACAATGTATCTATATGTTGCCTCGATTATCGGGACTTTGGACACACCTTGAACGTCAAAAAGGGGGAATTGGAATGCGTGGACCCGGAGAGACAGAGATTGAGACAGACAGACGTATTGTACGGGATAGAATTGCTTTATTGAAAGATAAAATCAAAGCAATCGACAAGCAAATGGGAACGCAAAGAGGCAATCGCGGTTCCATGGTACGCGTGGCTTTAGTTGGATATACAAATGTGGGGAAATCGACTTTGATGAATGCCGTTGGGAAAAGTGACGTTTTTGTAGAGAACAAACTTTTTGCTACGTTGGACACCACCGTTCGAAAAGTAGTTATTAAAAACCTGCCTTTTTTACTTTCGGATACTGTAGGATTTATTAGAAAATTACCAACGCAACTGGTTGATTCTTTCAAAAGTACGCTGGATGAGGTTCGCGAAGCGGATTTGTTATTGCACGTAGTTGATATTTCGCATCCGGAATTTGAAGATCATATTGCATCCGTAAACCAAACGTTATTGGACATCAAGGCAAATGACAAACCCGTTATTATGGTTTTCAACAAAATCGATGCGTACAAGCATTTGACTATTGACGAAGATGATTTAATGACCGAAAAAACACCAAGACATTACACGCTGGAAGAATGGAAAGCGACATGGATGAGTCGAGTAGGAGAGCAAAATGCATTGTTTATTTCCGCTACCGAGAAAGAAAATTTTGAGGAATTTAGAGAACGCGTTTATGAGGCTGTAAGACAAATTCACATCACCCGTTTTCCGTACAATAAGTTTTTATATCCGGATTATAAAGACGCAGTGGAGAAAGAAGACAAAGAAGAAGAAGAAAACGAATAATTTTCAATTTATAGAGTACAAAGCTATCAGTTTGAGCGCAGTCTAGAACAGCGCTAGTGCAGCAACAGAATCCCTTTTGATATTTTCAAAAGGGATTTTTTTTGGGCCTGTCCCAGCTTTCTCTGCGTTACAGCTGCGTCAGGCTGTTCGCTATAATCTCCCGAAGAAAAATCGGAAGGATTTCCGCTGTCATCCTTCATGCGGAGTAGCGATAACAATAATTAAGAAATTAAAAGTCTATTTGATAATTTGTAAGATAATTATTAAGGTGTATATTTGAAAGTAATACTCTAAGCAGTAGCGTGTACCCACCCAAAATGAGAGGTATAAGCGCTATTTTTTAGCGGGTATATACATGTTGGGCGACATGGTACCGTGATTCTACTAAAAAATTAAATAAAATAACAAGTTATGGCAAGCAAAAAGGAAGCGTTGGAATTGGTCGAATTCTATGAAGAAAATTATAGAAATCCAAAATTAGAAAGATTTATTATAAGTGGATTATATGATTTAAATCCAGAAAAAGAAGCTCAACTAAATGTTGAAAGTAAATGGCCAAAAGAATGGCTAAATAATGGTAAAGCTGGAGTCTATTTCTTTTTAGATGAAAATCTTGAAGTAGCTTATATCGGAAAATCAAATCATTTTGGCTATAGATTTGGAAGTTATTTTGAATATGATGAGAATAAGAATTGTAAAACTAAACATACGTGGAAAACTAATCCTAGATTTGTCTTGACAGTTGCAGTCCCTGACGAATCGAAATTTGAATGTACAGGACTTGAAGAATTTTTACTTTCGAAAATTGTAACTACTGACAATAAATTATTCAATAATAGAGAATAAAACTACGTCGCCCAACCGCCATTTTGAGCTAGCTGGAATTTAGTGGAATAATCGTTCCACATCAAGTTTTCGTTAAGCCGAAAATTGAGCGGTTACGAACTTCCAGCCATCTCAAAGTGGCATAACGTCATGCACAATCATAAGAAACCTAGAAATGAAAAAAGAAACAAAAGATGACATTGCATATGGTGTTGCAAAAGCAGTTCTTGGTTCTATTCCTGTTGTTGGCGCGACAGCGTCAGAGCTTTTACAATTATTAGTCACTCCTCCATTAGAAAAAAGGAGAAATGAATGGATGATTGAAGTAGGCAAAAAACTAAAACAACTTGAACAGAAAGAAGAACTTGATTTGATTAAATTATCAAATAATGATGTTTTTATAGACGTTGTTTTGCAAACCACACAGTTAGCACTTCGAACAAGCGAAAAAGAGAAAATACAATATTTCAAAAACGTAATTTTGAATAGCGCCGTTGAAGAAAATCCAAACATAACTGAAGTGCAAATCTTTCTGAACTTTATATCGACTTTCACAGTTTGGCACATTAAAATCCTGAAATTATTTGACAATCCCGAAAATTGGTTTAAGAAAAATGGAAAGAGTTTGCCGAATTATATGGCTGCCGGTTTATCAAATGTTTTGGAAGAAGCATATCCTGAATTAAATGGAAAAAGAGAATTGTATGATTTGATTTGGGATGATTTGTCACGAGCAGGTTTACATAAAACTAGCGGTTTACATACCACAATGACAGGCTCAGGTTTAATGACTCCGAGAACAACAACCTTTGGAAAAGAATTTTTAGAATTTATAACTGAAAGTCCAATCGATTAAATGACTGTGCATAACAGCTAATACAACAGATTAGGGCAATTGGCTTGATAGAAAGTTGGTTTTGTATTTGGGATGATTTGGCAAAAAAACACCCACTAGCGCTCGTTTGTCCACATTCTCTGGTGCTCGTTTGCAACGAGTACCTACTTAAATTAAGAAACAAATTATAGCGTTTGCAACGCGGATCGTTAAAACCGGAGTTTCTTTAAAGGAGTATACGACTGTTTTATAGTAGCGTTTCTTAAAATCAATATTTTCAAAAAACATGTCTGAGAATTACAAAGTTATCGATAGTACAGTGCCTACTTTTATTACTATAACAGTTGTAGACTGGGTAGATTTATTTGTACGACCTAATTATTGTACTATTTTAGATGAATCCTTAAATTATTGTATCAAGGAAAAAGGATTGAGTGCTCATGCTTATGTATACATGACTAGTCACATTCATTTAATTGTAACAGCATTTGATGGAGAGTTGCAAAATGTTATTCGGGATTTTAAAAAATTCACATCGAAAAAACTAATAGAAGCCATAAAAGAACATCCTGAAAGCAGGCGAGAATGGCTGTTACGGAAATTTAGTTTTGAATCTCAAAAATCAGGAAGGGCTAAAAATTATAAAGTGTGGCAAGATGGTTTTCATCCGGTTATATTGGATACTTTAGAAAAAATAGAACAGCGTGTAAACTACATACATTATAATCCTGTTGAAGCCGAAATTGTTTTTCATGAAAGAGATTATGTAAACAGTAGTTATAGAAATTATGAAGAAGATAATACTGTTTTTTGTAATGTAAATGTCGAACCTTTATGGTAATCTGTTTACATTAGCCGCGTTGCAAACGCTTTATTTAGTTCACACAAGTAAGTAGGTACTCGTTGCAAACGAGCACCAGAGTACAGAGACACTACAGAACAAAAAAAAGACCTTTAGAAATTTCTAAAGGTCTTTTTTTATAAAAATGTATTTTCTTAGAAACCGTAGTTGACGCCTAAACCAAATACTTCTCTTACCTGAACGGCTTGAATCGAATTGTCATCATAAATGGCCTGTAATGCTACGTTAGCCGACAAGTATTTATTGATTTTCATAATCACATTCATTTGGTAATCAACATCCACGTTTTGAGGATTATCTAAATAATTGGAATATAAATTCAGTCGGTTTTCTACAGATACATTTGTCATGATATTGAATTTGTAGTATGCCGTAATACTGGCTCCAAACTCAAATCGAGTGGAGTCGCCTTGCAATACTCCAAAAGAAGGACCAAATTCAGTAAAATGAGGATGAACAACAACTAGTTTTGCAGTCGCCGGAGAAAAATTGACACTCAAATTATTACTTTTTTTCCACAGCATTCCTGGTCCCAACTGGAAATAGGCCGGAGAGAAAAAATGCGATATTTTATCGTCATTTTTGTCCAGTCCAGTGTCCATTTGAGTCTTGAAATTAAAAAACATCGAATAGTACCATTGACCTTTGGCTTTCTTTCCCCAAAGAGAATTCAGTTCCAGACGATCGTCCGTTTTTGCAGTTTTTTCGTCTCCTTTTATTTTGGTTAAACCGTACGCTAAAATAAATTTGTTATCCCAAACGATATCTTCTTTTTTATAATTGAAGTCATAATTCAGTCCAAAATTCCCCGCAATATTCGAAGTTCCACCGCCCAGCCATTGTTTATTATAAGCCGATTGATTAAAAAGCAGTGAGATGTTTCCTTTTTTGGTCCAATACTTAATCGTGTCTGTTGCCGTTTCTTGTGCAGCAGCAGAAAGCATGGCAAAAAGAAACACTACAGAAAAAGCTATTTTTTTCATGTTTTATATTTTAAATTACACTTTAAACTAGTACTAAACGTAAATATATTATCCCTTTTTAGGTGCTTTGTATAATGGAACGGCAGAACATGCTTCGCCATACATTATACTTCGTGCAAAAGGTTGCAAGTAATGCGCTGCTAATACATAAGCCCGCATCGGAACCGGTTTTCTGGAGCATCCTTTTATAATAACAGGCTTATTTTCATAAACCGAATAATCAATTTTAGGCAATAATTCTTCATAGAGTGAAGCGTCTAAATCTTCCAAAGTTCCATTGATAATTTTCTTCGCAAATGGCGCTAGTTGAATTGCCACCAAAATTGAAGCCCAAGCCGGAACAATAGCATCGGTACTGCAATCAATAGCTACATATTGATCTTGGTATTGTGACCAGTCGTGATTTTTTAATTCCTCTCTAAAGTCTTTTTCTTTCAATAAAAAACCTTCCAAAAGCCATTGCGAAATATCGATTTGCGTACGAATCCCTTTTGGATAATAATCTTCGAGATCGAAAACTTCCAAAACACTATTCGCAACTTTATTTATAATTTCATCTTCCATACCATTTTTTATAGATAGCCTTCAGCCTGCAGTGTGAACAGTTGGGCATATAATTTTTTATTTTCCATTAACTCATTATGCGTTCCTGATTCTAAGATCTTACCTTCTTGTAAGACTAAAATACGGTCTGCCTGTCTCACAGTGCTAAATCTATGAGAGATTATTACACTGGTTTTATCTTTTATTAATCCTATAAATCGTTCAAAAACTTCGCTTTCAGCTTTGGCATCCAGTGCTGATGTGGGCTCGTCTAGAATCATAACCTCAGCGTTTTTCATGTAAGCCCGCGCCAATGCAATTTTTTGCCATTGTCCTCCGGATAGTTCCTGCCCTTTGGCAAATCGTTTTCCTAGTTGTTGATCGTAGCCATACTTTAATTCAGAGACAACTTCGTTGGCCAAACTCAATTCAGCCGCTTTTTGTATTCGTTCGTAATCATTAATTTCATCAATTTTGCCGATGGCGATATTTTCTTTCACTGAAAATTCATACTTGAAAAAATCCTGAAAAAGGACTCCAAAATATTCTTGGTAATTGGCCTTATTATATCTATTTATATTGATGCCGTCAAGCAAAATTTCACCCGATGTTGGCTCGTAAAACCGAAGCAGTAATTTAGTAAGTGTTGTTTTTCCAGCACCATTCTGCCCAACGAATGCTATTTTTTCTCCAGCTTTTATAACAAAACTAATGTCTTTTACTATTTGATTATCAGATTCCGGATAAGCAAAATAGACGTTTTTAAATTCAAATCCGGTTTTGATTTTTTCTGGCAACGGAACCTCCTTTTCATTTTTATATTCGGACGGAATGTCAAGAAAATCAAAATAATCTTTCAGATATAAAGAGCTTTCGGATATCCGAGTAAATTTCGAAAAAAAATCTCGCAGACTACTCATTAAACGATTGAAGCTCCCGGATAAAAAAGTTAATTCACCAAGTGTAATTCCGCCCGAAAGAACTCTGTAAATTATAAAAACATATGCTGCATAATAACTAATTGATCCTAAAACATTAAATAAAAACCCATAACTGGAACGTTTTACAACGAGCGATTTATTTAATTTAAAATAGCGCGTTGCAAGGGTTTCAAATCTTTCGACCAGAAAGCTAGTTAATCCAAAAAGCTTAATTTCCTTTGCCGTTTTATCATTAGCGCCAATAAATCTAAGGTAATCCAATTCCCTTCTTTCGGAAGTCCAGCTTCTAGCCAGCGAATATTGTTGTTGACTGAAACGTACTTCGTTAATAAAAGAAGGAAAAATGCTTAAAATTAATAAGACAATTAAATAAGGTTCAAAATAAATCAATCCTATTACAAGCGAAAAGATAGAAATAGTAGTTTGCGCCTGACCTAAAACATTCGACATTAAATCAACACGACCTGCCGTTTGCGTTCTTGCTCGGTCAAGCTTGTCGTAAAATTCAGAATTTTCCAGCAGACTAATATCGATTTCATTAGTCTTTTTGATAATTTTAATTGAACTATTGATATTGTACTGATCTCCAAGAATTCCATCGGTAAGTGAAATTGCCCGACCTACTAAATCAGATAACACGACGAGTATAAACTCTATTGCTACAGAATGCCATAGCGCAGAATAATCCTTTTCGCCGTGTGTTGTAATTTGGATGATGGCATCAAAAATGAGTTTTCCAACCCATAAAATTGCAACGGGCAACAAAGCCGCAACGATTCTGCAAAAAGCTGATGTCAAGAATAACGTTTTGTTAGTACGCCAAATTTCTTTGAAAAAGCGGGGTATAAAAAAAAGCGAATCAAAAGAAGATTTTAGTCCAATTTTTTGATCGTTTAAAGATTTGGGTTGAGTCCGCGCCATTTTAAAGCATTCCCAATTCTAATTTTGCTTCCTCGCTCATTAAATCTTTACTCCAAGGCGGATCAAAAGTAATTTCTACTTCAGCATCTTTTACATTCTCTAATGATTTTACTTTTTCTTCCACTTCTCTTGGTAAACTTTCTGCAACCGGGCAGTTTGGAGAGGTAAGTGTCATCAGGATTTTCACTTCATAATCTGTATTAACCATCACGTCATAAATCAGTCCTAATTCATATATATCTACAGGGATTTCTGGATCGTAAATAGTCTTTAATATTTTTACTATTGATTCTCCTAATTCTGTGGTGTCTATTTCTTGTGTCATAATTTTGTCTGTTTTTTAAACACATAAGTCATATAAGTTTGTCTTTTCAAAGAAGATATAAGTATGTGTAAATTTTTATTTTAGTTTTTAATATTTTTAAACCATATAAGTCATGTAAGTTTCTTTGTTCAAAGTAAAACATTCATCTAATTTGCTTATATGACTTAGATGTTTAATTTTTTTTAGTCTTCAAGCCGCCTATATAATTCATTCACCATTGTTTTTTGACCTTCGTAGAAAATATTTTTCACATTAAAATTAATCAACAAACCAATTGGCGCATTTAATAAATTCATATAAGTAAGTAATTGTGCTTCATAAATCGGGTTAATTTCACTTACCGATTTTAATTCAACAACAAGAGCATTTTCTATAAATAAATCACATCGTAATTTAGATTCTAACTCATGTCCTTTATATTTTAAAGGGACCAGTAATTCAGAAGAATAATTTATTTTCCGTAATTCTAATTCTTTTTTTAGGCATTGATGATAAACACATTCCAGTAGACCCGGACCTATACTTTTATGAACTTCAATTGCTGCTCCATTAACCTGATACACTAAATCTTTTAGATAACTCCTCGTTATGTTTATAATCATCAGCTTAAGTTGGTAAAGTTAGTGTATGTTAATTTGAATTAAAAAAACTGATATGACTTATATGTTTGAAATCAATTCTGTGCATTGAACGCTAAAGCATACATTTTTATATTTTTTATCATCGATACCAATCCGTTAGCTCGCGTTGGTGATAAATGTTCTTTCAAACCTATTTCGTCAATAAAATTCATGTCGGCTTCGAGAATATCAGATGCTTTTTGATTGGAAAAAGTCCGAATTAATATCGCAATAATTCCTTTGGTCAAAATGGCGTCACTGTCGGCAGTGAAAACAATTTTATCATCCGTTTGTTCCCCCTGCAACCATACTTTTGACTGGCAGCCTTTAATCAGATTGTTTTCGGTTTTGAATTCTTCTTTTATCAAAGGAAGTTTTTTTCCTAATTCGATGATGTATTCATAACGCTCCATCCAGTCGTCAAACATGGAGAACTCATCAACAATTTCCTCTTGTATCTCTTTAATTTTCATACTATGCTGAATTTATTTCAGTTTTATTCTTTAGCTAATGACGTTATTGTATCCACTAATTTCTTGATTTCTTTTGGCGGAAAACCATGATCAAAACTATTCGTTTCATAGGCTTTTTCCTTGAAGGTGATTTTCAAATTCGCGATAGCCGCACCGTCATAAAAACGTTTTTCGGTTGGTGCTTTTAATTTGGATAAACTATCCAATTCCACCTTTTTAAAACAATCCACTAATTCTTTCCAGTCGGCATCCGAAATTTTCGTTGGTACCGGTTTATCATTTCCGTCTCTGTCTTTTGAAACCGTCAGCATCTGATTTTTCACCGTTATTTTTTGATAAAAACCTCTTGTGTTGGCAGTGTATTCAATAACAGCGGTTTCAATATCTTGTGCTTTGGTGCTATCGCAACCGTTGCCCATAAAAATAGTCAGAAATAGTAATGTTAGGATTTTCATATTCAAATATTTATAATTTTTAAGACAACATGGTTTGTGCTCTTTTAATAGCTTCAACCATGATGTCAATTTCTTCTTTGGTGTTATAAAAGGCAAACGATGCTCTTATTGTTCCTGGGATTTTAAAGAAATCCATGATGGGCTGCGCACAATGATGGCCTGTTCTTACTGCTATTCCTAATTTGTCAATTATAGTGCCAATGTCGTAGGGATGAATTCCTTTAATGTTAAACGAAATTACGGAAGTTTTTTCTTTGGCGGTACCAAAAATCTTCAAACCTTCAATTTCCAATAATCGTTTCGTCCCGTGTTCCAATAATTCTTTTTCTTGTTGTTGAATGTTGTCAAAACCAACTTCATTCATATAATCAACGGCAGTTCCCAGAACGATTCCACCAGCAATATTTGGTGTTCCGGCTTCAAATTTATGAGGCAATTCCGCATAAGTAGTTTTCTCGAAAGTCACTTCTTTGATCATTTCACCTCCACCTTGATACGGCGGTAATTTATTTAGCCAAGCTTCTTTTCCATATAAAATTCCAGTTCCTGTAGGACCACATATTTTATGTCCTGAAAAAACATAAAAATCACAATCCAATTCCTGAACATCTGGTTTCAAATGCGGAACAGCTTGCGCTCCGTCAATCAAAATCGCCGCACCAACTTCATGTGCTTTGTCAATCATGTATTTAATTGGATTGACAGTTCCAAGAGCATTCGAAATGTGATTTACGGTAACAACTTTGGTCTTATCCGAAAGTAATTTGTCATACTCTGACATAATCAATTCGCCATTTTCGTTCATTGGAATCACGCGCAAAGTCGCTCCCGTTTTCTCGCACAACATTTGCCAAGGCACAATATTGCTGTGGTGTTCCAATGCCGAAACTAAAACTTCATCACCTGGTTTCAAAATCGAAGCAAATCCATTTGTAACTAAATTGATTCCATGCGTTGTTCCCGAAGTAAAAAGTACCTCATGAGCAAATTTTGCATTGATATGATTTTGAAGTTTACCGCGTGAAATCTCATACGCATCAGTTGCTAACTGACTCAAAGTATGAACGCCACGATGAATATTAGCGTTGATTTCCTGATAATATTTTGAAATCGCATCAATCACCACTTGTGGTTTTTGCGAAGTGGCTCCGTTGTCAAAATAAACCAATGGTTTTCCGTTTACTTTTTGTGAAAGAATAGGGAAGTCGGCTCTAATTTTATTAATGTCTAACATTTTGTCGGCTTGTTTTTTTAATGTTTTTATTGGTCTGAAATAAAGCCAATAGTCAACATTTTTTTAGAGAAACTAATTTGGAATTAGTCTTTCATTATTTAGAATTTTTCTAAATACAAAAGTAGTGAAATTGGAATTAATTTTTAGCAAACACTTGTTAATAAAACTTGATTTTCTCAATTCGGTATCGGTTCAAAAATGTGGTTCTTTTTTATTAAATTGCTTCAAATTAGTTTTCTATGAAAAAATTATTCAAGTTCGTTGGTTTTGCTTCTTTTATCGGAATCTTTTATGTTGGGTTCACTACTTATCCAAAACTGGATTTAATTTCTGGCTTTTCGGCTAAAAGTATCGCTTCGGGACATTTTATTGATAATCGTTCGCAAGAAATGATTGAGAAAGGCGACAATGATATCGACATGATTGATTTGGCCAAAAACAAAATTGAAGATGCCGGAAAGTTTGCTGTGGCTTCGGTTTATGGTTTAAAAGCAAGAAAAGCAATTTACCGCGAAGGTTTGGGAGCGACTTTAATCAATGATGATTTTGATGTGTCAAAACCGTATTTAGTTCCCAAAAGAACAAAGTTGAACAACAATTTACCTTTTCCGTATGGAAATAAGGAACCTAAAGACAGCATTTTTACTAATGTTAATTATACTAAATTGAATGCGGCTGTCGCCAATGCTTTCGATAAAAAAGGAGAATTGAAAAAGAGAACGCGTTCCCTTTTAGTGATTTATAAAGACAAAATTATTGCCGAAAAGTATGATACCGGTTTCGATAAAAACAGTAGAATATTAGGCTGGTCCATGACCAAAAGCATTACCAGCGCTATGTTTGGAATTTTGGAGAAACAAAGGAAATTTGATATTGATGCTCCAGCTCCAATTCCAGAATGGGCAAACGACGAACGAAAATTAATAACCACAAGTGATTTGCTCCACATGAATTCTGGTTTACAGTGGGAGGAGAAATACGATAGAATTTGTGATGCTACCGAAATGCTTTTTCAAGCCGAGGATATGACGCGTTCCCAACTTGAGAAACCGGCGGCATTCAAACCCAACACGAGATGGAATTACTCCTCAGGAACTACGAATTTACTTTCCGGAATTTTGCGAAAACAGTTCAAAACGCATCAGGAATATTTAGATTTTTGGTATTCAGCTTTGATTGATAAAATAGGAATGAATTCTATGGTTATCGAAACCGATATGGCTGGAAATTATGTGGGTTCATCTTACGGTTGGGCAACAACGAGAGATTGGTCAAAATTTGGGTTACTGTATTTACATAACGGCAATTGGAATGGGGAACAAATTTTCAATGAAGGTTGGGCAAAATATACAGCAACACCTACGAATACTTCAGACGGAAGATACGGTGCTCATTTTTGGCTTAATGCTGGTGGCAGGTTTCAAGATGTTCCAAAGGATATGTATTTTTGTAGTGGTTATCAAGGTCAAATGATTTTGATTATTCCGTCACTTGACTTAGTTGTGGTGCGAATGGGTTTAAAAGAATCTCCAGAATTTAATTTTAATGAAATCATGAAGGGGATTATTGGGAGTTTGAAGGCATAAAAATTATGCTGTATTGTAACTCTAGATAGTTTGTCTTTTTTTAATATAAATTAGCATAATTGTCAATAGAATTTATGAGTATACTTAAAATTTTATATATTGGCCGTATAAAAAATATTAACATGAAAAAAATTACCTTATTAGCATTATTTACATTGCTTTTTCCAGTCTTATTAATTACATCTTGCTCTAATGATGATTCTGTTTCTGATGATTCAAAAGAGGTTTCTAGTGAAAGTTATTGGCCCCTGGCAATAAATAACCAATGGGTTTATAATGAAAATGGCACTCCGTCCACTGTAAAAATTACGGGAACTGAAAAATTTGGCGGGAACACTTATTACATAATTACAGAGCCAAATGAATATAATTTGAAAATTTGGGTTGCTAAGAAAGACAATACTTATTTTCTAAAAACAGGAGCTTTAGATATTGTCGAAAGTGGTATTAATATTAAAATGGATAGTTACGAGTTACCGGTATTTAAAGATAACTTAGCAATTAATGGACTATGGAATGGAACTGTTAAGGTAAATGTAAATTATAAAAGTGGTTCACAGTCTGCTTCTTCGCTAATGACTATAAAGTATTCAGGTGTTATTCTAGAGAAAGATGCGAGTGTTACTATTAATGATAAGGTTTATCCTAATGTTATTAAAATGAGTTTGAGACAAGAAGTTAATATTGAAGGGCAAACTACAAGTACTGAATCTTTATATTGGTATGCAAAGGGAATAGGCCCAATAAAATCTATAAACACCGTTGATGGTAGTACTGTAGAAAGTATTTTGGTTAGTTATATTATTAATTAAGTAATTGGTTGTACCATTTTTTAGCCCCGATAGAAATGAAAATCCTTTTGAGGTTTTTACCGAAAAAAGATTGCAATGGATAGCGGGAGTAGCTCCTAAATAAAGTCAACCACAAAGAGCAAAAAATAAAAAGGGCACAAAGTTTAGTAAAAAACCTTGTGCCCTTTGTGCGTAAATCTTTGCGGACTTTGTCTTTAAAAAACTACAAATCAAATCCCAATTTCACCCCTAATTTTGTGGCGATAATTTTGGTGATGCGTTGTTTTAATTCCGGTATTTTGATGTTTTCGATAACAGCATTCGAGAACGCATACATCAATAACGCTTTCGCTTCTTTTTTAGGGATTCCACGTTGTTGCATGTAGAACATTGCGGTTTCGTCTAATTGTCCAACGGTACAACCGTGAGAACATTTTACGTCATCGGCAAAGATCTCCAATTGTGGTTTTGCATTTATTGTCGCTTTGTCGCTTAATAAAATATTGTTGCTTTTTTGGAACGCATTTGTTTTTTGAGCATCTTTTTCCACATAGACTTTTCCGTTGAAAACTCCTGTAGAACGATCAGCATAGATTCCTTTATAATCTTGGAAACTTTCGCAATTTGGAGCCGCATGTTTCACTAATGTATAATGATCTACGTGTTGTTTTTCGCCAATAATCGTGATTCCGTTTAACGTACTTGTCAATCGTTCCCCAAAGTGATAAAAATTCAAGTTGTTTCTCGTCAAGTTTCCTCCAAAAGAGAAGGTGTGAACCGAAACGTGGCTTTCTTTTTGTTGAGAAACGTACGTATTATCTATTAAATTCGCTTCAAGCGTATCGTTTTGAATTTTGTAATAATCAACGATAGCACGTTTTTGAGCAAAAATCTCGGTAACAGAATTCGTTAAAACCGGATTTTCGTTTAAACTTTGATGACGCTCAATAATTTGAACATGAGAATTCTCACCAACAATCACTAAGTTTCTCGGCTGAACCAAAAGAGCTGCTTCATTTCCTGTTGAGAAATACATAATCTCAATAGGTTTGTCGGCCACTTTACTTTTTGGAATGTTGATATACGCACCTTCAATAGCGAAAGCCGTATTCAAGGAAGTCAGACTTTCGTCTTTGTTGGCAATTTGGTTAAAATAAGTATCAATAACCATTTTGTATTTTGGTTTGGTCAATGCCGATGACATCAAGCAAACATCAATTCCTTCGTGTGTGGTTGACGATAAATGCGAACTGAAAACACCATCAATAAACACCACTTTATAGGTGTCTATTTCGTGTAAAAAGTATTTTTTCACATGGTTGAATTCAACTGCATTTTCTTGTTTTGGAAAAACGGTAAAGTCATTTTTTAAGATGGCATTTAGCGAAGTGTATTTCCAAGCTTCGTCTTTTTTGGTCGGGAAACCTTTATTTTCAAAGTTTTTTATGGCGGCAGTTCTCACGTCATGAAGTTCAGAGTGAACATCGACGCGCTCTTCGAAAGCCATAAAAGACGATAGTAATTTTTCTTTTAATTCCATTTTTATATTGTTTAAAGTTTAAGGTTTAAAAGTTTAAAGTTATCTCGAGACAACTTTAAACTTTAAACTTCAAACAAAATTTTAAGCTTCTTGTTCTTGTTTAATCCAGTCGTATCCTTTTTCTTCCAATTCGTGTGCTAGTTCTTTTCCACCGGATTTCACAATTTTTCCGTTGTATAATACGTGAACGAAATCAGGAACGATATAATCCAATAAACGTTGGTAGTGTGTAATTACTACGATGGCGTTTTTGTCGCTTTTTAGTTTGTTAACTCCATTAGCAACAATTCGTAACGCATCAATATCCAATCCAGAATCGGTTTCATCAAGAATAGCCAATTTTGGTTCCAACATTGCCATTTGGAAAATTTCGTTACGTTTTTTCTCTCCACCAGAAAAACCTTCGTTTAGAGAACGAGACAAAAATTTACGGTCAATTTCTAATAATTCTGATTTTTCACGAATCACTTTTAGCATTTCATTTGCAGGCATTTCTTCCTGACCGTTTGCTTTGCGTGTTTCGTTGATGGCAGTTCTCATGAAGTTAGTAACTGAAACTCCCGGAATTTCAACCGGATATTGGAACGAAAGAAAAACACCTTTATGTGCTCTTTCCTCTGGTGCCAATTCCGAAAGGTCTTCTCCGTCTAAAGAGATTTCACCTTCGGTTACTTCGTAGTTTTCGTTTCCTGCAATGATGGACGCAAGGGTACTTTTTCCGGCTCCGTTTGGTCCCATTATCGCATGAATTTCTCCTGCTTTTACCTCAAGGTTGATTCCTTTTAATATTTCTTTGTCACCTATCGAGGCGTGTAAATTTTTTATACTTAACATGTTTTCTTTGTTTAAAGTTTAAAGTTTAAAGTTCTCGTGTTTACTGAAACTTGGTGCCTTTAAAATCTTTCTTGTTTAAATATGATATAAAATTGTTTATTTTTCCACTTAAATTTTCGAAGTCAGTTTTTAAAATTTCAAACTTTTCTTCATTGATATAATTGTAATCCAAAACTCGGTATAATTGCGACCTAGTTTCTCCAGCGGATCCTTTTGCAATAGACAAAAACTGTCTAAATTCTAAATTTCCGTTTCTCTCAAAACCTTCAGCAATATTATCCATTACTGAGCCTGATGATGCTTTTATTTGATCTTTAAATCTGAAATCATTTTTTAAATCTGATTCTACAGAAATAATATGAATTTCTTTTGCCAGTCGTCTAGCCTCTTTCCAAATTTCTAAATCTTCAAACTTAGTTATTGTCGCCATTCATTTTTGTTTAAGGTTTAAAGTTAATCATAAGTTGCTCAACTTTAAACCTTAAACTTTAAACAAATTTTTATCCTACAGATCCCTCAAGAGAAATTTCTAATAATTTTTGTGCTTCTACGGCAAATTCCATTGGCAACTTATTCAAAACATCTTTACTGAAACCGTTTACGATTAAAGCAATAGCTTTTTCAGTAGGAATACCTCGTTGGTTGCAATAGAAAACTTGGTCTTCGCCAATTTTACTTGTCGTAGCCTCATGTTCTATTTTTGCCGATGGATTTTTACTTTCTATGTAAGGGAAAGTATGTGCGCCACAATTGTTCCCCATTAATAACGAGTCACATTGCGAAAAGTTTCTGGCATTGTCTGCATTTGGTGAAATTCGGACTAAACCTCTGTAACTGTTCTGTGATCTTCCGGCAGAAATTCCTTTAGAAATAATGGTCGATTTAGTGTTTTTACCTAAATGAATCATTTTGGTTCCAGTATCGGCTTGTTGAAAATTATTAGTGACAGCAATCGAATAAAATTCTCCTGTTGAATTATCTCCTTTTAATATAACAGAAGGATATTTCCAAGTTATCGCTGAACCTGTTTCCACTTGTGTCCATGAAATTTTTGCGTTTTTCTCGCAGATTCCTCTTTTAGTTACAAAGTTGAAAACGCCACCTTTTCCTTCTTTGTTTCCAGGATACCAGTTTTGTACTGTCGAATATTTGATTTCGGCATCGTCCAAAGCGATTAGTTCCACTACAGCAGCGTGCAATTGATTTTCATCACGACTTGGAGCCGTACAACCTTCTAAATACGAAACATAACTGCCTTCGTCAGCAACTAATAAGGTTCTTTCGAATTGTCCCGTTCCTGCCTGATTGATTCTGAAATAAGTTGAAAGTTCCATTGGGCAACGAACGCCTTTTGGAATATAACAGAACGAACCATCAGAGAAAACTGCCGAATTTAGCGCCGCATAAAAGTTGTCTTTTTGCGGTACAACTGTTCCTAAATATTTACGAACTAATTCTGGATGCTCTTTGATGGCTTCAGAAATACTCATGAAGATAATTCCTTTTTCGCCTAATGTTTTCTTGAATGTAGTCGCTACTGAAACTGAATCGACCACGATATCCATCGCAACATTATTCATCATTTTTTGCTCATCGACAGAGATACCTAACTTTTTGTACATTTCTAAAAGTTCCGGATCTACATCGTCCAATGTTTTATTGGGATCTACCGCTTTTGGCGCTGAATAATAGGAAATCGCCTGAAAATCAGGTTTAGTGTAATGCACATTTGCCCATTCTGGCTCTGTCATTTGCTCCCAAGCACGAAAAGCCTCCAGACGCCAATCGGTCATCCATTGTGGCTCTCCTTTTTTGTGCGAAATAGCGCGAACGATATCTTCATTTAAACCAATAGGAAACGTTTCCGATTCTAATTCGGTGTAAAATCCGTATTCGTATTCTTTAGTTTCGAGTTCGATTTTTAAGTCGTCTTCTGTATATTTGCTCATTCTGATTTAAAGATTTAAAGATTTAAAAATTCAAAAATTGAATATTAAACTTTATTATTGATGTCTAAATATTAAAGAGAGAAACTCTCTCCACAACCACATGTTCTATTGGCATTTGGATTATTGAAAACAAACCCTTTACCATTAATTCCTCCTGAGAATTCTAATATTGTCCCGGCTAAGTACAGAAAAGATTTTTTTTCAACAGCGATAGTGATATCGTTGTCTACAAAAATTTTATCGTCGTCGCTTTTTGTTTTATCAAATTTTAAATCATAAGACAATCCAGAACATCCGCCGCTTTTTACACCCACTCGTACGTAGTCGATTGCAGCGTCAAAACCATCATCTTGCATTAAATCGATGATTTTTTTTCTTGCTGTGTCAGAAACTTTTATCATAGCTTATATTGATTTTGTCTAAATTAAGGACAAAGATAGTGCATAAAAATCTTTTTCCATAATTGATAACATTTTTATAACCAATGTAAAAATAGAAAAAACCTATTTGGAACCCATAAAAGCATTTGAATTACTTAACTTTGATTCCTCTCGAAAAAAACAAGAATCATGAAATTATACCCTATAGAAACTGGAAATTTTAAGTTGGATGGTGGAGCCATGTTTGGCGTGGTGCCAAAAACCATTTGGAACAAAACCAATCCAGCCGATGAAAACAATTTGATTGATATTGCGGCACGCTGTTTATTAATTGAAGATGAGAACCGATTGATTTTGATTGATACCGGAATGGGAAACAAACAATCGGAGAAATTTTTTGGGTATTACTCGCTTTGGGGAACACATTCCATGGATAAATCGTTGGCCAAATATGGTTTTCATCGCGATGATGTTACCGATGTTTTTATGACTCATTTGCATTTTGACCATTGTGGTGGAAGCGTACAATGGAATAAAGAGAAAACAGGATACGAACCGGCTTTTAAAAATGCTAAATTCTGGTCTAATGGAAATCACTGGGAATGGGCAACAAAGCCAAATCCCAGAGAAAAAGCATCGTTTTTATCCGAAAACATTTTGCCGATGCAGGAAAGCGGACAGCTGAATTTCATTCAAAGACCCGAAGGTGATTTTCTCGCAACATCGGAATTGGGTTTTGGCATTTTCTTTGCTGATGGACACACCGAAAAGCAAATGATTCCGCACATTAAATATAAGGACAAAACAATCGTTTTTTGCGCTGATTTATTGGCAACAGCTGGTCATATTCCTATTCCGTATGTAATGGGATACGATACTAGGCCTTTATTAACTATGCCAGAAAAAGAAAAATTCATGAATGCTGCGGCAGATAATAATTATTATTTGTTCTTGGAACACGACGCACACAATGAAATCATAACCGTACAAAAAACCGAAAAGGGAGTTCGCTTAGCAGAAGTTTTCACCTGCGAACAAATCTTAACATAGTGTTAATCATAACGCCTTTTCTAACAAAAAAAATTATTTTAGACAAATATTTCAAATTAACAAAAACATTTTCGATGAATACCATTAAACCTATTTACATTTCTGCTTTTGCACTTTTAGCATTAGTAGGATGTGGCGCTTCAAAACAAGTTTCAAATACTACTAATTCTGGACTGGTTGCCATAAGCGCTCCTTTGAACATCACTAAAAAATCGCCTATTACTGAAAACGATTTAAAGCGTTGGAGTCATTTAGACATTGTATCCGATACAATTCCTGGAATGAGTGTTGATAAGGCTTATGCCGAATTATTAAAAGGTAAAACTGGCGTTTCAGTTATTGTTGGGATTGTAGATTCTGGTGTGGATATTGAGCACGAGGATTTGAAATCGGTGCTTTGGACCAATACGAAAGAAATTGCCGGAAACGGAATTGACGATGACAAAAACGGATTTATCGATGATATTCACGGATGGAATTTTCTTGGAGACAGTACTAAAGAAAACTTGGAATACGAAAGAATCATCAAAGATAAAACTTTAGTTGATGACGCTACATATCAAGCGGCGAAAGCATTAAATGATAAAAAAGTGGCTGATGCGACTGCTGGAAAAACGCGTTCAGAGCAAATGCTAGAAACTATTGCTGCAGGTGATGCTGTTTTAGTCAAACATTTTGGCAAACCTGTTTATACAATCGAAGAGGTAAATGCAATTGTTTCGCAAGAACCGGCAACACAAAAAAGTAAAGCGGCTATGCAACAAATGCTTTCTTATGGATTGCCAATAGCGGAACTAAAAGTTGCTGTTCAAAAACAATTAGAAGAGCAAATTGCCCTTATAAACGGAGACAATCTGAAAACAGATTATCGTAAAGTGGTAGGAGATAATCCAAATGATATTACCGATACTAAATACGGAAACAACAATGTGATGGGACCAGACAAGAACGAAATTCTTCATGGAACGCACGTTGCCGGAATTGTTGCTCAAAGCAGAAACAACGTATTAGGTGGGGATGGTGTTGCTAATAATGTTCAAATCCTTACCGTTCGTGCAGTGCCAGATGGTGATGAGTATGATAAAGATATTGCACTTGGAATTCGTTATGCAGTTGATAATGGTGCCAAAGTAATCAACGGAAGTTTTGGAAAAAGTTTTTCTCCACACAAGCAATGGGTTTATGATGCTATAAAATATGCTGAGAAAAAAGATGTATTTATCGTTCACGCAGCTGGTAATGATGCAAAAGACATTGACTTTGCTGAAAATTTCCCTAACGATTCTGAAGATAAAGTAACTGAGTTTGCTGATAATTTAATCACAATTGGTGCTTTGAATTTTGAATATGGAAATAAAGTTGTGGCTCGTTTTTCTAATATTGGAAAAATTAATGTTGACGTTTTTGCTCCTGGTGTAAAAATCTACGCAACAACTCCAAACAATACTTATAAATATTTACAAGGAACTTCAATGGCTGCGCCAAATGCTGCCGGAGTTGCTGCATTAATCCGTTCGTATTATCCGAAATTATCTGCTCAACAAGTGAAGCATATTTTGATGGATTCAGGAATTGCCATTTCAACAGATGTTATTGTTGGTGGAAAAGCAAATGATACGCGTTCTTTTACTACTCTTTCTAAATCAGGAAAAATAGTAAATGCGTACAACGCTTTACTGATGGCTGAAAAAATGTCTAAATAATATTTAAACAATTCATTATATGGAAGGACAATTTGTCCTTCCATTTTTATTTAAATCAAATATGAAAAAACTACTTTTATTCTCTTTTGTCACTTTGAGTTTCGGAACTGTTTTTGCCCAAAACACTTCATATTGGCAACAGCATGTAGATTACAAAATGGATGTTTCCATGGATGTAAAAACATACCAATACAAAGGAAAACAAGAATTGGTTTACACCAATAATTCTCCTGATACTTTGAGAAAAGTATATTATCACTTGTTTAATAATGCTTTTCAACCTGGAAGCGAAATGGATGCAAGAATCCAAAGCATCAAAGATCCAGATGGCAGAATGGTCACCAAAGTAAAAGTTGGTGATAAAGAAGTCAAAGAAAGCCGCATTAAAAATTTGAAACCAAATGAAATTGGTTACTTACGAATTTCTAATTTCAAACAAGACGGAGCAGTTGCTAATGCTAATGAGATTGGGACTATTCTTGAAGTAACTTTGGCTAAGCCAATATTACCCAATTCCAAAACTACATTCACATTAGATTTTGATGGTCAGGTTCCCATTCAAATTCGTCGTTCCGGAAGAAATAATGCCGAAGGCGTAGAATTATCAATGGCGCAATGGTATCCAAAACTTGCCGAATTTGATTTTGAAGGTTGGCATGCCGATCCGTATATCGCTAGAGAGTTTCATGGAGTTTGGGGAAATTTTGACGTAAATATTACTATTGATAAGGATTACGTTTTAGGTGGTACCGGTTATTTACAAAACAAAAACGAAATTGGTCACGGTTACCAAGATCAAGGTATTGTTGTGTCTGTTCCAAAGAAAACTAAAACGTTGACTTGGCATTTTAATGCACCAATGGTTCATGACTTTACTTGGGCAGCTGATAAAAATTATATTCATGATATTGCCAAAGGACCAAATGGGGTTGATATTCATTTCTTGTACAAAAACAATCCGAAATTTGTACAAAACTGGAAAGATTTACAGCCAAAAACGGTTCAGCTGATGGAAATTTACAATAAAACAGTTGGAGATTATCCGTACAAACAATACTCCGTAATTCAAGGTGGCGATGGTGGAATGGAATATGCCATGTGTACGTTGATTTTAGGGCAAGGAAGTTTTGAAGGATTATTAGGAGTAACCGCTCACGAAATGGCGCACTCTTGGTTCCAGCATGTATTGGCTTCCAATGAATCAAAACACGGATGGATGGATGAAGGTTTTACTTCTTTCCTGGAAGATTTAGGAATGAATGAAATTGCAGATAAAAAAGTAGAAAACCCATTTACGGGAGCGTATGCTGGATATTTTTCAATGGTAAATTCAGGAAAAGAATTACCACAAGGAACACATGCGGATCGTTTTGACGAAAATAGAGTGTACAGCATTACTTCGTATAGCAAAGGAGAACTTTTCCTGACACAATTGATGTATTTGATAGGGAAAGAAAATCTCATGAAAACTTTAAAAAAGTATTACAGCGATTTTAAATTCAAACATCCTACGCCAAATGATATCAAAAGATCTGCCGAGAGAATTACGGGAGCAAATCTGGATTGGTATTTGACGGATTGGACACAAACCACAAATACTATTGATTATGCAATCAATGATGTAAAAGAAAATGCAGATAAAACAACGGTTACTTTAGGAAGAATAGGCAGAATGCCAATGCCAATTGATTTATTAGTGGAGTACACAGATGGAACAATGGAAAGTTTTTACATTCCATTGCGTATGATGAGTTTTGAAAAAGAAAATCCGAATCCAGCTATAAAAAGAACAGTTTTGAATGATTGGGCTTGGGCGTACCCAACGTTTGAATTCAACATTGCTAAATCAAAAGCTTCCATCAAGAAAATAACTATTGATCCAAGCGGATTAATGGCTGACATCAAGAAGGAAAACAATACCTACGAATTAAAGTAATAGTTTAAAGCCCTGAAAAGGGCTTTTTTTATGCAGTTTAATGAAAATATTGGTGCCTGGGAATTACCTTCGGAATTTAAAATATTCTGATAAAGGATGTTTCTTGTTTTTCAACATTTCAGAAACAAGTTCCATTCCAATAACTGAAAATGTGATGCCGTTTCCGCCAAAGCCCAAAACAAAATAAGCGCTTTGAAAATTGGGATGTTTTCCAATGTAAGGTAGACCGTCTTTGGTCTCGCCAAAAGTACCCGCCCAAACAAAATCCATTCTGAAATCATAATCAGGTAGAATTTTCTTCAGATATTTAGTCAACTTACCGGACTTGTCGTTGAGTAAGGAATCTCTTTTTGCAGCATCTACAAAATCTTCATCCTCGCCACCAATAAGCAATCGATTATCATCCGTGGTTCGCATATACATGTAAGGCTCTGCCGTATTCCAAAAAAGAGTGTCGTTAAGATATGATTGGTCATCCTCAAAACGTTCTCCCACAATGGCGTAAGTAGAAAGTAATTTTACAAACTTGTCTTTAATGATTTCGGTACTTTCAAAACCGTTGCAGTAAATTATTTTTTTTGCAGTGATGGTAGTTCCATGTTCCGTTAGAACGGTGACACCATTTTGTTTGTAAGTAACTTTTTTGATGTCGGTTTTATCGAAAATCTGCAATCCTTTTTTATGATCGTACGCTAGAATATCGTGAGCTAACTGGAAAGCATCTATACTGCCGCCTTGTTCCGATAAGATTCCACCATGCGAATGCTTGATATGAAATTTTTTATCAATTTCATCGGCTTCGAGCCATTTTACAGGCATTCCAATCTTTTTTCGAGCTTCGAATTCTTTTTTTAGCCAACCAACATCTTTCTTTAAAGCGGCAAAATAAAGCGATTCTTTTTTCTTGAAACCACAATCTGATTTTACTTGTTGCACTATTTTCTTCAAATCATCAATTGATTTATAGCACGCCCAATAACTGTCAACTGCAGCTTTTTCTCCAATCAAATTAATTAGTTGGTGTAAAGGCACGTCAATCTCATATTGCAACATGGATGTCGTAGCCGATGTGCTTCCGTGACCTATTTCTCTGCGATCGATCAGCATGGTTTTGTAACCATCCGCCATACATTGATGAGCTATAAGACTGCCGGTTATTCCACCACCTACAATTAGAATTTCTGTATCCAGATTTTCTCTTACTGATGGATAGGAATTGATGATTCCGTTTTTTACCAACCAAAAAGGTTCACTTGATTTTAGTTTCATGGCGCTCAGGTTTTTATCAAATTTAGTTAAAAAAAATAATTTTTAAAAAAAATCGGGTTTCAAAAAACTAGATTTTCACCCTAATTTTTTAAAACCCGAATACTATATAAATAAAAGAATTATACTTTTTCGGCACTCAAATTTTTCAACATATCCACTGTCATCGTTTCCAAATCAAATTCATGTTTCCATCCCCAGTCCTTTCTTGCTTCGGCATCATCAATACTTGCTGGCCAACTGTCTGCTATTTTTTGACGGAAGTCAGGCTCATAAGTGATGGTAAATTCAGGAATGTGTTTCTTGATTTCGGCAGCAATCTCCGTTGGCGTAAAGCTCATTGCAGCTAGATTGTACGAAGAATGAATTTTTATTTTGTCAGCCGGCGCTTGCATAATTTGGATGGTCGCAGCAATGGCATCGTCCATATACATCATCGGCATTTTAGTTTCTGAGGATAAAAAACATTCGTATTTTTTGTCCGAAAGTGCTTTGTGAAAAATGTCTACTGCATAATCCGTAGTCCCGCCACCAGGAGGCGATGACCAACTGATTAAACCTGGATAACGGATGCTTCTTACATCTACACCAAAAATATTATGGTAGTATTCACACCATCTTTCTCCCGCTTGTTTGCTGATTCCGTACACCGTTGAAG
Source organism: Flavobacterium sp. Sr18 (assembly GCF_011064265.1). NCBI lineage: Bacteria > Pseudomonadati > Bacteroidota > Flavobacteriia > Flavobacteriales > Flavobacteriaceae > Flavobacterium > Flavobacterium sp. Sr18. The sequence goes on along the minus strand of NZ_CP049329.1, from coordinate 1,959,056 downwards.
GCTCCATAATCGTGTATTGCGGGGTATTTTCTTTCGGAGTTGTTGGTCCAAAAACCGCAATACTCGAAGGCCAGAATATTTTTTTTATTTTTCCGGCTTTCGCCAAATTCAAAACGTGAAACAACGAATTCATATTCAAGTCCCAAGCAAATGCAGGATTTTTTTCCGCCGTTGCTGATAACAATGCAGCCATCAAATACACTTCGTCGATTTGGTGTACTTCTACCAAATGTTCAATTTGATTAAAATCCAAAGCGTTCACGACTTCAAATGGACCAGAATTCACCACATCAATATTTAACTTTCTGATATCCGAAGCTATTACATTTTCGGTTCCATATATTTTTCGCAACTTTTGGGTAAGCTCTGTTCCTATTTGGCCACAAGCGCCAATAATCAATATTTTTGTACTCATTTTTGTCTGTTTTGAAAAACAAAGATAACGTTTTCGTAAATAACACAACTTTGATGAAAATGATTGTAAAAATCTTAAAACAGTACCTAAAAATATGTTGAATTTCTTAATTTATCATGTTTTTTAATATAAAAATCAGTGTGGCAATATTAGATTGTTATTCCAGTACTGGAATTCATTATTGTAAATTTACTTTGTAACTTTGCACCTAAATTAATGGAAATTTTTAAAGGGTCATAATTACTTCTTTTTTAAAAAATTACAACTGTATTTGAACTACTTTCATCCATTAAAAAATGATAAATTGACGCACATGAAATATAAAATAGCCGTTTTATTCTCTCTGGTTCTTGTTTTGTTCTCTTGTAAAGATGACGATCAAAAACGTATTGCGGAAAATAAAAAAGAGAAACAAAAAAAAGAAGTCATATTCGCAAACATACAGAAAGGTTGGGTTTTATATGATGAGCCAGTAACCGAAGCGGGTGAAAAAAGCATTGCATCTTGGAATGAATGGCGTATGTTTTTGGCTGAATTAGCGCAAAAACCTAAAAAAAGGATCGAAGCTTTTCAGCAAAAATCAAAAGCGCTTTCGAAAAAAGTGCTGGCTTTGAACGACAATATTCCTTATGAATACAACAAACCTCAAATAAAAAGCAGGATTTCCACGTTGATTACTAAAGTTAGATTGCTGGATTTATTCATTCATTTGGATAATATTCCTGATAAAAAAGTGACGTTGTTAGTTTCAGAAATCAACTTGGAATTAGTCTCGCTACAAAGACAAATGGACAAAATTGTGGAGAAAAGTAAAATTCCGCTTGAGGAAGGAGAATCTGATTTGTTGAAAATGATGGATACTTCTAGAGCCATTCCCAATACACCTATAATCGACCCAAATATTCCACGCGTTGAGTAAAAAAATCTTATACAACACCTACGATAATTCGCCAAAAACCCAGCAAATAGTTGCGCGGTTATTAGAAAATAATCAAGTAAAAATGCAGCTTTCGGGACTTTTGGGTTCTGCAGTTTCGTTTGTAATTCGTTCTGTATTTAAACAATCGGAGCTTCCTTTTTTAGTTATTTTAAACAATAAAGAAGAAGCGGCGTATTACTTGAACGATTTGGAACAGATGATTGGGGAGCAAGATGTGCTCTTTTATCCCGGTTCATTTCGTCGCCCGTACGAAATAGAAGATACGGACAACGCGAATGTTTTGCTTCGCGCCGAAGTGCTAAACCGAATCAATTCCCGCAAGAAACCGGCTATTATTGTTACCTATCCCGAAGCGCTTTTCGAGAAAGTAGTAACCCGAAAAGAATTGGACAAAAACACGTTGAAAGTTGCTGTTGGGGATAAGATTTCCATCGACTTTATCAATGAAGTTTTGTTCGAATACGAATTCAAAAGAGTCGATTTCATTACGGAACCCGGAGAATTTTCGGTTCGTGGAGGAATTGTCGATGTATTTTCATTTTCGAATGATAATCCGTACCGAATTGAGTTTTTTGGAGATGAAGTAGAGAGCATCCGTACGTTTGATGTTGCCACGCAATTGTCTATTGAAACGCAAAAAAAGATTACAATAATCCCAAATGTGGAAAACAAAGTTTTTCAGGAAAACCGAGAAAGTTTCTTGGATTATATTTCGGAGAAGACAGTAATTTTCATTCAAAATACCGAAGATTTTTTATTGCAATTGGATAAACAATTTGGCAAAGCCGAAGAAGCTTTCGCAAAATTGTCGCAGGAAATAAAACGTTCTACGCCAGAACAATTGTTTTTGAATCAAGCAGCATTTATAAAAAGAGCGTTGGATTTTTCGATTGTGGAATTGAGTTCAAAAGCTATTTTTAGAACCAACAAAAAATTCGAATTTCACATTCAGCCACAACCGTCTTTCAACAAACAATTTGATTTGTTATTGAATAATCTGAACGAAAATCATTTCAACGGTTACAAGAATTATTTATTTTGTTCGAACGAAGCTCAGGCGAAACGATTTCATGATATTTTTGAAACGTTAGACGAAGCGAATTCTGAAAATATCCGCAAGCAATACAACACCATTGTTTTGCCTTTGTACCAAGGATTTATTGATGAAGAAAATCAAATAACATGTTACACCGATCATCAAATTTTTGAACGCTACCATAAATTCAATATTAAAAACGGCTATTCGAAAAAGCAGAATATCACCTTAAAAGAACTGACGACACTTTCGGTTGGGGATTATGTGACGCACATTGATCACGGAATTGGACGTTTTGGAGGGTTGCAAAAAATACAAGTAGAAGGTAAAACACAAGAAGCCATCAAGCTCGTTTATGCCGATAATGATATTGTGTACGTGAGTATTCATTCGCTGCACAAAATTTCTAAATACAACGGAAAAGACGGAACGCCACCCAAAATTTACAAATTGGGTTCAAATGCTTGGAAGATTTTAAAACAAAAAACCAAGGCACGCGTCAAACATATTGCATTCAATTTGATTCAATTGTATGCCAAAAGAAGACTCGAAAAAGGATTCCAGTTTGCGCCCGACAGTTATTTGCAAAATGAACTGGAAAGCTCGTTCATTTATGAAGATACGCCGGACCAAACTAAATCAACGGCAGAGGTAAAAGCCGATATGGAAAGTGATCGCCCGATGGATCGCTTGGTTTGTGGAGATGTAGGTTTTGGAAAAACGGAAGTTGCCATTCGTGCAGCTTTCAAAGCTGTGGATAACAGCAAACAAGTTGCGATTTTAGTTCCAACAACTATTTTGGCCTACCAACATTATAGAACGTTTACAGAACGATTGAAAGATATGCCGGTTTCTGTTGGGTATTTAAACCGTTTTAGAACCGCCAAACAGAAAGCAGAAACCTTAAAATTATTAGCCGAAGGGAAACTTGATATTGTCATTGGAACCCATCAATTGGTCAACAAAAATGTTGTCTTTAAAGATCTTGGACTATTGATTGTGGATGAGGAGCAAAAATTTGGTGTCAACGTAAAAGACAAACTTAAAACGATTGCCGCGAATGTTGATACGCTAACTTTAACGGCAACGCCAATTCCGAGAACCTTGCAGTTTTCACTAATGGCAGCGCGTGATTTATCAGTGATTACAACGCCTCCGCCCAATCGTTATCCTATAGAAACGAATGTAGTTGGTTTTAGTGAAGAGGTTATTCGGGATGCGATTTCGTATGAAATTCAGCGTAACGGACAGGTTTTCTTCATTAATAACCGAATAGAAAATATCAAGGAAGTAGCCGGAATGATTCAGCGTTTGGTGCCAAATGCCAGAGTTGGAATTGGTCACGGCCAAATGGATGGCAAGAAACTCGAGGAATTAATGTTGGCTTTCATGAACGGAGAATTTGATGTTTTAGTAGCAACAACCATTATCGAAAGCGGATTAGACGTTCCTAATGCAAATACGATTTTTATCAACAATGCGAATAATTTTGGATTGTCTGATTTGCATCAAATGCGCGGTCGAGTAGGACGTAGCAACAAGAAAGCATTCTGTTATTTTATTTGTCCGCCATATTCTGTCATGACCGATGATGCCAGAAAGAGAATTCAAGCTTTGGAACAATTCAGCGACTTAGGAAGCGGATTCAATATTGCGATGAAGGATTTAGAGATTCGTGGTGCCGGAGATTTATTGGGTGGCGAGCAAAGTGGTTTCATCAACGAAATTGGTTTTGATACCTACCAAAAAATCATGAACGAAGCCATTGACGAATTGAAAGAAAACGAATTCAAGGATTTATATCCGGAGGAAAACAATTTGGAAACTAAAGAATATGTCAAAGACCTGCAAATCGATACTGATTTTGAGTTGTTGTTTTCGGATGAATATATCAATAATGTTTCTGAACGATTGAGTTTGTATAATGAATTAGGCGCAGTCAAAAACGAAGAAGAATTGATTGTTTTCCAAAATAAATTGATTGACCGTTTTGGACCAATGCCGCCACGAGCCAAAGCATTAATGAATAGTATTCGAATCAAATGGATTGCAACCCGAATTGGAATCGAAAAATTAGTGATGAAACAAGGCAAGATGATTGGTTATTTTATCTCGGATCAGCAATCCGATTATTACCAATCGAATCGTTTTCATAAGGTGTTACAGTTTGTACAAAAACATCCTAATTTATGCAAAATGAAAGAAAAGCAAACACCAGCTGGTTTGCGATTGCTCTTGACTTTTGACAATGTGAAGAATACTAGAACTGCTTTGGAATTGATGGAGCTATTGGGAGGAGAATAAGATATTGCCAAAGCTTCCAGCCTTCAAAAGGCTGGAAGCTTTCTTTTAAACTTACTCCATAATCAATGCTTCAATTTCATCCAAATTTGGATTACTAGAATGATAATATTTAAAATTTTCCAAATCATGAAAATATTCTATTACCTTTTCTCTTTGTAATTTTGTCTTCTTGTTTGAGATAACTGTTCCATAAGAAGTCCAAGGGTATTCTATGATGTGTTCTGCGAACTTATGATGAACCGGATTATTGTGGATATAAAAAACAAGTTTTTGAAAGTAAGTTTCTGAATTAACTACTTTTCGCCTAAAGTTTTTTTCAAATAAACTACCTGTCCTTTTATATCGTTTATTCATAGCTAAAGTATAAGCATTGAATAAATTTGAAAATTGTTTTGAAGCACTAACTATTTTTGGTTTATCAGTTGAAGAGTATTCTAACTTTGTACTATCAATTTCTTCAGTTTCTTTGATGTAAACCAAAATGTGAAAATGATTTTTCATCAAACACCAAGCATAAGTTTCTGCTACGGGGTCAATATATTTCTCGTATAATCTCAAAAAATGTTTATAGTTCTCAAGTTCATAAAACAGATCGATTCCATTATTGCCTCTATTATAAATATGATAGTATTTACCGTTTTCAAGAGGAATTGGATTCATAATGTTTTTTAGTTTAAAAGCTTCCAACCTTTTGAAGGCTGGAAGCTTTGTTGATTAGCGGAATTTTCTAATTCTTCAAATCCTTAATCACTTTAAAAGCAACATCAACTTGTTCTTCACTCACTAAGATAGTAAATTCATTAGAAGTCGAAATTACTTCATTGATGATGATTCCTTCCCAGGCCAAACGTTGAAAAATGAAATAGTAAATTCCAGGAACGACAATGTTTTCTTTGGGTAATTTTACCGTAATCGAAGCTAAGTTATCTAGTTTTTGAATCAGTTTTTCAGTAGCAAAATGCTTGTCTACTAAATGATTGATACTGTTGCTAACCACAATGTTGGTTTCGTTCACTCCTCTGGATGAAGTGTAAAAAATATCCGGTAGCGTATTGATATCTGTAATTAAATCGGCTTGTTTATTCAAAACGGTGTCGGATGCTGCAAAAGTATAATCCGTTAAAGCCGAACGAACCGTGATTTCTCCGATATTTTTGATGACTTTGTTAATCTTGTGATTTAACCTAAAATCCAGTTCTTCTGTTAGTCTTTTTAAAGCCATAACAACTGCACCTTGTTTTACTTCCTTGCCAAATTCACTTTCTAATTCGGTCATTATGTTTCGGGATAATGAGGTCAAATTAATGATGCCTAATGATAATGCATTTAGTAAAAAAGGCTTTGTTTTGATGTAGTTTTCTACAATGGAAGAAACAGTTTTCATGATGTAATTTTTTTTAGTTGGTTGTTATTATACGCGTAGTTAGTGTGTAAATATGACGCAAATATAAATAAAAAACAATTTGTTACAAATATAACATTCAAAAAATCAATTAAAAATGATAAAAAGCATCGATAAGGTGCTCAATTACAAAAGATTTCCCTTCTTTATGGATAGCTATTATGTCAAAACGGACTTCAATATCTAAATTTCTTTCGTTGACAAAAGCGTCCACGGCCTTTACAAGTAGCTGAATTTTTTTTGGTTTTACAAAATCCTGAGGCAAGCCAAATTCTAATGAGGATCGGGTTTTGACTTCAACTATGGCAAGTATATTTTCTTTTTGGGCGAGAATGTCTATTTCGGCTTTTTGGAATGTCCAGTTGGTTTCTAAAATGGTGTAACCGTCTTTTCGTAGAAATTCGACCGCCATTTCTTCTCCAAGTTTTCCGAGTTCGTTGTGTTCCGCCATTGAAAAATTTTGTTTTTAGTTTAAGGTTTTTAAACTGCTGCAATCTTAAATCGAATTGTCTTTATTCAAAAACCAACGTACTGCATTTTTCATTGACATACATAGTCACTTTGTTTCCTAAAATCAATGCTCTATTGTCTTGAATATGTCCGGCAGGAAAATTATACAAGACGGGAATATTGTATTTTTTGGTAATATCCTCTATAATCTCAATGGCATTTTTTCCCCATGGAATGTCATTGTCTTTCATTTTTGTCATCGAACCCACAACAATTCCTTTGATACTTTCCAAACAGCCATTTCGTTTCAAGTTCATCATCATGCGGTCAATATGATACAAATATTCGTCTAAATCTTCTATAAACAATATTTTATCAGTACAATCAATCGCGGATGGGGAACCGAACAAACTGTATAGAATCGATAAATTTCCGCCCACTAATTCTCCGGTAGCTTTTCCGGGTCTGTTCATCAGGAATGGATCTATTTCATAAGACAATTTTTCACCAAATAACGCAATTCGCAGTGTTTCTATCGCTTGAGGAGTTGCTCTAGGAGCGGTTATTGGCATGATTCCGTGAATGGATTTGTAACCCATTGTATTCAAATGATTGTGTAAAACAGTCACATCACTGAAACCAACAATCCATTTCGGATTTTTTTTGAACGCAGTAAAATCCAGTAAATCAATCATCCGTACGGTTCCGTATCCACCTTTTACACACCAGATTGCTTTGATGTTTGGATTGTCCAGTTGCTGCTGAAAATCGGCGGCACGTTGTTCGTCGGTTCCGGCTAATTGGTCATTATCTAAACCTATCGTACTTCCAATGACTACTTCTAAACCCCAACTTTTCAATAGAGCAATAGCGGGTTTCAAGTTGTCATCTGTATTTTTTCGGGCTGTTGCCAAAATTGCTACTGTATCTCCTTTTTGTAAATTAGGCGGTGTAATCATGTTATATTGCGCTTGGCTGTTGAAAGATTGTAAAACAAAAATAAACAATAGAAATTGATATATTATAGTAGGGCGTGGTATAAAAGTAAATCGGTTTATGTTCATGCTTTAATGCTTTTCTGAAAAAATTCTAGTGGTATGGTCTTTAAATGATAAAAACAAAGATAGACAATTAGAAAATAATTATAAATTCACCTCAAATCACTATTTTTACAATAAGCTGATTTTAAAAAAAAATCTAATTAACGACCGGAAATAAATAATACTTATGAGAATTACCCACTGGATTCCTGTTCTTTTTTTATTTTTTCCAATAATAAAATCTACTGCGCAACAGAAAAAATACGTCATTCATACCGTAACGTTTTACAACTTCGAAAACCTTTTTGACACCATAAACGATCCGGATACTTTTGATGAAGAATGGACGCCAACGGGTTTGCAGCGATGGACCTACGATAAATATGAAAAAAAATTACGGAATTTAGTCCGCGTTTTGTCTGAAATAGGTTCTGCGGAAAATACCGATTCACCTACATTTATTGGCGGGTGCGAAATAGAAAACCGAGGCGTATTGGAGGATTTAGTCAAACAACCCAAATTAATCGAGAAAGATTACGGAATCATCCATTTTGATTCGCCTGATAAAAGAGGAATCGATGTGGCGTTGTTGTATCAGAAAAAGAAATTTCAGCCCACAAGTTACAGCAATATTCCGTTGTACATTTATAAACAAAGCGGAAATACGAATGAAAGTTCCAAAGTAAGTTCTGAAGAAAAAACAGATGATGAATTGCAAATAAGCACCAAAAATTATCGGGTTTATACGCGAGATCAACTTTTGGTAACGGGATTTCTCGATGGTGAGGAAATCAATATAATCGTCAATCACTGGCCGTCACGCTCAGGCGGCGAGAAAAAATCTAGTCCATTTCGCGAGGCCGCCGGCGCATTAAACCGAAAAATAATAGACTCTTTACAACGGATAAATCCAAACGCAAAAGTGATTACGTTGGGTGATTTGAATGACGGACCGTATAATAAAAGCGTCAGAATTGGGCTTGGCGCCAAAGCAAAAAAGGCAGATGTGCTTCCGTTTGGAATTTACAATCCATTCGAAGAAATGGCCAAAAGGGGATTTGGAACCATCGCATTTCGGGATGCTTGGGATATTTTTGACCAAATAATGGTTTCCGAAACCTTGCTGCAAACGGATTATTCCAGCTTTCGATATTGGAAAGCAGGAATTTACAACAAGTCATTCTTGATACAAAATAGCGGACAATACAAAGGATATCCGTTGCGGCATTCCACCACCGAAATAGGATTCAGCGACCATTTTCCGGTCTATATTTATTTGATTAAGGAAAAAAAATAACGTTTTAATATTTCATAACTTTACAATTAAAATAAAAATCATGGCAATAGCAAAACCTTTCAACCTCAATAAATGGATTGACGAAAACCGTCATCTGCTCAAACCGCCCGTTGGTAACAAGAACTTATATACAGAATCCGGTGATTATATCGTTATGGTTGTTGCGGGTCCAAACGCTAGAAAAGACTATCATTACAACGAAACCGAAGAGTTATTTTACCAACTTGAAGGCTCCATAAAAGTGATTGTTCAGGAAGACGGCGAGCGCAAAGAAATGGAATTGCATCCCGGTGATATGTATCTTAATCCCGCAAAAATTCCGCATTCTCCAGTTCGTTCCGAAGGTTCTATTGGGCTTGTCATCGAACGAAAAAGAGCCGGACAAGGATTTACAGACGGCTTGCTTTGGTTTTGCGATACTTGTAATCATAAGCTTCACGAAGTCTATTTTGAACTGCATAATATCGAGAAAGATTTCTTGCCTCATTTCGAACATTTCTACAATTCGGAACGCTTGAGAACCTGCGAAAAATGCGGAACTGTAATGGAAACTGACCCTCGATTTGTTGCCAAAAAATAATTTTCAGGAGCTCATCCTGCTATACGCTGTATCTTTGTCTCTTAAAAAACGAGACCTATAAAGGATGCCGCTTCTATCAGGGCTAAAAAATGAAAATATAAGTAGTAACGTTTACTATTTAACCTTAAATCAATATATTTGTAAAAAAATATAACAATTTTTAATAAAAAAGTTACAATGATAACAATAGCAGATCAATTCGGAATGAAGGAAGCATTGGCGCAATTGGGTGTAAAAGCCATAAATGAAGGGACGTCAACCGGGATAAACCATTTTTCAAATGGGGAAACTCTTGAAAGTTATTCACCAGTTGACGGTCAGCTAATCGGTACTGTAAAAACAACTACGGCTGCTGATTATGAAAAAGTAATGCAAACCGCTACCGAAGCTTTTAAAACTTTCAAAGTGATGCCTGCGCCACAACGTGGTGAAATCGTGCGTCAGTTTGGCGAAAAGTTACGTAAAAATAAAGAAGCTTTAGGCAAGTTAGTTTCCTACGAAATGGGAAAATCATTGCAAGAAGGATATGGTGAAGTTCAGGAAATGATAGACATCTGTGATTTTGCAGTGGGATTGTCGCGTCAATTACACGGATTAACAATGCACTCCGAACGTCCAGGTCACAGAATGTATGAGCAATACCACCCAATGGGAGTTGTTGGAATCATTTCTGCCTTTAATTTTCCAGTTGCCGTTTGGGCTTGGAACACGGCTTTAGCCTGGATTTGTGGCGATGTTTGTGTTTGGAAACCATCTGAGAAAACACCACTTTGTGGAATTGCCTGTCAAAATATCATTGCCGAAGTAATCAAAGAAAATAACCTTCCAGAAGGAATTTCCTGTTTGATAAATGGAGATTACAAAGTGGGTGAAATGATGACTAACGACAAGCGTGTGCCATTGATTTCTGCAACGGGTTCTACTCGTATGGGGAAAATTGTTGCGCAAGCAGTTGCAGGTCGTCTTGGAAAATCATTATTGGAATTAGGTGGAAACAACGCCATCATTGTAACTCCGGATGCTGATATCAAAATGACGGTTATTGGTGCTGTTTTTGGTGCGGTAGGAACGGCAGGACAACGTTGTACATCAACACGTCGTTTAATTATTCACGAAAGTATTTATGATAAAGTTAAAGATGCAATTGTATCGGCTTACAAACAATTACGTATTGGAAATCCTTTGGATGAAAACAATCATGTAGGTCCTGTAATTGATAAGCATGCTGTGGAAATGTACAATAAAGCATTAGAAAAAGTTGTTACCGAAGGCGGGAAAATCCTCGTGGATGGTGGCGTGCTTTCTGGTGAAGGATTTGAAAGTGGTTGCTACGTAAAACCAGCAATTGCAGAAGCTGAAAATTCTTTCGAAATCGTGCAACACGAAACTTTTGCACCTGTTTTATATTTATTGAAATATTCAGGAACTGTGGAGAATGCTATCGCAATTCAAAACGGAGTGGCGCAAGGACTATCATCCGCTATTATGACTAATAATTTGCGTGAAGCAGAACTTTTCTTATCTGTAGTAGGTTCTGATTGTGGAATTGCAAATGTAAACATAGGAACTTCCGGTGCAGAAATTGGAGGTGCTTTTGGTGGTGAAAAAGAAACTGGTGGCGGAAGAGAATCAGGTTCTGATGCTTGGAAAGTATATATGAGAAGACAAACGAATACCATTAATTACACAACAAGTCTACCCTTGGCACAAGGGATTAAATTTGATTTGTAGGACTAAAATAAAATAAACTAAAAAAGGCAATTTGAATAGTTCAAATTGCCTTTTTTTATTTCAAATTGCTTCGAGAATTGTTGTGAAAAGTGTTTTACAAATTGAAAGAAGCACCAATATTAAACGTGAATTGGTTGTTCAATTTATCAAAACCTATTGGATTTGTTTTGTAACTGGCAATTGGAATTCCAGCTTCGGTGAATATACCAAAACCTTCTGTAAAGAAATAACGGAAACCTAAATGTGCACCAAAATTTCTTAAACCTAAATCCAATCCTGGGTAAATATCCATTTTTGGATCTAATTCAAAAACATTTCCCAAGTTTGCATTGAATCGTCCTTTAATATCTACTCTATCTCCAAAATCAGGTTTGTTTCCTAAATCATCATTAGAAACGGATAGCAAATAAGAAGTGACAAATCCGAATGACATGTTTTCTCCAACACCAAAATCAGAAGAAACACGAATTCCTGATCCTCCGTTTTGAAGGTTAGCTCCAACATCAAATTTAACGTCGCCTTTTCCTTTGAAAGCCTGCGCATTAATCAAACCAACAGTCAATAGCAATAGTAATGTAATAATCTTTTTCATATGAAGATAATATTTGTTTTTTAATGGAATATAGAATTCGCATAGCTTCATTGGTGTTTGCGACCAATTTTCGGTTATGCTCATTTCATACTCTTATTTTTTTTTAGTGGCGCAAAAGTAGTTCAATAAAATCTAATTTCTTCCCTTCTCATCAAAATACAATTGGTTCAAAGGTTCGCTTTGCCAAAATTCCTTACTGTCAACATCCATAATAGTTAATGGTCCTTTGAAAGCCGCTCCGGTATCTACGTTCCAAACATTTGCCTTTTGTACGGGCGTGGTTTCACCTATTCGGGTTACGGGCGTGTGACCAATGTAGATTTCTTCGTATAAAGTAAAACGTTTTGGATAAAACGGGTGGTCAATTTTCATTGTTGTGTCTAATGCCAATGCGGTTTCCCATAAGGTTCTATCCCAATAAAAAAGGCCGGGAAAATATTCGAAATCGACACCATTCATATTGGTAAAACCAGCATGAACATACAAACGACGCTGCTCGTCCAGATGAAAATTAGCCAATGATTTTAGGAATTCAATGTGTTTTTGCTTTGTTTCTGCGCTAACAGATTCGTAGGCCAAAACCGTCGCTTCCCCGCCATGTTTGTACCACAACAGATTGTCTTTGCTTTCATCAAGCCATTCCAGCAGTAAATCATCGTGGTTTCCGCGAATGCAAATACAATTTTGTTTGGTTTGTAAATCAATTATAAAATCAAGTACCTGAGGGGATTGGCTCCAGCCATCAACGTAATCTCCCAGAAAAATCAGGGTATCTTTTTTAGTAACTTTGGCTCTTTCCATAATTTGGTGTAGCGCTCGCAAACCACCATGGATATCGCCTATAACAAGTGTTCTCATGTACTGTTTTTCTTTTTATTAATGTAAAAATAGCAGAAAATGAATACTATTTTTCAAGTCATAAAATTAGGTAAAAGTGCGATGAACCAAGCTTTTTTAGTTTATTTTTTTAAAAAAATTAAAGAATTCGTGTTATAACGTGAAATTGAAATATCACTGTTTTAGGTGATTGTTTTATTTAATTTTTCGGATTAGTTTTACAAAAAAACTTAAACTTTTTTCAAATGAGTACACTTATTACGTTATCATTGCTGTTAGCTAAAATGATTTGTCAATTTCTAAAAGAATTGATGGCTTTTATTTAATAAAAAAGCTACTAAATTTGTTTCAAAATTACTTTTTAATCAGATGAATGCTTAAAATTTACTTACAAATACTGGTTTTTTTCCTTTTATTAAGTTGTGCGACTAATAAAAACGTAACTATTGAAAAAGTCAATAACCAAGAATTTGAAATCAAGTCAGATAGCGCTAATTGGCTGGATTCTTCCAGAAACAGATTAATTCCGGTAGCGTTTTGTTTACCAATTGTAAATGATAAAATTTCAAATCAACAATTGGTAATAATCAGTCATGGATATGGAGAAAATAAGCCTTTCGCAAATAAATCATATTCATACTTAACGGAAAAGTTAGCATCCAAAGGCTATTATGTAGTCAGTATTCAGCATGAATTACCAACGGATGATTTGTTGCCTTTGACGGGAATCCCCCAAATTGTGCGACGATCAAATTGGGAAAGAGGAGTAGAGAATATCCTGTTTGTTCTGAATGAATTGAAAAAAATAAAACCAGAATTGGATTTCAAGCATGTAAATCTAATTGGACATTCCAATGGAGGTGATATGACGGTTTTGTTTGCTCATAAATATCCAAAATTAGTTGATAAAATAATTTCGTTAGACAACCGTAGAATGGAATTGCCCAGAACTTCTACGCCTAAAATTTACTCGCTTCGCTCCAGTGACCAACCTGCAGATGAAGGAGTTTTGCCTACTGTTACAGATCAAGAAAAGTTTGGAATAAAAATTATTAAACTCCCAAACACCATTCATAATGACATGAATGACAGAGGAAATAAAAGACAAAAAAGAGAAATTAATGCTTATGTATTGGGCTTTCTTACCGAGTAAAATTTATAAAATAATTGTAGTTACTGCACATCATATTTCATCTTTCTCAAAATCCGCAACGCCTCTTTAAATGATAAATACACTTGGTTGAAAGGTTTTATCAGTGTTTTTGCATCAATGAGTTTTTGTTTGGCTTCTTCGAAACCGTTGAGGTAACAAATCATAAAAGTAGAAGGTAAATTCTCTAAATCTTTATGCTCTCTTTCGGATAACGAAAGCCCTTTTTGAAGTTTTTTCAGTAGAGCAATATTGGCATTGTAAATGTGAAATAACATTTTCTTGTTGAATTCCGGTGGTTGAAACAGCATTTCTCTTTCAATTTTATAATAGCCATTATCATGAAAATGAATCGTTTGTTTTTCTAAAGGATAATAGCTCGTTTTGTCATTCAAGCCCAAAGGAACATATTCAATAATGGTAAAAGTATCTTCGTCAAAAGTAATTTCGACCACATCCTGAGCCGAATAAAACAGCTTGATTTGTTCGTTTATCAATTCGATATCTACGCGTGATAAATACGTTTTCTCACGAGATTTTTTGGCAATTCCAGCCCAGCAAATCACAAATAATTCTTTGAATACTTTATACTTTGGCGCCATATCCTTGTGGCGAAAATTCATGAAATCAATAACGCCATCGAGTGTATATTCGATGCTGTTTCTTGAGTTATTTTCGATTCCAATTACGGTTTCCGTATTCTGGTAATTTTTTTCAATTTCGCCTTCAACCGGCATCGTGTTACTGCCTCGCCGTATAAAAATACTGTTGGCAGGAATCGTGTGAATTCCTTTTTTGAAATGGGAAGTTTTGCTTTTTGGCTTGACCGTTACCAGTCCGATCACTTTATCTTTTGGCAAATTTGGGAAAGGCACATTTTCGTACTGAATTTTCGGAGGATTCTCCAGATATGCATTCACTAAATTCTGAATCCTGCTGTCGTCAAAAAAATCATCGCCCACAATAAGATTGTCATGATCTTCCACACCCACTACAATGTAGGAATTGTTTGTAGGATTCGAATTTGACAGCGCGCAAATATGTTTGAGAAACTTGGCTTTTCCTTCCCGTGTATGCAAATTCAACTGACGCTTTTTATCATAAAAACTACTCTCATCATTGTGAGCCAGCAGATTTTTAATAAGAATACGTTTGTTGATCATATAATTAGATTTTTAGTTTTCTTAGATTGTTGGATTCTTAGATTCTCCTAATAATCTAAGAATCCAACAATCTAAAAAATCAAATTTAAATATCTCTTTTTAAAATAGTCGCCGAGGCTTGCGCTGTGGGTAACACCATCAAATCGGCAATATTTACATGGTATGGTCTGGAAACTACAAAGTGAATAATATCAGCGATATCTTCTGGATGTAAAGGTTCAAAACCTTTGTAAACATTAGCAGCTTTCTCCGTATCGCCTTTAAAACGTACTTCGCTGAATTCTGTTTCTACGGCACCAGGATGAATGGCACCCACGCGAATTCCGTAAGGATTTAAGTCCATTCTCATGGCTTGGCTCAAGGCGTCAACAGCATGTTTGGAGGCGCAATAGACGTTTCCGTTTGGATAAACTTCTTTTCCGGCAATGGAACCAATGTTGATAATGTGACCTGATTTTCGTTCGATCATTTGTGGGATAATTGCTTTCGAAACATACAAAAGACCTTTGACATTGATGTCAATCATGGCGTCCCAATCGTCTAAATCCCCGTTTTGAATGGGATCTAAACCATGTGCATTTCCGGCATTATTAATCAAAACATCAATTGTGGAAAAAGCTTCCGGGATGGAATTGATGCTTTCAAAAACCGCTTTTTTGTCGCGAACATCAAAGGACAAAGTATGCACTTCAGTAAAATCCGAAAGTTCTTTTTCCAGATCATTTAATCGGTCTTCACGGCGTCCGCAAAGAATAATTTTATAGTTGTTTTTAGCTAATATTTGTGCTGTTGCTTTACCAATTCCGCTGGTTGCTCCAGTCACTAAGGCTGTTTTAGTCATGATTTTTTTTCTGTTTTTGATTCTAAAGTTGCTGAACTGAACACTATTTTAGGCTACATCATTCCCCATGCTTTCGGTCCAAATGGCAAACCAATCTTCTTTGTCTAATTCTAATTCTACTGCTTTCATCAATGATTGAATTCGGGCCACATTTACCGTTCCTGCGATAGGAATTACTTGCGCCGGATGTTTTAAAATCCAGGAAAGTAAAATTGAATCCGACCCCAAATGGTATTTTGAAACCAAGGTCGCCAGTAATTTTTTCAATCGTCTGGTTTGTGGAATATCTTTTCTAAAAACAGATCCAAGCGGATTCCATGACATCGGTCGAATGTTGTTGGCTTGCATAAAATCAAAACTTCCGTCCACCATTGGCTCAAAATTTGTTGCCGAAAATTGCACCTGATTGTATAAAACTTCTGTTTTCTGACTAATTAATTCTGTTTGTGAAGACGTAAAATTAGAAAGTCCAAAATCGATAATTTTTCCGTCTGATTTTAGTTTTAGAACCGCCTCGGCAATTTCATCCGCCTGCATCAAGGGACTTGGTCTGTGGAGTAAAAGAACATCCAAATAATCCGTCTGTAAATTTTTTAAGGAATTCTCAACGGACCATATAATGTACTCTTTAGAATACTCGTAATGTTTAATTTTATTGTCTCGGTTTCCGGTTACCATTTGGATACCACACTTCGAAATCAATTGTAATTTTTCTCTCGGAATTTTGCTGGAAGCGAACGCTTTTCCAAAGTCAGTTTCGGTGGTGTAATCTCCGTATATATCGGCATGGTCAAAGGTGCTGATTTTGTTTTCTAAACACACATTAATCATGTTTTCCATTTCTTTGGTATTGAGATTTTTATCCCAAATTCCCCAATTCATTACTCCCGCTACAATGGGTGATAATTTTGTTTTGCTCATGGTTTTTATTTTTTATTGAAATGCGTAAATCTTGTAATTCAAAGTATATTTTTCAAAGTTCTTAAAAATATAAAAATTGTATCACAATTAGTCCTTAAAATTAGGGGTTTTATTGAAGTTTTAACCATTTATTAACATCTTACTTCTAAAAAAAAATTCAATTTGCACCTTCAAAACGAAGGCATTAAATTCAAGGTTTTAAAAATAATAAAATGGAAGAAAATACGGCGACTTTAGACATCAGAGCAATCAATGAAAAAATCGAAAGAGAGAGTGCATTTATAGACCTTCTCACAATGGAAATGAACAAGGTTATTGTGGGTCAAAAGCACATGGTGGAGCGTTTGTTAATTGGACTTTTGGGTCAAGGACATATTTTATTGGAAGGTGTTCCGGGATTAGCAAAAACTTTAGCGATAAACACCCTTTCGCAAGCCGTTCAGGGATCTTTCAGCAGAATTCAATTTACACCGGATTTATTGCCAGCTGATGTTGTGGGAACAATGATTTACAACATTAAGGCTAATGAATTCTCCATAAAAAAAGGACCGATCTTCGCTAATTTCGTCCTTGCCGATGAGATTAACCGTGCTCCTGCTAAAGTGCAATCGGCATTACTGGAAGCGATGCAGGAAAAGCAAGTGACTATTGGAGATACTACTTTCAAATTAGACAGACCATTTTTGGTTTTGGCTACTCAAAATCCAATTGAACAAGAAGGAACGTATCAATTACCTGAAGCTCAGGTCGATCGTTTCATGTTGAAAACGGTTATTGATTATCCAAAAATGGAAGATGAACGTTTAGTGATTCGTCAAAACCTAAAAGGGAGTTACGAAAAAGTAAATGCTGTAGTTTCAGTGGAACAAATTTTACGCGCTCAGGAAGCAGTTCGTGAGGTTTACATGGATGAAAAAATAGAAAAATACATACTTGATATCATTTTTGCCACACGTTATCCAGAGAAATATAAATTAGCTGATTTGAGACCATTAATCAGTTTTGGAGCGTCACCACGTGGAAGTATCAATTTGGCGACTGCCGCAAAATGTTACGCTTTTATCAAACGTCGTGGTTATGTTATTCCAGAAGATGTTCGCGCGGTAGTGCATGATGTATTGCGTCACAGAATTGGAGTTACTTATGAAGCGGAAGCCGAAAATATTACTTCAGTGGACATCATCAACAAAATCGTAAACGAAGTAGAAGTACCTTAAAGTTTGTTTAAGGTTTAAGCTTTCAAGTAGTTGGATTACGAACTTGGAACGTTAAACTTTTAAACTTTAAACAAATTAAAAATGGATACAAAAGACCTCTTAAAAAAAGTCCGAAAAATAGAAATCAAAACCCGAAGATTGAGCGATCACATCTTTTCGGGAGAGTATCATACTTCTTTCAAAGGGCGTGGAATGAAGTTCAGTGAAGTGCGTCAATATCAGTACGGAGATGATATCCGTGCGATTGATTGGAATGTGACCGCACGTTACAACGAAGCGCACGTAAAAGTTTTTGAGGAAGAACGCGAATTGACCATGATGTTAATGGTTGATATTTCGGGTTCAGAAAGTTTTGGTTCGAAAAATCAATTCAAGAAAGACATTGTTACGGAGATTGCTGCAACGATGGCTTTTTCAGCAACTCAAAACAATGATAAAATAGGTTTGATTTTGTTTTCCGATGAAATCGAATTGTATATTCCGCCAAAAAAAGGAAGATCACACGTACTTCGAATCATTCGGGAATTGATAGAATTTCAGCCTAAAAGCCGTAAAACAGATATTGCTCAAGCCTTAAAATTTTTATCGGGAACTCAAAAAAAGAAAGCGATTGTGTTTGTGATTTCTGATTTCATGTCGGAAGATTATGAGCAAACATTAAAAATTGCTGCAAAAAAACACGATATAACTGGGATTCGCGTGTACGATATTCGAGAAGAAAAAATGCCGGATTTAGGTATGGTTTCTATGCTTGATGCTGAAACCGGAGCTGTCGAATTGATAAATACCGGTTCTAAAGCAGTGCGAATGAATTATGAAAAACAGTACCGCGACAAAGTCAATTATTTTAAAGAAACATTCAGTAAATCAGGTTCCGGTGTTGTAAACACTAGAGTTGACGAAAGTTATGTGACGAAATTATTAAGTTATTTCAAATCGAGATAAGGGTTCAATAATAAAAGATGAAAAAACAATTATACCTACTACTATTGCTGCTTTCGACTGCGGTTTTTGCACAACAAAAGCAAGTAGTCACAAGTATTGACACTACTAAAAATAAAATTGGTGCGGAATTTAAACTGTCCATAAAAACTACTGTTGATACTTCGTCTAAAGTGATTTTTCCCAAATTGAAAAACTTTGGAGCTTTAGAGGTGATTCAGTCGTATCCTATTGACACTGTCAAAATGGACGGCCGTTATGAATTAATCAAAAAATACGGTTTAACCCAATTTGATTCTGGTAGATACGTGGTTCCAAGTATCAGGATTTTTATCAACAGCAAACCGTTTTTGACGGATTCACTTTTGGTTGAAGTGGCAAATGTTCAAGTGGATACTTTGAAACAAAAAATGTTCGACATTAAGGACATTGCTCTAGCAGATAACCCGATTGGTGATTGGTGGAAATACCTGTTGATTATTGCTTTGATTGTAGGTATTGGAGCTTTTATTTATTGGTTTATTAAAAAACGCCAAGAAAAGAAACTACACGAAGAAATTTATAAAACTCCAATCGAGAAAGCGACTACTTTGCTGGATACTTTAGAGAAAAAGGAACTTTGGCAAAAAGGAGAAGTCAAAGCCTATTATAGTGAATTGACTGATATCGCAAGAAATTATATCGAAGAAGCAATTGAAATTCCGGCTATGGAAAGTACGACTTCGGAATTGATTCAAGGTCTTAGAGCAGCTTCTGTAAAAAAGAAAATGACGCTTTCGCAGGAAATAATTGAAAATTTGGAGCGTGTTTTGAAACAAGCCGATTTAGTAAAATTTGCTAAGTCAAAACCATTGGATTTTGAAATCACTGAAGACCGAAATAAGATTCAAAAAGCAATTCTTACATTAGACAATTCAATTCCTGTGGAAATTCCGGTAGAGGAAGACATGTTGTTGAATGAAGCGCAAAGACAAAAACAAATCCAAATTCAATTGCGCAAACAAAGGAACAAACGCATCGTAACTGCGGTGGCTTCGGTTGTTTTTTTATTGGCAGCGACCACTACTTTTTTCATTGTTACCAAAGGGTTTGATTATGTAAAAGACAATATTATTGGTCATCCCACAAAAGAATTATTGGAAGGTGAATGGGTAAAAAGTGAGTACGGAAATCCTGGAATTATCATAGAAACACCAAAAGTGCTTAAGAGAGTAGATTTGACAAAAACACTCCCTAAAAACGGAATGGCTTTGATCAAAGAAATGCAGTCTTTTGCTTATGGAAGTCTTTTAGACCGTTTTTATGTGATGGTTTCTACACTAAAATTCAAAGCAGAAACGCAAATTGATTTGGCAAAATCTATGGACGGTGCATTGCAATCACTGGAAGCGCAAGGAGCTCAAAACATGATTGTAAAACAAGAAGATTTTGAAACTAATGAAGGAGTCAAAGGATTGAAAGCCTACGGAACGTTCTCCCAAATTGATAGTGACAATAAGACTACTGCAAAAATGTATTATGAAGCAATATTGTTTAGCCAGGAAGGCGGATTGCAACAGATTTTAATTTTTCATGAAGAAGGAGATACGTATGGCAACGAAATATCGGAACGCGTTTTGAATGCTGTCGAATTAAAACAAGCAAGTAAATAATGGACAAAATAACATTTTTAAACCCAGAATTTTTTTGGTTGTTTCTGCTGATTCCAGTTGTAATTGTCTGGTTCATGCGAAAAAAGAACCATCAATCAGCCACGTTAAAAATAAGCTCGTTAGAAGGATTTAAAGGTTCTAACTCGTATTTGACAAAGCTAAAGCCGATGTTGAATGTACTTAGAATTTTGGCTTTATGCTCTTTGATTGTAGCTATGGCAAGACCAAGAACAGTCGATGTAAGTAATAAAACAAAAACTACTAAAGGAATTGATATTGTTATGGCAATTGACGTTTCAGGAAGTATGCTAGCCAAAGATTTGAAACCAAATAGAATGGAAGCCCTGAAACGAGTAGCCGCTGATTTTGTTGAAGAACGACCAAATGACAGGATAGGACTTGTGGTTTATGCCTCTGAAGCGTACACAAAAACACCGGTAACCAGCGATAAAGCCGTAATTCTGGATGCTATCAACAGCATTAAATACGACAATGTTTTACAAGACGGAACCGGAATAGGAATGGGATTAGCGACTGCTGTGAATAGATTGAAAGACAGTCAGGCAAAAAGCAAGGTGATTATTCTTTTGACTGATGGTGTGAATAATGCTGGATTTATCGAGCCGGAAACGGCATCTGATATTGCTAAACAATACGGAATCAAAGTGTATACCGTTGGAATTGGAACTAATGGAATGGCCATGTTTCCTTATGCTATCGCGCCAAATGGGAAGTTTTTGTTCCAAATGATGAAAGTGGAAATTGACGAGCAGTTGATGAAAAATATTGCCAGAAAAACAGACGGTAAATATTTCAGAGCTACAAGCAACAGCAAATTAGCCGAGATTTATGCTTCAATCAATAAACTGGAAACCACTGAAATCGAAGAATTAAAATTCTATGATTATGATGAAAAATTCAGACCTTTTATATGGTTCGCCGGTTTTTTATTATTGGTAGAAGTAGGATTAAGGAATACGGTTTTTAAAAGCTTTATATAATGACAGTCGCAAACTGAAAACTGTAACTGAAAACTGCGACTAAAAGTAAAAAAATGGAATTAGACGAAAAAAAATATTTATATCTTCTCTTTATACTGCCCTTGGTGGTGTTGGTTTTTCTGTTCAATTTATATTGGAAAAGAAAAAAACAACGCGAGTTTGGCGATTTAGAAATGGTAAAAAAACTGAGTCCGGAAAGTTCAGTTTTTAAACCCGTTTTGAAAGTATCAGTTTTGATTTTGGCTTTACTTGGACTCATTCTTGGTTTGGTAAACCCAAAGATTGGAACCAAAATGGAAACTGTGAAACGAGAAGGAATCGACATTGTTTTTGCTATTGATGTCTCCAAAAGCATGCTAGCCGAAGACGTAGCGCCAAACCGATTGGATAAAAGCAAGCAAATTGTTTCGCAAATTATTAATCAGTTAGGTAGTGACAGAATAGGAATTGTGGCTTATGCAGGAAGTGCTTTCCCAGTATTACCCATCACTACGGATTATAGCGTAGCCAAAATGTTTCTACAAAGCATGAATACTGATATGGTTTCCTCCGTAGGAACATCATTCAACGAGGCTATCAAATTATCGTCAACCTATTTTGATGATAAAAAAACAAGTAAGCTATTGATAATGATTTCGGATGGTGAAGACCATAACGAAGGTGCTGATGAAGCCGCCGAAGAAGCGAATAAACTTGGAATTAAAATCATTACAATTGGTGTTGGAACTGAAAAAGGAGGTACGATTCCATTAAAAAGAAATGGAATTGTCGAAGGTTTCAAGAAAGACAATAACAACGAAGTAGTGATAACAAAATTGGTTCCGGAAAGTCTGACAGCCATTGCAAAAGCTACAAAAGGAGGCTATGTAAATGGTAATAACACTAAAGAAGTACTGGAATATGTTAAAAATGCTTTGAATAATATTCAAAAAACCGAGTTTGAAGCGACCGAAATGGCAGATTTTCAATCGCAATTTCAATGGTTCTTGGGTTTTGCCTTTTTGCTGTTATTTGTTGATGTATTTCTGTTGGAAAGAAAAACAAGTTGGGTTAAAAAGTTGAATTTATTTAACGAGAATAAATAATTATTTCTAAAAGGTTTCAAAGCCTTCTGGATTTATAGATACAATAAATGAAAAGATTTAAAATTATCATAATTGCCTTTTTAATCGTTGCTTTCTCCGGGAAAGCCGGATTGCATGCGCAACAAAAAGATCGAATTCTGCCCAAAGGAAACCAAGATTATGCGGATAATAAATTTGTGGATGCGGAGGCTAATTATAGAATTTCGGATTCAAAATTTCCTAATAAAGCAGCTGCACCTTTTAATCTTGGAAATAGTATTTACAAGCAAAAACATTCTTCCGAAGCGAAGTTTGCTTACGCAAAAGCGTTAAAAAATTCGAAAACAAGACCTCAGAAACACCGTGCTTTTCATAATCTTGGAAATGTGTTCATGAATGAAAAAGATTATACACAAGCGGTAGAAGCGTATAAAAATGCCTTACGCAATGATCCAACGGATGAGGAAACCCGTTATAATTATGCTTTGGCAAAAAAAATGCTGAAAGACAATCCGCCAAAGGACGATAAGAAAAAAGACGAGAAAAAAGATCAGGAAAAGAAAGACGATAAAAAGGACGACAAGAAAGACGGCGAAAAAGATAAAAAGGACGATAAAGAAAAAGATAAAAAAGACGACAAAGGAGATCAGGACAAACAAAATAAAGATCCGAAACCCAACGATAAAGGAGAGCCAAAACCTGCTCCAGGAGGAATTTCTAAGGAACGTTTAGAAAATCTTTTGGATGCCGTAAATAAAGAAGAAAAGAAAGTTCAGGACAAAGTGAATGCCCAAAAAGTAAAAGGAAAACCAGTTAAAACGGAGAAGGATTGGTAATTCAATTAGATAGTTTGAAAATGAAAAAATATATAGCGGCGATTGTTTTTTTGGTGTGCAGTTCACTCAGTGCTCAGGTTCAGTTTGAAGCCAGAGTGAGTAAAACTACGCTTGGCTTAAATGAGAGACTGCGTATTGATTTTATGATGAATGTTGATGGTGATAATTTTGTTCAGCCGTCTTTTGATGGTTTCCGAATTATAGCCGGACCAAGTCAGCAGGTAAGTCAATCGTGGGTAAACGGAAGAAGCTCTTTTGAAAAAGCATATTCTTATTTTCTGACACCTAATCAAAAAGGGACATTCATAATCAAACCGGCGGCTATCGAGTACAACGGTCAAATTTACAAAACGGCACCTGTAAAAATCATTGTGACCGCCGCCACAGAACAGCCTAGAGATCCAAACGATATTCAAATGTCTGGGGATGAAAACCTGTATCTGGTTGCTGATGTTTCTAAAACAAATCCATACATCAACGAACCCATTACTGTAGTTTATAAATTGTATTTTGGTAACATTGGAATTTCAAATCTTGGAGAATCAAGTAAGCCTAAGTACAATGATTTTTGGAGCCAAAATATCGAGATCAAACAACCTGTGGCCGAGGAAGGAATTTTTAAAGGCCAGAATTTCAGGTTTATAGTGCTGAAAAAAGTAGTGTTGTATCCGCAAAAATCGGGCAGACTTAAAATAGAGCCATTGTCATTATCGGTAGATGTGCAATTACCAACCAATCGTAGGGATATGTTTGGTCGTATGATGCTTACAGAAACAACTAAACGTGTTTCGGCTGGAGCCAAAACCATCAACGTTAAGCCATTACCTGAGGCAGGAAAACCAGATGATTTTAGCGGTGCGGTTGGAGATTTTGATTTCAAAGTTACTCCATCAAAGACTAATTTGAAACATGGAGAAAGCCTTGATCTGGTTGTAAGTGTAACCGGAAAAGGAAATTTAAAACTATTCAGTTTGCCAAAACCAGTAGTGCCAAATGCACTGGAGATGTACGATGCCGTTCACAGCGAAGCTATCAGTACACCACTTTCTGGAATGGCTGGAAAATCGTCGGACAGTTATGCAATAATTCCGCAATATAGAGGGAATTATCCGGTCAAACCAATGCAATTTTCTTATTTTGATTTGAGCTCCGGAAGCTATAAAACGCTGCGTTCTCCGCAGATTATGATTAATGTTCTGGATGGCCCTACACCGGCTGATTCCACAGCAACAGGCAGAAATAAGAATAAAATTGCAGCAGTAGAGGAATTTAAGAATATCAAGTCAAAAACCAATCTTGTTACCATTGACAAAGAAGATTTCTTTGGATCGAATTTGTTTATTGGATTGTTATTGCTTCCTTTTTTACTGGTACCAATAATTGTGTTATTCAAAAAGAAGAAAGAAGCTATGGATGGTGATATTTCCGGAAACAGAATCCGAATGAATAACAAATTGGCCAAGAAATATTTATCAGAAGCTAAGAAACAAATCAAAAACAAAGAACTGTTTTACATTGCGCTGGAAAAAGCGATGCATAATTTCCTGAAAGCGAAATTACACATTGAAAGTTCAGAAATGAGCAAGGATAATATTCAGGAATTATTGTTGTCTCGAAATGCAAAACCAGAAGCTGTAAATGATTTTATTTCGCTTACTGAAAATTGTGAAGTGGCTCGTTATGCACCTTCGTCAAGTGTTACGATACAGCAGGATTTCGATAAAGCGGTATTTATAATCTCTGAATTAGAAAAACAAATTGCTTAATAAAATTAATTTTTGAGTAAATAGACTTTGCGCCTTTGTGACTTCATGGCAAAAAAACATAATAATGAAAAACATACTATACATATTATTACTTTCAACCCAGATTTTCTTTGCCCAAAACGGCTTCGAAAAAGGGAATGCCTACTATGCAAAAGGAAAGTACACTGAAGCTGTGGCAGCTTATGAAAGGGTTTTAAAGGAGAATAAGCAGTCCTCGGAATTGTATTTTAATTTGGGAAATGCGTATTACAAATTGAATGAGGTAGCGCCTTCGATTTACTATTATGAGAAAGCATTGGTGCTGAATCCAAAGGATAAGGAAAGCATAAACAACTTGAAATTCGCTCAAAAAAGAACCATTGATGAGATTAAAGTAATTCCAAAAGTGGGTTTTGGAAAGTTACTTCGGGATTTCACCGGAATTTATCATTACAATACTTGGGGATGGATTTCTGTAGGACTGGCGACATTTTTTTTATTGTGCTTTATCGGATATTATTTTTCACAAAGAACACTTTCTAAACGTATTTTCTTCTTTGGAATGTTTGCAGTATTTATTTTGATGGTCATTGCTTTATCTGCTGCAATTATTGAGAAAAGTGATTTTGATACAGAAAAACCAGCCATAATTTTTGCCGAAAGAACAAATATGAAGTCGGAACCCAGAGATGGTGGTAAGCCATTATTAGTGTTGCATGAAGGAACAAAAGTGTTTGTTTTTGAAACTATTGGAAAATGGAAAAAAATGCAACTGACTGATGGAACCGAAGGTTGGATCGAAACTAGTGCGATTAAGGAAGTGAAATAATAATATTCATCGTGATATTACTTACTTTTTCTTCAAACTACTATACCATTCCTTTAGTGACGGATACATAAATCCCGCTGTTTTTTGTATTGGATTGTAAAAAAGTGAATTGTCTAAAGTTTCTTTTTTGTCTAAAATATGATTGTAATTTATTTTTTCGAAAACTGCAAAAACAATACTGATAATCAAAACTGTTTTGAGCACTCGGAAAAAACCGCCTCCCAATTTATTCAACCAGCCTAAAAAAGCAAAATCAGCAATTCCAGTCAGGAACTTTCCTAAAATTGTTACCAATACAACCACTGCGATAAACGTAAGTATAAAGGCAACAACTTGAATTGTATTAGGATTCCACTTCACATATCCTACTAAAATATCTCGCATAAAGGAGGAAAATTTGACAGCAAAATAAATTCCCGCCAATAGCGAAACCAAAGACGCTAATTCCACAAAAAGTCCGTTTTTCAATCCTTTATAAAAAGCAAAAGCAAGTAGTACACCTAAAATAATATCTAAAAACCCCATGATAATTCATTAAAAAATAGAAACGCAAATATAAATGAATTGTTCTTTACCATTGCCAATTTTCAAGTTCTTATCTTTGCACGATATATTTGTAAAGGTTATGAATTAATAGTTCATAACTCATAATTCATAATTCAAAAAAATGTCAAGAGACACACAACTTAAAGAACGCTGGGAACAGCTTGTCAATATACTTTCCAATCAATTTTCGCAAGGTGAAGATCTAGATTTAGACGCCATTATTTATTTAATCGGGGTGCAGGAACTGGGAAAAGTCCATAATGAGTTTAAAAAAGATGAGAAATTAAACCTGATGCACATCGCAATTTGCAGGTTGTTAGAACCGTATGGTTTTTATGAATTCGAGTTTTTTGATGAGGACGGATGGCCACATTACAAAGTAAAAGAGGAATTACCACCGCTAAAAGCTGGAGAACAATCGGTTTTGATGAAAGAAGCCATTGTAAATTATTTCTTGGAACGGGAGGTAATAAAATAGCTAATTTAAACAACATTGTTAGTTTTAAATGTAATGCAACAAACTTGAAACTTTAAATGTGAAACTTGGAACAAATTTCTTAAATTTGCACTCTCAATTACGGAATGAAAATGATAGATAAGATAAAAGAATATATTGGCGAAGCGCAGGCCTTTTCAACGCAAAATACAGCAGAATTAGAGACTTTCCGAATTAAATTTTTAGGAAGCAAAGGACTTTTGAAAGAGCTTTTCGCTGAATTTAAAAATGTTCCTAATGACCAAAAAAAGGAATTCGGACAGGTAATAAACCTGCTTAAAACTTCTGCCGAAGAAAAAGTAAAATCCATTCAGGAAGCTTTGGAAAGCAAAGAAGAAAGTAAAGGGTTTTATGGTGATTTGACCCGTTCTGCGGAACCAATGATTATTGGCTCTCGTCACCCTATCTCATTGGTTAAAAACCAAATTATAGATATCTTTTCTACCATAGGTTTCAATGTTTCCGAAGGTCCGGAAATTGAAGATGACTGGCATAATTTCACTGCATTGAACTTACCGGAATACCATCCCGCACGTGATATGCAAGACACATTTTTCATTCAAACAAATCCTGATATTTTATTGCGTACGCACACTTCATCTGTACAAGTGCGGTATATGGAAAATAATAAACCGCCAATCCGCACCATTTCTCCAGGACGCGTATTTCGTAATGAAGCTGTTTCGTCCCGTTCACACTGTATTTTCCACCAAGTGGAAGGATTATATATTGACAAAGACGTTTCTTTTGCTGACTTAAAACAAACGCTTTTATATTTCACAAAAGAGATGTTTGGAAAATCAAAAATCCGTTTGCGTCCATCTTATTTCCCGTTTACAGAGCCAAGTGCTGAAATCGATATTTATTGGGGTTTAAAAACCGAAACTGATTATCGTATCACTAAAGGAACCGGTTGGTTAGAAATTGGTGGTTGTGGAATGGTAGATCCCAATGTATTAAAAAACTGTAACATCAGTCCGGAAGAATATACTGGTTTTGCGTTCGGAATGGGAATCGAAAGAATTGCCATGTTGTTGTATCAAATCGGAGACATTCGTATGTTCTATGAAAATGACGTTCGTTTCTTGGAGCAATTCAAATCCTCAATTTAGTCAAAAGTTATAAAGTCATAAAGTCGAAAGAAATTCCTGTTTTAGATTTTCCTCGACTTTATGACTTTACGAACTTAGATATTAAGATTAACTTATGAAAAAAGACATCATCATACCCGAAGTTGAAAACGTATTTTTTGCGGCAGTCCAGGAATGGAGTGACGATTTCATGGAAAAAGTATGGTACGCTTATTTAGTCAATGACAGCGATTTCTTAATCGAAAGTGTTATGGTGGTTTCTAAAGCTTTTGGAACAATCGATGGCGAAATGAAAAAAACATCACTTTTGCGTCACGCTTTTGTTGCCGTTCCTGCAGTTTCTGTGGTGAAAGTTGAAATGATTGAAAAAAGTGTTCTAGCGCTCAACAATGAGTTCATGCTTACGTTTTTCATGGATGGAAAATTATACGATAAAAAGTTTATTTTCAAAGCAAATTCCATAAATGAAACGGAAGTTGAAGAAGTACCAATTTTATTTGTTGACGGCGTTATCGTGAGATAAGCTAGTATTACTTTCTCTTTTTATTTTCTTCTTCCAACTAAAATAGCTGACCACAAATATCCCTGCAGCAACAAATAATAACATTCGGGATAGATTCTTTTTGGACAAAAACGCATCTTCAAAAGACATTTCGAAAAGGTCAAATCGAGTCGTGATGAAAGAAGCCATAAATCCCCAAATCGACCCACATTTAAGTTGAAATTTTCATTTTCCGCTTATAAAAGGATTTATGGGTTTTGTTGTTTAACTTTTGATTTCCAAGTAAAATAGCCCAAAATAAATATGCCTACCAAGATATAAGCAGCTGCACGAATATAAAAATTAGGCGTAGCAACTTGTTCCGAAAAAGGGATTTCTTTGATATCAAACAATACATTGAAAACCGTCATAAATACACCCCAAATCCCGCCAGTTTTAACCTGGTATTTCCATCTTTTGCTCATGAAGTGATTGTGTTTAGTTGTTATTTGAAGCTGAATTAATCCAGTTTATCAGTCAGTTTTTTGAAAACAGCTTTAGCTTCCTGACCTTCGTATAAAATACTGTAAACGGCATCAATAATTGGCGTTTTGGCACCATACGCCTGATTGAGTTTATAAGCGCTTTTTGCGGCATAATATCCCTCGGCAACCATACTCATTTCCATCATTGCTGATTTCACAGTGTAACCTTTACCAATCATATTTCCGAACATTCTATTTCTGGAGAATATAGAATAACCGGTAACCAATAAATCGCCTAAGTAGGCAGAATCATTGATGTTTCTTTTCATTTTGTGGACTTTTTTGATGAATTTCTTCATCTCACGAATTCCGTTACTCATTAATACTGATTGGAAATTATCGCCATAACCAAGACCATGAGCCATTCCTGCTGCAATTGCATAAATGTTCTTTAGCATCGCTGCGTATTCCGTTCCAATAATGTCGTCTGTAATTTTAGTTTTGATGTAATTTCCAGATAGATTTTTAGCTACGGTTTTAGCTTTGTCTGGATCGCCACACGCAATGGTAAGGTAAGAAAGACGCTCCATTGCTACCTCTTCTGCATGGCAAGGGCCAGTAATCACACCAATATTGTAATAAGGAATGTCATATTTTACATGGAAATGTTCGCCTACAATTAAGCTTGTTTCCGGAACAATTCCTTTAATCGCCGAGAAAATGATTTTATCTTTTAGAGAAACGGTCAATTTTGCTAATTCACCATCCAAAAAAGCAGATGGAATAGCAAAAATTATGTAATCTGCATACGCAATAGCTTCATTGATGTCGCTAGTAAGTTTCAGTTTATTGATGTCGAATTCTACAGAACTCAAATAGTTTGGATTGTGTTTGTATGCTTTAATGTGTTCAATAGCAGCTTCATTACGCATATACCATGAAATCTCGGTAAGATTTACACATAACATTTTTGCTATCGCTGTCGCCCAACTTCCACCACCTATTACTGCGAATTTTATATTTTCAGCCATTTTTTTATTGTATTTAATCAAAAGTACTTAAAAAACCATCAATTAAGCAAATTAAATTATGTCCAGAAACATACTGTTAGTCTGGGTTTATGGAGTTGTTATCTTAATTTTTTATAATTAAAACATGTATTTTTGATTTTACACACAATATAATTATATTGTTTTCGTTATTAATGTTTATTGTTTAGGAAATTAACAAAAAATGCGGATTGAATTAGTTAGTTATATTTTAGAATTTTAAAAGGCGTTCCCAAAAATGAGAACGCCTTTTTATTTAAACCAAGGTAATCGGTATTAAGTTATTTTAATTAATAACTCATTTCGACGATAGATTTCACCTTTTCTAAAGTGATATTTTGTTTTTCGCCTAACCCTAACCAACCTCTTTCTTTAAAACGATCTACTATAAAATCAGCTGTTTTATCATAATCTTTGGTATAATCAGATAATTTAGTGTCCATTCCCATCGTGTGGAAAAATTCAACAGTTTTGTTGATGGCTTCGTTTGCGATTTCATCCTCAGTTCCAGTTAAATTGAAAATACGTTTTCCGTATTGTGCCAATTTTCCTTTTTTGGTTTCAAACATTACTCGGTATAAATTTGGACCCACAACTGCCAATGTTCTGGCATGATCAATTCCATATAAAGCTGTTAATTCGTGCCCAATCATGTGTGTTGCCCAATCCGAAGGAACTCCTTTTTGGATTAATCCATTAAGCGCCATCGTACAACTCCACATAAAGTTAGATGCTAAAGCGTAATCTTTTGGATTTTCAACAACTTCTGGACCTACTTGAATCAAAGTTTGTAAAATACCTTCGGCAATTCTATCTTGAAGATATCCTTCGTGCGGATACGTTAAGTATTGTTCTAAAACATGGGTGTACGCATCTACAACTCCGTTTTGCAATTGTCTTTTTGGCAAAGATTCAATTACGGTTGGATCGCATATAGAAAATTTTGGAAACAATGCGCTACCACCAAAGGATAATTTTTCCTGCGTAGATTCAATAGTGACAACTCCGCCAGAATTCATTTCGCTACCAGTTGCCGGTAAAGTCAATACAGTTCCAAAAGGAATAATTTTAGATACATCTTTAGTTAATACTCGTTTTTGAAGAATATCAATAGGGTTTCCATCAAAGTTCACAGCTGCCGAAATGAATTTTACCCCATCAATTACAGAACCTCCACCAACGGCAAGGATAAAATCTACTTTTTGTTCTTTGATAATCGCAACTGCTTTCATTAATGTTTCAAAATGCGGATTTGGTTCAATTCCTGCAAATTCTACGATTTCAAACCCTTTTAGATTATTGATTACCTGCTCGTGAATTCCATTTTTGAAAATACTTCCACCGCCATACGCCAAAAGGATTTTTGCTCCTTGTGGCACTAACGTGGATAGTTTTTCAATTTGTCCTTTTCCAAAAACTAAATTGGTAGGATTGTATAATTCGAAATTTAACATCTTCTTATTTTTTTGAATTCAATTGGTTTAATAATTTCTCCGCAACTAGTTTTGACGAAGCTGGATTTTGACCAGTAATCAAAAGACCATCTTCTACAGCATACGGCTGCCAATCCCCAATTTTTGAATAAGTTGCACCATTAGCCTGCAACGCATCTTCTAGTAAAAATGGCACTACATTCGTTAATCCCACCGCTTCTTCTTCGGTATTTGAAAATCCGGTTACTTTTTTACCTTTAACTAAAAATTCCCCATTTATTTTTACGTTTTTCAACACTGCTGGTGAATGACATACAAACGCAACAGGCTTGTTATTCGTGTAAAAAGATTCAATTAAAGTACTTGAAGTTGAATCCGTTGCCAAATCCCACAATGGACCATGACCTCCAGGATAAAATACAGCATCATAGTCAGCTTGTTTAACATCAGCCAGTTTGTGTGTTTTACTTAGTTTGGCTTGTAGCTCAGTATCTTTATCAAATCTTTTAGTGTCTTCAGTTGCTGAAGATGGATCTGAACTTTTTGGGTCTATTGGTGGCTGTCCTCCCAGGGGCGATGCAATATCAATGATCACACCTTTATCTGCTAACTCATAATAAGGAGCAGCAAATTCTTCAATCCAAAATCCTGTTTTTTCTCCTGTGTTCCCTAATTCACTATGACTAGTTAGAACGAATAATACTTTTTTCATACCTTTTTTATTTTGTGCAGTTGCTGTAATACAACTTGCGGTTAATGCTATAATGGCAAATAATGCTATTTTTTTCATCTTTAATTTTCTTTGTACAAATTTAAGGTGAATATGTTATTAGTAAAAATAATTTAAATTATGTTTGTGATAAATATATTTATATCATGGTCAATCTAGAATGGTATCGAACGTTTAAATCGGTTTATAAAAACGGTAATTTTTCATTGGCTGCCAAAGAATTATTTATCAGTCAACCTGCTGTTAGTCAGCAAATGTCCATGTTGGAAGCCCATGTAGGATATAAACTTTTCAATCGAAAATCTAAAGGCGTCGAACCAACGGATTACGCTAAGTTACTCAATAATTTAATCATTGAAGCATTGGACCGATTGGAAAATGTGGAAAATGGTTTTCGTGCCAAAGCGTTCAATGCCAATCGATTAATTTCTATTGGGATTTCAAAGCATTTGATGCGAAGTTTGGGAAGCGCTTTGGTTTCCAAATTTGATTTTATCGATTTTAGCTTTCATGAAAATGATGCGCTTTTTGAATTGGTTGATTCTAAAAAACTTGATTTTGCAGTCGTCACCAAACAATATGACACTTTTGACACCATTCAGAAAAAGGTTGGCGAAATTAAACAAGTGATTGTAGGTTCTAACAGTATCGATGCTTCCGAGCTGAAATCTAGTATTAAAACAAAGGATTTCTCTGCAACGGAACAGTGGTTAAACGACCAAAAATGGTTCAGCCACAATGCGCAAATTCCACATATCAAATTATTTTGGTTGCATGTTTTTAATAAAAAAAGACCTTCGATGATTCCTAATTATATCATTCCATCCGAATATGAAATGCTGGAAATAATTTCCCAAAACACCGGAATAGCGGTTGTTTGGGATTGCAATGCGAGAAGTTTAATCGAAGAAAATAAAATCCAATTATTGTGGAACAGTAAGCAAATGCCAAGTACAGAAGTCTTCGTCTTATCCGGTAAAAACGATAATTTGAGTATGATTTTTGAAAATATTCAATTGGAATTGAAAAAGGTTTTGGGATAGTTACTTTTTATAAAAATTATTGTGATCAATGTATTCCCAAACTTTTGCAGGCAATAACGGCTGCACATTTTTCCCTTTTTTAATATTTTCCCGAATAAATGTCGACGATATTTCTACAACCGGAGCATCAATCATATGGATTTTTGGATGGTCTTTAAACAGTATATTCTCTGTTTCAATTGAAATTGCTTCGCCTGTTCGGCCTTTGGCCTCGAGTCTAGGATAAACATAAATATCATGGTTTTCGAGAATCACTTCGTAGTTTTTCCATTTGTGCAAAGATTTTAAATTGTCTTCGCCCATGATTAAGGAGAACTCATATTTTGGATATTTTTCTTCTAAATGAACCAAAGTATTTACCGTGTAATTAGGCTGGGACAATTTGAACTCAATATCTGAAGGTTTGATTTTAGGAAAATCCTCGGTGGCAAGATGCACCATTTGCAACCGGTGGTAATCATCGAGCAAAGTGCTTTTTTTCTTTAGAGGATTATGTGGGGTAACGACCATCCAAATTTGGTCTAAATCAGAATGCTCCGCCATGTGATTGGCAATAATAAGATGCCCAACATGAATGGGATTAAACGTTCCGAAATAAAGTCCAACTTTCATTAATTTAAAGATTTAAAAATTTAAAAATTAAATGATTTAAAGATTAGAAATAACTTTGAATTTTTCAATTCTTTAATTTTTCAATCTTTTAATCCTTAACAAAATTCTTCACCAATTGATATGCTTCTTCAAGAGCTATAGGCAAATCGTAGTTTTTTATAATCACATCAAATTGTGGTGCTGTTGCCAGTTCTACAGAGGCTTTAGCGATACGCATGTTGATTTTGTCATCACTTTCAGTAGAGCGTTCCTTTAATCGTCTTTTTAGTTCATCCACGCTTGGAGGTTTCACGAAAACAGCTAAAGTTTCTTCAGGAAATTTATGTTTGATGCGCAATCCGCCAGATACATCAATATCAAAAATCACATTCTTTCCTTTGGCCCAAATGCGTTCCACTTCACTTTTTAGGGTTCCGTAGAAATTATCGCGATAGACTTCTTCCCATTCCAAGAAATCTTCGTTTTTGATGTGTTTTTTAAATTCTTCGGTAGACATGAAATAATAGTCTTTTCCACTTACTTCTTCGCCTCTTGGTGCGCGGGAAGCTGCCGAAATAGAAAATTCAAGATTCAAATCTTCTTTGCTTAATAAATGTCTAACGATAGTAGTTTTCCCTGACCCCGACGGTGCTGAGAATACGATTAATTTTCCTCCTGTGCTCATTTTATGCTGAATTTATTTCAGTATCTGTTTATCTTTTCCTGCAAGGTTTCTAAAACCTTGTAGGTATGTTATAAAATTAATCAACCTGCAAAGTTAACAACAGTGCAGGTTAATAATTACAATACGTTTAATACTTGCTCCTTTATTTTTTCCAATTCGTCTTTCATCTGAACGACTAATTTTTGCATTTGTGCGTGATTGGATTTAGAACCCATCGTATTGATTTCGCGACCCATTTCTTGGGTGATGAAACCTAATTTTCTACCGTTAGCTTCGGTTCCGTTGATGGTTTCCAAGAAATAATCCAGGTGATTCGTCAAACGCACTTTTTCTTCGGTGATGTCTAATTTCTCTAAGTAATAAATTAATTCCTGCTCGAAACGATTTTCATCTACATTCACTTTAAGTTCTGAGATTGCAGTTTGCAAACGGTCTTTTATCGCCTGAACGCGTTCTGGATCAAGTGCTAAAGCTTCGGTCATATATTGACGAATATTGCCAATTCTTAATTGAAATTCTTTTTCAAGAGACATTCCTTCATCTTTTCTAAAGTTCAGGATGTTTTGCAACGCTTCTTCGATAACGGTTTGGATTTGTACCCAGTCGTTTTCATCGATTTCATCGCGTTCTATTTTCATGGTGTCCGGCATGCGAACTGCCATTTTCATTAGTTCAGTTTCATCAGCATCAGCATAAACTTCTCTTAACTGATTGATATATGCTTTTACAATTGGCACATTCACTTTCGTAGAAGTTTGTTCCGCGGTACTTTCGATAAAAATAGAAAAATCTACTTTTCCTCTTTCTAGTTTTAGTGCAATTTGGTTGCGTAAACCCAATTCCATTTCGCGGTACAGCGAAGGCATTCTCACATTCAAATCCAAACCTTTACTGTTTAAAGATTTTACTTCTACCGTGATTTTTTTGGTTGATAATTGCAAAGTAGCTTTACCAAAACCTGTCATTGATTGTATCATATAGTTGTATAAAAGAGGTCAAAGATACTAAAAAAGTGGTCAGTGGTCTATTTTTAGTATTCAGTGATTCGGCATAAGTAAATGTTTAGATATCAGATTTTATTTTTGAGTGGATATAAATAGCCTCATTAATATTAAAAAAGACAATAATCTGCGATTTGGCCACTGAACACTACTAGCTGATTACTGAACACTCTTCTTCTGTGACACCAAATAAACCCCGAAAAATATCAAAAATGCGGAACCAATTTTCACCAAGTTCAATTCGTCTTTTCCTAAACCAATTGCGAAAATAGTGGCGAATAGCGGTTGTAAATAAATAAAAACGGCAACCGTAGTTGGTTTTAATTCTTTCATCGAAAGTAAATTCAACAAATACGTCAAGAAAGTCGAAAAAACCACGACAAACCCTATTTTCCAGCAAATATCCATTGGAACCAAAGCCCAGTTCACAGCTTGAAATTGGCTCCAGCCAAAAGGCAAAACCATAATAAAACCGAACAAATAAATCCATTTTACAAACGTAAACGCATTGTATTTGTCCATTAATTTCTTGACGATAATCAGGTAAAATCCATAGGAAATGGCGTTGACCAAAACCAGAAAATTTCCCAAACCGGCGTTTGTTGCGCTGCCAATTGATTTTCCATACAGAATGAGAAAAGCAGTCCCGATTAATCCAAGGATAATCCCAAAAACCATTCGTTTTTGCATGCGTTCCTTCATGATTAATGCCGAAAGTGTCAAAACAATCATTGGTGTTGAAACCATGATTACGGCAGCGCTAATAGGAGAAGTAAGGCTTAATCCTTTGAAAAACGTAAGCATATTAAACGCCACACCAAAGAAAGCTGCGGCAACAATTCGGAGGAAATCATTGACAGCAATTTTCTCTTTTGGCATAAAAAGCCAAACCAGCCAAAACAATAGCACCGAACCGCCTACGCGTAACAAGATGAAACCATAGGCGTCAATATACAACGGCATGACGTCTTTGGCGATGGTAAACGTGACACCGTAAATTATGGAAACAATTGTGGCGCCAATTAGTGCAAGATTTCTTTTGGACATTATACCAAAGCTTTCATTACCTGCAACATATTTTGTTGGGTATTGCCAATATAAATTTTGTCTTTGATGATGAAAACAGGACGACTCAAAAAAGTGTAATGTTCCAAAATGTACTTTTTGTAATCCTCTTCGGTCAACGATTTATTTTTTAAATCCATCGATTTGTATAACTGTGCTTTTTTGCTGAAAAGCGCCTCGTAACTGCCGGAAAGCTCACGCATTTTTTCTAATTCGGCAACAGTAATTGGATCTTGTTTGATGTCGTGAAATTTAAAATCATGTTCTTTCGGTAATGATTTTATAATTTTTCTGCAGGTATCGCAAGAAGCGAGATAGTATATTATGTCCATGTAAATAGCGATTTCTTTGTGCAAAGAAAATTCATTTGACACGGAAAATGATTATTTTTATCAAAAAAATAAAAAAATGCATCAAACATTTGAAATTGCTAAAGCAAGTAGAAAAGTGTTGTCACAATTTCTGGAAAATTATACGTTGGAACAACTAAATAAAATAGCTCCGGAATTTAATAATAATCTGATTTGGAATATCGCTCACATTGTGGTTACGCAGCAACGATTAGTCTATAAATTTTCCGGAGTGCCTATGATAATATCGGATGAATTATTCGATAAATACAAAGGCGGGACCAAGCCAAGCCATGATGTTACACAAGCTGAGGTTGATGAAATCCGGTCATTGCTTTACGAAACTATAGATCAAACCGAAGCTGATTTTAATAATAAACTTTTTAAAACCTATCAGGAATATACCGCTTCAATAGGTGTAACTATTAAAAACATTGAAGGTGCTTTATCTTTTAATAACTATCATGAGGCACTACATATGGGCGTAATTATGAGTATTAGAAAGTTTGTATAAGTCAAAAAATGATTATTTTTATCAAAAAAATAAAAAAATGAATCAATTATTCGACGTCAG
Organism: Flavobacterium sp. Sr18; assembly: GCF_011064265.1. NCBI lineage: Bacteria > Pseudomonadati > Bacteroidota > Flavobacteriia > Flavobacteriales > Flavobacteriaceae > Flavobacterium > Flavobacterium sp. Sr18. The sequence continues at coordinate 1,921,451 of NZ_CP049329.1, read as the reverse complement.
CACTACAAGCAGAAATATGGTTTCAAAATTTCTATCTGGATATACTCTTGACCAACTCAACACGATTCCGGAAGGATTCAACAACAATTTGATTTGGAACATCGGTCATATAATCGTCTCACAACAACTATTAGTTTACAAACTTTCTGGTTTGCCAATGATGGTTTCTGATGAATTAGTCGAGAAATACAAAAAGGGAACCAAGCCGGAACACATCGTAACCCAAGCTGAAGTGGACGAAATCAAATCATTATTGTTTGAAACTATTCAACAAACGAAAGTAGATTATGACAATCAAATTTTCAAAAACTACATGGAATATACTACTTCAACTGGCGATCATGTTTTAAGAAATGCCGAGGATGCCATGGCTTTTAGTAATTTCCATGAAGGGCTTCACATTGGAAATATGATGAGTATCCGAAAATTTATTTAGGATTTATTTCTAAGAATATGGGGAGCTTAATCCCGCTATTCGCTGCTATCTTTTCCTTTTTAAAGAAAAAAGGAAAAGGATATCCGCTTCTATCGGGGCTAGGGGATTTCTACAATTGAATGTTTACGTTTTAAAACATCTAAAACCTTAGTCAAAGTTTTGAACTTTGATTAAGGTTAATTTGGAAATAAAACGGATTTTATTTTTTTTGCTCTGAGAAGAAAATTTTCCAATCTAATTCTGAGATTGGATATCCTTTAATGGATATTTTTCTTGATTTAATCAGTGTATCTTATTTCTCTATATCTTTTAAAATACCAGTAAGTTCCAATGGTTAGTGTGGTTATACTAGTCAACCAAATAAAGTATCCATATTTTACTGATAAAATTTTACCAGAAGTTCCACTTTCTGAAGCTAGAATTGAATTCCAAGAATAAAATGAGATAGCTAGAATTACAGCTACAATATTAAATTTTGTAGCTACAGATTTATCCATAATTAAACAAAAAATGGATATAAGACATAAAGGATTAGCTAGCCAGATCAACCATTCTAAAAGACCACCACCCAAAATTGCAATGCTCCCCATCAAAAAGCATGACAATGACGATATAATTTTAACCCCTTGATATTCATATGAAAATGCATCGAAAGTCAGCGATGTTGCAAATATTGATAAACTCAATATAATTAGTAGTATCTTAAAAATGCTTTTTTCTATATTTTTTTTCACTGCTTATTAACTTATGATGTGAAATGCAAAGTGTTTTGTATTCACTTTCTTTACAAAGTGTTGAAAACCTTGATTTTCAAGTAGAACAATAATTAGAATCTTTATAGATTTAAATTATCTATTTAACAGCCAAATAATCATTCACTTCAGTGTACGGCAATAATAATTCTTTTGGTCCGTCAGCATACGATGCTGCTTCATAGGAATTGTAATAAAGCAACAATCCTTTATCGGTATAAAATATATTTTGTGGCAATTGGAATTTTTCTTTCTCAAACATCAATCCGGTTGCATTGATGGATTTGTTTGCAGGAATTTTGTATTTTGCCCTGAATTTTTTTTCGGCGAAAGCCTTGAAAGCTGCTTTATCGCTAAACAATTCATCATTCGAAATTGATTTTCCAGTATTTGGGTCAAAAAGCAGGGAGCGCAAACCTTGGTATCCATGAGCACCACCGGTGTAGGTGTAATGTTTTATTTCAATATTCAATACAGCATCTGATTGGTATTTTACATTTCCTTCAATGTCAGCTTCCCAGCCAAATTTGTCATTGGGAAATTCTTTCTGAAGTTTCTCGTAGGAATCAATAAATGAAGCCAATAAGCTATCATAATTAGTTGCTGAATAGGGCTTTTCTCCAAAATAAATAATCTCTTTCATTACTGAAAACACTTTTTTATTAATGCTGTCCGCTACAACCGGGACGGCATTTGCAACAGGTATTTTTACACTAATCGACGGACAATTTTCTTTGCATGGCATCGTGGTTTTTTTCTGAAAAGATTCCTCTTCAAAAACCAATTCGTTGGAACATTGCGCAGCAGAAAAAAGCAGTAAAGTGTAAATAATAAAGTGTTTCATCTCAAAATTGTTAATTAAATACAAAGGTATCAACTTGTGGCTTGGTTAAAATAAATTAAAGGGTAAATTTGTGAAACAATTTTGCATTAAAAATTCAACTTATGAAATTCAATACTAAAGTCATTCACGGTGGACAGCACCACGACCCAAGCACAGGAGCAGTTATGCCTCCAGTTTATCAAACCTCAACTTTTTTACAAACGAGTCCTGGGCAACCTATAAATCCAGATTATGAATACAGTAGAGCTGCGAATCCTACCCGAAGCGCACTTGAAAATGCTTTGGCAAGTATCGAAAACGGTACTCGAGGATTGGCTTTTTCATCAGGATTAGCGGCAACGGATTGTGTTTTGCGTTCTTTTAAATCTGGGGATGAAATCATTGCGATGGACGATTTATACGGCGGAACCTACAGAATGTTTACCCGTATTTATAAAGATTCTGGTATAAAATTCCATTTTGTGGATATGAATGACATCGAGAAATTCAAGTCATTAATCAATGAAAATACAAAACTGGTTTGGGTAGAAACACCAACAAACCCTTTGATGAAACTAGCCGATATTCAAGAAATTGCTAAAATCACCAAGGAAAATAAAATCCTTTTTGCGGTTGATAATACTTTTGCAACGCCTTATTTGCAAAAACCATTGGATTTAGGTGCTGATATTGTAATGCATTCGGCGACTAAATATTTGGGAGGCCATTCTGATGTTATTGCCGGAGCTTTAATTGTAAAAGACGAAGCGTTGGGAGAGCAATTGCATTTTCAACAATTTGCGACAGGAGCAACATTGGGGCCAATGGATAGTTTCTTAGTTCTTAGAGGAATTAAAACCTTGCATTTGCGCGTGGAAAGACATTGTGAAAATGGTGGAAAAGTGGTGGAGTTTCTAAACAATCACCCAAAAGTCAAAACAGTTTATTACCCGGGATTACCGAGCCATCCGTATCATGAAATTGCCAAAAAGCAAATGAGTGGTTTTGGTGGAATGGTTTCATTTACTTTTGTTTCGGGCAAAAAAGAAGATGCAATTGACTTTCTGGAGAAATTAAAAGTTTTCACACTGGCTGAATCTTTAGGCGGAGTAGAGTCATTAGCAAATCATCCTGCTCTGATGACGCATGCTTCCATTCCGGAAGACAAGCGCAAGGAAGTTGGAATTACAGATGATTTGGTTCGATTAAGCGTAGGTATTGAAGATGCTGAAGATTTAATAGAAGATTTGAAACAAGCATTGGCATAACTGAATATCTTAAATAAAAAAAGCTTCAATACTATCCCGAAGTGTCGGGATAGTATTGAAGCTTTTGCTTTTTATATCAATTGTTTAAATACTATTATAAGTAATAAATATAGCCCACATTAAACCAAACCAACCAGTCGTTTGCTTTATTCTCTTTGTAAATCTCCGGATTAGGATTTAAACCATCTACCCAGTTCGAAAAGAAATATTGAAATCTTAAGTCGACCATTAAATCCGATATAGGTGTTAATTTATAACGGGTTCCTACACTGGAAACAACGGACCAAACGGTACCGCTCTCCGTTGAAAATCCATAAGGACGACCGTCTGTTGGAGTTAGATATTTTGGAAAAGTTGTCAAAGGAGTTCCTAACGGACCCAAAGTGGAGGAGGCTTCGGCATTGTAATAGCTAAATTGTCCGCCAAGACTGATAAATGGACCTAAGCTACCTGTTCTTGCTGTGAAATCACGAATGCTCCACGGAGAAAATTCCAGTTGCATGCCAAGATTAGTTATTGCAGTGCTCCCAGTCATTGCTTTCAATTGCTCTTTTCCTAGCGAAGGTTTTCCTTCAACATATTCTCCAAAATGCTCTAATTTAGTTTTATTGTAAGATAGTTCAGATCGAAGTTTGAAGTGGTCATTAAAATAAGTCCTCGAAGTATAATTATAATCGGAATCATAAGTAAAATTTAGGTAATGAATAAGACCAATCCCAATTCCAGTGTTTCCGGCATTTGTAGAAAAATCATATCGTTCACCATAATCCGACTGAAAAGCTATTGGCCCGGCAATGATTCCAACCTCATGCGAAAACCCGTCGAATTGTGCATTTGAACTGTTAGAAAACCCAATAAAAATTAGTAAAAGTGGTATTATTTGTTTGATCATTAGGGTGTAAAATTTTCAAATCCTTACAAATATATAAAAACATCATTCATTTTTTTTAATAAACTAAAATTAAAAATAAGCAGACAAATTCTTATTTACTTACGAAAGTGGTAGTCTTTAGGTTTAAAAGTGTCTATCTTAAACATAATTGTTTGTGAATGGATAATAAAAAGATAATTCTATTGATAAATTCAAAAAACTGAGTCCGAATATTTTTATAAAATGTATCTTTGTAAATTATAACGAAATCGTTTTCTTAATTAATTATTTATAATCTATGTTACTAAAAATAAATGATTTTATGGCTCAAGTTGAAGCCAAGAATCCAAATGAACCTGAATTTATTCAAGCTGTTAGGGAATTTGCAGAAACTGTAATTCCATTTATTGCAGAGCAAAAAAAATACGATGGTAAAAATTTGCTTCTTCGAATAGCTGAACCGGAGCGTTCGATTATATTTCGTGTTCCTTGGGTTGATGATTTAGGAGAAATTCAGGTAAATAGAGGTTTCAGAATTCAAATGAATTCAGCAATTGGACCTTACAAAGGTGGAATCCGTTTTCATCATACTGTAAACTTATCCGTGCTTAAATTTTTAGCATTCGAACAAGTATTCAAAAACAGTTTAACCACTTTGCCAATGGGCGGAGGAAAAGGAGGATCTGATTTTGATCCACAAGGAAAATCTGATGGTGAAGTAATGCGTTTCTGTCAGTCTTTCATGACTGAATTGTGCAGACACATCGGGCCACAATTAGACGTTCCTGCAGGAGATATTGGTGTTGGTGCCAGAGAAATTGGTTATTTATTTGGTCAATATAAAAGAATCAAAAACGAATTTACTGGAGTCCTAACTGGAAAAGGATTGGCTTACGGAGGATCATTGATCAGACCAGAAGCTACGGGTTACGGAGTAGTTTATTTTGCGGAACAGATGTTGAAAACTATTGGTCAAAGTATTAATGGTAAAACAGTTTCTATTTCTGGATTTGGTAATGTTGCTTGGGGAGTTGCTTTGAAAGTAAATGATCTTGGTGGAAAAGTAGTTACTATTTCAGGTCCTGATGGTTATATTTATGACGAAGAAGGAATTTCTGGAGACAAAATTGACTTCATGCTTGAAATGAGAGCAAGAGGTGATAATAGAGCCGAAGCTTATTTAGAAAAATATCCAAAAGCTCAATTCCACAGAGGGAAAAGTGTTTGGGAAGTAAAAGTCGATGTTGCTATTCCTTGTGCTACTCAAAATGAGTTGAACGAGGAGGATGCTAAAAAATTAATTGCAAACGGTGTTATTTGTGTAACAGAAGCAGCAAATATGCCATGTACTTTAGAAGCAATCAAACAATTCTTGAAAGCTAAAGTTCTTTTTGCGCCAGGAAAAGCAGCAAATGCTGGTGGTGTAGCAGCGTCAGGATTAGAGATGACTCAAAACTCTATTCGTTTGAACTGGACCAGTGAAGAAGTTGATACAAGACTTAAGGAGATTATGGTTGGAATTCACAATCAATGTAAAAAATATGGTACAGACGAGGAAGGTTATGTGAACTACGTAAAAGGAGCAAACATTGCCGGATTTGTTAAAGTTGCTGATGCTATGCTCGCTCAAGGAGTGGTGTAAATCAGGTTAATTATAATTTAAAATGCCTTCTGCCGATGTTACTGGTCGAAGGCATTTTTTTTATGTAACAAAATGCTAAGACTTCCGTTTGTTCTATATTTGTAAATCAATAGTCATACAAATAATGAAAAAGAGCGTTTTATATTTTTTGCTTCTACTTTTTGTACAAATGGGTTTTGCCCAAAGCGATTTGTCATGGCAGGGTTATTTCTCTTACAACGAAATTAAAGATGTATCAGAATCTGGAACGGCTGTTTTTGCTGCTTCCGAAAATGCTTTGTTTTCAAAAAATTTAGTGACAAAAGTAATTAAAACAACCAATACCATAGACGGACTTTCCGGACAAACTATTTCATCTTTATACTTCAGTGCAACATTCAATAAGACAATTGTAGGATACGAAAACGGACTTATAATAGTGATTAATGAAGCCGATGGAAGCATGCTGAATGTTGTCGACATTATCAATAAACAACTTCCTCCCAATATTAAAAAAATCAATCACTTCATGGAATTTGAAGGTATTGCTTATGTTTCTTGCGATTTTGGAATCGTCCAATTTAATTTAGCGACCATGCTTTTTGGGGATACCTATTTTATAGGTGATAATGGAGCCGAAATTATTGTGAATCAAACCACAGTTTTTAATGGGTTTATTTATGCCGCTACAAACAATGGGATAAGAAGAGCTGCAATTGCTAATGAAAACCGTATCGATTTCAATCAATGGACAACGGTTGCTGCTGGAAACTGGTCTGGAATAACCGCTTTCGGGACTGATTCGTATGCTGTGGATAGTTTCGGTAATGTTCAAAAGCTTTCTGCTACATCAAGTTCTTTTACTGGATTTACTCAGCTTCCGCAGCGTTCAGTGGATATGCGAAGAACGACAGATTATTTGATAGTAACGACTTTGAATAGTATTTATATTTACAGCAATCAAATGGTTTTGGTGCGCCAAATAAATACGAATCAGATTCCGGAAAGTAATCTGGGTTTTACCTGCGCGACTATACTAGGAGATGCAGTTTTCATTGGAACAAAAGAAAACGGATTAATTACGACTTCACTTGCTTCGGCCGTAACCTTTGAAAATAGTACCCCTATCGGTCCGGCACGAAACAATATATTTTCGTTGCAGGTTACGCCAAATGTTCTTTGGGCGGTTTATGGAGATTATACCGCTGGTTACAATCCATATCCGCTAGACAGTTATGGTATCAGTAAATTTAACGAGAAAGGATGGCTGAATATTCCCTACCAGAAAGTTTTGGGAGCACAATCAATGACCAGAATTGCAATTAATCCAAGCAATGAAAACGAGGTTTATGCAAGTTCTTTTTTTTCGGGATTATTAAAAATAGAAAATGACGAACCTAAAATATTGTACAATCAAACCAATAGTGGTTTAGAATCTTTGACTTTTGTGGGTCCTGATTATGTAGATATACGGGTTAACGGATCGGCATTTGACAAATCTGGAAATCTTTGGGTTACCAACAGCCGTATAAAAAACGGATTGAAAGTATTGAAACCAAACGGACAGTGGCAAAGTTATGCGATGGATAATATCTTAGATTCTGCTATTGACAATAATTTTGGAACAATGGCCATCGATAAAAATGGAACCAAATGGCTTTCTACCAGTGAAGATGGAGTGATTGGTTTTAATGAAACTAATAATAAATTCAAAAAAATTACCTCAGGACCTGATACCGGGAATTTGCCAATTTCAAATGTGAGAGTGGTTGCGGTAGACAACAGAAACCAATTGTGGATAGGAACTACAAAAGGATTACGGGTTTTGCCCAATGTCAGCAGTTTTCAATCGGAGGAACAAATGACGGCAAATCCGATAATTATTTTAGAAGATAACTTAGCGCAGGAATTATTGTTTGAACAATTTATCACTGATATTGCTGTCGATGGTGCCAATAATAAATGGATTGGCACGGCGGATTCCGGTTTGTTTTTGGTGTCGCCAAACGGTCAGGAAACCAAATATCATTTTACAATCAATAATTCGCCGTTGCCTAGTAATGTTATTAATGACATTGGGATCAATAGTGCTACCGGCGAAGTTTTTGTAGCTACGGCAAAGGGAATGGTTTCTTTCAAAGGGGTTTCGACTGCCGCCAATGATGATTTGAGTAACGCGTATGTGTATCCAAACCCTGTGCGACCTGAATATCAAGGAACCGTAAAAATTGCCGGACTGTTGGATAGAGCGAATGTTAAAATCACCGATATTGGTGGTAATTTAGTTTATGAAACCACTTCTGAAGGCGGAACAATAGAATGGGATACGACTGCTTTTGGAAAATACAAAGTTGCTTCCGGTGTATATATGATTTTTATTTCTGCACAAGACGGAGTAGAAACCAAAGTTAAAAAAGTAATGATAATAAGGTAATTTGTTTTTGGTTTTGAGTTTGGTTTGTCTTTACAATCTGAAACTTTAAACTTTAAACTTTAAACAAAAAAATTGTGCAAGTCAAAACCAAAGCCATCGTCCTTTCGTCATTAAAATTTCAGGAAAAAAGCTTGATTGTCAAATGTTTCACGTTGTCGCATGGTTTGAAATCGTATTTCGTTCGGGATGCTTTTTCGAGCCGAAAAGCGAATCAGAAAATCGCTTATTTTCAGCCGTTGACCATTCTCGAAATTGAAGCGGTTCATAAAAATAAAGGGACTTTGGAAAATTTCAAAGAGATAAAAATTGCAACTCCTTTTCATTCGATTCATTCGGATATTTATAAGAGTACGATTGTGATGTTCATTTCAGAAATGTTGCATCATTCTATTCACGAAGAAGAAACGAATGAGCATTTGTTTACCTTTCTGGAAACCGCTTTGCATTGGCTCGATAATCACGATGAAATTGCTAATTTTCATTTGATTCTATTATTAGAAACTACAAAATATTTGGGCTTTTATCCTGATACTTCGGATATGGACATGCCTTTTTTCGAAATGAACGAAGGTATTTTTACGCCTTTTCATGCTGTCAGTTCACTTACGGAGCATGAAAGTAATTTGTTTAAAAAACTGATTGACTTGAAATTCGATAACAATCAGAAAATATTCCATGTCATCGAAAGGCAAATCGTTTTGAAGATACTGATTGATTACTACAGTTTTCATTTGGATGGCTTTAAAAAACCAAAATCATTAGACGTATTGAAAGAAGTTTTTTCATAGGACAAAAAAAATTTATTCATAATTTAATTTTGTATTAAAAAGTAAAGTATATTTGTCTTTAAATCAAGTTTGTTTTTCTTTATGGAAAGTAAGCTTTAACCAATTAACTTTATGGAACCAAAAGCAAAACAAGAAGGAGAAATTGAAAAAATTAATAAGTTTACAGGTTACCAGTTGCCTAATAAATTTAAAATTGTCGGTTTGGTGTTATTTATTGCTTCGGTTTTATCAATTATTACGTCTCTTAAGCTCTATATGCTAGATGTAAAATACCACGAATTATTTGAAAGAATCGCTTTGTCGAGTTCGGTTATAGGATTACTAATAATTTCAATTTCAAGAGAGAAAATAGAAGATGAGTTAATTGGAAAAATCCGAATGCAATCCTATAATTATGCAGTAATAGTGACAGTATTAGTCTATTTAATATTACCATTTATTCACTTTACCATTGAGTCAATTTTGTCATCAATGCCTAAAATAGAAGGTAGTAAGGACGTTGCTGTTTTAGCACTTTTACTAACTATTCAAATCCTTACTTTCCGCAAGTTAAAAAAAGCGTACAATGAAGAATAGACTAAAAATAGAACGCGCCATTTTAAATATTACCCAAGAGGAATTAGCAGAAAGAATAGGTGTTTCCAGGCAAACGATAAATTCAATTGAAACCAATCGCTTTGTGCCATCAACAGTTCTGGCGTTAAAATTATCAAGGTTGTTTGGAAAACCAGTCAATGATTTTTTTGAGCTGGATGATGATGACAAATAAGGGTTAAATACTTCAAATTCCTAAGAAATTCTATTGAATACAAAGTCATTAAAAACAATTATACTTTACAAGATTCAGTAGGAATTAAAATTCAAAAAGCCAAAATCGCTTAACGTTTCAAAAGAAGTTTTTGCTTAAAATAGAATGTTGTCGGACTTATTATGATTTTTATCGAATTCTCTAATCAATTTTGTCTATTTTCTCTCATCTTTTCTTTCTTTTATTCAAAATTCCTTACTTTCGCACCTCGATTTAGAAAAGGATAAAATGAGCACAAAATTTACTGAATACAAAGGACTTGACTTACCAACTGTGGCGTCAGAAGTTCTGGATTTTTGGAAGAAAGAAAATATATTCGAGAAAAGCGTAACCACTCGTGAAGGAAACCCACCATTCGTGTTTTTTGAAGGGCCGCCTTCGGCAAATGGATTACCGGGAATTCACCACGTAATGGCGCGTGCAATTAAAGATATTTTTTGCAGATATAAAACTCAAAAAGGGTTCCAAGTAAAGCGTAAAGCAGGCTGGGACACCCACGGTTTACCTGTGGAATTAGGTACCGAAAAAGAATTAGGAATCACCAAAGAAGATATTGGAAAAACCATTTCCATCGAAGAATATAACGAAGCGTGTAAAAAAACCGTGATGCGTTATACGGACGTATGGAATGATTTGACCGAAAAAATGGGATATTGGGTCGATATGGAAGATCCGTATGTTACGTACAAATCCAAATATATGGAAACGGTTTGGTGGATTTTGAAACAAATCTACAACAAGGATTTGATGTACAAAGGCTACACAATACAACCGTATTCTCCAAAAGCAGGAACAGGATTATCGTCGCATGAAGTGAACCAACCGGGAAGTTACCGTGATGTAACGGACACAACAGTTGTGGCACAATTTAAAGTGATTGACGCGCACAAAGAGTTGTTGTTCTCAAAGTTTTACGATTACATCAGTTCAAACAATTTACTGCATTATAAGTTAGAAGCGTTGGATTTAGACGAAATCTTTATCCTAGCTTGGACGACAACGCCTTGGACATTGCCAAGTAATACTGCTTTGACTGTAGGTCCAAAAATTGAATATGCTTTAGTAAAAACATTCAATCAATATACGTTTCGTCCGGCAACATTGATTTTGGCTAAGAATTTAGTTGGAAAACAATTCGGAAAAGGATTCTTTGAAAGTAATGAACCTGCTGATTTTGAAAATTTCAAAGAAGGCGACAAGAAAATCCCATATCAGGTTTTGGCGGAATGTAAAGGAGCTGATTTAGTTGATATTCGTTACGAACAATTAATGCCTTTAGTACTTCCGTATCAAAATGCTGAAAATGCTTTCAGAGTAATTTCAGGAGATTTTGTAACTACCGAAGATGGAACAGGAATTGTGCATACATCGCCTACTTTTGGTGCTGATGATGCAAAAGTAGCCAAAGAAGCTACACCAGAAATTCCGCCGATGTTGGTTCTTGACGAAAATGGAACTCCGGTTCCGTTAGTAGATTTACAAGGAAAATTCACTTCGCACGTGGGAGAATATGCCGGTAAATATGTAAAAAACGAATATTATAACGAAGGTGAAGCGCCGGAACGGTCGGTAGATGTTGAAATCGCCATCCGATTAAAAGAAGAAAACAGAGCATTTAAAGTAGAGAAGTATGTTCACAGTTATCCACATTGCTGGAGAACGGACAAGCCAATTTTATATTATCCTTTGGATTCTTGGTTTATAAAAATTTCTGAAGTTAAAGACAGAATGTTTGACTTGAACGAAACCATCAACTGGAAGCCAAAAGCAACCGGTGAAGGTCGTTTTGGAAATTGGTTGAAAAATGCCAACGACTGGAATTTATCCCGTTCAAGATTCTGGGGAATTCCTTTGCCAATTTGGAGAACTGAAGACAAACAAGAAGAAATCTTAATTGGTTCTGTTGAAGAACTATACAACGAAATTGAAAAATCTATCGCTGCAGGTTTCCAAAAAGAAAATCCTTTTAGAGGTTTCGAAATTGGAAATATGGCCGAATCCAATTACAATTTAGTTGATTTGCATAAAAATGTAGTCGATGAAATCACGTTGGTTTCTGCTTCTGGCAAACCGATGACGCGTGAAGCGGACTTGATTGATGTTTGGTTTGATTCGGGTTCTATGCCGTATGCACAATGGCATTATCCTTTTGAAAACAAAGATAAAATTGACGAAAACAAAGATTTTCCTGCTGATTTCATTGCAGAAGGAGTGGATCAAACACGCGGCTGGTTTTATACCTTACACGCCATTGGAACATTAGTTTTTGATAAAGTGGCCTATAAAAATGTCGTTTCAAACGGACTGGTTTTAGACAAAAACGGACAAAAAATGTCCAAACGTTTAGGAAATGCCGCAGATCCATTTGAAACCTTAAAAGAATATGGTCCAGATGCGACGCGTTGGTATATGATATCGAATGCGAATCCTTGGGACAACTTGAAATTCGACTTAGAAGGAATTGCTGAGGTGCGAAGAAAATTCTTTGGAACTTTATACAATACGTATTCGTTTTTTAGTTTATACGCTAATATTGATGGTTTCAAATTTGAAGAAGCGGAGATTCCGTTGAACGAAAGACCGGAAATTGACCAATGGATCATGTCAGAACTGAATACTTTGATCAAAGAAGTAGATGGTTTTTATGCGGATTATGAGCCAACGAAAGCAGCTCGAGCGATTTCAGAATTTGTACAGGAAAACTTAAGTAACTGGTACGTTCGTTTGTGCAGAAGACGCTTCTGGAAAGGGGAATATGCGCAGGATAAAATCGCTGCTTATCAAACTTTATATACCTGTTTGTTGACCATAAGTAAACTGGGTGCGCCTATCGCTCCGTTCTTTATGGACAAACTTTACAGAGATTTAACTTTAGCAACACAGTCGGAAAAATATGACAGTGTACATTTGGCGGAGTTTCCAATTTCGGTTGACAACTATGTTAATAAAATGTTAGAGAGCAAAATGCAGAAAGCACAAACCATTTCATCATTGGTTTTATCACTCCGAAAAAAGGAAATGATAAAGGTGCGTCAACCCTTGCAGAAGGTAATGATTCCAGTACTTGACGACAATCAAAGAGCTGAAATTGAAGCTGTTTCCGACCTTATAAAAGCAGAGGTAAACGTAAAAGAAATCGTACTTTTGGATGATGCTTCCGGTGTTTTAGTGAAACAAATTAAACCTAATTTTAAAGCACTTGGACCTCGTTTTGGGAAGGATATGGGATTGATTTCTAAGGAAATACAAGGGTTTTCAAAAGAGCAAATCAGCCAATTGGACAAGGAAGGAAGTCTGAATATTGTTATTGCAGGAAATAACGTAATTTTAACTTTAGAAGATGTAGAAATTACATCACAGGATATTGAAGGTTGGTTGGTAGCCAACTCAAACGGAATAACGGTTGCACTGGATATTACAATTTCACCAGCATTAAAACAAGAAGGAATAGCCAGAGAATTGGTAAACAGAATCCAGAATATCCGTAAAGATTCCGGATTTGAAGTTACTGATAAAATTAAAGTTCAATTGAAGAGAAACGGAATTTTAGAAGAGGCTATTCTTGAAAATGAAGCGTATATAAAATCAGAAACATTAACCAGTGATTTGGTTTTTGTAGATGATTTAGAAAACGGGACAGAAATTGAATTTGACGATATAAAAACAATGATTTTAATTTCAAAATAATACAAAATGGTAGATGAAGCAACAAGGTACTCTGACGCTGATTTAGCAGAGTTCAAAGAAATAATCTTGAACAAAATTCAAAAAGCACAAGCTGATTTAGATCTGATAAAAAGTGCGTACATGAATGATTTGAATAACGGAACTGATGATACTTCGCCTACCTTTAAAGCATTTGAAGAGGGAAGCGAAACAATGTCTAAAGAAGCGAATTCTCAACTGGCAATACGTCAGGAAAAGTTTATTCGTGATTTGAAAAATGCACTTTTTCGTGTAGAAAATAAAACTTATGGTGTATGTAAAGTTACAGGCAAACTAATTGGGAAAGAAAGATTAAAAATCGTTCCTCATGCAACAATGAGTATTGAGGCAAAGAATTTGCAACGATAAACTACTTGTTGTGTAATATTTAACGCTCCTAATGGAGCGTTTTTTTTGATTAAATTGTTATTTTTGCGCCATTAAAATTTATAAAATGTCATTACGAAAAGCGTATCTCCTTATTTTTATCTTATTGCTTGTTGATCAAGTTTCTAAAATATACATTAAAACTAATTTTATATTAGGCGAAGAAGTTGAAGTATTCAAATGGTTCAAAATTCTTTTTATAGAAAATGAAGGAATGGCTTGGGGGACTGAAATTCCGGGTGCGTACGGAAAATTATTCCTGACGCTTTTTAGATTGGTCGCTGTAGGTGGAATTGGATATTGGTTGTGGGATTCTGTTGAAAGAAAACACAGTTCCAATTATTTAATCGTAGCCATTTCATTGATTTTAGCCGGTGCTTTCGGAAACATCATTGATTCTGTTTTTTATGGGGTTATATTTGACGACAGTCAACAACAATTAGCTACTTTATTTTCGGATCAACCTTATGGAACTTGGTTTCACGGAAAAGTAGTAGATATGTTTTACTTCCCTTTTTGGCATGGAAATCTACCAAGTTGGTTGCCAATTTGGGGTGGAAAAGAATTTACTTTTTTCAATGCAATTTTCAACATTGCCGATATGGCGATTTCGACAGGAGTTGGAATCTTGATTTTCTTTAATAAAAAAGCCTTTCATCACGATTAGATTCAACGTTTTTGCCACATACAAAAAGACCTGTTCATGATTTGAACAGGTCTTTTTGCATAATTAGTTTTTGTTGTGTCCCGGTGCGTATCGTTTTGCACTTTTTCCACCATATATTTTTTTAGCTTGTCCTGGAGGAAGTTTTTTAGCTTTATAGGAAGATCTGCTGGTTCCGGTTTGGATGCTGCAATTTGAAAATGAAACAGCGAATAAAATAACCATAACGCTTACTGCAAATCTTGAATTTTTGAATGTTCTCATATATTATTTTGATTGTATCTACTGCGAAAGTACGCATTCCAAATTAAAACGAGTGAATTGAATTTGGCGTCACGCAATAATCCAGTTGTATATCGCCTTCAAAAACATCTTCAATAATTTCTTCAGGTTCGAAGAAAGACAGTCCAATTTTGATTACATCCGGTTTGCATTCCGATAAAAATTTATCGTAAAACCCTTTGCCGTAACCCACGCGATGCCCTTTTTTATCGAAAGCCAAAAGCGGAACAAAAACTACATCAATCTTTTTTGAGGGAACTTCAATACCATTTACAGGTTCTGGAATGTTGTATTCATTTTTCTTGATTTTAGTATTATCTGTCAATAGGAAATGCGTCATGTTTCGGGTTGCAAAATCAGCTTTGGAAACAATAATTTCTTTGTCTTTTCCAGATAATAAATGAAGAATAAATTCTGTATTAACTTCTTTTTGTTCTGTAATGGGAAGGAAAATATGAAAATAGGTCTTTTCCCAAAGCGGAATTGTCAGTATTTTATTGGCTACAGCCAAACTCATTTCTTCCACTTCATTTTCGGAAAGTAAATTCCGTAGGGCTTTGTATTTTTGTCGTAACGCAGTTTTGTTCATTTTAAATATTTTATTCTCCTTCTTCTCCAAGAGCATTCGACAAATGATAAATGGCATCGCCTTCATAGACAATTGGTGAATGATTGGCATTGATGATATAGCCATCGTTTGGCGCTTTTACTTTTCTTTCAAATTTTCCGTACGGATCCGTTATTGTGGCAAGAATAGTTCCTTTTTTTACAAATTTCCCAATAGTATCGTAATCATGCAATAATCCGGAGCATTTGGCGCGTATCCAGCCAGATTTTTCAATATAAATGGTGTTGGATTTTTGTTGGACCACAGTATGTTTTAAATCTAGCATATCAAGATGTTTAAGCAGACGTTTCGCTCCATTTATGCCTTCCTCGGCGATATCATTATTGATATCTAATGATTTTCCGCCTTCAAAAAGCAACATTTTGACATCCATTCTTTCACTAGAACTCCTAAAAGATCCCATTATGTTTCTGGAATATAAAGTGAAAGGTGCATTAAAAACATCGGCAAGAATTTTTAAATCGGCATTATTATTTGCTATTCTAATTTGTGGTGCATTGAAACGGCTGGCTCCACCGGCATGAAAATCGACAGCATATTCTACCAAAGGCATAATTTCGGCTAAAATATGAAACGCAAATCTGCTAGCCAAAGAACCTGTTTTACTTCCGGGAAAAACGCGATTTAAATCCCGACCGTCGGGAAATTCTCTGGATTTATTGACAAATCCGTATACGTTTATTATTGGAATACAAATTATTGTTCCTCTTTTTGGCTTGTTGATTTTTTTGTAAATGAGCTGTCGGACGATTTCGACTCCATTGATTTCATCACCATGAATCCCTGCCGAGAAAAGAACAACGGGACCTTCAAACTTGGAGCGTCGCACGATAATAGGGATGTTCAGTTTTGTGGTGGTGTGCAGTCTCGCAATTTCGACATTGATAGTTTTGCTTTCGCCCGGATTTATGCTTTCGCCAAAAAGAACAATAGGTGTGGTATTAATTTTCATCATAGGTTCTTGAAAGCATAAAAATAAGGATAATAACGAATTAGAAACTAAAATTCCGATAAAATTTTCCTCAGTAAGATTTCAAGAACATTGATTTGTATTTGGGGATTTTTGAGATTAACTTTGTTACATGAATCCAACAACTTTAGCCCTACAAATCCAAACCTTGCCTGATAATCCCGGCGTATACCAATATTACGACAAAGAAGGGAAAATTTTGTATGTGGGCAAAGCCAAAAATCTTAAAAAGCGAGTTTCTTCTTATTTCAATAAAATTCATGATACGGCCAAAACCAATGTGCTCGTAAAGAAAATTGTCACGATAAAACACATTGTTGTTCCTACGGAAACCGATGCGCTTTTGTTAGAAAATAATCTGATAAAAACCCTGCAGCCACGTTATAATGTATTGTTGCGGGATGATAAAAGTTATCCGTGGTTGTGTATCAAGAAAGAACCTTTTTCGCGCATTTTTGCAACCCGCAGAATGGTCAAAGATGGGTCGGAATATTTTGGTCCTTACACCAGTTTTAAGACTGTAAGTACTATTTTAGAGCTGATCAAAGAACTGTATCCGCTACGAACTTGTAATTATGATTTGAGTAAAAGCAATATCGAAAGCGGTAAATTTAAGGTTTGTCTTGAATATCATATTGGTAATTGTATGGGGCCTTGTGAAGGTTATGAAACTTTGGAGAATTACCAAAAACAAGTAGATGCTATTCGCGAAATCCTGAAAGGAAATTTCAAAGAGAGCATGAAAGATTTTAAACGTGTTATGACCAGTTTAGCTGCTGACATGCATTTTGAAGAAGCGCAAAAAATAAAGGAAAAAATTGAGATTTTAGAGAATTACCAATCGCGATCCACGATTGTAAATCCAAAAATTACCAATATTGATGTGTTTTCGATTGTTTCAGATGAAAGCGCGGCGTATGTGAATTTCCTGCAAATTTCTCACGGCTCGATTATTCGTTCTCATACGATGGAAATCAAAAAGAAACTCGACGAAACGGATGAAGAGTTATTAGAATTGGCGATTATTGAACTGCGAGAGCGTTTTCATTTGCTGTCCAGAGAAGTTATTGTTCCGTTTCATGTGGACTTGGGAGAGAATATAAAAATCACCGTTCCGCAACTAGGCGACAAAAAGCAAATTTTGGATTTATCAATCCGAAACGCTAAGTTTTACCGAATTGAACAACTCAAACAATTGCAAATTGTAGATCCGGATCGCCATACGAAACGAATTATGGCGCAAATGCAAAAAGATTTGCGATTGCCGGTCGAGCCAAGACACATCGAATGTTTTGATAACTCAAATATTCAAGGAACAAATCCTGTTGCGGCTTGTGTGGTTTTTAAAGATGGGAAACCCAGCAAAAAAGATTACCGCCATTTTAATATAAAAACGGTCGAAGGGCCCGATGATTTTGCTTCGATGACCGAAGTGGTTTACAGAAGATACAAACGATTGCTTGATGAAAATCAACCGTTGCCGAATTTAATCATTATTGATGGTGGAAAAGGACAATTATCATCGGCACTGAAAAGTATTGATGAATTAGGGCTTCGAGGAAAAATTGCCATAATTGGTATTGCCAAAAGACTGGAAGAGCTGTTTTATCCGGGAGATTCTATTCCGTTGTATTTAGATAAAAAATCTGAAACACTGAAAATTATCCAGCAATTGCGAAACGAAGCGCACCGTTTTGGGATTACGCATCACCGGGACAAAAGGAGTAAAGCAGCGCTGAATTCTTCGATAGAAAGCATTCCCGGCATTGGAGAAAAAACAATGCTGACTTTGATTCAACACTTCAAAAGTGTTAAAAGATTGAAATTAGCGACAGAAAAAGAAATTTCGGACGTTATAGGTGTATCAAAAGCCAAAAAAATTACCGAATTTTACAAGGCAACAAAAGAAAATTAACACCATCAGATTCTATTACGGAACAAATTGCTGCTTATGAAAAAAATCATACTATTATTCATTGTTTTTATCAGTTTGACCGTGTTTTCGCAAGAGCAAAAAAGACCTAAAATAGGTTTGGTTTTAAGTGGTGGTGGTGCAAAAGGTTTTGCTCATATTGGAGTTTTGAAAGTATTAGAGGAAGCTGGTGTCAAGATTGATTACATTGGCGGAACCAGTATGGGTGCGGTTATTGGCGGCCTTTATGCTTCTGGATATAATGCAACTCAAATTGATTCTATTTTTCAAGCGACAAATTTCAATGAATTAATCAACGATTTTATTCCCAGATCATCTAAAAATTTTTACGAAAGAAGAAATGACGAGTTATATGCGCTGGTTTTACCATTTAATAAAATGAAAATTGGAATTCCCGAAGCCTTGTCTAAAGGAATGTACAATTATAATTTATTGACTAGGATTACTAGAAACGTAAGGCATATCAAAGATTTCAATAAGCTTCCGATTCCTTTTTTGTGTATTGGAACTAATATTGAAACCGGAGAAGAAGTGCTGTTGAATAAAGGGAATTTGGCGCAGGCCATGATTGCAAGTTCAGCATTTCCTTCTTTGTTTTCTCCTGTCGAAATTGATGGGAAAATTTTGGTAGATGGTGGCGTTGTGAATAATTACCCAATTGAAGAGGTTCGGAAATTAGGTGCTGATATCATAATAGGTGTTGATGTTCAGGATGGATTATTGGATCGAACACAACTTAAAGATGCAACTAAAATTTTAGTCCAAATAACCAGTCTTCAGTCTATCGAAAGAATGAAGAAGAATATATCCAACACTGATATTTATATAAAACCAGACATTTCACAATACGGCGTGGTTTCTTTTGATAAGGGAAATGAAATTATAAGAAAAGGAGAAGAAGCAACATTTGCCGTTTATGAACAATTGAAAAATATTGTAGATGTGTCTAATCCATATCATAAACCAAAGATGGAGTTACGTTCAGACAGCCTGCAAATCCGAGCGATAAACAGCAATGAATTAGATAATTATACTAAAGAGTATGTTGTTGGGAAATTAAAATTTAAACCTGGAGCAAAAACCTGTTATGATGATTTGTTAAAGGGAATTAATAATATTAATGCAACTAAAAATTTCAGTTCCATTTCGTATTCATTGGAAGCAAACAAGCAAGATGTTGATTTGAATATTAATCTGAGAGAGAATCCGACAAAAACATATTTGAAATTTGGATTGCACTATGATAATTTGTTCAAAAGTGGTGTTTTAGTGAATTTGACGCGTAAAAAAGCAATTTTTAAAAATGATGTAGCTTCATTTGATATTGTTTTGGGCGACAATATCAGGTATAATCTTGATTACTATATTGAAAACGGATTCAATTTGAGTTTTGGTTTCAAATCACACTATAACCAATTCAATAGAAACGTAGCCAAAGGAATAAGCAGTACAACGCTCAATAATCCGGATATAAATTCTCTGAATGTGGACTTTACGGACATAACAAATCAGGCGTATTTCCAGTCTTTATTTGTTCAGAAATTCTTGATAGGCGGCGGTGTAGAGCTTAAATATTTAAAGATAAAATCAGAAACACTTGCTACTGTTGACCCAATAATTGACAACAGTAATTATTTTAGTCTTTTTGGGTACATGAAATACGATTCATTTGATAATAAATATTTCCCTAAAAAAGGATGGTATTTCACAGGTGATGTTCAATCGTATTTATTGTCGTCCAATTATACAGGTGATTTCAAACCGTATTCCATTGCCAAAGGAGATTTTGGAGTTGCAGCAACGTTGTTTAAAAACGCCACTGTAAAATTTCAAACCGATGCCGGATTTTCTTTTGGTCAGGAAAGTGTTGCCTTTTTTAATTTTGTTTTAGGAGGGTATGGATTTAATCCGTTGAATAATTTTAAATATTTATATGGGTACGATTATTTGAGCGTGGCAGCCAATAGTTATATAAAATCAACGGGAACGCTAGATTATGAGTTTTTGAAGAAAAACCACGTCAATTTTTCAGCAAATTTTGCTAATATTGGAGATCGGATTTTTGAATCAGTGGATTGGGTTTCGATTCCGAAATATTCTGGTTATGCCGTTGGATATGGTTTAGAAACAGTGATTGGACCCATAGAAATAAAATATTCTTGGTCTCCGGAACAGCCCAAAGGATTTACCTGGTTTAGTATTGGCTTTTTGTTTTAAATATAATTTATTTCAATAATAATTCCGATATTTGTTATAATGAAAACAAAATGGCTAGGTTTATTAGAGTATCTTCAATTCCTTATCAAGAGAAATCCGGAATAAGGACTCTTTTTTTTGATTTAGCATAGCACTTAATAAAGTAATCTAAACTTTAATTTGTTACACTTTTAAACAAAAAATCATGCCTTTATATCATAAATTAGGGAGTTTTCCCCAAAAAAGACACACACAATTTGAAAAACCAAACGGCGGTTTGTACTACGAACAACTCTTTGGGACTGAAGGTTTTCACGGTCATTCGTCATTGTTGTATCACGTTCACAGACCAACACAGGTAAAGGAGATTCTAAAATCTTATTCGGTTGAACCTAAAATTGCCATTGGAAAAAACATTAAATCATTGCTGCTTAAAGGTTTTGAGCTGAAGCCCGAAGATGATTTTCTAGACAGTCGGAAAGCGATGTTGGTAAACAAAGATTGTACGATAGGATTAGCCGCTCCAAGACAATCATTACGCAATTATTTCTATAAAAATGCCGATGCTGATGAAATGATTTTCATCCATAAAGGAAAAGGGAAATTGCGCACTATGATGGGAAATATTCCTTTTGAATATGGGGATTACTTGATTATTCCTCGCGGAATGATTTACCAAATTGATTTTGAAACTTCGGAAAACAGATTGTTTTACGTCGAATCCTTTGCACCTTTTTACACGCCAAAACGGTATAAAAACGAATCAGGGCAACATTTAGAGCATTCTCCTTTTTGCGAACGCGATTTTATTTTGCCAAACGAGTTAGAAACGCACGATGAAAAAGGGGATTTTCTGATCAAAATCAAGAAGGAAGGAATGATGCATGAAGTGGTTTATGCTACGCATCCTTTTGACGTTGTGGGTTGGGACGGTTACAATTTTCCTTATGGATTTAGCATTCATAATTTTGAGCCTATAACGGGGCGCGTTCATCAGCCACCGCCAGTGCATCAAACCTTTGAAACGGCAACATTCGTCGTTTGTTCGTTCTGTCCGCGACTGTACGATTACCACCCTAAAGCAATTCCGGCGCCTTACAATCACAGTAATATTGATAGTGATGAGGTTTTGTATTATGTAGATGGGGATTTTATGAGTCGTAACAATATTGAGCAAGGTCATATCACATTGCACCCAAAAGGCATTCCACACGGACCCGCACCGGGAGCTATGGAACGCAGCATAGGTCATACAGAAACCCATGAATTAGCCGTAATGGTCGATACGTTTCGCCCGCTAATGGTCACCGAAGAAGCCATGGGATTAGATGATGGTCAGTACTATAAATCTTGGGTAGAGTAATAAGGAGCTATTTCCTGCTGTACGCTTTATCTTTTTCTGGTCTCGTTAAAAAAAAGAGACCAGAAAAAGGATGCCGCTTCCATCAGGGCTAGGGCTTTAGAATAAACAACAACATAATTTTAAATTAATAAAATCCGTGTACATCAGTTTAATCCGCGTCATCCGTGTTATAAAACTAGAAGTACCGAATCAAAAAATAAATACCATGTCAAAAGAACTTAAATCAGTAGAATACGGACTAGAAAAAATATTTGAAGGAGCACAAGATTTCCTGCCTTTACTAGGAACCGATTACGTAGAATTCTACGTAGGAAACGCAAAACAATCTGCACATTATTATAAAACCGCTTTTGGTTACCAGTCTTTGGCGTATGCCGGACTAGAAACCGGAGTACGAGACAGAACATCGTATGTGCTAAAACAAGATAAGATCCGCATTGTATTGACTACGCCATTAACTCAGGATTCTCCAATTCATGAACATTTGAGAAAACATGGTGATGGTGTGAAAGTAGCAGCACTTTGGGTTGAAGATGCAACTAGTGCGTACGAGGAAACTATGAAACGTGGAGCGCGCTCTTTTATGGAGCCAACGGTTGAGAAAGATGAATTTGGAGAAGTAGTACGTTCCGGAATTTATACTTACGGGGAAACCGTTCATATTTTTGTGGAGCGCAAAAATTATACTGGTGTTTTCCTTCCGGGCTATAAGGAATGGAAATCCGATTACAATCCGGAACCAACAGGATTAAAATACATAGACCACATGGTGGGAAATGTGGGTTGGAACGAAATGAATACTTGGGTTAAGTTTTATGAAGAAGTGATGGGATTCGTAAATTTCCTTTCTTTTGATGACAAACAAATCAATACGGAATATTCCGCGTTGATGAGCAAAGTAATGTCAAATGGAAACGGAAGAATCAAATTTCCAATCAACGAACCTGCCGAAGGAAAGAAAAAATCGCAAATTGAAGAGTATTTAGATTTTTATGGCGGACCTGGAATTCAGCATATCGCCATTGCAACGGATGATATTATCAAAACGGTATCGCAATTGAAAGCCAGAGGAATCGAATTTTTGTCTGCACCTCCGCATACGTATTATGAAGCTATTCCGGAGCGATTGGGCGATCACATGAAAATGATGAAAGAAGATTTAAACGAAATCGAGAAACTCGCCATTATGGTTGATGCCGATGAAGAAGGATATTTATTGCAAATTTTCACAAAACCAGTACAAGACAGACCAACCTTGTTTTTTGAAATTATTCAAAGAATGGGAGCTAAAGGTTTTGGTGCGGGGAACTTTAAAGCGTTATTTGAATCAATTGAGCGAGAGCAGCAATTGCGAGGAACGCTATAGACACGTCTTATTTTTACATATTGTGAAAAAATAACCGATGAACAGCATGTTTTTTTGCAAATGTTGTGTTAAACTTTATTTTTAGAAAGAATAACTGAATTTGTTAGCTACCTTTGCACTCGCAAAAAGGGAAGGGGTGGTTTCCTTCCTGATTTCATATAAATTTCATAGTTTATAGTTTTTTGGTTAGTTAATAGCATAAAAACTCAGTCATTATTTGACTGAGTTTTTTTGTTTTGATATATTTGGAACAAATTTTGCTAATACAGTCAATAAATTGACAAAATAAGTAATGAAAAAACTAATCTTATTCTTTGTATTGCTTATAACAGTAAGCTTTGATTCTCCTCAGGAAGACGCTTACGGTGTGGGAGAATATTTTAAATTCAGAATCCATTACGGAATAGTGAATGCAGGTTATGCCACATTAGAAGTAAAAGATGCCACGCTCAACAATAAAAAAACTTTTCACGTCGTTGGTAGAGGATACACCACGGGGATGTCACGTTTTTTCTTCAAAGTAGATGACTTGTACGAAAGTTATATTGACAAGGAAACTAGAAATCCATACCAGTTTGTTCGAAAAATTGATGAAGGCGGATATACTAAAAACCAAGAAGGTTTTTTTAATCAGTCTGTTAATAAAGTTGTTGTAAAGGATTACAAACATAAAACTGAAAAAACACTTTACGTCCCAAAAAACACACAGGATATTCTGTCTACATTTTATTATTTAAGGAATCACCCTAATATTGATAAGTTAAAAATTGGGGAATCAGTGGCAATAGACATGTTTTTTGATGATGAAACTACTAAATTCAAGCTAAAGTTTATGGGGAGAGAAAATATAACCACTAAATTTGGCGTTGTTCCAGCAATGATTTTTAGACCTTTAGTACAATCAGGACGTGTGTTTAAAGAGCAGGAGAGTCTTACAGTTTGGATTTCGGATGATGATAATAAAGTACCACTTAGAATAAAAGCGAGTTTGGCGGTGGGATCAATAAAGGCAGATATAGAAGCGTATAAAGGTTTGAAAAATCCTTTTAAAACAAAAAAATAATGAACAATAACGACAATTCAGAAGCTATTTTAAAAGAAATTGAGCTTAAATATGAAGCAATAAATCAAAAAACGGAGACGCAGCTAGAAGGGTTATTGTGGTCAAAACCAATCACATATTGGGATTATATTCAAACAGATGCTTTGTTGAATCTGCAAATTCAAAGAACGACGCTTCCTGACGAAATGGTTTTTATCATGTATCATCAGGTTAACGAATTGATATTTAAAATGATACTTTGGGAGATGAGACAAATTTCCTATTGTGAAAACATTAATACAGTTTTTTTCACGGAGCGATTAATGCGAATCAGTCGTTATTTTGATATGTTGACTACCTCTTTCAGTATTATGGGAGATGGAATGGAAGTGGACCAATACATGAAATTTAGAAATACACTGACACCTGCCAGTGGTTTTCAAAGCGCTCAATACCGCCTAATAGAATTTTCTTCTACTGATCTAATAAACCTGATTGATCACCGTTATAGAGATACAATAGACAGAAATACACCGTATGAATTTGCATTGGAACATCTGTATTGGCAAGCCGCGGGGAAAGATTATCATACTGGAAAGAAATCTTTTTTACTGGAGGAATTTGAAAAAAAATACAAGAAGGAATTCCTAGCGCACATGGAGGAATACAACACCATAAATATTTGGCAAAAATTTAAGCAACTGCCGGAATTAGATCAAAAAAATCCCGAATTAGTTCAAGCGATGCGTCATTATGACCATACGGTGAATATTACTTGGGTAATGCAACATTTGAATACAGCAAAAAAATATATTGATCAAAGCGGTAAAGGAGATGGCGAAGCTACTGGTGGAAGTGACTGGAAAAAATACATGCATCCTAAATATCAAAGAAGAATTTTCTTCCCGGAATTGTGGAGTAGCCATGAATTAGAAAATTGGGGAGTAGAAATGTAAGTTGAATTAAAAAACACAGTTTGAAAAAAATATTTATAGTCATAATAGCATTATTTTCTTTAGTATCATGTAAAAAAACGGAGGAAATAGTTCCCGAAAAAGTAGTAAAACTTGTTCCTAAAAAAAGTGAATTTGGGTTTGTTCTTGCGGATTTTAATATAGTTAATGACACTGTAAAAAGGGGAGATACTTTTGGAACCTTATTAGAAGAACAAAACATAGGAGATCGCCAAGTATATGATATTATTGCAAAAGTAAGAGACATCTTTAATGTGAGAAGTATCAGGATAAATAAGCCTTTTACAATGCTTCGGTCCAAAAACAAGAAGCATGAATTACAGGTTTTTATATATCAACCGGATAATTTAAGTTATTACGTAGTTGATTTCCGAGATACAGCAATTGTTGTTTATAAAAAGATAAAACCCATTACCATCAAGCGACGTACTATTGGTGGAGTTTTAAAAGAATCATTATCCGAAACTTTGGGCAACGCCAAGATTGAAGGTGTTTTGGCTAGTAAAATAGCTAAAATTTACGCCTATTCTATTGATTTTATGAAACTCAAAAAAGGCGATCGTTTTGCAATAACGTTTACAGAGCGCTTTATAAATGACTCAATTTATGATGGAGTGGAGGAACTCGAAGCTTCTTTCTTTGAGTACCGAGGAAAAATTATTTATGCATTTCCTTTTGCTCAAAATCCCAATTCAGATAAAATAGAATACTACGATGAGAAAGGAAAAACACTTAAAAATTTCTTTTTAAAATCGCCCATAAAATTCAGCAGAATATCTTCTCGGTTTTCATCAAGTCGTTTTCATCCGGTTCAACACCGATGGAAAGCGCACAAAGGAACGGATTATGCAGCGCCACGCGGAACTCCTATTACTGTAACCGCTGGAGGTGTTGTAGAGCAAAGTGGTTTTACGGCCGGAAACGGAAATTTTGTAAAAGTAAAACACAATGGAACTTATTCTACACAATACCTGCACATGTCAAAAATCTTAGTGAGACGCGGACAGCGTGTTACTCAAGGGCAAGTTATTGGTTTGGTAGGAAGTACAGGTCTCGCAACAGGGCCGCATGTATGTTATCGTTTCTGGAAAAACGGAAAGCAAGTGGATGCGCTAAGGCTAAAATTACCTACTGGCGAGCCTATGACAGGAAGCAATAAAAGCCGTTTTATTGCACAAATAACGCCGTTGAAGTTTGAGTTAGATAATATTGCTAATTTGTAACCTGAGAATTTTTTAAAGTATTGTTACGCTGATAAAAAGGAATTACCTAATGGTATTTCACAACAGCACAATTCAATGGTTTTAAGGCTAAATTGTTATATAAATCAAAACCCATTTTCCATTAAAACAAATTTGAGTATTTTTGTCCCAATTTTAACAATACTACAAATCCTTTATAATGGCTTTAAATACTATAAACCCAACGGAAACAAATGCTTGGAAGAAACTTGAATTGCATTACAACGAAATGCAAAAAGCTTCGATGCAAGAATTATTTCAATTGGATCCTTCGAGAGCGAACACATTTAATTTACAGTGGAATGATTTTTTAATAGATTATTCTAAAAACATTATCAATACGGATACGATTCAGTTGTTGTTAGAATTGGCTGATGAAGTTGGGCTTAAAAGCGCCATTGCTGATTATTTTGAAGGAGCAATAATTAATCAAACAGAAAATAGAGCGGTACTTCATACAGCATTACGTGCCAGTCAGTCTGCAGTTGTTAAAGTGGAAGCAATTGATGTGATTCCTGAAATTTATGAAGTAAAAAATAAAATAAAAGCATTTACGAACGAGGTTACTTCTGGGGAAAGAACAGGTTTTACCGGCAAAGCATTTACGGATGTAGTTAATATTGGTATTGGAGGTTCTGATTTAGGTCCCGCGATGGCAGTTGAGGCGTTGCAATTCTATAAAAATCATCTTAATGTTCATTTTGTTTCAAATGTGGACGGTGATCATGTTAATGAGATTATAAAAAAGCTAAATCCGGAAACTACTTTATTTGTAATTGTTTCCAAGACATTCACCACACAAGAAACGTTGACTAATTCTGAAACAATCAGAAAATGGTTTTTGTCAAAAGACTTTGGCACAACACAAGAAGATATTGCTAAACATTTTGTCGCAGTTTCGACTAATATTCAAAAAGTAACTGAGTTTGGAATTAACCCGGACAATGTTTTCCCAATGTGGGATTGGGTTGGCGGAAGATTCTCTTTGTGGAGTGCTGTTGGACTTACGATAAGTTTAGCTGTTGGATACGACAACTTTGATGAATTGCTACAAGGAGCTAATGAAATGGACGAGCATTTCAAGACGGAAGAATTTGATAAAAATATGCCCGTTATCTTGGCATTATTGAGCATCTGGTACAATAATTTTTTTGGTGCCGAAAGTGAAGCCTTGATTCCGTACACACAATATTTACAAAAATTAGCGCCTTACTTGCAACAAGGAACTATGGAAAGTAATGGTAAAAGTGTAGGTCGAGATGGCAAGCCAGTCAACTACCAAACGGGAACTATTATTTGGGGAGAACCAGGAACGAATGCACAACACGCTTTTTTTCAGTTAATTCATCAGGGAACGAAATTGATTCCTGCAGATTTTATTGGATTTATAACTCCTTTATATGGAGACAATGATCATCATGATAAATTGATGTCTAACTTTTTTGCTCAAACGGAAGCTTTAATGCATGGAAAATCAGAAGAGCAAGTTCAAGCAGAATTTGATAAACAAGGAGTTTCAGAGGAAAAAGCTAAATTTCTTTTACCGTTTAAAGTTTTCTCAGGGAATAAGCCAACGAATACTATTTTAATCCAAAAGTTGTCACCAAAAACGTTAGGTTCATTGATTGCTATGTATGAGCATAAGATTTTTGTGCAAGGTGTTATTTGGAATATTTTTAGTTTTGATCAGTGGGGAGTTGAGTTGGGAAAACAATTAGCAAACTCTATTTTGGATGAAATTAATACAAAAACGGTTAATAGTCATGACAGTTCCACAACTTTTTTGCTAAATCATTTTTTGTTAAATAAGTAGTATTGATTTTTGAAATTAATACTTAAAATTTTATGAATTTTTCATAAGATTTCGATTTTACTCCTCTTTTTAGTAGTTTAAAAGTCTCAAAAACCTTGATTTAACTTAAATCAGGGTTTTTTTGTGGGTAAGTGACTCTGTTATAATAGTTTTTTTAAATATATATTAATTTTTTTAATGTTGAATATTGAAAATTATATGTGAATTATTCAATAAAAATCATTTATATCTATTGAAAACTATTTTATTCACTTAAAATACGGCAAAAAATGTTTTAAGTGAAATGTCCAGCTAATAATTAACGCCATTCTTAACGTTGTGTTAACTTTTTAAAGTAAAAATGTTATATTTTTGCCAAATATTTTTAAACTAAACAAGAAACAAAAATGAAAAGAATTATTTTTATTTTGATTATTTTTTTATCAGCTGTAGGACACTCGCAGGTTACTAGTTCTGCTATGTCTGGTACTGTTAAATCAAATTCTGGAGAGACCCTTCCAGGTGCTTCAGTTGAGGTTCGACACAATCCAACTGGGACTAAATATTATTCAACTACAGATTATAATGGAGGGTATGCTGTTCAAGGAATTAGACCAGGTGGTCCTTACACTGTTAAAGTAACTTATGTTGGTTATAAAACAACAGAAATTACAGAAATCAATGCTCCTTTAGGAAATAATTTGACTGTGAATATTGTTATAGAAGAAGAATCAAATGCTTTGAATGAAGTAATTGTTTCTACAAAATCGAAAGGGAATTTTAATAAAGGAAGAACTGGAGCTTCTCAACAGTTTTCAAACAGAGAAATCACAGCTGTTCCTGTAACTGGAGCACGTTCAATAAATTCAATCACCAAGTACAATGCCAATGCAGGTAGTAATGGTACTTTTGGAGGACAGGATTCAAGATTAAATAACTTTACTATTGATGGTTCTGTATTCAATAATGGTTTTGGTTTAGGTAGTGATTCACAAGCAGGAGGAAGAACTGGTTCTACAGCTATCTCTTTAGATGCTATCGAACAATTACAAGTAAGTATTGCTCCTTATGATGTGCGTCAGTCAGGGTTTTTAGGATCAGGAATAAATGCAGTTACTAAAAGTGGAACAAATGAAGTTGAGGGATCGGTTTATAATTCATTCCGTAGCAATAAAAAAGATTTTATAGGAACTAAAGCTGGAGACAGAGTAGTTATTCCTGGAAAATTTGAAGAAAAAATTTGGGGAGCTAGAATAGGAGCGCCAATCATTAAGGATAAATTATTTTTCTTTGGAAATTTTGAAACATTAGAAAACATAAGCCCAGCTACAACTTGGACATCTACGGGTTCTCCACAAGCAAGTGCTCAGGTTTCTGCACCTACTTTTGCGCAAATGCAAACACTTTCTACTTTCTTACAAGACAAGTTCAATTATACGACTGGTCCTTGGGAAAATTATGATGCGGAGAGAATTTCAAAAAAATTCCTTGCAAGACTTGACTGGAATATTAATGACAATCATCAATTAACAGCTCGTTACGTTTTTCATGACTCTAATTCGGATGAATTAACTTCAAACTCTAATTCATTAGGTTTTGGAAATAGAAGAACAAGTCCGCTTGCAATGTCTTTCAAGAATAGTGGTTATGTTATTTTAGATAATACTAGATCAGCTGTTTTAGAATTGAATAGTAAATTAAGCAATTCTTGGTACAACAACTTTATCGCTGGTTACGACAAACAAATTGAAGATAGAGCCTTACAAGGTGGTGGTTTGTTTCCAACAATTGATATCTTAAATGGTTCAAATACTTTTATTTCAGCAGGTTTAGATCCTTTTACTCAAGGAAACAAACTTTCGTATTCTACATTACACTTTACAGATAATTTGACTAAAACTATTGGGAAACATTCATTGTTATTTGGAGCTAACTTTGAGTATTTCAAATCAAGTAACTTGTTTTTCTCAGGATCTAATGGTGTTTATACTTTTAATTCACTTACTGACTTTTATGCAGCTGCTAATCAATCTGCAAACACAGCAGGAATCCCATCAACAACTGCCCTTCCTGCACGTTTTCAATTTAGATATTCTGCTTTGCCAGGAGCTGCAGAGCCATTGCAAATATTCAAGTCTAATAAATTAGATTTATATACTCAAGATGAAATGAAATTGAGCGACAGGTTTAAATTAACAGTAGGACTTCGTGCAACAGCAGTTTGGTTTGCTGATACAGCTCTTGAAAATCCTGCAGTAACAGCTTTAACTTTTGGACAAGGACAAAAATTTAATACTGGTGACATGCCTGATACTCAGTATTTGTTTGAACCAAGAGTTGGTTTCAACTTAGACTTAAAAGGTGATGCGAGTACATTACTTCGTGGAGGTAGTGGTGTTTTTACAGGTAGAGCACCTTCAGTTTATTTGTCTAATGCTATTGGAAATAATGGTGTACTTACAGGTTTTGTAGACGTAAGTGGACCAGCACTAGCTTCAGGCGGGTATGGTTTTACACCAAATCCTAATGATTATTTTATTCCGGAAACTCCAACTCTTCCTACTACGTTTGAATTGGCATTTACTGATAAAAAATTTAAATTTCCACAAGTTTGGAAAACCAATATAGCAGTTGATCAAAAACTTCCTTTTGGTTTTGTAGGAACAATTGAAGGGATTTTTCAAAGAAACATCAATGCAATACATTATTACAATGCTAATTTTGATGCACCGGTTGGAACTTTCAGTGGTCCTGATAACAGACCAAGATACGCTCGTACTGATGCAGGTGTTCGTATAAATGACAATGTATCTAGTGCAGTTGTTTTAACAAATACTGACAGAGGAACTTTCTACTCTACAACTTTTAAACTAGAATATCCTTATAAAAAAGGACTTTGGGGATCTTTCGCATATACGCATTCAAGTGCTAATGATTTATTATCTCCTGGCTCTATTGCCTCTGGTTCATGGACTGGCGCTAGATCTGTAAACGGTAATAACAATTTACCATTAGCATTATCTAACAATAACACGCCACACAGATTGGTTGGTATCATAGGATACAAAATTGAATATGGTAAAAATGTAGGAGCAGCGACTTCTATCAACTTAGGGTATATTGGAGAACAAGCTGGACCATTTTCTTATTCTTACGGTGGTGATATGAATGGTGATAGAGTTAACAATAATGATTTAATTTTTGTCCCATTGAAAGCATCAGATATTCAATTTTCGAATATAATAGCGTCGGATTTAAATTCTGCTTTAAGAGGAACTCCAGCAGGGAACGTAATAGTTTATACACCAGCACAGCAAGTTAGTGCTTATGACCTTTATATTAATCAAGATAAATATCTTTCTACAAGAAGAGGTCAGTATGCTGAAAGAAATGGTGGAGTTTTACCTATGTTGCATAGATTAGACTTATCAGCAACTCAAGATTTTTATATCACAATAGCTGGTAAAAAGAACAACTTCCAATTTAGAGCTGATATCTTGAACTTTACTAATTTCATTAATAAAGATTGGGGTGTTACACAAAGAGTAACAAATGCGAATGTTTTAAATTATAATACAACGGCTGCAAATGTTCCTTTTTATAAATTAGCAACTCAAGTAGAGGCTGATGGAAGTAGAGTTTTAATAAAAGATACTTTCCAGAAAAATGCTTCAACTTTCGATGTTTGGCAAGCACAATTTACACTTAGATATATTTTTGGTAAATAATACTTTAAAATTATAAAAATAAAAAACCACGCTTTTATGCGTGGTTTTTTTTATACCTTTTTTTCTTATATTTGTTAAAACAAAAACAGTATTTATGTACGATTTCATTCAAAAATTTCATTCTGGTTGGGCTTATTTAGCACTTTTAGTATTAGTGGTTGCGGTAGTTAATTCCTTTATTGGAATGTTTTCTAAAAAAGATTTCACTTCAAAAGATCGAAAAATTGCATTGTTCGCCTTAATTGCAATTCACATCCAGTTATTAGTTGGTATCATTTTATACTTTGTGTCTCCTTTAGGATTCGCGTCATTTGGACAAATGGCTGACAAAGCATTGCGGTTAACATCTTTAGAGCATCCGTTAATCAATATTATTGCGATTGCTTTAATAACAATTGGTTGGTCTAAGCATAAAAAATTATTGACAAGTGAATCAAAATTTAAAACTTTTTCTATTTTTTACGGTTTAGGTTTAGTACTTATTTTGAGTAGAATCCCTTGGAATATGTGGTTGTAAAACCCAAAATAGCTCTAGAAATAGAGCTTTTTTTTTCTAGGTATGGTTTTTGTAAAATAGAGTTAACTAAAACAAAATAGATATGAAAAAATCAATTACTTTACTTCTTTTAATTATTTTTATCAATTCGGTCAACAGTCAAAGTGCAGCTTCTGATAAGCAGAGATCTTTGGTTCAAAAAGCTGTTGTTCAAAAAGCTGTTGTCCAAAAAGACTCCATTAAAAAAAATAAAAGTTCTATTTTAAACCAAGAAAAGAAACTAGATTCTTTAGTTAGCGTTTTAGGTGTTTTCAAACCTTTCAAGAAAGAGGCGCATGCATCCTATTATGCAGATAAATTTAATGGAAGAAAAACTACCAGCGGTAGGAAATTTGATAATGATAAATATACGGCAGCACACAAAAAACTACCTTTTGGAACAAAAGTAAGAGTTACTAATGAAAAAAATGGAAAATGGGTAATTGTAGAAATTACGGATAGGGGTCCTTTTGTCAAATCCCGAGAAATTGATCTTACCAAGCGGGCTTTTATGGATATTACTTCAAATAAGGGAAGTGGGGGAATGCTGGTAACCATTGAAGTAATGGACAAGTAGATCACCAATTTTTGAATGGGTTTTTGCTTAAATAGGCATTGTAATATCGGATGTCACCCGTTACTTCTTTTCCCAGCCAATCTGGTTTTTCAAAGGTGTCGTTTTCAGAATCTAGTTCAATTTCTGCAATAATCAAACCTTCATTATCGCTGTAAAACTCGTCTACTTCAAATACATGATTGCCCTGTTTTATTTCAAAGCGGGTTTTATCGATAACGCCTTTCTCGCATAAAAGCAATAGTGATTCAGCTTCGGAGACTGGGATTTCTGTTTCCCATTCAAATCTGGACAATCCGCTGTCATTTGAGGCTCCTTTTATCGTCAAAAAACCTTTTTCACCTTTTATACGAACCCGAACAGTGCGCTCTGGAGCAGAACTTAAATACCCTTGCGCAATGTGATTTCTTGCGAAAGCTTCTTTCTTAAAGGAATCGTTTTTAACCAAAAATTTTCTTTCTATTTCAATCATTTTTTATAAATAAGTACAGAAATTTTTTTTTCAATTCTGCTGTGGGATTTTTTTTTTATTCCGGTATAGAAATTTTATGTTTTAAAAAAGAAGCTTTTTGTGTTACTTTTAAAATAAAACATTGTTTTCAGTTTATGATTTCTGATTTAATTTGATGTCTCTTAAGATTCAAAGGTATTAAAATTTTTACTTTATTAGATTTTGATTACTGATTCTGTTTTACAAGCCGTAATTTTATCAATAAGTTACAGTAGTTTGTTTTCCGATTTGTATTTTTACAAAAATTGAATGTAACTAATGAAGGCATTTTTCAAAGGAACACCAAAACCAACCATTGCTGGACTTTTAACTGAGTTTTTTGGTGAAGCACAATCATGGCGCGAAACAAATGATACTCTAGAGCCTCTTGTTGAATTAATTCGTTTAGTGCGACCTTTGAAAATCAAAAATGTACAAAGGGTAGATTTAGAAGAGATCATTACTTTTTTGAAGGAGAATTTTTCGTGTCGCAAACAGTTTTCTATATATCTCAAAGATATTTTAAAGGATAGAAAGTTTAATAAAATTCTTGCTGATGCTGCAATTCTTCAGGATGTAGATTTTATTTTTGAAGTCCAAAAACGAATTTTCGCTAGATTTTTGCCGTATCAACCCCAAAAAGATACTTTAGAATATATTCTCAATCAAGTTTTTTATCTTGCGAATGACGGTATTTGGATCAACAAAATTCCACTAAGTCAGTTGGAAGAATTATATGATCTTTTGAAATTTAAATCCATTTATGATAGTACGGAACCTACCTCTGTTTTGTCTGAATTATTAACTGCTATGCATTTACTCACACAACGAATCAGTGGGCGTGCTATGGAGACGGATGTGATCAAAATGGTACCGGAATTTGATGATCTTGAGAGTCCGTTTTCAGCTTTTGAAAAGGAATTATTCCTAATTGAAGAACGGATTAGAAGTTCGGATAGACATTATATTGTATCGGACGATTTATCGTATGCGCAGTTGTTGGTTTTGCATAAGCAGTGCGAAGGTTTTGTCGAGAAAGCATTTCATAACAGTTCAAAATACGGAATTTCACTTCGTGTAAATCAGAATTTACTTAAAATTAGACAGCAATTAGAACGGCTAAAATTTCTAATTTCGTTGCTGATTGTTGACAAAGAAAAGGACAAAAAAAATAATGGAATTATATTGGCGTTACGGTTGATAAAATTCAATTGTTATAAAAATAATGTTCGAAAATTTGTTAGTGAAAGCACTCAATTGATTTCTTATGAAATTACACAACACACAGCTAAAACAGGTGAACATTATATCACTGATAGTCGTGGTGAGTATTTTAAAATGTTCAGAACCGCATTAGGTGGTGGTTTCATTGTGGGGATATTATGTATTATTAAGGTTCTGCTCTCTAAGGCCGACACCAGTTTTTTTGGACATGCATTTCTTTATAGTATGAACTATGCGATTGGTTTTATAGCTATTTATCTTTTGGGATTTACTTTGGCAACAAAACAACCTGCAATGACGGCTTCTGCATTGATTAAAGCGCTAGAGGAAGGAGTCCTGAAAAAAGGAAAAGATGCTGAAAAATATAAAGCCTTTGCCATTCTTTTTGCTCGGGTTTTTCGCTCACAGTTTATTGCGTTTGTTGGAAATGTGATTATGGCTTTTCCAGTTTCATTACTTGGAATTTGGTTGATTGATTATTTCTTACATTACAATATTGCTGCAACTAAATGGGAATCTTTATTGATTGATTTGAGTCCAATACATTCGTTAGCAATTTTTCATGCAGCTATTGCAGGAGTTTTTCTGTTTTTATCTGGTATTATTTCAGGCAGCGTTGCAAATAGAGACAAACACAATCAGGTTTATTTTAGGATTACTGAACATCCTTTCCTTAAAAGAAATTTCGGAAAAACGAGAACTGTGAAATTAGCCAAACTGTATGAAAAAAGATGGGCAGGTATTATTTCAAATTTTTGGTTTGGAATATTTATGGGAAGTACAGCTTCAGTGGGATTGTTTCTGGGATTAAATCTCGACATTCGACACATCACTTTTGGCAGTGGAAACTTGGCTCTAGCATTATATGGAGCAAATTATGAAGTGAGTGATTCCATGTTATTCTGGGGTATTTTTGGAATTGGAATCATAGGTTTAGTGAACTTTATGGTAAGTTTCAGTCTTTCATTAGGTCTTGCATTCCGTTCGCGGGCTATTTCGTTGTTTGAATTGCGATTTGTTACGGTTTCCATTTGGAATCATTTTAAATCGAGACCCATTAGTTTCTTTTTTCCCACAGAAAAGAAAAGTAAATCAGTTGTGGTTGAAAATTATTTACAATCGGACGAACCAAAAAAGTCTTAGTGTGTAGAAGAAATGAAATAAGAACGGTGTGCCAATTCGTTTAAGATGCAGGAATCAATTCTAAATAGAAAAATTATACACGTAGATATGGATGCTTTCTATGCATCGGTAGAGCAAATGGACAATCCATTGCTGCGAGGGAGACCTATTGCGGTAGGTGGATCGGAAAATCGCGGTGTGGTGGCAGCGGCAAGTTATGAGGCGAGGAAATTTGGTGTCAGAAGCGCTATAAGTGGAGTTATGGCTAAGAAAAATTGTCCGGAACTTATTTTCGTCAAGCCACGTTTTGATCGTTACAAGGAAATTTCAAGTAAAATTCAAAAGATATTTTACGAGTATACGGATTTGGTGGAGCCTTTATCGCTTGATGAAGCTTATTTAGATGTTACTACTAATAAAAAAGGAAATCCAAGTGCTACGTTATTGGCACAAGAAATAAGGAAGCGCATTTTTGACGAAGTAGGTTTGACCGCTTCTGCAGGGATATCAGTCAATAAGTTTGTGGCAAAAATTGCCAGCGATTACAACAAACCTAACGGGCAAAAAACGGTAAATCCTGATGAAGTAATCTCGTTTTTGGAGGAACTGCCTATTCGGAAGTTTCATGGTGTGGGAAAAGTGACCACCGAAAAAATGTACCAACTGGGTATTTTTACTGGTTTGGAATTAAAAAGTAAATCGGTAGAGTTTCTGGAGAAGCATTTTGGAAAGTCAGGAGTTTTTTATTATCATGTGGTGCGAGGCGTTCATAATAGCGCAGTGAAATCAGATCGAATCACAAAATCAGTTGCTGCAGAACATACTTTTGATAACAATCTTTCATCTGAAATTTTTATGATAGAGAAATTGGAAGTTATTGCGACTGCATTGGAGAAAAGATTAAAAAGGTATAATGTGGCTGGTAAAACAGTGACATTAAAAATAAAATACAGTGATTTTTCACAACAAACCAGGAGTAAAACATTGCCATATTTCATTTCTGATAAAGTACTAATTTTAGAAATTGTAAAGGAGTTGTTGTATCAGGAGCGCATGAAAGATTCTGTGCGTTTACTCGGAATTTCATTGAATAATTTGAATACTGAGGATAAAAAGTTTGTGGTGGTGCAGTTAAAATTCGACTTTTAATTAATTGTTTGACCGTTCAACAATGGTTAAAGTCTTAAAATTGTTGTTTTATCGTTATAAATAAAATTACATTTGGTTTTTTAAATCGAAATATCATGAATAATTTTAGACAATATGAAGAGGCTATTGCGGTGTATCACAATGGTTTGAGTGTAAGAACAGCTCCAATTTTTTGTTGGGATTTTCACAATGAATTTTTGACTGCTGTAAAAAGTTTTTTCCTGGATTTAAAGAAACTAAATTCAATTGCTTCCCAAAACAAATGGACTCAGAATAACTGGGATATAGAAAATAGTCTCAAAGATGAAGTGATAATTGTTACTGATGCTAAATTGAAGATTGTTTTTGCATCCCAGAATATCGTAAAAATGAACGGGTATGTAGAAGCAGAGATTTTAGGTAAAAGTCCAAAAATGTTTCAAGGTGAAGCGACAAATCAAATTACTTCAAACGAAATTCGACTAGCCATATTAGATCATAAACCTTTTGAGAAAGTTGTAATGAATTATAAAAAGAACGGAGAAGTATATGCTTGTTTGATAAAAGGATATCCTGTTTTTAATACTAAAGGTGATTTAAGTCATTACATCGCTTTTGAGAAAGCTGCATAAAAGAAAAAACCTTTCAAGTTCTGAAAGGTTTTTTCTTTTATGCTAATTTATGGAATTAGCTTTTACTATTTAATTTAGAAAGCAATCTTAAAAATTCTATATACAACCAAACCAATGTTATCATTAGTCCCATAGCACCATACCATTCCATGTATTTTGGCATTTTTTGTTCAGCTCCTTTTTCTATTCGATCAAAATCTAAAAACAGATTTAAGGCAGCAATCACAATAACAAAAATGCTAATTCCAATGCTCATCATGGAGTTTCCATAATGCACAGGAACAAAACTCGTAAACATAGAAAACACCCAAGAGATAAGGTAATACGTTGCAATAGCTAAAGTTGCAGCGACTACCACTGATTTGAATTGTTCGGTTACTTTAACAATTTTATACTTATATAATCCCAGACAAACCATAAAAGTCACAAATGTTGCACCTACAGCTTGAATTACTATTCCAGGATACATTGCTTCGAATATTGCTGAAATTCCTCCAATAAATAATCCTTCGAATAAGGCATATCCAGGAGCTAAATAAGGAGAATATTGAGGTTTGAAAGCAGCAATAAGCACTAAAACTAATCCAACAACAGCACCGCCAATAGCAGGAGCCAAAGGATTCATTCCGTTAAAAGTTAACCACCAGATTACGGTTGCAGAAGCGGTGAGAAGTAAAAATAAGATTAAACTTTTATTGATTGTTCCTGATAAAGTCATCTCTTGATTGTAATCAATGACGGTAGCTTGATGCACTTGCTCATTTTTTGAAACGGCAGTGGAAAAAGTTTTGTTATTTAAAAATGGATTTTTAGAATTAAAACTCATAATTATTATATTTTTTGTTCTACCAAATATAAATTTTATTTAATAGAAGACCGTGTAATTTTTCCTAATTTTTTATGATGAATCTTAAAATGTCTTTAAAACAAAAAGTCTGTCTCATTTTCAAACGAGACAGACTTTTAAATATTTTTCAATAGCACTTGCTATTCAATTTCAGATACTCTCAAGGTATTTACCATTCCTTTATCTTTGATAGGCATAGCTGCTAAATTGATAAGGAAATCTCCTTTTTGTACAAAGCCTTTTTCTTTTACAATTTCATTGATATCCGTTACAGTATCATCTGTACTTACATCTTTAGTGTACATGAAAGATTTTACGCCCCATAATAAATTAAGTTGGGTAAGGATTCTTTTGTTAGATGTAAAAACTAAAATGTGTGCATTAGGTCTCCAAGCTGAAATTTGGAAAGCAGTGTAACCACTATTTGTCAACGTGCAAATTGCTTTCGCTTTGATAACGTTTGCCATTGTCGCAGCGTGATGACAAATTGTTTTGGTGATAAAACGTTTTGTTTTTATTTGAGGTGTGTTTTGTGGCACTTGAATTAGCGGAGAATCTTCTACAGCTTCAATGATTTGAGTCATTTTTTGAATAACCTGAACCGGATAATTACCGGTAGCTGTTTCTCCAGAAAGCATTACTGCATCTGCACCATCCATAACGGAGTTGGCAACGTCATTTACTTCTGCACGGGTAGGTGTAAGTGAAGTAATCATTGTTTCCATCATTTGCGTAGCAACAATTACTGGAATACGAGCTGTTTTAGCTCTGCGAATCAACTCTTTTTGAACTAAAGGTACTTCATGAGCAGGAAGTTCAACTCCTAAATCTCCACGAGCAACCATTAAAGCATCACAATACGCAACAATTTTGTCGATATTTTCTAATGCTTCCGGCATTTCTATTTTGGCAATGATTGGAATTTTATATTCGGAATGTTCTGCAATTAATTCCTGTAAATCTTGTAAATCTCTTGGTGTTTTTACAAAAGATAATGCAATCCAGTCTACATTTTGTCCAATGGCAAAAATAGCATCTGCAATATCTTTCTCAGTCATTGCTGGAAGAGATATTTTGGTATTTGGTAAATTAACTCCTTTTTTAGATTTCAATTCACCACCTTGAATTACTCTTGCTATAACTTCTGATTTTTTATCAGTCTCAACGATTTCAAAAATTAGTTTACCATCATCAAGCAAAATTCTTTCTCCTGGATTTACATCGTTTGGAAAGTTTTGATATTTCATGAATACTTTCTTTGCAGTTCCAAGGATGTCTTCAGCAGTTGTGAAAGTAATTAAGTCACCGTCCTGTACTACAACACCTTCTTCCATAACTCCAACACGAAGTTTAGGACCTTGTAAATCACCAAGGATTGCTGTAGTGTAGCCAAACTCTTCGTTTAAGCCTCGGATAATGTTTATCTTTTCTTTTACATCTTCGTAATCAGCATGCGAAAAATTCACTCGGAACACATTCACGCCTGCGTCAATCATGTCTTTAATGATTTCTCTTGTACTACATGCAGGCCCAAGTGTGGCTACAATTTTAGTTTTTTTGTTTGTAAGCATTTGTATTAAAAAATTAAATTGTTTTTAGATTTGATTTGATTTGTATCTACTATATAAACAGTTGATATGCTGTCTATGGTATTTAATAGGAGCTGAATTTTGGACACATCCATAGCATCGTCATTGTTTTCTATTTTTAAAAAATAGTCTACTTTTTTAAACTCAGGAAGTAAAAAGACTTTTGTTGCCACTTCCATTGCTACGTCCAAAAATAGATTTTGAGTAGTTCCTTTTTTATATTGGACCACCTCGTTTTTATTTTGAATTAAATTCCAGGTAATGGCACTTTCCATATCATTGTAATAAAATCGGGAAAAATTAGTCTCTCCTTCTTTTATATTGATTTGAATTTCATTCTCACTTTTACTTAGGTTTATAGGCAGCTTTTGATTAATAAAAAATGCCAATCGATAGTCTTCTAAGGAAGTATGAATTGCAATAAGATAGTAATCTATTTCGTCAAATTCGCCAAGATCCAGTTTATGAATAGCCATTTCATGAAAAAATAAGATGTAAATATAGTATTTCTAACGAAGTATAAGCCCCTCAAAACGTGTTGTTTTTGTTAATTTATGAACGAAAACGATATAGTTTTATTAAAATTGGGATTATTTTCTATCCATTTTTTCTTGAAATGCAAAATAAGCACGTTGGGATGCTTTTTCTTCTGCCTTCTTTTTAGAAGTTGCTCTTGCTTTTGCAATTACTTTACTATCGATGCTCAGTTTTACACCAAACAGCCGTTGTCCGTCAATGGCATTGTCTTCAAAAATATCATAATGAAATATTTTTTTCTCTTTTTGACACCATTCTATAATCAGACTTTTGTAGCTGATTACTTTTCCTTCCAGTCTTGCAATGTCTACGTAAGGAACTATAACTCTTTTTTGAATGAATTTTTCGCAATACACAT
Source organism: Flavobacterium sp. Sr18 (assembly GCF_011064265.1). NCBI lineage: Bacteria > Pseudomonadati > Bacteroidota > Flavobacteriia > Flavobacteriales > Flavobacteriaceae > Flavobacterium > Flavobacterium sp. Sr18. Next base: position 1,880,343 of record NZ_CP049329.1, on the reverse strand, counting down.
AACCTCGGTCTAGGTAAATTGCTCCGACTAATGATTCAAAAATATTACCATGAATGTTTTCGCCAAAATGCTGCAGCGGCACTTTGCTTTCAATGTATTGGACTAGATTTAGATCTTTTCCCAATTCGTTCAAGTGTTCTCGGCTCACAATTTTAGAGCGCATTTTAGTCAAATAACCTTCGTCACCTGCGGGTGCTTTATTGAATAAATGAGCAGCAATAACAGAGCTTAACATAGCGTCACCCAAAAATTCTAAACGTTCGTAATTGATTGGATTTCCTAAAATATCGAGGCGATTTGAGGAGCGATGGGTAAATGCTTTTTTATAAAAATCAAGATTTACGGGAGCAAATCCTAAGATTTTCTGAATAGAATCAAAAAAAATCCCGTCTTCTGTAGAACGGGATTTTGAAAATATTTTTCTGATTATACGCATATATAATTAGATTTCTAATTTTTTAACCAATACACAAGCATTGTGACCTCCAAAACCGAAAGTATTACTCATCACAACATTCATGTCTCTTTTCTGAGCTTTATTAAATGTAAAGTTTAGTTTAGAATCTATGTTTTCATCATCTGTAAAATGATTAATGGTAGGAGGTACTATTCCATGTTTCAGGGAAAGAATCGAAGAAATGGTTTCGACTGCTCCCGCTGCTCCAAGTAAATGGCCCGTCATGGATTTAGTTGAATTTAAGTTCATCGTGTAAGCATGTTCGCCAAAAACATGTAATATTGCCTTAGATTCCGCCATGTCACCAAGTGGTGTTGAAGTTCCGTGCATATTTACACCATCAACATCAGTTGCTTGCAAACCGGCATCTCTTAAACAGTTCAACATTACATTTTTAGCACCTAATCCTTCAGGATGTGGTGCAGTAATGTGATACGCATCAGCTGACATTCCGCCACCACCTACTTCACAATAAATTTTTGCTCCACGTGCTATTGCATGTTCGTATTCTTCGAGTACTAATGCTCCGGCTCCTTCGCCTAAGACAAAACCATCGCGATCTTTATCCATTGGTCTTGAAGCAGTTTTAGGATCATCGTTTCTGGTAGATAAAGCGTGCATAGCATTAAAACCTCCCATTCCGGCTATTGTTACTGCTGCTTCAGATCCTCCAGTGACCATGGCATCCGCATGACCTAATCGAATGTAGTTGAAAGCATCAATAATAGCATTTGTGGAAGAAGCACAAGCTGAAACAGTGGTAAAGTTCGGACCTCTGAATCCGTATTTTATAGAAATATGGCCACCGGCAATATCCGAAATCATTTTTGGTATAAAGAAAGGATTGAATTTTGGTGTGCCATCACCGGCTGCAAAGTTCAACATTTCAATTTGAAACGTTTCTAATCCGCCAATTCCTGACCCCCAAATAACTCCAACTCTGTCTTTGTCTAATTTTTCGAAATTAAAACCAGCATCAAGCACCGCTTCATCCGATGAAACCATTGCATATTGCGCATAGCGGTCCATTTTTCGGGCTTCTTTTCTGTCTAAAAAATCTTCAGCATTAAAATTTTTCAATTCGCAGGCAAATTGCGTCTTAAATTTTGAAGCATCAAAATAGGTTATTGGAGCGGCACCGCTAACCCCGTTTATAAGTCCGTTCCAAAATTCTTCAATGTTATTTCCAATAGGTGTAAGAGCGCCTAAACCTGTTACAACAACTCGTCTTAATACCATAAATTCTTTATTTTTGTTATCTTTAAACAAATAAAACCCATGCTTTCTTTACTGTATTACTATTACAAAAGAGCCATGGGTATTACAATAAATATATTTTTGATTGAAATTCAATCTCGAATTTAATTTTTAAAAAAAATAATAACACCCGATTACATAAATGCAAACGGGTGTGTACTTTATTATTTTTTAGCTTCCTCGATGTAAGAGATTGCTTGACCTACAGTAGCGATGTTTTCTGCTTGATCGTCTGGAATTTGGATGTCAAATTCTTTTTCGAATTCCATAATAAGCTCGACAGTGTCTAATGAGTCAGCTCCTAAATCATTAGTGAAGCTTGCTTCTGTTACAACTTCGTTTTCGTCAACGCCTAATTTGTCTACGATAATCGCTTTTACTCTTGATGCAATGTCTGACATAATCTTTAATTTTAGAATTTAATTTGTTGGCAAAAATAAAAAACTTTATTTTAAAACAACTATTTAGTTAATAAATGTGACATCTAATTTATGAAATTTATTTTAACAAACCCGAGACAATGTTATTTATTTTCATTTTTTATGCCTTTTTTTGTGCAATTAAAACATGCTAGGTTATGAAAAAAATTGTGCTTTTTGCTTCTGGATCGGGTACTAATGCTGAGAACATCATAAAGTATTTTGTACAATCTAAACTGGGAACCGTGGTAGCGGTATTCACAAACAACCCAAATGCCAAAGTAATTGAAAGAGTAAAAAAGTATGGGGTTCCAACACAAATTTTCTCAAAAGAACAACTTTTTGAAAGTGAAGTATTACAAAAAATAAACGTAATTCAACCTGATTTGATTGTTTTAGCTGGTTTTTTGTTGAAATTTCCAGAAAATATCATTGCAGCCTATCCGGATAAGATCATAAATATTCATCCTGCATTGTTGCCAAAGTATGGTGGAAAAGGAATGTATGGGATGAACATTCACAATGCAATTGTTGCCAATAGAGAAAAGGAAACGGGAATTACCATTCATTTTGTAAATGAAAATTATGATGAAGGAAATATTATTTTTCAACAAAATGTTGTTTTAGCGGGTGATGAAACGCCGGAAGAAGTAGCTGCAAAAATACATGAATTAGAACAAAAATATTTCCCAACAGTAATTGCGGGAATCCTAAATCAAAAATCCTAATTCATAAATGGAACACGACGTACATATATACACTGATGGTGCTGCCAAAGGGAATCCTGGAAATGGCGGTTACGGAGTGGTGATGGAATGGGTAGGGAAACCGTATAAAAAAGAATTCTATGAAGGTTTTCGTCGAACTACCAATAATAGAATGGAATTGCTGGCCGTTATTGTTGGCCTTGAAAAGTTAAAAAATCCGAATACCAGAGTTTTAGTGGTTTCTGATTCTAAATATGTAGTTGATTCGGTGGTTAAAAAATGGGTTTTAGGTTGGGAAAAAAAAGGATTTATTGATAGGAAAAATTCCGATTTGTGGAAGCGTTTTCTGGTTGTTTACAGAAAACACAAGGTAGATTTCAAATGGATCAAAGGGCATAACAATCATGTTCAAAACGAAAGGTGTGATGAATTAGCCGTTATGGCTTCGATGCAAAAACAACTTTCTGTCGATGCTTTCTATGAAGCAATTGATTCGAAATAAAAAAACAATAACGTATCAAAATATTTTTTGATACGTTATATAAAAGAATTATTTATTCTTTGTCTAATTCTTTAGCCTTGTTAAATCCAACAAGTAAACCAATTCCTGCCATTGTGATAATAATTGAAGGATAAACCGCACCATCATTCAACCCGGTGTAAGTTGTAATTAGCAAAGCAATAAAAATTCCAACTCCACTTCCTATTAATAAAAAAGCTAGATTTAGAATGAAAACTTTCCACATAGGAACGCCTTTGTCTTTTCCTTGCAAAAAAATACTGGCATCTACGCCTTTTTCAATAAGAGCTAAGCGCTCTCGGTTTCTTGTAGAATAAACAAGATAAACAATTCCAAAGATCATAAGGAAAAAACTCAAAGGGATTAAAATTTCTGGACCCATAATTTCATAATTTAAATGATTGATATTTCATATGACGAAACAGATTTGATTTAGGTTACATATCTATCAAAAAAAATAAAAAAAATATGTGTAACCCTAATAAAGACATTGTCGTCTTACTAGTATATGGATAAGTTAAGTGATCAACATTATATCAATCATATTATACAAGGGGACACAAATGTGTTTAGCGTATTGGTTGATCGTTATAAGGAAATGATTTTTACTTTGGCTCTAAAGATGATTAAAAACAGAGAAGAAGCCGAAGAGGTTTCTCAGGATACTTTTATCAAAATTTACAATTCTTTAAATAAGTTTAAAGGAGATTCTAAATTTTCTACATGGATTTATAAAATTGCTTATAATACTTGTTTAGATCGTTTGAAAAAGAATAAAAAGGAAGAGAATACTATTTTAATTGATGAATTTTCAGATAATTTAGTTAAAACTTTGGATAACGCTTTTAGTGCTTTGGAAGAGAAAGAGCGAAAACAAACAATTCAGAATTGCCTGAATTTATTATCGAGGGAAGAGAATTTTTTATTAACGTTGTATTATTTTGACGATCAGAATTTAGATGAGATTGCAAAGATTATGGATATTAATTCCAACAACGTCAAAGTAAAGTTATTCAGAAGTAGAAAAAAGTTAGCAGTAATTTTAAAAAAGCAATTGGAACCGGAAATATTGGATTATTATGCGAGAGAGCGATAAAAACATTGAAAAATTTATAGGTAAAATAATGGCGGAAAGCAATTTGGAGTCGCCGTCAATTGAATTTACTTCAAAAGTAATGTCTCAAATTTTAGTTGGCGAAAAAATTAAAATTCAACATTATACACCGTTGATTTCTAAAACTATTTGGATTGTTATCATAGGGAGTTTAATTTCTTTGATTTTCTATGCATCCTTTGGGAATGAGTCATATAATTCGGAAATAGTTCATTCGTATGTTGTAAATATTTCAAACATATTTTCAGAGTTCCATTTTTCAATAAACACAATTTATGCTATTTTAATTGTTCCTTTAATGATTTGGGTACAAATACCATTATTGAAAAATTATTATGACAAGAAGTATCAGTTGTAAAATTTGTTTTTTACAATTTTATAGAGAGTTTCTAATCGTTCGACGATAAATTTTTTTTGGTCTGATCAAAGTAGCCAAAAGTCCAAAAAACGCACTTAATTACATGAAAATCAAATTAATAAATTGGCAAAACTTTACGCTTTAGACTCTTTGCAACTTTACAACTTATAAACTATCTTTGCGCCTTAATTCGAAACGTATATAATGAATAAATTATTGATTGTTGGAACAGTAGCTTTCGACGCAATTGAAACTCCATTTGGAAAAACGGACAAAATTTTAGGTGGTGCAGCAACTTATATCGGTCTATCCGCTTCTTTTTTTAATGTACAATCTGCTATAGTTTCTGTAGTTGGTGACGATTTTCCACAAGAATATTTAGATTTATTGACCTCAAGAAACATAGATATTTCTGGTCTTGAAGTTGTAAATGGTGGGAAAACTTTCTTTTGGAGTGGTCGTTATCACAATGACTTGAATTCTAGAGATACATTGGATACTCAATTAAACGTTTTGGCTGATTTTCAACCAAAAGTTCCTCAAGACTATAAAAATGCCGAAATAGTAATGTTAGGAAACTTACATCCATTGGTACAAAGCAGTGTTTTGGACCAAATGGAGACTCAACCTAAATTGACAGTATTAGATACTATGAATTTTTGGATGGATTGTGCGTTGCCAGAATTGATGGACGTAATAAAACGTGTAGATGTAATAACCATCAATGATGAGGAAGCGAGACAACTTTCTGGAGAATATTCTTTAGTGAAAGCGGCTGCAAAAATTCAAGCGATGGGACCTAAATATGTTGTAATTAAAAAAGGGGAACACGGAGCACTTATTTTTCATAATAAAGAAGTTTTCTTTGCGCCAGCTTTACCACTTGAAGAAGTTTTTGATCCAACCGGAGCAGGAGATACTTTTGCCGGAGGATTTGCAGGATATTTAACGCAGAGCGAAAATATTTCATTCGAAAATATGAAGAACGCAATTATTCAAGGATCGAATTTGGCTTCCTTTTGTGTGGAGAAATTTGGAACCGAAAGAATGGTTGATTTAGAGAAAATAGAAGTAGTGTCCAGATTACAACAATTCAAATCACTGACTCAATTTGACATAGAATTATAATATATGGAAACCTCGGAAACGGGGTTTTTTTGTTACCAAAAATTAGCAGGGAAATTCATCTGATTTATCATTTTTTACTCAGTTGAAATTATTTTAGAATAACACAACAACACAAACAACCTTACAATGAGCGATGCTTTAAAACACGAGTGTGGTATAGCCTTAATTAGATTACTTAAACCGCTTGAATTTTACAAAGAGAAATACGGAACGGCATTTTACGGAATCCAAAAAATGTATCTTTTGATGGAAAAGCAACACAATCGCGGTCAAGATGGTGCTGGTTTTGCAAGTATTAAATTAGACGTGGAACCAGGAGAACGCTACATCAGTCGTGTTCGTTCCAATCACGCGCAACCAATCCAAGATGTTTTTGCTCAAATAAACGACAGAATAAATGAGGAAATGGCCGCTCATCCGGAATACGCAGATGATGTGGCGTTACAAAAACATAAAATTCCTTATTTAGGTGAATTGTTTTTGGGACACGTTCGTTACGGAACTTTTGGAAAAAACAGCATCGAAAGTGTTCATCCTTTTTTACGTCAGAATAACTGGATGCACAGAAACTTGATTTTGGCAGGAAACTTCAACATGACGAATGTTAAAGAGCTTTTTCAAAGTTTAGTGGAACTTGGTCAGCATCCAAAAGAAATGGCAGATACGGTAACAGTGATGGAAAAAATTGGTCATTTTCTTGATGATGCAGTAACTGATTTGTACCAAGAGTGTAAAAATGAAGGATTGACTAAGAGAGAGGCTTCACCCGTTATTGCAGAGCGATTGGATGTAGCTAAAATTTTGACCCGAGCTTCTAAAAATTTAGATGGCGGTTATGCAATGGCAGGGCTTTTGGGACATGGTGATTCATTCGTATTTAGGGATCCGGCAGGAATTCGTCCCGCTTATTTTTATCAAGATGATGAAATAGTGGTAGTGGCCTCAGAAAGACCGGTAATTCAAACGGTTTTCAATGTTCCTTTTGAAAAAGTTCAGGAAATTGAACCAGGAAATGCATTAATCATCAAGAAAAACGGAACGGTTTCTATGCAGGAAATTCTTCCGCCAACGGTTAAGAAAGCCTGTTCTTTTGAACGAATTTATTTCTCCAGAGGGAGTGACGCCGAAATATATCAAGAAAGAAAAACACTGGGAAGACTCATTCTTCCTGCGGTTTTGAAATCAATTGATCAAGATACAGACAATACAGTTTTCTCTTATATTCCAAATACGGCTGAAACTTCTTTCTACGGATTGGTAGAAGCAGCACAGGATTTCTTGAATCAAAGAAAGAACAATTATATTCTGCAAAACAGAAATACATTAACGAAGGAATCACTGCAAGAATTATTAGCAGTAAAAATTCGTACGGAAAAAGTAGCCATTAAAGATGCGAAACTTAGAACCTTTATTACAGAAGATAGCAGTCGTGACGATTTAGTTGCTCACGTATATGATGTTACATATGGTGTTATAAAATCTACGGATAATTTAGTTATTATTGATGACAGTATTGTTCGGGGAACTACCTTGAAAATGAGTATCATCAAAATGATGGATCGTTTGAATCCAAAGCGAATTGTTGTCGTTTCATCGGCACCGCAAATACGCTATCCGGATTGTTACGGAATTGACATGGCTAAACTGGAAGGTTTAGTGGCTTTCAAAGCAGCATTAGAATTACTTAAAGAAAGAAACTTGTATCATATTGTTGATGAAGTGTATGCGAAATGTAAAGCGCAGGAAAATTTCAAGGACAGTGAAGTGGTAAATTATGTTACGGCAATTTATGCGCCTTTTGAAGCACAAGAGGTTTCGGATAAAATTGCTGAAATGTTGAGTTCACCAGAAATTAAAGCCGAAGTGAAAATTATTTTCCAAACTGTAGAAGATTTACACATTGCTTGTCCTAAGAATTTAGGAGATTGGTATTTTACTGGAGACTATCCTACGCCAGGAGGAAACCGAGTAGTAAACCGAGCATTCATGAACTTTTATGAAGGAAAAGACGCCAGAGCATATTAATATTTGGCCTGATGGGGTTTTAATCGGTTTTCTAAGTTGTTCATCTAATTTATTTGGTAGCAACGGAGAACTACTATAATTTTGAGTCACCATAATATTAGTAGGTTAAGTTTATGGTAGATTTGGGGCAAAAAGGGTGGAAGAGATTCCACCTTTTTTATTGGAATAAAGTGAGGTAAAAAGAAAATAGAATAGAAGAAATAGAATAGAAGAAAGAGAATAGAAAAAAGACGAATAAGCCAAGAGTTTATTCGTCTTTTTTGATATAAAATGTGGGCAAACTATAAGGCATAAAAAAAATAGACAAATTAACTTTTAAGTTATTTTGTCTATTCTCTATATTCTAATCTCTTAAAAGACTATTTCTCTAGAGCAAATCTTCTTGAAACTTCAGTCCAGTTAATTACATTGAAAAAAGCCTCAATATAATCGGGTCTTCTGTTTTGATAATGCAAATAGTATGCATGTTCCCAAACATCCATTGCTAAAATTGGAGTTCCGCCACAACCTACACCAGGCATCAATGGATTGTCTTGGTTTGGAGTACCGCAAACTTCTAATTTTCCACCTTTATGAACACAAAGCCAAGCCCATCCAGAACCAAATTGTGTTGCTCCAGCTTTGCTGAAACTTGCTTTAAATTCTTCAAAAGTTCCAAAAGAAGCTTCAATCGCAGCCAATAAATCTCCAGTTGGAAGTCCACCACCGTCTGGTGTCATAACCGTCCAAAACAAATTATGATTATAAAAACCACCACCATTGTTTCGAACTGGCATGTTTTTCATATCAAGATTAATCAAAATATTTTCGATGGTCTTACCTTCCATATCCGTACCTGCAATTGCAGCATTCACGTTGGTAATGTAAGCGTTGTGATGTTTCGTGTGATGAATTTCCATCGTGCGCGCATCAATATAAGGTTCTAATGCGTCATACGCATAAGGTAATTGTGGTAATTCAAAAGCCATAATATGATTGTTTAATGATTTATAAATATTTATTCAAATTTAAACATTAAACTTTGGAAACGGAAATTCTATTTCGTTATAATTTCATTAAATTAATTGATAGTGTGCTCTTTGGAGTTGTAACAGACTTATTTTCAGGAGCTATTTCCTGCTTTCCGCTACAAATGAAATTCACTGAACACCAATTAAAATAAAAGTATAGTGAAGTAATCTTTTTATTCGCCGAAAAGGCTCATAAAAAGGATTTCCACTTCAAACGAAGTTCACTGAACTCCTATGAGAATAAAAGTTAGGTGAAGTAATCAGGGCTAAAAAGCGGTTGTGCTTTAAATGGTCATTTTGTCTTAAACACCCGTTTTAGAACCAAAATTTCTAAATTATGATTGCGCCATTGCCATACATACAATGCTAATTTTTGCGCCAGGAATTTTCAGTAATGCTCTGGAACAAGCTTCCAGTGTTGATCCTGTTGTGATGACGTCATCTATTAAAAGGAAATGTTTATTGTGGTCTTTTTCAGTAAAGGAAACATCAAAAGTGCTTTCGATTCCTTCTGTCCTGCCTAATAAATTTTTCTTAGATTGTGTTTTCGAGTACACATTTCGAACCAAAATAGAACCATTATAATCGATATTTAAACCTGATGAAAGTGCTTTTCCAAAAGCAGTAACTTGATTGTATCCTCTTTCTTTTAGTTTTCTTCGGTGCAATGGAACAGGAACAATTTCATCAACAGATTGTAATAAATCGATCGTTTTTAAATCTTCAGCGTACCATTCGCCAAGAATTGCCCCTATTTCTTCATGTCCTTTGTATTTTAAATTATGAATGAGCTCCTGTACAATTCCCTTTTTATGAAAATAAAATAAGGCCGAAGTATGCATTACAGGAATTCGTCCATAAAACTTTTTGAAAGCATCATTTTCTGGATTCAAGTGATGATTCGTCAGCGGAATTTCGTGTCGGCAAACCGTGCAAATTACATTTTCATTGGACAATAAAAAAGAGCTGCAACCGGAACAGACTTTTGGAAAAAACAGATTAATAATGCTTTCAAACATGTAATCAGGGATTTATTTATAAAAATAGACAAATCAATGCTTCAATCTTTAACAATTTTCTTTTTTTTAAGTTCACTTTTTATATTTTTGCATCATTATGGCAAAACAAGAAGATTTATTTAAGAATGTAGTTTCGCACGCAAAAGAATACGGATTTATTTTTCCGTCAAGCGAAATATACGATGGTTTAAGTGCAGTCTATGATTATGCACAAAACGGAGTAGAATTAAAAAAGAACATACGCGAATATTGGTGGAAAGCAATGGTTCAAATGAACGATAACATTGTGGGTCTTGACGCTGCAATATTGATGCACCCAACCACTTGGAAAGCATCTGGCCACGTTGATGCTTTTAATGATCCATTGATTGACAACAAAGATTCGAAAAGAAGATATAGAGCCGATGTTTTGATTGAAGATTATGCTGAAAAGCTAAATCAAAAAGCAATAAAAGAAATCGAAAAAGCACGTGCTCGTTTTGGTGATGCTTTCAACGAACAGGAATTTGTTACGACAAATGCTCGTGTTATGGAGTACAAAGCTAAAGAAAGAGAAATTCTGGAAAGAATGGCGCGTTCTTTAGGAAACGAAGATTTGGAAGATGTAAAAGCATTAATCGAAGAATTAGAAATTGCTTGTCCGGAATCAGGTTCAAGAAACTGGACTGAAGTGCGTCAATTCAACTTGATGTTTGGAACAAAACTTGGTGCATCAGCAGATTCAGCAATGGATTTATATTTGCGTCCGGAAACCGCTCAAGGTATTTTTGTCAATTTCTTAAATGTTCAAAAATCAGGAAGAATGAAAGTTCCTTTTGGAATTGCACAAACTGGAAAAGCGTTCAGAAATGAAATCGTTGCGAGACAATTTATTTTCCGCATGCGCGAGTTTGAACAAATGGAAATGCAATTTTTTGTACGTCCAGGCGAAGAAATGAAGCATTATGAATTCTGGAAAGAAGCTCGTTTGAAATGGCATTTATCTCTTGGTTTAGGAAGAGAAAATTATCGTTTCCACGATCACGAAAAATTAGCGCATTATGCGAATGCTGCGGCTGATATTGAGTTTAATTTCCCTTTTGGATTCAAAGAATTAGAAGGAATTCACTCGAGAACTGATTTCGATTTGAAAGCACACGAACAATTCTCGGGTAGAAAATTACAGTATTTTGATGCTGAATTGAACCAGAATTATGTTCCTTATGTTGTGGAAACTTCAGTAGGATTAGACAGAATGTTTTTGGCAGTTTTTGCGACTTCATTAAAAGAAGAAACGTTAGAAGATGGTTCAACAAGGACAGTACTGAAATTACCTTCGGTTCTGGCTCCAACAAAAGCGGCTATTTTACCATTAGTTAAAAAAGACGGATTACCAGAAATCGCCCACAAAATCATTGACGATTTACGTTGGGATTTCAATGTGGCATATGATGAAAAAGATGCGGTAGGAAGACGTTATAGAAGACAAGATGCATTAGGGACTCCATTTTGTATTACTGTTGACCATCAAACAATAGAAGATCAAACGGTAACAATTCGTCATAGAGACACCATGAAACAAGATCGTGTGGCTATTGCAGACTTGAAATCCATTATCGAGAATGAGGTTTCAATGAAAAACTGGTTAATGAAAATGTAATTATTTTTGATTTATATAAAAAAAAGCTTCTCAATTGAGAAGCTTTTTTATGTTTTTAAAATCGGTAACCTAAAGTTATTCCGCCTCGACCAACAACCTCAGGGCTATTATCACTAAATAAATTGCGTCCTATTCCAGCATTGATTTCAAAGACAAATCCTTTTCTATGAATCCATTTGGATCCAAGACCAAAACCAAGAGCAAAATCAGTATAACGCTCTTCGTCGATATTGGTTAAATTTCCATTATTATCATAATAATACGTTTTATTATTGACACCAGCATTTATCATACTAAAACCTTCTACAAAAAAACCAGCTGCTGGTTTTTTTCCAAAATAAGCTCTGTAATATGGCGTAAGGCTAAAGTTAGTGTTTATGTCATCTTCATTTATGAAAAAGAGGGAGGCTCCAACACCGGCATCCTCATTAATTAGACGTTCATACGTTACTTCTACTGCGCCTAGTACTAAAAAAAGAGCATTTCCTTTTAATTCATTTCTTTTGAAATTTGTGGTTTCTTTTTCTTGGCTAAAACCCAAAAAAGAGGAAGTTAAGCATAGTAAGGCAAAAAGGTTTTTCATAGGGTTGTTTTTTTTGGATAAAAGTAAGATAAATTTGTAAAAAAAGCATTCTTAGTACATCAATTATTTTAGGTATTCATTGATTATTAGAAATGTGGCTAGCATAATAATTTGACATTTCGTTAGGACTAATAAAGCAATCACTCAGCCAATTATTAAAAGGGGTTCTACAATTTAGAGTACTAATAAATCCTTTTGTCAAAAAACAAATCAAATATTTTTAATGTGTAGCAAAAAAGATAACCTTAGGCCTTTTAGCAAACAGTTAGTTATAATAGAGCTCCATAACATTCGATTGTATTTCCTTCTTACTATTTATTTATGGAATTGTAATGCTAACAGTTTTCATAACAGGATTAAAAATTTGGTTTAAAGTAGTAATCTATTTTTATTACTTGTTATTTCATACTTTTGTTGATACAATTTCCTTAATGAAAACTAATTACATTTGAGTCTATTGTATATTTCATTTTAATGTAGGCTATAATCTATTCCAGAAAAAAACCAGATGAATTATTCGTACGTTATTATTGACGATGATCAAGAAAGTATTTTGAAAACTAAAGCAATTGCAGATGGTTTTTCAGAACTTTCCTTTATTGGCTCCGTACAAAATGCTGTGGATGGTTTAAACCTTATTTTAGAAAAAAAACCGGAAATAATTTTTCTTGAAATTGATCCAGTACATGTGGACTCTAATTTATCACTTGGTTTTATTGATACTTTACACAAATATTTAACGATACTTCCCAAGATTATTGTGACTACGCAAGAAAAGAATTTGGCTTTTGATTCTTTTCAATATGAAGTGAAAGAGTACTTATTGAAGCCGGTAACTCAATCGGATATTATAAAATTGATGTTGAGGTTAAATAAATCAAAAAGGGAAGAAGAAATAGGGATTGTCGAACGAGCAAAACATGTTGGTAATTCTCTATTTTCATCGGAACAAAAAATGCCAAATGAATTACATCCTTTACGATTGTGTATCAAATCCTATGGAGATCACAGGTATATTGATGCTAAAGACATTTGTTTCTTCCAAGCAGATAATAATTCTACAGACATTCATTTGAATAACGGTGAAATGATAACGGCTTTCAAAACACTAAAATATTTTGAAGCGGTATTATCCTATCCTTTTATTAGGATTCATAAAAGTTATATTGTAAATCGAAACTATATTTCTCGAATCCACAATGGAAACTCAGTTTGTTATATAAAAAACACCAATTCAAGATTGCCTTTTTCTAAATTGTACAAAGGTAATGTTGATCAAGTTATTTCTGATTTTGCTAATGGAAATTACCTAGAAATTTAAAATAATGCAGTTTACCCTAATTTGATACCTGTACACTACCAATTGAATATGTTCTACCACTAACCCTTTTTTAGGTGTTGTTTTTTGGGATATGCGAAGTAGTTTTACATCATGATACAGTGATAATCACCATCATAACAAATGTAAAAACAACAAAAACATAAAATCCCCAAATTATGAAAAAAGCAATAGTAACAATCGGATTATTTTCTTTAGTGATGGTATTAACTTCTTTTACTTCAAATGAAGAAATCACCTCAGTAACAAAAAAAGACAATAAAGCAGAGGTTTTTAAAATCGAAAATGTAAAATTGGAGATTAACGGGGCACAATCTGTAGGTGGGAACAAGAAAATGGATTAGTAGACTTTTTAAATATATTAAAAAGGTTGCCAAAGAAATTTGGCAACCTTTTTTTATGGGACTAATTTTATTTTGTTATTTTTGAAAGAACTATATTCTCTCTATTGAAATTTATCTCATCTATATTACTTGTTGTTGTACTCTTTTTTTTTGGTTGTAACCAAAAGAAAAAAGTTTCCTTTATTAATGAGGGTTCAGAAGACACACTCTCTTCTTATTTTTCTTTGGCAAATGATTTCGATTTGTCTCCTCAGTTGAGAGAGATATATATAAAAAAAGCATCAAAAATTGTTGCAGGTCAAGAAAATGACTCGTTGCATCGAGTAAATTTATTTAAAATTGCTAATCGATATTACAATTTAGACAAATTTGAAGAGTATAAAAAAACAGTGTTTGTGGTGCTGAAAAAATCTGAAGAGAAACAGGATTTTATTAGTCTTGCAAAGGGCTATACTTATTTAGCGGATTATTATGATTCTCAAGCAGTATCGGATAGTTCTTTTTTATATTATGACAAAGCAGAGAAAATGTATCTTGAATTAGAAGACAAGACTAATCAAGCGAGAATAATTTTAAATAAAGCCAATCTACAGTATAAAGAAAGTGATTTTTTAGCAAGTGAAATAATGGTATTCAAAGCTTTGGCAGCAATAAAAAGTATTAAGGCTAATAATATTCAATACGATGCCTATAATCTTCTTGGTGCGATATACAATGAGTTAGATGATTTTGATAATGCAATGACCTATCATAAGAAAGCATTGTCTAGTATTGATGATGAGTTGACGGCTTCTTTTTATCAACCGAAAGCGACTTCTTATAATAATATTGGTTACGCTTATCTCAAAAACGATAATTACGAGCAGGCTAAAAAGTATTTTCAAAAGGGATTAGAGCAGGAAAATGTGTTTAAGGATAAGCCTTCATTATATGCAATGTTAGTAGATAATTTAGCCTACTCTGAGTTTAAACTTAATGAAATGGAGGGTCTTCCTGATTTATTTTATAAATCATTAAAAATCAGAGATGATTTGCAACTTACAACGGGTATTATTGCAAGTAAATTGAACTTGTCGGAGTATTTTATTTCTGTGAAAAACATTCCAAAAGCAGGTCAATATGCCAAAGAAGCATTGGCATTATCACAAGAGACAAATAATTATCGCAATATTTTAATATCTTTAAAGCATTTGTCCATCATTGAGCCTCAAAATGCTGCGATTTATTCTAAAGAATACATTAGTGTCAATGAAAAACTTCAAAAATCAGAGCGAAAAATAGGGAATAAATTCTCCCGTATCGAATTTGAAACAGAAGAGGTGAAGGAAAAAAACTCCAATTTGACGACTAAAAACAGGAATCTGTTGTATGCTTTACTTTCTTTTACAGTGTTTGGATTGTTTCTGTATATCGTAAAGACACAAAAAAATAAGAATAAAGTACTTGTTTACAAACAAAGGCAACAAAAAGCCAATGAAGATATTTATAATTTAATGATTTCCCAGCAAAGTACTATTGAGACCGGAAGAGTTAAAGAGAAAAAAAGAGTTGCCCAGGAATTGCATGACGGTGTTTTAGGTAGGATGTTTGGTTTGCGGATTAATCTGGACAGTCTAAATAAATTTGATGATACCATCGCCGTTGAAAAAAGAAATAATTACCTGCTGGAATTAAAGAATATTGAACAGGACATACGTGAGATTTCCCATGATTTGAGTAGGGAAAAATCAGAATTAATTAATAACTTTGTAGCCATTCTAAACGACTTATTTGAGGACCAAAAGAAAACCTTTGAATCTAAGTTGATTCTAAGTATTGATCCAGCTATTAAGTGGGATTTAATGAGTAACTCGACTAAAATTAATTTATATCGAATTATTCAGGAGTGTTTGCAAAATATTAATAAATATGCCAATGCAGATACCATTACCATAAAATTTAAGAAAGCCGAAAATAATCTTGTTCTGGAAATTATCGATGATGGAATAGGTTTTAATGTGAACAGATCAAAAAAAGGAATAGGTTTACAAAACATCCGTTCTAGAGCCCATGAATGTAACGGTACGGTTGAAATAAATTCAAAAATGGGAGAAGGCACAGTTATTGCAGTCAAAATTGCGTTAGAATAAATATAAACACTTACAAATAAATGACAATTGATTCAACTGCAGACATCATAATCAAAAATAACATATTGATTGTTGATGACCATCCTTTTATAATTGAAGGATATAAAAATGCAATAACACGGTACCATCCAGATCAATATCATTTTTGTATTGATCAGGCTAAAGATTGTCAATCCGCATATGACATTATTACTAATCCGGATACGCCTCTATTTGACATCGCTTTTTTGGATATTAGCATGCCGCCGTATGCAGAAAAAAACATTTATTCTGGGGAGGATTTAGCAAAATTATTATCGCAATATATGCCGAATTGCAAAATTATTTTGTTAACCATGTTTACGGAGCTATTAAATATAAAAACCATTATAAAGACTATAAATCCGAGTGGGCTGGTTATAAAAAATGATTTAACGTTTGATGAATTACTTTTTGCATTCGATAAAGTTTTAAAAAACAACAAATATTACAGTGAGTCGGTTTTGAAAATGCTGAATCAATCTGAAGAAAATACGATACAAATTGATCAATTTGATAAACAAATTTTATTTCATTTATCAAAAGGTACTAAGTTAAACGAAATTACGCAATACATCCCGATTTCATTAGTCGCAATTGAAAGAAGAAAACTTAACCTAAAAGAGTTATTAAAGATAGAAGGCGGTAGCGATATCGACTTAGTCCGTGAGGCAAAAAATAAAGGATTGCTTTTCTAAATTTTCTTAAATAAAAAACGACACCTAGTAAGTGTCGTTTTTTGTGTTTTTTAATGAATTTTTATTCAGTTAGAGCATCCCAACCACGTGCTTTTAAAGCAATTTTGGTATTGGCACGAGTTACCAAATGAATACCTTCACTTTCTTGTGTCATATGGCCAATAATTGTGAAATTTGGATTTGCTTTGATTTTTTCAAAATCTTCCATGGCAATGGTGAAAAGCAATTCGTAATCTTCTCCTCCGTTTATGGCAACTGTTGTACTGTCGATATTGAATTCTTCACAAACATTAATAAATGTTGGATCGATAGGTAATTTATCCTCATATAAATTACAACCCACTTTGGACTGTTTGCACAAATGCATAATTTCAGATGACAATCCATCCGATATATCAATCATTGAAGTTGGTTTTATTTCTAAAGCATGTAATAAAGTACGAACATCTTTACGTGCTTCCGGCTTCAATTGACGTTCGATTAAATACGTATATGCATCTAAATCCGGTTGTGAATTTGGATTAACTTGAAAAACTTGCTTTTCACGTTCCAAAACTTGTAATCCCATGTAAGCAGCACCAATATCACCGGTAACCACTAATAAATCAGTTTCTTTGGCGCCGTTTCTGTACACAATTTCTTCTTCATCTGCTTCGCCAATAGCGGTAATGCTGATAATTAATCCCTTTTGGGAAGAAGTCGTATCACCACCTATAACATCGACATTATATTCGCGGGCTGCATGCGTAATTCCTTCAAATAATTCATCCAACGCTTCCAGTGGAAAACGATTGGATACCGCAACAGAAACTGTTATTTGTGTTGGCTTAGCATTCATCGCGCAAATGTCAGAAACATTGACTACAACTGCTTTATAGCCCAAATGTTTTAATGGCATGTAAGCCAAATCAAAATGTACTCCTTCAATCAGTAAATCCGTAGAGATAACGACCTTTTTATCTTTGAAGTCCAAAACTGCAGCATCATCGCCAATCCCTTTTAGAGTAGAAGGTTGATTGATTTCAAAGTTTTTTGTTAAATGGTCTATCAATCCAAATTCTCCTAATTGGGCAATACTTGTACGTTGTGGGGTTTTATCTTCGATCATTATTTTTTATTGTTTTGAGATTGCAAATATACAAAGAAATATTCGCCTCTAATTGTATCAATTTTCGCCATTTTTTTGCATCTTTAAGTAATTAAAATCATCAACAATGGAATCATTTGATATCGTTACTATAACAGTTAACTCGGCTTTGGATAAAAGTACCCATTTTAAAGGCTTGGTTCCGGAACAGAAAATTAGATGTGAGGAACCGAGGTTTGATGCTGGTGGAGGAGGCATCAACGTGTCTAAGGCAATTTCCCGTTTGGGTGGAACCTCATTGGCAGTTTTTACATCTGGCGGGCCTACAGGAAAAATGCTGGAAGAATTGGTTGTTAAAGAATCTATTGCCTATGAATCTGTTGCCGTTCAGAGTTGGACCAGAGAAAGTTTTGTTGCCGTGGATGACAATACGAATTCTCAATACCGTTTTGGATTTACCGGAGGAAAAATTTCCGAAGAAGAAAGCGAAAGAATTTTAGAAACCATAGCAGCTTTAAAATCAAAATTCCTAGTAGCCAGCGGTAGTTTGAATGAAGGTTTGTCAGCCGATTTTTATTC
The DNA here is from genome assembly GCF_011064265.1 of Flavobacterium sp. Sr18. NCBI lineage: Bacteria > Pseudomonadati > Bacteroidota > Flavobacteriia > Flavobacteriales > Flavobacteriaceae > Flavobacterium > Flavobacterium sp. Sr18. The sequence continues at coordinate 1,861,913 of NZ_CP049329.1, read as the reverse complement.
AAAAATCGCAGAAATTGCAAAAAAAACAAATGCTAAATTAATTGTGGATACTTCAGGCGAAGCATTAAAAAAAGCCTTAGAAGTGGGTGTTTATATGATCAAACCAAATGTTGGTGAACTTGCAAAACTAATTGGCGTAGAGCGATTAGAACTGGAGGAAGTAAATGAAGCCGCAAAACAAATCATAGCTAAAGGTGGCGCCGAAATCGTAGTTGTTTCTCTCGGTCCACAAGGTGCAGTGTTGGTTACAAAAGATTCATATGAGTTTGTTCCCGCTCCCAATGTGGCCAAAAAAAGTACTGTTGGTGCAGGTGACAGTATGGTGGGCGGAATGGTTTGGGCACTTTCGCAAAATAAAAGTCTGAAAGAAGTAATTCGTTGGGGAGTCGCTTGCGGTTCGGCAGCGACGATGAATGAAGGAACCCAATTGTTTAAATTCGAAGACGCCAACCGATTATTTGAATGGTTGAAGAATAAATAAAAACAAAAAAACCTGATGATTTTAAATCCTCAGGTTTCTACTATATTTATTCCTAGTTCCCCCTTCGGGGGTTAGGGGGATTTAATCATTCAGCTTCAAAACAGCCATAAACGCTTCTTGTGGAATTTCAACATTTCCAACCAGTCTCATACGTTTTTTACCTTTTTTCTGTTTTTCCAATAATTTACGTTTACGAGAAATATCTCCACCATAACATTTGGCGGTAACGTCTTTACGTAATGCTTTTATCGTTTCACGCGAAATAACTTTCACACCAATTGCAGCTTGAACAGGAATGTCAAATTGCTGACGTGGAATTAATTCTTTTAGTTTCTCACACATTTTTTTACCAATCGAATATGCATTGTCGGCATGCATCAAAGAGGATAAAGCATCAACAATGGTAGCGTTCAATAAGATATCTACTTTAACCAAATTAGAAGTTCGCATCCCAATTGGCGTATAATCAAACGAAGCATATCCTTTAGAAACGGTTTTCAAACGGTCATAAAAGTCAAATACAATCTCTGCCAAAGGCATGTCAAAAGTCAACTCGACACGTTCGGTAGTCAAATACGTCTGATTGGTAATCAACCCACGTTTTTCGATACACAAACTCATTACATTTCCAACATAATCGGATTTGGTAATGATAGTTGCTTTTATAAAAGGCTCTTCAACATGATCTAAACGAGAAGGCTCAGGCAAATCCGAAGGATTATTTACGATAAGCGGTGTTGTAGGATCTTTTTTGGTGTAAGCCAAATACGAAACGTTGGGAACCGTAGTAATTACAGTCATGTTAAACTCTCTCTCCAAACGTTCTTGGATAATTTCCATGTGCAACATTCCTAAGAATCCACAACGGAAACCAAATCCCAAAGCTGCTGAACTTTCCGGTAAAAATACCAGCGAAGCATCATTCAGCTGCAGTTTTTCCATAGAGTTTCTTAACTCTTCATAATCTTCAGTATCCACAGGATAAATCCCTGCAAAAACCATTGGTTTCACATCTTCAAAACCAGTAATTATATTTGTAGTCGGGTTTTTCGCATCGGTTAGCGTATCACCTACTTTTACTTCTTTTGCTTCTTTGATCCCAGAAATTAAATATCCAACATCACCTGCAGAAATGACTTGTTTTGGAACCTGGTTTAATTTCAAAGTACCAATTTCATCTGCAAAATATTCGTTTCCGGTAGCCATGAATTTAATCTTTTGACCTTTTTTTATTTGCCCGTTTTTCACACGAAAAATAACTTCGATTCCTCGAAACGGATTGTAATGCGAGTCAAAAATCAGTGCTTGTAACGGCTCGTCAACATTTCCTGATGGAGGCGGAATTTTTTCGATAATTGCTGCCAATATATTTTCAACACCAAAACCAGTTTTACCAGAAGCATGAATAATATCTTCTAATTTACATCCAAGTAAATCAATAATATCGTCACTTACTTCCTCAGGATTGGCACTTGGTAAATCTACTTTATTCAAAACTGGAATTATTTCCAAATCATTTTCTAAAGCCAAATATAAATTCGAAATCGTTTGTGCTTGGATACTTTGCGCAGCATCTACAATCAAAAGTGCACCTTCACAAGCTGCAATCGAACGAGAAACTTCATACGAAAAATCGACGTGTCCTGGAGTATCAATCAAATTCAGAATATATTCTTGCCCTTTATAGGTGTATTCCATCTGAATCGCATGACTTTTTATGGTAATCCCACGTTCGCGCTCCAAGTCCATATTGTCTAGCAATTGCGCTTTTTCCTCACGAGCAGTAACGGTTTGTGTTGCGCCTAATAATCGGTCAGCAAGCGTACTTTTTCCGTGGTCAATATGTGCAATTATGCAAAAATTCCTTATGTGTTTCATTTTCTGTATCTGTCAATTTTACTGATGCTCTCGCATTTAATTTGCAAATATAAGGTAAAAGTTTGACAGTTGAATTCGATTTAATTATGTGGTGTTTGAAAAATTAAGAATTAAGGATTTGTATGCTTATAATTGAATTTTGCTTTGTAAAAAGTAGTGTCTTTTGTGGAGAAATTAACTCTTCTGTTGTCTTTGTTTTTAAATTCTAAACTGTCATTTACCATAAATTTTATTTCAGTAAACGTATAACCAGTTTCAAAAGTAATGGTTAACTGGTATAAACTGTCTTTTTTAATGGCCCTCATTTCACTGCTTTTGTTCCATGATAAGGGTTTGTCATTCCCTTTTATACCCACAGTTTTGATGTTTTTTATTTCGGATGTATCCAATGTAAAAACAACTGTTTTTTGATAAGTTTTTTGAACGCAACCGGTCAAAATTAAAGAAAGTAGTAGTGCTATTATTGCTAGTTTAGTTTTCATATTATGTGTTGTTTTTAGATAATAAATAATCAATTCCAAATCTTCCTGAACCAAGGATTAAATAGAACATTGTTACCCAAAGAAATCCCATTGCGGCAAGACAATTCCATAATCCGTTATTGATTTGTTGCATGAAAATAGCAACCAGCATCGTGCAGATAATAAGGAATGATGTTACTCTTGTTTGCAGTCCCAGTAGTAAAAATATACCGCCAACTGCTTCTGCAAACGCACCCATCCAAGCAAAGAACGATGGAGCAATAGCAAAAATTCCTCCATAACTCGCTACATCATTAGGGAACCAAAAAGCGACTTCAAATAATCCTAAATTATTGTCAACTGGTGACCAAGGCATTCCGAATTTTGCGGCTCCAAAATCGAAGGCGAGTAAATATCCACATACAATTCGCGGAATTGTTAAAAATAAATCTTGTGACCAATTTGATAATAGTATAGGTTTTGTAATTCTAGTGAGTAGTTTCATATTTTTTAGATTTGAATTTGTTAGAGTTTAAGAATTAAATCACCATTGCCTGATTTTTTTGAGCCCGAATCAAAATTTGCTTTGCCTGTATTTATGATATCGCCATTTCCGGTTAATCTAGCTGAAAGCGTTTCAGAAACATTTACAGTTAAATCTCCGTTTCCAGTGCTTTTTAATTCAGCTTTTTTAACGTTAAGATTTGAAGCGTCAACATCGCCATTTCCAATTTTAATAATGTCCAAAACATCAATTGTACCGCTAACATTGCTATCGCCGTTTCCAGTATTTTCCAGTTTAAAGTAACGGCCTGAAATATTCTGAACACTCAAATTACTGTTTCCGGAATTTTTAATGACACTCGCTTCTGGCATTGTAATTTTGATTTTCAAATTGGTATTTTCAACATACATTTGATTGTCTTTGTTTCCTTTGAATTGAATTTTTAATTCATTCTCTGAAACATTTTCCGATAGACATAAAAGACTTTCTAGGTTGTCATCAATTGTAATTAAAATACTCCAAGGTTTACCAATTTCGACTTCGATTTTTCCATCTAAATCTTCAAAATAGACTTTGTCAAAGTTTTTGTAATAGAAGGTTTTTGTAACTATTTTTCCTGAACCCTTTAGTTGCGCATTTGCAAACGACGTAATTGTTAGTACGATTGCGAAGAAGATTTTTTTCATAATTTATGCTTTAGGTTTTGATGCTGTTAGTAATTAACAACAGGGCAAAGTTGGAGCATAAAAAACTGATGAGCGCTTCAAATTATAATTTGATACTCATTTTTAAAGTGTGTAAATCGTTAAATAAGTATATTTTATATAAAATCGAGATATTCTTTGGGTGTTTTTCCGGTATTTTTTTTGAATGCGCGGTTAAAAGTTGCTTTGGAGTTAAATCCACAATCGAAAGCAATTCCCAGTAAGGTCGATTTTTTATGTTCGCCATTTGCAAAACTATTTTTTACAGCTTCAATCCGGTAAGTGTTGATGCAATCGTTAAAGTTCATTTGAAAACCTTGATTGATGGTTTTAGAAATTATTGAAGCGTTGGTTTCTAATTTTTTTGCTAAATCCGTAAGTGTTAATTCAGGATTTTTATATAGTTTTTGTTCTTGAATCAGCGTTTCAATTTTAGATTTCCAATGCTCGATTTCGGGCGAAATCGTTTCTTTAAAAGTTTCATGCTGAATATCAATAATCGTTTCTGTTTCGTTGGGTTGATTTTCACCCAATAAAAGAACAGGGTTTTTATCAAATAATGACATTTTATACGGAATGGACGACAGTACAGGATTAGAATATCCCATGACAGCAACGTAATACATGACAATCGAAAAGAACAAATAAAACCACCAGCTACCTTTGTAAGATTTCATTTCTGGATAAATATATTCAATGATGTCAAAAATAATTGGCAAAACGAGCATTACCAAAAAGGCAATCAAGTACGTTTTTATCCATTTAAACAAAATGGAATCAGCGTAGCTTACCACCTGAAACATTAGTTTTTTGTATACATTATAGTATCGAATACTTAAAATAAAATAAATAATCATTGAGGCTAAACCTAGTTTTTGATACAATGTATCAAAATCCTTGTCCATTCCGTCTTTATAAAAGTAGTAATCACCATAGATGAACTTATCGTAAATAAAAATAGAGATGATATAAATAAAATAGATACATCCAGGAAGCAAATGACCAATGTCTTTTTTTGAAAATTTAAAAGAAGGATTCAACAAACTTTGCGTGTAAAAAAAGATTACGGGTCCAATAAAAAAGAGATGCTGTAACGGTGTGTAAAACAAAATATCCCGGTACGGTTGATTGTCATACCAGCCACCAAAACCAAGAAGCCAAGGTGCAATGTAGAGACTACATAGAAAAATAAAAAGACTCAGCCAATAATTCGATTTGTTTTCGGTTTTAATAGCTTTAGCAAGTAATAGACAACTGTAAATAATGCCTTGGGTAAAAGAAATAAGTAAAACGGAACTATAAAATCCAAAGTCAAAGTGCATCTGTGTGTTTTTGTAAAAATAGTATTAATTTATAATCGATTGTTATACTTAGTATTACTTTTTTTTGAGTGTTAATTAACTCAAAATAAAACTATAACAAGTGTTTTTATACCTAACTTTGCCTTCCTTTAAAATTAAAATATACTTAATTTGAACTTCGATAAAATCAAAGAAAAATTAGAAATTCTCGCTGACGCAGCAAAATATGATGTGTCATGTTCTTCTAGTGGCGGCAATCGAAAAAACACTAATAAAGGACTTGGTGATTCGTCAAGTTCGGGAATTTGTCATACTTATACAGAGGATGGGCGTTGTGTTTCGTTATTAAAAATTCTGTTGACAAATTTTTGTATTTACGATTGTGCCTATTGCGTTACTCGAAAAAGTAATGACATTCAGCGCGCTGCTTTTACCGTAGACGAAGTCGTTGATTTGACCATCAATTTTTATCGAAGAAATTATATCGAAGGACTTTTTTTAAGTTCTGGAATTTTCAAAAATGCCGATTATACCATGGAACGTTTGGTACGTGTGGCCAAAAAATTACGGTTAGAACATAATTTTAATGGATACATTCACTTGAAAAGTATTCCTGGCGCTAGTGATGAATTAATGCGCGAAGCCGGATTATACGCGGATAGGTTGAGTATGAATCTTGAAATCCCTACTGAATCTGGATTAAAATTATTGGCTCCAGATAAAAACCATCAGGACATGATAAACCCGATGCGTTTCGTGAAAAATGAGTTGATTCAATATAAGGAAGAAAAGAAAAAATTTAAAAGCACACCCAAATTTGCTCCAGCTGGTCAAAGTACTCAAGTAATTATAGGCGCAACACAGGAAAACGATTTTCAAATCATTCAGGTTGCGGATCATTTTTATAATAATTTTAATCTGAAACGAGTGTATTACTCCGGTTATGTTCCGGTTTCTAACGATGCTAGATTGCCGGCAATTGGCGGTCAGGTGCCGTTGGTTCGCGAAAACAGACTCTATCAAGCCGATTGGCTTATGCGTTTTTATGGCTTTAAAGCCAATGAAATTCTGGAAAAAAACAATCCGTTTCTTGATTTAGAAGTGGATCCTAAGATGGGTTGGGCGTTGCGAAACATCACGCAATTTCCGGTAATTATCCAGAATGCTCCACTAGAAATGATTTTGCGTGTTCCAGGAATTGGAGTAAAATCGGCACATAAAATTGTATATGCAAGACGATTCCAAAACTTGACAATGGAACATCTAAAAAAAATTGGCGTATCGGTAAACAGAGCCAAATATTTTATATCAGTAAGCAACGAGAATACCCATTTAAAATTCTTGAACGCCTTGAATTTAAAGGAAATTATTTTGGGTGATATGAAATCCAAGTTTGAGAAACCGTTTGATAATCAATTATCATTACTCAATGACGCAACTTTCTTACGATAATAGTTTTGAAGGCCTATTGACTGCGGTTTTCGAAATTTATGAATATAAATATCCAGAACCTAAAATCAGTAAAAAAGACGATCTTCAGCAGAATTTATTCGCCGAAAAAATAGAAATCACTACTGATGTTTCTAAATCGGACAGGGTGATTAAAAAACTCAATGCACAAATTGGAAGTGATGGTGTTCGTTGTATTATTTGGGCTTTTCTCTCCGAAAAACCAGCTGTTGAAGATGTGATTTTCGATGTAATTAATTACGCGGTTCAAAATCCTGCTATTAATATCATGAAGGATTTTTCGAATGAAAGTGTCTTGCAAATTTCTCAACTTACTAAAAATGTTGGTCGTGAGAAGCATCGAATGGAAGCCTTTATTCGGTTCGAACAATTGAAAGACGGTATTTATTTTGCTAAAATTGATCCTGATTTCGATGTTTTAACGTTGATTATTAGACATTTTAAAAATCGCTACCAAGATCAAAAATGGATTATTTATGATTTACGTCGCAAATACGGTGTGTATTACGATTTGAATGATGCCGAAATTGTGATGATGGATTTAGACATCAAATCATTGGATGATAAAAACAATCAAGTTTTCTCAGATACTGAAATCAATTATCAAAAACTATGGTGGGAATATTTTGATCATACCAATATAAAAGAACGTAAAAATACCAAGCTGCACGTTCAACATGTTCCCAAGCGCTATTGGAAATACCTAACCGAAAAGAAAATGTTTTAGACTTACAAACATTTACGTATTTTTGCAAAAAAAATTCCCTTGATAAAAATAGGCAACATAGAATTACCAGATTTCCCTTTACTTCTTGCACCCATGGAAGATGTGAGTGATCCGCCGTTTCGTAGATTGTGCAAAATGCATGGTGCCGATATGATGTATTCTGAATTTATTTCATCCGAAGGTTTAATTCGTGACGCCATCAAAAGCCGAATGAAATTAGACATCTTCGATTACGAACGACCTGTAGGAATTCAAATTTTTGGCGGTGATGAAGAAGCTATGGCCATGTCCTCCAAAATTGTTTCAACCGTAAACCCGGATATAATAGATATCAATTTTGGTTGCCCTGTTAAAAAAGTGGTTTGCAAAGGCGCTGGTGCCGGAGTTCTCAAAGACGTTGATTTGATGATTCGCTTAACACAAGCTGTTATTGATAGTACGCATTTACCGGTAACTGTAAAAACCCGTTTGGGTTGGGATGATAATTCCATTAATATTGATGAGGTTGCGGAGCGTTTGCAAGATATTGGTGTTGCCGCTTTGAGCATACACGCCAGAACCCGTGCCCAAATGTACAAAGGTCATTCCGACTGGTCGCATATTGCCCGCGTCAAAAATAATCCTAGAATCACGATGCCTATTTTTGGTAATGGAGATATCGATTCGCCGGAAAAAGCATTACAATATAAAAATGAATACGGCATCGACGGAATCATGATTGGTCGCGCTGCCATTGGTTATCCTTGGATTTTTGACGAAATCAAACATTACTTTAAAACGGGAGAACATTTAGCAAAACCAACGGTTATAGACAGAGTAGAAGCTGTCAGAAATCACTTGACTTGGGCCATGGAATGGAAAGGCGAACGATTAGGAATTGTGGAAACGCGTCCTCATTATACGAATTATTTCAAAGGAATTCATTCCTTTAAAACCCATAAACAAAAATTAGTAACACTAGATCGACCTGAAGAATTATTCGCCGCTTTGAATGAAATCGAAGAAGCTTACGTGGGATACGAGGTTGTTTAAAATAAAAAAGGCCTAACAATTGTTAAGCCTTTTTTATTATACTTTAATACGTTTCCATTTTCCTCTTTTGTAAAGAACGATACTTGCCAAAGTAGTTGCGGTTTCGGCTATAGGAATCGCTATAAAAAACACCAGTTGGTCCCATTTTATAATATTTGGATAATAAATAAGCCAACGGAATTTGGAATAACCAGAATCCGAAAAAATTAATCATTGTAGGAGTCCAGGTATCACCGGCACCATTGAATGTATTAATTAACACCATCCCTATTCCGTAAAAAACATATCCCAAACACATGGTTTGTAATGCTTCAACAGCAATCTTTTGAATAATCAGGTCGTTAGTAAAAAATGAAATCAGGGAGCTGGAAAAAACCAAGGTAATAACAGTAATAATAGCCATAAAAATCACATTGTATTTTGCAGTGGTAAAAACTGATTTTTCGGCACGTTCAACTTTTTTAGCACCTAAATTTTGACCTACCAAAGTTGCAGCAGCATTGCTTAATCCCCAAGCAGGAAGAATAAAAAACATCATAATGCGCAATGCCGTTTGATATCCCGCCGAACCATGATCTCCGCCGGTTGTGGCGACCAATTGTGCCAAAAAAATCCAACTGCAGGAAGCAATTACAAACTGTAATACTCCAGGGGTAGCGATTTTTACCAATGCTTTAATCTGTTCCAAATCTGGTATGAAATAAGAAGGTATGATTTTTAAAACTCCTCTGCCATTAAATAAATGATACAATTGGTAGAAAACACCAATACTTCTTCCTATAGTTGTTGCCATTGCGGCACCCATTAATCCAAAAGCAGGAATGGGTCCAAATCCATTAATTAATATGGGACATAAAATAATATTACAAATGTTAGCCAACCAAAGACTTTTCATGGCAATGGCTGCGTTTCCTGCGCCACGGAATATTCCGTTAATAAGAAATAAAAGCATGATACATAAACTTCCGCCCATCATAATTCGAGTGAAGTTTATCCCATATTCAGCAGCATCAACGGAGGCTCCCATAAATAACAAAATATCTTTGGCGTAAATGAAACCCAAAATGCTGATTATTGTATTGATAACAAATGCAATAATGATGGCTTGCATTCCGGCTTTTGCAGCAGCGACGGGATCTTTTTCGCCAATTCGACGAGCAACAACCGCAGTAGCGGCCATACTAATTCCGATAGCAATAGAATAAACAATCGTGATTACTGATTCGGTTAAACCAACTGCTTGAATAGCATAGCTACTTTGCTCTAAATGACCAACAAAATATAAATCGACTAGAGCGAAAACCGATTCCATAAGCATTTCCAATACCATCGGAATGGCTAAAAGAATTACCCCTTTTTTGATACTTCCAGAGGTATAATCAAAAGATTCATCTCCTTTGATAGCTTGTTTTAAAGTTGTGTAAATTCGAGAAAATAAGTTTTTTTCTACTGTTGTTTCTGTCATGATAAATTAGGATTAATGAGAAGATTAGTCCAGACTTATTAGCTGAACTTAAAGGTAAATAAAGGTGTCCTAATTATTTTACAAATAAAGAAGAACTAGACAGAAACTATCATAGCATTTAGATTTTAAGAAAAGTAAATGTAAATATTCTTTTTAATTAAAAAAATTAATCCAACAACTTCTTGCTCACGCGGCTACTTGCAATTAAGGAAGCAACAAAGCCAAGCGTAACAATTGTTCCCATAACAATAAGAACATTTTCGAGAGAGAAAATCACAGGATAAGCCAGTGTAGGAGTAATCATAACCAACTGAAAATATTCTTGTAACAATACGATTATAATTCCTAGAGCCAAGCCAATAATTCCGCCAAAAACACTCAATAAAGTGCCTTGAAGCAAAAATATTTTTCTTAAATCCTTGATTTCAGTTCCAAGATTAAAAAGGGTTTTTAGGTTTCCTTTTTTGTCTAAAATCATCATAATCAAAGCGCCAATCAAGTTGAAAAGCGCCACAACAATTACTAAAGTAAAGATTAAATATACCGCAATATTCTCCGTATTCAACATTTTATAGAGCGATTCGTTGAGTTGAGCCCTGTTTTTTACGGTGATTTTATTGTTGAAAATGGTTTGAAGTTGGTCTGTAATAGCACTTTCATCAGCATCGGTTTTCGTCCTGATTTCAATTCCGGAAACCTGATTGGTTTTATATTCCAGTAATTCTTGGGCCAAACCTAGATCTGCAAAAACATATTTCGAATCAAGGTCGTCGCTGATGGCATAAATCCCAACAGGAATTACATCTGTTTTGTTAAAAGCTTGTTCCGGATTTTCAATAGCGCCTTTTCCTGGCTTTGGAACTAAAACTTCCAACTGATTATTAAAATCCAATAATCCCATCGAGAATTTTTGGGAAATTCCATAACCTACCACTACTTGATATGTATCCGGTTTCAGCCACTGCCCGTTGAAAAGTTTTTTCTCGATAGCATTAACTTTGCTGAAATTAGAATCAACACCTTTCAGGTAAGTAACTTCTTGCTTTCCGTTAAAAGTGAATAAAACTCGCTCTTCAATAATTTTAGAATACGAAACCAAGCCGTCAATTTTCTTGATTTGGCTTTCCTGACTTGGAGAAATCAAAAAGGATTTTCCTAAAGTGCTGCTTATTTTTAAATCGGGATCAATGTCATTAGTAAATGAAAGACTAAAAACCTTCAACCCGCTAAAAACGGATAAAACCACAAACAAAGCCATAGCACCAACAATAATTCCCAAACTGGCAATACGATTGATGATGTTTATAGCATTGTTTTTACTGTTGCTAAGAATGTAGCGTTTGGCTATGTAAAGGGGGAAATTCAAATTTTATTGAAATCTGCGTTTGTCCAAAAGATCTCTGTTTTCAATAGGATTATCTCTATTGGCTAGCGCATTGTCAATTTTTTCAATGTAATCTAAAGAGTCGTCAATAAAGAAAACCAAATTGGGAACTTTTCTTAATTGCAAACGAACACGTTGTGATAAATCATGCTTAATATTTTTAGCATTGGACTTAACCGCCTCTAAAATCTCTTTTGCTTTTTCCTGAGGAAAAACACTTAAATGTACCGTCGCTACTGATAAATCTGTAGTCACAGTAACCTTGGATACCGAAATGATTAAATTAGCCAATCCGTTTTTTCTCACTTCACCTTGCAGAATATCAACCAAATCTTTTTGGATAACCCCACCTATTTTTTTCTGTCTATTTGTTTCCATGCTGCAAAAATACTACTTTTAAGTTTTATCCCGAAGTTTCGGGGCAAATTTTAAAAGTAACCTAGTAATACGTGTATTTTTAGAAGCTATTTCCTGCTGTACGCTATATCTTTCCTGCCATCCCGAAGCTTCGGGACGGCAGGAAAGGATGCCGCTACCATCAGGGCTAGGGATTTGGGAAATTAGAACGCTAATTCTAAATCAGAAATCTAAAAACGTTAATCAGAAATTTAAAAACGTAATGCAAAGACCTTCATTCTCCATATACGACGCATCGGCCGGCTCCGGAAAAACTTATGCGCTTGTCAAAGAATACCTAAAAATCATCCTTGTCGCGCCAAAAAATGATGCCTATCGCAACATACTCGCCATTACGTTTACCAACAAAGCGGTACACGAAATGAAATCCCGAATCGTAGGCAGTCTTTCTGAATTTGCCAAGGATGAACCAAGTGCAAAAGCGCAGGATTTAATGCAGGATTTGGTGAACGGAAAACGAAATGAAAATAATCCTGAAGAATGGAGCGAAGAACCAATAGGACTTTCGATTATCCAAATCAAAACTAAATCACAGCAAATCATCAAGCATATTATTCATAATTATGCTGCTTTTGATATTTCGACCATTGATAAATTTACGCACAAAGTGATTCGGGCTTTCGCGCATGATTTGAATTTACCTATGACTTTTGAAGTTACATTAGACACCGAAAATTTATTGATTGAAGCCGTTGATGCCATCATCGCGCAAGCCGGAGAAGATGAAACATTAACAAAACTGCTTATCGATTTCACGATGGAAAAAACCGATGATGATAAATCTTGGGATATTTCACGTGAAATTCTCGAAACGGGTCGTTTGGTTTTAAATGAAAACAATAGAAACGAAATCACGCATTTTCAAGATAAATCTATCGCTGAGTTTGTCGAAATCAAAACCAAACTTTCCGAAGCCTGCAAAGACTTAGAAAAGCAAACTATTGTTTTTGCTGAAGAAGCATTGACCTTAATTGATAAAAACGGGATTGACACCAAATCCTTTTCTAGAGGCACTTTTCCAAATCACATTAATAGTATTCAGCAAGGGAAATTCAATCCTAAGAATAAAATGTTTCATGAGTTTGATGATATTGCAATCAATAAAACGGCAAAAGATCGTGCGATTATTGAAAACCTTATTCCTGAATTTTTACAAATTCTATCGAAAGTTTATTCGACTTTCGAAAAAATAAATTTCTATAAAGCGTTCCTGAAAAATATTACGCCTTTGTCATTGCTGAATACGGTTAGTAATGAATTAGCCAAGATTCAGGAAGAACAAAATGTACTTTCCATCTCGGAATTTAATGCAATTATCCATCGGGAAATTCAAAACCAACCCGCTCCTTTTATATATGAACGATTGGGAGAACGCTACCGTCATTTTTTCATTGATGAATTTCAGGATACTTCCGAAATGCAATGGCAGAACCTGATTCCGCTGATAGATAATGCGCTTTCGGGTCAGGATGATTTTGGTGTAAAAGGAACTTTGATGATTGTTGGCGATCCTAAACAATCGATTTACAGATGGCGTGGCGGAAAAGCGGAACAATTTATTGAATTGAGTAAAGACCAAAATCCATTCAACAATCCCGATAAAAGACTTGAACATTTAGATAAAAATTACCGCTCTTATTCGCAGATAATCGAATTCAATAATGATTTTTTCAAATTGTTATCGAATGAATTCGAGCATTTGGATTATAAAGATTTGTATGAAAATCATAGTCATCAAAAAACGAATGACAAAACCGGTGGATACGTAAATATTTCTTTTATTCCAAGAGTAGAAACTTCGGAAGATGATGAAGAAACTTTGGATAAAACGGATTTGTATGTTTTGGCAACCTTAAATACGATTCAAAAAACGTTAAAACAAGGCTTTCAATACAAAGACATTGTGATTCTGACTCGAAAACGAAGTCAAGGAATTGCGATTGCGAATTATTTAACGGAGCAGGGAATTCCGCTTTTGTCATCCGAAACCTTGATGATTCAAAACGCCACCGAAGTTCGATTAATTATTCATTTACTGAAATACTTGAAAAACAGTTCTGACTTAGAATCCAAAGCAAATTTTCTTCAATATTTAGCTCAAAACAGTCAGGATAAATTACCGATTCATGATTTTATCGCTAAAGGAATGGCGTTATTTCAAGAAGCTGATTTCGAAGAGTGGTTAATGAGTTTTGATGTTTCGCTTTCGTTTCAAAACATTCGAAAAAAATCATTGTATGAAGCGGTGGAGACAATAATAGCAAAGTTCCTCACCCCAGCCCTCTCCAAAGGAAAGGGTGACGGAATAGTTAGTAGTGGGGATAAAAATAGTCTTATTGAATCAAATAAATTAGGGTTCATGACAGGCGGTAATTATTCTCATCTTTTGATAGAAAAAGCAAAAGAAATGCGAAAGCAGCCCACACATGCTGAGAAAGTTCTTTGGATGGAGCTTAAATCGAAAGCACTAGAAGATTATAAATTTAGGCAACAACATTTGATAGATGATTTTATTGTTGATTTTGTTTGCCTGTCCAAAAAACTGGTTGTTGAAGTGGATGGTGAATACCATTTTACTGAAGAACAAATTCAGTTGGATAATTATAGAACAATTACTTTAAATAAATTAGGCTATAAAGTCATTCGATTTACCAATGAGCAAGTAGTAAAGAGTATTTCAGAGGTTTTAAAACGAATAAAAGAAGAATTAATTCAACAAGAAGAAATTCAATACTCCAACTTATCGGTTTCGTCTCCCTCCCCTTCGGGGAGGGCCGGGGAGGGGAATGCCTACGTTCAATATTTCTTGGATATTGTTCTGGAACGAGATATTCGCAATCAAGCAGGAATTTCAGACTTTTTAAATTTCTGGGATAAAAATGCGGAGAAATTTAGTATTCCATCTCCGGAAGGAACTAATGCCGTTCGGATTATGACGATTCATAAATCGAAAGGATTGGAATTTCCGGTTGTGATTTTTCCTTTTGCTGAAGAAGATTATACCAGAAAACCAAAAGATAAATTATGGCTGAATGCGGAAGAACAGGATTTTGGTTTGCCAAAGGTTTTAATAGATAATAGCAGTGCTGTGGAAGGTTTTGGAGAAGAAGCTGCTGAGGTTTACAATCAAAAGAAACAGGAAGAATTATTGGATAATATTAATGTTTTGTATGTAGCTTTGACAAGAGCCGAAGAACAATTATATGTTATTTCGAACATGAATTTATCCAGTAAAGGGGAATTGCCAAAGAATAATATGTGTTTATTTTTTATTAATTATTTAGCTAACAAAGTTGGGTTTGATGAAAATCAATTGGAATATGAATTTGGGAATTCGATGAAATTATCTGTTGGGAAAGAGCACGTCGATACTTCAAAAACAATTCCTTTGGTAACGGAAATTCTGAATCCAAAGAATATAAAAATTGCGCAACGAGAAGCATTAATGTGGGGAACGCATCAGCAGGAAGCTATTGAATATGGTAATGTTATTCATGAAATTTTATCTTTTGTAAAAACTAAAAACGATGTTGATTTGGCAATTACAAAGTCTATTGAAAACGGATTGATCACTTTTGGTCAAAAAGAAATAGTTCTTAAAACGATTCATGAAATTGTTAATCACAGTGAATTAGAAATTTGTTTTGCTGAAGGAAATGACGTTTTGAATGAGCAAACAATCATTCAAAAAGAAGGAAGAACCATTAAGCCCGACCGAATGGTTTTGACAAAAAACAAAGAAGTGTTATTGCTGGATTATAAAACAGGAACACATAATGTGAAATACCAACAGCAATTAGAAAATTATCAAACAGCAATTGAATTAATGGGTTATAAAGTGACAAAAAAAGCACTTATTTACATCGGAAAAGAAATCGATGTAGTAAATTTGTAGCCTAAAAAGTGATTAATTCGCAAAATTGAACTTTAAAAACATAAAAAATGTACGGAAAAATAAAAGAACATCTTCAAGCAGAATTACAAACTATTGAAGATAACGGAATTTTCAAAAAAGAAAGAATTATAACTTCGCCTCAAGGAGCAGAAATCACTATTTCTACAGGAGAAACTGTTCTGAATTTTTGTGCCAATAATTATCTTGGATTATCATCGCATCCAGAAGTGATTCAGGCTGCTAAAGATGCTTTGGATACTCATGGTTTCGGAATGTCATCAGTTCGTTTTATATGCGGAACTCAGGATATTCATAAAACATTGGAAAGAAAAATTTCTGAATTTTATGGTACTGAAGATACCATTCTTTATGCGGCAGCTTTTGATGCTAATGGTGGAGTTTTCGAACCCTTGTTAGGAGAAAATGATGCGATAATTTCAGATAGTTTGAATCACGCTTCCATTATAGATGGTGTTCGTTTGTGTAAGGCGGCTCGTTATCGTTATGAAAATAGCAATATGGAAGATTTGGAACAACAATTAATTAAAGCTACTGAGGCAGGAACTCGTTTCAAATTGATTGTTACCGATGGTGTTTTCTCAATGGATGGTGTTGTGGCTCCTTTGGATAAAATTTGTGATTTAGCCGATAAATATGACGCGATGGTTATGGTAGATGAATGCCATGCTGCCGGATTCATTGGTGCAACCGGAAAAGGAACGCTCGAGGCAAAAGGCGTGATGGGAAGAGTCGATATTATAACAGGAACATTAGGGAAAGCACTTGGAGGTGCGATGGGTGGTTATACCACTGCCAAAAAAGAAATCATTGAAATATTACGTCAGCGTTCCAGACCGTATTTATTCTCAAATTCTCTTGCTCCAGCAATCGTTGGCGCTTCCATCAAAGTTTTTGAATTATTAGAAAAGGATACGACTCTACGTGATAAATTGGAGTGGAATACTAATTACTTCAAAGATGGGATGAAAAAAGCCGGTTTTGATATCATAGATGGCGATTCAGCTATCGTTCCTGTTATGCTTTATGATGCAAAATTATCCCAAACAATGGCTAATGAATTGTTAAAGAGAGGGATTTATGTTATTGGATTCTTTTTCCCAGTGGTACCTAAAGATAAAGCAAGAATAAGAGTACAACTGTCTGCTGCCCACTCTATAGAGCATTTAGACAAGGCAATTAAAGCCTTTACTGAAGTTGGAAAAACGCTGAATATTATATAATTCCCACTTTTAATCATGTTTGTAGGTTTTTTTTAACATATTATTTTGTAATTTAAAATTTACGTACTACTTTTGCTTATAATTAACTAAATTGTAATTAAAAAAATTAAGTATGAAACATCTTAACAAACTTTTTGTTGCTGTAATGATGGTGATGGGCTTAAGCTCTCATGCACAAGACAGTAATAATCCTTGGGCTATCTCTTTTGGAGTTAATGCCGTAGACACTAAAACTAGTGCAGGTGGAGGAAATAATTGGCTTGATCGTCATTTCTCTCAACCATTTGCAGTTAAAGACAATTGGAATATCCTTCCTTCAGTATCATACCTTAGTGTATCGAAATACGTAGGAGATAATTTCTCATTTGGACTTTCTGGTTCTGTGAACAAAATTGATAAATATGTGAAATTTGCTCCAACTGCTGTTGGTCATGATTCTCGTGGATATGTTGTTTCTAATCCAGGAGACTTAATGTACTATGGTATTGATGCAACTATCAAATATAGTTTGATGAACGTGATCAATTCTAAAGTGATTGACCCGTCTTTATCTGTTGGTGGAGGTTATACATTTTTTGGTGATAGCAGCTACGGAACTTTAAATCCAGGTGCTGGATTAACTTTTTGGTTCACTGAAAATGTTGGTTTAGAACTTGCTACAAAATATAAGAAATCTTTTGGTGATAGAGAAGATGCAGCTGGTGTTCCAGATGCTCCATCACATTTTCAACATTCAGCTGGTCTTATCTTCAAATTTGGAGGAAAAGATACAGATGGAGATGGAATTTATGACAAAGATGATGCTTGTCCAGAAGTTGCTGGTTTGAAAGAATTCAACGGATGTCCTGACACTGACGGTGACGGTATTCAAGACAGTGCTGATGCATGTCCTGAGGTTGCTGGTTTAGCTGCATTGAATGGTTGTCCTGATACTGACGGAGATGGAATTGCTGATAAAGATGATGCTTGTCCAGAAGTTGCTGGTTTAGCTGCATTGAAAGGTTGTCCAGATGCTGACGGAGATGATGTTGCAGATAAAGATGACAAATGTCCTTCTGTTGCAGGTCCTAAAGAAAATGCAGGTTGTCCTTGGCCAGATACTGACGGAGACGGAGTATTAGACAAAGATGACAAATGTCCTGAAGTTAAAGGTACTGTTGCAAACCAAGGTTGTCCAGAAATTACTGAAGAAGCAATTAAACAATTAAACAATTATGGTAAAACTATCTTGTTTAACTCTGGTAAATCTACTTTTAAACCACAAACTTTCCCAGTTTTACAATCAATGGTTTCTATTTTGAAAGAATACCCATATTCTAAATTCATGGTTGAAGGTCACACGGATAGCGATGGAAGTAATGAACTTAACCAAACTTTATCTGAAAACAGAGCTGCAGCGGTTAAAAATTACTTAATTGAAAATGGTATTACTACTGATAGATTGAGATCTACTGGTTTTGGTGAAACTAAACCAATTGATTCTAACAAAACTGCTAAAGGAAAAGCTAACAACAGAAGAGTTGAAGTTTCTTTAATTAAAGAATAATTTTTCCAAAATATTTTTAGAAAACGCCTCGATTTATCGGGGCGTTTTTTTTATTTTTATAAAATGACAAATACTTCTTTTTTAGATAAAATAGCAACAGTTTTAATTGAAAATTATTTAAGCGATCTTTCCAATACGATTGTAGTTTTACCAAACAAACGAGCTAAAATATTCCTGATTGAAGCGTTAAAAAATCAAATTACCACAAATATACTTTCTCCCGAAATTATAAGTATCGAGGATTTTGTGCAAAACATCGCGGGAATCCGAACCATAGATCCTATTGAACTATTATTTGAATTCTACGAAGTCTACTTATCTATTACCGATAAAGCAAACCAACAATCTTTTGAATTGTTTGCCAATTGGGCGAAAACACTCCTACAGGACTTCAATGAAATTGACCGATATTTATTAGAACCATCGCATGTTCTTTCGTATCTGAAAGATATTGAAGACATCAAAAAATGGGGAATTGAAGTCGAAAACAAAACGGCATTATTAGAAAAATATATTGATTTTTGGAAATTACTACCCAATTACTATCAATCCCTTTATACACATTTGCTAAACAAAGGAATCGGATATCAGGGTTTGATTTATCGTGAAGCAGTTAATAACTTAAATCATTTTTCGAATTCGGTACAAGGGAAACAATTCCTGTTTGCGGGTTTTAACGCATTGAATGCCGCTGAAGAAAAAATAATCCAACACCTTATTGCCTCTGATCAGGCCAAAATATATTGGGACGTAGACCAAACCTTTCTAAATGACCCGTATCACGATGCAGGACTGTTTGTGCGACGTTTCAAAGAAAGCTGGAAACATTATAAGCAGCATCCGTTTGAATGGATTGTGAATGATTTTTCGCAGACAAAAAGCATTCAGGTGATTGGCACACCAAAAACAATTGGCCAGGCCAAAATTGCCGGAAGTATTATCGAGAATGTCATCAATGAATCCCGAAGCCTCGGGACTGATGGCAAGCTAGATAAAGTGGCTGTGGTTTTAGGCGAGGAAAATCTTTTGGTCCCGCTTTTATATTCGTTACCGTCAAGTGTTGGTGCTTTGAATATTACAATGGGGTATTCGAGTAAGAACAATCCAGCGCAGATTTTGATTGCCAAATTATTCAAAATGCACACGAATGCATTATCCAGAAATGCCAAAAGTTATGTGTTGTATTACAAAGATGTATTGGATATTTTGACGCATCCTTTGGTGGAACCGTATGCAAAAACCAGCGCGCTTGTCCATACCATCAATCAAAATAATTATACTTTTATTACCCATCATAAATTGATGGAATTGAATGCAATTCCGAGTGAATTGTTTCTCTTATTATTCCAAAAATGGGAAAAGGGTTCAATTCCGGTTTTAGAGACCATTTCGAAATTATTGCAAACCATAAAAGAAAATTTAAGCAACGATAACGAAGAAGAAAAAATCACCAAAGCTTTTGTTTTTGCCATTTTCAAAGTCATTAACAAACTGATTAATTATTATTCGAAACATAAACATATCGATAAAATAGAAACGCTTTATGCCATTTACAAACAAGTAATTGATTTAGCGGAAGTTTCTTTTGAAGGTGAACCGTTGAATGGTTTACAGATTATGGGAGTCTTGGAAAGTCGTGTTTTGGATTTTGATACTGTTATTGTCACTTCAATGAATGAAGGAAAATTTCCGGCGGGAAAATCACAAAACTCGTTTATTCCGTATGATGTCAAACGCGAATTGGGTTTGCCAACTTTCAAAGAAAAAGACGCGATTTATACTTATCATTTTTATCATTTGTTGCAACGCGCCAAAAACATTTATTTGCTTTATAATACGGAAAGTGAAGGTCTGGATGCGGGTGAAAAAAGTCGATTCATAACCCAACTGGAAGTCGAAAAGCAAAAAAATCATATCCTTACGCACGAAATTTATAATGCTGTTTTACCCGAAACAGCGTATCAGCCGATGGTAATCCCAAAATCGGAAAGTGTGATGGTACGATTAAAAGAAATCGCCGAAAAAGGGTTTTCTCCATCGGCATTGACGAGTTATATCCGAAATCCGATTCAGTTTTATTTCCAGAAAATTTTACGCATCAGCGAAGTCGAAGAAGTAGAGGAGAACATTGCCTTGAATACCTTGGGAACTATTATCCACGAAACTCTAAAAGTTTTATACGAACCATTCATTGGTAAATTTATTTCAGAAAGTGATATTCTAAATTGTTTCAAACAAATAGACGCTGAGGTTTTGAAACAATTCAAATTAGTTTATAAAGAAGGCGAAATAAAAAAAGGTCGAAATTTATTGGCGTTTGAAGTGGCCAAACGTAATGTTTCGAATTTCTTAAAAGTAGAATTAGAAAGTATTAAAAATGGTGATGCGATAAAAATAATTGCTTTGGAACAAACTTTTGGAAGAACTTTAAATCATCCTAATTTGCCGTTTCAGGTATTGATAAAAGGAAATGTAGATAGGATTGAAGAGCGCAGCGGGGTCATTCGAATTATCGATTACAAAACAGGTAAAGTAGAAAAAGCGAGCGTCACTCTGAAATCCTGGAACCGATTAACCGAAGACATTAAAAGCGATAAAATCATTCAGGTTTTGGCGTATGCTTTCATGTATGAACATGAAGCAAAAGGAAAGCCAATTGAAGCCGGAATTATCTCTTTCAAGAATTTAAAAGCTGGTTTTCTTCCGTTTAATTTTAAAGAAGACAAAGAAGTAAATTCGATTATAAATGAAGAAATTTTGAGTAATTATTTAGAACAAATGGTTCTTTTATTAAGCGAAATTTTGGATGAAAGCATTCCTTTCGAAGAGAAAATAATTTAACAAAACTCCCAATCAGAAAATTAGCCAACATTTTTGAGTTTTACAAAAGCACTTTGACAATAAACGTGTCAATAAGCGCTTTGTCATGGGTTTTTGGAGGATTTGAAACCTTCAAATACGTACTTATTATTTTTGGTTTCTTCATTAGCCTTTTGATAAAAGAGGTAAATGCTAAAAATGAATATTTGTTTTATTACAATAATGGAATTTCAAAAATACAGTTATTCGTGTATGGTTTTCTAATGAATTTTGTTTTTTCGATGGTGCTGATTTTATTCATTAATGTAGTATTGAAATTCGTATGACTAAAAATATTTTAGAAGTAGACAGTGTTCAAAAACAATATGATGGAAAAATCATAGTTTCCGATGTGTATTTGAAATGCGAAACGTATGATATTATTGGTATTTTAGGAAGAAATGGTTCCGGAAAATCTACTTTGTTGAAAATCATTTTTGGAATTGTCACTGCTGACTTTAAATTTGTCCGAGTAGATGGCGTTGTGAAATCAAGGACCAGTGAGTTGCTAAATGAAATTAGTTACTTGCCTCAAGATAATTTTATTCCAAATTCATTCTCGATAAAAAAGACCATTCAATTGTCTATTGCCAAAGAGAAATTAAAGGATTTTTATGCCGATGAAATGATTCAATCAATGCTGAACAAAAAAATAAAGCATTTATCCGGCGGAGAATTACGGTATTTAGAAATTAAATTAATCCTCAATAATGCGTCAAAATTTGTTTTGTTGGACGAGCCTTACAATGGTTTGTCGCCCATAATGATTGAAAAAATTAATGAATTAATTACTTCAATGTCTTGTTTAAAAGGTATTATTATCACGGATCATAACTATGAAAATGTGATTAAGGTTTCCACAAAACTGGCGTTGATGAAAGAAGGAAAAATGCACCATTTGAAAGACAAAAGCGAATTGGTGGAAAAAGGCTATTTGAAATCAGGAATGATTTAGATGCTTTTGAAAAAAGCCAACAATACAATCAATAACTGGTCTTGGTTTTCAATGTGGCTCATGTGTCCGTCCGGAAAAGTCACTAATTTTACCGTTGTGTTTTCAATTTGTTCTTTGGTTTCCTCGTAATTCAGGACAGGATCTTTTTCGCCCAGAATTAATAATTTAGGATAGGGTGTAAGGTGCAACAACACTTCCCGATCTTGTCGTATTTTCATTCCTTCCAGTGACGCAACGATTCCTTGAAGAGGTGTTTTTAGAGCTTCTTTTTTTACGATTTCAATTGCTAATGAAAGGCGTTCTCTGTTGGATTCGCTGAATAAGTTTGCAATAGAAAGTGAAACAAAGTTCATAAAAGATTGTTTTACCGCTTTGATAGCTCGATCCCGATTTGTTTTTCGTTCCTCGCTGTCGGCTCTTGCGGTCGAGTTTAGTAAAACCAATCCTTTTATCGTGTCAGGATATAATTCGGCGAAAGCCAAAGCAACATAACCACCCATAGAATGTCCTACAAAAATGGCTTTTCGGATGCGCAATTCTGATAAAACTGCGTGAACGGCATCGGCATTATCTTCCATTGTTTGTACGTAACTCAAGCATTCCGTTTCTCCATGTCCCAATAAATCTATTGTAATGACGCGGTTTTTTTTGGCAAATTCTGGAATATAAAAATCCCACATGCCTTTGTTTTCCAAGAAACCATGAAGTAAGACAATAGCGGTTCCTTTCCCGGTATCGGAATAGGAGATGTTGGTATTTTTAAAGAGAACTTGTTTCAAAATGAAAATTTAGTTTACAAAAGTAACATTTTATTTTTTTAACCATTTAAGAATTATAAGGTCATGTAAGCAATTCATGAATGCGCTTGTATTAAAAATAGTATATTTGAGAAAAGCAATTATAAATATGAACAGACTTGTGATTATTGGAAATGGATTTGATTTGGCGCATGGATTACCGACTTCTTATAAAGATTTTATTGATGATTATTGGATTGATGTTTTGAAAGAACTTTATGACAATCATTCATACAGCGATAGTTTATTTGTTTCAAATATTTCACGAATTGGGAATGATTATAATGCAAAATCTGATTGGCAAAAAAGTGTTTATAATTTTGAAACATTGAAGTATTTTATTTCAAGATATGAGAGATACTGTACTTTAGAATTTACCAATAACTTTTTTTTAAATATTAATAATCAGATAAATATAGAAAAATGGGTTGATATTGAAAATCTATATTATAATCAATTAAAAATAATTACTAAGGATGGATCACTAAAATCAAATGAAAAAAAGCAACAGGTTGTTTTGTTAAATAAAGAATTTGAACAAGTTAAAAATCTTTTAGAAAAATATTTAAAAGAAAAAGTTGAAGAACAATATGATTTTACGTTGTATCGAGATAATCCCATTCAAGATATTCTCTTACCAGAATTAATAAACAGGTTTGACGAGAAAGAATTTCTAAATGAATTTCAAAATAGTGATCAATTATATGTTAAAGAATTTCTGCAAAAAGCACAAAAAAATTATGATCTCACTACTTTTTTTTTAAATTTTAATTATACAAAATTAGTACAAGAATATTTTTATGGATTTGCATATGCTAAACAAATAAATTACATACATGGTAAACTAAACGATTCTATTAATAGAGTTAATTTTGGTTTTGGAGACGAAATGGACGACGATTATAAAATGATTGAAAACATAGATGATAATGAGTATTTAAGAAACTTTAAGTCTTTTCAATATCTACAAAGTTCAAATTACAAACGTCTTTTAGATTTTGTTGAAAGTGATCAGAAATTTCAAGTTTATATAATGGGTCACTCTTGCGGATTATCAGATAGAACTATGCTTAATACAATTTTTGAACATCCAAATTGTATATCAATAAAGGTTTTTTACCATCAAAAAGAAAATGGAATTGATAACTACACTGAAATTATCCAAAATATATCAAGACATTTTAATAAGAAGAAATTAATGAGAGAAAAGATTGTAAACAAAACACTTTGTCAACCTTTACCACAAATTCAACTTCCTTTAAGATAAAAACTGCTCCCATTTCTGAAAGCCGTTTGTAATTATTAAAATTTAAAATCGTCTGTCGCCATCGAGTAAACTTCCTAATCCGCCTAATAAACTGCCTTCGTCACGACTGTTTCCGCCAGCTCTTGGTGCAGATGCGATAATTCTGTCCGCAAGTCGGCTGAAAGGCAAGGATTGTACATAAACCGTTCCCGGCCCGCGAAGCGCGGCATAAAATAATCCTTCGCCACCAAAAATGGAATTCTTGATGCCGCCAATAAACTCAATATCATAATCGACATCTTTTGTGAAACCTACGATGCAACCGGTGTCGACTTTTAGGATTTCGCCTGCTGCTAATTCTTTTTTGGCTAATGTTCCGCCGGTATGTACAAACGCCAATCCATCGCCTTCTATTTTTTGCATGATGAAACCTTCGCCACCAAACAATCCGCGACCGAGTTTTTTAGAGAATTCTATTCCCACAGAAACACCTTTGGCAGCGCAAAGGAAAGAATCTTTCTGGCAAATGAATTTTCCACCAAATTGTGTCAAGTCGATTGGGATTATTTTCCCTGGATACGGCGATGCGAATGAAACTTTGCTTTTGGTATTGTTTTGATTGATGAATGCTGTCATAAAAAGACTTTCGCCTGTTAAAACTCTTTTTCCGGCGCTTAAAAGTTTACCGAACAATCCGTTTTCTTGTTCGGAACCGTCTCCAAAAATGGTTTCCATTTGGATATTATTGTCCATCATCATAAAACTTCCCGCTTCGGCAATTACAATTTCCTGTGGGTCTAATTCTATTTCCACATATTGCATTTCCTCGCCGTAAATGTGGTAGTCTATTTCGTGTGCTTGCATGATTTCTGTGTTTTAAGTTTTTTAAATATGTCGGAAAGGTGATTATAAAGTTACAGCTTTAAGATGAATTTTGGAATTACAGATATTCTCGTTGAAGCGCAAGGGATAGAAGTGGAAAGCCCACAGTCTCGTCTTTTTTGACGAGACGAGGACTTATAGCGGATAGCCCGACGCAGCTGGAGTTTACGGAAGCTGGGTTGCGCCCAAAAAAAATCGGTTCACATTGCTGTAAACCGATTTGGTTGTATGTTTTAAGGAATTAACTGTTCATTAACTCTTCGATTTCGTCCACTTCAATTGGGATGTTGCGCATCATGTTGAACGGTTCGCCGCTTTCCTGAACGATGATGTTGTCCTCAAGACGGATTCCGAAACCTTCGGCAGGGATATAAATTCCAGGCTCAACGGTGAACACCATATTGGCTTGCATAGGTTCAGTCAGGATTCCGTAATCGTGCGTGTCTAATCCCATGTGGTGCGATGTCCCGTGCATGAAATATTTTTTATAAGCAGGCCATTCCGGTTTTTCATTTTGCACATCGGCTTTGTCAATAAGACCCAAACCTAGCAATTCTGAAGTCATTAATTTCCCCACTTCGATATGGTATTGTTTCCAAAGTGTTCCTGTAGTCAGCATTTTTGTCGCTTCATTTTTCACACGTAAAACGGCATTGTATACTTCTTTTTGTCTTTTGGTGTACTTTCCTGAAACTGGAATGGTACGCGTCATATCACTAGAATAATTCGCATATTCAGCTGCAACATCTAGTAAAATCAAATCACCGGCTTTGCATTGTTGGTTGTTTTCGATGTAATGCAACACATTGGCATTGTTTCCGGAAGCGATAATTGGAGTGTAAGCGAAACCACGGGAACGGTTGCGAATGAATTCGTGAATCAACTCGGCTTCGATTTCGTATTCGGTAACATTTGGTTTCACGAAAGTCAATAATCGTCTAAAACCAAGTTCGGTAATATTACAGGCTTTTTGGATTAAATCCAATTCTTCGGTTTCTTTTACAGAACGAAGACGTTGCAATATCGGGTTACTTTTTGCAACAGCATGTGCAGGATATTTCTCTTTCCACCATTTTACAAAACGGGCTTCGCGCGTTTCAGTTTCTACGGTAGCACGGTAATGCTCATTTGTATTGATGTAAATTGTTTCAGCATGAGTCATCATTTCGAACAAAACTTTTTCAAAATCCTGCAACCAATGCACGGTTCTGATTCCTGTTACTTCAAAAGCACGCTCTTTAGTCAGTTTTTCACCTTCCCAAATAGCAATGTGTTCGCTGGTTTCTTTCAAGAATACCATTTCTCTTTGATGCTCGTAAGGCGCATCCGGAAAAAGCAATAAAATACTTTCTTCCTGATCGACTCCGCTTAAATAAAATATGTCGCGGTGTTGTGCAAATGGCAAAGTACTATCGGCAGAAACGGGATAAATATCATTAGAATTGAAGATGGCAACACTTTTTGGCTTCATCTGAGCCATGAATTTTTCTCTATTTTTTATAAATAAATCTCGGTCAATTTGATGATATTTCATAACAATTCGTTTTTATACATTGAATATTCAAAAATACTAACTTTGAGAGAAACGGATGTTAATTACTGTATAAAATTTTCAGATAACTATTTTTATGATTAATTTTCCAATTCAAATCAGTTTTTATGAAAAAAATAGTACTCTTTTCTGCCATCATAGTCCAAAGTGTCTCTTGGGGACAAGTTTCTGCGGAAGCGATT
Organism: Flavobacterium sp. Sr18; assembly: GCF_011064265.1. Classification (NCBI taxonomy): domain Bacteria; kingdom Pseudomonadati; phylum Bacteroidota; class Flavobacteriia; order Flavobacteriales; family Flavobacteriaceae; genus Flavobacterium; species Flavobacterium sp. Sr18. Next base: position 1,834,933 of record NZ_CP049329.1, on the reverse strand, counting down.
CAGCAATCATTGGAAGCCAAAAAACAAATGGAAAATCAATCGCTTTTTCAGAATGTTGCTTTTGAAAATGTAGGTCCAACGGTGATGAGCGGAAGAGTGGTGGATGTGGATGTAAATCCGGAAAATCCAACCGAGTTTTATGTAGGATATGCTTCAGGCGGACTTTGGTACACGAATAATAATGGGATGAGTTTTTCGCCGGTTATGGATACGGCGCCTACGCAAAATGTAGGCGATATCGCGATAGACTGGAAACGAGGAACGATTTGGGTAGGAACTGGCGAAGTGAATTCGTCCCGATCGTCTTACGCCGGAATTGGAATTTTAAAATCCGAAGATAAAGGGAAGACTTGGCAAAATATGGGATTGCACGACAGCCATCACATCAGCAGAATACATATAAATCCATCAAATCCAGATGAAGTTGTTGTGGGTGCCGTGGGTCATTTGTATTCTAAAAATGAAGAAAGAGGAATTTATAAAACGAATAATGGCGGAAAAACTTGGAGTAAAACCCTTTATATCGACGATGAAACTGGTATTATAGATGTGGCTGTTTCGCCAAAAAACTTTAAGATTCAATTTGCAGCTTCTTGGAGCAAAAACAGAAAAGCGTGGGATTTTATAGGAAGCGGAGCCACTTCGGGAATTTATAAAAGTGAAGATGCAGGAATGACATGGAAGCTTTTTACGAATGCTGAAAGTGGATTTCCTATTGGCGAAGGCGTTGGGAGAATTGGTTTAGCGGTATATGATGACAATAACGTGTATGCTGTTTTGGATAACCAATTCAAAAGACCGTTGCAATCCAAAAAAAGCAATTCTTTACCAATTGCATTTTCTATGCCGGGAGACGAATTCTTGAAATTACCCAATAAAAGTCTGAATTCTATTTTAAAGAATTACGGATTAACCGAGAAATACAGAGCCGAAAACATCAAACATTGGGTTCAAAACGGGTATTTGCAACCTAACGAAGCGGCAAAAGTGGTTTTGGAAGCGATAAATAGTTTAGCCGAAACAGAAGTTATTGGAGCCGAAGTATACAAATCAAGTAACGGAGGAAAAAATTGGAGTAAGACCCACCAAGATTTTATTGATGATTTCTTTTATTCGTATGGCTATTATTTCAGTGTTATCTCTGTAGATCCAAACGATGTGAATAAAATTTATTTGTCAGGTGTGCCGATTATCAAATCAAATGATGGCGGAAAAACATTTACCTCCATAAGCGAAGAGAATGTTCATGCAGATCATCACGTAGTTTGGGTGAATCCAAATAAATCCGGACATTTGATTAATGGAAATGACGGTGGTTTGAACATTTCGTATGATGATGGAGCGCATTGGGTAAAAAGTAATTCGCATTCCGTAAGTCAGTTTTATGCAGTGAATGTAGATGAGCAAGAACCATATAATATTTATGGCGGGATGCAGGATAATGGCGTTTGGGTTGGACCAAGTACGTATAAATATTCCTCAGAATGGTACCAAACTGGAAAATATCCATACGAAAATTTGATGGGAGGCGACGGAATGCAAACTCAAATTGATAAAAGAAACCCAAATATTGTTTTTACAGGATTTCAATTTGGAAACTATTACAGAATTGATCGTGCAACTAACAAGCGAGAGTATGTTTCGCCAAAGCCAAAAAAGGACGAGAAACCGTTCCGATTCAATTGGCAAACGCCTATTTTATTGTCTTCGCACAATCAGGATATTTTATACATGGGGTCTAATTTCTTGCACCGTTCGATGAATCAAGGACAAACTTGGACCGCAATTTCCCCTGATTTGACGCAAGGAGTGAAGGAAGGAAATGTAGCTTTTGGAACAATCGCTGCCATCAGCGAAAGTACTTTACAGTTCGGTTTACTCTACACAGGAAGTGATGACGGATTGATTCATTTATCGAAAGATGGCGGGGCGACTTGGAACAAAATTTCGGAAAATTTGCCTCAAAAGCGTTGGGTTTCTAGAGTCGTGGCTTCGGCGCATAAGAAAGAAAGAGTTTATGCGACTTTAAATGGATATCGAAATGATGATTTCACTAGTTATGTGTTTATGTCAGATGATTTTGGTCAAAGTTGGAAAAATATCGCCAATAATTTGCCTGCAAGTCCTGTGAATGTAATTGTGGAGGATAATGTAAATGAGAATGTTTTGTATTTGGGAACGGATAACGGATTGTATGTTTCACTAAATAAAGGAACAACTTGGGATGATTTTTCGAACGGAATTCCGAACGTTGCGGTTCACGATTTAGTGATGCAAAAGGTAGCGAAAGATTTAGTGGTGGGAACGCACGGTCGTTCGATTTATAAAGTCAAATTAGAGCAAGTGCAACAGTTGAATGATAAAGTGGTAGCGGAAAATCTTCATGTTTTTGAACTTAAAAAAATCAAAAAATCAAGAGAATGGGGAAACAGCTGGAGTTCTTGGGCTAAAGCTTCAGAACCAAAAGCAGAGATTTGGTTTTATTCGAATGGGGATTCAGACGTGCTTTTGCAAATTGAAAACAGTTTAAAAGAAGTTATTTATTCTCAGAAGGTGAAAGCGTCAAAAGGATTGAATAAACACATTTACGATCTTTCAATGACTAAAACGGCAGCGGATAATTGGAAAAGTAAAGACAAAAAACTAAAATTGGAAGAAGCCAAAAATGGGAAATATTACCTTCCAATTTCAATCAATAAAATCAGTATTCAAAAAGGAAAAGAGAAAGTGGTTACTGATCTTGAAATTTTAGAATCAAAATAGAAAGTCTTTTTATTTTAAAAACAAAAAACACGATTCCATCTGAAATCGTGTTTTTTTTATGGTTGCTACTTTATTTAAAACTGAGCTACTTCTGTAGAATCTTTCATTGCGGTTGTAGAAGATTTTCCAATTGTCACGGTATTTTGTACCGCATCAAAATAGGATGTTCCTACGAAACCTTGATGTTTTACTGCTTTGAAACCATGTTTTTGCAAAGCAAATTCTCTTTCCTGCAATTCAGAATAGCCTGCCATTCCTCTTTCTTTGTAGGCTTTAGACAATTCGAACATGCTTGTATTCAATGCGTGGAATCCGGCTAAAGTGATGAATTGGAACTTGTATCCCATTGCTGCAAGATCTTCGCGGAATGTTTCCATTTCAGCAACGGATAATTTTGCAGCCCAGTTGAAAGAAGGCGAACAATTGTAAGCCAACATTTTTCCTGGGAATTTTGCGTGAATTCCTTCAGCAAATTGTCTTGCGTAATCCAGATCCGGATTACTGGTTTCCATCCAGATTAAATCAGCATAAGGCGCGTAACTCAATCCTCTGTCAATTCCTTGCTCCACGCCACAATTTACGTAGAAAAAGCCTTCTCCAGTTTTCTCTCCTGTGATGAATTTAGCATCTCTTGGGTCAATATCGCTAGTCAATAAGTTGGCTGCATCAGCATCTGTACGGGCCACAACAATTGTTGGCGTTCCCATCACGTCAGCTGCTAATCGAGCCGCAATCAATTTATTGATGGCTTCTTGCGTAGGAACCAAAACTTTTCCTCCTAAGTGGCCGCATTTTTTAGCAGAACTCAATTGGTCTTCAAAGTGAACTCCGGCAGCTCCTGCTTCAATCATCGATTTCATTAATTCGAAAGCATTCAGGTTTCCACCAAAACCAGCTTCGGCATCAGCCACAATAGGAACTAAGTATTCTTTTTTGTCAGCTGTTCCGTTAACCACTTGTATTTGATCCGCTCTCAAAAGCGCATTATTGATTCGTTTTACTACCAATGGAACGCTGTTAGCAGGATATAAAGATTGGTCAGGATACATTTCTCCGGCTACATTTGCATCAGCGGCAACTTGCCAACCGCTCAAATAAATAGCATCTAATCCTGCCTCTACTTCTTGAATGGCTTGGTTTCCTGTAAGCGCGCCAAGTCCGGCTACAAAATCTTGGGAATTTAGTTTATTCCATAAAGTATTCGCTCCAATTCTGGCAACACTATGTTCTATTTGATACGAACCTTGCAATTTTACAACTTCTTCAGCAGTATAGGGGCGCTCAATACCATTCCATCTTGGGTTTGTAATCCAGTCGGTAACTAATTCTTGAATTCTTGTTTCTGTAGTTTTCATTTTTCTTTTTTTTGGTTGTTTGTTAATAGGGATTGTAATTGATTTTTTAAATGTATTTGTATCCAGGAATGGTCAAAAATTCGATAAAATTGTCGTTCACGACTAGAATATCTAATAATTGTTCCGCTAATCTGTATTTTTGTTTTTCATGATTTTCATCTCCAACAAGCTTTCTGATTTTTTCAAATTCCTCCATCGCTATACGATGATAATAATTTGTATTTAATGTTTTTTTATTGTCCAAAACGACTTCGTTTTGTAACCATTGCCACAATTGCGATCTCGAAATCTCAGCAGTAGCAGCATCTTCCATCAAATTGTGTAACGCTGCGGCGCCTTGTCCGTTAAGCCATGAAGCGATGTATAAAACGGAAATACTAATGTTTTTTCGAACACCTTCCTCGGTAATGGTTCCTTTTGGAGTTTCGAGCAAATCACTTTCGGTAACGTGTACGTCTTCTCTTTTTACCTGAATTTGGTTTTTACTCGGCATGTATTTATCGAAAACTGTCATAGCAAGTGAAACCAAATCCGGATGTGCGACCCAAGTGCCGTCATGACCATTTTTTACTTCCCGTTCTTTGTCGGCGATTACTTTATCGAAAGCAATTTTATTAGCTTCTTCGTTGTTTTTTATCGGAATTTGCGCTGCCATTCCACCAATTGCGTGAATGTTTCGTTTGTGGCATCGTTGAATAACTAATTGGGAATACGCACTCATAAATGGAGAAGTCATCGTCACCTGATCTCTGTTTGGAACGATGAAAGCTGGGTTCTTTCTTAGTTTTTTGATGTATGAAAAAATGTAATCCCATCGCCCGCAATTAAGGCCTACAATATGCTCTTTCAATTCAAAGATAATTTCGTCTAATTGAAAACTGGCAGTTATTGTTTCGATTAAAACCGTGGCTTTGAATGTTCCGTTTTTTACGCCTAAATATTCCTGCGTAAATTCGAAAACTTCATTCCACCATCTTGCTTCCAGATAATGTTCCAGTTTTGGAATGTAAAAATACGGTGCCGTTCCATCTTCAATAAGTTGCTTATGATTGTGAAAAGCATATAATCCGAAGTCAATTAGTGATCCTGAAGTTTGTTCTCCGTTAATCAAAATATTTTTTTCAGGCAAATGCAATCCTCTTGGACGAACAAGCAGTACTGCAGTTTTTTCGTTCAGACTGTATTTTTTATTCTTTATAGTATCTTCAAGAGCAATGGTTTTATTTACCGCATCTTTCAGGTTTTGCTGTCCCGTCATTAAGTTGCTCCAAGTAGGAGAAGTGCTGTCTTCAAAATCAGCCATGAATGTTTTTGCACCCGAATTCAATGCATTAATGACCATTTTTCTGTCGACTGGACCGGTTATTTCGACTCTTCGATCTAATAAATCGTTTGGTGTTTGCGCCGCTTTCCAATTACTTTCTCTGATGCTTTTGGTCTCAGCAGGAAAAGTTGGTAAGGCACCTTGATCGAATAAATCCTGTTGTTTTTTTCTTTCGTCTAATAACAAAAGTCTTTTGGCATTGAATCGCTCGTGAAGTTCTACAATAAAATTAATGGCCTTGTCCGTCAAAATTTCTGGATAATGCACTTTCGTTTCATTGGAAAACTGTAACGATTTTTCGGTTGTTTCGGTATTTGCTTTCATGGTTAATATGTTTTACATGACAATGTTACGAAAAGTTTTTTACAAAACAAGCGAACGTACGCTAAAAATTAAAAATATTTTTTTTGCGGATTATATTTTTATGATTACATTTGATTATTATGAATATAGAAAAGGATTATATCAAGTTAATTTTTGGGCTTAAACTCAAGCAGGCTCGCACCAATAAGAATCTGTCACTATTTGGTTTGGCAAAAATCACAGACCTTTCAAAATCGTATTTAAACGAAATAGAAAAAGGGAAAAAGTATCCAAAAACGGATAAAATTATTCTGTTAGCCGAAAAACTCGATATTTCCTATGATAATATGGTGTCGTTGAAACTGGATAATAATCTGGCGCCCATTGGAGAAATTTTAAAATCGGGAATTTTAAAAGAGATTCCTCTGGAGATTTTCGGAATTCAGGAAAACGATCTTATCGACATTATTGCTAATGCACCTGCAAAAGTCAATGCGTTTATCAGCACGATTATCGAGATTGCACAACATTACAATTTGACAAGAGAGAGTTTCTTTTTGGCTTCGTTGCGTTCCTATCAAGAAGCCCACACAAACTATTTTGAAGATTTAGAACAGAAGGTGTTGCAGTTTTTGAAAGCGTTTCACGTGAATATTGAAGCTAAAATTTCGATCGAAGAACTCACGGCGATTTTAATAGAAGAGTATGGTTATACGATAAAAGAACTCGTTTTTTCGGAGCAAGAACAATTGGGGGATTTGAGATCGATTTTTGTGCCAAAAAGCAAGACGTTACTTCTTTCCTTAGATATTGATGAACCTCAAAAAGCGTTTATCTTGGCCAAGGAAATTGCGTATAATTACCTTGAAATCACCGAAAGATTATATACGTTCAGCTGGATTAAGTTTGATAACTTCGATCAGGTTTTGAACAACTTTTATGCTTCTTATTTTGCAGGAGCCTTACTTATTCCAAGACAAAAATTGATAGACGAACTGAATTTATTTTTGTCTAAAACAGATCCAAAACCACAGGAAATGATTGCATTGATGAGCGGTTTTAATGTTTCGCCCGAATCGTTCTATCAAAGGTTGACTAATATTTTGCCAAAAGACTTTCAGTTGAAGAACCTTTTCTTTCTGAGATTGTCGCATCAAATAGGAACGGATACGTATCAGATAAAAAAGGAATTGCATATCACGAACCAGCAGGAACCGCACGCTAATGAAATGAATGAACATTACTGCCGAAGATGGGTTTCTATTCGTACAATAGAGCAATCTTTGAAGCAAAAGAAAAGCCATTTTTTTGATGCGCAAATATCCAGTTATGAAAACAGCAAAAATGAATATCTTGTTTTTTCATCCGCAACACCGGATCCGTTTAAAGTAGATTGTATCCGCAGTATATCGGTAGGAATTTTGATTACGCCGGGAATGAAGAAAAAATTTAAGTTCATCGAGAATGATTCGCTTAAGAAACAGATTGTCGGGGTTACTTGTGAAACTTGTGCCGTTAAAAATTGTTTGGAACGCGCTTCGCCACCAATACAATTAGAGCAAAAAATGCGCAACGAAAATACGGATTTAATTGTGCAACAATACATGGCAAAATTCAGTTAGCGGAATGCTGAATTTTAAATAAAAAAGCACCGATAATTCAAATTTGAGCTTTCGGTGCTTTTTTTAGAAGTATAAAATTAATCCACCCATTTGTAATAACGAGCACCAATTAAATTAGGAATTTCATTTTCAATTCGATCCAAAAGCCATTCAGTTTTTGGAGTTCGAACGCTGATTTTTTGTTCCTTTTTATGCAGTTTGTTGTAAGTTTCAAAGTCAATTTCGTAACTTTTTTCTATTGTTTCAAAAAGATTGACGTCAGCAATTGCTAATTTCCAGTCTTTTTGAATGGTTCCTTCAAAAACCTTTGATTTTGAGCCGCTTCCGTACGCAAGAAAGCCAAATTTACTGCCGCTTATTTCTTTTTCAGTATCATAAAAATGAGCCAAAGTTGATAGTAGTCCCATGAAAATAGAACCTGTGTATAGATTTCCAATTAGAGAAGAAGCGATTTCGGCAGGCATTAATTTTTCATTTATAAATTCTTTGTAGGCTTCTGATTTGCTGATTTCTTTCAATTTATTTTGGTATTCCGAAGTGTCTTCATCTCCAGTGATAATTGTATTGGATGCGTCCAAAGCATAAATTTCAGATAACATTCTGCGTCCCTGAAAAGCATAAGGCAAGTGCATGACAATACTTTTCCAGGAATCGTAAACAGTTTCGGTGGTATTTTTTAATTTTTTGAATGAAAAATAAGCGTCTCTCGTTCGATCCATATAGCATTGATTCGAATATTGACCGTCAAAAACGGGTTGGTCTTTGTGGATTTCAACTTCACTTTCTAAATTTTCAAACCACGGTTCATTAGTTGTGTTTCCTGTAATTGCTGTTTTCGAAATCGTTCGGAACGGTTTAAAAAAGTCAAAAACTCCTTTTGTGCTGGTTGCCCAATTGTTTTCGAAAGCAATAATTCTTGGATTTGAAGTTATCAGCATTGCTAAAGCGCCAGCACCTTGTGTGTATTCTCCGGTAGAGTTTAAATCGTATTTTGCAAAATCAGTAGTGACAACAATTGCTTTTTTTGTTGGATTCAATGTTACAAAATCAATACAGTTTTGTATGGCATCAACTCCGCCAATACAAGCAAAAGTAAAATCAACCACATCACATTCTGATAACGTGTTTTCTCCAAATTTTTGTTCCATCAATGCAATCAAAAACGAGCTTATTGGTTTTGAGCTGTCAATGGCGCTTTCAGTTCCTACATAAATTCGGGCAATTTCGTTGAGGTTTATGTTGTTGTCTGAAATTAATTTGGTCAATGCATTGGCACCAAAAACTACCGTGTCTTGATGTATGTCTGGCAATGTCATTTTGATTAAGCCCAGTCCTTTTTCTAGTTTTTCGGGTTCGATATTTCTGGCTTTTGCCAAAGTATTTATGGGTAAATGTATTTTTGCAACATCAAAAGAGATAGCGTCAATTCCTGTTTTCATCATAATTTTTTTTCTTATAAAAGTAAAATTTAGGAGTTTAATGACAGTTTTTTTAGGGTTCTAAAAATAGTGTTTATTAAACTTTTAGGAATTTAAAAAAATTACCTAATCAAAATTATTGATATGATAAATTAAATCCCTATTTACGAGGATTATAGTAAATAGCAGCTGCAATAAAATTGTGCGATTATTTGCTTTTGTTTAACTAAATAACAGACTTTTAGCATCTTAAGTGCTGGTTAATAGCAAATTATTGGAATTTAGGTCTTAACACTTTAAAATCATTATAAATTATAACGAAAAGGTTGTAGTTCATTACTAATTGCTCTATTTTTGTATGATTTTTAAATTAATTCATACAAATTCCTATGGCAAAATCTGCATTATTAAAGTCATCGATAGCAAAAAAAGTCGCTATGGCGCTTTCTGGACTTTTCTTAATTTTATTTTTAGCACAACATTTTTTTATAAACAGTACCTCGGTTTTTAGTCCTGATACTTTTAACTCTATTTCTCATTTTATGGGAAATAATCCATTGGTTCAGTTTGTAATCCAGCCAATTCTTATTGTGGGAGTTATTTTTCACTTCGTAATGGGATTTGTTTTGGACTTTAAAAATAGAAGTGCAAGACCAATTAACTACATTAAGAACAATGGAGCGGCTAATTCATCTTGGGCATCACGTAATATGATTGTTTCTGGGGCTGTGGTTCTGGCTTTCATTTTGCTACACTTTTATGATTTTTGGGTTCCTGAAATGGTTTATAAATATGTAGAGGTTAATCCGCTTAACGAGACTCGTTACTTTGCAGAGTTGACTCATAAATTTGTTAGTCCAGTGCGTACAGGGATTTATTGTGTATCATTTTTATTGCTATCCTTGCACTTATGGCACGGTTTCAACTCTTCTTTTCAATCAGTTGGGTTCAATAATAAATACTCAAGATCGTTACATACATTAGGATATGCTTTTGCAATTGTAGTTCCTTTCGGTTTCATTTTTATTGCATTATTTCATCATTTTAATCATTAATATTAAATTATAAATGGCATTAGATTCAAAAATTCCAAATGGTCCAATAGCGGACAAATGGACAAATTATAAAGATCATATTAATTTAGTAAACCCAGCTAATAAACGTAATATTGATATTATCGTTGTTGGAACGGGTCTTGCAGGTAGTTCTGCTGCTGCAACATTAGCTGAATTAGGATATAACGTAAAAACATTTTGCTTTCAGGATTCTCCTCGTCGTGCTCACTCAATTGCGGCACAAGGTGGGATTAATGCTGCGAAAAATTATCAAGGAGATGGAGATTCAACTTTCCGTTTGTTTTATGATACTGTAAAAGGTGGTGATTACCGCTCTAGAGAAGCAAACGTACATAGACTTGCAGAAGTATCTGTAAACATTATTGATCAGTGTGTAATGCAAGGTGTTCCATTGGCACGTGAATATGGTGGACTTCTTGACAACAGGTCATTTGGAGGAACTTTAGTCGCAAGAACATTTTACGCTAAAGGACAAACAGGTCAACAATTGTTACTAGGTGCTTATTCTGCTATGAACCGTCAAATTGGTCGTGGAAAGATTAAATCGTACACACGTCACGAAATGCAAGATTTAGTGGTAGTGGATGGTAAAGCTAGAGGAATTATTGCTCGCGATTTAGTGACCGGAGAAATAGAAAGACACTCAGCGCATGCCGTAGTTATTGCCTCGGGAGGTTACGGAAATGTATTTTTCCTATCAACTTATGCTATGGGAAGTAACGCAACTGCTGCTTGGAAAATACATAAAAAAGGAGCTTTTTTTGCTAATCCTTGTTATACACAAATTCACCCTACTTGTATCCCAGTTTCAGGAGATCACCAATCTAAATTGACATTGATGTCCGAATCCTTGCGTAATGACGGACGAATTTGGGTTCCAGCAAAATTAGAGGATGCGAAATCTATTCGTGAAGGAAAATTGAAACCAACACAAATTGTTGAAGCAGACAGAGATTATTATTTAGAGCGTCGCTATCCAGCTTTTGGAAACTTAGTACCTAGAGATATTGCTTCTCGAGCTGCTAAAGAGAGATGTGATGCTGGTTTTGGAGTTAACAAAACTGGTGAAGCAGTGTACTTAGATTTTGCGGCAGCGATTGAACGCTACGGTAAAGAACAAGCATACGTAAAAGGTTTAGATGCTAATGATGCCGCATTAATAACAAAATTAGGTGCTGCACTTGTAGCTAATAAATACGGAAATTTATTCCAAATGTACGAGAAAATCGTTGATGAGAATCCGTACACAACACCAATGATGATTTATCCTGCTGTACACTATACTATGGGTGGAACTTGGGTAGATTATAACTTACAGACGACTATTCCTGGTTGTTTTTCTATTGGAGAATCAAATTTCTCTGATCATGGAGCAAACAGGTTAGGAGCTTCTGCATTAATGCAAGGTTTAGCTGATGGTTACTTTGTATTGCCTTACACAATAGGAGATTATTTAGCTCCAGATATCAAGACAGGAAAAATTTCTACTGATTTACCTGAATTTATTGAAGCAGAGAAAAATGTAAAAGCTCGTATTGATCAGTTTATCAATAATAATGGAACACATTCTGTTGATTATTTCCACAAAAAACTTGGAAAAATCATGTGGAATAAAGTTGGTATGGCTCGTAATGCGAAAGGATTAAATGAAGCAATCGAAGAAATTGCAGCGTTAAGAGAAGAGTTCTATAAAGATGTAAAAGTGCCAGGTGATGCGAACAGTTTTAATCAAGAGTTAGACAAAGCGGGTCGTGTGGCCGACTTCTTGGAGTTGGGTGAATTGTTTGCTAAAGATGCCTTGCACCGAAACGAATCTTGTGGAGGTCACTTCCGTGAGGAGTACCAATCTGAGGACGGTGAAGCACAACGTGATGATGAGAACTTTGCTTATGTTGCAGCATGGGAATACATGGGTAAACCAAGCGAGGCTGTACTTCATAAAGAACCATTGGTGTACGACAATGTTAAACTAGTAACTCGTAGTTATAAATAGGAATTAGTTCAATATCGAAAGTCGTATGGAAACGACTTTTTATAGTGCGACTTTCAAACTAAAGAAAATATGAAACTTACATTAAAAATATGGCGTCAGAAAAACGCCAAAGCAAAAGGAGAAATCGTTGAATATCCATTAGATGGAATTGAAGAGGATATGTCTTTTCTTGAAATGTTAGACGTTCTAAACGAAGGTTTAATAAATAAAGGAGATTTGCCTGTGTCTTTTGATCATGATTGTCGCGAAGGAATTTGTGGTTCATGTTCCTTGTACATCAACGGAGAAGCACATGGACCAGATAGAGGGGTTCCTACTTGTCAATTGCACATGAGAATGTTTAAAGATGGTGATACAATCTACATTGAGCCTTTTAGAGCAAAGGCTTTTCCTGTAATTAAGGATTTAGTAGTCGATAGAAGCGCTTTTGATAGAATCCAGCACGCGGGTGGATTTGTATCCATCAATACTTCAGGGAAACCTACTGATGCTAACGCAATTCCTATTCCTAAACATGATGCTGATAGAGCGTTTGATGCTGCAACTTGTATTGGTTGTGGTGCTTGTGTAGCATCTTGTAAAAACTCTTCTGCAATGCTTTTTGTGTCTGCAAAAGTCTCACAATACGCTTTATTACCGCAAGGAAAAGTAGAAGCTGCTGATCGTGTATTGAACATGGTTGCTCAAATGGATGCTGAAGGTTTTGGTAACTGTACCAATACTGGGGCTTGTGAAGTAGAATGTCCAAAAGGAATTTCTCTTGAAAACATTGCCAGAATGAATAGAGAATATTTATCTGCAAGTTTAAAAGGATAAAGATTCAAAGTATATAATTAAAAAACGCACTCAATGTCAAAGTTGAATGCGTTTTTTTTATGCAAAATAATCAATCTTAAATTAATCTTTCCATCCCCAAGGTGCGGAAGGTGTTGTTACTGTTTTTGTCAAGTCAAATTTTACGGTAAACAGTCGGTCAGAACCGATGCGTCTTAAGTTATAGGTAAAAGAAGTTTCGTCTAAAGTAATCCACCAGACATTTGCGGAAGCATTTGGAAGTAAATTACAGGTTTGTTGATCTGCTGGAAAAAACTGAAGCGTTGCTGAACCAGAATTAGATGCTGTTCCGCCGTATTGTGTCACCTTATCTTCGGAGCCGTCTTCGTGGCGGTGATCGTGTTTCAATTGGATTCGGTCATTTTTGTATGTTAATACCCAAGTTCTTGATTTGTCCTCTCCTACAAAAAACGGAATCCGAATCGTATTTTCGTCACAGTTGCGAATATGCATTACTAGTTTTTTATCCCGAAAAGTGTCATTGGCAGCGCCTTCTTTGACTTCTCCTTCAAAGGATTTTCCACATTGTTTTTGCAGGTTTTCCCAAAATTGTTTTGCTTCTGATTTCTCTTGTCCAAAAATTAAAATAGAGCATAACAGTGCGCATACAAGAAGTATCTTTTTCATAAAATTATTTTTTGCTAATATAATGAACTTCTGGTATTGTGATATTTCTTATTTTTATAAAAAATAAAATCATGCAAGTCACCCTGATCCAAGCTCCTTTAATTTGGGAAAATCCACAGTCAAATCGCAATTACTTTGAAGCAAGAATCAATTCAATTACTTCGGCAGTTGATTTAATTGTATTGCCGGAAATGTTTACTTCGGGTTTTACGATGAGCCCTGAGAATGTTGCTGAAACAATGCAAGGCGAAACAATAACTTGGCTTAAAGCATTGGCAAAAGCCAGAAATAGCGCAATAACAGGAAGTTTAGTGATAAAGGAAAACGGAAATTTCTACAATCGATTAGTGTTTGTTTTTCCTTCTGGAGCAATTCAATTTTATGATAAAAGGCATTTGTTTACTTTGGCTGGAGAAGACAAAGTTTATACGAGTGGTAACCAAAAAATAGTTGTAGACTATTTGGGTTGGAAAATTTGTCCGTTGATTTGTTATGATTTGAGATTTCCTGCTTTTTCCAGAAATAGTGAGGATTATGACTTGTTGATTTATGTGGCAAGTTGGCCAAAAATAAGAACCAATGCTTGGGATGCTTTATTAAAAGCCCGAGCGATAGAAAACATGAGTTATGCCATTGGCGTTAACAGAATCGGTGCTGATGCAAATGGTTATGAGTACATTGGGCACTCGCAAGCAGTCGATTTTCTAGGGAATTATGTACTGAAACCAGAAGAATCTGAAGGCTGTTTTACAGTACAGCTAGACCAAGAAAAAATGCTGGAAACCAGACAAAAATTAGGTTTTTTGAACGACAGAGATTGTTTTGAAATAAAAAATAGCTAATTCTGATTTTTCGTATCGGTTGTCTTTTTAGGTTCTGGAGTGTAGGGAATGCTCAAATCAAAAATTTGATTTACATCCCAATTAGCACGAACATCAATTTCTTTGGAGAAATAAATTACTTCTTCTGCCTGACGCTTTTCTAAATAATTTCCGGGATCCCACTCCTTGTTTTTGTTGGTGTCATAAATAGCGCGCAAGGTATAAAGTGCAGGTTCAATTAAATTAAAGTCTACGGTGGTGTTTTTATCAGTGTATTCAGTGGTCAAAACATCGCCTTTTGTATTAGTGAGTTCAACAATAACAGGAAATTGTTTGATGTTTTCTAATGACACAGTGAGATTCCCGTACTCAGCAGTACTCTTAGTGCTTAATTTATACGTTAAAGTGTCATTTGTTTGTTCAAAAAAATCAGTCAGCGCTCCGGGTAAGAGTTTAAAAGTATAATTTCCCGAAGGTTCCTTTTTGAAGTCAAAATACAATTTTTGATTAAACTCATCGTATTCTGATGTAAAAACCACTGCGGTTTTTGAATTGTTGATCACACTTATTTTCGAATTTTCAACGCGAATTATTGGAGTCGAACTTTCTAGTGCAAAGCGCTCTCGGAATTTCAGGTTGCCTGTTTGGATTGCTGAAATCTTTAATGTATCTTTTTTCTGGTCTTTGATTTTAAAATTGAAGTTCGCTTCGTATTTGTCTTTGGCTACAGCCAAATTCAGCGAATCAACTTTGATGGGTTTGTACCAGACTTGTAACGAATCCTTTTTTGGGAATTTAGTAATAATCGTAGACAAGATGTCATTGTTGGTTTTTAGTACTATTTTTGGACTTGCAGCTGCTGAATTCACATTGCCTTCGTATCCCACGAACAGTCTGTTTCCAGATGCTTGGCTTGGTTTAAAAGTTTTGAAAGGAAGCGACTCCTTGAATAATTCTAACTCGTAAAGCGTATCATTCGGAATAGTAATAAAGTCTGTGCTAAACCCAATTTTGTCTGTTTTTGGATTGTATTTGTTATTGCTATTGTAGTCTTTCATGGCTACAAGTAGATATTTTCCGGCTTTTAAATTCTCAAAACTAAAAGTCTTCAAGCTATCTAATGTGTTTGTTACATATCTTGGGCTCTCATTATATACTATTGAATCTTTAAAAGTGTCGTTCACGTCATAAAGCATAACTGAAACGAATGACTCAACTTCTTTGTCATAGGCGCTTTTTACTGTTCCTCCAAGGCTTAAAGAGTCAATATAATTGCCCGTAGAAAACACATATTTAAATTGATTGAATGGATTTCCTTCATTATTATCAGCGATGCTTTGGCCAAAATTAAAGCTGTAGGTTGTGTTGGGTTGAAGCGTGTCTTTGATTTTTATGGTAATCGTTTTGCTTGCCGTTGTAGGTAAAATCAACGGTTCGTTTTTCATTGGGGGTGAAATAATCAACTGTTTGTTGAGATTTTTGAGTTTAATGTTCTCGTCAAAAACTAGTTTGATTTCGTTTCCTTTGAAGTTTTTGCTAAAATTTTCCGGAAAACTTGCCTTTAAAACAGGGGCGATTGTATCTTTCAAACCGCCAGTAATGGATCCTCTTTTTGCACATCCAACAGTAATTAAAAGCAATAGAAAGAAGGTATATTTTAAATTGTTTTTCAACATATCAAATCATAATTAGAATTTACAAAATAACAATTATAATTCATGCAATCGAAATTTTTTAATGAATTATTATGAGTGATTTAATTCCCCTTACTTTTTAAATTGCTTACTTTTTTTATTTTTAATGTTTAATTTTACATCAGTAAGTGGTACAATATTAATTAGTAGCGATATTTGAATTTTCAAACCAAAGTAGCGTTGCTTTCAAAACATATATAATGAGAAAAATAGAACACATAGGGATCGCTGTTAAAGACCTGGAAGTATCGAATTTAATTTTCGAAAAACTTTTTGGCGCTCCGGCATATAAATTTGAAGCGGTAGAAAGTGAAGGAGTAACAACTTCTTTTTTTTTGAATGGACCCAATAAGATTGAACTTCTTGCGGCAACTAACCCAGAAAGTCCAATTGCTAAGTTTCTGGAAAAAAAGGGAGAGGGAATTCATCATATTGCTTTTGATGTGGAAGATATTGTTTCGGAAATAGCGCGTTTGAAAAAGGAAGGATTTGTAATCTTGAATGAAACTCCAAAAAAAGGAGCTGATAATAAGTTAGTTGCATTTTTGCATCCAAAAAGTACGAATGGTGTTTTGATTGAATTGTGCCAGGAAATAAAATAATTTTATTATGGGTAAATGGGTAGTAATCTAATATTCAGCTGGTTTCTGTTTTAATAAAGCTAATAATTGAACTATATTCAAATCTAAGTCAAAAATATTTGGAGCAAATGAAAAATAGTGGTAATATTGCACACTCTAAACCGGTCCTATAGCTCAGCTGGTTAGAGCACCTGACTCATAATCAGGTGGTCCCTGGTTCGAGCCCAGGTGGGACCACAAACCGCACTAATTTAGTGCGGTTTTTTTATTTATAAAATTTTTAGTTGAATGAGTTTGTCTTGCACTTTTATAAAAAAGACACTTATTAGTTGAATTAGGATTGAAGATGATTTGTTTTTTAAAAATAGATTTTTATATTTGATATTATGAAAATAGTTCAGAAAAATGCGTTGTGTTTTATTCTCTTTTTTTTTAGCATTTTTAGTGTAATTGCTAATGGAAATCCTCCTGCGCCTACTAGTAGAAAACCTCCGACTCCCCCAATTTTGCCTATAGATGAAAATATATATGTAGTAATGATAATCGCCTTACTATTTGGAATTTACATCATTTATAATTTTAAAATAAAACAAAAAACTCCAATGTAAATTGGAGTTTTTTGTTTTATGATGGAGTGGAATTGTTATTTGTTTGCATACAATCGGGAAACATATTTTCCTATGACATCAAATTCCAGATTTATTCTTGTGCCTACTTCAAAAGTGTTGAAATTGGTGTGTTCATGGGTGTAAGGGATAATAGCTACACTAAACTGATTTTTTTTTGAGTCTACAACTGTCAAACTAACTCCATTTACTGTGACGGATCCTTTTTCTATGGTGATGTTGTTTAGGTTTTCATCATATTCAAAAGTGTAAAGCCAGCTTCCGTCAGTTTCTTCGGCGGTAATGCAGGTGCCTATTTGGTCCACATGTCCTTGTACGATGTGTCCGTCAAGTCGGTCGCCTAGTTTCATAGCTCTTTCCAGATTGACGCTGTCGCCAATTTTCCAGTCGGATAGGTTTGTTTTTTTTATGGTTTCGTCTATCGCTGTTACTGTGTAAAAAGTGTCATTTAGGGCAACAACCGTAAGGCATATTCCGTTATGAGCAACGCTTTGGTCTATTTGAAGTTCGCCGGTAATCGATGAATTCATCGTGATGTGCACGTTAGTGTTCTCTTTTTTTATTTCTTGGATGGTGCCAAGGGTTTCTATGATTCCTGTAAACATTTCTTGTTTTATTTTACTAAATTTGCACTTCAAAATTAGCAATAAATAACGGTATGTCATGATGAAAAAAGCAGAAAATATAATCGTAGGAATTTCTATTGGAGATTTAAACGGTATTGGAAGCGAGGTTGTTTTAAAAACATTCGAGGATTCTCGTATGTTAGAGTTGTGTACTCCTGTTATCTTTGCGAATGTTAAGTTGTTGTCTTTTGTAAAAAAAAGTTTTCAATCGACTTCTTTGCTTCATGGTATTGATAAACTAGATCAAATTGTCCCTGGGAAAATTAATGTTTTGAATCTTTGGAGAGAAAGTGTGGATTTGAATCTGGGTGTAAATGATTCAAAAGCCGGAGAATACGCGATAAAATCATTTGTTGCTGCAACTAAAGCTTTGAAAGAAGGCTTGGTTGATGTGTTGGTAACGGCGCCTATAAATAAATATAATATCCAGTCTGAGGAGTTTAAGTTTCCGGGGCATACGGATTATTTAGATCAGGAATTAGAAGGGAATGCACTTATGTTGATGGTTCAGGATAATTTAAGAGTAGGATTGTTGACGGATCATATTCCTTTAAGTGAAGTGGCATCTCATCTTACGGAGGAGCTAATCAAGAAAAAAATTGAAACCATAAAACAGTCTTTGATTCAAGATTTCAGCATAAATAAACCTAAAATTGCAGTTTTGGGATTGAACCCACATTGTGGTGACGGTGGAGTTATTGGTAGTGAGGATGACTTGATACTGAAACCTGCATTAAAAAAAATATTTGACAAAGGAACTTTGGTTTTTGGGCCCTTTGCTGCCGATGGTTTTTTTGGCAGTAACCAATACGAGAAATACGATGCTGTTATAGCTACTTATCACGATCAAGGGCTGATTCCTTTTAAAACATTGTCTTTTGGTAAAGGAGTGAATTATACTGCGGGTTTAAATAAGATAAGAACTTCGCCGGATCATGGTACTGCTTACGACATAGCAGGAAAGGGAATAGCGGATTTCAACTCTTTTAAAGAGGCGGTATATCTGGCATTGGATATTTATCACTCAAGAAATCAATATGCCGAAATCAGTGAAAAACCATTGAAAACAAAAGAAAAGCAGTTGTGAACAAAAAAAAGTGAATAACATTATTAGTTTTGCAATAATTTTATATCTTTGCACTCCCGAAGTTTAGGGGCAAATTGTTGTTGAAATGAAGAACACAAAAGAATATTTAATTCCTTTTATAGGATTAAAGCTAGGGAAACATCATTTTGAGTATCAAATCAGTAATGCGTTCTTTGAAATCTTTGATTATAATGAATATCAAAATTCAAATATCAAAGTAAATGTAGTTTTAGAGAAGAAAAGTACGCTGTTAGAGTTGAGTTTTAAGCATAAAGGTGTTGTAAATGTACCTTGTGATCTTACCAGCGAAGATTTTGATATGCCAATCAAAGGCAAGATGAAATTAATAGTTCGTTTTGGTGAAGAATTTAATAATGACAATGAGGAATTGTTAATTTTACCTCACGGAGAATTTGAAATAGATATTGCACAATATGTTTATGAAATGATTGTGTTGTCAGTGCCTCTAAGACGTGTTCATCCAGGCATAAAAGACGGAAGTTTACAAACGGAAGCTTTGACTAAGCTGAATGAGCTTGCAGTAAAAGAAATAAAAGAAGAAAATAAAGAAGAAGAAAATATTGACCCGCGATGGGACAAATTAAAGCAACTATTAACGGATAAATAATATAGTAAAATGGCGCATCCTAAGAGAAAAATCTCCAAAACAAGAAGAGATAAAAGAAGAACACATTACAAAGCTACTGTAGCACAAATCGCTACTTGTCCTATCACTGGAGAAGCACACTTATACCACAGAGCTTACTGGCATGAAGGTAAAATGTACTACAGAGGGCAAGTTGTTATAGATAAATCTGTAGCTGTTGCTTAATACATTTTTGTAAATGATATTCGAACTCTCACATCGTGAGAGTTTTTTTGTTGTCTATAATTTTAATTAAATAAGAAGTTCCAAATCAATCAGAGTGGAATTTTTTTTGTAAATTTCGAGTCTTTTAAAAAATTTTCAAATGGCAACATTTGGCTAGAAATAAACGCATACGATGAATACAATTACAGCCGCAATTACCGCTGTTGGAGCCTATGTTCCAGACTTTGTACTAACGAACAAAGCTCTTGAAGCTATGGTGGATACCAATGACGAGTGGATCACCTCTCGTACAGGAATAAAAGAAAGAAGAATCCTAAAAGATGATGAAAAAGGAACTTCTTTTTTGGCCATAAAAGCGGCACAAGATTTATTAGCCAAGGCTAATATCGATCCGCTGGAAATAGATTTGTTGATTATGGCAACCGCTACGCCGGATATGCCAGTTGCTGCTACAGGTGTATATGTTGCTACTCAAATTGGAGCAACTAATGCTTTTTCTTATGATTTGCAGGCTGCTTGTTCCAGTTTCTTATTTGGAATGTCAACCGCAGCTGCTTACATACAATCCGGTAGATATAAAAAAGTACTTTTAATTGGTGCTGATAAGATGTCCTCTATTGTTGATTATACTGATAGATCAACTTGTATTATTTTTGGTGATGGCGCTGGTGCAGTATTATTCGAACCTAATTATGAAGGATTAGGATTGCAAGACGAATACTTGCGCAGTGACGGAATTGGCAGGGATTTTTTAAAAATTGATGCTGGAGGTTCACTTCATCCAACTTCTATTGATACAATAAAAGAAAAAAGGCATAATATTATACAAGATGGGAAAACAGTGTTTAAATATGCTGTGACAAATATGGCTGATTCAAGCGAATTAATTTTGAAAAGGAATAATTTGACAAATGAAGATGTAGATTGGTTAGTTCCTCATCAAGCCAATAAACGTATCATCGATGCAACAGCAAATAGAATGAATCTAGAGGATTCTAAAGTGCTGATGAATATCGAAAAATATGGAAATACCACTTCTGCTACTTTACCATTAGTACTTAGCGATTTTGAACATTTATTCAAAAAAGGAGACACGATAATTTTAGCCGCTTTTGGTGGAGGATTCACATGGGGTTCTATTTATCTAAAATGGGCGTACGACAAAAAATAAATTTAAACTAAAAACAAATAATTATGGATTTAAAAGAAATTCAAAATCTTATCAAGTTTGTAGCAAATTCAGGAGTTGCAGAAGTTAAGTTGGAGATGGATGATGTAAAAATCACTATCAGAACAACTTTGGAAGGAAATGTAACAGAAACCACGTATGTTCAGCAAATGCCTGCTCAAGCACCACTTCAGCAAGCGGCAGTTCCTCAGCAAATTGCGCCAGTAGCAGCTGCTCCAGAAGTTCCTGTAGTAGAAAACGCTCATTATATCACTATAAAATCACCAATCATTGGAACTTTTTATAGAAAACCATCTCCGGATAAACCAATGTTTGTTGAAGTAGGTAAAACAATTTCGAAAGGTGACGTACTTTGTGTAATTGAAGCCATGAAATTATTTAATGAAATTGAATCTGAAATTTCTGGTAAAATTGTAAAAATATTGGTTGACGATATGTCGCCAGTTGAATTTGACCAACCTTTATTCTTAGTAGATCCATCATAAGAAATTATAAATTATAAATTATAAATTTTGAGTGATGAGTTTTCGTTATTTGAAATAATTTAAAATTTAAAATTCAACATTTAAAATTTCAAAAAAAGATGTTTAAAAAAATATTAATTGCAAATAGAGGGGAAATTGCGTTACGCGTAATTAGAACGTGCAAGGAAATGGGTATTAAAACGGTAGCTGTTTATTCTACTGCTGATGCCGAAAGTTTACACGTTAAGTTTGCTGATGAAGCGGTTTGTATAGGACCACCTCCAAGTAACTTGTCCTATTTGAAGATGTCGAATATAATTGCTGCTGCAGAGATTACAAATGCAGATGCAATACATCCGGGATACGGATTTCTTTCTGAAAATTCTAAATTTTCTAAAATTTGTCAAGAACATGGTATCAAATTCATTGGAGCATCTCCTGAAATGATTGATCGAATGGGAGACAAAGCTTCCGCTAAATCGACTATGATTGAAGCAGGCGTCCCTTGTGTTCCTGGTTCAGTAGGGATTTTAGAATCGTATGATCAAGCCCTACAATTATCGAGAGATTTTGGTTTTCCAGTAATGCTTAAAGCAACTGCTGGTGGTGGTGGTAAAGGAATGCGTGCGGTTTGGAAAGAAGATGAATTATTAAAAGCTTGGGAAGGTGCCCGTCAGGAATCTGCTGCAGCTTTTGGAAATGACGGAATGTATCTGGAGAAATTAATCGAAGAGCCTCGTCATATCGAAATTCAAGTTGTGGGTGATGCCTACGGTAAAGCATGTCATCTTTCTGAAAGAGACTGCTCCGTGCAAAGACGTCATCAGAAATTAACGGAAGAAACTCCATCTCCTTTTATGACTGACGAATTGCGTCAGAAAATGGGAGAAGCAGCAGTTAAAGCGGCAGAATATATCAAGTATGAAGGAGCTGGAACGGTAGAATTCTTAGTGGATAAACACCGCAATTTCTACTTCATGGAAATGAATACGCGTATACAAGTGGAGCATCCTATTACGGAACAGGTTATTGATTATGATTTAATTCGTGAGCAAATTCTTGTTGCAGCTGGAGTTGCGATTTCAGGTAGAAATTATTTACCTCAATTACACGCTATTGAATGTCGTATCAACGCGGAAGATCCTTATAATGATTTTCGTCCTTCACCAGGGAAAATCACTACATTGCATATGCCTGGAGGACACGGTGTTCGTTTAGATACGCATGTGTATTCTGGTTATACTATTCCGCCAAATTATGATTCAATGATTGCGAAGTTGATTACAACGGCACAATCTCGTGAAGAGGCAATTAGTAAGATGAGAAGAGCCTTAGATGAATTTGTTATCGAAGGTATAAAAACGACTATTCCTTTTCACAGACAGTTAATGGATGATCCTCGTTACATTGCTGGAGATTATACAACTGCATTTATGGATACTTTCAAAATGAACGATCCAGAATAGAAATTATACAATTACGTTAAAAAACCTTGCAGTGATGCAAGGTTTTTTTGTTTAAAATAGTTTCAAATGCGATCTGTTTTTGTGTAAAAATTATACACGTTACTCAGTTGATTACCCACTTTTCCCAAATAAAAAAATTATTAAATTTTAAAAAACGTTGTTTTTAAAGGGTTTAGAGCTGTTTTGTGTAACGTTTGAAGAATGGTATGATTATTCTATTATACTAAACAACAATAACAAATAAATAATTTAAAAAACACATATCATGAAAAAATTAATTTTATCCGCAGCAATTGTTTTAGGAAGTTTATCAACTTATGCTACTTCAGTTCCAAACACAAATGAGGTCACAAAAACAGTAACGGTTCAAGAAGAATATACCGAAATGAAACTTGAAGAAGTTCCAGTTGCAATTACTGAGGCGTTGAAGGCTACTTATCCTAGTGCGATTTTAGACAAAGCATACATCAATGCAAAAAAGGAGTACAAATTAGATATAACTCTTGGAGATAAAAAAGGAAATCTGTTTGCAGATGAAACCGGAAAATGGATTCAAAAATAAAAGATTAAATAATAGCAATTAAAATAAAATAGTATGAAAAAGTTACTCTTATCAGCAGCAATCGTTTTAGGAAGTTTATCAAGTTATGCGAGGGAAGTTCCAACAGTGCAGGTACAAAATCAATCTTCTGTTCTTCAAGAAGGATATATTGAAGTTGAAAAAGTTCCTGATGCTGTCAAAAAAGCGCTAGAAACAGCCTATCCGGGAGCAGTTCTCGGAAAAGCATACATCAATTCAAAAAAAGAATATAAACTAGAAATCACAGTTAAAGACCAAAAAGCTACTGTTTATGCGGATGCAGCTGGAAACTGGATAAATAAATAATTTAGGGAAATTTTTATTTTAAAAAGAGAGATTGTTTTCACAGTCTCTCTTTTTTTTGCAAAAAATTATGAGAATACAACTTAAATAACTTTATTTTAGCATTAAAGTTAAAATGTAATGACCAAAATTTTATTGATTGAAGATGATGTGGCTTTTTGTAAATTATTAGAAAAATTTCTGATAAAAAAATCCTTTGAGGTAACGACAGCATTTTCAGCTGCGGAAGCGAAATCTAAAGTAAAAAACAGTGAATTTGATCTGATTATCACAGATTTAAGACTTCCTGATTATGATGGAATCCTTCTTATGACTGAAATAAAAGCTATACATCCTGCTGTCCCAGTGTTATTAATGACTGGATATTCGGATGTGAGCACTGCTGTAAAAGCGATAAAAAATGGCGCAGCAGATTATATCTCCAAGCCTTTTAATCCAGAAGAAGTACTTTTGGTTATCAATAATGCTTTGCATTCAAATAGTAAAGAATTGAATAATGTTGCTTCAATTTCTAAAAGTGTAAAGCAAGCAACAAAAAAAGCAGAAAATAATTTTGTTCAGGGAATTTCTAAAGCTTCCCAAAAACTTGCTGAGTACATCCAACTGGTGAGTCCAACAAATATGTCGGTTTTAATTATCGGCGAAAGCGGAACTGGAAAAGAAGTAATTGCCAAAAGTATTCATGAAAACAGTTCTAGAAAAAACACTAATTTCATTGCGGTTGATTGCGGTTCCATTCCAAAAGAGTTGGCTGCGAGTGAATTTTTTGGACATGTAAAAGGATCTTTTACCGGTGCAATTCAGGATAAAATCGGTTTTTTTGAAGCAGCAAATGGCGGAACTATTTTCTTGGACGAAATAGGAAATCTTTCTTATGAAAACCAAATCCAACTGTTACGTGCTTTGCAGGAAAGAAAAATTAAACCCGTAGGCAGTAATAAAGAAATCAACGTTGATATCAGAATTATTACCGCAACAAATGAAGATTTGCGAGAAGCAGTAAAAAGAGGTGATTTTCGCGAAGATTTGTATCACAGGATCAATGAATTCTCCATCCATTCGCCTTCATTAACAGAAAGAAATGAAGATTTAATGCTCTTTTCAGATTTTTTTCTGGAAAAATCAAATCAGGAGCTAAATAAAAATGTCCTCGGATTTTCATCTGAAGTGATGACTATTTTTCAAAATTATAGATGGCCTGGAAATCTTAGGGAACTTCAAAACTGTATTAAAAGAGCAATACTTTTAACACAAGGGGATTTTGTTGAAAAAGCGGCGCTTCCGGCTGAATTTTTTCAAAATGAAGAGAAAGTAACTACTGATTTTTCTTTATCAGAAAATGAAAAAGAAACTATTATGGAAGCTTTAAATAAAACAAATAACAATAAAACAGAAGCGGCTAAATTGCTTAAAATCAACAGGAAAACATTGTATAATAAATTAAAATTGTACAATATTAATTAATTTTTTCCTTTTCCAGATGTATAAAAAGAGCTTTTAGTTTATTTTTTAAATCGGAAACTGCTTGTTTAATTTCATCCGAGGAAAGATCCTCAAGTTCCAATTGGTCTAAAATTATACTAATATCCAATGCTTTTATTTGTTTAAACATTGGATTCATTTTATGGGCGATATTTTTTATTTCCTCAAAATTGCTTTCAGTCGCAGCTTGTTCTAATTCATTTAAACTTTCTATTGTATTAGTCATAAACGATTCTAAAATTTCTTTTAAAGCCTCTTTGTCATCAGCTAAGAATAATTTTAGCGGTTTCAATGTGTATGTTTTTGTTGTGTTTTTGGGATGACTCATCACAGGTAAAACAGCAGGAATTTCACTGTTATCTAGAATAGCTTTGATGGTTGCCAAAACAGTTTTTGGAGTATATGGTTTCCTGATAACGGTTGTAAATCCAGAATTTTGGTAGTGTTCTAAATCGATGTCATTTCTTCCAGTTACAGCTATTATAGGTTGATTTTCATAATTAGAGATGGTTTTGTTTTGTAATTCTTTCAAAAATGAAAAACCATCCATAATTGGCATCTGAATATCAGTAATGATAAAGTCGAAAGAGTTGTTTTTTATCCACGAAAGTGCATCCTGTGCCTTGTCAAAGGGGAAAACAAGATACTGCTGCTGCCGCAAAACCTCTGTGGTCAATTGCAATAAATTTTGATCGTCATCAATAATAATCGCGGTATATTGTTTTTTTGAGATTTCGATTCCTGTTTCACTACGAGATAATTGCGTATCAAAAATTAACGGAATTTGGATTTCAAAAATACTTCCAGTACCCAGTTTACTTTTCAAATGCAATTCGCCGCCTAAAATAGCGACCATTTTTTTAGAAATCGTAAGGCCCAAACCTGTTCCACCATATTTTTTTTCGATTTTTTCATCAGCTTGTGTAAATTCTTCAAAAATCAATTGTTGGTTCTTATCTTCAATTCCAATACCTGAATCTTCGATTAGGATGATTATTGTATTGGTTTCCGAATTAACGTTAGCTTCAATTTTTATAAACCCTTCCTCGGTAAATTTGAAAGCATTCCCAATGATATTAGATAATATTTGTCTTAAGCGAAACGGATCTCCAATTATTTTTTGGTGCAGATTAGGATCAATTTCAATGATGAGTTGTATCGGTTTTTGATTGTAAACGGATTGAATGCTGTTGCTTACTTCAGTAATAATATCGGGCAAAGAGAATGCGATTTTTTCAATGGAAATTTTTCCGGCTTCGATTTGCGTGAAATCCAATAAGTCCTGAACCAGTTTTGAAATATAGTCGGAGGAACCCTTGATGTTCTTGGTAAAGTGCAATTGTTTGGTGTTTAAATCTGAATTACCAAGCAGTTCAGTATACCCAATAATAGTACTTAAAGGTGTTTTTAAATCATGGCTTACCGTTGAAATAAGTTGCTCTCTGCTGGTAAGTAATTTTTTAGCCTTAAGATTAGCAGCCTCTAATTGTTTCTTATATGATTGTGTCTTAGAAAAATCATTTAGTATTAAAATCAGAAAAAATAATGTCAGCAGTAACCCAATTATCGCTGCGGTAGTAACAATTTGATTGGTTTTTTTTAAAGATTCCTCTCTTCCTAAATAGCTTTTGGTGGTGTTGAGAATAATTTCCCGTTCTATAATCCCAAGAACTTTTCTCAATTGGTCCGAGATTGAAAGTTCGTTTTGAAGCAATTTATTTTCCTCAAGACTCAATAGCTTTTTCTTATTTGCGGTCTCTTTTTGTACTTCATTCAGCAACATTTTTGAAACCGATAAAATAGAATCAGAGGCCTTTTTACTTAACGTATTGGTGCTGTCATCAGGGATGTTTTGATTGAGATAGGCAACATATTTCTTGAGTACGTTGCGCTCATAATCACCCATCATCGAGGGGTTTTTTGCAAAATCCTCTAATTGAAGTTTCCGCATCGAAGACTCCATTTTTGTCAAATCAGAGATGGCATTACTGACTGCAATTTCATCTTCGGTTTTGTTTTTTATTGCTTTTAATTGCTGAATGTTCTGAATTTTTTTGGATAATAAAACCTGTACACTGTCCAGTAATGTGATCTGATATGGAGTAGAAACCGCCGCTTTCAAGGAATCAATGTCAACTTTCAGCACTGTAGTCTTTGCAACATAATTTTTGAAATCTTTCTCGGATTCCGACTGAATAGCGATTCTGGCCAGACTTTCTGTTTTGTATAAATCGGACAAGACATTGCTTACCTTCAAAATAGACCCGTTTTTCTCGGTAAAACTTCTTTCAGTTGAAGAAAAACTCTTGTTTTCAGAATATAGAAACCAGCCGACGCTTCCAAAAAGCAGCACTAAAACTAGGTAGCTTACGAAAACTTTTATCGGAATGTAACTTTTTTTATTGTCCATTTTTCAAAGATAAAAATTAGAAAAGGCTTTAAAGTTAAGATATTCAAAATATTTTGGCATCAACAAAAAAACCTCACGGAAAAGTGAGGTTTCATTTATCAATAATTCTAATCTACAACGTCTCTTTCAGCCATTTAAAAAATTCACCTTGCCAAACCTGAGCATTTTGAGGTTTCAACACCCAATGGTTTTCTTCCGGAAAATACAAGAATCTACTTTTTATGCCACGTAATTGTGCTGCTTGGAACGCTTCTTGACCTTGTCCAATTGGTACACGAAAATCTTTTCCGCCCTGAATAATTAAAATAGGTTTGTTCCATTTTTCCACTAAAGTCATTGGGTTGAATGTCGTGTACGTTTTTTGAGCTACAGCATTATCTTTCTCCCAATACGCACCACCAAAATCCCAGTTGCTAAAGAAAACTTCCTCAGTAGTTCCAAACATGCTTTGGGTATTGAAAACGCCATCATGGGCAATAAATGTTTTGAATCGGTTATTGTGTATTCCGGCTAAATAGAAAACAGAATATCCGCCATAACTGGCGCCAACGCATCCTAAACGGTTTGCATCAACATATTTTTCCTTCGCCACATCATCAATTGCCGATAGGTAATCGTCAATCACTTGTCCACCCCAGTCTTTGCTGATTTGCTCATTCCATTCTACACCGTGACCCGGCATTCCGCGACGGTTTGGAGCCACAACAATATAGCCGTTGGCAGCCATCAACTGCAAATTCCATCGGTAGGAATAAAATTGTGTCAATGCAGATTGTGGTCCGCCCTGACAATATAATAGCGTTGGGTATTTTTTTGTGGCGTCAAAATTAGGCGGAAGAACGACCCAAACTAACATTTTTTTACCATCCGTTGTCGTTACATATCTTCTTTCAGTTTTGCTTAGCGTCAAAGAATTATAGGTTGCCGAATTGACATTGGAAAGTTGTTTCCAAGTATTTTTGTTTAAATTATATGAAAAAATTTCCGCTGCATGATTCATGTCGGTTTTCGTTACGATGATGTTATCGCCTGAGAAACCAACTAAATCATTGACATCAAAATCGCCAGTTGTGATTTGGCGAACAATGATTGCTCCCGAAGCTTCGGGATTGGTCAGACCTGGAAAATTAACTTCAAACAATTGTTTGGTTCCGTCTATCGGCGCCACAAAATAGATTTTTTTCCCGTCAGGACTCCAAATGAAATGATCAACTGTTCCGTCCCAATTCGCCGTTAAGTTCATTTTCATGCCTTTGAAACTCACTATCAGGTCGTTTTTATCGGCTTCATAACCGTCGCGTTTCATTTGCAACCAAGTCAAATTTCCTGTTGGAGAAAATTGTGGAGCGGTATCATATCCTAGGTTTTTCTCGGTTCTATTGCTAGTTTTTCCCGTTTCCAGATTGTATTCGAAAATATTGGTGTTGGTGGAAACAGCATAATCGGTTCCTGCTTTTTTCTTGCTAACGTACAAGATGCTTTTGCTGTCTGGCGACCAAATGTAATCTTCGTCTCCACCAAAAGGTTTTTGTGGACTGTCAAAATTTTCGCCTTTCATAATGTCAATTCCCACTGCGCTTTCTTTGTTTTCTTTGTAAAAAACATGATTGTATTTTCCTTCGTTCCAAGTGTCCCAATGGCGGTAATTCAAGCCATCATAGATTTGAACGTCTGATTTTTCCAGTTCCGGATAAAAATCTTTTCCGTGGACTTTTTCGATTTTTACTTCTTCATTGTAAACGATATATTTCCCATCTGGAGAAGTATTTTTGTCTTTTAATAGGTTTTTGGTATCTTTTACTTCAGTTGGATTTCCTCCATTTATGGGTAAAATGTAGAATTTTGAGTCGGATTTGTTTTCTTGGACCGAAGGTGTGGTCACTTTATAAACTATATTTTTTCCATCTTTGGAAATACCTAAAGGAGTGACTCTTCCTAGTTTCCAGAGCAGTTCCGGGGTCATTACATTTTGTGCCATAGCAGTTAAACTAATCATTAATAAGGGTATAAACAGTATTTTTTTCATTGTAATAATTGATTTTTTCGAATGCTAAAATTAGCCAATTTAAATTGATGTTTTTTCGTTTTTAACACTTGCTTTTTAGCCCCGATAAAAGTGGAAATCCTTTCTAGTTCTGAACTTGTTTCAGGATTCTGAAACAAGTTCAGGACTAGAAAGATTGAAACGGATAGCGGGATTAGCTCCTGAAATAAATTGAGAATAAATCTAAAAAATTATTAATTTTATGAAAAATATTTAGACATGGATTTGAGCTATTGGGAATTAAAAAACTGGTTTACTGATGTCGATTATACCATCGTAGGAAGCGGTATTGTTGGCTTGCACGCTGCATTGCGCTTACGAGAAAGATTCCCGGACAGCAAAATTCTGGTATTGGAAAAAGGAATGTTGCCGCAAGGTGCAAGTACTAAAAATGCTGGTTTTGCGTGTTTTGGAAGTCTTTCAGAAATTATAGACGATTTAAAATCCCACTCGGAAGAAGAAGTAATTCATCTTATCCAAAAACGTTGGAAAGGATTGCAATTGTTGCGAAAAAGACTCGGTGATGACACGATAGATTTCAAACCGTATGGCGGATATGAGTTATTTTTAAAAGATGATGAGAGTTGTTACAGTGAGTGTGTCGGGAAATTACCGTTCATCAATGAAATTTTAAGACCACTTTTCAAAGCGGATGTTTTTGCCAAAGAAGTAGATCGTTTTGGATTTGGCGGGATACAGGAATATTTAGTTTTCAATCCATTTGAAGCACAGATTGATACCGGAAATATGATGCAGGCGTTATTGAAAGAAGCGGTTTCTAAAAATATTTTAATTTTAAACCAACAAACTGTTACCTCTTATTTCGACAAAGGAAATGGAGTGGAAGTGGAAGTGGCGCTTGGCGATTTCATCTTTAGCAGTAAAAAAATACTGTTTGCGACGAACGGTTTTGCAAACGGATTGACAAATGTAGCTGTTAAACCGGCCAGAGCACAGGTTTTAATCACGGAACCTATTAAAAATTTAGACATAAAAGGGACTTTTCACTTAGATCGAGGGTATTATTATTTTAGGAATATTGGAAACAGAATACTGTTGGGCGGAGGAAGAAACCTGGATTTTGAGACGGAAAACACAACCGAATTTGGACAAACAGAAATCGTCCAAAAAAAATTGGAACAATTATTAAAAGAAGTAATTTTGCCGAATCAGGATTTCCAGATTGCACACCGTTGGAGCGGGATTATGGGTATTGGCAACAGCAAGAATCCTATCGTTTCACAACTGTCCGATAATGTCTACTGTGGCGTGCGATTGGGTGGAATGGGAGTGGCAATAGGAAGTTTGATTGGAACAGAATTAGCAGATTTAGTATAATGGCAACGAAAATAACACCAAGAAAATCAAGACAACCCGTTAAAAAAGAACCGACCTCTTTTATGAGCAAACTAACCCGTTTTTTATTCAAAGCATTGCTATGGTTCTTTGGACTCTCTTTATTTTTTGTGGTATTTTTTAAATTTGTCCCCGTTCCGTTTACACCTTTAATGGTTATTCGGGCGATTGAAAATAAAGCTGCCGGGAAAGAAGTTTTTTTCAGCCACGACTGGGAACCAATTGAAAATATCTCGATGAATCTTCAAAAAGCCGTAATCGCCAGTGAAGATGGAACGTTTTTGAAACACAATGGTTTTGATTTTGTTGCGATGCAAAAAGCGTATAAAAGCAATGAAAGAGGTCGAAGAATAAAAGGAGGAAGCACCATATCACAACAAACCGCCAAAAATGTTTTTCTTTGGCAAGGCCGAAGTTATTTGAGAAAAGGACTTGAAGCTTATTTTACGGTTCTGATTGAAATTATTTGGGGTAAGGAACGCATCATGGAAGTGTACTTGAATAGTATCGAAATGGGAAATGGTGTTTATGGAGCGCAAGCGGCTGCAGAACATTGGTACCGAAAAGATGCATCGAGTCTTACACCGATACAGGCAGCTGGAATTGCTGCGATATTACCCAATCCAAGAAAGTATTCAGCGACTAGTTCTTCTTCATATATCAATAGACGAAAAGCTAAAATTGTGCGCGTGATGCGAACTGTTGGTAAAATAGATTATTCGAAATAGTTGTCTTTGATTATAAAAATAAAAAAACCGTAAACTCTTACTTAAAAGATTTTACGGTTTTGTTTTGTGGAGAATATCGGATTCGAACCGATCACCTCTTGCCTGCCAGGCAAGCGCTCTAGCCAAATGAGCTAATCCCCCAATATTATTTATAAAGTAATTAAGAACTTCGAACTAGTCGCCCTCACGAAAAATTTCGGGATACTCTAGCCAAATGAGCTAATCCTCCAACCGTGTTCGCAAATATAACATATAAATTTTCCAAAAAGCAAATTTCAAATTACAAATCTATTCTATTTGAAAAAAAGCCAAATCCTACTTTACTTTTTTTAACTTTACATCAAAATCCCCGCTATGGTATCAGAAAACCCAACAGGTTCGCTCTTCACAACAATCGAAAACAAAATCGCAACCCTTTCATTTGGTCATCCTTCGAGCAATTCTTTTCCCAGAGAATTGTTAGATCGTCTAACGAATGAGTTCGCTGTTTTGAGTTCAAACCCAGCTGTTTCGGTGATTGTTATTCAAAGTGAAGGCTCGGGAGCTTTTTGTGCAGGCGCTTCTTTTGATGAACTTTTGGCCGTTTCGGATGAAGCTGCAGGAGCCCATTTTTTCTCTGGATTTGCACATTTAATCAATGCCATGCGTTTGTGTTCCAAGCTTATTGTGGGCCGCGTTCACGGAAAAGCAGTTGGCGGCGGCGTAGGAATTGCATCCGCTTGTGATTACACCTTGGCCACAAAAAATGCTTCCATAAAATTATCAGAATTAGCGATCGGAATTGGTCCCTTTGTGATTGAACCCGTTGTTTCTAAAAAAATCGGAAAGACGGCAATGGCCGAAATGACGCTCGCAGCTCACGAATGGAAAACTGCTGATTGGGCCGCAGCCAAAGGATTGTACGCCAATACTTTTGAAACCATCGAAGAATTGGACTCCGCAATAGCTGATTTCAGCACTAAATTTTCCAGTTATAATCCCGAAGCTTTATTGGAAATGAAAAAAGTGTTGTGGGAAGGAACGCAACATTGGGATACATTATTGTTGGAACGCGCCGCTATTTCGGGTAAATTGGTGTTGTCTGATTTTACCAGAAAAGCGTTGTCCCAATTCAAAAAGTAATTTTTTCAGGATTAATTCTGAATTTTTTTCAGGAGCTATTTCCTGCTGTTCACTATATCTTTTTACACGATGAAGAAAAATCACCTTATAAAAAGGATGCCTCCCGAAGCTTCGGGATCATGAGGGCTAGAACATTTGGGAACTATCAAATTCAGATTATAAACAAAATAATTCCATCCTATCTCCCTCCCTTTTGGAAAGGATTGGGAAGGGGAAAGATTTACATCTCATTTCTCATATCAATTTGCTAAATTTGCATCAAAATTAAACTCCGATGAGCAATATCAGAATTACAAAACAATTTAGTTTCGAAACCGGACACGCCTTATACGGTTATGATGGGAAATGTAAAAATGTTCACGGACATAGTTATAAATTGTCAGTAACAGTAATTGGAACTCCAATTACGGATCGTTCCAATGTAAAATTTGGAATGGTGATTGACTTCACGGATTTAAAGAAAATTGTAAAAGAAGAAATTGTAGATCAATTTGACCATGCGACAGTTTTCAACGGAACAACGCCGCATATCGAATTGGCAAATGAATTAATGACCCGCGGACACCACGTTATTTTGGTAGATTACCAGCCAACGAGTGAAAATATGGTAGTAGATTTTTCTCAAAGAATTATCAATAGATTACCACAAGGAATCACTCTTTTTTCCCTAAAACTGCAAGAAACCGAATCTTCTTTTGCAGAATGGTTTGCCAGTGATAATATGAAATCCATACTGTAACTTCATGCAATTACCCCATAACAAAAAAATATATTTCGCCTCCGATCAGCATTTTGGCGCACCAACACCTGAATTGAGTTTTCCGAGAGAACAAAAATTTGTGGCCTGGCTCGATGAGGTAAAAGGCGATGCCGAAGCTATTTTTCTATTGGGCGATTTATTTGATTTTTGGTTCGAATATAAAACCGTAGTCCCAAAAGGATTTATTCGTGTTTTAGGTAAACTCGCCGAAATCCGAGACAGCGGAATCCCTATTTATTTCTTTGTGGGAAACCATGATTTATGGATGGCCGATTATTTCCAGAAAGAACTGAATATTCCTGTGTTTCATGACAATCAAGAATACACTTTTGGAGATAAAACATTCCTTATTGGCCACGGAGACGGAAAAGGTCCGGGCGATTTAGGATACAAACGCATGAAAAAGATATTTACAAATCCGTTTTTCAAATGGCTTTTTAGATGGCTTCATCCGGATATTGGCGTGAAACTGGCGCAATATCTTTCCGTAAAAAATAAGCTGATTTCTGGTGATGAAGATGTAACTTTTCTTGGCGAAGACAACGAATGGCTAATTCTCTATTCCAAAAGAAAACTGGAAACCAAACACTACAATTACCTTATTTTTGGACACCGCCATTTGCCTATGAAAGTTACCGTAGGAGAAAATGCCGAGTATGTGAATCTGGGTGACTGGATTACGTATTTTACCTATGGTGTTTTTGATGGCGAGAATTTTGAGATTAAAAAGTATTAATCCCTAATTCATTCCTTCTCCATACAAATAATCATCCAGATTTATTTTAAACAAAGTGCCTTCCACCAAGTCTTTTACGGCATCTAATTCTTCCATGGAAACGGCTAAGTCAATTTGGGAACAAGGCGTTTTTAGTAAAAATTTGTAGCATTTATTTTTCAGTTCACAATCGTCGCAGCATTTATTTTGCATATAGCTGTCTTCAATACAGCGCTTAAATAGTTGCAGTTCCTGTTTGGTAAAATAAAAACCCATTTCTCTAAAAACAAGTTGGACTTTGTCCAGTACGAGATCATTGTCCTTTCTCCAGTAAAAAGCAGTGCCTAAATTGTTATGATATATTTGTTTTATTTCTTGCATGTGTCATCAATTTGAAACAAATATAAGTATTATTTATATTTGTTCTAAATAATAAAACATAAAAAAGAAATAAAAAAAGTCGGTAAGTAATCTTGAGATTAATTTACTGAAAGATAGTAAAAAGTGTTTTTTCTAAAAAAAAACTATTTATTACTCGCTCTTTTCGTGTTCCTCAACATCTTTTTGTAAGTCCAGTTTTCTAAAAGTAGGCGATACGGCTCCGGTAATAAATACGGTAATCAATGTCATGCTTCCGCCAAAGACCACTGCGCTAACAGTTCCCATCAGTTTTGCGGTTAATCCACTTTCAAAAGCTCCTAATTCATTAGAGGAACCCACAAAAATTGAATTCACAGCCGCAACACGGCCGCGCATGTGATCCGGGGTTTTAAGCTGCAAAATAGTTTGGCGTATCACCACCGAAATCCCATCGAAAACACCGCTAAAAAATAAAGCTGCAACGGACAACCAAAAAATAGAAGAAAGTCCAAAAACGATAATACAAATCCCAAACGCAAAAATAGCCGACAACAATTTCATGCCCGCATTTTTAGTAAAAGGAATATAAGCTGAGATTATTAACATCAAGAAAGCGCCAACAGCCGGAGCGGCTCTCAAAACACCAAATCCCTTTGGTCCCACTTTCAAGATATCTTGTGCAAAAATGGGTAACAACGCAACGGCTCCACCAAAAAGAACAGCAATCATATCCAGTGATAAAGCGCCTAAAATAGTCTTATTATTGAACACAAATTTCACTCCTTCTTTCAAGCTTTCCATAATGGGTTCGCCAATCTTTGGATTCAAAATAGGCTTAGTTGCAATTTGGGTTAAAGCAATCAACGCCAAAATTGAACATCCTAAAACGATGGACATAGACCAATGAACACCAATCCAATTAATAGAAAAACCAGCTACTGCAGGACCTAAAACCGAACTTATTTGCCAAACGGAACTGCTCCAAGTGGCAGCATTGGGATATAATTTTTTAGGAACAATTAACGCTAAAAGAGAAAATATCGTCGGGCCAAGAAAAGCACGTACCAATCCTCCTAAAAATACGAAAAAGTAAATGGAATATAAAATAGTTTGGGTAGAAAAGTCTTTGATGAAAGGGGGCCACGTGAATAAGAACAAACCCAAACTGATGATTGAAAAACCTAAAATACATTTGAAAAGCAATCCTTTTTTCTCCTTTTGGTCCGCAATATGTCCAGCAAACAAAGCCATCGAAATTGCCGGAATGACTTCCATTAATCCAATGATTCCTAGCGATAATGGATTCTTGGTCAAACTGTATACTTCCCATTCAATGACAATAAACTGCATTGACCAACCAAAAACCATGGCAAAACGCAATAATAAAAAAATATTAAATTCTTTATAACGGAGTGCTGAATACGGGTCATTTTTTTTCATAGCAACAAAATCATTGTTTGATATCTCGCAATCGCAATTGCAAACTTAATTTACCCTTCCATTCGTTTTCATCGATGCAATACACTGCTTGAAAAGGTTTTTGATGCGTAGTCAGCTCGATTTTGTTTCCCAAATTAAACCCAATTGCAGCGATGCCTTCGGTCCCGGGGCTTCGGGATTGTTTGACAAAAAGTTTTAGATGTTCGTCTTCTTGCCCCATAGGTTTTCCATAACCAGTGTCTTTGATGTTTTTAGTCAGGAAAATTGGAGTCATATTTTGTGGTCCGTACGGTTCAAATTGTTTCAGGATTCGGATTAATTTTGGTGTAATATCCGCAAAATCAATTTCGGCATCAACGGCAATTTCTGGTGTCAACATATCGGGATGAATGGTTCTTTCGACTTCTTTTTCGAAAGCATCTTTGAAGATTTGGTAGTTCTCTTCCTTCAATGTCATTCCTGCAGCATACATGTGACCACCGAATTGTTCCAAATGTTCGGTACACGCTTCAAGCGCATTATACACATCGAACCCTTTTACGGAACGAGCTGAAGCGGCATATTTATCCCCACTTTTGGTAAAAACAAGTGTCGGACGATAATAGGTTTCAATCAACCGGGAAGCGACAATTCCAATCACTCCTTTGTGCCAATCTTCTTGAAAAACTACAGAGGTAAAACGTTCTTTTTCGTTGTTTTCCTCAATTTGTTTTAATGCTTCTTTGGTGATTAATTTGTCTAAATCTTTTCGCTCCGAATTATAAGCCTCGATTTCAGAAGCAAATTGTTGGGCTTGCTCAAAATCAAATTCGGTTAATAATTCCACTGCATGATTTCCATGCTTGATACGTCCGGCGGCGTTTATTCTGGGTGCGATGATGAAAACAACATCGGTAATGTCTAAGGTTTGTTTTTTTATTTGGTGAATGATAGCTTTAATTCCTGGTCTTGGGTTAGAATTAATAACTTGCAATCCAAAATAAGCCAGCACCCGATTTTCTCCGGTCATTGGGACGATATCAGCAGCAATCGCAGCTGAAACTAAATCCAAATACGGAATCAAATCATCGATAGTTTCATTTCGGTTTTGGCCCAAAGCCTGAATCAATTTGAAACCTATTCCGCAACCGCACAATTCATCATAAGGATAGGTGCAATCGTCTCTTTTTGGATCGAGAATGGCAACGGCTTCGGGTAAGAATTCTCCCGGCCTATGGTGGTCACAAATGATAAAATCGATGTTTTTTGCTTTGGCGTACCCCACATGATCGATAGATTTTATACCACAATCCAAAGCAATAATAAGCGAAAATCCATTGTCATCAGCAAAGTCAATTCCTTTAAATGAAATTCCATAGCCTTCGTCATAACGATCCGGAATGTAGGTCGCCACGTTTGGGTAATACGTTTTTAAATAGGAAGAAACGAGTGAAACTGCCGTGGTTCCGTCTACATCATAATCACCAAAAATGAGAATATTTTCCTCATTTTCAATTGCTTTTTCAATTCGGGCGACTGCTTTTTCCATGTCTTTCATCAAATATGGATCGTGCAAATCTTCTAAACTCGGGCGAAAAAACCTTCTGGCATCTTCAAATGTTTCAATACCGCGTTGCACTAATAAAGTGGCCACAAAATCTTCTACATTCAGCGCTTTCGCCAAATGTTGTACAGTCTCCTCGGAAGGTTTTGGTTTTAAGGTCCAACGCATATTGATTTGGTATTATAAAATTTAGGAATTCGAAAAGGGAACCACCGCTAATTCGCTAATTATGTCTGTCGATTTATAATAGGAATTAGCATTTTAACAATTTTTATTTTTTCAACACTAAAGCACTTCCGTAAAAGGCAATTCCATCCCAACCGGTTTTTATGAAATTACGAATATTTTGATGATCAGTTCCGTTTGGATTTTGTAAAACATCTTCGTAATAATAGGCTCCAAAACAGGCTAGTGTTTCTGCTTCTGATAAGTTTTGAATTTCGGCGAACGAAAATAATTTACAAGATCCTGAATTTTCTCCTGCTGCATTGTGTTGCAAACCATTCTCAAATGCTGTGGGTGTAAAGTCGTAGTTTTCTTCGATAGTAGCAATGGTTTCTGAAAACACTATCGCTTCAGGTGTTTGTTTTAATTTCTCTAAGAAAGCGGCTATAGTCATATTGATTTTCATTGTTTAGAATTGTGAGGCAATTGTTTTCGCGGCAAAAATAGCGCCATCCATATAACCAGGGTTTTGATTGGCTGTTTCAGCTCCGGAAACATATAATTTTTCGTTTAGTAATGGTGTTTTGAAAAGGGAATGTCCGTTGTTTTGGTGCGCTAATACGAGTTGTTCATACGGCTGAAATGTAAGTGGTTCTTCCCGCCAAACGTTCTCATAATAGCATACATAATCGGTAGCTTCTGGCCCAAAGAAAGCCGTTAGTTGCGCTATTACTTTTTCTTTGCGTTCTTCAAAAGACAGGACTGCGGTTCCCCCATTTAGGAAACCTTTCAATGCAAAACCGGAATTATCGGCGGTGCTGTGGTCGTACATTTCCTGAATAATACTGGCTTGACTGAATAATGTTCCAGAATAGTTATTCTGTTTCCAAAAAGGAGTTTTATATTCCACAGCGAATTTTATGGATTCTCCCATCCAAGTATGCGTTTTCTTCGCTAGTTGTGTGAAATTGTCGGGTAATTTGGGTTCAAAAATCACCGAGTTTACAAACAAATTGGGTGGAATAGTGCTGATTACTTTATCGGCTGAATAAGTGTTTCCGCTTGAATCCGTGACTATTAATTGATTATTTTGTTCTTTTATTGCGACTATTTTGGTTTGTGTTTTAATATTTTGCATCCCAATCTCAGAGACCAATCTATCAATTAGTGCTGCCGTTCCGCCCTCAATGCGAAAAGAAGGTTCTTCGGAATCTGATATTTCAAATTTCTGTGGCGGTACAAAAGACATTGTTTCAAATAATGAAATGCCCTTTGTATGTTGTCTAAAATAGGGGAGTTCTAAAGTATGAAGTACTTCTAAAAGATGTTTATGTTGATTTCCGAACCAAGTCGCGCCCATTTCCATTGTGACAGCTGTTGTTCCGGTTATGGTTTTTATGCGGCCTCCAATTCTGGTATTAGCTTCTAATATCAGAACTTCTATTCCCTTTTTTTGCAGTAAAAAAGCAGTGTAGAGTCCACAAAGTCCCGCACCGATTACAATAACTTTTTCCTTTTTCATGATTATTCTTCAGCTGAGAATTTAGATTTTTTAGGTTCTTTTGTTATTGGTTTTCCACCTACAACCACAACAATCTCTCCTCTCGGAGCTATTTTTTCAAAATGAGTCAAAACTTCTCGTACCGTTCCTCTAACATTTTCTTCATGTAGTTTTGACAATTCTCTACAAACACAAATCGGTCTGTCTTCACCAAAATAAGTAATGAATTCCGCTAAAGTCTTCACTAATTTATGCGGTGAAACATATAAAATCATCGTTCTGGTTTCTTCGGCTAAGGCCAAATAACGGGTTTGTTTCCCTTTTTTGTCAGGCAAAAAGCCTTCGAATACAAATTTATCATTGGGCAAGCCACTGTTCACTAATGCAGGTACAAATGCGGTTGCTCCAGGCAAACATTCTACTTCAACTCCATTTTCAACACAAGCGCGGGTTAATAAAAAGCCTGGGTCCGAAATAGCAGGTGTCCCTGCATCCGAGATTAATGCGATATTTTCTCCAGCTTTTAAACGAGAAATTAAATTCTCAACGGTTTTGTGTTCGTTGTGCATGTGATGGCTGTACATGTGGGTGCCAATTTCGAAATGCTTTAACAATTTTCCACTCGTACGCGTATCTTCAGCGAGAATCAAATCGACTTCCTTAAGAATCCGAATGGCTCGAAAAGTCATGTCTTCAAGATTGCCAATAGGCGTAGGAACGATGTATAATTTTGACATAGATAAAATAATTAAATACAAATTTTATAGGAAATCTGTATTTGTTCAAATGTATATTCAGAAAAAGTTACAGGAAAGTTACAAGAATTTTTTCTCTATAATATCCATGAAACGTTCCTCATAATCTTGTTTTCCTTCCCAATTGTTGTAATCTGGTTTTACCATTTCCTGTACAAAATCTCGGGTTTCGTAGAAAGTGTCAAACGTGATAAGTTGGCTTAAAACACGGTTGTAATCCTCGCTGCTGTTTCCAAAAAGATGTTTTATAAAGGCCAAACGATCATTCAAATCGATGTTAATCCCTTTGGCTAATTTATCATTCAAAGAAACTGTTTTTGGCTCCGCTTTTTCAGCAGATTCTGCTGAAACATTTTCTAATTTTGGCTCTTCAGCAGGTAACACTTCTTTTGGAGTTTCAATAACTATTGCAGTGGGAATATTATCGACTTGCTGTTTTTTTACAAAAAGTGTATCGTGGTAATTGCCACCTAATAAATCTTCAAAAGAGATTTGTACGGCTTCTGTTTTCTTTGGTATTTCCAGCTCGGCCTGCACTTCTTTTTCCTGTGATAATTCGAAAGCAGGTTCAAAAGGCGCTTCAGGCTCTTCTGTTTCTTCTTCTATTTCCATTTCTGTGTTCGCAACTGTTTCTTGTTCTACCACAGTCTTTTCCTCTTCCTCGCTCGCGTCAAGTATTTCTTCTGTTTGTTCCAAAGGCATTTCATCTGCATCTTCAGCAACAGTTTTCTCAGTGATTGTTTCTTCCTCTTGAATTTCCTCAGTTACCATTTCTTCTTCCTCGGCAGCACTCTCTTCCTCTATGGTAACAGTTTCTTGTTCCTCTGAAGGAGTTGTTTCTTCTGTTTGTTCTAAAGTAGTTTCAGCAACTTCTTCCACAACAGTTTCTTCAATTACAATTGCTGCTTCTGGTTGAGTCGACTCGGTTTTATCGTAAATAGTTTCTATTTCTTTGCTAATTTCCGTTACACCAATAGTTGGTTTTGCTTCACTAAAATGTTCGTCCACAAATCGTAAGACAGAAAGTTTTTCATATAACTTCTGTGTTTCCAGATATAATTGATTGATGTCAGATTTATTTTTTAGCTGTAATATTCTGTGTGCAATGCTGATTAAATCGGCTTCCAATTTTTTTTTCATAACTGTTGAAATTATAGGGTGTTAGGCGGGGCTTTTTTGATGCGTTTTTGTATTACCTTTTATATCGCCTCCAGAAAAGGGATTCTTTGTGCACGCGATTTTTATTTTTTTAAATAAGTGCTCGCAAATCTCCGATTTGATATAAATTTTATACTTTTGAAACGACGTAAAAGTATAAAATTTTTAAGTCGGTTTGTCTATTACAAAGTAATAAAAACTATTCATTTTTTAAGTCAGAAAAATACAAAATGTTTCTCGAAAATACAGTAAATCATAAAGAACAATTTGGTTGGATCGAAGTCATTTGTGGCTCCATGTTTTCGGGTAAAACCGAAGAATTGATCCGTCGTTTGAAAAGAGCGCAGTTTGCCAAGCAAAAAGTCGAAATTTTCAAACCGGCAATCGATACACGCTATGATGATGAAATGGTGGTGTCTCATGACGCCAATGAAATCCGTTCCACGCCTGTTCCTGCTGCCGCAAATATTGCTATTTTGGCGCAAGGTTGTGATGTGGTAGGAATTGACGAAGCGCAGTTTTTTGATGACGAAATTGTCAAAATTTGTAATGATTTGGCGAATCAGGGAATTCGGGTAATTGTTGCCGGATTAGATATGGATTTCAAGGGAAATCCTTTTGGACCAATGCCCGCATTAATGGCAACTGCCGAATATGTTACCAAAGTGCATGCCGTATGTACCCGCACCGGCAATCTCGCTAATTATAGCTTCCGAAAAACCGACAATGACAAACTCGTTATGTTAGGAGAAACAGAAGAATATGAACCGTTGAGTCGTGCCGCGTATTATCATGCGATGCGGAAAGATCAGGAGAAGTAAATCCTCTCCCCTCCCGACGCTTCGGGACTCTCCGAAGGAAAGAGAGCCGGAACTGGATTGAAATATAAAAATATAAAACCCTTTCGGAGTTCTAAACTCGGAAAGGGTTTGTCTTTTTATAAAATCATTTTTTTGGATTGCTTTAAAGAAAAACTACACAATAAAACATATAATCTTTAAGGATTATCAATCATTTTTTTATGATTCTTGATTCATCTCTAGGGCACTTTGTATACCAATTTTTATAATTGTTTTTAAATCATTTGAAGTATTTATAAATTCAATTCTGTCGAAGAATGATTCGGGACCTAATTTTAAATAGAGAAATCCAAATATCTGTTTAGCGCAAAAAGTAGCCATTGATTTAATATCAGCTAAATTTATTTTTATCTTTTGTTCTTTAGCAAGAGATGTTTCAATTAATTTTAATATTTGTTCCCCAATTTCTTTATTACTAATTATTGGGCCATATTGGTTTAATACTATTGTTTTCATTTTTACCAATTAATTTTAATTTTACTCAAATCACCTTCATTATGATCCTCAATATCACTTAATGTGATTGGTTTCAATAAAGGTAAGGATAAATATATTATTGTTCCTTTCCAATATCCACAACTATTTGTTAATTCTTTTCCAAAGTCATTTTTAAAACTTGCTCCCTCAGAATAAATATGAAATCTTCCATTTGTTTTTGTTGCAATTTGATTCAAAATCCATAATCCATAACCCATATGATTTGACATTTTTTTTGAAGTTATACCTTTTTCAACAGCTTTTTTTAATTTATCTGATTTACTTATAATTGATTCATCTAAGACCTTATTTAAGGAAGTTATTATTCCATTTCCTGTGTCTGCACAAACTATTTCAATCTGGTTTTTATTACCTTCTGCAACTAAAATTGAGTTAGTATCATCAATGGCATGTTCCCAAAAATTCAATAAAATTTCAGATAAGCACAAAAAAATCATTGAAACAACTTTTTCATTTTCTTGATAATAATTTTCTATTTTAGGAAGAAAATTATTTTTCAATGCAGTTTCAGAGTAATCAT
This sequence comes from Flavobacterium sp. Sr18, assembly GCF_011064265.1. Classification (NCBI taxonomy): domain Bacteria; kingdom Pseudomonadati; phylum Bacteroidota; class Flavobacteriia; order Flavobacteriales; family Flavobacteriaceae; genus Flavobacterium; species Flavobacterium sp. Sr18. Next base: position 1,791,932 of record NZ_CP049329.1, on the reverse strand, counting down.
TAGAGCGAAGTAATGCTTGAGGTGCAATAATGAATTTTTCATCAACTTTTACTTCTAATTTTTTATAACCTTTTTCTGAAATGTCCTTATTAGATACAAAAGAATATATTAAATCTGTAAAACCATACTTTTCCCATTGTTGTTCCACATATTTATTTACAATCATTTCGGGTCTCCTAAAACAATTATTTTTATAGGTATATTCAATGAATTTATAATTCATTAAAATGCCAAGTAAAGAAGTTTTTGTAACTTTAGTTAAGTCAATTTTAACATTGGAAATACTTTTGTTTTCCATTTTAAAAGCATCTTCTAAGTTTGCCAGTAAAGTTGTAAAATTATTTGGTTTAATAATTTTTGGAAATTCAAATCTTATCATTCTCTAAAAATCCCTTCCATTTTCGTAAATAATTCTGTTTCCCTTCTGTAGTCTTTTGTTCTATAATTTGTTAATACTGTTTTAAAATAATCATTAATTTCATTTATGAGATATTGTTCCTTTTTACTTAAATATAGTTTATTTTGACCAACGTAAGCTTGAATGTCTTGAATGTCGATTAAGAATAAATTGTTTTCATTTCTGCCATCATAAAAAAGTTAATTTATCTTGGAGCTGATAAATTTTTTCAAATATTTCAATTCTTCTTTTTTCTTTTAATGTGAAAGAAAAAATTTTCTTTTCTTTATTTTTTAATTTGTGATCTGATAATATATTTACTAAACTCATTAATATGTTGATAATCATAAAAATCAACAGTGCAATGGATAATTTATTATTGTTATCAACGTTGTTAGAGAATTTACCAATTAATTCTTGTAATACACCTATGTCATTCATAAAGATATGTTTGTACAATATTAATTTTTTATTTTAACTTAGCAGTTATTTTTTTTAAAACTTCGGAAATATTTGCGTTTAGTATTGTCACACAATCAAAAATGTAATTCCAAATCCGTAATTATTTACATCTTTTTTCTCATTCTCGCTACCGGAATATCGAGTTGTTCCCTGTATTTTGCGATTGTTCTTCTGGCAATTGGATAGCCTTTTTCTTTAAGAATTTCGGCCAATTGATCATCCGGAAGTGGTTTTTTCTTGTCTTCTTCTTCAATGGTATTCTGAAGAATTTTTTTGATTTCCAATGTCGAAACATCTTCGCCTTGATCATTTTTCATCGCTTCCGAGAAGAATTCTTTTATCAGTTTAGTACCATAAGGCGTTTCCACATACTTGCTGTTTGCTACGCGTGAAATCGTAGAAATATCAAGACCTACCATATCAGCAATATCTTTCAGAATCATCGGTTTCAACTTGGTTTCATCACCGTCCAAGAAATATTCTTCCTGATAATGCATAATAGCATTCATGGTTACAAAAAGCGTTTCCTGACGTTGTCGTATCGCATCGATAAACCATTTAGCCGAATCCAGTTTTTGTTTGATAAACTGCACCGCATCTTTTTGTTGCGCTGATTTATCACGGGAATCTTTGTAGGTTTGCATCATTTCCTGATAATCTTTAGAAACGTGCAGGGAAGGAGCATTTCGTCCGTTTAAGGTCAATTCCAGTTCACCGTCCACAATTCTGATGGCAAAATCAGGAACTACATTTTCAGTTACTTTGTTGTTTCCAGTAAACGATCCGCCTGGTTTTGGATTTAGTTTTTCTATTTCGTGAATGGCTTTTTTAAGTTGCTCATTCGAAACATTGTATTTTTGTAATAGCTTATCGTAATGTTTTTTGGTAAAAGCATCAAACTGATTTTCTATAATATCAGTGGCTAATTCCACGTATTCTGTTGGTGTTTTGTGTTTCAATTGCAACAATAAACATTCTTGCAAATCACGTGCTCCTACGCCGGATGGTTCGAGTTCATGAATCACCTGCAGCATTTTTTCCACCATCTTTTCGTCGGTGTAAATACCTTGTGTAAACGCCATGTCGTCTACCATATCTGGAACGCTTCTGCGGATATAGCCCATGTCATCAATACTTCCTACTAAAAATTCAGCAATTTCACGCTCTTCATCATTCAGGATAAAAGTATTCAACTGATTGATTAAATCCTGATGAAAACTCACCGGTGCTGCAAAAGGCGTTTCGCGATCATCGTCATCATCGCTATAATTGTTAGCCTGTGTTTTATAATCTGGCGTTTCGTCGTTGCTTAAATATTCGTCAATATTGATGTCTTCTGCGTCAATACGCTCTGATTCGGCATCATCATAATCGTCATAATCTTCGTTTTCGAACTCATCCTTTTCATACTCATCTTCTTCTTTTCCGGCTTCCAAAGCTGGATTTTCGTTCATTTCTTCCAATAAACGTTGTTCGAAAGCTTGCGTAGGCAATTGAATTAACTTCATCAGCTGAATTTGCTGTGGAGATAATTTCTGGGATAATTTTAAATTTAGAAATTGCTTTAGCATTTTTATTGTTTAAAGTTTAAGGTTTAAAGTTTAAGGTTGCTGAATTTTCAACAACTTTAAACTTTAAATCTGAAACAAATTTTTAAAATTCCGCATTCATAGGTGTTCTTGGGAAAGGAATTACATCACGAATATTAGTCATTCCTGTTACAAATAACACCAATCTTTCGAATCCAAGTCCAAAACCAGAGTGAACCGCTGAACCGAATCTTCGGGTATCTAGATACCACCATAATTCTTCTTCATCAATTCCTAAGGCTTTCATTTTTTCAACCAAAACATCAAAACGCTCTTCTCTTTGAGAACCTCCCACGATTTCTCCAATTCCAGGGAAAAGGATGTCCATCGCGCGAACTGTTTTTCCGTCTTCGTTCAAACGCATGTAAAATGCTTTGATATTTGCTGGATAATCAAACAAGATTACCGGACATTTAAAGTGTTTTTCTACCAAGTAACGTTCGTGTTCTGATTGTAAATCAGCACCCCATTCGTTAATAATATAGTTGAATTTTTTCTTTTTATTTGGCGTACAATCTCTTAAAATGTCAATTGCTTCGGTGTATGAAACTCGTTTGAAATTGTTTTCTAAAACAAAGTTCAGTTTGTCGAGCAAAGCCATTTCGCTTCTTTCAGCAACTGGTTTTGATTTCTCTTCATCCAATAATCGTGTTTCCAAGAATTTCAAATCCTCCGGACATTTGTCCATCGTGTATTTGATTACATATTGAATAAAATCTTCGGCCAAATCCATATTATCATTCAAATCATTGAACGCCACTTCCGGCTCAATCATCCAAAATTCTGCAAGGTGACGAGAAGTATTCGAGTTTTCAGCTCTAAAAGTTGGTCCAAAAGTATAAATCTGACCCAAAGCCATCGCAAAAGTTTCTCCTTCCAGTTGTCCCGAAACCGTTAGGTTCGTTTCTTTCCCGAAGAAATCTTCTTTGTAATTCACTTTTCCGTCTTCAGTTCTTGGTGTTCCGTCAAATGGCAAAGCAGTAACTTTAAACATTTCACCAGCACCTTCAGCATCCGATCCCGTGATAATTGGCGTATTCACATACACAAAACCTTTTTCTTGAAAATAGCTGTGAACCGCGTATGATAATACTGAACGCACTCTCATTATGGCTCCAAACATATTGGTACGAACTCTCAAATGCGCATTTTCACGCAAGAAATCCAAGCTCGGTTTGTTTTTTGGTTGTATCGGGAATTTCTCTGCATCTGAATCTCCAAGGATTTCAAGTTTAGCCACCTGAATTTCAAATTTCTGTCCGGCACCTTTACTTTCCACCAAAGTTCCTGTTACAGATATTGCGGCTCCAGTCGTAATTCTCTTCAAAGTCTCGTCTGGCGTGTTCTCAAAATCGACAACGCATTGTATATTATCAATGGTCGAACCATCATTTAAGGCAATAAATTGATTGTTTCTAAAAGTTCTCACCCATCCTTTTGCATTTACTTCATGAAGCGTTTTTGTGCTGTTTAGTAAGTCTTTAACTTTTGTATGTCTCATTTTATGTATATAATTGATATTAAAAATTGTCTCGTGACTGAACTGCAAATATAAATGATTTGTTTGAAAAGTCATTGTAAGAAATAGGGTAATCAGGAGCTATTTCCTGCTATTCGCTATATCTTTTACTTTTTAAAGAAAAAAGTAAAAGGATGCCGCTGTTATCAGGGCTAGGTTGTGGTGGAATTTTAGGTTTTCAAACAAAATTAGAAGCTGTCTCAATAAAAATCGACAGTATAAACAAAAGACTGCAGGTATAAATATTTTAAAAACTTGACAAACCTACTAACAGTTTGTATTTTTGCCCTATGAACGACAATTTTGTAACAGAGTATTTTGGCATTGGGATTCAAAACGGTAAAACTCCTGAGAATTTGGGTGTATTATGGCGCACAGCACAAAATCTTGGTGCAAGTTATATTTTTACAATTGGTAATCGGTATGCTAAACAGTCTTCCGATACGCATAATGCCGTAAAGTCAATTCCTTATTTTCACTATGAGTCGTTTGAAGACTTCTATAAAAACTTGCCAAAAGGTGCCCGATTAGTAGGTGTCGAATTAGATGAAAACGCAACTGATTTAGAAACTTTTGAACATCCAAGACGTTGTGTATATCTATTGGGCGCTGAGGATAGCGGGCTATCAAAAGCAGCTATTGCAAAATGTCATTACCTCGTAAAATTCAAATCCGAGAAAAGTTTGAATGTTTCTGTTGCAGGAAGTATTGTTCTTTATGATCGGGGACTTAATAAACCCAGATCTTAAAAAAACAGTTTATTATATTCTATTTTAAATCTAATCCTGTCAGGATACAAAAACATGACAGGATTGGAAAGATTATATTATAATAGCGACTAATTATCCAATTTTTTCTTTTCTAAATCATCAATTTCGGCATCGCTTGGTTCGATGATATCTATTTTCGGTTCTATAAAATCTTGTTCGTTGGCCAGTGTTTTATTCAAGGTCAGTACCAAAGCTGGCAGCAACATTAAATTTGATAGCATTCCAAACAATAATGTTAACGAAATCAATCCTCCAAGTGCAATTGTACCTCCAAAACTGGACAACATAAACACCGAAAATCCAAAGAACAACACGATAGAAGTATAGAACATGCTCAAGCCGGCATCCGTAAATGTGGCGTAAACCGATTTGCGGATTTTCCAGTTGTTTTTCTTTAATTCCTCACGGTATTGAGACAAGAATCGAACGGTATCATCCACCGAAAGTCCAAATGCAATTCCAAAAACCAATATCGTCGATGGTTTCAGTGGAATGTCCAGAAATCCCATGATTCCTGCAGTTAACATTAACGGCAGTAAATTTGGAATGATGGAAACCAGTACCATTTTGAACGAGCGGAACATAAAACCAATCAAAAGCGCAGTCAAGAAAAAGGCAAATGCCAGCGACGAAAGTAAGTTGTCCAGGAGGTATCCTGTTCCTTTCTGAAAAACCAAAGCTTTTCCGGTGATAGTGACTTTATATTGATCTGGCGGGAAAATTTTATCGGCTTTCTTGCGAATTTCGGCTTCAATTTTGGCAATATTATCGCCGTTTTCATCGCGCATAAAAGTCGTGATTCGGGCAAATTGTCCCGTGGAATCCACGTAACTTTTCATCAGATTGTCTTTCGAATTTTTTGTGGCATTTTTAGCATAAGACAAAATAAACGACTGTTCTTGTGAACTTGGTAAATCGTAATAATCGGGGTTTCCGTTGTAATACGCCTGTTTGGAATATTTTACCAGATTCACAATCGAAATAGGTTTTGATAATTCCGGAATTTCGTCAATGGTTTCCTCCAGTTCGTCCATTCGCCTCAGCGTAGACAATTTCATGACTCCTTTTTTGCGTTTGGTGTCAATCATAATTTCCAGCGGCATAACACCATCAAATTCTTTTTCGAAGAAAACAATATCTTCAAAAAAGGCTTCTTTTTTAGGCATGTCTTCAATCAAACTGCCGGAAATACGCATTTCGTAGATTCCTACAATGCTTATGACAAGCAAAACAATCGAAACGACATAAATTGAAAACCGATTGTATTTTACGTTTCTCAGAATCCAATCCATGAAGACCTTCACATAATTACGGTCTAAATGCTCGATGTGACGTTCTTTTGGTGCCGGAATATAACTGTGAAAAATAGGGATGACAATGATACACAAAAAGAAAAGTGCCATAATATTGATGGAAGTCACCACACCAAATTCTAATAATAATTGATTGTTTGACGCCACAAATGTAGCAAAACCTATCGCAGTGGTAAGGTTTGTCATCAAGGTTGCCATTCCTACTTTGGTGGTGACGCGCTGCAATGCTTTGGCTTTATTGTGGTGAATTTTATATTCCTGATGGTATTTATTGGTCAGGAAAATACAATTCGGAATCCCGATTACGATGATTAATGAAGGAACTAAAGCCGTTAAAACCGTGATTTCGTAATTCAATAATCCTAAAAATCCAAACGACCACATCACGCCAATAATAACAATAATCATTGATATTAATGTCGCTCTAAAACTTCTAAAAAAGAAAAAGAAAAGCAATGAAGTGACTAATAATGAGGCTCCAATAAAGATGCTAATTTCATCGGTGATGGTTTTTGCATTCAGCGTTCGGATGTAAGGCATTCCTGAAACGCGCAGGTCGATTCCAGTTTCTTTTTCGAATGTTTCGACTGCGGGAATCAATTTATCAAGGACAAAATCTTTTCTGGCTGCCGTGTTTACAATTTTCTTATCCATGTAAACAGCAGAGCGAATGCTTCCCGATCTTTTGTTGAAAAGCAATCCTTCATAAAAAGGCAAATCATTGAAAAGTTCTTTTTTTATTTTTTGAAGATAGGCCGGGTCAACAGTTTTGCTTTGGTCCACAAAAGGAACCAGTTCAAAGGTTTCCAACGAATCATTTTTTTGTAATTTCTTTAAGTCATTTAACGAAACCACTAAATCAACCGCTTTGTCTCCTTTGAGGGTATTCATCATTTTACTCCAGGAAGCATAGGCTTTTGGGGTAAATATGGCGTCGTCTTTTACACCGATAATGACCAGATTTCCTTCTTCACCAAATTTGTTCAAAAAGGCGTTGTACTCAATATTTACAATATTATCATCCGGCAATAAATTGGCTTCGGTAAAAGTGAAGTGGATATTTTTCCATTGCAGTGCTAAAAGCGCAGTTATCACAACAATAATGGATAACATTAAAATTCTATTTCTAAGGACAATTCGGGCTATTAATTCCCAAAATCCTAAACTGAACCACTTGATCATATTTCCTGTTTAACGGCGGTAAAGGTAGTTAAAACCGCTATAAATCATTTGTTTTAACGGAAACTTTTTAGAAGTATATGCCAATATTAACGCAACTTTATTTTATTTGCAATTAAATATTTTTTTGAGATATAATTGATACATTTGAATTCTCATCGTGATGGTTCACAGTTGAAAATGCTGACATAAAATAGTATATGAAGAATTATAAAAACACAGTTTTTTATTTGGTTATAACGGGCGGTTTTACTGCTTTGATGTATTGGATTATAACCAAAGGAAAACGTTTAGAAGTGGCAGAAACAATAGTTACACCTGAAAGCGGAAGGGGTTCTTGGGGAGATTTTTTAGTTTCCATGCAGCATAATTTTCAAGATCCTTTGGCTATTCTTCTGGCACAAATCATAACCATTATTCTTGTTGCCCGAGTTTTTGGATGGATTTTCAAGAAAATAGGACAACCCTCCGTAATTGGTGAAATTATCGCGGGAATTGTGCTCGGGCCCTCATTGTTAGGGATGTATTTTCCGGAATTTTCGGGCGCTTTATTTCCTGTTGAATCCTTGGGTAATTTAAAGTTTTTGAGCCAGATAGGATTAATCCTTTTTATGTTTGTCATCGGAATGGAACTTGATTTGAAAGTGCTGAAAAATAAAGCCAATGAAGCGGTGGTCATCAGTCATGCGAGTATCGTAATTCCATTTGCTCTTGGAATAGGACTAGCATATTTTGTGTACAATCGATTTGCTCCTGAAGGTGTTAAATTCCTTTCTTTTAGTTTGTTTATGGGAATTGCGTTGAGTATCACTGCATTTCCGGTTTTGGCCAGAATCGTGCAGGAACGAGGAATTCATAAAACGAAACTTGGTGCGATTGTCATTACTTGTGCTGCTGCCGATGATATTACGGCATGGTGTATTTTGGCGGTGGTAATTGCCATTGTCAAAGCAGGAACTTTCGTTAGTTCTTTATACATCATTATGTTGGCAGTGCTTTATGTTATAGCGATGATTTATATTGTAAAGCCATTTCTAAAGCGAATTGGAGATTTATATGGTTCAAAAGACACTATTATCAAACCGGTTGTGGCTATCTTTTTTCTGGTGCTTATTATTTCGTCTTATGCTACCGAAGTGATTGGGATTCATGCATTATTTGGAGCGTTTATGGCGGGAGCAATTATGCCTGATGTTCCAAAATTCAGAACCATATTCATAGAAAAAGTAGAGGATGTGGCGTTGATTCTTTTACTGCCATTATTCTTCGTATTCACTGGTTTGAAAACTGAAGTAGGTCTTCTTAATGATCCGTATTTATGGAAAGTTACCGGTTTTATTATTTTGGTTGCAGTAGTTGGAAAATTTTTAGGAAGCGCCTTGGCAGCCAAATTTGTTGGTCAGAGTTGGCGTGACAGTTTAACAATTGGCGCTTTGATGAATACTAGAGGTTTGATGGAATTGATTGTTTTAAATATTGGATTAGAGCTTAAAGTTTTGACCCCCGAAGTGTTTACCATGATGGTGATTATGGCGCTTGTTACTACTTTTATGACGGGACCTGCTTTGGATTTAATCAATTACATCTTTAAAACGAAAGATGGAGTTGAAGTTTTGGAACCGACAAACCATAATAAATACCGCATTTTAATTTCATTTGGAAACAATGAAAAAGGAAAATCCTTGTTGCGATTGGCCAATAGTTTGATAAAAAAACAGAAAAGCACCTCGAGTATTACCGTGATGCATTTATCTCTAAGCGATGAGGTGCATACTTTTAATTTAGATGATAAAGAAAAAAATAGTTTTTATCCCATTGTTGAAGAATCCCAACTGCTGAAACAGGACATCACTACCATTTTTAAAGCAACGATGGATATTGAAACTGAGATTGCTGATGTCGCCAATCAAGGCGATTATGATTTGTTATTGATAGGTCTGGGAAAATCAATATTTGAAGGTACCATTCTTGGAAAAGTAATCGGATTTACAACAAGAATAATTAATCCGGATCGTTTGATTGATAAGTTTACCGGGAAAGAAGGCTTGTTCGAAAACTCTCCTTTTGACGAAAGAACGAGACAGATTATTTCTAAAACCAAAATGCCAATTGGGATTTTGATTGATAAAGATTTGCAGCACGTTAATCATGTTTTCATTCCTATTTTCAGTCCCGAAGATTCGTTTGTGATTGATTTTATTCAGAAATTAGTTTACAATAATAACGCTAAAATTGTTATTTTGGATGTGAATGGACATCTTACAACTAATTTTGTAATGAACAGCGCTATTGATTCTTTGGAGCAAAAATACCCAAACAATGTAGTTCTGATATCTGATAAAATTATTAAAGAGGAATTTTTGGCACAGCAGGATTTAATGCTGATTAGTCTCGAAAGTTGGAAAGAACTAGTGGATTCCAGAAGTGATTGGTTGAGTGAAGTTCCTTCGGTATTAATTTTAAAACAATAAGATGAACTGGATATTATTGATTATTGGAGGCCTTTTTGAAGTGGGTTTTGCTACTTGTTTAGGCAAAGCGAAAGAAAGCACCGGAATGACAGCAACATTATGGTTGGGCGGATTTTTGGTTTGTTTGACAATAAGTATGGTGTTGCTTTACAAAGCCACACAAACATTGCCTATAGGAACTGCTTATGCGGTTTGGACGGGAATTGGAGCAGTAGGAACAGTTCTTGTTGGAATTTTTGTATTTAAAGAACCAGCTGATTTTTGGCGAATCTTTTTCATCACCACATTAATCAGTTCTATTATTGGATTGAAATTCGTTTCGAGTCATTAAAGGGAAATTCAATTTTTTGAAATAAAAAATCCGTCTCGTTAGTTTAACGAGACGGATTTTTAATAAAATTTGAAAGGGAATTACACCTTCATAATTTCAGCTTCTTTCACTACTAAAAGTTCATCAATTTTACGGATATAACTATTGGTTAAGTTTTGAACTTCTTCTTCGGCACTTTTACAAATGTCCTCGGAAGTTCCTTCTTTTTCTAATTTTTTAATATCTGTATTCGCATCCTTTCTTGCATTTCTAATTCCAACTTTAGCATCTTCTGCTTCAACTTTGGCTTGTTTGGCAAGATCGCGTCTTCTTTCCTCAGTCAATGCAGGAACACTGATAATAATTACATCACCGTTGTTCATCGGATTGAAACCAATATTGGCCACCATAATTGCTTTTTCAATTACTTGTAGCATATTTTTTTCAAAAGGTTGCAGTGTAATTGTTCTAGCATCAGGAACACTAATTTTTGATACTTGAGAAAGTGGCGTTGCAGATCCGTAATAATCTACAAATACACTTCCAAGCATGGCCGGAGAAGCTTTTCCTGCACGAATATTCAAAAATTCTTTTTCTAAATGCGCAATAGAACCCGTCATGGATTCTTTAGTACTATCTAATATAAATTCAATTTCTTCAGTCATAATTTAGGTTTTTAGATTTTTAGACTTATTACGTTTTTAGATTTTTTTAGATTTTTAGTGTTGCTAATCATCTTGTTTGTCTATCTAAAAATCTAAGGAGTCTAACAGTCTATTATATATTTACTACAGTTCCTATATTTTCTCCTTCGCAGATTTTCAATAAGTTTCCTACTTTATTCATATCGAAAACAACGATTGGTAATTTATTTTCCTGGCTTAATGTAAATGCAGTCGTATCCATTACATTCAATCCTTTTTTAAGGACATCTTCAAAGGAAATGAAATCGAATTTCACGGCTGATGCATTTTTTTCTGGATCGCAATCATAAACACCATCTACACGAGTTCCTTTTAAAATCACATTGGCATTTATTTCAATACCACGTAAAACCGCTGCAGTATCCGTTGTGAAATATGGATTTCCGGTTCCGGCCCCAAAGATTACGATTCTTCCTTTTTCCAGATGACGATCTGCTCTTCTTTTAATATAAGGTTCTGCTATGGATTCCATTTTCAGCGCCGTTTGCAGGCGTGTTTTCATACCTTTTTCTTCCAGTGCGCCTTGTAATGCCATTCCGTTGATCACGGTGGCCAGCATTCCCATATAGTCTCCTTGAACTCGATCCATTCCTGCGCTCGCTCCGGCAACTCCTCTAAAAATATTTCCACCACCTATTACAATAGCGATTTCTACTCCTTTATCATGAATTTGCTTGATTTCGTCAGCATATTCAGCAAGTCTTTTAGGGTCAATTCCGTATTGCAAGTCGCCCATTAAAGCTTCGCCACTTAGTTTCAGAAGAATTCTTTTGTATTTCATGTGTGTGTTGAGTTGATTGGTGCAAATATAGAATATTCTTTTTTTTTAATATAATGTTGCTTAAATTTTATAAACTAAGTTTTTCATACGATTTTTTTGCGGCTTCATAACCAATGTTAAAAACCGCATTCATCTTTACTTTACTGGTTTCAAAGGTGCTATAAAGACACAAATCCTTTGGTTCAATAACCCAGTCGCAAATATTAAATTTATGCATATTTGAATTTGCCGAAAGTATATCAAAAGCCCGCGTCGTCACTGCCTTGATGGAACGCAAATCTTTGGCTTCAATTTTCTGAATCGGACTTACATAAACTCCTATTACGGTATCACATTGACCTTGTAAAATATCAGTAGGAAAATGGTTTAATATCCCACCGTCACTGTATATACTCCCTTCGATTTCATACGGAGACAAAATTCCCGGAAAGGCAGAAGAGGCTAAAATGGCATCAACGATTTTTGTACTGGGAGCAAATATTTTTAGTTTTCCCCGAACCATGTCAGTTGCTGTAATTTGAATTGGAATTTTCAAATCGCTCAAAACGGCATCGCCAAAAATACTGTGAAAATAAAAACGGAAGGATTCGGAATCAATTAGTCCTGCTTTTTTGAAAGTCAGATGTTTCCAATGAAAAAGATAAATAGACTTGAAAAATTCCAAAATTTCTTCAGGTGTTTTTCCCCAAGCATACAAGGCACCTACGATTGATCCCGCGCTAGTTCCCGCAATTTGACACGGTTTGATATCTTGTTCTTCCAGAAATTTAATCACCCCAGCATGTGCTAACCCTTTAGATCCACCACCGGAAAGAACCAGTCCTATTGATTTTGTTTTTAAATCCATCATTATTATTTGTCATAAAATTACTCTTTTTGCGGAATTGAAAGTGATAGATATCATATTAATGCTTCTTTTTTATGGTAACTTTGTGAAAACAAATAATTCATTATGAAAATTCCAGTAGCCAAAGCATTGTTTAATAGCCATTCGTATTCTGAATACAGAAAACTTATTACAGATTTATTACTTGAAAAAAAATCAACCGGTGAAGAACAATCAGAAGATTTAACACATTACAGTGAACTAAACGAAACCCGAATGCATCGTCTTGATAAAACGATTCAAATATCAGAAGAGATTATTCAGAAATTAAAATCCTTGAAAAGCGAATTTATTTGGTTAGTGATTTCTGAAGGTTGGTGTGGAGATGCCGCACAATTATTGCCAATTATCAATAAGATGGCAGTAGAATCCGGAAAAATTGATTTAAGAATTGTGTTGCGTGATGAAAATGAAGAATTGATGAAGTTATTTTTAACCAATAAAAAGCAAGCGATTCCAATACTGATTGTCGTAGATAAAGAAACGGGAAGTGTGCTGGGAAATTGGGGTCCGAGACCTAAAGCTGCCGCGAATTTAGTTGCTGATTATAAAAAAGAATTTGGTGTTATTGATGAAACTTTAAAAACTAACTTGCAATTATGGTATTTGCACGATAAAGGAATTAGTACTCAAGATGAAATAATTAATTTAATGCAGACGCTATAGTTTAAATTCAAACTGCGTGTAAACTTCTTAAAATCAAACAATTAATTTTTTTGTATTTAAAAAAATTGTATATTAGTAATCTGAAAACCAAGTCTGCTATTTGATTTACTTTTTTGTTGGTGTTTAAAAATATTGTTTAACAATTTAAATAACATCGCTATGAAAAAGCTATTTGAAAAGGTTTACGATTATTTGTCTAATTTACTATTTGGAGGTAAGAACATACCTCATTATTAAATTAATTTGGCGTAGCCAAGTAGAAAAAAGAGTATGGATTAACAGTACTTTAATTTTAGAAAAAACACATAATAAATCCAATTTTGTATTTATCATGTGTTTTTGCTTTTTATTCGATTGGAGAATTTAGAAAGTATTCTTTAAAAAGTGATTAAAGAAAGTCCTAAACTGATGCTTCCAGTATCTTTTTGATTATTAATATGAATCGCGTAATGGCTTAGTTCAATAAATATAATCAAATCGTCAGGTGTTTGAATACCCAAACTTATTTTTTTATACTCTCCCATTAAATCCCCGCGACCTAGCGCCATTGCTTTTCCTAAACCCAGTTGTAATGCAATTCGAGTATCCTCACTAATTTTTGGACTTAACTTTAGATTTGCAAAAACTGGAACAATAACTAATTTTTCGGTCCATTGCCAGTCTATTCCAGTATTGATTCCTAAAGCAATCCATTTGTTGTAATGTACTCCATAGCCTATTTTAGTGTTCAGTCCATCGGGCAGGAACCAAGAGCTGTTTTTGTTGCCATTCGCATCTGTTTCTTCACGTTCCGGATTTCCTTTAATAGGAATGGCTACATCAAATTGAATGTAGGTAAATTTTTTATTTTGGGAAAAAGCAGAAAAAGTAAAAAAAAGCGAAACGGTTAAGATTCTTAAAAGTCTCAAAATATTAATTATTTGATGCTAAACTATCTTCGAAAGCGATAACATCTATGCCGTCTTTTACGTCATAATTACCAATTTTTGTTCGGCGCAAAGCCGTTAAATGTGAACCAGAATTCATTGCTTTTCCAAAATCAAAAGCCAGTGAACGAATGTAGGTTCCTTTGCTGCAAACGACTCTGAAATCAACTTCAGGAAGTGCTATTCTGGTAATTTCAAATTCATGAATGGTTGTTTTTCGAGTCGCAATTTCAATGGTTTCTCCTGCTCTGGCATGTTCGTATAATCGAACACCATCTTTTTTTATAGCAGAATATATAGGTGGTTTTTGATCTATTTCGCCTAGAAATTGTTTGACAGTTTCATGGATTAAAGCTTCGTCAATATGTTCTGTTGGGAAAGTTTGGTCGATTTCCGTTTCTAAATCATACGAAGGCGTTGTGGCTCCAATGTGAAAAGTCCCGGTATATTCTTTGGCTTGACCCTGAAGTTCGGTGATTCTTTTGGTGAATTTTCCGGTACAAACTAATAACAATCCAGTTGCCAAAGGATCCAAAGTTCCGGCGTGACCAATCTTGAATTTTTTTGGCAGATTCAGTTTGGTTATTAAAGCCCATTTTAATTTATTCACCGCCTGAAAGGAAGTCCAATTCAAGGGTTTATCGATGAGTAAAATTTGTCCATCTTGGTAATCTTCGGCTGTCTTCAAAGGAATTTATTTAAAGTATGAAAAGTAAATCAATAAAAAGATTCCAACGATTATTCGGTACCAACCCCAAGGTTTGAAGCCGTATTTTTTGATGATTTCAATGAAGAATTTAATGGCTATAATGGCAACAATAAAAGCAACAACGTTTCCTATCAAGAACAATTGTATGTTTTCGTTTGATTTTAAAATCAATTCGTAGCCTTTCATTTGTGAAGACTCGTAGGTTTTCAAGAATACAGAGTAACAGGTAACGGCCATCATGGTGGGAACTGCCAAGAAGAAAGAGAATTCCGCTGCGGCATGACGCGTTAATCCTTGCTGCATTCCTCCAATGATTGAGGCAGCAGATCGACTTGTTCCCGGCATCATTGCTAAACATTGCCAAAAACCGATGATTACTGCTTTTTTAATGGTGATGTCTTCCTCTTTAAGAACCGTTGGACTTTGAAAACGACTGTCGATAAAAAGTAAAATTACGCCACCTAAAATCAATACAATCGCAATGGGAATTGGATCTCCTAGAACGGCTTCAATCTTATCATCGAATAATTTTCCTAAAACCAAAGCAGGAATTACGGCGCAAATCAGTTTTATGTAAAAGTTGATGGCAACACTTTTTGAAGAGAAATCGAAAAATTTCTTCCAATACAAAGCGACAACGGCCAAAATGGCTCCAAATTGAATAGAAACCTGAAATAGTTTCACAAAATCATCCTCTTGAATTCCAAAATAAGAACTTAGAAAAACCATGTGAGCAGTCGAGGAAACAGGAAGATATTCGGTTAGTCCTTCTATAACAGCAATTAAAAATGCTTGTAATGTATTCATTTATGCGTTTTTGGGATTCTTAAGAATGGCATAAATAGTAATTCCAAAACCGATTAAAACGGTTGTTGGCGCCAATCGGATTCTTCTGAAATTGAAAATGTCTTCACTAAACACATTTGGATCGTCACTTCCACCGCCTGACATTAGAATAAATCCCAAGGCAATAACTCCAATCCCAATTAATAAGATTTTGTAATTTATTTTATCAAAAAGAAATTCTGGTTTCTGTTCGTTGTTTTTCATAAAGTCATTGCGAGGAACGAAGCAATCTTATTCCTCATTATTAAAATTAATAAAGATCGTCTGTTCTCAAGTTCAAGAAACGTTGTGTTGCAAAATACGTGCTTAACCAAGTAATTAAAACGCCAATTCCTAAAACTGCCAATAATACCAAGCCAATCATAGTTTTGTCTTCTAAAATACCAAGATTTGGAAAACTGGTTTTAACATAAATCAAAACGCCAATTAATGCTAAAACTGCCAAAACTGCTCCAATCATTCCCAATTTTATGCTTCGCATTACAAAAGGTTTTCTGATAAAGGCTTTTGTAGCACCAACCATTTGCATGGTTTTGATGATAAATCGGTTCGAATGTATCGATAAACGCAGCGAACTATTAATCAGTAATACGGCAATAACAGCAAGGAATCCGCTGATTATTAAAATCCACATACTCACTTTTTTGATGTTATCGTTCACTAAATTCACTAATTGTTTGTCATATACAATATCCGAAATCATAGTATTTTTGCGCAAGCCAGCTTCAATTTTTGTGATACTGTCCTTAATTACATAATCTCCTTTCAAGTGAATATCGTAGGAGTTTTGCAATGGATTTTCACCTAGAAATTCCATAAAATCCTCACCAATAATATCCGTATGTTCTTTAGCGGCAGCTTCTTTGGTCACATAAGTGTATGATTTCACAAATGGACTTGCTTTTATTTGGGTTCCAAAAGCTTTCACAATGCTGTCATTGGCTTCATTCTTGAAAAAAACCGTCATGGCAATATTTTCTTTGAAATCGTTGGCTAATTTTTTAGAATTTATAATAAAAAGTCCTAATATTCCCAATAGAAACAAAACTAAGAATACACTTAGCACTACTGAAAAATAAGAGGAAATTAACCGGCGTTTTTGAAAATTATCAAAGGAAGAACTCATAGTTTACTAAAATTATTGGGTAAAAATAATAAAGAATTTCTTTATTTAAAGTTAATAACGCTCAAAGTTTCAACTTTCGTACAATAAACGTAAATTTGGCACCTGAAAATAATCATTGCCAGAAAAAATGAAAGAAACTGACTTAGCCAGTTTCTCTGAAGCTTATACTATGAAATACAATCCAAACGAAATTGAAGCCAAGTGGCAAAAATATTGGTTAGAAAACCAAACATTTAAAGCCGAAAACAATTCAGAAAAACCTAAATATTACGTACTTGATATGTTTCCTTATCCATCTGGAGCGGGATTGCACGTGGGACATCCGCTGGGATATATCGCCTCTGACGTGTATTCAAGATACAAAAGACACCAAGGTTTTAATGTGTTGCACCCAATGGGCTACGACAGTTTTGGATTGCCTGCGGAACAATATGCCATACAAACGGGACAACGCCCAGAAGATACAACTTCGGTAAATATTGACGGTGGAACAGATAAAGAAGGAAATAAAATTGCGGGATATAGAAAGCAATTGGACAAAATTGGATTTTCGTTCGATTGGAGCAGAGAAGTGCGCACTTCAAATCCGGATTATTACAAACATACACAATGGATTTTTATCCAATTATTCAATTCTTGGTACAATAAAAACAGCGATAAAGCCGAAGATATTTCGACTTTGGTTTCCATTTTTGTAATAGAAGGAAATGCAAATGTCAATGCGGTTTGCGATGAAAATATAGAAGCTTTTTCGGCAAATGAATGGAACGCTTTCGCAAAAGAACAGCAGGAGAAAATTTTGCTACAATATAGATTGACGTATTTAGCCGAGACTGAGGTGAACTGGTGTCCGGGATTAGGAACGGTTTTGGCAAATGATGAAATCGTAAATGGTGTTTCGGAGCGAGGTGGCTTTACGGTTGTTCGTAAAAAAATGACGCAATGGAGCATGCGAATTTCGGCTTATGCAGAACGTTTATTACAAAGTTTAAATGATATTGATTGGAGCGAAAGCATCAAGGAAAGCCAAAGAAACTGGATTGGAAAATCGGTTGGTGCTACTGTGGAATTCAATGTTCAGAATTCAGAAGCTAAAATTGCGGTTTTCACAACGCGTCCCGATACTATTTTCGGCGTTACGTTTATGACATTGGCTCCGGAACACGAATTAGTTTCTCAAATTACAACTGCAGAACAAAAAGCGGAAGTGGATGCCTATATAGAAAAAACCTCAAAACGTTCCGAAAGAGAACGTATGGCTGATGTAAAAACTATTTCTGGAGTATTTACCGGAGCGTATGCAGAACATCCGTTTACTAAAGAACAAATTCCAGTTTGGATTGGCGATTATGTTTTGGCGGGTTACGGAACAGGTGCAGTTATGGCGGTTCCTTGTGGCGATGAAAGAGATTATGCTTTTGCGAATTTCTTCAAAGGTCAACAAGGTATGTCAGCCATTAAAAATATTTTCGACAAAGACATATCTGAAGCTGCTTTTGGAGCCAAAGAAGGTTTTCAATTGGTAGATTCTGATTTTCTAAATGGATTAGATTATAAAAAAGGAACCCAAAAAGTAATTGCCGAATTAGAAAAATTAAATCAAGGAAAGGGAAAAACGAATTACCGTTTGCGTGATGCCGTTTTTTCTCGCCAGCGTTATTGGGGAGAGCCGTTTCCGGTATATTATGTGAATGGCTTGCCGCAAATGATTGATGCGCAACATTTGCCAATTATTTTGCCGGAAGTAGAGAAATACTTGCCAACCGAAGACGGTTTGCCACCTTTAGGAAACGCTATGGTTTGGGCTTGGAATACCGAAACAAATTCAGTTGTAAATACGGATTTGGTTGACAACAAAACAATTCATCCTCTTGAATTGAACACGATGCCGGGTTGGGCGGGAAGTTCATGGTACTGGATGCGTTATATGGATGCGAACAATGAAAATGAATTTGCCAGCAAAGATGCTTTGGCGTATTGGGAAAGCGTTGATTTATACATTGGCGGAAGCGAACACGCTACAGGTCATTTATTGTATTCTCGTTTTTGGAATAAATTCCTAAAAGACAAAGGTTTTGCGCCAACCGAAGAACCATTCAAAAAACTGATCAATCAGGGAATGATTTTGGGAATGAGTGCGTTTGTTTATAGATTTTCTTGGTTAGTAAGTTCAGCACCTTCTGAAGGCAATGAAATGATTAAACAAATGGGATCATTTTTAATTTCAAAGAATAAATATGATAAAATAATAAAAGGTGATTTAGAAGAATTAGAAAAAACGAGAGCTTTTTATTTGAAAAAATTAAGTGATTTGTTTCCCGAGAAAATGCCAATAGATACTATCGGAGAAATTCAAATAAATTCAATTCACGTTGATGTTTCAATGGTAAATTCCTCTGATGAATTAGATATTGAAAAATTTAATAAATCAAGAGAAGAATATAATAATGCAATTTTTGTTACGGAAGAAAACGGTAAATACATCGTTGGTCGTGAAATCGAAAAAATGTCGAAATCCAAATACAATGTCGTAACGCCGGATGATATTTGTACTGAATACGGAGCGGATACGTTGCGTTTGTACGAAATGTTTTTAGGACCATTGGAACAAGCAAAACCTTGGAACACGGCAGGAATTTCGGGAGTTTTTGGATTCTTGAAAAAACTGTGTCGTTTGTATTTTGAGGACAATGGTTTGATTGTTACCAATGACGCACCAATCAAAGACAACTTGAAATCATTACACAAAACCATCAAAAAAGTGGCGGAAGATATTGAAGGTTTCTCTTTTAATACATCAGTTTCTCAGTTTATGATTTGTGTGAATGAATTGTCCGCTCAAAACTGTCATTCACGTGCAATCTTGGAGCCATTAGCAATTGTGATTTCGCCGTATGCACCACACATCGCCGAAGAATTATGGTCGTTGTTAGGAAATACAGGTTCGATTGCGACAGTTGCTTTTCCTGTTTTTGAAGCTAAATATTTAGTGGAGAGCGAAAAGGAATATCCAGTTTCTTTCAATGGAAAAATGCGTTTCACGATGGTTTTACCTTTGGATTTAACCAAGGAACAAATCGAGGAAATTGTAATGAAAGACGAAAGAACCATCAAACAATTAGAAGGCAGAACGCCAAATAAGGTGATAATTGTTCCTGGAAAAATAATTAATTTGGTGGGATAGGTATTCCATATTGCAACAATCATATTAATCCAAATTCTATTTTTAGAATTTGGATTTTTTAATTCTAATAAATAAAAATCTGCGCAAATCCGTTTCATCTGCTTTATCCGTGTTCCATTTTACCAATGCCAAATTGACAAAATAAAAAATTGGTTCAGATTTTGATAATTCTTTTATAACTTTAACAATACAATTAAAAAACAAAAATATGGGAATGGGTTATTTGATTCTTGCCGGAGCAATTATGCTTTTCAGCTGGTTAGTTAGTTCAAGACTAAAGAGTAAATTTGAACATTATTCTAAATTACAATTACAAAACGGAATGTCAGGCGCTGAAATCGCCGAGAAAATGCTTGCCGATAACGGAATTCGCGATGTGAGAGTGATCTCTACACCGGGTCGTTTGACGGATCATTACAATCCAGCAGATAAAACCGTGAATCTAAGTGAGGCGGTTTACAACCAACGCAATGCTGCTGCGGCAGCGGTTGCGGCGCACGAATGTGGTCACGCCGTACAACACGCTGTGGGGTATCAATGGCTTACGATGCGTTCTAAGTTAGTGCCTGTGGTGAATGTGGCATCAACGTACATGCAGTGGATTTTGCTTGCCGGAATCTTAATGATGAAAACTTTTCCGCAATTATTATTGGTAGGAATTATCATTTTTGCAGCAACCACTTTGTTTTCAATAGTTACTTTACCAGTCGAATATGATGCGAGTAATCGTGCGTTGGCTTGGTTAGAAAACAAAAGAATGCTGACGCAACAAGAACAAGCGGGAGCTAAGGATTCCTTGAAATGGGCTGCCCGAACGTATGTCGTGGCTGCTTTAGGATCAATTGCTACGCTGTTGTATTACGTTTCCATTTATATGGGCGGAAGCAGAAGAGATTAGACTTTTAGATATTTAGACTGCTTAGATAATTAGAAAAGCCGTTTGTTTGTAAGCAAACGGCTTTTTATTTGTGCTTATGATCTAACAATCTAAAAATCTAAAGCTGAATCTGTCTGTCGATTTGCTGGTCTAAGGAAATGAAGGTTTCTGTTCTGGAAACGCCTTCTATCGCTTGGATTTTGGTGTTGAGCAACTGCATTAAATGTTCATTATCGCGACAAATAATTTTTATCAGAATCGACCAGTTACCCGTAGTGTAATGGCATTCCAAAACTTCGGGGATTTTCTTTAAATCACGAACTGCTTCTGGATTTCGGGCGGCTTTGTCCAGATAAATCCCAACAAAAGCCATCGTGTTGTATCCTAATATTTTATTGTTTACGGTGAATTTTGATCCCGAAATAACGCCGGATTGTTCCAGTTTTCGCAAACGTTGATGAATTGCCGCTCCTGAAATCCCTATTTTATTGGCGATTTGAAGAATTGGTTTTCGGGCATCTTCCATCAGGTTGCGTAAAATTTCTTTATCGATGCCGTCAATTTCTACTACTAGGGAATTGATTTTCATGAGTTGTTATTTTAAACTAAAATATTAAATTTAGTTTGAATTGGAAATCAAATTTAAGTAAAAAACGATTAGTGTAAAGAGTAACTCGCCTTTTTTATAATTTACGCCATAAAAAAAGCCATTCGGATTACGAATGGCTTTAATTGTATCTAAAAAGTATTTTCTTTATTTTCCTTTATTGGCTTCAATAATGTATTTTTCCAAAGCCATTGTCATCGAAGGTGTTGCTGGTGTTGGTGCAAGAATATCCACTCTCAAACCGTGATCCAATGCTTCTTTTTGAGTTGTACTCCCAAAAACGGCAATTCGGGTGTCGTTTTGTTCGAAATCAGGAAAATTCATGAATAATGATTTTATTCCGGTTGGGCTAAAGAAAGCCAAAACATCATAATATACATCGGCCAAATCGGATAAATCACTCATTACGGTTCTGTAAAAAACGGCTGGAGTCCAATCTACTTTTAGTGCGTTGAGCGTTATTGGCGCATCGGCATTCAATTGGTCTGAAGCAGGTAATAAGAATTTTTCGTCTTTATATTTTTTAATCAGCGGAGATAAATCAGCAAAATCTTTCGGTCCAACGTAAATTTTACGTTTTCTGTACACAACGTATTTTTGCAGGTAAAAAGCAATAGCTTCTGATTGGCAGAAGTATTTTAATCCTTCAGGAACTTTGTAACGCATTTCATCAGCTACTCTGAAAAAGTGGTCAACAGCATTTTTACTCGTTAAAATTATCGCGGTGTAATGGTTGAGATCGATTTTTTGAAGTCTAATCTCTTTTGCATTAACTCCTTCTACATGAATAAAAGGTCTGAAATCAATTTTTACTTTATGCTTTTGTTGAAGTTCAAAGTAAGGTGAGTTTTCCACCTTAGGCTCAGGTTGTGACACCAAAATTGTTTTCACTTTCATATTTAACGTTTTCTAAGCACTCCCTTTTGTAAACCAATAATACATAAAATAATAGGGAGCTATTTCGAGAGCGCAAAGATATAAAATAAAATAAAACAACTTACCGAATATTAAATTTTGATAATTTTTTATTGAAATAAAATATGTTAAAGCGTTGATGAATAATATCATAGCTATAATCACTAATGGAATATTTCTTGAAAAGGAGTCGTAATAAAACAAAATTATATTGAATGGAAGTATGAATAATCCAATATAAGTTCTGTAAGTTACCTTTTGAAGGTTAAACTGCTCCATAAATTCTTCGATATTGAAGGAAGTAGCAATTATTTTTTCAATTAAATATTTCGATAAAATGAAGAAAACCAGAAACGTAAATATCTGGATGTAAAGCAGCCAATCTGTTTTTGATGCATTGCCAAAATAACTCAGCGAAATTTGAATAAAAAATGCAAGAGAAATCACTTGGACAAAAAATAATGCGACAGTAAATCCACTTTTTAAATGGCTGCTGTCTCTGTACACTTTGGTGTATTTATTCGAAAAAATCAGATTTGCAAAATCACCAAATCGATTTTCAAAAATAGATTTGGTAATCGCAATAATAGCAAATGACAGAACGAAAAGCACGGTTGCCCAGTCTTTGTTCTCAGTTATTCTTGGATGAAGTATAGTTTCGATCATAACGCTGCAAAATTACTAATTTTTCCATCATTCTTTTTATTATAATTTTATTAAGGCTGAAATGGCATAAAAAGTTTACTTTTGCGGTGAAATTAGTCGAAATATGAATGATTGTATTGTTATAATTCCTACCTATAACGAAATTGAAAATATTGAAAGCATTATTCGATCGGTGCTTTCGCAACACAAACCCTTTCATGTTCTGATTATTGATGATAATTCGCCGGATCACACTGCTGATAAGGTTGTTTTACTTCAGAAAGAATTTGAAGGCCGTTTGTTTTTGGAAAAAAGAGAAAAAAAATCTGGTTTAGGAACAGCTTACGTTCATGGATTTAGATGGGCTTTGCAGCATAGATATGATTTCATTTTTGAAATGGATGCTGATTTTTCCCATAACCCCAACGATTTAGAAAAATTATACACCGCCTGTCATTTTGGTGATGCTGATTTAGCGATTGGCTCCCGTTATGTCACTGGTGTAAATGTGGTAAACTGGCCTTTGAGTCGCGTTTTGATGTCGTATTTTGCATCGGTTTATGTGCGAATGATTACGGGAATGAAAATTCATGATGCCACAGCGGGATTCGTTTGTTATAAAAGAAAAGTTTTAGAAGAGATCAATTTAGATAAAATAAAATTTGTTGGTTACGCTTTCCAAATTGAAATGAAATACAGAACGTATTGTAAAAAATTTAAAATTACGGAGGTTCCAATTATTTTTACCGACCGGACAAAAGGGCAATCCAAGATGAGTAATTCAATTATAGTTGAAGCCGTTTTTGGAGTTATTGCGCTTAGATTAAAAAGATTAGTCAACACATTATAAGAAAAAGATAGGATGAACAGGGTTTTAATTAAGAATGCCAAAATAGTAAATGAAGGGGTAATTTTTGAAGGCGATGTATTAATTGAGAATGACTTAATTGTTGAAATTTCAGAAAGTATCAGTGCTAAGTTCTCCGATTGTAAAATTATTGATGCCGAAGGGAGTTTTCTGATTCCGGGAGCTATTGATGATCAAGTACATTTCAGAGAGCCAGGACTCACGCACAAAGGCGATATTGAATCCGAATCAAGAGCTGCTGTTGCGGGCGGAATCACTTCATACATAGAACAACCCAATACGATTCCAAATGCGGTTACTCAAGAAATATTAGAGCAAAAATATGAATTGGCTGCACAGAAATCGTATGCGAATTATTCGTTTATGATGGGTGCTACTAATGATAATTTGGAGGAAGTTTTAAAAACAAATCCAAAGAATGTTGCTGGAATCAAAATATTTTTAGGTTCATCAACCGGAAATATGTTGGTGGATAACGAAGCAACACTAGAAAAAATATTTTCCAGTACGCCCATGCTTATTGCGGTGCATTGCGAGGATGAAACTACAATACAAAACAATTTAGCGAAATACAAAGAAGAGTACGGAGAGGATGTTCCCGTTACGTTGCATCACCTGATCCGAAGCGAGGAAGCGTGTTATATTTCGTCTTCCAAAGCCGTTGCTTTAGCTAAGAGAACTGGTGCTCGCTTGCATATTTTTCACCTTTCGACCGCCAAAGAAATGGATTTGTTTACGAACAAAATTCCTTTGGAAGAAAAGAAAATCACTTCCGAAGTTTGCGTGCATCATTTATGGTTTACCAATGATGATTATGCTACAAAAGGCAATCTGATTAAATGGAATCCTGCGGTAAAAACAGCCAATGATAGAAAAGTACTTTGGGAAGCCTTACTGGATGATCGTATTGATGTGATTGCTACAGATCACGCCCCACACACTTTAGAAGAGAAAAAACAATCCTATTTGAATGCGCCCTCCGGCGGTCCACTGGTTCAACATGCTGTTGTGGCTATGTTTGAAGCGCACCACCAAGGGAAAATAAGCGTGGAGAAAATTGTGGAGAAAATGTGTCATAATCCGGCTAAAATCTTCAAAATTGAAAAACGTGGTTTTATCAAAGAAGGCTATTATGCGGATTTGGTAATTGTAAATGCAGGTTTGCCTTGGAGCGTAAAAAAAGAGAATATTTTGGCTAAATGTGGTTGGTCTCCATTTGAAGGTTTTACTTTTAAATCCAGAATTACCCATACTTTTGTAAACGGACAATTAGTTTACACCGCTTTTAAGGTAAAAGATATTCGTGCAGGAAAACGTTTATTATTCGAAAGATAAAATTTATCAGATGAAAAAAATCATACTAATTTTAGCAGTATTGGCGCTCTTTATAAGTTGTAAAGAGGAAGTAGTACAAAAACCGGAACGTCTTATCGAGAAAGATGTGATGCTTGATGTGATGTATGATTTAGCTGTTTTAGAAGCAATAAAATATCAAAATCCAGTCTCTTTGGATACTTTTAAAATAAATCCAAGAGACTTTATTTACAAGAAATATAAAATTGACAGCCTTCAGTTTGCCAAAAGTAATGTTTATTACGCGTCAGATTATGAAGACTACAAATTGATGTTTGAACAAATTACAAAACGATTGGATGCCAGTAAAAAAAGCGCCGATTCATTAGTGAATTTGGAAAAAAAGAAAAAGAAACCGGTTCTTCAAAACAACAAAAAACCAGCTCCTATTGTTGGTGACACTACAAAATTGAAATAGAAAAATTGCAGTTTTAAAGTTTCGAAATGTCTTTTATGTACTGGTGAATGTCCTTGAAATCAGTTTTCAAGAAGTCTTTAATCTTCTGATTGGAATAATTATTTACCGAGTAGGAAGCTCTTGCAGTTGCTTTTGATAACTTTCTCTTTTGTTGAAAAACAGTCGAAACAAACCAATCCAATCTCCAGAGTATTTCCATAAAAAAAGGTTTTGCGTGAATTTCAGGTCGTTTCACGTCAAGTGCATCAGCCATCGCGTTCAGAATGTCACGGAAAACACTATTTTCTTCAATCAAAGTAAAGCGTTCGTTTTTGATTTGGCTTTGCATTAATTGGTAAGCGATTCGAACAACATCAGTAACGGCAACAAATCCGGTGGAACCCAACGTGTAAAATTTCGATCCATTTTTTACTTTCGTAAAAAGTTGTCCGCTTCCTTGTTCTCTAAAGCCGGGTCCAAGAATTACGCCCGGATTTACAATTATTACCTCTAAACCTTCTTGCTGTCCACGCCAGATTTCCATTTCGGCACCATATTTAGAAATGGCATAATCATTATGGTACTTTTCCGGATTCCATTCGGTTTCTTCGGTGATGAATTTTTCATGTGGCAGTAAATCGCCCAAAGTGGCAATGGAACTTATAAAACACAGTTTTTTTATTTGATAGGCGATACTGAAATTCACAATATTCGCAGTGCCTTCAATATTTGTTTTTCGCAATATATCTTCATCCTTTGGATCAAAAGAAATCAAAGCGGCGCAATGGTACACGGTGTCAATATTTTGAAAGGCTATTTCTAACGAAGGGACTTCGGTAATGTCTGCTTGAATCCATTCGATTTGATTGAACAACGATTCCTTTTTGTACATGGAGAATAGCGACTTGGTTTTCTCTATTGAAGTTACGCTTCGATAAATGGCACGTACTTTTTGTGTCCCGATACTTCGCGATTCAATTAAATGAAGCAATAAATGTGCGCCTACTAAACCGGTTCCTCCTGTGACTAAAATCATGCTACGAAAATACGAATAATTTTTTTCGAATAACCTATTAAACAAATAACCTAATCCGCAATAAATTTTATCTTTGTGCACACGAAGCCTAAAAGGCTGAATTGACGAAAGTAAATTGATTAAAAAGATGAAGAATTTTATTGAAGAAGTAACTTGGAGAGGAATGCTCCACGATGTTATGCCCGGCACAGAAGAACATTTGATGGAACAAATGCGTGTGGCGTATGTGGGAATTGACCCAACTGCCGATTCATTGCATATAGGACATTTAGTAGGCGTGATGTTGTTGAAACATTTTCAACTAGCGGGACACAAGCCATTAGCATTAGTGGGTGGTGCAACAGGAATGATTGGTGATCCATCCGGAAAATCGAATGAAAGAAATTTATTGGACGAAGCGACTTTGCGTCACAATCAAGAAGCTATAAAAGGACAATTATCTCGTTTCTTAGATTTTACTTCTAATTCGGCTAATGCAGCAGAATTAGTGAATAATTACGACTGGATGAAGAATTTTTCTTTTCTGGATTTTATTCGTGATGTAGGGAAACATATTACGGTAAATTATATGATGGCGAAAGATTCTGTGAAGAAACGTTTGTCTTCTGAAGCCGCCGAAGGAATGTCATTCACGGAGTTTACGTACCAATTGGTTCAAGGATATGACTTTTTGCATTTGTACAGAGAAAAGAATTGTACGTTGCAAATGGGTGGAAGTGACCAATGGGGAAACATCACTACGGGAACTGAATTAGTGCGTAGAATAGCCAGTGGAAAAGCATATGCATTGACTTGTCCATTGATTACAAAAGCGGATGGAACCAAGTTTGGAAAATCTGAAGGTGGAAATATTTGGTTGGATTCGGCCAGAACTTCTCCATATAAATTTTACCAATATTGGTTGAACACTTCGGATGTTGATGCCGCAAAATACATTAAGATTTTCACTTTTTTATCTAAAGATGAAATCGAAAT
Source organism: Flavobacterium sp. Sr18 (assembly GCF_011064265.1). NCBI lineage: Bacteria > Pseudomonadati > Bacteroidota > Flavobacteriia > Flavobacteriales > Flavobacteriaceae > Flavobacterium > Flavobacterium sp. Sr18. The sequence goes on along the minus strand of NZ_CP049329.1, from coordinate 1,764,421 downwards.
TTTAACTGAAAAACATAAAGAAGCACCGCATTTACGTTTGTTACAAAAACGTTTGGCCGAAGAAATTACAGTGATGGTACATTCAGCAGAAGATTTAGAAAATGCGATAAAAGCGTCGAATATTTTGTTTGGGAATTCTACTTCTGATGATTTGAAACAATTGGATGAAGCTACTTTCTTAGATGTTTTTGATGGTGTTCCTCAAGCGGAAATCAGCAGAAACGAAATTGAAACCGGAATCAATATTGTTGACGTTTTAAACGAAAAAACGGGATTTTTAAAATCGAATGGCGAAGCTAGACGCGCTTTGACGGCTAATTCTATTTCAGTAAATAGAGAAAAAGTTGCTGAAGATTTTGTGCTTTCGAACAAAGATTTAATCAACAATCAATTTATATTGTTGCAAAGTGGAAAGAAAAACTATTTTGTGGTGAGAGTGGTTTAAAGAACCATCAAATTACAGCCTCGAATATCAGAGTTATCGAAACGTCCCAACACCTCGAAAGAGTTGTTGGGATTTTTTTTGCCTAAATCCTGCGTAGCAATAAACGAACAGGAATTGATGTTGGCCAAATCAATCACGTTGATTCCGCCTGTTTTTCCGTCTTGAATATAAGTTAAAGCATCTTCGGTATCGCGAACGAGGATTTGTATCCAGGAAGGGCACTCAAACACGCCGTTCCCTAAAGAATACGCTTGCGAAAGCAATTCGGTCATTCCATATTCAGAATGTATGGATGAAACGCCAAATCCTTTACACAATTGTTCGTGCAGTTCTTCCCGAATCATTTCTTTCCGCTTGCCCTTCATGCCGCCTGTTTCCATGATAATGGTATGCTGCAATTGAAACTGATGCTGCTCTATTAAATCCATTAAAGCAAAAGTTACACCAATCAAAATTACATTTTGACCTGCTTCATCTAAAGCGATAAGCTTGGCAATCAGTTCGTCGTGATTGTGCAGGTAAAAACCACTTTCAGGATGATTGGAAAGTTCAATTAAATCCTTGACCATGTAAATTAAGGAAGAGCCTTCCCGTTCCAGATAGGATGGAAGTAAAGCTAAAACAACATAATCTTCAATATTGCCATAAAATTCTGAAAATCCTTTACGGTAACTCTCTACGTATAAGGTAATATCGGTAACCAGATGTTTGCTGGTAATCATTCCGGTTGTACCGCTACTGGTAAAGGTTTCCTGAATAGGATTGGTATTCGAAACCACCTGATGACTCTTAAAAAACTGAATTGGTAAAAAGGGAATCTGTTGTAGCGATTTTACTTTGTGAGGATCTGTTTTTAGAAAATCACAAAATTCCTGATAGACTAAGTTGTTTTCGTATTGGAAACGAAATACTTTCAAAGCAATTTTTTCAAATTGTTTTTGACTGGAAATAGAAAATATATCGGAGGCTGTGATCAAGAATTTTTTTTGCAAAAGTAATCAAAAATTTAAAGGCAAACCAATAACGGAATTGGATAAACTTGATTCTTAGGATTGATTCTATTTGAACAAGATATAAAAAAAGCCCCAATTGCAATTGGAGCTTTGATAGTGTATTTTTGAAATTATCGGATGATTAATTTTCTGGTCGCTGATGCTTCTTTTTCATTAATTTTTATGATGTAAACACCAGAGGATAGATTAGAAACATTTAATTCTCTTGAGCTTATCGTGGTTTGAAGTACTTTTTTTCCTAAAACATCAAAGATAATTATTTCTTTATCCAAGTCGTTTTTCGTAGAAATGTAAACTTTGCCATTACTCACAGGGTTCGGATACAAGCTTAAACCTTCTATAGTAGCGGTTTCTTGTGTTCTTGGTTGCGGTTTAGTTTCCTGAGCACTAACGCTCAGAGAAAATAAAAGAACCAATACAGTAATAATATAAAAGTAGTTTTTTGCCATCAGATCATTTTGAATAGTAAATATACAAAATATATTTCAAAAAGCATACCAAAAAAAAACATCCTGATTGCTCAGGATGTTTACTATAAATCAATTGGATTGTTTATTACAAATTTGATAATAAATTAACGCCATCAACAATTGCCCAAGCTCCAGGAGTCAATGCAGCTCCAGTTGCTGTTGTGCTTGTTGTAAAATTTGCAGGTAAAAATGAAACTGTAAAAGCTGCACCAGCACCCCATTGAGTCGTAGTAGCGTCTGCAATTTTCACATTCAACATTTTTATTTTACCAGTAAGAACTTGGTTAGTGTTTGTTGCAGCTTCTTGAATTCTAACGGCAACTGCATTTACTGTTGTAGTTCCTGAAACTGCAGTATTTGTGTATCCTGAAATTACTACATTAGAATATTCTCCGTTACCTTCTTTCTTGAATTGGATTGCATCAATTTCTAGTGGATTTCCAGCTTCAGTTGCAGTACCTGCTGCTCTTCTTAAAGTAATATTAGATACTTTAGGGAAGAATGCATTGTTTACACTTTTTGCTTCGATTTCCATTCCAAAATTTCCAGCTCCAGTTTGATATGCGTACCAGTTTGTATTTGCTTGACCTTGCCATCCATCTTGCCAGTCAAAAGAATCATCTGTGTTTCCGTAAGAAATAAGGTTTTTAGCACTTACAGTTCCACCGTAAAATTCAAAACCATCATCAGCTCCTTTGTAAGCAACAAGATTTTCTAATACTGTTCCTGAACCTACTGAATAGAATGAGAAACCATTCATTTCAGAATTTCCGTCAAGGATTTTTTTACCTGCATATTCTACTCGTACATATTTTAAAGAACCACCATTATGAGCAGCATTTGTACCACCGTAAACAATGTTTGTTCCGTCTTCAGAAGTTGCAGTTGTAATAGGAGTTCCGTCAGCAGTTTTTCCAGAAACGATAGGAGCATCACCAAACATGATTATACCACCCCAAGAACCTGCAGTTTTAGATTTTTCAGTAAACACTACAGGCTCTGCTGCTGTTCCTGAAATATTTAATTTTCCGCCTTTTTCTACTAATAAAGCATCTGTACCATCAGCTGCATCAGCAGTAATTAGTGAACCAGCTTCAAAAGTTAAAGTAGCATCGCTTTTTACTCTTACAGTACCTTTGATAGTATAAACACCTTTTGTATATGTTTTTGATGCTGTGATATCTCCTGTGATTTCACCTGTCGCAGTCGTTGGAGGCGTTACTATTGGGTCATCGCTTGAAGTACAACTTGTAAAAACCAAGCTCAATAATGCAAGACTGAATACTAATTTTTTCATTTTTTAATGATTTTAAAATTATAAGTTTTTTTGTTAATTATTTATTTCAAAAGTACTTCTGAGGTTCTGAATTTTAGTTACGTAATTGTTATTAAAGTATTATATAACAATGAATTTGATGTAAACTTTATGTTACTTATGTAAACAAAAAAAAGAGCTATTATAGCTCTTTTTTTTTGTTGTTTTTAAAACGTGTATCCTATGTTAAAGGAGAATCCGACACCCTTTTTGAATTCTCTTAAAATCAGTGAGTCTTCTGTTATGTCTAAAGTACTTTTGCTTCCCAACTCTTTTTTGTAACTTGGATTTAAGATGTTGTCAATACCAAATTTAAGTTCGATACTTTTTGAAATTGAGTTAGTCCAAACAAAATCTAATTTACTAAAAGATTTCTCGTAGATATGATCAATTCCTGAAGAACCTACTGCGAAAATACGATCTCCATAAACGTTATATACCAAGGTCATAGAGTTTTTCCAATCTTTATTAAGGATAAAGTCATATTTCAAATCAGAATTGATTAACCAACTTGAAGCACCTTGCAGTTTACGGTTAGTACTGTTTTCTAATTCATTTCCTTGTTTTTTAAGGTCAATTTTAACGTCAGTACTCATTAACGATGTATTGAAGCCTAAAGAGAAATTAGAAAGCGATTTGCTAATTCTGCTCAATTGGAAAAGCATTTCTATCTCGGCACCATAAATAACTGCTTGCTCTGAGTTTTTGAAAGTTGTGATTTGACCTCCACTATTTGCAGTTGGTTTGAAAACTCTTTCGATTGGGTCGTTGATCATTTTTCCAAATACACCTACAGCAAACATTTCTTTGTTGTTAGGAAACAATTCATATTTGAAATCTACATTATAGTTTTCACTGTCTTTCAAATCTGGGTTTCCACTCTCTGAAGTTCCATCAGCATTAATGTAATTTATTGGTAACAACTCCATCGCAACTGGACGGGTTATAGTTTTTGCTAATGACACTCTCAAATTACTATTTTCATTCAAAAGACGTTTTGCGTTTATAGATGGTAAAATGTCAAGCTTGTCATCTGTCTTTTTTCGGAAAGCGCTACCAAACGGATCGCCTTGTTCTCTGTATTTTATAGTACGAGTTGAACTTTCACCTCTAATACCAGCATTCAAATCCCATTTTTCTCCAAGATTCATAAACAAATTGAAGTATCCAGCATTAACAAACTGATTCAATTTTACTTTGTAATCTCCGTTAGATTCTTCCTGAACATAAACAATTCCGTTGTTGATATCTTCATTGATGTTTTGGCTTATAGTACTTAAATCAGCAGTATAGTTTCTCTCTAAATTCCTTCTTCCTGAGAAGAAACGGTAAGAAGATTCCATGTCGTTCAGCGAACTGTTGTATCCAATAGATAATTTATTAGAATCTTCATTGTCTCCAAATTTTAAATTATATTCTAAAAGTGAAGAGTAATAGAAGTTTCCTTTTACATCAAGGAATTGACGGTTTAAGTTATTACCACCATAAGACATATTTATTTGGGTGTCATCTAGTTTTACACCTGTGATAAATTTTCTATCCGGTTGTTGAAAAGAAGTTTTTACATAAGAACCACCAGCTTTTAAACTGTGTTTCCCGTCTTCGGTTAATTTATAATCTCCGTACAATTGTGTGTTCCAATAGTTAGATTCTTCGTATTGGTTTAATCTGATAAGATTATTTGTCTGATTAGCTAAGCTGTTTGTGTATCCTAGCTGATCTTGAATTTTGCTTTCAGTCGCTTTAATCAAGAACGTGTTGAAGTTCAAGTTAAAACGGTTTGTCTTGTATTTCAAACCTGCTAAACCTGAAAATGTAGTGAAATAACTGTATTGAGTATTGTACAAATTATTATCATAATTTCCTTGACCAAGATTGAAAGTTCTGTCTACACCTTCTCTAAAAGAGTATTTATTGTCAAAATTGAAAGACATTATGTAACTAATATTTCTTTCTTTTTCAAGACTGAATTTTTGAGCATGTAAAAATCCAATACTTGAATTCAATGGGCTTTTCGTATTATTTACATCCCATGATTTTTTACCAAAACCATTCTCATATTCCGAAGGAGAAAGTTTTTGTCCTCTTGGAATTGATCCAAAGATACTAGGAAGCGCTCTGTCATTCCCAATAAGGCCTAAAGAACCTTTCGTTGAATTTGCATCATCAGAAAGCAGGAAATCTTGAAGGTTATTGTTGGTAGTATAGCCAAAACCAATGTTCAATTTCGTAATGTTTTTGGGTTGAGGTGTTTCAATATTAACGGTTGCTCCTGCAAAATCTCCAGAAATGTTAGGATTGAAAGTTTTGTAGATATTTAATACTCCAACAACATCAGTAGGAAACAAATCTAAAGGAATGATTTTCTTGAAAGGACTGTTTGATGGGGATTGCAAATCGTTTATCAATAAGTTATTGTAGCGGTCTTCCAGTCCTCTGATAAATAAACCTCTTCCATCTACCTTAGTGATTCCTGTAATTTTTGTTAATCCTTCTTCAACGTCGCTTACACCTTTACGGGCCATTTCTTGTGCGCCGATACTTTGTTTAATTACAACCGCCTGTTTTTGGTCTAATAATAATGCAGTTTCCTTTTCTCTGCTTGCAGTGTTTTTTATAACGACATCTTCCAGTTTATAGCTCCCTGAACCTAATGCCTTGTTTACAGTTACAGTTTCATCAGCAACCACTGTTACAGGAATCTCAACAGATTCGTAACCTACAAAACTTAACTGTAAAGTATAGTTTCCTGGTAGTATTTTTATGGTATATTTACCATCAATATCAGTATTGGTTCCTATATTTGTTCCTTTGATAAGAACATTAGCAAAAGGTAATGACTGATTATTAGCATCTTTGTCTGTTAAGATTCCGGCTATCGTTCCTTTATTCTGTGCGAAAGAAACAGCAGTTATAAATAACGTTAAAAATAGTAACTTGAATTTCATTTGGTTTAATTTTTTTGCAAAGTAACGCCTGAAATGTAAAATGTAAGTTACTCACTTGTTATGGTTATGTTTTGTTTTGGGTCCAAAAATGCACCTAATATTAAATTACGGTTAACAGCTTTTCAGTACCCCAATTATTGTTACATTTACAATTCAAAAACAATTTTTGGCGCTTTATGAAGAAAAAACACACGAAGATTCTATTAGTAGACGACGAACCGGATATCTTAGAAATTGTAGGGTACAACCTCTCTGAGGAAGGATATCAAATCTTTACAGCGGCTAACGGAAAAGAAGCTGTAGCTAAAGCTAAAAAAGAAATTCCAGACCTTATTATAATGGATGTTATGATGCCAGAAATGGACGGAATGGAGGCTTGTGAAAATATTCGTAAAATCCCGGAACTCAGCAATGTTATAATTACGTTCTTGACTGCCAGAAGTGAAGATTATTCCCAAGTTGCAGGTTTTGACGCTGGTGCCGATGATTATATTACAAAGCCCATCAAACCTAAATTATTAGTTAGCAAAGTAAAAGCTTTGTTGCGCCGATTAAAAGAAAAAGAACAAAACAGCGAGACATTAAACGTTGGCGGAATCGAAATCAATCGCGAGGAATACAAAATTGTAAAAGATAATGTTGAAATTGCTTTGCCAAGAAAAGAATTTGAACTGTTTTATTTATTAGCTTCAAAACCAGGAAAAGTATTCAAACGCGATGAAATTCTGGACAAAGTTTGGGGTAATGAAGTGGTTGTGGGCGGAAGAACGATTGATGTTCACATCCGAAAATTACGGGAAAAAATTGGAGAAGATTTTTTCAAAACAATAAAAGGTGTTGGGTATAAGTTTGAAGTATAAATGACTATAAATTTTAAAAAAACATATCGCTTTGCCGTAAAATCGGCGCTCTATGTCACCCTTTTTTCTACCGGATTAGTTGGTTTTCTTACCCATTGGTTTTTTAGTTTTTCCTACCAGTTTTGTTTGATTTTTGCCTTGTCAATTGCTACTTTCTCCTTTATTGTGATTCAATATCGGGTAGAACGTTTTATTTATAAAAAGGTAAAAAAAATATATGATGACGTTTCTTTATTAGAATCAAGCACTTTTAGAAACCAGCCGATAACAACGGATATGGCGACACTTACTCGTGAAGTCAAGAAGTTTGCAACTGATAAAAAGCTGGAAATAGAAACGTTAAAAGTCCGTGAAGAATATAGAAGAGAGTTTCTTGGAAACGTTTCTCACGAACTCAAAACCCCACTTTTTACGGTTCAAGGGTATTTGTCAACTTTGCTTGACGGAGCCATGAACGATAAAACAATCCGAAAAAAATACTTAGAACGTGCCGAAAAAGGAGTGGAAAGACTCATCTATATTGTTCAGGATTTAGATATGATTTCCAAACTTGAAATTGGCGACTTGAATTTAGAAATAGCTGAATTTGACATTGTTAAACTCGTTCAAAATGTATTTGATTTGCTCGAAATGAAAGCTTCCAAGAAAGATATTTTGTTGATGTTTGATATGAAATACAATAAGCCGGTTTTGGTTGTTGGAGATCAGGAAAAAATTCAACAAGTGGTGATGAACTTGATTGTAAACTCCATAAAATATGGAAAATTAAAGGGTTCAACCGAAGTGAGTATCGAGGATTTGACAGATGAAAAAGTAATTGTTCGTATTACTGATAACGGAGAAGGAATAGAGAAAAAAAATATTCCTAGACTTTTTGAACGTTTTTACAGAGTGGATAAAAGTGGCGCAAGAACCGAAGGTGGTTCCGGATTGGGACTATCAATTGTAAAGCATATTATTGAAGCTCATGATGAGAAAATTTATGTAGACAGTACATTTGGTGTGGGTTCTGAATTTTCTTTTACTCTTGAAAAAGCTAAAACGACTAAAATATAATCTGAAAAAATATATTTTAATACCAAAAAACCGATTTTTCTAAATCGGTTTTTTTGTGGGTAATTATTAGAAACTATTTTTCAAAAACCGCAAATAAATTTGTCCAGTCAATTTTAGAATCTAAGCGTGGAAGTCCTTTATAATCCTGAATTTCTTGAATATTTTCCATTCTAAAATCATTTTGATTCGCATAAGGAACTAAGCCTTCCTTTTTTAATTTTTTAGCCAAATATTCCTGTTCGTATTGTCCTGGTGTTGGAATAAAAAATGCTTTTTTTCGCAATTGCGCAAGATCCATTATTGTAGTGTATCCAGAACGACAAAGGACCATTTCACTTTCGTTAAAAGCTTGTTCGAGTTCGGTAGAATTCATGAAGTTGTAATAGGTAACATTTTGTTTTACAACAATTTTCTGTTCTGATTCTACGTTTCCTTCAATGAAAATTGCATTTCCTTTGAACCGATTGATTTCGTTTTTCAAATGATTTTCCAGTATTCCTCGTTGAGGTTCAGGACCGGAGAGAATCACCAGCAAATCATATTTTTTTGGTAATAGTTTCTTTTGAAGTCGGCTCAAAGGGCCTATATATTTAGTTTTGAGGCTGATACTTTCAATATGACCTAGTTTTCCGGTTAGATTTATGGAACCTTCAAGATCCGGAACCCAGCATTCTATATATTTTTTTATAATATATTGATGTACTTTACTTGTTATCCAAGTGGTGTTTCCAGTCATGACATTCAATTGATGGGTAATAAACACGGATGGGACTTTCTTGCTGTAAACTCCTAATCGATTGTCTGAAATAATACCGTCTATTGCATATTGTTTAATCCAGTTTTCAATTATTTTTTTTTCTTCTAAAATAGCTCGGACCATTTTTGGACCATTCTGTATTAATTTCCATTTGAAATTGGCGCCATTTTTAGCATATTCTATTTGGTAGGAGGGAAGTTCCAGTGCTTGTACGGTAGGGAATTCTTTTTTTAGTAAAGTCAATGCAATTCCATCGGATGCAATAATGGGAGTGTAATTGTTTTCTAATAAGGCTTTGATAATGGGAATACATCGTGTTGCATGGCCTAAACCCCAATTCAATGGTGCGATTAGGATAGTCTTTTGTTTCATTTTCAAATCCATGTGCGATAAATAGGTTCGTTGTTTTTTATTTGAAAGTTAGGAAATGAACCCGTTTTGTATATTTCGAAGGTATTACTAAACTATTAAATTATGGGGCAATTATACTTTTATAGAAAAATAAAGGCTATCCTAAAAGATAGCCTTTGTGAAATATTTTATAAAAAAATTATTCTTGAATATACGTTTTATTACCGTTGGAGTTGATGTAGTATTTTCCTCCCCTAGGACCAGTATATACTTTTTTTCCATTGTATTCACCTGTTATTTTATCGGCAATTTTAGGTGCTTTTTCAGTAGTCTCTTTTAGTTTTTTTGCTGGCTTGGTAGCTGTAGCTTTCTCTTTTGCTTTTGTAGCTTTTTCTTTTACAACTTCAGTTTTTTCTTTTGCTGTCGTTGCTTTCTCTTTTGCTTTTGTTGCTTTTTCTTTTACAATTTCAGTTTTTTCTTTTGCTGTCGTTGCTTTCTCTTTAGCTTTTGTTGCTTTTTCTTTTACAACTTCAGTTTTTTCTTTTGCTGTCGTGGCTTTAGATTTAGCTTTTGCTGCTTTTTCTTTTGCTGCTTTTTCTTTTGCTGCCATTGCTTTAGATACTTTTTCTTTAGCAACTTCGGTTTTTTCTTTCGCTGCCGTTGCTTTTTCTTTTGTAGCATCTGCTTTGGCTTTTGCTTTTTCCTTTGCTTTAGCTTTTGCTAATTTTTGTGTGGTAGCTTTTGTTGCTTTCTTTTCAGTTGCCGTTTCTTGGGAATAGGCGCTCACCGATAAAATAATAGTTAATAACAATACAAATAATTTTTTCATAGCATTTTTTTTATGTTTAGTTATATAAAAATAGCAAAAAAATATATTCAAAATGAATTCAAACAAATTTATCCTTCTTTAGCTTAAAAATAAGCTCTCAACTGCATGCTCCCAGTATGAATGGCTTGGCTTGTTTCGCTTTTTCGACCCTGATAATTAAAGTTTATGTCTAAAAATTGCGTAATGTTTTTTTGCAAAAGCAATCTCCAAGTCAGGTTTTGCCCAGTTTGTAATCCCTCCAACATTTGAAATCCTACCGAGGAAAATTCATTTCCATCAAATTTATTTTGGTAAAAAGAAACTTCACCGTTCATCGTGAATTTTTTTGTACCTGAATAGGAAAAGGCAGTTCCAAAACGGTTTTGCAGCAGCGTTTCTGAAACTCCTATCTGATTTTCTTTCTTTTGTAACTCATAAAAGATATCCCAACTGGTGTTTTTGGAAAATAAATAACTGATTTTTGGAGCCAATTGATAACCGCTAATATCGAAGTTTTTCTCGGGGAAATTTTCAGATTCAATTGCGGTTTGAATTGTTTTGGCAAAAAAAACAAAAAGCCAGCTTTGGTGATACAAATGATTGTATTGCAATTGATGAGAGCTGTTGGTAGCTTCCTGTGAACCGATGGATAATAAGTTTTTTGTTTTATTTTCTAAATAGGAATACGTAGTAGAATGGTTTTGTTTCCCTCGATTGTAAAACAGACTGTTTCTTAAACTGGAGTTTAGGCCTAGTACATTTTCATTGGAACCGCTAAACGGATTTAAGTCGAAATTGTTTCCATCACTTCTTATTTTTCGGTCGATTATAAAGGCAGTTTGATTGTAGAAATAGGAAAGTAATTTTTTGATTCCGGTTTCGTTTTGCCATTGATTCGGGTTTAAAGTCACGGATTGTGAGAACTTATTTTGATGTGTTTTTATATAAATCCGGTTGGGTAAAAATACCCGGATAAATTTCGCCTGATCGATAAATGGAGCGACTTCAAATTCCTGTAATTCCTGAACTCCATTGTCATTGTAATCATTCCAAGTATAGACGCCTTGACCTGCAGAAACTTCGAGATAGGTAAATTCTTGTTGCGGAATGGTTCCGGAATTCGTTTCATAAACCGTTGTGCTTAAAATTAGTTGATTAAAAAAACGATCCGTGTACACGATTCTGGAATTCAATGTGGGTTCTTTTTTTCGTGTGGCATCCACGAATTCTAAGACTCTGTAATTGGCAAAGATGGACAAATCACTTTTATTGGTTTGAATTAATTTCGATTTCAGCATAAAAGTTTGAGACGAATTTACACGCTGAATGAAACTCCCGATACTTCGGTTTTGCAAGCTGTCATTGGTTCTTCTTAAATAACCTAATTCTACAAAAACCTTGGTGCTGTCACCTCTCCCGGCGAATACACCATACTCTGTAAATTTTTGGCTCAAAGCCGTAAACTGATTTGTCGTTTTATTTTTTTCCTGATTGTCCTCTAAGCGCAAGCTGGAACCGACCCAATTTTTATCAAAATGCAAACGCATCTGAGACTGGTTTCTTAAGAATTTAGAAGATAAAGTAGGTGCGTCACTTTTTAGGAAACTCCCTTGATTTTGAAAAGTCCAATTTTTTACTCGAAATAATCCATTTACAACATGCCTACTACCTGAAAAATTTTCAGAGAAATCTAGTTTTTCAAATTGATACAATAGTAATCCTTTGTTGGTGGATTTTGGTTTTGGATTTAAATCCAATTGTAATCCGGAAACGAACAGACTTTGATTTCCAATGCCAGCAGTTCCTAAGTTCCAGTCCCTGTCAAATTCGATGTTATAAAGCCGCTCCACTGAACTGAAATTGTTCTGAATGAATTGGTAATTAGCGAAAGCATCCATCTGCCATTTTTTCGAAAAAATACGCTGCTTGGTATTTATTTTTCCAGCAAGACCTTTGTTATTCGCGTCATCAATATTTGAAAATAAATTTTTATCATTATTGCTGATGCCAATTTCAAAATCAACAGCTGTTTTTTCATCTGGGTTGTATTTTCCTAAAAAGGTGGCTACTTGTACTTTTGTAGGTGCAATAAGTTGAATTATGGGTTCATAATTTCCTTGCAGAATCCCGTTTGCTGGAGCAATGTATTGATAAACTCGAGTGATTGTGGCTGAATTTGTCACAATATAATTCCCGTTATTGGCTCCTACTAAAGTGAATCGAACATTGAATAATTCCTGTTGTACGTCATTTGAATATTCGAAAATTTCAACGGCATTAGCAGTCGTTTTTCGGTACAGTACTTTGTTCTCGGAGTAGGAATCTGAATAGGCTGAAGGCGCGGTCATTAAACTAGAATTGTCTCCGGCATTGACTAATATTTGAGCTTGTTCCTGTGACAAATTCTGTTGTAAAGGCTGGTTTTTCAAGTCGTTTTCCGAATATAAATAACCACCAAAACTCCATTTTTTATTTTCATGTGTAGCTCCGGCATAGGTTACAAAACGCGTGTAATTACGGTCGGAATATTGATATTCTATAGCAATTCGCATTTCGGAAGTGATGGTAAAAAGTGGCGTAAATACAATTTCACCTGCATTATAATCAATCGTGTAATCATTGTTTTCTCCTCGTTTCAGTAAAATCCCATTGACATAAACCCGCTCTGAACCGGAAACCACCAGAACGTATAATTCACCGTTTTGCCCTTTTAATTTGTACGGACCCTGATTTCCCTCTTGTCCCACAATATCACTTTTGGCATATTGACCGCGGACTAATGCAGCAGATGCAAATACATTCGTTTTGTTTTCTTCAGTTCCAAAGTTGAAACTTGTCGCCAGTCCCTGTACTTTTTTATTGAAATTCAGGAATTGGGTGTTCTTGTTTTCCAGAAAAATATCACCTGCACGGATATTCCATTCATCGCTGAATAATTCCATGAAAACATTGTCAAACTGATCTAGTTTTTGGGAATATCCGCCATCTTGCAACGGAATATTACTGTCTTGAATTGAGGCTCTTAAACTTACTTTTTCGGATATTTTTCCGGTGATTTGCAAGTCTAAATTGGAATTCAAAACAGCATTTTGATTGTTTCCTATAGTCACGCCACGTGTAATGCTTCCGGAAGTATTTAAACCGTCAAAAGGTACGTTTTTATTGGTATTTTTATTTCCAATAGCATACAAGTTACCTTGTCCGGCTTCATTGCTAACAACTTTTGATGCGTCATAAATGCGGTATTCTTTGGTAAGAATTTCGGGAAATTTCAAATACTGTATGGTCAGTGAATCGGATTTGAAAGCGCTGTTTTCCTTTAAAATTAAAGTTCCCTTTTCGAAATTTATTGCAAATAAAGTATTGTCAATTTGTTTGTCATTGGCGTCAAGCAATTTGAAAAAACTAGAATTAAGGCTTTCTTTTTCAATGTAAATAGTATCGCGCGAAGGAAGAATTTTTTTGGTTTTGTACAGCGAATTTATTTGCTGTGCATGAAGCCCAGAAAAACAACCGATTAGAATCCAAAAAAGTAATTTTTTCAACATAAATACTATAACTCGAAAGTATCAAAAGTAGTATTTATAATTTGATAATCAGAACTTGCGCCACGCAGAAAATATTGGAAAAAATAAATAGGTATTGTGTCAATTCTAGTGCTTTTTTTACTTAAAACAATGAGAAATGGGAATCAAATTAAATTTCGATTCCCATTTCTTACTACTTGATAATAAGTGTTTACGCTTCTTTTGTCACGACTTGCATCGTTTCACGACTGACTTGTTTCAATAGTACTATTTTATTTTCTTCGACAGTTTGTGCCGCTTTGTCATCAAAATGTCGAATGGTATATAAAGTAACATTTTCGTTAAATTCAACTTTAAATTTTTTCGACAAAATGGCATTTAGTGCTTTAAAATTATCGAATTTGTCCTCCACACATACCGAAAAACTAATCGCTGAATTCTGGATTAAATTTACTTTTATTTTGAACTGGTGAAACAAAGCAAAAATTTCGCTGATGTTTTCTTCCATGATAAAAGAGAAATCTATGGAGGAAAGCGAAATCAAAAGTTGGTTTCTTTTGACAATAAAACAAGGTAAATAAGGTTCTAAATCCACTCCTTTAGAAACGCTTGTTCCTTTTAATAATGGATTTATAAACGATTTTACATACAAAGGAATTTCCTTTTTTTGTAAAGGCTGTAATGTTTTTGGGTGAATAACCGTTGCGCCGTAAAAAGCTAGTTCAATGGCTTCGCGATACGAAATTTGATTCAATAAACTGGCGTTTTCAAAATATCTCGGGTCGGCATTCATAACTCCGGGAACATCTTTCCAGATAGTTACGCTTTCGGCATTTAAACAATATGCAAAAATTGCAGCGGTATAATCCGAACCTTCACGACCTAAAGTCGTGGTGAAATTATTGTCATCTGAACCCAAGAAACCTTGTGTAATATTTAGGGTTTTTCGTTTTACGTTTTTGGCAATGTTCTTTTGTGTTAATTCCCAATCTACTTCCGCATCTCGATAATTAGCATCCGTTTTTACAAAATTACGCACATCCAGCCATTGCGTTTTTATGCCCATGAAATTCATGAAATGACTGAGAATTGTTGTCGAAATTAATTCACCATAACTTACAATCTGGTCATACACAAAATTATAATTAGGAGATTTATTATGTGTCAAAAAATATTCTAAATCAGCAAATTGTGTATTGACAGCGGCAAAAACTTCATTTTTTTCATCGTCAAACAGATCCATCAATATTTGATTGTGGTATTTTTTCACTTCTTGAACGGATGAATTTAGCTCAGCTGATTTGTCGAAATAATTTTTGATTACAATTTCTAGTGCATTCGTTGTTTTCCCCATTGCAGAAACTACTAGCAATACATCCTCGTAACCCACTTTTTGTAAAACGTCGTACACGTTTTTTATTCCTGCGGCATCTTTTACAGAAGCTCCTCCAAATTTGAATACTCTCATATTTTAAACAAAAAATTGTTCTTTATTTTATTTCAATTTATTCTCTACGAAATTGGTAATTCCAAGTTCGTCCATTTGCACCACATGCCAGTCACGTAATACTTTTGCACCTGATTTTTCGTAAAATTCAATTGCAGGAGTATTCCAGTCGAGCACATTCCATTCCACTCTTCGAACTTGGTCTTTTTTACCCTGTTTTAAAATTTCAGAGTACAAAGCATATCCTAATCCTGTGCCGCGCATACTCTCTTTTACCACTAAATCTTCTAAATGGATAGTTTTCCCTTTCCAAGTAGAATAGCGATAATAGTACAATGCTATACCCACAATTTGCTTAGGCTGTTTGCTATCGTTCGAGTCGTCTTCTATTTCAGCAACAAAAACATGAAAGAGAGGAACAGGGCCAAAACCATCTCGAATTAAATCGTCAACAGTTATAAGAACAGCATCTGGCTCTTTTTCAAATTCGGCCAACTCTTTAATTAGACCTAAAACAGCTTGCATATCTTGCGGATTTCCTCTTCTAATATTCATAAATTTTTATTTTAATGATTTAAAAACGCAATAAAACAGCCTTTTTATGTATATTTTTTGTGTTTTATTCAGCAAATATACAATACTGTCAAAGTAAATAAATAGTATTGAATTTGTTTTCACAAAAAAAACGATATTTGTGATGTCAAATTAACTACATCGATTTCGTAATGGAAGAACGCAACAAAACACTAGGAGAATTTATTATTGAAAACCAAAATGCCTTTCAATATTCGTCAGGCGAATTATCCCGAATTATCAACTCCATCCGATTGGCTGCTAAAGTGGTCAATTATAAAGTAAACAAAGCCGGATTAGTTGATATTGTTGGTGCCGCCGGAGAACAAAACATACAAGGCGAAGACCAGCAAAAATTAGATGTTTATGCGAATGAGGTTTTCATTCAAACTTTGATTAATCGCGAAATTGTTTGTGGTATTGCCTCCGAAGAAAATGATGATTTCATTACGGTTGAGGGAAGCGATAACAGCCATAATAATAAGTATGTTGTTTTAATGGATCCGCTTGACGGTTCATCAAATATTGATGTCAATGTTTCAGTTGGAACTATATTTTCGGTTTATAGAAGAGTGACTCCAATAGGAACTCCAGTTACATTGGAAGATTTTTTACAACCCGGTATCAATCAGGTTGCGGCAGGATACGTGATTTATGGAACATCGACCATGTTAGTTTACACAACAGGACATGGCGTGAACGGATTTACACTGAATCCGGCAATTGGTACCTTTTATTTATCACATCCAAAAATGAAATTTCCTACTGACGGCCACATTTATTCTATTAACGAAGGGAATTATGTTCATTTTCCGCAAGGAGTAAAAAATTATATCAAATATTGCCAGTTAGAAGAAGGAGATCGACCGTATACTTCTAGATATATAGGAAGTCTGGTTTCAGATATTCACAGAAATATGATTAAAGGCGGAATTTACTTGTATCCTACGAGTTCTAAAGCCCCAAAAGGTAAATTACGATTGTTATATGAATGCAATCCGTTAGCTTTTATTGCGGAACAAGCCGGGGGAAAAGCTTCTGACGGATTTAATAGAATCATGGAAATTCAACCAACAGCTTTGCATGAACGCGCTCCTTTTTTCTGCGGAAGCTACAATATGGTAGAAAAAGCCGAAGAATTTATGCATAAAGCAGAATTAAGTAAGTACTAGAAACAAAAAAAGCTTCCGTTTTTGGCGGAAGCTTTTTTCAAAAATTTTGTCTTACTTGTTCATGTTTTTCATTTCGAAAACAAAAGTGTCTAAATCCACTTCTTTATCCACTAATTTAAGCGCTTTGTCAACGATGTAATCTACGTTTTCAGTATTAAAGCCTAAGCCTACACCAATTTTTCTAAGCATTACTTCTTGTTTGTCACCTAAATGATGATCTACATTCACAATACGGGCTAGATCATACAAGCGCTCCATTCTTTGTTCGTATAAATAAGGAGGATTGATCGGGTAATTTAAAGGGTTCTCTAAAATTTCCTCATATTCTGCTTGAGAAATTTCTAATCGAATTGCCAGTTTGTCTAAAAATGCTTTTTCTTCAGGAGAAAACTTCCCGTCAGTAAGCGCTACGCGTACAATTGATGCAAAATGACCTTTATTTCTTTGTTTGAATTCGCTATCAAATAAATCTGAAAATGACATAGTTATTGGTTTTATATCTTACAAAGATAAATCTATTTTTAAATTAATTATTTTAATTTTGTTTAATTTTTTTTCGAATACTAGTGTCAATTGTGGTTGTTTGTAGTTAAAAATGCTAGGCTAATATTTTCCTAAAGCTGCGTTTGTATATAACTCATTTAGCATCTGAAAGTGTTTTCATAAAAGCGACCAATGATTTTTGCTCCGCCAAAGACAAGTTGAGTTTGTCTGAAGGTAAGGTTTGATTTTCTACAGCAATACCATTTCCTTCGCCGCCACCTTCATTATAAAAAGTCACAACTTCTTCTAAAGTTTTAAAAACGCCATTATGCATATACGGCCCCGTTTGTGTAATGTTTCGGAGTGTTGGCGTTTTAAAGGCACGTTTCAGTTGTGCCATTTTGTATTGTGTAAATCGCCCTAAGTCTTGATCTATGATTTTTCCGTTTTTGGTTTGAGGAGTTCCTATTACTTCTTGCTCTGTTTTTTTATAAATAGGCGGTACTGTTCCATTAAACAATGGGATAAAATGACACGTAGCACATTTAGCTTTTCCTGCAAAGAGATTAAAGCCTAGTTTTTCTTCCGTTGAAAAAGTAGTAGAAGTACCCGAAAAGTACTGATCAAACTTAGAGTTGAATTTATTTAAGGAACGAACATAACTCGCTATTGCGTTTTGCAATTGCCATTCTTCTAATTTTTTTGCATTAGGAAAAGCATTTTTAATTAATTTTTTATAGGCTGAATCGCCTTGAATTCGGGTTAAATTGTCTTTTAAATTTCCATGCATTTCATCTTTATTTTGAATAACATCCAGACTTTGTTTCTCTAAATCAGGTTGTCTCATGTCCCAAAATTGAGCATTTTGTAATGAGGCATACGTAAGAGTAGGAGTGTTTCTAGGTAAACTAATTCCGTTTAAGGATCGATTTGTTTTTTGTCCGTCTGTGAATGCTAGTTCCGGATTATGACACGTAGCGCAATTGCGTCTCCTATCTTTTGAAAGGGAGGAGTCATAAAATAATTTTTTGCCAAGATCAGCTTTTGCTCTAGAATACGCATACTCTTGTGACGGAATAAAAGCGTTGACATTAAACGTATTTTTTTCAAAAAGTGTTTTTGCATCTGGATTGATGGCATTTGTCTTTGCAACATTTTTAATAGTGTTGTCTTGTTGAAACTGAACTAGCTTTTCGGATATTGGATTTAAATATTCTTTAATAAAGGTAGCGCGATCAAAGGAGTTGAAATTGGTATTCGTATCGCAAAAAGTGTTTGCGTGGTCTATCAAATCAAAAAGTAAGACTTTTGTTTTTGAATTATGGGTATTCAATTTTTCAAGTACGGCTTTTAAAGAAGATAAACTGGCCTTAGCTTCTGGGATGGATTGATTGGCTATTGGTGAATCAAAACCGGTTATGCCAAGTGTTATTATGCGATATACTTCCATTTTGCTGGCATCAATAACATAATCAGGGCTGATAGTGATTACAGATAAATGTTCTTTGACTTGTGCAATTAAACCTTTTAAAACGGCAATTTCTCTTTTTAAAGCACTGGAATTACTGGCAGAGTATTGCGGGTAAATAAGTTCTTCAATGACTTGAAAACCACTTGGCGACAAGAATTTGTTTTCTTCAACTTCCAATTCATCGAGTGCTGGCCCGTTGATAAATCGCGCTGGATCTGGCGTAAAATATTCGACAGCCCATTCTATTTTTTTGTAAGCAATTCGACTTGTTTCAAATGATTTTTGTAGTTGTTTTTGATTTGGATTTTCGTTTGCAACCTTTTCAAATGCACGTACTTCTTGGTTCAGTTTTTCTAAATTAGATAACAGCTCTTCTTGAATGGTTAAGCTTGTATATTGCTTTTGGCAAGAAAAAAATAGCAGGAATAGGGGCAGCAGTTTTAATAACGGTTTCATGTTATGGTTTTTATTATATACAAAAGCAACCCAAAATTTCGGGTTGCTTTTATACCAATAGTTGAGGTAATTATCGTTGTACGTTTCGGATGATTATGGTTTGACCACCTTCTTTATTTGTATTTAAACCACTACCGTCTGCATTTAAAAAAGCATCTTTTTGCCATGTATGAGGATGTATGTTTACGATAAATGTATTAGGAACACCAATTACATCTGAGATGTCTTCCATTGCGCCATATTCCCAACTTCCAAAACGCAATTCATTGGTTTGGTTGTATGCTGTATTCCATGCTGCATCGGTTCTTTTGTGATTCATTGTTAACCAAGGTTTGTTCACTTTTGAGGCGATGTTGTACTGCCAAATATAGGAATCATGTTGTGCGGCAGAGTAGAATGAATCTCCGTCTTCTTGTGTATAGACAAAGTTTTCGGTAACACATATGTTATCAGGATTGATAATTCCTGTTCCAGGAGTTGAATCACCTTCAATAACTAATTCTAATTTACCAATAAGTGGGTTGGTATCGTTTAATACTAATTTATACACACGACCCCACATAGTGAATCCGGCTACGGGAGCATTTGAACTTGCTTGACCCGTTGCAGTAAAGTACAATTCTCTATTGTTTTTAGCAGATCCTTTTCTGTAATCTACATCTTCAACTCTAGAGAAACGAATGGCTCCTAAATTGTTAACTGTTGTGTTGATTACCGCACCGGTTAAGTTTTTTGCGTTTGGAATCTCTACAAATGATACGTCAAACGAGGACCCTATGTTCATAGCTGTTTCTACTTGGTTACCATCGTTTCTTTTCAACGCATACAGTTTACCGTTAGATAAATCGCCAACAGTTGAACTCATATACATAATAACCTGGCCAGCACTTGCGTGAGAAGTCGTATAGGACTGATCTTCTCCAATTACAATTACCGTTTTTCCAGGGTAAGCATCCTTAGTAAGTGGCACCGCGTTTTCCATACTCGCTTTTCCTAATGCTGGTAAAACTCGGTCTGTTCTGTTTTTCATACTTGTAAGTCCTAACGGATCAATACCATGAACCATACTTTCCTCACCACTTTCTCCAGCAGTTAAAAATAAAGGCCCAAATCCATGAATTGCAGGTGAAGCTAAAGTTGCTGAACATAATCGGGTTAATCCGCCCACTGCGTCAACAATATAATCTCCTTTTATAGGTTTAAGGGTTTTATCAAAATAAACTCTTGATACGGATTTTAATATTTCATGATTGGTAATCATAATGTAACCATCGCCTGCAGGATCTTTCATAAATCCAGCACCGTCTGGTTGAGCACCGTAAATAAATGATGGTGATTGTGCTAAAACATCTGAACTGCTTAATAAGGATGTAATCTGCAAGTTTTCAAAACCTTCTTTTGCTACTGCTAATGCTGGAACTGCAGAAATATTTGAGAAATTAATGGAGGTGTTTAAAGCAGGTGTTTCATTGTTGTCGTCTTGACACCCTACCACTGTAGCAAGAAGAAGCGATGATAATGCTATTTTTTTTAAATAATGCTGTTTCATGATAATCTAGATTTGTTTGTTCGATTACAAAACTATTGTAACAAACCGGATCTTAGTTTAGGTCAATATTGTAGATTCATCAATAAAATGTTACAGTATTATTAACACATCGTAAACCTGTTAATTTAAGGTAAAATTAAGATTACTGTTTGATTTGTAAGATTTATATATTTCAATAGCCATTTTTTTTCTATATTCATTGGGAGTGTTGACGGTTTTGTTGCTGCCTGTGATTGTTAGCATTGTACTCAGTTCTTTCATTTCAATGCTATTGCCTCGCTAGATCATGACGCTAGTAAAGCAACGTCATATAACAGGTGTTGTGAGCATTACTTTTGGATGATAAACATGCCTTTATTTGGTTTCCTATATTCGTTTTTTAAGGAAGTAGTTGTATGATTTTCATCCAATTTATTAAAAATTCTAAGGATGGATTTTCAAAATTAATCGTAAGTTTACAACCCCTTTATCAACCTAATAAATTACCCATGTCAGAATTTTGGATTTACTTTCAAATAGGATTAAAACACGTTTTAGATATTCATGCTTATGATCATGTTTTATTTTTAATTGCGCTCGCCATTCCGTTTTCCTTCAAGGATTGGAAGCGAGTTGTACTTTTGGTTACCCTTTTTACTATTGGTCACACGATGGCTTTAATGCTTTCCGTTTTTGGTATAATTGCCATAAAAGTGAATGTTGTCGAATTATTAATTCCAATAACGATTCTAATAACTGCATTGTTTAATCTTTTTACGGCAGGAAAATCAAGCAAGAAAGAAAGTGTAAATGTGGTATTTTTTATCACACTTTTCTTTGGAATTATTCATGGATTGGGTTTTTCAAATTATTTTAAATCGATTCTTGGCGGAGATGCAACTTCTAAAGTTTTACCATTGTCCGAGTTTGCACTGGGAATTGAAGCGGCTCAGATTGTAGTGGTTTTTGTTGTTTTGATAGTGTCCTACATTGTTCAAACCGTTTTCAGATTCTCAAAACGCGATTGGACTTTAGTCATGTCGGCATTCATAATAGGAGTAGTGATACCATTAATTATAGAAAGTGAAATCTGGATTAGATAAAATGAACGAAAAAAAATTAAATAAATACGATAAAGCGTACCTTAGAATCGCCAAAGAATGGAGTTTGCTTTCCTACTGTAAACGCAAACAAGTTGGTGCGATTATTGTGCGTGATAGAATGATAATCTCGGACGGATACAACGGAACGCCAACCGGTTTTGAGAATTGCTGTGAAGATGAGGAAGGATTAACGCGTTGGGATGTTTTACATGCTGAAGCAAATGCGATTCTGAAAGTGGCGCGGTCAACGCAATCCTGCGAGGGTGCTACTTTATATATTACACTTTCACCATGCAAGGAATGCAGCAAATTAATTCATCAATCCGGAATAAAAAGAGTGGTCTATCATAATGGATATCGGGATGATTCCGGCATTCAGTTTTTGATAAAAGCAGGAGTAGAGGTGGAACACATTGCAATTTTAGAAGAATAAATGAACTTTAATACAAAATATTTACCCATTCTTATTTTTTCAACACTTGCTTTAGGTGTTGTCTTGGGTGGAATGTTGAATTTTCCTAACACAGCTGATTATCTTGTCAAAAACAATTCGAAAAGCAAGTTGAACAAACTCATTGATTTTATCGATAATGAATACGTGGATGATGTTAATACGGATTCTATTGTAAATCTTACTGTCGATAATATCTTGGCACAACTTGACCCGCATTCCGTATATATTCCGCCAAGTGAGCAGCAAGAAGTGATGGAAAGCATGAAGGGCAACTTCGTGGGAATAGGGGTGAATTTTTATATGTATAAAGATTCCGTAGCGGTAATAAAACCTGTTGCAGACGGCCCTTCGGCAAAAGCTGGGATAAAGGCTGGCGATAGGATTTTGTATGCCGATAAAACAAAATTATTTGGACGTAAATTACCCACTGACAGTTTATATTCTAAACTAAAAGGAACTGTGGGTTCTGATATTGAACTAACAATTTACAGAAAATCCGAAGGCAAAAAAATTAAAGTAAAAATTAAACGGGATATAATTCCACTAAAAAGTGTTGACGTCGCTTTGCTTTTGGGGAATAAAACCGGTTATATAAAAATAAACAGATTTGCCGAAACTACTTATAAAGAGTTTATGGAAGGTTTGTCTAAAATTAAGCAACAAGGAGCTAAATCACTCATTATCGATGTTCGGGATAACGGTGGCGGATATATGGAAGAAGCGATTGCCATTGCCGATGAATTGTTGGCGGATAAACAACTGATTGTTTTCACCAAGAATAAAAACGGAAATATTGATAAAACATTTGCCACTGCTAAAGGGAATTTTGAAAAAGGAAATGTTTTCGTCCTGATCAATGAAAACAGTGCTTCAGCAAGTGAGATTCTTGCCGGTGCGATCCAGGATAATGACAGAGGAACCATTGTAGGCCGCCGCTCTTTTGGAAAAGGATTAGTACAGCGCGAAATGGATTTTGCAGATGGTTCAGCCGTTCGATTGACAATTGCCAGATATTACACGCCAACAGGTCGTTCAATTCAAAAACCCTATTCTAAAGGAAATGAAGCTTATTTCAAAGAATCAGAAGCGCGTTATGGAAATGGGGAATTGTATGAAAAAGACAGTATCAAAGTCACTGACACGATAAAATTCAAAACTAAAAAAGGGAAAATTGTATATGGCGGTGGCGGAATTGTTCCGGATGTTTTTGTGCCACTCGAAGTGGAACACGGAAATGAAAGTACCGTTTATTTATTACAATCTGGAATCGTGGGTAATTTTGTTTTTGAGCAATTGGATAAGAATAGAAGCGTTTTCAAAGGGCTGTCTTTCGAACAGTTTCAAACTAAAATGAATGCCACTGATTTGTATTTCAATGCATTTAAAAAATTTATTCTGGGAAATGGTTTGGAGCTCAATTTTGATAAAAGTAAAGCTTTGGTAAAACGCTATTTAAAGGCAGAGTTTGCCCGACAAATATATGGTGAGAGCTATTATTATGAAATTGTATTGCCCGAAGACGCTATGGTGAAAAGAGTTTTGAGTCAGAAATAAACTGGAATATAATTGAATTCGGATTCTATATTACAGAGATAATGAATAGTTTAGAATTGAACTATTAAGTTCCATTCATTTTTTTTACCGAATGCTGTTGTGGGCGTGAGTCTGAATTCCATCATTCCATAAAGTAAGAATGTCTGTTGCAACCGCAGCGCCACTTCCGGAAGCAATCGCCAGTTGGCTTCTCCAGCCAGCTAAAGTTCCCATCACATAAATCCCATCAGCAACTTTGTGGTCGTTGTTTTTGAGTTGTATTCGTTGCTTTTCGGGAAGTGATTTTTGATGTGGTTGTAGATATTCCATTAAACCTTCGATTGCAAAAGTATTTGCTGAACCAGTTCCAATAGCAATTATACTCGTTTGGTAGCTTTTTTTATTAGTAGTCACTGTAAATTCAGGATAACTGCCTTCTATTTTAAGTACTTTTTCATTGGGAATTTGCACAATGTGCGGATACGTTTCTGAAAGATGTGTGATGCTGTCTTTCATCAAATCAGCGCCCAATGTTCCCGGAGGAATTCCGTATGCATTGTTAAATAATGCTTCTTGAAGAGAAGATGTTTTTTGATGAGTAAAAATGCCAATTTTTTTATTGGCAACAAAAGATTTGTTTTTGGCAGAACCTAAAACAAGTGAACATGACATTCCTGAAACGCCACCACCTAAAATAAGTACATCAAACAAAACGATTACTTTTCGTTAGTTTTTTCCTCAATTCTTTTTGAAATTCTAAAGATTAACAGAATCATTACAGCACAAAAAGAAGCTGCGATTCCAATAAAAGCAACTACACTTTCTCCTTGAAATGGATTTCTAAAATCCAGCAAAGTAACATTAAAAAGGATTAGAGCGATTGCTAAAAACACCAATATATTAGTGAAAATTTTCATAGTACGTTATTGTTTTTGTTTTGAAATAAAAAAATAGTTGGGACAGTAGTTTTTAAATTGGAATGAAATTGATAAAAAATCTAATTAATTTTGTAGCATTAAATTAGGGGGTAAATTTATGAAAATTTAATTTAGACAAACAAACCTTTAACATTCGCAGCGAATAATTTAACAGCAATTGCAAGCAGTACAACGCCAAAAGTCTTGCGGATGACTCCAAGTCCATTCTCTCCTAGCATTTTTTCAATTTTAGAAGAAGATTTCAAAACGATATATACTAAAATGATGTTCAAAATTATGGCAATAACGATATTAATAGTGTAAAACTGCGATCGTAATGAAAGTAAAGTTGTCATGGTCCCGGCGCCGGCAATCAGAGGAAATGCTAACGGAACAATGGAGGCGGAACTGGCTTCTTCATCACGATAAATCCTGATTCCTAAAATCATTTCCAACGCCAAAAAGAATAAGACAAAAGATCCTGCAACTGCAAATGAATTGACGTCGATGCCAATTAATTTTAAAAGTTCTTCACCTGCAAAAAGGAAAACAATCATGATTACAGCGGCAACAATAGATGCTTTTTCAGATTCAATGTGTCCGTGTTTTGCTCTTAAATCAACAATTATCGGGATCGATCCCACAATGTCAATTACGGCAAAAAGTACCATTCCTACTGTGATTATTTCTCTAATGTCGAATTCCATAATTTGCTTGTTTGTTTACTGCAAAAGTATAGAATTTAGTTTGGTTATGGACTACGTTGATTTTTTATTTATGGACGTAATTCATTCTTTATTTTTATTTAATAATTAGTATTTTTTATTTTTTAAAAAAGTATAAGTATCTGATAATCAATTTGTAAATTTGTTATTAATTTAAAATTCACAGCGATGAAAACGATACGATGGGTTTTTAGTGTAGTGCTGATGTTTCTTTTTGTAAATACTACAGAAGCGCAAATTTTGAAAAAAATTCAGAAAAAAATTCAAGATAATGTAACGCGAAAAGCAGTTGATAAAAGTACAGACACAACTGACGAAGAGGAGCAGCAAATAATGAATAAAAAATTGAATGCTGATGTGATGGCAATGGCGTACGGAAAAAACAAAGTAGACCCTGCTTTGGTTCCGGATTCTTATTCGTTCAGTTGGAAATATTCTTTGGAGATTCAGAGTGAAAATGAAAAGGCGATGATTATGGATTATTTTTTAGAGCCTAATGCGGAATATTTTGGTTTCAAAATGGGGGAATCCGGTGAGATGTTTATGGTAATTGACAGCAGAAATAAGTTGATGATTACTGCTTTTGAACAAGAAAAAGAAAAGGTTGCCATGGCTTCTAAAATGCCTGATTACTCAGAGATAACATCAAAAGAGAATGAAAGTGACGGATTTTCATACAGGTCGCTTCCCAATAAAATAATTATGGGTTATAATTGTAAGGGAATCGAAGCTACAAGTACGGATTTTGTGATGGTATTTTATTATACAAATGAGGCCAAAGTGAGTTTTTCGGATATGTTTAGATCTCAGCAAAGACAGAAAACTCCGGATGTTTTAAAACGCTATTTTAAAACCGGAGACCGATCTTTGATGATGACAATGAGTATGAAAGACTTGAAAGATAAAGGAAAAGTCACCACCATGAAGTGTGTTGTTTTAGAGAAAAATTCTCGAGAATTTCTAAAATCAGATTATAAATTCATGTAACTTATTTTTTATTTTCTTCTATTTTGTTTTCGAATTTTATGATTTGCTGAGGTGCTTTTTTGAATTTCTTTGAATACCTTTGCAAAATGTTTCAACTAGGAAAAACCATCGTCTCAGAAGACTTACTCGAAAAAGATTTTGTTTGCAATTTGACCGCTTGTAAAGGCGCTTGCTGTGTAGACGGCGACGCTGGAGCGCCATTAAGTTTGGAGGAAACTAAAATCCTCGAATCTATTTATCCAAAGGTCAAACCCTTTTTGCGTAAGCAGGGAATTGCTGCTATTGAAGCGCAAGGAACTTGGGTCAAAGGAACAGATGGTGATCTTGAAACACCATTAATCGATGATAAAGATTGCGCTTACGTAATTTTTGATGGTAAAACGGCTTTGTGCGGTATCGAACAAGCGTACAACCAAGGAATAATCGACTGGAAAAAACCGGTTTCTTGTCATCTTTATCCTGTGCGTGTGAAAGATTTTACGGAATTTGCCGCTGTTAATTATGACAAATGGGATATTTGTGATCCAGCCTGTTCTTTAGGTCAAGAGTTAGAAGTTCCGGTTTATAAATTTGTCAAAGAAGCTTTAGTAAGAAGGTTTGGAGAGGATTGGTATGCCGAGCTTGAGACAGTTGCCGAGGAACATAAAAATAATTCAAAATAGAATAAAAAAATCTTGTTTTCTATTTTAAAAATCCTATATTTTACGGTACTTTACACTATTTTTTAGATTTTAATAAACTGATTTACAGTTTGTTATGGTTTTAATAAAAATCTATTTATTTTTCCTTTTGTTAAAAACTATGGCTTATTGTGGATAAGTTTGGCTTTTAGTTTCATCAATATTTGACAATCTTTGTAAAGATGAAAGTCAAAAAAAAAGAGCCTACAGACTCAGAAAGTCTTTGGCTCAAGTTTTGGAAACTCACTCCGTCAATTGTTGGTTTTGGACGACTCATTTTTGACGTAGTGAAATTATTTATCGAAAGATAGAATAATTTAAAAGCCGATATAATCGTAGTGATTGTATCGGTTTTTTAATGCATCAAAAATAGTGTATAAATATTTGAAACAAAGTTAAAGTGCACTTAAAATTATGAACAATTTAATTTTTTGTATTGATAAGTTTTTCAAGTGTATTTATTTTTAATTAATGATGTGTTTTGTTGGCGAAATTTAAAATATTTTTTTTAAAAATAAAATCAAATTTTCTTGTTTACTGTTTTTAAAATCCTATATTCTACGGTACTTTGTGCCCTTTTTTTTAGTTTTAAATATTTGATTTTTAAATATTTAAAATATTTGTGAGAAATGGTCTTCTATTGAGCGTTTGTTAAAAACTATAACCGATTGTGGATAAGTTTGGCTTTTAATTCCAGCAATATTTCACAATCTTTGTAACTCTCAAAACGGAATTTATTCCGTTAAAAACTCAAAAAAACAAACTACTATAAATGGCACAACTTGAACCAATTTTACAAGAGAATAAAAATCGTTTCGTGATTTTTCCTATCAAACACCATGATATTTGGGAATTTTATAAAAGTATGGAAGCCAGTTTCTGGACTGCTGAAGAAATCGATTTGTCACAAGATTTAAATGACTGGAATAATAAGCTTTCTGACGATGAGCGTTATTTTGTTAAACACATTTTGGCATTTTTCGCAGCGTCAGATGGAATTGTAAATGAAAATCTTGCTGAGAATTTTGTGAACGAAGTGCAATATGCAGAAGCAAAATTCTTTTACGGGTTCCAAATCATGATGGAAAACATTCACAGTGAAACGTATTCGTTATTGATTGATACTTATGTGAAAGATGAAGTGGAGAAAGATGAATTGTTCAATGCGTTAGAAGTTTTTCCGGCAATTAAGAAAAAAGCGGATTGGGCTTTGAAATGGATTGAATCAGATTCGTTTGCTGAAAGATTAATTGCTTTTGCAGCGGTGGAAGGAATTTTCTTTTCGGGAGCATTTTGTTCTATTTACTGGTTGAAAAAACGTGGATTAATGCCAGGATTGACATTTTCTAACGAATTGATTTCGCGTGATGAAGGGGTTCACTGTGATTTTGCCGTGCATTTACACAACCACCACTTGGTGAATAAAGTGCCAAAAGAAAGAATCAGAAGTATCATTGTAGATGCATTGAATATTGAAAGAGAATTTATCACCGAATCGCTTCCAGTGAGTTTGATAGGGATGAATGCAGTTTTGATGACGCAATATCTAGAATTTGTTGCGGATAGGTTATTGGTTGAATTAGGTTGCGAAAGAGAATACAATACTACAAATCCGTTTGATTTTATGGATATGATTTCACTTCAGGGAAAAACAAATTTCTTTGAAAAGAAAGTGGCCGAATATCAAAAAGCTGGTGTTATGAATACCGATGAAGATGCTCAAAAAATATCGTTTGACGCTGATTTTTAGAAAATAGTTATTGTAGTATCGGGTGCTTTAGCCCCGATGGAAGGGAATATCCTTTTTGTTTTTTCTTTAAAAACAAAAAGATTGGAATGACAGCGGGATTAGCTTCCCAAAAAAAAATTAACAAATACCCAAAAAAATAGGAAAGGGATTTTCTGTTTTTTAAAAACAATTGAGCTTATGTATGTAATTAAGAGAGATGGCCACAAAGAGCCGGTAATGTTCGACAAAATCACGGATAGAATTAAAAAACTATGCTATGGTTTGAATGATTTGGTTGATGCCGTGAAAGTGGCAATGCGCGTAATTGAAGGACTTTATGATGGTGTGTCGACATCGGAATTGGATAATCTTGCTGCCGAAACTGCTGCGTCAATGACTATTGCGCATCCGGATTATGCACAGTTAGCCGCTCGTATTGCAATCTCAAATTTACATTCGAATACTAAAAAATCATTTTCGGAAACGATGAATGATATGTTCAATTATGTGAACCCAAGAAACGGTCAATACGCACCGTTACTTTCTGAGGAAGTGCATAAAGTGATTATGGATAACGCGGAATTTTTGGATTCCCACATTATATACAATAGAGATTTCAACTACGATTATTTTGGTTTTAAAACCTTAGAAAGATCGTACTTGCTAAAAATAAACGGTAAAATCGTGGAGCGTCCACAGCACATGCTGATGCGTGTTTCTGTTGGAATTCACTTAGACGATTTGAAATCGGTGATTGAAACGTACGACTTAATGTCGAAAAAGTTCTTTACGCATGCAACTCCTACATTGTTCAATGCAGGTACGCCAAAACCTCAAATGTCAAGCTGTTTCCTTTTGGCAATGCAAGACGATAGTATCGACGGGATTTACGATACGTTGAAACAAACGGCTAAAATCTCGCAATCAGCGGGTGGAATTGGGCTTTCTATTCACAATGTAAGAGCGACTGGTTCTTATATTCGTGGTACAAACGGGACGTCCAACGGAATTGTTCCTATGTTAAGAGTTTTCAATGATACTGCAAGATATGTAGATCAAGGTGGAGGAAAACGTAAAGGAAGTTTTGCTATTTATATCGAAACTTGGCATGCGGATATCTTTGAATTCCTGGACTTGAAAAAGAATACTGGAAAAGAAGAAATGCGTGCGAGAGATTTGTTCTTCGCGATGTGGACTTCGGATTTATTCATGAAACGTGTGCAGGAAGACAGTTATTGGACCTTGATGTGTCCTAATGAATGTCCAGGATTGTATGATGTGTATGGTGAAGATTTCGAAAAAATGTACACGGATTACGAAAAAGCAGGAAAAGGTAGAAAAACCATCAAAGCGCATGAATTGTGGGAGAAAATCCTAGAATCTCAAATTGAAACTGGAACACCTTACATGTTGTACAAAGATGCGGCGAACAGAAAATCAAACCAAAAAAATCTGGGTACCATTCGTTCTTCGAATTTGTGTACGGAGATTATGGAATTCACTTCTAAAGATGAAATTGCGGTTTGTAACTTGGCTTCACTTTCGTTACCAATGTTTGTGGAAAACAAAAAATTCAATCATGAATTGTTGTATACCGTTACCAAACGAGTAACCAGAAACTTAAATAAAGTAATTGACAGGAATTATTATCCGGTAATTGAAGGAGAAAATTCTAATAAACGCCACAGACCAATTGGCCTTGGAGTGCAAGGATTAGCTGATGCTTTCATCATGTTGCGTTTGCCGTTTACGAGCGACGAAGCGAAAAAACTGAATCAGGAAATTTTTGAAACCTTATATTTTGCAGCCGTAACCGCATCGATGGAAATGGCCAAAGAAGAAGGTCCATATTCTAGTTTTGAAGGTTCGCCAATTTCACAAGGGGAATTTCAATATAACCTTTGGGGATTGAAAGATGAGGAATTATCAGGACGTTGGGACTGGACTTCATTGAGAAAAGAAGTAATGGAACACGGAGTAAGAAACTCATTATTAGTGGCGCCAATGCCAACGGCTTCGACTTCACAAATTTTGGGTAACAACGAAGCATTCGAACCATATACTTCTAATATTTACACGAGAAGAGTACTTTCAGGTGAATTTATTGTGGTAAACAAACACTTGTTGCACGATTTAGTGGAACGTGGTTTGTGGAACGAAAACTTGAAACAAGAATTAATGCGTAACAACGGTTCAGTTCAAGCACTTAATATTCCGCAAGACTTGAAAGAATTATACAAAACCGTTTGGGAAATGTCAATGAAAGACATTATCGATATGTCACGTCAACGTGGTTATTTTGTAGATCAATCACAATCGTTGAATTTGTTTATGCAAAATGCCAATTATTCTAAATTGACATCGATGCATTTCTATGCTTGGCAATCCGGATTGAAAACGGGAATGTATTATCTAAGAACAAAAGCTGCGGTGGATGCAATTAAATTTACATTGAACAACGATAAAAAAGCAGAGCCAATCGAAATCAAAGAGCAATCAATCGCTGTTCCTGCAGTTGCAGAAGCAGTAGAAATGACTGCCGATGAATATAGAGCGATGCTAGAATTGTCTAAAAATGCTGGTCCAGACGAATGTGAAATGTGTGGGAGTTAAGGATTTCAGAATGATGATTAACGATTTTTGATTTTTGATTGAATCGTAATAAATAAAATTTTTGTCATTTGGGTGAAAAAGAAATATTAAGCAGCTATTGTAATGATAGCTGCTTTTTTTTTGGAGCTATTTCCCGCTTTTCGTTACAAATGAAATTCACTGAACTCCTATGGAAATAACAGTAAAGTGAGGTAATCTTTTTATTCGCCGAAAAGGCGAACAAAAAGGATTTTCACTGCAATCAGGGCTAAAATAGCAAGAGCTAACAGTTTAAATTTGTAAATAATTCACTATATTTGAGATAATTCATACTTTAAACAATCCTTTTATACTAAATGCCATGGAAAATAAAAAATTTACTGTTACTGATGATTTACTAGCTTCCAAAGGCCAACGTCTACTGAATTTCGTTATTGATTTATTTATAATTTACGTTATCGAAATAAGTATTGGTACGACCATAATTCTAATTGGAGATTTAACGAAAAGTGATACAGCATCAAATTGGGTTTCCTCATTAAGCATAGTTGAGAGTTTCTTTTTTGGACTTGTCATCTTGTTTTTTTATTATGGACTTACTGAAATGTATTTTTCTAGAACCTTCGGGAAGTATTTCACGAAAACAATGGTTGTGAAGCATGATGGTTCAAGACCCAATATGAAAAGCATTATTATACGAACACTTTCTAGATTAATTCCTTTTGAGCCTTTTTCTTTTTTAACTGCTGAGCGAGGATGGCATGATACTTTATCAGTTACCTATGTGGTGAAAAAGCATGATTTTATAGCCAAAAAGAAATTGTTTTCGGAGGAATAAGAAATTAGAAAAGATAAAAATAGCAGTCATTTTAGGCTGCTTTTTTGTTTTTAAACACATCCTTTTCTTTATATTCGCTCCTTCTAAATACCAAAAATAAAATGATGAACTGGGAACAACTTTTATCACTAAAACGACAAGGCGACAAAGGCAAAAGATTACGTGTAGAACAAGACGATACCCGCTTGGGTTTTGAGGTTGATTACGACCGTATCATTTTCTCAGCCGCTTTTAGAAGTTTACAGGATAAAACACAGGTTATTCCTTTATCAAAAACTGATTTTGTGCACACCCGATTGACGCACAGTTTAGAAGTTTCGGTTGTGGGTCGTTCATTGGGGCGATTGGTGGGTAAGAAAATTATCGAGAAATATCCGCATTTGAAAGAAGTTCATGGCTATCACATGAATGATTTTGGGGCTATTGTTGCTGCGGCTTCGTTGGCGCATGATATTGGAAATCCACCATTTGGACATTCCGGTGAAAAAGCGATTGGAGAATATTTTTTCATTGGAAAAGGGCAACAATACAAAGACCAGCTTACGGCAAAAGAATGGCAAGATTTAATTGATTTTGAAGGGAATGCGAACGGTTTTTCGGTACTGACGGCTAGTCGTCCCGGAATTGAAGGCGGACTTCGGATATCCTATGCAACTTTGGGTGCTTTCATGAAGTATCCAAAAGAAAGTTTACCAAAAAAACCAACCAAAGACATTGCTGACAAAAAATATGGTTTCTTTCAAACCGATAAAGCTTTTTTTCAAGATGTAGCTTTAGATATGGGTTTGATTCCAAATAAATCAGGCGATAATATAGGTTTCGAAAGACATCCTTTGGCGTATTTAGTGGAAGCTGCCGATGATATTTGTTATACCATTATTGATTTTGAAGACGGAATAAACTTAGGATTAGTTTCTGAGGATTTTGCGTTGGAATATTTAATAAAATTGGTAAAAGACAGTATTGATACATCTAAATACAAAACTTTGGAAACCAAAGAAGATCGCATTAGTTATTTGCGCGCTTTGGCTATTGGAAGTTTAATCAATGATGCTGTAAAAGTATTTGTCGAAAATGAAACGTTAATACTGAACGGAAAATTTCCTTTTGCCATAATGGACAAAAGTAAGTACAAAGCCCAGATGGATGATATTATCAAGATTAGCGTTGATAATATTTACCAAAGCCGTGAAGTCATTGAGAAAGAAATCGTAGGTTATCAGATTATTCAAACGTTGTTGGATAAATTCATAACGGCTTTTAATAATAAATACAATGGAAATGCGTCTAATTACGACTCTTTAATTCTGAAAATGTTGCCTGAGAAACACCATTTGGAAAAAGAGAATCTATATGCAAGATTACTGCATATTTGTCATTTTGTATCGCTGCTGACTGATGGAAATGCACTGGAATTATTTGAAACTATTAATGGGAGAAAAAAGAATTAACTTTTAAAAAACATATTCAATTCCAACACCTATTGCTTGTCGAACTTGTGTTTTTGGGCCTTCAGTTACTTGTATTCCAGCAATTTCTTTTTTTGATTTGATATCGTCGTCGTAGATAACATGTGCTCCAATATTGGCTTTCACATATTGATTTACCACAAGTTCTATCTGCAAGTCGCAATCAATATCTATATTTCCAAAACGATTTACATAATCAGAATATAAGCTCAGCCGATTTTCTAAACTGATATTTTTGAAGATTTCTTTTTTGAATTTATTAGTAATCAGAAAACCAAGTTCCATTTTTACCTGTTCTCCTGCAGTTAATAGGTTTCCATCTAAATCGTAGGTGGCTTTTACAACTCCAAAAGCACCCTGATCAGCCAGTCTTTGGTCTAAAACTAAGGTTGTTTTAAATGTAAATGGAGAGATGTAGAAGGTTCTGTTTTTTTCTTTATTGATATTTTCAGCGCCTATTCCCATAAAAATATAAGCGGGTGCAAAGGGTTTTGAAATAGCTATTTCCGTATTTGGATAGGCGTAACCATTCGTAAATTGCGTATTAAAATTAAATTTAGCCGAATGAAACCAGTTTGAAAGTGTGTCTTTTCTATATCCAAAAGTAGAATTTAAATGGATGGCGTCGTCTGTTTTTCGAAGATCGATTCCATCTTGTTTATTCAAACCGTATCTAATTATTAATTCATTTGACCAGTTATAATTACTTCTGTTATAGACTCTGTGAAATTTACCTTTAAATAAACCGGAAATTGAACTTGTTCCTCCTGCGCTCCAGTTGACAAATGCTACCTCAGAGATGTCAAAGCCTAAACTGTTTTTTTTACTCCAATAGGATAATGGAAGGTAATGTGTTTTTGTTTGTATTTTTAGTGGAACACGCAATGCTTTGCCTGCAGTTGTTAGTGTGGTTATAGGTTTAAGTCCGTCGGAAAGAGTGGTGTTTGTCGTTTCTTGAGAAAAACTATTAAGAGGAAATGTGAAAGTCAGCAGTAATAAAGTGAAGGTTAAAAATTTCATTTTGGGCTAGTTGTATTTGAGGTTGCAAAATAATTATTTTAATAACTTGAAAAAAGTATTTCAAGACTTTTAACGTCAATTTTGCAATATTGTTGTAATTCGGCTACAGTTCCATGTTCAATAAACGCATCAGGAATACCCAAAACAGTAATTTTTGGCGCATAATTGTTCTCTGAGGCAAACTCGAGAATTGCACTTCCAAAACCGCCTTTTACAGTTCCGTCTTCAATTGTAGTGATGGTTTTAAAGGTGTTAAATATATCTTTTAATGCCTTTTCGTCTAATGGTTTAACAAATGAAAAGTCATAATGCGCAATAGTTTCCGGATGTTTCATTTTGGCTATAGCCAAAGAGACATTGTTGCCAATAGTTCCATTGGATAAAACAGCAACTTTTGAACCTTCTTTGATGCAGACACTTTTTCCAATTGCTATTTTTTCATACTTCCCTAGATGTTGTGTTTGCCAATCTTGAATGACTCCGCGACCTCTTGGATAGCGAATGGCTATAGGATGATTTAATCCTAATTGCGCTGTGTATAAGATATTTTGCAAGGCTATTTCATTCATTGGCGCATGAATAATCATGTTAGGAATGCAACGCAAATAAGCCAAATCGAAAACACCGTGATGCGTTGCACCGTCCTCTCCGACCAAACCAGCTCTGTCCAAACAAAATATTACAGGAAGGTTTTGTAGCGCCACATCATGGATTATCTGGTCGTATGCTCTTTGTAAAAATGTCGAGTAAATATTGCAATAAACTAGCATGCCTTGTGTCGCCATTCCGGCGGCTAAAGTCACCGCATGCTGTTCTGCAATTCCCACGTCAAAAGCACGTTTTGGAAAGGCATCCATCATGAATTTTAAAGAACTTCCCGATGGCATAGCAGGAGTAATTCCTATTATTTTCTCATTTTTTCTAGCCAAATCCAATACGGTCAAGCCAAAAACATCCTGATATTTTGGAGGTAAATTTTCTTCGGATTTAACATGGATTTCTCCAGTTAAAGCGTCAAATTTTCCCGGAGCATGATATTTTACCTGATCCTTTTCGGCTTGTTGAAGACCTTTCCCTTTTGTGGTAATGATATGAAGGAATTTAGGTCCTTTTATTTTTTGTAAACGTTTCAGTTCTTTAATCACGGCAAAAATATCATGGCCGTCTATTGGACCCGAATAATCAAAATTCAAGGATTTAATCATGTTATTTTGCCTCGGATTTTTTCCTTCTTTTACAGCAGTTAGGTATTGTTTCAAAGCACCTACACTTGGATCAATCCCGATGGCGTTATCATTAAGAATCACCAATAAATTAGCATCCGTAACTCCGGCGTGATTTAATCCTTCAAAAGCCATCCCTGAGGCAATTGAAGCGTCGCCAATAACAGCAATATGTTGTTTACTGTAATTACCTTTCAAATTAGAAGCAATCGCCATTCCTAAAGCTGCCGAAATAGAAGTAGAGGAGTGGCCTACGCCAAAAGCATCGTAAATACTCTCACTTCTTTTTGGGAAACCGGAAATACCGCCGAGTTGCCTGTTGGTATGAAAATTTTCTCTTCTTCCTGTGAGTATTTTATGGCCGTAGGCTTGATGGCCTACGTCCCAAATCAATAAATCATTTGGGGTGTCAAAAACATAATGCAAGGCAATTGTCAATTCGATTACTCCTAAGCTTGCGCCAAGGTGACCTTCTTTTGCAGCCACAATGGCGATAATAAAATCGCGTAATTCTTGTGCAACTTGAGGAAGTTGCGCTTCGTCAAGCAAGCGTAAATCGATTGGGTTATTGATGTTTGAAAGTAAATTATCTGACATAAAGCAAAGGTACGATTTGAAATTGTATTTTTACAGTCGATAAAAAAAGTTGTTTCACAAAGAATTTAAATTTGCGAATTTGCGGTCTATATTATGATAAATCCTTTCACCGACGAATATTTTATGAAAAAAGCTTTGCAGGAAGCTGAAGTGGCTTTTGAGAAAGGCGAAATTCCTGTTGGCGCTCTAATTGTCATTGATAATAAGGTCATTGCCAGAAGTCATAATTTAACCGAATTACTTCATGATGTTACGGCTCACGCCGAAATGCAATCCATCACTGCTGCAGCGAATTATCTTGGCGGGAAATATTTAATAGGTTGTACACTATATGTCACACTGGAGCCTTGCCAGATGTGTGCCGGTGCTTTGTACTGGAGTCAAATTTCGAAAATTGTGTATGGTGCTAGCGATGAAAATCGCGGTTTTGTAAAAATGGGTACGCAATTGCATCCTAAAACTACTGTTGTTTCTGGGGTTTTGGCTAATGAAGCTTCGGAGTTGATGAAGCGATTTTTTGTCGAGAGAAGGAAGTGATACTATAAACGAATGCCTTAGCCCAGATAGAAACGGCATCCTTTTGCAAAGCTGCCAGCCTTTTGAAGGCTGGTAGCTTTGCAAAAGATATAGCGAATAGCTGGAAATAGCTCCTAAAAACAAATAAATTATAAATTACAGATTGCTTCGACAAATCTCGCAATAACGCACAAAAAAACCGCCAATCTCACGAAAGGCGGTTTGCAATTTAATCTATGACAGCATTTTCTTTTTTGTCGTAGAAATGATATTCTAAATACGTGTAAGCATCACGAGGTATAATTTTCACCCATTTTTTATGTTCAAGAAACCATTTTGAACGTAATGATGGAAAACCTTTGGTAAGGTATGCGGCCACAAAAGGATGTACATTTAGCACAACATCTTTGTGGTTTTTTAATACTCTTTCCAGATCAAAAGCGATTTTATCAATGATTTGAATTGGCGCTTCAATTTCGCCACTTTCATTGTTTGGATCTTCTTCTCTGGTTTTAATATTTACTTCAGGTCTTACTCTTTGTCTTGTAATTTGAACTAATCCAAATTTGCTTGGAGGTAAGATCTTGTGTTTTGCTTTATCATCGCTCATTTCTTCTTTCAAGAAATCGAACAACACTTTACGATTTTCAGGATTTGACATATCGATAAAATCAACTACGATGATACCACCCATATCACGAAGACGTAATTGTCTTGCGATTTCGGCAGCTGCAATCATATTGACTTCCATGGCTGTATCTTCCTGGTTGGTGGCTTTATTAGAACGGTTTCCGCTGTTTACGTCAATGACGTGCAAAGCTTCAGTGTGTTCGATAATAAGATACGCCCCTTTACTCATGGATACTGTTTTTCCAAAAGAAGTTTTGATTTGTCTCTCTATGTTGTATTTCTCAAAAATAGGTGTGTCTTTTGATTGATAAAACTTAACAATTGATTGTTTGGATGGTGCAATTTCTTGCAAATAATCCTTTGTTTGGTTGTACAACTCTTCATCATCAATTTGAATACCACTAAAGGTATCATTAAATACATCTCTTAATATTGAAGAAGCTCTGTTGAGTTCTCCTAATACCTTAGACGGATGATGAGCGGTCGGTAATTTTTTACACATTGCAGTCCATCTGCTGAGCAGGTTCTGCAAATCTTTTTCTAATTCGGCTGTATTTTTGCCTTCTGCTACTGTGCGAACAATAACACCAAATCCTTTTGGTTTGATGGATTGTACTAATCGTTTCAAGCGTTCTTTTTCTTTTTTGTCTTCTATTTTTTGTGAAATAGAAACGCGGTCAGAAAACGGAACCAAAACTATAAATCTTCCGGCAAGAGAAAGCTCAGCGCTAATTCTTGGTCCTTTTGTAGATATAGGTTCTTTGACGACTTGTACTAAAACAGATTGATTGGAACTCAAAACATCAGTAATGGTGCCATCTTTGTCTATTTCTTTTTCAAACTGAAAGTTTTTTAGGGAGAAATCTTTTAATTTACCTGCGCTTACAAGTTTTATGAATTTCAGTTGGGAAGCTAAATTAGGTCCTAAATCATGATAATGTAAAAAGGCATCTTTTTCGAAGCCTACATTTACAAATGCAGCGTTAAGTCCGGCAACTGGTTTCCTGATTTTGGCAATAAAAATATCACCAACCTGGAAGTTGCTTTTTTCTTCTTCTTTGTGTAATTCAATTAGTTTTCCATCTTTTAATAAGGCAAAATCTACGGCTTCAGAACTAGATCGGATGATTAATTCTTTATTCACGCTGTACATTTTTATCTATTCGCCAAAGCGAACAAATGGATTAAACAATATTTTAACAGGTATTGAACCCGGGGAGGAAAAGACTTAGAAAATCAAAGAGACAAGAAGCAAGATTTATAAGTCTTATTTCTTTCTTCTTTGTTCTAGTTTTCTTTTTCTCAATTTCAATGAACTTTTAAAAAGAAAAAAGTAGTTTAAAACTACTTTTTCTTTTTGTGACGGTTAGCTCTCGCTCTTTTTTTACGTTTGTGCGTTGCTACCTTATGTCTCTTTCTTTTTTTACCACTTGGCATGTCTTGTCGATTTTATGATTAATATTATTATTTTGCTTCGTTATTTGTTTTCACTCCTTCTACAAAAACTTTTGCAGGTTTGAATGCAGGAATGTTGTGTGCAGGAATTTTTATTGTGGTATTCTTAGAAATATTTCTTCCTGTTTTCTCAGCTCTAGTCTTCACTATAAAACTTCCAAAACCTCTTAAATAAACATTGTCTCCAGTTTCTAATGAATTTTTCACTTCATTCATAAAGGTCTCTACAGTTGCTTGTACATCTCCTTTTTCAAGACCTAATTTTTCTGAAATTTTTGCTACGATATCTGCTTTCGTCATTTTCTTTCCTATTTATAATGTTGTACTATTTTTTTGAGTTTGCAAATATAGGAATTTAAAAAACAATTATTCAAGCTAATTCATTAAATTTTAATCACATAAACTTTTACTTTTGCTAACAAATAATTAAAACATGATTTTTTCTAACTTGTTAATACAATGGTATTTACAAAATAAACGCGATTTACCTTGGAGAAATACCACTGATCCGTACCCTATTTGGCTCTCTGAAATCATGTTGCAACAAACGCGTGTGGCACAAGGAATGCCTTATTTTTTGTCTTTTACAACCGCTTTTCCCACTGTTTTTGATTTGGCGAAAGCCAATGAAGAACAGGTTTTGAAACTCTGGCAGGGATTAGGATATTATTCCAGAGCCCGAAACTTGCATGAAACTGCGCAGCATATAGCACAAGAATTATCGGGAATTTTTCCAGGTAATTATAATGACTTGTTGAAATTGAAAGGAGTAGGAGAATACACTGCGGCCGCTATCGCTTCTTTCTCCTATAATGAACCTGTTCCGGTTGTTGATGGGAACGTGTTTCGGGTTTTGTCCCGTTATTTTGATGTGGATACGGATATTGCTCAGGCTTCCTCCAAAAAAGAATTTGCTGCTTTGGCTTTCGAACTGATGCCAAAGGATAATCCGGCAACCTTCAATCAAGCCATTATGGAGTTTGGTGCGTTGCAATGCGTTCCTAAAAGCCCGAATTGCGGTATTTGTGTTTTCAACGAAAGTTGCGCTGCTTTGCAAAAAAATAAAGTCGATCAGTTGCCTGTAAAGTCCAAAAAACTAAAAGTTAGAAACCGATACTTTAATTATCTAGTTCTTGAAGACGAAACGGGAAATACAATTATACAGAAAAGAACGGACAAAGGAATTTGGCACAACTTATATGAATTCCCTTTGATCGAAACCGAAAAAGAAGAAGATTTTAGTACTATTGCTACTCTTACTCAAACCGATTTTAGTAGCCAATACGAAATTATGAGTATGTTAGAATACAACGAAAAAAGTATCATTCATAAATTGTCACACCAACATTTACACATCAAGTTTTGGAAAGTAAAAGTAAAAGGAACAATTGAAAACGGAATCGATACGGAAACTTTGAGAACGTTTCCGTTCCCAATTGTGATTCATAATTTTATTGAAAAGGATTTATAGAGTTTCTAAAAAAATGTACCTTTGATGAAATACCATATTCTAAAATGAACGGAACATTAAATAAGGTTATGCTAATTGGTTTTCTTGGCGACGACATCAAAATGCATTATTTTGATGGTGGCAATTGTATCGGAAGATTTCAATTGGCTACAAACGAAGTGTACATCAACAAAACTACCAACGAAAAAATCACTTCTACAGAGTGGCATAATCTGGTAGTACGCAATAAAGCGGCTGAACTTTGTGAAAAATACCTTTCTAAAGGAGATAAAATATACGTGGAAGGACGCATTAAATCACGCCAATGGCAATCAGAGGATGGAAGTACAAAACACACCACAGAAATTCAGGTAACCGAATTCACTTTTCTTTCCACAAAAAAAGACAGTGAAAACAACAAACAAATTCCTGCAGTTGATGTTCCGAAAAACACTAATTTTGACTCGGAAAATAATGTCTTGCCTATTAATGACTTGCCATTCTGATTGTTTAATTAATCTTAACTAATTTGGACCCAGAGCCCAGTTTATTTTTTTCTTACGCTATTGATACTACAGTAGTGTTTGGTTTTATAGGAATTGCCATTTTGCTGTTTTGTTCCGCATTAATTTCAGGAGCTGAAGTAGCCTTGTTTTCGTTGTCACAAAAAGACATCGACGAAACGATACAAGAAAATAACTCCAAAGGGAAAATTATTGTTTCACTTTTAGCAAAACCTAAAAAATTGGTTGCAACACTTCTGGTTGCGAATAATTTCATCAATATCTCCATAATACTTTTGTTTTCAGTAGTTGGAAATACTATTTTTTCGGAAATTACAGCGCCACTTTTAAAATTTACTTTGGAAGTATTGGCCGCTACTTTTTTGATTTTGTTATTTGGCGAAGTTTTGCCGAAAGTATATGCCAGCAGAAACAACGTAAAGTTTGCCAAGGGAATTGTGTATCCAATTGCTTTTTTGGACAAATTGCTTTCGCCAATAAGTTTGCCTATGCGAGCGGCAACGATTTATTTCCACAATAAATTAGCGAAGCAAAAAACAAATTTTTCTGTTGACCAATTATCACAAGCCTTAGAATTAACAGCATCGGATGAAACTTCTACAGAAGAGCAAAAAATTTTAGAAGGAATTGTAAGCTTTGGAAATACAGATACCAGACAAGTTATGAGTCCCAGAATCGATATTTTTGCTTTAGAAATAGACGAAACCTTTGCCGGTATTTGTCCTAAAATTATAGAAAAAGGGTATTCCAGAATTCCGGTGTATCGAGACAATATAGATCAGATAGAAGGCGTTTTGTTTGTTAAAGATTTGTTGCCACATATTAATACAAATGAATTTGATTGGAAATCGTTGTTGCGAGAGCCTTTCTTTGTTCCTGAAAATAAAAAATTAGATAATCTTTTAAAAGATTTTCAAAGCATGAAAAGTCATTTGGCTATCGTTGTTGATGAATATGGCGGAACATCAGGATTAGTTTCACTTGAGGACGTCATTGAAGAAATTGTTGGAGATATCAGCGATGAATTTGACGATGAACATATTAATTTTTCTCAAATTGACGATAAAAATTACCTTTTTGAAGGAAAAATAAACCTTAAGGATTTTTATCGAATCATTGATGTCGATGAAGAGTTATTCGAAATCAAAAAAGGAGAAGCTGAAACACTGGCTGGTTTTATTCTTGAAATTTTGGGAAATTTTCCGAAAAAAAATCAGAAAATTTCATTCGAAAATTGCTTGTTTACAGTTGAAGCCGTGGATCAAAAAAGGGTAAAGCAAATAAAAGTAACTCTTGAGTAATCCTCGACTTAAACCCTCTAAGCAATCAGAATCATTGTAAA
This sequence comes from Flavobacterium sp. Sr18, assembly GCF_011064265.1. Taxonomy (NCBI): domain Bacteria; kingdom Pseudomonadati; phylum Bacteroidota; class Flavobacteriia; order Flavobacteriales; family Flavobacteriaceae; genus Flavobacterium; species Flavobacterium sp. Sr18. The sequence continues at coordinate 1,721,957 of NZ_CP049329.1, read as the reverse complement.
ATGTGTTTCTTTAGAAAAAGAAAAGATTAAATAAATTTAGAAAAAAGATGTTAAAAAAAATAGTCGCTTTTTCAATAATAAGTATAATATCATTGTTAGTTTTTAGTTGCAAAGATGATGTCCTGCCAAAACCTTCCAGCTATTTGCGATTGGATTATCCAGAAGCTAAATATGTAAATTTCGAAAACGAATGTCCTTTCACATTCGAAATGAATTCTGATGCGGTTATAAAAAAAGACAAGAATTGTGGTTTGACGATTACATACCCGAAAATGAAAGCAACTATTTATTTGACGTATAAACCAGTAACCAAAAACATTAATGAACTGTTGCGTGATGCTCAAAAACTGACTTTTGAGCATGTTATAAAAGCAGATGATATTCTGGAACAACCCTATTTGAATTCAGACAAAAAAGTGTACGGGATGTTTTACCAGGTAGAAGGAAATGCGGCGACAAATTCACAATTTTATGCCACGGACAGTACCAGACATTTTGTAACTGGCTCTGTTTATTTTTATGCAAAACCTAATTATGATTCTATTATGCCAGCAGCAAGTTATGTCAAAAATGACATGCAGCGACTAATGGAGACCTTAAAGTGGAAATAACAAGGATAAAGATTTACCAAAATATTGCTTAACAATAAATAATCTTTAACAACATATAAGACATTTAAGTGCAAATAAGCCCGTGAATACTAAATTCCGAGCTTTCTAAAAGGACCTTCAATGACTTATATGTTAAAAAAAAGCATCCCCAGTAAGAGAATGCTTTGCAGTAAAAAATGTGAAAGTCAATTTACGACTTCATCTTCAAAACTTTATACGTTTTACCATCGGCAGCAGCTTCGACAACTGTTGTCAGTTTTTCTGGTGTTTGAACTGTTTTGTCAAAAGTTACTGTGGCTAATTTTGTATCAAAATCTACCGTTGCTTTTTGGACACCATCTAGTGCGGTCAAATCTTCTTGAATAGTTTTGGCGCAGCCTACAGCGCATGTCATTCCTTCTACAGAGAAACTCGCTGTTTGAAGATTAGCAGCAGCAATTTCTTTTTTAACTTTTGGAGCTTCTGTAATTGCAGTTTCTTTTGCAGCCATCTCTGTTTCTTTTTCCTTACAGCCTACAAATAAAACACTGGTAAGTACTATCGTTACGATTGATTTTTTGATATTCATTATGAAGTATATTTTAAAGATTAAAAGCGTTTTTGTATTTCGCAAAATTAATTAAAAAAAGAAGGACTAATTCATAAAATAATTACAATTTTGGGGCAAAATTATTTTTATGGAATCAAAGCAATTAAAATGGGTATACTTAATGGTTCTTGCCTTGGTTTGGGGAAGTTCATTTATACTGATAAAAAAAGGATTAATCGGTTTAACAGCTTTACAATTGGGATCGTTGCGAATTATTTTTGCAGCTGTTTTTTTATTGTTGATCGGGTTCAAAAGTTTGTCTAAAATTCCGGTACATAAATGGAAATACATTGCCTTAACTTCTATGTTTGGGACATTTATTCCGGCTTATTTGTTTGCGATTGCCCAAACCGAAATTGATAGTTCTGTTAGTTCTATTTTGAATTCGCTTACTCCTTTGAATACATTAATTCTGGGTGCATTAGTTTTTGGATTGCAGTTTAAAAGAAATCAGATTTTTGGGATTCTAATTGGTTTAATAGGAAGCGCTTTGTTGATTTTGAATGGTGCTATTCATCATCCGGAACAAAATTATTATTATGCTATTTTGGTTTTAATAGCTTCTATATGTTATGCAATAAATGTAAATTTAATCAAAAAATATTTGCATGATTTGAGTCCATTGAGCATTACTACCGGGAATTTTATGGTGTTGTTTTTTCCGGCATCCCTAATCTTATTTTTCTCTGGATTTTTCGAAGTGGTGCACGATGTTAAGGTGCAGGAAGCGGTTTTATTTATAATGGTTCTTGGGGTTGTAGGAACCGGAATTGCGAATATTCTATTTTTTAAATTGATCCAAATGTCTTCACCTGTTTTTGCTACTTCGGTAACGTATTTGATTCCCGTTGTTGCTTTTTGCTGGGGGTTATTAGACAATGAAATGTTGACGCCGGTTCAGTTTTTTGGCGCTTTTATTGTTTTAATTGGCGTGTATTTATCAGCTAAGAAATAGGTTCAATAATAGTATTAAACGATGAAGGCTGCCTAAAAAGACAGCCTTTGATTATTTATTCAAGATTTGATTATAGAAAATCAGCATCCGAAACACCTTCGTTGATTTTTACATCAGACATTTTTATGTCCAATTCAAAACCTACATTTTGGATGATATTAAAAGGAACTTTAACTCCTTTTACTTCTTTGTAATCTGCATAATTTGTAGTTTGTGTGATGCTTTGACCACCTTGTTCTACCACTTTAGATTCTGCTAATTTTAAACCAGAAACTACATCATAATATAGAGTAGTTTTACCGTTCTTAACGGCATAAGCGTCTTTTCCATTAATTGACTCGATAGTTTCTAGTGTTAAACCTTGTTTTTTAGAAAGAGATAATTCTTCAAAAGGTGTTGCAGCTGCTCTCATGTCTGTTAGCATCGTTCCTTCGATGTTCTGACGTTGCCCTTGCTGCATTACATAAGCTCCTTTTTCATTTACTACTTGTTTCATTAAGCTCATAGTTCCCATGGCTAATTCAACCATAAGCTTTCCTTTGGCATCAATTTTAGAAGTAAAATTTAATGGAGAAGGTGCTTGTGGAATTGTTGTAGTTCCGGTCATTGCGATTGTTTTTACTTCTAATGCTGCTTTTTCGCCGCCAATAGCTTTGATGTAATTGTCAATAACGCTTTTTGCAGTAACTCCAGCTGGAACCGATTTTTTGAATTCAGGTTTAGCCGTTGGGTTTCCGTATTTATCAAAGTACGATACCGGGAATTTTAATTTTTCTAAACTAGGAGCTACATCAGCTGCTTTTCCTACTATTACAATTCTGCTGTTGTCTGCCAAGAAGTATTTATTGGCTACTCTCAAAATATCATCTGCTGTTACAGCACTGATGTTTTTGATGTAGTTTTCATAGAAGTCAGCTGGTAAGCTTTGTGTTTGAATTCTCAAAGCATATCCTGCTACCGTTTGTGGTTTTTCAATTTGCATTACAAATCGTCCTATGTATCCTGCTTTTACATTGGCTAACATTTCATCAGTCACTTTCTCTGTTCTGATTTTTTTGAATTCTTTGAAGATTTCAACAACAGTACTATCAGTTACTGCATTACGAACTTGTGTAGAAGCATTGAAAGTAGAAACGCTTTTGTCACCAGAAATACTAGTTCTAGCGCCGTACGTCCATCCGTGAGCTTCTCTTAGGTTCATGTTGATATAGCTATTGAAATCACCTCCTAGGATTTGATTGGCAACCAAGACAGCAAAATAATCAGGATCAGTCATTTTAAGGTTCGAAATATTTACAACCGCAACTTCTGATTGAACTGCATTAGGCATGTCAATAAAGTTGATTTGTGAATACTGAACGTCTTTTGGATCATTAAAAGTTGTCGATGGCGCAGTTGCTTTTTTCCATGAACCAAAGAATTTCTCTACCATTTTTTTTGTTTCGCTGAATTTTACATCACCCACAATAATTAGGTAAGCATTACTTGGAACAAAATAAGTATTATAATTCGCTTTTACATCAGCAAGAGTTACGTTTTTCAACGTAGCTTCACTTACATATTCTCCGGCAGGATGGTTTTTTCCATAAGTCAAAACATCTACAACTCTTGCTGCTACTGCTGAAACGCTTTTTTCATTCGCTTTTAAGCCTTCGATAAGTTTTGTTTTTTCTTTGTCAAATTCTTCTTGAGTGAAGTTTGGGTTTAATGCACCGTCAGCCATTAATTCCAATACTCTTCCAGAATATTTAGACAATGCACTTGCTGATGCACCGTTTGAACTAAAATTGATGTTGGCTCCCAGAAAATCAACTTCTTCATTGAAAGCTGCTTTCGAAATTTTTGTGGTACCGCTTCCAATTAAAGTACTGGTCATATCAGCAACTCCTTTTTTGTCGCCTTCAGTATACGGATCATTGTCTAAAGTAAGACTGAATGCTACTCTTGGTAATTTATGGTTTTCAACGACCATAACTTTTAAACCATTTTTTAATTCAAAGGTTACCGGTTTTCCAATTTTTATCGTTGGAGCGACTCCGGGTTTTGGCTGAGGGATGATTTGTCCTTGCATGATTACTGTTAAGAACAAGCTTGATAAAATTAATATTGATTTTTTCATAATGATATATCTTAGTTTTGAGCTTTGTCTTTAGATGGAACATAATCCAAAACTAATCTTTGGTTTGGATTTAAATATTTCTTGGCAATATCTCTGATTTCCTCACGAGTGATAGAATGGTAGATTTCGATTTCGGTGTTGATTAAGTTTACATCACCGTATAACAAATGATAAGAAGCCAAGTTGTCAGCGATACCGTCAATGGTCGAGTTGCTGTTTACATATTGGTTTTCGAATTTATTTTGTAACTTTTGTAGATCTTTTTCAGAAATCAATTCTGTTTGTAGTTTTGCAATTTCCAAGTCAATTTCGGCAAGAATATTCTCGGCAGTATTTGGAGCTTGTGGCAAACCGTAAATGATGTAGCTTCCATAATCTTCTTGACTGTTGCTAAATGCACCAATTTGTAAGGCCATTTTCTTGTCATCAACTATTTTCTTGTATAATCTTGAACTTTTTCCATCACTTAAAATAGAAGAAATCATGTCCAATACTCTAGCGTCTCTGGTTTTCATAGATGGCGTTCTATACGCTGCTACGATTGCAGGGATCTGGATATTAGCATCTTCAAATTTTGCTTTTATGGTTTGAGTAATTGGTTCTTCAACAAATGTTTCTCTTTGGATAGCAGCACCTTTTTTGATTGGTCCAAAATATTTTTGGATCCATTCCTTGGCTTGTTCATTTTTGAAATCACCGGCAACAATCAAAACAGCATTGTTAGGAATGTAAAATTTCTTGTTGAAAGCTTGGAATTCTTCTAAAGTTGCGGCGTCTAAATGGCTCATAGAACCAATAGTTGCCCAACGATACGGGTGTTTTGTGAAGATATTCTTTTTTACTTCCGCTAAAAAGTTTCCGTAAGGCTGATTGTCAACACGAAGTCTTTTTTCTTCCTTTACTACTTCGTTTTGGGTATCAACACCAATTTGATTGATTACTGGGTGTAACATTCTTTCTGCTTCCATCCATAAACCTAATTCTAAGTTGTTAGAAGGGAAAACTTCATAATAATAGGTTCTGTCATCAGTAGTGTTGGCGTTATTTACACCACCGTTTCCAGTTACAATCTTAAACCACTCACCACGTTTGATGTTTTCAGTTCCTTCAAACAATAAATGTTCAAAAAAGTGAGCAAAACCAGTTCTCTCTGGATTTTCGTCTTTGGCACCCACATGGTACATTACTGATGTAATAACGGTAGGAGCAGATGGGTCGTTGTGCAAGATCACATGCAAGCCATTGTCTAATTTGTATTCCTCAAAAGCTACTTTTTGCGCAGAAGCGACTCCTCCCAGCATAAACAAAGCACCTAAAGCCATTAATGAATTTTTCATAAGGTTAATAATTTTGTTAATATGTATTATTTGTAGTGCTTTTAGATTTTTGTTACATCAAAAGCAGTTCGGTGTGGGAAATTTAACACTAGTTCATCATGTTCTTTCGTAAATTTGGTTCAAAAGCGTCTTAAATAAGGAATTCTGGCGTAAAAAATATTTTTTTTCTTCAACAAATTGCGAGGTAAATATTTAATTGTATATTTGCAACCTTAAAAATTATTAAAACAATTCAGTATGTATGCAATCGTAGAGATAGCAGGGCAACAATTCAAAGTAAGCAAAGACTTAAAGGTTTATGTTAACCGTTTGACTAATGAAGAAGGTTCAAAAGTTTCTTTTGACAAAGTTCTTTTATTAGATGATAACGGAACTATCACTTTAGGCGCCCCAGCTATAGAAGGTGCTTCAGTAGAAGCTAAAGTGTTACAACACTTAAAAGGAGATAAAGTTATCGTTTTCAAAAAGAAAAGAAGAAAAGGATACAAAAAGAGAAATGGTCACAGACAATATCTTACTCAAATTGTAATTGAAGGTATTACTGGTGTTGGTGCTAAAAAAGCGGCTCCTAAAAAAGCAGCAGCTGAAGCAACTACAGAAGAAGTTGAAGCTCCTAAGAAAAAGGTAGCTAAAGCTAAAAAAGAAGATACTCAAGAATAATAACAAAATAAAACTAATACGTCATGGCTCACAAGAAAGGTGTCGGTAGTTCTAAGAATGGTAGAGAATCAGAATCAAAACGTTTAGGCGTTAAGATATTTGGTGGTCAAGCTGCTATTGCTGGGAACATCATCGTAAGACAAAGAGGTTCAAAACATAATCCAGGTGCAAATGTTTACATCAGTAAAGATCACACCCTACACGCAAGAGTAGATGGAGTTGTTTTCTTCCAAAAGAAAAGAGATAACAAATCTTATGTTTCTATACTTCCATTCGAAGTTGAAGCATAATTGATTTTCTCAATTATTTAAAAACCCGTTTCGATTTTTATCGAGACGGGTTTTTTATTTTAATTTGAATTCTGATTAAATAGTATTTTGGTAATAAATAAAACCATTTCGAATAGGTTTACATTAAAGTCCTATACAAAATGTAGGTGTTAAGTACGAAATAAAAAAACGCTGGTAAAGATATTAATAAAGAATCTTTCATCTTGATGCGAACTCCAGTACCAAGAAGCATCAACAAAGCCAGCCCTCCTGAGGCCAGAAGCAAGATAGTGTTGTTCTTAATGCCAACGCCAATAAACAAACCAATAGCTCCCGCCAATTCTAAAAAAGCTGTTAATGGACCAAATTTTTCAAGTCCAAATCGCTTAAACTCATTTTTCATGTTCGTTGATACAAAATAAGCTATTCCGTAAATAAGAAAAGAAGTTGCTGAAAATAAAATAAGTATATCTAGGTAACTCATATTTTGATTATTTGGAAACGTATAGTGCCACAAAAAGAGATGTTGCCAAAAGTAGTAACGAAGGAAGGTGTTTGATCCATGGATTTTTTACTTTGAAATGAAAAAACTGTGCCGAAGCCATTAAAAAAGCCATTAAAAGAGCAGGGATAAAAACGAGTTCTGGATACCATATTCCAGTTACTAATAATGTTGCTAACACTATTTTTGAAGCACCTACCATATTTCGTGTCAAATCAGAAAGTCCGTATTGTTTAAATTCTTTTACAATGTTATCAAATCTAAAAATCCAAACATAACCTACAGACAATGCTATTACAAGTTGGGCGATAATGGTATAAGTATTCATAATTTTATTTTTAAGGTTTTTACAAGCTTTATAGGGAGTTCTTCAAACAAAGAAATTCTTTTAAATTTTTTAAGTAATCAAAGATACCATAAACTTAAATTAGAACTGGGTTGTGGTGTATATTTCTTAGGAAATAGTGTTTGTTCATTAATAGTTAGCTTCAGATCTAGCTGAGGTTACTAGAATTTACGTTTAGCATAAGGTAGACTTCCCGTCTGAAAGTTTGTTTGTCAGTAAGATGTGCACAGCGTTAATGTTAATAATATCGCATCTCAGTGTCTTTTTTGAATTATGGTAGTTAATATTAGTTTGTTGCTGTTGTATTATTACTTTTTGGTTTAGAATATTTTACTTCAATTAACCCAAAAACGTTTTATAATGCAATTTTTTAAAGAATAAAAACAAAAAACCCTTGCTCCCGAAACTTCGGGACTGCAAGGGTTTTAAAAATTTAATAATCTAAAAAACTAATTCTAGACTAGTATCTGTAATATTCTGGTTTAAATGGACCTTCAACAGGAACTCCAATATAATCCGCTTGATCAGAACGTAAAGTCTCTAATTCAACACCTAATTTAGCTAAGTGCAACATTGCTACTTTCTCATCTAAATGTTTTGGTAACATATATACGTCATTGTTGTATGCCGCGCTGTTTTTCCACAATTCGATTTGAGCCAAAGTTTGGTTTGTAAATGAGTTACTCATTACAAAACTTGGGTGACCTGTAGCACAACCAAGGTTTACTAAACGACCTTCAGCCAAGATAAGGATGTCTTTTCCAGCGATTGTATATTTATCAACTTGTGGTTTGATTTCAATTTTTGATGCACCGTGGTTTGTATTTAACCAACCCATATCAATTTCATTATCAAAATGTCCGATGTTACAAACGATAGTTTTGTCTTTCATTTTTTCGAAATGAGAGCCCAAAACGATATCTTTATTTCCAGTAGTAGTAATGATAATATCAGCAGTAGCAATAACTGTATCTAATTTTTTTACTTCAAAACCGTCCATTGCAGCTTGAAGCGCACAAATTGGGTCAATTTCAGTAACTGTAACAATAGAACCAGCACCTCTAAAAGAAGCTGCAGTTCCTTTACCTACGTCACCGTAACCACAAACGATTACTCTTTTTGCAGCAAGCATAACATCAGTTGCACGACGAACCGCATCAACTGCTGATTCTTTACAACCGTATTTGTTATCAAATTTCGATTTAGTAACCGAATCATTCACATTGATAGCAGGCATTGGCAATGTTCCCGCTTTTACTCTTTCGTATAATCTGTGAACTCCAGTTGTAGTTTCTTCAGATAATCCTTTGATTCCAGCAACTAATTCCGGGTAACGGTCAATAACCATGTTAGTCAAATCTCCACCGTCATCAAGAATCATGTTCAATGGTTTTCTATCTTCACCAAAGAATAATGTTTGCTCAATACACCAGTCAAAGTCTTCCTCATTCAAACCTTTCCAAGCATAAACTTGAATTCCTGCAGCAGCAATTGCAGCAGCAGCTTGATCTTGAGTAGAAAAAATGTTACAAGAACTCCAAGTCACTTCAGCACCAAGAGCGATCAACGTTTCAATCAAAACCGCAGTCTGAATTGTCATGTGCAAACAGCCTGCAATACGAGAGCCAGCAAGTGGTTGTTCGTTTTTATATTCCGCACGAAGCGCCATTAAACCTGGCATTTCAGCTTCTGCTAGTTCAATTTCTTTTCTTCCCCAAGCTGCTAGAGAAATGTCTTTAACTTTGAAAGCCACAAAAGGCATAGTCGATGTACTCATTTATAGTATATTTGTATTGTAAAAATTTTTGCAAATTTACGGAATAACTTTAGAATTTAACTATTTTCTAAAAGATTTATGAATTGTTTAATTCGCTAATCTTTTGAACATTAACTAAATAATTTCTTGAAGCTGAACTTGTTTTGGTTTCAGGAGCTATTTCCCGTTATTCGCTATATCTTTTTACACGCAAAAAAGCGTGAAAAAAGGATGCCACTGCTACCGGGGCTAAAAAACGAAACTATAACACGATGCCACTTTACAAAACGATACATATTAATTCTAGAACTCAAATTCTCGTTTGGAAAGTAACCGAATCCTATGGGGAATTATTAGAACAAGTCGTCTTAAACGATAGCAATCGCATTCGCCTTGACGGAATGAAATCAGAGATGCACCAACGCGCATTTCTTAGTGTTCGTAAGTTATTACAAGAAGCTGGCCACACGGACTTAGATCTGTTTTATGATCAATTCGGTAAACCACATCTTCAAGGAGAAAAACACATTTCGATAACGCATTCCCATAATTTTTCGGCAATTATCATCAGTGATGAAACCGTGGGAATCGACATCGAATTACAACGGAGCAAAATCATCCGAATCGCTGATAAATTCTGTGATTCGGAATTTCAGTTTTTGGATTTGGAGAGTGAGGAATACATCGGAAAACTAACTGTTATTTGGGGTGTTAAAGAAGCTATTTTCAAAATTAGAAATGAAAAAGGAATCAGTTTCAAAAATCATATAAGTGTCTGCGATTTTAAACTAGAAAGTAAGCAAACTATCGCTGAACTTCATTTTGATAATTTAGTAAAAGATTTCAAAATTCATTTTGAAGAAATAGAAGGATTTACTTTAGTTTATGCCTTCGAAAATTAAAACAAACCGCAAATTTGCTAATTAGCGGTAAAACTTATGGAGAACCTATACAGCCAAATAATACAAGCCAAAAGGAATAATCAAAAATTATTAGCTATCCTTCTTGATCCTGATAAAATTGATTTGAACACTGTAGCAGAACTAATTTTAAAAATAGACCAATCACCGGCAACGCATATTTTCATTGGCGGAAGCCAGGTTACAACAAATATTCAAGACGAATTGATTGTAGAAATCAAGCAAAATTGTGATTTACCCATTGTTCTTTTCCCCGGAGACCCATCTCAAATTTCAGATAAAGCCGATGCGATTTTGTTTTTGTCGTTAATCTCTGGTCGCAATCCGGATTTTCTGATTGAACATCAGGTAAAAGCAGCTCCCATTTTAAAGAAAACCAAACTCGAAGTCATTTCAACAGGATATATTTTGATTGAAAGTGGAACTGAAACAGCCGTAGAAAGAGTGAGTAAAACCCAGCCTTTAGATAGAAATAATCTTGATTTAGCACTAGCAACGGCACAAGCAGGGGAAATGTTAGGCAATAAGTTGATTTATCTGGAAGCGGGAAGTGGTGCTAAACAGGCTGTTCCGCTGAAAATGATTGCATTAGTTGCTCAAAATGTTGAAATTCCGTTACTTGTTGGTGGCGGAATTGTAGATTTGCAAGGAATTCAAAACGCTTATGATTCCGGAGCCGATTTAGTAATTATAGGAACTGCTTTTGAAAATGATAATAACTTTTTTAACGTATAATTGAATGATTGATTATTTTTTTTCGCAATACAGCCAATACCCAACATTAGATGTTTTTTTAGAAATTGTTGCTGTCATCTTTGGATTATTAAGCGTTTGGTACGCCAAAAAAGATAATATTTTAGTTTTCCCAACCGGATTAGTAAGTACCTCAATATTTGTGTATTTACTATGGAAATGGACTTTGTGGGGCGATATGATGATCAATGGCTATTATTTTGTAATGAGTATTTATGGCTGGTACCATTGGACTCGGAAAAAAGGAGATACTGAAGAATTCCCCATTTCAAAAATTTCGAGTTCTGAAAAACGAATTGCGATAATTCTTTTTATATTTACCGTAGCCTTTGTGGTTTCGGTATATCATTATTTCGGAAAATTTACTACTTGGTACGCGTATGTAGATACATTTATTACAGGGATTTTCTTTGTCGGAATGTGGCTCATGGCCAAAAGAAAAGTAGAGAATTGGATATTTTGGATTATTGGAGATGTAATTTCCATTCCGTTGTATTTTGCAAAAGGCTATACTTTTACCAGTTTTCAATATATAGTATTTACCATAGTTGCCATTTTTGGCTATTTAGAATGGAAGAAAATCTCAGACAGCTCTCAAACGGAGCTACAAAAATAATTAAAATAGCTTTATTTGGTCCCGAAAGCACTGGCAAAACTACATTGGCCAGACAGCTTGCGGAATATTATAAAACCGACTGGGTTCCAGAATTTGCACGCGATTATCTTCAGGAAAAGTGGAATTCAAGTCAGCAAATATGCACTCTTGATGACATGCTACCCATTGCTTATGGTCAAACTACATTAGAAAACGAGCGAACACTGATTGCCAATAAATATCTTTTTTGTGACACGAATTTAATGGTGACCAAGGTTTTTTCGGAAGTGTATTATAATCATTGTGACGCTTTGATTCATCAAGCAGCTTGCGAACATGAATATGATTTGTTTTTTCTGACTGATATTGATGTGCCTTGGGAAAGAGATGATTTAAGAGACAAAGCTGAGGGTAGAAAATCTATTTTTACGATTTTTAAGCAATCTTTAATCGATAATAATAAACCATTTATAACACTTTCGGGAGACAAGGACTTGCGACTAAAAAAGGCAGTTGCTATAATTGATAATTTGACTAAAGCTAGAGAATTAGGATTTTCATCGGCTGATTTTGTTCAAATCTACAACAATGAAATTCCTCTTGAAAATATTGTCGAGCAGTTAGATTTTTTTAAAAACGGAATTCCTAAAACGGAATTAATTGAGCCTGCATCCATATCTAACGGGATTTTGAAATTATCTGAGAAAGATTTTCAAGAAAAAGCCGGTTTTTTTGATGCAAATAAATCAAACTTGATGTTAAATAAATTTGTTCCTGCATCTGGTGCTGCTAGTAGAATGTTTAAATTTTTGACTGAATTTTTGACTGAATTTGACATAGAAAATGAATCGATAAACGCGTACATCAATCGAAAAAAAGCAAGTAAGCTTTCTATTTTTATAGTAGGATTGGAAAAATTTCCTTTTTTTGAAGCAGTTGACAAGCAACTGAGAGCTGAATTTACTGATTTTGATACTATGGATCGAAGTTTGAAAAATTATTATTTCATAAAATTTCTGCTGTCAGCAGATCATTTTGATTTTGCAAATCAACCTAAAGGGATTCTTCCTTTTCATAAATATAAAACCCATATTGCAACTCCAGTCGAAGAACATTTGTGGGAATGTGCTCATTATTCGAGTGCTGATAATGGTTCCCATTTGCATTTTACGATTTCAGAATCACATCAAAAGCAATTTGAAGACATTGTTGATTCTATTAAATCTAAAATTGAAAAGGAATCAGACGTGACAATAAATGTTAATTATTCGTATCAAAATAAAAGCACAGATACGCTTGCGGTAACTATGAAAAATAAGCCGTTCCGGGATAAAAATGGACAATTAGTTTTTAGACCTGGAGGCCACGGCGCTTTGATTGAGAATTTGAATAATTTGGAAGCTGATATTGTTTTTATCAAAAATATTGACAATGTAATTCAAAACAATGTAGAGAAAATTTCTTTGTATAAAAAAGGATTAGCGGGAATATTATTGGCGATTCAACAGCAGGTTTTTAGTTGTTTAAATGCTTTGGATGTTGCATCAATTGAACCCGATTTGATATATGAAATTATTCTTTTTTTGAAGGAAAAGTTAAATATTACAATGAAGGAAACTTTTCATACGTACAGTTTGGAAAATAAAATCACGGAAGTAAAAGTTATTTTAAACAGACCAATACGTGTTTGTGGAATGGTAAAAAATGAAGGGGAGCCAGGAGGAGGGCCATTTTGGGTGCGAAATAGTCAAGGTACGGTCTCCTTACAAATTGTAGAAAGTTCCCAAGTTGATTTGGCTAATGACAATCAAAAAATAATTCTGAATGCTGCCACCCATTTCAATCCAGTTGATTTAGTTTGTGGTATTAAAAATTACAAAAAAGAGAAGTTTGATCTGACTCTGTTCGTGGATAATAATAGTGGTTTTATTGTAGCGAAAAATGTAGCAGGCAAAAATATTAAAGGATATGAATTACCGGGTTTATGGAACGGCGCAATGGCAAACTGGTTGACTGTATTTGTTCAGGTTCCTTTGATTACTTTTAATCCAGTAAAAACAGTAAATGATTTATTAAAACCAGCACACCAGTCCTGAAAATTTAACTGCAATGGAAATTGAAAAAATCATATCCGAATTAAGTTTTAAAGCCGTCCGCAGCAGTGGAGCCGGTGGTCAGAACGTAAATAAAGTTTCCTCGAAGGTGGTGTTGAGTTTTGATTTGCACCATTCTCAGGCTTTAACAGAAGAAGAGAAACTTTTGGTTGAAACTAAATTATCTTCTAGATTGACTACTGATGCTGTTTTAATCTTGAACTGTGATGAAGACCGAAGTCAGTTTAGAAATAAAGAAATTGTGACCAAGCGATTTTTGGAACTGATAAAAAATGCATTGCTTGTTCCAAAGGAAAGAAAGCCCACCAGAATCCCTAAATCTGTCATTAGAAAGCGAATAAAGGATAAAAAGAACATTTCTGAAATTAAAAAGACACGTAGAAAACCTGATTTTTAAAATTTATTCCAATTCATAATTTATAATTCACAATTTATAATTAGTTTTGCGCTGTCTCAAAGGGGTGCTCTAAATAACGAGCTGAGATCATACCCAACGAACCTGAGCGAGTAATGTCGCTAAGGGAAAAAATGACAAAAAAATAGCGTGCACACTATCTATTTGTCATAGGAAACAATCATTTATTAATTTAACAAAAGGAATAATTCCCCCTTTTATTCGTAACCTTATTTACGGATGAATACTTTATTTTATTTTACAAGCCGCAAAGGCGGAAAGGCGAAACTATCAAACATACTTTCGATTCGTCTATTTTCTATTTTCTTTTCTCTATTTTCTTTTCTCTCTTTTGCTCAAGTAAAAGACACTACGAAATTAAACCAACTTGATGAAGTCTTGGTGTCAGCAGTGCGGGTTACGACAAAAACGCCGGTTAGTTTTAGTAATTTAGGCAAAAAGGAAATCAAATTCCGAAACTTAGGACAGGATATTCCTATTCTGATGAATTATTTACCGTCAGTTGTTACTACATCTGACGCTGGAAATGGAGTGGGATACACCGGAATTCGGGTTCGTGGTAGCGATGCAACACGTGTAAATGTTACCATCAATGGAATTCCTTACAATGATTCTGAAAGTCACGGAACTTTTTGGGTGAATATGCCTGATTTTGCTTCTTCGGTAGAGAGTTTGCAATTGCAACGCGGTGTAGGAACTTCTACTAATGGAGCCGGGGCTTTTGGGGCGAGTTTAAACATGTTGACGGATAATTTTGCCAAAGATAGCTCGGGTGAAGTCTCAAATTCGGTGGGCAGTTTTAATACCAGAAAGCACACTGTAAAATTCAGTACGGGTTTGATGAATGATCATTTTGAAATTGCGGGACGTTTATCAGCGATTAAGTCGGACGGATTTGTAGATCGCGGAGCATCTGATTTGAAATCGTATTTTCTTCAGGGAACGTATGTGGGCAAAACTACTTTGATAAAAGCATTAGTTTTTGGTGGGAACGAAAAAACGTACCAATCTTGGAACGGAATAGATGGTGAAACGCTAAAAAATGACCGAGCGTTTAATTCAGCAGGTGCCTTCACGGACGAACAAGGAAATGCTCGTTTCTATGACAATGAAACCGATAATTACCAGCAAGATCATTCGCAATTGCTTTGGAACGAAAAAATATCCGACAACTGGAGTACGAATTTTGCGTTGCATTACACAAAAGGCAAAGGATTTTATGAAAACTATAAAGAAGATGCTGATTTTGCCGATTATGGATTACAGCCCGTTGGTGCAGTTTCAACAACGGATTTAGTGCGTCAGAAATGGTTGGAAAATGATTTTTATGGAACTACTTTTTCTGCTAATTATAAGGATGAAAAACTGGATTTGATTTTTGGAGGTGGTTGGAACAAGTATGAAGGCGACCATTTTGGAAAAGTCATTTGGGCACGATTTGCTTCTCAGAGTGAGTTAGGAAATCGTTATTATGATGATTATGCCAATAAAACGGATGGAAATGTTTTTGCTAAAGCCAATTACCAAATCACGGAGCAATTAAGTTTGTTTGGAGATTTGCAATATAGATCAGTCAATTACAAAGCCAATGGCGTTCAGCCAACACTTGTGGATGATACTTTTAATTTCTTTAACCCTAAAACGGGATTAACTTACACAATCAATTCTGGAAATTCCGTGTATTTGTCATACGCCAGAGCCAATCGTGAACCTAATAGGAGTGATTATGAAGGCGGAAACGTAAAGCCGGAGAAGTTGAATGACTTTGAATTGGGTTGGAGATACGTTTCGGAAAAAGTACAATTTAATTCGAATGTGTATTATATGGCCTATAAAGATCAATTGATTTTGACAGGGAGTTTAGATGATGTAGGTGCTCCAATACGCTCTAACAGTGAAAAAAGTTATCGTTTAGGACTGGAAGTTGATGCCACAATAGCGTTGACAGATCAATTGATTATTCGTCCTAATTTTACTTTGAGTGCTAATAAAAATACGGATTTAGCGGTAGAAGGTCAGGATTACGGCACAACAGATATTGCGTATTCGCCATCAATTATTGCGGGAAATATTTTGGTTTACACCCCTATTGAAAATCTTCATATTTCATGGATGCAAAAATTCGTCGGGGAACAATACATGAACAACATCGAATTACCGGCTGCAAAATTGGCTGATTATTTTGTCAATGATTTAAATGTTGCCTATACTTTTAAACCTAAAACCATCTTCAAAGAAATTGTGTTGACGGGTTTAGTGAATAATTTTTTAGATAAGAGATACGTTTCTAACGGCTATATGTATGATATATACCCATACTATTACCCACAAGCGGGAATTAATTTCCTTGCCGGTTTGACGTTGAAGTTTTAGAATAATGATTTACTTTTAATGGAGAAATCCTGATGGTTTAACTGTCAGGATTTTTTTTGATTTTAATTATAAACCCGAAGCACATTTCCATTAACTTGAACTCGGTATTGTTTCAATGGGTATTGTAAAGGTCCTTGTCCGGTGAATAAGCTGTACTCAGAATTATCGCAGCCGCAAACGGCATTGATGCCATTTATGGTCATTGTAGAACAAGCACTAATCGTTTGATTAGGGCAAGCAGCATCAAAAGCATTATAACCGCTGCCAGTATTAAAAATAATCAAACCTCGTGCGCCTATTCCAGAAATATAAACTGCATTACTAACGAATTTCAAATTAGAATACGCAGGTAAATTCAGATTGACATCTATTGTGAAAGTATAATTTGGAACAAATGGATTAGAGTTGTTTATACCGGAATCACTGCACGATAAAAAGAATGGAATAATAAGAAAAAGAAGTGCGTATTTTTTCATTTTAAAATAGTGTCAAAGTATTAGTGAAACAAATTTAATTTATTTAACTTTGAAATATATATGATTAACATATATTTACAAGCGAAAAAAAAATAATAGTATCTTTGTGGAAAGAAATCCCGTCCTGATGGGATTTTTTCTATTTATATAAATGAGGAATTTATGAGTACAGTATCGTATTACACGGCAGAAGGGTTAAAAAAATTAAGAGAAGAATTGGATTATTTAAAGAGCGTAATGCGTCCTAAAGCATCTGCGGATATAGCTGAAGCAAGAGATAAAGGTGATCTTTCAGAGAATGCCGAATATGATGCGGCTAAGGAAGCGCAAGGAATGCTTGAAATGCGTATTGCTAAGCTCGAAGAAGTGCATTCCAATGCCAGATTAATTGATGAATCTCATTTAGATCTTTCTAAAGTATTGGTTTTATCGAATGTAAAAATCAAGAACCAAACTAATGGTATGGAGATGACCTATACATTAGTCGCGGAAAGTGAAGCCGATTTGAAAACTGGAAAAATCTCTGTGACCTCACCAATTGGGAAAGGTTTGCTAGGAAAATCAGTGGGTGAATTTGCTGAAATCACAGTTCCGAACGGTGTTTTGAAATTCGAAATTTTGGAAATATCTCGCGACTAAATAGTTAAAGGTTCAAACGATTAATCGATACAACATGTCAAGTATTTTTACCAAAATCATAAACGGAGAAATTCCGTGTTACAAAATCGCTGAGGATGAAAACTTCTTGGCTTTTTTGGATGTAAATCCAAATGCAAAAGGACACACACTTTGTATTCCAAAACAAGAAATTAATAAGATTTTTGAGATGGAAGACTATTTGTATCTAGGGTTAATGCAATTTTCTAAAAAAATTGCTGTCGCTCTGGAGAAAACAGTTCCGTGCAAACGTATTGGGATGGCAGTTGTAGGACTTGAAGTTCCCCATGCGCACGTTCATTTGATTCCGTTGAATGAAATGGATGAAATGCGTTTTCAAAATAAAGTAACGTTATCCAAAGACGAATTTGAAGCTTTGGCGGCAAGCATAAAAACCAATTTATAATAGTTGAATAAATAAAATAATTTGGTATGGTTTTCGTTTAAAAGGGAATAGGTGTAAACCTGTTCCCTTTTCTACTTTATCAAGCCTACATTATATATTATGAAAAAAATTTTTTTGTTGTTTTCTTTCTTTTTCTCCTTGCTTAGTTTTGGACAGGCAAATTCCGGATATGCAGCAGTTGATACTAAAATGGCGGCAATCCCTGCAAATGCAACAACTTCTACACAAGCAATTGCAAACTACATCAACGCTAATTTCAAAACAGAAACGGATAAAATTAGAGCTGTTTTTTATTGGACTACATCCAATATCAGCTATGATGTTGCTAATATGTTTTCCGTAAATTTCAATGAAACCGAACAGGAACAAATCGCAAAGACGTTAAGAACTAAAAAAGGGGTTTGTATTCATTATGCAGTGGTTTTCAATGAGCTTTCGCAAAAAACAGGAATTCAATCCTATATAATTGAAGGCTATACAAAGCAAAATGGAAAAGTAAGTGACTTAGCTCATGCTTGGGCCGCTGCAAAAGTTGATAAAAAGTGGTATATATTTGATCCAACTTGGGGTTCCGGTTATGTAAATAATGGTAGGTTTTCAAAAAAATTAAACAATTATTATTTTAAGGTAGTTCCTGCTACAATAATTGCTTCCCATATTCCATTTGACTATTTGTGGCAATTTTCGAATTATCCTATTACCAATACGGAGTTTTATAAAGGGAAAATTCAAATCAATAAAACTAAGAAATACTTTGATTTCGAGAAAGAAATCATCAAATATAATGCATTATCTGAGGAGGATCAATTATTTGCTTCGGCAGAAAGAATAGAGAAAAATGGATTGAAAAACGCCATGATTTTGGAGCGTTACGAAGGAAAAAAGCAACAGTTGACTTATCTGCGACAAAATACAAATATTGAAAAATTGAATACCATTGTGAATGAAATGAATCTGGCAGTTATTCTATTGAATGATTTTATTCATTACAGAAACAATAAGTTCAAACCTGCTTTATCAGATGATGAAATTAGCAGCATGATTGAAACACCAAAAGAGAAACTGGTCAATTGCCAGAACAATATTTACAGCGTAGGTTCTGTTGGTAGTCAAAATGCATCTAATGTGTCATCCATTAAAAAATCAATTGGAGCAGCTTTGGCGCAAGCCGAAGAACACTCGTTGTTTGTAAAAAATTATTTGAGCAAGTCTAAAATAGTCAGAAAAACAATGTTCTCTAAAGTTACTTGGTTTGGTGTTCCGTTGAATTAAATTACTTTTTTAAAACTGACTTGCATCGTTGTTCCTTTTCCAATTTCGGAATTCAGCACTTTTATGGTTCCTTTATGGTATTCTTCCACGATTCTTTTGGTTAATGAAAGGCCTAATCCCCAACCTCTTTTTTTGGTAGTAAAACCAGGTTCAAAAATGCTTTTGAATTGTTTTTTCTGAATTCCACCGCCTGTATCTGAAACGTTTATTTTTACATAGTGGCCTTCTTGCTCAATTTCTAAAGCTAATTTTCCTTTTCCTTTCATCGCATCGATAGCGTTTTTCACCAAATTCTCGATTGTCCAACTGTGTAAAGTGGGATTCAGAGACACCATAATTGGCGATTTTGGTGCTTTGAATGAAAACTCAATTTGTTTGGAAAATCGGGATTGCAAATAGTCGTAAGACTGAAGCGTTTCTGAGACAATATCTTTGTTTTCTAATTTGGGTTCTGATCCTATTTTCGAGAAACGATCGGTAATGGTTTGCAAACGTTCAATGTCTTTTTCAATTTCAAAAGTCGTGCTTTCGTCCACATTTTCAGATTTCAATAGTTCAACCCAGCCAATCAAGGAAGAAAGCGGTGTTCCTATTTGGTGTGCGGTTTCTTTAGCCATTCCGGCCCAAAGTTTGTTTTGCGTCGCCATTTTGGTACTTCGGTAAAAATTGTAAACTAAACCGCCAAAAAGCACAATAATCAGCACCAAAGCAACGGGGTAATATTTTAATTTATTCAGTAAAGCCGAGTTTCCGTAGAAGAGTTTTTGAAATTTTCCCGGGACATATTCAATGACAATGGGCTCATTTTCACTTTTTAAATCATGTAAAAAAGCAAATGCCTTTTTTTTGTTTTTTACAATAGCTTCGTCAATATTTACGGTATTTATGATGCTATCATTTTCTGTAAGTATAATAGGAATCGAAGTATTGTCACTAAAAATTTGAAGAGGAAGTTCAACATCGGTATTTTCACCGGCATTAATTAGTGTTTTTTGAGCTTGAGCCCAAAGATTCATTTTTAATCGTTCTTCATTTTTGAAGATTTGAAAAAAAGTGTAGGTGTTCCATAGGATCAGTGAAATGATTAAAAAAGAGGCAAAAATTATGATCCAACGGGTTGTATTTCTTCTTTCAGAAAACTGCATAAATGAAAATTTGAATGATAAATATAACGAAATAAATCCTGTTGTATTTTAGTTTTAGACAAAGAATTTTTTTTAGAAAAAATCGACAGTTAATTTTATTCTAATTTGTTGTACTCCTTCAAAAACTGATTCGATTTGTCTACTTTTGTATCTTCAGAAAAAAAATAAAAAATATGATTACGATTGATCCTAAAAGTATTGAAACGGCTAAATTACAAGGTTATCTGCAGAGTTCTGTTGGGCCAAGACCCATTGCTTTTGCTAGTACCATGGATGCGGAAGGGAATCCTAATGTGTCGCCTTTTAGTTTCTTTAATGTGTTCAGTGCAAATCCACCCATTTTGATATTTTCACCGGCGAGACGGGTTCGTGACAATTCGATAAAACACACGTTAATCAATGCCGAAGCTACTAAGGAAGTTGTAATCAATGTCGTAAATTATGATATGGTACAACAGATTTCTCTGGCAAGTACGGAGTATGCTGATGGTGTGGATGAGTTTTTAAAATCAGGCTTGACGCCAATTGCTTCAGAAGTGGTAAAACCGTTTCGAGTGAAAGAATCGCCTGTTCAATTTGAATGCAAAGTGACGCAGATTATTCCACTAGGAACAGAAGGTGGAGCAGGAAATTTAGTGCTTTGCGAAGTTTTGCGAATACATATTGACGAATCTGTTTTAGACGAAAATGGAGCAATCGACCAATATAAAATTGACTTAGTTTCCAGATTAGGTGGCAATTGGTATTCGAGATCAAATCAAGGACTTTTTGAAGTGCCAAAACCGTTATCTACGTTAGGGATTGGAGTAGATGCAATTCCGAATTTTATAAAAGAAAGTTCGGTTTTTGATGGAAATGATTTAGGAATGTTAGGGAATGTAGAAGCCTTGCCTACACCAGAAGAAGTTAGTATATTTGTACAGCAAAATTTTGCGGTAAAAGGAGTTTTAAGTTCCGATGATGCTGATAAAGTGCATCTTGAAGCCAAAAAATATTTGAATGCCAATGATGTTTCTTCTGCATGGAAAGTACTTTTGGCAGAGAAAAAAAAATAGAGCAAAACAATTAAAACAGAGAAGATGGAAGTTACAGGAAAAATTAAAATGATCGATCAAACTAAAGAAGTTGGATCTGGAGGTTTCAAAAAAAGAGATGTAGTTGTTACAACCGATGAGCAGTATCCACAACATATTCTAGTTCAGTTTGTTCAAGATAAATGTGACTTATTGAACAGTTTTCAAGTAGGTGAGCCAGTAAAAATTGATATTAATCTTAGAGGTAGAGAATGGACAAATCCTCAAGGGGAAACAGTTTATTTCAACACTATTCAAGGATGGAGAATTGGAAAATTGCAAGCTGATGCTCCTTCTGCTGCACAAATGCCACCTATGCCTGCTGCTGAAGCTTTTGCACCAGCAACAAACTTAAACGAAGAAGAAGCTGACGATTTGCCATTCTAAAAGATAAAAAAGTTATAATTTAGAAGTCAGAAGTTTGAGTTTTACTTGAATTTCTGACTTTTTTATTTTTTTGAAATTGCCATTGATTTTTGAAATTAAAAAATGTATTATTTATCTCAAGCCTTATTTTTTCCTCCTATTGACCAGGCCAACCGCGATGGAATTCTAGCCATTGGTGGTGATTTATCTCCCGAACGTTTACAACTTGCTTATAAAAGCGGTATCTTTCCGTGGTTTGAAGATGGTGAACCTATTATGTGGTGGTCACCAAACCCAAGAATGGTTTTGTTTCTGGATGAATTGGTAGTTTCTAAAAGTATGCGAAATATCCTGAATCGGAATAGTTTTAAGGTGACTTTCAATCAGAATTTTAGGGACGTAATTTCTAATTGTCAAAACATAGAACGTGACGGTCAAAACGGAACTTGGATTACGAATGACATGATTGAAGCCTATTGTAAAATGTACGAGTTAGGCATAGCAAAATCAGTTGAGGTTTGGCAAGATGAGGTTTTGGTTGGGGGTTTATATGGAATTGATTTAGGTCACATCTTTTGTGGTGAAAGTATGTTTTCAAAAGTTTCAAATGCTTCCAAAGTGGCTTTTATAACTTTGGTTCACCAATTAAAAGTAGAAAATTACAAACTGCTGGATTGTCAAGTTTACAATCCGCATCTTGAAAGTTTGGGTTGCAGGGAAATTGACAGAACCGCTTTTATGGAAATTCTGAAAAGTATATAATATTCATATTTCGAATTTGTATGATTCTATTTTGTGGGAAACTGTTACTATAAAACGCAAACTAGCTTTTCTTCCAACAATCGGCTACATGATCATCAACCATTCCAGTGGCCTGCATGTGTGCATAAATCACGGTGGAACCCACGAATTTGAATCCGCGTTTTTTTAAATCTTTACTTATCTCATCAGAAAGTGGAGTAGTTGCAGGAACTTCTTTTAAGGATTGTCGGTTGTTTTGAATTGGTTTTCCATCAGTAAATTTCCAAATGTAATTTGAAAAACTTCCAAATTCTTCTTGTATTTTCATAAACGCTAAGGCATTCGAAACGGCTGCGCGAACCTTTAATTGATTGCGGATAATTCCCGCATCTAATAACAATTCCTGAATTTTATCTTCGTTATAAAGCGCTACTTTTTTATAATCAAAATCATTAAAAGCTAGTTTGAAGTTTTCTCTCTTTTTAAGGATTGTAATCCAACTTAATCCTGCTTGGAAAGTTTCCAAGATTAAAAATTCAAATATTTTTTGATCCTCATAAACTGGAACTCCCCATTCTTCATCATGGTATTTTTCGTAAATATCAATTCCAACGCACCATTTACATCTTGTTTTTTCTTCCATTTTTTATTCTTTTTCAGAGGCTAAATAGTTTTTTATAACATAATGGCCTAAGTAAATTAAAGGAGTCAAGAGAATAGCAATTCCGAGTTTAAAAGTATACCCGGTAATTGCAGATGTGATAAAAGTATCAAAATTTATTTTTCCAGGTAACCAAAAAGCAATTCCCAAAACAATAAAAGAATCGAATAATTGCGAAATAATTGTCGATCCTGTGGCTCTGAGCCATATTTTTTTGTTTCCTGTGCGGTTTTTGAAAAACCAAAAAACAGTTACATCAATCAATTGTGAAACTAGAAATGCAATGATACTTCCAACGATAATCCACATACTTTGTCCAAAAACGGCAAAAAACTGCTCATCGTTGACTGGGCTTATTCCTTTTGCGGCGGGTATATTGATCGCAAAAAGTAAAATAAGGAACGAATAGGCGATTAAACCAGCTGTGATTAGAGACAATTTCTTTACTCCTTTTTCTCCAAAATATTCATTGATTAAATCAGTTGTCAGGAAAACAATAGGCCAAGGTAAAATACCGATGCTCATTACAAAGGGACCTATTTGTATCAGTTTTCCACCGATGAGTTCTGCAGTAACAGCATTAGTGATAAAGATTCCGGCTAGAATAACAAAGACAAGCTCTTTTTTGGTTTTGAACATAAATGAAAATTAAATTTCAAATTTAGGGTTTTAATTTTAAAAGAAAAATCCCATCTCGTTTTTTCAAATAAGATGGGATTTTATATAAATTCGGGTTGTGAAATTCACTATTGTGATCTTCGTTCCTCGCAATAAATCATCCTAAAGTAACTCTTTTGAAACCTGTAATCTCAACGTTGAATCCTTTAACATAATCGCTAACTTTTTTACTGTCATCTTTGATGAAGTTTTGATCTAATAAGGCTTTCTCTTGATCTAAGGTAGTATTGTCAGAGATGAAACGTTGAACTTTTCCAGGGATAATTTTATCCCAAATTTGTTCTGGTTTACCTTCAGCTTTTAATTCTGCTTTAGCATCCTCTTCAGCTTGTTTTAAAACTTCTTCAGTTAATTGAGAGAAAGAAATGTATTTAGGAACATTTTTTAATGTTTTTCCTAAACGTTTTGCTTCTTCATTTTCTTTTTCGATGATAGCAATACGAGCAGCAAGTTCAGAATTAACGAAAGATGGGTCAAAATCTTTATAAGATAATGTATCAGCTCCCATAGAAGCAACTTGCATAGAGATGTCTTTAGTTAAAACGTCGCCATTAGCAATTGGTGAAGATATTGCAGTTAAAGCAGCAATTTTGTTAACGTGAACATAAGATCCAACGAAAGCACCTTCTAAAATTTCAAAACCACCGATTTCAATTTTTTCTCCAATTACTCCAGTTTGCTCGATTAGTTTTTCAGCAACAGTAATTCCGTTGAAATCTGAATCTAAAAATTCCTCTTTAGAAGAGTAGTTAATCGCTCTTTCAACTAATTCTTTAGCTAAAGTTACGAAAGCTTCGTTTTTACCTACGAAATCTGTCTCACAGTTTAAAGTGATGATAGCTCCTTTAGTTTTGTCTGCATTAATAAAAGATACAGCAGCTCCTTCAGAAGATTCACGGTCAGAACGGTTAGCAGCTACTTTTTGTCCTTTTTCTCTAAGGTTTTGAATAGCTTTGTCAAAATCTCCATCAGCTTCAACTAAAGCCTTTTTACAGTCCATCATTCCGGCACCTGTAGTTTGTCTTAATTTATTTACGTCTGCAGCAGTAATTGTTGCCATAATTTTTTTATTTAAAGATTAAAAGATTGAAAGATTTAAGGATCTTATTATTAATTCTACAATCAATAATTTTTAATCTTTAAATCCTTCAATCTTTAAATTTATTTTATTTATTCTTCAGTTGCAGTTGGCGCAGCAGCTTCTACAGCAGGAGTAGCTTCTACAGCTTCAGCAGCAGGAGCAACAACTTCAGCAGTAGCTTCACCTTCTTTGTCAGAACCTCTATCAGAAAGTCCTTCAACAATTGCAGCAGTAACTAAAGTTAAAATTTTATCAATTGATTTAGAAGCATCATCGTTAGATGGGATTACGAATTCAACCTCTCTTGGGTCAGAATTAGTATCCACCATAGCGAAAACTGGAATGTTTAATTTTTGTGCTTCTTTTATTGCGATATGTTCCGCTTTGATATCAACTACGAACAATGCAGCTGGTAGTCTTGACATGTCAGCAATTGAACCTAAGTTTTTCTCTAATTTAGCACGAAGACGATCAACTTGTAAACGCTCTTTTTTAGAAAGAGTCATGAAAGTACCATCTTTCTTCATTTTATCAATAGTAGCCATTTTTTTAACAGCTTTACGGATAGTTACGAAGTTAGTTAGCATTCCACCAGGCCATCTTTCAGTGATGTAAGGCATGTTTGCAGCTTTTGCTTTTTCAGCAACGATGTCTTTTGCTTGTTTTTTGGTAGCAACGAATAATATTTTTCTACCTGATGCAGCGATTTTTTTCAAAGCGTCATTCGCTTCTTCAATTTTTGCTGCAGTTTTATATAGATTGATAATGTGAATACCATTACGCTCCATATAAATGTAAGGAGCCATGTTTGGATCCCATTTTCTAGTCATGTGTCCGAAATGAACACCTGCTTCTAGTAAGTCTTTTACTTCTACTTTGTTTGCCATTTTGTTCTAGTTTACGTTCTGTTGATTAGCAATGCATAAATGGCGATTTCTCGGCTTTATACATTTAGATGCTAAACTATTTCCTACCTCGGTAGGAGAGCAACAACAACTGTTTTTTTTAAAATTTTTATGCTGAATTTATTTCAGCATCTTTTTCGTTTAAGCTGATAATAAAACCAGTCTATGAACGTGAGAATCTGAATTAAATCCAGATTGAATATTAACGTTTAGAGAATTGGAATCTCTTACGAGCTTTCTTCTGACCGAATTTCTTACGTTCAACCATTCTTGGATCTCTTGTTAATAAACCTTGTGGTTTTAATATCCCTCTGTTTTCAGCATTTACTTCACACATAACGCGTGCTAATGCCATTCTTACAGCTTCTGCTTGACCAGTTGAACCACCTCCGTAAACGTTCACTTTTACGTCAAAGTTGCTTACATTTTCTGTCATAGACATCGGTTGTAATACTTTGTACTGTAAAGTTGCAGTTGGGAAATAAGTTTCGAATGGTTTTTTGTTCACAACGATTACTCCTGTTCCTTCCGAAACATAAACACGTGCAACAGCCGTTTTTCTTCTACCAATTTTGTGAATTACTCCCATTACTTAAGATCGTTAAGGTTAACTGTTTTAGGTTTTTGAGCGCCTTGTTTGTGCTCTGATCCTACAACAACATTTAAATTTCTAAAAAGTTCAGCACCTAATTTATTTTTAGGTAACATTCCTTTAATAGCTTTCTCTACTAATAATGCAGGGTTTTTTGCTTGCAATACTTTAGCAGTTAAAGTTCTTTGACCACCTGGATAACCTGTGTGACGAATATAAGTCTTTTCGTCCATTTTGTTACCTGTAAGGTTGATCTTTTCTGAGTTGATAACGATTACGTTATCACCGCAGTCCACGTGTGGTGTGTAACTTGGCTTGTACTTACCTCTCAAAATCATAGCGACTTTTGAAGCAAGACGACCTAAGTTGTGACCATCAGCATCTACAACAATCCACTCTTTTGTAACTGTGGCTTTGCTTGCTGATTGTGTCTTGTAGCTTAATGCGTCCATAATATATTTTTAATTAAACATTCCATCCCCAATAAAGGGGTTGCAAAAGTACAATTAATTATTTTAAATACAAATACCTTAAATGAATATTTTTTTCTCGTTTTTACTCTGATAATCAAATGTATATTTAAAATTATATTCTAAGATTGAATTTGTGTTTCTCACTTCTGCCTGAGTTGAATCCAATGTGCTGTCATTTTGATTTAATTTTATTGTATATTTCTAATTTACAGCAGCAAATTTTACATTTTATTGGCTATTTTTGTCATTTAAGTGGGTAATAATCTATTTATTCATATCTTGTTACTTTTTTATTATTAAAATTACTCCAAATATGTCCTTATGAAAGCTAAAGCAACTTTAAAACAAATCGCTAAAGAACTGAATGTTTCTGTTTCTACAGTTTCAAAAGCGTTGAACGATAGTCCGGAGATTAGCGAGCAGACAAAGGTTAAAATTAAAGAATATGCGAAGCTTAAAAATTATAAGCCTAATGTAATAGGTCTTAACCTTAAAAATAGAAAAACCAAAACGATTGGCGTTATTATTCCAAATATTCTGAATTCCTTTTTTGCAAAAGTATTTAGTGGTATTGAGAAAATCGCTGATGAAAAAGGATACAATGTTATTATGTGTATCTCTAACGAATCAGCAGAAAAAGAAGCTCATACGCTGGAAATGTTAAGCAATGGAACCATTGATGGATTTATTGTTTCGGTCTCTGAAGAAGCACAAAAAAATCATGATTACGAGCATTTTTCTGCAATCATTAATGATGGAACTCCCATTGTTATGTTTGATCGAATTGCAGACGGCGTTGATTGTGACAAAGTAATTGTAGATGATTTTGACTCCGCTTTAAATTCGACCCAACATTTAATTGATTTAGGATGTAAGAATATCGCTTTATTATCCTCTATTGATAATTTGAGTGTAGGGAAGTTAAGAGCTGAAGGGTATTTGAAAGCTTTAGAAAATAATAATATCTCGGTAAATAACGATATCATTTTAAGAACGGATTCAGAAGATGATTTAAAAGATAAAATTGAGAAAGTTTTTGAAAACAAAATAGACGGAATCTTTGCTTTAGAAGAGAATGATTCAGTAGCCGCTTTGCGTATAGCACTCAAAAAAGGATTTAAAGTTCCAGAAGATATTTCTATTATAGGATTCGCTGACGGAATTCTTGCTTCCCGCAGATTGTCTCCTAGTTTAACTACGGTAAGTCAGCACGGGATAGAAATAGGAGAGGTGGCTGCTAAATTACTTATTGATAGATTAGAATCTAAAGAAGAGCACGTTCCTTATGAAACCGTTGTAATCAAGACGAAATTGAAAGAAAGAGAGTCAACAAGAAATTTGTAGCAACTCATTTAATATAACTATAAAAAAATCTCTAATCGTTTTTGAATGATTAGAGATTTTTTTTTAAGTATTATGGAAGATATTTAATGCGCTTCCAACCAATCTTTTCCTGCTCCTAAATCAACATCCAGCGGAACATCTAATTTGAAAGCATGTTCCATTTCATGTTTGATCATCGGTTTAATTTTTTCGAGTTCATCATTATGTACGTCAAACACAAGCTCATCGTGAACCTGAAGTAGCATTTTACTTTTCCAGTTTTCGGATGTTAGTTTTTCATGAATGTTAATCATCGCAATTTTGATGATATCGGCAGCACTTCCTTGAATTGGTGCATTTACCGCATTTCGTTCTGCACCGCCACGAACAATGGCATTTTGCGAATTAATATCTTTCAAATAACGACGACGCCCTAGGATGGTTTGTACATAACCGTTCTCTCTAGCAAAATCTATTTGTTCCTGAATGTAGGATTTTAATCTTGGATAAGTTTGATAATACGCCTCAATTAAATCAGCGCTTTCTTTGCGGGATAAGTTAGTTTGATTACTCAATCCAAAAGCCGAAACCCCGTATATAATTCCAAAATTTACCGTTTTGGCATGACTTCGTTGCTCGCGAGTCACTTCTTCCAGCGGAACATTAAATACTTTTGAAGCGGTAGATTTGTGAATGTCTTCATGATTTTGGAATGCCTTAATCATGTTTTCTTCCCCACTTAATGCAGCTATTACACGTAATTCTATTTGAGAATAATCGGCAGAGACTAGAGTGTAGTTCACATCTCGGGCAACGAATGCTTTTCTAATCTGTCTTCCACGTTCCGTGCGAATCGGAATGTTTTGTAAGTTGGGATTATTCGAACTCAAACGACCAGTTGCTGCAACGGTTTGCATATAGTCGGTGTGAATGCGATTTGTGATTTTGTCAACCTGATTCGGTAAAGCCTCAACATAAGTGTTTTGTAATTTCACCAATTGTCTCCAATCCAGAATGTCTTTCACAATTGGGTTTTCGGCGGCTAAATAACTTAAGATTTCCTCTCCCGTTGCATATTGACCGGTTTTAGTTTTCTTTTGTTTTACACCTCCAATTTTTAATTTATCGAATAAAACATCACCTAACTGTTTCGGGGAAGCCAGGTTGAATTTCTCTCCGGCAGTTTCAAATATGTTTGCTTCTAATATTTTAATGTCATCGGCTAATGTTTTCGACAGTGATTTTAAGAAATCTACATCCACACGAATTCCTTCTTTTTCCATATCAGCCAGAACTTTTACTAATGGAATTTCGATTTCCTCAAAAAGTTTTTTGGTTCCAGTTTTATCCAATTCTAAGGTGAATATTTCCTTTAGTTGCAAGGTTACATCGGCGTCTTCAACAGCATATTCTTTGATTTCCTCTAGTTCAACATCACGCATTGATTTTTGATTTTTTCCTTTTTTCCCAATTAAAGTTTCAATGGATTGAGGCGAATATTTCAAATACGTTTCTGATAAAATATCCATATTATGACGCATATCCGGATTGATCAGATAATGGGCAATCATCGTATCGAATAATTTTCCTTTCACATTAACATTGTAATTAGAAAGAATCTTTAAATCGTATTTTAAATTCTGACCAATTTTCTCAATGCTTTCATTTTCGAAAAAAGGAACGAATTTCCCAATTAAAGTCTGTGCTTCCTCTTGATTTTCTGGAAATGGAACATAGAATCCTTTTCCTTTTTCGTAAGAGAAAGATATCCCAACCAATTCTGCGTGTAAGGCATCAAGTCCGGTAGTCTCCGTATCAAAGCACACTGAAGTTTGTTTTTGTAAATTTTGCAACAGCAATTTTAAACCTAAATCACCTTGAATAATCTGATAAGAATGTTCGGTATTTTCTAATGAATTGTAGTATTGATGACGGGTTTCCTCCGAAGAATCATCTTGGATGGCACTTCCAAAAAGGTCGAACTGCTCTTCGTTTTTTGGTTGCGGTTTTTTATACAGTTTAGTTTCGTCAACTGGATTGCTGGTGGCGGTTGCACTTCCCCCTTTTTTGAATATGGCATCAAATTGTTCCGCCATTCTACGGAATTCTAATTCATTGAATAGCGCATCCGTTTTCTCGACATCTGGAGTTGATAATTCATAATCGGCTTCATCAAAAATAACGGGACAGTCCAGTAAAATGGTTGCTAAAGTTTTGGATAATAACCCTTTTTCCCTGTTTGCTTCAATGTTCTCTTTCATTTTTCCTTTCAGCTTGTCGGTATTTGCTAAAAGGTTTTCCATGGTTCCAAATTCTTTCAACAGTTTCTTAGCCGTTACTTCGCCTACGCCAGGAAGTCCTGGAATATTATCGGCAGCGTCACCCATCATTCCAAGAAAGTCAATTACTTGGTCTGGTCTTTCGATTTCAAATTTTGCCAAAACCTCTGGAATTCCCCAAATTTCAATTCCATTCCCCATTCGGGCGGGTTTGTACATGAAAATATTTTCAGAAACGAGTTGTGCAAAATCTTTATCAGGGGTAACCATAAAGACTTTGTAATTCTGTTTTTCAGCTTGTTTTGCAATAGTCCCAATTAAATCGTCAGCTTCATAGCCTTTTACCTCAATGATAGGAATATGCATGGCTTTCAGTAAATCTTGAATGTACGGAATAGCAATTTTGATCGCTTCGGGAGTGGCATCACGATGGGCTTTGTATTCTGGAAATATGTCGTTTCTAAGTTGACTTCCGCCATTGTCAAATGCTACGGCTAAATGGTCTGGTTTTTCCCTTTTGATTACATCCATTAAGGAATTCATAAAGCCCATAATGGCTGATGTATCCATTCCTTTTGAGTTGATTCTTGGATTTTTTATAAAAGCATAATAACCTCTGAAGATTAAGGCGTAGGCATCTAGAAGGAACAGGCGTTTTTGTTGTGACATGAATTGTGATTTTGTAAAGTTTTCAAAAGTACAAAACTTGTTATATAAAGGAGTGTAGGATTGCAGGATTTGTAAAAAATTCTATTTAAAAGTGTCTCTGTTCATAAAATAATACTCAAAATAACTAATAGAAAATGTAATTTTAATGTAAAAATGACAGAGAGAGAAATTAATATGAATAGTTATTAGGGTAAAATAGTTAAATCAATTTTTGTAACTTTTATATTATATTTTAATAAAATAACATGCATTTAGTCGATTATATTTACCTTTGGTCGGTATTTTTAATAAAAATTTTTAATTTTATTTTTGATATTAACATAATAAATTTGTTATGAAAAAACATTACTTTGCTAAAAAGGTATTACAAGCCTGTTTGTTATTTTTGATAACGATGACAACAAATATGTCAGCCCAAGTTGGTATTGGAACCGTAACTCCACATGCTAGTTCTGTTTTGGATGTGTCATCAACCAATCAGGGAATGCTTACGCCAAGAATGACTACATCGCAGAGAACAGCTATTGTGACTCCTGCCGATGGGTTGATCGTGTACGATACGGATTTGAAATCTTTTTATCATTACAATAGTACTACAGTATCATGGAACAGAATGAGTAGTGACGCGAATGGCAGACTTAAATTTAAACGTATAAAATCTACAGATGTTCTGGCTACTGTTTTGGCAGCGGAGAAGACCTTAGGTGGTAATATCACATATAAATTAGACCCAGGAACTTTGTATGAGATAAATGGGGCTGTGATACTAGATTTACCAATTGAATTGAATAATGCTTACATTGCTGGTTTGGACTCTGGAGAGGATAAATTAGTTAAAGTTAGTGGAGATCTTTTTACGGGAACAACAGGTGGGTCAGTTAGGGTATTGACTTTAGTGGCATCAGGCGGAAATGTTTTTAATATTACAGCAGTAGGTACTCAAAATTTAATTTTAAGAGATGGTATTATCGCAAATTCGGCTAATGTAGGTCTTATCAAAGGCTTTTCGCTGGTATTTGTGAGTATTATACAATATGTCGGCAATTCAAATGGAATTATTTATGAGAATATTGAAAAGTTGTTGATTAACAATGCAGGATGGTTTGGGGGTGCTTTACCTCTTGGTAATTCTGGTACTTATGAAAAGATTGTTGGTACATTTGGACAAGTGGCCAAACAAGGAGGATTTAGTGAAGTTACAGGAACGAATATTGGTTTTGATGTATTTTCAGATCCTACTATTACAGGAGATGCTGTTATGGAGTCAGTAGTTTTTACAGGGGCGGTTTCGGGTGCAGGGGCTTATGTAAAACCTTATACAGTTGGGAGTTATGCAGGTTATAATTTTAATAACAGTTGGAATGTACGTTGTGCAGGAATTCCAACCGAAGGAGATTCGTTTGCAACGGGTAATTTATATGATTCGAATAATACATCATCTTCTCGAACAACCGCCACAAACGTAAGTCAAGATTATAAGGTTATTACAAATGCAACAGCTTCGAGTAATCTTTATAGAGTGGCAGCCAATTCGACAGGAAGATTGACGTACTTAGGTAAAAAAGGCAGGATTTTTAATGTAAACGCATCTGTATCTTTTAAGGAATCATCAGGGGCAACAGGTAACACTAATTATGTTTTTTATTTAGTTAAAATTGGAACAAATGGAACAACGGTAACTCCGCTTCAGGCAACTGAAACTTTTATCGACACCAATAGCGGATTTGTACAGTCTTTTCCGATTTCGGGAACAGTACAGTTAAATACGAATGAATCAGTTGAAATTTATTTAAAGAGAATTACAAATCCCACATCTCCTAAAATTAGTATAGACGTTTACTCTTTAAATATATCGATGAATTAAAAACAATAAAAAATCAATTTACAACTTACTAAAAACCGCATTATTTAAAACTATATAGTGCGGTTTTTATTTACATTTCACTTTTTCGAATTTTAGCTGTTCTTTAGCTTTAATCAACCGTTAAATTTTAACTAATAAAAAAACATTTTGGTTAATTC
Organism: Flavobacterium sp. Sr18; assembly: GCF_011064265.1. NCBI lineage: Bacteria > Pseudomonadati > Bacteroidota > Flavobacteriia > Flavobacteriales > Flavobacteriaceae > Flavobacterium > Flavobacterium sp. Sr18. The sequence continues at coordinate 1,688,824 of NZ_CP049329.1, read as the reverse complement.
TTTTGTTATTTTGTCTAAAATTTGATTAAAATGATCTTTCGTATCGTATTCTTGTGCCTAATCCTTCTTATTATTGAGCTTTATACTTTTCAGGTATTAAAAACTTTGATAAAATCAAAGCCAATTTTGTATTCCATTCAGCTTATTAGCATTGTAGTCTTAATATATATTGTTTATTCGATAATGCAATTTGACCGAAGCGTTGGCCAAACCCAACACATGATGGTTGTCATGGGTTTGCTGCTGATTGTTTACGTTCCAAAATTAATTTTGACTCTAGTTTTAATGGGGGAAGACATTTTTAGATTGGGTGCAGGGACCGTGAATTATTTTATAGATTATGACAAAAGCACAGATTTTCTTAATTCCAGACGAAAGTTTATCAGTCAAGTAGGGTTGGGGTTAGCGGCAGTTCCTTTTTTATCTTTAATTTATGGAGTAACCGTTGGGAAATACAATTATAAAGTAATCAAACAGCGTATTTTTTTTCCTGATTTACCGGAAGCTTTTGATGGTTTTACGATTACTCAAATATCAGATGTTCATAGTGGCAGTTTTGATAATCCTGAAAAAATTAATTACGCGATTGATTTGGTTAATGAGCAAAATTCCGATTTGATTTTGTTCACTGGTGATATCGTGAATACAGATGCTAAGGAAATGCATCCTTGGATAGAAACGTTCAATAGAATTAAAAAACACGAATATGGCAAATATTCCGTTTTGGGGAATCACGATTATGGCGAATATGTAACTTGGCCATCAGAAGCTGCAAAAGAGGATAATTTCAAAGCTATAAAAAGTTTGTATGGCGAAATTGGTTTCAATTTATTGTTGAATGAACATACATTTATCGAAAAAGGAGATGCCAAAATAGCATTGGTTGGTGTAGAAAATTGGGGACATAACTTCAAACAGGCTGGAGATTTGAACAAAGCTGCGGGACCTTTAAAGAAAGAAGATTTTAAGATTCTGATGAGTCATGATCCATCGCATTGGGAACACGTTGTGCAACATGATGAGAAGCATTATCACCTCACGCTTTCGGGTCATACACACGGAATGCAATTTGGAATTGAAATTCCAGGATATTTCAAATGGAGTCTGGCACAGTATGTTTACAAACAATGGGCTGGTTTGTACGAAAATCTAGGGCGATACGTTTATGTAAACAGAGGATTTGGTTTTCATGCCTATCCTGGTAGAGTAGGAATTATGCCGGAAATAACGGTCATTGAACTAAAAAAGGGAACTAATGTGGCATAATACGTTAAAAATGCTACATTTGTAAAATAAATATCTCTTTTTAGTGAATTTAAAAATTAAATTTTTGGTTTTATGTCAAAATTTGGAGAACTTATAAATACTCAAGTACCTGTGCTACTTGATTTTTACACAGAATGGAACGAATCTTCCGTTTCAATGCATCCTGTTATCAGAGATGTAGCCGCTGCTCTTGGCGATAAAGCCAAAGTGATTAAAATTGATGTGGATAAAAATCAAGAATTGGCGGATGCTTTACGAATCAAAGGTTTGCCTACATTGATGATTTACAAACAAGGTCAAATGATTTGGAGACAATCTGGAGAATTAGATGCTAATACCCTTATTGGAATCGTTCAGGAGCAATTGTAAAATTGGTTTTGGATTTCACAAAACATCACAATTAAAATTATTTTCTTTTAAAAAATCCAATGTTTTTGGCAACACGTATTCAAGATTTTTGAATGCTTTTACGCTGTCGTGAAAAACAATGATACTTCCCGGTTTAACATTTGACAACACATTATCTAAACATTTCTCTTTAGATATTGTGGTATCAAAATCAGCGCTCAGCACATCCCACATAATTATTTTATAGTCCAAGTTCTGAATCGCTTTAGATTGAGCCGTTTTTATTTTGCCGTAAGGAGGACGAAATAGTCTGGACTTTAGAGTTTGATTTATGTTTTTGCTAACCGCTTCTTCGCATCGTGCAACGTTTTCAATATAATCTTCAGTAGAATTATTCCAGCCATTTAAATGGTTAAAAGTATGATTTCCTATGGAATGCCCTTCGCTAACTACTTTTTTGAATATTTCGGGATGCTTAGTGATATTATCTCCAATACTAAAAAAAGTAGCTTTAAAGTTGTATTTTTTTAGTTCTCCCAAGACCCATTCAGTCACCACAGGAATAGGTCCGTCATCGAATGTGAGATAGACCGTTTTTCCTGTATTGGAAACATCCCAAGTATAATTAGAAAATATTTTTTTGATAAACCAATTCGTTTTAATCCAGTAAAATTTCATTTTTTAGTTTTAAAAGTAAAAAAAATAGCGACATTTTTCAACGTCGCTACCTTTTCTAATTGCTATTCAAGATTACTCTTTTTCTCGTTCAAAACGTTCAAACATTTTAATGTATGTGTTGAATGTAATTTTATGTTTATTGTAAAAATTAGTATCTCCATTTTCTTTCATGACTTGCAAAAGGCTTCTGTAGCGCTCAATATCAGTGATGATAGGAATGGCAATACTACTTTGTTCAGATGATTTAAGATTGCCATAATAGTTTAGGTTCTCATGATACTTATTTACCAGCTTATTTAGTAATTGTTGCGCTTTCACTTTGTCGCCAATTTTGTAATAACCGTCAGCAAAAGGTTCTACTAATGAATAATAGCCAAAATATTCCAAAGGCATTTTTGTCATCGCTAAATCGATAATATTTTTTGCCTTGTCTTTTTTGCCTTCAATGATCAACTGATTCATCAATCTTGAAAGGTTACTTCTGTACGTTATGCTGTTTTTACGGGTTTCAGGATCATGATAAATAGTACTACTTTCGCTGTTGCCCCAATCCCATTTCATAACTTTAGCATACATTTTATCAGAGTCTATTTGTCCCATTTCAAGAGGACCACCATCTTTAGGGATAGTTGTTTTAATAGGGACTAATTTGTATACCATACCTTCCAGTTGAAGGTACTCTTTCATCCAGATATAATCTTCGTTATCAAATGCGCCTCCGCTGAAATAAATAGGTCGTTTCCAGTTATTATTGGCAACAATATCCAGCATCATTAATCTGTTTTTGTACAATGCATTTTTACTGATATCCAAATCAATATAAGGAACTATAGAATCGTTGTATTTAGCCGAAACAACTTTGTTTTGAATAATGGTGTTTTTGTCAACCGGAATTCTGATTTTATTGGTAGGATAAAAATGAATAGTTTGTCCGTTTTGCATTTCAACCGTTGATTTTGGATTTTTAATAAAATTGATAAAATCTTTTATTTCCCAACGGGTTTCTACTTTTGGAATGTGAGCCACATAATCCAATTTATCACCCACGTATTGATCGTGTGTAAATGAAATAGGCAATGGGTCAGATTCGTATGTTTTCGTTTTCATTTGATCGATATACCAATCCGTCATGAATAAACTAGTATTTACGATTTTGACATCTGTTCTTACTTTTTCAATTTCTTGGGCGTACCAAAGTGGGAAGGTATCGTTATCCCCAATTGTAAATAGAATAGCATTTGGATCGCAAGAAGTAAGGTAAGCTTTGGCCATTGCTACAGCGGTAGATTTTCCGGAGCGATCGTGATCATCCCAGTTTTGAGCTGCCATAAGAACCGGAGCTGCCAGTAAACTTGCTGTAATAATTATTGGTCCGGCAATTCTTGGGGCAAGATATTTTTGTACGCTTTCATATAAAGCATAAACTCCAAAACCAATCCAGATGGCAAACACATAAAAAGAGCCGACTAATGCATAATCTCTTTCTCTAGGTTCGAAAGGTCTTTCATTTAAGTATATTTTCAGTGCTATTCCCGTAAAAAGAAATAAAGCCAGTAATACGTAGAAACTTTTTAAATCTTTATTGGCATGATACATTATACCAATCAAACCAAGGATAAATGGTAAAAAGAAATATACATTTCTTCCTTTATTATTCACCACATCCGTAGGGAGGTTGTCTTGACTTCCTAAATGCAGTTCGTCTATAAAGGATATTCCGCTGAGCCAGTTTCCGTCCAGGTAATCGTATCTCCCTTGAACGTCATTTTGACGGCCAACAAAATTCCACATTAAATACCTCCAATACATATAACCAAATTGGTATTCAACCATAAAACCAAGATTGTCAGCAGTTGTTGGTTTGTCAACCAATAAATAATCACCGTAACTTTTTAGAAACTTTACATAACCTTCATTGTCAATTTGATTTTGAGCATAAGCTTGTCTGAACTCATTTATGATTTTTTCGGTTTCATTTTTCAGTTGTGCAATTGCTTTATTATAATCTTCCTCGCTTAGCTGACTCGGGTCAATTCCGTACTTCGCAAGATCGTCTTCATAAGGATAATTAGGATTTAACCTAAATTGTGGCGGATTCGTGAAATTCATATAATTTTCAATATGATCACCACTCCACATTCGTGGTAAAATAGTTTTGTGATTGTCATCCGTATTTTGCTCCGCATTCTTGAAATTATTTACAATAACATATTTGCCTGTTTTGTAATCTCTTTCGTAATTGGGTGCTTTATCCAAATAAGGATTGTCTTCGTCTAAACCTGAAAAAGCTTCTGTGTATTGAGGACCATAAAACAAAGGATTTACACCGTATTGTTCTCTGTTATAGTACGCAAGTACTTCGCGTGCATCAGAAGGTTTGTTTTCATTGATTACAGTATTGGCGTTAGCACGTATAGGCAACATGGTCCATGTAGAAAATCCGATTAGGATAAAAAGAACACATAATATTAAAGTGTTGTATGTTGCCAAGCCCTTGTTATTCGTGTATTTTAAACCAAAATAAAACAAAGCTGCCAGCAAAACAGTAACAAATATAGTTCCGGAGTCAAACGGTAATCCTAAGCTATTCACCATAAATACTTCGGTTTTACCAAAGAATCCCATAGTCATAGGAAGGAGTAGTTTGAATATAAAAAGTAAAATAGCGATTACGATTACATTTGCAAGCAGAAAGCTTTTGATGGTAACAGCTTTATAGTTTTTGAAAAAGTACAAGAAACCTATGGCAGGAATAGTTAACAAAGCCATGAAGTGAACTCCAAACGAAAGTCCAACAACAAGGGAAATGATTAATAACCATTTGTTTCCTCTTGGTTTATTCATGTCCTTTTCCCAGCGTAATCCCAGCCAAAATAATAAAGCAATAAATAAGGAAGCCATGGCATAAACTTCTGCCTCAACTGCATTATACCAAAAACTATCAGAGAAAGTATACGCTAAAGCACCTACAAATGAACTTCCTAATATTACAATCTCATTATTCTTATTTGATTCTGAAAATCGAGAAATTAATTTTTTTAATATCATTGAAGATGACCAGAATAAAAACAAAATGGTAAATGCACTTGAGAATACTGACATCATATTTACCATTAAGGCAATTTTAGTATCGTCCGTGGCAAACATGGCGAAAAAAGCACCAATCATTTGGTATAATGGAGCTCCAGGCGGATGGCCAACTTCTAATTTTGCTGCTGTGGCAATATATTCACCGCAATCCCAGAAACTCATTGTGGGTTCAACTGTTAATGTATAGGTTAATAATGCGATTCCAAATGTAAGCCAACCAATAATTGTATTCCATTTATTAAAATTGAATGCTGCTTTATCCATGTACTAAAGTTTATTTTAATTGTAAGTCACAAAGAAAATGTTTTTTTGTTTAACCTCCATAGCATTAACACTATTTTCTGGAAAAGTAATGCGATTCAATAACATGTTGATTATAAAGGCTTTTTGTTGTTTGCTTGAATTAAATTCAATTTAAGGCGAATTTTTTTTGATAAAAATGCCAAAAAAGTTTGTGCAAACTAAAATTTATTTTAAATTTGCACTCGCTTAGCAGCAATGCTGGTCTATGGTGTAATGGTAACACAACTGTTTTTGGTGCAGTCTTTCAAGGTTCGAGTCCTTGTAGACCAACAGAAAACCCCTCACATATGAGGGGTTTTTTTATGCCTTTTTGCTAAGGTAATTAATTAATAGAATCGTGTCCCTTTTTCAATTTTCGATATTAACGGCACGGTTTAAATATTTGTAAATTAAATTTTGAAAGTTATTACAGGTTTTATTGCGTGATTTACTAAATCTTCACTGATGCTTCCATTAAAAAAATGGGATAATCCAGTTCTTCCATGGGTGCATAAACCAATTAAATCAGCGTCTACCGTATTGCTGAAGTTTAGAATGCCTGTTTCAATATTGGAATCGTTATAAATTTGCATGGAGTAGTTTTTGACTTCAAAATCTGCAATAAAATTCTTCATGGTCTTCTCGCCCATTGATGTTGTTTTAAAACTGTTGGGTGTGCAAATCATGACTAAAATTAAATTTGCATCAAATATTTTTGCAAACTCAATCATTTTCAGAAAAGGTTTTTTGATTTCTGTCGAAAAATCAGATGCAAATACAATGTTTTTAATGTTAAATGTATCTAAGTTCTTTTTGATGACTAATACAGGGATGTCTGAAAGGCGTACTACTTTTTCTGTGTTAGATCCAATGAGGATTTCTTCGATGCCTGAGGAGCCATGTGATCCCATGACTATTAAGTCTATTTTGTTTTTTTTATTGAATGATAATATACCATCAAAAGCTTTTTCAAATTGAACTGTGGTAGTAATGGTGATTCCTTGTAAGTGTGGCTCTTCCTTGATTTTTTGAAGTTTTTCATTCGCTTTTTTTATAAAAAGCATGACCTCGGGAATACTGCTGCCATTTGTTACTGCATCATTCATTTGATTGGGCAGTTCTAGTAGATGAAGCAGAAATATCTCTGCCCCATTTTTTTTAGCAATTTGCGCGGCTGCTTTCAGAGCGTCTTCAGCATGTTTAGAAAAATCAGTTGGAACTAAAATTCGTTTCATAATTTAGGATGGTTTAAAATTATAGGAAAAAGGGTCTTTTAAATTGTCTAATAAAGATAAGAAATATTTTAACAGCAACTGATTATTTTAAATTATAAAAAAAAAGACTATCTTTGCACGGTTATTTATTAAAATCTAGATAATGAGGGGACTAAATGTCCCCTCTTTTTATAAAAATATGACATTTAAAGAAAAAGTAAATACGTTGTTGGCAGAATGCCTTTTAGAAAAGCCATCAATTTTTTTGATAGACCTAGTTATTACTGATGCTTTCAAGGTTATTGTAACTTTAGACGGGGATAATGGGGTGGCGCTGCAGGATTGTATTGATGTAAGCCGATTTATAGATAATGACCTGGACCGAGAGGAACAAGATTATTCTCTTGAAGTAGCTTCGGTAGGTGTTGGGTCTCCATTGAAATTAGTAAGACAGTATAAGAAAAATATAGGACGAACATTGATTGTAAAGACTGGGGCAGAAATAATTGAAGCAGAATTAGTGGATGCTAATGATGATTTTGTAATTTTGTCTTGGAAAGCAAGAGAGCCTAAAAAGATAGGGAAAGGGAAAGAAACAGTTCAAAAGGAACTTAAACTACCTTACGCAGACATAAAAGAAGCAATTGTTACAGTAACATTTTAATTAAAGAATTCGCATGGAAAATTTAGCATTAATCGATTCATTCTCAGAGTTTAAAGATGATAAACTTATTGATCGTGTAACGCTTATGGCAATTTTGGAAGATGTATTTAGAAATGCATTGAAGAAAAAATACGGTTCAGATGATAATTTCGATATCATTATAAATCCTGATAAAGGAGATATGGAGATATGGCAAAGAAGAGTAATCGTTGCGGATGAGGACTTAGATTTTGATCATCTTGAAATTACATTGACTGAAGCTAGAAAAATAGAGCCTGATTTTGAAATTGGTGAAGAAGTTTCCGAAGAAGTAAAATTAATTGATTTAGGGAGAAGAGCAATTTTAGCTTTACGTCAGAATTTGATTTCTAAAATTCATGAACATGATAATACGAATCTTTACAAACAATTTAAAGATTTAATAGGCGATATCTATACTGCTGAAGTGCACCATGTGCGTCCAAGAGTTGTGATTTTAGTTGATGATGAAGGAAATGAAATTATTTTACCAAAAGAAAAACAAATACCTTCTGACTTTTTCCGTAAAGGGGATAATGTTAGAGGAATAATAGAAAGCGTTGAATTAAAAGGAAATAAACCTCAAATTATTATGTCTAGAACTTCTGAGAAGTTTTTAGAGAAATTATTTGAACAAGAAATTCCAGAAGTGTTTGACGGTTTAATTATGGTTAAAAAAGTGGTAAGAATACCAGGTGAAAAAGCAAAAGTAGCCGTAGATTCTTATGACGACAGAATTGATCCTGTAGGAGCTTGTGTAGGTATGAAAGGGTCTCGTATTCACGGAATAGTTCGTGAATTAGGAAATGAAAATATTGATGTTATCAATTATACAAGTAACATGCAGTTGTTTATCACAAGAGCTTTAAGTCCTGCAAAAGTGTCTTCTATTAAAATAAATGAAGAGACAAAAAGAGCGGAAGTTTTCTTGAAACTTGAAGAAGTTTCTAAAGCTATTGGTCGTGGTGGGCACAACATTAAATTAGCAGGTTTATTGACTGGTTATGAGCTAGACGTTATTCGTGAAGGAGATGTTGCAGGTGCTACAGCTGATGAGGATGATGTTGAATTGACTGAGTTTTCAGATGAAATTGAAGACTGGGTTATTGAAGAGTTTGCAAAAATTGGTTTGGATACGGCAAAAAGTATCTTGAAACAAGATGTAGAAGATTTAGTAAGAAGAACAGACCTGGAAGAGGAAACGATTCTAGATGTAATGAGAATATTGAAAGAAGAATTTGACAGTTAGTCAAAGTGTCTTCAACGATAAACATGCCACTTTACAATTAATTCTTGCTCGGTAGGTATCGAGTTGGGAGTAAAGTGAGGAATAACAAAAAAGGTAATAATAAAAAGGTTTTATGTCTGAAGAGAGAATTATTAGAATAAACAAAGTTTTAAGGGAATTGAATATTTCTTTAGAAAGAGCTGTGGATTATCTAAAAGATAAGGGGATTGCTATTGAAGCAAATCCAAACGCAAAAATTTCTGATGATATATACAATGTCTTGTGCGGTCAGTTTGCAGGTGACAAAGGGAATAAGGAGGCTTCTAAAGAAGTAGGGGAAGAGAAAAGAAAAGAAAAAGAAGCGTTGCGTTTAGAACGAGAGAAAGAAATCGAAGACAAACGTAAGATTGATGAAGAGCGTCTTAAACAGCAAGAGGTTATAAAAGCGAGAGCGGTTATAGCAGGACCTGTTCAAGTGGGTAAGATTGATCTTAATCCAAAAAAACCTTCCATTGTCCCTTCTGTGAAAGCTGTTGAAAAAGTGGAGACTCCAGTTGTTAAAGTACCTGAGGTAAAACCAGTACAAAAAGAAGTTTCAGCAGAAAAACCGTCACTAGAAAAACCTTTGGAAGAAAAAGTTGTTTCAGACAAGAAAGAGGTAAAACCTGTTGTTGGGATAAAAGAGGTTAAAGTAGAGGCTCCGAAAGAAGTTCCTGCTGAGCCAAAAGTAGTTGAAAAAGTAGAAGCGGTTAAAGCTGATGAAGCGCCTGTTGATGAAACCATCACGACGCAATATCAAAAACTATCGGGGACTACTTTAACAGGTCAAATAATTGATTTATCTCAATTTAACAAACCGAAAAAGAAAAAAGAAGAACCAAAAATCACTCCGAATAAACCGGGTGCTCCAGGTTCAGCTGCTGCCAATGCAAATAAAAACAAGCGTAAAAGGATTGCTCCTAAACCAGGTGCTCCTAGACCGCCTGCAACACCAGGAGTTCCGGGTGCGCCAAATCCTAACAAGATTACACCTAATGTAGGTGGCGGAGGATTCAATGCTAACAGAAGTTCAAGACCTGGTTTTGTAAAAGGAAACAGACCTGCTATTGTTGCAAAAGTTGAGCCTACAGAAGAGGAAGTTAAAAATCAAATTAGAGAGACTTTAGAGAAACTGCAAGGTAAAGGTGGTAAATCTAAAGCGGCTAAATATAGAAGAGATAAAAGAGATACGCACCGTCAGAAATCTGATGATGAGCAAAGAGCTATTGACGAAGGAAGTAAAACTATTAAGGTTACTGAATTTGTAACAGTTGGTGAAATTGCAATCATGATGGATGTGCCAATTACTAAAGTTATTGGTACATGTATGTCGCTTGGAATCATGGTTACCATGAACCAACGTCTTGATGCGGAAACGTTGACTATTGTTGCTGACGAATTTGGTTATGAAGTTGAATTTATCACTGTTGATATCGAAGAAGCAATTCAGGTTGTAGAAGACAGAGAAGAAGATTTAGTTTTTAGAGCGCCAATTGTAACCGTAATGGGTCACGTCGATCACGGTAAAACATCGTTACTGGATTACATACGTAAAGAAAACGTAATCGCAGGAGAGTCTGGAGGAATTACACAGCATATTGGTGCCTACGGAGTAACTTTGGATAACGGACAAAAAATTGCATTCTTAGATACACCGGGTCACGAGGCATTTACTGCGATGCGTGCGCGTGGTGCTCAAGTTACCGATATTGCTATTATTGTGATTGCTGCTGATGATGACATCATGCCGCAAACTAAAGAGGCAATTAGCCATGCTCAAGCAGCCGGAGTTCCTATCATATTTGCTATAAATAAAATTGATAAGCCAAATGCTAATCCTGAAAAAGTAAAAGAAAGATTAGCAGGTATGAATTTACTTGTTGAAGATTGGGGTGGAAAAATTCAATCACATGATATTTCTGCGAAAGTGGGAACAGGAGTGAAAGAATTACTAGAAAAAGTATTGTTAGAAGCGGAGCTTTTAGATTTAAAAGCAAATCCCAATAAGGCAGCTTCCGGAACTGTTGTTGAAGCTTTCCTTGACAAAGGAAAAGGATATGTTTCTACAATTTTAGTTCAAAACGGAACATTGAAAATTGGAGATTATATGTTAGCTGGTAAGCATCATGGTAAAATCAAAGCCATGCATGATGAAAGAGGGAATATAGTAACTGTTGCGGGTCCTTCGACTCCGGTTTCAGTTCTTGGTCTTGACGGAGCAGCAACAGCGGGTGATAAATTCAATATTTTTGAAGACGAAAAAGAAGCGAAACAAATTGCCTCTAAACGTTCTCAATTGATGCGTGAACAATCCGTACGTACACAACGTCATATTACATTGGATGAAATTGGACGTAGAATTGCATTGGGTCAATTTAAAGAATTGAACATTATCCTTAAAGGTGATGTTGATGGTTCTGTTGAAGCATTGTCTGATTCGTTCTCTAAATTATCTACTGAAGAAATTCAAATCAATATTATCCATAAAGGTGTTGGAGCAATTACTGAAACTGACGTAATGTTGGCTTCTGCTTCAGATGCAATTATCATTGGATTTAATGTTCGTCCTGCTGGAAATGCAAGACAATTAGCAGACAAAGAGGAAATCGATATTCGTTACTACTCTATTATTTATGCCGCTATTGACGACTTGAAAGATGCAATGGAAGGAATGTTAGCTCCTGAAATGAAAGAAGAAATTCTGGGTACTGCTGAGATCAGAGAGATATTCAAAATCTCTAAAGTAGGTTCAATTGCAGGTTGTATGGTAATGGATGGTAAAATTGTCAGAAATGCTAAAATGAGAATCATTAGAGATGGTGTGGTTGTCTTTACAGGGGAATTGTTAGCGTTAAAACGTTTCAAAGATGACGTGAAAGAAGTAGCTAAAGGATATGACTGTGGTATTCAAGTGAAAGGATACAATGACATTGAAGAAAGAGATGTTATCGAATCGTACCATGAGGTAGCAATCAAAAAGAAATTGAAATAGAATTTTAATATTTTATAAAAAAAAATCCCGATTTTGTCGGGATTTTTTTATTTTTATAGGGTATCAAAAATTAAATTTATGAATAAATTATTTGGATTATTTTTTGTTGTTGTTAGCACCGTTGCTTTTTCTCAAAATAAAACCGAATTCCATAAAGTGTCTTTAAAAGATAAAAAAGATAAAGCGGTTGGTTTTAATTTTTATGTTGAAAATGTTTATGATGGAAGACAGTTTAAAGAAAATATTGGAACCGTTCAAAAAGGAGGGTTTAATAGAAAAGTATTGGCTAATTTTGAAAAATCTTTACCGGTTGAATTTTTTGATTATCTCGCAGTTATTTGTCCGTCCGATGGAGGTAAATCTAAGATTTCTATCCGAATAAATGATTTGTACGTTTCAGAACTTACTCGTGCAATGTCCGAAACAGGATATGCAACTGTAGCAATTGATGTAATAGAAACTAAAGATACTGTTGATTATGTAGTGGGTTCTTATTCTGCCTCAACAGAAAGTAACGGTATGGATGTTACCGGCACACATGATGAACGATTAAAGACGGTATTACAGGAATGTTTAACAAATTATATGAAAACAAGTGAGAAAGATAAAACTGCTAATTTATATGATAATAATATTAGTATTAAAAACAAATCAATAGCAGATGTTCCTTCTAGAGGTGTTTATATTAATTATGCAGACGTTTTAAATGATAAACCAATATCTATAGCTGATTATGAAATAACGAATAAAAAAGATCGGTTTTATTTACTTAACAAATTGAGCCGGTCGGAAGAGTCAAATTATTATGGATTTAGTGATGGACAAGATTTTTATATCAATGTTTCAAAATATGCAAGTGTAAAGTATTATGCCAAGACGGAAATTATTAGTGGTAAGTATTATATTGAGAATGTAATTTATAATTCAAATAATGCCATCGCTATGGGTGCTATGTTTGGATTGATTGGTGTTGCAATCGCAGCTTCGACCAGTGATGGTTCAATTCCAATGCTAATTGATAGTTATACAGGCCAACCATCATTTTTATCAAATAGTGAGATGAAAGTAATGTTATCCACTCATCCGGAACTTCTAAAAGAGTTTAGGGATGGTAACAAAAGCAGTCTAGCTAAAAAAGAGATTCTAAAAAAATATTACCAACAAACGCTAGGGCAGTAAAAACGTCATTTGTCTAAGTCTTTGTGTTGAATGTTGTGATTGTTTTGGTGAAATTTAACTCAAAGATTTAAACAAAGAAAGAAAAGCAACTCGATTAGAGTTGCTTTTTTTGTACTTTTTTTATTCGTGAAATTTTGAATATTACACTTTAAATAATGATAAATTTTAGTTGTTTGGCTTTATTAAATGAACATTAGTATAGCTTTTTTTGATTGCTATCAAATTGCGTTCTGCTTCAATTCGTGTTTTGAAATTTCCTACCCAAACTTTATAATTTGGTGTGAAAAATATAATTGTACCATCTAAGGTGCTGAATTCTTGCCTGAATTGATTCAGTGTGTTTTTAGCTTTGTCGCTTTCTCCGCTGAAAATTTGAATTTTATATCGGTCATTTACAGCATTGGAAACATTTGTTTTTCTCTTTTCATTTAGTAATTGTTCAAATTTGTAGTCCTGATTTACAGTAATATTTCCATCTTGTGCAGTTGCGTTGAATGCGAAAATTAATAATGTTACAGAGATAAAAAAGGCTTTTCTAGTGGCTAAAATTCTCATAATGTGATTGTTTTTGTGCAAAAGTAATATTTAATGATTGATACCAAATAGCAAATGTTATTTAGAATAGATATAAATTGAAATTAAGACTATTTTAAGGTTTTGAGAATAGTTCTTAAGTCGTATTTTTGTCCAAGTTTTAAAATAAAGGATCAGTTTTTATAATGCAATTAGAAAAAACTGTGCCAATTTTTAGTAGATAATCATTATACTATATGAAAAAGGTGGGTAACCATAATTCGATCTCAAGGAAATTATTTTTAGGCTTAGCCTTATCGTTAATTTTCTCTTTAACTTCATCTGCTCAAGAGGCTGCTCCTGCAGCGACTGATGCAGCTGCGGCTCCAGCTGCAGCAACAGGTGGAGATGCTGTAAAAGGTAAAGAATTGTTTAATGCAAACTGTGCGGCATGTCACAAGCTTGATGCGAAAGCAACAGGTCCGGCTCTTAGAGGTATTGCGGGTAAATATGATGCTTCTTGGCTTCATAAGTGGGTTCGTAATAGCTCGGACTTAATTAAGTCAGGTGATGCTCAGGCGGTGAAAGTTTTTGAAGAAAACAATAAGGCAGTAATGTCGGCTTTTCCTCAATTATCTGATGGTGATATTGATAATATCATTGCTTATACTTCAGAGCCAAAGGCTGAAGCTCCTGCGCCACCAGCTGGTGGTACTGAAGCGGTTCCTGGAACTGGTGGTTCTGACGGTGGTGTTTCAAATAATATCATATTAGGTGCTTTAGCGCTTGTAATGCTGATTTTAGTGGTGATGTTGTTTTTGGTAAACCAAGTTTTGTCTAAGGTTGCGAAAGCAAATGGTATTGAAACGGCTCCGAAAACTCCAACGACTCCTATTTGGAAAGCATTTGCCAGAAATCAATTTTTAGTTTTAGTGACTGCGGTGTTTTTGCTTTTGGCTAGTGCTTATTTTGTTTATGGATTTTTGATGCAAGTGGGTGTTGATCAAGATTACGCTCCAATACAGCCAATTCATTATTCTCACAGAATACATGCTGGTGATAATGAAATTAATTGTAAGTACTGTCACTCTGCTGCTAGAGTAAGTAAAAACGGTGGAATTCCTTCATTGAATGTTTGTATGAACTGTCATAAAAATATAGCTGAAGTTGCAGAAACTACTGCTACTCCAGAATACAGCAAAGCATTTTATGATGAGCAAATCCAAAAATTATATACTGCGGTGGGTTGGGATAAAACTACGCAAACTTATACTGGAAAAACTCAGCCTGTAAAATGGGTTCGTATTCATAATTTACCTGATTTTGTTTATTTTAATCACTCGCAACACGTAACTGTTGCTGGAATTGAATGTCAAACATGTCACGGTCCAGTTCAGGAGTATGAGATTCAAAAACAATTCGCTCCACTAACAATGGGTTGGTGTATCGATTGTCATAGAAAAACGGACGTTAAAATGGAAGGCAATGAGTATTATACTAAAATACATGATGAACTTTCTAAGAAATACGGTGTAGACAAATTGACTGCAGCGCAAATGGGAGGTTTAGAATGTGGTAAATGCCACTATTAATCAAATTATTAAGATTTTAATATTTATATATGTCATCAAACAAAAAATACTGGAAAAGTGTTGAAGAACTAGACAAAAATAGTTCTATTGTTGAGGCGCTTAGAAATAACGAATTTGTTGAAGAAATTCCTACTGATGAGTTTTTAGGAAATAATGACGCTTTGTCATCTTCGTCAACATCACGTCGTGATTTTTTAAAGTACGTTGGTTTTAGTACTGCGGCAGCTACGCTTGCAGCTTGCGAAGGTCCTGTAAACAAATCAATACCTTACGTGCTTCAGCCGGAGCAAATCATTCCGGGAGTTGCGGATTATTATGCAACTTCTGTTTTTGACGGTTTTGATTTTGCTAATCTTTTGGTAAAAACTCGTGAAGGGCGTCCTATTAAAATAGATAATAATACTATTGCTGGAGCTAAGTTTAGTGCTAATGCAAGAATTCATGCGTCTATTCTATCTTTATATGATAGTATGCGTTTGAAAGAGCCTAAAATTGAAGGTAAAAATTCAACTTGGTCAGCTGTTGATTCAAAAATTAAATCAAGTATAGCTGATGCTGCCGCAAAAGGTGGTCAGGTGGTGCTTTTGACAAATACATTAGCAAGTCCGTCAACTGAGAAATTGATTGCTGAGTTTATTGGTAAAAACCCTAATGCTAAACATGTTGTTTATGATGCTGTATCTGAATCTGAAGCATTAGATGCTTTTGAGACAGTTTATGGAGAAAGAGCTTTGGTTGATTATGATTTTTCTAAAGCCTCTCTTATAGTTTCTGTTGGAGCTGATTTCCTTGGAGATTGGCAAGGTGGTAGTTATGACTCAGGTTATGCAAAAGGAAGAATTCCTAAGGCTGGAAAGATGTCTCGTCATTTCCAATTAGAAGCAAACATGACTTTGTCTGGTGCTGCTGCTGATAAGCGTTTGCCAATGTCTATTGCTAATCAAAAACAGGCATTAGTTCATATATATAATATTGTAACTGGTTCTTCTGTTGCTGTAAGTTTAGAAGATAGATTTAAAGCAGAAGTTACGAAAGCGGCTCAACAGTTGAAGGCTGCCGGTTCAAAAGGAGTATTAGTTTCTGGTATTCAAGATAAAAATGCTCAATTGTTGGTTTTGGCTATCAATCAAGCATTGGCAAGTGAAGCTTTCACTACTTCTGGAACAAGACAGATTAGAAAAGGTTCTAATGCAAAAGTTGCTCAATTGGTTAATGATATGAAAGCGGGAAGCGTTCATACATTAATAATGAGTGGAGTTAATCCAGTTTATACTTTATCCGATAGTACTTCTTTCCTTGAAGGACTTAAAAAGGTAAAAACATCAGTGTCGTTTTCTTTAAAAGAAGACGAGACTGCGTTAGTGAGTACTGTTGCTGCAGCTGTTCCTCATTATTTAGAATCGTGGAATGATGTAAGTATCACAAAAGGTACTTATGGAATCACTCAGCCTACAATTCGACCACTATTTAATACAAAACAATTTCAAGATGTATTGTTGTCGTTAAATGGATCAACAGGGACATTCTACGATTATATCAAAGCGAATTCATCAACAATAATAGCTGGTTCTTCTTGGAACAAGGTTTTACATGATGGTATTTATGTTGGAGCTATTCCGGCTGCGACTGGTGGTTCTGCCGATTTTAGTGCTGCTGCAAATGCTTTATCAAAATCAAAAGTTGCTCAAGGATTAGAACTTGTTTTATACACTAAAACGGGTATGGGAGATGGACAACAGGCTAATAATCCTTGGTTGCAAGAGTTTCCGGATCCAATTACAAGAGTATCGTGGGATAATTATGTTACTGTTTCGAATGCAGATGCTAAGAAATATGAACTTTCTAATGAAATCGTTGCAAATGGTGGTTTAAACGGAAGTTATGCTACTATTACTACTGCTGATGGACTAAAATTAGAAAATGTTCCGGTAATTGTTCAGCCAGGTCAAGCTGTGGGTACTATTGGTTTAGCATTAGGTTACGGTCGTAAAGCGGCTTTGAAAGAAGAAATGATGGTGGGTTTAAATGCCTACTCTTTATATAAAGGTTTTAATAATGTACAGTCTGTAACATTGGTGAAAGCTGGAGGAGAACATGAGTTTGCTTGTGTTCAAGGGCAGAAAACATTGATGGGAAGAGGCGATATCATAAAAGAAACTTCTTTAGAAATTTTCAATACAAAAGATGCTCAATTTTGGAATGAACAACCAATGGTTTCATTGGATCACAAAGAAGTTGAAGCAACTAAAGTAGATTTATGGGAGTCGTTTGATCGTTCAACAGGTCATCATTTTAATCTTTCGATTGACCTGAATGCTTGTACCGGTTGTGGTGCTTGTGTGATTGCTTGTCATGCTGAAAACAACGTTCCTGTTGTTGGAAAATCAGAAGTAAGAAGAAGCCGTGATATGCACTGGTTGCGTATTGACAGATATTATTCTTCTGAAAGTACTTTTGAAGGAGATAACGAAAGAAAAGAAAATATCGCAGGATTATCAAGTTCATTGTCTACATTTAATGAAATGGAAAAAGCGGGTGATAATCCACAAGTATCTTTTCAACCTGTAATGTGTCAACATTGTAATCATGCACCTTGTGAAACGGTTTGTCCAGTTGCTGCAACTTCACACTCTCGTCAAGGTCAAAACCATATGGCTTATAACAGATGTGTTGGAACGCGTTATTGCGCTAACAACTGTCCGTATAAAGTGCGTCGTTTTAACTGGTTCTTGTACAACAAAAACAGTGAATTCGACTATCATATGAATGACGATTTAGGACGTATGGTATTGAATCCAGATGTAAATGTTCGTTCTCGTGGAGTTATGGAGAAATGTTCAATGTGTATTCAAATGACACAAGCGACAATTTTGAAAGCAAAAAGAGAAGGAAGAGCAATCGTTGATGGTGAATTCCAAACCGCATGTTCAAATGCTTGTTCAACTGGAGCAATGAAATTTGGAGATGTAAATGATTCAGAAGCAGAAATAACTAAATTAGCTGCTGACGAAAGAATGTATCATTTATTGGAGCATGTTGGAACAAAACCTAATGTGATTTACCACGTTAAAGTTAGAAATACCTAGTACAAAAAATAATTAATTAAGAATCAATATAAAGGATTATGTCGTCTCACTACGAAGCAACCATTAGAAAACCCTTAGTTATAGGTGATAAATCTTATCACGATGTAACTGTAGATGTAGCTGCGCCTGTTGAAGGTAAAGCAAACAAACATTGGTGGATTGTGTTTTCAATCGCATTAATAGCCTTCCTTTGGGGACTTGGCTGTATATTTTACACCGTATCTACAGGTATTGGAACTTGGGGGTTAAATAAAACTGTAGGATGGGCTTGGGATATTACGAACTTTGTTTGGTGGGTTGGTATTGGTCACGCGGGAACACTTATTTCAGCGGTATTATTACTTTTCCGTCAACGTTGGAGAATGGCGATTAACCGTTCTGCAGAAGCAATGACAATTTTCTCTGTTATTCAAGCTGGTTTATTTCCAATCATCCACATGGGGCGTCCATGGTTAGCGTATTGGGTTTTACCAATTCCGAATCAATTTGGTTCTCTTTGGGTAAACTTTAACTCGCCATTACTTTGGGACGTATTTGCAATTTCAACATATCTTTCGGTTTCATTAGTATTCTGGTGGACTGGTTTATTACCTGATTTTGCGATGTTACGTGATAGAGCTATTACTCCTTTTAACAAAAGAGTTTATTCTATATTAAGTTTCGGATGGAGCGGTAGAGCAAAAGACTGGCAACGTTTTGAAGAAGTATCTTTGGTGCTTGCAGGTTTAGCTACGCCACTTGTACTTTCTGTACATACTATTGTATCTATGGACTTTGCTACCTCTGTTATTCCAGGATGGCATACTACAATTTTCCCTCCTTACTTTGTTGCTGGAGCTGTTTTCTCAGGATTTGCAATGGTAAACACTTTGCTTATCATTATGAGAAAAGTTTCTAATCTAGAAGCTTATATTACGGTTCAACACATTGAATTGATGAATATCGTTATTATGATTACTGGTTCTATTGTTGGGGTTGCCTACATAACTGAATTGTTTGTTGCATGGTATTCTGGTGTAGAATACGAACAATATGCTTTCTTGAACAGAGCTACTGGACCTTACTGGTGGGCATATTGGTCAATGATGACATGTAATGTTTTTTCTCCACAATTCATGTGGTTCAAAAAATTAAGAACAAGTATTATGTTCTCCTTTATAATTTCGATAGTTGTAAATATTGGAATGTGGTTTGAGAGATTTGTAATTATCGTAACTTCATTACATAGAGATTATTTACCATCTTCTTGGACAATGTTTTCACCTACATTTGTTGATATTGGAATTTTCATCGGAACAATAGGTTTCTTCTTTGTATTGTTCTTATTGTATTCAAGAACATTCCCTGTAATTGCACAAGCAGAGGTAAAAACGATTTTGAAAGGAACTGGAGATAATTACAAAAGAGAAAGAGAAGCAAATAAAGATTCACATCATGAGTAATAAAGTAATATACGCCATTTATAATGACGATGATATATTGATGGATGCGGTTAAAAAAACCAGAGCAGCTCATCATCATATTGAAGAAGTTTTTACTCCATTCCCGGTTCACGGTTTGGATAAAGCTATGGGTATCGCACCTACGAGATTAGCAATTTGTGCTTTTCTTTATGGATGTGTTGGAATCTCGGTAGCTACGGCTATGATGAATTACATAATGATTCAGGATTGGCCACAAGATATAGGGGGGAAGCCAAGTTTTAGTTATATTGAAAACATGCCGGCTTTCGTTCCAATTATGTTTGAACTTACTGTATTTTTTGCAGCTCACTTAATGGTTATTACTTTTTATATGAGAAGTAAATTATGGCCTTTTAAAGAAGCAGAGAATCCAGATGTAAGAACTACAGATGACCATTTTTTAATGGAAGTTGCTGTAAATGATAATGAAGAAGAATTGATTTCTTTTTTTCAAAGTACAGGAGCTGTAGAAGTTAAAGTAATAGATAAGCATTAATTATAGATATGAAAAGCGTATATAAAATAACACTTTTATTTGGTATAACTATTTTAGTTTCATCATGCCATAATAATGCGGCACCAAACTATCAATATTTTCCAAATATGTACGAATCAGTAGGGTATGAAACTTATGCTGAATCGAATGCATTTAAAAACGGTAAAGAAGGTCAACTTCCAGCTGAAGGAACCGTAAACAGAGGATTCGAACCTTTTGAATATGAAAATTCAACAGCGGGATATGAGTTAG
The DNA here is from genome assembly GCF_011064265.1 of Flavobacterium sp. Sr18. NCBI lineage: Bacteria > Pseudomonadati > Bacteroidota > Flavobacteriia > Flavobacteriales > Flavobacteriaceae > Flavobacterium > Flavobacterium sp. Sr18. Next base: position 1,668,424 of record NZ_CP049329.1, on the reverse strand, counting down.
CTAAAGCAAACCTTAAATCTCCTTTAGATTCTTTAAGTAGAAATCCTGAGAAAGGAAAAGAACTTTTTGAGATTTATTGTATCAGTTGCCATGGTGCTTCTGGAAATGGTAAAGGTAAACTGGTAGAGAGAGAAAAATTCTTAGGTGTCCCTAGTTATAAAGATAGAGTGATCACTGAAGGAAGTATTTTTCACGTAATCACGTATGGTTTGAATTCAATGGGTTCACATGCAAACCAATTGAGTGCCCAAGAACGTTGGTTAGTTACTGACTATGTTCTGAAACTAAAAAGCGAATTATAATTGTTGAACAAACTGATCGTAATAGATATGTATACATTTTCAAGTAAATTAAAAACTCTTTCTTTCATCTTAATGGCCGTAGGTGTATTAGGAATTGGATATGGTTTTTTAACTGCACCAAAAGATATTCAAGACGTTGAAAAACTTCTTGCAGCGGAAAGTCACGGTGGACATGGCGAAGCAAAACACGAAGCCTCAACTACCGCTGAGTCTGAGCATGAATCGGATGCTACTCATAACTTAGGTAGTGAAGAAAAAAATGTGGAGGGTTCGACAGCAGTTGTAACTCCAACTGGTGATTCATCTAAAGTTGATACAGCTAAGGTTGTTGAAGACGTTCAAGTTGAACCGGTAGTAAAAAAAGAAGCTCACGTGGTTAGTGAAGAAGCTGAACATACAGAACATTTAAATCATGTTTTACACCAATTACAAAACAAACCTTGGTCTGCCTTGTACGTTGCTTGTATTTTCTTTATGCTTGTTTCTTTAGGAGTTTTAGTTTTTTATGCGATTCAACAAGTAGCTCAAGCGGGATGGTCTCCAGTTTTATTTAGAGTTATGCAAGGTATAACGGCTTATTTGCCTGTTGGTTCATTTATATTTTTTATTGTATTATTGTTAAGTGGTTTTCATTTAAATCATCTTTTTATATGGTTAGATCCTGAAGTTGTAGCTTCTGATAAACTAATTGCTAATAAAGCAGGATATTTAAATTTTCCTTTTTGGATAATTAGAGCTGCTATATTTTTAATTGGTTGGAATCTTTACCGTTATTATTCGAGAAAAAATTGTTTAGCGCAAGATGAATCAAATGATAATCTTAATTACAAAAAGAACTTTAAGCTTTCAGCTATGTTTCTTGTGTTTTTTATTGTGTCTGAGTCTATAATGTCTTGGGACTGGATTATGTCTATTGATCCACATTGGTTTAGTACTTTGTTTGGGTGGTATGTTTTTGCAAGTTTCTTTGTGAGTTCAATTACTACAATTGCATTGGTAACTTTATATTTAAAAGCTAAAGGTGTTTTGGAGCATGTAAATACTAGTCATATCCATGATTTGGCAAAATTCATGTTCGGTTTTAGTATCTTTTGGACTTATTTATGGTTTTCACAGTACATGTTAATATGGTATGCTAATATTCCAGAAGAGGTTACTTATTATATTACAAGAATAGAGTTGTATAACCTTCCATTCTTTGGTGCTGTAGTGATGAATTTTGTTTTTCCTTTATTAATATTAATTAATACTGATTTCAAAAGAATTACGTGGGTTTTAGTGATGGCAGGAGTTGTAATACTTGGTGGACATTATATTGATTTCTTTAATATGATTATGCCAGGAACCGTTGGTGACAGATGGTTTATTGGAATTTCAGAAATAGCTTCTGTTCTTTTCTTCCTTGGATTATTTATTTATGTTGTTTTCACAGCAATGACTAAAGTTCCTTTATTGGCAAAAAGAAATCCTTTCATAGAAGAAAGTAAACATTTTCATTATTAATATTTAAAGAAAAAAACAGATGACAAGTTTGTTGGTAATTATAGTTTTAGTTTTATTAGCTGTTGCTTTATGGCAATTGACTAAAATATTCGACCTGACGCAAGTTGGTTCTAATACAGATAGTTCAGAAATCGCTACAGATAACGACAATAACGTTCAGGGTTATTTGATGTTTGGTTTTCTTGCTTTCATTTACATTTTTTCAATTTACGGATTGTTTAAATGGGGACCTCTTGTTCTTCACACACCAGCTTCTGCACATGGAGGTGAAGTTGATAATTTAATGAATATCACTTGGGTTCTTATTTTTATTGTTCAAGCTATAACTCAAGTATTATTGCACTATTTTGCCTTTAAATACAGAGGTAAAAAGGATCAAAAAGCGCTTTATTTCGCTGACAACAATAAGTTAGAAGCTATTTGGAGTGTTATACCAGCAGTAGTTTTAGCAGGTTTAATTTTATACGGACTCTACGCTTGGACTAACATCATGTTTGTTGATGAAGATGAAGATACAGTAGTAATTGAATTGTATGCGCAACAGTTTAACTGGAAAGCTAGATATTCAGGTGAAGATAATGTTCTTGGTAAAGCTAATGTAAGATATATTGAAGGTGCTAATGCCGTTGGTGTTGATTTAGCAGATCCTTATGCACAAGATGATATTGTTGTAACTGAATTACACATTCCAAAAGGGAAAAAGATTCTTTTCAAAATGCGTTCTCAGGATGTTTTACACTCAGCTTACATGCCGCATTTTAGAGCGCAAATGAACTGTGTTCCTGGTATGGTTACTCAATTTGCTTTCGAGCCAATTTACACTACAGCTGAATATAGAGAATTACCTTTTATGGTTGAGAAAGTAGCAAATATCAATGCTCTTAGAGCTAAGAAGAGTGCTGCATTGGTTGCTAAAGGTGAAACAGCTTTGGATCCTTACACTTTTGATTACTTATTGCTTTGTAACAAAATTTGTGGTGCTTCTCATTATAACATGCAAATGAAAATTATTGTAGATACTCCTGAGGACTACAAAGCTTGGTTAAAAGATAAGGCTACTGTTGTAAATGAAGTAAAAGCTGCTTTGGCTGAGCCAGCTGCTGTAGATGGAGCTTCAGGTTCAGACTCTATTAAAGCTAAAGATACTGTAGGAGTTGCTGTAATGGCAATGAAATAATTAATAAGAAAATTTAAAGTAAACATATATGTCAGCAGAAGGTCACGATCACGCAATAGATCACGAACACGAACATCATCATAAAGAAACTTTTATTACTAAATATATTTTTAGTATTGATCATAAAATGATTGCCAAACAATACCTTATTACTGGTATTTTTATGGGGATTATTGGGGTAGGAATGTCTATGCTTTTTAGAATGCAATTAGCATGGCCAGAAGAGTCTTTTAAAATTTTTAATATTTTATTAGGTGATAAATTTGCTCCAAACGGAGTTATGGCAAATGATATTTACCTGGCTTTAGTTACCATACATGGAACCATAATGGTATTCTTTGTGTTAACGGCTGCTCTTAGTGGAACATTTAGTAACTTATTGATACCGCTTCAAATTGGTGCTCGAGATATGGCATCTGGCTTTATGAATATGATTTCATACTGGTTGTTTTTCTTGTCAAGTGTTATTATGATTGGTTCGCTTTTTGTTGAAGCTGGACCAGCATCTTCAGGTTGGACAATTTATCCTCCATTAAGTGCTCTACCACAAGCTATTCCTGGTTCTGGAATGGGAATGACATTATGGTTAGTTTCTATGGCTATTTTTATCGCATCTTCATTAATGGGATCTTTAAACTATGTAGTTACAGTAATTAACCTTAGAACAAAAGGAATGTCTATGACAAGATTGCCTCTTACAATTTGGGCTTTCTTTGTAACAGCGATTATTGGTATTGTTTCGTTTCCGGTTCTTTTATCTGCTGCGTTATTACTTATTTTTGATAGAAGTTTTGGAACTTCATTTTTCTTATCTGATATTTATATTGCTGGAGAAGTTTTACATTACCAAGGTGGTTCGCCAGTATTGTTCGAACACTTATTTTGGTTCTTAGGACACCCTGAGGTTTATATCGTTTTATTACCTGCTTTGGGTATTACTTCCGAAGTTATCGCAACAAACTCACGTAAACCGATTTTTGGTTACAGAGCGATGATTATGTCAATTTTGGCTATTGCTTTCTTATCAACAATTGTTTGGGGTCACCATATGTTTATCTCGGGTATGAATCCATTTTTGGGATCCGTATTTACTTTTACAACGTTATTGATTGCCATCCCTTCTGCTGTGAAAGCGTTTAATTATATCACAACACTTTGGAAAGGTAACTTGCAGTTGAATCCGGCTATGTTATTTTCAATTGGTTTAGTTTCAACATTTATTACTGGTGGTTTGACAGGAATTATTCTTGGAGATAGTACGCTTGACATTAATGTTCATGATACTTATTTCGTTGTAGCTCACTTTCACTTAGTAATGGGTATTTCTGCCCTTTACGGAATGTTTGCTGGAATTTATCATTGGTTCCCAAGAATGTTCGGAAGAATGTTAAACAAGAATTTAGGATATGTACACTTTTGGGTAACTGCAATTTGTGCTTACGGTGTTTTCTTTCCAATGCATTTTATTGGATTAGCAGGTTTGCCAAGACGTTATTATACAAACACAAACTTCCCATTATTTGATGATTTACAAAACGTAAATGTTTTGATAACTACATTTGCATTAATTGGTGGAGCTTTTCAATTGGTTTTCTTATACAACTTTTTCGTTAGTATTTTCTACGGTAAAAAATCTGTTATGAATCCTTGGAAATCGAATACATTAGAATGGACAGCACCTGTTGAACATATTCACGGTAACTGGCCAGGTGAAATTCCTCACGTATATCGTTGGCCTTATGACTACAGTAATCCAGCTCACGATGTGGATTTTGTACCTCAAAACGTTCCAATGAAAGAAGGTGAAGAAGTTTTACACCACTAAAATATAATTTAAAGCCTCTGCGAAAGTAGAGGCTTTTTTTGTGTTTTTTATTTTGGTTTATCAAAATGATATTCTTTCACTTGGCGTCGTTTTCAATTTTTATTTCATTTTAAATTTAAAAATTATATTTCGAAATTGCTTTGCTATCTTTGTTACATGAATGAAAATTTAGACCCAACATCAAACGGTTACAATTCGGAAGAACTGGATCTTGAAAAAAAATTAAGACCACTTTCCTTTGACGATTTTGCTGGACAAGATCAGATTTTGGAAAACTTGAAAGTCTTTGTTCAAGCTGCTAATCAACGTAATGAAGCACTTGATCACACACTTTTTCATGGTCCTCCCGGTTTAGGAAAAACTACTTTGGCTAACATTCTTGCTAATGAACTTCAAGTCGGAATCAAGATTACTTCTGGTCCTGTATTGGATAAACCTGGAGATTTAGCTGGATTATTGACTAATCTTGAGGAAAGAGATGTTTTGTTTATTGATGAAATCCATCGCTTGAGTCCAATTGTCGAAGAATATTTGTATTCTGCCATGGAGGATTTTAAAATTGATATCATGATTGAATCAGGACCAAATGCAAGAACCGTCCAAATTAATTTGAATCCGTTCACCTTAATTGGTGCGACCACGCGTTCCGGTTTATTAACCGCTCCTATGCGAGCTCGTTTCGGAATATCTTCCCGTTTACAATATTATACGACAGAGTTGTTAACTACTATCGTGGAAAGAAGTGCTACAATCTTTAAAATGCCAATTTCCATGGAAGCAGCCATTGAAATTGCAGGAAGAAGTCGCGGAACACCTCGTATTGCTAACGCATTGTTGCGTCGTGTGCGTGATTTTGCTCAAATAAAAGGAAATGGTACAATTGACATTGAGATTGCCCGTTATGCCTTAAAAGCGCTTAATGTTGACGCTCATGGTTTGGATGAAATGGACAATAAAATCTTAACCACAATCATAGATAAGTTCAAAGGTGGACCGGTTGGATTGACTACTTTGGCGACAGCCGTATCCGAAAGCAGCGAGACAATTGAGGAAGTCTATGAACCGTTTTTGATTCAAGAAGGATTTATCATGAGAACGCCGCGAGGTCGTGAAGTTACCGATAAAGCTTACAAACATTTGGGCAAATTAAATACAAACATTCAAGGCGGTTTATTCTAATTTTTAGGAGCTATTTCCTGTTATCCGCTGTATTCCCCATTAACAAAAACTACAGCTAAAAAGCCTTGTTTTTCTAAATCGGGAGATGCCGCTTCTATCAGGGCTAACGTATTTCGTTTATTAACATCAATTTCTTAATTATCAACCTTAAGGCTACATACACGGAATTTATCAAAACCGAAGCAAGACGTCTCGGCTTCATTTCTTGTGGAATATCCAAAGCTGGTTTTTTGGAAGAAGAAGCGCCACGTTTAGAAAACTGGTTAAAGAACAACCGAAATGGACAAATGTCCTATATGGAAAACCATTTTGACAAGCGTTTAAATCCAACTTTACTAGTCGATGATGCTAAAAGTGTTGTGTCGCTTTTGCTAAATTATTACCCTGCAGAACTGCAATCCACGGATTCTTATAAAATTTCAAAATATGCATACGGACAGGATTATCATTTTGTAATCAAGGAAAAACTCAAAGAATTTTTATTCTCTATTCAGTCAACAATTGGAGAAGTTTCTGGTCGTGCCTTTGTAGATTCTGCACCTGTACTCGATAAAGCGTGGGCTGCAAAAAGTGGTTTGGGTTGGATAGGCAAAAACAGTAATTTATTGTCACAAAAAGTAGGTTCATTTTACTTTATAGCGGAACTCATTATCGACTTAGATTTAGATTACGATAATCCTACAACGGATCATTGTGGAACTTGTACCGCCTGCATCGATGCTTGTCCTACTGAGGCAATTGTTGCGCCTTACGTTGTTGATGGTAGCAGATGCATTTCTTATTTTACGATTGAATTAAAAGAAAATATTCCTCACGAAATGAAAGGGAAATTTGATGATTGGGCTTTTGGATGTGATGTATGTCAGGATGTTTGTCCTTGGAATAAGTTTTCAAAACCGCATAATGAACCATTATTTGATGCAAATCCTGAACTAATGTCAATGTCAAAAAAAGATTGGATTGAAATAACCGAAGAAACATTTAAAGCAGTTTTTAAAAATTCGCCACTCAAAAGAGCTAAGTTTCAAGGAATAAAAAGAAATATTAATTTTCTTGAATAAGTATTTAAATTCTAATTTTTCAATCGAATCGATGATTCTCTAATGATAACGGTAGTTTCTAATTCAAGTGTTTTTGGCGTAAAAGGAACTCCTTCTTTATGACAATTCATTTCTTCAAGTAATAGGTTGAAAGATGCAATTCCCATTTCGTGGCTCGGCTGATCAATGGTACTTAATTTCGGTGTCAGCACTTGTGACATAAACCAATTACTAAAACCAATTATTGCTACTTGCTCCGGAACATTAATTTTGTTTTCATTAAAATAAGCCAAAACACCTACAGCAACTAAATCCGTTATTGCAAATATCCCGTCCACATCAGCGTGTTCCTCAATAATTTGTTTGGCAAATGCTCTTCCTTCTTCAAAAGTCACATTTTCGCAACTATAAACTAATTTTGCGTCAAACGGAATGTTGTTTTTCTCCAGCGCTTTTTTATAACCAATGTAACGGTCTATTGAATTTTGAGGATTTAATGGGCCGCGAATATGAACTATTTTTTTGCACCCATTATCAATTAAATGCTGAACGGCATTGAAAGCTGCTTTTTGGTCGTCAATGATTACTTTGGAACATTTTGAAAGCTTGGCAATTTTGTCAAACATCACAAAAGGAATCTTCCTATTCATAATTTCCTTTATGTGATCATCATTATTAGATTCATTAGATAAGGACATGATGATACCATCTACTCTCTTGTTTATTAGTAATTCCACTTGCTTTTTTTCTAAAGCCAGCGTCTCATTTGACTGTAATATGATTACCAGGTATCCACTTTTTTCGGCCTGATCAATAATAGCATTTACTACATTTGAGAAAAAGTGATGAACTACTTCAGGAATTATTAAGCCTATAGTTTTAGATTCTTTAGTTCTTAAATTTACGGCAAAACTGTTTGGGGTATAATGTAAATGTTGCGCAAGTTCAATTACTGACTTTTTAGTTTTCTCACTAACATCTGGATAATTTTTAAGCGCTTTAGATACAGTAGTTATTGAAATCCCTAATTTTGTTGCAATTTCCTTAAGAGTGATGTCTTTCATGAATCGAATTTCTACGGATTTAATTTTAAGAAAATATTTTAGAAATAATGATATTCTACGATTTCGTTATTTAGTTTATGTCTTTAAAAAACGACTTAACATTAAAATATTCCTTACCAAGGTATTAATTTTTATCTTATATCTTTATTTTTTATCTAAATAAACAAATTAATATCGATTCGTTAAATTAAGTAAAGGTGTGCACGTATTTTGTTGAAAGATTCAAATTTTTTATGTTGATTCTCTTTCAATTATGTTTGTTTCCAGTTCAATGGATTGGAAAACTACTGGTAAGTTGTTCTTTTTTAGATTGATTTCATCAAAAAGAATAGCCGCTGACCTTCTTCCAATTTCAAAACCGGGTTGGTTAATCGTAGAAAGTTTTGGGGATATTACGCTTGACATAAACCAATTACTGAAACCTAAAACTGCAATTCGTTCTGGTATTGAAACCCCAATTTCATTAAAGTATTTAATGATTCCGATGGCAACTAAATCGGTAACGGCGAAAATAGCATCAATTTCTGGATGTTCATCCATCACTCTTTTAGCATTTTCGTAACCGTCTTGAAAATCCGCATTGTTTTCACATACAAAAACTAGAGAAGAATCGTATGTTAGATTGTTATCTTCTAATGCTTTTTTGTAGCCTAAAAATCGGTCAATAGAATTTTGGGGCATATAAGAACCTCTAAAATGGGCTATTTTTTTGTATCCCTTTTTTATAAGATAGCAAACGGCATCATAAGCCGCTTTTTTGTCATTAATAGTTACTTTAGAACAATTGACAAGTTTAGCAATTTTATCAAAAAGTACTAATGGAGTTTTATGGGAAATGATTGATTTCAAGTGATCAAAATCACCGGTTTCATTAGATAATGACATTAAAATACCATCTACTCTTTTGTTTAAAAGTAAATCGATTTGTTTTTTTTCAAACTCTAATTTTTCATTGGATTGTAAAATAATAACCAAATAATCTCTTTTTTCCGCTTCTTCAAGAATCCCTTTAATTACGTATGAAAAAAAATCATGAACTAGAGTGGGAATTATCAAACCTATGGTTTTTGATTCTTTGGTTCTCAGATTTACCGCAAAACTATTTGGAGTATAATGAAGTTTTTGAGCAAGTTCAATAACCGCATTTTTTGTTTTTTCACTGACATCAGAGTACCCTTTCAAAGCTTTTGAAGCGGTAGTTATCGAAATTCCTAATTGTGCGGCAATCTCTTTGAGAGTGGTGTTGTTCATGGTTCAATTCGCTGGTAGTGAAAGCAAAAAACTGCTTCTCGAAAACGAATTTACAATTTATTTATTGCAAATCAATTTTCAGGAAACAGTTTAGTCGTCTTTTGTGAATTTTAAAACAGATTGCAGAGTCCTTGCAAATTCACAGGTAAATAAAATATTTTTTGTGCTTTTTATAGCTGCGGAATCTCTGTAAAACCTTTAAATTTCTTTTAAGGATTCATAAAATCATTAATTTCTTTACTGGAAATTTTTGGATTTGCTCCTTCGTTTTTTGCTACAATCGCCCCTAAAGCACAAGCGAAATCAATGGCTTCTTGCGGATTTTCATCATATAATAGTTTAGAAAGTAAACCGGCTAAAAAGGAATCCCCAGAACCTACTGTGTCTACAACATCAATTTTATAACCGCTATTGTAGTACATTTTTTCATTGTAATACAAAACTGCACCATGACTTCCTTTGGTAACACAAATATGTTTTGTGTTGGTCTTTTCTGCGATAAAAAGTATGTTTTGTTCCAATGAATGATAGGGGGAATTCATGAAAGCACTTACTTCATATAATTCATCATCATTAAATTTTATAAAATCAGACTGCATCATCAAATTGATGAGTATTTCTTTGGTATAAAATGGAGCGCGTAAATTGACATCAAAAACAGCGTATTTTGCATAGTTTATTATTTCTAAAAGGGAATTTTGTGAAACTGAATCTCGACATACAAGACTCCCAAAAACAAGTGCATCTGCTTTTTTGACCATAATTTCGTCTTCCGGAATACAAATAATTTTGTCCCAGGCAACTGGGTAGTTAATCGTGTAAGAAGCAGAACCCTTCTCGTTTAATTGAACAATAACTTCTCCAGTTGATAAGTTTTCGTCTATTTGAATCGTATCGGTGTCAACTCCGTTTTTTTTAATGAAAGCAAGGAGTTCTCTTCCAATTTCATCATTTCCAACACGACTTATTATTTGGGCATTGATGTCAAGTGAAGCCAAACGCAGTGCCACGTTCAATGGTGCTCCTCCAATTTTTTTATGCGTTGGGAAAACGTCAAACAAAACTTCTCCGAAACAGATTATATTTTTAGTCATGGTTATTCGTTTTTTGATAGACTTTCAGATAGTTCTTCTAATGTTCTTCCTTTAGTTTCCGGCATTTTTGTAAATACCCAAAGCAATTGGAAAACCATCATTGTGCAGAAGATGGCAAAAACGGTTGTTGTTCCAATTTCTTTAAACAAAAACGGAATAAAAGAGGGAATTAACGCTGCTAAAATCCAGTGGACAGAAGTTCCAAAAGAAGTTCCGGCGGCTCTAAGTTTATTCGGGAATAATTCAGAGATGAATACCCAAATCACGGCTCCTTGTCCTATCGCATGTGAGGCTATAAACAAGAAGAAAAACAACGGGACAGCCATTCCTTTCCACTCAAAATAAAATGCAGTTGTTACTAATCCCAAAGAAATGATGTATCCTACAGAACCCAAATACATCAATGTTTTTCTTCCGTACTTATCGATTAGCGAGATTCCAATCATGGTAAATATCAAATTAATCACTCCAATTCCGATACTACTTAAAAAAGAAGCTGATTTTTCTAATCCTGCCAATTCGAAAATTCGAGGTGCATAATATAGAAAAGCATTAATCCCGGAGAGCTGATTGAAAAAGGCAATAAAAAAAGCCAATAGTAATGGTTTTCTGTATTTTGCCATGAAAATGGATTCGTTTTTATCTTCATGAGTAGTTTCTTTTTCGATAGCTGCAATTTCAGCTTCAACTTCGGCGTCACTGTTAATTTGTTTCAAAATAGAGACTGCTTTTGCTCTGTCTTTTTTATATTCTAAAATCCAACGTGGACTTTCCGGGATTCCAAATACTAGAATTGTGTAAATTAAAGATGGAAAAGCCTGTATTCCTAACATCCAACGCCAAGCATTTTCTCCAATATCCTGTAAATAATAGTTAGAGGTAAAGGCGATTAAAATTCCAAAAACAATATTGAATTGGTATAAAGCAACTAGTTTTCCGCGGTCTTTTGCAGGAGCAATTTCAGAAACGTAGGTTGGAGCCGCAATAGTGGATGCCCCAATACCAATTCCGCCAAGAAATCTAAAAATGGAAAAGAAAATAGGATCATTTGCGAATGCAGTTCCAATGGAAGAAACAAAAAACAGCAATCCTATGATTATTAAAGTCTTTTTCCGACCTAAAATATTCGTTGGAAAAGCCCCAAAAATAGCGCCAATAACCGTTCCCCATAATGCGGATGACATCACGACTAATCCATGGAACAAATCAGAAGAACCCCATAATTGCTGCAATTGTTTATCAGCTCCCGAAATTACTACAGTGTCAAATCCAAATAAAAATCCTGCAAATGCAACGACAATGGACCAATAAAGTATTTTTTTGTTATTCATTATTTTGTTTTTTGGTTGATTATTTTGGTTGTTATAAAAGAATTTTTTTTACCAGATTCCTTTTACTTTAGAAATGGTAAGGTTTTTAATTTCCTGATTTTCATTTGATTGAATGCTAAGTTTGGTGTATGGTTTGTTAGGGAAAATTTGTTCCGTAAAACTGTATACGCCACCGTTCAGAAAAATTTCAATTGAGGACCAATCTACTATGATTTGATAATCAATTGTTTCGGTAGTTATATTTGGAATTTTGGTGTTGTGAATTTTTTCTCCAAAACTTTTTTCGAAATTTACCATTCCGGAATGTCTTCGGTCTACAGAAAAAGTCTTTCCTTTCGCATCGTAATTGAGAACTAGAGAATCCTTAACTTCATTGGAAAAAACAAATTTTAAATTTTCATTTTTAGCATTCAATTGTACTGCTGACTGATTCAAGTATTGGTAATCAAATGTCGTTTTTTGATTCGCTTTTAGGATGATTTCATCTTTGGTAAAGGCATTAGTTCCTTGTTTTTTGAACTGTTCTACAGGAGTGTTTTTCAGAACATAATCACCATTTATTTTTGCAAGCGATAGTTCTCGGGGAAGTGTCATCGCACTTCTCCAGTTTTTTGTAGGCGTGTCTCTGGCGTATGACCAATTACTCATCCAGCCTATGAATATTCGTCTATTGTCAGGAGCATTATTGTACGTGACACCTGCGTAATTATCAGCGCCATTGTCAATCCATTTGATGTCTTTTTGTGAGGTTTTAAAGCTTTTTCCATCATAATCACCTACGAAATATTGGGTCCCTGAACCTCCATTTGGAGCGCCAGGATTGATGCTGATGAGTAAAACCCATTTTTCTTCATTGGAACCGGCAACTTTTAATTTAAAAATATCAGGACATTCCCAAACACCGCCGTGCGCTCCTCTATTTTTACCGAATTCACTTTCGAATCTCCAATTAATTAAATTTTCTGAAGTGTAAAATTGCGCATGATCACCTGCGACTAATACCATATTCCAAAGATTGGTTTCGGTATTCCAGAAAACTTTAGGGTCTCTAAAATCTTTTATACCGGAATTTTTAACAATTGGATTTCCATTATATTTCATCCAAGTTTCGCCTTCATCCAGACTATAAGCGAGCCCTTGTGTTTGATAATTTGTTGTTCCCGCTTTTTCACCGGCCATGTCGTGATAGGTGAAAATGGCAATCATTGGCGGGTTTTCTTTTGTTCCAAGACCAGAAGTGTTTTCTAAATCTACTACGGCGCTTCCTGAAAATATCATTCCTAATTTGTCAGGAAACAACGCGATTTTTTTATTTGTCCAATGAATTAAATCCGTACTTGTTGCGTGTCCCCAATGCATCGGTCCCCATACAATGTCGTCTGGATAATATTGGTAAAACAGATGATAAATTCCTTTGTAGAAAACCATTCCGTTTGGGTCATTCATCCATTTTTTTTCTGGAGAAAAATGAAATTGTGGTCTGTAATGTTCTTTGTATTGCACCGTGGAATCAGTTTTTATACTCTCGGAAGAAGCGATGGTAATAACTGCATTTTTCGCTTCTTCTTTACAGGAAAACAAGAATAAAGAGGCTCCTAATACTAAATAAAAGGGGAGTATTTTATTTGTGAACTTCATTAAAATAAGTTTTAATTATTATATTATCTTCATAAAAATAGAATTATATTTTTTAATTAAATATAATTGTGTTGTCGAAAACGTTTTTGATAAGTCGAAAACGTTTTCGTTTTGTATTCGACGTAGTATCTGAAATTATTCAATATTTTTACCTAAAAAAGGTATAAGTTTGAAAATATTATTAAAAAATTAATTTATGATTTCAACAGTTAAAAGTTTGTTTTTCATGCTCTTACTAAGTTCAGTCGCTTTTAGTCAAAGCAAATCAGATGAGTGGCATTTATACGCAAATTCAAGAGAAAATTATTTTGGTGTTGCTATGGCAAATGGTCAAATAGGAATTGTTACCGATGATACGCCTTTAAAAACAAAAGAAATTATTCTGAATGGCGTTTATGACGGAAGTCCAGAAAATGGAATCAGCAGAATAGTTCGCGGAATTGAATTTCTGAATCTGCATTTGGACATCAATAATCAGGAAATTAAATCAGACAATATTGATAACTGGAGTCAAGTAGTCTCTATGAAAGAAGGAACAAGCACTACTTCATTTTCGTTTAAAGATTATGCAAAGATTAACTACACTATTTTGGCGAATAGAGCAATTCCTTTCTCAGCGATGGCAATTCTCGAAATTACCCCTCTTCAAGATATCGAAATTACGGCTAATAATTATATGATTGTTCCTGATGAATTGAAAGACGCTAAAAGTCAGTTTAGGATTTTGAAAGATAATCAATATTTGATGCCAGTTTTTGGAACAACCGCTAAAACGTTAACGGGGAAATATACAGTTGCGGCTTCAACAACTTTTCTTTTTGATGGGGAAAGCGAAACCCTAAAACAAACGGGTAACGAAGTTGGGTTCACCAAAAAACTTTTGAAAGGAAAAAAATACCGTTTTGCAGTTGCAGGAGGGATTTGCACTTCAAAAGATGTTACAGATCCTTTGAACGAATCTGAGAGACAGCCAATTTATGCTTTACAGGAGGGAATTGACAAATTATTGAATCGTCACAAACAAGCTTGGGCTGAATTATGGAGTACAGGAGATATTCAAATTGAAGGCGATTTAGATGCGCAACAACGCGTTCGTTTTGCATTGTATAATTTATATTCATACATCCGTCCTGAAACCAGACAAAGTATTGCCCCGATGGGGTTGTCAGCACAAGGTTATAACGGACATATTTTTTGGGATACAGAACTTTGGATGTATCCAACACTTTTGGCATTACAGCCAGATATGGCAAAATCATGTTTAGATTACCGTTCAGATCGTTTGCAAAAAGCAAAACAAAAAGCATTTATTTATGGGTATAAAGGCGCAATGTATCCGTGGGAATCTGATGATACAGGGGAAGAAGCAACACCAACTTGGGCTTTGACTGGAATTTTTGAACAGCATATCACCGCGGATGTTTCAATCGCCTTTTGGAATTATTACGCTTACACGCAAGACAAATCTTGGTTGAGAAAAGAATGGGCAGTTCTAAAAGAAACAGCTGATTTTTGGGTAAGTCGTGTTGTGAAAAATCAGGATGGAAGTTTCTCTATTTTAAATGTGGTTGGAGCAGATGAATACGCGCAACATGTAGATGATAATGCTTTTACAAATGCATCCGCTATTGAGTCTTTAAAAAATACGATTAAAGCGGCAACTATTTTAGGGGAACCAATAAATCCTAAATGGATAGCAGTATCTGAAAAATTAGCAATACACACTGAAAAAGGAATTACACAAAATTATAAAGGATATCAAGGGCAAATGATTAAACAGGCTGATGTGAACTTATTAGCATATCCTTTACACGTAATCACAGACAAAGAACAAATAAAAAGAGATTTAGAATATTACGCTGAAAAAATTGATAAAAAAGATGGTCCGGCAATGGCTTCGGGAGTTTTATCGGTGCTGTATGCCCGTTTAGGTGACAAAGAAAAAGCGTATAGTTATTTTGTAAAATCCTATTTACCAAACAGTCGCCCACCTTTTGGAGTGTTTTCGGAATCAGCTAATAGTAACAATCCATATTTTGCTACGGGAGCCGGAGCGATGCTTCAGGCGATTATTTACGGTTTTGGCGGAGTAGAGCAAACGGACTTGGGATTGAAATATAATAAGGGATTGTTGCCAAAACAATGGAAATCACTTAAGATTATAGGTCTTGGAGTCGATAATAAAACGATAATAATAAAGTAATATTTCAATAAGTTTTTTAAGCCACGAATAGTAGTTGCATTCCTTTTTTAGGATTGTAATTCGTATTCGTGGTTTTTTTATGTCAGATGAGATTATTTATTTTAAATGTTAGTTTTTTAAATACACACTAAACAACTGTTGAAAGGATAAAGGTAAATACCTCTTTCAAAATTTAAATAAATCTAATATGCAATAGCAATAAATTAATTTTAGGACATTTCTTCCAAATTTTTAATTTTAAAAGTGTTAAATTTTAATAACAATACGTTTTGTAAATGTGATATTTGTAACAGTCAAAACACGTCTAAATAAATGAATATGATATTTTTAGATCAATAATATTCGTTTTTTAATGGAACTCAATCTAGATTATTGATTAATCGAAAAAAACTCCATTATGATGAATAATTCGTAATCTTATTTTGTAAAAAGCTTTTTTGTTGACAAAAATGTAATATGTTTTTTGCATAAAAGCCTTTAAAGTACAATTATATCTTTTTTATTGTCTTTTTTTTATGTTTAATATAATTTTACTATTAATTTTTTAAAGTATTAATTTTAAAATCGAAAACGTTTTCGATACAACGAAAACGTTATAGTTTGTTAATGTCTTAAATTTATCATAAATTTATAATTATGTTTGATGTTAATATTTAAACAAACCATTTAAACAAATTATTAACCAACTTATTTATTACGTATGAAAAATAGTCTAATTAAAGGCTTGATGGTGTTTCTAACGGTACTTTGTACAAGTTTGACTTATTCGCAAGATGTGTCCGGTACAGTATCTGATGGTAGCGGTCCGCTTCCAGGGGCTTCTGTCTTAGTTAAAGGAACAACAAATGGAGCACAAACTGATTTCGATGGAAAGTTTACTATCAAAAACGTTGGCTCAAATGCAGTTTTAATTTTTAGTTACATTGGTCTTAAATCTCAAGAGGTAAATGTAGCAGGGAAAAGCGCAGTTAATGTAGTGTTAAAAGAAGATTCAGCGGAATTAAAAGAAGTTGTAGTTATAGGCTACGGTTCAGTTCGAAAGAAAGATGCAACTGGTGCAGTTGATCAAATTAGTGCAAAAGATTTTGACAATGTATCTTCTCCTTCACCTGCTCAATTATTAAGAGGTAAGGTTGCCGGAGTACAAGTTACGCAATCAAGTGGAGAGCCAGGTGCCGGAGTTGCAATTAGAGTGCGTGGGAACTCGTCTATTCGTTCAGGAAATGGACCGTTAATCGTTGTCGATGGTGTGCCATTGGATGGAGGAAATGTTTCAGGAGGTGGAGCTGATTTATTAGGGACATCATCTGCAAGAAATCCATTGAACTTTATCAACCAAAATGATATCGAAAGTATGTCTGTGTTGAAAGATGCTTCTTCTACAGCTATTTACGGTTCTCGTGGAGCTAACGGAGTTATTGTAATAACAACAAAAAAAGGTAAATCTAAAGAACCACAGTTAACGTACAGTACTTCATTTCAATTTAGTAAATTATCAGGGAAACTAGATGTAATGTCTGGTGATCAATTTGCTGCAGCTGGTGGCGATGATAAAGGGTCTAGATCTTACAATTGGAAAGATGCAGTTTTAAGAAATGGATTCTCTATGAACCATGATTTATCTTTTAGCAAGACTACAGAAAACTCGAATACAAGAATATCTTTTGGAGCTTCTAATACAGATGGTATTGTTAAAAACACAGGTTTAGACAAATACAATGCGTCATTTTATAACTCTAATGACTTTTTTGGTGGAGCTGTAAAAGTTGAGTCAAGAATCATTTATGCTTCTTTGAAAGATCAAGCTACTCTTTTGTCAAATAATGCAGGTTTCATTGGTAATGTAATTGGTACTGCTTTGTATTGGAATCCAACTTTGCCAATAAGAAATGCAAATGGTTCGTATAATGTTGTAGGTGATGATTATTTGAATCCTGTTCAGTTATTAGATTCTTACACAGATTTCACGAATACTAATAAATTATTGGGAAGCATAAATACTACCTGGAAAATCAACAGTAAGCTGAAATACCAATTCTTATTTGGTGTTGAAAGTTCTACCTCAAGTAGAAAAAGTCAATTGTTGCCAACGATGGAAATTTCTGGTGCAGCATTCCAAGCAACAGTTCCTGGTTCAAGCGAAGTTAAATTTGGAACAGCTTCAATCAACAATCAAAATAAATTTAATAAAACTTTCGAACACACTTTGAATTATAACAATGATTTTGGTGATAACTTTAATTTAGATGCATTAGTTGGTTATTCGTATTATGATTATACTGCTGATGGAAATTTTGCAAGTGGTAAAGGTTATGATGTTAATCAAACGAATTTAATTGACAACATTGAAGGAGGTCTTCAAAATGAGTACCGAGTATCTTCTTATAGAAACAGAGTGGAATTACAATCTTATTTTGGTAGAATAAATGCTACTTTGTACAAAAAATTGATTCTTACTGCTACATTAAGATCTGATGGTTCTACTAAATTAGGTATAAATAACAAATACGATTATTTTCCTTCAGCGGGTATTGCTTATAAAGTGATAGAAGATAAAGAAGGTTTGTTCAATAGCTTCAAAATTAGAGGGAATTACGGTATCACTGGAAACCAGGAATTTGCACCAAACTCAGCAATTGCTAGAGCTTCTTATGGTAACAATGGTAATTTAAATGTTGATACAAACTCAAATGCTGACTTGAAATGGGAAACGACAACTTCTTATGGAGTTGGAGCGGATTTTGAATTGATAAACAACAGATTATCAGGTTCAGTAGATTATTTTCAAAGAGATACTAAGGATTTAATTTTCCCAGTACCGGCAGCGGCAACTCAACCAGGTCCACCATCACCAAGGTTCAAAAACTTGCCAGGAAATTTAATAAATAAAGGTGTCGAAGTATCTTTAAATTATAAAGTTATAAATACTGAAGACTTAACTTGGGATATTTCAGGAAATGCTTCTTTCTTAACAAATGAAGTGAAGAACTTTGCCGGTTTTATTGCTACAGGAGGCTTAAATGGTCAAGGACTATCTGATGCTTATGCACAAGTAATTACAAACAACCAACCTGCATATACTTATTTTTTATATGAATGGAGAGGATATGACGCATCAGGAAATTCTATTTATGCGGATGCAGCAGGAAATGATACTGGCTTAGGTACAGCAGCTAAACAATTGTTAGACAAACAGCCTTTACCGAAAATCAATGTTGGATTTACTACTTCATTAGCGTACAAAGGTTTTGATGCAAGTGCCTCTTTTTATGGAGCTTTTGGTCACTATATTTATAACAATACTACAAATGCCTATTTCTTTAAAGGTGCTTTCCTAGGAGGAAGAAACACAACTCTAGAAGCAGCGACTTCTCCTCAAGCACAAGGAGATCCTAACTCTCCATCTACTAAATACTTAGAGAAAGGAGATTTCTTAAGGATGGGTAACTTAACATTTGGATATACAGTAAACTCTTTAGAAAAGTTTAGAATTAAATCGGCTCGATTCTTTGTAAATGCTTCTAATTTATTTATTATTACTAGTTATTCAGGAACTGACCCAGAAGTAGATACTGATAAATCACTAAATGGAGTGCCTTCAGCAGGGATGGAATATTTATCGTATCCTAGAGACAAAAGTGTATCACTTGGACTTAACGTAACATTTTAATTAAAAAAACAATGAAAAGAATAAATATTATAAAAAGCATCTTATTTACTAGTACCATTATTCTAGGAGTAAGTTGTACTAATCTAGATGAGGAAGTATTAGATGGTGTAGTCCTTGATAATGCTGGGGGCGGAACAGTGAATTCTGCTTCATTATTGGTTAGTGCTTATGAAGGCTTAAGAGGTTTTCAAGATCAAGACAAAATGTTTGCCTTAGATGAAATGTCTACGGATGCATTAGTGGGACCTACAAGAGGTGGTGACTGGGACGATAATGCTAAATGGAGACAATTGCATACTCATACTTGGGCGCCGGATAATATAGAAATAAGAAATGCTTGGAACTCTTTGTTGTCACAAGTATACAACTGTAACTTAGTTATAGAAAATGGTACTGCTACACAAATATCTCAAGCTCGTTTTTTAAGAGCATTTTATTACTACAATGTAATTGATTTATATGGACAGGCGCCATATAGAGAAGCAGGTAGTTCTCTAGAAGCAGATCCTAAAGTTTGGACAAGACAAGAAGCTACGGCTTTTGTTATTAGTGAACTTGAAGCAATTATTGGAAGCTTACCATCTCGTGTGGCAGGTGACGCTAGCATTGTTAATGTTGATGCAGCGCACTTTTTATTGGCTAAATTATACTTGAACAAAGGGGTTTTTAATGCTGCTGATGCTGCAGGACCTTATACTTTTGAGGCTGCTGATATGACTAAAGTTGTAACTCATGTAGATGCAATTAATAGCTCTTTAGCTACTGATTATTGGGATAATTTCAAACCAACAAATAATACTTCTCCGGAAATTATTTTCTCTTCTAAAAACATTAGAGGTGGTCAAGGTGGAGGTATTCAGTCACGATGGAGAATGGGTATGCATTACCAACAAACACCAGATGGTTGGAATGGTTTTGCAACTGTAGCTGAATACTACAACAAGTTTAATCCTAATGATAGACGTATCAAAAATTCAGATCAATATATTATCGACGCTTTTGGTAATAATGTTGGATTTCAAGTAGGTCAAATGAAAAATGGTAAAAACCGTGATGAATTTGGTAGAGATAAAGATGCGAGTGGAGCATTATATACTAACATACCTGCTGGTACTGTAAATCTAAAAGATAGAAAAGGTAATCCTTTAGTGTTTACTGCAGCCTTAACATTGATTACTGGAGGTGCTACACTTGAAACAGCAGGGATTAGAAGTCAAAAATACATTCCGGATGAAGCTAATGTTGGTACTCCTGAAAATGATTATGCATTGATGCGTTATTCAGATGCTTTATTGATGAAAGCAGAAGCAATTCTAAGAGGTGGTACTGGAGTTAATGACTTAACAAAATTTGCTCAATTAGTATCTAGAACTAATGTAGCAGGTACAGTTCCAACTACTTTAGATGCTATTTACACAGAAAGAGGTAAAGAATTATGGTATGAAGGATGGAGAAGAAATGACATGATTCGTTTTGGTAAATTTTTGGAACAAAGAGAGTTGAAACCGTATGTTTCAGATGCTAGATATATTTTGTTTCCTATTCCAGCGGATGCTTTGTTTAATTCAAATTTAAAACAAAACCCAGGTTACTAAAAATTTGTTTCTATTAATTGTTTTTTGAGTTAGTTATAAAGAGGGTATTTAGTACCCTCTTTATTTTATATTTATTTTATTCTTTTTTTATATCAATATTATATATATTAGGCAATTCTAAACAAGCAATTACCTAACTAAAATGCCGCAATATAATATGTCAAATCGTTTTGTCTTATTACCCCTAATTATTCTACTTTTTTCCAACTGTTCCAAAGAAAATTCAGAGAATAAAGACGCTTTGTTTTCCAAATTAGATGCTTCCCAAACTGGAATTGATTTTATCAATGAAGTGAAAAATGATGCGGATATGAATATATTCAAGTACCGAAATTTTTATAATGGTGGGGGTGTAGCTATTGGAGACATTAATAATGATGGTCTTTCGGATGTTTATTTTACTTCAAATCTTGGAACCAATAAACTCTACTTAAATAAAGGAAATTTTAAATTCGAGGATATTTCTAAAAAAGCTGGTGTTGAAGGAACCAAAACCTGGTCAACCGGTGTTGTAATGGTTGATTTAAATGCGGATGGTTTACTTGATATTTATGTATGTAATGCAGGAAATAGTTTGGGTAATCAACAAAAAAATGAACTTTTTATAAATAATGGCAATAATACTTTTACCGAAAAAGCAGATGAATACAATCTAGCTGACACAGGTATAACTACACATGCTGCTTTTTTTGATTATGATAAAGATGGTGATTTAGATGTTTATATTCTAAATAACAGTTTTATCCCGGTAAGCAGTCTTAATTATTCCAACAAAAGAGACTTAAGAGATAAAGATTGGGATGTAGCGGAAATTCTGAAAGGTGGAGGTGATAAACTATTGCGCAATGACAACGGAAAATTTGTTGATGTAAGTGAGAAATCAGGAATATATGGTAGTCTGATAGGCTTTGGTCTTGGAGTTACAGTAGGAGATGTAAATGGAGATTTGTATCCGGATATTTATGTTTCAAATGATTTTTATGAAAGAGATTATTTATATATAAATAATAAAAACGGAACCTTTACCGAACAAATTCAGGGATGGACATCACACATTAGTCAATCTTCAATGGGAGCTGATATGGCCGATGTAAACAATGACGGGAAAGCCGATATTTTTGTAACAGATATGTTACCTGAACCGGACGAACGCTTAAAAACGACTACAAATTTTGAAAACTATGATTTATTTACTAGAAAAGTAAATCTGGATTTCTACTATCAATACATGCAAAATACATTGCAAATAAACAATGGTGATAATCAATTCCTTGAAATAGCTAATTATGCCGGAGTTGCTAAAACTGACTGGAGTTGGGGCGCTTTATTATTTGATATGGACAATGATGGTTACAAAGATATCTACGTTTGTAACGGTATTTATAACGATTTAACTAATCAGGATTTTGTTGATTTTTTTGCAAATGAGTTTATGCAGAAAATGGTGGTTACAGGTAAAAAAGAAGAAATTCAAACCATTATCAGTAAAATGCCAAGCACGCCGATACCAAATTACGCTTTCAAGAATAATAAAAACCTGACTTTTAGCAATGAAGCTGTTAAATGGGGATTAGACACTCCAAGTTTTTCTAACGGTGCCGCGTATGGGGATTTAGATAATGACGGGGATTTAGATTTGATTGTTAATAATGTCAACATGGAATCTTTTGTATATCGAAATAATTCAGAGAAAAACAAGAAAAATCATTACGTTAAGGTAAAACTAAAAGGAGACAATCAAAACAAGTTTGCTGTTGGAAGTGTTGTGGAATTATTCTCTGGTAAAGAAATTCTTAGACAAGAATTAATTCCTTCAAGAGGCTTTCAATCTTCTATCGATTATGTAATGACTTTTGGTATTGGAACCAAAAAAATGGATTCATTGCAAGTAGTTTGGCCAAATGGTAAAACTCAAACAATTAAAAAAATCACCAATAATAGCACTTTAAATTTGGATATTACCAATGCTAAAGTAGATTATGTTCCTAAAAATGGCAAGCCAAAACCATTGTTTGCTGAAAAGAAAACAATTTTCTCAGCACACAAAGAAAATAATTATGTCGATTTTGATCATGAAGGATTAATCTCCAAAATGCTTTCGCAAGAAGGACCTTCACTCGCAGTTGCTGATTTAAATGGTGATGGGAATGAGGATGTTTTTATTGGCGGAGCCAAAGGACAATCTGGTAAAATATATTTAAATAAAGGGAATGGTAATTATTCAGTTACAGACCAAAAAGACTTAGAGGCAGATGCAACTTTTGAAGATACTGCTGCCAGTTTTTTTGATGCTGATAATGATGGAGATATCGATTTACTAGTAGGTTCTGGTGGAAACGAAAAAGCGGATCAGGCTAATTATAAAAACCGTCTGTATTTGAATAACGGAAAAGGAGTTTTTGTGAAAAGCAAAACCAATATGCCAAAAACCAATAACAACGTCTCGGTAATAGCACCAAATGATTTCGATAATGATGGTGATATTGATGTGTTTATAGGAAGCCGAAGCGTTCCGGGTGTTTATGGAATTGATCCTAAACATTTGTTATTGGAAAATGATGGAAAAGGAAATTTTACCAATGTTACTGATAAAAAAGCATTTAAAATTAATGCAGTTGGAATGATAACAGATGCGGTTTGGGAAGATATTGATAACGATTCAAAAAAAGATTTAATATTAGTGGGAGATTGGACGGCACCTATGATTTTTAAAAATAATGGACGCCGATTAGTAGAATTTAAATCGAATCTTTCTGGTTATCTAGGTTTTTGGAATGCTGTAACTTGTGTAGATTTGAATAATGACGGTAAAAAAGATTTGATTCTGGGGAATAAAGGAACTAATACAACCTACAAAGCAACAAGTACAAATCCAATGAAATTGTTTACCAATGATTTTGATAATAATGGAACTATTGAACAAATTGCAACCCGTTCTATTGAAGGCAAAGATTTACCAATAAACCTAAAACAAGAATTGGCCAAACAAATTCCTTCGATTAAGAAAAAAAACTTGAGCTATGCAGATTATTCCAAGAAAACATTTCAGGAATTATTTGCGAAGGAAGTAGTTGATAATTCGATTCAAAGGATAGTGAACATTCAAGAAAGTGTTATTGCAATCAACAAAGGAAATGGTAAGTTTGAGATAAAAGCACTTCCAAAAGAAGTTCAGTTTTCTAGTGTAAACACCATTACTACAATGGACGTGAATAATGATGGAATTTTGGATTTAATCTTGGGTGGAAATCAATATGAATTCAAGCCACAATTCTCCAGATTGGATGCAAATTATGGCAGCTTACTTTTAGGAAGCAAAAACGGAACTTTTTCATGGTTGCCCTATAATAAATCAGGTTTCTTCATAAAAGGGGAAGTGAAACAACTGAAAATAGTAAAAGACAAAAATAAAACGGTTTCAATTATAGCTGTAGTTAATGATAATACTCCTAAAATATTTACACGCTATGAATAATTTTTTCAGAATAGGACTGTCTTTATTGCTGTTTATAGGTTGTTCCAAAAAAGAAGGACAATTGTTTGAAAAATTGTCTTCTGATGAAAGCAATATTACTTTCAATAACGAATTGGTTGACTCCAAAAACATCTCTATTTTAGATTATCTCTATTATTATAATGGCGGAGGTGTAGCTCTTGGTGACATCAATAATGATGGTTTGGTGGATATTTATTTTACTTCTAATCAAGGAAAAAATAAATTGTACTTGAATAAAGGGAAAAATAAATTTGAAGACATTTCAGCAAAAGCCGGAGTAGAAGGACAAAGTGATTGGAACGCCGGTACCGTTATGGCTGACGTAAATGGAGATGGATATCTTGATATTTATGTTTGTGCGGTAGTTGGGATTAATGGATTTGAAGGTCAAAATGAATTGTTTATCAATAACAAGGATAACACGTTTACCGAAAGCGCAGCTGAATACGGTTTAGACTTAGATAATTATAGCTCCTCGGTAGCGTTTTTTGATTATGATTTAGATGGGGATTTAGATATGTATTTATTGAATCACGCCGTACACTCTGAGTCATCTTTTGGAAATGCGGACATTAGAAATAAAAGAAGCTACGAATGTGGGGATAAATTATTTCGAAATGATAACGGAAAATTTGTAGATGTAAGTGAGCAGGCAGGAATCTTTGGTGGTGCCAATGGCTACGGTTTAGGATTAGCAGTTTCTGATTTTAATCTAGATGGTTATCCTGATATTTATGTGGGAAATGATTTTCACGAAGATGATTATTACTATTTAAATAATGGGGACGGAACTTTTACGGAAAGTTTGAAACAGTATTTTGGTCACACCAGTCGTTTTTCAATGGGGGTTGATGTTGCGGATGTTAATCATGACGGTTTTCCTGATATTTTGAGTTTAGATATGTTGCCTGAAGATGAAAAAGTTTTGAAATCCTCTTTAGGTGATGATAACGTGCAAATGCTAAAAATGAGAACCGAAAAACTAGGCTATCATTATCAGTACTCCAGAAATATGTTACAGCTTAATCAAGCGGGAGGCGGTTTCACTGAAACAGCTTTGTTGAGCGGTGTAGCAGCGACGGATTGGAGTTGGAGCACTTTATTTGGTGATTATGATCAAGATGGAGAGCAGGATATTTTTGTAAGTAACGGAATTCCAAAACGTCCTAACGATTTAGATTATGTTAAGTACTATTCAAATGATCAAATAAAAAGTAAAATCAGTACGACGAAGTTATTGGATAAAGAAGCGTTGAAGCGAATGCCAAAGGGAAATGTGACGAATTATGTTTTTCAAGGTGCAGCTGATTTGCAATTTAAAAACCGTTCAAGTGATTGGATAGAAAATGATTCTATAATTTCAAATGGTAGTGGCTATGCAGATATTGATAATGATGGAGATTTAGACGTAATTACCAATAATACAAATGCTACGGCTTCAGTTCACATTAATAAAACAGATACAAAATCAAACTATTTAAAATTAAAACTTAGGTTTACCGGAAAAAACACTTTTGGGATTGGAGCCAAAGTAATTTCTTATTCAAAAGGGAAAAAACAATTCAAGGAACTGCAAACTACAAGAGGATTTCAGTCTTCATCAGAACCAATGATTCATTTTGGTTATGGAAAAATAACTAAGATAGATTCGTTAGTGGTGATTTGGCCAGATAAAACGTATCAAACAATAAAGAATGTTAAAACGTGCCAAACGCTTACCATAAAAGCCAATCAGAACAGAAAAGCTTTTGATTATAAAAAATTGCATCCAAGTGTTTTGCCAATTTTCAAAAAGCTTGAAACGGGTTTAGGAATTGACTTTGTGCATCAGGAAAATGATTTTATTGATATTTTAAGCCAAAAATTAATTCCATACCAACGCTCTGATCGTGGTGCAGCTACTGCAATTGGTGACTTGAATGGTGATGGTAAAGAGGATATTTTCTTTGGTGGCTCTAAAGGTAAAAAAGCTGCAATTTATTTTCAAAATGCTGCCGGATTTTCTAAAAAAGGGCTAGCTGAAATTGAAAAGGATTCTGTTTTTGAAGACGCTTCCGCTGTCATAGGCGATTTTAATAACGATAAAAAGAACGACATTTACGTTGCTTCCGGTGGAGGTGAAAATGCATCTAATTTGCAAGACCGTCTGTATACAAATACCAACAATCAATTCCTAAATGCGACTTTGCCTAAATTGACTCAAAATGCATCGGTTGTAAAAGCTTTTGATTATGACAACGACGGAGACCTGGATGTTTTTGTAGGCAATAATTCAATCAATAATAGATTTGGAAGCATGCCGGATTGTTATTTATTGAACAACAATAAAGGAGTTTTCACTATTGTTCAAAATAAAACTTTTGAGAAAATAGGAATGGTGACGGATGCCATTTTCAGTGATTTTAATAAAGATGGAAAAATAGATTTAATTGTAGTGGGTGAGTGGATGAAACCTACTTTTTTTGCAAATAAAAACGGTAAATTTACGGATGTAACAGCAACCATTTTTCCAGAAAAAAGCAATGGATTGTGGCAATCAGTACTTTCTTTTGATATAGATCATGATGGTGACCAAGATTATTTGGTAGGAAACTGGGGAATGAATTCTAAATTTAAAGCTTCACAGGATTTTCCAATGAAAATGTATTTTGATGATTTTGATACTAACGGATCTTTTGAAACAATTGTGGCAATAGAAAAGAAAGGACAATATTACACTACATTAGGTCTTGATGAACTTGCGGAACAATTCAGCGGGATGCTAAAAAAGAAATTCAATAGTTACAAATCCTTTGCAGGAAAAACACTTGAAGAAGTTTTTGATCTAAAAATGCTGGAGAAAGGAAAGTTGTTCGAAGTTCATAATTTGAAATCGGGCTATTTGAGAAATGATAAAGGGAAGTTTACTTTTGTTCCTTTTTCGAATAAAATGCAAGTCGCTCCTATTACTAGTTTTCTGAAATCTAATTTCGATTCAGATGCGAAAGAAGAAGTTTTTGCAGCAGGAAATTACTTTGGGGTTTCTCCTTATCACAGTAGGTTTGACGGATTTTCAGGAGCTTTAATCAAGAATGATAAAACCATATTTTTAGGTAATCAAATAGGAATTGATTTGACCCAAAAAGCAGTTAGACACCTGGATATTGTCAATTTCAATGGAAAGAAATATATGTTGATTACTATCAATAATAAGAAGGCGGAATTGTATGAAATGCCTTCAGTTAAAAAATAATTTAATGACAAACAAAATAAGTAAATCCAATAACATGAATTCTAAAATTTTTCTTTTAGGACTTGTGATGCTTTTTTTAACTTCATGTAAAAAAGAGACTCCAATTAAAGTGACGACGGATGACTTCTGTGCTGCAGTTGATACTGTAACAGGAATTATGGTTCATGATATATTTTCGCCTCCGGTTGCCAGTAGAATTTATGTTTATCCTAATGTTGCCGCTTATGAGATTATGGCTCAAAACAACACTAAATATGAAAGTTTACAAGGGCAGTTAAAAGGATTAGATTCTATTCCTAAACTAGATCCGAAAAGTGGAGTGAATAAAAATTTAGCAGCACTTATTGCCCATATTGAAGTGAGTAAACAATTGATTTTTTCGGAGGAAGCTTTGGAAAAATACAGAGATAGTTTATATGAAAAGTGGGGTGCTGAAAATCAAAAAGAATTTGATGTGTCTAAAGAATACGCTTTAAAAGTGGTAGACAGAATCAAAAAGTGGATGGGAAAAGACAATTATAAACAAACTCGAACTTCTTCTAAATTTTCAGTTTATTCAGATCAACCAGGAAGATGGCAGCCAACTCCGCCATCTTATATGGATGGTGTGGAACCGCATTGGGGAGAAATAAGGACTTTAGTAATGGATTCGGCATCTCAATTTAAACCCAAAGCACCTTATCCTTTTTCTACTGATAAAAATTCTGCTTTTTATAAAGAGGCAAAAGAAACCTACGATGTCGGAAATTTGATTTCTGAAAAATTAATTGAAGTAGAGAAAAATCAAAGTAAACCAATTCCAGAAGAATCAGCAATTGCCTCATTTTGGGATTGTAATCCATATGCGACAGTGATACAGGGTCATATGATGTTTGCAAAGAAAAAAAATACACCTGATGCGCATTGGATTAATATTACTAAAATTGCTTTAAAAAAATCAAAATCAGATTTTGAAACTACTGTTTTTGCTTACACTATAACATCAATTGGAATTTTTGACTGCTTCATTAGTTGCTGGGACGAAAAGTATAGAAGTAATGTTGTACGTCCTGAAACGTATATTAATCAAAACATAGATGAGAACTGGAGACCACAATTACAAACACCTCCTTTTCCGGAATATGTAAGCGGACATTCAGTGGTGTCTTCGTGTTCGGCAATTATTCTAACCTCTATTTTTGGAGATAATTTTAGTTATATCGATGATTCAGAAGTTCCTTTTGGGTTGCCTAAAAGAACTTTTAAATCATTTAAACAAGCTGCCGCGGAAGCATCAATTAGCAGGCTTTACGGAGGAATTCACTACAGAGCAGCTATTGAGAATGGTGTTGTGCAGGGTAATACTATTGGAGATTATATTGTTAATAAATTAAAGATGATTAAAGAATAATGACAGTCAGAAAGAAAATCATAATAACTTGTAGTGCTTTTTTATCCTTATTTTTAATTTGGTATTTGCTCGTAAAGAAGACTGATTATTGTATTTCGTTCAAAGTAAGTGCGGCTACCGGGACCGTTTTTCAAGGAATTCAAGAGTGGTCTGTCATTCAGTTGGAAAAAGAAAAAGAAAATTATACTGTTTTAGAAAAGAGAAATTTTGATTTCATTAGACAAAAAATGAAAAAAGGTGATGCTCAAATGGAATACATCTGGGATATTACATATATAAATGATTCAGTTACAAAAGTGAATGTTGGTATAAAAGATTTAAATCATAGTATATACAACAAGTTAACGGTTCCGTTTTTTAGTACCCTTTTCAAAGAGTCTCAAATAAAAAAAATAACTGATTTTAAGAAAGGATTGGGTGAGCATTTAAAAAATTTTAAAGTAAGAATTGAAGGTGAAGGTGTTTCAGAAGAAACATTCGTTGCCTATATTAATCTGAAAAGTGTTTTACAGGAAAAGGGCCAAACTATGATTGCAAACGATGCTATTATTACTGGTTTTTTGTTTGAAAATAAGATAAAAATAATAGGTCGTCCTTACTTAGAAATTATGAATTGGGATCTTGATAAAGAAACAATTGATTTTAATTATTGTTTTCCAGTTGAAAAGCCAGCAAAGAATGTTATAAATAATGCTGTAAAATTTAAAACTCTACCTGCTATCAAAGGATTGAAAGCTACTTATTACGGCAATTTCAGGACTTCAGATAGGGCTTGGTTTGCCTTGATGGATTATGCAAAAAAGCACAATCTTAAATTGGAAAATAAACCATTGGAACATTTTCTGGCAAATCCTTTTAATGGAGGAAATGAATTAGAATGGGAAACTAAAATAATTATTCCTTTTACTTCTAAATAAATTAATTTTTTTAGGTGATTTTAAATTATCGAAAACGTTTTCGGGACTTCCGAAAACGTTTTTGTTTTTATTCTGTTTTTAATTGGCAATATTAAAATTAAATTTAGAAAAAATTAACAAATTAACCACGTAGAATGAATTTAAAAGTAAAATTGAGCTTTTGGCAGATAATCAATATGAATGTTGGTTTTTTTGGAATACAGTACAGCTTTGGTTTACAACAAAGTGCCGTAAATCCTATTTATGATTTTTTACATGCAAGTCCAGATCAAATTCCGATACTGAATCTTGCGGGACCTTTAACCGGCTTATTGATTCAACCTATTATTGGTGCGATGAGTGATAAAACTTGGCATCCACGATGGGGAAGGCGTAAACCCTACTTTTTTATTGGAGCTATAATTTGTAGTATCGCTTTATTTTTATTTCCATTTAGCAGTTCCTTGTGGATGGCCGCTGGTTTGCTTTGGATTTTAGATATTGGAAATAATACTGCAATGGAGCCGTATCGCGCTTTTATTGCGGATACATTGGACGAAGAGCAGCAGCCAACAGGTTTTCAGGCGCAGAGTTTCTTTACTGGTTTCGGGCAGTTTCTCGCTTATATTTCCCTTTTTCTGTTTCCAATTGTTTTTGTTGGTTATACTGGGTCGTTACCCACATGGATTTACGCTTCCTTCTTTTTAGGTGCAATCCTTTCGATCTCTTCTATATGGTGGAGTATGAGCAAAACGAAAGAAATCCCGCCAACAGCAGAAGAAATTGCCATTTTAAAAGCAGAACCCTTAAAGATTTTTTCGCCCTTTATTGATATTTACCAGGCCGTTTTAGAAATGCCTACAGTGATGTGGCAACTGTTTCTAGTGTATCTTTTTCAGTGGTATGCCATGATGTGCTATTGGCAAAACAATTCAAAAAGTATTGCCTTATCCGTGTGGAATGTAACTCCAAAGAACGTGATGGGTTATGAAAAAGCGGTAGAGTGGAATGGATTAATTGGTGCTTTTGGATTTATAGTTACATTTTCAATTGCTTTTTATTTGGCAAAATTAGCCAAGAAATATGGTGCTAAAATGATTCATTTTGTATGTCTGTTGTTTGGAGCATTTTCTTTTTTATGGTTTCCAATAGTGCAAAATCAATATGTATTTTTTGCGGTGATCATTGGTTACGGAATTGCTTGGGCAAGCATGATGGGAATACCGTATTTGATGGTTGTTGCTGTTGTTCCAAAAGAGCGTTATGGAGTTTACATGGGAATTATTAATATGATGATTGTTATTCCGATGATTATTCAAAATCTCTCATTTGGTTATATTTTAAAAAACTTCTTAGATAACGATCCTCGTCAAGCAATTACTTTTGCCGGAGTATTATTAGTGCTTGCTGCGCTCTGTACCTTATTAATCAAAATCAAAAAAACTAACGTAAGTGAATAATACAATAAATAATAAGATGGAAACTATAGACATTCTTTGTGTGGGTGAAGTATTGGTTGATTTTATCGGGCATCAAGAGGGTGTGCTGATAAATGAAACTAGAGATTATCATAGGTATTTAGGAGGTTCGCCTACTAATGTTGCTATGAATTCCACTCGGTTAGGTTTGAATACGATTATGGTTGCTACAGTTGGGAATGATGGTTTTGGTTCTTATATCACGGAACGCTTAACAAGCGTTGGAGTAAATACAGAACATCTTAACGTTCTAGACGACAAGTCGACTAGCGTAATTTTTGTTTCAAGATCTGAGGGTACGCCTGATTTTATACCGTATCGTTCGGCAGATTGTTGTATTTATGAAGAGCAAATCTCAGCGGAAATACTATCTAATACAAAGATATTCCATACCACTTGCTTCGCATTGAGTAAGAATCCGGCGCAAAAAACAATCCTGAAGAAGGCTCAAGAGGCGCACGATTTAGGTTGTAAGCTAAGTATTGATCTTAACTATGCAAGAAAGCTGTGGAAAAGCCAAAAAAAGGCTTTCAAAGTTATCAAAACCTATTGCCAGTTCAATCCACTAATAAAAATTAGTGAGGATGATATGTTGCGTCTTTTTGAGGAAGAACTTCCACATGAAGAGATATTCGAATTTTTTCACCAGCAAGGAGTGGATTTGGTTTGCTTAACCTTAGGAAGTAATGGCGTGAAACTATCTCTAAAGGGTAAAGAAATAATACAAATGCCAGCAATAAAAATTGACAAAGTGATGGATTCCACGGGAGCGGGCGATGCTTTTTGGTCTGGATTTTTATTTGCTTACATAAAAGAAAAATCAATTCATGAATGTTTGGACATTGCTTTAAAGTTAGCCGCTTTAAAACTTCAAAATGTAGGTCGACTTCCAGATAATATCAATATCCTTTCTAAACTTCTTTAAAATACAATGATACAAGACAATAAAAATATCAGCAATGGTGTAATGCTTAATGTTTATCCAGATAGCATTGGAGAAAAATTTAGGGATTCAATAGCCATGCTTAAAATGGAAGAATTTAAAGATGTGTTTTCTCTAATATACGTTTTGCCCACCTTTTTTAACAGTGATTTAGATAGAGGTTTTTCTATTATTGATTATGATATAAACAAGGAGTTAGTAGATGAAAAAGATTTAAAGGACTTGAATGAACTCCAAATAAAACTGAAATTTGATATTGTATTAAATCATCTCTCTGTTGCTTCTCCTCAGTTTAAAGACATGCTGCAACATGGGGATAAATCTAAATTCAAAGATTTTTTTATCAATTGGAATGAATTCTGGGAAGGAAACGGGACGAAAAACGAAGATGGAATTATTATACCAAAACCAGAATTTCTCAATAAATTATTCATGAGAAAGTCAGGTTTACCCATATTAAAAGTACGTTTCCCGGATGGGACAGAACAACCCTATTGGAACACCTTTTATCAGCAAATAACCTACAATCCAATTGGCGTGGCTGATTTGCAGTCTATTGCAGGGTTGACTGAGGCACAAAGACAATCTGTTGTTACCCTTGTGAACGCAGCTATAAATAACAATCAAGATTTTGCTACGCTAAATTTTGATGATTGTGCTCTGTTTAAATCAGAAATTTTACAAATTGTAGAACAAAAAAGATCTTATTTAGGACAAATGGACGTCAATGCCGCTTCGCCATTAGTATGGGAATTTTACGAGGAGACTCTGAAAAAATTAAGTGGATATGGTTGTACGATACTTAGATTAGATGCTTTTGCCTATCTGCATAAACAAGTGGGTGAATCTAATTTTTTTAATATACCAGGAACTTGGGAATATTTAGAGCGTATTAAGAAAATAGCACAACAAAATAATTTGATGCTTTTGCCAGAAATTCATGCAGAATATGGTTTGCATTTGCATGATGAGGTCGCCAATGAAGGGTATTATATCTATGATTTTTTCTTGCCAGGCTTAACCATTCACACTATCGAAAGTCAAACTAGCAGCGCTTTAATTCGATGGGCTAAGGAAATTATAGCCAAAGGATATAAAACGGTCAATATGCTGGGTTGCCATGATGGGATACCAGTTTTAGACTTGAAAGGCAAGGAGGTAAATGGCGTTTATAATAAAGGATTGTTAGAAGATGCTGAGATTGAAAGTATCATGAATACTATCATGGAAAGAGGTGGTCGTGTCAAAAATCTATATGACCCATCCGGAAACAAAATTTCTTATTATCAAATAAATGCCACGTTTTTTAGTGCATTAGGTGAAAATGAACAAAAGTTACTGCTTGCGAGAGTCATCCAAATGTTTATGCCCGGAATACCGCAGGTTTGGTATCTGGATATTTTTGCAGGTAAAAATAATTATGAGGCGGCTGATAATGGCGGAAGTGCCGGACATAAAGAAATTAATCGCACTGCATTGTCAATGAATGATATTGAAGAAGGTTTGAAAAGAGAAGTTGTCAAGAAACAGCTTGAAATCATTCGCTTAAGAAATACTTCTGATGCATTTTCTGGTGAAGTAGAAATAAATGATTTAACAGATGATATATTAGATATCAAGTGGACTAATGGTACAAGCATTGCGCACCTAATAGCAAACCTTAATAACAAAGGTTTTACAATTAAACTTACTGAGAATAAAATAACAACCACTAAGAGTTATTGATTCTTCTATAGCCAAAATAACATGTAAAAAGTTATAGTAAGTCGGATAATTACCTGAAAGCGCTAAAATCTAATAATTATTCAAATAAGTAAAAAATGAAAAAAAGTACGGTTAAAATTGCCATGTATCTCAATTACTTTGTATTTGCGATTCTGCTGAACAGCGTGGGAATTGTGATATTAAAGGCGCAAAAAAATTATGGTGTAGATGAATTGCAAGCTAGTGTTTTGGAGGCTTTCAAAGATTTACCCATTGCCATAGTTTCGTTTTTGATCGCTTCTTTTTTGCCTAGAATAGGATATAAAAGAGCCATGCTTATTGGTTTAGCTCTGGTTTCTGTAGCTTGTATTAGTATGTATTTTGGCAATTCTTTTGGAACGGCAAAATTGCTTTTTGCTACCGTTGGTGTTTCTTTTGCATTGATAAAAGTATCAGTGTATTCGCTAATCGGAACAATAACAGAAAATCAGCAGGAACACAATAGTTTGATGAGCAGCATTGAAGGCGTATTTATGATAGGAATTGCTTTAGCGTATTTCTTGTTCCCTGCTTTTAATTCAGATGCGAATCCAGATGCTTGGCTCAATGTTTATTGGCTGTTGGCTGCGATTTCGTTAGTCTCTTTTGGTTTTTTATTTTTTACTAAATTCGAAAATCAAACGGATATTCTTGGCGTAGATTTAGTAGATGACTTTAAACAAATGTTCAAATTATTCGCAAAATTGTTAACCATAGTTTTTGTAATCAGTGCGTTCTTATTTGTAATGATTGAGCAGGGAATCATGTCTTGGTTGCCAACTTTTAATAGTAAAGTATTACATCTTCCAGAGAATATTAGTATAATGATGGCGAGTATTTTGGCAATTTCATTAGCTGTAGGAAGACTTTTAGCAGGTGTAATAACTAAAAGAGTCAATTGGATTTGGGTACTTAGTTTTTGTATCGTAGCAGCTATGCTTATTGTGATTTTTGTACTTCCTAAAACAGTTGGTTTGGAGGTCAAAGAAATCAATTCGCTTGGTGATATTCCATTGATAGGATTTGCATTTCCATTAGTAGGACTTTTTATTGCGCCAATTTATCCCCTTTTAAATTCTGTGGTTTTAAGTGCTTTGCCAAAAAAAATGCACAGTTCAATGACCGGTTTAATCGTCGTTTTCTCTGCTCTTGGCGGAACTTTGGGCTCTAGAGTTATTGGTTATTTATTTAAAAACAAAGGTCCGGAAAATGCCTTTTATTATACCCTAATTCCAATGTCATTTTTGCTTGTTTCTTTCTTTATCTTAAAA
This sequence comes from Flavobacterium sp. Sr18, assembly GCF_011064265.1. Taxonomy (NCBI): domain Bacteria; kingdom Pseudomonadati; phylum Bacteroidota; class Flavobacteriia; order Flavobacteriales; family Flavobacteriaceae; genus Flavobacterium; species Flavobacterium sp. Sr18. The sequence continues at coordinate 1,633,103 of NZ_CP049329.1, read as the reverse complement.
AAACTTACCGCTAAACAATGAAATTTGTACTCAACATAGACAAAGTATTCCAGGAACTATTGCTTCAAGAGGATACCGATCAGGATAAAAAAATTACGAAAGACGATAATGGACCTAAAAAATTTGTTTTGGTCGACGAAGTTACCAAGAAAAAGGAAACTATTGTTGGGACCTATCATTTGTCTAATTTATTACAGGAATTAGCCCAGCAAAAAGGTTTAAAATCAGTATTAGGAGAAGTCGATTTGAGTCGCATTCAAGAGAATCCTGTACACCGAATTTCAAGAAAAATCAAAGATGATTATTGGGAGGAACTTACACGTACCATAGATAAAAAAGGATTGACACGAATTGTTGAAGATGAAAAAACCTCCAGTGATGTGGCTACGCTTTATGTTGCTACCAAAGACAAACAAGGAGTTGCTTATTTTCAGGCATTAGAACAAGAATTGCCAAATTTTAAAGTTGAAATTCTGCCTGAAAACTATTCGGTGGAATATGTGGAAACTTTAAATGACAAACCGGGAATTCTGGCTTTGGCTTTGGAACAAAAAATTTACAGTCTACAAGGTGTTCCTTTTGTAGTTCCTGGCGGAAGATTTAACGAAATGTATGGTTGGGACAGTTATTTTATTGGTGTAGGCTTATTAATTGACGGTCAAATTGGAAAAGCAATTGCGATTGCTGAAAATTTTAAATACCAAATCATTCACTACGGAAAAATTCTGAATGCGAATAGAAGTTATTATTTGACACGAACGCAACCACCTTTATATTCCTCTTTGCTAATCGAAATTGCAAAAAAGGAAATGCCAAGTTTAGAGTGGTTAAGAAGCCATTTGGAAACGGTTATTTTGGAATACAAGACGGTTTGGATGGTTCAAGGAAACCGATTGACACCAACTGGTTTAAACCGATACAAAGCGGACGGAATTGGAATGCCATTTGAAGTGGAGCCTGGACATTTTGATGATGTTTTAGAACCGTATGCTAAAAAATATAATTTACCTATTCGAGAATTCGAAAAACAATATTTACAGCGAACTCTTGTGGATGCGGAACTGGATGAGTATTTCGTTCATGACAGAAGCATGAGAGAAAGCGGGCACGACACCACTAACAGATTGATTAATACGTGTGCCAATTTGAATTCAGTGGATGTGAACAGTTTTCTTTATAAGTATGAAAAAGACGTTGCCTATCTAATTAGAACCTATTTCGGGAACGCTTTTCAAGTTGGCGATATCATTTATACTTCGGAGGAATGGGAACAAAAAGCACTTTTTCGTAAAGATAAAATGAATGAATTGTGTTGGAACGAGGATGCAAGTATGTATTTCGATTATGATTTTGTGAACCATAAGCAGTTTCCGTTTGAAGCTGCAACAACATTTTTTCCTTTGTGGGCTGGGCTGTGTGATGAACATCAGGCCAAAAAATTAGTAGAAGTTGCCTTGCCGCAATTTGTAAAAACTGGTGGTATAACCGGAAGTACAAAGGCGAGTATCGCAAATGCTCCAAAAGAAGCGCCGCAACGACAATGGGATTATCCATTTGGTTGGGCACCGCACCAAATGTTGCTTTGGGAAGGATTAATCAACTACAATTATTTAGATAAAGCACAAGAAATGGTGTACCGATGGTTGTGGTTAATTACTAAAAATGCGGTGGATTATAATGGAACGATTCCGGAAAAATTTGATTTAGAAATTAGTTCTCATAAAGTTTTTGCCGAATATGGAAATGTAGGAACTGAATTTGATTACATCGCGAAGGAAGGTTTTGGCTGGGTGAATGCGTCTTATCAGTATGGATTACAAATTTTGAACGACGAATTGAAACAGAAATTAGGAGAGTTGATTTCTCCAGATGATATATTTTAGAGGTTAAAAAATGTTTTTTGTTGTTTGAATGTTTATTTTTTTTAACTTTATGATTCACTAAATGAATCAATTATGACAGTTAATCAAATTTTAAGCACTAAAGGAAAGGAAGTTTATTCCATACTTTCCACTAACACTGTATACGAAGCATTGACAGTGATGAGCGAAAAAAACATCGGAGCAATTCTTATCATTGAAGATACCGTTCTGAAAGGAGTTTTATCCGAGAGAGATTATGCTCGAAAAATTGTTTTGAAAGCAAAATCCTCAAAGAAAGCCTTTGTTCATGAAATTATGGAGACGGATGTGGTTACGGTAAGTCCATCAGATAATTTAGAATTTTGTATGGAATTAATGAGTACCAAAAGAGTTCGTCATCTTCCCGTTTTAGAAAATAATATTGTTATTGGGATTATCTCCATCAGTGATGTTGTAAAGGCTATAATCGAAATACAGAAAGATACTATTCAACATTTAAACACGTACATTACACAATAAAAATATTGGTATAAATTTTAAATAGCTGCATTTACATGCGGCTATTTTTATTGGAGAATGGCTGTAATAGTGTATTTTTCATAAAAGAATAGGATAAAAGCTGACTTTTTAAGCCAAGTCTTCTATCTTTGTCAACTAGAATAAAATCTAAAAACAATGGAAAAGAATAGCAAAAGAAGAGAAGCATTATTATACCACGCAAAGCCAACTCCTGGTAAAATTCAAGTAGTTCCCACTAAGAAATATGCAACACAAAGAGATTTGTCTTTGGCGTATTCTCCTGGTGTAGCTGAGCCGTGTTTAGAAATTGCAAAAGACGTAAACAACGTTTATAAATATACCGCTAAAGGAAATTTAGTTGCCGTAATCACTAATGGAACTGCAGTTTTAGGATTGGGTGACATAGGTCCGGAAGCATCAAAACCAGTAATGGAAGGTAAAGGATTATTGTTTAAAATTTTTGCTGATATTGATGTGTTTGACATCGAAATTGGAACTAAAGATATTGAAGAATTCATCCAGACAGTTAAAAATATAGCGCCAACTTTTGGTGGTATAAACTTGGAGGATATTAAAGCGCCGGAATCTTTTGAAATTGAAAGAAGATTAGTAGAAGAGTTAGATATTCCTGTGATGCACGATGATCAGCATGGAACAGCTATCATATCATCTGCAGCATTGTTGAATGCTTTAGAATTAGCGGATAAAAAAGCAGAAGATGTAAAAATGGTCGTTTCGGGAGCAGGTTCTGCTGCTTTGGCTTGTGCCGATTTATATGTTTTATTAGGAGTGAAAATTGAAAATATTTTCATGTTCAATAGCAAAGGATTATTGACAAAAGACAATCCGAAATTATCGGAATTACAGTTAAAGTATGCAAAAGATATACCTTCTATGAATTTAGAAGAAGCTTTAGTTGGGGCAGATATCTTTCTAGGATTGTCCACCGGAGGAATTATGTCTCCGCAAATGCTGCTTGGAATGGCTGATAATCCTATCGTTTTTGCGATGGCAAATCCTGATCCGGAAATAGATTACAATTTAGCCATAGCCACGCGTAAAGATGTTATCATGGCAACAGGTCGTTCTGATTTTCCTAATCAGGTAAATAATGTTCTTGGATTTCCTTATATTTTCAGAGGAGCATTAGATGTTCGTGCCACGAAGATAAATGAAGCTATGAAAATGGCAGCCGTTAAAGCACTTGCTTCATTGACTAAAGAATCAGTTCCAGAACAAGTGAACGTTGCTTATGGAGCTACAAAATTAAATTTTGGTAGAGAATATATCATCCCAAAACCATTTGATCCAAGATTAATAACGATTGTTGCGCCTGCTGTTGCAAAAGCTGCAATGGATTCTGGTGTGGCATTGAATCCTATTACTGATTGGAAAAAGTACGAAGAAGAATTATTAGACCGCTTAGGGAATGATAATAAAATGGTTCGTCTGATTGCAAACAGAGCGAAAATGGATCCAAAAAGAATAGTTTTTGCTGAAGCAGATCATTTAGATGTTCTTAAAGCAGCTCAAATTGTGTGGGAAGAAGGTATCGGTTTTCCAATTTTATTAGGGAACAAAGAAATTATTTTAGAGTTAAAAGAAGAAATTGGTTTTGATGCCGATGTTCAAATTATAGATCCTAAAATTGACGAGGAAGAAGCCAGAAGAAATAAGTTTGCCAATACGTATTGGTCATCAAGACAAAGACGTGGTATTTCATTTTTGGATGCACAGAAGTTAATGCGTGAAAGAAACTATTTTGCGGCAATGATGGTTAATGAAGGAGAAGCAGATGCACTGGTAACAGGGCATTCCAGAAGTTATCCTTCAGTGGTTAAACCAATGTTACAGCTTATTGACAAAGCACCGGGAGCTTCTATTGTAGCTACTACTAACATGATGATGACGGCTCGTGGGCCAATGTTTTTATCGGATACCGCAATAAATATTAATCCATCCGCTGACGATTTAGCTAAAATTGCAATCATGACGGCTAAAACGGCCAAAATGTTTGGGGTAGAACCGGTTATAGCAATGATCTCATTTTCTAATTTTGGATCTTCAACAAGTGAAAGTGCAAACAAAGTAAGAGAAGCAGTTTCTTATTTGCATAAAAATCATCCTGATATGATTATTGATGGAGAAATTCAAGCGGATTTCGCCTTGAATCCAGAAATGTTGAAAGCTAAGTTTCCTTTTTCTAAACTAGCCGGTAAAAAAGTAAACACGTTGATTTTTCCAAATCTGGAATCAGCGAATATTACCTATAAACTGTTGAAAGAATTAAACAAGGTAGATTCTATTGGACCTATCATGTTAGGAATGGGAAAACCAGTTCACATATTTCAATTAGGTGCCAGCGTTGAGGAAATGGTCAATATGGCGGCAATTGCTGTGATTGATGCTCAGGAAAAGGAAATGAAAAAAGTAAAACAAGTTTAATAGTCTGTAGACAAGAAGCATAGTTAAAATTTTAAATTTAATTTAAGCGTATGCTAATTTTGTTATATTTGGAAATATATTAAGACTTCATGATAGCACATTTACAAGGTAAACTAGTAGAAAAATCGCCAACACAAATAATTATTGATTGTGGAGGCGTTGGCTACCATGTTAATATTTCTTTACATACGTATTCTTTGCTTCCAAGTACAGATTTCATAAAAGTGTATACGCATCTTCAGATAAAGGAGGATGCGCATACACTTTTTGGTTTTATGGAAAAGTCAGAAAGAGAGATTTTCAGACTCTTATTGTCCGTTTCTGGAATAGGAGCAAGTATAGCTCGGACGATGCTTTCTTCATTAGATCCAAAACAAATTACCAATGCAATAGCATCTGCGGATGTAGTTACAATTCAGTCCATTAAAGGTATAGGAAGTAAAACAGCACAAAGAGTAATACTGGATTTGAAAGAAAAAGTATTAAAATTGTATGATTTAGACGAAGTTTCTATGTCACAAAGCAATACAAATCGAGATGAAGCGTTATCAGCTTTGGAAGTTTTAGGATTTGTACGAAAAACTTCTGAAAAAATTATAGAAAAAATTGTTAAAGAAGATCCGGATGCTTCTGTGGAAACAATTATCAAAAAAGCTTTAAAAAACCTTTAAAAGGTATTCAAGAAACACGAGTTGTATGCATAAAATTTGTATTTTTTTGCTTGTTTTATTTTGTGGTTTTGTGTCGCAGGCTCAGGTGAAACAGGAGGCTCAGGATACCGTTAAAACTGGATTTTCTATTGGAAAGCTTCAACTAAAAAACCCTCAGAGTATTCTTTCTGCTTACACGTATGATCCCGTTACGGATCGGTACGTTTATACTAATTCAGTCGATGGGTTTTCGATTAATTATCCTATTATTTTAACGCCAAAAGAATACGAAAGTCTTGTTTTGAAAGAATCCATGCGCGATTATTTCAAGCAAAAAGTAGACGCAATTGACGGTAAAAAAGAAGGAAGCGAACTCGCAAAAAGAGATTTGTTACCTAGATATTACATAAAATCAGGGCTTTTTGAATCCATTTTTGGTAGTAATACAATTGATGTGAAGCCTACCGGTTCTATTGAAATGGATTTGGGAATGCGGTACACGAAACAAGATAATCCATCTTTTTCGCCAAGAAACCGATCTAATCTTTCTTTCGATTTTGATCAAAGAATCAGCATGAGTTTGATGGGGAAAGTGGGGACGCGACTTAATGTGAATGCCAATTATGATACGCAGTCTACATTTGCTTTTCAAAATTTAATCAAATTAGATTACGCTCCTACTGAGGATGATATTATTCAAAAAATAGAAGTGGGTAATGTAAGCATGCCGTTGAACAGTTCTTTGATTCGGGGTGCGCAGAGTTTATTTGGTGTGAAAACCCAACTGCAATTTGGAAAAACAACAATTACAGGAGTTTTTTCGGAACAAAAATCACAAACTAAAAGTCTAATTGCGCAAGGCGGAGGAACAATTGAGGATTTCGAAATGTTTGCTTTGGATTATGATAGTGATCGACACTTTTTCTTATCCCAATATTTTAGAAATCGTTACGATAAGTCACTCGCAAATTATCCTTTTATTGATAGTAGAGTCCAAATTTCCAGAATCGAAATCTGGGTTACAAACAAGCAAAACCGTGTAACTACAACCAATAATAATCTAAGAAATATTATTGCGATTCAGGATTTAGGAGAAGGTCAATTATCCAGTATTCCTGATAATGAAGTGGTTGTTTTAGATCCTTCAACAGGAATTTTTAATAATCCTTTCGATTCTCCTGCTGATAATACTAATAACGATTATGATCCTGCTCAAATACTTACGGGAACAGGATTGCTTAACGCTAATATTCGGGAAATTGTTACTTCAAATTCTGGGTTTAATACCACGGTAAGCGAAGGTCAGGATTACTCTAAACTAGAAAATGCGAGAAAACTGAATCCTAATGAATATACGTTCAACCCACAATTAGGATATATTTCATTGCAACAACGACTGGCAAATGATGAGGTTTTAGCAGTGGCGTACCAATATACGATTGGTGATAAAGTGTATCAAGTTGGAGAATTTGGTAACGATGGCGTAGATGCCACTGTGGTTACAGGTAACAGTCCGTCCAATCAAGCCATCATCTCACAAAGTTTGGTATTAAAAATGCTGAAAAGCAACTTGACCAATGTTAAAAATCCGGTTTGGAACCTGATGATGAAAAATATCTATCAGATTCAGGGCGGGTATCAATTGAAACAAGAAGATTTTAGATTCAATATACTTTACACGGATCCTTCGCCATTAAATTATATTACGGAGGTTCCGGGAAGTCCTTTTCCTCCAAATCCAACTCCTGAAAATAAAGTTGCTGAAACTCCTTTACTTAAAGTATTCAACTTAGATAAATTGAACTACAACAACGACCCTCAAACTGGCGGTGATGGTTTTTTTGATTTTATGCCAGGATTGACAATCGATGCTCAAAACGGAAGAATAATTTTTACCACCAAAGAGCCTTTTGGAGAATTGTTGTTCTCTAAATTATCTAATACAGGTTCTACCGAAAATTATAATGTAGTTAGTTCTTATAATGAAAATCAGAAGAAATATGTGTTCCGTAATATGTACCGAAATACACAATCGGGCGCGTTGCAAGACAGTGAAAAAAATAAATTTTTATTAAGAGGAAAATATAAATCAACAGGTAGTGACGGGATTCCTATTGGCGCATTCAATGTTCCGCAAGGTTCTGTGGTTGTTACCGCAGCGGGAAGAGTTTTAGTAGAAGGGGTTGATTATAGTGTGAATTATCAGTTAGGCCGCGTTCAAATTTTGGATCCATCCCTACAAGCCTCTAATACACCAATCGAAGTGTCATTGGAAAACAACTCGGTTTTTGGTCAGCAAACCAGAAGATTCATGGGCTTAAATGTAGAGCATAAAATTTCTGATAATTTCGTAGTCGGTGGTACATTCTTGAAAATGTCTGAAAGACCATTTACCCAAAAATCTAGCTTTGGACAAGAATCCGTTAATAATACTATTTTTGGATTCAACACTAACTTCTCTACCGAAGTTCCTTTCTTTACCCGTTTGGTAAATAAATTACCAAATATTGATACTGATGTGCCTTCTAATCTTTCGGTACGAGGTGAAATTGCATTTTTGAAACCGGATACGCCAAAAGCAGATCAGTTTCAGGGAGAATCCACTATTTATGTTGATGATTTTGAGGGTTCGCAATCTACCATTGATATGCGGTCTCCGTATTCTTGGAGTTTGGCATCCACTCCGGAGCGAAACGCTACAAGTACGTATGATTTCAATGCAAATGCCAATGATTTGAGCTATGGTTTCAAAAGAGCCAAATTAGCTTGGTATTCCATAGATCCTATTTTTTATGCTCAAAAACCGGCTGGAATCTTAAATGAAGACTTGTCTTTCAATAAAACCAGAAGAATTTTTAGCGAGGAATTGTATCCTTTGACTGATATTGCACAAGGACAATCACAAGTTGTAAATACATTAGATTTAAGTTACTATCCATCGGATAGAGGACCATATAACAACAGTCCAAATGGAGCTTCAAACCCGGCCGAAAACTTTGGGGGAATTATGCGATCGCTGAATTCCACAAATTTCGAGCAAGGAAATGTGGAGTATATTCAGTTTTGGGTGTTAGATCCGTACGTTGGAAATGGTCAGGCTCTACAATCAAACACTGGAAAAATCTATTTCAATTTAGGAGAAATAGCAGAAGATGTTTTGAAAGACGGGAGGAAGCAATATGAAAATGGACTTGGGCCAGATCAAATATTGGTAAATCCCCGACCGTTATGGGGAGATGTTCCTGCTTCTCAATCGTTGATTTATGCTTTTGATACCAATGCTGATAATAGAAAGAATCAAGATATTGGTCTGGATGGTTTGTCCAATGACAATGAAGGATCTGTATATACGAATTTCGCATCGGAACTGGATCCGGCTGCAGATGATTATACTTTTTATCTCAATACAGATGGAGGGATTTTGGAACGATATAAAAATTATAATGGTACCGATGGTAACTCAGCGGTGGATATTACGGATCCTAATAGAGGTTCGTCTACGTTTCCCGATGTAGAGGATATAAACAGAGACAATACGATGAACACTATCAATGCGTATTATGAATACAGTATTGATGTCCAGCCTGGGATGACTGTAGGACAAAATTACATCACCGATATAAGAAATACACAGGTGACGCTGCCAGATGGATCGACTACCGAGGCCAGATGGTTGCAATTTAAAATTCCAGTTTCTCAACCTGAAAACACGATTGGAAATATTTCTGATTTCAGATCCATACGTTTTATGAGAATGTTCATGACGGGTTTTAATGAGGAAGTTACGCTGCGTTTTGGAGCCTTGGATTTAGTGCGTGGCGAATGGAGAAGGTATACTAATACGCTTGATTTTAATGATACAAATATTTTAGATGACAATACTAATTTAGATGTTTTGGCAGTAAACGTTCAGGAAAATAACGAAAGATGTCCGGTAAATTATATTACTCCTCCAGGTGTTCAAAGAGAGCAATTGTTCAATAATAATACGGTAATCAATCAAAATGAGCAATCGTTGGCATTAAGAGTTTCTGGCGACGGATTAGAGCCGGAAGATTCCAGAGCAGTTTTTAAAAATGTGAGTATTGATATGCGTCAATTCAAGAAATTGAAAATGTTTTTACACGCGGAATCTTTGACTGGCGAAATTGCACTTCAAGACAATCAGATGGTTGGTTTTATTCGTTTTGGAAATGATTTTACCCAAAATTTCTATCAAGTTGAGATTCCTTTAAAAGTAACTGTTGCTTCGTCTGCTTCAAATGCTGATTGTGGTCCTTTGAGTGCAGAAGCGGTTTGGCCAGAAGAGAATGAAATTGATTTGTCTTTGGCATTACTGACTAAATTGAAGATTTTAGCAATGGGTGTTGATCCAACCACGCTGCCATTGGACGGGATTTATTATCCAGATTCAGATCCCAGCAAACCAGACGGAGATGGAAGCAGTTCATTGAAGTTAGGGATAAAAGGAAATCCTAATTTTGGATTAGTGCGTACGCTTATGGTAGGTGTGAAAAACAGTGATCTTCGTAACGATATAAAAGGAGAAGTTTGGTTCAATGAACTTCGTTTGGCAGATATGGACAACCAAGGTGGAATGGCTGCGGTATTGAATGTGGATTCAAATTTAGCTGATTTCGCCACGATTTCAGCTTCGGGAAGAAAAAGCACTATCGGTTTTGGAGCATTGGAACAAGGCCCTAATGAAAGAAGTCGAGAAGATACTGAGCAATATAGTATTGTGACCAATTTAAATCTTGGAAAATTATTGCCTCAAAAATGGGGTGTCAATTTGCCGTTCAATTACGCTATAGGAGAAGAAACAATAACTCCGGAATACGATCCTTTCAATCAAGATATCAAATTAAAACAGTTGCTTGATAATACTGCTGACCAAAATAAAAAAGACAATATTACCAGCAGAGCGGTTGATTATACAAAACGTAAAAGTATCAACTTTATCGGAGTGAGAAAAGAACGCCAGCCGGAGCAAAAGCAACGTGTTTATGATCCGGAAAACTTCACGTTTTCTCAGTCTTTTAACGAAGTAGAAAGACATGATTTTGAAATCGAGGACTATGTAGATCAGCAGGCAAATTCATCTGTTGATTATGCGTACAGTTTTCAGCCTAAGTCTGTAGAGCCTTTTAAGAAGACCAAATTCTTGAAAAAAAGTAATTATTGGAAGCTCTTAAGCGATTTCAATTTTAATTATTTGCCTGCTAATATTTCGTTTAATACCAATATAAACAGAAAGTATAATCGTCAGCAATTTAGACAAGTGGAAGTGGAAGGAATTGGTATTGATCCATTGTACCGCAGAAACTTTGCTTTTAATTATCAATACGGGTTCAATTATAATCTGACAAAATCGTTGAAATTAAATTATACGGCATCTTCAAGCAATATCGTAAAAAATTATTTGAATGAAGATAATGAGCCTATTGACAGTTTTACTATTTGGGACAGTTATTGGGATATTGGGGATCCAAACCAGCACATGCAACAATTAGTTGTGAATTACGAAATACCAATTAATAAAATACCATTATTCAGTTTCGTTAAAGCAAATTATTCCTATACAGGAGACTATAGCTGGCAAAGAACTTCTAATGCGTTGTCACAAATTCAAATTGACGGTCAAGATTATAATTTAGGGAATACAATCCAGAATGCGAGTTCCAATAATTTGAATGCTACATTCAATATGGAAATGTTGTACAAATATTTAGGAGTGACAAAAAACACGAACAAAGCACTTCCAAAACCTAAAGCGGCAGCGCCAAAACCGGGTGAAAAAATAGTGAATACTAATGCGAATCAAATTCCAAAAAACAATGCATTTGTTGATGGTCTAATTGGAGTTTTGACCAGTGTAAAGAATATTCAAATGAATTATACCCACAACAGCGGTACAATTTTACCTGGTTATACGCCGGGTGTTGGATTCCTGGGATCTTCAAGACCTTCATTAGGATTTATTTTTGGAAGTCAAGATGATGTTCGTTATGAAGCTGCTAAAAATGGTTGGTTGACTAATTATCCAGACTTTAACCAAAATTTCGCTCAAGTAACTAATAAATTATTTAAGGCTACAGCCAATGTAGATTTGTTCCCAGATTTAAAGATTGATTTGACATTAGATAGGGCTTTTTCTGAAAATTCTTCGGAACAATATGATGTAACTAATGGCATTTACAATCCGAGATCGCCATATAGTACAGGAATTTTCTCTATATCAGCAGTTTTAATAAAGACCTCGTTTTCTACCAGTAATGAAATTTCATCAGAGGCTTTTGATGATTTCAGAATGAATCGACTAACGGTAGCAAATCGTTTAGCCACAGAAAGAGGAATTGATATCAATAATCCTGTCAATATCGATGCTGAAGGATTTCCTTTAGGATATGGAAAAAATAATCAAGCTGTTTTGTTACCGGCCTTTTTAGCAGCGTATTCCGGAGGTGATGCATCAAATGTTTCGCTTGGAATTTTTAGAAGTTTTCCAATACCAAACTGGGCTATAAAATATAATGGATTGATGCGTTATGGTATTTTCAAAAAGAATTTCAAACGCTTCTCTTTGCAACATAATTATCGCGCTTCGTACACTATAAATGCATTCAGATCGAATTTTGAATATGATAATGAACCAAATGGAGTTGATGCAAGCGGTAATTTTTTCAACCAGACGATTATGTCTAATATCAACTTGGTAGAGCAATTCAGCCCACTTTTAAGAATGGATTTTGAATTGAAAAGTTCTTTAAAAGTACTGACTGAAATTAAAAAAGATAGAGCTTTATCAATGAGTTTTGATAATAATTTATTGACCGAGGTAAAAGGAATTGAATATGTAGTAGGATTGGGGTACCGATTTAAAGATGTAATTTTCTCCTCAAGATTGGCGGACAATCCAACTGGAATTATAAAAAGCGACATCAATTTGAAAGGGGATTTATCCTATCGAAACAATCAGACCATTGTACGTTATTTAGATTATGACAACAATCAATTGGCAGGTGGACAAAATATTTGGTCCATAAAATTAACGGCGGATTACGCATTCAGCAAAAACCTAACTGCCATTTTTTATTACGATCATGCTTTTTCTAAAGCGGTAATTTCGACTTCTTTTCCGTTGACGAATATTCGTTCCGGATTTACGCTTCGTTATAATTTTGGAAATTAATTTTTCAAAATCTAAAGCAGATTTGAATAGAAGATTGTTACATTTGTCACAGAAAATTTCAATTATCAATTAATAATTATCAATTACAATTTAGATGAACATACCAGCAAATTTAAAGTACACAAAAGATCACGAATGGATTAGTATTGAGGGCGATATCGCAACAGTTGGAATCACTGATTTTGCTCAAAAAGAATTAGGAGATATCGTTTATGTTGAGGTAGAAACTTTAGATCAAACATTAGAAAAAGATGAGGTTTTTGGAACGGTTGAAGCGGTTAAAACGGTTTCAGATTTGTTTCTTCCTATAGCAGGAGAAATCATTGCTTTCAATGACGCTTTAGAGAATACTCCGGAAAGTGTAAATGCAGATCCTTATGGAGCTGGATGGATGATCAAGGTGAAAATAGCTAATATGGCTGAAGTTGATGGATTGCTTTCCAGCGAGTCATACAAAGAATTAATAGGTGCTTAAACACCTCTATTTTTGGGCTGCTTTGCTGTGGACAGGAACAATTGCTTTTTTCTGTTTGGTACAATTGAATAATGTTCCATTGGGAACTGTTTCCAATTTAGATAAGTTGGTACATGCCTTTTTTCATTTTGTGCTCACATTCTTTTGTTTCTTGTTTTTAAAAAGCCGTGCAAAGGATCCGAATAGTTTGAAACCTTTGATTGCTTCGTTTCTTTTTTCTGTTTTTTTTGGAATAGGAATAGAAATAGCTCAGGAATTATTTACTACAACCCGTCATGCAGAGGTGTTTGATGTTTTAGCAAATCTGTCTGGAGCAACTTTAATGGTGGCAGTGGTTATTTTATTTGGTTTAAATACAAAGCTCAGATAATTTTCAAAATAAAATGAGTCCCACTTCGGTGGGATTTTTTTGTTTACAGGTTTTCGTAAAATAAGAAATTATCTTTTCAAGAAGTTGTTTATGAATTCTATTTTAAAAATGCCTACAAATAGTAGTTTTGAGTTTATAAAAATACAAATAGAAGAATCTTATGTGCAGATAAAATGTATTTTTGTGAGTTCGAATTAGTTATCATCAAGAAATTAGTAACGCTATGAATATCAAGCAATATTTAGATTCCACCTATTTAAAAACTGCAGAGCAAGCGGGAATCAGTGAAGAAAAAAATAACCTAGTGGCTCAGGAATTTATTCAGGAGGCTATCGAGGAGCATTTTAAACTTATAATGATTAGACCAGAAATGGTTTCTTTGGCTAAAAAGATGATTACGGAATCGAATTCGTTAGTGCAAATAGGGACTGTAATTGATTTTCCCGAAGGAACATCTTCATTAGAAGATAAACTTCAAGAGGCAATTCATGCGATACAAGATGGTGCGGATGATTTGGATTTTGTATGCAATTACCAGGCTTTTAAAAATGGAGAAATAGATTTGGTTAAAGAGGAAATCTTAAGATGTACCCAATTAGGTCTGGCTCATAATAAAGTAGTAAAATGGATTATTGAAGTGGCTGCACTCACCGAAAAAGAATTTATCCAATTGTCAAGTTTGATAAAAAATGTAATTGTTTCTAATTTCGAGCAAGAGCTGATTCCAAAGGTTTTTGTAAAATCTTCTACGGGATTTTATAAAACAGAAAATAATTTACCTAATGGCGCCACTATTCCTGCTATAATGATGATGCTTGAAAATGCTTCGCCTCTTCCGGTAAAAGCTGCTGGTGGAGTGAGGACATACGAGGAAGCAGTTGCGATGATTGAATTAGGGGTGAAAAGAATAGGGACTTCCGGCGCAAAAATGATAGCGAATGGTCAAAATTCAAATAATGAATATTAAATTCAAAAAGAAAATAAGCATGAACAAAGGGTTGTTGGGATTACTTTTACTATTAAATTCCTTTACTATTTCTGCTCAAGATATTAAAAGTGTTACGGTACAGTCCGGCAACACAGCGGAGCGTTTTCCAGTTTTTGCGAATTGCGTAAACTTACAATCGAATGCTTTAGAGACTTGTTTTTACAATCAGGTGCAGGATCTTGTATTTGCGAATTTTGAAATTCCGGAGAATTTGAAACTAAGTAATTTTCTAGGAAATGTAAAAGTTCTTTTTGAAGTTGATGGCAATGGTGTCTTTAAAGTAATTTATGTAGATGCCACGGAGGAAAAATTGATTGAAGAAGTGAAAAGAGTTTTCGGTAAATTTCCAAAAATTCAGCCCTCAACGTATAATGGAAAACCAACGTATGCTAAGTTTACCATGACGATTTCGATTCCCTTGAAAAGTAGGGAAGAAGCAGCTGCTACAACTTTGGCGCAAGCCGATATTGTTTCAAACAATACTAATAAGTTAACGGAACTGGATAGTATTGTTTATAAAAAATTTAGTAGTCCGGAGTTTGAAAGTCATTTGAATATCCCGTTTTCACATAGCTATTATGCGCAATTTGATGCTTCGTTAAATCAAATGGGAAGTAACAACCACACCGCTTCAAAACCTTACACCTATGCGGAAGTGTCTAAATATTATGACCTGAAAGCAGTGAATGAGAAGCTGAAAAAGACTGCTTCCAGTTGGTGGGCAAGAAAGTTGTGGAATGAAAATATGGTTGAAATTCAGGGCGAGGATTACTGGTTTACACTGAATCCTATTCTTGATTTACAAGTTGGGAAAGCGTCAAAAAGTGATGTGTCGTATACTTATGTAAATACACGTGGAATCAATTTTCGCGGTGGTTTGGGTAAAACATTGAATTTTACCACTACTGTTTTTGAAAGTCAAGGACGTTTCGCAGATTATTTCAATACTTATGCGGAATCTATTAAACCGGCGGGGGGAAATCCAGCAATTATTCCGGGTATTGGTATTGCAAAAGATTTCAAAACCGATGCGTACGATTTTCCTTCGGCAGAAGCCAATTTAACTTTTGCGCCAAGTAAACATATCGATTTGCAGTTGGGTTACGGTAGAAATTTTATTGGGGATGGATACCGATCATTATTAGAAAGTGATGGTGCCAGCCCATATCCTTATTTTAAACTAAATACTAATTTTTGGAAAATAAAATACACCAATACTTACATGTGGCTCAAAGACGTTCGTCCAGATGTTACAATAGAAAGAACGTATGCAACCAAGTTTATGGCAAACCATTATTTGAGTTGGAATGTTTCGAATAAATTGAATCTTGGTTTTTTCGAATCCGTGATTTGGACTAATACAAATAATAGAGGATTCGATGTGAGCTTTGTGAATCCTATTATATTCTATCGTTCGGTTGAATTTGCATCTTCGGCGAGGAGTGGAAATGCAATATTAGGGTTGACCTACAAATACAAATGGAGCAATCAAATTAACTTTTACGGACAGTTTATTCTGGACGAATTTTCTCTTGGAGACATCAAAGAAGGGGATAATAGCTGGAGAAATAAATACGGATACCAATTGGGGGCGAAGTATTACAATGCTTTTGAAATTGACAATTTGTTGCTTCAATTGGAGTACAATCACGTTCGTCCTTATGTTTATTCGCATAGTATGCCAATTACTAATTACGGACATAATAATCAAAGTATTGGGCATCAATGGGGTGGAAATTTCAAGGAATTAATTGCTATTGCCCGATATCATAAAGGCAGGTACTTTGCTGATGCAAAAATTACTATAGGAACTCGGGGATTGGATTTTGATACTACCGAAGACAATTTTAATTACGGTGGGAATATCTATAAAGATTACGATGAAAACAGACCGTTTGATAGTGGTGTAAAAGTGGGTCAGGGAAACAAAACAGCTGTTTTTATTGCTGATTTTCAAGGAGGTTATTTAGTGAATCCGGCAACAAATCTAAAGCTCTTTGGAAGTTATATTTACAGGAGTTTTGATCCAACAAAAAATACGGCAACTACTTTCAGTCAGAGCACAAATTGGTTGACTTTAGGGGTAAGAGCGGATATTTTTAATTGGTATTTTGATTATTAATCTTTATTTTACTGATTAATAATCTTTTTATGAATTGTTTTTTGTCAAATCCCTTTTGATAGCCTACTTTTGCAAAAGTTTTTACAAAGCAAATAATCTTTAGCATTGAACGCAACACAAAATCCCTTTTCATTAAAATCTGTTTACATTGATTTCCGCGAGATCACCAAAGCACGTTTAGCAATTAGTGTCGTTTTTTCGTCGATTGCAGGATTTATGCTTGGAATTTATGATTTGCATTCGTTAGATTGGATGGTTTTATTAAAGTTAGCTGTTGGTGGTTATTGCATGGTTGGAGCATCAAATGCTTTTAATCAGGTAATCGAAAAAGACCTAGATGCTTTGATGGATAGAACTAAAAACCGTCCTGTGCCGGCTGGAAGGATGTCGCAAGCTACGGCTTTGATTATTGCAAGTCTTTTAACAGTTGTTGGAATTGCGTTGTTGTATACAATCAATCCTAAAACAGCAATGTTTGGTGCTATTTCTATATTTTTGTATACAAGTGTTTATACTCCTTTGAAAACCATGACTTCTTTGTCTGTTTTTGTTGGAGCTTTTCCTGGAGCAATTCCATTTATGTTGGGTTGGGTTGCGGCCACAGGAGAATTTGGAATAGAAGCAGGGACTTTGTTTTTAATTCAGTTTTTTTGGCAATTCCCACATTTTTGGGCTATTGGATGGTTTTTGTATGAAGATTATGAAAAAGCAGGTTTCTTTATGTTGCCTACTGGTAAAAAAGATAAAGGTACAGCCTTGCAAATTATTTTATATACAGTTTGGTTGATTTTAGCCTCGCTTTTACCTGTTTTGGGTTATACAGGGCGTTTGTATATTACGCCTATTGCAGCGGTTATTGTATTTTTGTTGGGACTATGGATGTTATTTTACGCCGTACGATTGTATCAGTTGAGAACCGCAAAAGCAGCCCGTACCTTAATGTTGGTGAGTGTTTCTTATATTACATTATTACAGTTAGTTTATATATTTGATAAATTTTTAAGATAGTTATGGAGATGATAATGACAGCAGCCGAGCAAAAATCGAGAACGGCAAGATCCTACAAGTTGATTTTGTTGTTTGCAATGGTGAGTATGACCATGATGTTCGCAGGACTTACGAGTGCTTTTGTGGTAAGTAAATCCAGAGCCGACTGGTTGAAAGATTTTCAGTTGCCACCGGCATTTTATTACAGCACTGTAGCAATTATCGCATGCAGTGTGATGTTTCATTTGGCGAAAAAGTCCATTCAAAAAAACGATCAAAGTAAAACAACAATTTTTCTTTTGAGCACATTAGTTCTAGGAATATTGTTTGTAATTTTACAGTTCGTAGGATTTGGTCAAATAGTGGAAAACGGTTATTATTTCACCGGAAGCGGAAGCTCAATAACCACTACTTTTTTATATGTTGTTACGGTTGTGCACTTGATTCACCTTGCTGGTGGCGTGATTTCACTGCTAATTATAATTTATAATCATTTTAAACAAAAATACAATTCATCTCAAACCCTTGGAATTGAACTTGGTGCAATGTACTGGCACTTTCTTGACTTATTATGGGTTTATTTGTTTTTGTTTTTATATTTCTTTAAATAAGAAAAAAACGTAAATTTGGGAACTTTTTAACGAATAACTTTTATGGAAGCGACAGTTACTACTGCTAATAGTGAAGAAAAAACTTGGGGAGGCGGCAATGAGCCAATGGGAGCAAGTTATGGCAAATTAATGATGTGGTTTTTTATCGTATCAGATGCTTTAACGTTCTCTGGATTTCTGGCGGCGTATGGTTTTTCTCGATTTAAATTTATTGAAACATGGCCATTGGCTGACGAAGTGTTTACACACTTTCCGTTTATGCATGGAGTATCTGCTCCGATGTATTATGTGGCCTTAATGACTTTTATTTTGATTTTCTCATCAGTAACAATGGTTTTGGCTGTTGATGCAGGTCATCAAATGAAAAAAAACAAAGTGATTTTGTACATGTTCTTAACCATTATTGGAGGTTTGATTTTCGTAGGATCTCAAGCTTGGGAATGGAAAAATTTCATCAAAGGTGAATATGGTGCTATTGAAACAAAAGGAGGTAGTTTACTTCAATTTGTGGACAAAGATGGACATCGTGTAGCATTAGCTGATTTTGCTGCAACTTTACCTGAGGAGAGAGAGCAACTAACAAGAAACAAGGCGAAATGGTTTATGAGTGAACCAGCGCTACCATCGTACTCTGTTGCAGAAGTTCAAGCGGGTTTCAAAGCTCATCCTGAACTTTTAATCAGAACTGAGGTTGTTACTGCTGAAAAACAGAAAACAATTTTATCAAGAGCAGAATCTGAAGCAAGATTGAGTCAAGCTCATTATGTGGTGGAAGGTGCTAACTTGGTTAGAAACGAATACGGCAGTAAATTATTTGCTGATTTCTTTTTCTTTATTACTGGATTTCACGGATTTCACGTTTTCTCTGGAGTGGTGATAAACATTATTATCTTTTTTAATGTGTTAATTGGAACTTATGAGAAAAGAAAAAGTTATGAAATGGTAGAGAAAGTTGGTCTTTATTGGCACTTTGTCGATTTAGTTTGGGTTTTTGTATTTACAGTTTTCTATCTAGTTTAATTTTCAAATAGTAATTATCATGTCACACGAACACGTATCTAATATAGGTAGAATCTGGAAAGTTTTCGGAATATTGTCTGCCGTTACAGTAGTAGAAGTAATTTTAGGAATTTTGAAGCCTGAAGCGCTACACATGAACAATCTAATGGGTTTGAATTTACTGAACTGGATATTCTACGCTCTTACTGTTTACAAAGCGTATTATATTGTTTGGGCTTTCATGCACATGGAGGGAGAAAAAAGCACTTTAAGAAATGCAGTTGTTTTTCCTCTGATTTTTCTGATATTATATATACTCTTTATTCTCTTGACTGAAGGGGATTATATTTATGAGGTTTTTAAAAATTCTACTATAAAATGGAATTTTTAACAAGATATTAATTCAAAAAGAGGGTACGCATTGCGTACCTTTTTTTATTTTTGTACTATAAAAGTATCATTACAATGAAAAAAAATATTGTCCTTTTCGTTCTTTTTATTTTGCCTATAGTTGCCTACCTTTTTTTTGCTTCTGGCGTAAATGGGTTTACTAAATTACCAACATTAACTCCCAATACTGCTGATTTTGGCAATTGGCAATCTTTAGACGGACAAAAAGTTACTTTGAATGGAAAAGTGACTATTTTGGGTTTTATGGGAACAGAGCTATTAAAAAACAGAGGAAATCTTTTCAATTTAAATCAGAAGATTTATCAAAGATATCACGAGTTTAAAGATGTTCAGTTTGTGATGGTTTGTCCAACCGGAACTGAAAAAGATGCGAAGAAAGTGGTGGATGCCTTAGGAGCCTTTACGGATGTTGCACAATGGCGCTTTGTTTTTGCTTCTCCTGTTGAAATTCAGGCTTATTACAATCAATTAAAATTAGTAGAGAAATTAGACGATAAATTGGGAACTCCAAAGGTATATATTGTTGATAAGAAGAGAAATCTTCGCGGTAGAAAATTGGTAAAAGATGCTAAAGAAGGATATAGTACATTTCACCCAGCGGAGTTGAGTAACGAAATGCTCGATGATTTCAAAGTGATTCTATATGAATATCGTGCAGCACTTAAAAAGAACAATAACGCCACCAGAAAAATATAATAGTTTATGTTTAAAAATAAATCATATATAGGTATCTCTTTTATTATTTTGATTTTTGGAATTTATGCTATTCCAAAAATTGTAGAAAGAATTAAAAATGATAAGGTGGTTCAAGGCGACAGGCTCGATAGTGTTAATCCAACAACTACAGAAGAAGGTGAATTAATTAAAATAGGCCCTGCGCCGAAATTTGAATTAATCAATCAAGACAGTAAGAAGGTGACCAATGAAACATACAAGGGTAAAGTATATGTTTTGGAGTTTTTCTTTTCAACTTGCCCAACGATTTGTCCGAAGATGAATGCAAGTATGCTTCTTATTGAGAAAAAGTTTTTTGGAAATCCTAATTTTGGAATCGTCTCCATCACTATCGATCCGGAACATGATACTGCAAAAGTATTAAAAGAACATGCCAATCTTCTTGGAGTAAAATCCACTAATTGGAATTTCTTGACTGGTGATAAAGCCTACATATTTAATCTTGCTAATAAAGGGTTCAATCTTTACGCAGGTGAAAATAAAAAAGTTGCAGGTGGTTTTGAACATTCAGGATTGTTCGCCTTGATTGATAAAAATGGAAATATTCGTTGCAGAAATGATGAATTTGGAAACCCTATTTTATATTATGACGGTTTAGATAAAATGGGAGTAAGAAACTTACAACAAGATATTAATATTTTATTAGAAGAATAAAAATGGAAAATGTTTCTCTTGAAAAAAAAATGAACAAATTTATAATAGCAGTATCCATCATAATACCGGTTGCAGTTGCTATTCTTTTTGGTGTCAAACTAAAAGATCTTGGATATAATGTAGCGCCTCTATCTTTTTTACCTCCTATTTATGCTACTACTAACGGAATTACGGCTGTTTTATTAATTGCTGCCGTTATAGCAATTAAAAATGGTAAAAGGAAACTTCACGAAAGATTAATGACTGGCGCAATCGCCTTGTCTGTTGCTTTTTTGGTGATGTATGTGGCATATCACATGACTTCTGTTTCTGCAGTTTTTGGTGATGCAAATCATAATTTAATATTAGAGGATTCTGAGAAATTAAACATAGGATCTATGAGGATCTTTTATTTGGTAATTCTCATTACGCACATTATACTATCAATTGCCATAATTCCGATGGTTTTAATAACTTATGTTAGGGCTTTGGCACAAAATTTTGACAAACATAAAAAGATTGCGAAAATTACATTTCCAATTTGGTTGTATGTTGCTGTTACCGGAGTAGTTGTTTATTTAATGATATCGCCTTATTATGTATATTAAATCCAATAAAAGCTCAAAAGCGGGCCATACATTTAAGAGGTTAAGTTTTTTTATATTTCTTTTTGTTTGTAGTGTTTTTACATCAACTGCAAATGCACAATGTGCTATGTGTCGCGCTGCATTAACAAGTGAAGGCAATGCAACGCAGGCAGCGGCGGTAAATGACGGAATTGTGTACCTGATGGTGATTCCTTATATTTTGGTTGCAGGAATTGGGTATGCTATTTATCGAATGAAAAAGAATAAATCGTAATAGATACTATCAGTATCAAAAGGGAAGCGATAAAACAGCGTACTTAAGTTTTAAATATGCAGTTTGTTGATCATTAAAAACTGATGACGGAACAATTCTACTTCAATCCGTCAACGGAAACACTTACAGTTCCTTTTACTTTTATAAAGGCAATTATAGCCTGATTCGTTAATTGGATTTTTTGAAATTGAATGTCTTCCATCTTTCCATTTACAAAAACACCTTGCATTGGAGAATAGTTTTTTAAATAAGTCAACATACTTTTTTGACCTTCTTCTAGGTTTGGTTTTATAGAATAACGACAACTTTGTTCGATTTTTTTGAGCACCAAACCTTGGGCTAGCCAATTTGCAGTTCGCATCAATTTGTTTTTTGTATCTAAAGCGTAATCCAATTGATCAAAAAATACTTCCTTAGTTTTTTCGTTATACTGGGGAAATCCGGCTAAATAGATAGTTCCATTCACAGACCCTAATACATCTAACGCAATTATCATTTTTCCTTTTTTGTGCCAAATTGCTACATTTTGAACTTTTACTTTCTTTGAGCCGGAACCAAATTCTTGACCGGCAAAATTTTTGGTCATGATTTTTGATGCTTCCTGATACGTTGAAATGGCAACAATGTTGGCCGTAATGTCTTCAGGAATTTTAGTAACGGGTTTTAAGATAATTTTGGATGCATTAAATTTAGAATCCGGTTGTTTTCCAATTAAGGTTTCCATGTTGCATTTCATTCCCATATCTAATACAAAAGTGTCATTTTTCAGTTTCGCGTTGGTCGAATAAATTTCTAGTGGTACTATTCTAAGCCAGCTTTCATATGTGTCATTCATTAGAAAAGGAACGCAGATTTTCTCTAAGGCCGCCAGAACATTTGGTTTAAAGTCCAGTGATTTTGCAATAGCATCGTCAATTTTCCTTTCAATTTTTGATTTAAATAGTTTTACGGCAGGATTAATTAAATAAGTAAGCGGAACGTTTTTTCCAAAAACGGTCATCGTAGGACTCTCATTCCAATCCAATGATTTTAGTTCCGTTTTTGTGTTTAGTTTCCAATTGATCAAGGTAACATCACTTACTAAAGTCACAACTCCATCAAGATGAAATTCTCGGGTATCGTACATTTCGATTCCCAATTTTTTAGTGCCAATTCGATATTTGACAATAGCCTTTAAAGGTAAAATGGTTCTAATTTTTTCTCCTTTTTCTCCAATATCATTTTTGATCGTAATTGGAGCGAGTTTCCAAACCTTCATTTCGATGTCATCGTCTTCAATATTATTGTCTTCGTAAATCAATCCGCTCAACAATGCATTAGTTTGGTTCTCAATATCCTTTAGTTTTACGCTAATTGGCATATTGATAAATGAAGGAGTGTTTTCATAAATCAATGGGGTCGCATCATCTGGTTCTGGTTTCAGAGCACCTATTTTACTTGTTGTAGCACAGCTTGAAACAAATAGAATCGAACAGATTATTAATAGATTGGAAGAGAATTTAAGCATTTTGACAGGAGTTAGAAAAACAAAATTAACAAAACTATTCTTTTTTTATGAATTTTTGTAACAAATGCTAATTTCTAAAGTCTAATTGTTTTATAACGGATTTATGAACAAAATATTTTTTATTAATTCATAGATTTTTAGTAGAAAAAGTTAAATTTGTTTGCAGCTATGCTGCGCTTTTATTCAAAAATATATGGAAAAAAGAAGTTTTCTTAGTTTAATGGTCATGCTGGTTTGTTGCGTAACAGCTCAAGCACAATCAAAAGTTTGGACCTTAGAGGAATGCGTGAAATACGCCATTCAAAATAATATTTCCATCAAGCAGTCTGAATTGGATTCAAAAACAGCACTTATTGGTAAAAAAGATGCTATCGGGAATTTCCTTCCTTCTCTTAACGCTAGTGCTTCCCACTCTTGGAACATAGGTTTGAACCAGGATATAACTACGGGTTTATTAAGGAATCAAACAACCCAGTTTACTTCAGCTGGCGCTAATGTAGGTGTTGATATTTATAAAGGATTGCAAAATCAGAACACGCTTCGTAAAGCCAATCTTTCGATAGTAGCTGCCAAATATCAATTGTTAAAAATGCAGGAAGATATTGCCTTGAATGTTGCCAATGCTTTTTTGCAGGTTCTTTTTAACAAAGAAAACTTAAAAGTACAGAAGGAACAATTGGGAATTAATGAAAAGCAATATGCGCGTTCAGAAGAATTAGTTAAAGCGGGATCTATTCCTCGTGGAGATTTATTGGATATAAAAGCGACCGTAGCGCAAAATAATCAGAATGATATAGCTGCGGATAATGCTTTATTAATTTCAAAATTAAGTTTAGCGCAGTTGCTACAGCTAAAAGATTTTGAAAATTTTGATGTTGTGGATGACACAAATATGAGGGATGAGAATAATATTATGGCACAAACTCCAAGTGCTATTTATGACAAGGCGGTAGAAGGCAGAACAGAATTGAAAATTGCCCGAACTAATTTAGAGATTGCTCAAAAAGATGTGGAAATTGCAAAAGGAGCTTTTCAGCCTACTTTGCAGGGTTTCTATAGTTTTAATAGCAGGGTTTCATATGCGGATGTTCCTGTTTTTGATAACATGGGAAATATAATTGGCACCCGAAATTCAGCGCCGTTTTTCAATCAATTTGGCGACAATAAAGGACAATCTTTTGGTGCACAATTATCTATTCCAATATTTAATGGGTTTTCAGTTAGAAACAATGTAGAGCGTTCCAAAGTAAGTTTAGAACGATCAAAAATTGCTGTTGAGCAACAAGATTTGGATTTACAAAGAAATGTTTTTACTGCATTTACAGATGCCAAAGGAGCGCTTAACGCTTATGAATCATCAGTTGTTGCGCTTGAAGCCAGACAAGGAGCGTATAATTATGCTAAAGAAAGGTACGATGTAGGTTTGATGAACTCATTTGATTTCAATCAGTCGCAAACCTTATTGACCAATGCACAATCAGAAGTTATCAGAACCAAGTACGATTATATTTTCAAAATTAAAATCTTAGAATTCTATTTTGGAATTCCTCTTATCAAAAACTAATTTATTATGTCTAAAAAAACAATTTATATTCTAATAGGTGGGGCAGTTGTAATTATTGCGGCTCTAGTGATACTTTCAAAATCTGGCGTTATCGGTAATAAAGATAAAGGAACTGAAGTTGAAATAGCCCAAGTTAATCCATCTACAATCGTTGAAACGGTTTCTGCAACAGGAAAGATTCAACCGGAAATTGAAGTGAAAATTTCATCGGAAGTATCCGGAGAGATTATTTCTTTGAATGTAAAAGAAGGTCAAGTGGTAAAAAAAGGAGATTTATTAGTTAAAATAAATCCGGATTTATATACATCAGGTTACAACCGTTCGGTTTCGAACTTATCTGGAACAAGAGCAAATTTGAGCCAAGCAGATGCCTCTTTCAAAGAATCAAAATCCAATTATGACAGAAATAAAACTTTATTTGAAAAAGGAATTATTTCAAAATCGGACTGGGATAAAGCAATTGCATCCTATGAAGTAGCTAAAGCAGCAAAGCAAACTGCTTATTTTAATGTTCAAAGTGCTTCGGCAACAGTAAATGAAGCCAAAGACAACTTAGGAAGAACTACAATTTACGCACCCGCAGATGGAACTATTTCTATGTTGAACGTAGAATTAGGAGAACGCGTTTTGGGGACACAACAAATGACTGGAACAGAAATTTTGAGGGTAGCTAACTTGAACAATATGGAAGTTGAAGTGGATGTGAATGAAAATGATATTGTAAAAATTAAAGTAGGAGACGAAGCAAATGTTGAAGTAGATGCGTATTTAAAAAAACAATTTAAAGGAACTGTAACCAGTATTTCAAATTCGGCTAGTTCTGCCTTGACAGCGGATCAAGTAACTAATTTTAAAGTTAAAGTAAGAATTTTGAAGGAATCGTACCAAGATTTATTGGAAGGAAAACCAGATACATATTCGCCTTTCAGACCAGGTATGACGGCAACTGTGGATATTATTACTGAAACAAAAAGTAATGTATTATCAGTGCCAATTAGTTCTGTTGTCATAAAATCTGACACTGCCGCTGTAAAAGAAATTGTTGTAGTTGATCCTAAAGACGAGCAAAAAGGAGCAGCGCCTAAAAGCGATAAAAAATTCGAGTGTGTATTTGTAAAAGTTGGAGATAAAGCTAAAATCAGAGTCATCAAAACAGGTATTCAGGATGATACTAACATTGAGGTTTTGACCGGTTTGAAAAAAGGAGATGTGGTAATTACAGGACCTTATTCAACGGTGACGAAAGATTTGAATTCTGGCGACAAAGTCATGCTAAAAACAGATAAAGATAAAGGAGAAAGTAAAAAGTAACCTATATTAGCAACTATTTTGAAATCACAATCATAAAATCTAATTTTGTGATTGTGATTTTTAATTTAAAATAAATTCTGAAATTGAGCTATATACTAAACATTGAGACGGCGACCAAGAATTGTTCTGTCGCTCTTGCAAAAGATGGAAAAACAATTCTTTGCAAGGAAATTGCAGAAGAAGGATATTCACATGCGGAACGACTTCATGTTTTTATTGAAGCAATAATAAAAGATGCCGGAATTGCTCTTCAAGATTTATCTGCTATCGCAGTAAGTCAAGGTCCTGGCTCGTACACGGGATTGCGAATTGGCGTTTCTGCAGCAAAGGGATTGTGTTATGCATTAGATATCCCTTTGATTGCGGTGGATACTTTACAAGCTTTGGCGGCACAAGTAACTATTTCGAGCGGATTGATAATCCCTATGATTGATGCGCGAAGAATGGAAGTGTACAGTGCCATTTTTAGTCCGACTTTAGAAAAAAAGCGAGAAGTGCTTGCCCAGATTATCGATGACAATTCATTTGAAGATAGACAGGAAACACTTTATTTTGTAGGTGACTGCGCCGACAAATGCAAGCCGGCTTTAACAAAGGAAAACCATGTTTTTTTGGAGGAGATTATATATCCATCTGCCAAAGAAATGAGTGCTATAAGTTTTGAAAAATTCAAAATAAACGACACAGTTGATGTCGCTTATTTTGAACCGTACTATCTGAAAGATTTTATGATCACCGCTCCAAAGAAATAGAGCATTCCTGAATGTATTGATTATTCCAGCTGTTCAGTTGGGTTATTTTTTTTAGAAGATTCTTTGACAAATGGCTGAATGACAATTCCTGCCTCATCAAAAGCTTGTTTGCAATTTTGTAGTGTATCAGCATAAACACCCCAGAAATCCTCATTTTTTGCCCATGGTCTTACAGCTATTTGTATAGCACTATCAGTAAGGTTTTTTACAGAAACTTCGGCAGCTGGTGTTTCTAATATTTTTGGATTATTCTTTAAAACAGCAGTAATAATGTCTTTCGCTTCTTTAATATTTGTGTCGTAAGAGATGGCAACAGTCAAATCAGCTCTTCTGATTTTTTCCAATGAATAATTGATGATGTTTCCGTTAGATAGGGAGCCATTTGGTATAAAAATAGTTTGATTGTTGGCTGTAACTAATTTGGTTACAAATATTTGTATTTCACTCACAGTTCCTATTACACCTTGTGCTTCGATAGTATCACTCATCCGAAAAGGTTTAAAAAGGATAATTAACATTCCGCCTGCAAAATTAGATAATGAACCTTGCAGTGATAAACCTACTGCGAGTCCCATTGCACCAAGAATGGCCACAAATGACGATGTTTCAATCCCAAGTTTGGAAATAAAGGAAACAAACAAAATTATTCTCAAAACCCAAAGTAAAATATCAGCCAGAAAACGGGTCAGTGTAGGATCTAGATTTCGTTTTACCATTATTCGTCGGATAAACCTGTTGATAAGCCTGATGATATAAAGACCTGCAAAAAGAATTATGAATGCAGAAATTAATTTTGGAGAATAGTCAATTAACACTTTGATAAAAGTATTGGCGTAATCAGTAATTTGCTCTGGATTTAAATTCATTTTTTTTAAATAAAAAACCTTCTCAAAGGAGAAGGTTAAGTTTGAAGCACAAAAATACGAATAAATTATTTTTCTATAAATTAATCTGCGTCTTCTTCTATTTTATTTGTAGTTTCTTTAGCAATTTTTTTCGCTTCTTCTTCGCCGTCTTCTGCAAATGAGCTTACTTTTTCAGAAACATTTTCAACAACATCGGTAGTTTTTGTTTTAGCTTCATTGACTAAATCTTCTACTTTTTCAGCTGTCGTTTCTGATTTTTCTATTACGGTTTCTACTGTGTCTGAAACGGCAGTTTTGGCTTCGCTGGCTAAGTCTTCTCCTTTTTCAACTGTTGTATTCGATTTTTCTTTGACACTTTCAATTGTGTTTTCTAAAACATTTGTTGCTTTTTCGGAATATTCACCAGCAGTTTCTTTAGCATGGTCTGCAAAATTTTCTACTTTTTCGATTATTGGTGCAGCCGTTTCTTTTATTTTATCAAAAGTATCTTCGGCAAAAATCTCTGCTTTTTCAAGATAAGGTGCTGCGGTTTCTTTTGCTTTTTCAAATGTTTCTTCTGCGAAATTCTCTGCCTTTTCAAGATAAGGTGCTGCAGTTTCTTTTGCTTCTTCGAAAGTTGTTTCTGCTTTGTCCGCTAATTCACTAGCTGTTTCTTTGGCTGAGCCAAATAATTTTTTAAAAAATGAAGATAGTCCCATGGTATTTTTATTTGATTAGTCCTACAATAATAGTCAATTTTTTTTAAGATTACTTCATTAAATCATTAATAATTTGTTGGTAATCAGTATTTGGGATGAGGCAAGTTTTGTTTTGACAGAGATAAAACAGTGTTTCCAGGTTTGAATAACGAGAATCTAAAAATGGAAGTGTTGATTTATTCTGTGATCCAGCGATAACAACATTAGGAATATAAAGACTGTTTATTTTTGTACAATACTCCAAAGCTCGTTCGCCACAAACGGCTAATTCTTTATTTTGTTCCGAGTAATTTAATGCTAAATCCATCCAATTTGAGAAAGCAGATGGATAATCAATTCCAGGTAGTATAACCAGCAACATTTGATGGCTGACTTGTTCATAATAGGAATTATTATAGTAGATGCTCATTTGCAATAGGTTTTTTGCCATCACTGAATTTGAAGCTGGAATCACATTGTCTTCGGTTTCGTAATGTGTTGTAATTAACGCTTCGTCTAGATTTGACGTAAAAGCAAACAAGGATTTTTTATTGTCATAAAAATGGTCCAGACTATAGTCCATAAGTAGTTTCGCATCGTGAAGCCATTTTTCATTCAAAGTTGCTTCATAAAGGGAAATGAATGCTGCAATCACGAAACAATAATCTTCCAGATACCCATTGATGCTGCTTTTTCCGTTTTTATAATTGTGGAATAAATTCCTTTCACTAGACCAGAGATTTTTGATTATAAAATGGGCATTTTGTAGTGCGATATCTAAATATTTTTGGTTTCCCAAAGCCTTGTACGCATCAACATATCCTTTCAACATTATTGCATTCCAAGAAGTCAGACATTTGTCATCGAGTCTTGGTTTTTGTCGTTTTTCTCTTTCGCTATAAAGCAATTTTTCCCAAAATATTTTTTTACTTTGAAGTGCTGAAACGGGAATCTTATTATGTTCCGCAATACTTTCTAAAGTTTGGTTTTGAATTAAAACGTAGTTTTCGTCTTCCCACAATCCAAAAGTATTGCAATTGAATACTTGACTGAATAAATCAAAATCTTCTTTTAGGATTGCCTTTAATTCTGGAATTTTCCAGACATAAAAGGCGCCTTCCTGAAGTTGATTATCGGAGTTTAAACTATCTGCATCCAGTGCTGAATAAAAGCCGCCTTCCGGATTCATTAATTCTTTCTCGATAAAACGAAGTGTTTTTTCGATCACTTCTTTATACGACAGGTTTTTGGTTAATTTATAAGCATCACTGTATAAAGAAACTAATTGGCCGTTATCATGCAACATTTTTTCGAAATGAGGAATATGCCACTTCATATCTACAGAATAACGCGAAAAACCACCGTCAACAGTGTCAAAAAGCCCGCCATACGCCATTTTTGATAACGTTAGATTCACGAAGTCCAGCAAATCGGTATCTTTCGTTTGATAGCCATACCGCAACAGAAATTGGTAATTATTAGGCATCATAAATTTTGGTGCTCTGGCTATTCCGCCAAATTCCGAGTCGAAACTTTTTTTCCATTTTTCGACTAAGGGTTTCAGTCTGTTTTGGTTTACTTCCGTTTCTGTGTTATCGTTTTGAATTAATCCAATTTCTTGAATTCCCTGATGTAATTTTTCGGCATAATCAATCATCTTTTCAGGGGCAGATTGATAGAGTTCCTGTAATTGGTTCAGAGATTCTATCCATTCTTCTTTTTTAAAATAGGTTCCGCCCCAAACGGGCCTTCCATCAGGAAGCGTCACTATGTTCAGAGGCCATCCGCCGCGACCGGTAATGATTTGAATAGCTTTCATGTAAACAGCATCAACATCTGGGCGTTCTTCCCGATCGACTTTTATGGGTATAAAATGTGCATTCATTACCTGAGCGACTTCTTGATTTTCAAAACTTTCGTGTTCCATTACATGACACCAATGACAAGCGGAATAACCAATACTTATGATGATAAGTTTATTGTTTTCCTTAGCTGTTGCCAATGATTTTGGATTCCAAGCTTTCCAGTGTACAGGATTACCGGCGTGTTGCAATAAGTATGGGCTGGTTTCTAAATGTAGTTCGTTCATAGGGTCGTTTTTAGCCCCGGTAGTAGAGGAAATCCTTTCTGGTCCTGAGCTTTTTCAGGGCAGGAAAGATTGCAACGGATGACGGGAAATAGCTTCTAAAAAAAAAGCGTCTCGAATGAAACGCTTTGATTTGTTTTTGTTAAGTTCTTTATTCGAGTTCGAAAGTCAATTTGAGATTTACTCGAAATTCCGCAATGGCACCATCACTTACTGTTGCACTTTGTTCATGAACATAGACAGAACGGATGTGTTTTACGGATTTTGACGCTTTAGCAACTCCTTTTCGAGCTGCATCTTCCCAACTAATTTCTGAGCTGGAAAGTATTTCAATTACTTTTAATATTGACATGATTTCTATTTGTTAAGTGAAACATAAATTTACCAATTTTTTTAAATAGAACATTCAAAAACGATAAATATTTAACGTAACATAAAGGTTTTCAAGTAAATAGTATTTATTTTATGCGTTTATTGCTTCAACTTTGATGCTTTCGTCATTAAGCATACTTTTCAACATGTTTTCGATACCGCTTTTTAATGTAAAAGTAGAAGAAGGGCAACCACTGCAGGCACCTTGCAAAATTACTTTTACGGTTTTGTCATTTTCGTTGTAAGAGTCAAAGGCGATATTTCCGCCATCGGCTTGTACGGCAGGCTTTACATATTCTTCTAAAATATTGATGATTTGTTGCGAAGTTACATCCAGATTATCAAATTCTTTTGCCTTAACTGTTTCTTCTGCGGTAACTGCAGCAACATAATTTTCATCTAAAACGGTTCCTCCGTTTTCAATATATTGTTTGATGAAACTTCTTAGTTCTAAAGTGATTTCTTGCCAATCATTGATTTCATATTTGGTTACAGAAATGTAGTTTTCATCAATGAAAATTTCTTTTACGTAAGGAAATTTGAAAAGTTCTTTGGCTAAAGGTGAAGCAGCTGTTTGATCAATGTTTTTGAACTCTATCGCATTTTTAGTTAGCATTTTACTTACTACAAATTTTAATGCTGAAGGGTTTGGAGTAGTTTCACCATAAACTGTGACAGGCTGTTTCTTCGTTTTATTTTCATCTATAGTGATGATTGTTCCACCATCGTTGACAAATTTTTCCATTTGTTCTGCAACAGCATCTTTGACATCGTCCCATTCTACGATACTGTATTTTTCGATTGCGATAAAATTCCCGGATATATAAACTGTTTTTACAAACGGTAAATAAAACAATTGTTGTGCTAATGGAGACGTTTTTGCTTCGTCGATATTTTTAAATTCAAAACTTTCATTTTGAGTGATGAAATCTTGAAATTCAAACTTTAATATCGTTGGGTTTTGTGTTTCTTTTGTAGTAACTTTATTCATGATTTTTGAATTTTTTACAAATTTACTAAAGTTATTTTCTATGAATAACTATATTTGATTTTTTAATGAATAAATTAACTTTAGTTTAGTTTTTAAAGTGTGGAAATCATTATCTTAAATATCTTAATGTTAATTTGGAATTATTCATTTTGCTTAAAAATATTTCAATGTATCATAAAATTAAAATTCTAGTGGCACTCTTATTTACAACACATTATTCTTTTGCTCAAGAAGGAATCCCTGTGTATTCGGATTATTTATCAGACAATTATTATCTGATACATCCGTCTATGGCTGGCGCTGCAAATTGTGCTAAATTGAGGTTAACCGGTCGTAAGCAATGGTTCGATCAAAACGATGCTCCTGAATTGCAAACATTAAGTTTTAATGGAAGAGTAGGGGAAAAAGCAGGAGCTGGAATTATACTTTTTAATGATAAAAACGGTTACCATTCCCAAAAAGGAGTCAAATTTACGTATGCGTATCATCTTATGTTTTCCAGAGATGAAATTGATTTAAATCAATTATCTTTTGGTATGAGTGCTGGTTTGATTCAAAGTCAATTGGACGAAACGGAATTTAGACAATCTGGTGATTTTGATCCAATTATTGATGGAACTGTTGTGCAAAAGGATTCTTACTTTAATGTAGATATTGGTGCTTCGTATAATTTTCTAGATTTTTATGCGCATGCAACCGTGAAAAATGTCATAGAGACCAGAAGAGATATTTATACAGAATATGAAAGTGATAATTTGAGGAAATATTTATTGAGTGCTGGTTACATTTTTGGCAATAGAGACAAAATATTGTGGGAGCCTTCTGTTTTATTTCAAATGGTTGAAAAAACAAATGAAAAAGCAATTGACATTAATTTGAAAGCCTACAAAAATCTAGATTTTGGAAGAGTCTGGGGCGGTTTGTCTTACCGAAGAAGTTTTGATGGTGCTGAATACATTGATGGAAATACAATTTCCAAGCAAAAACTACAATACATCACACCTATTGTCGGTGTAAATTTTGATAAGTTTATGTTTGCTTATACCTATTCTCAGTTGTCCGGAGCCGTAAAGTTTGATAATGGAGGCTATCACCAAATCACTTTAGGAATCGATTTGTTTTGTAAACCTGTAAAATACGATTGTAATTGTCCGGCAATTAATTAACTCATATCATCATGCTAATAAAATCTGTTAACGGCAAATCGCCTTCAATTCCTGAGGATTGTTATGTTGCCGAAAATGCCACTATTGTAGGCGATGTCTCTTTTGGTGCAAATTGTAGTGTTTGGTTTAACGCAGTAATTCGTGGCGATGTCAATTTCATCAAAATAGGTGATAAAGTAAATATCCAAGATGGAGCTGTTATTCATTGTACCTACAAAAAACACCCAACTATTATAGGAAATAATGTTTCTATTGGGCATAATGCCATTGTACATGGATGTGTTGTTCACGATAATGTACTAATAGGAATGGGAGCAATTGTGATGGATAATTGTGTCATCGAAAGTAATTCGATTGTGGCTGCCGGAGCTGTAATAACTCAAAATACAGTGGTAACATCAGGCTCAATTTGGGCGGGAGTTCCTGCCAAAAAGGTAAAAGATATCAATCAATCTGACTTTGCCGGTGAAATTGAACGCATTTCTAATAATTATGTAATGTATTCGAGTTGGTTTAAGGAAGGGGAGTAGCTGTATTCTTTTAGAATTCTTTCTGTAAAACTGTATATTTATATTCTAAAATTTCACTTAAAACTTTGGGATTTGTATTGGTATAAAAAATAGTCTGCTTCTCCTCAAGGGAAGCGAATCCTACTTTTTCCCGAAGTATATGTTGCGTTTGCTTAGCTACAGCTTCACCCGAATCAATAATATGAATGTGTTCCGGCAGTATTTTTTTTATCTGCGGAATCAAATAGGGATAGTGGCTGCAACCTAAAACTAAATAATCAATATTAGCTTTTATCATAGGTTCTAGATAGGAGTGAAGCAATTTAGTCATTTCTGGCGAATTGATTTCTCCATTTTCAATTAGCTGAACTAATCCGTGACCTACCTGTTCTATTATTTTAGTGTCTTGGTACTTTTCAGTAGTTTTATTAAAAAGTTCACTATTCAGCGTTCCTTGTGTCGCTAAGATTCCTATAATCTGCGTTTTCGAATGTGTGACTGCTGGTTTTATAGCCGGTTCTATTCCTATAAACGGAACGTTATATTTTGCTCTTAATTCCTGAATTGCATTCGTGGTTGCGGTATTACAGGCTACTACTATTAATTTACAATCCATTTCAAGCAAGAAATCGGTATTTTTCATGCTCAGTGCGACAATTTCTTTTTTAGATTTTTGTCCGTAAGGTGCATTTTTACTATCTGCAAGATATATCGTTTTTTCATTTGGCAACAATTGATGAATCGCTGACCAAATGGAAGTTCCGCCAATACCTGAGTCAAAGATTCCTATAGGTTGATTATTGCTATTCATAAAAACAAAGTTACATGCTACGATTTAAATTTCCTATGATTTGTTTTAAACAAAAAAAACTGCTCAATCCCTTCTTAGGGTGAGCAGTTTTTAGTACGATTAATGATTTTTTTTAGAAACCTAAATCTTTCTTAACATCCATAGTCAAGTTTGGACCATCAGCTAATAAAAGAGAAGAACCATCAAGAACATATTGGAATCCTTTTGCTTTTCCTACTTTTTGGATAGAAGCTCTTACTTTTTCCATTAATGGTTTTACGATATCAGATTCTTTTTGTTGTAATTCTTTTTGAGCATTGTCTCTGAAATCAACAATTCTTTTTTGCATATCCTGCACTTCTTTAGAACGATCTCCGTTTATAGCTTCAGTAACAGTTGCAGCTTCAGCTTCGTATTTTTTTAATTTTGCTTGGTATTCTTCAACCATCTTTTTGTAATCAGCATCATAAGTAGTACTCAATTTATCTAATTGTTTTTGAGCTTCTAACATTGCTGGCATTTTTGTCATAATTTCACTTACATCAACATGAGCTGTTTTTGCTTGTGCATTCATTGTTTGATTTGCTCCTAACATTAAAATTGCAGCAATTAGTAGAGTTTTGATTTGTTTCATCGTTTTTAAAATATTAAGTAATTAATTATTGTTTGTTTTTTCTTTTAACTTTTCTTCTTTCGCTTTCCTAGCCGCTTCTCTTTCATCCAGAATTTTTTTTCTTCTTTCTTCTAAAATCTTTTTGCGGTCTTCCAACACTTTTTTACGGTCTTCTAATGTTTTGGCTCTTGCTTCAGCTTGATTTTGTTTCACATCATCTGCAATTGCTGCAGCCTCATTATTTTTAGTTAAACTTGTTGGTGCATCTTCTTTTTTAACATTTGCAGAAACCGTGCCATTTTTTTTAGCTTCTCTGTCAGCTTGAATTTGTTTTCTTTTGTCGTCAAATTCTTTTTTCTTTTGCTCTTGAAGTAATTTTCGGTCTTCTAGAACCTTCTCTCTTGCTGCCTTTTTATCATCTAATAGTTTTTGGCGTTCAGCCAAAGCCGGATTATCATCTAATGCATCTTCTTTACTTTCTCTTTCTTCCGCTTCTTTTTGCTGTTTTTTGGTCAGTTGCTCTCTTTTTTCGGTACGGTTTAAAACACGTAAAACCTGATCGCTAATGTCAAATCTTTTGGCTGCAAAAAGCATTGTCAAGTCGGAAGTTTTATCAAATATGAAATCATATTTTAATCGTTCTGCAATATCTTGAACTGCTGTAAAAACTTGGTCTTGAATTGGTTTTACCAAAACAGATTTTTGAATGATTAAATCTCCGTTAGCACCAAAACGTTTCTGTTGGTAATCTAAATTTTCATTTTCAAGGAAACTGATTTCGGTTTCTCTTTCGTCTATCAATTCTTTAGTGAGCAACGCTTTTTCTGCTTTTAAAGCTTCCTTTAATTTATTGATTTCAATTTTTTTAGCATCAATTTCAGATTTCCATTTTTGAGCTTTTTGCTCCAATTGAATTTTTGCTTCAGTGTAGTCAGGAACATTTTGTAAAATGTATTCCATATCAATGTAGCCCAGCTTATTTCCTTTGGTTTGCGCATTAATTGTTTGCATGGCAATTAAAGCTAAAAACACATATAAAAATTGTTTTCCCATAACTATACTATATTAGAAAATCATAAACCAATTTTTTAGAATTGTTGCCCAATGATAAAGTGGGTTTCCCATCCATTAGCTTTCGCTTGTCCCGGTAATGCGTCAAATCCATGTCCAAAATCGATTCCTAATAAACCAAATGCTGGCATAAATACACGCAGACCAACTCCGGCAGAGCGACTTAATGCAAATGGATTATAGCTTTTGAAATCACTAAATGATGATCCTGCTTCCATAAAAGCCAAGGCGTATATTGAAGCTGATGCTTTCAATGTAATTGGATAACGCAATTCCATTGAGAATTTATTAAATACTGTAGCTCCAATTTGTTCTCCAGCACTATTAACAGGTGTCAACGAGTTATTAGGATATCCTCTTAACTGGATCGTCTCTCTACCATCCATCGAAAAGTTAGCTAATCCATCACCACCAAGGTAGAAACGTTCAAAAGGAACGGCTCCTCTTTCTTGATTGTATGAGCCTAAGAAACCAAATTCAGCTAATGCTCTAAGTACTAGTTTACCATAAATTTTGGTATACGTGTCAGCTTTGAATTTAACTTTATAATATTCTAACCAATTAAATCGCTTTTGATCGACTTTACTTACGTCAGCTGCCGCTAATGAAAAATTAGAAACCTTATTACCATTCGTGTCTATGTAATCTCCTATGTTTACAATGTTTCCATTGGCATCCGGAACATTTTGTCGGTCCACGGTGTTTTTTAATTTATATTCCTCTTGGTCTCCTAACGTGCCATAATCTACACCATTAAGTAAAGAGTAAGGTGGAGTTAACTTTGCTGAAAGACTGAATTCAGAACCATAAGTAGGGAATATTGGATTCAATCCTTTGCTGTTTCTTGTAAGTCCTATAGTATATGCTAAGTTTCTGGAAGTTCCGTTTCCAAATGTAAACAGACCTGTATTATAATTGTTTAAGGCATAATGCTGATAACTGATCGATTGTGATAATACAAAGAAATCATCTGGAACAGTAAGTCTTTTTGCCAGACCAACAGATAACGTCAAGATGTCAAAACTTTTTGTTTTATCTGCACGCTGAGTAATAAAGTTGTTTAAAAACTGCTTACTGTATGAAATAGAAGAGCTAAATGATACTGGTTTTTTTCCTCCAAACCATGGTTCTGAAAACGATACGCTATAGGTTTGGAAAAAAGTACTAGCTTGTAAACGCAAGGATACTTTTTGACCATCTCCCATCGGCAGTGGTTTGTAAGCATCTTTATTTAACATGTTTCTAGCTGAGAAGTTGTTAAAAGAAAGCCCAAGCGTACCAATGAAACCACCACCGCCATAACCTCCTTGAAGTTCAATTTGACTGGAACCTTTCTCTACAAGATTGTATTCAATGTCAACAGTTCCGGCTCCTGAATCTACATTTTTAAATTTAGGATCGATTGCTTCTGGATCAAAGAATCCTAGTTGACCAATCTCACGAATGGTTCTTACTAATTCTTCTTTACTATATTTCTCTCCCGGTTTTGTTCTTAATTCACGGTAGATTACTCGGTCATTTGTTTTGTCATTTCCTACAACTGTAATTTTGTTGAAGTAAGCAATTGGACCTTCTGTAATTCGTATTTCAAAATCTATGGTGTCATTTGCAGTTTTAACCTCAACAGCATTTACATTAGAAAATAAATAACCGTTATTTTGGTATAAATTGGTAATGTCTTCTGCATCTGGTTTAGACTTATCGGCAATTCTTTTTTCAAGAAGAACACCATTATAGGTATCTCCTTTTTTAACGCCTAAAATTCTACTTAAACCCTGATCGGTATAAACGGTATTTCCTAAAAACTTAATGTCTCCAAAATAATATTTATTTCCTTCTTCAACATTAATTTTGATGTTTAACGCATTTTTATTCTTATCATACGTTACAGAATCCGAAAGTATTCGTGCATCTCTGTATCCTTTTTCTTTATAAGTTGCAATAACTTTCTCTAAATCAGTTTTGTATTTATCTTTTATAAATTTAGAAGCTTTTAAAAGTCGAATAGGATTTTTTTGTTTCGTTTCTTTCATTGCTTTACGCAACGTCTTGTCGGATAATTTTGTATTTCCAGCAAAATCAATACTCTGAATTTTTACTTTATCGCCTTTGTCAATAGCAACAAGCATATTGACCTGGTTTACCGTTGCAGTGTCTTTAACGGTATTGATGTTTACTTTTGTGTTGTAGTATCCGTCTTTTTTGTATTTGTTTTCGATGTAGTTTTTAGTAGTCGTAATCAAGTTTTCATTAACTACTTTTCCTTTGTTCAACGAATTATCTTTGATTAAACCTTCCGTTTTTGTTTTCTTAACACCTACAAATTTCACCTCGTTTAATTTAGGTAATTCGATAATGTTTAAGTCAAGATAAATACTATCATTCTGTATTTTATTTATATAAAAAGAGATTTCATCAAAGAGACCTAATTTACCTAATTTTTTTATAGCAGCACTAATTTCCTCGCCTGGAACAGTTATTTCTTGACCTTTTTGCAAACCAGAAAAAGTGACAACGGTTTGCGAATTAAAACTGATATCTCCCACTACGGCTACATCGGCAAGAATGTATTTTTTACCTTGATCAAAAGGAACTCTTTCTTGAGCTTTAACTTGTGTAAAACTTCCGAAAATCAAAACGGTAACGACTATTTTTATGCTTTTATTTAACACTAAAAAATTATTTAATTTGTTCACTTGTTTTTCCAAATCTACGTTCTCTTTTTTGATAACTAATGATAGCCTCATATAAATCTTGTTCTTTAAAGTCTGGCCACAATATGTCAGTAAAATACAATTCTGAATAGGCGATTTGCCACAACAAAAAGTTACTTATCCTATGTTCTCCACTTGTTCGTATTAGTAAATCTACGTCAGGTAAATTTTGCGTGTAAAGATGCTCATTAATAATGGAATCGTCAATACTGTCTATTGAAATTATATTATTTTTAACTTTACTGCAAATGTTTTTTACCGCACTGACAAGTTCCTCTCTAGAGCCGTAGCTTAACGCCAAAGTTAGCGTCATTTGTGTGTTGTCTTTAGTCTTGTCAATTACATCAAGAAGCTCTTTTTGTGCGGATTTTGGTAGTTTTTCCAAATTACCAATAGCATTAAGCTTGATGTTGTTTTTTTGTAAGGTGGTAAGTTCCTTTTTCAAGGAGTTGATGAGTACCTTCATTAAGGTCTCGACCTCTAGTTTTGGTCTGTTCCAATTTTCAGTGGAGAAAGCGTAAAGCGTAAGGAATTCAATGCCTAATTTAGCACTGGATTCTATGATAACCTTCACTGATTTTGTTCCGCTTTCATGTCCCAAAGCCCGTAAAAGTCCTTGCTGCTTTGCCCAACGTCCGTTGCCATCCATTATTATGGCTAAGTGTTTGGGTAATCTTGTCGCGTCGATATGCTGTAGTAAATTCATTTTTTTATTCTCCGCAATAACAGGGTTTTTCTCCAAAAGTATACGTTAAGGTAACTCCTGAAAAAACATACCAATCATTATTATTTATATTTCCAAATTGTTGATTAAAACTTCCGTCTATATTATCTGTCAAAGTATATCTGGCTCCCGTTTCTACTGCTAAAACGAAACTTCGTGTTATGTTTGACTTGATTCCTATACCCATAGGTATTGCTATTGATTTTTTTCTTTCTGTTCTACCTTGTACGGATACATCTGCTTTAGTATTTGTTAAGGTATATTTACTTGAAAAATAATTTACACCAGAAAAAACATAGGGAGTTATTTGAGTACTCAATTTATGAAGATTAAAATCGAAAAAGTTGAATTCAAGACCTAAAGATACTTCTTTTAAGTTATTTTCAAAACGATACCCTCTTTGGTTTCTACTAGCTTCTTCTGAATCTAAATCATTCGATGTAATGTCAGATTGAATATAGGAAAATCGATAAGCGTGTCGGGGACTTTTATTCCATTTGTACAACAATCCAAAAGCAGGCTCGTTTGGCGCAATATAAGTTGTCGGACCTATATCACCAATGTAGTTGCTCCCGCCTAGAAAAACTCCGACCTCATGGATTTGGGCTTGGGCCATCATCAAAGGGAAAAAACAGAAAAATAAGTAATAGATCTTGTTCATTAAATCAAAAATTGCGTGCAAATATAATAATTATCAATTCGATACAATACCCATTCTGTTAAATGTGTGTTTTTTTAGGAATTAGAGCTATAACTAACACTAAATAAGTATTTGTTTCATTAAAACGGGAAAAATCGATAAAATCGTATAACGCTTGAGTAAAATGAT
Organism: Flavobacterium sp. Sr18; assembly: GCF_011064265.1. Taxonomy (NCBI): domain Bacteria; kingdom Pseudomonadati; phylum Bacteroidota; class Flavobacteriia; order Flavobacteriales; family Flavobacteriaceae; genus Flavobacterium; species Flavobacterium sp. Sr18. Next base: position 1,592,701 of record NZ_CP049329.1, on the reverse strand, counting down.
TTAATTCCGTTTGTCTTCTCCCCAAAGTAATTTACTTCGAAGTGTTTTTAAAAAGGTTTCTTCGGGAATTTCAACCATATTAATTTGAAATGGGGTTTTCTTTAAAGTCAGTATGGATTCATTTTTTACCGAAGTGACTCTGGAATCTAAGGAAACCAAGTAATTTTCCTCTCGTCCCGAAACTTTCAATCTGATTTCAGTTTCATCCGGAACTACCAGTGGTCTGGCGGTGAGATTGTGGGGTGCAATAGGGGTAATAACTAAGCTTTTTACATCCGGTGTCAAAATTGGGCCTCCACAACTTAAGGAATATCCCGTAGATCCAGTTGGTGTAGAAATAATTAAACCGTCAGCCCAATAGGAATTCAAAAATTCATCATTCAAATAGGTATCAATCGTAATCATCGATGTGGTATCTTTTCGGCTAACCGTAATTTCATTCATCGCAAAATTGATTTCGTCAATCGATTCATTGGGTGGTGAACAGGTTAAGCTTAGTAATGCTCTTTTGGAAATTGTATATTTTTTGTCAATCACAAATTGCATAAATTCAGCAATGTTCTCTTTTTGAACGGTTGCCAGAAAACCAAGTCTTCCTGCATTTATACCTAATATAGGAATGCCGGAATCTCTAACTAATGTTGCTGCTCTTAATATTGTTCCGTCTCCGCCAATGCTGATTAGCATGTCAAAACTGGAGTCGAGTTCCGTATGGGAAGTGAAAGTTTTGTATTTATTTTCGACAATCTTCCTTTCATTAAGCATCAACAAAAAATGAGACTCGATAATCATCTCCACATTGTTTTTGTTAAAAAAAACAAAGATGTCATTTATAATAGGTTCTGTGCTGTTTTGATAATATTGACCGTAGATCGCTACTTTCATCTTTTTTTAATCGTTAATTTGATTATTGGGTTGTTTGAGATGGTGGTTGCAATAACCGAATCATCAAATCTCCGAATAAGCGGTTATATGTTCAGGTATTTGTCTAAATAATCAGACCGTTCCTTTAAGTTGTTAATATAATTGTCTTCTTGATGTTCTGATATGATTTCATAACCGTATCTTCTAAAAGTTTGGATTATTTCGTTCATTGCTCCCAAAGTTATTTTCATAGTCACTTCCACACTATCCACATCGGCTTCTGAAATGAATAAACCCAAAAGCTTGCCGTTATTGCTTTCTACAATTTGAGTAATCTGACTCATCGAATAATCTAAAATTGGTTTTCTGACAATAATAATTCCGCCTGGTTCTTTTAAAAAGGGTGTTTCATGAAAAAATTTCATGATATCTTCTATTTCATAATACCCTACGTACGTATTGTTTTCGTCCAAAACGGGAACTAAATTTGTATGGTTTTTTGCGAAAACTTCTAAAACATCCAGCCAAATCGTATTCGTTCTGGCAAAAAATCCCTCAAGCGTAAAGCGGTAATCGGCTACTTCTTTGTCACTGTCGAAGGTTTCAATATCTTCCGATGCAATACTGCCAATATAAACGCCCTCTTCTACAATTGGAAAATGGGAAAAGTGTAAGTCGCTAAAAAAGTCTTGAACGGCCGCAATAGAATCATGGCTGTCAATCGCTTTAAAATCATTGGTAATATATTCTGTAATTTCTGTCATAAATCAATCGGCAATATTTCATGCAAAATAATCAAAAATAAGCAAAATCTCCTAAGTTTTACTTTGTATTTTTGTCCTGACAAATACAAGTATCAAAATCAAAAAGTGTTCTAATGACAAAATTAAGTGTAAACATCAATAAAATAGCTACTTTGCGAAACGCTCGTGGCGGTAATGTTCCCGATTTATTAAAAGTGGCTGCCGACATTCAAAAGTTTGGAGCCGAAGGAATAACCATACATCCGCGTCCGGACGAGCGCCACATTCGCTATCAAGATGCCCGCGATTTAAAGCCTGTGGTTTACACCGAATATAATATTGAAGGAAATCCAGAGAAAACATTTATCGATCTTATCTTGGAAATAAAACCGACACAGGTGACTCTAGTACCAGATGCGATTGATGCCATAACCTCTAATGCAGGTTGGGATACTATAAAACACGCGTCTTATTTAACTGAAATCGTTCAGGAATTTCAACGCAACGGAATCAGAACTTCCATTTTTGTAGATCCAGTTCTGGAAATGATTGAAGGTGCAAAGAAAATTGGAACAGAAAGAATCGAATTGTATACCGAAGCATTTGCTCATCAATACAGTTTAGGAAATCAAAAGGGAATTTTGCCGTACACTGAATCGGCAATTTTGGCTAATGAACTTGGACTAGGAATCAATGCAGGTCATGATTTGAGTTTGGATAACATTCAGTTTTTCAAACAAAACATTCCAGGATTATTGGAAGTTTCTATTGGTCATGCTTTAATTTCCGAAGCTATCTATCTTGGATTGGATAATGTGGTAAATATGTATTTGCAAAAATTAAAATAGTTTTTTAAACCATTAAGAAATTAAGATAGATTAAGTGTAAAGCTTAATAACCTTAATTTCTTGATGGTTTGTAATTTAAATTATAACGTTAAAATCTAAAATTATATGCTTTTTTCAAAAATAGAGGGCTCAGAAAAACCACTTTTAATTCTTCACGGATTTCTGGGAATGTCAGATAATTGGAAAACACTCGGAACGCAATTTGCGACTGATTTTCAAGTTCATGTTCTCGATTTACGTAACCACGGACGAAGCTTACATTCAGAAGAGTTTAGTTATGAAATCATGGCGCAGGATGTTTACGAGTATTGCAAAGCTCATAACTTAGAAAACATCAATATAATAGGACACTCGATGGGCGGGAAAGTAGCGATGCTTTTGGCCACTACTTACCCGGAACTAGTAGATAAATTAATTGTGGCTGATATTGGACCTAAATTTTATCCGCAACACCATCAGGATATTTTGGCGGGATTGAATGCGGTAGATTTTTCTATAAAGCCAAGCCGAAGTGATGTCGAAGAAATTATGGAAAAGTACATTCCTGATTTTGGAACCCGACAATTCTTAATGAAAAATTTATATTGGCAAGAGCCGGGACAATTGGCTTTCCGATTTAATTTGGCAGTTTTTAATACAAAAATGGATGAAATAGGAATTCCGTTACCAGAAGGATTTATTTTCGAGAAACCAACATTATTCATTCGCGGTGGAAATTCAAAGTATATTTTAGACAGCGATTTCGAAAACATAAAACAACATTTCCCAGATTCAAGCATCGAAACGATTCCTAATGTAGGGCATTGGCTTCATGCTGAAAACCCAGCCGATTTCTATCAAAAAGTTATTTCCTTTTTGAAATAAACGAATCAGATTTAAATTTTTCTTACATTTATTAAATCTTAAAATAAAAAACCATGAATTTACTGATCAAAATTCTTATTACTTCTGGCTTAGTATTGCTTATAGCGAACTTTATGCCTGGCGTTCATGTGGCTGGATTTACTACAGCATTAATTGTAGCCATTGTTCTAGGGTTGCTGAATATATTTATCAAACCAATATTGGTAATTCTTACATTGCCGGTTACTATCCTAACTTTAGGATTATTTTTGTTGGTCATAAACGCGCTTATGATTTTATTGTGCACAAAAATAGTAGGCGGATTTAGCGTGGATACGTTTTTGACGGCTTTGATTTTTAGTGTTATATTATCAGTTTTGCAGTCTATAATGAATGGAATATTAGGAGAAGGAAAGTAAAATATTGTTTTAACACGCATTTGTGATTGAATCAATTTACAGTATTTCTTAATTTTATACCTTTGTACTTCTAGATCAGATAAACAATGTCTAAAAAGTTTTACATAATGTTATTGGTTATGCTTGGTTTCTTTATGACACCGAGCGTAGCTTTTGCATGTGCTACAAAAACGGAGAAGGCATGTTGCAAAAAAGAATCTTCTTCAAAAAAGGACCAGAAAGACTGTTGCAAAAAAGAAAAAAAATCGGATGAAAGTTCGCATGACGGCTGCAAAGGTGCTTGTAAAGATGTTACTTGCGGCAGTTCGACAATTTATTTAGGGTTGACTTCGGCGTTTTATACCGAATTAAACAACCAAGTTTTTAGTTTTTCTACTGAAAAACAAAATTATTATTACTCGGAAATGTTTATTTCTTCCCATTTTCGTTCTATTTGGCTTCCACCTAAAATAAGCTAAATTCTTTCTATGACAGCCTGAAAACTGTCTTTTTCAAAGCAAATTATGCTTTAACAATCATTAAGTTTTAGTCGAATACAAATTGATATGTAGCGGAATATGCTATTTTTTTTAATGCTTTTTGCGACTAATTCACCTCAAATTATTCATATAATGAACTCAATAAAAAAAATATTGATGGCAATAATCCTATTGCTTTCAGTTACAATCGCAAGCGCGCAAATTAAAAATAGCAAGACAGAAACCGTTAAAATATATGGAAACTGTGATATGTGTAAAAGCAAGATAGAAACTGCCGGAAACCTAAAAAAAACAGCAAAAGTGGAGTGGAATAAAGATTCCAAAATGGCAACTCTCACATATGATTCCACCAAAACGAGCCAAGACGAAATTTTGAAACGCATCGCTTTAGCCGGTTACGACAGCGATAAATTTCTTGCGCCGGATGCTACTTATGATGCATTACATGGATGTTGTCAATATGATAGAGAAGCAAAAGTTGCCGTTTCAACAGAGATGAAAATGGAAACTACTAGTACAGAAAATCATGCAAACCACGTCAATCATTCTGATGCTCCAGTTGCAAAACAACAAGTGGATACTAAATTAAAAGTTGTTTTTGACACCTATTTCTTATTGAAAGATGCTTTGGTGAAAACTGAAGGAAAAGCTTCTGCTACTGCAGCGAAAGACGTTCTGACAGCTTTGAATGCAGTAAAAATGGACGAGCTTGCTATGGATGTTCACATGATTTGGATGAAAGAAATGAAGGGTTTAATGGCTGATGCCAAGAACATTTCGGAAACTCAAGATATCAAGCGTCAAAGAGAATTTTTTATTCCTTTTTCAAAATCGATGTATGAATTGATAAAAGTGGCTAAATATGAAACTCCGGTTTATCTTCAGTTTTGCCCAATGGCAAACGACGGTAAAGGTGCCAGCTGGTTGAGTAAAGAAAACGTAGTTAAAAATCCCTATTACGGTTCTCAAATGATGACTTGCGGAAAAACAGTCGAAACGATTCAATAAGCGATTCATAGGAATATAACATGAAAAAAATAATGCTGCTATTCAGTTTAATAATCAGTATTTCAACTGCATCCGCCCAAATGAAAATTGGAGACAGTTTGCCTGATTTAGAACTCAAAAATAATAAAGAGACAACCATAAATTTGGCTTCTCTGAAAGGGAAAACGGTACTGATTGACTTTTGGGCTTCTTGGTGCGCACCTTGTAGGCTGGCTAATAAAAAATTGGCTCCTTTATATAATGTGTACAAAGATGAAAACTTCGAAATTGTTGGGATATCGCTGGATACGGACAAAACCAAATGGATGAATGCCATTCAAAAAGATAAATTAGCGTACGGGCAATTAATCGACGCTAAAGGTTTTGATGCGAAATCTGCACTGCTTTTTGGAGTTGAAGAATTACCTAATTCATATCTATTTGATGCAGCAGGAAAATTAGTTGCCATCAATCCAACGGAGGAAGAAATAATCATGCAAATAAAAAATAAAGTAGAATGAAAAATATAAATTTAAAATTCATTGGTATTGCTTGTTTGGTTTTAATGACAAGTGTACAATCCTATTCTCAAATCTCAAAAGCTGAGATAATGGCGACTGGTTTAACCTGTTCTATGTGTTCCAATGCGATAAACAAACAACTGAAGGCAACCGTTGGTGTGGATAGCGTGAGTACTGATTTGAACACGAATACCTTCACGGTTTATTTTAAAAAAGAAAGTAAAATTATGCCAAGAGTATTGAAAGAAGGTGTTGAAAAAGCAGGTTTTTTTATCGGTTCATTAGTAATTACAATGCCTACAGAAAGCTTAAAAACCGAAGGTGATAAAACCATTTCGGTAAACGGTTCCACTTTCGTTTTATTGAATGGAGAACTTAAAGACAGTAACGGAGAAACAAAAGTAAGGATTTTTGATAAAGGATATGTCACTCAAAAAGAGCATAAAAAACTGCTTAAAACGTTTTCAAAAACTGCGACATATTCTTTAAACAATGATGACGATTACCATATTAAAACTGTATTATAATGAGAAAATTTTTAATCGTATTTACGCTTTTTCTTATTCAAGGAATATCGGCTCAGGAGCTTTTTGTGGTTACTGATCCGGCAAGTAATGTTCCTGCGGGTTCATTAGGAGTTCGTTTGGGACAATCCATTTTTAAGGAGCAAATGCAATCACGATATAATTACCATGTCATGCCCGAAGTTACTTTGGGAATCAATAAAAATTTGATGGTGAGAACATCCATGTTTGTCAGCAATAGAAGCAATCAATTGGTAACTGAAGGCGCCAGTTTTTATACAAAATATCGTTTCCTTTCCACGGATGATTTGCAGAGTCATTTCAGGATGGCAGCATTTGGAAGATTTAGTTTTAATAATGCCGATATCCATCAGGAACAGATAGAAATTATGGGACAAAATACTGGTTTTGAAACGGGAATTGTAGCTACACAGCTTATAAAAAAGGTAGCCATTAGTGCTTCGGTTAGTTTTGAAAAAGTATTCGATAATAATCCGGATTACAAATTTCCTACAGCGCAAAGTGATAACGCCACTAATTACACGTTGTCGTTTGGAAAACTGATGTATCCAAAAAAATACACTAATTTTAAGCAAACAAATATCAATACAATGGTGGAGTTTGTTGGACAGACATTAAACGAAAATGGGAAATCGTATTTGGATATTGTGCCTTCCATTCAATTTATCATTAACAGCCAAGCACGAATTGATGTTGCTTACAGGCACGAATTATACAGTTCTATGTTGCGGTCTGCGCCAAATGGATTTTATCTAAACTTAGAATATAACTTTTTTAATATCATAAAATAAATTGTACGACTTGAATTTAGGCAGTGAATAGCTGATTTAAATAGAAGTCAATATATAATCATAAAAAAAATACCATGAAAAAAATACTGTTTTTGTCTCTGATTGCGACTTTTATGACGGTTTCTTGTAACCAAAAAAACAAAGAAGAATCGACTTTGAATTCTGATAAAACTGGAAAAACGGCTGAACTATACTCTTGTCCAATGCATCCCGAAGTTACTGGTACAGCGGGAAGTGAATGCCCAGAATGTGGTATGGAATTAACTGAGAAAGTGGCGCAAACAACCGCTGCTGATAATGAAGCAACTCCTGTTACTGTTGCTAACGAAGAATCCAGTGCCATAACTGCAACTGGAAATGTGAGCAAAACGGCTTTCCCAACCGATGCAATTGTTTCGAAATACCTCAATATCAAAAATGCGTTAACGAAAGATGATTCAAATAGGGCTGCCGCTGCCGCAAAAGAATTAATTGCGACTTTGAATGGTTCGACCACAACTTCTTTGGATACCAAATCAAAAAATAAGTACAATGGTTTTGTGGCTGATGCCAAAGCGCATGTCAAACACATTGGCGATAATGCCGGTAAAATCGACCACCAAAGAGAATATTTTTCCTTATTAAGCCAAGATGTTTTTGGTTTAATAAAAACATTTGGAACAAAACAAACGGTTTATCAGGATTACTGTCCGATGTACGGAGAAGGAAAAAACGGGTACTGGATCAGTGAAACTAAAGACGTGATTAATCCCTATTTTGGTTCGGAGATGCTGAATTGTGGCAGAAGAATTGGGGCTGTCAAATAATAATGAAGCTTAACATAAAAAATATGGTGTGCAACCGTTGCATTACGGCAGTGGAGTTAGAGTTGGAAAAACTCGGACTTCATGCCGTTTCAATAGCGCTCGGAGAAGTCGAATTAGAAACAGAATGTACCGAAACCCAAAAAAGGGATTTGCTCAAACGCTTACGTTCTTTGGGTTTTGATTTAATCGATGATAAAAAAAACAGAACCATCGAAAGAATTAAAACAGTGCTAATTGATTTGGTTTACAACAAAAATAATGTGTTAAACAGCAATTTATCGGATTATTTATCAAACGATTTGGCACAAGATTATAGTGCTTTGAGCAATTTATTTTCGGAAATAGAAGGAATTACAATTGAGCGGTATTTTATTGCTCAAAAAATAGAAAGAGTCAAAGAATTATTAACGTATGATGAGTTGACTTTAAGCGAAATCGCCATCCAACTTCAGTATAGCAATGTGGCACATTTGAGCAATCAGTTCAAAAAAACAACTGGATTTACGCCAACTTATTTTAAACAATTGAAAGTAAAAACGAGAAAGCAAATCGATGATTTGTAATCACGCAAACCTTTTCCAAAATTGTGTAACAAGGGAATGACGGTATAATCGGAAATTCGTGGTATCAAAATTTGAGTATTATGAAACATACCTATACAATTACCGGAATGTCTTGCGATGGTTGTCGCTCGAAAGTGGAAAAAACATTAAACGCTATTGATGAAATTCAAGCTGTTGTTACTTTAGTTCCACCAATAGCGACGATAACAATGGATAAACACATTCCTACTAAGCAATTGCAGGAGACTTTAACTGCCGCAGGAAACTATACAATTGCAATGAGTACTGGTGGCGATTCTCATGAAAAGACTGAGGAACCAATTACAAAATCATGCTGTGGCTCGAATAAACCACAAGAAAAAGCTACCGTGATTTTACCCAAAAATGCAAAAGGTAAATACTATTGCCCGATGCATTGTGAAGGTGAAAAGGTATACGATAAACCAGGAGATTGTCCCGTTTGTGGAATGGATTTGATTAAAGAAGCGGCGATAGCAAATAGTAAAATAATGTATACTTGTCCCATGCATCCCGAAGTTATCAAAGAAGGTCCTGGTTCTTGCCCTATTTGCGGAATGGATTTAGTGCCTATGGAGCCAACCGATGCCGAAGAAAATAAGGTTTATGATGACTTGGTGCGTAAAATGAAAATTGCTGTAGTTTTTACGGTTCCCATTTTTATTATTGCCATGTCGGATATGATTCCGAATAATCCATTAATGAAAATTATGGATGCTTCAAAATGGAATTGGGTGCAACTAATTTTGTCGCTTCCAGTCGTTTTTTATGCGTGTTGGATGTTTTTTGAGCGTGCATGGAAATCCATTGTTACCTGGAATCTCAATATGTTTACCCTTATCGGAATTGGTTCTGGAGTAGCTTTTCTGTTTAGTTTGGTTGGATTATTTTTTCCAACTATTTTCCCGGAAGAATTTAAAACACATAATGGAGCCGTTCATCTTTATTTTGAAGCGACAACGGTGATATTAACCTTGGTTTTACTGGGGCAGTTATTAGAAGCCAGAGCACACAGCCGAACCAGTGGCGCGATTAAAGAATTATTAAAATTAGCACCAACCGAAGCCACTTTGATTATCGAAGGAGCTGATAAAGTAATATCAATTCACGACATCAAAAAAGGAGATTTATTGCGTGTAAAACCGGGAGATAAAATTCCTGTAGATGGAAAAATTACCGATGGCGAAAGTACGATTGATGAATCGATGATTTCAGGAGAACCTATTCCCGTTGATAAAAAAACAGAGGATGCCGTTATAGCGGGAACCATCAACGGAAATAAATCTTTTGTCATGGTTGCCGAAAAAGTAGGTTCGGAAACTTTGCTTTCACAAATTGTGCAAATGGTAAATGACGCCAGTCGTTCCAGAGCACCAATCCAAAACTTAGCGGATAGAATTGCTAAATATTTTGTACCGATAGTGGTAATTGTTTCTGTAGTTACCTTTTTTGTTTGGGCAAAATTCGGTCCTGAACCCGCAATGGTTTATGGATTTATAAATTCGATTGCAGTCTTAATCATTGCATGTCCGTGTGCTTTGGGATTGGCCACACCCATGTCAGTAATGGTTGGTGTTGGAAAAGGAGCGCAATCGGGAGTTTTGATAAAAAATGCCGAAGCATTGGAAAATATGAACAAAGTAAATGTTCTGATTACTGATAAAACAGGAACAATCACCGAAGGAAAACCTTCTGTCGAGAAAGTATTCTCGCTGCAAAATGACGAAGATTCTTTGTTGCAAAGCATTGCTTCGTTAAATCAGTACAGTGAACATCCTTTGGCGCAAGCCGTAGTCAATTTTGCGAAAGCAAAAAACGTTTCATTAATCGAAGTCAAAGATTTTGAAGCTATTTCCGGTAAAGGAGTTATTGGAACGGTTACCAATAAAAAGGTGGCGCTGGGAAATAAAAAATTAATGGAACAAGTGCAAGCTACGGTTTCTGAAGAATTAGAAAATCAAATTATAGCTGAACAAAAACTAGGAAAAACGGTTTCTTACATTTCAGTGGACGGAATTGCACTTGGATTTGTGTCAATCACTGACGCCATAAAACCAACAAGTGTCGAAGCTATAAAAGAATTAATTCGTCAGGGAGTTGAGGTCATCATGCTTACCGGAGATAATGAAAATACGGCAAAAGCAGTCGCTCAGGAATTGCATTTAAGTTCCTATAAAGCGGGTTGTTTACCCGAAGACAAGCTCAAGGAAATTAAAAGATTACAAGCCGAAGGAAAAATTGTAGCCATGGCGGGTGATGGAATCAACGATGCTCCGGCTTTGGCGCAAGCTGATATTGGAATTGCCATGGGGACCGGAACGGATGTGGCTATTGAAAGTGCGAAAATTACGTTGGTGAAAGGCGATTTACAAGGAATAGTGAAAGCTAAAAACTTAAGTCATGCGGTGATGCGAAATATCAAGCAAAATTTATTCTTTGCCTTCTTCTATAATGTGTTGGGAATTCCAATTGCCGCGGGTGTTTTGTATCCGTTTTTTGGAGTGTTGCTTTCGCCAATGATTGCGGCTTTGGCAATGAGTTTTAGTTCGGTTTCTGTAATTGCAAATGCATTAAGACTGCGAAATTTAAAATTTTAATTATGAAAAAATACCCTATAATTTTAATCTTGCTTTTTGCTTTGAATGCTACTGCGCAAAAGGTAGTTCGCTATGATTTATATGTTCGGGATACAATTGTAACTTTTGGCGATAAGCCTAAAAGAGCGATTGCGGTAAACGGACAAATCCCAATGCCAACACTTACGTTTACCGAAGGCGATATTGCCGAGATTTATGTACATAACGAATTAAATGAAGATACTTCGTTGCACTGGCACGGATTATTTTTACCAAATAAAGAAGACGGCGTGCCTAATTTGACTCAAATGCCAATTAAGCCTAAAACGACGCATAAATATACGTTCCCGATTATCCAACACGGAACGCATTGGTACCATAGTCATACGGGTTTGCAGGAGCAAATTGGGATGTACGGTTCTTTTGTAATGAATAAAAGAAATGAAGATCCAACTTTTAGAGCAGGAATAGATGATTTGCCAACCGTTCCAATTATTCTGAGTGAATGGACCGATTTGAAACCGGAAAATGTGCATCGAATGTTACACAATGCCACGGACTGGTTCGCGATTCAAAAAGGAACTACGCAAAGCTATTCCGAGGCTATAAAAGCAGGACATTTTAAAACCAAGGTCACGAACGAATGGAAACGAATGAACGCCATGGACGTAAGTGATGTGTATTACAATAAATTCCTGATTAATGGTAAAAGCGAAAGTCAGCTTTCGCAATTTAAAGCGGGAGATAAAGTACGTTTGAGGATTTCTAATGGTGGTGCTTCTACCTATTTTTGGTTGAATTATGCCGGAGGAAAAATCACCGTGGTTGCCAGTGACGGTAATGATGTGGAACCAGTTGAAGTCGACCGATTAATAGTTGCTGTTTCTGAAACTTATGATGTTGTTGTAACGATTCCTGCCGATAAAACGGCGTTTGAATTTTTAGTGACTTCGGAGGACCGGACTAAATCCGCCTCGCTGTATTTGGGAGATGGAATCAAGCAATTGATTGCGCCTTTGCCTAAATTAAAGTATTTTGAAGGTATGAAGATGATGAACGGCATGATGAAAATGAATGGCGATTTAGATGATATGGGTATGAAAATGTCACTGAATCAAATGGACATGAACGTGGTGATGTATCCTGAATTATCCTCCCCCAGCCCCTCCGAAGGAGGGGAGGCTAAAAAAACCGACATGAAAATAGATGATGAGCATGCAAATCATAAGAGGTATGATTCTAATTCACTTTCTGATATTGTCACATTGAATTATGCGATGCTGAAATCACCCACTAAAACAACGCTTCCAACTCCCCCTTCGGGGGCTGGGGGGATAAAAGAATTACGTTTTGAATTATCAGGAAACATGAATCGCTATGTTTGGAGTCTGGACAATAAAGTAGTTTCGGAAGCGGATAAAATTCTGATAAAGAAAGGCGAGAATGTTCGAATTGTACTCTTCAACGGTTCCATGATGCGTCACCCGATGCATTTACACGGACACGATTTTAGAGTATTGAACGGTCAAGAAGCATACGCGCCATTGAAAAATATCATCGATATTATGCCGATGGAAACCGATACGATTGAGTTTAATGCAAATGTTAAAGGTGATTGGTTTTTTCATTGTCACATTCTGTATCACATGATGGCCGGAATGGGTCGGGTTTTTAGTTATGAAAATCAAGAGCCAAATCCTTTGATTCCAAATCCAAAATTAGCGCAACGCAAATTATTTGCTGATGACAGAGCCTTTCATGTGATGGCCGAAAATGATTTTGCCACCAATGGAAACGATGGAATGTTGATGATTCAAAACACACGTTGGAGTATTGGTACCGAATGGCGTTTGGGTTACAGCAAACATCACGGGTATGAAACGGAAACGCACATTGGACGTTACATCGGGAAAATGCAATGGCTGATGCCGTTCATTGGTTTTGACTGGAGGTATCGAAAAATGGAAATGGGAGAAATGGAAGAGAATCTTTTTGGTCAAACCAATACCAAAGACAATCGTGCTGTTTTCAGTGCCGGAGTCGAATATACGTTGCCAATGCTCATCAAAGCACAAGCCGAAGTCTACACCGACGGGAATTTCAGGTTGCAATTTGAACGCATGGATATTCCAGTTTCCAAAAGATTGCGCATGAATTTAATGTGGAATACGGATAACGAATATATGGCGGGATTGAGGTATATTGTTAAGAGAAATTTCGGGATTACCACGCATTACGACAGTGATATGGGAATGGGTTTTGGATTGAGTTTGAATTATTAAATTCACAGAGTGAAACGTTTATCTCTTCAAGTACTGATGTCGGCGTAAACTATAAATCATCCTGTGGAGTCTTAAGATACCCATAACATTTAAATTAGAAAATTATGTTGAATAACGATAATGGAGAAATGCATATGGGATCCTACATGTTTATGGGGATACATATTTTTTGGTGGTTTTCAATAATAGTGTTAGGACTGTTATTATTGGCAGCAGCTCATAAGTATAGAAGAAAAAAATGATTTTGAACGGGACATTTTCAATTTAAAAATGTAAAATAACTTATTGATTTGGTTGAAAATGTGGGTGTAGGAACTGGAAAAGTTATCCTAAATATTTTAATGTGTCTTACTATTGTATAACAGTAAGACACAATTAAATCAATCTTTTTTATGTTGTTCTGTGTGATTTTGATTTCCGTGAATCGTATGGTCTCCCACATTCATTCCGTTTGACATTCCGATCATAAAGGCAGTAATGATTAGCATGATTTTTCTTTTTGCCCAAAGAATAGGGCGTTTAGGTTGCTCTAAACGTGCTTTATTGTTGTGTTTATACATGATGTAAATGATTAATAATTAGACATTTGGTATCATCTTTATGCATGGAATTGCATAAATGCGTAGAAAGAAATTTCTAGGCTGTGTATAAACTTTTATAGGAATTTCGGGAAGTAATCATCTCGTTTATGAAGATGTGTTGTATTGCAAATGAACGTACTTTTTGATAAAGCAGTGTTTGTAATTTTAGAAGAACCGGAATTTGAAGACCATAACTATCTTGAAATTGTAGGAAGGCTAACTGAAATAGGAATGACTTTTTTTCAACCGAATTTAGCTGATGGAACACATATAATTTTGAACGCTTATCGTTTAATTCTCTTCTTAGAATTACGTTCGAGAATTGATAATAATCTGCTGAATTTGATGGAGCATCTAAAGTACCATCATTCACCATCAAGCCAAAAGCCAGAAAGAGTGAAAGAAGATATTTTAAATATTTTGTCATCTATTTTGATTGCATTATAACTTCAAAAGTACAAAAGTAACTGTAAATTAGGATTGTTTTTTATCCTTTATTTTCAAAAACGGCATCTTATAATTAGGTTTTAGATTTGTTCTTTGAAAAATCAGCTTGCTGGAAGAACAATCGTATTATTCGTAGGTACTAGCTATGAATTGATTACAATTTACGAATGCATTTGAGACTGTTTTTATTGGAAGGATTTTGGGTTTGGCTTTGTACATCTCAAAAATAGTGTTATTTTTGCATCCTCAATACAAGATATGGCCCGTTCGTCTATCGGTTAGGACGCATGGTTTTCATCCATGTAAGAGCGGTTCGATTCCGCTACGGGCTACAACTCATAAACAATTTTCTTAAAAGCCTCGAAATTTATTTTTCGAGGCTTTTTTTATTGGTTTTGGTTGTTGTTTTTATTAAGATATCAATTCATTCTTTTTTATATAACATGTTATTTAATTTGTCAATTAATACATCAATGTCTTTAATCATATCGTAATCAGTATTCTTAAGTTTTATTATTTCTCGATTAAGTTTTTCTTTTTCAAAAGGAGTTATAGGGTCTTGTCGAGAATTAAAGTTAGTTGTTAGAATTTTAATTATTTTAATTCTAACATCATCAAATATTGAAAATTTGTATTCATCTATAAATGAATCTTCAGTAAAAAGAATATCGTAAAGAATTTTCTCTTGTTTTAATGATGTGAAATTATTCCAGTAACCTGGATTTATGAACCAGTGATCAGTTCCATTGATGATAAAACTTTCAATCATATTCAAGATGTTTATTGGGTCAGAGAAAGAAAAATCAAAATAGTTTTCTATTAAAGTTCTATCTTGTTCTAATCCTACACAAATAATGTCTGTAGTTGATTGATGTGGCATAACATTTATTAAAATACATGCATTCTTTGTTTTATTTTTTTCAATATAAGTTTGATTAGCAAAGCCACAAACTGAAATAGGCAAATGAAAATCAATATTGACAACTCTTACTATTAAGTTGTTTTTAAAAGGTAATTTTAAAATCCAATTTAAAATATTTTTTTCAAATATTTTAAATTGTTCTATCGGTTGTGCAAGATAATCATTCATGTACTTTAATGAATTTATTACCCTGTCGACTCCATCAATTTTAACTTTTTCAATATCGTTAAATTGAGGATATTTAGATAAAATATCTTTTAAGTAATTATGTGCATCTTCATTTATTTTCTGTTTGTATTCATTTTTTATAATATCATTTATTTCTAATTCAATCTCACGATAAGTACGTTCTCTACATATTGTTCTGTAAGTCTGTAATAATGCTTTTTTTGCATTATCAAATTTACCATCTATTTCAAAAGATTTAAATATATTTTCATGTTTTATACAGTATCCTGGAAAAACGGATGCATTATTTATACCAATTTCAACCATTTCATTTTTCGGAAAATCATTTCGAGTATTGAATTCAGGCTTAAAAACATGGCCATTTAGGGCAATATTTTTAAGAATTGAACTTTTTGGTATAGAATGTGATTTTTTAATTGATTCTTCATTACATCCAATGATTGAGCATTTACGTTTTCGTATATGTAAACTTTGATTTTGAAGGTATCTATTTTTTAATATTTTTGAATAGTTAGCAAAATCCTGTGTTATGAAATCTTGATTAGTAAATTTATCAATGACTGTATCAAGAGCTAATTCTATTATTTTTTTATCTATATCTTTCATTAAGTTCTTGAATTCTCCGATTTTGCTGTAAAATTGCAGGTAACGTCCCACTAGTAGGCGATGGTCGGGCTAAGTAAGGACATGTTTTTGGATTATCACAAATTTCCCAAGTACAAAACCATTTTTCCATTAAGCCTAATTCCCGACTATTGCTTACTAGCTGTTAGCTGTAGTTGTTATATTTTTTTTACTATTCTTGTGGGCATTTTGTATGCCATTTCCAAGATTTTACCATCTTCTATTGGATTAAATATTACAAAAGCTTCTCCTTCCTCATCAATAAATTCACCTTCTAATAATACTCCGAATGGCAACTTTTCTGCATTTGGATTTATTATCACATTAACTTTGTCTCCTTTTCGCAGTTTATTTTTCTCAAAACTTTCTTGCTTAATTTGGTCAATAGTTTTAATAATCAGACCTGCTTTAAGCTTCTGATTGTGTGTGTCAAAGAATGGATTTATAACAAATATTAAATCTTTAAAATAATATATATTAATCAAATTGCCTAATTCTAAATCCGACTCTATTATTTTTATTTTAAGGTTATTTATTTTGCAACCACTTTCAGACCAATTCTCAATATAATTTTCCATAATTTCTGGATTAGAAATTAAAGGAATTAAGTTTCCTGTTTTAATTATTTCGTCTTTCTCATCAGTTAAATAACAAAGTGGTGTGTAATCATTAATAAGTGTACTGTCATAAGCTTCATATTGTTTACTATACATTGAATTTTCATAACTAGTTACATATGTAATAGTTTGTCCTGGTTCAATAATTTTTTGAATTATTTCCTTATAACCATTGATACCAGTTTCAGAAATTTTGCAAGGTTTGTCTATTGGAATGCTTTCATTAAATTTATTTAACCATTCTTCAATTTCATCTTCTTTAAATCTTTGTATTTGCTTTCCTAACATTATGAATGAAGGCTCTCCAGAATTATAATTTATTCTAATACAAAATCTACCACTGTTTACATTATTTTCAGGATTCCAAGATAATACATTGATTGGGTTTAAAGTTTTATTTTTGAAAACTCCAGTAAGTTGACCTTGTCCATTTTGAATCATCGAAATCCATTTTTCGTAGTCAAAATTTAATAAATAATTCTTTTCTTTAACATTTTCATAAATGCTTTTGCCTAAAATTCTATCTATCGGTCTTAAACATTGTTCATGCACATTTCCAGCACTAATGTTATATCCAATTTCATCAAATTCTATTAAGTAGCTATTATTATCAGTTATTTTTTCATTACAGTGTAAACAATTCATTTTATTTGAATTATTATTATATAGCTGAATTAAATATTGACTATAATATTTACAGTATGGTGTCTCTTCAATTGTCTCTATGTCTTCGTGTGCTCTTAAAAAAACCGTTTTATTATTTATTAAGTTTTTATTTTTTTCTAAATAATTCATTAAACCCGATACAGTGGCGAATCGTCTGTATACTATCCAGTCTAATTCAGGTCTTTGTTCATCAATAATTGCTCTATTATTTTTAAATCGTAATTTCTTCTGATTATTATCATCAAATCTAAAATTCTCAACAATCATAAGTTCTTTATCGTCTACAATAGATTGCACTATTAAAACTTCCTTACCTGAGGAAAGTGAAGTATCACTAGAAATGTTACCTAAATATTCTTCTTTTAATACCTGACTATTAGGAATTCCAATCGTCTTATTTATTTCAGTTTTTGGATTTTTTGATAATGTAAAAACTAACTCTCCATCTTCATGACCAATTTTATCGATGTAATTAAATTGGGGGTTTTGAATTTTTGATGAATTTATGAGCACTTGTATGTAGTTGAATAGTTCCGTAATAGAAAAGAATTTATTGTCATTTTTATTTAAAAAATCAATTACGATTTTCATAAATGGACTATGTTCATTTTTAACTCCATCAGATACTTTCTCTTCATTTCCGGATGTTATTACCCATCTTGATTTTTTTGACTGTAAATCAAGATATGATTTCTC
Source organism: Flavobacterium sp. Sr18 (assembly GCF_011064265.1). Classification (NCBI taxonomy): domain Bacteria; kingdom Pseudomonadati; phylum Bacteroidota; class Flavobacteriia; order Flavobacteriales; family Flavobacteriaceae; genus Flavobacterium; species Flavobacterium sp. Sr18. The sequence goes on along the minus strand of NZ_CP049329.1, from coordinate 1,574,674 downwards.
AATATTGTATGATCTTGTAGTAGTTAGAAATGTTCCAGAGAAACAAGAATCAATAATTAATAAAATATGCTTAGCAGGGCAGTCGCTTAAAAAATTTTTAATAGATGAATTTTCAATCCAAGTACTTTTATCTAATGTAGCATCCGATGGAATCCAAAATCCCTTTTTTGTTATAGGATCCATATTTCCATGTCCTGCAAAAAAAATCACCAAATTGTCATTTTTAGTGATTGTATTGTTCAATGTCGTGAAGCGATTGAATAATTCTGATTTATTACCCTGTGTATTATAAAGATTACCTGGGAATTCTTCAAAGTTATATTTATCAATAAGAAGTTCGGTTATTTTCTTAGCATCAAGTACTGCATTATTTAAGTTCTTCCAATATTCACTCGAATAATTATCAATACCTATTGCAAAAATATAGTTTTGGGATGTCATTGGTTAATAGTTCATTCATTTACAATTACAGCTAACTCGTTTATATGTATGATAAAGTTATACATATCCACTCACCGTTGGCTAGCTTTTATGATAAAAATTATACATTATTAGTAATCCAAATATATAAATAAATTATTACAAAATATTAAAGCGATTTTATATTCTTGAAAACCACGGCCCGCGTGAAGGATGGCAGTGAAAATCCTTTTATGAAGCGAAGCGCAATAAAAGATTATAACGAACAGCCTGACCCGAAGTAGCGAGGAGGAACGATAGCGCCATCTGTAGGGACACGCCCAAATTATTTTCCGTTTCCGGCCTGTGATTTTGTCAAATAACTGCCTAAAATTCAAAATGGTAAAAAGCTTGTTTGGGTTGCAAAAATTTTATAATTTTGCAACCCAATTTTATTATGTAAATTAAAGAAGAAGATGGATATCAAAAGAGTAGCAATAGACGCTGTGAATGAAACAATTGTAATGACTGTTGTTCACATGGATTACAAAGGACAAGTTGCAAAAAGAATAAACGAAAAAATGCCTTTGGCAACTGTTAAGGGATTTAGAAAAGGAGCGGTGCCTAAAGATCTTGTTGAAAAACAATACGGTAAAGCAATAAAACAAGAAGAAGTTCAGAAAGTTGTTGATTTAGCTCTAGAGCGTTTCGTACAATCAGAAAGATTAAACCTTCTTGGAACGCCACTTCCTAAAGTAAACGAAGATTTTTCTTGGGATGCTGAAGAATTGGTTTTTGAATATGAAATTGGTTTAGTGCCAAACTTCACTTTAGACTTAGATGCTAAAAACGACATCGTGAAATATGTGGTTTCTGCTGACGATAAATTAATCGACGGTCAAGTGGAAAGAATCCAAAAACAATTTGGAACTGCAATTCCTCAAGAAGTTGTTGCTGCAGATTCAGATGTAACTGGAACATTCTCTAACGAAGAAAAAGGAATTAACAATGCTACCACTATTGCTGCAGATCTTTTCAAAGACAAAGCAACTTTTGACATGTTCATAGGTAAAAAAGTAGGCGATGTAGTGACTGTAAATACTAAAGGTTTATTTGAAGACGACCACCAATTGATGGACGTGATGAAAGTAAGTCATGATGACGTTCACGGTTTAGATGTTGATGTAAACTTCATAATCGAAGCGATCAACACTGCTGAATTAGCAGAATTAAACCAAGAATTGTTTGACAAATTGTTTGGAGCTGGAACTGTTTCTTCACTAGAAGAATTGAAAGCAAAAATCAAAGAAGATGCTGAAACTCAATTTGCACAGCAAGCGGACCAAAAATTATTAGGTGATGTAACTGAGTTCTTAATCGAAAGCACAAAATTTGATTTACCAGCTGAATTCCTTAAAAAATGGTTGCAAACTGTTGGTGAGAAAAAATTATCTCCTGAGGAAGCTGAAGTGGAATATGCACGTTCTGAAAAAGGATTGCGTTTTCAATTGATCGAAGGTAGAGCAATGGCTCAATCTGACATCAAAATCACTTTTGAAGACTTGAAAACATTCACTACAAAAAATATCCGTCAACAAATGGCACAATTCGGGCAAACAAATCCTACTGACGAAGAAGTTCAAGGAATTGTAGCTAGAGTTTTGTCTAACCAAGACGAAGTGAAAAGACTTTCTGACCAAGTTGTTGCTGAGAAATTATTGGAATTGTTCAAAGAAAAAGCAAATCCTACAACTAAAGAAGTGACTTACGAAGAATTTATTGCTGCTTCTTACGGAGAATAAATTAGTGTTTGTACTGTCGTAAAGTTGAAAGTCATAAGCCCTAAGAGCAAGAGATTATTAAAATTTTATGATTTGATTACAGATACGAAACAATAAAAAATAGTTATATTTGAGCGTCAGAAAAAATATTTTTTGGCGCTCTTTTGTTTGAATTAATTTCAGGAGCTAATCCAGCTGTACGTTTCAAGTTTTTTCTTCCGTTTCTGTTTTTTAAATTCCTGCAAGAGCTTCTTTGAGTCGCTTTGCAAGAATAAAAAAACTAAAAAACGGAATTCAAAAAGCTTTTTACTTCCATCTGGGCTAAAAAATAAGACATATTGACATCATTTATAAAGAGGTATGACCTTTGCATTAAATGGAATCACAAGATATAACGTAAAACTTAGAACAAAAAAATATGAACTACGGTAAAGAATTTAAAAAATTTGCTACAAAGGACCACGGCGTAAACTCCATGTATTACGATAAGATCGTAGGCGCAATGACTCCTAAAAACATGACTCCATATATCATTGAAGAACGTCAGTTGAATATTTCACAATTAGACGTTTTCTCCAGATTGATGATGGACAGGATTATATTCCTTGGAACAGGAATTGACGACCAAATTGCAAACATCGTTCAAGCACAGTTATTGTTCCTTGAAAGCGCCGATGCTTCTAAGGATATTCAGATTTATTTGAACTCTCCAGGAGGAAGCGTTTACGCAGGATTAGGGATTTATGACACAATGCAATACATCAAACCAGATGTAGCAACGATTTGTACAGGAATGGCAGCTTCTATGGGAGCAGTGCTATTGTGTGCAGGAGCTGCAGGAAAGCGTTCGGCATTGCCACATTCAAGAGTAATGATTCACCAGCCATCAGGAGGAGCACAAGGAGTTGCTACTGATATGGAAATCAACTTACGTGAAATGTTGAAACTGAAAGATGAATTATACAAAATTATCTCTCACCACTCCGGACAAACTTTTGATAAGGTTCATACTGATAGCGAACGTGATTATTGGATGATTGCTGAAGAAGCAAAAGCATACGGAATGATTGATGAGGTTTTAATAAGAGGATAAAAATAGTTACAAGTTTAAGATTTAAAGTTTAAGGTTGCTACGGGAACTTTAAACTTTAAACTTTTTAAACTTTAAACAAAAAAAGAATGGCAAAAGTAGTATTAGAGTGTTCGTTTTGTGGAAGAAAGAAACCAGAAACTCAATTGTTGATTGCTGGTATCAATGCACATATTTGTGATAAATGTATCGAACAAGCTCACGGAATTGTTTTAGAAGAATTAAAATCCAGCGGAAGTTTCAAATTGGTTGGAGATTTGATTTTGAAAAAACCAAAAGAAATCAGAGCGTTCTTGGATCAATATGTAATTGGACAGGACCAAACCAAAAAAGTAATGTCGGTAGCCGTTTACAATCACTACAAACGTTTGATGCAACAGCAATTAGACGATGAGGTGGAGATTGAAAAAAGTAACATCATCATGGTGGGGCAAACAGGAACAGGAAAAACATTAGTAGCTAAAACCATTGCGAAAATGTTGGATGTGCCTTTAGCTATTGTTGATGCGACTGTTCTTACTGAAGCAGGTTATGTTGGGGAAGATGTCGAAAGTATATTGACACGTCTTTTGCAAGCTGCTGATTATGATGTAGCCAAAGCAGAACGCGGAATTGTATTCATTGACGAAATAGATAAAATTGCACGTAAAAGTGACAATCCGTCTATTACGCGTGATGTTTCCGGTGAAGGTGTGCAACAAGCATTATTGAAGTTATTGGAAGGAACCGTTGTGAATGTACCACCAAAAGGAGGACGCAAGCATCCGGACCAAAAATTTGTTGAGGTAAATACGCAAAATATTTTGTTTATCGCCGGTGGTGCTTTTGATGGTATCGAAAGAATTATTTCGAAACGATTGAACCGTCAAGCCGTTGGTTATTCGACATCTAAAAATGTGGATAACATTGACAAAGACAATTTGTTGCAATACATTATCCCAAAAGACATCAAAGATTTTGGATTGATTCCGGAGATTATTGGTCGTTTACCAGTATTGACACACATGGATCCTTTAGATAGAGAAACTTTGCGTGCGATTTTGACACAACCTAAAAATGCGTTAATCAAACAATACGAGAAGTTGTTTTTGATGGATGAGGTAACTTTTACCATCACAGATGAAGCCTTGGATTTTATCGTGGATAAAGCGTTAGAATACAAATTAGGTGCTCGTGGATTGCGTTCTTTGTGTGAAGCTATCTTAACCGATGCAATGTATGAATTACCAAGTTCTGAGGATAAAATATTAGAAATTGACGTGGAATACGCCAAAGAAACGTTGAATAAAAATTTATTGAAACGTTTGGAGATTGCATCGTAAAAAATGCATTTTTCTTAAAAATACAAACCTGTTCATTCATTTGGACAGGTTTTTTTATGTAGAATTTACACTATTTGTTATTGTTTGAAAAAAGGAGCAATATTTTTTTTTATCAACGTCAGATTGTCGATTTTTGTCTATTCTAAATCATATAAACATACCATGCATACAGACGAAATAGAAGTAATTTTACTAAAAGTTTCAGGTCAGGACAAACCCGGAGTTACTGCTGGTTTAACATCCATTTTGGCGACTTACGATGCCATTATTTTAGATATAGGTCAAGCAGATATCCATGATACGCTTTCTTTAGGTATTTTATTTGAAATAAAAGCGGGTTCCTCTTCAGGGCCTGTTCTAAAAGATTTATTGTTTAAAGCCTATGAATTGGGCGTGAAAGTGAAGTTTATACCAATTTCTATTCCCGATTACGAAATATGGGTAAAAGGGCAACGCAAACAGCGCTATACCATCAATGTTCTAGGCGAAACCCTGACAGCAGTTCAATTGGCAGCTGTCACTAAAATATTGTCAAACCAAAATTTAAATATTGACGCGATCAAAAGATTAACCGGCAGGGTTTCTATTTTGGAGAAAGAGGAGTTTCCGCGTTCTTGTATACAATTATCAGTTACGGGCACGATTGTAGATAAAACGTTTATGACCGCCAGTTTTATGGAAATTTCCAGAACATTGGATGTGGATATTTCGTTTCAGGAAGACAATATGTACCGAAGAAACAGACGTTTGGTGTGTTTTGATATGGATTCGACCTTGATTCAAACGGAAGTAATTGATGAATTAGCTGAATTGGCAGGTGTGGGTGAGCAAGTAAAAGCAATTACAGAAGCAGCTATGAATGGCGAAATTGATTTTAGCGAAAGCTTCAAGCAACGCATGGCTTTGTTAGAAGGTTTGAGCGAGGATGTACTGCAAAACGTTGCTGAAAATCTACCTATAACCAAAGGAGCACATCGCTTGATGAAGGCCTTGAAATATTACGGATATAAAACCGCTATTTTATCAGGGGGATTTACCTTTTTTGGAAAATACCTGCAAAAAGAATTAGGGATTGACTACGTTCATGCCAATGAATTGGAAATCAAAGACGGAAAACTGACTGGTAACTATCTTGGAGAAATTGTTGATGGTAAAAAGAAAGCAGAATATCTTCAAGCTATAGCCGATAAAGAAGGCATTCACATTAATCAAACTATTGCAGTGGGTGATGGTGCCAATGATTTGCCAATGTTGAATTTAGCAGGTTTAGGAATTGCTTTTCATGCCAAACCTACGGTAAAAGAAAAAGCAGAAAGTTCTATTTCCAGTTTAGGACTCGACGGCGTTTTATACCTGTTAGGTTATCACGACAGGCATATTGATATGATGGAGGAAGAGTAATTGTAATAATTATAAAAAATAAAAAGGGCTGTACCAGAATCATTTTTGTACAGCCTTTTTTATGCTTTAACGGTAAATACTTTTTCAGTTTTTTCTGTTGTTTGTTTTTCGGGAGATTTACAAATTCCTCTGGCACCACAACTCATTCTGTGCGGTCCGCAGGAACTCAATGCAAAAAGTGTAATCAAGATGTAGAAGGTGTTTTTCATCTTTTTAGTTATTTTTATACGCTTTGAAACTGCATGTTTTTCAGTTGTTCCAAGTAATCTCTTTGGTTGGATAATCTTGGTATTTTATGTTGTCCGCCTAATTTGTCGTTTATTGATTGTCAATAGACCCAATTGATGCTAATCTTGCCAATAATCGCTATAAAAATTCGCAGTTTCCATTAACTCCTCGTGATTTCCCTTTGTCGAAAGAGTGCCATTCTCGAGCACATAAATTCTATCTGCTATTTTTTTTAAGGTATTTAAACGATGAGAAATAAAGAAAACGGCACAGTTGGGTTTTATTTTTGCTAATAATGCCATTGAGAAATTCTCAGTGTTCCTGTCCATTGCTGAGGTGGCTTCATCAAGAATTAAAAGTTGCGGTTTTTTATATAGGACTCGAGCTAAGGCTATGATTTGTTTTTGTCCTCCTGACAAATTAATGCCTTCTTCACCAATTATTGTAGTCAACCCTTGTGGTAATTGATTAAAATAAGTATCAAAGCCATATTCAGTAATAAAAGCGATAATGTTTGCGGGACTATCATTTGAACCTAACAAAATATTGTCAATTACATTACCGTTAAAAATACTAATTTCTTGCGGAACAACTCCTATCAATTTACGGTAGCTTTTTAGCTCGATTTCGGATAATTGGTATTGATTATTAATCGTAATAGTTCCATTTTCAAAATTATAAAAACGTTGTAATATTTGACCAATAGTACTTTTTCCGCTACCGCTTTCTCCTACAATGGCAGTTAGTTTTCCTTTTTCGATAGCAATGTTAACATTTGAAAATAATTCGCTTCGTCCCGCAAAACGAAAAGACAAATTAGTTAGAGAAACACTTTTAATTTCATCTATCTGGATTCCATCTTCCTTTTCCTTTTCAATTGAAGCAAATTCAAACATTCTATTAAACGCAATTTTTGCTTCATTTATGGGAATTGAAATTAAGGCCAAGTTAGCAATTGATGGCAACAAAGAGCCAACAATACCCAGGATCGCCATCAACTCACCTAATTTAATTTCGTTGTTAAAAACCTGAATTGAAGTGTAAATTAAAACTCCCGTCAAAAAGAAAACACTTGCTATTCCTGATTGCCACGACAAGCGAATATTTATTTTACCCAAATGAAACATTTTTTCTTGAAAGTTCCCAAACACCAATTCATTAGTTCTGCTAAAAACAGCTTGTTTGTTGTCGTTTTTTATAGTTGAAATGCCTTGAATCGTGTTGATATAATTACTCTCGTTAAAGGCGTAACTTTGCATCACTTCTTTTTGAGAATCGATAATGGCTTTGTTGCTTCTATAGATTATATAAAAGTAAACCGGCATGGTCAATACTGAAATTAAACCTATTTTCCAAGAATAGGCAAACAGGAAAATTAAGGATATTAGTGAAACCAAAATGTCAATAACTAAATTGCTCGCCAACATTTTAATGACTCTTTGAACTCTTTGCGTATCATTTAATCGAGCTACTAATTCTCCTATTTTTCGAGTATCAAAAAAAGGTTTTGGAAGATGCAATAATGAAGAGAAAAATTGGCTATTGATGCGATTGTTGAAATCTTTAGATTGTTGCAGCAAAAAAAATTCTCTCAGCACCGAAATTCCAACTCGTGCTAAAAGCAAAATAGCCAATAATACAATTCCTGAAATTAGTTTGTTAATATTGTGCGAGGGCAAAATGTCATCAATTAGTTTTTGAGAAAATAAAGACATTGCCATTCCTAAACCTGCCACAAACACTCCAAGCAGAACGCTGATCCAAAGCAGTTTGTGATCAGGTTCTAGTAAATTTACAAACCACTTTTTTTGAGCATTTTTAACTTCGGTTTCTTTTATGAAATTTTTATTAGGCTCTAATGTTAAACAGCTTTTTGAAACCCAAATTTTGTCTAATTCAGCAGTCGATACATAATAAATTCCTTTGCCCGGATCGCCAATCAAGAATCCTTTTTGTTCATCATACAGGTAGCATACTATATAGTGTTGTAGTTTTTCTTCTATGAGAACGTGGAGAATTACGGGTTGTTTATGATCAATAAGCGCCAGTATATCTGCCTCGCAGCCTTCAGAATTAAAACCCAATTGATTAGCGACTTGATACAACCCAAGTAAGGTTGTTCCTTGTTTAGTAGTTCCGCTTAATTCGCGTAACTTTTCTATAGACTGTAAACCGCCATATAATTTTATAACAGACAATATGCACGCAACACCACAATCAGCTTGGTCCAGTTGTAGCGTATGGGTTTTTTCAATATGTTTTTGGTTCATTTTATTTTGGTTCTGTAATAAACATTTGTTTATCAATAGTCTGCAGTCAGTTTTGTGCTTTCTCTTTGGGTTTAAGGAGTCAATTTCTTTAAAATTGCATCCACTTTAGTTTGTCCTTTTATTTTCTCAATTAATTGTTGGTTTTTATCGTATAAAACTAAACTTGGCAAAGACTGAATATCAAAGGTAGTAGCGAAAGAAACTTTAATGTCACAAACAAAATGAATGTTATCATAATTTAAAAGATTGTATTTCTGAGCAAATGTTTTTATCAGTTCTGGTTTCTCAAATGAAACAAAGACAAGTTGGTAACGATTGAATTCATTAAGACGCTCTTGTATCATTTTTGTTTCTTCGTTACAATATTCACATTCGCTATTAAAGTATATAAAAAGAGTAGGTGTTCCTTTTTTTAAATTTTTATTAGAAAAGGATTCTCCCTGTAAATTTTGATACTTAAAATCGGGAATGGTTTTTATGTTTGCTGCTACTTCTTTTTTGTAGTTGATTTTAGTAACTATTTTGTAGCCCAAAAAAGATACTAAGCTTATAAATACTAATGGTATAAATATTTTAAGGTATTTTTTCATTTTGCTTTTTTAGGAATAATTCAAAGTAAAAAACATAATCACCACTACCCACAGTAATAAAGCACTACCATAACTAGAAGCCACAATTTTTAGACCGCGATCGGTATTGGTTTTAGTGATTTTGCCAATAAAAAATGAAAGAATTAGCCAGTAGGCTAATTCAAATAAATTAATTACCTGAAAAGGATAAATTAACCAAGGTTCTAATCCTTTATAACCAGTTATTGTTAATGCTGAGAATGGAAAAAAATATTTAATATCATCTAGATTATAATTGGTTTGAATAAAATAAAACCATGACATTTTAAATACAGGAACTACTAAAAATACGAACTCTGCATTGAGTACAACCCCCCACAATTGCTTAAAAGTAACCGCTATTTTGCTAAAGAAAAACGTACCCATATATAGCGCACTGGCTATTAAGCTGGTTTTTAAGAACATCATTACAGGAACTATAGCATAACCTACAAATTGCCATTTGTCTTGAAATTCAAAAATTTTAACAATTTCTTTATTAGTAAGTTGTTCTCCTAGTGAATTATATATTAAGCCTCTAATATTTAATACCTTATTTGCAATTTCTGTAAGCACAATTATAGAAATACCAAGTATTAGCAACTTTGCTAAGTTTTTTTTCATTTTTTATAAAGATATTATTAGTTATAAAAATTTAATGATGTACACTTTTTGAGATTTTATCATTAAAAAAAGACTTTTTTAAGCCTTCTGATTCTTTCTCTTCTTTATGTAGTTAATTATATTCCATAACAAATAAATACTTCCTAGAACTTGAAAAATTTTAAAAAAAATGTTTTCATAATAATTCAGCTCAGATAAGTAACTGCTGGTAAGGAAATAAATCCCACAAACAATTAATAGTATTAGTAATCTTTTTTTATATTTTTCCATATGATTATAAGGTAAAAAATGTTTTTAGAAATGAAGTAATATCATAATCTAAAAACACTTTTAGTTAATTCTTAGGTTTAGTTTTTTTTGAACTAAAATCCTACAAAACCTCCATATAAGAAACAACCTACTCCTGCTGCATCTAATATAGGATTTGTTCCTAAAGTTAGAAGAGCTGCGGCTTCAATTCCGTAACAAAATGCCCCCCAGTTCATTTTTCCTGCCTCAATGCTTTCCATTTTAGATATAGATAATTTATTGTCTGTATCCGTAAGACTTATTTTTTTTGTTTTATTTTCTAAATTTTTCATATTTTCTAAATTTTTTATTAAATGCATCCTGAATAAGCTCCAAGTGCACAACCTACTCCTGTTGCAGCCGCTAAACTAGCAAAGGGTCCCGTAAATAGTAAACCAACAGTTGCACCGCATAATGCAGAGGTAACAGAATTACAGTCCCATTTCCCACCTTCCAGATTCTCCATCTGATTTAATTCTAATTTTTTCATAGAGTAATATTTTAATTGGTTAATAATAGTTTACTAACGAAATCTTTAATTACGTGCACATAATTTTTGAATTGTTAGGCTTTTTCAAAACTATCGTTTTAACTTTAAAACATTTTACGGTTTTTATGTTAAAAAAATACGGTTTTATGTGCGATTTAAATTAGTTTCATTTTTTTTGCCTGTTCGATAATTTCTTTATCGGAGCCCTTGTCTTTTAATATTTTAGTTTTAATTGAAGCTTTCCTTTTCTCTATGGTGCTTAGCGAAAGATTTAGGTGTTTCGGCATGTCTTTGGTTTTTATTTTTTTGGAAATTAACTCCAAAATTTGAAAATCAATTGCATCAATATTTAATTTTTTGATAATGGTCTGAATAAGAACTTTACTTATGGTGGCACTATAAAATTTTTGCCCTTGCATTATCGACAGGTATGCTGTTAATAAGGAGTGTGCATTAATATCATTTTTTAAAATAAACCCCTCTGGGTTAATTTTTTTAATAACATTATGGACTAACAAAGTTTCACTGTGCATTGTCAATAAAATGATTTTGCAGTCAGGGAAATACTGACGAATTAGTGTTCCTAGGTCAACACCGTTTTGAATGTTTTTAATTTCATAAGGAGGTAAACTAATATCTAAAAAAGCAAGGTCAATTGTTTTTTGCGATAAAAAGCTTTTTGTTATTTTTACATAGGCTTCTTCGCAGGAAAAGGCTGTAGTAAAATCAATAAATGTATCATTATGATTAGTAAGGATATTCATATACCCATCAATAGTAATAGGATGGTCGTCAACTAATAGTACGTTTGTTCTTATCATTAAATTGTGCTATTTGAGAAAAAGGCTAATTTAACTTAAAAGATAATACTTACAAATATTTTTAGAGTTTTAACTTTATTATTTTTAGTAATTACTTAATAAATTGCTAAGAATTGTAGCGTTATGTAAGTATCAATGTTATATTTTTAGGTATTTAAAAATTATCTCACTGCGATAATGCATTTCTTAAATTGAACAATGACTTAGAGTCACGATTGTTAAAATGTTGAAATAGGATTTTTAAAAATGACTTCTATATCGTTTGAAACTGCATGCTTTTCAGTTGTTCCAAGTAATCTCTTTGGTTGGATAATCTTGGTATTTTATGTTGTCCACCCAGTTTATCTCGGTCTTTTAACCAATCGTAAAACAAATTTTTCCGAGCTACATTGATTACTAACGGATTTAATGTCATGTTGTTGTAGCGTTTCGCTTCGTAATCCGAGTTCAAGGATTGTATGGATTCATCTAATGCTTTCTGGAATTGAGATACATCCGCTGGAGGGTTTTTAAATTCAATCATCCATTCATGAGCACCTTTTTCTTTGCCCTCCATAAATATTGGAGCAACGGTGTAATCAACCACTTCGGTTTGGGTTAGTTTACACGCTTTGGCTATAGCCTGATCGGTATTTTCGACCATCAATTCTTCCCCAAAAACATTAATGTGATGCTTGGTTCTTCCCGTAACCCGAATTCGGTACGGATTCAATGACGTGAAACGAACGGTGTCGCCTATCAAATAGCGCCATAAACCAGAATTCGTTGTGATTACCAAAGCATAATTTTTGAACAATTCTACATCTGCCAATCGAATCACTTTTTGATCCGGTGTCCCTAAAGTATCCATTGGAATGAACTCATAAAAAATTCCGTAGTCCAGCATCAATAATAAATCACTGGAATTATTTAGATCCTGAATGGCAAAAAAGCCTTCAGAAGCATTGTATATTTCGTAATATTTAAACTCTTTTTTAGGGAGTATTTTTTTGTATTGTTCTCGGTACGGTTCAAAATTTACGCCTCCGTGAAAGTACACTTCCAAATTTGGCCAAAGTTCTAATAGATTTCCTTTTCCGGTTTCTTCCAGCATTTTATTCATTAAAACTAACATCCAGGAAGGAACTCCGGCGAAACTGGTTACATTTTCGTTTTTTGTTTCGTTTATAATCGCAGCAATTTTTGTTTCCCATTCGCTCATCAAGGAAATTTTGTTGCTTGGTGTGCTGCTGAACTCCGCCCAAATAGGCATGTTTTCAATTAATATTGCGGATAAATCGCCAAAGAACGTATTGTTGTCCTCATAGATTTGGGAACTTCCGCCAAGACGCAGACTTTTTCCCAGAAACAGTTCGGAATCCTCGTTGTTATTCAAATACAAACACAATAAATCCTTACTTCCTTTGTAATGGCAATCCTCTAAGGCTTCATTGCTTACCGGAATAAATTTACTTTTTGCATTGGTAGTTCCGCTTGATTTGGCAAACCATTTTATAGGTGTTTCCCAAAAAACATTTTGTTCGCCTTTACGGGTTCTTTCTATTAGCGGCTGTAATTCTTCATACGTCGAAATGGGAACTCGCTCTGCAAAATTCGCATAGGATTTTATTGTAGCAAATTCGTATTGCTTGCCTAAAACAGTATTTTTAGAAGAATGAATTAAATTCATAAGCAATTCTTCCTGAACTTCATTGGGATATTTCAAGAATAGTTCGATCTGATGAATTCTTTGTTTGAGAACCCAAGAAGCAAACGAATTGATTATGGTTAGAGGCATTTTTAAATTATGAATTATGAATTGTGAGTTATAACTTTACCAAAAATAACAAAATTTGTTTAACTGTTGCGTTAAACCCGAAACTTTAATCACAATGACATACGAAGGCGTACTTACAAAAATGCAAACCGAATTTGGAAACCCAATTCAATATTATTTGGTTTTTGAGAATGGATTTTTAAATGTGAATCAATTACTGAATAAAGAGATTGAGATCAATTTTGTGGGATACCAATGTTTGAATTGTGGAAAAAAGAAAAAAATATTCCGTCAGGGATTTTGTTATGATTGTTTTTATTCCAGTGCTGCTGTTGGCGATTGGATTATGAAACCGGAGCTGAGTACCGCTCATCTTGGAATTCAGGATCGTGATTTGGCGTATGAAGAAAAAGTACAATTACAACCGCATATTGTGTATCTGGCTTTGTCCAGCGAAGTGAAAGTAGGAGTGACCAGAAAAACGCAAATGCCAACCCGATGGATTGATCAGGGCGCAACACAAGCGATTTCGATTGTGGAAGTTCCGAATCGTTATTTAGCAGGAATTACGGAGGTGGCGCTGAAGAATCATTATGCCGATAAAACAAATTGGAGAAAAATGCTAACGAATAATGTCGAACAAATTGACTTAATCGCCGAGCGTTTAAAAGTAGAAAATTTGATTCCATCGGAAGTTCAGGAATACTTTTATTCGCAAAAGAATGATTTATACGAGATGCATTATCCCGTTTTACAGTATCCAAGTAAAGTAAACAGTTTGAGTTTAGATAAAACACCTCACTTTCAAGGAAAATTGACCGGAATAAAAGGGCAATATTTACTTTTTGAGAATGAAACAGTTTTTAATATTCGTGGTTCCGAAGGATATGTAGTGACGATTAATGTATAAGAAACATAGGTTTTTTAACCATTAAGAAATTAAGTTCAATTAAGATTTAGAGCTTAATTTTTCTTAATTCCTTAATGGTAAAATCTCAAAAGCAAATAGTTTCGTTGTTTAGATTCAAGTATAAAATTCAATAATAAAGAGGAATCTCACTTGGTGAAATTCCTCTTTTTGTTTCATGAAGCGGTCTTAATTTACTTTTGTAGTATCTACTGCTTTCTTTTTCTTTTTAAATAAACCGTTGAGCAAATCGGCAGCTTTCGCTTTTACTTCCTCCTTAGTTACAGGCGTTGTGGGAGTAGCCGTTTTTGTAGTATCAGTTGGTTTCTTGTTTTTATTGATATAATCCGTCAAAGCTGAAGTTCCTTGTTTTACCAGTCTGTCTTTTTGTTGGTTTACTAATTGAGTAGTCAATTTAGTCACCGCACTATTGATGTCTGTTGTAATTTTTGGATTTGTAAAATTACCTACTAATACAGCATTTACAGGAAAGCTTTCTAATTTCGCAGCATCGGCAGCAGATAATTTTGCTATTAATGCATTCGCTTCTGAACCCAGATATTTAGCAGGAACGTCAAATTTTAAATTGTAATTCATACTTTGGTCAAACCCGTGCGTTCCTCCAATAGTTGCTTTGATGTCTTTGTACTTGATGTCAAATGGTTTTACATTTACTTTCCCGTCTTTGAACGTGATTGCCGCTTTCAAATCATTCAAATTGATTTTGCTCACATCAATGAATTTCAAGTTAGCACCTAAAGCGGTCAATAAAGTCGAATTGGTGGAGTTTACAGTCGTAGAAAGCAATTGTCCCAATAGATCTCCAGTTAGCGTTTTCAAGTCAGGAGTAAATTCTGTTGCATCAAGATTTCCGTTCAATTTGATGCTTGAATTTAATTTTCCGTTGATGATTCCCGCAATTGGTGCTATTTTTTTTAACATGTCTAGTTGGGTGAACGACTGCGCAATATCGACTTGATTTAATTTTAAATCCATATTGAAAACTGGCGTTTTTCCTTTTGTGGAAACAGCTCCATTTACTCCAATTGTTCCTCCAAAAATTGATGTTTTCACATTTTCTAAAGTTACTTTTTCGTCCTTCACGATTAGTTTTCCCGATACATCTTTCAGAGTCAAATTATCATATAAAACCGTAGTTGCTTTTGCGGTAAGCGTACAATTTAAGAAAGCAGGAATCTTCATTGCCTCTGCTTTTTTTGTTGTGGTTTTAGTGGTTTCACCTGTTGTCATAAAATCATCAACAGCCAATTGTTTGGAATTCATGTTGAAGTTTCCTTTCAATTCTTGATTTCTAAATATAAAACCGTAAAAATTCTCTAAAACTCCCGTTACACTAATGTCGCTTTTTCCTGTCGTTGCGTTCAGTTGTTTCAAATTGACTTGGCTTGGATTAAACTGAACTAGAGCAGTGCTAATGTTCATTGTTTTGCCGTTTTCATCCACATAGTTGAAACCAGATAAACTCATGGTTCCCGCGTTATTGATGTTTTGGTACTGACTTTTCTCTACAGATTGCATGTCGAATTTTGTAGTCACATCAGCTTTTAAGATTCCTGATAAGGGCTTGTCCAGTTTTATAGGATACGCTTTAGAAAGATTGGCTAGATTGATAGTTCCTTTTAAAGCGGCATCAACGATTGCATTTTGAGTTATGTTTCTAATGTTGGCTTTGGCATTAAAAACATCTTGGTCAATTTTGAAAGAAAGCTTGTCTAAATTGACGTATGTATCATTTAGAATCCCTGTTTCGTTGATGATTTTAGTGTCAATTACAATGTTTTGAACCGATTTTGGCAAATTAGGATATTTAAAGGAGGCGTTATTAGAAGCGATTTCAATGTTGAATTTTGGCACTGTTGTATCAGAATACAAACCTTTTGCAAAACCCGCCACAGTAAAATCTCCAGTTGTTTTCACGTTGTCCAGGCTTGAAGCATATGCTGCGGGAATGATTCCTAAGAAATTTTTGAAAGACGAAGTTGGCGTTTTAAATTTCAAATCATATTCCTGTCCAGCTTCCACCATTTGAATAAAACCATCAAATTCCAGCGGCAATTGATTGATTAATGCTTTATTTTCTTTGAAAGTGTATTTGCTTTTTTCTAAATCAATTCCTAAAACGGCATCCAGAGTCAAAGCAACATTATTCATATAATTGACTTTGTCCATATCCAGCGATACTTTTGCCGTTGATTTGGTAACCAAATCTAATTTTTGTGCTGCAAAATCTCCGGTTCCTTCGTGGTTTAAACTGTCGATTACCATTTTTATTTTTGAACTTTCGTCAAAATAACGAAACTTGAAATTCTCAATTTTATACTCTTGGATTTTTAAGGATAACGGATTACTTTTTCCATCGGCTGCAGTTTTTTCCTCTTTCAAAGCAATGTCATAATTTCCGATCCCATCTTTGTTGAAAATGATATTGATTAATCCGTTTTTAGAAGTGATTCCATCAATAGCGATTGCTTCGTTTTTGCCTTTAAAAAGTTCTTTGATAGACATTTTTAAATTCAATTCTCCCAGTGAAATCAATGTGTCTCCTTCAAAAGGCGCTTTGTTTATAATGACTAATTTTTCTAATGTTACATTCGCATTTGGAAAATTTTTGAATAAGCTTAAATCCGCTTCTACAAAAGAAACTCTGGCATCTACTTTGGCATTGATAGCCTCAGAAATTTTAGCTTTTATTTGATCTTTAAATAAATAAGGCGCGGCAAATAAAGTTAGGATGAGTAGGATAAAAAGTATTCCAATGATTTTTAAAACTTTCTTTAGCATAATTTGATTGTCTTTAGATTTATAAGTTTAGCAAAAACGGTGCCTTGTATTCTTTTACAAAAATAGTATTTTTAGGACAGTGTGCCTTTTGTGGCGTTTTTATAAACAATAATTTAACTATAATGGATGAAAAAATCCGTTTCAGCAAGTGCGAAAACGGATTTAATAGTGGCTCTTATCTTTTTTTAATGCATATTGATTTCAAAAGGCATTATAGCTTGGATACCTTTTCGTGCTTGCAGTTTTTTTATTTCCTGCATCATAAGATAATTTTCTTCTCCAATTTCTTCTTTTATGAAATCAGCTTTCGATTTTGCAAAAGGAAGATTAGCTAAAAGATCATCAAAATTTTTCTTGTATTCCGGATAATTTTGGGTGCTGTAACTTTTTGTTTTTGCCAAAGAAGCTGCTTTTGCAATTGCATCATCAAGACCTCCAATTTTATCTACAAGTCCAATTTTCAAAGCCTCTGAACCTGTCCAAACTCTTCCTTGAGCGATAGCGTCTACTTGTGCAAATGTCATTTTTCGACCCTGAGCTACATGAGCAACAAATGTTTTGTAGATGTGTTCTACACCTTCTAACGTGACAGCTTTGAATTTTTCATCTATGGGAACAAAAGGGCTATAATTAGCGGAATTTTCATGGGTTTTCACTTGTTCTGTGTAAATCCCTATTTTAGTGGCCAATGGTGTAAAGTTTGGTAATATTCCAAAAACGCCTATAGAACCAGTAATTGTGTTTTCTTCGGCAAAAATGGTGTTGGCATTACAAGCAATATAATAGCCGCCTGAAGCCGCATAATTCCCCATTGAAACCACGATCGGTTTAACTTTCTTTGTCAACTCAATTTCTCTCCAAATTAAATCTGAAGTCAAAGCACTTCCTCCCGGACTATCAATACGAAGTACAATTGCTTTTACATTTTTATTTTTTCGAGCTTCTTGTAACGAACGGCGCATAGAACCTTCACCAATCACATTCACATCACCTTCGCCACCCATAATTTCTCCTTGCGCATAAATAATGGCGATTTCGTCTTTACTGTCAAAAGTTTGTGAAGTTGTAGCTACTTTTTGAGCATAATCTACAACAGATACTTTATTGTAATCTTCGTCATTAGCCACTTTAAGTGCTTTTTTTATCGCGTTATGATACACATCTTCATAGGCAATAATGTCAACTAATTTTTGGGATTTTGCCATTTCAGGAGTTCGAGCAAGAAGTCCGTTAGCTATTTCATTCAATTTTGCCACAGATATATTTCGGCTTTTTGCAATGTCAGCAGTAATTGAATTCCAAACAGAATTTAATAATGCGGTAGTTTGCTCTCTGTTTGCATCACTCATTTTATTTTCTAAAAATGGTTCTACAGCACTTTTGTATTTTCCATGACGGATGACTTCCATTTTTAATCCTGATTTTTCCTGAAAATCTTTAAAGAACATAATTTCAGAAGATAATCCTTTGAAATCCATATCTCCAACCGGATTGATATAAATTGGGCTGGCAACAGAATTTAGATAATATTCTTTTTGTGAATACGAATTGGCATAAGCCATAACGAATTTGCCAGATTTTTTAAAGCTCTCCAAAGCATCTCTCAATGCTTTACTTTGTGCCATTCCCAGTGAGGAGTCGTTGTTTAGAATAGAGATTCCTTTGATGTCATTATCTGATTTTGCCTCTTCGATAGCATTTATAATGTCTGATAAACCTACTTTTTTGTTTTCTGAAAAAATAGTCATCCAAGGATCTTTATATTTTCCGGCATAATCATTTCTTATGTCTTCCAAGTTCAATTCGATTACCGAATTATTTTTCACCACAACACCTTCAGATTCACCACCAAAAATGGCTCCAATGAGGATAATTCCAAAAAAGAACAACATGAAAAAAACAAAAATACCTATAATGGTAGCCAATACATTTCCTAAAAATTTCATAATTATATTTTTTTAATAAGTCGCATAAAACATAGAAGTGTTACAAACAATGGTTTAGAATTTCTATATTTAAATAGCAACAGAGGATACAAATATATTGCTTATTCTAAAATTCTTTTAGTTAATTTGCACCTAATTATGAAATCACAACATCAGGTCATTTTATCGCTAGGAAGCAACCAGGGCAATCGTTTAGAAAATATTGAACATTGCTTGGAATTGATACATCAGGAAATTGGTACGGTTCTCAAAGTTTCCAAATTATACGAAACTCCAGCTTGGGGTTTTGAAAGTGATGCTTTTTATAATTGTGCTTTGGTTTTGCATACTTTTTCCTCTGCTCATAAAATTTTGGCTCAGGTTTTAAAAATCGAAAAGCGTTTGGGTCGCTTGCGTAATAAAACTCAGGAATATCAATCGCGTACCATTGATATTGACTTAATTGCATTCGACTCAGAAATTATTGCGACGGAAAAACTCCAAATTCCACATCCTTTGATGCAAAATAGGAATTTTGTTTTGTTGCCCATTCAGGATTTAAAATTAGATTGGAAACATCCCATTCTTCAAAAAAACATTTCGGAATTATTGACTATGTCACCGGATGAAAGTGTTTGTACAGTAGTTCAGAATTTGGTAAATCCTTTGCAGAGTATTCCGTTAGAGCAATTTAATTACGTTGCTTTTGAAGGGAATATTGGGGCGGGAAAAACAACGTTGGCTACAAAAATTTCGGAGGATTTCAATGCGAAAACAGTTTTAGAACGTTTTGCCGATAATCCATTTTTGCCTAAATTTTATAAAGATCAAAACCGTTACGCGTTTCCGCTTGAAATGTCATTTCTTGCGGATAGATACCAACAATTATCGGATGATTTAGCGCAATTTGATTTGTTTAAAGATTTTCTGGTTGCCGATTATCATATTTTTAAATCCTTGATTTTTGCAAAAATAACTTTGGCGGAAGACGAATATCGTTTGTACAGAAATCTTTTTGATATCATTTACAGAGAAATGCCAAAACCGGATTTATATATTTATTTGTATCAAAATTCAGAAAGGCTTTTGCAAAATATAAAAAAGCGTGGCAGAAGCTATGAACAAAAAATTCCAGCTGAATATTTGGATAAAATTAATAGTGGTTATCTTGATTATATCAAATCTCAAACTGATTTGAATGTGTTGATTATTGATGTTTCGGATCGGGATTTTGTAAAAAATCAAGAAGATTATCTGTATATTTTAGGTGAAATTCAACAAAAAATATCAAGATAATTCAGTAATTCAAATTCTTATCTTTTTAATGAAAAGTGTCCTCTTTTTTCAGGACTGTTTGTGTCAATTTTTAATATGTACCAATAATCGGTTGCGGGAAGTAAATATTTATTGAACGTTCCGTCCCACGATGGTTTAGCTGCATTTAATTTCGTGATGAATTTACCATAACGATCAAAGATGCTCACTTCAGCTTTAGGATAATTGACTAATCCTTTTATTTCCCATGCGTCATTAAATGAGTCGTTGTTTGGGGTGAAAAATTTCGGAGCAATCAATACTATAAAAACGTCACTGTCAATTCCGCATGAATTTATTTCTCTTGCATAAGCGGTTTGTAAGCCACTCGCTACATTGAAAAATATATTAGAACTTTGATAGTTAATCCCGTCAACAGAATATTCGAAGTAATCTTTTGGGGTTTTTAAATAAATTACAATAGTGGTTTCATTAACATCAATCCGGTCGATTTCTGGGGTGTCATGTTCAATTACAGTGATTTTTTTGGTACTGCTGCAATTGGCGCTATTTGTTACGGTTACGTTATAAATGCCTGGCGTGGTAACCTGAATTGTTTTCGTGGTTTCGCCGGTTGACCATGAATACGTCATAGCAGGGATTGCTGCATCAAGGATTAAACTACCTGATTTACAAAGAATTAGTTCTTCGTCTGTAACTATCGGAAGATCGTAAATTATGATATCAACAGGAATCCGATTTCCGTTTGTACAACCGTTATTCACTGCTTCGGCATAATAAGTTGTATTTTGTGTACTGTTGGGAACAGTCAGACTTGTTCCAGTTCCTATGACAGCGGTGTTAGTTAAGCTCGAATACCAATTAACTGTTCCATTGGTGGTAGTTGCTTGAACTGTAACAGAGCCTGCTCCACATCTTGAAACTGGATTGTTGGTTGATGTTATGTTAGGAATAGTGTTTATTGTTGCCGTGATGGCTGTTCTGTTATTGGAACATCCTGCTTCTAAATAATAGGTTGTTGTTGTATTTAAAAATGGGGTAGTGTATGTATTACCCGTGTGTAATAAATTCCCAAAGCTTGCCGCATCATACCAATTAATCGTTCCGCCGGATGCTATTGCTTGCAATGTCACAGTTCCTGATCCGCAATTTGAAGCTGGTGTAGTAGCTGTAATTTGAGGAATTATTATCGTGGTACTGGCTGAAATTTCAAGAATTGGATCGCCAGGCATTCCACCGTATTCTACAATATATCCCTTTGATTGGTAATCTCCGCTTGCATCACCATTTAATTGTAAATCGTTCCACGATCCAGGAGTTCCTGGAACATCAAGCGCTTTAACGTGTACATAATGCTCATTTCCATTACTATTATTTGGTTCGCCATTATTCCAAAAAGCAAATTGGTTTGGTGGCGCTGAGCCATTGATTCCGCCATTCCAAAAAACAGTTCCGTTTTCTGGACCTGTCATCCATTTCCAAATGCCTTCCGTTCCCACATCACTTCCGCCAATCCAACCATTTCCTAAAGCTTGCTCTCCGGCTATTTTTGCTTCGTCAGCGGCGGTGATTGTCGCTAAATATCCTTGAATTCCAAAATAATTTTTCTGCTCTGCGGCTGCTTTTGCGGCTGTCCAGCTAATGCCTATGTTGGGGAAATATTCATAATAATGACCGTTTCTAGGTAAATAATTGGCTGCTCCAAGGGTAATAGAAAAAGTCCTACTACCAGAAGGAATTGTAGAGGAATTGCTAAAAACAACATCTTTGATCGCATCTACTAAGTCTGCATAAAGTACTTTTGCTGGTGGAGTAGTACTGGATAATTTTAGTTTTCCCTCAAGAGGACTCCATTCAGTCACAATATTTGGATGGAGTGCGGGATTGGATAATTGGATTACATCCTGGCCGTTTACATATCCTGTAGAAATTTGGATATAAATTGCGTCAGTCCCAATGTCACTGGCATCAGAGCCAGTTATGGTTACATCGGTCACTATTTTTAATGGAGTTCCCGTACAGTAAATTTGAGTTCCTGTTGCTGTAATTCTGGGGGCAATAGCTGTAATAGTTGATTTTATTACTTTTTTAGAAATCACAGCGCTGTCTTTTTTTAGAGTACAAATGGGACTGGCTGAATAGTTAGCCATTGGTGCAAATAATAAAAAAGCTATTGTTATTTTTAAGAAAGTATAAATCCTCATATGATACGATATTGCTGTTCCTATTTTTTTTAAAAATTTCTATTTTGGCCAGTTCATTTTTTGAAATAAATCCCAGACCACAATTCCGGCACTTACGGAAATATTCAAAGAATGTTTGGTGCCTAATTGTGGAATTTCGATGGAGCCATCGCACAACGCAACTGCTTCTTGCGAAACGCCATAGACTTCGTTTCCAAAAACCAAAGCATATTTTTCTCCTTTTTTAACCTTAAAGTTTTGCAGAAAAATAGCGCTTTCCACTTGTTCTATGGCAAGTGTCATTACTTTTTCTTTTTTTAATTTTTCGATAACTTCAAGAACATTCTCTTTATGTTCCCAAGCAACAGTTTCAGTGGCTCCAAGTGCGGTTTTGTGAATTTCCTTGTTGGGAGGTGTAGCTGTAATGCCACATAAATATATTTTTTCAATTAGAAATGCATCGGCAGTTCTAAAAACAGAGCCAATATTGTGTAGGCTACGAATGTCATCCAATACTAAAATAAGGGGTGTTTTTTCAGATTGTTTAAATGCCTCAATGGATTTTCGTTCCAGTTCGCTATTTTCAAGCTTTCTCATATTTTGTAAATTTACCAAAAAAAAAGCTTCCGAAGTTAATGGAAGCTTTTTTATGCATTGTGTTAAAATTTAGCTTTTTGCAGCATCAGCAGCTAAAACATTTCCTTTTATTGTAAGTGTTTTACTTGGTACAACTGCATTAGTCGTTAAAGTAACTGTTTTTGTAAATGCTTGACCCGCTCTTGAAGTATCATATTTTACTCCAATAACACCTTTTGCACCTGGAGCAATTGGTTCTTTTGGATACGTTGGTACAGTACAACCACAAGAACCTTGTGCATTAGTAATGATCAATGGTTTGTTACCGTTATTAGTGAAAACAAATTCACGACGACCGTCAGAGTTGTAAGCTACAGTGCCATAATCAATGGTTTCAGTTACGAAAACCATTCCTGCTCCATTTACTTTTGCAGTTGCAACTTTAGTAGTTGTTGCTTTTAATTTTCTTGATGTTTCTTGTGCGTTAGAAGTAGTAACTCCTAAAACAACTAGCATACCTAAAGCAATTATTTTTTTCATGTGATTCTAATTTTAAAATATATACAAATCTATATAAAAATTAGAATTTACGCCTTAATTTTTTCTTAAAAAAATAGTTTAATTTTTTGAAGAGACCGCATTTTTGTTTAAAAATCTATAAATTCGCCTAAATATTTTTTAATTTCTCAAACATAAAACCATTGGCATCTAAAGATAAAGTAGTTAAGGAAACACCATTAATGAAACAATACAACGAGATAAAAAGGAAATATCCTGATGCGTGTTTGTTGTTTCGTGTGGGCGATTTTTATGAGACATTTGGTGAAGATGCTGTGCGTGCTTCTAAAATTTTAGGAATCGTGTTAACCAAGCGTGGAGCGGGATCTGAAACAGAAACGGCGCTTGCCGGTTTTCCGCATCATTCTTTGAATACGTATTTGCCAAAATTAGTAAAAGCTGGACTTCGTGTAGCCATTTGTGATCAGCTTGAAGATCCTAAAATGACTAAAACCATCGTAAAACGTGGCGTAACTGAACTTGTAACTCCTGGGGTTTCAATGAATGATGAGGTGTTGCAGTCCAAAACAAATAATTTTTTGGCTTCAATTTATTTCACCAATAAATCGATAGGAATTTCCTTTCTGGATGTTTCTACCGGAGAGTTTTTGACTGCGCAAGGGAATGCTGAATATATTGACAAACTGTTGCAGAATTTTAATCCAAGTGAAGTTCTGATTCCAAAAAACAATAAAAATGATTTTCGGGAAATTTTCGGTGACGACTATCATAGTTTTTATCTTGAAGATTGGATTTATAAAGAAGATTATGCATTTGAAACCTTAACCAAGCATTTTCAAACGGTTTCCCTAAAAGGATTTGGAATCGAAGAATTGAAAGAAGGAATTATTGCTTCGGGAGCCATTTTGTATTATTTATCCGAGACGCAGCACAATCGAGTGCAACATATAACTGCGATTCAACGTATTGCCGAAGACGCCTACGTTTGGATGGATCGATTCACGATTCGTAATCTGGAATTGTACCACAGTTACAATCCAAACGCAGTGACGTTACTGGATGTTATCGATAAAACGCTTTCGCCAATGGGTGGTCGTTTACTGAAACGATGGTTAGCATTACCGCTAAAAGACAGTCATAAAATTCAAGGGCGGCACCAAGTGGTTTCTTATTTAAAAGAAAACCAAAGTGTTCTGAAAAACATTCAAAATCAAATCAAGCAGATTTCCGATTTGGAACGTTTGATTTCTAAAATTGCAGCTGGAAAAGTATCGCCTCGCGAAGTAGTTTATCTGAAAGAATCGTTGGATGCTATTATTCCAATAAAAACTCTGGCGTTAGAAAGTCCTCAAGAAGCAGTAAAAGTAATTGGTGACAGTTTGCACAGTTGCGAATTGCTGCGGGAGAAAATAAAAACGGTTTTAAATCAAGATGCGCCTGTTGCTATTGCCAAAGGAAATGCTATTGCCAAAGGAATTAATGTTGAATTAGATGAGTTACGGGCAATATCAACTTCAGGAAAGGAATTCTTGGAAGGAATTGAAAAACGGGAATCACAATTGACGGGAATTTCTTCATTGAAAATTTCTTTTAATAACGTTTTTGGATATTACATCGAAGTCAGAAATATGCACAAAGATAAAGTTCCTGCGGAATGGATTCGAAAGCAAACTTTGGTTAATGCAGAGCGTTACATAACAGAGGAATTAAAAGAATACGAAACTAAAATACTTGGTGCCGAAGAAAAAATCCACAAAATAGAAGTAGAATTATTTGAACAATTGGTGAGCTGGATCGCTACGTATATAAAACCGGTTCAAATGAATGCTAATCTTGTGGCGCAATTGGATTGTTTGTGTTCTTTCACACAATTAGCTATCGAAAATAAATATGTGTGCCCGGAGCTAGACGAAACATACGAATTGGAAATCAAAAACGGAAGACATCCTGTTATCGAAAAGCAATTGCCGGTTGGGATGCCTTATATTGCTAATGATGTTTTCTTGGATAGAGAGACGCAGCAGCTGATTATGATTACGGGTCCGAATATGTCCGGAAAATCAGCTATTTTGCGTCAAACGGCGCTGATTGTGCTGTTGTGCCAAATGGGAAGTTTCGTGCCTGCGGATAGCGTGAGAATGGGAATTGTAGATAAAATATTTACTAGAGTAGGAGCGAGTGATAATATTTCGATGGGCGAATCTACTTTCATGGTCGAAATGAACGAAACGGCCTCTATCTTGAATAATATTTCCGATAGGAGCTTAGTTCTTTTAGACGAAATTGGAAGAGGAACGAGCACTTATGACGGGATTTCGATCGCTTGGGCAATTGCAGAATTCTTACACGAACATCCTTCGAAACCGAAGACATTGTTCGCTACACATTACCATGAACTGAATGAAATGAGTGAATCATTGCCTAGAATTCAGAATTATAATGTGGCTGTCAAAGAATTAAAGGATACTGTACTTTTTATTCGGAAATTGGTAAAAGGAGGAAGCGCGCATAGTTTTGGAATACACGTAGCAAAAATGGCAGGAATGCCTCAAATAGTAATTCTGAAAGCGCAAAAGCTTTTAAAGAAATTAGAAAAAAATCATTCCAGTGATGCGCTGAACGGAATTAAAGCTGCAAAAGATGAAATGCAAATGAGTTTCTTTAATCTCGATGATCCTTTGTTGGAGGAAATCAAAGAAGAGATCTTAAATCTGGACATCAATACCATTACGCCTATGGAAGCGCTGATGAAACTCAATGAAATTAAAAGAATGTTGACAAGAAAATAATTTTATTTTTTTTTAATCTTTAGGTTATCAGAAGATTAACTTTTGCACATGATTTTTTTATCTAAAAGGCTTGTGTAATTCAATAAATGTCTTAAATTTGCATCCGCAATACAGATCAAGTATTGCGGTTCTTTTAAGAATTGATAATGCGAAAATAGCTCAGTTGGTAGAGCGCGACCTTGCCAAGGTCGAGGTCGCGGGTTCGAGCCCCGTTTTTCGCTCCAACACCACATAATGCTCGGATGGTGAAATTGGTAGACACGCTGGACTTAAAATCCAGTGAACAGCAATGTTCGTGCGGGTTCAAGTCCCGCTCTGAGTACTAAAAAAGCTTCAAACTATGTTTGGAGCTTTTTTTATTTATAGGAATTTGTAACTCAAAACAAAATGATTTTGCAGTAATGAATTCGAAGTTCGATGTTTAGTATCTGAAATCCGCAATCAAAAATCTAAAATTTCATGGGAGCTTTTGTAATTAGTAAAAGATATAACGACGAATATAAATTTGTATTTACTTCCAGAAAAGGGAAAGTTGTTTTTACGAGTCTGAGTTATGAACTCAAGTTTGAGTGTGAAGAAGATATCGAAAGGTTTAAAACGAATATTCAGTCAGCAAATTTTTTGAAATTTAAATCTTCCAGTGGGAAGTTTTATTTCAAATTAATGCTTGGGGATAATCATTTTGCAACAAGCAGAAAGTACACTACTTCCCTGCGTTTGCAGAAGGGAATTGACGAAATTGTACGATATGGTTCTGTGTCTGAAATATTAGATTTCTCAGCAAATGATTTTGTTTTCATCGATTGAGTTTTTTTTAATTGAATTGACAAAAAGAAGAGCGTCTTGGTAATTGCCAAGACGCTCTTCTTTTTTTTTGCTTTTGTAAAGCTGTTTCTTTTTTAAGAAACTGTTACAAATTAAAAAAGCCATCTCGCAGAGCGGATGGCTTTAAAATTTTTAGAATTTGAGTTCTAATTATTTTTTTGCAGCTTCAGTAGCAACTTCAGCAGCATCAGTAGCAACAGCAGCAGCAGAATCAACAACTACAGCAGCAGAGTCAACAACAGCAGCAGCAGAATCAACTACCATAGCAGCAGAATCAACAGTAGTTGCAGCGTCCTCAGCAGGAGCGTCAGCTTTTTTACATGATACAACAGTTAATACAGCAACAGCAGCTAAACTTAAAAATACTTTTTTCATCTTAATTTAATATAAAAGGTTAATTATTAATTCGTGGCAAAGATATAAATTTTTTAATATGTAAAATATTTTTTTATTTTTTTTTTATAAAATATTATTTTTTGCCAACGTTGGAACAAGTTACAATTATTGTGCCAGTTTAAGCAATTGATTAAGAAATGTTTAATAACATTTGATTAGTCTTGTTTTTCGGCTATTTTTGTTTTAATTTTTTATTTTTTAGTGGTTTGTTTTTCTTTGGATGCACTAGTTTTAATTCACTGATTAAGTTTTTTGCACCTGCATATTTATCCATAATGAACAACACGTAACGGATATCCACCATGATATTTCTGCAAATACTTGGATCGTAATAAATATCACTCATAGTTCCTTCCCAAACCCTGTCAAAATTCAGTCCTATTAAGTTTCCGTTAGCGTCAATTGCGGGGCTTCCTGAATTACCTCCTGTAGTGTGATTTGTACCAATAAAACATACGGGCATTTTCCCATTTTCGCCGTAAGGACCGTAATCCTTTGTTTTGTATAAATCGATTAATTTAGCAGGAACATCAAATTCATAGTCTCCCGGAATATATTTTTCCATCACGCCGTCCAAATACGTTACTGGAGTGTATACAGTGGCATCTTTAGGCTCATAACCTTTTACTTTTCCATAGGTTACACGCAAGGTGCTGTTAGCATCCGGAAAAATGCGGCTTTCCGTATTCAATTCTAATTGCGCTTTCATGTACGTGCGTTGCAACGCAGTAATCGTTAAGTTCAGTTCGTCGTATTTTGGCGCAACTTCTTTAGAATATTTGTCGGCTAATTCTTTTACAAGCAAGAAACCCGGATCATTATTTAAATTTGCCAAAACAGTACGGGCATCACCCGATAACAATTGTTTCAAACCGGCGTAATTTTTCAGTTGAGATTTAGAATAAACTTCCGAAGCCAGATTTTTAGCGTTCACATTCATCAATCCTTTTGGTAAAAATTGTTTTGGGGATTTTGTCGCATACAATTCTATTAACTGCTCAAAAACTTTTTCATCGACAGTTGCATTGAAATTCTTGTAAAAATCAGCCAGCCCTGATATTAAATTATTTTTTCGGTCATTGAAAGACTGTTCTCCTTTACTTTTGTAAACTTCTTCCAATTGGTATAATTTATATCCCGTACTAAGTAATTCAGTATTGCGCAGTACTACTTCTGTAAAATAGTCTCTTGCTACCGCATAAGGAGCAATTTCCGTGTAGTTTTTGTCAAAGTCAGCCAAAAGTGTTCCGTATTCTTTTTCTTTGCCTGCTTTTACTATTTTTTGCTGGAATTCTTTTTCAGATTCTTTTTTTACGGCAACTGCATTTGATTTTTTTAATCCTTGTGTTTCGCCAATCCATTTTTTCCAATAATTGGCAATGCTTGCATATTTTGAAGCGTATTGAATTTTGATGGGATTGTCTTTTCGCATAAAACCATCGGCAACTTTCAAGGCTTTGTCTCTGATTTCGATTTTTGCTGGATTCAGTTCGTTTACAATTTGCTCAATCGCAACAGAAGGTAAATATTCGTTTGTTTTTCCTGGGTAACCAAAAACCAATGTAAAATCATCTTCGGCTACGCCATCTAATGAAATAGGTAAGAAATGTTTAGGCGTGTAAGGGACGTTGTCTTTTGAATAGGTAGCCGGGCGATTGTTTTTGTCAGCATAGATTCTAAATAATGAAAAATCTCCGGTATGACGTGGCCAAACCCAGTTATCAGTATCAGAACCAAATTTCCCGATAGAGGAAGGCGGAGCGCCAACTAAACGCACATCTGTAAAGGTTTCCGTTACAAAAAGGATGTATTGATTGCCTTCGAAAAAAGTACGGATTTTATTTTCCTGCCAATTTTCCTTTGGCAACGATTTCGACAATGCCGTAATGTTCTCTTGAATTTTCTTTTGCTTGGCAGCTTCGCTGGTAAGGGTTGCAGTACCTTCTAGAACAGGTGTTGTTACATCTTCAATTTTTACCATAAAAGTTACTGTCAAACCTTCGTTTGGTAATTCATCTTCCATTTTGTAGGCCCAAAAACCATCCGTCAGGTAATCATGATCAACGGTAGAATGCGATTGAATTTGTGAAAATCCACAATGATGATTGGTCAGAATTAGCCCTTTTGGCGAAATAACTTCTGACGTACAACCTCCGTTAAAATGTGGCACCGCATCTTTCATACTCGACTGATTCACATCATAAATGTCTTGCACGGACATTTTCATGCCCAGATTTTTCATTTCGGTTTCATTCATTCCTTTCAGCAGCGAAGGAATCCACATACCGCCTTGCTGGGCTTGCGTCTGAATGACAAATAGTAATAAGAATAATTTTAAAAATTTCATTAGTATATAATTTAGTTTGATAAAAGTGTGATACAAATTGATGGTTTACTTTAAATTGTAAGCTGGTAAGAAAGTGTACTAATGGTGTTTGCCTTTCCAAGTGCCCCCGTATCTGTACTGAGGTAATGGTTTAGAGTTTTCACAACAGGGTTGACAAACAAACATCCAATTTTTTCCTGAAGTAATTTGAATCCGAAACATAGTATCCGCCGTCGCAGTACAAATTTTACATATTTTAGTCTTCATAATACCATTGTTGCTTGCGGTTTTATATTTGGATAAAGCGCTATAAATACGCACAAAAAATTAAAACGTTTCCTTTTTACAGTCTATAATTACTTGTTTTGAGAATGTATATAAAAAACGACTCAGGTTAAGAATAATTTAAAAATCTACCGCTTGAATGCTCAATTAGCAATATTATTTAGTTTTAAGACGCATTAATTTTCGATTATGCATTTCGAAACCGCTGGCAATATACAAATTTTGAGCTTTTTTGTTATGTGGTTCTACTTCCAGATAGATCAGTTTTAACGATAATTTATGACTTTCTTCTTTTGTAAATTCAATGGCTTTTGAGCCAATCCCTTTTCCGCGTGCTTTTTCGGTGATGTACAATTCGTCTAAAAAAGCAATTTTTCCTTGGTATTCAAAACTAAAAACAAAGGTTAGAATTAGATATCCTACAATTTCGTTGTCGGATACAATCAGCCATGCTTTGCCTAGATTTTGATTAGAAATAAATTCTTCAAACAAAGCTTTGGAAACGTCACTTTTGATGGGATAATTATCGATACCATAAAATTCCTCCATCAGGGAGACGATGGTTTCGATATCAGCAGTAGTAATATGTTTGAACTCAATCATTCAGAATATTTTTTAAAATGATGGCAGTGGCGCCTTTATTCATTTGTACAAAAGTGCTGCACATGTGTCCTTTTTCATTTCGGATGTCATCATTGCGTATTAGGTTTTCAAGAGCTTCGTTTAATTCTTTTTGATTGCTGACCGCAAGACAAGCTTCCATATTGACTAGCGCAATTGCTTCTGCAAAATGCGAATAGTTAGGGCCAATAAGGATTGGAACACCAAAAGTAGCGGGTTCTAAAACATTATGCACTCCGGGATTCCCGAAACCGCCGCCCACATAAGCAATATCTGCATAACTGTAAATCTTTGTCAAAATTCCAATGGTGTCAATAATGAAAACATCGAAATCAGCCAATTGCTTTCCTTCTTTTTCAGAAAATAAAACAGTTTTTTTAGTGATACTGTTTTTTAATTGTTGAATTTGTTCTTCCTTGATATTATGTGGTGCAATTATAAACTTGACATTGAAAGTATTCGAATTAATAAAATTCACTACTAAATCTTCGTCTTTTGGCCACGAACTTCCCACAACAATAGTGAGTGTGTTGTTTTTGAATTGAGAAATAAAATCCAGCGAATTATCTTTTTCTAAAATTGTGGCCACTCGGTCAAAACGGGTGTCACCAGAAACGGCAACATTGCTTTTCCCTAACTGCTGCAGTAGTTTTTTTGAAATTTCATTTTGAACAAAAAAGTAGGTAAATGCAGCCAGAGCGTCTCTATAAAAACCACCGTACCATTTAAAAAACAGTTGGTTTTTTCTTAAAATTCCAGAAATCAGGTAGGTTTTAGTATTTGATTTTTTGAGTTCGAATAAATAATTGGGCCAGTATTCATATTTGATAAAAAACACTAAATCCGGATGAACGAGTTGTAGAAATTGTTGTGCATTTTTCTTGGTATCCAAAGGTAAATACACCGTAACATCAGCAACAGTATTGTTTTTACGAACTTCATAACCCGAAGGAGAAAAAAAAGTAATCACGATTTTGTGCAATGGGAATTGCTCTTTTATCTTTTCAATAACGGGTAAACCTTGCTCGTATTCGCCCAAAGAAGCGGCATGAAACCAAATGGTTTTGTCAGTAGGTTTTATTTTTTGTTCCAAAACAGGGAAAACTTCTTTCCTGCCATCCACAAAAAGTTTCATTTTTGGACTGAAAAGCGCAGTGATTTTTAATAAAAAACCAGCAAAATGAACGATTAAGTTATAAAGAAAAAGCATGATTAAAATTTTGGGGCTAAAATACGTTTTCTTTATTTTAATTTCTTCTGCAGTAATATTTAAATTTTGGTTACAGGTACTTCCTTTTTATTTCATTGGAATATTATCTTTTTTACTGTTGGTTGCATTGGTTTCAACTCATAAATAACTATTTTTGTTCTTCGTTTTAAGAAAGTATTTGCTGTGTTTAGAAACGGCAATTTTTCGAACATTAAACAAAAATTGCAATGAAAAAAATCCAAATGGTTGACTTAAAAAGTCAATATGAAAAAATAAAAGATACCGTTAACATTTCTATTCAGGAAGTTTTAGACACTAATACCTATATTAATGGACCTCAAGTTCATCAATTTCAAAAATCATTAGAGAAATATCTGGACGTAAAACACGTAATTCCTTGTGCAAATGGAACCGATGCGCTACAAATTGCGATGATGGGACTGGATTTGAAACCAGGAGATGAGGTAATCACTGCTGATTTTACTTTTGCTGCGACAGTGGAAGTCATTGCTTTATTACAATTGACTCCCGTTTTAGTAGATGTGGATTTGTTCAACATGAATATTTCTATTGAAAGAATCAAAAAAGCGATTACGTCAAAAACAAAAGCAATTGTACCGGTACATTTGTTTGGTCGTGCCGCCAATATGGAAGCAATTATGGCTATTGCCAAAGAATATAACTTATACGTTATCGAAGATAATGCGCAAGCGATTGGTGCCAACTGTAAATTTTCGGATGGGACTAAAAAGAAAGCAGGAACGATTGGTCACGTAGGAGCAACTTCGTTTTTCCCTTCTAAAAATCTTGGATGTTATGGAGATGGTGGAGCGATTTTTACGAATGATGATGCTTTGGCGCACAAACTTCGCGGAATTGTAAATCACGGAATGTATGAGCGATACCATCATGATGTTGTAGGTGTAAATTCTAGATTAGACAGTATTCAGGCAGCGGTTTTGAACGCTAAGTTGCCTTTATTAGATGATTATGGAAGAGCCAGACAAGACGCAGCCAGGAAATATTCTGCTGCTTTTGAAGGGCATAAAAATATCGTTGCGCCAAGTATTTGTGATATTTGCGACTGTCACGTTTTTCATCAATATACATTACGAATTATTGGTGCTGACAGGAATGGTTTAATGCAGCATTTATTAGATAAAGGAATACCTTGTGCTATTTATTACCCAATTCCGTTGCATTCGCAAAAAGCATACGCTGATTCTCGTTACAAAGAAGAAGATTTTCCAGTAACCAATCAATTGGTGACGGAAGTACTTTCATTGCCAATGCACACCGAATTAGATGACGAGCAAATTAAGTTTATAACAGATTCTGTTTTAGAATATTTAGGATAATTTTAGTAGAGACGCGATTTATCGCGTCTTTTTTTATAAACGAGAAGACGCAATAAGTTGCGTTTTTATAGAAAAAAGAAATCATGAAAATATTAGTCACAGGTGGGTTGGGTTTCATAGGATCTCATACCGTAGTAGAATTACAAAACGAAGGTTATGAAGTTATCGTTGTCGATAATTTATCAAATACTTCCTTGAGTGTTTTGGACGGAATTCAGAATATTACGGGTAAAGTTCCGGCTTTCGAAAAATTAGATTTGCGAGAAAAAGAAAAAGTGCAGGATTTTTTCAAAAGGCATCATGATATTTCAGGTGTTATTCATTTTGCAGCTTCGAAAGCAGTGGGCGAAAGTGTAGAAAACCCATTGTTATACTATGAAAATAATATCAATGCCTTGGTTTATGTTTTACAAGAATTACAGCAAAAACCGGAAGCAAATTTCATTTTTAGCTCGTCATGTACTGTTTATGGTCAGGCGGAAACCATGCCGATAACTGAAAATGCTTCGATTCAAACAGCGATGTCTCCTTATGGGAATACGAAACAAATAGGAGAAGAAATTATCACTGATACAGCCAAAGTTACTAATATCAACGCGATTTTATTGCGTTATTTTAATCCAATTGGGGCGCATCCTTCTACTGAAATTGGAGAATTACCTATTGGTGTTCCTCAGAATTTAGTGCCGTTTATTACACAAACCGGTTTTGGATTGCGTAAAGAGCTTTCGGTTTATGGAGATGATTATCCAACTCCAGATGGAACAGCAGTTCGCGATTATATTCACGTTGTAGATTTGGCGAAAGCCCATGTTATCGCTTTGCAACGCTTGCTGAACAAAAAAAATACGGAAAAAGTAGAAACCTTTAATTTGGGAACCGGAACCGGAAGCTCCGTTTTAGAAGTAATACATACTTTCGAAAAAGTAAGCGGTAAAAAATTGCCTTATAAAATTGTAGGCCGTAGAGAAGGAGATATAACTTCAGCGTATGCCAATACCGATAAAGCCAATGCTGTTTTAGGATGGAAAGCACAATCGACGCTTGAAGAAGCGATGGCAAGCGCTTGGAAATGGGAACAGAAAATCAGGAAATAAAAAGTAGGCTGTCATTGACAGCCTATTTTTTTGAATTATTTTTTTGCGGCTTCTTTCAATTTTTCAGCGGCTTCATCCATTTTTTCCGCTCCTTTTTCAAGAACTTTTCCTGCTTTAACCTTAGAGGAATCAGCTGCAGCATCAACTTTTACAGCTGCTGTATCGATAGCATCTTCCATTTCATTGCCAACGGCTTCGGTAGCCTCTTTTACTTCGTCTTTTGTTTCTTTTTTGCAAGAAGTCATTAAAGTTGCAATAAATGCTAATCCTAAAAGTGCTTTTTTCATTTTTTTCATTTTAAAAGTTAAAATTAATTTGAACTCGTTCTATAAAGATAAAAAAAATCCTCATCAACCAGAGTTTATGAGGATACTATTTTGAACACTAAAGGCTAATTATGCATTTGCAGTAACCGCTTCTTTATCAATTTTTCCAATCAATCCTGCCAATACTTTTCCAGGACCTACTTCAGTAAATAAAGTGGCTCCGTCAGCAATCATTTGTTGTACCGATTGCGTCCATTTTACAGGTGCTGTCAATTGGATAATTAAATTCTTCTTGATTTCGCTTGGATCTGAAACTGCCTTTGCCGTCACATTTTGATATACTGGACAAATAGGAGTAGAGAAAGTAGTTGCTTCAATAGCTGCAGCCAGTTCTTCACGTGCCGGCTCCATCATTGGAGAGTGAAAAGCACCACCAACTGGTAATAACAAAGCACGTTTTGCACCTGCTGCTTTCATCGCTTCACACGCTTTTTCGACAGCTGATGTTTCTCCAGAAATCACTAATTGCCCTGGGCAGTTGTAATTTGCGGCCACAACAATTCCGTCAATTGAAGCGCAAACTTCTTCAACGATATTGTCAGCCAATCCTAAAACGGCTGCCATAGTCGAAGGTTTTATTTCGCAGGCTTTTTGCATTGCCAAAGCTCTTTGTGAAACTAATTTTAATCCGTCTTCAAAGGATAAAGCTCCGTTCGCCACTAAAGCTGAGAATTCACCTAATGAATGTCCCGCTACCATTTCTGGTTTGAAATCTTCGCCTAATGTTTTTGCTAAAATCACCGAATGCAAGAAAACGGCCGGTTGGGTTACTTTGGTCTCTTTCAATTCTTCGGCAGTTCCTTCAAACATTATGTCTGTGATGCGGAAACCTAAAATTTCATTGGCTTTTTCGAATAATTCTTTTGCAAGAGCTGAATTTTCATATAAGTCTTTACCCATTCCTGTGAATTGTGCGCCTTGACCTGGAAATACGTATGCTTTCATGTGTCTAATTTAAAGATTGAAAAAATGTATAGATTGAAAAATCAGTTTCAATCGGAATGCAAAAATACTGTTTTTTACGGTATTTAAAACTATCGCTTTAAGTCGTTTTGCTATCGAAAAAGAGATGCCGATTTTCAAACAAACATTTAATACAAAAAAAATCCACCCCAATAAATAGAGTGGATTGGCAATAAAAATGAAAATTCTAAAGCACGAAATACGTGTTTTTTAGCGGTTTAATGGGTTGATTCGCTGTTTGGTATGAATAATATTCTTCCTCAAACTCATCTCGATATTCGTTTACCATTTGCATAAGGTTTTTTTCAATGGTGTTTGAAATAGCACTTACAGGAGTGTCTGTAGGTCTGTTTTCAAATGGATCTTGCAAATGAATAGCCATTTTTTCGATTAAGAAAAAAGCGGCAGCAATGGTTGTTACCAGTGGAATTTGAAGCCAACCAATGTTATTTATCAAGCCAAAAGGCAATAGAATAATAAACAAACACAATGCAAACCTAATGTACATACTATAAGTTGTTGGGAAAATGGTGTTTTTTATACGTTCACATTTACCCATCGAATCACACAATCGCGATAATGTATTGTCTATTTCTACCTGTTGGTAAACGTTAATTTTACCGGTATTAAGTGCTTTTTTTAAATCTTTGGCATGTAGCAATAAAATTGCGTTAGGAACATGTTTGTGTTTTTTTACAAAACGCAATTCGTCTTCGTCCAGTAAACCTTTTATTGGCTTTAAAGGATCTTTTTCTCGGAGCGACTGTCCAAGACTATAACACCAAGCTGCTTGTCTTTTGGCAAATTTTTCTTTAAAATCGTTTGCCTGAACCGAAAAATCGGGGTCATCATAAAAAATAATGATTTGGCGTAATAACGTTCTGGAATCGTTGACAATAGAACCCCAAATTATTCTTGCTTCCCACCAACGGTCATACGCTTGGTTCGATTTGAATGCCAGTAATAATGAAATAATGGTTCCAATTATTGTAGGAATTGCAATAGGAATATTGATTGCTATAGTCTCGAAGAAATAATGAAACATTTGAAAGGAAATACAAAACACAATGACTAATGTCAATTCGGTTCTTATTTTACCCAACACATATTTCATTGGAATTTTTTTATTTAGTAACATATACTTTGGATTAAAATTTTAAACAATCATTTGATTTTCCTAGTAAATCTCTTCGTATAATGAAAGAACTGGTAATCCTAGTAACTCGTTTAGTGCTGCTTTTTCTTTCTTTAATAATTTCAATTTCTTTGGTTTTCTGGTTTCAATCAATATGTTAATGTTGTTTTTAGCTATTGTATCGCTCAAAAAAGGTTGGCTTTCGTTCGTTTCGCTTTCACTCACAATTTTCAAAGGAAAAAGTGTATTCACATAAGCTTGCAAATCTTCTGCATGAAGGTGTGAATCTGAATTTTTAAGGTATAAAGCTTGGCTGAATATGTCTTGGTCAAAGTTTGTATTGGTGTGCAGAATCGGACATTTGCTATTGGAAATAATTTGGATGCAAAAGGAATTGATTTTCTTTTTTGAAATTTTAAAAGAAGGAGTTATAATGGTTAAACCAATGTTGAAATGGCTTACTAAATTTTTAAAAACCGGTGAAGAAATTCCGTATTGATGGTGGATTTTTAAGTTGCAATTTTTACTTTCAGAGATGATTTTGCGACACACATCCAAAACATTTTCTTGGGTTGAGTTTAAGCCTGTATTGATGTTTCTCAATAAACTGGCAGAGGAAAACGTGTCAGGAATATCTGCAAGTAACATTAATATGAGCTGACACTGATTGCCATTTGCAGAATTTATGGCCGTTTTTACAGCATTGATTGTGTCGTCTTGTAATGTCGATGGGATAAGAATATTTTTCATATGTAGCAGATGTGATTTCTTTGTACATACAAAATAACAATACCCAGTTTATAGCAACCTTAAATTAAAATTAGAATATTCTAAGAATTAACATTAGAATTTTTAATGTTGACCGTTTTAAAAGTAATATTTACGATTGTCCCTTTGTCAGGTTCCGATTGTATTTGAAGTTCTCCGTTGTGCATCCGGATTATTTTCATGGCAAGTGGAAGTCCTAAGCCATAACCATTGTATTTTGATGCTTTTTTGCCTCGAAAGAAAGGCTCATAAAGATGCGGAATATCTTCTGCGGGAATACCAATTCCAATATCAGTAATTGAAATTTTGATACTTGAAGAGTTGGCAGATAAAGTAACAAAGACCGTTTCGTTATCCGAATATTTGACTCCATTGGCAATGATATTATTCAACGAAAGTTCCAATAAAGATTTGTTACAAGGGATTTCCAGCAAGCTTGGGTCGCTTGGAATTTTCTTGAACTTAATCGTTACTCTGTTATTGGGATAAATTTTGTCAATATCCGATTTTACATCCATTAAAAGTTCATCAATACGGACGATATCTAATAATTGTTTTTTGCCGTCATATCCAGTTTGGGTCAGTTTCAAAAGGCTTTCTGTAAGATCGCCAAGTCGGGATGCCTGACTGTGAATGTTTTCTAAAGATGCAATGTAATCCGCAACATTTCTTTCTTTCAAAAGCATGATTTCGGCTTCGGCAATGATGGTTGTTACGGGAGTTTTTAGTTCGTGTGACGCATTATTGATAAAATTTGCCTGAATTTCAAATGAGGTTTCCAGTCGGTCCAGCATATTGTTAAACGTCTTTGTCAAATCACCAATTTCATCCGAACTCTTAGTCTCAGGAAGGCGGTTGTGAAGATTTGATGCGCTAATTATTTTTACTTCATCCGTAATTCGCGCTACTGGATTGATGACTCTTCTGGCCAGAAATCTACCAAGAAAATACGCCAATAATATAAAAGCCAGCCCTCCAAAAAACAGAATTTGTATGATATAAATGCTGCTGACATTTCCTCTGCGGTCTATTGCAGTAATGATTACAATATATTTTTGATTGGATTCTGTAAAAGTTTGGGCATAAAAATAGCGGTTGCTGTTTTCTATCCAATTAGAACCATTGGCCATTACTTTCGAATAAAAATCAGCTGGTAAATCAAGATCGGTGTTATATTCAAAGGTATTTTTCCCACTGACTTTTAACACATAATTGTTCTCATCAATCAGTTCTTCGAGTCCATTAGCTTTAAATTCTTTGAAATAACGGGTTTTTACAGGGTCATTTTGATAATGAATCGACGCCACAATTTTAGCCCGATCTTGTAATCTTTTTAAAAAATGATATTGGTTATTTTGTTTGAACAAAAAGAAAACCACCAAACTTAGTAAAAGTGTGCTGAGGGTAGAAAGCGCAATGTAGGTAAAGGTAATTTTTTTCTTAATCTGCATTTTTATAGTTTCAATACATAGCCTAAACCTTTCATCGTATGAATTAGTTTAGTTTCGTATGGTTTGTCAATTTTTTTCCTCAAATAGTTAATGTAAACATCAATTACATTGGTGTTCATCTCAAAATTAATATCCCAAACATTGTCTAAAAGTTGCTCACGGGATAAAATTGTCTCAGAGTTAATGGCTAGATAGTATAAAAGTTTAAATTCTTTGGCCGTAAGTACAATGGTGTCTCCATTTCTGGATACGGATTTTGTTTTCGAATTAATTTGAAGATCAGCTATCGTTATGATTTCAGTAGGTTTTTGTACTTGACCCGCCCGTCTGGAAAGTGCGTTGACTCTTGCGTCAAGTTCCAGGAATTTAAAGGGTTTTAATAGATAATCATCAGCTCCGGAATTTAATCCGTTGATTATATTTTCAGTACTTCCCAAAGCTGTTAAAAGCAAAATGGGAACAAAATTTTTCGCGGCTCGCAAACGTCTGCAAATTTCAATTCCATTAATGTCAGGCAACATTACATCTAGAATTACCACATCAAAATTGTGATTCGAAAGTAAATCTAATGCTGTTGTACCATCAAGCGCAACACTTACTTCGTGATTTTTTTCTGAAAATCCTTTGCGGATAATTGACGAAAGATTAGGTTCATCTTCAACTATTAATAACTTCATTAACATTACGATTTCCACAAATCTAATGATTAAAGTTTTGTTTTTTTTCGAATAAACCGCTGCTAAACCAATATTAACAAAACCTTATAAATAGTTGAAAGTTGTATTTTTAGCTTTTTTGATTGAAATCAGAACATTTTTTTGGTCTTTAGTATTGATTTATTACTACTTTTTTCTGTAACATTTTTCGTTTTGTGTTTACTAATGAAATATATAAAACAGCGTTATGAAAAAGATAGTTGGTATTGTTTTCTTATTCCTTTTTGGTTTTTTCTTATTTTATGGCATCCTTCCGGTAATCAATTATGGTTTTACGGGTTTTGCCTTTATTTTGTTGGTTTTAGTACTTCTTGCTATTATTTTTTCTCTAGGATTGACAGTTTCGCAGCAAACAAAACAGGTCAAGTTTGTCTCTAAGCCAAACAAGATTTTATTTGTTTTGGCAACAGTGCTTTTGGTATACTGCATTGCGCTCCCTTTTGTAACCAGCATAAAAATGTTCCGAAGCGATTCGTATCAAAAATTGATAGGCGATGTTAAAAACGGTCAAAAAATCACCAATCACATTGCGCCAATTTCAATTGATAAAATCCGTGTGGTCGATGAGGAACTAGCGCATCTTTTGGGTGAGAAAATTTTAGGTTCGCAACCCGCTTTGGGAAGTCAGGTAGAATTAGGTGATTTTTGCATCCAAAAAGTGAATAACAACTTGTACTGGGTTGCGCCTTTATTGCACTCGGGTTTTTTAAAATGGTTTAACAATCAAGAGGGAACTGCTGGATATGTTATGGTTTCTGCAACTAATGAACGTGATGTAAAATTAGTTCAGAGTATAGGAGGGAAGTATATTAAAATTAAATACCAGCAAGGCGCCTATTTTCAAAGTGATATTCACCGACACGTTTATTTTAACGGAAATGCTACGGTTGGTTTGGCTGATTTTAGTTTTGAGATTGATGATGCTGGAAATCCGTTTTGGATTGTTACGAAATATGGAAAAAAAATTGGTTTCGCCGGAAAAGAAGCGATAGGTGTTATTGTGGTTGATGCGCAATCTGGTGTTATAAATGAATATTCAATTGCTAAAACGCCAAAATGGGTGGACCGAATTCAGCCTTTGGATTTTATCGAAGATCAATTGAATGATTGGGGCGAATACGTTCACGGGTATTGGAATTTTTCTAATCAAGATAAACTTCAAATTACGGAAGGATTGACATTGGTTTACGGAAAAGACAATAAATCCTATTGGTACACCGGATTGACTTCCGTGGGGAAAGAAGAGTCTGCTGTAGGTTTTGTTTTGGTGGATACCAGAACTAAAGAAACTACTTTTTATAAACAAGGAGGCGCAACAGAATTTGCTGCTCAAAGCTCTGCACAAGGGAAAGTTCAGGAGAAAGGATATAAGGCGTCTTTGCCTATTCCGTACAATATTAATAACATTCCCACGTATGTAATGACGCTTAAAGATGATGGCGGATTGGTTAAAATGTTTGCGATGGTTGCCATTTCAGATTACACGATTGTGGGCGTGGGCAATACCATGCGGGAAACGTTGACTTCGTTTAAAAACGTCTATAATATGGCGGATAATAAAATAAATCCCAATAGTGTTTCCAATAAAAAATCGCTGAAATCAGTCGTGACCCGAATCCAAAATGATGTAAAAAACGGGAATAGTTTCTATTATTTTAAAGTCAAAGATTATCCCAATATTTTTGTGGGTTCATCCCAAATATCCAATCAATTACCGGTGACAATGGTGGGTGATAGTGTCACAATTTCTTTTGATGTAGACTTAGAAGAAGTAATTGATATCTCGAGTTTTGAGAATAGTAATCTCAAATTGAGTATGAAATCGAATTAATGACAAAGGGCTTAAAGATTTTTCTTTAAGCCCTTTTTTTTATTTTTTTGGCAGTAATTTGAATGAGGTGACTTTGAATTTATTGTCAACCACTTTACCAACCACTTCCGCTTTTCTTATTGCTGAGCAAAAACCATCACTGGCATGTGCATCACCATGGGAGTCAATGGAACTTCCGTCAACAAAATAGGACTTTCCGTCCATGCGAACGGCTAATTCACAACCATGTCCTTCCATCTCAAACTGACATTGTCCGCACGAAGCTTCAACAATTTGAGGTTTTGGTTCTTCTTTTTTATCCTGAGCGCTAGCAAGTGTTGCAGAGAACAAAATAGCTAAATATAGTATCTTTTTCATAAATGATTAAATTTTACTTTAGCTAAGATACAGGTTTTTTTACATCGAATAATTTTTAAACATGTAAATCCATAATAATCTGGAAAGACGAATATTGATGGAAGCCATTGCGATGATCACCACGGCAATGATTGGAATGATTCGTAAATCGAAAGTTTCTTTAAAGAAG
Organism: Flavobacterium sp. Sr18; assembly: GCF_011064265.1. NCBI lineage: Bacteria > Pseudomonadati > Bacteroidota > Flavobacteriia > Flavobacteriales > Flavobacteriaceae > Flavobacterium > Flavobacterium sp. Sr18. The sequence continues at coordinate 1,532,786 of NZ_CP049329.1, read as the reverse complement.
AATTGAGCAATAACATAGGTAGCTATTGCTTGTGCAACTGTTAAACCATAATTGACGTACATAGCTCCAAAAAAGTAACCAGGTTCTTTTTCGAATTTGTAATTGCAATGAGAACAATATTCGTTCATTTTAGGGAATCCAAAATTGAAAAAGATACTTTTTTCATTGAAAACTTTGCCTTTAAGACAATGAGGGCAATCATTATTCAAGATGTGTACAATAGAATTTGACATCGTAATTATTTTTATCAAAGGTATTTCTTATTCATGTCACGGATGTTTTCTATATTCGCTAATTATAGCACAATAAAGACATTTAGAGCTAAATGAAAAAATATCCTATTTATAACATTCAGCGTTTTAACTGCAATTCTGTGAATAGTGATTTGTATATTAATACCTTTAAAAATCACCTAATCGACCATAGTTTTGTTGAGGAACCGCACAGGCATAATTCGTATGTTTTGGTCTTTTTTACCAAAGGTTCGGGAACACATGAAATCGATTTTGATGTATTTGCGATTCAGCCGGGAAGTATGTTTTTCCTGCAACCCGGACAAATGCATCATTGGAATTTATCTGATGACGTGGAAGGATTTGTAATTTTCTACTCGCAGGAAATGTATAATCTTTATTTTGGCCAAAAAACAATCGCCGACTATCCATTTTATTCCTCGGTGGACAATAAACCGGAAATGGTTTTTGGCGCATCCGAATTGAAAGCGATTTTGCCTTATTTTGAAAGTCTGATTGTAGAAACACAATCAAATCAGCTTTTGAAGCAAGATAAAATAATGAATTTGTTGGATATTATTCACATTGAAATTGCCCGAAAATATAGTGAAACACATTTGCACGAAGCACATTCGTATAATGTGAAAATTAAAAATTTTGAAGTGCTTTTAGAGAATAATTTTAAGATAGAAAAGGCGCCTTTTTTCTACGCTTCACAACTCAATATTACTTTGAAACACTTGAACAGGATTTGCAATGAAATGTTGCAAAAAACCACAACAGAAGTGATTACAGCTAGAATTATCCTTGAAGCGAAACGCATGCTGATGGATAAAAAGTTTACCGTCAATGAAATTGCAACGGAATTAGGCTTTGATGATTATTCGTATTTCACCCGATTGTTCAAGAAACATACAGGAATGACTTCGACAGATTTTCGTATTTCTAAAAAGTAAAGGGGGATCAATGTCGTTTCCTTTAGACGTTTGTCAAGTCGAGCGCAGTCGAGACTAACCGTTTAGTTTCGACTGCGCTCGACTTGACAATATTATCTATAGTAAATTACGAATGCACGGTAACCAAATTGGCTGCTTTCTTCGCTTTTTCTACCACTTCTTCAATTGGAGTTTCTAAAGTATCATTGACTAAAGCTACGGCCATTCTTCGATACGGTCTTGAAGTTGGTTTGCCAAAGATTCTGAAATCCGTTTTTGGTAAGGAAGCAATATTTTCTATTCCGGAATAGGTTGGATAGGTTGAATTTTCCGAAGCTAAAATTACGGCACTTGCTCCCGCTTTTTCTAATGTAATTTCGATAATAGGCAAACTCAAAATCGCTCGTAAGTGCAATTCGAATTCGTTGAAGTTTTGCGTTCCCGCCAAAGTTACCATTCCGGTATCATGAGGTCGAGGCGATAATTCCGAGAAATAAACACCATCATCAGCCAAGAAAAATTCGACTCCAAAAAGTCCTGCACCGCCCAAAGCTTCGGTTACTTTTTCGGCCATGTCTTGCGCTTCGTACAAATCCTTGTCGGATATTCTGGCGGGTTGCCAGCTTTCTTGATAATCGCCGCGTTCTTGACGGTGACCAATTGGCGCACAGAAAAGTGTTGGGTTATTATTTTGAACCACGGTTAATAAAGTAATCTCTGAATTGAATTTGACGAAAGCTTCTACAATTACTTCTACCACATCGCCACGGGAACCTTCCACGGCATAATTCCATGCTTTTTCGATATCCGCTTCGGTTTTTATGGTTGATTGTCCTTTTCCAGACGAAGACATTAAGGGTTTTACCACGCAGGGCATTCCAACGGCTTCAACACCTTTTTGCAATTCCTCGGCAGTGGTGGCGTAGCGATACTTGGCGGTTTTTAGTCCGAGTTCTTTGGATGCTAAATCACGGATCGCTTTCCTATTCATCGTGAAGTTTGCCGCTTTCGCAGAAGGAACTACGGTAATTCCTTGCTTCTCGTAATCATAAAAACGTTCGGTTCTAATAGCTTCTATTTCAGGAACGATGAAATCAGGTTTGTGTTTGGCGACGATTTTGTCTAACGCATCTCCGTCTAGCATGTTGATGACTTCAAAATCATGGGCAACTTGCATTGCCGGAGCATTTTTGTAACTGTCCACGGCGATTACGATTTGCCCGATGCGTTGTGCCGCGATTGTAAATTCTTTTCCTAATTCGCCTGAGCCTAGCAATAGTATTTTCATTTTTTTGAAGTCTTAATTAGAATGTAAAAATACTAAATTGCTTTTTTATGACTGCCCATTCGCTACAAACTTTGCCCGAAAGTCAGCAGATTGTAATCTGGGTCCAATATAGAAAATTCTTTTTGTCCCCAAGGTTTGATTTCCAGAGGACCATTGGGATGAATGGCAACGCCGTTATTCAAGAAGTTTTTATATACGGTTTCGATATCCTGCACCCGAATGTAAACTCCTGAGTAATTTTCAACAGCATTAATGGTTGCAAACTCAAAAAAATGAATTTCAATGCTGTCTTTTTGTACCATCAAATACCCATCAAAATCCGCGCTACCCCATTCCTGAAAACCCAATTGGTTGATGTAGAAATTCCGTGTAATTGCTTTGTTGCGCATGGGTAACTTTGGGTTGATGGCGGTGAGCATGATGGTTTGGGTTTGATGTGAATGTTAGAGGATGTTTTTTTTATCAAAATTTATTAATTTGGTTCAAATGTTTTTGGAATTTTTTCTGCTCTTTCTCTTTCAAATATTAGCGAAACAATGCTCCATTTTTCTTTATCGAAAAAAAGTTGAATACTGTTAATTCCTCTTCTTGCTACTGGTCCATTTTTCACCAATCTCGTTTCATATGTACTCCAAACATGTGCAATATTTCCAAATAATCTCATTTCTCTATTAATTTCACTTTCATAAAATGCAGTTTCCATTATCATTGCATCGGTTTCTTTGTGAAAATCTTTCAGCGACATTGTTACTTGTTTTAATTCCCCGTTTACGTTGTCCAAGTATGAATAAATTGCATTTGGATCATGAATGGATGAATCTCTTTCCCATTGTCTTTTTTCTCCTGCTTCTCCTGAAACGACTTCATAAAATGCTTTGATTATTCCGTCGATTGTTAAAACGTCTTTTTCTAACGGATAATTTTTAGTTAATTCTTGTGCTTTTGAACTTTGAGTTGTCATAATTACGATTAAAATTAGTTTTAAAATTGTTCTTTTTATTTTTTCCTTTGAGTAAACTAAAACTTAATAAACCTTTTCTAAAAACTTTTTATTCAAACGTATTGATTTCTTATTTCGTTATTTCTATTTCTTATCTTGTAATTACAACATATATTTATTTATTGAGGAATTTAGACATTCTTTGTAACTTTTTCCGACTGCAACTTTTGCGTTCTTTAAAATTATGTGATTATCCTCTAAAATATCAATGTTAGTTAAATTTACTATGTGCGAATTATGAACTCTCATAAATTCGTTTGGTAAGTTTTCAATTAAATCTTTTAGCGATTTGTAATAAATATATTTTTTATTTTCTGTTGTTTGAATTACAACATAATTTCCTAAACCTTTAATTACGGTAATTTCGTTGAAATATAATTTTACTAATTTTTTATCAGTTTTGATAAAAGTAAAATTTTCACTTATCATAGAAGTTTGTTTTTTAATTATTACCTTAAAAGTATAAAATTAAAAATACAAATCATCAGAGATTTCATTATGTTTCTGAATGTGTTAAGAAGTGTAAGGACAGCTCGCGAACATTCCGTATTGGATTATAAAAATTAGGATTTTGGCAGGGTTTGCGTGAGGGAGTGCAGTGGAAATCCTTTATATTTTTTCTTTAAAAATATAAAGATTGCAGCGGAAAGCCCGACCCTTGTGGTCACGCCCAAAAACAACAAAACCCCAAGAATATCTTGAGGTTTTGATGGTATTGTAAGTTGGATTTTTGAGTTTCTAACTTTCGATTTTATGAGTTTTGACTATAGTGCCAAAGCATCTTTGATTCTTTTTAATGCTTCTTTCAAGATCTCGTCGCTGGTTGCGTAAGAGAAACGGATACAGTCAGGATTTCCAAAAGCGTCACCTGTTACCGTTGCTACATTAGCTTCGGCCAAAAGGTACATTGATAAATCCATTGCATTTTTGATTTCGGTTCCTTTTAATGTTTTTCCGAAGAAAGAAGAAATGTCCGGGAATACGTAAAAAGCCCCTTCAGGAACGTTGATTTTTACTCCTGGAATTTCTTTTAATAATCCTACCACTAAATCTCTACGGCTGTGGAAAGCGTCAACCATGTGTTTCAATACGCTTGGATCAGCATCTACTGCTGTAATAGTAGCGCGTTGTGCGATAGAATTTGCTCCTGAAGTTACTTGACCTTGAATTTTTGTACAGGCTTTTGCAATGAATTCTGGTGCTCCAATATATCCAATTCTCCAACCTGTCATGGCGAAAGCTTTAGCAACTCCATTTACGGTAATTGTTCTTTCTAACATTCCTGGGATAGATGCGATGCTGCAAAAAGTTCCTGAGAAATTGATGTGCTCATAGATTTCATCAGCTACAATATATACGTGTGGATATTTCTCCAACACTTTGGCTAATGCCGTTAATTCTTCTCTGTTGTATACTGATCCACTTGGATTACAAGGAGAACTGAACCACATCATTTTTGTTTTTGGCGTGATTGCCGCTTCTAATTGTTCTGGTGTAATTTTGAAATCAGTATCTACAGATGTAGGAACTTCTACAGGAACACCACCGGATAATTTCACGATTTCGAAATACGAAACCCAGTAAGGTGCTGGTAAAATTACCTCGTCACCATCGTTTAGCATTACTTGTGCAATGTTGTATAAGGATTGTTTTGCTCCTGTTGAAACTACAATTTGAGATGGTTTGTAGTCTAAATCATTGTCTCTTTTGAATTTTCTGCAGATTGCTTCTTTTAATTCAGCATATCCTTCTACTGGAGAATAAGTACTGTAATTTTCATCAATCGCTTTTTTTGCTGCTTCTTTGATAAAGTCAGGCGTATTAAAGTCAGGTTCGCCTAAACTTAAACTGATAATGTCTTTTCCTTGTGCTTTTAATTCTCTGGCTAAAGCCGCCATTGCTAGTGTTTGTGATGTTGCTAGATTGTTAATTCTATCGGATAATGGATTCATTGTAATAGGTTGTAGTTAGTATATTTATTAAGTAGAGATGCACTGCTGTGCATCTCTAGGTGTTGTTTAATTATATAAGTTCCGGTTTCATTCCCAGCTCTTTCAAATGCTTGAAATGAGCAATAACAGCACTTCGCATTGTTTTGTATTCGTAATACGGCAAATTGCATTCTTGAGCCGTTTCTTTTACTATGCTAGCAATTTTACCATAATGAACGTGGCTAATGTTTGGGAAAATATGGTGCTCGATCTGGTGATTCAATCCACCAGTGTACCAGTTTACGATTTTGTTTTTTGGAGCAAAATTAGTAGTGGTAAACAATTGGTGTATCGCCCAAGTATTGTCCATTTCTCCTAATTCATTTGGAGATGGATTTGTCGTTTCTTCAACAACGTGTGCCAATTGAAACACAACACTCAGAATTAAACCAGCTGTGTAATGCATCACGAAGAAACCAATAAGCACTTTCCACCATGTAATTCCAATAACGATAGGTAAAACAATCCAGATAGAAACGTAAATAACTTTTGTGATAATTAATGTTGTCCAAAGTATTTTTGGGCTTTTCGCTTCTCCGTACGATAATTTTCTTTTCAAATAGCTTCTCATCTGTTTGAAATCAGTTGTTATAGCCCAGTTGAATGTTAGTAATCCGTATAAGAATACAGAATAATATTGTTGAAAACGGTGAAAGTTATACCATTTTGCTTCTTTAGTAAAACGGATAACACGTCCGGCATCTAAATCCTCATCATGCCCGGGAATATTCGTGTAGGTGTGGTGTAAAACATTGTGTTGCACTTGCCAGTTGTATACATTTCCTGCTAAAACATAAATAGTTCCACCCATGAATTTGTTGACCCAGGTTTTATTTGAATACGAACCGTGATTTCCATCGTGCATCACATTCATTCCTACTCCGGCCATTCCAATTCCCATAACGATAGTCAACAGAAGATGTGCCCAAAATGGCATACCAAGTGTAAGAATTAAAAAATAAGGCGCAAGAAAAACGGAGAAGAGAATTATGGTTTTTAAATATAGTTTCCAATTCCCGGTCTTTTGGATGTTGTTTTCTTTGAAGTAATTGTTAACCCGTGAGTTAAGTGTTCTAAAAAACTTTAGGCTATCTTGCTTAGCAAATGTTGGCGCATTATTATTCATATATTTTCAATAAAGTTCAAAGGTAATTATTATAAATTTTTCGATATACAAAATTGAGATAAATATTTTAACTGTAAAGTATTACTTTTGTTAAAAAAAATAATAGATGGACGAGATTCTTAAGTATTTTCCTAATTTAACTGATATTCAGAAAGAACAGTTCGAAAAGCTGGATTTTTTATACCATGATTGGAATGAAAAAATCAATGTTATATCGAGAAAAGATATAGATGCTTTGTATACCAAACATATTTTGCATTCATTGGGAATTGCTAAAATTATAAATTTTGAACCGGGTACTTATGTGCTGGATGTTGGTACAGGTGGCGGTTTTCCTGGTATTCCGTTGGCGATTCTTTTTCCAGAAACGCGTTTTTATTTGATTGATATTATTGCCAAAAAAATAAAAGTGGTTCAGGCTGTTGCCGAAGGATTAGAATTGAAAAATGTAAAAGCCGAGCAAATGCGTGCCGAAAATGTAAAAGGAGATTTCGACTTTATCGTAAGTCGTGCCGTTACAAATATGCCGGATTTTGTTTCTTGGGTGAAAACCAAAATCAAAAAGAACAACAAACACGAATTGAAAAACGGAATTCTCTATTTAAAGGGAGGAGATTTAACGGAAGAATTGAAGGATTTCCCGAAAGCAACTGAATACAATTTAGCTGATTTCTTTGAAGATGAATTCTTTGAAACTAAAAAAGTGGTGCATTTGCCGTTGAAGTTTCAATCGTAGTCTTAAGGGCGAAAGTCTTAAAGTCGAAAGATAGAACTGAGTATAAAAAATAAAAAAAAAGCCGAATCTAAAATTTTAGATTCGGCTTTTTTTGTTATTGTTAAAGTTCTTTGAGACTTTCGACTTTCAAACTTTAGGACTAAATTATTCTCCTAAAAATGGGTATCTGTAATCAACCGGAGTAATAAAAGTTTCTTTGATGGTTCTTGGGGAAGCCCAACGTAACAAGTTCAATGCTGAACCCGCTTTGTCGTTCGTTCCTGATGCTCTTGCGCCACCAAAAGGTTGCATTCCTACAACAGCTCCGGTTGGTTTATCATTGATGTAGAAGTTACCGGCCGCATTTTGCAATTTAGTAGTCGCTTGCTCAATTGCATAACGATCTTGGCTGAAAACTGCACCTGTTAATGCATATTCTGAAGTGGTATCAACTAGTTCTAATGTTTCTTCCCATTTGTCGTCTTCGTAAACGAAAATCGTCATTACAGGTCCGAACAATTCGGTTTCCATGGTTGAATAATGTGGATTTGTTGTTACGATAATCGTTGGTTCAATAAAATAACCTACAGATTTGTCATAATTTCCTCCAACGATAATTTCGGCATCGGCATCTTTTTTAGCTTGGTCAATAAAACCAGCCAATTTGTCGAAAGAACCTTCGTGAATAACCGCAGTAATAAAGTTTCCGAAATCTTCAGGAGATCCCATTTTCATCGATTTTGTATCGGTGATTAATTGCTCTTTTATAGCAGGCCACAAACTTTGTGGAACATAAGATCTTGAAGCTGCAGAACATTTTTGACCTTGAAATTCGAATGCACCACGAACAATTCCTGTTGCCACTTGTTTTGGATTCGAACTTGGATGTGCGATGATAAAATCTTTTCCTCCAGTTTCACCAACAATTCTTGGGTAGGTTTTGTAATGGTGAATGTTTGTTCCAATTTTTGCCCAAATATCTTTGAATACATGAGTTGAACCTGTAAAGTGAATTCCAGCGAAATCACGGCTTGCTAAAACGGTATCCGTAATCATCAAAGCATCTCCAAAAACAACGTTGATAACGCCATCAGGAACTCCTGCTTCTTTGAAAACTTCAATGATGATTTGTGCAGAGAAAACTTGGCTGTCGCTTGGTTTCCAAATCACAACATTTCCCATCATAGCAGCACTTGCAGGAAGATTTCCGGCAATAGCAGTAAAGTTGAACGGTGTAATCGCGTACACAAAACCTTCAAGAGGTCTGTACTCTAAACGGTTCCACATATCCGAATTTGATTTTGGCTGATCGTTGTAGATTTGAGTCATGAATTCTACGTTGAAACGTAAAAAATCGATGAATTCACAAGAAGCATCAATTTCAGCTTGGTGTATGTTTTTTGATTGCGCAATCATTGTTGCCGCATTTATTCTTGCTCTGTATGGACCGGCAATCAATTCAGCTGCTTTTAGGAATATAGCTGCTCTTTGTTCCCAAGCCATATTGGCCCAAGCAGTTTTAGCTTCAAGTGCATTTGCAATTGCTTGCTCAACATGCATTTTTTCGGCTAAATGATAGGTTCCTACGATGTGTTTGTGATCGTGAGGAGCAGTCATGTTTTTGGTGTTTCCAGTTCTAATTTCTTCGCTTCCGATATATAAAGGCACATCGATTTTAGAATTCCACATTTTTGTGTAAGCTGCTTGTACAGCTGCTTTTTCTGGTGAATTTGGTGCGTATCCTTTTACTGGTTCGTTTACCGCTTTTGGTACATGAAAAAATCCTTTTAACATATTTGTAAAATTATAAAATTAGAAATCCTTGTAATGTGTTTTTAAATATTGCACAAAAGTACGAAGGATTGTTTGAAAAAAGATGTTTTTTGGTGTAAACTAAAAGCAATGTGGGTGGAAGTCGTGTTATAGCCCAGATAGAAATGGAAAGCTTTTTGTGGTCTCGTTATATTTTTTCTTGCAGAATAAGAGCGACTTTAGAAGCTCCTTATTGTGCTTAGAAAAAAATAAAGGAGGCGACTAAAACTTGAAATGTATAGCTGAATTAGCTCTTAAATAAAAAGTAATTTTAATTCAAAGCAAACGGAGCACATAATCTAAAAGTTGGCACGATAACTTTGAAGTTTTTTGTTGACGTGAAATTGATCATATTGAAATAGCCTTTCATGGCGCCATAAGGGGACGACAATAGGCAACCTGAGCTGTAGGTGTGAAATTCGCCTGGTTTTAAGACGGGTTTTTTACCAATTACGCCTTCTCCATCAACGATCTCGATGTCATTTAGGGAATCAAAAATTTCCCAATGACGTGAAATCAATTGAACGGAATCCTTACTGTGGTTTTCAATTGTGATTACGTAACTAAAGGCAAAGTGAATCTTGTAGTTTTTGAAGTAAGTACCCTCAAAACTAGTCAATACCGAAATCTTTATGCCTCTTGTTATTTGAGAAACCATGTTAAATGGATGAATATGGGGTTATTATTGACAAATTTACAAAAAAATGGTGTCGTTTTACCAAATTTATCAAAAGTTTTTTAATTGATGATATTTATAGAATTTGCCATTCCTTTACCTACAACTCTGTCGTATCGGTCAATGTTTTCTCTGTAATAAACGATTATTGTGTAGTCATTTTCTGTTTGGTAAAAATTACCGTCAATTGCATTTTCATAGTCAATTGCTCCTTTTTCGTCAGCGACTTTATATTCAAAATTCGTAAATCCCTGTTTGATTAAAATTGCTTTTTCATAAATCGCTTTTTTGGGATTGTACTCCATTTTGTATTCTGGAGACAGTGTGTAATTGTTAAACATTCCAGTAACATAAATATTTTTGTTCAATCGGAATATAGGTGCCGAAAGACTGAAATAAACCCAGGCATAATCAGCCTCGATTTCGTTATTAGCTGAGTTTAAATTGTTGATAACAAAATTCCCATTCACATCTTGGGTAAAGGAATACGGGAAATTGGCTCTGGCGGCGCTGGTGTACAAATATGAACCATAAATAGGCGTGTTAGAATCGATTCGGGCGACATTGTTGCTTGCTGAACGGATGTCTTTATTTTCGAAAAATAAAAACTCATTTCCTGCCCAAAACTGAGTTTCCGAATCATATTTGTAAATCAAATCATTACCAATAGTGTATTGCGGAACTATATTTTTAATGCCAGTATTCATTTGGCCGTTTTGAAGTAACAGTACTTTGACATTTCGCAACGGCGTTTGAAAAGTAATGGTATTGGATCGAATAGTGAAATCTAAATTTTGCTTTAATTCGATGTTATTAATTGTTCTGGCTCGTTTGACTTGGATGGGAACTGTAACCAAATCTTCGTATAAAATGAACTTTCTGGAAAATACAACTGCTTTATTCTCATCTAAAACTTTAATCATATAGTTCCCGCTGATTTTCAATTGTTGGGTAAACTGATTCGGAATTGCTAATTTGTAATGCGAATAGATTTGTAGTGTATTGAAGGAATTACTGTAATCCTGAATTCTTTGGTTGTCAAAACCTTCCAGATATTCATTTTTTGGAATTGCGGTAGGATTCCAGTTGTAATCGCAATGGATTATTTCGTAATAATAATTTGCTTCATTGCCAAAAAGATCATCAAATTGTAGTTGAAATCCTTCGCCCAGTTTTAAAATTGGAATTGTATTTTGGTTATTTTGTACAAATGAAATCGTCTTGATGTGGTATGGCGGAGCGATTTCTTTTTCTACTTGTGCAAATGCAGAAGTAAAAATGAAAAATACTATTATTTTCTGGAAAAAGGAAGTGGGCATAATGGTGATAGTTGCTTTGATGTAAATATAACGAATTATGCCCTAAGATATTATTTCCTGAAAAAGCACTAACTATTTAAAACAAACGGGAATAATTTCCCCTTTAGCCAAACAATATTTTTCTACTAATTCAGGTGCAATTTTATTGGTGTAATCTTCTTCAATTACTTTGAAACCGATACTTCGTAATTTATCAAAATAATCGCGACCATAAATACGGACGTGATCGTATTGACCAAAGATTTTAGCGCGTTCTTTTTGGTCGGTAATGGAATCATCGGCAAAAGTGGTGGCTCTGGACAAATCCTGTGGAATTTGTAAAATAGCCATTCCACCCGGTTTCAAAACCCGATACAATTCTTGCATTGCTTTCGTATCATCCGGAATATGCTCTAAAACGTGATTGCACAAAATAACATCATAATGATTGTCTTCAAAAGGCAAATTACAAATGTCTGCTTTCACATCCGCCAAAGGCGAAAATAAATCGGTTGTGGTGTAGTCTAGATTTTTTTGGTTTCGAAACAATTTATAAAAAGCTTGCTCTGGTGCAAAATGCAACACTTTCTTTTTTGCTGTCGAAGTAAAAAAATCGGTTTCTTCATTCAAATACAACCATAATAAGCGATGTCTTTCCAAGGAAAGTGTACTTGGCGAAAGTACATTGTTGCGTTGTGTTTCATAACCATAAGGCAACATCGATTTGAAGCTTTTTCCGTCGATTGGATCGGTGAAATTAGTTCCTCTTAATGAAAAAGCGATAATAGGTCGCGCCACATAACTCAGCCTAATTAATAAAGGACGAGGAATAGTATTGAGTATAAGTTTAAAAAGTTTTTTCATTACAGAACCAAAGGTGTTTGTCTAAACTCATCTTCCTCATTACTCACAATTCCTAACGCTTTGTAGATGTATCCAAAAGTCGATAATATCTCCGGTTTTCCATCAATAATGGCTACGTCGTGCTCAAAATGGGCACTTGGTTTTCCGTCAGCTGTCGTGATTGTCCAACCGTCTTTGTGTTGTTTTATGTTTCGGGTTCCCAAATTAATCATGGGTTCAATAGCCACAACCATTCCTTCTACGAAAAGTTTTCCTCTTCCTTTTTTACCATAATTAGGCATTTCAGGATCTTCATGCATTTTTTGTCCTACGCCATGACCTACTAATTCACGAACTACACCATAACCATGTGATTCGGTATATTTTTGAATTGCATTTCCTACGTCTTCAACACGGTTTCCTAGTCTTAATTCGCGAATTCCTACGTATAATGATTCTTTGGTAACCTGCAATAATTTTTTAGTTTCAGGAGCAACTTCGCCTATTTCAAAAGAATAGGCATGGTCACCATGGTATCCGTTTTTGAAAGCACCACAATCCACTGAGATTACATCACCGCTTTCCAATGGTTTATTATTTGGAATTCCATGCACCACTTGAGCGTTCGGACTCATACAAAGTGAGTTTGGGAAACCATATAATCCAAGGAAACTCGGTTCCGCACCATGGTCACGAATGAATGTTTCGGCTAATTTGTCTAGATATAAAGTAGTAACTCCTTCTTTGATTTCAGAAGCAATCATTCCTAATGTTTTTGATACGATTAACGCACTTTCGCGCATTAATTCTATTTCTTCACGTGATTTTACAATAATCATAATTCTTGTTTTTCAGTTTGCAAAAGTACGATTTTATAAATTATTTAATCCGGATTGGCCATTATTTTAAAAAGCTCTGAATTTGAAACGTAAAAACGATTCTCTAGAGCAATCTTCGAAAGTTGTGCGCTAACTAAATTATTCTCTCGTGTATTGATTAGAAATAAGGAACTTTCACCAAAAGAAAATAATCTTTCCTCTGAGTTTAACATTGTGAGATTGTCCTGAACCAAACCTTTAATCAGCTCTTTTTGTCTCAGCAAGGACTCAATTTCCATTTTTTGGGCATTGATTTTATTGGTCAATTGTACTTTTTCAAGGTCCAATGTGAATTCCGTTTCCTGAACTTTGAACTTCGCCAGTTTTAAACTTCCGCGCTCTTTTCTAAGAAACAAAGGGAAGTAAAAATCCAATCCAATTTTGTAATCTTTAAACTGATAATTATCAATATAGCTGGGTTCTGAAATATAAGAGTAACCCACATCTATTTTAGGCAAAAGCATGTTGGCTTTCAGTTTTTGTTCCACATTGAGCATGTCAATTTTGCTTTGCAACGCATTAATTTTTGGATGATTGGTGATGGAGAAGTCGGTGTTCAGTAAATCATTCGTTTTTAAACTTTCCTGAATCGTTAATTCTAATTGGGTTTCAGGAATCAATTCGTCGGATAATTCCAGCGGAATATTGTTTTCTAACCAAAGAAAATTAGCGAGTTCTAATTTGGCTTTAGCCAATTTCAGATTCGAATCTTCCAAGCTCAGTTTTCTGTTTTTTACAATAATTCCGGCCTCAACACTATCAATTGCGGGTTTGTCACCTTGATTGATTAAAGATTGAATCCCTTTAAATCTAATTTGTGCATTTTCATTATATTCTTCATACAACTGCACTTCATTGAAGTTTTTTTTCCAATTAAAATAGGCCTGCGAAGCATCATACAAAACTGCAATTGCCTGAAGTTTTCGTTCTGCCTGACTCAATTGCATTTGCATTTTTGCCTTTCGTACATCAGCCATTCTTTGGTTGATAAACAGTCCTTGTCCAAGTGGAACGGTCACTCCTAAGGAAGTTAATCCTTGATTGGGAAGTGTGTTTTGCGGATTCAAGTATACACCGTCACTATTGTCAAAACCCGCTTTAATCTCGATTCCATACCAAGTTGGGATTTTGAAACTGCTGTTCAATATCGAATAATACTCTTTGTCTTTGAATTGTTTTTCGCTGAAATCGACTTCAATTTTTGGATCAAAACCACCGCGGGCCATCATCAAATTAGCTTGTGCTTTATTGATTTCCAAGTTGGCATTCTTCACCAGCGGATGGTATTTTTTTACATACCCCAGGAACTCCGTATAAGTGAATTCTTTTGAGGTGATATCTTGGGCTGTTGCAGCAAAACCCAAAAATAAAAATGCTAAAAATAGTTGTTTCATTATTTTTTATCTGTTGTTGGTTTTACCGCTGGTTTGTAATAATTAGGAGGGAATCCGTTCAAGGATCGCCACAATTCAAACCAAACAGGTACATTATTTAGCAACGCAATAGTTTGTGCTCCAGCTCCAATACTCAGTTGTTCAGGCCATTTTTCATCATTTTTATCAGGTGATATTAAGACCCGATATTTTCCATTGACGCTAATGAAATTTTCAATGGCTACAATTTCACCACCAAAGGTACCGTATGACATGTTTGGCCATCCGGAGAATACAATTGTAGGCCATCCGTCAAACCAAACCCTAACTTTTTCGCCTTTTCGTAACAGCGGAAGGTCTATTGGGTTTACAAAAGTTTCTACGGCAATATCATATTTTGATGGCATTATGGTTGCAATTGGCGTTCCTTCTTTTATGGTTTCTCCTATACCGGACTGCAATGCCCTGTTGATGTAGCCGTTTTGCGAGGCTTTGATGTAATACATTCCGTTTCTAATGCTGTAATTTGCATACTGATTTTCAAGTTTATTCACTTGCGCATCAGTGTCGTACTGACTGCTAAGCGCCGTGAATTTGTCACTATTGGCTTTCGAAACTTTCTCTGCATACTCTGCGCTTATTCTGTTTATTTCAACTTTGGCATTAATAAATTCGTTTTTACTCGTTAAAAATTTATTTTCCTGAGTGATAATTTTCGCTTCTACTTCTTGTAATTTCAGTCTTTTTTCTTCAATATCAGTAAGCGGTTTCAGTCCTTCCTTATTCAATTGAACAGAACGATTGTATTGCGTGTTAGCTATCTTTAGTTGAGTTTTTACGGCAACTAAATCCATACTGTCGCTCTTAATTTTCAAAACGGATTGTTTGATTTTATTTTGCGCTTGTTCAAGTTTCAAAACTTTTTCTCTTTCAATGGCTTGTATCTGGCCGGTAAGCGTGCTTACTTTTGAACCATACGATTGCAAAGATTGTTTTTTAGCATCTATTTGATTTCTAGTATTTTGAACTAAATTTGGATCCATGTAATCCTCTTTTATTTCTGAAATGAATAAGATGGTGTCGCCTTTCTTTACGAAATCGCCTTCCTGAACATACCATTTTTCAAGTCGACCAGAAATTACACTCTGAATGGACTGCGGTCTTTGATCAGGTCTTAACGTAGTCACGCTTCCGCTACCTGAAATGTTTTGTGTCCAAGGCAGGAAAAGTGCTATCACACCTATAATTGAAACTCCTACAATAATTTTATTCAAAATTTTATAGTGAGGTCTGTTGACCAGGTTTTTTACCGTAGTAAAACGATCTAATGGCGGCAGTTTTGTTTTATTGTCAGATATGTTTAGCATTACTATTTATTTTTTAAATCAAGTTGAATAGTTCCATTTTCCATAGTGATGATGCGACTGCATTTGGTTTTCCAATATGGGTTTTTTGAGGAAACTATTATCGTCCAGTTGTTCTTCTCGGATGTAAGGAAATCAATAATTTCATTAGCAACTTTAATGTCCATCATGTCCGTGGGATCTTCATAAAAAAGGATTTTTGGTTTGTGTATGATACTTCTAGCCAATAGTACTTTTTCAGCATCGGAAGATGACAATTGCTTGCCTTCCGGGAATATGTGTGTTTCGAGACCCTTCGGCAGCGTTTTTACAAAGCTGGAAAGTTGGACGCCCTCAATAGCCCATTTTAGATTCTCAGTAGTGATTGAGTTGTCATTGAACGTAATGTTTTCTAACAGAGTACCTTCAAATGGCGTTTCACCGTGAATAATACCGCCAATTTGCGAACGATATTGCTTTAGGTTGATTTTTCTATAGGTATCGTCATTGATGTAAAAAGTACCCGATGTAGGTTGTAATAATCCAGATAATATGCGAATTAGCGTTGTTTTTCCAGAACCATTAGGACCTTCAATCGCTATTTTTTCTCCTTGTTCTATTTTAAGGGATAAATTACTCAATATTTCCTTCTTGGAGTCCGGAAATTTAAAAGTAAGATTTTCTATTTCCAATGATATATTAGCATAGCAAGTGTCGCTGCTAAAAGCGGTGTCTTCTTCTAATTCCATGTCAGTCACTTGACCAATTTTTTCAATTGAGGTCAGTACATCGTAGAATGTTTCGAGTCCAATTATAATTTTTTCGACAGAGGTTATAACTAATAAAATAATGATTTCTGCCGCTACGAATTGGCCAATATTCATTTGTTCTGAAAGTACCAAAAAGCCCCCAATAGATAATAATCCTCCAGTTATTAAAATTTTAAAAAGAATTAATTGGGTGAATTGTCTTTTGATGATGCTAAAATGTTTCTCCCTGTAATTTAAGTACTCACTAACGATATTATTATTTTTTTCAAGTCCAAAATTATAATGAAGATCATTTTTGAAACTATAATTATTTCGAGCTAATTCTTGTAACCAGCCTGCTACTTTATATTTGAATTTTGATTCTTTCAAACTTGTTTCCAGACCGGATTTAAAAGAGAATCGGAAAATAAAATATAAAAGAAAAAATAGTAGCACTCCAAAAATAATAAAATAGGGATGGTATAAAGACAGTAAAATTACTCCAAAAGCAATTTGCAACAGCGCCGCAGAAAAATCGATTAACAGTTTGGAAGTTCCTTTTTGGATGGTCATTGTGTCAAAAAATCGATTGGCTAATTCCGGTGGATAGGAATTGTACAATTGATCCATTTTTATTTTTGGCAAACGGGCTGCAAATTCAAATGAAGCGCGAACAAATATTTTCTGTTGTAAATTTTCAGTGATTCGCAATTGCATCAAGGATAAAATCCCAACTAATGCAACACCAAAAATCACCAAAATAATTAAAACAATCCAAGAGGCACTTACTCTTCCAGATTGTATAAAGTTGATGATAGCCTGAATACCTAATGGTAAAGACAAGCTTATTAATCCGGCAAAAATGGCATAGAAAAATATTTGATAAACATCTTTTTTATCTAATTCAAGTAAGTTGTAAAAACGTTTTAATGGAGAAATTTTCATAATATCTTATTTTGTAATTCGTTCAACTAAATCAATGTAGAAATCGGTTGGTGAAATAGTTTCATTACAATTTGTAATTGTTTTTAAATGGTCCTTTAAAAAATGCTGGTGTAATGCGCCTTCGACTATTGATGAGGCTAAACTTTTTGCATATTTATAATCAGGATTTACCACTTGTATCATTTCTATAACTCTATTGATTACTCTTTTATACACTAAGAAAAAACCAATTTTATTTTCCTCGTCAACGTCTTTTGTTAGCAATGTTTTTGTGAATTCGGTAATTATTATTTTGTTTAGAATAGATTCGTTGATATGGGCGGTTGTAAAATCATCTTCAATTTTTTCCGTTAAAATAGTAATAGCTTTTTTTAATTTCTCCAATGGTACAGATAAATTATTAGTTGCAAATACTAGTTTATACTCCATCCAGCCCCAATACCACGAGGATAAATACAATAATAGTTTATGCTTACTTTCAAAGTATCTATAGATTGAACTTTCATTTGAACCAATTTTTTCACCAAGCTTTTTGAACGTAAAATTTTCAAAACCTATTTCATCTATCATTAAAATACTATGCTCAATTATTTTTTTTCCTAAAGAAGAAGTTTCAGGATTCTTGACGTAAAGTTGATCATTGACTGTTATTGTTATATTTGCTAAAATAGTGTTCATTTTTAAAATTTTGATGATATACTTGAGAGACAAAAAGGGATTTTATATTATTGTTTCACTGCTTGTATTTAAAACGTATTTTTAATTAAAGATAAGTTTTATTGGTTATTATTAGAAATTAATTTTTAGGCCAAAGTTTAAATTTTTCATATCTCTAATGTCAGTTTCTACATTATTATTTTTTAAATCTAAATATTTTAAATGATCTAATGTTTTGAGAACTGGGATTTGCTTCAATTCATTATTGCCCAAATACAATTTTTCTAGATTTTTAAAACGCAGTAGTTCACTTGGTAATGATTTTAAGTGATCATTTTCTAAATGCAGGGATTTTAAATTGGGCAGTTTTGCTAAAATGTTCAGCGTTTTAGGCAAATTCATTTTTTTTTCATCATTCAAAAACACCTCTTCTAACGCGGTCAAATTAGAAAAATTACTAGGTAATACATTGAAATCATTTCCACTTAAATCAATTGTCTTTAGAGATTTTAGAGTAGTAATACCAATTGGTAATTCCTTTAGATGATCGTTTTTAAGATTTAGATAGGTAAGATTAGTAAACTTTGTCCAATCAATAGTATCTAGTTTAACTTTTTGATTACTCAGATCTAGTCTGTAAATCATTTGAGGATTCTTCAGAGCTTCTTCTAAATTATTGTAATCTTTACTTTGATCAGGCTTAATTTGACCAAATAATGCATTTGAAAAGACGATTAAAAATGCCAAAATTAAGTTCGTTTTCATTTTATTTTTTTTAGATTATTCAACAAAAGTAATCACATAATTAATAGTAATGCTATTGATTATGTGATTTTAACTTTTTTTTAAGAAACGCATGCTTTTGCTTCTTGTTCAGTAATTAACCTGAACTCGATTTATCATTAAAAAAAATGTGCAAAGAATGAAATTAGATTCGTGTAAATATCTGAAAATTAATAGTTTAACTTAATTATGTTTTAAATATATGATAATATTTTGCGGCAAAATGTTGATTAATTGCTCAAAAATTTCTTCTTTGAAATTCGAAACCGCCTAATTTAAACAATATAAGCCTCTTTCTAATCAAGCTTAGGGCATCATTAATCCTTGGTTTTAAGAATCCATATTTCCAATAAATTGTGGTTTTCTTGCAATCAAAAATTTATTCCACAAATTTGATTTTAAGTAATAGCGTATGTCTTATTATACTTTTCTAAAGCTAAAGAATCAATTATTTTTTAGTATTAATTTTTTTTAGTAAAGTCTACGTTTATTAGTGTGTTTACTATGAATCCATTATTGTTTTGAAATACATTTCTTTGTTCTATTTCTCTTCCAAGTTGTACCGTTTGATTTATATAACCGCCTTCAACTCTAAAATTATTGTTGAATTTATAACCTAGTAAAATTCCTATTCGGTTTTGATCAAATATATTTTCATTTACATTTTTTCCAAATCCTATAAGTATTTCATTGTAGGCGGCAATGTATGTTGTTTTGTTTGTTATTTCTTTTCCTTTTAAAGGCATTTGAATTCGAAACATATATCGTAAACGATTAAGGAATAGATAGTCATCTTCTACTCTTATTGATGGATTTGTATATCTTCCTATGAAACGCTGTTCGAGCATAAAACGATGCGAAAGATCAAATTTTGATATTTTATCTGTGAGAGTAGCCATCTGAAAAATTCTATGTTCCGTAAAATTTCTTCCCATTCCATTTATTGGAAAATCACCATAAGGATAGGTCTCAATCCAGGCATATCCTAATCGTAATTGCAATTTTGGATTGGTTTGGTAGTTCAATCCTACACGCATTAATCCTTGCTGTTTATCAGCAATATAATTGTCTCTTCGCCACTGGTACTCGGAGTGCAAGCTAAATTTATTGGAAACTTTAAATGTCCCAAAATATCCTAACCATCCTATTTGGTTGTGGTCATTTAATCTAGTATTTTGTGAAAAAAAACTGCTGCCCATTAGTGACAACAGTGTTATAAATATTATTTTTTTCATTTGGTATTCTTTTTTGGCTGTGGCAAGTTGTTTAATGTTTCTGGTAGGAATTCTACTTTTCCTGTGTGGATATCGTATACCGCACCTACTATTAATATTTCACCATTTAAGTGTTTTTTATGTAAAATGGGGTCTAGGTCGCGCAGGTTATTAACTTGGTCAACAACATTTTGTCGTACTGCATTATTAACATGATTGCCAGGTAAATGTGCACATTTTGCCACCGCGGGTTTAATTTCATTAATCAGGGTTACAATGTGGCCGGGTACATCCTCGGGGCGTTCTACAGCTGCAGCTACTGCACCGCATTCTGTGTGTCCAAGCACTACGATTAATTTTGTTTTTAATTTTAATACGGCAAATTCCATGCTGCCATAAGATGCCGCAGCAGATACTTGTCCAGCAGTTCTGATGATAAATAAATCACCTAAACCTTGGTCAAAAATCATTTCATTAGGCACTCTTGAATCTGAACAGCCTACAATTGTTGCAAAGGGTTCCTGTCCGTTTTCTAGGCTTTTTATGGTATTCATGTCTTGCCTTGGTTTGATTGTTCTCCCTTCAATAAAACGTTTGTTTCCGCCCATTAATTTCTTTATGCCAATCCTAGGATCTGCATAAGCGGAATCTCTATTAATGACGTAATGTTCTTTTTTCCATTGTACGGAATCAATCTCAATTTTTTTTGATTTGTTTTTTTTGACTTGTTTTTCTTGCGAATAAGTGCTTAGACCTACACTTATACACATTAAAAATAGAATACTTTTTTTCATGTTTTTAATTAATTATAGTGATACATTTAAATTTAATACAAATATAAATTAAAATAATAGTATTGCTATTAACAATGAAAATTTAACTTTTATTTATAAAAAAAGCTACTCGTTTGGAGTAGCTTTCAATTCAAATATTGCTTATTGGTTTTATTTAAAGTAAAGAATGACAAGTCATTACCTCCGGTTTTTCGACACCCATTAATTCTAAAATAGTTGGGGCAATATCGCCAAGAACTCCATCATGAATTACTCTAAGATCTTTGTCTACTAAAATAATTGGGACAGGATTTGTAGTGTGTGCTGTATTTGGACTTCCATCAGGATTAATCATTGTCTCACAGTTCCCGTGATCTGCAATTACGATGGTAGTATAATTATGGGCTAATGCTGCCGTGATTACTTTTTCGACACATTGGTCAACTGCTTCACAGGCTTTTATCGCAGCACTCATAATTCCGGTGTGTCCGACCATATCGCCATTTGCAAAATTAAGACAAACAAAATCTACCTCGCCTTTGTAAAGTTCAGGAATTAAAGCATCAGTCAACTCAAATGCACTCATTTCTGGTTGTAAATCATAAGTGGCAACCTTTGGAGAGTTTTTTAAGATGCGGCTTTCGCCAATAAAAGGCTGTTCTCTTCCGCCGGAAAAGAAGAAAGTTACGTGAGGATATTTCTCCGTTTCGGCAATACGAATTTGCTTTTTGTGTGCTTTTTCTAAAACTTCTCCAAGAGTTTCCGTAATGTTATCTTTGTTATAAACGACTTTTACGTTTTTGTACGTTTCGTCATAATTAGTCAGCGTAACATAATACAAATTTAGTTTGTGCATGTTTTGTTCATGACAATCCATTTGCGTCAAAACTTCGGTTAATTCTCGTCCTCTATCCGTTCTGAAATTAAAGAAAATAACCACATCATCTTCCTCTATTGTGGCCAATGGTTGGTCATATTCATCCACCATAACTGTTGGATGAATAAATTCATCCGTTACATTGACTTCATAACTATCCTCGATGGAAGCCACTGCATTTGTTGAATGTGTTCCAATTCCGTTTACTAATAAATCGTAGGCAAGTTTTACTCTTTCCCAACGTCTGTCGCGGTCCATTGCATAATAACGTCCTACAACTGAAGCCAGTTTTACGGTAGTATTAGCGATATAATCCTGTAAATCCTGTATATAATGTTTACCGGATTTTGGGTCTACATCACGACCGTCAGTAAAGGCGTGAACAAAAACTTTTTGCAATCCGTGTTGTTGTGTGGCGTCAATCAAGCCGCGTAAATGAGACGTATGAGAGTGTACACCTCCATCTGAAACTAAACCTAAAAAGTGTACTTTTTTATTGTGTATTTTGGCATACGTGAAGGCATCAACTAGAACTTGCTCCTTCGCTAAAGTGTCGTGAGCAACTGCTAAATTTATTTTGGCTAAATCCTGATATACAATTCGGCCTGCACCAAGATTCATGTGACCTACTTCGCTGTTTCCCATTTGACCTTCAGGAAGACCAACGTTTAATCCGTCAGTTCGAAGTTGAGCGCTTGGATAATTTCTATAAAGACTATTAATAAATGGAACATTGGCATTATCGATAGCAGAAACTTTTGGGTCAGGAGATTTTCCCCAACCGTCCAAAATCATAAGAATTACTTTTTTATTCATTGCAAATTTATTTTAAGCAAAGATAAAGTATTTCTAAAAATCTTCAAGTGAATCAAAATCACTATTATAGATTCAGAGGCTAAGCATAACAAATAATGATTATTTTGTTGTGGAAAGTTACCTTTTTTAAGGTTTATGCATTTAGAATTTATTCTTCACTTCATTGTAATCTATAAAATAGCGCACACTGATCGAGAAAACATGACTCAATGCGTCATTATTCAATAAATTGGTGAAGTTTTCTCTAAATTCTTTATTGATTTTTCTTTCAAAAGCACCAGCATTGTTTCGATACAAAACAGAAACCTGACTTCCTGGCGCAAACCACCAAGTATAAGACAAATCAGCATTCCAGGAATAAAAACTTGAGTTTTTGTTGTCTGTGTATCCTGTAAAATCAGCCAATCTTCCGTTTTGTTCTAAGGATAAAGTGTTTTTATTCTCGGCATAGGACCAATAATGGCGTAACGAAATATTAAACGTCATCTGACTGTTCAGTGAATACTTTCCCGAAAGTGTATTTGAATAGGTGATTACATTTCTATTGGCGAAAATTATAGTATTTGGTGTAGCTGAATTCAGGTCTTCATTAATACTGTCAATGTAACCTTTATTATTGTTTTGCCTGAAAAAATTGAAATTATAATTCAATGATAATTTATCGCTAAAACGGTATCTCGGACCAAGAGAAAAACCATAAGAATTTCTTCCGGCTTCATCAAAAACGGCGTATGACGGATTGAAATCAATGGCAAAACTATTGTTGTAATTGGTTGAAATATAAATAAAACCTCCAAGTTTACTTGGTTTTATGACGTATCTGTCAGCGTTTCTTGGTTCGTAATAATCGTAGGTCTCTACCGGATTCGCATCGAAACCTATTCCGAAGTAATGATTTTTTTTGGTATTCGAATTAATCTGAAAGTTAATATTGCCCGTTTGTAATTTGCCTGTTTCTTTTTGAAATTGTGAATAAGCGTTTATTCTGGCATTGAAAGTGTTAAAATACTTCGTAGGATTCAGGATTCTATAACTGGTGTTACCATATAGACTGTAATAATTAGTCTCAAAATTGATTCCCAAATCATTGTTGTCAAAATCTTTGGTTGTGATGTCAGCCCCAACTCCATAACGAAATTTACCGCTGGTTTCAGAAAAATTCAATTGGGAATTAATCCCTTTTTTATCTTCTACACCATTGATATAACTGTATTTGAAATCACCGGCAAGATTATAAGTATTTTTCTTAGTATTTAAATCCCAAACTAAGGCGGTTACATTTCCATCTCTAAAACTTCCGTTTCTGGTAACATTTGTGTTAACAAACGCAACAGAGGAATTTTTGCGAAAGCGCTGGTCTAAAACTAAAACATTATAATTTGCCAGCGGTTCAACAACTTCTTTTCGGACTTCTTGTGTGTCGTTATTTCTGATGGTTGCAGTTGTTTTTTCGGTGACAGCATTTAAGATTCCAACTCCCAATCCATTTTTGGTTCTTCCAGAAACTTTAAAGGCATTGATAAGGTTTACACTAGCGGGATTATCAATGATTTCTTCGTTTGCAGCTGCGGTAGGATAATTGATTGGATTTCCTCCAATTCGTCTTGAATAAACTAAATTTCCTTTGCTGAATAAATCCGTTCCTTCCGTGAAAAAAGGTCTATTTTCATTAAATTGTTGTTCGAATGGTCCTAAATTCAGAATTTGATCGTCGTATTTTGTTTGTCCAAAATCAGGAACAAGAATCATATCCAGCGTAAAAGCATCGTTTATTCCATATTTTAAATCTAATCCGCCTTTAAGTGTTCCGTATGTTTTTTGTCTCGAATCAGCATTAACATAAAAAGAAGAGTACGGTAAAAGAAAAAGTCGGGTAGGAGGTTTAATGTTTTCAATACCTTCCAAGACCCCTGTTTGTTGGGTAAATGTTCCCAATTTTGAATCGATGAAGTTCCAAGTAAATTTTTGTCGGTCTCGTCTTATTTCTCTAAAAAAATTAAGTCCCCAAGTTTGTTTGTTTTCACCAGAAAAACGGAGTGCTGCGTATGGAATTCGCATTTCGACAATCCAACCTTTAGCTGTAATTACGGCTTTGCTTTTCCAAACGGCGTCCCAGGAATAATCCTCGCCATTGGTGTCGGTTGTAATACAATCGGCCTGACCATCAGCAGCATTTACAAAAAATTGAAAATCTTGCTGCCCGTCATTAAAACCATTTATAAAAACTCCAAAAATGTCAGAAGTACCAAAATTATCTCTTTGAGTGATTTCTCTTAAAATTTTATCTGGATTGTCATCATACATCATGGCTCCAATATATATGGCGTCGTTATCGTATAAGACTTTTACTTCTGTTCTTTTGTTTTCAGGAATTGCCTTGCCATTATCAGGTTCAAACATAATGAAATCAGTTGCTACTGCAGCAGATTGCCAAATAGGTTCGTTTAAATTACCATCAATTTCAATTTTTTCGGAAATGAATTTTGTTTGTAATGTTTTTTTTTGGCTGTAACCAAAGACACTTATGAAGAGGAAACAAAGCAATAAATGATTTTTCATGAAACTGTTGATTGATTGATGCAAAATTAGAAAAACCAAAATAGTTTCAAAGGGACAAATCACCAATCCACACAGTAGTTTGGATTAATAGACTCCCTTTTCAATCGAATGTTACAGTTTGTTTTGAAAAAATTAAAATTTATTTTTTACCGAATTGTAATCAATAAAATAACGAATGCTTACAGAAAGCACGTTTGTAAGATCGCTGTTGAAGATGTTATCGAGGTTTTTGGATGCTCTTTTTTCAACAATGTCAGATCTTTGTAGACCATAATTACGGTACAAAACTGAGATTTCGCTTCCTGGTGCAAACCACCATGAATAGGATAAATCAAAGTTCCAGGAATTAAAATTCCGGTCTTTGTTTTGTGCGTAAGCTGTGTTTGGAGTTAGATAGCCGCTGTCTTGCAGGGTGAAAAATTCATGATTTTTAGAATACGACCAATAATAGCGAGCCGTTAAGTTAATTGTCATTTTGTTGTTCAGCGCATATTTTCCGGTAAAATCGTTTTGAAGGATTTCTCGATTGCGTTCTGCAAATATAATTCCTGTATCATCAAAGGCAACCCAGCCACGATCATTTTTCATATTGGTGTATTCTGCTGCGAAGGATAAAGAAAATTTGTCGCTGAATCGGTATTTTGGACCTAAATAAAAACCATAATTATTTCGACCACTCTCATTGTATTTTGTAAATGTAGGTTGGATAATTAGTGTAAAAGGATTGTTGTCGTTTGACGTAAAATTTAGTATGGCGATCATTTTTTCTGGAAGAAATACATATCTTCCATATTCACGAGGCTCGTAAAAATCGAATGTTTTGAATGGTGAAAGTTCAGCTACAAATTCCAAAGTGTCATTATTTAATGTTGTTGCTTTAATTTCTGTCCCAAAAGCACCAGTCTGTAATTTTCCGGAAGTATTGTCTATTTCAAAATTTACATATTCATTTATTCTGAAAGTATTAAAAATTTTGGTAGGATTCACAATTCTATAGCTTGCATGTCCATAGGCATTATGATAATTAGAATAAAAATTGATTCCTAAATCATTCACATCGTAGTTTTCTGAAAGATATTTTCCAGAAAACCCGTACCTATATTTCCCGCTTGTTTTTTCAAATCCAATTTCTGTTTTAAATCCATCATAGTCTTCAATGGTATTGATGGAGCTGTATTTAAAGTCACCATATAAATTATAAGTGTTCGCTTTTGTATTTAAATCAAACAGTAATGCCGAAACATTTGCATCTCTAAAACCACCGTTTCTGGTAGTATTTGCATTGACAAAAGTCACCGAAGAGTTTTGATTAAAGCGTTGGTCCACGACAAAAATATTGTAATTTGTCAAAGGTTCAATTACTTCTTTTCTTACCTCCCCTGTATCAATATTTAAAATAGTAGCTTTAGTTTTTTCTGTAACAGCGTTCAAGAATCCAATTCCCAAGCCTTTTTCTGTACGTCCGGATATTTTTACGGCATTCAATAAATCTACTGTGCTGGGATAATCCGTTATTTCTTCGTTCAAATTGGTGATTGGTTCGGTGCTTGGAGCACCACCAATTCTTCGGGAATAAAATAGTCCGCCTTTGCTGAATAAATCAGTTCCTTCCGTGAAAAAAGGTCTGTTTTCAGCAAATTGCTGTTCGAAAGGCAATAGGTTTAAAATTGCGTTGTCAAATTTTGTTTGTCCAAAATCAGGCACTAAAATCGCATCTAATGTAAAAGAGTCGTTGATACCGTATTTGATATCCAATCCAGCTTTTAAAGTGGTGTCTGAACCAATGTCACTTTGCTGATAATAAGCGGATGAATAGGGTATTAGGAAAAGTCGTGTAGGAGTTTGAATGTTTTCTATTCCTTGAAGAATTCCTGCTTGTGGAATAACAGCGCCTATTTTAGTATCAATCCTGTTCCAGGTATATTTTTGTACATCACGCTTTATTTCACGCATGAAGTTTAAGCCCCAAGTTTGTTTATCGGCCTTCGAAAAGCGCAAAGCGGCATAAGGAATTTTCATTTCTACAACCCAGCCAAATTCAGTAATTGTCACTTCGCTGTCCCAAATGGCGTCCCACGTAAAATCTTCATAATCCTCTGTTGCCAAACAATCCATTTGAACTCCTGCCGCACTTACAAAAAACCTAAAATCTTGTTGGCCATCATTGAAACCATTGAGGTAAACGGAGAAATGATCCGAAACACCAAAAACATCTCTATTGGTTATTTCTTTTTGAATTTTATCGGGTTCGTTATCATAAAGTAATGCCGATATGTAAATGGCATTGTTGTCATACAATACTTTTACCTCTGTTTTTTTATCATTGCTTATCGGTTTTCCATTGTCAGGTTCAAACATGATAAAATCCGAAGCAATCGATGCAGATTCCCAGATTTGCTCATTAATCTTGCCATCGATTGTTATATTTTCTGTGATAGATTTTGCTTGAAGTGACTTTTTTTGACTAAAAGCAGTATGACTAAAGAATATTAAAAAAAATAGAGTTACAGAATATAATTTTGACATAAATTGGGATTGAATATGAACAAAAATAGAAAAATTAACATAGAAATTGCCTTTTTTATGATTATTCACTCAATAATTAGTCGTAGTTTTCGTTATTGTAAAACTAAATTTTTGTTAAATACGATTTGATTCTTAATTATTGGCGTACGTTTGCAACCCCGAATTAATCTATAACTTAAAGAAAATCAATGATTTATACGATACTTCCTACTGTTTTGTTTATGCTTGCTTCATTATCTCCAAGTAAAATAAGTTTCTCTGAACCAAATAATGTTAAACCAGTAATTTATGCTAAGGCGTTAGAAACTAGTGTTGAGACTAAAATTGAAATAGCCTACAATAATTTACATTCTGACAAATTTGCTTTGCCAAAATTGGAAAGCTTTGCTGTTGCTTTGAAAGGGTATTATTCCTTGAAAGATAAAGGATTGATCAAAAAAGACATTTTAACGTTAATCGACTTTAGTTTGTCTTCTAATACCAAAAGACTTTGGGTAATTGATTTGATGACTGGTGAAGTCTTGTTTCACTCTTTGGTTGCCCACGGAAGAAATACAGGTGAAGAATACGCTTCTAATTTTTCTAATGCTTCAGAGTCGTATAAAAGTAGCTTAGGCTTCTACGCTACAGGTGAAATTTATAATGGTAAACACGGAATGTCACTTCGTTTAGACGGTTTAGAAAAAGGAGTAAATGATAATGCAAGAGCAAGAGGTGTAGTGATGCACGCAGCAGATTATGTTTCCAATTCATTTATCAAAAATAACCATAGATTAGGAAGAAGTCAAGGCTGTCCTGCTGTTCCTGCTGAATTATCTAAAGAGATTATCAGCACAATCAAAGACAAATCGTGTTTCTTTATTTATCATCCTTCAAGAGCTTCTGTATTTGGAGCTAAATCAATTTCGTAATTTATCGTACAAATTTGCGTCAAGGTTGTAAATATCATCTCTGAAAATCAATTTGTTGTTCTCGCTCCAAGCGGTCCAATACAGGAGATGAAAAGCTATTTCTTTTTTGATTTTTACAAATTTTGTTCTCTCATTCTGTAAAGTTTCTGTGATATTTTCCAGGTTCCAATTGACTCCGTCGTTTAGGATATATTCTGTTAATTCCAATGGATTATCTACTCTGACGCAGCCAGAACTTAATGAACGATCTATTTTGTCAAAATAATCCCTGTGATTCGTATCGTGTAAATAAACGGAGAAACGGTTTGGAAAAATGATTTTCACCATGCCCAACGAATTGAAAGTACCTGGACTTTGTACATATCGATACGTTTTGGCCTGAGATAATTGCCATTCGTAAGGACTTACAATTCTTCCATTACTATCGTAAACTTTAATATTTGATTGCGTTAAGTAGCTTCTACTTCTTAAAATAGCAGGGATTACATCTTCCCTCAGGATGGTTGGCGGAACCGTCCAGGTTGGATTAAAAACGACTTGTGTTAATTTAGAACTCAGCACTGGTGTTTTTCTTTTAGCTCTTCCTACAATTACTCGGTGTGTTCTCAACGTATCATTATTGTTTACCAGCGACAACTTATAATCTGGAATATTGATGATAATATATTCCTTTCCCATTTGTTTCGGATACCATTTCCAGCGTTCCAGATTAGCCAGTATTTGTTGTGTGCGTTGGGTTTTAGAAAAATTAAGTGAAGCAATGGTTCCGGCTCCAATTTTTGCATCGGCGGCTAAACCGTGCCGACTTTGGAATTTTTTTAAGGCATTAACCGTTTCTTCGTCATAAATAGTAGTAAGACTATCTTTAGGTTGCAATTCTTTCCAATAAATTAATCGTTTCTTGATGTCGATTAAAGAAGGATTGGTATCATTCGGCGTTATTATTTTTGTGAATTTAATGGATTTAAAGTTGTCTTTTGGAAAAGAATTAATTTGCTGAAGTGCTTTTTTTAATCTTTTGTAAATAAGGTGATTGGGTTTCAATTGCTCTATTTTATAAGCCAAGGAGTCGGTTTGAAGTAATTGGGCGACTGTTGTATTTAGATCTATTTCGTTTGGTTTCAAATCCCAGTTCTTATATAATTTTCGAGGATTTAGTCTTCCGTTAGTAAGATGTGAGATGTATTTTTGTAAACTGGAAGTCAGTAAAATATCATATTTTGCCAAATCTACAGAATCTAGAGAGACTGCTTTTTTTTCGAAATCAAATAACGTTTTTACGTTGTAGTCTTCGGGGATTAATCCTTCTTCATCTGATTTGATAAGTTCTCCTAAAATTATTTTTCTCTTTTCTTCGGATTGCCAAACTGTCCTGTAATTCGTAGACGTGTAAAAATCTGTAAGTACTTTGTTATGGAACGAAAGGACTAAAGTGGAGTCCATATTGGTTGGTTTTCCTTCCGGTTGCACATGAGGTTTTGCAATCTCTTCTTTCAAGATTACCTCACTTTTTAGTTCTTCTTTTTTGCAACTAATGAAGGTCAACAGCATCACAATCAAAAATGTACTATTCATCATTTATACCTTTAAATGTTATACTTTATTGTTCGATTCCTAGACCTTTTACTATAAAAAAATAAAACCTTCTTTTTCCGGCGTTGAACCAAATTAGATTTGGTTTGTTTTTGCTGCACTCTTTTTCATGTGTGAATGCATGTTCTTTACTTCAAATATGGGAACTACTCCCAAGAGATTTTCAGAGTTATATCAACCAAAATGAACAGCTGTTGCTAAAATATGGCCGTCAAGACGACAACTTTCTAGCGATTCTTCCATCCGAAGTGTAGGAAGTCGTACCGAAAATGCATCCAAAGCAACTATTTGTTTGATGTTTTGCATTATTTTTTCAAAGATTTTTTTGTGTCCTATAAAGGTATAATATTTTCATATTAAATTCTTTATGATTTGAATCCTCTTTTTTAAAAAAGGTTTAAGAGGTAAGATTGAGACTTTTTAAGAAAAAAACTTGCATTGAAGCAAAGTTATTAATTATATTTGCACCGTTGTTAATGCGAAAGTAGCTCAGTTGGTAGAGCTCCAGCCTTCCAAGCTGGTTGTCGCGAGTTCGAGCCTCGTCTTTCGCTCTAAGTTTCAAATTCACTTTGAAATCTTATTTTACTGTTATAATGCGAAAGTAGCTCAGTTGGTAGAGCTCCAGCCTTCCAAGCTGGTTGTCGCGAGTTCGAGCCTCGTCTTTCGCTCTAAAACCTCAAACTTTTGTTTGAGGTTTTTTATTTTAAGGTTGTGCGAGTCCCGAAGTTTCGGGATATCCCGTGAACGAAGAGATACGGGAAGCCTCGTCTTTCGCTCTTCAAAGCCGAAACTTAATTGTTTCGGCTTTTTTTATTTTGGAGATTTTGTAAAATCATTTTACAAAATTCAATTTAGTTCCAGGTTCTAATTCTTCAGGAATTTGATTTTGTCTAAATAATCGTGCTTTCAAATTGCCTTTCAAAGTAATTGAATCTCCTTTTACGTCTAGCCAACTGCCTTCTCTCAGTCCTAAAACCGGAACAGTATTAAATGCATGATATTCTTTAATTCGGGTTTCTCGTGTTTCGCCCATGTGTTTTGAAGAAGTGTCTGGATCTAAATAATGCGGATTTAAATTGAAAGGAATTAATCCAAGCGTTTTAAAACTTGGCGGATAAACTATCGGCATGTCGTTTGTCGTTTGCATCGTAAGTCCGCAAATGTTGCTTCCTGCGCTTGTTCCTAAATACGGAGTCCCATTTTTTACAACTTCCGAAAGGGTTTCCATCACATTATTCTTATATAATTGTGATACGAGAACAAAAGTGTTTCCGCCTCCTGTGAAAATTCCTTCGGCATTTTTTATCGCCTCTGCGGGATCTTCAAATTCGTGAATTCCAATTACCTTTTTATTTATTTTGGCGAAAGCCAAGCCAACCATTGCAGTGTATTCCTGATGCGAAATACCGCCAGGTCTGGCGTAAGGAATAAAAAGAATCGTGTCACAATCCTGGAAATGCGTTGTCAATTCCGGTAATAAATACTCCAGATAATTCTCGTTTGCAAGTGTTGAGGTACTTGCGATTAGTATGTTTTTCATTTTTGGTGCATAATTTGTGCTAAAGATATTAAATCGGTCTTTTTTATTTCAAATTTTTAATTAACATTTTTTTACCAAGTCTTTAGTACTTAATTTGGAATGCATTAAGATACTTTTACGAGGTGTCAATAATGGCTATTAAAGAGATGATTAGAATTTTGTACTTATTTTTGGCTTTTACTATAACAAATGTTTGGTCACAAGATGCGTCCCGAAGAAAATTGAACGGAAAAGTAACTGCTGATGTTTCAGTTTTGGAAGGTATTTATGTTATAAACAAAAAAACAGAAAAGGCATCAATTACGGATCGTGATGGTAATTTTTTTATTCAGGCAGCTGCTGGTGATACATTGCTGTTTACTGCGCCGCAGTTCAAAGAGACTTTATTGCTGTTGACTCAGGATGATTTTGAACAAGGAGTTCTTTATGTGAAAGTCACGCCAATAGTGAATCAATTGCGGGAAGTGATTGTTCGAAATGGGATTAATGCATCTTCATTAGGGATTATTCCTAGAGGTCAGAAAACGTATACTCCGGCTGAACGCAAATTGTATACGGCCAGTGATCTTAATGCTTCAGCAAATGCGGGTAGCATGATGGGAGGATCAGTTTCGGCGGATCCATTGTTAAATTGGATTTCGGGAAGAACTAAGATGTTGAAAAAAGAAGTTGAGATTGAAAAGAAAGAATCCTATTTAAGACAGTTAGAGAATTTGTTTACTGCCGATTACTTTGTGAGTAAATTAAAAATACCTTCTGAATATGTCAAAGGATTCGAATATTACAGTATCGAAAATGAACGATTTGTGACGGTTCTGAAATCTAAAAATGTAACAATGACCACTTTTTTGATAGGAGAATTAGCTACGAAGTATAAAGAAATAATTGCCGGTGAAAATTAAAAATACGCTACAGTTTGTAATCCTTTTGTTGGTTCAGGTTGCCTTTGGGCAGACCAATAATACGAAGGAAATTCGAGGAAAAATAACTTCAGATTCTGTTGCAGTGGATCGCATTAACGTTGTAAATGTATCAACAGAAAAAGCAACGGTTTCAGATGCTAATGGTTTTTTTACAATCCCCGTAAAAGAAGGCGATATTCTAGTATTCACAGCCGTTAATTTAGAGGCTCTTCGCCGGAAAATCACTAAACAGGATTTGTTAGGGGAAGTTATTACGGTCCAGATGATTCCTAAAAGTATTATTTTGAAAGAAGTAATAGTGAATGAATCATCTATTACCGCGGAAAGTTTAGGAATTATTCCCTACGGTCAAAAGAAATACACACCTTCTGAAAGGAAATTATACACAGCAACTTCTGGTGGCGGAATTGACGGGCTATTGAATACGATATCCGGGAGAAAAGCCATGTTGAAAAAGGAAATTATTGTAGAAAAGAAAGAACAGCTTTTGGCAAGAATTGATGTGCTTTTTGAAGATAAATATTACACAGAAACCTTGCGGATTCCGTCGGATTATATCAAAGGATTTCAGTATTATTGTGTTGATGATGGTGTGTTTGCAAATGCGTTGCGAGCAAAGAACAAAACATTGATTATGTATTTAATCGTGCAACTTGCTGAGAATTATAACGAAATTATAGCGCTTGAAAATAAATAACATTTTAAGGGAAATGTTCTTTATGATTTGCCAAATTTCTTTTGGACAAACTCTCGATGAAAAGCTGGTAAAAGGAAAAATCAGGTTAGATTCTGTAGGCGTAAATGGAATAAATATCTTAAATTTAACGAACGGAAAAACAACACAAACAAATAATGCTGGAGAAGGTTTTTATTTATTCTCGGAGGGTTAGATGTCTAAATTAATTACAGTAAAACAATTTCAGATGAAAACTAAAATAAAAATAATGTGCTTCCTTTTCTTTTGCCAACTTTCTTTTGGGCAAATTGAAACTCGAAAGTCACTCCACGGACAATTTGTAAATGAATCCGCTTTGGTAGACAATGGCTACGTTTTTAATTTGAATTCGAAAACAAGAACCTTCATCGGCAATCAAGGTTTTTTTGATATTTTGGCGAAAGCCAAAGATACGTTGCTGGTTTCAAGTCCTTTTTTTAAGTCTAAAAAAATCGTACTTCAAGAAAAGGATTTTTTAAAAACGCTGTTTGTAATCAATTTAGAGGCGCAAACTACACTTTTGAAAGAAGTAATTGTAAAAGGTAAAATGGACATAAAGCCTGCTATCGGCAATTCTCAGTCAATCGTGGATACGCAATTTACGGATGATGCGAAATCTTCACCGATAAACAGAACAATGCCTTCAGATGGAACCATAGAAAGCGGAATGGATTTTGTTAGAATATTTAAAATGGTTTCCAAAGTCTTTAAAAAAGATTCGGATGAAAAGGCAGGGTTAAATGCTCAAGCAGATTTTTCTGATGTCGTTTCTAAAGGGTTAGATCGCTATTTTTTTACCAATACCTTGAAGTTGAAAACGGAAGAAATTAGTCTTTTTCTGGATTATTGTGAAAGTGATCCGAAATCAAAAAATCTTTTGAAAGAAGAAGATGAGTTTTTACTAATTGATTTTTTAATCACAAAGAACGAAGAGTTTAAAAGAATTACTACTTTGCAAAAATGAAATCGCCATGATTCCAGAATACAAATATGATTGAAGAATGGCGATAGCATTTTCCGATAAAAAACAAATAGAATCTTCGAATGAAAAAAACAATCTTAATCACTTTTTTTGGTTTACTATTTTTAACATTAACTTCTTTTGGTGTACATAAGTTTTATGTGGCTTTGTATCAGGTGAATTACGCCCCTGAAAAGAAAATGCTTCAGATAACGACTCGCATCTTTGTAGATGATTTGAATATTGCAGTTGGAAAAAAGTACAGCAAGAAAATCAATTTAGGTTCAGAAAATGAATCTGTTGATGATGTAAATTTTTTGAAAAAATACTTCAGCGAAAAATTTTATATCAAAGTAAACGGTCAGACCAAACCGATACATTTTTTGAGCAAAGAAATGGAAGGCGATGTGCTCATTTGTTACTTTAGCATGAAAGAAATTCAAAAAATAAATTCCTTAGAAATTTATAATGCTGTAATCACTGAAGGTAATTCAGAGCAACAAAATATCATGCATTTTAATGTTTCTGGAGTCAAAAACACATTGCTTTTTACGGAATCCACATCCAAGGGAATGTTAAAATATTAATAAATGTAGATGTATCTGCTTAAAATTATTATTTTCACCCATTGAAACAACCAGATTCCCACCTATGAAAAAATTATCTTTATTATTGTTTTTTCCTGCATTGTTATTTGCACAGGAAAAAACAGTGCCGGTAACACCAAAACAAACCGGAAAGTACGACACGAACAAATTTAGTCAAATGTATGATTTGTTAGCCACGCCTAACATGTTTCGTACGGCTTCAGGAGCTCCAGGTCCGGCTTACTACCAACAACAAGCGGATTATAAAATAAATATTGAGCTTGACGACAAGAATTCAAGATTAAGTGGTTCGGAAACCATTACCTATTATAATAATTCTCCGGACACTTTAGAATATTTATGGGTGCAGTTAGACCAAAATCAAGCTGCTAAAAACTCACAAACTCCATTGGCGGAAAGCCAGAGAATGGAGCAGGTTTTTCCAGCGGGAGGTTTTGCTAATAAATTTTTGAAAGAAGAGCAAGAGCGTGGTTTTAACATTGAGTTCGTGAAGGATGTAAAAGGAAACACATTGTCGTATACGATTAATCAAACGATGATGCGTATCAATTTGGCAACGCCAATGAAACCTGGAGAGAAATTTTCTTTTGCAATCAAATGGTCTTACAATATCAACAATTACAGACAAGATGGCGGTCGTTCAGGATATGAATTATTCGAAAAAGACGGAAATAAATTATATGTGATTGCTCAATTCTATCCTAGAATGGCAGTTTATAATGATGTAGAAGGATGGCAGAATATGCAGTTTTGGGGGACGGGAGAATTTACATTGCCTTTTGGAAATTTTGATGTAAATATCACTGTGCCTGCAGATCACGTTATGGAAGCAACAGGAGAATTGATGAACAGAAGCGAAGTGTTTACTCCGGAACAAGTCAAAAGATATGAACTTGCAATGAAATCCTATGATAATCCGGTTGTTATTGTAACACAAGCGGAAGCTGAAGCAAATGAAAAAGGATTCTCTGATAAGAAGAAAACATGGAAATTCAGCGCTAAGAACGTTAGAGATTTTGGAATTGCCACTTCAAGAAAATTCATTTATGATGCCATGGCGGTTAAATTAAGTGAGAAAACGGTAATGGCAATTTCAGTTTATCCTAAAGAAAGTAATCCTTTATGGGGAGAAACTTCGACAAGAACTGTAGCGCATACTTTAAAAAGTTATTCTGCACATACGTTTGATTATCCCTATCCAAAAGCGGTTTCAGTATCTGCGGAAGATCAGGGTATGGAATATCCAATGATTTGCTGGAATTACGGTCGTCCTGACGAAAAAGGAGTGACTAGTGATCGTATTAAAAATGGTATGATTGGAGTAGTAGTGCATGAAGTAGGACACAATTTCTTTCCTATGATTGTAAACTCTGATGAACGTCAGTGGTCTTGGATGGATGAAGGTTTGAACACTTTTATGCAATACATGGCTGAGCAGGAAATGGGAACAAACTTCCCTTCAAGTCGTGGTCCTGCGAGCAAAATTGTTCCTTACATGAGCGGTGATCAAAAATTCTTGGAGCCTATTATGTCTAACTCTGAAACAATAGTTCAATTTGGTGCAAACGCTTATGGTAAGCCGGCAACTGGTTTGAATATTCTTAGAGAAACAATCATGGGAAGAGAATTGTTTGACCATGCGTTCAAAGTATATGCGAACAGATGGAAATTCAAGCATCCTACTCCGGAAGACTTTTTTAGAACGATGGAAGATGCTTCGGCAGTAGATTTAGACTGGTTTTTCAGAGGATGGTTTTACTCCACTGATTTTGTAGATATCGGTGTTAAAGAAGTTAAACAATATTACGTGTCTGAAACGGCTACTAAAGAGCTAAAGGATGCAACGGTAAGAAGAGGACGTTTTGGACAGGAAAAAGGACCTTTCGTGTATTTAGTTCCTGGAACTAGCGAAGAATTATCTGCAAAAGAAAAGAAAGCATTAGCAATTGCGGATGTAAATTTATTAGCGGACTATGTAAATAAAAACTTTACAGCGGATGAAAAAACAAAAATAAAATCTCCAAAATACTTTTACGAAGTAGAGTTCAATAAACCTGGAGGAATGTTAATGCCGCTTATTGTTGAGTTAACTTACGAAGATGATACAAAAGAGTCATTCAAATATCCAGCTCAAATTTGGAGAAAAAACAATGATACCGCTAAGAAAGTATATGCGACTGAAAAAGCAATCAAAAAAATCCAAGTGGATCCAAAATTAGAAACTGCTGATATTGATCTGACCAATAATACTTGGCCGAAAGAAGAAGTGAAATCTAAATTTGACTAAAAAATAAAACTTGTAAAAAAGACTCTGAAAAGAGTCTTTTTTTTATGAAAAAATTAAAAGTCAAAGATTCAAAATTTAATATCTTTGTAACAATCAAAAACAAAAAATATGTTTGGTATAGGTGGAGGCGAATTAATTTTTATCATGTTTATAGTGCTTATGCTTTTTGGTTCTGATAAAGTTCCTGAAATAGCCCGCACCATGGGTAAAGCAATGGCGCAATTGAAAAACGCAACGAATGACATTAAAAGTGAAATTCAAAAAGGCGCTGAGGCAAACGGATTCGATGCGAAAACATTGACCGATTTTAGGGGGAATATTACCTCTGAAATCAATAAAGCGAAGGAAAATTTGTTGGGCGATACATCTCAATTTACTGATATAACCGGCAACATTACTTCAGAAATTAATAAAGCCAAAGACAGTTTATTGGCAGATACAACCGCTCCTATTGAAACTACTAAAGAGGTAATAGAAGACATTACAGGGCCTATAAAACGTCAGATGTAATGGTAGAAAAATTACTTTCATTAGATACGGAATTGTTTGTGTTTTTAAATAGTTTGGGATCAGAAAAATATGATGGTTTGTGGTCATTCATTACTAAACAAAGCAACTGGATTCCTCTTTTTTTACTTTTGCTGTATGTGATCTTCAAAAAACTTGGAGCAAAACAAACACTCTACTTACTGCTATTTGTAGCGGTATTGGTCACGTTTACAGATCAAATGACCAATGTATTCAAAAACGGATTTCAACGCTTGCGACCGTGTAATAATCCTGAAATAAAATCCTTTATACGCATCGTTCAATTCAGAGGATCTTTTAGTTTTTTCTCAGGTCACGCCTCGAATTCAATGGCTGTTGCAACATTATTATATTTTACTTTAAGACAGTATTTCAAATATTTTTGGCTGTTGTTTTTATGGCCTTTCATCTTTGCTTATAGCAGAATTTATCTCGGATTGCATTATCCATTAGACATTTTATCAGGTTATTTATTTGGATTTACCTCGGGTTTTTTGATGTATAAAGTATACAAAATGGCCCAACAAAAGTATTTTCCCTTACGGGCAAGGGATTAGGAGCCATTTCCTGCTCTACGCTGTATCTTTTTCTTGTGATTCTTCCTTGGGTCAGAATAACAAGAAAAAGGATGCCGCTCCCATCAGGGCTAGGCAGTTGTTTTCGAAATGAACAGTTGATTTTACAACACTCTACTCACCGTCAAACCATCACGAATAGGCAATAAAACGGTTTCTACCCTAGGATCATTTGCCAGCAATTGATTGTATTCCAATAATATTTTTGTGCTCAAATCTTTTGGGTTCAACGGTTCCAGTACTTTACCGCTCCACAAAACATTGTCGGATAATATTATTCCGCCTTTGTTCATTTTTGGAACAATCAATTCAAAATAGTTGAGATAATTCTCTTTATCGGCATCAATGAAAACCAAATCAAATTTTATGTCCAGTGTTGGAATAATGGCAACTGCTTCTCCTAAATGTTGGAAAATTTGTTTTCCCCAGGGGGATTTGTCAAAATGCTTGCGCTGAAAATCAACTAATTCTTCTTTGATGTCAATCGTGTGTAATTGTCCGTTCTCCTGCATACCTTCGCACAAGCACAATGCTGAATATCCGGTATACGTTCCAATTTCCAGAATATTCACAGGTCTAATCAATTTTGACAACATACTCAAAACCCGACCTTGGAAATGCCCGCTCAACATTCGCGGCAACAGAATTTTCTGGTAGGTTTCTTTGTTTAAAGCCGCCAATAAAGGGGGTTCTTTTTCAGAATGTTGCTCGATGTAGTCTTCTAATTCTTGGGAAATGAAATGCATTATTTTAAATTTTTCACAAAATTACAAATAACCAAATTCACAAATAACGAAAACCTCAAAATACTTACTAACTTTGCACCATGGAAATCGATAAAAAAGACATACGAGCCTTATCAAAAGAACAACTGCGTGATTTTTTCGTTGCTAATGACGATAAAGCCTTTCGTGGAAATCAAGTGTATGAATGGTTATGGAGTAAAGGCGCACATAGTTTTGAGGATATGACTAATGTTTCCAAAGGAACACGAACTATGCTGGAAACGCACTTTGTCATCAATCACATCAAAGTGGATACGATGCAGCGCAGTGAGGACGGAACTGTGAAAAATGCGGTTCGTTTACATGATGGTTTGGTGGTCGAGTCAGTTTTGATTCCTACAAATACAAGAACAACAGCTTGTGTTTCGAGTCAAGTAGGTTGTAGTTTAGATTGCAACTTTTGCGCTACAGCACGATTAAAAAGAATGCGTAATTTAGAACCGGCTGAAATCTATGATCAGGTAATTGCCATTGATAAAGAAAGCCGTTTGTATTACAATCATCCGTTATCGAATATTGTTTTCATGGGAATGGGCGAACCGCTTATGAACTATAATAATGTGTTGAAAGCAATCGAAATGATTACTTCTCCGGAAGGTTTAGGAATGTCTCCTAAACGTATTATGGTTTCGACTTCGGGAGTGCCAAAAATGATTAAGAAATTAGCGGATGATGACGTGAAATTCAAACTTGCCGTTTCATTACACTCGGCAATCGATGAAATTCGTTCTCGAATTATGCCGTTTAGTGCTAATTTTCCTTTGGCAGATTTACGCGAATCATTAGAGTATTGGTACCGAAAAACCAAAAGCAAAATCTCGTACGAATATGTCGTTTGGAAAGATATCAATGACAATAAAGCTTCCATAGATGCTTTGGTGAAGTTTTGCAAATACGTTCCCTGCAAAGTGAATCTTATTGAATATAATCCTATTGATGATGGAGAATTTCAACAAGCTTCGGAAGAATCTATAAATGCATACATAAAAGCACTTGAAGCCAGCGGAATCGTGGTGAAAGTTCGTCGTAGCCGCGGAAAAGATATTGACGCTGCTTGCGGGCAACTCGCCAATAAAGAAGCATAAAAAAAAGCATTAAGATATAAAACGTCTTAATGCTTTTTGGTTTAAATACAGCGGCTATTTTTGAAGAGTAATTTCGGTTGTAACGCCATTTATTGTTAGCGTTGCGAGATTGTCGCACACTCCATTTCCAAAATTTAATACTCCCTCAGAATCATTTTTAGTTATAGTAACAACGCCGCTTACTGGAAATGGTAAATTACAAGTCATTACATAACGCAAAGGAGTGGTTATTGTTTTTACTATGATGGTTCCTTCAGGTAAAGTTGTTGTGCTGTTTCCAGTAACCAAAAAAACATTGTCATCCCAGATAAGCGGTGTTCCATTTCCCTCAACGGCTTCTTTAACTTTAGTGCCTGTTCTTGTGTAAATTTTACCGTCATCGAAGGTGATTTTCATATCAACAGTAAAAGTCATTACGGGATGAACCTCCGCTAGTAAGGCCGTGCTTTTCAATTCGTAAGTGATTGTTTTGTTTCCTTGAAGAAGTTTATTGTTGTGATAAAAGTCGACAAAAGTATAGGAAATGGTTCTTATGGGACTGGTAAAATCAGTAGAAAAACTAATGATGATTTTTCCTTTTACCATGTTTCCATTTGGGAGCAAACAACCTGCTGTCCCAAAATCAATTGTTCTAGTCCAAATTCCGTCTGCTAATACTGTTGTTATGGTTGCGCACGTGGGTAAAAAACCTTTTGAAGTGGCACTGGATTTATTGGTTGAATTTTGTTGAGTGGTGTATTGATCCTCGACAATGAATACTACATCATCTATTGCGACATCAATTTTTGATTCATTCGCTACATCCGCTGTTGTGAGGACCGGAGACGGATTAGGATCATTATCATCATTATTGTTATTGGAATCACAACTGATAAAAAAACTTAGCATTATAAATGCCATACCTGATAAAATTTTTGTTTTCATGATATATAATTTTTAATTTATACTAATAATTGAAGGTAATCCAATTGTATTATTTGATTTTATTATATGCTTAAAACAGCGGGGTGATCCTCTAATAATTTTAAAGGTTTTAGAGTTAATAAAACGGTTTCTAACGAATTGGGGAATATTAAGTATTTGTACAGATTTAAAAAACAAAAATTGTTTGTAGGTTATTCAATTTTGCGTTGTCTTTCACATAAAATTAATTAAAAAAATCATTTCAGTTTTAAATTCTATGTTAAAATATATCTTAACTATTTTATTTAAAAGAGTATCTTTGAATTCTAATGAATGTTACTTCACAAATAAAACAGCCTATTTTCGATGAAATGGAACTTTTTGAAAAAAAGTTCTATGAATCGATGACTTCGCAAGTGGCTTTACTCAACAGAATCACGTATTACATCGTCAATAGAAAAGGGAAACAAATGCGTCCTATGTTTGTTTTTCTGACGGCTAAAATGGTTTCTGACGGAATTGTAAATGAACGAACGTATCGTGGAGCGTGTGTTATCGAACTGATTCATACTGCGACTTTGGTTCATGATGATGTAGTGGATGATAGCAACCGCAGAAGAGGTTTTTTCTCTCTAAATGCACTTTGGAAAAATAAAATTGCTGTTTTGGTTGGGGATTATTTATTGTCCAAAGGATTGTTACTTTCTATAGATAATGGAGATTTTGATTTACTCCGAATTATTTCTGTCGCTGTACGCGAAATGAGTGAAGGCGAATTACTTCAAATTGAAAAAGCCCGAAGACTTGACATCACGGAAGATATTTACTATGAAATCATTCGGAAAAAGACAGCGACTCTTATTGCTGCTTGTTGTGCTCTTGGTGCAAAATCCGTTATCGAAGATGAAGTTCAGGTAGAAAACATGCGGAAATTTGGAGAGCTCATCGGAATGGCTTTTCAAATAAAAGATGATTTATTCGATTATACCGATGAAGCTATTGGGAAACCAACCGGGATTGACATCAAAGAACAAAAAATGACACTGCCTCTTATTCACGTCTTGAATACCTGTACTTCAAAAGAGAAAACATGGCTTATCAATTCCATTAAAAACCATAATAAAGATAAAAAACGTGTCAAAGAAGTTATTGCTTTTGTAAAAAACAATAACGGTTTGCTTTACGCAGAACAAAAAATGGTTGAATTTCAGCAAGAAGCACTTTTATTGCTGGATAATTATACAGACTCGGAGTTTAAAGACGCGCTGATTTTGATGGTAAATTATGTAATTGAAAGAAAAAAATAACTTTTTTTTAAAATATTTATCTCTCGTTAACAACTGATTTTATTGAGTTTTTTGTTTTTTTTAATTTTAAAATCAAAAAATTTATTTTTAAGATGCAACCTTTTTGCATTGTCAATCGTCTATGCTAATAGAAGTCAGATTCACTATCAAAAATAAATTGCAATCGCAGGAAAATATTGAAATTGAATTTAGCCATTGAATTTATTTATGAAAGTAATCAACTTACATCAAGAGGAAAATAAATTAATCCTGTTGGCTGTCGAAAATAATCGGCAGGCACAACAGCAGATTTATACCCAGTTTTCTCCAAAAATGTTAAGCGTTTGCCGCCAATATATAAAAGACATTCATCAGGCCGAAGACGTTATGATTACCGCTTTTATGAAAGTGTTTACGAATCTGAAGAATTTTCAACACAAAGGAAGTTTCGAAGGTTGGATTAGAAGAATAATGGTCAACGAATGTATTTCTTTTATCCGAGTTGAGAAAAAGTTGAAATACGTTGAAGACGAAACTTATTTTGAAGAAAGTTTCAATAATACTGAAAGCCAATTCGCAATAGCCGACATTCAATTTTTGATAGACAGTTTGCCAGATGGTTATAAAATGGTTTTCAATTTATATGCTATAGAAGGATTCAAGCATCATGAAATTGCCAGTATGTTAGGGATTAAGGAAGGAACATCAAAATCACAATTGTCACATGCCAGGAAAATGTTGCAAGCACAGCTTAATACCTTAAAAAATTACGAGTATGGAACCGAATAAATTAGAAACACTGTTCAAAGAGCAATTGAATTCTAGGGAGATCAAACCATCAGAAATGGCTTGGAGTAAACTGGATGCAATGCTTACGGCGGCTGACCCTAGCAATAGCGAACAGGCGAAGCAAAAACCAAAAACAAAGTTTCCTTGGTTGTTTATGGCGGCAAGTTTTGTTGGATTTCTATTAATTGGAACAGTTTATTTTGGTCAAAAAGGAAATGCAATTGAATACAAGGAAAATGAGGATGTTATTCAGAATTCAGTTGCTCCAAAAACTACTGTTGTTCCAGAGAGTACTATAAGACTAATGGAGGAGGAGAAAGGCTTGGTCGACAATGTTGTGTCAAAATCAACTTCTGGACCTAACAAAACTCCAGTTTTAGAAAAAAAATCGATAATCGTTAACAAGAATTCAAATCAAAATCAAGTAGCAGAAGTTTCAATCAATAATCAAAAAACAGAACAAAAATTAATCAAATCACAAGCTAGCAATATTACAGTTGACGAACTGTTAGCAGTTGCAAGAAATCCTTCAAAAAAGGAAAATCAATTAAACCAAAAACCAGTTGTACATGTAAATGCAAGTAATTTACTCTCGCAGGTTGATGAAGAATTAGAGCTTTCCTTTCGAGAAAAAGTAATCAGTAAAGTAATCAAGAATTACCAAACGGTAAAAGTAGCTTTAGCCAATCGTAACTTAGAATAAAAATCATCAATCACCTTTAAAATCAAATTACCATGAGAAATTTTACCATTTACTTAGTAGTACTGTTGTGTTTTTTTGCAAGTAAAATGCTTGGGCAGGAAACATTTGAACAACGAGCAAAAACCATTGCTTCAAAAATTGAAGCCATTACAAAAGAAGAAAAAGCTGCGCTGAAAATAGAAGTCGAGGC
Source organism: Flavobacterium sp. Sr18 (assembly GCF_011064265.1). Classification (NCBI taxonomy): domain Bacteria; kingdom Pseudomonadati; phylum Bacteroidota; class Flavobacteriia; order Flavobacteriales; family Flavobacteriaceae; genus Flavobacterium; species Flavobacterium sp. Sr18. Next base: position 1,488,994 of record NZ_CP049329.1, on the reverse strand, counting down.
AGTTAATAATCAATTAATCAACGGTACAATTACAAGAGAAGAAGCGGAGAGTAAAAAGAAATTATTGGCAGAAGCCAGAGCAATCAACATCGAAGCCAGAGTGGCTGTTGAACAAGAAGCATTGAAAAACTTGGTTCAGGAAAAAGTGGATGATAAAATTAGAATAGTGGATACTTTAAAAATCGACAGAAGAAGGTCTATTAAAATCTATCTTAACGATAAAAAAAGTAAAAACGATACGATAGAAAAATTTGAATCAGAAAGGAGAACAACGTCACAATTTGTTTTTGCAGCAGGATTGAATAATGTGGTAACTAATAAAAGTGTCGAAAAATCAGACTTCAGGTATTTAGGTTCTCATTTTTATGAATTAGGTGTTTCTTATAACAGCAGAATTGCAAAAAACAACAATTTGCTTCATGCTAAATACGGCTTGTCGGTCATGTATAATAATCTTCGTCCTACCGATAATCGCAGTTTTGTAATCAATAATAATCAAACTAATCTTGTTGTTAATCCTATTGATGTCAGTGATTCTCGTTTCAGAAATGTATATTTAGTTGCGCCAGTTCATTTAGAATTTGATTTTTCGGGTAAAAAAACGAAAGAGGACAAGCCATTTTTCAGAACGCATGAAAGTGTTCGTTTTGGAATAGGTGGTTATGCAGGAATCAATTTGAAATCAAAGCAAATTATCAAATATGATGACAATGATTTGAAAGCTACTGACAGAACCAAAGGGGATTTTAATACCAGTAATTTTATTTATGGTTTGAGTTCTTATATTGGATATAAATCCACGAGTTTGTACTTGAAATATGATTTGAATCCTTTATTTAAAGACAATACAGTGAAACAAAACAATGTTTCTTTAGGACTGCGTTTTGATTTCAATTAGAAATTGTTTTAGTTAGTTTTATACTTTGAGAAGCACTTCGAAAGAAGTGTTTTTTTTGTTTTTAGATATTGAATTATGAACTTTGATTTGCGTATTTTTGCACACTTTTCAACTATTAAACATTTTATCCAACTTGATTTCAAAAGCCACTATTGATATTGTTTTCGAAACTGCTCGAGTAGAGGAGGTTATCGGTGATTTTGTACAGTTGAAGCGTGCAGGAAGTAATTGGAAAGGACTAAGTCCTTTCTCTGAAGAGCGTTCTCCATCGTTCATGGTTTCGCCGGCAAAGGGAATTTGGAAAGATTTTAGCTCTGGAAAAGGTGGGAACTCCGTTGCATTCTTAATGGAACATTCTCATTTTACCTATCCTGAAGCCATTCGATATTTAGCGAAGAAATACAATATCGAAATTGAAGAAACGGAGCAAACGGACCAGGAGAAGGCCATAACTGATGTTCGGGAAAGTATGTATTTGGTTTCGGAATTTGCAAAAAGCTATTTCCATAATACACTTTTAAACTCTGACGAGGGAAAGGCAATTGGATATTCTTATTTTAAAGAAAGAGGATTTACGAATGAGACTATCAAGAAATTTAGTTTGGGGTATTCGCCTGAAACTTGGGATGCTTTCACTAAAGAAGCCTTAGGAAAAGGATATAAATTAGAGTTTCTAGAAAGTACAGGGCTAACAATTCCCCGCGATGACAGACCATTCGACAGGTTCAAGGGCCGTGTTATGTTTCCTATAGAAAGCATGTCTGGACGAGTATTGGGTTTTGGAGGTCGTATTCTTACCAATGATAAAAAAGCAGCTAAGTACTTGAATTCACCGGAAAGTGAAATTTATCATAAAAGCAAAGTACTTTATGGTATTTTTCAGGCTAAACAATCGATAGCAAAATTAAATAATTGCTATTTAGTTGAAGGATATACGGATGTAATTCAGTTCAGTCAATCCGGTATTGAAAATGTTGTATCTTCCTCAGGAACTGCTTTGACACCAGATCAAATCCGATTAGTCAATAGATTAACAAAGAATATTACCGTTCTTTTTGATGGTGATGCGGCGGGACTGCGCGCTTCCATTAGAGGAATCGATTTGATCTTGGAAGAAGGGATGAATGTAAAAGTATGTACTTTTCCTGATGGGGAAGACCCTGATAGTTTTGCTAAAAAAACATCCCATGATGATTTAGTCTCATATCTTGAAGATAATGCTAAAGATTTCATTCAGTTCAAAGCATCGCTTTTGATGAATGAAGCCAAGAATGATCCAATAAAAAAAGCCGATTTGATTCGGGATATGGTGGTCAGTATTTCGAAAATTCCAGACAGGATTCAGCGCGAAATTTACATTCAGGAATGTTCTCGAATTATGGATATTTCGGAGCAGGTTCTGCAAAGTACGTTAGCGCAATTAGTTCAAAAAGATGTTTCTGAAGTTGGTAAAAAGCAAAAACAGGAACAACAGGCCTTCGAAGTTGTAAAAAATGATAATCCAATAGACGCTCAAAAAGTAGATGTTCTATATCGTTTGGAACGTAAGATCATTGAGATTCTTTTGTTGTACGGAAATAAAGAGGAAGAGTTCGAAGATACATTTTTGAGAACAAACGAGGAAGGGGAAATTGAAACGGTAACCGAGAAGAAAGAATATAAAGTATTCCAACGAATCTATCTGAGTTTACAAGAAGATGAAGTTGAATTAGCAAATCCGTTGTTTCGAGATATATTCAATGATTTAATTAATTACTATCATCATAACGAAAATTTTAGTTTAGAGCAGTATTTAATGCACTTACAAGTTGACTTTGCGCAAGAGGTGACGGATATTTTGATGGAGGATGAACGCGTTATTTTACACGACTGGGTTGGACAGAATATTTTTCCAAAATCAAAAAATGATACAATAGTTCAAGAAGTATCGGAGACTATTTTGACTTTGCGTTGGTACTTAGTGGGTAAAATAATCGAAGAATTAAAAAGCTCTCTATCATCTGAACCGAATTCAGATAATACAGAGCCTTTATCTTTGGTAATGGATTACAATATATTAATCCATTCTTTTTCTAAAAAATTAGGAAGAGTAATGTCTAGATATTACTAAACAATCTCTAATTTTTTAGCTTTGTCTACTAAATCTACCAGATTTGTAACATTTAGTTTGGTTAGTAATCGCAATTTGTAGGTACTAATCGTTTTTTCGTTGAGGTTTAAAATTTCAGCAATTTCATGATTCTTTTTTCCTCCACTTAAATAACGTAAAACTTCTACCTCACGGTTAGAAAGCTTGCGGTATAAACGTTCGCTTTTACTTTGTTTTGCAATCAAGGCTAAGTTTTTCTTCACGGTTTCATTCATGATTATCTTGCCTTGGGAGACTTTGATAATCGAAATACCTAAAGTTTCTAACTTTTCTGATTTATGCACAAAGCCAGATACTCCGGCTTTTATGGCATTTGGCGCATAAATCTGTTCTGAAAGCCCACTAAATATAATAATTTTTGTTTTTGGAAAGTTTTTTAAGATCGCTTTGACCTCAAAAATACTGGAAAGACCTTCCAGTTCCAAATCTAATACTAATACATCAATGTCTTTAGTTTGAAGAATATCCCTTACCATCAAGAAATTGCCGACATTGGCAACTATTGAGATGTCTGCATTATCTTTAAAGTAAGATTTCACTCCAAAATGCACAACAGGATAATTATCGGCTATACATACTTTAATCATAATTTTAAATTTTTAGAATTGTTTGTAATTGGAAATGTAAAATTAATAAATAAATTCTGTAATTAATTGTAAATCAATATAAAATATTACTTCTTTATCATTTTGTGATAAAACATACTGGAATTGCTAGCATTTTATGTTGATTAATATTGTTTAATCGCTTATAAATTTCGAAAACAATTTTTTCTCGTCCTGAAAAGTCTTCCGCTGACTTTCCGGCTTCATTTTCAAGCATTGCCCATTCTAATTCATCATAACTGGCTCCTAATTGATCTTCATCAGTTCTGTCATCACCAAATAATCCGTCTGTTGGAGAAGCTTTTAAAATAGATTCCGGTATTTGTAAATAACGGCCTAATAGATAGACTTCTGATTTCATCAAATCAGCAATTGGACTTAAATCTACTCCGCCGTCACCGTATTTTGTATAAAAACCTACGCCAAAATCTTCTACTTTATTGCCTGTTCCTGCAACTAGTAAACCATGGATTCCTGCAAAGTAATAGAGCGTGGTCATTCTTAATCGTGCTCTTGTATTTGCAAGTGCTAGGTGAACTTTTGCTGTATCTGAATCATCAGGAACTGCTTTTTTAAACGTTTCAAAAACGCCAGTCAAATCAGCTTCAGTGCTGGAAACATTAGGGAATCTTTGTTTTAGCTGTTCAATATGTTCGCGTCCTCTGGTTACATGACTTGGTGCTTGATGAATAGGCATTTCAACACATAAAACTTTTAATCCTGTTTGTGCACATAATGTTGAGGTCACTGCTGAATCTACTCCGCCGGAAATACCTATTACAAATCCATTTACTTTTGCATTTTCAGCATATGTTTTTAACCAGTTTACAATTTGAGTATTTACTTTTTCAACTTGGATTGCACTTTTTTTAGTCATAATAGTTTACGTTTTAAAAAGCAGGAATGTATATTTGCAAAATCATTTCGTCATGCATTCGTTTCCTAGGATTCTTTGGAAACAAATTTAATTAATATATATGAAAAAATATCTGTTTCTTGTAGTCTTTTGTCTCGTTTTTTTTTCTTGTGATAAGAAAACTAAAGTTGAAAGTGCCGTTACAGCAATTCCTTTGGAATTAAAAGTGGTGCGATTTGATAAAATATTTTTTGAAACGCCTCCAAAGGATTTAGAAAAAGTAAAAAAGGAATTCCCATTTTTTTTTCCTGCAGGAAACGATAATAGCGTTTGGTTAAATAAAATGCAAGATCCGATGTGGAGAGAATTATACGCGGAAGTTCAAAAAAAATATGCTGATTTTGAACCTGTCAAATTAGAATTGGAGACACTTTTTAAACATATTAAATATTATTTTCCGCAAACAAAAACGCCAAAAGTAATTACCATAATCTCTGAAATGGATTATAATAATAAAGCTATTTATGCGGATAGTTTAGTGATTGTTTCGCTGGAGCTTTATTTAGGAAAAGGGCACAAGTTTTATCAGTTTCCCAATTATTTAAAGCAAAATTTTGAACAAAGACAAATTGCTCCCGATGTGGTTTCGAGTTTTTCGGCTCGTAAAATCCCTCCTGTTCTAGAGAAAGATTTACTGAGTCAAATGATTTATTACGGAAAGCAATTGTACTTAAAGGACCTACTTTTGCCTGAATACACTGATGCCGAAAAAATGGGATATACACCGGAACAAATAGTATGGTGTCAGGAAAATGAAAGTTATATGTGGCGTTATTTTATTGAAAAAGAAATGCTCTACAGTAACGACCAAAAGTTAATTCCGCGATTTATTAATCCGGCTCCATTTTCTAAGTTTTATTTGGAAATTGATAACGAATCCCCGGGACAAGTTGGAGCTTGGATTGGATGGCAAATGGTCCGTTCCTATATGAAAAACAATGAAGTGCCTGTCGCTGATTTGCTGAAAACAAGTGCAAAAGAAATATTTGTGAAATCAAAATACAAACCCAAAAAGTAATGTCAAATAAAAATACATCAGAAATTAAATTTCTAATTGAGTTAGATGAAAACCGTGTTCCGGAAAAATTAATGTGGTCTGCTAAAGACGGTGGAGTAGAACAGGAAGAGGCAAAAGCAATTATGTTGTCTATTTGGGACAGCAAAGCCAAAGAAAGTATGCGTATTGATTTGTGGACAAAAGATATGCCGGTTGATGAAATGAAAATTTTCTTTCACCAAACTTTAGTGGCAATGTCCGAAACATTCAAACGTGCTACAGATGACGAAAAAATGGCTGATACCATGAAAGATTTCTGTGATTATTTTGCAGAGAAATTAGAGTTAACAAAATAGAGTAGATTTCTCTCTAAAAAAAATCCCAAAACTTACGTTTTTAAGTTTTGGGATTTTTTATGCTTTACTAGGAAGCTTTTAAAACTGGCTGTTGTTCTTAAAAACTTCTTGATTTACTTCATCTATATAAGAAAGTAATTCTTCTTTCCCGGTTGATTCTGTTGCTGACGTTACAAAATAATGAGGCATTTCGGCCCAATTATTGGCGAACATTTTCTTTTTGTACGCTGCGATATGCGAATCGATTTTTACTTTACTTATCTTATCCGCTTTGGTGAAAACGATACAAAAAGGAATTTCACTTTCGCCCATGTAGGACATGAATTCAATATCTATAGTTTGTGCTTCATGACGGATATCAATCAGAACAAAAGCACAAACCAATTGTTCTCTGGTTTCGAAATAATCAGTAATGAATTCCTGAAAAATAGATTTCGTTTTTTTGGAAACTTTGGCATATCCATATCCAGGTAAATCGACTAAGAACCAATTGTTATTAATCAGAAAATGGTTTATCAATTGTGTTTTTCCTGGTCTTCCGGAAGTTTTAGCTAACTTTTTATGATTGGTCAGCATGTTTATCAAGGAAGATTTTCCAACATTTGATCTGCCTATAAAAGCATATTCCGGCAAAAAGTCTTTTGGACATTTGCTTACATCAGAGTTGCTGATAACAAATTCGGCGGTATTAATTTTCATTTTCTCGGGGTGTAAAATTCTACTTTTAGGTTTAATGTACGGCTAAATGAGTATGTGTTAACCACTCTTCTAACAAACGGTTAAACTCATCAGGATGTTCCATCATGGCTGCATGGCCACATTTGTCAATCCAGTATAATGTAGAATTAGGTAATAATTTATGGAATTCTTCTGCTACATCTGGAGGAGTGACTTTGTCATTTTTTCCCCATATGATACAGGTTTGAACATGCATTTTTGGCAAATCTTTTGCCATATTATGACGAATCGCGCTTTTTGCAATTGTCAGTGTTTTTATCAATTTTATTCGGTCATTTACGGACTCGTATACTTCATCAATAAGTTCTTTGGTAGCTACTTTAGGGTCATAAAATACATCTTCGGCTTTTTTCTTGATGTACTCATAATCACCTCTTTTTGGGTAACTGTCACCCATGGCGCTTTCATAAAGTCCTGAGCTGCCTGTGATAACTAGGCCTGCAACTTTTTCAGGATACATTTTAGTGTGGTATAAAGCAATGTGTCCGCCTAAAGAATTTCCTAAAAGTATGACGCGTTCTAAGCCTTTGAATGTGATAAAATCCTTCACATATTTTGCAAAACTTTTTACATTCGTTTTCAAAATATTCTGAGTATAGATCGGTAAGTCTGGAATAATTATCTTGTATCCTCTTGAAGAAAAGTAACTAGCAACAGCGTCAAAGTTGCTGAGTCCTCCCATAAGTCCGTGCAAGATGACAATTGGAGTTCCTTCGCCAGCCTCATAATAGCTGTATCTACCTTCTTTTTTATAGTGTTTTTCCATTTTTTTTGAATCCGGATTTCAATTTTGACAAATATAGGATTTAATATATAAAAATGAATTTTTACAACAATTTTTAATTGTAAAATTATCGGGATTGATAAAAAAATACTATGTTTTTTTTAAAAATTAAAGACGCTTTTTCTGAATATTTCACATTTATTCTTACTATTTAAAATTCACTTTTCCTGGAGTTTGAAACCCTTTTTTATATAACATTATGTTTCTTACAAATAAAACAAAAATCAGCTAATGTTCTGACTGTGCATAAATTAAGGGTTTTTAGCTAAAAGTGGTTAAACTTATTAACAAAGTGGTATATAGTGGTAAATTGTGGTAATATTTTTTATATTTTTGCTCTACATCATTTAATAATTTTTTCTTGGATACAATTGTCGGAACATATGAGTGTAAAGTCGATGCTAAAGGAAGGCTGCTTATGCCAGCGCCCTTAAAAAAGCAGTTGGCCGCTTCACTTCAAAACGGATTCGTTTTGAAGCGTTCCGTTTTTCAGCCTTGTCTGGAATTATATCCGATGAAAGAATGGGATTTGATGATGCAAAAGATCAATAAACTAAATCGATTTGTAAAGAAAAACAATGACTTTATCCGTCGTTTTACGGCTGGTGTCAAAGTGGTTGAAATTGATGCTTTAGGTAGATTATTGGTGCCGAAAGATTTAGTGGGTTTCGCTAGTATTTCAAAAGAAGTGGTATTCTCCTCAGCGGTGAATATTGTTGAGATTTGGGACAAAGATTTATACGAAAAATCAATAAGCGGCGAAGACATGGATTTTGCAGATTTAGCCGAAGAAGTAATGGGGAATTTAAATGACGACGACAATGGAATATCATAATCCGGTTTTGCTTCACGCATCAGTAGATGGTTTAAATATTAAGCCTGACGGCATTTATGTAGATGTAACTTTTGGTGGAGGCGGTCATTCAAAAGAAATTTTGAAAAGACTTGGTCCTGATGGAAAGTTGTTTGCTTTTGATCAAGATGAAGATGCTTTAGCGAATGCTTTGCCAGACGAAAGATTTACGCTGATAAACGAGAATTTCAGATTCATAAAACGTTTTTTACGTTTTTACGGAGTGAAAAGTGTGGATGGAATTTTAGCTGATTTAGGTGTGTCTTCGCATCAATTTGATGTTCCGGAAAGAGGTTTTTCTACTCGTTTTGATGCTGGTTTGGATATGCGAATGAGTCAAAAAAATGATTTGAATGCATACCGAGTTGTAAATGAATACGATGAGGCGAATTTGAAAAGAGTGTTTTTGGATTACGGAGAATTGAAAAATGCACCAGTTTTAGCAAGAACAATTATCAAAGCGAGAGAGCTAAAGCTAATCAAGACAACAGATGAATTAAAAGAAGTTTTGGCAAGATTCCTACCAGAAAGGGTCAGAAATAAAATATTGGCACAAATCTATCAGGCCATCCGAATTGAAGTAAATCAGGAAATGGATGTTTTGAAAGAGTTCTTGGAGCAATCCTTAGAAATTTTGAATCCAGGAGGAAGATTAAGTGTCATATCCTACCATTCACTAGAAGATAGATTAGTAAAAAGGTTTGTGAAAAATGGAATGTTCGAGGGTGAACCTGAACGTGATTTTTTTGGAAATTTTTCGGTTCCATTCAAAACCGTTGGAAAGTTGATTGTTCCGGACGCTGCCGAAATAAAGGAAAATAACAGAGCCAGAAGTGCTAAATTAAGGATAGCTGAGAAACGATAAGTAGTCATAAAAATGAAAAACGGAGTTTACAGCCTATTAAAAGCAAGATTTCTTATTAATGATGATGCTGTGAAAAACTGGCGTTTCATCGTTTTTATAATTCTTTTGGCTATTATAATGATTGCAAATACACAGCGATTTGAACAGAAAGTTTTCATGATTGCTGAACTAACAAATAAAGTAAAGGAGTTGCGTTCTGAGTTTGTAGACAGACGTTCTGAGTTGCAGAAATTGAAGATGGAGTCGACGGTTTCTGAGAAAATGATTGAGAAAGAAATTTTTCCGTCAACAGTTCCTCCAATTAAAATTAAAGTTAAAAAAGAAAAAGAGAAAAACTTTTTAGAAAAAATATGGCAGTAGAAGATAAATACATATCCTACAGAATTTATCTGGTAGCTTTTGTCATTTTTTTGATGGCCATAGCAATTGCTGTAAAATTGACAAATATTCAGTGGGTTGAAGGTGATTATTATAGGAAATTAGCTAAAGAGAGAACGGTTAGAAATTTTGTAATTCCTGCTAATAAAGGTAATATTTATTCTGCTGACGGAAGTCTTTTGGCTACATCAATTCCGAACTATGAAATACGTTTTGATGCTTTGGCACCAAAAGTGGAATCTTTCGAAAAAAACGTGAAGTCCCTGTCAGACTCATTAGCAACAGTTTTAGGTAAGCCTGCCAGCTTTTTTGAAAATGAACTTCGAAAAGCCAGAGCAAACAAAAATAGATATTATCTGATAGCTCGAAATTTGAGTTACACAGAGTATTTTAAAATAAAAGGATTTCCATTATTTAATCTAGGTGCTAATAAAGGTGGAATTATAATTGAACAAGAAACCATAAGAGAACATCCGATAGGCAAAATTGCGGAACGTACCGTTGGTTACGAGCGGACTTCTAATGGGGAGTCACTAGACGGAAAAGGAATTGAGTGGGCTTTCAGGAAATATCTAAATGGGAAAGACGGTAAGATTTTAAAACAGAAAATTGCAAAAGGGCAGTGGAAACCAATAAGGGATATTAATGAAGTCGATCCTCAGGATGGGTATGATGTAATATCTACAATAGATGTTTATGTTCAGGATATAGCGCATCACGCATTGCTAAAACAGTTGGAATTGTATCAGGCGGATCATGGTTGTGTGGTGGTTATGGAAACAAAAACAGGTCATGTGAAAGCAATTTCAAATTTGGGAAGAGCTAATGATGGAACCTATTATGAGACTACAAATTATGCAGTAGCCGAATCGCATGAGCCGGGTTCTACCTATAAATTAGCTGATTTAATGGCGCTTTTTGAGGATAAAAAAGCGGATACTAGCACTGTTTATGACAGTAAAGGTGGAGTAGTAGTATATTCAGGAAAAAAAGTACGCGATTCTCATCAAGGTGGTTACGGAAAAATTTCATTAGGAAGAGGTTTTGAACTTTCGTCAAACACAGTTCTGGTTCAGGCGGTTTATAATGCGTATAAAGATGAACCTTCAAGATTTGTGAATCATCTTAATAATTTTGGATTAAATAAAACTTTAGGACTTTCCATTAAAGGGGAAGGAATACCATATATCCCGCAACCAAGTGATAAAAACTGGTCGAATATCTCATTGCCTTGGATGGCTTTTGGATATGGGGTTCATATTACACCATTGCAAACATTAGCTTTTTATAACGCGGTTGCCAATGATGGTGAAATGGTAAAGCCTCAGTTTGTTTCTGAAATTAAGGAATGGAACAGAACCATCAAAAAATATGAAAAAGAAGTTTTGATTCCAAGAATTTGTTCTCCACAAACTATTTCGAAATTAAGAGCAGTTCTGGCAAATGTTGTAAAAAAAGGAACTGCTTCGAAATTATATTCTAAGGATTTTTCGATGGCAGGAAAAACAGGAACAGCGGCGGTGAATTACGGAAAAGCTGGTGGAGTTGGAAAATATTATGCCTCTTCTTTTGTGGGGTACTTCCCTGCTGATGAACCTAAATATTCCTGCATAGTTGTAGTGCATAAACCTAATACAGCAATGAATAATTACTATGGTGCGGATGTGGCAGGTCCAGTTTTTAAAAGAATTGCACAAAAGATTTTTACCGATGCGCCCTCAACAAATGAGATTAAAAACTTGGACAGAAAAATTCCAAAGCAAGAAAACAATTATGATTCCTATTTTGTTAAATCGCAAAAGAAGCAACAAATAATTCCAAATTTAAAGGGAATGTCGGGAATGGATGCTGTCGCTTTATTAGGGAATTTAGGGATGAAAGTGAAGGTACAAGGGGTAGGAAAAGTTAAAAAACAGTCTCTCGAACCGGGACAGAATTTAGTAAAAAACACAACGATACTATTAGAATTATCATGAGTATACTAAAAGACATATTGTACAAAGTAGCTATCGAAGCCGTAAAAGGTTCGACGGATATTGCTGTTAACAAATTGGATTTCGATTCTAGAAAAATCGAGACCAATGATGTTTTTGTAGCGATTCGTGGTTCCATTTCTGATGGTCATGATTTTATAGAAAAAGCAATTCTGCAAGGTGCGTTGGCAGTTATATGCGATACATTTCCAGAAAAAATCGCTAAAGGAATTACTTATGTTAAGGTAACTGATACCAATTCGGCTCTAGCATTTATGGCTGCAAATTATTTTGGAGATCCTTCTCAGAGCTTGAAATTAGTTGGAATTACAGGTACAAATGGTAAAACTACGATTGCTTCTTTATTGTATCAATTGTTTAAAAAAGCAGGATTTAAAGTTGGATTACTATCTACCGTTAAAATAATGGTTGACGAAGTAGAATATAAAGCGACTCACACAACTCCGGATTCAATTACGATAAATCATTTTCTAAAAGAGATGGTTGAAAACGAGGTTGAATACTGTTTTATGGAAGTAAGTTCGCATGGAATTCATCAAAAAAGAACGGAAGCATTGCATTTTGTTGGAGGTATTTTTACGAATTTGTCTCACGATCATTTGGATTATCATCCAACTTTTGCAGAATATAGAGATGTAAAAAAATCATTCTTTGATAATTTACCGAAAACAGCATTTGTATTATCCAATATTGATGATAAAAATGGGCCCGTGATGTTGCAGAATACTGCTGCAAAAAAATTGACTTATGCTCTAAAATCGTATGCCGATTACAAGGCTCAAATTTTGGAGAATCAATTGTCAGGTTTGTTGTTGAAAATAAACGGAAATGAAGTTTGGGTTAAGCTGATAGGAACATTCAATGCCTATAATTTATTGGCAATCTATGGGACAGCGGTTGAGTTAGGAATGGAAAGTCAGGAAGTACTTCGATTATTGTCAGATTTAGAAAGTGTTTCGGGACGTTTTCAATTTATTGTTTCGGCTTCAAATATTACGGCAATTGTGGATTATGCGCATACGCCGGATGCTTTAGAAAACGTATTGAAAACCATCAATGATATTCGGACCAAAAACGAACAACTAATTACGGTTGTAGGTTGCGGAGGAAATAGAGACAAGACCAAGCGTCCAATTATGGCGGGAATTGCATCGGATTTAAGTGGTAAAGCAATATTTACCTCGGATAATCCTAGGAATGAAGATCCTGAGGTAATTATTACTGAAATGGAACAAGGAATTGCCCCGCAGAATTATAAAAAAGTTTTGACCATAACGGATAGAAAACAAGCGATTAAAACGGCTTGTCAATTGGCTCAGCCTAATGACATTATTTTAATTGCAGGCAAAGGACACGAAACCTATCAGGAAATAAATGGGGTTCGTCATGATTTTGACGACATGAAAATAGTTAAAGAGATATTAGCTCAATTAGGAAAATAAGAGTTAGTCGGGAGTTTGAATTATTTGTTTGCGCAAATAAAGATGTGATTAGGAATTAACGAATAAGGAATCAACGATTAACCAAATAAACAAAAATATATGCTGTATTATTTATTTGAATATTTAGACAAAACACTAGATGTCCCGGGAACAGGGGTTTTCCAGTACATTACTTTTAGATCTGCATTAGCTTTAATGCTATCGTTGCTTTTGTCAACAATTTACGGAAAAATGATAATTCGTTTTTTGCAAAGACAGCAAGTAGGAGAAACTGTTCGAGAGCTTGGACTGGCAGGTCAAAACGAAAAAGCAGGTACGCCAACGATGGGTGGATTAATCATCATTTTTGCTACGCTAGTTCCGGTAATTCTTTTTGCCAAACTGCATAATATTTACATCGTTTTGTTGATTGTAACCACACTTTGGATGGGTACAATAGGGTTTATAGATGATTATATTAAAATTTTCAAAAAAGATAAAGAAGGTTTAAAAGGAATATTCAAAGTTGTAGGGCAAGTAGGTTTGGGTTTAATTGTAGGGATTGTTCTTTATTTTCATGCTGGTGTAACGGTTCGTACTGATACTTCTAGCTCAGATATTTTTAAAGCACCAACAGAAACCGTGATTCTGCCTGCGCCAATTGAGGAGAAGTCTACAGCGACAACAATTCCTTTTTTTAAAAATAATGAATTTGATTATGCCGAATTATTGGCTTGGACCGGCGAGGGATATGAAAAATGGGCTTGGTTGATTTTTATTCCAGTGGTGATTTTTATTATTACTGCCGTTTCTAACGGAGCTAATTTAACGGATGGAATTGACGGATTGGCAGCAGGAACTTCGGCAATTTCAGTGCTTGCGCTGGGAATATTCACGTTTGTATCGGGAAATATTATTTTCTCTAATTATCTGAATATTATGTATATCCCAAACTCAGGCGAAATGACGGTATTTATTGCTGCATTTGTGGGGTCATTGATTGGATTTCTTTGGTACAACTCGTATCCGGCTTCGGTTTTTATGGGAGATACAGGAAGTTTGACAATCGGCGGAATTATAGCGGTTTTAGCAATAGCTGTCCGTAAAGAAATGCTGATTCCGTTATTATGTGGAATTTTCTTAGTCGAAAATTTCTCTGTAGTACTTCAGGTAAGTTATTTTAAATATACCAAGAAACGCTTTGGCGAAGGCCGAAGAATATTTCTGATGTCGCCTTTGCATCATCATTATCAGAAAAAAGGATATCACGAAAGTAAAATTGTTACCCGTTTTTGGATTGTTGCCATAATGCTGGCCATATTATCAATTGTTACTTTAAAATTAAGATAACATGAGGCTAGTAATCTTAGGTGGAGGCGAAAGTGGTGTTGGAACCGCTATTCTGGGTAAGCAAAAAGGATATGAAGTTTTTGTATCTGATTTTGGAAAGATAAAAGGCAATTACAAAGAGATTCTTATTATCAATGGAATAGCTTGGGAAGAGGAAAAACATACCGAAGATTTTATCTTGAATGCGGATGTGGTGATGAAAAGCCCTGGAATCCCTGATAAATCGCCAATAGTAAAAAAGCTTTTGGAAAAAGGAATTGCTGTTATTTCAGAAATCGAGTTTGCGGCCCCATTTACAGATGCTACGATTATTGGGATTACCGGAAGTAATGGAAAGACAACTACTACCATGCTTACGCATCATTTGCTGAAATCAGCGGGGTTAAATGTTGGATTGGGAGGAAATATCGGGAAGAGTTTTGCCTGGCAAATTGCTGATAATAAATACGATTCCTATGTGCTGGAGTTGAGTAGTTTTCAACTCGATGGGATTGTCGATTTCAAACCGCATATTGCCATTATTACAAATATCAGTCCAGATCATTTAGATCGTTACGATTACAAGTATGAAAATTATATTGATGCAAAGTTCAGAATAACGATGAATCAAACGGAGGACGATTACCTCATATATGATGCAGATGATGAAGCTATTAATGAATGGTTCAAAACGCACACAACAAAAGCAAAATTAATTCCTTTTTCATTGACTAAAATTTTCAGCGAAGGGGCTTATATAAAAAACAACAAAATGGAAATAAAGATCAATCGAGAAGAATTTACAATGGACACAGAACACATTGCTTTAGAAGGAAAACATAATATGAAAAACGCAATGGCAGCAACCTCTGTGGCAAAATTAATGCAAATAAGAAAGGCGACAATTCGTGAGAGTCTTTCTAATTTTCAGGGAGTAGAACACCGTCTTGAGAAAGTTTTAAAAATCCAGAACGTTCAATATATTAATGATTCAAAAGCAACGAATGTTAACGCTACTTTTTTTGCTTTAGACAGCATGAATACACCTACTGTTTGGATTGTTGGTGGTGTTGATAAAGGAAATGATTATAACGAATTGATGTCATTAGTTCGTGAAAAGGTAAAAGCTATTATTTGCCTAGGAGTAGATAACAAGAAAATTATCGATGTTTTTGGCAATGTTGTCGATATGATGATCGAAGTTTCTAATATGGATGATGCAGTGAGAATGGCTCAACGATTATCAGAAAAAGGGGATACGGTTTTACTGTCGCCTGCTTGTGCCAGTTTCGATTTATTCGAGAATTATGAAGACAGAGGAAATCAGTTCAAACAAGCCGTTAAAAATTTATAAAAAAGTTTAAGTTTTAAAGTGTAAGGTTGAGCAACTTTAAACTTTAAACGAAACTTTAAATCAAAACTTAAAATGAAACAACTAATAAACAATTTAAAAGGAGATAAAGGGATTTGGTCATTTGTGGCCTTATTGGCCTTGTTTTCGTTTATGCCTGTTTTTAGTGCTAGTAGTAATTTGGCCTACATTGGTCAGGGAAACGGAAATACTTTAGGTTACTTAGTGAAGCATATCATGCATATTGGTATTGGTTTTGCCATTATTTTCATGGTGCATAAAGTGCCTTATCACTATTTTAAAGCTGTTTCTAAAGGGGCGTTGTATATTGTTTGGGTTTTATTGGCGTACACACTAATAAAAGGAACAGTAATTGCAGGTGCCAATGCCAGTCGATGGATACAAGTGCCGTTCATAGGAGTTACGTTTCAAACATCAACATTGGCCTCAATGGTTTTGTTTATTTTTGTTGCGCGGTATTTATCTAAGGCAAGAGAAGTGCCTATTGATTTTAAGTCTTCAGTACTGGAGCTTTGGATTCCTGTTTTTGTTACATTGTTATTTATTTTACCAGCTAACTTCTCGACAACTGCATTAATTTTTTCGATGGTATTAATGTTGGTTTTTATTGGTAAATATCCTTTGCGCTACATCGGAATTGTTGTGGGTTCAGGAATCGTATTTCTGGCTTTTTTCATACTTATTGCAAAAGCATTTCCAGATGCATTCCCAAACCGGGTTGATACGTGGATCAATCGTATTGATAATTTTACAAGTGACAAACCGGGCGAGGATGACTATCAAATAGAAAAAGCTAAAATTGCAATTGCTTCGGGAAAAATATACGGCTTAGGTCCAGGGAAAAGTATTCAAAAGAACTTTTTGCCGCAATCTTCTTCCGATTTTATTTTTGCCATAATTGTTGAAGAATACGGACTAATAGGAGGTTTGGGAGTGTTGGCATTGTATTTATTATTGTTATTTCGTTTTGTTATCGCTTCGCACAAAGCCAATTCGCTATTTGGAAAATTAGTAGTGATCGGTTTAGGTTTTCCAATGATATTTCAGGCAATGGTAAATATGGCCGTTGCGGTTGAATTATTGCCCGTTACAGGACAGACATTGCCGCTAATAAGTAGTGGGGGAAGTTCTATCTGGATGACTTGTTTTGCACTTGGAATTATTATAAGTGTAACCAAAAAGGAAGAAGAAATTGCACAGGAAATGAAAGATGCTGCCAAAAGAGAGGAAGCACTCCAAAATTTGATTGATAGAGAATTAGAGGGAGATGCTGCAGTAGCAGAAGGATATTCGATTGAAGATAAAGCAAAGAACCCGATGCATGCAGTTTTAAATAAGTAAGTCGTTTTAGAAAATTAGAAATCAGGAATAATGAAACAGTATAAATTCATATTAAGTGGTGGTGGAACAGGTGGACATATTTATCCTGCAATTGCTATTGCAAATGAATTAAAATCTCGTTTTCCAGATGCTGAATTTCTTTTTGTAGGTGCCAAAGATAAAATGGAAATGCAAAAAGTGCCACAGGCAGGTTACAAAATAATAGGTTTATGGATTGCAGGATTACAAAGAAGATTGACATTTGATAATACTCTTTTTCCAATAAAACTGATTAGCAGTTTATTGAAGTCCAGAACTATAATAAGGAATTTCAAACCGGATGTTGTCGTAGGAACTGGAGGTTTTGCAAGCGGTCCATTATTGCAAATAGCAGCAATTGCAGGAATTCCAACGGTGATTCAGGAACAAAATTCATATCCTGGAATTACGAATAAATTGTTGAGCAAAAATGCAGATAAGATTTGTGTTGCTTACGAGAATTTAGAGCGCTTTTTTCCAATAAACAAAATGATTTTGACAGGGAATCCAGTGCGTCAGGATTTGATAGATATTGACAGTAAGAGAGAAGAAGCATTACAGTATTTTAATTTAGATCCTAATAAACAAACACTTTTGGTATTGGGTGGCAGTCTGGGAGCAAGAAGAGTGAATCAGTTAATAGCTAAAGAAATCTTAACGTTCGCTGCTCATAATATACAAGTGATTTGGCAATGTGGGAAGTTATATTTTGATGAATATAAGCGTATTGAAGAGAATGGAAATATTCAGATTCATTCCTTTATTGACCGAATGGATTTAGTTTACGCCGCTGCGGATATTGTGATTTCGCGTGCAGGAGCTTCCTCAGTTTCGGAATTATGTATCGTAGGCAAGCCCGTGATTTTCATTCCTTCTCCTAATGTAGCGGAGGATCATCAAACTAAAAATGCCCAAACGATAGTGGATAAGAAAGGAGCTTTGTTATTAAAAGAATCTGAACTCGATTCCCAATTCAGCGTGGTATTTGAATCCTTGGTGAAAGATCCAGAAAAGCAAAAGCAGCTGAGTAAAAACATTAAACAATTGGCTCTTCCAGAAGCTACAAAACAAATTGTAGATGAAATTGTGAAGTTAATCAGATAGAAAGAATTAAGATAATAGACAAAAACGAAAACGAAAATGAACCTGAATCAAATACATAACGTCTATTTTATAGGAATCGGAGGAATCGGGATGAGCAATCTAGCCCGCTATTTCAAGAACTTGGGAAAGCAAGTTTCTGGTTATGATAAAACTCCTTCTACGCTGACGAATGAATTAATAGAAAGTGGCATTTCAATTCATTTTGAAGATAATATTGATTTGATTCCAAAGGATTTTTATATAGAAAACACCTTGGTAATTATTACTCCGGCAGTTCCAGTTTCGCATTCAGAATGGAATTATTTTTTAGAAAGAGACTTTCAAATAAAAAAGAGAGCCGAAGTTTTAGGATTAATCACAAAAGATACCTTTTGCTTTGCTGTAGCCGGTACGCATGGTAAAACGACTACCTCAGGTATATTAGGACATATTTTGCACGAAAGTGGAGCAGATGTCACTGCATTTATAGGTGGAATAGTAGAAAATTATAATTCAAATTTAATAGGAAGCGGAAAGAAGATTACCGTTGTTGAAGCCGATGAATTTGACCGTTCATTTCTGCACTTGCATCCCAATATTGCATGTATTACATCTATGGACGCAGATCACTTGGATATTTACGGAACTAGTGAGGCTATCGAAGAATCTTTTATAGAATTTGCTTCGAAAATTAAAGACAAGAGCAAGCTTTTTATTACTAAAGAATTGCCAATAGAAGGAGTTGTTTGTGCGGTCAATGAAGATGCTGGTTATAAAGCGTTTAATGTTAGAATAGGAGATGGAAGTTACATTTTTGATGTGCAAACACCTACCGAGATAATCAGAGATTTGCATTTCGGATTACCGGGACGACATAATTTAATGAATGCATTGATGGCTATTGCAATGGCAAATTTATTTGGTACCCCAACCGATGCCATTGCAAGAGCTTTAGCATCATTCAAAGGAATAAAAAGAAGGTTTTCGTATCAAATAAAAACAGAAGCTAAGGTTTATATAGATGATTATGCGCATCATCCTACCGAAATAAATGCAGTGCATCAAGCCGTTAGAGAATTGTATCCAAACCAAAAGATTTTAGCTGCTTTTCAACCGCATTTGTTTAGCAGAACAAGAGATTTTGCTGATGATTTTGCCAAAAGTTTATCTGCTTTTGATGAGATTATTTTATTAGATATTTATCCGGCTCGTGAACAACCGATTGAGGGTGTAAATTCACAGTGGCTGATGGATAAAATGACAAATAATAATAAGAAAATTGTGATTAAAAACAATTTGGTTGCAGCAATTTTAAAGAGTAACGCAACTGTAATTGTTACAATTGGTGCAGGAGACATTGGAGAATTAGTGCCATCTATAAAAAAAGCGATAAATGAAACTCTTTAATTGGACAAATATTCGATTATTACTGATGTTTGGATTGGTTATTTTTCTTTTTTCTTTCACGTCTAAACGAAATGAAAATAGAAAACTGACTAATTTAGTCGTTGTTTTTGTAGGAGATGACGCTCCTTTTGTTAAGCAAGAAACGGTTAATAAATTGTTAATAGAAAAAAATAGAGAGGCATCGAGCATTCAAAAAGTTAATTTAGATTTGAATAAGCTGGAGACAAATCTAAATTCACAAGAAATGATTGAAAAATCAGATGTTTTTGTGAGCATTGATGGTGTGTTAAAAGCAGTGGTAAAACAAAAAACTCCTATTGCTAGAGTTTTTGACGAAGGAAGTTCTTTTTACATTGATTACGAAGGGAATAGAATGCCGTTGTCAACAAATTTTACAGCTCGAGTTCCACTTGTTTCAGGGGGAATAAATAAACATAATAACGAAAAACTAGCCGACTTATTCCGCATAATTTATGACGATGCATTTTTGAAAAAAAACATCATTGGAATTGAAATTATGCCTAACGGAAGCTTAAAAATGCACAACAGAAATTTTGATTATCAAATAGATTTTGGTATTCTGATAAATGTGGAGCGCAAATTTAAAAATTATAAAGCTTTTTTTCAAAAAGCAGTTTTAGATAGTTCGTTGTATAAATATAAAAAAATTGACCTCCGATTTACGGATCAAGTAGTTTGCACTAAATAATAGATAATGGAAAACGAGAATATTGCAGTAGGTCTAGATATTGGGACAACTAAAATAGTTGCCATGATAGGCAAGAAGAATGAATATGGCAAACTAGAAATTTTAGGTGTTGGAAAATCTAAAAGTTTAGGAGTGGCAAGAGGCGTTGTAAACAACATCACTCAAACCATACAATCAATACAACAAGCGATACAAGAAGCCGAAATTAATTCAGGCTATAAAATTAAAGATGTAGTAGTTGGAATTGCAGGACAGCACATCCGAAGTATTCAACATACAGATTACATCAGCAGACATAATCCTGAAGAGGTTATCGGCGGGAGCGATATTCAGCTTTTGATTGATCAAGTCAATAAATTGGCAATGTTACCAGGTGAAGAAATAATTCATGTTTTGCCTCAAGAATTCAAAATTGATGGGCAATCTGAGATTAAAGAACCTATAGGGATGTACGGCGGAAGATTAGAGTCTAGTTTTCACGTTGTAGTAGGACAGGCTTCTTCAATTCGTAACGTTGGAAGATGTATTCAAAGTTCCGGAATTGAATTGTCAGGTTTGACATTAGAACCGTTGGCTTCTGCAGATGCAGTTTTAAGTCAGGAAGAAAAGGAAGCGGGAGTTGCACTTATCGATATCGGTGGTGGAACAACTGATTTGGCAATTTTTAAAGATGGTATTATTCGCCATACTGCTGTAATTCCTTTTGGAGGAAATGTGATTACAGATGATATAAAAGAAGGATGCTCTATAATAGAAAAGCAAGCCGAGTTATTGAAAGTTAAATTTGGATCTGCTTGGCCAGGAGAAAATAAAGACAATGAAATTGTTTCTATTCCGGGATTGAGAGGTAGAGAGCCAAAAGAGATTTCGTTAAAAAATCTTTCTAAAATAATTCATGCACGTGTTGTGGAAATTGTAGATCAGGTTTTTACAGAAGTAAAAGCGTACGGTCATGAAGATCCTAGAAAAAAACTAATTGCAGGAATTGTACTTACTGGTGGTGGTGCTCAATTGAAACACATCAAACAGTTAGTTGAATATATTACGGGAATGGATACTAGAATTGGATATCCAAACGAACATTTAGCTGGAAATTCAGATGAGGAGATCTCAAGTCCCTTGTATGCAACTGCAGTTGGATTAGTGATGAAAAGCATTGAAAATAAAACACAAAGCGCTGTGCGAATTGATGCTATAGAACAACCAAAGGCACCTGTTTACAGACCGGCAGTTGTTCAAACACCTGTTTATGAGGCTCCTGAAAAGGTAGAAGAGGCCGAAGATCATAATGCAAATGAGAAACAGAATTCTACCGTAAACAGAATACAAAGAAATTTCTTTGATCGTTATGTAGATAAGATTAAAGACTTTTTAGATAACGCAGAATAAGGGTGGAGCCCGAAAAAATATAAGAATTAATAATATAACAATTTCAAAAACCAAATAAAATGATGAGCGACTCAGAATTTGGAAGTATTTCATTTGATTTACCAAAGAATCAATCAAATGTGATAAAAGTTATAGGTGTAGGTGGAGGCGGAAGTAACGCTATAAATCACATGTTCAAGCAAGGGATCAAAGGCGTAGATTTTATCGTATGTAATACGGATTCTCAAGCTTTACAGAGTAGTTCTGTGCCTAATAAAATCCAGTTGGGAGTGCATTTGACAGAAGGACTTGGTGCTGGAGCAAATCCTGATGTGGGACAACAATCCGCTATCGAGAGTATTTCTGAGATCGAAAAAATGTTGGATCGCAATACTAAAATGGTCTTCATCACTGCCGGAATGGGTGGTGGTACAGGAACGGGTGCTGCACCAGTTATTGCGCAGTTGGCTAAAGAAAGAGATATTCTTACAGTAGGGATTGTGACATTGCCTTTCTTGTTTGAAGGGAAAGTGCGTCAGGAACAAGCCTTAATCGGTATTGAAAAATTACGCAAACAGGTTGACTCATTAATTGTTATCAATAATAATAAATTAAGAGAAGTTTACGGTAATCTTGGTTTTAAAGCTGGGTTTTCAAAAGCGGATGAAGTTTTGGCAACTGCCTCAAGAGGAATTGCTGAAGTAATCACGCATCATTATACTCAAAATATCGATTTAAGAGATGCCAAGACAGTTTTGTATAATAGCGGAACCGCTATTATGGGGTCTTCTATTTCTTCAGGTGAAAACAGAGCTAAGGAAGCAATTATCGCTGCTTTAGATTCTCCTTTATTGAATGACAACAAAATTACAGGGGCTAAAAACGTATTGTTGCTTATCGTTTCTGGTACTAATGAAATTACAATTGATGAAATAGGAGAAATTAATGATCATATTCAAATCGAAGCGGGTCATAATGCTAATATTATCATGGGAGTTGGTGAAGACGAATCGCTTGGAGATTCAATCGCTGTAACCATAATCGCTACTGGTTTTGATATTGAACAACAAAATGGAATTGTAAACACGGAACCTAAAAAAATAATTCACACACTAGAGGATGAACAAAGAAGTGTACACAATTTAAGTAGTAAAACTGTTGCTGCATTTGATTTGAACACGGAGTCATCACCAGTTACAAACGTTAACGAAAGAATTGTTTTTGATTTAGTTGAAGATACTGCTGTTGCGCCTGAGTCTGTGATTACCTCTTCAACAATAAATAAAGAAGAGTTGATCGTGATGTCTGAATTTATTAAAAATTTAGATGTGACTTTCGAAATCGTTTCTCCAATTACAGATATTGATTTCACAATTTCCTCTCCTGTTGCTGAAGTAAAAGCGGTACAGCCAAAAGCAATCGAAAGACAAGAACAAACTACTTTCTCTTTTGATTTACCACTTTTTAAAACGGAGCCAGTAGCTCAAGTTGAAGAAAGTAAAGTGATGTACGAGCTAACGAATGAAACACGTGATATAAAAGTAAATGAAGCAGTTCAGTTTGTACCAGTAACGGAATTAACGGATAATGGTATCATCAAATATTCTCTAGAAGAATATATGGAACCAGAGCCTGATTTTATGCCTAAGCCAGTTGCAAAAACTCCAGAAGTTGTTGTTCCGGAGGAGTTAAATATCACCATGAAACAAGTGCAAAGAACTGTGATTAATCCGGTTGATTTTGAAGATATTGCTGCTACCGAAATGACTATTGAAGAATCATTGCGAATGAGAGCAGACGAAAGAAGAAAAAAATTGAAGGAATTCAATTATAAGTTCCATAACAATGTTTCTAAAATTGATGAGTATGAAAAAGAACCAGCTTACAAAAGATTGGGAATAGACATATCAAACAATCAAGCGAACAATACAAACTCGAGAATATCTGTAGGAACAGACAGTAATAATGATTTACAGTTGCGTTCAAATAATTCCTATTTGCACGATAACGTAGATTAATAAAAACAAAACAAAAAGGAGTAGCCCGAAAATTATATTTAATTTTCGGGCTACTTTTTGCCATTATAAGGAGTTTCAATACTTATCTCTTACACGAGACAATCTGTTGTTGTAAATCCGAGTAAAATTCTTTAAATTTGTCGAGCCTTAGAAGAGCTTTTGTTTTAAGTTCCGCCTTAATAATTGGGAGCTTTTTACTGTAATCAGAGCGAAAAATCATTTTTAAAATTAGTAATTCAATAAATCGGTTGATCAAATAATGGATTAACGCAATTAACAATATAGAATATGAGTTTATCAGTACTAATCATGGACGAAATGAAAACCGCCATGAGAGCCAAAGATACCGTTGCATTAGAAGCTTTAAGAGCTATTAAATCTGAAATTCTTTTAGCTCAGACTGCAACAGGATCAAAAGAAGAAATAACACAAGATGACGAGGTTAAATTGCTACAAAGATTAGTGAAAACTCGTAAAGAAAGTGCTAGGATTTTTACCGAACAAAATCGTTTGGATTTAGCGGAACCAGAATTAGCTCAAATTGCTGTAATCGAAAGATTCTTACCGGCACAATTAAGCGAAGCAGAAGTTGAAGCAGTGATAGCAAAAATCATCGCAGAAACTGGAGCGTCAGGAATTGCGTCAATGGGAAAAGTAATGGGGTTAGCAGCTGCAGAATTAGGAGGAACAGCTGAAGGAAAAACTATTTCTACAATAGTGAAAAAACTATTGACATAAAATTTTGGATTGCTGATTAACAATTTTAGATCATAAATCTAAAATCGTTAATCAGCAATCTTAAATCAAATGGCTGCGTAGTTCAACTGGATAGAATATCAGATTTCGACTCTGAGGGTTGCAGGTTCGAACCCTGTCGCGGCCACAAACACATAAAATGCTTCAAAAAATCAAGTTGGCTTGAATTCTTTTGAAGCATTTTTTCTTTTAAAGCAGTTATAACACATGTCACTACAGCTTTTTATTACAGCATTTTTTGGAATGGTTTTTCTTCTGCTTTTAGTTTTTAGAGTGGTTGAGCCAACTTATTTATTGTTATTTAATAAGCCACTTTATATTCATTGGTATTCTTTTTCAAAGAAATTAAAATTAAGTCAACGGCAAATTTTAATAAATGATTTTCCATATTACAATAAGCTTTCTGTCAAAAAGAAAAAGTATTTTGAACATCGGATTATTGCGTTTATCGCGAAATATCAGTTCATTGGCAAAGACATTAAAATTACGGAGCAAATGCAAATATTGATTGCTGGAACCTATGTAATGTTGACCTTCGGGATGAGAAATTATCTTGTAAATTTGTTCGACAAAATAATTATTTATCCTTCCAATTATTTTTCTACTGTAAATCAAGCGCATCACAAAGGAGAATTTAATCCCAGAATGAAAGCTGTTGTGTTTTCGTGGGAAGATTTCATTATTGGTCATTCAGCTTCAAATGATAATATAAATTTGGGTTTACATGAGTTTTCGCATGTGTTGCATTTTCATTGTTTAAAAAGTAATGATCCAAGCGCCATTGTATTTTTTGATGCTTTTAATGACATTGTAAAATATTACATCGATCCAGTTTTAAATGACGAACTGACTCAAAGGGATTATTTTAGATTATATGCCTATGAAAATCAATTTGAATTTTTATCGGTTATCTTGGAGCATTTCTTTGAAACTCCGCGTGTTTTTAAAAGCTACCATCCTGAATTATATGCACATGTTGCTGCAATGATTAACTTTGATGAACCTTTCTAAAATAAAAAATGGCGCTAAATGCGCCACTTTTCTAGAAGTTTGTAAGCTTCTTTAAATCTTGTATCGTTTGGGTTGGATTTTCGGCTTTGAAAACAAAACTTCCCGCTACCAGAACATCGGCTCCGGCTTCCACTAATTGTTTTGCGTTTTTATTGGTTACACCACCATCAACTTCAATGATCGTAGTTGCCCCTTTTTTAGTGATTAAAGCTTTTAGCTTTTCAATTTTTGTATAGGTGTTTTCTATAAAAGATTGTCCTCCAAAACCAGGATTCACACTCATGATACACACTAAATCAATGTCATTGATTACATCTTCCAGTAAGTCAATATTAGTATGTGGATTAATGGCAACTCCAGCTTTCATTCCCTCAGCTTTAATTGCTTGTAGCGTTCTGTGGAGGTGTGTGCAAGCTTCATAGTGTACGCTTAAAATATTTGCGCCTAATTCAGCAAAAGTTTTAATATAACGGTCTGGATCGATAATCATCAAGTGAACGTCAATTGTTTTTTTGGCATGGCGGTTAATGGCTTCCAAAACTGGCATTCCATAAGAAATGTTTGGAACAAAAACGCCATCCATGATGTCAATGTGAAACCAATCGGCTTCGCTGTTGTTGATCATTTCGATGTCGCGTTGCAGATTACCAAAATCGGCTGCAAGCACTGATGGTGCAATAAGTGTATTCTTCATTGGGTAGTTGTTATGTATAGATGCACTGCAGTGCATCTATACAGTTTGTGTTGTTTGTGCAAAAGTAGTTTTTTTGCAGCAATTGGAGAAAGTTTTTTATAGATTCAATTCGTGAATTATCCTGCGATTTGTGTAAAGGATAGAGGCGGTATCCTCGAAGTGTAACGGAGAGATAAAGCCGAAAGCCTGACCCGAAGTTTTTTACGGAGGGTTACGCCCAAATCATTATAAATGGGAAAGGTTTAAGGGAATCTGAAATGAATTCAGATTTAAAAAATAAAACTCCGGTAATCAGCCGGAGTTTCAATCATCAATCAAAAAACGAACAGTTAATCAGACCGTCGTTACTTATTAGTCGAAAGCCGAAAGTCAAAAATCATACAGTTGTTGGACGATATGATTTTTGACTTTGTAGCATTTGACTGTATTATCCTAAATATGTTTTTAGTATTTTACTTCTTGAAGTGTGTTTTAATCTACGGATTGCTTTTTCCTTGATTTGACGCACACGCTCACGAGTTAGGTCGAAAGTTTCTCCGATTTCCTCCAATGTCATTGGGTGTTGATCGCCAAGACCAAAGTACAAACGAACTACATCAGCTTCTCTTGGAGTAAGTGTTTCCAATGAACGCTCGATTTCGGTACGCAATGATTCGTGGATCAATTCTCTGTCTGGATTTGGTGATTCACCAGAACGTAATACATCGTAAAGGTTAGAATCTTCTCCTTCTACAAGAGGCGCATCCATTGATAAGTGACGACCAGAGTTTTTCATGCTCTCTTTTACGTCATTTACGGTCATGTCAAGTTCTTTTGCAATTTCCTCAGCAGATGGTGGACGCTCGTTAGATTGCTCTAATAAAGCGTACATTTTGTTGATTTTATTGATAGAACCAATTTTGTTCAAAGGCAAACGAACGATACGAGATTGTTCAGCCAATGCTTGAAGAATCGATTGGCGGATCCACCAAACTGCATACGAAATGAATTTGAAACCACGTGTTTCATCAAAACGTTGTGCTGCTTTTATCAATCCTAAATTTCCTTCGTTAATCAAATCGGGAAGTGTTAACCCTTGATTTTGGTATTGTTTTGCCACCGAAACCACGAAACGTAAATTGGCTTTTGTCAATTTCTCTAATGCTTTCTGGTCACCAGCTTTAATCTTTTGTGCTAATTCTACTTCTTCGTCAGCGGTAATAAGGTCAACTTTTCCAATTTCTTGTAAATACTTGTCTAATGATGCAGTTTCACGATTTGTTACCTGCTTGGTGATTTTAAGTTGTCTCATGTTTTTGTCTCCTCAATTTTTAAGTGTACAAATGATTATACGTATGGAGTTTCAAAAAAGTTACAATTGTTTTTAAAATAATGTAAATAAAAACAAAAATCCCGTTTCAAATTCATGAAACGGGATTTCCTATAAATAAACCTTTAGTAAACTTAAGATCTGATTACTCTTTTCTTTCCTCACGCGGAGGTCTTGGCATAAGTGCTTTTCGTGACACTTTTTCTTTTCTAGTTTTTGGATCTAGTCCTAAGTATTTTACTTCGAATACATCACCCATTTTTACTACATCAGAAACATTTTCAGTGCGTTCCCAAGCAAGTTCCGATACGTGTAATAAAACTTCGTTTCCTGGAGCTGCTGTATATTCTACAACTGCACCAAAATCTAGCATTTTGATTACTTTTACTTCATAAGACTCATTCATTTGAGGCTTGAAAGTGATTGATTTAATTTTAGCTAATACCGCTTCTATTCCAGCAGGATCTGTTCCTAAAATTTCAATAACTCCTTCTTCAGTAGTCGGGTCTTCATTGATAACAATTGTAGTTCCTGTAGTTTTTTGTAATTCTTGAATCACTTTTCCACCAGGTCCGATCAATGCTCCAATAAACGCATTAGGAATTCTTCTTGTAATGATTTTTGGAGCATACGCTTTAACATCTGCTTTTGGCTCCGCTAAAGTTTCGATTAATTTTCCAAGAATATGCAAACGACCGTCACGAGCTTGCGCCAATGCTGCTTCCATAATCTCATATTTCAATCCGTCAATCTTGATATCCATTTGACAAGCTGTAATTCCTATAGAAGTTCCAGTTACTTTAAAGTCCATATCTCCTAAGTGATCTTCATCACCAAGAATATCAGACAATACAGCAAAACGTTCTCCATCAGTAATTAATCCCATTGCAATTCCAGAAACTGGACGAATCATTTGGATACCAGCATCCATAAGTGCTAATGTTCCAGCACAAACGGTAGCCATAGAAGAAGAACCGTTAGATTCTAAAACTTCAGATACTACACGAATTGTATACGGACAATCAGCAGGAATCATGTTTTTTAATGCTCTTTGAGCTAAGTTTCCGTGACCTACTTCTCTTCTTGAAGTTCCTCTTAAAGGACGAGCTTCACCAGTAGAGAAAGGAGGGAAGTTATAATGTAAGTAGAATTTTTCTTCACCTTGTTCTGATGGAGAGTCAATTTGGTTTGCTTCTCTAGAGGTTCCTAAAGTTGCTGTTGCCAATGCTTGTGTTTCTCCACGTGTAAACAATGCTGATCCGTGAACCGATGGTAAGTAATCTACTTCACTCCAGATTGGTCTGATTTCGGTAGTTTTTCTTCCGTCTAAACGTGTTCCTAAATCTAGGGTTACGTTACGAACTGCTTCTTTGTTTGTTTTGTAAAAATACTTAGAAACTAAATCGCCATTTGCGGCTAATTCTTCTTCTGTAAATAGTGCTTTTACTTCTTCTTTTACTTCTGCAAATGAAGCTGTACGTTCTTGTTTTGAAGAACCTTTGCTTGCAATAGCATAAATTTTATCGTAAGATGCGTCTTTTACTTTTGCATAAATAGTCTCATCTTCTCTTTCTCCTTCATAGGTACGAACTTGTTTTTTTCCAAAAGCAGCTTGCAAACGTAGTTGAGCAGCAATTTGATTTTTGATGTGTTCGTGAGCAAATTTAATTGCTTCTAACATTTCTGCTTCTGAAATTTCTTTCATTTCACCTTCTACCATCGCGATAGAATCCATTGAAGCTCCAATCATCATATCAATGTCGGATAATGCTAATTGTGCGCGACTTGGATTGATGATGAATTTACCATCAATTCTTCCAACTCTTGCTTCAGAAATTAAAGTTTCAAAAGGAATATCAGATAAAGCTAATGCTGCTGAAGCGGCTAAACCAGCTAATGCATCTGGCATTACATCTTCATCATAAGACATTAATTGAATCATAACTTGCACTTCTGCGTGGTAATCATCTGGGAAAAGTGGACGCAAAACACGGTCTACTAAACGCATTGTTAACACTTCGTTATCACTTGGACGCGCTTCTCTTTTGAAGAAACCACCTGGAAAACGACCTGCTGCAGCAAATTTTTCACGATAATCTACCGTAAGTGGTAAAAAGTCGATACCTGGACTTGCTTTTCTTGAAGATACAACTGTTCCTAAAATAACAGTTTTACCTATTCTTACTACTACAGATCCATCCGCTTGTTTGGCTAAACGACCTGTCTCGATTGTGATGTTTCTGCCATCACCTAAATCGATACTTTCTACAAATAATTGTGGAATCATAAATTTAATTTATTAGTTAAACATGGGTTTTAGTTGTGTTGTAGTTGTTGTTTTGCGTAGTTAATGCCTAAAACCCAATGAAAAACCAAACTTTTTTTATTCATCTATACTGATTTAGTACAGACTTTATGGTGTAGTCTTGATTCTAATCCCTTTTGTGTCAGGACCAAAATAGAACCTTTAGACTTTAAATTGTAAAATAAAAAAAGAGGCACTTTCGCACCTCTTTTATATTGATTATTTTCTGATATTCAATACTTTGATAATTTCACGGTATCTGTTGATTTCTGTTTTCTTCAAGTAATCCAACAAAGATCTTCTTTTACCTACAAGCAATACTAATGAACGCTCTGTATTATAATCATGACGATTTTTTTTCAAGTGCTCAGTCAAGTGGCTAATTCTGAAAGTGAATAAAGCAATCTGCGCTTCAGCTTTTCCTGTGTTTGTTTTTTCTCCGTGTTGAGCGAAGATTTCTTCTTTAATCTCTTTAGTTAAATACATTCCAATATTTGTTTAATGATTTTTATGTATGTCATACATCTATTGTAAGACGGGTGCAAAGATAATCTTTATTTTCAAATCGACAAGTTTTAGATGATATTAGTATTTTGTATCTTCCAATTTTAAAAATAGTATTTAACTCATTTGAGAATTATTTTATTGATATAGGTAAAGAATACATTACACTTCTGTTCATTCCTCTTGTTTTACTAGCACTCCATTGGTTATAACTTTTGACTATTCGAATAGCTTCTTCATCAATTCCGAAACCTACCTTTCTGACAACTTTAATATCACTCGCTCTACCGTCTTTTTCAATAATGAAGGTTAAATATACAGTGCCTGACACGTTATATAATTTAGCTTCTTTAGGTTGGATGAAATTATTGCTAATAAAATTGTAAAAATGCTTTATGCCCTTTTTTGGTCCAGGCATAGTAGTTATTGATGTATAATTATATTTAATATTGTTGTAATCTGTGCTTGTTCCAGATATAAGATTTCCCTCCATATAATTTTCGGTATAGGTATACTTTTCAGAATTAACAACACCTTCCCATATTCCATGTTTTAAACCATTAACAATTTTGCCGGTTTCATAGAAATTGTCAGTTTTCGTTTCATATTCACCATTACCATCAATTATTTTTTGGTTACCATTTATGTCCCAAAATTGAATTATTTTATAATTAGGATATCTGGTGTTGTTATCGATGAAAAATTCAGTCTCTGATTTTTTTTGTCCATTTTGATACCAATTGTATTGTTTTCCAGTTTGCGAACCGTTTATATAACTTTCCATGGATTCTTTGTTGCCATTTTCATAATAATAAACAAACTGTCCTTCTTTTTGTAAACGATCTTTGAATTTTGAGGCTCCAGCCATTTGTAAAACTCCGGATTTAAAATAATCATAAATTTTATAGCTTTCTTTATCAGAATAATAATCTTTGACTATCCTATAATATTTATGATTTGCTTCAGTAGTCTCATTCCATGTTGAATCTAAAAATATTTTCCCGTCTTTTGGAGTTTGTGAAAATGATAAAGTGGACAGCAAAAATAATATTGCAGCAAATGAATTAGTTGACATAAGATGTTTTATTTGCAACCAAATATAATTATTTTAGTACAATTTAGCCACCTCTTTATTTACAAATTCCAAGAATTTTTCATCCTCTTCAGTGAAAGGATCTATTACATGACTGTCAATATCAATTTGACCTATGTTTTCTCCGTTTACAAAAAGCGGTACCACGATTTCTGATTTTACAGTAAAACTACAAGCGATATAATTGTCTTGTGCCGAAACGTCAGGAACTACAAAGTTTTCGTTAGAAACGGCTACTTGTCCGCAAATTCCTTTTCCAAAAGGGATTACCGTGTGGTCTGTTTCTGCTCCTACATAAGGTCCTAAGTGCAATGTTTTAGATTCATGATTTGCAAAATAAAATCCAACCCAATTATAATACGAAATAGAATCGCTAAGCAATTGACAAATAGATAATAGTTTTTCGTCTCTGGATTTTGCCGTGTTTAAAGTGATTTCGGTTACTTTTGGTTGTAATTCTTGAAATGTCATATTTTTAATTTTTTACAAAAGTATTTAAAGCTCGTTTTATAAATTACATAAATTTGTTAAAAAATTGATTTTGAAAAAATATTTTACACTCTACAAACCATTTTTACTTTTTCTGGCGGCCTTTTTTTTGACGTATATAGTTTTGACTTTTTTATATCAGCACTATCTTAATAGTTTTGAGGAAAACGAAATAGATTCTATTACTGTAATGGTGAGTGATAATACAGAACAAGTCATGCGATTATTTAATAATCAATCCTACATTAAAAAAAGTGAGATTCATCCTTATATGAAGCTGTTTTTCAATGATAAATATGTTGCCCGAATTGTCGAAGGTTGTAATGCTGTTAGTGTGATTATTTTGTTTATTTCATTTGTGGTAGCTTTTTCAGGAAAACTAAAAATAACATTGCTATTTATCTTTGGCGGAAGCCTGCTTATTTACGTATTGAATGTTTTGAGAATTGCGGCTTTAAGTGCCCTGATTTTTTATTTTCCAAAACAAGAGCCGTTTTTACACGGAGTCCTTTTTCCTTTGTATATTTATGGTGTAGTTTTTATGTTGTGGTTAATTTGGGTCCGTAATTTTTCTAGATATGCTTCAAAAGATACTAAATAACAAAATTCGAGTGCTACAATTCCTTTTTTTGGTGGCATTGTTAGTGCTGGTTCGTGCTTTTGAAAATGAGTTATTCTATGATCCTTTTTTGGATTTTTTCAAAAAAGATTTTACCAAGCTACGATTGCCAAGTTTTAATTCGACCCAATTGTTTTTAGGATTATTTTTTCGTTATACATTAAATACAGCTATTTCATTGGGTATTATCTATGTCCTCTTCAAAGATGTGACAATGGTAAAATTTGCTTTTGCACTGTATTACTTTTTCTTCATGATTCTAATGGCTGCTTTTTTCTACATTGTTTACTACGCAAATGAAAATAGTAATTGGATTCTATTTTATGTTCGTAGGTTTTTAATCCAGCCTATTTTTGTACTGTTATTTGTTCCTGGATTTTATTATCAAAAACAAAATAAGTAGTCTTTTTTCCGTACCTTTAGTGGTGATTTAAGGGTTTGTTTATCAAAACAATACGAATATGAAAATCATCAAACATTCTGGAGATATTGTGGAATTTAACTCAGATAAACTCAAAAAATCTCTTTTAAAATCGGGTGCAAGTACTGTTGTGGTTGATGCCATACTGAATGCTATAAAAAAGCAAATGTATGAAGGTATTTCTACGAAAGAAATTTATAAAATGGCTTTTTCGCTGTTGAAAAAAAGTGCTAATTCTCATGCAGCACGATATAATTTAAGAGAAGCAATTCGGCTTTTAGGTCCTGCAGGTTTCTTTTTCGAGAAATATATAGCCCGTCTTTTTGTTGCGGAAAACTATAAAACGATTACCAATTTGACTTTGCAAGGAAAATGTGTTTCGCATGAAATAGATGTTTTGGTCAAAAAAAATGAAACCATAGCTATGGTTGAATGTAAGTATCATGCGGGCAGAGATGTAGCTTCTGATGTGAAAGTTCCAATGTATATTTTGTCTCGTTTTAATGATATAAAAGAAAAGAAGCATCCTATTTTTGACCAAAAAGACATCGTCTCTAAATGCTGGATTGTTACTAATAACCGTTTTACTGCAGATGCAATTACATTTTCTAAATGTTCTGAATTGAGTTTGCTGAGCTGGGACTATCCAGCGGAAAATAATTTGAAAACCAAAAATGATACTAATTCTCTTTATCCAGTCACCTGTTTGACGACTTTGTCTCTCGCTGAAAAAGATAAGTTACTAATTTTAGATGTCATTTTAGTAAAGGAGATAATTAACAATTCAGATTGTCTCAATAGGATTGGATTAAGTGAAAATCGGATGAAAAATGTGCTGAAAGAGGCATCAGAATTATGTAGGTATTTTTAAGAAGTAAGTTTGAACTGTCAGTTTAATTTTAAAAATCAAATCCCATGAAAGTAAGATTTATAGGTGGTGCGGGAACTGTAACCGGTTCTAAAACATTAATTGAAAGTAACGGAATTCGGATTTTGATTGATTGTGGATTGTTTCAAGGATTAAAGCCGTTGCGCGAACTTAACTGGGAGCCTCTGCCTGTTTTGGCATCCACAATAGACTTTGTTTTGCTGACTCATGGACATTTAGATCATTGTGGCTGGTTGCCAAGATTAGTTAATCAAGGTTTTTCAGGGAAAATATATTGTACAAGGCCTACAAAAGATATTACCAAACTAATTCTTTTAGATAGTGCTAAAATTCAGGAAGAAGAGGCTAAAAATGCCAATGAAGGGAAATATTCGAAACATGAAATAGCCGAGCCGCTGTACACGGTGGATCAAGCTGAGAAAGTTTTTCCGCTATTTAGAGTAATTGAAACTAATGAGGCTGTTGCTTTAGATGCTCAAATCGAAGCTGTTTATACCAATGCGGGACATATTCTGGGCGCATGCAGTATTGCTTTAACCCTTGAAAATAAGACCTTAGTTTTCTCGGGAGATATTGGTCGGGATGACGATGTGTTGATGTATCCGCCAACTAAACCTAAAAAAGCCAATTATGTTTTTCTGGAAAGTACCTACGGAAATCGTATTCATCCTAAAACGGATACCAAATTAGAACTGGAAATGTATATCAATAATACCGTCAATAAAGGCGGAACGATTATTATTCCGAGTTTTGCCGTAGAGCGTGCCCAAACCATCATGTATTTATTGTGGCAATTAAGGAAAGAAGATAGAATTCCAAATATCCCCTATATTATTGACACGCCAATGGGAATCAACGCGCTAAATATTTTTTCTAATAACCAAAAATGGCATAAGTTGTCCTTGGAAGAATGTGCCGAAATGAGTGAAATGTTTTCATTGGTTTCGGATTATCAGGAAACCATGGAGGTGATTTTTGATGAGCAACCTAAAGTGGTGATAGCAGCCAGCGGAATGGTAACTGGAGGAAGGGTTTTGAGTTATCTCGAACATTATATTGGTCTTCCGGAAACTACTTTGATTATTGTAGGGTATCAAGCCGAAGGAACACGCGGAAGAAAGTTATTAGAAGGAGCGACAGAAATTAAAATTCATGGGCAGTATTATCCGGTAAAAGCAAATGTGCTAGAAATACAAGGTTTATCAGCGCATGGAGATCAAAACGATTTACTCAATTGGTTGTCAGAATTAGAAAATAAACCAACCAGAGTTTTTTTAGTTCATGGTGAAAATGAGCCATTAGATGAGCTCCGTATAAAAGTGCATGAAAAATATGATTTTGATTGTAAAGTTCCTTTGATGGGGCAAGAATTTGAATTGTAAACCTTTTTTTTAATAAAATTACATATTGTCACAGTAGTTAAATCAGTGTAAAATTTTGTAATCCTTGTACGGTATTTGATAAATAGAGGAGTATAATTTATATTCAAAATGAAGAGGCATAATGAACCGTTAATAAAACTTTAAAATAAAGCAATAAATTGTTGTTAAGATATATTATCCGTACTTTCACGCACGAATAATTTTAGCATAAAAAACCTAAGAATGAACGATTTTGATTGGAAGAATTTAATTGACCCACTTTTTTATATTCATTTTGATGTTAATGGAATTAAATTGGGTATTTATATAGTTTTATTTATTGTATTTGCCGAAACAGGCCTATTTGCTGGTTTCTTTTTACCAGGGGACAGTTTGTTGTTTTTGGCGGGAATTTACAGCCGTGAATTAATAGAGAATATTGTATTTATTAATAACGATTTTATAAATGTTGTTCTTTTATCAACCCTTGTGGCGTTATCAGGAATCTTAGGGAATGTAGTAGGATACTGGTTTGGTTCAAAAAGTGGTTATTACTTGTATAACAAGGAAGATAGTTTTTGGTTTAAGAAAAAATACTTGGTTCAATCCAAAGACTTTTTTGAAAAATACGGTGGAAAGGCAATTATTTTTGCTCGTTTTCTTCCAATATTTAGAACCTTTGCGCCTATAGTAGCAGGAATTGTGTCCATGGATAAACAAAAATTCATGTTTTATAACATTTTAAGTTCATTTATATGGTCGTTTACATTAATTTTTGCAGGACACTATTTATATGGATTTTTGCTCGATAATTATCAAATTGATTTAAAGGAACACATCGAATTAATTGTTTTGATTTTAGTTGGAATAACGGTCTTACCCGTAATTTACAAGTTCAGTAAAAAATCAAAAGTTCAAGAATAAGAAAAAAATACAACTCATAAAAAAACCGTCTCGATTATATCGAGACGGTTTTTATTTTAAGGAAGATGCTATTACATCATTCCTGGCATACCACCACCCATTGGGTTTCCACCACCATTGTCTTCTTTGATATCAATCAAAGCACATTCAGTAGTCAATATCATTCCGGCAACCGAAGCTGCGTTTTCTAATGCTACACGCGTTACTTTTTTAGGATCAATAATACCGGCTTTAAGCATGTCAACATACTCGTCAGTTTTGGCATTATATCCAAAATCACCTGAACCTTCAGCAACTTTTGCTACAACAACTGAACCTTCAAGGCCTGCGTTTTCAACAATAGTTCTCAATGGAGATTCTACGGCACGAGATACAATTTGGATTCCTGTTGCTTCATCAGCATTATCAGCTTTAATAGCGCTAAGTGCATTTTTAGCTCTTAATAAAGCTACACCACCACCAGCAACAATTCCTTCTTCAACAGCAGCGCGAGTTGCGTGAAGCGCATCGTCAACTCTGTCTTTTTTCTCTTTCATTTCTACTTCAGATGCAGCACCAACATAAAGTACGGCAACTCCACCAGCTAATTTAGCCAAACGTTCCTGCAATTTTTCTTTGTCATAATCAGAAGTGGTAGCTTCCATTTGACCTTTGATTTGGTTTACGCGATTTTTGATAATATCAGCTTCGCCAGCACCACTTACAATTGTTGTATTGTCTTTATCGATAGTCACTTTTTTAGCAGTTCCTAACATTTCGATAGTTGTGTTTTCTAAAGTGTATCCTCTTTCTTCAGAAATCACAGTTCCTCCAGTTAAGATAGCGATGTCTTCTAACATTGCTTTTCTTCTGTCACCAAAACCAGGTGCTTTTACAGCAGCGATTTTCAAGGCTCCACGTAATTTATTTACAACCAAAGTAGATAAAGCTTCACCATCAACATCTTCAGCAATAATCAATAATGGTTTTCCAGATTGAGCAACTGGCTCAAGAACTGGTAATAATTCTTTTAATGAAGAAACTTTTTTGTCGTACAAAAGGATGTAAGGATTTTCCAATTCTACTTCCATTTTTTCTGAATTAGTCACAAAATATGGAGAAAGATAGCCTCTGTCAAATTGCATACCTTCTACAACATCAACATACGTATCAGTTCCTTTAGCTTCTTCAACAGTTATAACGCCTTCTTTTCCAACTTTTGCGAAAGCAGTAGCGATTAACTCACCAATTACTTCGTCATTGTTAGCAGAAATTGAAGCAATTTGTTTGATTTTCTCAGAATCGCTTCCTACTACTTTTGCTTGTTTTGCTAAGTCAGCTACAATAGCTTCAACCGCTTTGTCAATACCGCGTTTCAAATCCATAGGATTTGCACCTGCAGCAACGTTTTTCAAACCTTCTTTTACGATAGCTTGCGCCAAAACAGTTGCAGTTGTAGTTCCGTCTCCAGCTAAATCATTAGTTTTAGACGCTACTTCTTTTACCATTTGAGCACCCATGTTTTCCAATGGATCTTTCAATTCAATTTCTTTTGCAACGGTAACACCATCTTTAGTAACGTTTGGTCCACCAAAAGCTTTTCCAATAATTACGTTACGACCTTTTGGTCCAAGAGTCACTTTTACAGCATTTGCCAATGCATCAACTCCACGTTTTAATCCGTCACGTGCTTCAATATCAAATTTTATATCTTTTGCCATTTTAATTTTATTTGTTAATTCGTTTATTTGTTAATTCGATTATATTATTGCTAAAATATCGTCTTCACGCATGATCAAATAATCTTTTCCTTCCAGTTTTAATTCAGTACCAGCATATTTTCCGTAAAGAACAGAATCGCCAATTTTTACAGTCATTGTATGTTCTTTTGTTCCGTTTCCAACAGCAACAACAGTTCCTTTTTGTGGTTTTTCTTTTGCTGTATCTGGAATAAAAATCCCTGAAGCAGTTTTTGTTTCAGCTGCAACGGGTTCGATAAGAACTCTGTCTGAAAGTGGTTTAATGTTTAAAGCCATGATTTTATATTTTTATATATTTATTTTAACGTCTATAAAGATTTCAGAAATTGTGCCATGCTACTGAAACTGACATAATTTCTTATAAAAAATGCCAGCTTTGACAGGCTGGCATTTAGAATATGTTGTAATAATTTATTGTGCTGGATTTGTGGCAGCAGGTGTGTTTTGAGCTGGTGCAACTGGAGTGCTTGCGGCTGGCGCTGTACTTCCTGTGTTTTCAATGATTTTTGAATCGGTATCACTTAATGTTCCTGTAAAGCTTAAGCTAGAAAGTAAAATAAGTGCAATTAGTATAGTTGCTAATGTCCAAGTGCTTTTGTCTAAAAAATCAGTTGTTTTTTGTACACCACCCAGCATTTGAGAACCACCTATTGTAGATGATAATCCGCCACCTTTAGGGTTTTGAACCATGATTACTACGATTAATAGAAAACAAACTATAGTTATTAAAACTAAAAAAATTGAAAATGTGCTCATTGTTTAATTATTATTATGTTGTAAAATCTTAATATCCGTTATGCGGTCTGCAAAGAAACTACTTTTTTCTGGATATTTCAAAATTAATATTTCATAAGCTTGAATCGCTTTTTGATATTTTTTTTGTTCCAAATAGACTCTGGCTAAAGTTTCCGTCATTAAGAAGGAATTGTCAGCTGCATTTAAGTCAAAAGCAACAGTGGAAGGTACGCCATGTTTTAATGGAGAAATCTTCGGACTCGTTTCTATAAACTTATCAATTAATTCTGTTTTTTTTCTTTTGTCTGCATCTATTATTGGTGCAGCTTGATGTATTGGTTGCTCACTTTCTCTTTTAATTGGTTCAGTTCGCGAAAGCTGTAGCCATTCTTGGAAGGAATGTTGTTCTTTTTTAGAGAAGTCCAACGGTGTTCCAATAGCTAGTTTTTCCTCGATTGCTATTGAATTGTTCTCTTTTTCAATTGGAGAAGCTTCCTTTATTGAAGTCAGAATCGATTGTTCTAATGTGTTTATTTTAACTTCTGATTTTTCTTCAGAAATAAGAATTTCACTATCGATTACTTGTATATCTAAAATTTCGAGGGCTCTTTTATCATACAGACTTTTATGAATAGAAGTAAAAGTGTCCGATGTGATGAAATCAAATAAAACCGATCTGTCCGTTGAATAGGCTGCTGTTATTTTTAAAGCAGCATTGTATTTAAAACTATTTTGATAGTAAAGTCCTTTTAATTGAATCGCTCTGGCACTTTGAAAATAAGGAAACTCAATAAGTACTTTTCCTAAAGCCTCCGTTTGCTTTTCATGGATAGCATCGGGTTTGTTAATCAAATAAGTATAATCGGTTACATTCATAAAGGTTCTTCGTTTATTTGGTTATTCATTAATTTGTTATTCGATTGAGCAAATCATCAAATTTCCGAATATAACCTCATTTACCATTTAGCTAATGACTCGTTGAAAATATCTTGTGTTATTCTCTCAAAAATATCTTTCAAAGCACTATTCAAAGTCGCGCCTGTTAATTGTTGTTCTGCAGGATAATCGTAGAAAAATGTGAATGGTTTTTCAAAATCATCCGCTTCTTTTTTCTTATTGGTAAAACGAACATTCACCCGAATCGTTAAACGGTTTTGAGCTGCTCGCTGATCCGCGGTTGCTGTCATTGGACTAATTCTATAATCTACAATTTCTCCTTCATATGTCAAATCAGCACCGTTTTTGACCAAGTTTAGATTAGTTTGGTTCTGAATCAAATCTTGAAGTTCTAATGTAAATGTACGATCAATTCCGGGTTCGATTAACTCCGCATTATTTTGGAAAAAACCAACTTGGAATGTTTCGGCGTCGATTTTACCGGTTCCTGTGAAGTTATAAACCGAGCAACTATTGATGCTCAATATTAGTATTGAAAAAAGAATAAGTTTAATGTGTTTCATTTTTTATTTTAAAAATAGCCTCGCTAATTTGCTAAAGTCTGGTTCAAATATATTCATTTTCAATCAAAGACATTTAGGTCTCGAAAGAAAAACTACAAATCAAATTGCTTTATTTTTCGGTATAAAGTCCGTTCCGAAATACCTAATTCGTCTGCGGCAGCTTTTCGTTTTCCTTTATTTTTTTCTAATGATTTTTTAATCATTTCAATTTCTTTTTGTTCTAAACGTAAAGTTTCTTCCTCCTCAACGGTTTCTGCAAAAAGATAATTGTCATCATGTTCCTGGTATAAATCCTCATTGTTTTGAGACGCTATTAACGATGCTCTAGGTTCTTCTTCAAAATCTATTTCACTGTCATTTTCTTTTGAACCGTATATTTTTTTTATCAAATTCTGATTCGTTTCCTGCACTTTTGAACCTCCATTTTGAATTAGTTCCAGTGTTAATTTTTTCAAATCATTCAAATCACTTTTCATGTCAAAAAGTACTTTGTACAAAATTTCCCTTTCGGTACTAAAATCACTTTCGCTTTTTTTATCTTTTATAACTGAAGGTAAATTGCTTCCTTGCGCCGGCAAATATGATTGTAAAGTCACAGCAGATATATCTCTGTTGGTTTCTAAAACGGAGATTTGTTCCGCAACATTTCGCAATTGTCTAATGTTTCCGCTCCAACGAAATTTCTGCAATAATTGAATAGCATTTTCGTCTAACTTCAAAGGAGGCATTTTATATTTATGTGCAAAATCAGCAACGAATTTCCGGAACAATAAATGAATGTCGTCTTTTCGATCGCGCAAAGGCGGCAAAGTAATATCCACAGTACTCAAACGATAATACAAATCCTCACGGAATTTCCCTTTTTCAATCGCATCAAATAAATTGACATTCGTAGCCGCAACAATTCGGACGTCCGTTTTCTGTACTTGTGAAGAACCGACTTTTATAAATTCGCCATTTTCAAGAACACGCAACAAACGAACTTGTGTAGTTAACGGTAATTCACCTACTTCATCCAGAAATATAGTTCCGCCGTCAGCGACTTCAAAATAACCTTCACGAGTGCCTGTGGCTCCTGTAAAAGCGCCTTTTTCATGTCCAAAAAGTTCACTGTCAATCGTTCCTTCTGGAATGGCTCCACAGTTTACGGCAATATATTTTCCATGTTTTCTGTGCGAAAGCGAATGGATAATTCGAGGAATGTTTTCTTTTCCAACTCCGCTTTCTCCCGCCACTAATACTGTAATGTCAGTAGGAGCAACCTGAATGGCTTTTTCTATCGCACGATTAAGCTTCGGGTCATTCCCGATAATCTCAAATCGTTGTTTTATAGCTTGAACTGATTCCATATTATTTTTGTTTAAAGTTTTCTTTGTTTCAGGTTTAAAGTTATCGAGAGAACTTTAAACCTGAAACCTGAAACAAACTTTTTTAATTCATTTCACTCAAACCAACTGCTTCTCCTTTTAAAGTTCCGCTTGTGCAAGAAGTGATTCTCACATTTACAAAATCTCCAATCTTGTAATTTTCTTTTGGAAAAACCACGGTAATACTTTGTGAATTTCTTCCTGAAAACTCTTCTGTCGATTTTTTGGAAACTTTCTCAACCAAAACTTCTACAGTTTGTCCAATGAATTCCTCAGAGCGGAACCAAGCGTGTTTTTGTTGTAAATCGACAATTTCCTGCAATCTTCTTGCTTTTGTTTCTTCTGGAACGTCGTCTTCCATTTTTCTTCCTGCCAATGTTCCCGGACGTTCGGAATACGAATACATATAACCAAAATTATATTTCACATATTCCATCAAGCTCATTGTGTCTTGATGATCTTGTTCGGTTTCTGTTGGGAAACCAGCAATCATATCCTGCGAAATGGAGCTGTTCGGAATAATAGTTCTGATTTTATCAATCAAAGTCATGTATTCTTCACGCGTATGCAAACGATTCATCTCTTTTAGGATTCTATTGCTTCCGGACTGCACTGGCAGGTGAATGTGTTTGCAAATATTAGGATGTTTTGCAATCACATGTAAAATACTTTCGTGCATGTCTTGCGGATTTGATGTCGAAAATCGAATGCGCATTTTTGGAAAACCAACCGCTACCATTTCCAGTAATTGATCAAAGTCAACTGCAGTAGCTTTTTGCATTTCGGTAGCATTCTCAAAATCTTTTTTCAATCCGCCGCCGTACCAAAGGAAACTATCCACGTTTTGTCCCAAAAGCGTAATTTCTTTAAATCCTTTGTCCCATAAATCTTGGATTTCTTTCATGATACTTTGTGGTTCACGGCTGCGTTCGCGTCCGCGGGTAAAAGGTACCACGCAAAACGTACACATATTATCACAACCACGCGTGATAGAAACCAAAGCTGTAATTCCGTTGCTCATCAATCGAACCGGTGAAATATCACCATAGGTTTCGTCTTTCGACAAAATCACATTAATCGCATCTCGGCCTTCTTCAACTTCTTGCAAAAGGTTCGGTAAATCTTTATACGCATCAGGTCCTACAACAAGGTCAACGATTTTTTCTTCTTCCAAGAATTGACTTTTCAAACGCTCGGCCATACAGCCCAAAACGCCGACTTTCATCTTCGGATTAATGCGTTTCACCGCATTGTATTTCTCCAAACGTTTACGAATGGTTTGTTCTGCCTTGTCCCGAATAGAACAGGTATTGACCAAAACCAAATCGGCTTCTTCCAGTACTTGAGTCGTATTATATCCGTTTCCAGATAATATGGAAGCTACAATTTCGCTGTCCGAAAAATTCATCGCGCAACCGTAACTTTCTATAAATAGCTTTTTTGTATTCTCAGGTTTATTCTCTAAAACAAGACTTTCACCTTGTTTACTTTCTTCAATAATCTTTTCCATCTTGTATTTTCAAAGTGCAAAGATAACGCAATTCAAATAAATATGACAAGATGTCAGATTAAGAATTAACACTATTTTAAGGCGTTTGTAGCAACAGATAAATTGATCCAAAATTTATTGAATTTAGATATGTTAAAACCCGCCATTCAACGATTAAATTGACTTTTAAAATTTAAAAAACTTAAAATTTAAAAAAATCATATACTTTTGCCGACATAAACAATCGGAATATGGCAAAGAATTTAGTTATAGTTGAATCACCTGCAAAGGCAAAAACAATCGAAAAATTTTTAGGGAGTGATTTTCAGGTAGAGTCCAGTTACGGACATATTGCCGACTTACCATCCAAAGAAATTGGAGTAGATGTGGAAAATGGTTTCAAACCTAAATACGAAGTTTCTGCTGATAAAAAAGCGTTGGTTACTAAATTAAAAGGACTGGCTAAAAAAGCTGAAATGGTTTGGTTAGCAAGTGATGAGGATCGAGAGGGTGAGGCTATTTCTTGGCATTTAGCCGAAGAATTAAAATTAGATAAAACCAAAACAAAACGTATTGTTTTTCACGAAATTACTAAAACTGCGATTCTAAAAGCGATTGATAATCCACGAGAAATTGATTATAATTTAGTCAATGCGCAACAAGCGCGTCGTGTTTTAGACCGATTAGTTGGTTATGAATTGTCGCCTGTACTTTGGAGAAAAATAAAAGGAGGACTTTCTGCTGGACGTGTACAATCAGTTTCTGTTCGTTTGATTGTGGAACGTGAAAGAGAAATTCAAAATTTCAAAGCTGTTGCTACGTATTCTGTTGTGGCAGAATTTACCAATGAATCCGGAAAAATATTCAAAGCCAAACTACCTAAAAATTTCAATACTAAAAAAGAAGCTGAAGATTTTTTAAATAAAAATATAGGTTCTACATATAAGGTAGCCGATTTAGAAACGAAACCTACCAAAAAATCACCAACGGGTCCATTTACCACTTCGACTTTACAACAAGAAGCCGCTCGTAAATTGTATTTACCTGTTGGAATTACCATGCAGTTAGCACAGCGTTTGTACGAAGCCGGACTTATCACGTATATGAGAACGGATAGTGTGAATTTATCCAAAGATGCGATGGAAGCTGCCCAGGCAGAAATTATCAAATCCTATGGAAAAGAGTTCTCTAAACCTCGAACTTTTGTCAATAAAAGCAAAGGGGCACAGGAAGCGCACGAGGCGATTCGACCTACGGATATGTCCCGTCACACGGTAGATATTGACAGAGATCAAGCGCGTTTGTATGATTTGATTTGGAAAAGAACGTTGGCTTCGCAAATGAGTGATGCGCAATTAGAACGTACCAACGTAA
The DNA here is from genome assembly GCF_011064265.1 of Flavobacterium sp. Sr18. Classification (NCBI taxonomy): domain Bacteria; kingdom Pseudomonadati; phylum Bacteroidota; class Flavobacteriia; order Flavobacteriales; family Flavobacteriaceae; genus Flavobacterium; species Flavobacterium sp. Sr18. The sequence goes on along the minus strand of NZ_CP049329.1, from coordinate 1,444,856 downwards.
AAATTGAAGCAAACAATCACGGTGAAATATTCACTGCATCTGGAGAAGTGTTGCTTTTTGAAGGTTTCTTGAAAGTGTATTTGGAAGGTCATGATGACGATGAAGAAGAGCAAGAAGGAATGTTGCCTGCAATGAAAGTCAACGAAAAATTACAAAATAATTACATTACTGCGACAGAGAGATATTCTCGTGCTGCTGCAAGATATACTGAAGCTTCTTTGGTAAAAAAATTAGAGGAACTGGGAATTGGTCGTCCTTCTACTTATGCGCCAACGATTTCTACAATAATCAATAGAAATTATGTAGAGAAAGGAAATCTTGACGGACAAGAACGTAATTATACGCAATTGACTTTACAATCTGGAAAAGTAGGAGAGAAGCTATTGAAAGAAAATACCGGTTCTGATAAAGGAAAATTAGTTCCTACAGATATCGGAACAATTGTTACGGATTTCTTGGTTAAGAATTTCGGAAACATTTTAGATTATAATTTCACTGCAAAAGTGGAACAGGATTTTGATGAAATTGCAGATGGAAATATCGTTTGGACAAAAATGATGCAGGAGTTTTATGATAAATTTCATCCAACTGTGAAAGATGTCGAAGCCAATGCAGAAAGAGAAAGCGGTGAAAGAATTCTGGGAACAGATCCAAAAACAGGAAAACCGGTTTCAGTTCGTTTAGGGAAATTTGGACCAATGGCTCAAATTGGAGCTGCTGATGATGAAGAGAAAAAGTTTGCGAGTTTGATGAACGATCAAAACATTGGAAACATCACTCTAGAAGAAACATTGAATTTATTTTTATTGCCAAAAAATTTAGGTGAATATAAAGGAGAAGAAGTTGAAGTAAGTAATGGCCGTTACGGTCCTTATATTCGTCATGGTGCGGCTTTTGTTTCCTTGCCAAAAGGAGAAAACCCGTTAGATGTGGATTTTGAAAGAGCACAGGAATTAATTGATGAAAAAGCAATAGCCGATGCTCCAATTGCAGTTTATAAAGGCGAAGGCGTGCAAAAAGGAACGGGTCGTTTTGGTCCTTTTATCAAATGGGACGGCTTGTTTATCAATGTAAGTAAGAAATATAATTTTGATAATTTGTCTCAAGCAGATATTGAATCGTTGATTGAAGATAAATTACAAAAGAATATTGATAAGGTTTTACATAACTGGGAAGATGAAGGGATTTTAGTCGAAAAAGCCCGTTGGGGACGCTCGGTTATTACCAAAGGTAAAATCAAAATTGAATTGAGTAAAGATGTTGATGCTACAAAATTGACATTGGAAGAAGTTCAGGAAATGATAGCCAAGAAAACGCCTGCTAAAAAAGTAGCTGCTAAAAAAGCGCCTGCAAAGAAAGCAGTGGCGAAAAAAACAGCAGTTAAGAAACCCGTAGCAAAAAAGTAAAAAATGGAATTTGATTTTCTTAAACCAATAGATGATGAAATCCAGGAGTTTATAAATGGATTGACTTCACAGCAACTTGGCAGTAAAATAGTTTTACATACGAAGGAGCAATTTCCAGATTTGAATAAGATTAAAATAGCCGTAATAGGGGTTTTAGAAAACCGCGGAGATAAAAAAGCGGTTTCAGATGTAGATTTGGTACCACTCAGAAAAGAATTATATGGTTTGTTTCCAGGAAACTGGGATGCATCAATTGCTGATTTGGGCGATATTGCTGCAGGGAATTCGGTTATGGACACTTATTTTGCAGTAAAAAAAGTGGTGGCAAGTTTGATTAAGAAAAAAATCACGCCAATAGTTATAGGAGGTTCTCAGGATATAACGTATGCGCTTTATAGAGCGTATGATGATTTGGAACAAATGGTCAACTTGGTTTCTATTGATAATAAATTTGATTTCGGAAAAGAAGATGAAGCAGTTTCTGCATCTTCTTATTTGACAAAAATAATTATAGACGAGCCTAATAATCTTTTTAACTATTGTAATATAGGGTATCAAACTTATTTTAATTCTCAGGAAGAAATAGATTTGATAGAAAAATTATTCTTTGATGGTTATAGATTAGGAGAAGTTTCTAATAATATTGCTATTTCAGAGCCAGTTTTTAGGGATGCGGATTTGGTAAGTATTGATTTGAATTCTATAAAATCGTCTGATTCCGGAAATTTTGTTGCGTTTCAACCCAATGGTTTTAATGGTAAAGAAATTTGTTCTTTGTCTCGATATGCTGGAATAAGTGATAAAGTATCTTCGTTTGGGATATTCAACCACAATAATTCAATACAAGAAGCGGTATTGATTGCACAGATAATTTGGTATTTTATCGAAGGGTTTCATTATCGTTCGAATGAGTATCCTTTTGGAAGCAAAGAGAATTATTTAAAATATATTGTTCCATTAGAAGAGGAGGAATTAATTTTCTATAAAAGCGATAAAACAGACCGCTGGTGGATAGAAATTCCATTTATTTCAAATGTTAATAATAAATTAAAAAGAAATTCGTTATTACCATGTTCTTATAATGAATACCTACAGGCTTGTAATCAAGAATTGCCTGAAAGATGGTGGAAAGCACAACGCAAAAATATTTATTAAAATTTTTTTATTTTTATTTGTTAATGTTTTTATAAAAAAATGCAATTTCTTTTGTTTAAAAAATTGTTTTTTATAAAAATTATAAATACGTTTACACCCTTAAAAATAATGAATAGTTAATCCAAAAATTATATGAAGAAGTTCATTGCATTTACGGCAATTTTGACCTTGTTAATTAGCTGTGGAAAGTCAAGTGACAAAGGCGAATTGGTTGGTGTTAAAGGAGAAAAGTGGCATCCTGAAAAGCCTTACGGTATGACTTTGGTTCCTGGTGGGTCATTTATTATGGGTAAATCAGATGATGATATGGCTCATGTAGATGATGCTCCAACAAAAACAGTTACTGTTAGATCTTTTTACATGGACGAAACTGAAATAACAAACAGTGAATATCGTCAATTTGTTGAATGGGTAAAAGATTCTACAATGAGAGTGCGATTAGCCATATTAGCTGATCAAAGCGGATTGAAAGCTGGAGCAGAAAATGCAAAAGGGAAAAATGCAGGAAGTATAGGTGACTATGCTTTTAATGATGCAGATCCGGAAAAAATGACTGCTTATGATAAATATATGTATGACAACTATTATAGTGTTGGTACCGACGATGATCAATATGCGGGTAGAAAATTAAATAAAAAGGTTAAATTAATTAGAGATACTAAACTGTATCCTGATGAGTATTATACCGAAGTTATGGATTCAATGTATTTGCCTATAGAAGCTTCATACAATGGTTTACGCACAATTGATGTAGATAAATTAAAGTTTCGTTATTCTTGGATGGATATTCAAGCAGCAGCGAAAGCAAAAGTGGGTAAAAGAAAAGATTTTGTGAAAACAGAAGAAGTTAAAATATATCCTGACACAACTGTTTGGATTAAAGATTTTGCTTACTCCTATAATGAACCAATGCACAATGATTATTTTTGGCATAAAGCTTACGGGGAATACCCTGTAGTTGGTATAAAATGGACTCAAGCAAAAGCATTTTGTGCATGGAGAACATTGAATAAAAATACATATATTAAATCAAAAAAGAAAGGTCAAGATCTGATCAATTCTTTTAGATTGCCAACAGAAGCTGAATGGGAATATTCTGCAAGGGGAGGATTAGAGTCTGCTACATACCCTTGGGGTGGTCCTTACACGAAAAATGACAGAGGTTGTTTTCTTGCTAATTTCAAACCTAATAGAGGAGATTACGCTGCTGATGAGGCATTGTATACGGTAGAAGCAAAATCGTATGAACCTAATGGCTATAATCTGTATAACATGGCAGGTAATGTTTCTGAATGGACTGATTCTGCATATGATCCTAATGGATATGAATATGTTTCTTCTATGAATCCGAATGTTACTGATGCTTCTAATAAACGTAAAGTTGTTCGTGGAGGATCATGGAAAGATGTTGCTTATTTCCTACAGGTAAGTACGAGGGATTTTGAATATGCTGATTCCGCAAGAAGTTTTATTGGTTTCAGAACAGTCCAAGATTACATGGGACTACAAACTACTGTTACCGGAAAAAAAAATAAGTAGTACAAATAAACCAAATCTATAAAAGTAAAAAACAAATTATTATGGCATTGTTAAGTAAGAAAGTAATGAATTTCTCATATGGTATGGGAGCAGCAGTTGTAATCATTGGAGCATTATTCAAAATTACACACATAGAGTTCGGAGTTATAACTGGAAATTTAATGCTTACAATTGGTCTTGTGGTTGAAGCTGCTATTTTTGCGCTTTCAGCATTTGAACCGGTTGATGATGAATTAGATTGGACTCTTGTATATCCTGAATTAGCTAACGGCCAAGCTAAAGCTGCTACTAAAAAAGTAGAGACACCTTCTGACGCACAAGGATTATTATCTCAAAAATTAGATGTGATGTTGAAAGATGCTAAAATTGATGGTGAATTAATGGCAAGCTTAGGAAACAGTATCAAAAACTTTGAATCTGCAGCAAAAGGTATTGCGCCTACTGTTGATTCAATAGCTTCAACTAAAAAATACAGTGAAGAATTATCTATGGCTGCGGCACAAATGGAATCATTAAATAGCTTATATAAAGTTCAACTGGAAAGTGCTTCAAGAAATGCTGAAGCAAATAAAGAAATTGCTGAAAATGCGGGTAAATTAAAAGAGCAAATGCAATCGATGACTGCAAACATTGCTTCTTTGAATAATGTATATGGCGGTATGCTTTCTGCAATGAATAATAAAGGATAATTAGTTTCAAACTATAATAACAAATAAACTAATTATTAGAAAATATGGCAGGAGGAAAACTAACCCCTAGACAGAAGATGATTAACCTAATGTACTTGGTTTTTATCGCTATGTTAGCATTAAATATGTCCAAAGAAGTGTTATCTGCTTTTGGATTGATGAATGAAAAATTTGAAGGAGCAAATTCTTCAGCAGAATTATCTAACACTCAAATGTTAGCTGGTTTAGATGCTAAGGCATCTGAAGCAGGTGGGGAATTTGCTGCTGCGTCAGCTACTGCGCACAAAGTAGAAGGAATAACTAAAAATTTTTACGATTATATTGCAACAATAAAATCGCAAGTTTTAGTTGGTACAGAAGTAGATCCTGAAACGGGAAAATTGCCTTACGAGGCAATGGACAAAGGAGATAATATCGATAATTTATGGTTTAGTCCAGCTGGTTATTCAACTAAAGGGAAAGAAGTTGTAGCTACGATTGAAAAGTATAAAGCAGATATGAAATTAGCTTTAGGTGATAATAAAAAATTAGCACCAATTTTATCTGAAATCCAAACCAAGTTTAGTTTGGCAGATGTTAAGAATAAAGATGGTGTAGCGATACCTTATTTAGATTATCATTTTAAAGGCTTTCCTGCTGTTGCCTCATTAGCAAAATTATCTGCATGGCAGAACGATGTTAAAAAAGCAGAATCAGATGTTTATAGTACAGCATTAGGTAAGGCGGCTGTTGCAGCTGCTTCATATAGTAACTATCAAGCTATTGTAGTACTAGATAAAAATGCTTATTTTCAAGGAGAGCAAGTTACAGGAAAAGTAGTTTTAGGTCGCTATGATGAGAATACAAAGCCAACTAATGTTACTGGTGCAAGATTGGACCCGGCTACGGGACAAGCTAAGATTGCTTTAACAGCTGGTGGTGTTGGGGAACAAAATATTTCTGGCCAATTTACATTTATTGAAGATGGTAAAACAATTCCTTTAAAGTTCGCTGGAAAGTACGTTGTTGTGCCAAGACCTAATTCGGCTACAATTTCAGCTGATAAGATGAATGTAGTTTACAGAGGTGTATCAAACCCTATGACTATTTCATTTGCTGGTATTCCTGATAATGCGGTTAATGCAGCAGCTCCAGGTTTATCGAAGGTAGGTAATGGTAAATACGTTATGAATCCTGGCGGAGGTAACGAAGTTGTTGTTAGCGTTTCAGGTAAAATGTCTGATGGCAAAGTTGCTACTGATAAAAAAGTTTTCAGAATAAAAGGGATTCCTGGTCCAACTGGAACAATTAGAGGAGAAATGGGTGTAGTTAAAGGACCTAAATCGAATTTAGAAATTGCTACAATCGGAGCAAAATTAGTTGATTTTGATTTTGAAGTTGGTTTAGATGTTGTTGGTTTTAATTTAAAAGTTACCGGTCAACCTACAGTTGTTGTTTCAGGTAATAGATTAAATTCACAATGTAAAGCGGTTCTTTCCAAAGCGGGAAGAGGGGATCAAGTTACGATCTCTGAAATTAAAACTAAACTTGTAGGAGCTGGTAGTTATTTATTGCCTAGAACCGCTCCAGTAATTTTTGAAATACAATAATAAGTAAGTTTATCGGATCCTTGCTTTAATATTATATATTGATACCATGATGAATGTTAGAAATCTTTTTTTAGCTATTGTTTCCTTACTAGGAAGTGTTGCTTCATTTGCACAATCAAATTTGCTAAATGCAAAAAGTCCTGATCAAATAGGACTTAAAACTGCAGCTCAACTTAATTCTGATAATGACAAACCATTGGCTTATGGTTATGTACACGACCGTGATGTTTTGATGGGTAAAACGACTTGGGAAATAATTGATTTAAGTGAAAGAATAAATTTCTCGTTATACTTTCCTATTGACACTGCAAATGTTGGGTCTGATAGACGTTCGTTATATGACGTTTTGACTAAAGCAATGAAGAATGGTAAAATCACTGAAGTGTATACTGATAGCTATTTTAATACTAAAAAATCTCTTAAAGATATTGAAGCATCTCTTTCTCGTATTGACACTACAGATGCGGGTCGTGAACAAATTAACGCAGGACAAGCAGTTTCTCAGGAGTACATCATGAGACAAGATTTAACCGCTCAAGATGTAACACAGTATAAAATAAAAGGATATTGGTATTTTGACAAACGTCAAAGTGAGTTAAAATATCGTTTGTTAGGGATTTGTCCTGTAACACCTGATGTATACACTATGAATAGTGATGAAAAAGATTATATAGAATTGTTTTGGATATTTTTTCCATCAGCTAGAGAAGTATTACATGAAGCTAAAGCTTTCAATGATAAAAATTCTTCAATGCCTGTTTCTTTTGATCAAATATTAAACTCAAGACGTTTCAATAGTATTATCTACAAAGAAGAGAATGTCTATGGAGATAGAACTATCGAAGATTACATGAAAGATAACGCTCAAAATCAGTTGTTAGAATCTGAAAGAGTAAAAGAGAAAATACGTAATTTCGAACAAGATATGTGGAATTACTAATTTCAGTTTTATAAAATATTAATTAACTCTTACTGTAATGGTAAGAGTTTTTTGTTTTAATATGCTTTCTTTGTAGTTAGTTTTAAATGAATGTTTGGATGATTGATTATTTAATTGTTGGTTCTGGTTTGGCGGGTATTTCATTTGCAGAGATTGCTTTGCATAATGGTAGATCTATTATGGTTTTAGATAATAATTCTCAAAATTCTTCGAAAATTGCGGGGGGATTATACAATCCTGTGATACTGAAACGCTTTAGCGAAGTATGGAAAGCGCAGGAACAATTGACTTTAATGAACGAATTTTATAGCCTATTAGAAAGCAAACTAAAATGTAAAGTTGATTTCAAACGACCCATTTTAAGGAAATTTTTCTCTGTCGAAGAACAGAATAATTGGTTTGCAGCTTCGGATAAAATAGCATTGACTCCTTTTTTATCTACTGAATTAATCTCTAAAAAATATATGGGAATTGATTCGCCTTACGGATATGGAGAAGTTTTACAAACGGGTTATGTGGATACGGCTTTATTGTTGAATAAATACAGGCTTTATCTGAACGATAATAACCTATTTCAGCAAGAGTCATTTGATTATGATGCTTTGCAGATTGTTTCGGGTGGTATTCAATATAAAAATACTAAAGCCAAACATATTGTTTTTGCTGAAGGTTTCGGAATGCATGCTAATCCTTATTTCAAGAATTTGCCTCTAGATGGCACCAAAGGGGAACTTTTTATTATTAAAGCTCCACAATTAAACCTTGATGTAATTGTGAATACCAGCGTATTTATTTTGCCTCTTGGGAATGATTTGTTCAAAGTAGGAGCAACATATAATTGGAAAGACAAAACGGATTTACCTACGGAAGAAGGAAAAACCGAATTAATGGAAAGAATCAAGGAAATAATTACTTGTGATTTTGAAATTATTGACCATTTTGCTGGTGTTCGTCCAACGGTAAAAGATAGAAGACCATTAGTGGGGACACATCAATATCATGAAACCATTCATATCTTGAATGGTTTAGGAACGAGAGGAGTGATGTTAGGGCCGGCAATGGCAAAAGCTTTATTTGAAAATATAGAACTTAAAATTCCTTTGGATAAGGAAATTAACATTGATAGATTTTTACCAAAAGGTAAGAATTGATATTATTTTAGTTTTGTAGTTGGATCGTACGAAACAAACATGTTGATATATATATTTCTGGACCAACGAAGAACAAAGGGGAATGATACGATCAAGGAAGCAATAATGACCATAAAGGCGACTTTAAGATTCGAGTCAAAAAAGACAAATGAGATTATAAAAGCTGCAATTCCTATAGCAACATTTAATCCATAACTGACATACATTGCACCGTAAAAAAAAGAAGGTTCAATTTGATATCTTAATCCGCAATGACTGCAATTTTCATGCATTTTTAATATTTTGTTGAAATGCAATGGATTTTTGTCCAAATACATACTCTCATTCTGACATTTAGGACAAGTTCCTGTTAAAATGCTATATAATTTGGATCCTTTTTTTAACATTTGCAAAAAATTTAATTTTTCCTTTTTTGGAGTTACAAATTTACGCATTCGAAAAGGAATAAAATCACAATACATGCTTAATATACACAATTTATCCGTTTCGTTTGGTGGTTCTTATTTATTTGAAGAAGTTACCTTTCGATTGGGTGCCGGAGACCGTGTTGGTCTTGTTGGGAAGAATGGAGCGGGGAAATCTACGATGCTTAAAATGTTGGCAAAAGATTTTGCTCCTGACTCAGGTGTTATTTCTCAAGAAAAGGATCTTCGAATGGGTTTTTTACGTCAAGACATCGATTTTGAGCAGGGAAGAACCGTTCTTGAAGAAGCCTATGAAGCTTTCACGGAGATAAAAATTGTTGAGAAAAAGCTTGAAGAGATTAATCACTTGTTAGTTACAAGAACGGATTATGAAAGTGATGAGTACAGTCAAATCATTGAAGACCTATCTGATTATACACATCGTTTTGAACTTTTAGGAGGTTATAATTATGTGGGCGATACAGAGAAAATTCTTCTTGGTTTAGGTTTTAAAAGAGATGTTTTTGATAATCAAACGGAGACTTTTTCCGGCGGATGGAGAATGCGTATCGAATTAGCCAAATTATTACTGCAAGCCAATGATGTTTTGTTGCTGGATGAACCCACGAATCACTTGGATATAGAAAGTATAATTTGGTTAGAAAGTTTCCTTCGTAATTATCCGGGCGTGGTGGTGATTGTTTCGCACGATAAGATGTTTTTAGATAATGTAACCAACAGAACTATTGAAATTTCACTTGGGAAAGCCTATGATTTCAACAAACCATATTCTCAATATTTAGAATTGCGTCATGAAATTAGGGAGAAACAATTGGCTACACAAAAAAATCAAGCTAAAAAAATTGAAGAAACAGAGAAATTAATCGAAAAATTCCGTGCCAAAGCTTCTAAAGCGTCTATGGCGCAATCGTTAATAAAAAAATTAGATAAAGTTGAACGCATCGAAGTAGATGAAGATGACAACTCAGTGATGAATATTACTTTTCCAGTTTCAAAAGAGCCGGGAAGAGTTGTAATTGAAGCTGAAAATGTGACTAAAAGTTACGGTGATAAAACTATTTTGAAAGATATCAATCTTTTGGTAGAACGTGGAAGTAAAATTGCTTTCGTTGGACAAAATGGTCAGGGGAAATCGACTTTCATCAAAGCGATTGTTGATGAATTTGAATATAAAGGAAATATCAAGTTAGGACATAATGTGCAGCTAGGATATTTTGCACAAAATCAGGCAGAATATCTGGATGGCGAAATCACGTTGTTGCAAACGATGGAAGACGCAGCTGCAGATACAAACCGAATGAAAGTACGCGATATGCTGGGTTCTTTCTTGTTTCGTGGGGATGATGTCGAGAAGAAAGTTAAAGTGCTTTCTGGAGGCGAAAGAAACCGTTTAGCGCTGTGTAAATTATTATTGCAACCTATTAATGTTTTGTTGATGGATGAGCCTACGAATCACTTAGATATCAAATCTAAGAATGTTTTGAAAGCCGCACTTCAAAAATTTGGCGGTACTTTGCTTTTAGTTTCTCACGATAGAGATTTCCTGCAAGGAATGTCAAATTTGGTTTATGAGTTTAAAGACCAAAAAATAAAGGAATATCTAGGTGATATCAACTATTTCCTTGAACAGCGTAATATGGAAAATATGCGTGAAGTGGAGAAAAAAGATGCCGAAAAAGCTGCAGCACCTAAAGAAAGCAATAAATCGTCGTACGAAGATCAAAAGAAAGGCAAAGCCTTGCAAAACAAATTGAGTAAAGTAGAAAGTCAAATCAAGCAATTAGAAAGAGACATTCAACAAGATGATAAAATGTTGGCTTCTAATTATGACAAGCATATTGAAGATGCTAAGTTTTTCATGGCCTACAATAAGAAAAAAGCAGAGTTGGATAAGCTGCTGCTGGACTGGGAAGTAGTTCAGGAAGAAATAGATAATTTATAATAAAAAAAGAGTTCCACAAAGGAACTCTTTTTTTATACAATAATACCAATTGATTTGGAGTGCGCAATGGCTTCGGTACTATGTTTGAAATAACAAATTGAAACGTTCAAGGTTTCTAAATTTTTCATTACGTTGATTGTTTTTTGCTTTTTAGTTGAACCAGTCTGTCGGATGTAAACTGCTTTTACAGTAACTGGAAATATTTTACAGATGGCTTCATATAAATACGGATCATGCTGTGAATCATCACCGAGCAACACATATTCTAAATTGGGATAAAATTCTAAAATGTGTTTTATTTTATCAAACTTATGGTTGTGATCTCCTCTTCCTGTCAAGAAAAAATCCGCTAGACTTGTTTTAATGTCCTTCAATAGCAAAACTGCTTTTGGGAGCTGATGAATTTCAGTGAATTTTGTGATGAAACGGTACAAATTCCACTCGCTGCTCGAAACATAGAAAAAAGCATTAAACTCTTCCTTTTTCTCTCTTCCAGCTGTGCTTAAAGCTTGATAATGGGTTACAACATCTTCGTATATTTTTCTCTTGTTTACATTTTTGAATAATAATACATATAATTTTTTCAAAGGATTTAGCGTATGCGATACTAAAAAGGTATCATCAATATCGGATATGATTCCCAGATTTCCCTTATGCGGTCTAATATAACTGTCTTTTGTGGTGATCGTTTCGTTTTTGTAAACGATGCTTACTTCATAATCAATCCAACCATAATTAGTGTTTTGGTCTAATGGGACGCAAAATTTAAAATAGCCATCAACTAATGTTTTGGTATGAATTTTGGAATTGTTGTGTTTTAAATAGACATCGGCATTTGCCTGCGTTTTTATTTGGAACATTTTAATAACAGAAGTTGCATTTTTTAGATTCTTTTTTTGAAAATTATACTCTTCCATTGATGTTGGTTTGAAGACGTGGCCCATGACGATTAATTCCTGTTCATTTGCGTATCCTCGGTATAATTTTAAAATTGGTTTCATATATTGTATTACTTTTGATAAGAGTTCAATTTAGAGGTTTTTAATCAATAAAAGAAGAAAAAGTTTGAAAAATAATATTATCCTTATCGTTAATCCTATTTCCGGAGACGTCGATAAATCAGAGCTTATTGATGCCGCGACTGTTTTTGCCGAAAAAGAAAACTTGAATCTCGTGATTTACAACACTTCTGGAATTTCAGATAGTGACAATATAAAAGTGCTTTATAATACCTACACTCCTCAGCGAATTATTGTAGCGGGTGGTGATGGAACTATAAAAATGGTTGCTGAAGCTATGGAAGCCCATGACGTTATTATTGGGATTTTACCTGCCGGATCTGCTAATGGTTTAGCGGTAGATTTGAATTTGCCTTCAACAATTGAAGAAAACTTAGAAATTGCATTTCATAATGATTACATGGAAATAGATATGATTTCTATTAACGGAAAGAAAAGTATTCATTTAAGTGATTTGGGTGTAAATGCGGAAATGATAAAGAATTATGAAAATAGCAGTATTCGAGGCAAGTGGGGATATGCTTTGCAAACCGTTTCGACTTTGATTGATTTAGAAGACCCGTTTATTGCTACCATAACAGGTGATTTTCCTACTATTGAATGCGAAGCAAGAATGATTGTTATAGCAAATTCCCAAAAATACGGAACTGGAGTTTCTATAAACCCAAACGGGGTGATGGATGACGGAAAGTTTGAATTAGTGATTTTGAAAAATATGGATTTAGTGGTTTTGGGAAAAATCATCACTGGAAATATGCCGATTGATGTCAATGATGTTGAAATTATTTCTACAGATCAAGCCTTTGTGACGACTAATATTCCGGTTAGTTTTCAAATTGATGGAGAATATTGCGGTAAAGAAACAAAATTGAATATCGAAATTCTGCCAAAGCAATTGAAAGTTGCAGTTCCGAATCCAATTAGTGCTACTGTTTAAAAGGATTGCGTTCTTGCCAAATAGTTTCCGGTTCTAAATATTTGAATATTTTAGGCATATATGGATTAACCATTTCATTACTATGTGCGATGATTCCATACATTTTTATCGGTTTTGCGCCAACAGAACTTTTGATTTCTAATGCTGTTCTTGCAAAAACAATTTCCTTGAAACCTTTATTGATGGAGTAGGCAATCATATCGTATAACATGTTCAAGTACAGCATTTTTTCACGCTGAATACTTTCGTCATACCCCAGAAAATAGGTGTCCATTACTTCACCATTTTTAATTAAAGTGTTGAAACCTATCAGTTTTTCATCGATAAAATAGCCGTAAAAAAGGAATTTGTCTTTAAAGATTTCTTTGAAAACTCTAAAATGATTTTTTGGCAGAAAAAAAGTATTAAAAGGTGCGTTTTTCGCAACATGAAAATACAAATCATAAATTATATCCTCCAAAGCGATGATGTCCTCCAGATGTAGCTTTCTTTTCTCAATATCAGCTGCTTTTTTGCGGGCTCTTTTGTATTGATCTCTGTATTTTTTTGAAAGTGAATCGATGTAATCCTGCTCCGTTTTCCAGTTTTCATTAATCGAGAAAACCATGTTGGGTTGTGTCGAGAATTGATAATCATTTTTGAATTCTGGAACGGCAAAGTGTATAATTTCCTCTTCGCTAAAATCTTTATAAGTCGTAATATGAATCTTGAAACCCTTAGATTTAAATATCTTTTTTAATTCGGTTGCGGCAGCATGTAATGTTTGTATTGCTTTCTTTTTAACAATCGTATTGGATAAAGCAAAGGAGTTTTGCCCCGTAAGCATGTTGTTGCCAATGACCAGCACATGAGAGCCAAAGTTTCTAAAAACAATATTTCGTACAGCAGTTTTGATGCATTTATCACGTTCTCCAAAAGATTCCAATGTATTCAAATCTAAAAATTGAGAAATTGCAATGCCAACTAAAGTTGTATTATCAAAGATTCCAATGAAGTTACAAATCATGTTGTCAGGAGATGATTTTTCTAAAACTTGCAGGTATTTTTTTGACAAAAAAATAGTTGAAATAGCTAAATCATCCCAGTTTTCAGGAAGTTCAATAGTTGAATTGTAAATTTTGAAAGAGTAAACTGGATTCAAATTGTGTAGAAATATTTTTTTCAAAATTAGTTAATAAAGTTAAAGTATTACTGATTGTCATGAAATAAACTAACTTTATATAACTAAATAAATTAATTATGAAAACCTACTCAGAGGAATCTATTCAAATCGCGCTGAAAGAGTTGAAAGACTGGAAGTTTGGCAATAATGGAATCGAGAAAAATTTTAAATTCAAAGATTTTACTCAAGCTTTGGGTTTTATCGTACAGGTAGGAGTAATGGCTGAAAAAAGTAGTCATCATCCGGAATTATTCAATGTCTACAATAAAGTAACGATACGCTTAACAACCCATGATGCAAATGGGGTTACGGATAAAGACATCGATTTGGCAAAAGCCATAGAAAAGATGTAAAGAAAAATAAATTTCGCCTTTTGAATCAGAAGGCGAAATTTAATTTAAAAGTTAAGATAATTTCCATCCACAAATAATCCCTCCCATAATTGTAAGGCAAACAATCCAAAATCCACCAGTTACAAAGGTATATTTGAAACTTCTTCTTTCATATAAAGCATTCGTTCCTATAATTGGTAGAGCAAAAAACAGTCCCGTCATAAAGCCGTGTAAAGTTCCGTGCTTAAATGTTCTGAAAGCATTTCCATAGTCAGTCATAAAAGCATCATAGGAAGGTTTTGCAATACTGGGATCTCCGCCAATCATACCTATTGCTCCAAATTGATGTATGGTGACCATTTGAAGTACGAAGCTGATAAAAAAAGCATATAGCAATGAAGTGCCAAATATTAAAAGCATATTTCCTCCTTTTAGCTTTTCTTCAGTCAAGCCAGATTCTTTCATCCAAATAGTTCCAAAAACTTTTGGATGGTACCAAACAAATCCTATTACAAGTGTAGATAAAGCGGCAACAAATAGTGCTAAGAAATTGATTTCCATAAATTTAAAATTAAGGTTAGTAAGTCAAATTTAATAAAATATTATTTACTAGTAAAAAGAGGCTAATTGTAAGGTATTACTGTATATAAAAAACAATATTATGTAGTTTGTCGATTTTATTTGCTGATTAGCCATAATGGCTGTAGCTTTAGATGTGTAAAAGAAAATTATCCTGTTATGAAAAAAATATCTACTCTATTTTTAACCCTTTTGTTTTCATTTTCAATGCTTGCAAATGTATCTCAATCCGAGAAAAATGCATTGGTGAAATTTTATCAGTCAACAAATGGTAGACAATGGAAAGTGCAGTGGGATTTATCATCACCGGTTTCAACTTGGTATGGTGTTAAAGTGCAAGATGAAAAAGTAATTGCAGTGCATTTAGCCGATAATAATTTAGTGGGAGAGATTCCAACTGATATTGTAAACTTGGTTAATCTACAAGAATTGGATTTACATAGAAATCAAATATCAGGAACAATTCCATCTACTATTGGAAAATTAAAGGATATGAAAGTATTGAATCTTTCGTTCAATAAACTAACAGGTTCAATTCCTTCTTCTGTTTGTGAATTGTCAAATTTGAAAGATTTAGAATTGTATATGAACAGATTTTCAGGAGAATTGCCTTCTAAAATAGGTGATCTTAAGCAGTTAGAGATCTTGTCGCTTTACAATAATGATATATATGGCGAGATACCTACTTCATTATATACTTTGAAGTCGTTGAAAATCTTACTTTTGAATAGTAATAAGTTCTCAGGAAAATTAAATCCTTTAGTCGCAACATTAAGTAATTTAGAGAGTATCAGTTTGTTTGATAATAATTTTATAGGCCAGGTTCCATTTGAGTTGGAAAAATTAAAAAACTTGAAAGAAATGAATATTTCGTTCAATATGTTTAGTGGATTAGTTTCTAAAGATTTGGTTCAATTAGATGCTATGAATATGAAGATGATAAATGAGGAAGGAATTGCAGTATTGCTTAAAGTAGCGATGGATAGAAATTCAGCAATTGTTTCAGAAGATTAATTTTAAATAAAATAATAGACTTAGTATTTTTAAACAATTAGAATTTAGTTGATTTTTTGGTTATGTTAAATTGAATAAACGTAGTTGGTTAAAAACCTGTGTGACTTGCTCCACAGGTTTTTTTGTTATTTCTAAAAAATATTAATAAGGAATATCTTTTTTCATCCTGTTAGCTGTCAGGAAGTTTTTCAACCTGTTTGCCATTTTATAATTCTTAGTTGAATTTGAAAGATTATCCAATTCAATGTATATTCTTTTAGTGTTCTTTAGATAAATTTTGAGTCGGTCAATACCTTTTCCTCTTAATGTTTCCATTGATTACTATCATTCAAAATAATCGTTTGAGGATTAAACGAACTATAAATTGGTTTCTTTATCTAATCCATTTTAATTGTCTCATTTCGAAGTTCTAGAAGTAGTGTGCCGGAAAACAATCTAAATAAAACAATTGCAGAAAGCATAGTAATGGTAAAAGCGAGAATATAGATCAGTAGGCTATTTTGTACTCCAGTTTGTGCCAAAAGGATTCCTAATAGGGGTAAAGAGATCACATACATAATTCCGAAAGGTAGTATTGATAACGTTTTGGCTTTTAAATGTAATACGTTTTCTTCTATTATTTGAGTTTAAAAGATTTTACAAATTCTAAAAAAACAAATTTATCAAAGGTATTAAATGAAAAAAGCTCCAGATTTCTCTGAAGCTTTTTTAGTAGCGGGAATATGGTAATTTTTATTTTATTATTTCTTCAACTTTTAATAGTGCCTCATTAAAGTTGAGAGCTTTTGATTGGGAATTAATATAACTTTTTTTAGAATTATCTATTAACTGATTAACATAGAATAATTCATTATCATTATTTAATTTTTCAAATCTGTTTTTAATATTTTTTAATTCAGTTTGTGTTAAAATGTAACTATCTTTTTTCTTAGATAAATTTGATACATAGATTGTCATAAAATCACCTAATCCGCTAAATCCTATTGAATCTCTATCTCCTGCATAAATTTTGTTGAACAAATTATTTAAGAAACTATAGTCTTCAATGATATCATAATTAGTGTATGAACTCTGATTTAATGAAGGTGATTTATCTAAATCTAAAAATGAGAAAACATATTTTAGAGCTTGTGATGAATTTAATTCAAATAAAATGGCCAATGCGCTTGAGTAGTAATAATTTTTTTCGTCATCTATATTTAAATTAAGATATTGTACGGCTTTTTCCTCACAGAAATTTTTCTCAATTTTTGAATTCATTAGAAGTTTGAGTGAATTCCAGCAATTATGGCTTTTAATTTCAATACAAAGTTCTTTTAATAGTTCGATATCATTAGTCAAGCTAATATATTGCTCAAGCTTTTTGTCAATATTCCCTCCATATTCTTCCATCAGAAAGTATTCTCTAATTTTTGGAAATGTTTTAGTTAGATTATTATCTAATGCATATTGTATGTGTTTATCTAATAAGAAAGAAAATAATTTTTTATTATTAAGATTTTCAATAATTCGTTTATTAAAAAGATCATTATTATTAATTTTTGCCTTCAGCAATTCTAAATTGTTATTCTCTTCACTTGCATTATTGACATCGAAAAACTCAATACTATTTAAGAGAAATTCTTGAGATTGATCAAAATTGAATTTGTTTAGAAAAAACAATATTGTTCTTAGCTTATTATAATCCTGAAGTATATTAAAATTATTTATAGTTATATATCCCATCACTTTATCAAAACGAATTTCATTAGACGCTTTTCTGTACCAGCTATATATAAAAGCTTCTTGCTCTTTGCTTATTGTGAAATTGTTGTTTGAATTGTTTAAAGTCTGAATTTGAGATTTTATTTCTACAATAATTATTTGTTCATTTTCTAAATTCTGTTCAATATCTTTGAATTCAACAGTAGTATTCTTTTCGTAAATAAACTTTTTTAATAAGGAATTTGCAAAATTAATTCTATTGTGATGACCATTTTTTTCATACCATTCCTTGTCAATATTTCGAATCAAAGTTGAATCAATGTGTTTTCCATATTCTTCAAAAATCTCTTTTATTTTTAAAAGTAAATTTCTTTTATCAAATAACAAATCAAAATTCTCTTGTGGTTTGTTGCTGTATATTGTTTTTAATTCTTCAAATTCTTGTAGATTTAAAAAACGTTGGTTAAAAACAAAACCTTTTTCTATCATAGAATTATTAAATTGTTCTGCTAGTTTTCGATTGCCGTGATTTGCTATAACATTTCTGTAAAAATCCAAATTCGCGCTTTCAATTGAGCCATTTGCAAAATTATTAATCACAAGATCTATTGTTTGTTCATCTGTAATAGATGCTAAAAAGTACCCCACATTATTATATGTGTATTTTGAAATTAAACATTCAAAGGCTTTTATTTTACTTGATTTTCTACTTTTTAAAATCAATTTTTTTAATGCATCCTCTTTAAGATAATATTTTGTTTCTTCATCAAAAGAAGAAAGTAGCATAACTAAAAAGGTTTCATCTAAATTTTCAAAATAAAGACATCTTTGAATAATTTCATCTGTAAATCGATCATCACTATAATTATTTTGTGTTTCATCAAAATAGTATTTGACTAAATCAACGAAGTTAGCTGGTGTTTTTAATTTAATAATTATTTTTTCTAATTTCCAACTAGTTCCTCGCATTACCTCATCTTTTACTGCTCTTTCAACAATTCTTCGATCTCTTAAAAATTCAAGTTTGATGTACCAAAAGAAATCATCAATGTTTTCGTAATCTTCGATTAATGAAAGTAAGGCTATATTAATCTCTTTACTAGTTTCGTTTTTAAATAATTCAAATATTTTATTCAAATACTCATTGTCTTCGCAAAGCTTTTGGTCACAAATGCAGTCTAAAACATGAGATTTTACCATTTCAGAATTTTGAGAATTCTGTAATAAAATGAAAAAATCATCTTTAAGTTTTTCTTTTTTATTTGCAGGAATTGTAAAATGACTTAATAAATCTAGTGCTGATATAATTACCCTAAAATGAGGTTTAATTTCGTTGATAAAATAAACTAAGTAATCAAAATTAGTTTCACAATTTCCAAATTCTGCAATTTCCTTAACTGAAAAAGTTCTATTACTGCTAATCCAAAATTTCTTTTCAATACATTCTGATTGAAAGTAATGTTGGAAAACACGAACTCTAAAACTTTCAATTCTATTAGAGTCCGCTTTAAATAATAATTCAGATTCATTGTCAATCAACCATTGTACGAGTTCATCATATTTATTAGAATCAATAATATTTATCAGAAATGTAATCGTATTGAATAATGAAGGATGAGTTTTGTTTATTCCTTTCTCAATAAGTATAAATTCTTTTATTGTGGAAAATGATAAATTACTTAATGCTAATGCCGCAAAATATTCTTGAATATTTCTATGCTCAAAAAAATATTCCTCCTGATTAACTAATTTATTGATTAATGGATTTTTTTTAAAACCTTCAAATTCTTTTGTGTCTTCATTAATTGATGTGTAAAGATTATTCTCATCAATAATGTTACTTTTCATCAACTCATTGATTAATGAAATTTTCTTCGACCATTTTTTTAACGCAGGTACGTTTAAACTTATTTTCTTTAATTTTTCATCTTTATCGTGAGAAAATCTATTGTTAATATAGGTTTCCCATAAGATAGTAGTATTTTTAGGAATTTCTTTTTTATCATTAATGAAATTAGCCAAAATTTCTAACTGGAAAGGGGTTTTTAAAAAATTAGTTAATCTTGTATGAAAATCTAAAGTGTCAACAATATCTCCACATTTGGTTTTTAACAAATCAAGACTTTCATAATAATTTAAATCCTTCAAATAATAGACTTTAAAATTTGAAATACCTTTTACGATACTTTCATAGACATTGGTTCTGCAGCTTATTATGTATTTATATTTTTTCTGATTATCAATGTTTTGATTTATAAAGTTTTCTAGTTTTGATTTGAAATATTCAATATCTGAAATTTCATCTATGCCATCCAAAATAAAAAAAACTTTATTAAGTTCTTTCCATCCTGTAGGTAAATAGTCCATAATTGAATCAGTATTTGTAAAGTTTTTTAAACTTTTAAATATTGGAACAAAGTTTTCTGTTTCGTCGGTTATCCAATTTTGAAGTGCAAATTTTTTTAGTTCAGTAGATTTACCAATACCTGGGTTTCCGATAATAAATATTTTATCTTCTTTTTCTAGTATTTTTGAAAGCGTTAAATTCTCTTTTTTTTCATTCCTTAAAAATGAATTTTTATTATCTACTTCTTCAGAAAAATATCTTTCAATATGATTTTCTTCTAAATTTATATCACCAATAAATTTAATTTTATCGGAATCTTTTATTATAATTTTTTTGAATGGTTTTCTTGAAAAAATAATATTCTTAAATCTATTTATTTCTTTTTCTTCATTAATTTCAAAATCAACTTCTTTTTGATAAATTAATTTAAAGAACTGATTATTTAAGGCAAATAATTCTTTTACACCATTTGTAATGTCTAATGCATAATAACTAAACTTAAATTTGTCACTTAAAATAGGAGATAGTTTTTCGGAATTATCCTCATTACTAAAGCTTGATCTTGGATTTATTGCTATAAATAAATCATTCTCATCAAGAGTATAATTGGATTCTAAATTCAGACCCTTTTTTAAAATATTACCTATCGATATATCAGATTCATAATTTTTACATTCAATAAAAATTTTATTTTCTACATAATCTTTTGAAATTATAATTAAAATATCAAATCCATTTTGTGAGCCAGCTTTTTGAACTCTTGCTTTTGTAATTGTAAAGCCAATACTTTCTAGTAACCAAACAAAAAAATCTTTAGTTATTATTTCAAAACTGCTCCCTAATTCTTGATTTGTCATCTTTAACATATTTACTCAAATATATTAAAATTCCTTAGCTATTGTGTAAGTTATTGTGGGTTTTTGAAAGCGAAAAAGAAATGATTTTTCTACGAGGATTAAATAAAAGTGTTTTTAGTTTTCAATTATTGAATATGATTTATTTTGGAAAGTAAAGACATAAAAAAAAGCTCCAGATTTCTCTGAAGCTTTTCTAGTAGCGGGAACAGGACTCGAACCTGTGACCTTCGGGTTATGAGCCCGACGAGCTGCCTACTGCTCTATCCCGCGATGTGCGTTTTGTAATCTCAATAAGGCTACCTTAGTAGCGGGAACAGGACTCGAACCTGTGACCTTCGGGTTATGAGCCCGACGAGCTGCCTACTGCTCTATCCCGCGTTGTTTCGGGTGCAAATGTACAACGAATTTCCGTATTTCCAATAAAAATTTTAAAAAATGTTTTATTTCGTCTATTGACTTGATATGTCTACCTTTGCACAATAAATTATAATAGAAATGTCACATAAAGCAGGTTTTGTAAACATCATAGGAAACCCAAATGTTGGGAAATCAACACTAATGAATGCCTTTGTTGGAGAACGGTTATCAATTATTACTTCAAAAGCACAAACAACACGTCATAGAATTCTAGGAATTGTAAACGGGGAAGATTTTCAATTGATCTTATCGGATACACCGGGAATCATCAAGCCAGCCTACGAAATGCAGGCTTCTATGATGAATTTCGTTAAATCCGCGTTTGAAGATGCTGATATTCTGATTTATATGGTGGAAATTGGAGAACAAGAATTGAAAGACGAAGCTTTTTTTAATAAAATCATTCACGCTACAATTCCTGTTCTGCTATTATTGAACAAAATTGATAATTCTAACCAAGAACAACTCGAAGAGCAAGTGGCTTTTTGGACTGCAAAAGTTCCTAATGCCGAAATTTTTCCAATATCAGCTTTGCAAAATTTTAATGTTCCAGAAGTTTTTGGACGCATAATAGAATTGTTGCCGGAATCACCTGCGTATTATCCAAAAGATCAATTGACAGATAAACCGGAACGTTTCTTTGTAAATGAAACCATACGCGAGAAAATATTATTGAATTACAGCAAAGAAATTCCATACGCAGTAGAAATTGTAACTGAAGAGTTTTTTGAAGATGAAAACATCATTAGAATCCGTTCTTTGATTATGGTGGAACGCGATACGCAAAAAGGAATCATCATTGGGCATAAAGGTGCCGCTTTGAAAAAAGTAGGAATGGATGCTCGCGCTGATTTAGAGAAATTCTTTGGCAAGCAAATACATATTGAGTTGTATGTAAAAGTGAATAAAAACTGGAGAAGCAACGCAAATATGTTGAAGCGTTTTGGTTATAACCAGTAATTTTTTCTGGTCCTTTTTTTGAAAAATCAATATTGGAATTCAACTTTCGATATTGATTTTTTTTTAGCCCAGATAGCAGCGGCATCCTTTAGTGCAGTCCCGAAACTACGGGACTGCACTAAAGATATAGCGGAGAGCTGGAATTGCTCCAAAGAAAACTAAGATTCTATAATTTCCAAAAATATGTTTTCCAAATCATTTATTTGGTCGTGACCGTTACTTCGGATTTGTTTAGCTACAATATAGAGTAGAAACCAAGCAAAAATCATTAATCCCATCACAACTAAATCAAAAGTAATGGGGTTTTTAAGGATATAATCAGTGTAAGCAATTCCGGAAAAAATCAAAAATATTCCTGCAATAATAAAATGGAAGAACATAAAAAGTGTCCATAAGGTTGGGTCAGGGCCAAATAATGCTCGGATATGAGTTTCATTTTGGTCTTTTGATTCCATTTCGATGTGCAAATGAGGTGACCAATATGCTTTTTTTTGACCTTTTATGTTCAGCCAAATGTGATAGCCGCGTATTTTTACAAAGTAATCTTTGGACTTAATTTGAGCGTAATTAGCGAATTTAACACGTAAAGCATCTATGTTTTGCGGAACATCTTTGTAAAATCGTAATCGAAGTCTGAGTTCTTTATTAGCGTCCATAACAGTAAACTTGTAAGTATTAAAAGGATAAGGGTTTGCTAATATATCAAAAAAATAGATATTCATGGTTTTAAATGCTACCTTTGCAAAATATTTGAATTTATATTATGAATAACATTGTTGCGATAGTAGGAAGACCTAATGTAGGGAAATCAACCCTTTTTAATAGGCTGATACAAAGAAGAGAAGCTATTGTAGATTCAGTATCCGGGGTGACCCGAGATAGAAACTATGGTAAAAGCGAGTGGAACGGAAAAGAGTTTTCCGTAATTGATACCGGCGGATATGTGCGTGGTTCTGATGATGTTTTTGAAGGAGAAATCCGTAAACAAGTGGAACTTGCTATTGATGAGGCTGATGTTATCATTTTTGTGGTTGATGTAGAAGAAGGGATTACTCCTATGGATGATGTTGTTGCGCGTTTATTGCGTAAAGTGACTAAGCCAGTTCTTTTAGCGGTAAACAAGGTAGATAATGCCATGCGTGAGAAAGACGCTCTTGAGTTTTATAACTTGGGTTTAGGTGAATATTATACATTTGCGAGTATTTCAGGGAGTGGAACTGGAGATTTATTGGATGCATTGATTGATGCTTTTCCTGTAAAACCAGAACCAGTTCAAGAAGAAGTAGTTTTGCCTCGTTTTGCAGTGGTAGGACGTCCTAATGCTGGTAAATCAAGTTTTATCAATGCATTAATTGGTAAAGAGCGTTTTATGGTAACGGATATCGCTGGTACAACCCGTGATGCAATTGATACGAAGTTTGACCGTTTTGGTTTCGAATTTAACTTGGTAGATACTGCGGGAATCCGTCGTAAAGCTAAGGTAAAAGAGGATTTAGAATTTTATTCTGTAATGCGTTCCGTTCGTGCGATTGAACATGCTGATATTTGTATCTTGATTATTGATGCCACTCGTGGTTTTGAAGGTCAGGATCAAAGTATATTTTGGTTAGCTGAGAAAAACCGTAAAGGAGTTGTAATTCTTGTAAATAAATGGGATTTGGTTGAAAAGGAAACCATGTCTACCAGAGATTATGAGGAGAAAATTAAAAAAGAATTAATGCCATTTACAGATGTGCCTATTCTTTTTGTTTCAGCATTAACAAAACAACGTTTGTTGAAAGCATTGGAAGCAACCGTAAAAGTGTATGAGAATAGACAACAACGTATTGCGACTTCAAAATTCAACGAATTTATGTTGAAAGTGATTGAAGCATATCCGCCGCCAGCAACAAAAGGGAAGTATGTAAAAATCAAGTATTGTATGCAATTGCCAACACAGACACCACAATTTGTATTTTTTGCCAATATGCCACAATATGTAAAAGAACCGTACAAACGTTATCTGGAAAATAAAATTAGAGAAAAATGGGACTTTTCAGGAGTACCAATCGATATCTATATTAGAGAGAAATAATCTTTATTTCCGTAATCACACTAGAAAGTTTATTGAGTTTGTAAAAGCTCTATAAACTTTTTTTATTTTTATAAAAAAAATGAATTCAACAAATGGCAAAATTGTTTGGATTACTGGTGCTTCCAGTGGTATAGGAGAGGCTTTAGCGTATGAATTGGCTGGGAGGAATTGCAAACTCATTCTTTCGGCACGGAACATAAAAGCTTTAGAAGTTGTGAAATCTAAATGTTCAACAGCGGAAGTTGTGATTTTGCCTTTTGATCTGTCTGATTTTGACAATGCTAAAAATCAGGTAGAAAATGCTATTGCTGCCTTTGGAAAAATTGATATTCTAGTGAATAATGGAGGTGTTAGCCAACGCTCACTGATTGCTGACACCGATTTTGAAGTAGATAAAAAACTAATTGAAGTAGATTATCTAGGTACAGTTGCGTTGACAAAAGCTTTATTGCCTCATTTTATCAAAAATAAGAAAGGACATTTTGTTACTGTAACCAGTTTGATGGGAAAATTTGGGTCGCCATACCGTTCCGGATATTGTGGTGCAAAACATGCCTTACATGGTTTTTTTGATGTTTTGAGAATGGAACATCAAAAAGACAATATCAATGTCACCTTAATTTGTCCCGGTTTTATACAAACGAATGTGGCCAAAAATGCCTTAACGGCAGACGGATCTAAACAAAATATAGATGATACTGCAACTCAAAATGGAATGCCAACAAGTCTTTTTGCTACAAAATTTGTGAAAGCAGTTGAGTCTGAAAAATTTGAAGTCTATATTGGCGGCAAGGAAGTTCTAGGCGCTTATTTGAAACGATTTTTTCCTAAGTGGTTGCATCATTTTGTTCTGCAAAGTAAAGTTAGATAATCTGAATTTCAATAGTTCAAATTGATAATTATAGTATTGTAAAATACGAAGAAATCCCGAGCAGTCGGGATTTTTTGGATTAAAATGGATTGAAATGATTAACTTTCTTCTTCTTCTTTTTCCAATGTTTCCATTGGATGGTCGCCGTACCAATCTTTGAATGTTTTTGTAGTTTTATAATCATCAGTTAGCACGGTGTAAACCATAAAGAGGATTAACGGCATGCCAACGCAATATAACGTCATTATTACCGGCAAAGCAACATTAGTTTGACATAAACCGGCAAAAACAAAAACATAAATGGTAGTGAACCACACGAGTTTAATTGCAAAATTTTTCATGGCTATATCTTTTAAATAAAGTTACGGCACGAATTCTAAAAAATTAGTTAATGCATTGATAATCAATATTTAAAATTATTGTAAATATTTATCTCTAGCAAATTATAAATGCTGTTTATACTTTTTTTGAGATTTTAATTTTATGAAAAATGCTGAAGCGGATAATGTCTCTGTTGAAATAATCGATTCCATTGCTTCTTCTTTGGAAACTGTTTAGGTACCCGAGTTCAAATGCTAAATGGCTATTGAGTCCATAGTGAATGGCAGCGTAAATTCTATTTTGATCAAACGTATTTTTAATTATTTTTTTTCCAAAATTGAACATTATTTCATCAGACAGTACGGCTTTTAGCAACTGTTTTTCTTTTTTCCAAAAGGTATAGTCACCTTGGAGTCTGTATCTGAATCTCCAAAAAAATGTAGTGCCAGGAAGCAACTCATCTTTATTAGAATTGTGAATAAATCGCTCTTCTACTTGAAAACGTTGTATCAGAGTTACTTTATTAGCATTTAATTTCCAAGTAAGATCCTGCTGTCCTCTGTATTCAGGGGTATTGTAATCAGGATTAATTTCAGGGACTTGTGTATCAACAGAAAAATAAGCAAAGCCAGCACCAGTCTCTAAATGATCATTGATTTTATAGCGACCTTGAATTCGGACGACATATAAGTTTTCTTGCACTGGTTTTAGAAAAAGTCGGTTGTCAAATTCAGAATCCAAAGACCATTTTTCGGTTAGCAGCAATTGATTGTAATAACGAGTCCAAAGAATACTTTGATGATCTATATTTTTGTCCTCCGTTTGCGCTTGGCAAAGAACAGACAGCAGTGAGAATAAAATGACTCTAAATTTTTTCACGAAGCTTTATTTCAATTTTGGCAAATTTACATAAAGTCTACAAATCCTATAGGTATTGTTTTGTGTTTTTAAAAAGTATTTTACTTTGTCAGCTTAATAGTGTTTTAGAAAAAAGAAACCAGCACTCTTAAAACCTGATTTTTAAGAGTGCTGTTTCAAATTTTAATTTTTTGAAAGTTTTTTAAAGTGAATATTTCAATGTAATACCATACGTTCTTTGATCTCCTAATACACCTGCATATTGTCCTGTATTACCACCAGCAGGCAATAGTTGTTCGTAATAATCTTTGTCTAAAAGGTTGCGTCCCCAGAATTGTACAGACAGACCATCTGTTGCACGGAAACCTAAACGAGCATTAAATAGCGCATAACCCTGAACTACTAAATATTTTGAAGCAGATGGACTTGAAGAGAATTCAGAACGTGCATAAGAATCAACTCCAAGGAATATTTTTCCTGTATTCCCAAAGAATTTGGCTTTGTCTGTTAGTTCACCTCCTAAAGATCCTGCCCATTTTGAAGCGCCCGGTAATGCAGTTCCGGAAACATCTTTGAATGATACTGCCGCTCCTGTTTCTTCTAGCGGAAGGGGAGCATTTGTAAATTTAACATATTTAGCATCTGTATAGGTAGCTGCTCCATTGATGGTCAAATGTTTGCTAATTACAAAACTGGCATCCCATTCTATACCTTTTACCTGTACTTTATCTGCATTGGCAAGATAGCCACGGTTTACACCTAATTCAGCTGCCTGTACATTGGTTTGAAAATCTTTGATGTCGGTATTAAAGAAGGTTATATTGAATATTGAGTTTTTAAACGGTGCTGTTTTAACTCCAATTTCATAATGATTGACTTCCTCGGGTTTAATTACGGCAAGCTCAAGAATGGGCTGTCCGGCAAGAGTAGGTAATCTAGCTACGTTGACTCCAACGGGTTTGTAGCTTTTTGCAAAAGTTGCATATGCATTAATCTTGTCAGTGGCTTTAAAAGAAAGGGTTATATTTCCAGATAAGTCAGTATTATCTGTGTTAGATGAAAAAGACTGATCCGTATAAACTAGTTTTTTCAAGGCAATTAAAGCTGGGTCATTCGTTTGGAGTCCTCCGTATGTGGTACGGTTGTAATCAGCATCTTTTTTGTCAAAATTATAACGTAAACCCGGTAATACATGTAAACGTTCTGTTATTGCCCAGTCTAACTGACCAAATACTGCCGCACTGGAAGCTCTAATGCGAGCATCCGTTGTGATACCGTATCCTTCAAATAGACTTGGTGTTTTCCATAAATTACTGGTAGTGCTTTGTGCAAATCTCCATTGTGCAGAACCAGATTCTTCTGTGCCATCTGTTTGTGATGCTTGGTCAATAAAAAATACACCTACCACACCACTTAATTTAGAGGTAAGCTGACCTGCATAACGTACTTCTTGTGTTATTTGTGTTTGTCTGGTTGGGTTTTGTGATTTTGCTAGTACTTGTAGTCCTGTAAAATCTCTATCATTTGATGGATCCCAATTCCAAAAACGCCAAGCTGTTGTTGAAGTAAGTGTTCCGTTTCCAATTTTTGAATCTATATTAAGAGATATACCTCCCATGTCTTGTCCGGAACGCCATGGTGTATCATGGTCAATTTTGCGGTCAAACGCATTTAAACTTGGTAACTGATAATTCAAATCTGCAATAATAGCATCAAATTGGCGGTAAGGCGCTCTTTGTGTAGGTGCAATACCAGCAACTACCTGTGCATATCCGTCTGGACGTTGCGTTGTGATATCTGCAGCTAGTGTAATGTTAGTTCTTTCAGAAGGGGTATAAAGCAATTGTCCTCTAATTCCTTGATTATTGAGGGTATTGGTAGGTTTTCCTGTTGCGATATTATCGATTAAACCATCACGTTGTGTACCTGAAAACGAGATACGACCAGCGATTTTTGAACTCAAAGCTCCAGTAATCGAAGCTTTAGCTTGCAAAAAATTGTAATTTCCGTAACTCACTTCAAAGTTTGCACCTGAAGTAAAACTTGGTTTACGAGTAGTAATGTTAAAGGCTCCCGAAGTTGTATTTTTACCAAATAATGATCCTTGCGGGCCGCGTAGTACTTCAATTTGATCTGTATCGATAAAATCTAAAGTGGTTGCCGCTGGACGTGCATAATAAACGCCATCAACATAAAAACCAACACCCGGGTCGATTCCATCATTTGTAAGTCCAAATGGAGAACCTAAGCTTCGAATATTAATTCCGGTATTTCTGGGGTTTGACGAATATAATTGAACTGAAGGAACAAGTTCTTTTATGCGATTAACGTTAAAAGCTCCAGATTGTTCTGCTTGTTTTCCTGTTATTACTGATATCGCTATTGGCACATCCTGTACTTTTTCTATTCGGCGTCTTGAAGAAACTACCACTTCGACCAAAGTATTTTCTTCAATAAGATTTATTTGTAATGAAGGTATTGGTAAAGAAGTGATTTCTATTTCTGCAGTTTTGTATCCTACATCTTGTACTAAAAGAGTTAAAGGGAGTTTTCCTTTTGTGTCTATTGTAAATTTCCCGTTAGAATCTGAAATCGTATTAGAGGTTGTTCCTTTTATTACAACATTTGCGGCTTCTAATGGATTATTTTGGTTTGTAGTAACCACGCCTTCAATGTTCTGTGAAAATGATATTGAGAATGTTAAAATAGATAGTATTGTAAATATGTTTTTTATAGAATTTTTCATTTATATTAAGTATATGTAATTAGTAGAATTTAGTTTAAATTTTTTTACTAGCACATACACATCATTTGAGAACTCTTTTTTTTAATTATAATTAGTCGATTTTTTTGGGATTGCCTAGTCAAAAAAGCAAGCTTACTTCGGTACGTTTTCATACGTTTAAATTTGGATTGTTAATGATATATTAAATTCGAGGCAAATATATAATTAATTCTATAATATTAGTAGGGTTTAAAATATATTTTTTATTTTTTTACTAATGAAGCAATAGTAATGCCTTGCATGGCCTTTAAAGTTTCCTCTCTAATGGTAATCAATCCGTGTCGTAGTAAGCATTCCGATTCATCGACGCAATCAGAACAGCGTTCGTAAAAATTCAATGATGCACAGGGAAGTAAAGCAATTGCACCATCAAAAAGACGGTGAATGTCGGCTAAAGTAATTTCGTTTTTAGATTTCAAAAGATAATAACCGCCAAATTTTCCTTGTTTGCTTCCTACGAAATGGCCACGTTTTAAATCCAATAGAATCTGTTCCAAAAATTTTTTTGGAATAGAGGCTGCCTCAGCAATTTCTACTGTTTTAGAGATATGGTCTACGTCTTGTTCTGCTAAATAGAGCAGTGCTTTAAGTGCATATTTGGTTTTTTGTGAAAGCATTTGATATTCGTATTACGCTTTTTAAGTCTATTAAAAACTAGGCTAAAGGTACTTGTTTTTTTAAACGAAACAACTCTAATTTATGAAGTTTTTAGATCTTCAGGATGTGTGTTTCATTATTGTGATTGCTTACCGCTAATTTGAAAAAGGATAAAGAGGCGTACAGCAGTCTTCATCCTTTTACTGTATTGGCTTAAATCACAAGTTTATTTACAAGTGCTTTTTAATTTAATAGTGTAATCTGGATTTAAGGGTTCATTTGTTTGTGCTAGTCGTTGCGAACCTATATTTGCTGGACATGCAATGTCATTAGTTGCATTATAAACAATTCGTTTTCCAGTAACCAATAGTGTTTTGGGAACATAAAGTTGTACTTTGGTTATTGCATAACCAGAGGGAAAATACCGAATGTAGTATCCATCTGGGTGTAAAGTCCAAATCCCACTTGGAATATCCGTGCGTACAGGTGCCATACCGGCAATGATGGCATATTTTTCCATTTCGGCGTAGGTATAATTGCCATTAGCTACCATTTGTCGAATATTATTTTCGGCTTCAAAAACATTTTGTACCGCTTCAGGAAGTTTTGATTTTGCTTGATTCATAATGCTCGCAGGCAATACACCTAGCATGCCACCTTCAAGGTGCGTTAATTCGGCTGTACTCAATAGTGCTACAGCAGTAAGTTTCAATTGCCCACTGAAATCGGCAAAACGGGCTCTAGCTATAATAGCCCACAATAATTCTTGTATGTTGTGCTGCTTTATTTCAGGATGTTTTTCGCCATTTTTTAAAATAGCAGTTACAATTTCTTGCTTAGGACCTAGAGTAGGTGCGTACATGTATCCATCGCCTTGAGATGGTGCAAAGGTGCCTGCTTTTAAACAATAACTTTTCGCACTCATTTCATAAAAACCATCGCACAATACATAACCACCTTCAGTAGCTTTTGGTAACAAATACAATGGTTGCGCGTTTTTGACTACTAGTAAATCAGGTAATTTTGATCCTGTTTGGTCCACATCTTCAAATGAAGTGGTAATCGATTCTGGTTTTTTCAGCACTTGATCAAGTCCCATTTTTTTGGCCCCCAAAGCAGCGCCTGCTTGTAATGCTTTTTCTTTCCAACCACTAAATTGTGCGTATCCTTGCAATCCAGTGCATAAAATTAGGATCACGATACCATGCGATAATTTTAATTTTTTCATTATTTAAAAATTTAGTTTCTTATTCAAAGATAAAATTGTTACTACTAATTTAATTAAAAAGACATTTAATTTTTTTTATAAAGAAGTTGCTTTTAGGCAAGAAAACTAATATTTAGTGCTATTTAGAAACAAAAAAAGCTGCGATTGCAGCTTTTAATTATTTTATATGTTTTACCAGTCTCCACCAGATCCACCGCCAGAGAAACCTCCACCGCCAAATCCACCGCCGAAACCTCCACCGCCAAATCCACCACCTGATGAACCTCCGCCGAAACCGCCTCCGCCACTGTTTCTGCCTAAACTGCTCAGAATAATGACGTCTAATAAACTAGGTCCTATTCCGCCACCTCTGTTACCAGAATTGCCACCGCCTTTGTTTCGCGATATCAGCACCAGTATAATGATGACAATAATAATGATTGGTAAAATCGGCAATCCTTTATCTTTGGTTGCTTTAACTCGTTCGCCTTTGTATTTCCCTTTGAAAACATCAAATAAAGCATCCGTTCCTTTGTCAAGTCCTTTGTAATAACTTCCTGCTTTAAATTCTGGAATAATAATGTTTCGGGTAATTTCTCCACCAATACCTGCAGTCAATCGATCTTCAAGACCATAACCTGCTGAGATCCATATTTTTCTTTCGGCTTTAGCCAATAAAATAAGAACTCCATTATCATTTTTTGCTGTTCCTCCAATTCCCCAAGTTTGTCCCCATTTTGGAGTAAGAATACCAATATCTTCCCCTTTGAGGGTTTCTATGGTAACAATCACAATTTGAGTAGTGGTAGAATCAGAATATTTAATCAGCTTTTCTTCTAATTGTGCTTTTTCTGTTGCGCTTAAAACATTCGCATAATCATAAACAGAAGTCTGTAAAGTTGGTTTTTCAGGAATGGTAAATTGCGCAAAGCCAATTTGTGTGAATAACAAACAAACAAATAGCATTAGGAAAATTGTAGTATTCTTTTTTTGTAATAGCATTATCCTCTAGATATTTCGTTTGATAATTCATTTGTGTCTCCTTCCAACCAAGGAAAATATTTCTGCAATTGTTCTCCGGCTCTTGTAATTCCATCAATAAGGCCTTGCTTAAAATCTCCTTTTTTGAATTCCGCCACCATAATGTCTCGGGTACAATTCCAAAAATCATCTTGTACTACGTCATTAATGCCTTTGTCACCACAAATTACAAAATTTCTGTCTTCTACCGCTAAGTAAATTAAAACACCATTTTGAAGTTCAGTTTCATCCATTTTTAGTTCATGAAAAACTTCCATGGCGCGATCATACGCATCCATGGAAGTTGTCTTTTCTATATGAACTCTAATCTCTCCAGAAGTGTTTTTTTCAGCCATACGAATAGCTTCAACAATTTCTTGTTCTTCTTCTTTGGTTAAAAAATCTTCTACTTTTGACATTGAAATATTTTTGAGTTAAAATTAACGATTTTTGATTTCAGAATTATTAAATCTGCAATAAAAACCGTTAATTTTTAAAGGTTGTTTCTTCAATTTAAATTTGATTTATTTAGACTTTTAAAAATCTAAGAAGTCTAATAATCTAACTTTAGAATTTTACTTCAACTGGTTTATCTGCACCTTCAACTGCATTAAAGTATGCTTTTTCTTTGAATCCGAATAATCCAGCAAATAAGCTGTTTGGAAACGTTTTGATGTGAGAGTTATATGGTTTTACTGCTTCGTTGAAACGCGTTCTCGCCGTTAGAATTTGATTTTCTGTGCTTGCCAATTCGTCTTGTAATTTCAAGAAGTTCTGGTTGGCTTTCAATTCTGGATACGCTTCAACCGTTACTAATAAACGGGATAATGAACTGCTCACACCACTTTGCGCTTTGTTGAATTCCGCTAATTGTTCCGGAGTAATATTTGCAGGATCAATTTTTACAGCAGTAGCTTTAGAACGCGCTTCGATAACTGCTGTCAAAGTGCTTTTTTCAAAATCAGCGGCACCTTTCACGGTGTTTACTAAATTCCCAATAAGGTCATTTCTTCTTTGATACGCTGTTTGAACATCACCCCAAGATTGTTCTACATTTTGGTTTAACGTTACTGCAGTATTATTAATTCCTTTAACCCAGCTGTAAATTACAAAAATCACAACCGCTCCAATAATCCAAGGCAAAAATCTTCTCATGTTTACTTAATTTAATGTTTATTATTTAATTGTTTAAAAAAAATTAATTGGTAAGTAGCCGTGCTGACTACAATTCGTTTTTAATATTTGTTAATTGTGTGCGTATCGTTTCCAGTTTGCGAATAATTTCAAACTTATCCAAGGTTTTCTTTTGTCCTTCTTTCAAATGGGTTTTGGCACCTTCCAGGGTAAAACCTCTTTCTTTGACTAAATGATAAATCAATTGTAAATTAGTGATATCCTCCGGAGTAAACATTCGATTGCCTTTCGCATTCTTTTTTGGTTTCAGAATATCAAATTCATTGTCCCAAAAACGAATCAGCGATGCATTCACGTCAAATGCTTTGGCTACTTCGCCAATGCTGTAATATCTTTTATCTTTAGATAATTCAATATGCATATCTGTTTTTTATTTTTTGTCCAGTTGAATTGTTACTGTATACTATTTTTTGTCTGAACATTGCGAACCGAACACTGCACCCTATTTTTGTATTAATCTAATGATTGATTCTCCTGGTTTGCCAGTTGCGCGATTACAACATATTCTACTGCCGAAATGTTTCCGTAGTAAAAATTTAGCGGATTCACCACTTTTTTATCTTTTAGAACTTCATAATGCAAATGTGGTGCTTCGGACCTTCCTGTGCTTCCTACATAACCTATAACGTCACCTCGTTTTACGCGTTGTCCAGCTCGGGCTTTATATTTGCTCAAATGTGCGTATAAAGTTTCGTATCCAAATCCATGCCGAATTACAATATGATTTCCATATCCGGAAGCGGTGTTGTCTGCTTTTGCTACCACTCCGTCACCCGTAGCATAAATGGGCGTTCCTGTTTTTGCCGTAAAATCCATTCCTTCATGCATTTTCCTTGCTTTTGTAAAAGGATCCGTGCGATAACCAAAACCGGAGGCCATTTGTTTTAAATTTTCATTTCGTACTGGCTGAATGGCAGGAATGGCTGACAAAAAATCACTTTTGGCTTCTGCCAATTTCAAAATCACATCCAATGATTTGGACTGAACCGCTAATTCCTTACCAAGGACATCAATCCTTTTTGTGGTATTGATTACCAACTGTGAATTGTCATATCCTTCTAATAATTGATACCTGTTTTTGCCTGGTAATCCTGCTTTCCGAATAGAAT
The DNA here is from genome assembly GCF_011064265.1 of Flavobacterium sp. Sr18. Taxonomy (NCBI): domain Bacteria; kingdom Pseudomonadati; phylum Bacteroidota; class Flavobacteriia; order Flavobacteriales; family Flavobacteriaceae; genus Flavobacterium; species Flavobacterium sp. Sr18. The sequence goes on along the minus strand of NZ_CP049329.1, from coordinate 1,410,656 downwards.
CTGGAATTGCTGATTTGTTAAAATACACGCGATACAAATTATTATCCCTATCCTCAATAGCTTCAATAACACCATTTACCTGATCCATTTTTTTGTTCAGCAGCGCATAATTCAATTTCAAATTCTCAATTTCACGCGCTTGCAAACGGTCTTTTGGCGTTTCAAAATAAGGAGTGTTTAGTAAAGCTACAAAACTCAAAAAACCAAACAACGCTGATGCCAATAAAAACAAGATAATAACACCAAATTTTATTCTTTTTCGTGTTTTTATTTTTCTATAGGCTAGATTTTCGGAATCGTAATAATATTTTACTTTCGACATATTTTAAAATACCCTATTTTTGCACACTGTAAAAAGGTTAGACGAACAAATTTAAGAAATGTTTCATTTGTTACACCCTTTTTTCAGGAATAAATAAAATAATGTGCCTATTCCAGCTATTCGTTACAAGTTCTCGTTTATAAATCTTTTTTTCTAATGAGCCAGCAGGAGCTTCCTCTAGTCGCTCTGCCACCTCAAGAAAAAATAGATGTATAAATCTTGAAGCTTTTCACTGCTATCTGGGGCAAAAAATGAATAGTAAAAGATGTAGTTTCAGGGATAATTAACTTTAAACCTTAAACTTTAAACTAAAATTAATAATGAAATCACAAGACGTACGTAAACAATTTTTGGATTTTTTCGCATCAAAAGGACACTTAATCGTTCCATCAGCACCTATTGTACTTAAGGACGATCCAACATTGATGTTCAATAACTCAGGAATGGCACAGTTCAAAGAATATTTTTTGGGGAACGGAACTCCAAAAAGCACCAGAATTGCCGATACGCAAAAATGTCTTCGTGTTTCAGGAAAACATAATGATCTTGAAGATGTAGGTTTTGATACCTATCATCACACGATGTTTGAAATGTTGGGTAACTGGTCTTTTGGAGATTATTTCAAAAAAGAAGCGATCAACTGGGCTTGGGAACTTTTGACAGAAGTGTATAAAATTCCAAAAGAAAATTTATACGTTTCCGTTTTCGAAGGAAATCCGGATGAAAACGTACCTTTCGATCAGGAAGCTTGGGATATTTGGAAGGAATTGATTGACGAAGACCGCATTATTCTTGGAAATAAGAAAGACAATTTTTGGGAAATGGGCGACCAAGGACCTTGTGGGCCTTGTTCAGAAATTCACGTTGACATTCGTTCTGCAGAAGAAAAAGCTTTAGTTTCAGGAAAAAGTTTAGTAAACAATGATCATCCGCAAGTTGTAGAAATATGGAATAATGTATTTATGGAATTCAACCGTAAAGCTGATGGTTCTCTGGAAAAATTACCTGCAAAACACGTTGATACCGGAATGGGATTTGAGCGTTTGTGTATGGCATTACAAGGAAAAACTTCCAATTATGATACCGATGTTTTTACACCGCTTATTGAAAAAGTAGAGCAAATTACAGGATTAAAATATACTTCAAACGAAGTTTTAAATATTAGTGAAGAGCAAAACAAAACTAATATTGCTATTCGTGTTGTGGTCGATCACGTTCGTGCCGTAGCTTTTGCTATTGCTGATGGACAATTGCCATCAAACACGGGCGCTGGTTATGTGATTCGTAGAATTTTGCGTCGTGCAATTCGTTATGGATTTACGTTCTTGAATACCAAAGAACCGTTCATCAATCAATTGGTTAGTGTTTTAGCGAATCAAATGGGGGAGTTTTTCCCAGAAATCAAAGCACAACAACAATTGGTTACGAATGTAATTCGTGAAGAAGAAGCTTCTTTCTTGAGAACATTAGACCAAGGATTACAATTATTAGAAAATGTAGTTGCCGAAACTAAAGGTTCAACTGTTTCTGGAACAAAAGCATTTGAATTATACGATACTTTCGGATTTCCAATTGACTTAACAGCATTAATTCTGAGAGAAAAAGGATTCGAACTAGACGAAGCTGGTTTTAACGCTGCAATGCAAGAACAAAAAAATCGTTCCCGTGCTGCATCGGAAGTTTCTACTGAAGACTGGTCTGTATTGATTCCTGGAAATGTGGAAACATTTGTAGGCTACGATCAATCAGAAAATAACGTGAAAATCACCCGAATCCGTAAAGTCGACAGTAAAAAAGACGGAGTTTTGTACCAAATCGTTTTAGATAACACGCCATTTTATCCAGAAGGAGGAGGGCAAGTAGGAGATAAAGGAACATTGGTTTCTGCAAATGAAACTATAGAGATCATCGACACTAAAAAAGAAAATAACCTGATTTTACATTTTACAAAACAATTACCAGAAAATGTAAACGCTGGTTTTGTTGCTAAAGTAAATCAGGATTTGAGAAGCTTGTCTTCCAGAAATCATTCGGCGACACACTTGATGCATCAAGCGTTGAGAAGTATTTTAGGAACACACGTGGAACAAAAAGGATCTTTAGTAAATCCAAACTACTTGCGTTTTGACTTTTCTCATTTTGCTAAAATGACAGAAACTGAATTGCAACAAGTGGAAGATTTTGTAAACGCAAGAATCCAAGAGCAATTGCCACTAATCGAAAGAAGAAACATTCCTTTTGCGCAAGCAGTTCAAGAAGGAGCGATGGCTTTGTTTGGAGAGAAATATGGTGATGAGGTTCGTGCGATTAAATTTGGCGAAAGCATGGAATTATGCGGTGGAATCCATGTGAAAAATACAGCTGAAATCTGGCATTTCAAAATCGTTTCTGAAGGAGCGGTTGCTGCGGGAATTCGTCGTATCGAAGCGATTACAAGTGATGCGGTAAAAGCACATTTTGCTTCGTATGAAAATACATTGAATGAAGTGAAATCAGCCTTGAAAAATCCTCAGGATATTTTGAAAGCCGTTCATTCGATGCAAGAAGAAAACGCCAAATTAGCGAAACAAATTGAAGCTTTGGTAAAAGATAAAGTAAAAAACTTGAAAGCGAGTTTAGTTGCTGAAATTCAGGAAATAAACGGCGTGCAATTCTTAGCCAAACAAGTCGATTTGAATCCAGAAGGAGCAAAAGATTTGGCTTACGAATTAGGGAATTTAGGGAATAACTTATTTTTAATTTTGGCTACTGCCGACGAAGAAAAACCAATGTTGACCTGTTATGTTTCTAAAGAATTAGTGGCGGAGAAAAATCTGAACGCAGGACAAGTAGTTCGTGAATTGGGTAAATTTATCCAAGGAGGTGGTGGCGGACAACCGTTTTTTGCGACAGCAGGTGGGAAGAATGTAGCTGGAATTCAACAAGCTTTGGATAAAGCAATTGAGTTTGTAAGGTAAGTAGAAAGATTCAAATTAGAAATGATAGGAAATGTTTTTGTAACTTTGCACTTTAATTAATTTATAAAAAATTCTAAAATAGACTATAATATAATTGACTTTTAATGAAAAAAAACAAAATATTTTGGATAGTATCGATTTGTTTATTGGCTCTTTATTCTTGTTCATCGGATAATGATGATAGCATAAAATTTATAAAAAAAATAGTTGAGACTTCAGTAAATGGAACTTCTGAAATAACTTTGTTTACTTATAATGGAAATGAAATAGTGCGTATTGACGGTGCTAAGAAACGTACCGATTTTACGTATACTGATGGCTTGATTAACAAAACGGTAACGCTAAATAAAGTAAATCAGCTTCTGGAGACTATTGAATATAGTTATCTTGAAGGAAAATTGGTTGGAGTCGAATCTTTGGGTAATTACAGAATAAAATACATTCACAACTCAGATGAAACTGTTTCTTATGAAAAATTTACGATTAGTTCAGCAAATCAGCAAGTAAAGGAATTTCACGGAAAATTGTCTTTTGAAAATGAAAACTTCTTGAAAGATGAACGAATTTTAGACAACACGGCGGTAGGAGTTACTTCAAATTATAGCATAAGTTTTGATTATGATACTAAGCATAATCCATTATATAATATTTCGGGCTACAAAAAACTGTTGGATTATAATGAAGAAATCTCTTCTAATAATAGTTTGATGAGTACTGTAATTACAAGTATTTCTAAAGACGACCAAATAACATCATCAGCTAATTTTTATACTAATTCTTTTAAATACGATTTAGATAATTACCCGATAGAACGGGTTTCCGAAAATACTGTTGCTACTAATGGAAATGGTGGTTATTTGAAAACAGAATACTTCTATTAATAAAAACATTTATGTTTGTAACAACCCTTTCAAAGTTTAAAACTCTGAAAGGGTTTTTTAATTTTAGATTTTTTAATACCAATGAAAAAAGATCTAAACCTCATTTAATTCGCTAAAATTATTCAAATTTGTAGTAAATAAATTAACAATGCAATTCAGAACCCCAATTCCCATTCTTGAAAGTAATTATCCAATAGACTACAATTCAAAGATTGTCTCTTTAGGTTCTTGTTTTGCGGTTAATATGGCAGAGAAACTGGACTATTTTAAATTTCAAAATCATTGTAATCCAGTTGGTATTTTATTTCATCCTTTAGCGATTGAAAAACTAATAGATTTTGCCGTTTCCGAAAAGCAATTTACAGAAAACGACATTTTTTTTCACAATGAACGTTGGCATTGTTTTGATGTACATTCGGATTTAAGTAATTCAAATAAAGAAGAATTGTTGGCATCTTTAAATGACCTAATCAAATCAACTAACCAACAAATAACCGAATCAACTCATGTCATCATAACATATGGAACTTCATGGGTTTATCGAAATATAGTAAGTTATTCTATTGTGGCGAATTGTCATAAAGTGCCACAAAAGCAGTTTAAGAAAGAATTACTTTCTGTTGCAGAAATAGAAAAAAGTATTGCAAATACGCTGAAATTAATTCATGCTTTAAATCCTAATTGCACTATTATTTTCACGGTTTCACCGGTACGACACATCAAAGATGGTTTTGTAGAAAACCAATGGAGCAAAGCCAATATAATTAGTGCGCTTCATGGGACTTTTGACTTTCGACTTTCGACTATAAATTACTTTCCTTCTTACGAAATAATGATGGATGAACTTAGGGATTACCGTTTTTATGCAGAAGATATGTTACATCCTAATCAAGTGGCAATCGATTATATTTGGAAACGTTTCAAGGAAACTACTATTTCTGAAACTGCTTTTGCGACGATGGATGAAGTAGAAAGTATTCAAAAAAGTCTTTCGCACAAGGCTTTTAATCCGGATTCTGAAAGTCATTTAAAGTTCGAGACCAAAGTCAGAGAAAAAATCACTAAATTGGAAAGTCAATATTCATTTATGAAATTTTAATTATGCTTAGAAGAATACTTATTGGAATAGCAGTTATTGCCGGAATATTTTTATTGTTCAAATATTGCGATTTTAAGAAAAACGATGATGAAGATATCACGTACAACACAAATCTCATTCAGCAACAAATCCTAAATGTAGGGAAATTGGTTGTTACCGAAGGTCATTTCTCAGAAGTTATCACCTATAAAAATCAACAGAAATACTTGATGGACATGCTTTCTTTCGAGAAAAAAGCTTTGGTTGTCGTCAATGCCGATGTAACTGTAGCGTATGATTTGCACAAAATGAAATACGATATCGATGAAAAAAATAAAACCATCACGATTGTTAGTATTCCAAAAGAAGAAATAAAAATCAGTCCGGATATTCAATTTTATGATGTCGAACAAAGTAAACTGAATCCTTTTACGGGAGATGATTACAATAAAATCAACAAATCAGTAAAAGCAAATCTGGCTAAGAAAATAGAAAAATCAACATTGAAAACAAATGCTCAAAATCGATTAATCAGCGAGTTGTCTAAACTATTAATCACAACGAGTCAGTTGGGTTGGACTTTAAAATACGAAGGTAAAATTATCGAAAGCGAGAAAGATTTTGGGCAAAAAATAAAATTATAATTAAAAAAGGAACCGCAAATTCACAAATTTTAGACAACTCTAATAATTTGTGAATTTGCGGTTCCTTTTTTTAAGCTTTCTCTTTGTCAAAAATCAAGTCTAAACCACCTGTAATCAAATGCGCTACTTCGGGTCTTTTTACTTTCAATTGATCCAAATAAACCATTATTTCCTGTAGCAATTGAGGTTCGTTTCGGTCGTTCAATAGCTCTGTAATTTCAACAGCTAACAACCAATCGTTTGGATGATTGGTTCGTAGTTTATCAAAAATTGGAGCCAAAGAAGTTTCGGTATCCTTCGTTTCTCTTATGTTTCGAACTGTTTGGTATAAAACCTCTAAATCATCACGTTCCGCGGTATGTTTCGCTTTGATGGTTTTGCTTGTTGGGACATGCGAAATCAAATCAAAACTATTCACATCAGCAGGACCTGAAAAAGCAGAAATCACTTTTTTACCAACAGCCATATCATAAATTCCCCATTCTGGTTGGAACAAAATGGTTTCTCCGTGAGTCACGGTACAATTCTTTAAACTGATTAAAATAATCTCTCCGTGCAGGTTTCTAGAACCTGTAATGATTTCTCCTTTTACGGTTATATCTCCTTCAAATTCTAAAGTTACAGTTTTACTTTCGGTAATGGAATAAGCGCTTAAGTCTCTTGGACTCATGTCTTCAATCGCTAGATTTATACCTTTTAATTTTCCAATAGGACTTCCAAAACCTTCGGCATGTTTGATTGTTCCATGACCAACTAATTCTTTTTCACGGTATGACAATGCCGTTTTTCCGGTTGTTTGGATATAAACGGGTTTTCCTTCTTCTTCAATAACATTTATAAAAACTCCCGAAATCTGAATTCCGGTGCTCAATTCAATCGTTCCTAAAGCATTCGAATGAATCAGTTTATTAATTCCTGATAATCCTCCGGTACGCAACGCCATTTTATTGGCAAACTCTTCTAAAACTAAGCTTAAATAAGCAAAATCTGGAGTAACGTAAAGCTGCGGTTGCAGTTTTGTAATGTCAAAACTTTGGTTCGCCGCTGAGATGTCGTAAGGTATTTTCTTCACATTATCCGTCATACACCAAGCGCTTTCACCAATGGACGAAAGCAGTCCAGCACCATAAATTTTTGGATTGTCAATAGTTCCAATCAAACCATATTCCACGGTCCACCAATGCAGGTTTCTGATTTGCGCCATTTCGGATAATTCACCCATGTTATTCTGCAAATCTTCCACCGCTTTTTCGGCAGCATCAATATCAGCTTGCGGGGTATCTTCGGCTTCTTTTAAGATAGAAAGCAGTCGGATGGCTTCATACATTTGGTAATCTTTGTGCGAAGAAATCGCTTTACAGCCTATTTCCCCAAAACGACGCAGGTATTCCGCATATTCCGGATTGGCAATAATGGGCGCATGACCGGCACCTTCATGAATAATATCCGGTGCAGGCGTATATTCTATGTGTTCGAGTTGGCGAATGTCAGATGCAATTACAAGCACATTATAGGCCTGAAATTCCATAAAAGCATTGGGCGGAATAAATCCATCCACGGCAACAGCAGCCCAACCTATTTCGGTCAGAATACGGTTCATTCCGTACATACTCGGAATGTTGTCAATTTCGATTCCCGTTTTTTTCAAACCTTCCAAGTAAGAACTGTGGGCTACTTTTGATAAGTAATCTACATTTTTGCGCATCACATAACGCCAAACCGCTTGATTTATGGGCGTGTAATCGCTATAATCCTGAGGTTTAATGAATTGTTTTAAGTGCTTTGGCAATCGGTCTAATAACGGATTGCTTTCTATAGTTGAGTTCATATCGAAAACGTTGTAGTTCTACTGCAAAAGTACGAATTTCAGGAGCTATTTCCCGCTTTTCATTGCAAGTTTTTGCAAACCCGTTTGTTTTTCTAAAGTTCATAAAAGAGCTTCCTCCGGTCGCTTTTTATAAACAAGAAAAACCAAAACGGCTTTCGCAAAAAGCTTTTCATTGCAATCGGGGCTAGGGGAGTTGGGGATTGAAACATGTTCTTTGGATTTACTACTTCACTAATTCAAACACCAAAACCTGCGTTTTCTGTTTATCAGAAAAATTATTATCCGAAACAAAAATGAGAGATGGATTGCCATTTGCCAATTTTGGTCCAAAAGTTAGCCCTTCAATATTATCAATAAAAATTCCCAAATCATCCATGTTAAGGACCAGTCTTTTAGAAGCCAATTCTAATTTTTGATTTTGTAAGGAAGGATAATTTTTAATGTCAGTTGCCTTTTTCAGGTCACACAAAAATATTTTTACCGTGCAGGCTTGCGTTCCGGTCGAGTAGGAGCGTTCTACTATCAATAACTGATTTTTACCATAATACTGAATTGCCGAAATACCATTTACTGCAAAAGCTCCTTTAGGATTGGGTTCAAGCGCAATAGGTTCCAGTTGATAGCCGTACTGAGCGGTGTTCTCTTTTGTTTTGGCATCAAATTGATAGAACCGGATTAAACCTCCTTTGCTGGTGTTGGCTTGGTCGCCATCTTCAAATAAAGGTTCTTCAATGTTGGTGTAGATATTTTTATACTTTTTGTCAAAAGTAATTCCTTCTAAAGTCCCGTTATTTCTCGGGCCTTTTTCTAGCTTTTGCATTTTTAAATTTTCAGGTAAGGTAACATTGCCAAGAAAGTCACCTTTTATATCCATGAAGTTCAGGGAAGGATTTTGTAAGACTTCTTTATCGGCAGTAATCACTCGCGCGCCTTCGCTGCTCCAAATTAAAGAATTCGTTTTTGGATTGAATCGGATGTCTTCTGGATCTGCGGAAGTAGTTGGCGTGGTGTTCCAATTTCCATACGCTGTTCCGGTTTCGTTTTTCAAATAAGTTACGTTTTGAAAAGCAAAACTTTTTATTTTGTCTTCGGACAAATTAATCTTTACGGTATAAAATCTGGAATCGTTAAACACAGATCTATCGTCACATATCAGGTAATACAAATCGTTTTTTGCATCATAATCGATTCCGGATAATCCGCCCACTTTTGTATTCTGAAACATTTCATCAAATGGAATTTCAATCGAACTGATTAGCTTTAAACTTGGCGTTGCTTTGTTTTCAGCGGTTTGTTTTAAATTGGAACAAGAAAATAGAAAAGTTGGAAAAACGGCAAGAAATAATAATTTACGCATAAAGAAATGTGTTGCTGTTTGCAATAAGGAACAGATTTTGGATTGAAAAACCATTTAAAAAACTACGAATTGTTCGTTTGATTTTTCTCAAGACTGCGGAAATAGTCAATTTTGTAATGGAACATTTCAGCCATATTTTTAGCCCGAAGTTTTGCTTCTTCTGCTAATGGTCCTACAAATAGACTATCAGTAGTTTCAGTGAAAATTTCCATCCAGCGGTCAAAATGTTCTTTCGCAACCGGTAATTGTTTGTGTGGCGGAAATGGACTTCCGGAATAGGAATGCACTTCAAGTAAAATAGTTTGCCAAAAGCGGTACATTTTTTCCAGATGTTCGGGCCATCGATTTCCTATTTTCTCATTGAAAATGGGACCAATAAATTCGTCTTTTTGAACTTTGGAATAAAAAGTATCAACCAGTAATTTGATATCGTCGAATGTAGTAATGTCGGTTTGTGGTGTCATGATTGGGTATAAAAAAAGCCTACGCAAAGGTAGACTTTTATGTTTGAATCTGATGGGAAACTATTTTGCTTTAGGTGGAAATTGCTCTAAAATTTTAGCAACAAATTCGTTGATTCGTTTTTCTTTTTCACTGCGATTTTCCGTCAAATAACCAACGCCTTCTCCTTGCCAAACTAATTCTTTTTTCTTGGCATCAATTAAATCAATATACAATGTTCCTTCAGTTGAAGAGGAAACATAAGTGCTGCGGCCTCCCCATAAATAAGGATTCCATCCCCATCCCCAACCGTAACCCCAACCTGCGTTGTATTGGTTTACGTCAATTCGTTCTCTTTCTTTGGTAAGTATATTGATTAGCAAATCTGGATTTTCACTTTTAGTCATCCCTTTTAAGCTTAATTCTCGGTCTATTGCATTTAGTATTCTTTTTTTATCCAATTCTGAAATCTCAACTTTATCGATTCCTTTTTTATGAAAAGCGTATGTTTTATATTGGCTAAAATCCACGTTGTTATCATAATCGGAATATACTCTTACGGAACTGCAAGATGCAACTACGAAAAGTAAAAGTACTGGGAGGAGTTTAATTGCTTTCATGGCTTGATTATTAGATTACTAAATGTTATTAAAGATACGTTCAAATTTTTAAAAATCCAACAAATTGTCGGCAACTATATTAGGGATGGTGACTTTCAACAAAGGTTGCGTTTCCATTGCTCGTTTGATGGCAAATAGTGCGCCTTCGTTTCTAGCCCAGCTTCTTCGGGAAATCCCGTTGTTGACATCCCAGAAAAGCATTGATGCTAAACGTTTTGAGGCTTCTTTTGAACCATCAAGAACCATACCAAATCCTCCGTTAATTACCTCGCCCCAGCCAACTCCTCCGCCATTATGAATAGAAACCCAAGTGGCACCGCGAAAACTGTCTCCAATGACGTTTTGAATTGCCATATCAGCCGTAAAACGGGAGCCGTCATAGATATTTGAAGTTTCTCTGTACGGCGAATCAGTGCCAGAAACATCGTGGTGATCGCGACCCAAAACGACAGTTCCTATTTCGCCTTTGGCTATAGCCTGATTAAAAGCTTCGGCAATTTTTACGCGACCTTCTGCATCAGCATACAAGATTCTGGCTTGGGAACCCACAACTAGTTTATTTTCCTGGGCACCTTTTATCCAGTGAATGTTATCCTGCATTTGTTGCTGAATTTCTTCGGGAGCTGTTTTTGCCATTTCTTCGAGAACTTGGCAAGCAATTATATCTGTTTGGGCTAAATCTTCTGGTTTCCCTGAAGCACATACCCATCGAAAAGGACCAAAGCCATAATCAAAACACATAGGGCCCATGATATCCTGTACGTAACTCGGATACCTGAAATCGATGTGGTTTTCTGCCATAACATCAGCACCAGCTCGGGAAGCTTCTAATAAAAAAGCATTTCCATAATCAAAGAAATACGTTCCTTTGGCAGTGTGTTTATTGATAGCGGTCGTGTGACGACGTAAGGTTTCTTGAACTTTTGTTTTAAATAAATCAGGTTTTTCAGCCATCATTATATTGGCTTCTTCAAAGGAAATATCATCTGGATAGTAACCACCCGCCCAAGGATTATGGAGTGAAGTCTGATCAGAGCCTAAATCGATGTGGATGTTTTCTTCGTCAAATTTTTCCCAAACATCAACTACATTTCCAAGATATGCGATGGAGACAATTTCTTTATTGGCTTGTGCCAAAGCGACTCTTTTTACTAATTCATCCACATTTTCAATAACTTCATTGATCCATCCTTGACTGTGGCGAATGTGCGTTATTTTTGGGTTTACTTCGGCACAAACCGTGATGCAACCGGCAATATTTCCGGCCTTTGGTTGTGCGCCAGACATTCCGCCTAAACCAGAAGTGACGAATAAGCCGCCTTTTGGACTGCGTTTTATTTTACGAAAACCGTTCAAAACGGTAATGGTTGTTCCGTGTACAATACCTTGCGGACCAATGTACATGTAACTTCCTGCTGTCATTTGTCCGTATTGAGAAACGCCCAATGCATTCATTTTTTCCCAATCGTCCGGTTTAGAATAATTAGGAATTACCATTCCGTTTGTCACAACAACTCGCGGAGCTTCTTTGTGGGAAGGAAATAATCCCATTGGATGCCCGGAATACATCGTCAAGGTTTGCTCATCAGTCATTTCAGATAAATATTGCATCGTCAATAAATACTGTGCCCAATTTTGAAAAACTGCTCCATTTCCACCATAAGTAATCAATTCATGCGGATGTTGCGCCACGGCATAATCCAAGTTGTTTTGAATCATCAGCATAATTGCTTTGGTCTGTTCGCTTTTTCCTGGATATTCAGTTATTGGTCGTGCATACATTTTATAATCCGGACGCAAACGGTACATGTAAATACGGCCGTAGGTTTCCAGTTCTTCCGAGAATTCTTTGATTAATTCGGCGTGATGTTGCGGTTCAAAATAACGTAAGGCATTGCGTAAAGCAAGTTTTTTTTCTTCTGTCGAAAGTATTTCTTTGCGCTTTGGGGCGTGATTGATATCTGTTTCGTAGGGTTTTGGTTTTGGTAAAACCGAAGGAATTCCCTGTTGTATTTGTTCTTGAAAAGTCATGTTTGATGTTGTTTCGTTAATTTTTTTGTGTTGATTCTTGAAAGAAGCAGTGGCTTCTTGAAAAAAAATGAAACAACTATGGATAACGAATATCCGACCTGTGGTAGGATTTATGAATTTTGATTCTATATTTCTGTAAACAAATATCCATTTTTATGTTTGTGTTTTTAAAACTGACGCTCTAATACTATTTATTTTTTAGATTCTAAAATGCGATTATTTTTTATTGGTTCCTGTTTTTTTATCGAAACCATATGGACAATGACGACAGCCACTTTTGCAGCAGTAACCGCGTTTTAAATGGTGTTTTTCGGTAAAACATTTATATCCTTCCGGTGTGTAATAGAAATCTTCCCCTTCTATCAATTTATTTTCATTACTTTGTTCAATCATATTTGGGAATGTTCTATTGTAAAATTCATTTAGTTTTTTATAATTCAGCAACGTCAACTCAAACGATTGAGTATTTCATCAAATAGAACCATTTTATCATTACAAATTTATAAATTTTATAGCGAATGTTTCTGATTGTTGCTAAATTTTTAATTCCAAAAGGATTCCGTGGATTGACACTATTTCCTTTTGTATTGGTAAAATTTCCGAAAGATAAAGAAAATATAATTTTAGTCAATCACGAAAAAATCCATCTTCGTCAACAGCTTGAATTATTAATACTTCCTTTTTTTATTTGGTATTTATTAGAATATCTTATTCGCTTGGGTCGGTATCAGAATGCAAATTTGGCTTATAGAAATATCAGTTTCGAAAGAGAAGCTTACGCAAATGAATCTAATTTAGAGTATTTGAAAAACAGATCTTTTTTTAGTTTTTATAACTATTTATTTTTGAAAAAATAGTGTTTAATTCATAACAAATTTTTTTGAAATAAGATTTTATGCTTCAATCTCAGATAGAATTATGTTTTCTTTTCGTTGCAAATTTTGATATTTTAGAAAAGTGATCCATCTTCAACGATCAAGCTTTTTTTTGTTAAAATAGCTTTGCAATAATTTTATTTATTTATTTTTTCGATTTATTTATATAAGAAATTACGTATTCAATATACAAAAATATGTATTTAAACAGATTTATATTCTTTTAATCGAGTGTTTTGTCTAAAAAAGTTATATTTTTATTGTGATTTTCAACAATAAATTTTATGCTTATGACCTCAAAAATACTTAAAAAAACACTGCTGATTGTTACTGGTTTTTTAATCCAGAGTAATATAAATGCACAAATGTATGTAAGTCCAAACTCTTACGTTTTTGCCAGTAATGAAGTTGTTTTTATAAAACAACAATTAGAGTTAAATGCGGCAAATAGTGATTTTTATTTGAGGGAAAATGCACAGTTGCTGCAGGGTTCAACTTCTTCAGGGGTAAATAGTGGATTGGGTAATTTATCTGTGTTCCAAGAAGGAACCACTAATAATTTTCAATACAATTATTGGTGTTCCCCAGTTGGCGGGAATATAGCTGCCGCAGGAAATTCACCCTTTGGAATTACCCAACTTAAGGATATTGTGACTTTAACATCTAGTGTTAATTCAACCCCTTTAGGAATGAATAATTATAATGGAACCGCAACTCCATTTGCTATAGCGCCCTATTGGATCAATAAATTAGTAACTTCTAGTACTTATTCGAGTTGGATTTCCGTGGGTACAGCATCTACCATAAATGCAGGAGAAGGTTTTACCATGAAAGGAACTTCCGGAACTAATGCAACAATAGTAAATGGCGTTATGAATAATCCAGGGAGTAAGCAACGATATGATTTTAGAGGGAAACCAAATGATGGAACTATTGCAATTAACGTTCTCAATCTTCAATATACATTAACGGGCAACCCATATCCATCTGCAATAGATTTGAAATTATTCTTGTTAGGTGCCTCAAATACAACTGGTATTGCCTATTTCTGGGAACATGATAAAACTGCGAATTCGCATTATATTGATAATTTCAGAGGAGGATATGGCGCGTATTCCCCACTTGGAGGCGATAGTAATGGTACTATCGGAAACATGGGGGTCTACACACCGGCAACATTTTATTCGTACGATGGTAATGGGAATGAAGTCACTAATTTAGGTAGTTCAGGAAATGTTTTTCAAAGACGATTTTGTCCTGTTGGTCAGGGGTTCATGTTAGATGGTACTGCTGATGGAATAGTAGAAATGAAAAATAGCTATCGCGTGTTTGTAAAAGAGGATGTTCTAAATTTTTCTCAATTTGAAAGAAGCAGCAGTCCTAGTAAAACTAAAAACATCAATGAATTTTTGCCGGCAATTCAATCATTGTCCGGATATGATTATACCATGGTCAACACAAAGCCCGCTCCGCAAATTAGATTAAATGCATTATTAAACGATCAAGGGATTCGTCAGTTGGTTTTGGCGCTGGTGCCTGATGCAACAGATGGTGTAGATCACGCTATGGATGCTATGTTAGCTGGAGATAACGCTGGAATAGATACCTATTTTTCATTAAATGAATCTGAATATGTTATTGATGCGAGACCGTTTAATATAGACACAAAAATTCCACTTGGTTTTAAAAATACTAATCAAGCCAATTTTAAAATTACAGTACAAGAAATTTTGAATTTCACGGAAGCTGAGAATATCTATTTGCATGATAAGAATACGGACCTTTATCACGATATAAAAAATGATTTTTATGACTTAACGCTACCTGGAGGTGTTAATAATACACAGTTTGAATTAACTTTCAAAAACAATAATAGTTTAGGTACAGAAGACTTAGCGGTTAAAGATTTTGTTGTTTTTCAGAATAATAATGCGAAAAATTTAACGATTAACAATCCTTTTCAATTAGATATTGCTACATGTAACTTGTATGATATTGTTGGGAAGTTAATTTTCAGTAAAAAAGATTTAGGCAGGAATGTTACTTATAATTTTCCCACATCCGGTTTAAGTGATGGAGTCTATATTGTTAAAATCGCAACAGATGATAAGATAGAACTTGGGAAAAAGATTATAATTAAAAATTAATTTTTGTTTTTAGTACAAATAATAGAAATGCAATCTGTAGAGGTTGCATTTTTAGTATATATAAATTTACTTTGTAAAAAATAAAATAGTTTGAATCAAAAGGTACTAACATTATTTCCGAACTCTATTTCAGTGCAAATCAAAAGGGAAGATTTGATACATCCTTTTGTTTCTGGAAATAAGTTTAGAAAGTTGAAGTATAATTTGCTTCAGGCGAAAGAAGAAAATCAGGAAACATTACTTACTTTTGGAGGTGCTTTTTCCAATCATATTGTCGCAGTAGCTTTTGCAGGAAAAGAAAAAGGATTCAAAACTATAGGGATTATCCGCGGAGATGAATTGGCAGGTAAAGTTGCTGAGAATCCGACGTTGTCATTCGCTCAAAATTGCGGTATGCAACTAGAATTTATATCTCGGGAAGAATACCGATTGAAAAGTGAAGTGTCTTTTATCGAAAATTTAAAACAAAAATTCGGCAGTTTTTATTTGATTCCAGAAGGCGGGACAAATGATTTGGCCATCAAGGGATGTCAGGAGATTCTGGGTCCGGAAGATGCTGAATTTGATTACATTTGTTGTTCAATAGGAACTGGTGGAACGATTTCAGGAATCATCAATAGTGTTTTGCCACACCAAAAAGTTTTAGGATTTCCCGCCTTAAAGGGTGATTTTTTAAAAGAGGAAATTCGCAATTTCACCCAAAATGATAATTGGGAGTTACTAACGGACTATCATTTTGGTGGATACGGAAAAGTAAATGAAGTATTAATCGGATTCATCAATCAATTTTATACTGAAAATCAAATTCATTTGGATCCCATTTATACGGGAAAGATGGTTTTTGGCGTTATAGATTTAATTGAAAAAAACTATTTTCCCGCCGAATCAAAAATTTTACTGATTCATACGGGTGGAATTCAAGGAATTCAGGGAATGAACATGAAATTAAGAAACAAACAATTACCAACAATAGATATCAATGTTTAAAAAAATCCTACTAATTTTTACAATACTGACTTTGATAGGGTGTAATGCCACAAAGCCAGTTATTGCAACAACCAAAAAAGCACCTTTAAAATCAAAATCAGAAGTCGTAAGGACCGTTAAAAAAACGAATCAAATAAGCAGGAACAGCACAAAACCCATCCTTTCCAAACCCACAAGACCAGAACAAAAAAAGAGTGAAACGGAAACAATTGTTTCTACTTCAAAAACAGTAGTCACTAATGATATTGTTAGATTTTACATTTCTCAATATAAAGATGTTGCCATGGGAAACATGAAGAGTTATGGGATTCCCGCAAGTATTATTTTAGCTCAGGGGATTTTAGAATCAGGTGCTGGAAGAGGCGATTTAGCAATAAGTGCCAATAACCATTTTGGAATAAAATGTCATGTGGGATGGACAGGAGAAAGCGTTAAGCACGATGATGATTCTGATCAGGAATGCTTTAGGAAGTATGATAACCCTTCAGAATCATTCAAAGATCACGCGTTATTTTTAACTGGAAGAAGCAGGTATGCCAAGCTTTTTGGTTTTTCCAAAGATGATTACAAAGCTTGGGCAAGAGGATTAAGAGCTGCAGGTTATGCCACAGATCCTAAGTATCCAGACAAATTGATTTCATACATTGAGCGCTATAATTTGGATCAATATGACAGTCAGGTGTTAGATATTAATTATGTTTCGAATGAAAAACAGCTAGTGGAGGAATTATCACTAGAAACCAGAACTATAGCTAGTAATGGCCTGACTTCCTATGTTGTTCAAAAAGGAGATACATTATATTCCATTTCGAAAAAATTCGAATTAAAGGTGGAAGATTTAAAACAAAAGAATAATCTTTCGGATAATGCGCTTTCTATTGGACAGAGATTAATGGTAAAATAATTGAAAAAATAACTATAATTCATAATTCATAAATGTTATATAAAAGAAGCAGTCAGCTTTTTGCTGAAGCAGAAAAAGTAATTCCAGGAGGTGTAAATTCACCAGTAAGAGCATTTAAATCAGTAGGAGGAACTCCAATTTTTGTCAAAAGTGCCAAAGGCGCTTATTTGTATGATGAAGATGGAAACCGTTTGATTGACTATATCAATTCTTGGGGGCCAATGATTTTAGGACACGCTTACGAACCAGTCGTACAAGCAGTGATAGAGAAAGCGAAGTTAGGAACCTCGTTTGGAATGCCAACGGAATTAGAAACACAAATTGCAGCTTTAGCCGTTGCGATGGTTCCAAATATCGATAAAATTAGATTTGTAAATTCCGGTACCGAAGCCTGTATGAGCGCTGTAAGATTGGCACGCGGGTTTACCAAAAAAGATAAAATAATAAAATTTGCAGGTTGTTACCACGGTCATTCGGATTCGTTTTTAATCCAAGCGGGAAGTGGAGCCATTACTTTTGGTTCACCAAACAGCCCTGGAGTTACGGCAGGAACAGCCAAAGATACTTTGCTTGCAAAATACAATGATTTAGAAAATGTAGCTACTTTAATAGAAGCCAATAAAAATGAAATTGCTGCCATAATTGTGGAACCTGTTGCGGGGAATATGGGTTGTATTCCGCCCAATAAAGGCTTTCTAGAAGGCTTACGCCAATTGTGTACCGATAATGATATTCTATTAATCTTTGATGAGGTAATGACAGGATTCAGGCTCGCTGCAGGCGGTGTTCAGGAATTGCTTAACATAACGGCTGATATCGTTTGCTTCGGAAAAGTAATCGGTGGAGGATTGCCTGTTGGTGCCTTTGCCGCCCGCGAAGAAATTATGAATTATCTGGCTCCGTTAGGTCCTGTTTATCAGGCAGGAACATTGTCTGGAAATCCGTTGGCAATGGCTGCAGGATTAGCAATGCTGCAAGCTTTAGATACTGATCGTGCTATTTTTCAAAGATTAGAGGAAAAAACAGCGTATTTGGCTTCAGGAATTGATAAAGTGTTGAAAGCAAATAATGTTACCTTTACAATCAACAGCATTGGCTCGATGATTTCAGTTCATTTTGACGTTACTCCTGTTATAGATTTTCAAACCGCTGCAAATGGCGATAACGAAACGTTCAAGAAATTCTTTCACGGATTATTGCAGGAAGGAATTTATATTGCGCCTTCCGCTTACGAAACGTGGTTTATTACTGATGCATTAACGTATGAGGATTTAGATTTTACCATTCGAGCGATAGATAAAGTTTCGAAAACATTTTAATAAAAAAAGCCCCAAATTTGGGGCTTTTTTATGAACTAAGATGAAATAGTTTAAGTAAATGGATTATTTTTTATCACCCATTTGTGCTGCTTTTCTGCCGTTATGATGCGCCATTCTTTGATTCATTCGGTGGTGGTTTTTTCCTTTCATTTCATCCCATTTTTTATATTGGTCTGCTGAAAGAATTTTTTTCATTCTCTCTTTCATCACAATTTGCTCGTCTAACATTCGGCTTTTTTTAGCAAAAAGTTCATCAGAAGTAAGTTGTTTTTTAACCGAATCTTTGTTTGCTTTTCTCTCTACCATTCGGGCCTCTCTTTTAGTACTTTGTTCCGTAATGATTTTACTCATTTCTTTTTGTTGAGAAGCATTCAAATCTAATTCTAGAGTCATCTTTTTCAAGTGCAATTGGTTTCTTTGCTCAGGAGTCATTTGCTCCATTTGAGCTCTCTCCGGTCTTGCTTTTCTTTCTTGTGCAAAGCTTGTCATTCCGACAACTAATAATGCAGCGATAAATAATTTTTTCATGTGTATTGTTTTAAGTTTTATAAGTATAAGATAGGAATAGAACTAAAAAGTTTAATCGTTAACAAAAGTTTATCGTTTTGGTTTTAGGATTAAATGTAAAGTTGAAGTTATTTTTTTTCTATAAAAAGACACAAAATAAGTGTTGTTTATAGCTGTGAAAGCATGATATTTATCAGTTTTTATATGGTTTTGTTTCTCGATTTTTGTGGTTTATTTATTTAAATCATTTAACATGACAACACGTAAACCACTACATACTTTTCATATCCCCGTTATGGGACTTGCTTATACGATTGATAGTCCGATACGAGTGGCAAAGTATGGAATTTCGTCCGTGATTTCAATTATGGATGATGAACTTATCGAAAAAATGAATGCTTTTTATAGCAAGAAATTCGATTTGCCGTATCAGGAAATTACCCAAAAAATACATGATTACCGCGCAGAACGCATTACTTCTTATTTGAATTTGGTAGACAAAATCGTTAAGGAAAAATTTGAAAACTTCAAGACGGAATTATCCGAAAGCAAATCAGCTTTGGAAAATTACATCGCGATGCTACCCAACAAATCAGAAATTAAAGCAGGCCTGCAAAACTTGATGGAAGACGGTTTCGCTTTCAAAGAAAACATCAAAAATTATCTGGAGAAAAATCTTTATCCAGGCGATATTGATGTCAATATTATGACCAAATTAGATAAGGATAATTTCATCAAAGACGAACAATTGCCAATTGCTTTTAATGATGCACATGCTGCGCTGCGTGGGTTTGTGAATAGTACATTAGAATCTTCGGTCGTTTTATCTGCTGGGATGAATCCAAGATTATACAGCTATTTTGAAAGTTTTTCGGCCTTCTTTCCGGATGTGAATAATACATTGAAAAAGAAAATCACGCTGAAAGTAAGTGACTTTCGCTCGGCGATGATTCAAGGGAATTTTTTGGCTAAAAAAGGACTTTGGGTTTCTGAATATCGAATTGAATCCGGACTGAATTGCGGCGGACACGCTTTTGCAACCGAGGGCTATTTGTTGGGACCAATTCTTGAAGAATTCAAACAGAAAAAAGAGCAATTGATTCAATCCGCTCATGAGTTGATGGTGAAAGCATTGGGGCAAAAAGAAATGCATGTTCCGGATCAGCCATTGGATTTAAAAATCACGGTTCAAGGTGGCGTAGGAACTGCTGAAGAACATGATTTTCTATTGGATCATTATGAAGTGGATTCTGTGGGTTGGGGTTCGCCTTTTTTATTGGTTCCTGAAGCCACTTCGGTAGATAAACACACCAGAGATTTATTGGCTGGAGCCAAAGAAGATGATTTATATTTAAGTCATATTTCGCCGTTGGGAATTCCTTTCAATACACTGCGAGGAACGACAAATGAAAAATTCAAATTGAAGCGAATCGAGGAAAGCAAAGCGGGAAGTTCATGTCCAAAACGATTTTTGGCGCTAAGCAAAGAATATGATGTCAAAGGAATTTGTACATCTTCCAAAAAATTTCAAGACTTAAAACTGGAAGAATTGCTTCTTGAAAAAGATATTTTACCGGCAGAAGTTTTCGAAAAGAAGAAAAACAGTATTACGGAGAAAGCCTGTCTTTGTGTGGGTTTAGCCAATGCTTCATATCTTGAAAATGACATTAAGATAAAAGGGCAGGCTCAAGGCGTAATCATTTGTCCAGGGCCCAATATGGCGTACTTTGACCAAGAAGTTTCACTTTCTAAAATGGTACAGCATATTTACGGAAACGCTTCTGTGTTGACGGTTACTAATCGCCCAAATCTATTTGTGAAAGAGTTAAAAATGTATTTGGATTATCTGAAAAACGAAATCACAGCGGTTACGGAAGAAATAACGTTGGGACAAATAAAAAAATGGAATTCGTTCAAAAATAATTTGCTCGCAGGAATCGGATATTATGAGCATTTATTTGCAGCAACTCCTTTTTTCGAAAGCACTAAAAACGAGATTTTCAGTCAATTTGATTGCTATAAAACGGAATTAAACGAGATTGAAATCCCCGAATTAAAATTGGCGTAAAGCATTCAAGTATTTGGTTTTGAATAGAGTGATTTTATTTATGATTATTCTATTCAAAACTATTTTTTATCAAACAATCATTTAGTAATTTTGCACGGTGAAAAAAATCATATTTATAATTGTATTTATCATGCTTATAAAACCCGTTCTTCCGGTTTTAGAGTATGTCGTTAATTATGAATACATTTCAAAAGTACTTTGTATCAATAAGGACAAACCTAAAATGCAATGTAACGGAAAATGTCATTTGATGAAAGAATTAGCCAAAGCTTCTGAGGCTGAAAAGCCTCTTTCTTCCGATAAAAAAGTAACTGCTCCTATACTAGATGTAATTATTTTTGAGGAAATCAAATCTTTCGAAATTGCAACAGTTTTTTTTGATACCAAAGAAAAAATAAACCCGCATTATTCTAATTTATATGCTCGCTTGAATAGTGCTTCTGTTTTTCACCCACCCACTTTCATTTCATAATTTTTTTAAGCATGTAGTATGCTTTATTTCTTCCGTTCTAAACAACGGATGAAAATTTGTTTGCTTTTTTTGGAAATAATAATCCAAATATGGCATGCGAAATAGTACTTATATTCAAAATAAAAAACTTTAAGAAATGAAATTTCAATTAAAAAATATACTAGCTGTAATGGCTATCTCAGTTACCTTGTTTTCTTGCTCTAATGATGATGATAATGAAATGATTACCGGAAACGGAAATTTAAAATTAGAATTTGACAACGTGTATAAATCGGCTAATTTTGCTTTCAATACGAACTATACCAATTCGAATGCTGAGGTTGTAGCGGTTTCAAAAGTGAAGTACATTGTGAGTAATATTGTCTTGACAAAAGAGGATGGAACTACATTTACGTACCCAAAAAGTCAAAGCTATTTTATTGTAGATGAAGCTACGCCTGCAACATTAGTATTAAATCTTTCAAACATTCCTGCTGGAAATTACACTAAAGTAAAATACGGAATTGGAGTCGATAAAACCCAGTGGGAAGCAGGAGCAACGGGTCAAGGAGATTTCTTGGCAACAGCCCAAACCGCAGGAATGATGTGGTCTTGGAGTGCAGGTTACAAGTTTGTGGCTTTCGAAGGTACTTTTACAGCTCCTACGGTAACAACGGCAAAAGAATTTAAAGTACATACCGGACAAACTGGAACCGATTATAATTATGCTGAAGTTACTTTGAGTTTCCCTGAAAATGCTTTGGTACGAACTACAATTACGCCTCAAGTACACATCATGACTGACTTGTCTCAAGTTATAGATGGAACTAATAAAATCAATCTTACGGAAGCGGCAACCGTTATGGGTGGGGCTAAACTGGCTTTGGTTACTGCTAACGTTTCTTCTATGTTCAAAATAGATCACGTTCACAACGATTAATTTTTTAATCAAAAAGCGGTTGGGAATTAAATCTCCGACCGCTTTTTTAAAAAAATATAAAATGAAAGCAAAATATATCATATTGCTCATTTTTCCGTTGCTGTGGTCTTGTTCTGCTGATGAAAGCGAAGACTATCAGGACGTTCCTCTGAACTTTCAGGTTCCGGCAAATTTCCCGCCTTTGGCATACGATTTGGCGAATAATCAACCCACCGAAAAAGGATTCGAATTGGGGAAAAAACTTTTCTACGACGGTCGATTGGCTTCGGATGGGATTGTTTCCTGCGGATTTTGTCACATTCAGGAAGATGCTTTTACGCATCACGGCCATACTTTGAGTCATGGAGTTGATGATGCCATTGGAACCCGAAACACGCCACCAATCCAGAATTTAGCCTATCAAACCACTTTTATGTATGATGGTGCAGCATCACATTTGGATTTACAGCCTATTATTCCGTTCACAAGTCCTATAGAAATGAATGGCGATTTTGCAAAAGCGATTGCTATGATGAAAGGCGATTCAGCCTATCAAAACCTATTCAAAGTTGCTTTTACGGATGGACAAATCAATTCCGAAAACATGCTCAAAGCCTTGGGACAATTTATGGTAATGGTTACGTCCTCGAATTCCCGTTTTGACAAGTACCGACGCAATGAATCTGGCGGAACGCTCACGCAAGACGAGAAGGACGGATATGCCATTTTCAATCAGAAATGTTCCACTTGTCACGCCACGGATTTGTTTACGGACAATTCTTTTAGAAACAACGGTTTGTCAATTGATCCCGCGTATAATGATATCGGTCGTTTTCGCGTGACGGAGTTGCCTCAGGATAAGTACAAATTCAAAGTGCCAAGTTTAAGGAACATAGAAAAAACAGCGCCTTACATGCACGATGGACGCTTATTTACAATAGAAGCCGTTATGGATCATTATAATTCCGGTATAGTGAATTCAGCTACTTTAGACCCAATTTTGAATAAAAACGGGTCACTCGGAATCCCTTTGACAGCGACAGAAAAATCAAAAATTATTGCTTTTCTAAAAACATTGACAGACACGCAATACCTAACAGACAAACGCTTTTCTGAATATTAATTTCAGAAGCTATTTCCTGCTGTACACTGCAAGTCCTCGCTACAAAAGCCGTTTTTCTATGTCCTGAAAAGAGCTTCCTCCGGTCGCTTTTTCAGGACAAGAAAAACAAGCTTTTTCCGCTGTGGGCTTTCCGTTTCCATCAGGGCTAAAAACAACAAACATGAAAAAATACACATTGCTTTTAGTACTTCTTTTTCAATTGGCAAACGCCGCCGAAAAAGACAGTTTAAATA
Organism: Flavobacterium sp. Sr18; assembly: GCF_011064265.1. Taxonomy (NCBI): domain Bacteria; kingdom Pseudomonadati; phylum Bacteroidota; class Flavobacteriia; order Flavobacteriales; family Flavobacteriaceae; genus Flavobacterium; species Flavobacterium sp. Sr18. Next base: position 1,386,964 of record NZ_CP049329.1, on the reverse strand, counting down.
CCGTAAATCCATTTACAAAATACCATTCTTTCCTTGAAGAAGAGGATTTCTGCGATGCCTGCGGTTGCTCCGCCAGTGGCGGAAGCATGGGATTCGCCTCGATGTTAAACTCTAATTTTGTTGGGATTCGGTATTTCAATCAACAATATAAATCCATGGATGGCTTATACAGCAATTCCCCTTGGTATAAAGAAAATTTCAACACCGTTCAGGTTTGGGGCCGAATCCCGGTTAGTGCAAAGGTTCAGGTTTCGGCATTATTGCCGTATCATTTTCATGAAAGAGAAACCGCAACTGGCAACAAAAGCATCAATGGGATTGGCGATATTACTGTTTTGGCAATGTATCGTTTGTATCAAACCCATAAAGACAGTACGTTTTTGGTACATACATTACAATTGGGAGGTGGAATCAAAGCGCCGACCGGAAAATTTAATGAGGCAAATTCCGGTAGTATAAATCCAAGTTTTCAAGTAGGAACAGGAAGTTGGGATTATCTTTTGGCAACTGAATATGTGGTTAAAAGAAAACAATTTGGTTTAAACTCGATGCTGAATTATGTTATAAAAACGGAAAACCAAAAGAGTTATCGTTTTGGGAATCAGTTGAATTATGCAGGCACCTTTTTCTATTTGTACGAGAAAAATAGTTTTTCTATTGTTCCACAACTTGGGTTTGCTGGTGAAGTTTATGAAAGTAATTACCAGTACAATCAAAAATTAAGAAATACAAACGGAGATATTCTTTTTGGGAAAGTTGGTTTTGAGGTTGGAAAAGACAGGCTTTCTTTTGGAGCCAATGCCATGCTGCCTATCAATCAAAATCTTACCGGAGGCAATGTAGAAGCGAATTACAGATGGAGTGTAAATTTGAATTATAGTCTGTAATTGTCGAGCCTCTTTTGCGTTGGAGATGCTATTTGATACCGTTTCAATTCCTTACTTTTACCGTTCAAATAAAAAAAGTATATGTTTCAAAATAAGAATTTTTGTTTTTCGTTTTGCTTCTTAATAATTAGCACTCTCAGTTTTGCACAGGCAAAAGAATATGTTTTGCAATTTAAAACACCATCAGAATTGCATCGTTTTTTAAAATATTCGAACAAAAGTATCCCCTTGATTAGTGCGCATAGAGGTGGTCCAACGACTGGATTTCCAGAAAATTGTACAGCAACATTTGCAAATTCTATTCGATACAATCCTACAATTATTGAAACGGATATTGCGCTGAGTAAAGATTCTGTCTTGGTGATGATGCACGATAACAAGCTGGATAGAACCACGACGGGTGTCGGTAAGATAGAAAATTATACTTACAAAGAACTGCAACAATTATTTCTGGAGGATAACGAAGGCAACCAAACCCTTTATAAAATAGAAACTTTAGATCAGGTTTTACAATGGGGAAAAGGCAAAGTGATTTATAACCTTGATGTCAAAAAAGATGTTCCCATGAAAATGATTGTTGATGCAGTGCGCAGGAATAAGGCGGAAGCCTACTCCGTTATTATAACATACAACGCAACTCAAGCCGCCGAAGTAGCGCAACTGGCTCCCGATTTAATGATTTCGGTTTCGGCAAGAGGAAAAGAAGATGTGGAGCGGATGGAAAATCTTGGTGTCAAAGTGGATAAAATGATAGCGTTTGTGGGTACGGCAGAACCAAAAGCAGAAGTGTATCAGTATTTACACAGCCGTGGAATAGCTTGTATTTTAGGTACTATGGGCAATATAGATAAAAGTGCTGCTGCAAATGGAGATGCTTTGTACTATAAATTAATTGAAAATGGAGTAACTATTCTTTCGTCTGATCGGCCTGTTCAAGCAGGAAAACAATTAGCAAAATTCACTAAAGACAAAAAGCTAAAATCAAGACATATTAAAATTTTAAAGCGATAATACGAAATATAGTTTTTATTAAATTCTCTATTATTTTCTTGAATTGTCTGAAGCCTTTTCTGCCGGAAAATTTCAAGGTGTTTTTTACTTTTACAAACGTTTCAATTTAGTTGTTTTTAAGTTTTTTTTAGAATTTTAAAACCGTAACGAAGTATTCTTCGTACATGGTTATAGAACTAAATAAATAAACGATGAAAAACAAACAACAAAATTTAGGTTTTGCTTCCATTATTGGACTAGTACTGTTATCTTTTACTGCAATTTCATGCAATGATGATGATAACAATGAAATGATGATACCTGTTGCGGCACCAGATGTAAATTTTACTGCATTAGCCAGTAATAATACCATTCTCACATTCAATGCAAGAAATTTAGCTACTCCAACTACGACCACTCCAATTGTTGGTTTACCTACATCAGAGAGTATCGTAAGTATTGATTACAGACCTGCAACCGGACAGTTGTATGCAGTAGGATCGTCTAGTCGTCTCTATTTTATTAATGAGAAAAGTGGAGTTGCAACAGCATTAGGTGCTGGCTCTTTTTCTCCTGTTGTTGCGGGAGCTAACGCTTCATTGGATTTTAATCCAACAGTAGATAGAATTCGTTTGGTAACAGAATCTGGTCAGAATTTAAGATTACACCCAGAACTAGGAACAGTTGTAGCAACTGATGGAGTTATTAATGGTGGTACAAATCCTAAAATTGGTGCAGTAGCGTATACAAATAGTATGGCTGGTGCAACAGCAACGATGTTGTATGATATAGATTTCGAACAAGATAAATTGTATTTGCAAACGCCTCCAAATGATGGTGGACTGCAGCTTGTGGGTGACTTAGGCGTGAACTTTCAAGGTGTAGGCGATATGGATATTTTAGCGGATAATTCGACGGCTCTTGCTGTAACAAATAATGCTAGTGTATCCACTTTATACACAATTGATTTAGCAACAGGGAAAGCTGTTGATGTTGGTAAATTCACTGCTCCAGTGATAAGCATAGCATTCAAAACTAACCCAATTGCATATGCAACAACTTCCGGAAATATGTTGGTTCGTTTTAATCCTACAAGCGGGAGTAATAATTCTGTTGCATTAACTGGTTTAGCTGCAAATGAAAGTATTGTCGGTTTAGATTTTAGACCTGCAAACGGAGGTTTATATGCTATTTCAAATCAAAGCAGATTGTTTTCTGTGAATACAGCTAGTGGAGCATTAACAGTAATTGGGTCTCCTTTATTAACGGCATTGTCAGGTACTTCTTTTGGTTTTGATTTTAATCCAACAGTAGATAGAATCAGGTTGGTGAGTAATACAGGTCAAAACTTACGTTTACACCCAGATTTAGGAACAGTAGTGTCAGTAGATGGTAATTTAAATCCTGGAACACCATTTGTGAATGGAGCTTCTTACACCAATAATATTGCTGGAGCTACAACAACTACTTTATTTGTAATTGACTCACAAACGGATATGATATATCGTCAAGATCCACCAAACAACGGGACATTAGTTGCTATTGGAGGTTTAGGGGTAAATGTTGATGCTGATAGCGGATTTGATATCGGTGGAAATAGTGCTGCTGCTTTTGCTTTATTGAAAGTAAATAATGTTACATCAGTGTATAGTATTAACTTGGCAACTGGTGCAGCTACTAAAGTTTCCGATATAAATATTCAAGCTACAGCAATGGCTGTTGGTCTAGGATTCTAAAATAGAATATAATTGAAATAAAAAGTCGGCTCTTTTATTAGAGCTGACTTTTTTTGTTTGAGATAAGAAATAATAATCATTGATGATTATTTTTATTTCAAGCTGACTATTTTAAAAATGCAAAGCAAAACCAATATTAAATTGCAAACTGTTGTCGTAATATTGTTTGTGAGTAGCTAAGTTATAACGAATACCGGGTTCGACACTTACATTTTTTCCTAAAAATACCGCATAACCAATTTGCGCACCTAGGTAGGTTGGATTAGCATCTGCTTCACCAAAACCTACTCCATTATAAGAAAGCTCGATAGGAATCATCGTTTTCAAATAGTATTTAGCTCCTATTTTATAAGCAATCGGTTCTCCATTTCCATCTATTTCACCGTAGCCTAATCCTAATTTAAGCGCCAGATTATCTTTGATAAAATAACCTCCTTCAGCTCCAATGTTGTAGGAAGTGATCCCGTCTGAAGAACTAAAATGCATTGCGGTAGTTCCTACGTTTCTACCAAAGCCAGTATTGGCTTCAATAAGCCATTTTCCTTTTGATACTTGACCTTCTTTGGCTTGACCATTGGCAAAGGCAAAAGCAAATAAGGCTAAGATCGATACAGTAATTTTTTTCATATTGATTTGTTTTTTGTTCATCCAAAAATAGTTTTAAAATTGATTAACGTATGAATTTTATGTCTTATTTAACCTTGTGGATTATTGGTACAAGTTTTTATTCTTAGGAAAATACTTGAAATGGCAAACAGGCATAAAAAAAGGAACTCCAATACGAAGTTCCTTTTAATATTCTGATATAAAATAAATTATTCTTTTAATCTACACGCTTTGGTATCTCCATCAACAACTACTTCAGTCAATCCCAAAGAAGATAAGTTTTTCATGGCTTTGTCCCATTTTTTACCACTCAATCCAGAATTAATTTTAAGTAGACCAAATTCCATTTGGTTATTGTTAGTTTGCAATAACACAACAATCAATTTCTCGTCGTCTTCTAATTCAATTTTAACTTGTTTTTTCTCAGGACGCATTTGTGGAAACAATAATACTTCTTGGATAGATGAATTATTGGTTAAAAACATCATCAAACGGTCCATTCCAATTCCTAATCCAGATGTTGGTGGCATTCCGTATTCTAAAGCTCTCAAAAAATCCTCATCGATAATTCCAGTTGCTTCATCATCTCCTTTTTCAGACAAGCGCATTTGCTCTTCAAAACGCTCTCTTTGATCAATGGGGTCATTTAATTCGGAGTAGGCATTTGCCACTTCTTTTCCGCAAACCATTAACTCAAAACGTTCTGTCAATTCTGGATTGTCGCGGTGTTGCTTGCATAGCGGAGACATTTCCTTTGGATAATCCGTGATGAAAGTAGGCTGAATATAATTCCCTTCGCATTTAGCGCCAAAAATTTCATCAATTAATTTTCCCTTACCCATGGTTTTATCTACGTCAATTCCCATTCCTCTTGCAGCATCAAATAATTCTGCTTCGTTTTTTCCTGAAATATCAAAGCCAGTAAAATGCTTAATAGAATCTGTCATTGTAACTCTTGCATACGGAGCTTTGAAGTTCACAGTGTGTTCTCCAAACGTCGCTTCGCTGGTCCCGTTTACACCAATGGCGCAATGTTCCAATAAGTTTTCGGTGAATTTCATCATCCAGTTGTAGTCTTTGTAGGCTACATATATTTCCATGGCGGTAAATTCCGGGTTGTGCGTTCGGTCCATTCCTTCATTACGGAAATTTTTCGAAAACTCATAAACCCCATCAAAACCACCAACAATCAATCTTTTTAAGTACAACTCATTTGCAATACGCATGTACAATGGCATGTCAAGCGAGTTGTGGTGCGTGATAAAAGGACGCGCTGCAGCACCACCGGGAATCGGTTGCAGAACAGGCGTTTCTACCTCCAGATACCCTTTGTCATTAAAGAAAGAACGCATCGCATTAAACAATTTAGTTCTTTTGATAAACGTTTCTTTTACATGGTCGTTTACCGTTAAATCTACGTAACGACGACGGTATCTTTGTTCCGGATCAGCAAAAGCATCATGCGTTTTTCCATCAGCATCCGTTTTTACAACAGGAAGTGGTTTCAAGGCTTTCGCTAAAACCGTCAAACCATAAACATGAACGGAAATTTCACCCACTTGAGTTTTAAAAACCGTTCCGCGAACCCCAATAAAATCGCCAATATCCAATAGTTTTTTGAAAACCACATTGTACATTGTTTTCTCCTCATCCGTCGAAATATCATCTCTCGAAACATACACTTGAATACGTCCCTCAGCATCTTTCAATTCCGCAAATGACGCCTTTCCCATGATACGTTTCCCCATCAAACGGCCTGCTAAAACAACTTCTTTTCCTTCGTACTTTTCGAAATCAGCTAAGATTTCGCTTGAATAAGCGGTTGTTATAAATTCGGCTGCTGGATAAGGCTCAATACCTAAATTGCGTAATTCTGTAAGTGCTTCTCTGCGTAATATTTCTTGTTCGGATAATGCCATTTTATGCTGATTTTAAGAGCGCAAAGATACTATATAAGTTTTAAAATGTAAAGTTTAAAATTCAAGGTTTTTTGAAGCAGAATATTTTGTTTTTTCAATACGATTTGTCCCGCTATTCGCTCTATCTTTTTTTCTTGTTTGAAAAAAAAACAAGAGAAAAAGGATGCCGCTGTTATCGGGGCTATTCCACTACTTTTTCTTTTTCAAAATAGCGTGAAAAATAGTACAAATAGTGTATATTTGGAAACCAATAAATACTCTAAATTACCAAATGAAAAAATACGCCTTACTACTTTTAGTGTTATTTTTAACCAGTTGCCAAGTCACAGAAACCATTCATTTAAACCAAGATGGAACCGGAAAAATTGAAATTAATGAGTTGAGAGACGAGCATAGTTATATGCAATTAATGGGTGAAAACTACTCCAAAGAAGAAGTCTTTAGAGATACTACTTATGTTTTTCAGGATCTGATAACAAAACATTCCGAGACGTTTTCCAGATTGCCAGCATCAGAAAAAGCAATTTTTCAAAAATTTGGTACTGTAAAAGTACATATCAAGAAAAGTTCATTCGAGAAAGAATTTCGTACAACAATCACGCAAAATTTTACTAAAATAGAGCAAGTTGCTGATCTATATAAAACCGAAGAATATGCTGATGACATCGAAAATAATTATGCATTGGTTGCCGAAGAACATTATTATAGTGTGAACTATGCTTTTGACGGAAGTGTTTTTAAAAGGATAGTGAAAATTACTGATCCGATAGAATTAAAGAAACAGCAGGATAAAATTGAAGGATATAAAACGCAGGTTTCTAAATTCAAAATCACACAGCCTTTTGTTCTAAAATATCATTTCCCAAAGAAAATAAAGTCCGTATCAAATCCGAATGCAAAAATTAGTGAAGACAAGAAATCACTGGAAGTGCAATTTCTGATAGCGGATTGTTTAGTAAATCCGGAGAGTACGAATTTGGAAGTTATTTTAGAGTAATTCATTCGAAGTTTTTCTACTCATTAAGTTCTCTTAAAAACTTTGTACCTTTGCCGCTCTTAACCGTTGCATCTTTCAAGAATGAATAAAAATATCCAACTTCAAGATTTAGGAACTACAGATTACAAAGAGACTTGGGAATACCAAGAGGAATTGTTCAAAGGAATCGTTGACTTGAAAATTCGAAATCGCAGAGAAGAACTTGAATTAGAGACTCCAAATTACTTTCTTTTCGTGGAACATCCACACGTGTATACATTAGGTAAAAGCGGTGATTTAAGTAATTTACTGTTATCTGAAAAACAATTGGAAGCCAAAGGAGCAACTTTCTACAAAATCAATCGTGGGGGTGATATTACGTATCACGGGCCAGGACAAATCGTAGGTTATCCTATTATAGATTTGGAAAACTTCTTTACTGACATTCATAAATACTTGCGTTTTCTGGAAGAAGCCATTATTCTTACTCTTAATGAATATGGAATTGCTTGCGGCAGAAGCGAAGGTGAAACCGGAGTTTGGTTAGGCGCAGGAACTCCATTTGCAAGGAAAATTTGTGCCATGGGTGTTCGCGCCTCCCGTTGGGTAACCATGCACGGATTTGCTTTAAACGTAAATGCCGATTTAGGTTATTTTGACAATATCATTCCATGTGGGATTCGCGGTAAAGCGGTAACTTCCTTAAACGTCGAACTTGGCGTAGCAAAAGTTAATGAAGAAGAAGTCAAAGAAAAGATTCTGAAACATTTCAGCAATCTGTTCGAAGCGATTATTATTCGATAAATTTTTATTTGTGGGTTTTTTGATTTCCAATAATTTTATAAAAAAATTATTGGGATTAGAGTAAAACTATTCTTTTTGTTTTACTCTGTTTTTGGTCCGTTGTAATTTTTTTAATTCTTTTTTTTTAATTGAAATACAGCGCATCAGGTTATATTCTAGATTTTGAAAACAGCCAATTTTTCATCCTTTTCTATTCTTTTTCAGATTTTTTTGAAGCGGCAAACACTTAGAAAATTGAATCTAGAAAAAAGTCTTTTTTTAGGATTCATAAAACCTCTTTTTTGTATGTTTTTAATCAAAAAAAGATGGGTCGATATTTGGATTTTGCTAAAAAAAGTAAGAACCAAAAAACATGCAAAATATAATGTTAAATTAATAGAGCTAGAAGGCGATGTATAACCAGTAGCTGATTTTATTACGTTTTTTGGTTTTATTGCGAAAAATTTAATTTTGATATCTATAGGAATAATTTTAAAAAAAGGAATAATCATTCTTTTTTTAAGAGTTTGTCCTGATAATTTTTAACCGAATGTTAAATGTAATTTTTGGTTGGTGTTTGATATGGATAGTTTAAGCTTTTATTAAGAATTTTGCTGAATAACTAATTCAAATATTTCAATAATGAGGTTAAAATTTAAATGGATTTATGCGCTTTTAATGGCGTTGTCTCTTCAGTTTGCTTTTGCACAAGAGCGAACTGTTACAGGTGTAGTTTCAGATGCCATTGGATCAATTCCAGGGGTTAATATAGTTATCAAAGGGACAAACAAAAGTGTCCAGAGTGACTTAGATGGTAAATATGCCATAAAAGCTAATGCTGGGGATGTTTTAGTATTTTCGTTTGTAGGAATGCAGGACTTTTCGTCTGTAGTGGGAGCATCTTCAGTTGTTAATGTTAAAATGAAAGAAGAAGGCAAAGTTTTAGAAGAGGTTGTGATTATGGGTTATGTTTCTAAAGGGAAAAATCAAGTAACCGGTAGCGTGAAACAACTTTCAGGAGAGAGCTTAAGAGGAGTTCCTGTTGTGTCTGTTGATCAGGCTTTGCAAGGAAAAGTGGCTGGTTTGCAGATTTCACAATCTTCAGGAACACCAGGTTCAGTTCAAGATATCCGTATTAGAGGTGTGGGTTCCGTTTCGGCAAGTAATCAGCCTTTATATGTAATTGACGGAGTTCCGGTAATCAATTCTAACTTTTCAGGAAGTGATAATGTTTCTACTTTATCTCCTTTGGCTTCTATCAGTAGCAATGATATTGAGAGTATGACCGTATTGAAAGATGCTTCTGCTACATCAGCTTATGGAGCAAGAGGTTCAAATGGTGTAATTATCATTACTACTAAAAAAGGGAAATCAGGAAAAACGGCTTTTAATGTTAATACTTCTGTTGGTTTTCAAAATAATGCTGTAAAAGGACAAACACCTTTAACTGGCGCGGAAAGAAAAGAATTGTACTTAGATGCGGTTTATAATACTTACGGAGCTTCTAAAGGATTTACCAGAAATGGCGCCGAAGGATTTTTATTAGGCACCTCTGAAGGACTTTCTATCGATGAAAACTTTGCAGGATTGCAATATTGGAATGGTAAAGAAGGAAATTGGGCAGAAATTTTAAAAAATAAAGATGCCGTTTTGAGAACTTTTGATATCTCTGCAAGTGGAGGTGACGAAAAATCAACTTTTAACCTGTCTTTAGGTTACAATAAAACAGATGCTACCGTGATTGGGTCAGACTTTAAACGTCTTACTGCAAAAATTGGTATGACAAGAAAATTGACTGAGGATGTTAAATTTTCTACAAACAACACTTTTTCGGATTCAAAGCAATCTGGGGTTCTTGAAGGAGGAGGTTTTTTTGCTAATCCACATTTAGCGCGTTATTTCATGAATCCATGGGTTAACCCATATAATGAAGATGGTTCATTGAATATTGAAGATATAAAAAGTTATACTGGCTTGCCAAATACTTTATATGTTGTTGAAAATAATTTAATCGAAAACAATTTAGCTCGTATTCTCTCAAACAATACATTAGAGTGGAGAATTTCAGACCGTTTTAAATATAAATCTGTTTTTGGGATCGATTACAATCTTGCCAGTTACCACCAATACGATAATCCAATTCATGGAGATGGAGCTGATGTAAATGGTGATGCAAGTCAACAAGTTTCTCGTAACTTAAATTTAGTTGCTCAAAACTCGATTAATTACAATTATAGATATAAAGACCATAGTTTTGATGCTACCGCTTTATTTGAATACCAAAAAAACACCTATAATGAATTAGGTGCTTATGGTGAGAACATTGCTTCTGGAGGATTAACATATGTTGATAATGTTGTTTCAAACATAAGTGTTAATGGAAATTACCAAGATTGGTTAAATGTATCTTACTTAGGGTTATTGAATTATAATTATAAAAGTAAATATGTTGTAGACTTCACGTATAGAAAAGAAGGTTCTTCTCGTTTTGTGCAAATTCCAGTGATATTGACCACCCAATTCCAATTTAAAGTGAGCACCTGATTCCAATTCAAAATGACCACCTAATTCCGGAGCAAAATGACCACCCCATTTTTCATTAAAAACTACTCTTTTTCATCTGTTAATTAGTATTCAAATATACTTAAATATTAGCCTTTGTTTATCCCTCTTTTTTTTCTCATGGATTCTCCATGTAATTCGAGTCGATGAGATTGATGAATCAGTCTATCCAAAATGGCATCAGCTATGGTTTTTTCTCCAATGATGTCATACCAGCCTTGCACTGGGATTTGTGAGGTTACAATAATAGAACCGTTATTATGCCTGTCTTCAATGATCTCTAAAAGGGTAATTCGGTTACTGCTATCCAAAGCTTGGAGTCCAAAATCGTCTAATATAATAACATCTTGCCGTTCTATTTTGGCCAATTCTCTCAGGTAAGAACCATCTGCTTTGGCCATTTTTAATTTAGCAAACAGCTTCGAAGTATTAAAATAACTTACTTTAAAACCTTGGATACAGGCTTGATAACCCAATGCTGTGCCTAAATAACTTTTGCCTACACCAGTGCTTCCCGTTATTAAAATGTTTTCATTTTTTTCGACAAATTCACATTCTGCCAGACGCAGTATGGTATTTCGATCCAGATTACGGGTTTGGTCAAAATTGATACTTTCAATATTTGATTTGTAATGGAATCGGGCGTTGGTGATACTGCGGGCAATACGCCGATTGTGCCTTTCATCCCATTCGGCATCAATAAGCATCGATACAAACTGATCGAGCGTGTAATGGTCTGTTTTTCCGCTTTCAATGGCTGTTTTAAAAGCATTGTGCATGCCGTAAAGCTTCATTTGTTTCATTTTTGTTACTGTGGATTCATTCATGATTACTGTGTTTTAATTTAATTATAATACTGTTTTCCTCTTATGTTAGCGTGAATTGGAAGTTCCTGCTCAGGTTCTTGTTCAAATTCGATATGATCTAAGTTGTTTTCTAAAATATTTTGAATGGTCTTAAAATTGTAAATTTTAAAATCAAGTGCCCGCTTACAGGCATTTATTAATCGCTCTTTCCCTACCTTTTTCTCGAAGTTTAATATTCCCAAACAACTTTTATAAGCCTGTTCAGGATGGTTTCTACTTTCAATTATTTGCATAATATATTCTGCTACTGACTCGTCAATACTACTGGCCCAATCAATGAAGCGGGCAGCACTCCACTGAGCTACAAATTGATGCGTGCTAGCCATATGTTCCGGGATTGTGGTATAGATATAAGGTTTGTAATTCCTTGGATGGATGGCTATTCGATTGTATTTGTGATAGATCTCTACCGTTGATTTGGTATACAATAGTTTCGCTTTTTTCTTGACATATTGATACGGAACGCTATAGTAATTTTTGTCCTGACTTAATTGAACATGCCCATTTTGCATTACTGTTGCAAAGGATTGGTATTTGATTTCAAAACGTTCTTGTGGTAATGGACTTAGTTTTTGTTGCTCATCTTCTAAAAATAATTCTATCCGAGAGTACGGACGTCCTGTGAGTTTTCGACTGTTATGAGCATCCAATAAATCCCATATTTGCTGGTTTAATTCTTCCAGAGAAAAGAATTTAGTTTCTTTTAGATTTACATAAATCCTTCGATACAAGATCTTAACAGCTCCTTCAACCAATGATTTGTCTCGGGGTTTATAAGCCCTAGCAGGCAAGATTGTAGTTTGGTAATGTTCGGCTAAATCAGCTAAGGTTTCATTAATTGTGGGTTCAAAACGACTGCTTTTTATTACTGCAGATTTTAAATTATCGGGAACAATTGCCGCAGGAGTACCTTCAAAAAAACGCATAGCATTTTCTACCGAAGTAACAAAATCTTCTTTTTGTTGGCTCATGGAAGCTTCGGCATAGGTGTATTGACTGGCTCCTAATATGGCTACAAAAAATTGTACTTCTTTAATTTCTCCCGTGTCTTTATCAATGATGGAGAGTGTTTTTCCAGCATAATCCACATACATTTTATCACCCGCTTTGTGATTCATGTGCATCACTGGATTGACTCGTTTGCTCCATGTTTTATAATGATGTCCAAATTGCGAGCTTCGGTAACCATTAGGATTTAGGGCAATATATTGCTCCCACATGTGCTGTATGGTAACGCCAACTTTTTTTAGTTCGCGTTCCATTTTAGGAAAAAAATCATAAAGAATCTGCAGTTTGGGACTGATTGATTCCACGGTAGTGTGTGAAAACAAAAGTTCTAACTCAGCATCTGTTTTTTCGTTAATTACTTCAAAACTTAATCCTAGCACTTCAAATAAAGAAATATACTTCTTTACTGTATTTCTAGAAAGAGATAAGTACTTACTTATGAATAACTTACTTTTCCCGTTACAGTAGAATTTAATTGCTTTTCTAATTTTACTCATGTCTGTTATTTTGTTTGCCATAATCCGTATTTTTTTAACGAATGTATGGTGCTAACAACATGAAAAAGTTAGTAGTTTTTAATGTCCAATTTTAGCCCAAAATCAGGTGGTCAATTTGGACTGGAAAATGGTGGTCAGTTTGCTCCGAAACTGGTGGTCAATTTGAACTGGAATAGGGTGGTCAATTTGACTGGTTTTTCCACGTTTTGCACCAACAAGACGTTTTGGAGATTTCTGGTCTGTAGGTTCTGCTTGGAATGCACATAAAGAAGAATTTATGCAAAATTCTATTTTCAATGAATTGAAAGTAAGAGGTTCTGTAGGGACTTCAGGGAATAATGAAATTGATTTGAATCAATATCAAGCGTTACTTGCTTACGATACAAATTATGCAGGTAACCCAACAATATATCCCTCTACTTATGGGAATTTAGATTTGCAATGGGAGAAAAATAGAATGATTGATTTAGGAGTAGATTTTGGAATTTTAAATAATCGCATCTCTGGAAGTATTGGAGTTTATAATAAAAGAACGTTTGATTTATTGCAAGATGTGCCATTATCAAGAACTACTGGTTTTAATTCCTTATCTGCTAACGTAGGTGAGATTGTGAATAAAGGAATTGAAGCTGACTTAACTTTTGCTGCGTTCCAAACTAAAAACTTCAACTGGACTATTTCAGCAAATTATGCTTTGAATCATAATGAAGTAACGAAGTTGGCTAAAGACGCATCAGGAACTGATATTAACATTGCTACCGGGACAAAAATCACTAAAGTAGGTGAAGCTGTAGGAACTTGGAATATGAGAAAATGGGCAGGAGTTAACCCAGACAACGGATTACCTTTGTGGTTCGTAAATGGTGTTGATGGTGCAGTAACTAGCGTTTATAATGAAGCTAAAGTTGCTATTCAGGGAAAATCATTACCAACTTATTCAGGTGGTGTGAGTACCCATTTGGATTACAAGGGATTATTTTTTGATGCTAGTGTTTATTTTGCTGGTGGTAATAAGGTTTTTGAAGACTGGGCCGGTTATACACAAAGTACAGGCCAAAGAACTATTGTTTTTTACAATGGAGTAAATACTTTGTTAGACAGATGGCAAAATCCAGGAGATATTACTGATGTCCCTAAGATGGACTTGACTTCCACCGGTAATAATTCTGCTTCATCTTCAACTCGTTTCTTATATGATGGAGATTATATCAGAATTAAGGATTTAGTAATAGGTTATTCTTTTGATAAAGAATTGGTACAAAGAATGAGTTTGGATGGTTTGACTTTGTCTCTTAGAGGATCAAACTTATTCACTTTTGTAAAAGATAGCCGTCTAAAATATGATCCAGAAGTAAGAGCAGATGGTTTTACACGTTTAACTACACCTCCAGTTAAGTCAGTAACATTTGCCGTTAATTTTAAATTTTAAACAATGAAAACAATAATAAAAAGCCTAATGGCGCTGTCATTACTATTTACGGTAATTTCATGTGACGATAAAGATTTAGATCCAACATTAAGTGTCAATAAAGATATTACAACTATAAAATCAGTTAATGATTTGAACTTAGTTGTTTCTGGTGCTTATGATAGAATGACTAATAGTTTTTATTATGGTCGTGATATATTAATTTTTGGTGATGTTCGTTCAGATAATGCTTATTCTAATGGAAATTCAGGACGTTTTGTGACTGCAGGTTCAATGGATATGGTAGATTCTGATGCGTACCCTAGAGATACTTTTACACAAATTTATAAGGTAATTGGTAGCTGTAATATTGTAATTAATTCTTCTATAGCAGGTGCTAATGCTACTGAAACAAGCCAAATTAGTTATTATAAAGGTCAGGCGCTTACATTGAGAGCTTTAGCCCATTATGATTTACTTCGTCTTTTTGGTCAACAAAATGTTGATGGAGGAGGACTTACTGCTAAAGGGATTGCTTATGTTAGAGAATTTCAAAGTTCTAATTTGAGCCCTTCAAGAAATACTGTAGGTGAAGTTAAAGATTTTATTTATGCTGATCTAGATCAAGCATTATCTTTAATGAATGCTGATTTAGATGGTTCTAAAGAAACGATAACAACGCCAGCTGTAAATGCTATAAAAGCAAGAGTTGCATTGTATTTTGAAGATTGGACTATTGCTAAAAAGGCATCTAGTGATGCGATGAATACTGCTGCTGCAAACGGATCCCGTATCGCTCAAGCAAATGAGTTTGTAAATAGCTATACTATGCCAACTCCTGTTAATTCAATTTTTGAATTGGCATTTAGAGATAACGATAATCAATCTATTGATGGTTTGTATAATATTTATGCAGAAACAAATTATGGAGATGTAGCAGTTTTACAAAATTTTAAAAATCAATTTAGTCCTTCTGATGTAAGAGGTAGTGCGGCAATGTTAGCTGTTGATTCAAAAAACAAATTAAGAAATGTAGGGAAGTTTATTTCAAACTCTTCTAATGTTCCTTTAATACGTTTTGAAGAAATGGTTTTGGTAAATGCTGAAGCTTCTTTTATGTTGAATAGCGCTGATCCATCTGTTTTAGTTTCTTTGAATTCAATTGCAGGTAATAGAGGAGCTAATTTATATATTGCAGTTACCAGAAATGACATACTTACTGAGCGTCGTAAAGAGTTAGCTTTTGAAGGATTTAGATTTGATGACTTAGCAAGAACTAAAAAAGATATGCCTATTGTGGATGCGTTAAGACAAACGTATGATGATAAAGGAGCTATCGTTTTTGGAAGCTACAGATATGCATTTCCAATTCCTTTGGTAGAAACAAATGCTAATGCAAATGCTACGCAAAATAAAGGGTACTAAGTCTAATTAATTAGTGCAATTTATAAAAAAGAGGATACTGAAAAGTATCCTCTTTTTTTATTCATTAAAGCGAATCAAAATCCAATTTTGTTTGCTCTGGCAACAATCGAAATGTCATTCTGTGGTATTTCGTAATCCCGTGTTTTCGGATTGCTTCTCGGTGTTCTTTGGTGGGATACCCTTTGTTTTGTTTCCAATTATACATGGGGAATTCCTCATGAATGCGGTTCATATATTCATCACGATATGTTTTTGCCAAAACCGACGCAGCTGCAATACTCATAAATTTAGAATCACCTTTTACAATACTTGTATTTGGAATCGAATTAAGGATTTCAATTTCAGCATCGGTAAATATCTTTCCTCCTCGATTTTTAATTCCGCCTTTAGGAATGAACGGACTATTTCCGTCTACTATAATATGAAGCGGTCTCGGATCCAGTTTTAGGATACTTTCTTGCATTGCTTTTATAGAGGCATTCAGAATATTTATTTCGTCAATAACTAAAGGTTCCAAGTGGGTTACTGCAAATGAAATGCATTCTTGCTCTATAATAGGTCTTAGTTTTTCTCTCGCTTTTTCAGATAGTTGCTTACTGTCATTCAGTAATTCATTTTGAAAATTTTCAGGTAATAGGACAGCGGCAGCAGTAACAGGTCCAGCCAAACAACCACGACCGGCTTCATCCGCTCCTGTTTCTAAATATGGTGTTAAAAAGAAGGGGCTTAACATTAAATTAATTTTGACAAAAATATAGCTTTATAGAGCATTATTAACGCATGATAAATAGTAAATATCAAAAAAAAATGAGTTTATCTATTAATTTAAGTAGAAACTTTAACAAATGTTAACTTCTTTGTTTGTAAAATAAATTTGTTTCTTTAAGAAATTATTATGATTTTTGTCAAATAACTAATTCAATAAATTAATATGAGATCAAAGTACAAATGGATTATCACGCTTTTTTTAGCGTTATCAATGCAGTTATCGTTTGCTCAAGAGAAAACGGTATCTGGTGTAGTATCTGATGCAGCTGGTTCTATACCAGGAGCTAATGTTGTTGTTAAAGGTACGAATAGAAGTTCGTATACTGATTTTGATGGTAAATATTCCATTAAAGCTAATGTCGGTGAAGTTTTAGTATTCTCTTTTGTAGGTATGAAAGAAATAACTGCTACTGTAGGAGCTTCTGCAACGGTTAATATTAGAATGGAGCAGGATAGTAATACCTTGGAAGAAGTGGTAGTTGTTGGTTATGGAACTCAAAAGAAAAAGAATCTTACTGGTTCAATTTCTCAAATTAAAGGAGAGTCTATAGCAAATTTAGCAACTCCTAGTTTTGAATCTCAATTGGCTGGTAGAGCTGCGGGAGTTCAAATTACTTCTAATTCAGGTGTGTTAGGACAAGCTCCTAGAATCAGAATTAGAGGAATAGGTTCTATTTCTTCTGGAAGTTATCCTTTGGTTGTTGTTGATGGGGTGCCGATTTTTACTGGAGATGTAGGAGGGTATGCTAATACAAATGCTTTAGGGGATATTAATCCAGCTGATATTGAGTCAACAGAGATTTTAAAAGATGGTTCTGCAACCGCTATTTATGGTTCTAGAGCAGCAAACGGGGTAATCTTAATTACAACTAAAAAAGGAAAAGGCGGTAAGTTTAGAGTGAATTATAACACGTACACTGGAGTTGCCTCACCAATTGATTTTTTAGACTTGTTAGGGACTAATGATTTTGTTACAATTCAAAACGAAAAAAGATCAAACAGAGCTGCGTCACCATGGGCTGCTGGAACTAAATTTAATACAGATTGGCAAAAAGCGGTGCTGCGTTCTAATGCTTTTCAAACGGATCATAATTTATCTCTCTCTGGTTCAACGGATAAAACAAACTATTATTTTTCTGTTGGATACAATGAGCAAGAAGGTATTGCAAAATCAAATGACCAAACTAGATATAATATAAGAGCTAATGTAGACCAAAAAGTGAAAAGCTGGTTAAACATTGGTGTAAATGCTGCTTTGTCAAGAACACAGAATAATGGATTGAATATTGGTCAAGGTTCATTATCAGGTTTGATGTTTAATGCTATGCGTCAATTGCCTAATACTGCTATATACGATGCAACAAATCCAACGGGTTATAACATTGCTGGTGGAAGTGTTGGTCAAGGGGAAAACTTATCAGTTATTGGTAATAATTTACCGAACATTGTCTATGTTTTAGATAATAATATTTACAGATCAAAAGTGGATAGATCTTTAGTGAGTCTGTTTGCTGATTTTAAAATTTTACCTAGTTTAAATTTTAAAACTCAAGGAAGTGTAGATGCAATTGGTACAGAAGGTTTTCAATATTTAAATCCAATTAATGGCGATGGTGCTGGTGTAGCAGGATTAGTTAGAAATAACTTTTCAAACTTAACACGTTGGAATGTTCAAAATATTTTGTCATATAACAAAACCTTTGGTGATGCTCATAATATTGGAGCTACTGCAATTTATGAAGCACAAAAACAAAGAGTGAATTCTTTCTTCGGAGGAGGTAATGGTTTGTCTGATACTTTTTTCAATCAAGGTTTGATTTCAGGTTCTTATGCTACACAAGTATCTGGTGGTTCGATTTCTGAAAACGGAATCATTTCTTACGCAGGAAGATTAACATATAACTATAAAGAAAAATATTTTCTTCAAGGATCTATACGTAAAGATGGTCTTTCATCATTGCCTTCTGCAAACAAATGGGGTACTTTCCCGGGAGTTTCTGGAGGTTGGAGCGTAAACAAAGAGTCTTTTATGGCACCTTTAGAAAATGTTATTTCTGAATTTAAATTAAGAGCTTCTTATGCTGAAGTTGGTAATACTGATATTGGTAATTATCCGTATTTAGGATTGTACAATAATTCTAAATATGCAGAGTACAATGGTATTGGATATTCTCAGGCTGGTAATAACCAATTAAAATGGGAAACCTCTGAAAAAATTGATTACGGTGTAGATTTAGCTTTTTTTAATAATCGTTTGAAATTTACGTATGATTATTTTATCAACAATCAAGATGGATTGATTTTAGCTGTGCCTCAGCCATTATCATTAGGTGTTCCAAATAATTCAATATCACAAAATATTGGTTCATTAAAAAATTCTGGTCATGAAATATCTGTTGAAGCATCAGCTGTTAAAACTGAAAACTTTGAATGGACTTTGAATGCTAATTTATCTTTGGTTAAAAGTAAAGTGAACACTTTAGTTAATGGACAGGATATTAATTATGTAGATGCAGATAACTTTAATACTGGAAACAATATATTAAGAGAGGGTGAGTCTCCTTATGCATTATATGGTTTTAAATATTGGGGAGTGAATCCATCTAATGGTAACCCAGTTTATTACAAAGCGGATGGTTCATTAGTTCAAGGAAATATAGATACTCAGGCATACAGAGTTTTTGATCCAAGTAATCCTACAGACGTTTCAGTTGCTTCTTCTTTGAGTACATCTGATAAAAGTATTTTAGGAAATGTGCTTCCTACTTATTTTGGAGCTTTTAATTCTAACATGAGATACAAAGATTTTGATTTAGGCTTTATGTTCCGTTTTAGTGGAGGTAATAAGATTCACAATTCAACAAGACGTGATGCATTGACTATGAATTTCAATAACAACAGTACAGAAATATTAGGAAGATGGCAAAGTGCTGCTAATCCTGGTGATGGCTGGACTCCAAGATTGAGAGATGATAGAGAAACTTTTATCAATTTGAATCAAGCATCAACTCGTTTTGTTGAAGATGGTGACTATATTAAATTGGACAACGTAACTTTAGGTTATAATTTACCGAGAACAGTTTTAGAAAAAATTGGAGTAGATAAATTTAGACTTTTTGTGCAAGGTCAAAATCTATTAATTATAACAGACTATAAAGGTTTAGATCCTGAAATGGAAATTACTGGTATTGATTTAAATGGTACTCCAAGATCTAGAATATTTACTCTTGGTCTTAATGTAGGTTTCTAATTTTAAAACGAAAAAAATGAAAAATAAAAATAAATTTTTATCCTTATGGAGCGCTAAAATTGCGGTTCCGTTAATGATGGTCTCACTTTTATTTACTTCATGTAGTGAAGAAAGTACCATAGAATTAAGTCCTTTTAATAGTATTTCAGAAAATGTTGCATTTGAGACTCCTGCTTTAATTGATCTTTCAGTAACAGGTATGTATAATGGTGCTCAATTGGGTAACTTTAATGGTGCAGGAGCAAGAGGATATGTTTTTGGAGCGGCTTATGTTCAACAAGGAGATAATAGAGGAGAAGATGTAGTTAACTTAGCAGCATTTTATCAATTAACTTACACAGGTACTTACGATCCTACTACAGCGAATAACGTTTATTATTGGGCTGATGCTTATCGCTTGATTAATAGAACAAATATTGTTATTGAAGGTGTTACAAAAGCAGCTGCAAGCGGAATAATTTCTCAGGAATTAGCTAATGATTATATTGGTCAAGCAAAATTTTTTAGAGCGATTGCGCACAATGAATTGCTAATTTTTTATGCAAGACCTTTCCAAGATAATAATGGGGCTAGTTTAGGTGTTCCTTACAGAGAGATTCCTTATAATACTCCTGCAAATATTGAACTTGGTTTGGCTCAAGGTAGAAATACTGTTGCTGAGTGTTATACTAAAATTCTTAAAGATTTAGATGACGCTGAGACGTTGCTTTTTTCAAAAAGTGCTAGAGCTGGTGCTGCAAAAATTGAAAGAATTACCAAGGAGGCTGCTATAGCTTACAAAACAAGAGTTCATTTGCACATGCGTAACTGGGATGGTGTAATTACAGAAGGTAAAAAATTGGATGGTTTGTATTCAATGACGGCTAATCCTGATACTCCTTTCGCTAGTAACAGTTCAAATACAGAATCTATTTTCTCTATTGCAAATGGTGCTACTAATAATCCTGGTGCAAATGGTGCTTTGGCTAATATGTATCATCCTCCAATTCCTGCTGCCTCTAATGGTCGTGGTTTAGTAGCTATTAGTCCAATTATTTGGAGAGATCCAAGTTGGTTGGCAGATGATAAAAGAAGAGCTGAAGGTACTATGGTTATAACTGGTATTGGAAGTTACTATCCTAATTCTAAATTCACCAAAAAATATAAAGACGGTGTAAACAAAACTGATGCTGCACCAATTATTAGATATGCCGAGGTAGCATTAAATATGGCTGAAGCTTATGCTAGAACTAGCGATGTGACGAATGGTTTGGCAAGATTGAATTCAGTAAGAAACAGGTCTTTGGCTAATCCAACAACGCAAGCTTTTACTGCACTTAGTTTTACTTCAAATGTTCAGTTACTTGGAGCTATTTTAAAAGAAAGAAGAATAGAATTTCTTATGGAAGGTCGCCGTTGGGCAGATATCCATAGATTACAAAAAGATCCATTATTTCCAATTGATGGAGTTCCTGCAAAAGCTGCTAACGGAGGATTTTCAAGTGCTCCAACTGCTTTAACTGCATATGCATTAGGTACTCCGTACTCAGGAGCTTTGGGTGTAAATGCAATTCCTTACGATAACTTTAAGTTTTTGTGGCCAATACCGCAATTAGAATTGGATTCTAATCCAACGTTAAGAGCACAACAAAACCCTGGTTATTAAATTGTCTATCCCTGAAAAAGCGATACAAGATTAATAATAAATAACAGTATATTTTTAAAACAGTAGTGAACTTATGTTTGCTACTGTTTTTTTTTAGATTCTCATTTTAATTTGATTTTTTTAATTTCATATTTGTACTTCTTTTTTTATTCATAACTCTTAATGATATACCTTTGTTCGATTATAAGATTTAAAATAATTGCTTAATTATATATCCCAACAAATGAGAATTATCTTTCTTTTCTTTTTTTTGCTAATACCAGTAGCTTTTTTTGCTCAAACAAAAAATGACAGAATTATAGAAAAAAACAAACCCCTTAGAATTTCTGATTCTATCGAAAATATAAAAATAGCAACCATCGATCTCTACAAGGTAATCACCATAGAAAACGACACTACTTACATCGATACTTCGCTTACGATTCAAAAAGAATACAGCCACAACTATTTGCGAAAAGATATTTTTGGACTTTTGCCTTTTGCAAATGATGGACAAACTTATAATACGCTGCAATATAGTTTAACGGATTTTTCACAATATCCTGAGTTTGGTTTTAAAGCAAAACATTTTAATTTTTTAGAAGCGAATCAGATAAGATATTATTCTGTTGCGACACCTGTTACCGAACTGTATTTTAAAACTACTGTCAGAAAAGGGCAGTCTGTCGATGCTTTTATTACATTAAATACTTCTGAAAATCTTAATTTTTCGATAGCTTACAAAGGATTGCGGTCAGAGGGTGAGTATATCAATCAATTGTCTAGTACCGGTAATTTTAGATTCACCACAAATTACAACACTAAAAATAAACGCTATTTTGCTAAAGCACATTACACTTTTCAAGATATTTTGAATGAGGAAAACGGTGGAATCACAACTATTGAAGATTTTGAAAGCGAGGATCCTAACTATAATAACCGACAACGATTTGAAGTGTATTTTAATGATGCCAAATCCTTTCTAAAAGGGAAAAGAATTTTTCTGGATCACAATTTTAGAATTAATCCTAAAAAGGGCGATAATAATTTGTACTTGACGCATCAATTTAATTACGAGAATAAGTTTTTTGAATACAATCAGGCAACAGTCCCATCAACAGTTGGTTCGGAGACAGTTTTCCGTTTTGGAGAATCTTATTTGGATAGTGGTATAAATGATCAAACTCGTTATAATAAAATGTATAACAAAGTAGGATTGATATATGAGAATACTACTTTGGGTACTTTTCATTTTTTTATAGATGATTTCAGATCAAACTATTATTACAATCAAATCCTTATTTTTGATGACCGTACCATACCGAGTTCTTTCAGTCAGGAAATCAATAGCGCTGGTGGGCAGTATGAATATCGACGCAATAAATGGAATGGTAAATTTTTATACTCCAGATCGGTAACGGCACAATCGCTGTCTAATTTAGATGCTAAATTACAATACGAACTGAATGATGAAATCCAACTTGCATTTCAGTACCAAAATATAAATAAACTGCCAAATAATAATTATAATTTGCACCAAAGCAGTTTTGTACAATACAATTGGTCAAATGATTTTAAAAACGAAAAAATCAATACAATCAAAGCAAATGCCATTTCCCCTTGGGTTAATGCCGAGGTACAATTTTCAGTTTTAAAGGATCATTTGTATTTTAATAACATTTCAAATTCAGAGCAAATCCTTGCCAAAACCCAAATTGTGGCTCCATCACAATACGATGGAACTATAAATTATTTATCGATTAAAATCAGCAGAGAGTTAAAATTTGGAAATTTTGCTTTGGACAATACAATTTTATATCAAAAAACGGAACAAGACGAAGCTATTTTGAATGTTCCTGAAATTGTCACCCGAAATACTTTTTATTATTCCAATTATTTGTTTAAAAAAGCGCTATTCCTACAAACAGGGATTTCACTGAATTATTTTTCCAAGTATTATGCTAATGACTATAATCCTGTAATAGGAGAGTTTTTTGTTCAAAATGATAAACAAATTGGGAATCATCCAAACCTAGATTTTTTCATCAATGCAAAAGTGCAGCGAACAAGGATTTATTTCAAGGTGGAACATTTTAATTCGGCTCTTATGGGGAATAATTTTTATGCGTCACCCAATAATCCATCGCGTGATTTTACGATTCGATTTGGTTTGATTTGGAACTTCTTCAATTAATTTCTTCTTAGAATTATAGGGTACCAATTATGTTTTCCTGGGCGTTTTATCGTGCTATCCGCTTTATCTTTCCTTGCTTAAGGGAGGCAAAGAAAGGATATCGCTTTTATCACGAACGCAAAATCCCGTAAACAAGAATATTTTATAACAAAATACTATCTTTGCAGCACTATTTACAACAAATTACAATCTTAAAATAAAACTATAATGCGCTACGCAGATAATATATTAGGCACAATAGGTAATACACCTTTAGTAAAACTTAATAAAGTAACTTCCGAAGTAGAGGCTTTAGTTCTTGCAAAAGTCGAAACGTTCAATCCCGGGAATTCCGTTAAAGACAGAATGGCCGTAAAAATGATTGCAGATGCTGAGGCTGATGGACGATTAAAGCCAGGCGGAACAATCATTGAAGGGACTTCGGGAAATACCGGAATGGGATTGGCATTAGTAGCCATCATAAAAGGGTACAAACTGATTTGTGTGATTTCAGACAAACAGTCTAAAGAAAAAATGGATATTCTTCGTGCGGTTGGAGCAAAAGTTGTAGTTTGCCCCACGGATGTAGAACCAACTGATCCACGTTCCTATTATTCGGTTTCTAAACGTTTAGCAACGGAAACGCCTAATTCTTGGTATGTAAATCAATACGATAACCCTTCAAATGCAATAGCGCATTACGAGCAAACGGGTCCTGAAATTTGGGAACAAACGGAAGGTAAGATTACTCATTTTGTAGTAGGAGTAGGGACTGGAGGGACAATCTCAGGAGTAGCAAAATACCTGAAAGAGAAAAATCCAAATATTAAAATATGGGGAATTGACACCTATGGTTCTGTGTTTAAAAAATACCACGAAACGGGGATTTTTGACGAAAATGAAATCTATTCCTATATCACCGAAGGAATTGGAGAAGATATTTTGCCAAAAAATGTTGATTTCTCTCTAATTGACGGTTTTACAAAAGTGACGGACAAAGATGCTGCGGTCTATACGCGTAAAATTGCACTTGAAGAAGGAATATTTGTTGGGAATTCAGCTGGAGCAGCAATTAAAGGATTGTTGCAACTTAAAGAACATTTTAAACCCGAAGACGTTGTTGTGGTGCTTTTTCATGATTCAGGAAGTCGCTATGTAGGTAAAATGTTTAATGATGATTGGATGCGCGAACGTGGTTTTCTGGAAGAAGAAATCACAAAAGCGGAGGATGTTATCAAAGACCATATCGATAAACCATTAATTGTGGTTCGTACCGAAGAGTTAGTTTCGCATGCCATAGAAAGAATGCGTAAATACAAAATTTCTCAAATTCCGGTGATTGATATTACAGGATTTGTGGGTTCTGTTGATGAAAGTGATTTGTTTCAAAGTTACGTAGCTGATAAAGATGTATCTGACAAACCGATTAAAGAGGTGATGGGGAAACCTTTTCCAATTGTGAAACACGGAACACCTATTGAAGAAGTTTCTAAATTATTCACTAAAGAAAATGAAGCTGTTCTAGTGGAATTAGAAAATGGAAGTCATCATATTATTACTAAATATGATATTATTGGTTCAATAAAATAATCTTAAAAGTACAAGTTATTTCCTAACTATACTCCTGCAAGATTCGAAAAAGCTTGCAGGTTTTTTGGTTTAATTAGTTTGTTGTTGTAAAAATTTTGGAGACTAAAATTTGCAACAAGAAATAAAAAGAAAGTTAGCGAATGCTTTGAACTTTTGTAATTGATAGTACTTTTGTAAATCTATTATCTAAACCGTTAACCTTTAATCCTGAATCAAATTGACCTTTACTGCTATAGATTTTGAAACCGCAATTGGATATCATCCCTGTTCTGTAGGTATCGTAACCGTAGAAAACGGAATAATTGTCGACGAGTTTGTTGCCTTGATTAAACCGCCAAATAATTTATACTCTCCTTTTACCATTCAAGTGCATGGGATATATCCTTGCGATACGGTGAATGCTAAATCATTTGCTCAAGTGTATCCTGAAATTCAAAAAAGACTCAAAAATAGAGTAGTAGTGGCGCACAATGAAAGTTTTGACAGGAATGTTTTGGCAAAATCAATGGCGCTTTATAATTTAGATTACGCTGATTTGAATATCGCTTCTTGATGGGAATGTACCGTTAAAATCTACAAAGCTAAAGGATTGAAGCCAACCAAATTGAGTGATTGTTGCCGAGAAATGAATATTTCATTGAATCATCACGAAGCTTTATCGGATGCTCGGGCTTGCGCCAAATTGTACCTGATGAAATAAAAACATTTATATTTTCCAATTTCGCTACTCTCTTTAGTGAAATTTCTGATTTTTTTTATTTTAGATAATTTGTTATTTCTTTTTTTATTACATTAGTATTCAATCTAATATGGTCAATATGAAAGAAGATTTCCTTCATTATCTCTGGAAATTTAAGAAATTTGATACCTTAAATTTGAAAACCTGCAATGGGGAGGAAATTACAATTATTAATGCTGGACAATATTTAGAACTTGCCGGACCTGATTTTTTTAATGCCCAAATAACTATTGATAAGCAAAAATGGGCTGGAAATGTAGAAATTCATCTTAAATCTTCAGATTGGTACGTGCATCATCACGAAAGAGATGAAGCCTACGAAAACGTGATTCTTCATGTGGTATGGGAACACGACACAGAAATTTTTAGAAAAAATGACACAGAGATTCCTGTTTTGGAACTTAGAAAACATGTTGATTCTTTAACACTATCTAATTATCAATCTTTAGTTTCTCCTAAATCTTGGATTTTCTGCGAAAAACAAATTCAAGAAATTGATGCATTTGTATTCAAAAATTGGCAAGAACCTTTGTTTTTTGAACGTTTGGAAAGAAAATCAAAACCGATATTTGATTTATTGGAACAAACCAATCAGGATTGGGAAGCGGTGTTATTTTGTCTTTTGGCGAAGAATTTTGGATTAAATATGAATGGTGAGATCTTTTTGAAAATCGCACAAAATATTCCTTTTTCAATTGTGAGAAAAGAAAGTTTCGAGGTCGAGAATCTGGAAGCTTTGATTTTTGGAACCGCTGGATTATTGGATTTTAATAAAGAAGACAATTATTTTAAAGATTTAAAATTCAGGTATTTCTATTTATTGCATAAATACCAACTAGAAAAAATTTGTACGGAACCAGTTCAATTTTTCAAGCATCGTCCGGATAATTTCCCAACGATTCGGCTTTCCCAGTTGGCCAACTTATACCATAATCAGCAGAATTTATTCTCAAAAATAAGTGCCATAAATTCTTTGAAAAGCTGTTATGATTTGTTTCAGGTTTCAGTTTCTGAATATTGGCTTAATCATTATCAATTTGATAAAGAAAGCCCAAATAAAAGGAAATCGCTTGCTAAATCTTTCATTGATTTGATTGTTATAAATACCATAATTCCGTTACAATTTGCTTTTGCAAAAAGTCAGGGAAAAGAAATTTCTGAGGATTTGATTCAACTCTTAAATGAAGTTACACCAGAAAAAAATGCTATTATTGATAAGTTTAATTCTTTCGGAATTGTTTCAAAAAGTGCGTTTGAGACGCAATCATTGCTTCAACTCAAGAATGAATATTGTAACAAAAGTAAATGTTTGGAGTGTAGCGTAGGAATAGAATTACTGAAAAAACAATTAGTGGTTTAGCAAAGGCATCAACTGGATAATTTTGTAATTTTGCACATAACTAATAATTTTTTAAAATGTCAGTAATCATAAAGCTCAAGTTTTTTTTTGAGAAACACGGTTTTCATGTTTCCTCGCGTTTGGCGGATACTTTGGGAATGCGTGCCAGTAGTGTCCGACTTTTTTTTATTTATTTATCGTTTGTTACTGCTGGATTGTGGTTTGCCGTTTATTTAACGCTTGCATTCTGGATTCGATTAAAGGATTTGATTCGGGCAAAACGTACATCTGTTTTTGATTTGTAAAAATCTTTAAATAGAAAAAGGGATTATAAAGCAGTTGAAATGCTTTATAATCCCTTTTTTGATTATGATATGAATCTATTTATCTGGATTGTTCAATTTACTATTTTTCCTTCCATAGATAAAATAGATAGCTACTCCTAATGCCATCCAGATGATTAACCTAGCCCAACTTTCATTAGGTAACGAATACATTAATGCCAAACAGATTAATATTCCTGCAATGGGAACATAAGGAACGAATGGCGTTTTGAATGATCTTGGTGCATCGGGCATTTTTTTACGCATTACCAATACTCCAATACATACTAATACAAACGCTAATAATGTTCCGATACTTACCATATGTCCTAAATCACTTACGGGTACGAAACCTGCAAAAAGACTCACGAATACCATGAAGAAAAGATTTGTTTTCCATGGTGTTCTGAATTTTGAGTGAATGTCACTAAAGAATGAAGGCAATAAACCATCTTTACTCATGGTGTAAAAAACACGACTTTGTCCCATTAACATCACCAACATTACAGAAGTATATCCCGCTAAAATAGCCACGATTAAACCAGTTTGTAAAAAAGTATAACCAGTTCTTGCAAATGCTGTTGCTGCTGGTTTAGCATCTCCTGCAAATTCATTATAAGGTACAAGTCCAGTCATTACATGCGCAAATAAGACATATAATATTGTACAGATTACTAATGATCCTAAAATACCAATTGGCATTCCTTTTTGTGGGTTTTTTGCTTCTTGTGCAGCTGTAGAAACAGCGTCAAAACCAATGAAGGCAAAGAAAACAGTTCCAGCACCAGCGGCAATTCCTGACCATCCAAACTCTCCAAAAACACCTGTGTTTTCAGGGATATACGGAGTGTAATTTGCAGTGTCAATAAAGCTCCAGCCTAAAACGATAAACATGATAACTACGATTACTTTTACTACAACTAAAATGTTGTTTATTGAAGCAGATTCTTTTGTTCCTCTTATTAATAATAGTGATAACATAGAAACAATAAAAATGGCAGGAAGATTTATCATACCACCTTCTATAATAGTTCCATCGCTTAGTTTTAATGTTTCCCAAGGAGAACATATTAAATCATGGGGGAGATGTATGCCGTATTTGTTTAATAATTCAAGTAAATAACGAGACCAACTCACTCCAACTGTTGCGGCTCCTAGTGCATATTCAAGGACTAAATCCCATCCGATGATCCAAGCCATAAATTCTCCCATTGTGGCATAGGAGTATGTGTAAGCACTACCTGCTACTGGTATCATGGATGCAAACTCAGCATAGCAAAGCCCTGCAAAAGCACATCCTACAGCGGCTAAAATAAATGAAAGTGTAACTGCCGGACCAGCATGTTCTGCAGCAGCAATACCCGTTAACGAGAATAATCCTGCTCCAATAATTGCTCCAACTCCAAGTGCTACTAATGAACGTGAAGACAAAGTCCTTTTTAATCCTTTTTCAGATTCTGATGCTTCATTTAGCAATACCGAAAGTGGTTTAGTTTTCCAAATTGACATGGGTTATATGGTTTTGTTTGTTATTAAGCTCCAAATGTATTGTTTTTTATAAAAAATAAAAACAATAATTGAATTTTAAGTTGTAAAAAATGATGCATTGCCCTTTTTAATATTGATTTCGTATAAAAAGGGTCTATTGAAAATGTTAATTTTCATTTGAAATATTTTTATTTTCAAAGTTATTTTATCTTAATTTTATTTCTAATTTTAGACTCATTATTTCAACGTGAAAATCCATCAATACAATATGAGTTTCAAAACGATTCAAAGTTATTTTAAATTCACTAAGGAACAACGCACAGGTATTTTCTTTTTGTTTCTAGTTATTGTCGTAATGCAACTCGTATGTTTTTTTGTTGATTTTAGCGCTGTGAGTAAAGAATATCCTGAGAAACAAAAATGGCTTTCTCTCCAGTCTGAAATGGATTCTCTTATAATGGATGCTAAAAATAGCAAACCGAAAATATATCTTTTCAACCCTAATTTTATAACGGATTATAAAGGGTATAAGCTTGGAATGTCTGTTCAGGAAATTGATCGTTTGCTGGCTTTTAGAAAAGAGAACAAGTATGTAAATTCGCCTAAGGAATTTCAAAATGTGACCAAAGTCTCAGATTCCTTGCTACATGTCATGGCTCCTTATTTTAAATTTCCGGATTGGGTAAATAATAAAAAATACAATACTAAATTTAAAGAATATACATCGTATCAAAATCAGGCTTTCGCCAAAAAAGAAAAAATTGTTCTTATTGATATAAATCAGGCTACGAAAGAGGATTTAGTAAAAATATATGGGATTGGCGATGCTATTTCTATCCGGATTTTAAAACAAAAAGAACTTTTGGGAGGATTTGTTTCCATGGAGCAAATGAAAGAGGTTTGGGGATTATCTCCCGAAGTAATCGAAAATTTGAATACTCATTTCAAAGTTTCAATTGTTCCTGACTTTAAGAAAATTGATATTAATAACGCGTCTTTAAAGGAACTTGCTCAATTTTATTATTTCAGATACTCCTTGGCTAAAGAAATAGTTACCTATAGAAGTATGAAAGGAAATATAAAGAATATTGAGGATTTAACAAAAATTAAGGGATTTCCTGTTGATAAAGCAAATTTAATTGGCTTATATTTGGACTTTAATTAGAAGTGTCAAATTTTTGACTATTGACAGCAATATTATAATGCATTTTAAAATAGATGCATTACTTTTCTATTCACTAATTATTTTAACCGTAAAAAAAAGAAATCTGAGGCATAGCTGTATCATAATGTTTCAATTAATACTATTTGTTAAAAAAATATATAATATATGAATTCAAATTATTTCACTGAAGAACATCAGGCGTTTAGAGAAAGTTTAAAAGATTTTTTGCAGAAAGAAGTTGTTCCGCATATTGAAAAGTGGGAAAAAACAGGTACGATAGAACGTTTTATTTGGGAGAAATTTGGCGAGATGGGTTACTTCGGAATTGCATATCCTGAGGCTTATGGCGGTCTAGATCTAGATTTATTTTATACTGTTATTTTTCTAGAAGAATTACAAAAAATTAAGTCATCAGGTTTTGCTGCTGCAATGTGGGCTCATGGGTATTTAGCGATGACCCATTTGAATGCTGAGGGTGACGAAAGAATAAAACAAGACTACTTAGTGCCAAGTATCGCTGGAAAGAAAATAGGTGCTTTATGTATTTCAGAGCCTTTTGGGGGTAGTGATGTTGCGGGGATGCGCACTAACGCCGTTAAAAAAGGAGACAAATATATTATTAATGGTTCTAAAACATTTATTACAAACGGTGTTTATGCAGACTATTATATTGTTGCAGCAAAGACTAATCCTGAACTCGGTAACAAAGGGATTAGCATTTTTTTAATGGATACTGGTTTAAAGGGTATATCTGCCGTTAAGCTAGATAAATTAGGTTGGAGAGCATCGGATACAGCCGAAATTGCATTTGATAACGTAGAGATTCCAGCAGAAAACTTAATGGGTGAAGAGGGGAAAGGGTTTCCTTATATCATGCAACATTTTGCTTTAGAGCGTTTAATAATGGCAATAAACGCACATGCTAGAGCTGAATATGCGATAGATTATACCATAGATTACATGTCGCATAGAGAAGCGTTCGGGAAAAAAATCAGCAAGTTTCAAGCACTTAGACATACGTTAGTTGAGCATGCAACAGAGGTAGAACATTGTAAGGTGTTTAACTATGCCGCTGTTGCTCGTTTAGATAAAGGGGAATACGTTGTTAAGGAGGCAACCATGGCTAAGCTGAAATCCACAAAAGTTGCAGATGATGCTATTTACAGCTGTTTGCAAATGTTAGGGGGTTATGGTTATATGGAGGAGTATCCATTAGCACGTTTGTTTAGAGATAGTCGTTTAGGGCCAATAGGCGGAGGAACTTCAGAAATTCTTAAAGAGATTTTAGGAAAAATGATTATCGACAATCAAAATTATGAGCCAGCTGTGAAATAATAGCTCGCCGATAATCAATTCAGATAGAGGATAGTGAATGTTGAATAATTTCTAAATTATTTCTCTTCGGAGAGGAATTACTGAAATTAAAAAAATAGCGATTTATAGAAATTTGTTGAAAGCGCAAGTGTTTTTAAAATCATAAAAAAAGCGACAATCAGTTACGATTGTCGCTTTTTTCATTTATGCCTTCTATAATTATTTCTTGAACAATCTCGTGTTCTCCCTCTTCTAAGTTTTCTGTTAAATGTTCTTGTTCAGATGTCTTCTTGTTGATGAAAAATTTTGCATATATCGGAAAATGATCAGATCCGAAATGTTCTAAACTTTTTAATTCATCAATAAATACATCTGATGTGTGAAACATCAAGTCAATAGGAAATCTTAGAAACCAGTATTTGGTATGAAAACTGGAGATAAATCCTCTGCCAATTCTTCCGTCTATAGTCTCGCTGGTTTTTCTAAATAAGATGGAGGATTTTGCCCAAGCCACATTGTTAAAATCCCCAACTACAACACAAGTATCAGCGTTTTGTTTTATTTTTTTTGCGATACTCAAAAGCTCTCCATCACGCTCTTTGGAATTTTCTTCCTCAGTAGGACTTGGCGGTGGTGGATGGACGCCAAAGAAAGTAAATTCAAAATTGTCTCCAGTTCTTATTTTTGCCTCAATGCTGGGAAGATCATCCGCTACAAAATAATGAACGCTGTGATTAGTTATTTTTAATTTAGAATATAAATGCATGCCATACGTATTGTCTAAGGCTACTTTGATATTGTATTTGTATTTGTTATCCAAAACTGAGAGTGCCTTTTCCCAATTTTTATCAGATTCCATGGTTAAAAAAATATCCGGATTGTATTTATTAATCAAAGCTATAAATTGTTCATATTCTTTGTTTTCTTGAAATACGTTTGCCGAAAGGACTGTAATTATTTCTGAAGAAATATTACAAGGTTCTTTTTGTACTGATTTGTGAAAAGAAGTGTATTTGGAAAGAGTTGCAAGATGGTCTATAATACTTATTAAAGTCAATAACTGAAGAATAGGTATCCAAACATCAGATTCATCTATCAAGATAAAGCTAAAGATTAAAGCTGTACTCTGTAAAATAAGTATTTGAATTTTCCCAAACTCAAAAAACCTATAGAACCAATGTGTCAGTGGCATATAGGGTAAAATACTTGCAAATAGCAGTAGAATAAAAATTACGATAAACCACATAAACTTTATTTAGTTGGTAAAAATAAATAAAATTATGCAAATACTTGTAAGTTCGCTTTATTATCCTACTTTTGCAGTCTAAAGAAAGGGGGTGTCTATATTATGTTAATTATACCAATTAAAGACGGAGAAAATATCGATAGAGCGTTAAAACGTTACAAAAGAAAATTTGATAAAACAGGAACTGTTCGTCAACTAAGAGCACGTACTGCTTTTATTAAGCCTTCAGTAACCAATAGAATCAAAATTCAAAAAGCGGCTTATATCCAAAATATGAGAGATAACTTAGAGAGTTAGTCGATTCCATTAAATAAAATACCGTTAGTCATCAAAATTTTATAACTTTGATGCTAACGGTTTTTTTATGTCCACAAATAAAGACGCATTTAGAGATTATCTCTCTTTGGAGAAAAAATATTCTTCTCATACAATAACAGCTTATTGCAACGATATTAATTCTTTTGAGTCGTTCAATAAAATTCATTTTGATCAGGAAAATATCGAACGAGTGAATTACGGTCAAATTAGAAATTGGATTGTTTCATTAGTTGATGATTCAGTATCAAATGTTTCGGTGAATAGAAAAATTTCATCCTTAAAAGCATTTTATAAATTTCTATTAAAAACAAAACAGATAGAAGTTAGTCCGCTGTTGAAACACAAAGCGCTTAAAATTCCCAAAATAATACAGATTCCTTTTTCTGAAAAGGAAATGACGGCTGTTTTGGATCAAATGCAAAACACGGTCGGATTTGAAGAGGTTAGGAATAAGCTCATAATTGATTTGTTGTATACTACAGGAGTGCGAAGAGCAGAATTGATTCATCTAAAAATGGATAATGTTAATTTGTCATCTAGTACAATTAAGGTGTTAGGGAAGCGAAATAAAGAGCGTATTCTTCCTGTGTTGCCAATAATTTCAGATCAGTTTTCTTTATACGTAAAAGAAAGAAACTCGTTGTTGGTTATGGTTGATGATGATTATTTTTTTCTCACAAAAAAAGGGTTAAAATTAAATGAATCCTTTGTGTATCGTCTAATAAATTCTTACTTTAGTACTGTGTCGGAAAAAGTAAAAAAAAGCCCTCACATTTTGCGACATACATTTGCGACACATTTATTAAATAATGGAGCAGATTTGAATTCGGTGAAAGAATTATTGGGACATTCCAGTTTGGCATCTACTCAAGTATATACGCACAACAGTTTAGCGGAACTGAAGAATATATATAAAGATGCGCATCCGCGGGGAAGAAAGTGATTTGGTGTTTAACAATTAAAAAAGATGATTATGAAGGTAAGTGTTCATGCAGTTAACTTTACTGTTGACAAAAAGCTAGTAGATTTTGTTCAAGAAAGGTTGGACAAGTTGGAAAAGTATTATGACAAAGTCGTGTCAGCGGATGTTTTTTTGAAAGTTGAAAAGACAAGTGATAAGGAGAATAAAGTTGCCGAGGTGAAAATTAATGTTCCTGGGGATGATTTTTTAGTAAAAAAACAGTGCAAAACTTTTGAAGAAGCTGTGGAACTTTCTGCAGAATCTCTAGAACGAATGTTGGTAAAAAGAAAAGAAAAGATAAGTTCTCATATTTAATATAAATTTTTTTGAAAAAATGTTTTGATTGAGAGATAAAATCTATACATTTGCAGTCCGTTAGAAATAGCGGACTTTTTTTATTGATTCGCCAGCGTAGCTCAGTTGGCTAGAGCAGCTGATTTGTAATCAGCAGGTCGTGGGTTCGAGTCCCTCCGCCGGCTCAAAACTGTAAAGGTTTGATAATATAAAAAGTAGGGGAGATACTCAAGCGGCCAACGAGGGCAGACTGTAAATCTGCTGTGTGAACTTCGCAGGTTCGAATCCTGCTCTCCCCACTAGGATTAATCTTAGATTGCAATAAGTAGATTGAATAGTCTGAGGATTGTAATTTAAGCTCTTTGATAAGGGGTTCTGCCGACTTAGCTCAGAGGTAGAGTGCTTCCTTGGTAAGGAAGAGGTCACGGGTTCAATTCCCGTAGTTGGCTCAAGTAAGTAGGAAATAAAAATTAATATATAACAAGATTAAAATTAAGTAAAATGGCAAAAGAAACCTTTAACCGTAACAAGCCCCACTTAAACATTGGTACAATTGGGCACGTGGATCACGGAAAAACTACATTAACGGCAGCAATCACAAAAGTTTTATCTGATGCTGGTTACTGTCAAGCAAAATCATTTGATCAAATTGATAATGCTCCTGAAGAAAAAGAAAGAGGTATTACAATTAATACATCTCACGTTGAGTATGAAACTGCTAATCGTCATTACGCTCACGTTGACTGTCCAGGTCACGCGGATTACGTAAAGAACATGGTTACGGGAGCTGCTCAAATGGATGGTGCTATTCTTGTAGTAGCTGCAACTGATGGACCTATGCCGCAAACACGTGAGCATATCCTTTTAGGACGTCAGGTTGGTATTCCTAGAATGGTTGTATTCATGAATAAAGTGGATATGGTTGATGATGAGGAATTGTTGGAACTTGTTGAAATGGAAATTAGAGACTTATTGTCTTTCTATGAATATGATGGGGATAATTGTCCAGTTGTTCAAGGTTCTGCTTTAGGTGGATTGAATAATGATCCAGCATGGGTACCAAAAATTATTGAATTGATGGCTGCTGTAGATTCTTGGATTGAAGAGCCAATTCGTGATACTGAAAAACCATTCTTGATGCCAGTTGAGGATGTATTTACAATTACTGGTCGTGGAACTGTTGCTACAGGTCGTATCGAAACTGGTATTGCTAATACAGGAGATGCTGTTGAAATCATTGGTATGGGAGCTGAAAAATTGACTTCTACTATTACAGGAGTTGAGATGTTCCGTAAAATCCTTGATAGAGGTGAAGCAGGAGATAACGTAGGTTTATTGTTACGTGGTGTTGATAAAGAATCTATCAAAAGAGGAATGGTTATCATTAAGCCAGGTTCAGTTAAACCACACGCTACTTTTAAAGCTGAGGTTTATATCTTGAAAAAAGAAGAAGGTGGTCGTCATACACCATTCCATAATAATTACCGTCCACAGTTTTACGTTCGTACAACTGACGTAACGGGGGTTATTACTTTGCCAGAAGGTGTAGAGATGGTGATGCCAGGAGATAACTTAACTATTAATGTATCTTTGTTAAGCCCAATTGCAATGAGCGTTGGTTTACGTTTCGCTATCCGTGAAGGTGGTAGAACTGTAGGTGCTGGACAAGTAACTGAGATTGTAGGTTAATATCCTAAAAATTATATAAAGCCAGTTGATTTTCATAACTGAAAAATCGCTGGCTTTTAACTAACGGGCGTAGTTCAAGGGTAGAATAGCGGTCTCCAAAACCGTTGATGGGGGTTCGAATCCCTCCGCCCGTGCAAAAAAATAAATCATAATGACAAAAGTTGTTAATTACATATCAGAAGCATTTGAGGAATTAAAGTCAAATGTAACTTGGCCAGCTTGGCCTGAGGTGCAACGTCTAACGATTGTTGTTGCTGTTTTTTCGGTATTATTCGCCTTGGCAACATGGGGAGTTGATGAAATTTTCGCAAAAGCTTTAGCTGGATTTTTTAACTGGATAAAAGCTTAATTTTTTTGTTATGGCAGATAATAATATTAAAAAGTGGTATGTCGTTAGAGCGGTAAGCGGACAGGAAAACAAAGTGAAAGCATACATCGAAACCGAAATCGCAAGGTTAGGGATGGGTGATTATGTTTCGCAAGTTTTAGTTCCTACTGAAAAAGTCGTTACTGTGAAAGAAGGGAAAAAAATAATCAAAGACAAAGTTTATTTTCCTGGATATGTTATGATTGAAGCGAATCTTATTGGTGAAATACCTCATATTATCAAGTCTATAACAAGTGTTATTGGTTTTTTAGGTGAAATAAAAGGTGGAGAGCCTGTTCCTTTGAGAATTTCAGAAGTAAACAGAATGTTAGGTAAAGTGGATGAATTGGCTGTAAATACAGACACTCGTTCAATACCTTTCAATATCGGTGAGACAATTAAGGTTATTGATGGACCTTTTAATGGTTTCAATGGTACTGTTGAAAAAATTAATGAAGAAAAGCGTAAGCTTGAAGTAATGGTTAAAATTTTCGGAAGAAAAACACCGTTAGAGTTGAGTTTTATGCAAGTTGAAAAAGTATAATTTTTTGTTACATCTATAATATCCATTATAATCGCTTCCAATGATTATGATGTTAAATTTTTTAAAAAATGGCTAAAGAAATTAGTAAGGTAGTTAAACTACAAGTTAAGGGAGGTGCTGCGAATCCGTCGCCACCGGTTGGACCTGCTTTAGGAGCTGCTGGGGTAAACATCATGGAGTTCTGTAAGCAATTTAATGCTAGAACTCAAGATAAACCCGGCAAAATATGCCCAGTACAAATTACTGTGTATAAAGACAAATCATTTGATTTTGTTGTAAAAACTCCTCCAGCTGCTGTCCAGTTATTGGAAGCTGCAAAGCTAAAGTCGGGATCAGGTGAACCAAATCGTAAAAAAGTAGCAAGTGTTACTTGGGACGTTATCAAAGCAATTGCTGAAGATAAAATGGTAGATTTAAATGCATTCACAATCGAATCTGCTATGAGCATGATTGCTGGAACTGCTAGGTCTATGGGTATAACTGTATCAGGAGATTCTCCTTTTTAATTAAGAGAAAGACATGGCAAAATTGACAAAAAAGCAAAAAGAGGCTGCTTCGAAAATTGAAAAGAACAAACTATATTCTCTTAAAGATGCTGCGGCATTGATAAAATTAGTTGCTTCTGCAAAATTTGATGAGTCTGTTGATATCGCGGTACGTTTGGGTGTAGATCCAAGAAAAGCGAATCAAATGGTAAGAGGTGTGGTAACATTGCCTCATGGAACTGGTAAAGACGTTAAAGTATTAGCATTAGTTACTCCAGACAAAGAAGCGGAAGCTTTAGCAGCTGGTGCAGACTTTGTGGGTCTTGACGATTATTTACAAAAAATTAAAGACGGTTGGACAGATGTTGATGTTATCATCACGATGCCTTCTGTTATGGGTAAATTAGGTCCATTAGGTCGTATATTAGGACCTAGAGGTTTAATGCCAAACCCTAAAACAGGTACTGTAACTATGGATGTTGCAAAAGCTGTTCAAGAGGTTAAAGCTGGTAAAATTGACTTTAAAGTTGATAAAACTGGTATTGTGCATGCAGGAATTGGTAAAATTTCTTTTGGTAGCGAGCAAATCGTTGACAATGCGCACGAAATTATTCAAACATTAATCAAACTTAAGCCAACTGCTGCTAAAGGAACATACATCAAAAGTATATACCTAACTAGCACTATGAGTCCTGCAATTGCATTGGACCCTAAAGCAGTATAATTGGTAGTTAAAAATTTTTAGTATGACTAGAGAAGAAAAATCAATCGCGATTGAAGTTTTAACTGCACAGTTAGCTGGTACAAACATTGTTTATGTATCTGATATTTCTGGAATGAATGCAGAAACAACTTCAAACTTGAGAAGAGCTTGCTATAAAGCAGGTATAAAATTGGAAGTAGTTAAAAACACTTTGCTTGCAAAAGCAATGGAAGCTTCAGCTAATGATTATGGAGATTTACCTTCAGTTTTGACTGGTAATAGTGCTATATTCATTTCTGATATAGCAAACGCTCCTGGTAAAATTATCAAAGATTTCAGAAAAAAATCTGCTAAACCTGTGTTAAAGGGAGCTTTTATAAATTCTGAAGTTTATATTGGAGACGATCAATTAGATGCGTTAGCAACTATTAAATCTAAAGAAGAGCTTATCGGCGAACTTATTGGATTATTGCAGTCACCAGCACAGAGAGTTATTTCTGCTCTTCAAAACCAATTCGCAAAAGGCGAAGAGGCTACCGAAGAAGTGGAAGCATAATAAAAATAGAGTTCTACTCTAATTTTATTTAAAAAAGCGCACAATAAATAAATTATATTTTTACAAATCATTTTAAAACGATAGAAAAAATGGCAGATTTGAAACAATTCGCAGAACAATTAGTTAACCTAACGGTAAAAGAAGTTAACGAATTAGCAACAATATTAAAAGATGAGTACGGAATCGAACCAGCTGCTGCAGCTGTAGTAGTTTCAGGTGGTGGTGAAGCTGCTGCTGAAGAAGTTCAAACAGAATTTACAGTTGTATTGAAAGAAGCAGGTTCTTCTAAATTAGCAGTTGTAAAATTAGTTAAAGAACTTACAGGTTTAGGTTTGAAAGAAGCTAAAGATGTAGTTGATAGCGCACCAAGTAATGTAAAAGAAGGTGTTTCTAAAGAAGAGGCTGAAGGTCTTAAAAAATCTTTAGAAGAAGCTGGAGCTGTTGTTGAGCTTAAATAGTTAAACTCAGTTTAAAGAATTAGGTTTAGGTCTTGGGAGTCACCCAATGACCTAAACCATTTTTCGTATAACAAAAGTCTAGGTTGTATAATTACAGAATAGTCTTTAAAACAAATTCATTTTACCCATTACGAGGAAAAAAAATTAACAGATAATAAGAAAGTAGTTATCTTAAATTGGTTTTTAAAGATGTAATGGTTGTAAAAGAAAAGTATAAATAAGTCCTTATTTGTACAAAAAAATTACTTTTTTAATCAAAATTTTGTCCATTGATGATAACAAATCAGACTGAAAGATTGAATTTTGCCTCAACAAAAAACATTCCTGACTATCCAGATTTTCTAGATGTTCAGGTTAAATCGTTTAAAGATTTTTTTCAATTAGAAACTAAATCTGACGAAAGAGGCGACGAAGGGCTTTACAATACCTTCATGGAAAATTTCCCAATTACTGATACAAGAAATAACTTTGTATTGGAATTCCTTGATTACTTTGTAGATCCACCACGTTATACAATTCAAGAATGTATAGAAAGAGGTCTAACGTATAGTGTGCCTTTAAAAGCAAGGCTAAAACTATATTGTACAGATCCAGAACATGAAGATTTTGAAACTATTGTTCAAGATGTTTATCTTGGTACAATTCCTTATATGACACCAAGCGGTACCTTTGTTATTAATGGTGCTGAGCGTGTAGTTGTTTCTCAATTACACAGATCTCCGGGTGTTTTCTTTGGTCAATCATTCCATGCAAATGGAACAAAATTATACTCTGCCAGAGTAATTCCTTTCAAAGGTTCTTGGATAGAATTCTCTACAGATATAAACAGTGTAATGTATGCTTATATCGACAGAAAGAAAAAATTACCTGTAACTACTTTATTCCGTGCTATTGGATTTGAAAGAGACAAGGATATCCTTGAGATTTTTGATCTTGCGGAGGAAATTAAAGTTTCTAAAACAGGACTTAAAAAATATATCGGTAGAAAATTAGCTGCACGTGTATTGAATACATGGCATGAAGATTTCGTAGATGAAGATACTGGCGAAGTAGTTTCTATCGAACGTAACGAAATAATCCTTGACAGAGATACTATTATCGACAAAGATAATGTGGAAGAAATCATTGATTCTAACGTTAAATCTATTTTGTTACATAAAGAAGATGCTAATCAAGGTGATTATGCTATCATTCATAATACTTTGCAAAAAGATCCAACAAACTCTGAAAAAGAGGCTGTTGAGCATATCTACAGACAATTACGTAACGCTGAACCGCCTGATGAAGAAACGGCGCGTGGTATTATTGATAAATTATTCTTTTCTGATCAACGTTACAACTTAGGTGAAGTAGGTCGTTATAGAATAAATAAAAAGTTAGGTTTAGATACTCCAATGGAAAAGCAAGTCTTGACCAAAGAGGATATCATAACTATTGTGAAATATTTGATTGAATTAATCAACTCTAAAGCAGAGATTGATGATATTGATCACTTATCAAACCGTCGTGTTAGAACAGTTGGAGAACAATTGTCTCAACAATTCGGTGTTGGTTTAGCGCGTATGGCGAGAACTATTCGTGAGAGAATGAACGTTAGAGATAACGAGGTGTTTACACCAATAGATTTGATTAATGCTAAAACATTATCGTCTGTTATTAACTCTTTCTTTGGTACAAACCAGTTGTCTCAGTTTATGGATCAAACGAATCCACTTGCCGAGATTACGCACAAGAGAAGATTATCTGCACTAGGACCAGGTGGACTTTCGAGAGAGAGAGCTGGGTTTGAGGTACGTGACGTTCACTATACGCATTACGGACGTTTATGTCCAATTGAAACTCCTGAGGGACCAAATATTGGTTTGATTTCATCTCTTGGTGTTTATGCTAAAGTAAACGGAATGGGTTTCATTGAAACACCTTACCGTAAAGTGACTAACGGAGTTGTAGATTTAGAGTCTACTCCAGTTTACTTAAGTGCTGAAGAAGAAGAAGGAATGTTAATTGCTCAAGCAAACATTCAAATGGATGCTACTGGTAAAATTACTGCCGAAGACGTAATTGCACGTCAAGAAGGTGATTTCCCAGTAATTGAACCATCAAAAGTAGATTATACAGATGTCGCTCCTAACCAAATTGCTTCGATTTCTGCATCTTTAATTCCTTTCTTGGAACATGATGATGCGAATAGAGCTTTGATGGGATCTAACATGATGCGTCAGGCCGTACCATTAATTCGTCCTGAAGCTCCAATTGTTGGAACTGGTTTAGAGCGTCAAGTAGCTTCTGATTCTAGAGTATTGATTAATGCTGAAGGAGATGGAGTTATAGAATATGTAGATGCAA
The DNA here is from genome assembly GCF_011064265.1 of Flavobacterium sp. Sr18. NCBI lineage: Bacteria > Pseudomonadati > Bacteroidota > Flavobacteriia > Flavobacteriales > Flavobacteriaceae > Flavobacterium > Flavobacterium sp. Sr18. Next base: position 1,345,561 of record NZ_CP049329.1, on the reverse strand, counting down.
ATATCATCACTATCAAATACGACCGTTCTGAAGAAGAAAGAATGGTAAGTTTTGAGCCAGATGAGAAAACATACAATCTAATTAAATTTAGAAAAACCAATCAAGGTACAAGTATCAACCTTAAACCTATCGTAAGAAAAGGGGATAGAGTGGTTCCTGGACAAGTATTATCTGAAGGATATGCGACTCAAAATGGTGAATTAGCTTTAGGTAGAAACCTAAAAGTTGCATTTATGCCATGGAAAGGATACAACTTCGAGGATGCGATTGTAATTTCTGAAAAAGTAGTTCGTGACGATATTTTTACCTCTATTCACGTTGATGATTATTCATTAGAAGTTAGAGATACTAAATTAGGTAACGAAGAATTAACGAACGATATACCGAACGTTTCTGAAGAAGCTACTAAAGATTTAGATGAAAATGGTATGATTAGAATTGGAGCCGAGGTTAAACCTGGTGATATTCTTATCGGAAAAATTACTCCAAAAGGAGAATCAGATCCTACTCCGGAAGAGAAATTGCTTCGTGCAATCTTTGGGGATAAAGCAGGTGATGTAAAAGATGCTTCATTAAAAGCGTCTCCTTCTTTACATGGTGTTGTTTTAGACAAAAAATTGTTCGCAAGAGCAGTAAAAGATAAACGTAAACGTACTCAGGACAAGGATGCTTTAGGAGCACTTGAAATGGAGTTTGAAGTTAAATTTGTTGAATTAAAAGACAAATTAGTTGAAAAACTGTTCTTGATTGTAAACGGAAAAACATCTCAAGGTGTAATGAATGATTTGGGTGAAGAAGTTTTACCAAAAGGTAAAAAATATACTCAAAAAATGCTTTATGCTGTTGAAGATTTTGCTCACTTAAGTAAAGGTCAATGGGTTGCTGATGATGCAGCTAATAAAATGGTTAATGATTTAATTCATAACTATAAAATTAAATTGAACGATTTACAAGGTGCATTACGTAGAGAGAAATTCACTATTACTGTTGGAGATGAATTGCCAGCAGGTATCTTGAAACTAGCTAAAGTATATATTGCCAAAAAACGTAAATTGAAAGTTGGTGATAAAATGGCGGGACGTCACGGTAACAAAGGTATTGTTGCTCGTATCGTTCGTCATGAAGATATGCCTTTCCTTGAAGATGGAACACCAGTTGATATCGTATTGAACCCATTAGGGGTACCTTCACGTATGAACATTGGTCAAATTTATGAAACGGTACTTGGTTGGGCTGGTATGAACTTGGGTAGAAAATTTGCTACTCCAATTTTTGACGGAGCATCTCTTGATCAAATCAATGCATTGACTGATGAAGCTGGAGTACCACGTTTTGGACATACACATTTATATGATGGTGGTACAGGAGAGCGTTTCCATCAAGCTGCAACAGTTGGAGTAATCTACATGTTGAAACTTGGACACATGGTTGACGATAAAATGCACGCACGTTCTATAGGTCCGTACTCGTTGATTACACAACAACCACTTGGAGGTAAAGCTCAATTTGGAGGTCAACGTTTTGGAGAGATGGAGGTTTGGGCACTTGAAGCTTATGGAGCATCAAGTACACTTAGAGAAATCTTGACTGTGAAGTCTGATGATGTTATCGGTAGAGCAAAAACTTACGAAGCAATCGTAAAAGGTGAATCTATGCCAGAACCAGGATTACCAGAATCATTCAATGTATTAATGCATGAATTGAAAGGTCTTGGACTTGACATTCGTTTAGAAGAATAAATAATAGTTGAAGTAATCAGTCCCAATTTTTATTGGGGCTGATTACTCATTTATAAAAGTTTTTAGGATTTATACCCGTAAACCGTTCCGATTTTTTACTAAGGCCCAAATGGTTTTGTAAATAGCACTTTAAAATTTTATTTAAAGTTTAGAGAAGTAATTCGAGGTAATAGTTTAATGATTTAAGAAAGTCATAAATCTACAATCAATTTTTAATTGCAAATAAATCAATAGTAAAAACTATGATGAATAATAGAAATAATAACAATAAAGATAAAAACCCTGTAAAAAGGTTTAATAAAATCTCAATAGGACTTGCTTCTCCTGAATCTATTTTGAAAGAATCAAGAGGTGAAGTATTGAAACCTGAAACTATCAACTACAGAACGCACAAACCAGAGCGTGATGGTCTTTTCTGTGAACGTATTTTCGGACCAGTAAAAGATTTTGAATGTGCTTGTGGTAAGTATAAAAGAATACGTTACAAAGGGATCATCTGTGACCGTTGTGGTGTAGAAGTAACAGAGAAAAAAGTACGTAGAGACAGAGTAGGTCACATCAACCTTGTTGTGCCGATTGCTCATATCTGGTATTTCCGTTCTCTTCCAAACAAAATTGGTTATATCCTTGGTCTTCCATCTAAGAAATTAGATATGATTATCTACTACGAAAGATACGTAGTAATCCAAGCTGGTATTGCTAAAAATGCAGAAGGGGAATCATTACAAAGACTTGACTTTTTGACAGAAGAAGAATATTTAAACATTTTAGATACGCTTCCTGCTGACAATCAATATCTTGATGATTTTGATCCAAATAAATTTGTTGCCAAAATGGGAGCAGAATGTATTATGGATTTATTGGCAAGAATTGATTTAGATCAACTGTCTTACCAATTGAGACACAATGCTAACAATGAAACGTCTAAACAACGTAAAACGGAAGCATTAAAAAGATTACAAGTTGTAGAATCTTTCCGTGAGTCTAACTTGAACCGCGAGAATCGTCCAGAATGGATGATCATGAAAGTGGTACCAGTTATTCCACCAGAATTGCGTCCGCTTGTGCCACTTGATGGAGGTCGTTTTGCAACTTCAGATTTAAATGATTTATACCGTCGTGTAATCATCCGTAATAACCGTTTGAAAAGATTAATGGAGATTAAAGCTCCTGAAGTTATCTTAAGAAACGAAAAACGTATGTTACAAGAATCTGTAGATTCACTTTTCGATAATACACGTAAAGCATCTGCAGTAAAAACAGAATCAAACAGACCATTAAAATCATTATCTGATTCGCTTAAAGGTAAGCAAGGACGTTTCCGTCAAAACTTACTTGGAAAACGTGTGGATTATTCTGCTCGTTCGGTAATTGTTGTTGGACCTGAATTGAAATTGTCTGAATGTGGTATCCCAAAAGATATGGCAGCAGAATTGTACAAACCTTTCGTTATCCGTAAATTGATAGAAAGAGGAATTGTTAAAACTGTAAAATCAGCTAAAAAAATAATTGATAAGAAAGAGCCTGTAGTTTGGGATATCCTTGAAAATGTAATTAAAGGTCACCCAATATTACTGAATCGTGCTCCTACTTTGCACAGATTAGGTATTCAAGCATTCCAACCAAAATTAATTGAAGGAAAAGCAATCCAATTGCACCCTTTAGTTTGTACTGCATTTAATGCTGATTTTGATGGGGATCAAATGGCAGTTCACTTGCCTTTAGGACCAGAAGCTATTTTGGAAGCACAACTATTAATGTTGGGTTCTCACAATATTCTGAATCCTGCAAATGGAGCTCCAATTACAGTACCTTCTCAGGATATGGTTTTGGGTCTTTACTATATGACCAAAGAACGTTTATCAACTCCGGAACTTAAAATTTTAGGTGAAGGAATTACTTTCTATTCTGCTGAAGAAGTAAATATTGCTTTGAATGAAGGTAGAGTAGAATTGAATGCTCGTGTTCGAATTAGAGCTAAGGATTTCAATGAAGCTGGTGAATTAGTTTTTAAAATTATTCAAACAACTGCTGGTCGTGTATTATTTAATGAAGTAGTACCGGAAGCAGCTGGATATATCAATGATGTATTGACTAAGAAAAATCTTAGAGACATTATTGGTCACGTTTTAAGTTCTACTGATGTACCTACAACAGCGGCTTTCTTGGATAACATGAAAGATATGGGTTACAAATTTGCCTTCAAAGGTGGATTGTCATTCTCTCTTGGAGACATTAGAATTCCGGATCAAAAACCAAAATTAATTGCAGATGCCAGAGAACAAGTTCAAGGTATTTCTGCTAATTATAACATGGGTCTTATCACTAATAACGAACGTTACAACCAAGTTATTGATGTTTGGACTTCAGCGAATGCACAACTTACAGAGTTAGCAATGAAAAACATTAGAGAAGACCAACAAGGTTTTAACTCAGTGTATATGATGCTTGATTCTGGAGCGAGGGGTTCCAAAGAACAAATTCGTCAGTTAACCGGTATGCGTGGTTTGATGGCTAAGCCTAAAAAATCTACTGCTGGTGGTGGTGAAATTATTGAAAATCCGATTCTTTCTAACTTTAAAGAAGGTCTTTCTATCCTTGAGTACTTTATTTCTACTCACGGTGCGCGTAAAGGTCTTGCGGATACGGCATTGAAAACTGCCGATGCAGGATATTTAACAAGAAGATTGCATGATGTATCTCAAGATGTTATTGTTAATATCGAAGATTGTGGTACTCTTAGAGGTGTTGAAGTTTCAGCATTGAAGAAAAATGAAGAAATTGTTGAATCATTAGGTGAAAGAATTTTAGGACGTGTTGTTTTGCAAGACCTTATTAATCCTTTGAACAATGAAGTTTTAATTGAATCTGGACAACAAATCACAGAAGCTATAATGAAAGCAATTGACGCTTCTCCAATTGAGAAAGTTGAAGTGCGTTCGCCATTAACTTGTGAAGCGTTGAAAGGTATTTGTGCAAAATGTTACGGTAGAAATTTAGCTACTGGTAAGATGACACAAAGAGGTGAAGCAGTTGGTGTTATTGCAGCACAATCTATTGGTGAGCCTGGTACACAGTTAACATTACGTACTTTCCACGTTGGAGGGGTTGCGGGTGGTATTTCTGAAGAGTCTAGTATCATTACTAAATTTAACGGTAAACTGGAAATTGAAGATTTAAAAACGGTTAAAGGAGAAGACAGTGACGGTAATGCAGTTGATATTGTAGTATCTCGTTCAACTGAATTGAAATTAATCGATGAAAGAACAGGTATCTTATTGAGTACTAATAATATTCCTTACGGTTCAAGTATCTTCGTTAAAGACGGACAATCTGTAGTTAAGGGAGATGTGATTTGTAAATGGGATCCATATAATGGAGTTATCGTTTCTGAATTTACCGGTAAAATTGCTTACGAAGAATTAGAGCAAGGTCAATCATTCATGGTTGAAATTGATGAGCAAACTGGTTTCCAAGAAAAAGTAATTTCTGAATCTAGAGCTAAAAAATTAATTCCAACTTTATTGGTTTACGGTAAAGACAATGAATTGATTCGTTCTTATAACTTACCAGTTGGAGCCCACTTGATGGTTGAAAACGGGGAGAAAATTAAAGCAGGTAAAGTATTGGTGAAAATTCCGCGTCGTTCTTCTAAATCAGGAGATATTACAGGAGGTTTACCTAGAATTACAGAGTTGTTAGAAGCTCGTAATCCTTCAAACCCAGCTGTTGTTTCTGAAATTGATGGTGTTGTTTCTTTTGGAAAAATCAAAAGAGGAAACCGTGAGATTGTTATCGAATCTAAATTTGGTGACATTAGAAAATACTTGGTTAAATTATCAAGCCAAATTCTAGTTCAAGAAAATGACTTCGTAAGAGCAGGTGTACCTTTATCTGATGGTGCAATTACTCCGGATGATATTTTAAGAATCCAAGGGCCAGCAGCTGTTCAACAGTATTTGGTTAATGAAATTCAAGAAGTATACCGCTTACAAGGGGTAAAAATTAACGACAAACACTTTGAGGTAGTAATACGTCAAATGATGCGTAAAGTAAGAGTACAAGATCCAGGTGATACTTTATTCTTAGAAGATCAATTGATTCACACTAAAGATTTCATCGTTCAAAACGATAAATTATACGGTATGAAAGTGGTTGAAGATGCTGGAGATTCTAGTGCATTGAAAGAAGGACAAATTATTACGCCTCGTGAATTGCGTGATGAAAACTCTTTATTGAAACGTACAGATAAAAATCTTGTTGTGGCTCGTGATGTTGTTACTGCAACTGCAACACCAGTTTTACAAGGTATTACAAGAGCATCGTTGCAAACTAAATCGTTTATTTCTGCTGCATCTTTCCAAGAAACTACTAAAGTATTGAACGAAGCTGCTGTTGCAGGTAAAATCGATTACTTAGAAGGATTGAAAGAAAATGTAATTGTAGGACATAGAATCCCAGCCGGAACAGGTATGAGAGAATATGACAATACGATTGTAGGTTCGAAAGAAGATTACAATGATATGATGGCTAACAAAGAAGAATATATTTATTAAGATGAGTAATTCTAATCAACAACAAGAGCAGATTAATATTGAGTTAGACGAAAAAATTGCTGAAGGAATTTATTCTAATTTGGCAATAATAAATCACTCTTCATCAGAATTTGTTTTAGATTTTGTAAGTATCATGCCCGGTATTCCTAAAGCTAAAGTGAAATCAAGAATTGTCTTGACGCCACAACATGCTAAAAGATTGCTAAAAGCAATTGGCGAAAATATTCACCGTTTTGAAGTCGCTCATGGCGAAATAAAAGACACTGAACAAGCGCCAATTCCGCTTAATTTTGGTCCTGCGGGACAAGCATAATATTCTTAAAAGGCTCCAGAAATGGAGCCTTTTTATTTATAAGTTATTCTTGAATGTGAGGATTTGCTAGTAGCATTCAACGTTTTAAATTTGAAATACAAGTGATTGGAATGATTTTAGGTTTTTAAAAATCAAATCTGATTCTCAAAAATGCACTTCGGTTTTGCTAGAAACTTATTAGTAATAATTGGAATGTTTTTTAGTTTGTGCTTTGTTATTATTTGAGCCTTACCATTATTTTACCACTTTAGGTTAACGTGTTTATTGAATACGTCAACATTAACTCATCATTAAATCTTGGCTATTTACAACAAATTTGTGCTTTAAACGAGTATTCTGGTTCTTTATCGAAAATATTTTTCGCTCGTTTGTAAATGATATACTTTCGCTCTCGAGATAGACAAATGTATTCTGTCTATTATAAAAAAACGAATTGTTATGAAATATTTTTCTTTAGAAGCAAGTAAAAAAGTCATGTTGAATGGCTTCCTAATGTTTGCTTTTATTTTTGTGTCTAATACTACTGTTTTTGCTCAAACTTCAAAAAATGTAGTAGAAGTAAATACAATTGACGTTACTACTAACACTAAACAAGATAATGTTTCTGCAGTTTCATCCTCAAATAGTATGAACTTTGTATTGTGGTTTATGGGTTCTAAACAAGATCCAAACACTACAATATCTACAGAAGGAACAAATACTAAAAAACAAGTTATCACTTCAGGTACAGCACCAAATCGTCTGTTAATCAAAGCTTTTTTGAAAAAAGCAGCGAACTTGGAAAGTATGATTGCTTAAACTAAAAATCATTTTTAAAAGACATAAAAAAAAACGGTAATTTTTAAATTAGCGTTTTTTTTTTATGTAATTTTTTTACTTTGATTTCTGGATAGCATATTGTCATCCAGAAATTATTTTTAACTAAAATATTATTCAAATTCCGAAGTAAAGAATAATTTCACATTTGGATATTTATTCTGTGTCATTTGTATTGTAAAATCAGAATCAGCCAGAAATACTAATTGTCCATATTTATCATGTGCCAAGAATTTTTGTTTGATTCTTCTAAATTCTTTGAATTCCTCACTTTTTGGATCATTGGGTTTTACCCAACATGCTTTGTGTACTGGGAAATTTTCATACGTACATTTAGCGCCGTATTCATGCTCTAAACGGTATTGAATAACCTCATATTGAAGCGCTCCAACTGTTCCAATGATTTTTCGGTTATTCATTTCTAAAGTAAATAGCTGCGCTACACCTTCATCCATTAACTGATCAATTCCTTTGTCCAATTGTTTGGCTTTCATTGGATCAGCGTTATTAATATATCTAAAGTGTTCCGGAGAGAAACTTGGAATTCCTTTGAAACTCATAATTTCTCCTTCGGTTAACGTATCTCCAATTTTGAAATTTCCGGTATCATGTAAACCAACAATATCTCCAGGATACGAGATGTCTACAATCTCTTTCTTTTCAGCAAAGAAAGCATTTGGACTGGAGAATTTTAAGTTTTTCTTCTGGCGTACGTGATAATACGGTTTGTTTCTTTCGAAAGTTCCAGAAACAATTTTTATAAAAGCCAGACGGTCTCTGTGTTTTGGATCCATATTGGCGTGGATTTTAAAAACAAATCCAGTCATTTTTTCCTCTTTAGGATCTACTAATCGTGTTTCGGAATCTTTAGGTCTTGGAGATGGAGCGATTTGTACAAAACAATCCAATAATTCTCTAACTCCGAAATTATTTAAAGCGGAACCAAAAAATACTGGTTGTAGTTTTCCGTCTAAGTAATCCTGACGATCAAATTTAGGATAAACTTCGTCTATCAATTCTAATTCTTCACGCAATCTATCAGCGGGTTTTTGACCGATAATTTTCTCTAATTCTGGATTTTGAACATCGGAGAAAGCAATTGTTTCTTCAATGTTTTTACGATTGTCGCCACTAAATAAGTTGATATTTTGTTCCCATAGATTATAAATTCCTTGAAAATCATACCCCATTCCTATCGGGAAGCTTAATGGTGTAACTGTTAAACCTAGTTTTTGTTCCACTTCATCCATCAAGTCAAAAGCATCTTTTCCTTCTCGGTCTAATTTATTGATGAATACGATAATTGGAATTTTTCGCATTCTACAAACAGCCACTAATTTTTCAGTTTGTTCTTCAACCCCTTTGGCAACGTCAATTACAACAATAACGCTGTCAACAGCAGTTAAAGTTCTAAAAGTGTCCTCGGCGAAATCCTTGTGACCTGGCGTATCGAGAATGTTTATTTTTTTATCTTTATAATTGAATGCTAAAACTGAGGTAGAAACCGAAATCCCTCTCTGGCGTTCAATTTCCATAAAGTCACTGGTAGCACCTTTTTTAATTTTATTATTCTTTACCGCACCTGCCTCTTGAATCGCACCACCAAAAAGGAGGAGTTTCTCAGTAAGTGTTGTTTTTCCGGCATCAGGATGTGAGATAATCCCGAAAGTTCTTCTGCGTTGTATTTCTTCTAAAAAGCTCATATTTGTATAAATAGTTTGCAAAAGTACTATTTATAAATGCCAATTAAAAAAATAGTATCCGCTAATTGGAGTAGGTGGGTTTTGAAGTCGCAATTCAAGTGATTTTGATTCAATATTAGAAACGTGATGATTTAATAAATGATAAAAAAGAAGGCCGTCTTTTCAGACAGCCTTTATGATATTAAGGTGTTACATATTGATTGACCAAACAGAATATCCATTAGGCGGACATTGAATTTTAACCCATTTATCCCCTTGGGTTGTTGGTAGCCAAGTGGAATTTCCAGTGAAATCTTTGATTTGTGCGTTAGTCCAATTCGTCTGAATCCATCTTTCTTGCCAAGTGGATGAATTGTTAATGTAAACTACTAAGCCAGGATTGCCGTTGTATCCGTTTCTGCGGGCGATATATTCGTCAGTATCAGTGAATAAAATTGACGTATTTCCGGTGGCTTTGTTATCATGAATCCAGATTAAATTGTTCATCTTTGTTTTGTTCAGCCATTCTTCATAATCGCGATAAAAAATAGTTGGATAACCTTCATGTGTTAAGATGTAGGCGTATGCTAGCTCTTTTTTCCAGATTTCATCAGTGTCGTGGTTGGCAACGAATGTAACTGCTTTGTACGGATTTCTTTTCCACATCATGTCATCATTCAAAATATTTAGATTATTTCCATCGAAGGCATCATTCATTTTGTAATAACAAGCAAAATCAAAAACAGAACTATTGGCATTATTCGCCCAATCATTTAGTATGTTTACGTTTGAGTCCCATAATTCGCCAACAGAGAAACCGCCAACGTTTGCATTCCAATCTTTTATCACCCACGGAGCAAAACCTTTCACGTAATCAAATCTCCAGCCATCAAATTTCATAGTATTTTTGTAATATTTACCAACTCCGTCTGCTCTTTTCCAAAGCCAGTCTTGTACATTAGGAACGACATGCGCTAAATCAGGAAAACCTCCAAAAGCTCCTTCATCATTATTTCCATAAGAATTTTTATAAAAATCAGCGCTCGTTCTCTTAAATTTTCCAGAAGCAACAGCAGTAAAATTAGTATAGGTTTGCGTCCCTGTAAATGGATTGCTTTCTAATTGCCCACCACTGTTGTGATTTAAAACCATATCAGCATAGACTTGCATGTTCTCGGTATGTACTTTGGTGATTAAACTTTCTAATTCGGTACGGGAACCAAATCGGGTTTCTATCGTGCCATTTTGATTGTAATTTCCAAAATCAAAATAATCTGTAGGATCATAACCCATGGAAAATGGTCCCTTTTGAGCTTTTGAAACCGGAGGAAGCCAGATAGAACCAATTCCAGCATTTGACCAAGCAGTGATTTTTGCATTTATAGTATTCCACCACGTTCCACCGGCTGGCACATCCCAGTAAAATGCCTGCATCATCACACCGCCACCTGGATTTGCAACGTATCTACCTGTTGTGCTTGATTGTTTTCCTGTACTAAAAGGATGACCATCGTGATTTGTAACATTAATCACTTTGAATTGTGCAGTGGCTTCTTTTGAATTGGTTACAAGGTCATCATTTGAATTACACGAGTACAAGCAAACGAGTAAAGCGGTTAAGAAACAAATTTTAAAATTGTGTTTTTTCATAAAATAGATAATTTAGGTTAATTAATAGGTTTTGGGTAATAGTAATTAAGATTGAAATGACAAGTTTCTGTTTTTGTTTGAATTTAAATTCTAAAATTATTTAAAGAATGTACTTTATTATAATGGAAATAAAAAGTATAAAAAAATAGTATAAAATTATTTTAATACTATTATTTTAGATGAAAATGCAAACTTTTAGCTAATTTATACAAATTCTTACAAGCTATGCGTCAGATTTTTTTTAATGAAGAACGAAAACGTTGTAGTGTTCACAAGTTTTGAAATAGAGCGCTAAAAATGAGTATTTTAATAGCTATAATTTTTAATTTGTAACCTTAAAAACGAGAAATTCTTGGCAATTCTAAGAATTTTTGATAGAATGAAAAAATACTGTAATCATAAATTCTGGTGGTTAATCGGAGGTGTCAAATAAGAGAAAACAGGGATGATGAATTTAATTACTGTGGATTTAAGTAAAAGTAATCCGTATTTATGATGTTTTTTCGTAGCTAACGTTCAGTTTCTTCATGGTTTACAAACGGAATAAGCCGATAAATAAATGCGTTTATAATTTTTTGTTAATAGTAGTTAGGAAACTTGTATTATGTAATTGAATTGCTATTTTTGTTCGTTTTAAATTTAAAGAATACTTAAGAATTGTATTGTAAAATTTCAATTCAGTTGTTGATTCTTAAAGTGTATATTTGCCAAAATTATTCTGGCACCTATCAAATGGTTTAATAACAATAGAATAAGTATATTTTTACGACAAATACAAATTAGAATAATGCCAATAAATAAAATAAAAATGAAATCCATTAATAATAGAATTGCACTTACTTTTTTTCTTTTACTTTTTACAAGTGTTATAACAAGTGCACAAGAAATTATTAAGGACTCCGTGATTGTTCCAATCAAGAAAATCCAATCAACTGGTAAACAAAAAATTGATGGCGTAATTGCAACTGTGGGAGATTACATCATTTTAGATTCAGATATTGATAAGTCTTATCTTGAAATTTCAGCGGGAGGCGGATCTGTAAAAGATATTACAAGATGTCAAATGTTGGGGAAATTATTAGAAGATAAATTATATGCGCATCAAGCTATTCAGGATAGTATTGTTGTGACAGATTCTGAGGTAAAAGGAATGTTAGAAGAGCGTTTGAACTACATGGTAGGACAAATTGGGTCTTTGGAAAAAGTAGTGCAGTATTACAAAAAGGATTCTGAAGAAGAATTTAGAACTTATTTCGCTGACATTTTAAAAGAAGGAAAGTTGACTTCTGAAATGCAGAAGAAAATTGTTGATGCAGTAGAAATTACACCGGAAGAAGTTCGTAATTATTTTAAAACAATTCCAAAAGATGATCTTCCGTTCTTTGGAGTGGAATTAGAAGTTGCGCAAATTGTGGTTACACCAAAAGTTTCGGTAGAGGATAAGCAAAAAGTTATTGATCGATTGAATGGTTTCAAAAAGGAAATTGAGGAAGGTTCTAGTTTTTCCACTAAAGCAGTTTTATATTCTCAAGATCCGGGATCAAGATCAAATGGTGGGTTTTATAAAATGAATCGTAAAACACCGTTTGTAAAAGAATTTAAAGATGTTGCTTTTAGTTTAGCGGAAGGTGAAATATCAGCTCCGTTTGAAACAGATTTTGGATATCATATTATATATGTAGAAAAAATAAAAGGACAGGAGGTAGAATTACGTCATATTTTATTATCACCGACGGTTACTGAAACGGCTCTGAATGAAGCGAAAGAAAAAATTACTTTGATCAAAAAAAGAATCGAAGACAAAGAAATTACTTTTGCGGAAGCAGCCAGAACATTATCTGATGAAAAAGAAACAAGAGCAAATGGTGGTGCATTAATTAATCCACAAACACAGGATACTCGTTTTGAATTGACAAAAATGGATCCTACTTTTTACAGTCAAGTTTCTAATTTGAAGGAAAATGAAATTTCAGCTACAATTTTAGACCAAGGAGAAGAAGGTAAGAAAAAATTCAAATTAATTACCGTAACCAACAGAATTGATGAACATGCAGCTGACTATGCCAAAGATTACATCAAAATTAAAGAATTGGCTCTAAAAAATAAACAAATTACTGCTATTGGAAAATGGTTTGATGAGAAAATAAAAGAAACGTATGTGAAAATTATTGGTGAATATAGAGATTGTACTTTTACCAACAATTGGCTTAAAAAATAGTCTTCTTTTTTGCCCTTCGCGGATCGATTAGCAATAAAAAAGTTTTCGATAAATAAAGAAAAAGAGTTAGTTTTATGATTTCATAATGCTAACTCTTTTTAATTTTAAAATACTTCATACATGTCAGACGTAGCAGCAATACATAATTTAGTTCAAAAACGAAATGAGCTAAAAAACGAAATCGCAAAAATCATTGTAGGTCAAGATGTTGTGGTAGATCAAATCTTACTTTGTATTTTTTCTGGTGGTCATGCATTGTTAGTAGGTGTTCCCGGATTAGCCAAAACTTTGATGGTGAATACGTTGGCGCAAGCGCTGGGTCTTGATTTCAAGAGGATTCAGTTTACCCCAGATTTGATGCCTTCGGATATTTTGGGAAGTGAAATTTTAGATGAAAGCCGTCAGTTTAAATTTATAAAAGGGCCTATTTTTTCGAATATTGTTCTGGCAGATGAAATCAATCGTACGCCGCCAAAAACGCAAGCTGCATTATTAGAGGCCATGCAGGAACGTTCTGTTACTATTGCAGGAGTAAATTATAAATTAGACTTACCTTATTTTGTTTTGGCAACGCAAAATCCAATTGAACAGGAAGGTACGTATCCTTTGCCCGAAGCTCAATTAGACCGATTTATGTTCGCCATAAAATTAGAATATCCTTCTTTTGAAGAGGAAGTTCAAGTAGTGAAGCGCACAACATCCGATATAAAAAACACCATAAATCCATTATTTACTGCTCAGGAAATAATAGATTTTCAACATCTGATTCGCCGAATTCCTGTTGCGGATAATGTTATAGAATATGCTGTGAGATTAGTCAGTAAAACTCGTCCGGATAATCCTTTATCAAATGAGTTTGTCAAAAATTATCTTGATTGGGGTGCGGGTCCAAGAGCATCGCAAAATTTGATTTTGGCGGCTAAAGCCAATGCAGCTTTTAATGGAAAATTTTCTCCGGATATTGAAGATGTGAAAGCTGTTGCGACAGGGATTTTACGTCATCGAATTATTAAAAATTACAAAGCCGACGCTGAAGGAATTACAGAAGAAATGATTATTGCTAAGTTAGTATAACTGTTTTTTTTTTTTGAACTCTGAGCTTGATTTTTGATCGTAACTACAACGTTTTCTTAGTTCTGATGGTTTTTATAATTTGATATTCATTAAAATATAATTAATTAATTGTTGATTAATCAGTTTAGTGTTAAATTTTTTAAAATTCATTAATTTTAAAGGATAAAAATCAGTATTTAGTAATAATATCATTTCAAAAAACCCCATCTATTAAATTTTTTCAAATATCATCTTAAAGAGCTAAATTTGCGTCGTGAATAAAAATACAGCTATTATGGCTTGTAATTTTGAGTAAGTTAAAATAATTAGCCTTTAACATTGAAAACAATTTACTATGAACATTTATAACGATTATCTAAAGGAAATCGAAGACAGAAAAACTCAGGGACTTAACCCAAAGCCAATTGATAGCGCTGATTTACTAAGCGAAATCATCACGCAAATTAAGGATTCAAATAACGCAAATCGCGAAGATTCAATTTCGTTTTTTATTTACAATACGGTTCCTGGTACGACACCTGCAGCTGGTGTGAAAGCATCTTTTTTGAAAGAGATTGTTCTTGGGGAATCAGTAGTGAATGAAATTACGCCAGCATTTGCATTAGAGTTGTTGTCACACATGAAAGGTGGGCCATCAATCAAAGTTTTGCTTGATTTAGCTTTAGGAAATGACATTACAATTGCTAAATCTGCAGCAGAAGTTCTAAAAACACAAGTCTATCTTTATGAGGCTGATACTGATCGCTTAGAAGCGGCATTTAAAAGCGGTAATGAGATTGCAAAAGATATTCTAGTGAGTTACGCTAAGGCGGAATTCTTCACCAAATTACCAGAGGTAGTTGAAGAGATTAAAGTTGTTACTTATGTTGCTGGTGAAGGAGATATTTCAACAGATTTACTTTCTCCGGGTAACCAAGCGCATTCACGCTCAGATCGTGAGCTACATGGAAAATGTTTGATTTCGCCTGAAGCTCAAGATGAAATTAAAGCACTTCAAGCGCAACATCCAGACAAAAGTGTGATGTTAATTGCCGAAAAAGGAACTATGGGTGTAGGTTCTTCAAGAATGTCAGGAGTGAATAATGTTGCTCTTTGGACAGGTAGAAAAGCAAGTCCTTATGTGCCATTCATAAACATAGCTCCAATTGTTGCTGGAACTAATGGTATTTCCCCAATTTTCCTTACTACTGTTGACGTTACTGGTGGTATTGGTCTTGATCTTCAAAACTGGGTAAAGAAAACAGATGCAAATGGAGCGGTTCTGCGTAATGAAAACGGTGAGCCTATTCTAGAAGAAGTTTATTCTGTTGCAACTGGAACAGTACTGACTATTAATACAAAAACAAAAAAACTTTACAACGGTGATAAAGAATTAATTGATATTTCTAAGGCATTTACGCCTCAGAAGATGGAATTTATTAAGGCTGGTGGGTCTTACGCGATTGTTTTTGGAAAAAAATTACAAACTTTTGCTTCAAAGACTTTGGGAATTGATATCGTACCGGTATTTGCTCCGTCAAAAGAGGTTTCTATTGAAGGACAAGGTCTTACAGCTGTAGAAAAAATATTCAATAAAAACGCAGTTGGTTCAACTCCAGGTAAAGTTTTACATGCAGGTTCCGATGTGCGTGTTACGGTAAATATTGTAGGTTCGCAAGATACGACTGGTTTGATGACTTCTCAGGAATTAGAGTCTATGGCTGCTACTGTGATTTCTCCAATTGTTGATGGTGCATACCAATCAGGTTGTCATACAGCATCAGTTTGGGATAATAAGTCTAAAGCAAACATTCCAAGATTGATGAAGTTCATGAATGATTTTGGTTTGATTACTGCTCGTGACCCTAAAGGGAACTACCACGCAATGACAGATGTAATCCACAAAGTTCTTAATGATATTACTGTTGATGAGTGGGCGATTATTATTGGGGGTGACTCTCATACAAGAATGTCAAAAGGAGTTGCTTTTGGAGCTGATTCAGGAACGGTGGCACTAGCACTAGCTACGGGTGAGGCTTCAATGCCAATTCCGGAGTCAGTAAAAGTTACCTTCAAAGGTGATATGAAAGAATATATGGATTTCCGTGATGTTGTTCATGCTACACAATCTCAAATGTTGAAGCAATTTGGTGGAGAGAATGTATTCCAAGGACGCATTATCGAGGTTCATTTAGGAACACTTACTGCTGATCAAGCTTTCACCTTTACAGATTGGACAGCAGAGATGAAAGCGAAAGCTTCTATTTGTATTTCTGAGGATGACACTTTAATTGAATCATTAGAGATCGCCAAAGGAAGAATCCAGATCATGATTGATAAAGGAATGGATAACGAGAAGCAAGTCTTAAAAGGATTAATCGCTATCGCTAATAATAGAATTGCAGCAATCCAATCAGGTGAAAAACCAGCTTTGACTCCTGATGCTAATGCAAAATATTTTGCTGAAGTTGTAATCGATTTAGATATCGTTGCTGAACCTATGATTGCAGATCCAGACGTAAATAATGCGGATGTTTCTAAGCGTTATACGCACGATACTATTAGGCCACTTTCCTTTTACGGCGGTGTGAAAAAAGTAGATCTTGGTTTCGTTGGATCTTGTATGGTACACAAAGGTGATTTGAAGATTCTTTCTCAAATGCTAAAAAACATAGATGAGCAATATGGTAAAGTAGAGTTTAAAGCACCGCTTGTCGTGGCACCTCCAACTTATAATATTGTAGATGAACTTAAAGCTGAAGGAGACTGGGAAGTTTTACAAAAGTATTCTGGTTTCGAATTTGATGATAATGCTCCTAAAGGCGTGGCACGTACAGGATATGAAAATATTCTATATCTTGAGCGTCCAGGCTGTAATTTATGTATGGGTAACCAAGAAAAAGCAGCAAAAGGAGATACAGTAATGGCAACGTCTACGCGTCTTTTCCAGGGAAGAGTTGTTGAAGATACAGAAGGTAAAAAAGGAGAATCGTTACTTTCGTCAACACCAGTTGTTGTATTGTCTACAATTTTAGGTAGAACTCCAACTCTTGACGAATACAAAGCTGCGGTAAAAGGTATAAATCTAACGCAGTTTGCGCCATCTCATAAGTTATTGGTTAGGTAATAACTAATTTTTGTTAATTATATCAAAAAGCTTAAGTCTTTCAATAGACTTAGGCTTTTTTTATTTTAATAGGTCTTCTATTTTTTGTACCTTGTGGTTTTAAAGATAATAACAGAAAATAATTAGATATGGCTTTTGATATAGAAATGATTAAAAAAGTGTATGACAACATGACTTCTCGTGTTGACAAAGCACGTGAAATAGTTGGTCGTCCACTTACTTTAACAGAGAAAATATTGTACAATCACCTTTGGGATGGAATGCCGTCAAAAGCTTTTACAAGAGGTGCTGATTATGTCGATTTTGCTCCAGATAGAGTTGCTTGTCAAGATGCAACCGCTCAAATGGCGTTGTTACAATTCATGCATGCTGGTAAAACTAAAGTAGCGGTTCCTACAACAGTGCATTGTGATCACTTGATTCAAGCTAAAGTTGATGCGGTAACTGATTTGGCCAGAGCAAAAACACAAAGTAATGAAGTGTTTGAATTTCTTTCTTCGGTGTCTAATAAATACGGAATTGGTTTCTGGAAACCAGGAGCTGGGATTATTCACCAAGTAGTACTTGAAAATTATGCTTTCCCAGGTGGAATGATGATTGGGACTGATTCTCATACTGTGAATGCAGGTGGTTTAGGAATGGTAGCCATTGGTGTTGGTGGTGCTGATGCAGTTGATGTTATGTCAGGAATGGCGTGGGAATTAAAATTTCCTAAATTAATTGGAGTAAAATTAACTGGAAAACTTTCCGGTTGGACAGCTCCAAAAGACGTTATCCTTAAAGTAGCAGGAATTCTTACCGTAAAAGGTGGAACAGGAGCTATCGTTGAATATTTTGGAGAAGGCGCAACTTCTATGTCTTGTACTGGAAAAGGAACAATCTGTAATATGGGTGCCGAAATTGGTGCAACTACTTCTACATTTGGTTATGATGATTCTATGAGCCGTTATTTGCGTTCTACAAATAGAGCTGATGTTGCTGATGCTGCGGATAAAATTGCTCCATATTTAACAGGTGATGCGGAAGTTTATGCTAATCCAGAATTGTACTTTGACCAAGTTATAGAAATTAACTTAGACGAATTAGAGCCACATTTAAACGGACCTTATACTCCGGATTTAGCAACTCCAATTTCTAAAATGAAAGAGGAAGCTATCAAAAATAACTGGCCTTTGAAAATAGAAGTAGGTTTGATAGGTTCTTGTACCAACTCTTCTTACGAGGATATTGCTCGTGCAGCTTCAATAGCCAAACAAGTCACCGACAAAAAATTAAAATTAAAATCAAAATTCACGATCACTCCAGGTTCTGAGGTAGTTCGTTATACAATCGAGCGTGACGGTTTTATCGATACTTTCGATAAGATTGGTGCGACGGTATTTGCTAATGCGTGCGGACCATGTATCGGAATGTGGGACAGAGAAGGAGCAGAAAAAGAAGAACGCAACACAATCGTTCACTCTTTCAACCGTAACTTCTCCAAACGTGCCGATGGAAATCCAAACACTTTGGCTTTCGTAGGTTCACCGGAATTGGTAACAGCTTTGGCAATTGCCGGAGATTTAAGTTTCAATCCGTTGACGGATACTTTAATAAACGAAGATGGTGAAGAAGTAATGTTAGAAGTGCCAACAGGCGACGAATTGCCGAAAAACGGATTTGATGCTGAAGACCCGGGTTTTCAAGCACCGGCAGAAGATGGTTCAGGTGTTCAAATCGCGGTTAGTGAAACTTCAGAAAGATTACAATTATTAGCGCCATTCTTGCCTTGGGACGGAAAAAATATTACAGGAGCTAAATTATTGATTAAAGCTTTCGGAAAATGTACAACAGATCACATCTCCATGGCTGGACCATGGTTGCGTTTCCGTGGACATTTAGATAATATTTCTAACAATATGTTGATTGGTGCTATCAATGCATTCAACCAAAAACCAAATACAGTGAAAAATCAGTTGACTGGTACTTACGATGCAGTTCCTGCTGTAGCGCGTGCATACAAAGCAGCTGGTGTTCCTTCGATTGTGGTGGGAGATCACAACTACGGAGAAGGATCTTCTCGTGAACATGCCGCTATGGAACCTCGTTTCCTAGGTGTGAAAGCGGTATTGGTAAAATCATTTGCTCGTATCCACGAAACAAACCTTAAAAAACAAGGTCTTTTAGGATTGACATTTGCAAACGAAGCTGATTATGAGAAAATTCAGGAAGATGATACCATCAACTTCACAGATTTAGTTGATTTTGCTCCAGGAAAACCATTAACATTAGAATTCGTTCACGCGGATGGAACCAAAGATATCATCTTGGCAAACCATACGTATAACGAAGGACAAATTGGTTGGTTCGTTGCTGGTTCAGCATTAAACTTGATTGCTGCTGCTGGAAAAGCATAAGCATTTCAATACTATAGTTCTAAAACTCTCAAGGAAACTTGGGAGTTTTTTTGTTTCAATTACACTTTGTTTCTGGAGCTGTTTCCTGCTGACCGTTTCAAGCTTTTTTGCACAATTGCTTTTTTCCAAGATAAAAAAGGAGCTTCTTTTAGTCGCTCTTTTTTTCTCTGGAAAAATAGGCACTTCTACTTCAAAAGGCTTTCCACTCTCATCAGGGCTATTTAATCAAAACCAAATTATTCATTACTTTAGCATTAATGATAAGAGTGAATAATTTTTAAAAAAGCATCAAATTTGCGGTTAAAATGTGTTGAAAAATCAAAAAAAAGAGTCGTTTGTGTTTAAACTGCGTTAAAATTAAAAAAAAAAGAAGGTTTTTTGATTTTATAGTTTAAATTAGCAAACAAGAAAAATTAAATTGTATTTGAGCTTATTGGTTATTAGTTACATCAATTCTCTACCTATTTTTATTTTCTGCGCAACAATAGCATACAATTGTCTTGCGTTACTGTTTGAGTTGCTTTTGCAATCAGAACAAAAAATCAACAAATAATAATTGCACAAATTAGGCTCTCTTTTATCAAAGAGATGAGAAATTTTTTTACAATTTTTTAAATAAAAATAGTAAAAGTGCATTCCTAAGCGAGATTTAATAATTATATCCCGAAATCGCTATGAAGAATACAATGGGGTAAGTAATTTGAAATAAATGAATATGACTTTTAGAGTAATAGTAACATTAGTTTTTTTAAATAGTATCGTTCTTTTTTCACAGGAGAAAATCACAAAACACACTATAGTAAAAGGGGAAACAATATCGAGTATCGCTGAGAAATATGAAGTAAAACAAAGCGCTATTTTTAAATTAAATCCCAATGCCAAGAATCTTTTAAAACTCAATTCCGTTTTATTAATTCCTATCGCTTCTACAAAAAATACTGTTTCTAAAAGTAAGATTGCAATAAATAATTCCGTTAAAGAACACGAAGTTCAAGCTAAAGAAACACTTTACGGAATCGCAAAACAATACGGAATTTCCTTTAAAGAATTAAACCAAGTCAATCCGACACTCGCTTCTTCCGAATTAAAAATTGGTCAAAAAATAAATATTCCCGGTAACGCTACCGCATCTGAAATAGCGACGATTGCACCAATAAAACAAACGGAATCAAAAAATGAAGTGGCTATTTTGCCTCAATCCACGGAATCGATATCCACAAAACCTGATACATTTAGTTGGGAAGTTTTACCAAAAGAAACAAAATATTCCATCACAAGAAAATACGGAATTACAATCAAAGAATTTGATAAAGCCAATCCAGGAATAGGCGTAAAAGCACTTAGAGTTGGTCAAAAAATAAATATTCCTGCCGCTCCTTTGTCAGAAACAGTTTTAGTATCACAAGAAACTAAAGAGTCACCAGTACTTATTTCAAAAAATGCTACTTCATTACAAACTATCGCACCAACATTAGAAGAAGCTGTCGTTATCCAAACAACTACAGATTTATCAAAAACAGTAGCGACTCAGTTTTCTCAAAATGAAACAACTACAGATAATGCACCGCAGCTTATTATCCGCGAGGTCTTGCCAAAAGAAACTAAATATGCTATTGCAAAACAGTACGGAATTACCGTTAGTGAATTAGAAAAGCAAAATCCAGATATTAAAAATGGACTTCCTGTAGGGTACAAATTAAATATTTCGGCAAATACTGTACCTGTTGAAAATGCAGTTGTAAGTACTGATAGCTACCATAATTCGGATATTCAAACTTCTAAAATTGATTTTAATAACGCTGCGAAACCAACTTTCAGTCATGATTTTTTAGATCAGTTGATTGAACGTGCTTCCGAAAATATTGGATCACGGTACCGCACTGGAGGAACCACAAAATCTGGATTTGATTGCTCAGGTCTTATGTGTACTACTTTTGGAGCATTCGATATTAAATTGCCAAGAACATCACATGAGCAGTCCAACATTGGAACTAAAATTAACACGGAAGAGGCTCAAAAAGGAGATTTGATTTTCTTTAAAACTAATGGTAGAAGCCAGATTAATCACGTTGGGATGGTCGTTGAGGTTTGTGAAGATGAAATTAAATTCATTCATTCATCAGTTAGCAACGGAGTTATAATATCATCTACCAAAGAGAAATATTATCGAAAAAACTTTTCTCAAATTAATAGAGTACTACAATAATTTCTTAGAAAAATAAAAATATTCATATTAAAAACGTTCCAAGATTGGAACGTTTTTTTTATGTCTTTTAGATTTTTATTTCTCCTTTGTTCCCACTTACATAATTAGTTCCTGTAGCAACTGAGGCTGCCATTTTTAGAAAATTAACCATTTGATTTCCGTCAGTGTCCCAGAAGTATGCACTGCTTGGTTTTACTTTAATAAGCGAAATGTTAGGGTCATTTTTACCTTCTTTAAACCATATGTTTACAACGGGAGACCAAAGCTCTTCGATTTTTTCTTGATTGGTAACTATGGATGCGTCACCATTTACAACCATGTAACTTCCTTTTCCAGGATGTGCAAAAAATAATTGAACACTGGAATCTTGCTCAATTTCTTTGTTTTTATCACTATTTTTTTCGCTGAAGAACCAAATGTTTCCTTCATCGCATACTTTTACAGCTCCCATAGGTCTGGTGGTTGCTCCATCATTCGTTTTGAGATTGGTACAAAAAAGGCAGGTGTTGATTTCTTCAACCAGACTTTTAAGTTTATCTATTCCTTCAACTGTATGTTCATTTGCTTGATCACTCATAATCCTAAGTTTTAGTTTTATTGTTAGACTCCGTAAATTCTTATACAAAGTTGGGAAACAAAACACAAAAAAGGGTTACACAATTAAGAGTAAAAGTTTCAACTTTCACATATCTATAGCTTAAGTAACTGATGATTAATACATACAACTTCCGAAGGATATAAATTAAAAGGGAAGTAGCTGGATTTGGTTATTTTTCAACACTATTAATTTCAATCCAATATCCATCGGGATCTTGGATATAGATTTGTTTGATTCCATCTGCGCGAACCGTAATCTTATCAAGTGTTCCCGGCCAGTCGGAATAGGTAATGTTGAGGTTTTGCAGCTTAGTGATTAAAGCATCAAAATTAGTGACTTTAAACGCCACATGAACCGCTTTGTTTATGGTAACCGGTTCTTTTATGGTTGACACAAGATGTAATTCTTTCCCATCTCCCAATGAAATCCATCTAATTCCTTCTTTTTTGGTAAGGTTGGTGATTTCTGAAAGCTTCAATACATTTTTATAAAAATCAACAGAACGATCCAGATCTTTAACTGAAAGTGCCATGTGATCTAACTTCAAAGTAAAAGTTTCTGTGTTTTGTGACCAAAGTGTTCCTGTGCTAAGGAAGACAAATAGGAGCGGAAGTAGAAATTTTGTTTTCATGTTGCTGCGATTGCGTTCAGTATTTTAATCGATTTACCGTTTCATTATTGCCACTTCAAATGATTCATTTATAATTAGGATACAGATGAATTATTGGTTAAGCAGTACGTTGTTTATGGTTTTAATCCAGTCTTCTTTAGCTCCAGTATTTGTATCTATAGCGGTACTATTATTGTTGTACGGCCTGTACATGTTTATATTTGGACGTGAAAAAAGCCCAATTGTAGGTGTTTTTGCAGCACTAGCTAAATGCATAATTCCGCTGTCAGCACCAATAAAAAGTGTAGTGTTCGCAACTACGGAGGCAATTTCTCTAACATCTTTACTGTAAAAAGTGGTTGCTTTAAATCCTATTTGCGAAATGTTTTCAACGGGTAAGATTTCAATAATATTATAATCAGAATATTCTATTTTCAGTCTTTCATAGAATTCCTCCCACCAAGATTCTGAATAACATTTGTCAGAAGTAGCATAGGTAAATATGCAAATGGTCTTTTTGTCATTTTTAACCAGTTCTTTAACAATTGTATGGCCTTCAGCAATTTCTGAAGCACTCAATTTAAGGTCTAGTGACGGAACAGGATTTTCATTTTTTGGAAACCCTAATTTGGTCAAAAAACTTCTAAATTCGTACACAGGATATTTTGCAATATGCTCATAATCGGTGTATTTTAATTGCATTTCCTCATCCAGTTCTCCAAAAAATTTGTATTTAGCATCTGCAAATTGTGCCGATAATCGTCCCGAAGAGGAGTTTTTATCCACGTTGATGACAATGTCATATTTTTGCTTTTTAATTTTCACCCAAACCTTGAAATAGTCGATCAAATTTTTGAAAGGTTTTTTTGGAAGTTCAATGATGTAATTGATGTTGGTGTAATTTTTAAAAACAATTGGAGCCAAACCTCCTTTTACAAACAAATCAATTTTACAATCAGGAAAAGTAGCAATTACATCCTGCACCAGTGGTGTTATGAGTAACAAATTTCCAAGTCTGTGATTGGGTCTGGAAATTAAAACCCTTTTGATTTCGATTTTTTGAGATAAATCGATTATTTGATTCTTTTGTGAATTCCCAATATTTTTAGTTAGGTTATGCGTTACAATTCTTCGGAATACATTTACTTTTTTTAAGATACTCATGCTTTTAAAATATTATATAGTATTGAAATCATTTTTAAATATAAAATTGAAAAGGTCTGTTTTTATTCTTTTTTACAGAACATAAAATAAATAACACCACCCAAAACGGATTACCTAACGGGCAAATATACAATATAGAAGCTAATAATATTTGTAGCTTCTTATAATATACTTTATTCTTAAGGATTGAATATGCAAATAAAAACGACATATAAAGTTACGCTGTATTTTTGCAATTAATTTGATTGTTATGTTCTTCAATGGTTGGATAATTTTAAGCAGAATGTCCTCTTTTTTGATTGTGCCAAATTTTGAGATATTCAAAAATTTCTAATTTTTAATTTCTTTCAGTTGCCTGCGATTGCTCCTAATTTAACTGTAGCACAAAATAGAATTAATGTAAATTACGATTTGGAATCATAAAAAAGCGCAGCAATGCAGAAAGGTCCTAAAATATTTTGCAATCTTTGAACTCTAAAAAAATTAAAGCATTATGAGCAAGACAAAACTAACAATTAATCGCAATGGTTCTATAAAAATAGAAGGCGATTTTGAAATAACAGACTGTGAAGGAAAAACATACGGATTAGAAGGAAGAACGGCTTTGGGTCTTTGCCGTTGCGGATTGTCAGCAAACAAACCTTTTTGTGATGGTTCCCACCGCAATGGTTTTGAGCATGAATCAGCTGCATTTGACTTGCCACCAGTTAAAACGAAGTAATATCGTTTTCTGATTCCATTAAATAAAAAAGCTACATTCCTAAAGATGTAGCTTTTTTGTTTATTATTTGAACCAATTAAACTCAATGGTTTATTCGCTGGATGTACTGCTATTCAAATATCACTTATTTTTTAGACTGCTGATAATCGCCATAACATCTTGATCGCCCAATCCTTCTTTTTCGGCTGCAGCATAACTGTCATACAAAGGATGAATGAGTGGAGAATCGAGTCCGGCTTCTTTGGCCAGTCTTAAATCTTTGACTAAATGTTTCAATGCAAATGCTGCCGGATAGGAATCGTTAAGAATGGAAGGTGTTTTGATATTCGTGATGCCGTTGCCGCAAGCGCCTTGATTAATGATGTTGAGCATGTCTTCTTTACTAACACCGTTTTTCTCGGCAAACAAAACCGTTTCGGCTATCCCTTGAAGATTCAATCCTAATAAATAATTGATGGCTAACTTAGCCGAACTTGCCACGCCAGGTTCACCTACGTGAATGGCAATCTTACCCAAAACGTCAAATATTGGTTTGGCTAATTCGTAGTCTTCACTCGAAGCGCCAACGAGAATGACCAAAGTTCCGTCTTGTGCCGGTTTTACACTTCCAGAAACGGGAGCGTCTATGAAATGTACGTGATGTTGGTTGCAAATAGTGTTTAAATAACGCGAAGTTTCGGGGGAAACCGTACTCATATTGATGATTTTTTTACCAGGATTAGTTTTAGACAATAAACCCGTTGGTCCCTCAAAAACTTCTTTGACAGCCGCGTCATTGGATAACATGGTCAAAACTACGTCACAAGTTTCCATTAGTTCTTGTAAACTGCTTGCTGATTTTGCTCCTGCAGCCAGTAAAGGTGCTTCTTTATCTTTGGTACGATTGAAAACCGTTACTTCAAAACCTGCTTTGAGCAGGTTCATCACCATTGGGTTTCCCATGTTGCCAAGACCTGTCCATCCTAATTTTAATGTATTCATAGTTTTTAGTGCTAAATGATACGTTTCCTGTTTTGGAGCTTAAGCTTTAATAACATCAGGAAAGCGACACTAAAGTACGGTTTATTTCTGGGAAAGAAGCAAAAATTAGCTAGAGGAAAAGCGGTATTAATTTAAGTATGGTTTTTTCATAAAAAGTAACTTCATGTCGCTTTCGTCTAGGTAGACGATATCTTATTGATACAGATATTCCAAAAGTAAATTTAGAAGTTTATAGATTGTAATTCCCAAGCCTATTCCAATTAGAAACCAAAAATATCTTTGCTTTTTGTCTGTTTTTACAAATTGTTCCTTGAGCAATACGCCATTTTCTTTCAATTCAAGTTTGATTTCTTTTTTGTCGAATTGTTTGTATTTGGATTCCAATACTAAATTTCTGGCGTGTAGTTTTATTTCATGGGTAATTCCAGAAAAAGAAAACTTTTTAGAAATTCTTTCACCATTCAGTAAAACACTTTCAATTCCAAAAGTAGAGTTCCAGAATTCTATTTTGTTTGAGTCGATGTTAAATTCAGCGTATTTCATTTTTGGTTTGAGTTTTTTATAACGTCAGTCTGTGAAAAAACCTCCGTTGTATTATCGCCAAATATAATAAAATACTTGTATAAAAAGAAGGTTTTTCGTATATTTAAGAATGCAACACATCACCGGAATTTCCCGTCAACAAATGCGTTTTTCAAGTTTAGAAGACACTATAAGTCCCGATAATCAGGTGCGATTTATAGATGCCTTTGTCGAATATATTGACCTCTCTAAACTCGATTTTGCTGTAAAAACGCTCAAGACCGAAGGTCGCCCAAGTTTCAATAGTAAAGTATTTCTAAAGATGTATTTATACGGTTATCTCAACGGAATCAGAAGTTGCCGTGATCTAGAAAAGGAATGTTTGAGAAACATCGAAATGCAATGGCTTTTAGAGGATATTCGTCCCAATTACCACAGCATCTCAGATTTTAGAAAAGACAATCCTATTGCTTTGAAAAAATTATTCAAACTATTTGTTTCGTTCTTGAAAGATGCTGACTTAATAGGCGGTGAAACCATAGCTATTGATGGCACCAAAAGCCGAGCGCACAATAGTAAGAAAGCCAATTTCAACCAAAAGAAAATCGACAAACACTTAGCTTATATTGAAGCTAAGACCCAAGAATACTTGGATACCTTGGAAGAAAATGACGGCAAAGATAATCCAGCTATAATCCAAAATATCCAACAAAAGTTAGACCGATTGAAAGGGAACAAATTGCGTTATGATCTACTGGAAGAAAAACTAAAAGCAAGTGGCGAGCCTCAAATAAGCACAACTGACAGTGATTCCAGAGCCTTGCTGGTTCAGGGACAAGTGATTGAGATTTCGTTCAATATTCAGGCTGCAGTCGATGCCAAACACAATCTGGTGGTAGCCACGCACACCATCAATAAGAATGATCGCAGTGCTTTGTCAGCTATTGCCATAGAAGCCAAAGAGAATCTAGGTATAGAAACCTATACCGCATTGGTCGATAAAGGTTACCATAATGGCAAACAAATAGAAATCTGCAAACAAGCCAACATAACTACCATTGTAGCACAGCCTGAACAAGGAAAAAGTAACGAAAACGGTACGACCAAGGCTTATTTGGTAGCCCAATTTCAATACGATCACGACACTTATACTTGCCCACAAGGCGAAACACTAAAAACTACAGGCAGTTGGCATAAGAAAACTACAGATAAAGACAGCTATAATTTTAAAAAATACCGAACCCCAAAATGCAAAGAATGTCCCGTAAAACATTTATGTACAAGTAGAGCAGCAGGCAGAGAAATCGACCGAAGCCAATATGCCGATGCCGTAGAAGAAAACAACAAGCGCTACCATGAGAACCCACAGCTCTACCGTAAACGACAGGAAATCAATGAACATATTTTTGGCACCATCAAACGACAATGGGGCTATAACCATACCAACTTAAAGGGATTAGAAAAAGTAAACGGAGAACATAGCTTGATTATGCTGGTGTATAACATCAAACGCAGTGTCAATATCCTAGGCGTTCCCGATTTGATTACTAAACTCAAAAAATGGAACTCACCCTACAAGGTAAAAGTCTTGTTTTTGCTAAAAACGAGTTATTTAAAGCTGAATTTAGAGTTCTTTTTTTCCAGTTTAAAATTAGCAGCCTAAAAAAGACCTTTCTTAAAAGGCTTTCTTTTGGATTGTAGAAAAGGAAAAATTGAAGATTTTAACGCAAAAAAGAGGTTTTTTCACAGCCTGACGTCCCGCTGCTTTGAGATGACTGGAAGTTCGTAACCTTTCAGTTTTCGGCTTAACGAAAACTTGATGCGAAACGGCAATTCCACTAAACTCCAGCTATATCAAAACAGCTGTTACCTGCAGTATTTATTTCCATTCAGTTTCTGTTCCCAATTTGGTTAATTTTGAATACAAAGCAGTCAATCCATATGTACCACTTAATCCGTAATCTTTTATTTTCTTAACTGTACCATTTTCAAAAAATATGTCGAGAGTTACTGTCGGAGCATCAGTAGAATTAACTTCGTAGTAGTCATTCAATTTTATGACTTCTATATAATTTAACATATTAAAAATTTCGTCAACACTTTTTTGATTTAATTGTTTTATTGATTTTCCTTTAAACTTAGTAAATTCTATACCGTCAAACTCAGCTAGACCATTTTTGTTAATTGTAAGTTTAAAAACTGGACAAGTTCCAAAGCAATAATCTGTTTTAACCTCTATATTTTTAATTTTATTATCGATGATTACTTTATCGTTAAGTTCAATAAATGAATCATATTTGTATGTTAAAGTGTCTATTTTGGTATATTTTTCAATATTATCATCAAAGTCAAAGGGCAAATTTACTTTTCGAATTCGTAATTCATTTTTATCTTGAACTTTTATTGGTTTGATGTATTCACATTCATCAAACTTAACAATGTTTCTGATTAATTTGAATCCATTATTTCCTTCATCAATTATTACATTTTGTGTGTATCCGTAAAAGTGTGAAATGAAAATCAAATCTGTTAATCCGTCATTGTTCACATCAATTTTTTGCCAATTTTTGATTTCATCTATTTTGAATATCCCTTTGCATTTTAATTGATTATAAATCGAGTCTATAGATTCAATGTCAAATATGCCATATTTAAAGTCTTTATACCTAACTATTCCATATTCAGGATGAACAGTTTTAACAAACTCAATAACTTCTTTTGTTGTATTAAGTTTGTCAATTTTATTTCCAAAAATCATATTTGAAAATATGAGCATTAATATAATCGTGAATTTTGTCATAATATTGATGGTAACTTGTATATAGGCGAAACAAACCTTCGTATATGCACCCAAATATGGGTTGCTTGGCGAAGGTTTGTTTCGCTTTATATTTTCTCAAATATATTAAATTTTTCTTACAATTTTTCTTGAAAAGAATAAACGTTATTTTATTTCGGTTTGCGTGAGGGAGGGAAGCGGCATCCTTTATTTTCTTTCTTTAAGAAAATGAAGATACAGCGTACCGCCCGACCCAAAGTGGCGAGGAGGAACGACAAAGCTGCTGCAGGGTCACGCCCAAAGGAACAATCACACTCTTCACCACTCACTTTTCAAGATTCACTTTTCACGTCCTTTTTATGAAATTTCCAAAAAAAGTATATCTTTAGCCAACTAAAACCAAAACTCCAAAACCAAAAAATATGGAAGACCAAAAACCAGACGATTTTAAAAGAGAATTAGGATTACTTGACGGAACCATGCTTGTGGTGGGTTCTATGATAGGTTCCGGGATATTTATTGTGAGCTCGGATATGGTTCGCCAGTTGGGTTCTGCCGGTTGGTTGATTGCTATGTGGGTGCTTACGGGCGCAATTACGGTGATTGCCGCCGTGAGTTATGGCGAGTTGAGTGCGATGTTTCCTAAAGCGGGTGGTCAATATGTGTACATCAAGGAAGCGTACGGGAAACTAGTGGGTTTCTTGTACGGTTGGAGCTTTTTTGCCGTGATTCAAACCGGGACCATTGCTGCCGTGGGTGTGGCTTTTGCAAAATTTGCCGCCTACTTGTACGCACCTTTAAGTGATAAGAATATTTTATATGAAATAGGGGATTTCAAACTCAATGCGGCACAGATTGTTTCTATTTTTACTATTATTTTGTTGAGTTATGTGAACAGTCGCGGGGTGAAAAACTCGAAGATTTTACAAACGGTGCTTACGGTGGTCAAAGTGCTCTCGCTAGCGGGTTTGATTGTTTTTGGTTTTATTGCTGCGGATGGAGCAGTTTGGGATGCGAATTGGGCCAACGCTTGGTCAGCTCAAAGCCTGAATGTAGATACTGGCGAGTGGTTGCCTATAGGTGGTTTGGCATTAATTAGTGGTATTTCGGCAGCTTTTGTGGGTTCGCAATTTTCGAGCGTGGCTTGGGAAGGGGTGACCTTTATTGCAGGTGAAATTAAAAACCCAAAACGCAATGTGGGCTTGAGTTTGTTTTTAGGAACCTTGATTGTAAGTGTAATTTATATTTTAGCCAATGTGATGTACTTGGCAGTAGTGCCTTTGTTTGATATTGCTACCGCCGAATCTGATCGTGTGGCAGTGGTGGCTTCTCAAACTATTTTTGGATCGGTGGGAACTTTGATTATTGCCGTGATGATTATGATTTCGACTTTTGCGTGTAACAATGGTTTGATTATGGCTGGTGCTAGGGTTTATTATACGATGGCTCAGGATGGTTTGTTTTTTAAGAAAGCGGCCCAACTGAATAAAGCAAGTGTTCCTGCATGGTCTATTTGGGCACAATGTATTTGGGCTTCTGCTTTGTGTTTGACCGGTAAATACGGTGATTTACTTGATTTTGTGGTAATTATTGTTTTGATATTTTACATCTTAACCATTTATGGGATTTTTATTTTACGTAAAAAAATGCCAAATGCAGAGCGTCCGTATAAGGCCTTTGGTTATCCGGTGCTGCCAGCGCTGTACATTTTAATTACGGTGGCAATTTGCATGGCGTTATTGTATACAAAACCAACTACATGTGGATGGGGCGTTTTGATTATGCTAATTGGTATTCCAGTGTATTATTTGACAAAAGCGAAGGAGTAGTTTTTTTTAATTATGAGTTATGAATTATGAAGTTGTGAGATGTATTATATCATTTATGAATTCAAAATAGTCCGACTTAAATGGACTTATATTCCTTATATGTTTAAAATACTCATAATTAATTCCTTTCAGGGGTTTTTAAACAATAAGTGAAAATCCGTGTCATCTGCGGTTAAATTCGGTAGAATAACAAAAAAAATCCGTCTCGTTATCATAACGCGACGGATTTTCTATTTAATTCAGGCTGGGTTGCGGTTGTTTTAAATTTAAAACTAAGGAGACTAAAAACTAAAACTAAAAAAATTACAACCTCAAATCCACAACCTGTAATCTATAGGCTAGTAATACGTAAAACGTCTTACTTTGGCAATATATTTAGCCAATCTAATGACTTGGTGGCTGTAGCCGTATTCGTTATCGTACCAAATGTATAGCACGATATTTTTTCCATCGGCGGAAACGATTGTGGCATTACTATCATAAATAGCTGGCTGCGATGTACCAACGATATCCGATGAAACCAATTCGTTATTCATCGAGTATTTGATTTGTTCTACTAATTCGCCTTCCAAAGCGTATTTTTTCATGATGGCATTGATGTCCTTAACGGATGTTTTTTTGGATACTTCCAGATTCAAAACGACCAATGAACCATTAGGAACCGGCACACGAATCGCATTTGACGTTAATTTTCCTTCCAATGACGGCAATGCTTTTGCAACAGCACTTCCGGCGCCCGTTTCGGTAATCACCATATTTAAGGCTGCAGCTCTTCCACGACGGTATTTTTTGTGCATATTATCCACAAGATTTTGGTCGTTTGTATAGGCATGGATGGTCTCCAAATGTCCTTTGACAACGCCTAAAGTGTCTTCAACAGCTTTCAATATTGGTGTAATCGCATTTGTAGTGCACGACGCCGCCGAAAAAATGTTGATTTCGTCAGGATTGTATTCGTTATGGTTTACACCGTGAACAATATTAGGAACTCCTTTTCCGGGAGCGGTAAGCAATACTTTATCGGCACCTTTGGAAACCAAATGACGGCTTAATGCTTCGTGGGTCGTAAAAGCGCCTGTGTTGTCAATTACTAAAGCATTATCAATTCCGTACTGTGTGTAATCAATTTCTTCTGGACCATTTGCCGTTATCATGTGAACGGTTGTCCCGTTGATAATCAAAGCATTATTTTCAGGATCAGCAGTAACAGAACCTTGGAAATCACCGTGAATAGAATCGTAACGCAGTAAAGAAGCCCTTTTTTCTAAAGAAGTAGCATCATTTTTATCGCGTGTCACGATAGCGCGCAATCGCATTTGGCTTCCTTTTCCAGTTTTCGACATTAATTCTCTGGCTAATAAACGACCAATTCGACCAAAACCATACAAAACGACATCTTTCGGTTGAATTTCTTCCGAGTTCTTGGCGTTTTTTAATTTATCAATAACAAAATATTTTGCGTCTGGATATTTATCTTCTTCTAAACCATATTCGTACGTAAGTTTTCCAATATCCAATTTTGCAGGCGGCAAATTCAATTCTAAAATAGCTTTTGCAATTTTAACCGAATCAAATACTGAAATGGGTTTGCCTACAAATTCAGCGGCATATTCATGCAGATTGATAATGTCACTGACATTTCTATCAATTAATTGATTTCGGAATAAGACCATTTCTATGGATTTATCATACCATAAGTCGCTGATGATTTTGATTAGTTTTACTCCTGCGCGTCGCCTGTCGGCTTGAAAAGAAACTTCTTTTTCGTATAAAGTTGTGGTTGCCATGTTGAAAATTTAATGAAAATAAGTGATTGTATTTTTTAAAATTTGCGCAAAAATACCCATTTCAATCGATTTCGTAACGTATTTTATGAATTATTTATAAAATAAAAAAGCCATCTTGATTTTTCAAGATGGCTTAATTTAAAAAATAAAATCTTTTAAAGTATCACACGAAGTACTTCTCCATTTTTATTGATCATTTCGATTCGAACCGTTTGGCTTTCCTCTTTTTTATTTAAAAGTTTAGATACCGTTTCTACATCCGTTGCCTTTACATTGTCAATACTCAAGATAATATTCCCTATTAATTCGTTTTCGTATTGTTTCAAGTTTTCGCTGTTTATGGATTTGATTTTTACACCGTAATCAATTTTGAATTTTTTCTTGTCAGCAGCTTCAATGTTTTCTAATTCGATACCTTTAAATTCTGCATTGAAAAATTCATTTTTGCTCAACACTACTGGAACCACTCTCGTTTTTCCATCTCTGATGTACGTAACCTGCACTTTATCATTCGGTCTTTTGGTATTGATGTATCCGGAAAGATCCGCAAACGTTGCCACATTTTGTTCGTCTAATTTGATGATGACATCGCCTTTTTCTAAACCTGATTTTTCGGCACCGGAATTTTTGGTTACTTTATTAATGTAGAATCCTTGTGTTTGCGCTATTCCCAACTCTTTTGAACTAATGCTGTTCAATTCGCCTCCTTCAACGCCAAGAATTCCACGCTGCACATTCCCAAATTCCATTAAATCTTCAATGATTTTTCGGGCAATATTCGAAGGAACCGCAAACGAATAGCCAACATAAGAACCGGTCATCGAGGAAATCATTGTGTTGATTCCTATCAGTTCACCACGCGTATTTACTAGGGCACCACCACTGTTTCCGGGATTCACCGCAGCATCTGTTTGTATGAAAGATTGGATTCCGCTGGTGTCTAAATCTCTGGCTTTCGCCGAAACTATTCCGGCAGTTACCGTTGACGTTAAATTATAAGGATTTCCGACTGCCAAAACCCATTCACCAATTTTAACCGAATCAGAATTAGCAAAAACAGTATACGGTAATTTCTCGGTGGCGTCAATTTTCAATAAGGCAATATCCATTTTAGAATCGGTTCCAATGAGTTTTGCCACGTATGATTTTTTGTTGTTTAAGGTAATTTCGATTTCTGATGCGTCTTTGATTACGTGATTATTGGTCACAATATAACCGTCCTCAGAAATGATTACACCAGAACCTGTCCCTACTTGTTCCTGCGATTGCCCACCTTTATATCCATAAAAGTATTCTAAAATGGGATTTGTAATCGTTCTGCGGGAAACGTTTTTTACGTGTACAACCGTATGGATGGTTTTTTCTGCAGCCTCAGTAAAATCAAGCACATCTGATGATAATCCCACTTTCTTTCCGTAGGAATCGGATGCCGTTGTGACTCCTGAATTTTTATCATTAGAAAAATATCCATTGGTGTCAAATAATAATTTGTATGAACCTAGTGTTACTACTCCGCTCAACAGGGAAACCATAAATAGTGTTGAAAATTTTTTCATAATTAAATTCGTTTATTAAGATATTTACCCGTAAAAATAAAACTAAAATTGATTCGGAAAATGTAGTTTAACGCTCTTTAACAATGATTAACATTTCATTAATAGTTCGTACTTTTGTTGGACTCAACACAAATTAAAATGCAACTAGAATTTTATAAATACCAAGGAACAGGAAATGATTTTGTAATGATTGATAATCGTTCGGAGTTTTTTCCAAAGGAGAATACACAACTGATTGCCCGTTTATGCGACAGACGTTTTGGAATAGGAGGCGATGGGCTGATTTTGCTGGAAAATGATCCTGAAACTGATTTTAAAATGGTCTATTACAACTCTGATGGAAACCAAAGTTCCATGTGTGGCAATGGTGGAAGATGTTTGGTGGCTTTCGCCAAAAAGCTGAACGTAATAGAGAACGAAACTACTTTCATAGCTACAGATGGTTTGCACCACGCGACAATTGGCGATGACGGATTGGTTGCACTACAAATGATTGATGTTGATGCTGTAAAAATAAGTCCAGATCATGTGTTTATGAATACAGGTTCGCCGCATCATGTACAATTGGTAGACGATTTAGAAAATTATAATGTCAAGGAAAATGGAGCTGCTATTCGATACGGAGATTTGTATGGGAAAGCAGGAAGCAACATCAACTTTGTAAAACAGATTGACGATACCACTTTTTCGCTTCGAACGTATGAAAGAGGCGTAGAGGACGAAACTCTTTCTTGCGGAACAGGCGCTACAGCAGTAGCAATTGCGATGAACGTGTTGGGAAAAACAGATTCTTCTTCTATTGATTTAAATGTGGAAGGCGGAAAATTAGTCGTTTCTTTTGATAAAGGAGAAGGGAAATTTACTAATGTTTTCCTGAAAGGACCAGCGGAATTTGTATTTAAAGGAACTATCGAGATTTAACTTAAAACCAAGAACCAAATACTTAAATGAAAACATTAAAAGGCGACAACATCTATATACGTGCATTAGAACCCAATGATTTGGAGTTTGTCTATGCCATAGAAAACGACCAGAGCATTTGGGAAGTCAGTAATACACACACACCTTACAGTCGATTTTTAGTCAAACAATATTTAGAAAATGCCCATCAGGATATTTATGAAGCCAAGCAATTGCGATTGGCTATTTGTCAGGATCAGGATTTCCCCGCTTTGGGTTTAATCGATTTATTTGATTTTGATCCAAAGAATAACAGGGCAGGAGTGGGTATCGTAATCCAAAATAACGAAAACCGAAAACAGAACATTGGTTCAGAAGCTTTGGCATTATTAATAGAATATGCTTTTTTTAATCTTAATTTACACCAATTATATGCAAATATTGGAACCGAAAATGAAGCAAGTAAAGCTCTTTTTACTAAATTTGGATTCGAAATGATAGGCGTCAAAAAAGATTGGACTTTTGTAAACGGAAAATACAAAGACGAAGCTATTTTTCAATTGATTAATACTAAATTTTAAAAAATACAGTTTTAATTCCGCACCTTTTAAACATAAAGAGAAGATTATAAATACTAACACTCCAACAAAAAAATACCACACATGAATATAAAGAAAATCATCACTATAGTTTCCGTAATTTTAATATCACTATTAATGATTTACGGATTGGTTATTTTACGTCAGATTTTTTCCTCCAACACAAAATTTTCGGAGAGCGAAGTCTATGTTTATATTCCAACGGATTCTAAATATGATGATGTCAAAAAAATAATGGCGCCTTATGTCGAAAACATGGATCGATTTGACATGGTTGCCAGTAAAAGAGGGTATTCTGATAATGTGATTCCGGGACGTTTTTTAGTGACAAAAGGAATGAACAGTTATGAACTGGTTAAAACCTTAAGACTTAATTCGGCAGTAAAGTTAGCGTTCAACAATCAGGAACGTGTGGAAAATTTGGCGGGACGCGTAGGTTCGCAAATTGAAGCCGACAGTTTATTGTTATTGAATTCGTTTAAAGACTCTATTTTTCTAAAGGAAAACGGATTCAATGAAGAAAACGTTTTGGTGATGTTTATTCCGAATACTTATGAGATTTATTGGAACACTACCGCTGAAAAGTTCCGCGATAAGATGATCAAAGAGTATCGTAATTTTTGGAATAAAGAAAGAATTACCAAAGCACAAAAACAAGGACTGACTCCAATTGAAGCTACTATTCTGGCCTCCATTGTTCATAAAGAATCGGTTAAAAAAGACGAGAGACCAAGAATTGCAGGCGTGTATTTGAATCGTTTGAGAGCTGGAATGCCGTTGCAGGCGGATCCAACGGTAATATTTGCGATGAAAAAGAAATCGAATGATTTTAATCAGGTTATTAAGAGAGTTTTCTACAATGATTTGACAATGTCACATCCGTATAATACGTATATGAATTTGGGTCTTCCTCCGGGACCTATCGCTATGCCAGACATCACCGCATTAGAAGCTGTTTTAGATCCTGAGAAAAATAATTTTATCTATTTCTGTGCCAGTGTGGAACGTTTTGGATACCATGAGTTTGCTGCTACCTTAGAAGAACACAATAAAAACGCCAAAAAATATTCCGATTGGATCAACAGTCAAGGGGTGAAAAGATAGTTTTGAGATACAAAACACTCTTACTTTTTTTATGCTTAATTGGATTTCAAATTGGAAATTCTCAAAATACCGCAGAAAGCTTTTTTAAACCATCCGATTCTTTAAATAGGAAAAGACAAAATTCAGTGGTTATTTCGGAGGCTGTTTTGGCGACCGGAACTTTAGCAGGTTTGAACCAACTTTGGTACGCCGATTATCCTAAATCTGATTTTCATTTTATTAATGACAATTCAGATTGGCTTCAAATGGATAAAGCGGGTCATGTTTTTTCTTCCTATCATTTAGGACGGTTTGGTGCCCAAATGCTACAGTGGAGCGGTGCTACTAAAAAAAATCAGTTGCTTTATGGCGCTGGACTCGGATTTGCATTTCTGACCGCTGTCGAGGTTTTAGACGGACATTCATCTGAATGGGGCGCTTCCTCCGGCGACATTATTGCTAACGCTACTGGAACCGCTTTGTACGTTTCCCAAGAATTAATGTGGCACGAACAACGGATTACACCAAAATTCTCTTTTCATACTACAAAATATGCAAGTGAACGACCGGAAGTATTGGGTAGTTCCTTCTCGGAACAAATTTTAAAGGATTATAACGGACAAACGTACTGGCTTTCGGTCAATTTAGATTCTTTTGCTAAAGGTTCTAAAATACCAAAATGGCTGAATTTAGCATTGGGTTATGGAGCAGAAGGAATGATTACTGGGAGAAATGAAGATACAACTGCTTTTTTAGCCTCACATCCACAACGATTTAGACAATTTTACCTGAGTTTGGATGTCGATTTAACAAAAATTAAGACCAATTCCCATTTTCTAAAGACCGTTTTTTCGGTTTTTAATACCGTTAAAATTCCTGCACCAACAATCGAATTTATGCGTTTCAACGATGTAAAATACCACTTCATCTATTTTTAGAAAAGTTTAACTGCTTGATTATCAGTATAATTATTTTTATTGTATCTTTGCTCGTAGAAATTTCATAACGGGACAGCGTTTGAAGAAAAACAATTTATGATAAAGAAATGGTATTTTTATGCAAGTCTGACTGTTATTACAGTTTTTTTGAGCTCAGGTTTTAAACCTTTTAATTTAGAAACCAACCCATGGTTTCTCATCAATGAAGAAGATGGAACACACTACTTATATCCATCCGAAGAACAAGAAGAATACGCTAATTTAAACATCCCTTATACCGGAAATTTTTTTATTGGATTTAAAGAAGCCATTGGCTATAGAGAATCTGAAAATAAATATAAAAAAATCAATTCTCTTGGTTATATGGGTAAATACCAGTTTGGTGTTGAAACATTAAAATCAGTAGGTATATACAATCGCTCCGCTTTTTTGAATAGCCCTGAATTGCAAGAAAAAGCATTTTTAGCGCTTTTAGCAAAAAATAAATGGGAGTTGAAAACAGAAATTGAAAAATATGAGGGTACAATATTAAACGGTATTCAAATCACAGAATCCGGTATCTTAGCTGCGGCACATTTAGGAGGAGCAGGATCTGTCAAAAAATATTTTAAACACAAGGGAAAACGTAATTTTAGAGATGCTTACGGAAGTTCCATACGATCTTACATGAAAATGTTTGGCGGTTATGATACTTCTTTCATAATTGCAGATATTAATGCAAAAGTGAAAAATATTTAATCCCTTTTGTTGCTAAATATAAAAGAGGCTGTCAAATTCATGACAGCCTCTTTCTGTTTAATTATAAATGGATTATTTCGCTTTAAGAATTTCTCCATTTGGACGTACTAATAATTTAACTACTTCCTTATCCTTTTTGATTTTAACATTATACTGTTTCTTGAGGACGTCTCCGTCCTCTTGTGTGTATAAAAAACTGTCATTCACAATAGACCAGCCAGGATACGTTCTGTAAATGGAGTAAATAACCTCACTGGGAAGTCTTACGTTTTTAAAATTTTCTACTACGCGAACTAATTTCCCTTTTTCATTATAAGTAGCGGTCAAAGAGCCGTTTTTTACTTCCATTACTACAAGATATTCTTCATAGCCCTCTGCGTCTTTTCCTAAATCGTAAGCGATAAATTTTTCTTCCACCACTTGAACTCTTTGATCCGCATTATTATCTGGGATATAAACTGAAAAATCAGTTCCGACCCTTTTGATAACTACTCCTGGCAATTCTTCGATTTTGATTTTTCCTTTCTCTGTTTCCTGAGAAAATGCAGTTATAGAAAAACTGAAAAGGATGATAATAATAAGTGATTTCATAATATTTAGTTTTAAATTAATTAATGAGTTTTAATACTTGTAATGGTCTAATGAATGTTAAGGCTTGTCTTTTCTTCCCCTTTTTTTTAAATATTTAATTATCTGTTTATCAATGATTTAAAATGTAAATTGTCATAAGTATATGTAAATTTACCTATTTTTTAAAGTTCTGACTGTTAACGTATTCCATAAACAATGTTAATAAAAGGCAATAATTTCATGTTTTTTTAATAAGACTTAAATGACTTATTATCAATGTTTTAACAAAAAAAGCACCAACCTTTCGATTGATGCTTTATAAGTAATAATTTTTTATGAGTTCTTTTTACTCGAAACTTCCCATTAAAATTTCTAATATTTTAATGGCTGCTTCACTGATTTTTGTTCCAGGTCCAAATACGGCAACTGCACCGGCATCAAATAAAAACTGATAATCTTGTGCTGGAATTACCCCGCCTACGACCACCATAATATCTTCTCTACCATACTTTTTAAGTTCTTCAATCACTTGAGGAACCAAGGTTTTATGACCAGCAGCAAGTGAGGAAACCCCTAAAATATGCACGTCATTTTCTACCGCTTGTTTGGCAGCCTCAGCTGGCGTTTGAAAAAGTGGGCCAATATCAACATCAAAACCAACATCAGCGTAACCGGTGGCTACCACTTTAGCGCCACGGTCGTGTCCGTCTTGTCCCATTTTGGCAATCATTATTCGTGGGCGACGTCCTTCTTTTTTAGCGAATTCATCTGCCAGTTGTTTTGCTTTTTCAAAGCTTTTGTCGTCTTTTATTTCTTTGCTATACACACCGCTAAAGGATTTAATTTGTGCTTTGTATCTTCCAAAAACCGTTTCTAGTGCATCGCTGATTTCTCCTAATGTAGTTCGGTTTCGAGCAGCTTCAACAGCTATTTCCAGTAAATTTCCTTCACCAGTTTGAGCACAAAGGATTAATTTTTTCAGCGAATCCTGAACTTTTTCAGAATCTCTGGTGGCTTTGATTCGGTCTAATTGTTCCAATTGTTGTTTGCGGACCATTTGGTTATCCACATCCAGAATCTGTAAAGGATCTTCTTTTTCTAATCGGTATTGATTGACACCTACAATAATATCCTGACCACTGTCTATTCTTGCTTGTTTTCTGGCTGCCGCTTCTTCGATTCTAAGTTTTGGAATTCCGGATTCAATGGCTTTAGTCATTCCGCCTAGTTCTTCAACTTCTTCGATAAGTTTCCAAGCATTTTCTGCAATCTCATTCGTCAAGCTTTCTACATAATAACTGCCTGCCCAAGGATCGACGGTTTTGGTAATTTTAGTTTCCTCTTGTAAATAGAGTTGCGTGTTTCTGGCAATTCTTGCCGAGAAATCTGTTGGTAATGCGATGGCTTCGTCCAAAGCATTTGTATGCAAAGATTGTGTTCCTCCAAAAGCTGCTGCGGAAGCTTCAATACAAGTTCGTGCTACATTATTAAAAGGATCTTGCTCTGTTAAACTCCAACCCGAAGTTTGACAATGGGTTCGCAATGCTAATGATTTATCGTCTTTTGGTTCAAATTGTTTGACTAGTTTCGCCCAAATCATTCTTCCCGCACGCATTTTGGCAATTTCCATAAAATGGTTCATACCAATCGCCCAGAAAAAAGATAATCTTGGAGCGAATTCATCAATTTTCATTCCGGTTGCTAATCCAGTTTTAATGTATTCCAATCCATCTGCCAGCGTGTAAGCTAACTCAATATCAGCAGTGGCTCCCGCTTCTTGCATGTGGTATCCGGAAATTGAAATCGAGTTGAATTTCGGCATTTTTTTACTGGTAAATTCAAAAATGTCAGCAATAATTTTCATCGAAGGCGTTGGCGGATAAATATACGTGTTACGCACCATGAACTCTTTCAGAATGTCATTTTGTATCGTACCTGAGAGTAATTCGGGTTTTACGCCTTGTTCTTCGGCGGCGACGATATAGAAAGCCATAATAGGTAAAACGGCGCCATTCATCGTCATGGAAACGGACATTTCATCCAGCGGAATTTGGTCGAATAATACTTTCATGTCTTCCACGGTGTCAATCGCGACTCCCGCTTTTCCTACATCACCTACCACACGTTCATGATCGGAATCATAACCACGGTGTGTAGGTAAATCAAAAGCGATGGATAATCCTTTTTGACCTGCAGCCAAATTTCTTCTGTAAAAAGCATTACTTTCTTCAGCGGTCGAAAATCCTGCATATTGGCGTACTGTCCATGGTCGGCGAACGTACATTGTAGCGTAAGGTCCGCGTAAATTTGGTGCAAAACCAGCTCCAAAATCAAGATGAGTAAGATGCTCAATATCTTGCTCCGAATACGTTGGTTTTAGTTTGATTCCCTCTGCTGTTAGAAAAGCATCGGCCAAAGAATTTTCATTCTCCACTATTAACGGTGTGCTTTCTAATTTTATATGTTGTAAATCTTTTCTTTTCATTAGTTAAGTACCAAATTACACGAATGCTGATTAATTTTTAATTTTGATTAACCGAAATTTTCGGATGTTATTCAAGATCCAATCTTTCCTGTTCTATTTTCTCTGCCAGACGTTTTTCAATTATGGGCGTAATCAAGGTTTTTCTTGGTTTGACTTTTACAAAAGGAAACAATTCTAAATCATGTTTCATTTTGTCCTGTTTATTAGGATGTTTGTTTGTGCCTAATAGAATTTCTTTCCCAGAATCAAATAGTTCCTGAGCTGTATCAGCACTTTCCTGAATTTTCCTTTTGATGATTCCATCGTTAAGTTGTTTCAAGAAACCTCCATTTGCCTCAATATCTTTGAATAAAAACAATGCTTTTTCGGCTAATTGATTCGTAAGATTTTCGATATAATAACTGCCGTCAGCCGGATTATTGACTTTGTCAAAATAACTTTCGTTTTTAAGAATCAATAATTGGTTTCGGGCAATTCGGTCGCCAAATTCATTGTCTTTATGGTACAAGGCATCGTACGGTAAATTTGCAATAGCATCTGCTCCGCCAATAATTGCGCTCATACATTCGGTTGTGGTTCGCAACATATTTACATTATAATCATACAATGTTTTGTTTCGTTTGGTTGGTGAAACGATGATGTTGCAATCCAAGTTGTGGTTGTATTCCTTGGCTATCAGATTAAAAAGTAATCGCAACGCACGTAGTTTTGCAATTTCAAAAAAGTAATTTGTACCAACGGCAACTTCAAAAACAATAGGTTTATTTATCGTTTCAATTCTATTGAAATATTCATTGGCTTGTCCTAAACTATAAGCAATTTGCTGCACCATATTAGCACCTGCATTTTGATATAAAGCAGCATTTATACTAATTAATGACACTGATTTTGTTTCTTCCGAAAGTAAATTCAGTGTATCAAAATTGCTTTTTTCTTTAGTTACAAACCAGTTTCCATCTTTGGCTAATTGCCCAATTGGATCTAGATTACAAAAAATAACAGTATTATTTTTTTTTGCGAAAGCATCAATTTTTTTAACGAAATCGATTGAAATAAATCCAAGATTAAAATAAACGGTAACTTTTTCTAATGGTAATTGCTCCAAAAGATTAGTAATATCAATTGATTCATTTTCTATTGTAAACCGAAGGCTATCCGCACCACGACTCAAGGTGTCGCGCGCTCTTTCTATTGATTTTTCAACATCGTAGACAAATATATTTTGGCAAATTTTGAATTCAGTTGCTTTAGTGGAAACAGGAAAAGCTTTAGTGAATTCATCTTTGTGGTAAAAAGGTTTTACCTGAATGTCTTCCGGAGAATTCCAAACTAAGGTTTCATTATAATCCGCTCCTTTGAGTTCAAATTGGATTTTTTGTTTCCATTGTTTGGAGGAAATGGGACTGAAATCATTGAAAAGGTTTTTAGCCATTTTGTTGGTTATTTTCCTCACCCCAGTCCTCTCCATAGGAGAGGGAGCCGAAACTTGGTGTTATGTTTTAATAATTACAATAAATTTTAAACTCCCTTCCCTTTGGGAAGGGTTGGGGATGGGATTTTATTTTTTTTCAATCGTGTCACCTTCGAATTCGATGATATAAATATCTTCACTATCTTTTTTCATATAGTATTTTTCGCGGGCGTATTTTTCTATTTGTTCTGAATTTTTTAATTGCTTTATGTTTTCCTGATCCTTTTTTATTTCTTCTTTGTAATAAGTGGCATTATCCTCTAGATCTTCAATTTGTTGATCCAAAATACGATGGTCAAAATACGAATAGTTGTCTAGAAAAATCATCCATGTACAAAAAAACAACAAAACCCAGACATATTTGTTGCTTAAAAATTTAAACCAAGGTTTCTCTTTGTACGGATTTTTCATTTTATTTTTTTTAGCCCCGATTACAGTGGAAATCCTTTTAGTAGGTGATGATGACGAAGGAAGATTCACGTACTAAAAGATTGCAATCTCGTCTTTAAGACGAGACGGGAAATAGCTCTTAATTATTATTCCACTAAAATTACAAATAAATTATAGAATTTTTTGATTTATTACCGCACGAACCACATCAATGGCTACGGTGTTGTATTTGTCATTTGGTATGATGATGTCCGCAAATGCTTTAGTTGGTTCAATGAACTGCTCGTGCATGGGCTTCAAAGTAGTTTGATATCTGTTGATTACTTCATTCATGTCTCGGCCACGTTCTGCGATATCACGTTTCATCCGTCGGATTAATCGCTCGTCAGAATCAGCATGAACATATATTTTGACATCAAATAATTCTCTTAATTCTGGATTTGCCAAGATTAAAATCCCTTCTACAATCATCACTTTTCGAGGATGTGTAAAAACGGTATCGTCTGTTCTATTGTGTGTTACAAAAGAATAAACGGGTTGATTGATATTGTTTCCTTCTTTTAATTCCTTGAGATGAGCTACTAATAACGGGAAATCAATGGCACGCGGATGATCAAAATTAATTAATGCTCTTTCATCAAATGATAGTCCGTGATTTTCTTTGTAATATGAGTCTTGAGAAATAATACCAACTTCTGTTTGTGGTAATTCATTCATAATCTGATGTACAACGGTTGTTTTTCCGCTTCCTGTACCACCTGCAATTCCTATAATGAGCATAAATTTTTTGTTATGTTTTTATCTGGACAAAAATAGGAATTTTATCGGGAGCAGTTTTTCTTTTTTTAAGAAATATTGCTAAATTACTATATTTATTGGGAGTTATTACTTGATGTTTTTCTATCTTTAGTTTCTAAAATTTAAAACATTGTATTCACAAATCAATAAAAATATAAGTCGGTATGTCACTTTTGAACCAAAAGAATTAGAAATTTTCAATTCTTTGTTGGAATACAAAACGGTTCTTAAGAAAACGATTATGCTTCAGGAGGGCGAAATGTGTAGTTTTGAAGCATTTGTCATCAAAGGCTGTGTCCGAAAATATTACATTGATGCCAATGGTTTAGAAGTAATTCTGCAATTTGCGATCGAAAATGCTTGGGTGAGTGATATTTCATTTAGTATTTACGAAGATAATCCCAGCAGCGTATACATTGAAACTTTGGAAGATTGTGA
Organism: Flavobacterium sp. Sr18; assembly: GCF_011064265.1. Classification (NCBI taxonomy): domain Bacteria; kingdom Pseudomonadati; phylum Bacteroidota; class Flavobacteriia; order Flavobacteriales; family Flavobacteriaceae; genus Flavobacterium; species Flavobacterium sp. Sr18. The sequence goes on along the minus strand of NZ_CP049329.1, from coordinate 1,300,848 downwards.
ATTCTTCCTTTTTAGTCCGGAAACAAAAGAGGAATTATTTGCGAAAGCCCCAAAGTTTGAACGTGCTTTCCGTATTCTGATGCAACGAAGTCTTGCCGTCACTCAGGACCGTTTATTTAATACGATTTCTAAATCGGCAACCGAGAAATATTTAGAGTTTCTCGAACATTATCCCACTCTTTCACAGCGCGTTGCCCAGCATTATATTGCTTCTTATCTGGGAATTTCAGCTGAGTTTTTAAGTAAAGTAAGAACTAAAATTGCTAAACTCTAGATTTCGCTTTTTTCATTTCTTGTCCTAGTTCAATGCATGCGCTTTTTTTTTGACGCAACTTTGCATCATACAATTAAAGAACAGGACAATGGAAAATACAGATAAAAAAATAGATGGTGTAATTACTAATTCGGTTTTGCATAAAGCAAATACTCGCGGTCACGCTAATCATGGTTGGTTAGAATCCTATCATACCTTTAGCTTTGCCAATTATCAAAATCCAGAACGTATGAATTTTGGAGTCTTACGCGTTCTAAATGATGACAGAGTCAGCCAAGGAATGGGTTTTGGGAAACATCCACATGATAATATGGAAATTATTTCTATTCCTCTCGAAGGTGATTTAGAACACCAAGACAGTATGGGAAATACTACCGTAATCAAGGAAGGTGATATCCAGGCGATGAGCGCCGGTACCGGAATTTTTCACAGCGAGTACAATAAAAACAAAGATCAGTTGGTTAAATTTTTACAGATTTGGATTTATCCAAATAAAAAAAATGTAACGCCTCGTTATGACCAAATCACTTTAGATTTAAATGATCGTCACAATAAATTACAGCAAATTTTATCTCCAAATCCAGAAGACGAAGGGGTTTGGATTCATCAAGATGCTTGGTTTCATATTGGGAAGTTTGATAATGATTTTTCTACTTCGTATGAATTGAAAAAACCAGGAAATGGAATTTATGCTTTTGTTTTAAAAGGAGATTTTACAATAGGAAACATCGCTTTAAATGAACGTGACGGATTAGGGATTTGGGATACAAATACAATAAAAATCACCGCTAATTCAGCTAATGCAGAGATCCTATTGATGGAAGTTCCGATGCAATTGTAATCTGCTAGATAATAGAAATAAATAATAATAATTTAAATAAAATAATATTATGTCAACAACAAAATGGGTAATTGACCCAACACACTCAGAAATTGGTTTTAAAGTAAAACACATGATGTTTACTAATGTTTCAGGTAAATTTTCAAAATTTGATGCAACAATTGAAGCAGAAGACAGCAATTTAGAAAACTCGAAAATTGAATTTACAGGAGCAATTGATTCTATAACAACAGGAAACGCAGACAGAGATACTCATTTATTGAGTGCTGATTTTTTTGATGCTCCTCAGTTTCCAGAAATTAAATTTAGCGCTACTTCTGTTACTAAAATCAATGAAGGCGAATACGTATTAGTGGGAGATTTGACTTTACACGGCATTACAAAATCATTGGAGTTAGCGGCAGAATACGGAGGATTAATGAAAGATCCTTGGGGAAATACTAAAATGGTACTTGCTTTAGAAGGAAAAATTAATAGAAAAGATTGGGGATTAAACTGGAATTCTGCTCTTGAAACAGGAGGTGTTTTAGTAAGCGAAGAAGTTCGTTTGAACATCGAGTTGCAATTTTTGCAACAATAATATAAAGTAATTAGTCACAAATTTCAAATGAATTATGTCATTTGAGATTTGTGTTTTTTTAAAGATGAAATGATGGAAACCACAAATATTTTATACATAGGAAGACATCCGGAAATTCTAGAAACCGTCATCCGATTGATAAATGCAAACGAGATTTGGAATGGAGTAGGCGTTATGAATGATGAGGAAGCGAAGGAAATTTTTCTAAAAAAAGATTTTTCTATTGTATTGTTAGGTTCCGGAATTCACGAAGAAAGTGAAGCTGAATTGTGTTCTTTTTTCAAAAATAAAAATCCAAATCCAAATATTAGTATTGTTCAGCATTATGGCGGTGGAAGTGGTTTACTGAAAAGTGAAATTCTACTTGCCTTGGAAAATACTAAATAGTAGCAGAAACAAAAAGAGAGCCATGTGAATGACTCTCTTTTTATTTTATACAAAACTATTATTTGTTCTTCTTTGCTTTGATCATCATTTCCAGTTGATCCCAAAGTTCTTCAGGAATTGCTTCAAGTAAATTGAACTGTCCAGCGCCTTTGAGCCATTCGCCACCGTCAATTGTTATGACATCTCCGTTGATGTATGCTGAAAAATCAGAAACTAAATAAGCCGCTAGATTGGCTAATTCCTGATGATCTCCCACACGTTTTAACGGCACTTTTTTAGCCATATCAAATTTTTCTGCTAAATCTCCAGGTAACAATCGGTCCCACGCACCTTTAGTTGGGAACGGTCCAGGAGCAATTGCATTCGAACGAATTCCGTATTTTGCCCACTCTACAGCGAGACTTCGTGTCATTGCCAAAACTCCTGCTTTTGCAGTTGCGCTAGGTACCACGTAAGCAGAACCTGTCCAAGCGTAAGTGGTAACGATATTTAAGATAGTAGATGATTTTTGTTTGGTGTCAATCCAATGTTTCCCAAAAGCAAGTGTACAATTTTTGGATCCTTTTAAAACGATATCAATTACAGTATCAAAAGCATTGGCAGATAATCTTTCGGTTGGAGAAATGAAATTTCCGGCAGCATTATTTAATAAAACATCAACTTTACCAAAAGCTTTCAACACTTCTTGGAGCATATTTTCCACTTCTTCATAATGACGTACATCACATTGAATAGGAAGACAAGTTCCGCCGGTTTCCGTTTCCAGTTCTGCAGCAGTATTTTTCAGTTTTTCTAAATCTCGGGAAGTAATGGCCACTTGCGCACCCAATTCCAAGAAATATTTGGTCATTGCTTTTCCTAAACCGCTTCCGCCTCCGGTTACGACAATCACTTTGCCTTTTAGGGCATCGTCGCGTAACATTTTATCTGTATAGCTCATATTTCGATATTTTTTTATTGTAAATATAATAAAATTAAATAGTATGCATGCATAATAAAAATAAATTTAAATACTGATTTTAGATGGCACACAATCTTTTAGCGGCTTCTTCAAGCGTAGCATTATCTTTGGCGAAGCAAAACCGAATTAATTTCAGGTCTTTGCCATCGGCATAAAAAGTAGAGATAGGAATTGCAGCAACGCCATGTTCTATAATGAGGCGTTTGCAAAAATCAACATCATTCTCATTTGATATAGCTGCATACGAAACTACCTGAAAATAAGTTCCTTCGCACGGCATGAGTTTGAAGCGGCTGCCTTTTAATAATTGTCTAAAATAATCCCGTTTTTCCTGATATAATTTCCCGATTTCAGAAACAGAAACAATCTCTAAATACTCGCTAATGGCAACCTGACAAATGCTATTGACACTAAATACTAAAAATTGATGTACTTTTTTGATTTCCTTCATCAAATATTCCGGTGCTGCTAAATAGCCCACTTTCCATCCTGTAACATGGAACGATTTTCCAAAAGAAGAAACCATCACACAACGATTCAATAGTTTCTCGCGTGTATGAGCTGAAATATGTTTCTCCTCGAAAGTGATGTATTCATAGACTTCATCAGAAAGAAGTACGATATCAGGGTGTTTTTCGAGCAGGATTTCCAAGGCTTCAAAATCAGATTCTGTTAAAATTTTCCCCGTTGGATTGTGCGGATTATTGATGATAATCATTTTAGTTTTTACAGTACATGCTTTTTCGATAATTTCCCAATTTGGAGTGTAATCATCATTCAGTGCTACCCGAACCGGATTTGCGTTGCATAATAATACGGGCGCTTCATAGCAATCATAACTGGGATCTAAGATAATCACTTCGTCATTGCTTTTTACCAAAGCTGTTATGGTGGTAAAAATGGCTTGTGTCGCTCCAGCGGTAACTAGCAATTCTGTTTCAGGCTGAATAGTTCTTCCATAGGAGTTTTTAATTAGTGTCGCTATTTTTGATAATAACGTTGGATAGCCAGACATTGGCGTGTATTGATGTACATTTTCTTTGGTCAGTTTGGCAACAATATCTGTTAATCGTTCATCAACAGGAAAGTTTGGAAAACCTTGAGAAAGATTGATGGCATTATATTCAGTAGCCATTTTTGACATAACCGTAAAAATACTCGTACTGATATTTGGAAGTTTACTCATAAAAAAATCATTAATTCTAATTATAAAAATAGGTTTTTATAATTAGAATTAATGATTACAAGTATTGTTTTATCTTTTATTAACTCTTTTGAGTCGAAAAATTTAAAGTTTACTATTGTTATATCAAATTGTAAGTTCTGAAGTTTTTACTGATATCATTCTTTAATATTAATAAAAAACATTTTGAATTTACATCTTGTGAATGATGAAAATTGTGGGGCGTTTGTGTAAATCGATGGTTTCTTTTTTCCAAGCCGCAATTTTTTTGGTTTTGATGTATTCTGTAGGTAAAGTAATGTCCGTGGCGATGCATAAATGCGTTTCAGGATGTAAAGTTTGCACCAGATCTTCCAGTAATTTGTTGTTGCGATACGGAGTTTCAATGAAAATTTGAGACTGGTTTTTTTCGAAAGAAACTCTTTCTAAAGTTTTAAAACTGGCTTTCTTTTCATCTTTCTCAATAGGTAAATAACCATGAAAAGTGAAACTTTGACCGTTCATTCCTGATGCCATCATTGCCAAAAGAATAGAAGAAGGACCTACCAAAGGAATAACCTGAATTCCTTTTTCATGTGCTAATTTTACAATTACAGCACCAGGATCAGCCACTCCGGGACATCCCGCTTCGCTCATTAAACCCATATTGAAACCTTCAAGTAGCGGTTTTATGAACTCTAAATGTTCTTTGGTTTCGGTGTGTTTGTTTAATACAAAAAGTTTTAACTCGGATTGTTTTTTCTCGGGATTAACACCTTTGATAGATTTACGAGCTGTTTTGTCGTTTTCAACAATATAATAATCTATGAGATCAATACTTCTTTTTATGGTTTGCGGCAAAACGTCCATAGGGTCACAGTCACCCATTGTGGTGGGGATTAGATAGAGTTTCCCTAAAACAGTATTTGATTTCATAGGTGTAATTTATGTTCCTAAAAGTAATGTATTTGTAGTATGATATGGTCAGGATTGTATTATGAACCCAAAGTAATTTTTCGCAGAAAAATTATGTGTGCTTCGCAATTAGTTTTTTTGCAATTATCTCGCACACTTCATCTAGCATGTTGTGAACAATTTCGAAACCATTTGGTAAACCAAAATAAGGATCGGGAACATCTACTTTTTCGTTTGGGAATAATTCATTCAAAATAAGTTCGACTTTTTCTTTTTGTTGTTGGTTTTCAGCAAGCTGAATTACATCTTCATAATTTGAATTATCCATTACGTAAATGTAATCAAAGGCATCAAAATCAGTTTTGCTGAATTGTCGTCCTTTTTGATTTGAAATGCTAATTTTATTTTTTTTTGCAACAGCAATAGAACGTTCATCAGGTGAATGGCCAATATGCCAAGAACCAGTTCCTGCGGAATCAACTGTGAATTTGTCTTTAGGAAGTTTTGAAGCCAAAATGCCTTCTGCCAATGGAGAACGGCAAATATTCCCCAAACAAACCATTAGAATTTTTACAGACATGATGCTTTTACAACGTTAATTTTTTATTGATATCCTCAACGAATTTTTTGAATTGTTTGTCAGTAGCAACTAAATTATCAACAGTTTTACAAGCGTGTAACACCGTTGCGTGGTCGCGATCTCCAATTTGGGAACCAATATTTGCCAAAGAAGCTTTAGTAAATTTCTTTGCAAAAAACATGGCTAACTGACGCGCCTGAACTACGTGTCTTTTTCTTGTTTTCGACTGTAATGTTTCTAAATCCAATTGGAAATAATCCGATACAATTTTTTGAATATAATCGATGGAAATTTCTCTTTTTACATTTTTCACAAACTTTTCCACTACACTTTTAGCAAGTTCCAATGTCACTTCTTTTTTATTGAAAGACGATTGCGCTATTAGTGAAATGATTGCTCCTTCTAATTCTCTAACATTTGATTTGATATTGCGGGCCACATATTCGATAATTTCTTCCGGAATTTCTACACCATCTCTGTACAATATGTTTTTCAGGATGGAAATTCTGGTTTCATAATCCGGTTGGTGCAATTCAGCAGACAATCCCCATTTGAAACGCGATAATAAACGTTGCTCAATATCTTGCATGTCAACAGGCGCCTTATCAGAAGTCAAGATTACCTGTTTGCCATTTTGATGTAAATAATTAAAGATATGGAAAAATACATCCTGAGTTCCAGATTTACCGGAAAGGAATTGTACATCATCAATAATTAAAACATCAATTAATTGATAAAAATGAATAAAATCATTTCGGTTGTTTTTCTTAACCGAGTCGATATATTGTTGTGTGAAAATTTCAGCTGAAATGTATAAAACCGTTTTTTCAGGATATTTATCTTTTATCTCTACACCAATAGCGTGCGCTAAGTGTGTTTTTCCAAGACCAACTCCTCCAAAAATTAATAAAGGATTAAACGAAGTTCCACCCGGTTTATTGGCAACAGCCATACCTGCAGAACGGGCTAATCTATTGGAATCTCCTTCTAAAAAATTATCAAAACTATAATTTGCATTCAGTTGAGATTCAATTTTCAAATTTCGAATCCCCGGAATGACAAAAGGATTTTTTAATTCTGGGTTTAAGTTTTTAAATGGAGCATCCACTTCCTGTGGTTTCATAGGAACTCTATTCGCACTTGGCAACTGTTCCGTAAACGGTTGTTTATTGCCATAAGTGTTTTCCATTCTGATTTTATAAAGTAACTTAGCGTTTTTTCCAAGTTCTTTGGTAAGGGCTACTTTTAGTAATTTTACATAGTGCTCTTCTAACCATTCATAGAAAAATTTACTTGGAACTTGAATATATAATGCGTTATCGGTAAGTTCAACTGATTTGATTGGTTCGAACCAAGTTTTGTACGCTTGGTCTTGGATGTTGTCTTTTATGAAAGACAAACAGTTTTCCCATACTGATTGAGCAGTTTTGTTCATATATTCTATAAAATTGTTTTTATTTGGTAATTGTTATCTTACTAAAAAAAAGATGTTTTGTTATTTATTATCGGGGTAACAAATATGTGAACAAATTTCTGTAAAAAAAAATATATAGGGTAATAATTTTACGAATTATTGTTGTAAGGCACCGTTCAAAATTTAAATTTTTAATTCATAATTAATGAAAGATCATCAAATAGAAGTTAGGGTTCGATACTCCGAAACAGACCAAATGGGAGTTGTTTATCATGGGAATTATATTCCATATTTTGAAATAGGAAGGGTGGAATGGCTTAGAAACAAAGGGATTTCATATAAAAGCATGGAGGAAAGCGGTATTGCGTTGCCTATAGTTTCCATGAATATAAATTATAAAAAATCAGCCCGCTATGATGAGTTGCTAACGGTTCATACGGTTTTCAAAAGTCAGACTTCCGTGAAGATTGAATTTGATTGCGCAATTTATAATGAGTCGAATGAGTTATTAACAACAGCCCAATTTATTCTGGTTTTTGTGTCCTTAAAAACGGGTCGACCAACGGCTCCTCCAGATTATATTTTGGAATTGTTAAAAACAATGGATTAAATTATAAAAGAGGCAATTTTGTAGCGAAATTAAAGTCGATTTATTTTGATTTCAAACATCGAATTGAAAATGTCGAATATCATTTCGGCATTTTTTTTTCGTGTTTTTAGTTCAATTTTACCCATTGGAAGAGTCGTAATTTCATCTATTTCCATTTCCTGAGATACAATTTCCAGTTTTTTTTCCTTGATTACACGCATCACTTTATTCATGTTTTGGTAATCAAAAGTGATTTCAAAATGAATATCAATTGTTTTTTCGACAATGTTGCAGCTTTCAAGAACCAGCTGCGCAGTAGTTTTATAAGCCGATATCAATCCGCCAACTCCTAATTTCACTCCACCAAATATCCGAACCACAACTATCAATACATTTGTGACTGAAAAGGACTGAATTTGTCCATAAATCGGCATTCCAGCGCTATTGCTTGGTTCTCCGTCATCATTTGCTCTGTAAATTATTGCATCACTGCCCATTTGGTAGGCATAACAAAAATGTCCTGCATTAGGGTGCTGCTTTCGCAAAATTTCAAGGAGTGGTTTTACTTCTTCTTCAGTTTTGATTGGATACACATATCCAAAAAACTTGCTGTTTTTTTCTTTAAAAAGAATTTGCCCGGATGGGATTTCAATAGTGCGGTAGGTGTCTTTCAATTTGAATACAAAAGGGAGTGAAACTTAAATTTGACTTAGATTGCTGAGGTAGTTGCTATCAAATTATCTTTTTATCCAGTAAATTGATGACATCTTCTTCTCCCACTTGTAAATTCCAAACTTCAAATCCTAATGCGAATGCAGCATCTGTATTATCTTTTTTATCATCCACAAATAACGTGCGTTTGGGAGCTAATTCATGGTTGTTTATCAAATGATGGAATGTTTCAGGGTTGGGTTTTCTCAAGCCAAGTTCAAATGAAAAATAAACTTTTTCAAAACATTGATAAAAATCCCTGTAAAATGAAACTCCATGCGTTTGCTCGAAATTTTCGATGTGAATTGCATCCGTATTGGATAATAAGAAAAGACGGTATTTCTCAGAAAGCATTTGCAGAAATTCTAATCGATACAACGGAAAGTCAAGAAGTATCGCGTTCCAAGCGGACAATATTTCTTTTATGCTGGCAGTAGGAATGTGTTTTTGAATTCCAAAAAGGAAGTTTTCACGGGAGATTTGCCCAGTTTCAAACTGTTTATTCAAAAAATCCAGATCTTCATTCCATTCCTTCAATCCTAATTTTTTAAAAGCATTAATGGTGGCTTGCTTATCTAAATTGATAAATACATCTCCAAAATCAAATATTATAGTATTAATCATGGTTGCTAGAAATTATAAGTTCGTCAGCACTAATAAAATGTTTTTCGAATTGTTTATTAACAAGATTAGGCGCCTTGATCCCATTTTTGAATTGGACTTTTCCAATAAATATTCGTGCCTCGTCCCAAAGATTGGCATCGATAAAAGTTTGTATTGTTTGTCTTCCGCCTTCAATAATAACGGATTGAATGTTATGTTTATACAACGATTGAATAACTTGCTGCGCTACATTTTTTTCAAAATCGATTGTTTCAAAGATACTGTTTTCTTTTTCAACAGACGTTTCAAATCTGGAAAATAGGATAGTTTTAACTTGATTGTCAAGGATATGATTGTCTTTTGGGATTCGGTTATTTTGGTCTAAAACCACTCGAATCGGATTGTTTCCATACCAATCTCTGGCATCTAGTTTTGGATTATCATCAATAACCGTTTGAGTTCCCACGAGAATCGCTTGTTCTTCAGTACGCCATTTGTGTACTAATTGTCTAGAGTACGTATTGGTAATCCACACCGGTTTTCTTTCTAATTTTTCAGTGGGTGCAATAAAGCCATCTATACTTTCGGCCCATTTCAAAATGATATACGGCCTTTTCTTTTCGTGAAATGTAAAGAATCTTTTATTAAGTTCATGACATTCCTTTTCAAGGATACCTACGGTGACATATATTCCGGCTTCAATCAGTTTTTTGATTCCGTCTCCAGCTACTTTTACATTAGGATCCACTGTTCCTATGACCACATTTGGAATTTTATTTTTGATAATCAAATCACAACATGGAGGTGTTTTTCCGAAATGACTGCACGGCTCCAGACTCACATAAATCGTGGCTTTTTTCAATAATGATTTGTCCTTAACGGAATTTACAGCATTGACTTCGGCATGCGGTTCTCCTGATTTTTTATGCCAGCCTTCACCAATGATTTTATCTTTATAAACTATAACACTGCCCACTAAAGGATTTGGATACGTTGTTCCTAAACCATTTTTTGCTAATTCGATGCACCGTTTTATGTATTTTTCATGTATTTTCACTTCACAAAAGTAGTAATTTTTGAGGTTAGCCCCAATCCTGTATCGAAACTTCGGAAGCGAGTTGGGATTTGTTTGAAACTTTTAAAAATAATAGTAAACAATTTCTATTTTTGCAGGTATAATCAGATTTTGAAAAAATGGAAAACTACATTATCAGAAAAATAAATAAAGAGGACAATCCTGAAGTTGCACAATTAATTCGTGCCGTTTTTGATGAATTGGATATTCCAAAAGTGGGAACAGCCTATGAAGATCCGTATTTGGATTTAATGTATGAAGAATACAATAAACCAAAATCCGTTTATTACGTTGTGGAGAACAACGGAAGAATTGTAGGTGTAGCCGGAATTGCTCCGCTTGCAAATGAAGCAGATAGCATTTGCGAATTACAGAAAATGTATTTTTTACCTGAAACTCGCGGCATTGGAATTGGAACTGAAATGATGGAAGTGTGTATCCAAAGTGCTCGAAATTTTGGTTTCGAAAAATGCTATTTGGAAACGATGCCATTTATGCTTGATGCACAAAAATTATATAAAAAGACAGGTTTTGAATATATTTCTGGTCCTATGGGAAGTACCGGTCATGTTAGTTGTCCGGTTTGGATGCTAAAAGAGCTGTAAGTTTTAAAAGTTGAATTGCCGAATTGCTTCATAGCATCGATACCACTATAAAATGAAAATCAAAGAATACAGAAGCCAGTTTATTCAGCAACTTACACCCATTTGCGATGCAGGTGAGGCCGAGAGTTTTTTTTATTTGGTTCTCGAGGATAAACAGCAATTAAAAAGAATTGACTTGGCTTTACATCCTGATTTGGTTTTTTCGGAGGAAGAAATTGTAGTTTGGAACTTGATTTTAGAACAATTGAAACAGGAGATTCCGATTCAATATTTGTTGGGAAAAACCAGTTTTTATGGTTTGGATTTTGAAGTCAATGAAAATGTTTTAATTCCAAGACCAGAGACCGAAGAATTAGTCGAGTGGATTTTAGAAAGTCAAAAGTCAAAAGGAGAAAATAAAAAGATCCGTATTCTTGATATTGGAACAGGAAGTGGTTGCATCGCTATTTCATTGGCGAAGAATCTTCCAAATGCTCAGGTTTTTGCGATTGATGTTTCTGAAAAAGCTTTGGCTACAGCCAAAAGGAATGCCAAAATAAATGCTGTAAACGTCACTTTTATCAATCAAAACATTCTTGAAACAGAAGATTTAGGGCAACAATTTGATATTATTGTGTCCAATCCGCCTTATGTCCGGAATCTTGAAAAGGTGGAAATCAAGAAAAATGTTTTGGACAATGAACCACATTTGGCACTTTTTGTAGAAGATAACGACGCATTAATTTTCTATAAAAAAATAGCCGAATTAGCTCAGAAAAATGGTTCTGAAAATAGTCAGTTGTATTTTGAAATCAATCAGTATTTAGGAAAAGAAATGATCAATTTGCTTGAAAAAATGAATTTCAAAAACATCGAATTGCGCAACGATATTTACGGGAACGATCGCATGATTAGTTGTCATCGCTAGGAACGAAGCGATGTTATTTAATTTAGGTTGCTGTACCTGTAAAAGTTCTAGTTTTATGCGGTTTGCGTGAGGGGTAGGAGCTAGTTACCTTGTAACGCGTATGACCCGACCCTATTAAAAAAAGGGGCTATTAACTCATATGGTTAATAGCCCCTTTTTTTAATAGGGTCGCGCCCAAATTTTTTTCCTGAAAAATTTCATGCAATGATTTTGAACACTACTATTATTCGTATCGTAACGCTTCAATTGGATCTAATACAGCGGCTTTGATAGCAGGGTATAATCCGGAAGCAATGGCTACGATGAAACTGGTGATGAAAGCTGCTATTATAGCACCCCACGGAATTACGAATGCAAAATCCATTGCAGTTGCAATACCAAATCCAATTAGGATACCAAAAATGATTCCAACTAATCCGCCCAGTTGACCAATTAGCAATGTTTCTATGAAAAACTGAATTGCTATAGTCGTTTTTTTGGCTCCCAATGCTTTTCTGACCCCAATTTCTCGGGTACGTTCTGTTACCGAGACAATCATAATATTCATCAAAGCGATAGAAGAACCAAGAACGGTGATAATACCTATCAGCCAAGAAGCAAGTCCCAAATATTGAGTGATGCCTAAAATTCGGTTGATTAGGTCATCACTGCGGACGATTCCAAAATTGTTGTCTTCAACCGGACTTAATTTACGAACCCTGCGCATGGTGCTGTTAGCATTGTCAATGGCTTGGTCCAGCAACTCTTTTTTGCCAACCATAACACTCACCGTATAATTGATATTAGGCGCCGTAAATAAGGAACGCGCTAATTGTATTGGGATTAAAACCCGCAAATCCTGACTGTTCCCAAAGGTGGATCCTTTCTCTTTTAGTACACCAATAACCCTAAACTTAGCGCCTCTGATTGAAATTATTTTATCAATTGGATTCACGTCTTTGAGCAGTCCTTTTTCAAAATCAGAACCTACAACACAAACATACGCATTGTTGTCAATATCAAATCCTGTAAAATTTCGTCCAGCACTTGTTTCTAAACCGGAATTAGTCATGAAAAATTCATCGACTCCTACAATTGAATTTTCAGGATCCGTTTTTGACGATTCAAATTTTACTTCTGCGCCAGAAGTAGCGGTAAATGAAAGCGAAGTTTCCGTAAAAGGATAGCTGTATTTATTCTTAAAAGCCACCGCTTCAGGATACGAAATGATAGGATTAATTATTTCACGTTCGTCTCTTCCCTGTCTTCTTACAGTGTTTTCATACTGTTTTAGGTTGAAGGTATTGGCTCCCATCGATGCAAAATCGGAGGAGATCGTATTTTCAAGTGCCGAAACAACCGTAAGAATACTGACTAAAGCCGTGATTCCAATAGCGATAATCATCACCGTAAGAACCGTTCGCAACAATTGCGTTCTGATAGAACCTAGTGCAATGCGAATATTTTCTTTGAATAATTTTAACATCATAGCAGTTTGACACGAAAATACAATTTTTGTTACAAATTTCCTTTTCAAAAATCCTAATTTATTTTTTAGGAGCTATTTACTTCGTCAGTTCGCTTCGCTCGTGTCCAGCTTTTCGCTACAACCTGTCAGTGAAAATAATTTGTTTTTTTTTGCCTAAAAGGAGCTTCCTTTGGTCGCTCTTTCAGGCAAGAAAACAATATTGTTTTTTACTTCCCTATTTTCGCTGCAAACGAAGTTCTCTGAACTCCTGTGAAAAATAGAAATTAAGTGAAGTAATCTGGGCTAGGCATCTGGCAATAAAATGATGAAATTTGTAAACAGATTTATTTTAAAAATAAGATATTTGCAAATAATTAGAATTTGGAGTTTTTCAAGAATTCCAAAATCTGAAAATCTAAAATCCAATAATCAAAAAATGGCATCAAAACCGAGCATTCCAAAAGGAACCAGAGATTTTTCACCTACAGAGGTGGCAAAACGTAACTATATCATTCAGATTATAAAAAGTAATTTCGAGAAATTCGGATTCCAACCCATAGAAACGCCTTCATTTGAAAACTCCGAAACCCTGATGGGAAAATATGGGGAAGAAGGCGATCGTTTGATTTTCAAAATATTAAATTCCGGAGATTATTTGGCGAAAGCCAATGCAACGCACTTGGAAAATAAAGACAGCACAAAACTGACGGCGAGTATATCGGAGAAAGCATTGCGTTATGACTTAACCGTTCCGTTTGCGCGTTATGTGGTACAACACCAAAATGATATTGAATTTCCGTTCAAGAGATACCAAATCCAACCCGTTTGGAGAGCAGATCGACCACAAAAAGGCCGTTTCAGAGAATTTTTTCAATGTGATGCGGATGTGGTAGGTTCTAAATCGTTGTGGCAAGAAGTAGAACTGGTGCAGTTATATGACACGGTTTTTTCGGCTTTGGGTTTAGAAGGTGTAACCATCAAAATCAATAACAGAAAAATATTATCTGGGATTGCAGAGGTAATCGGTGCTTCGGATAAATTAATAGATTTCACGGTAGCGTTGGACAAGCTGGACAAAATAGGCGAGGACGGTGTGAAAAAAGAAATGATGGAGAAAGGAATTTCAGAAGATGCGATTCTGAAAGTACAGCCTTTATTTAATTTCACAGGAAGTATTTCGGAGAAAATAAACCAGCTTTCTGTTTTGCTTTCGGAGTCCAATGAAGGAATGAAAGGAGTTGAAGAGCTGCGTTTTATTTGTGACAACGTTACGGAACTAGGATTGTCGACAGCAATTTTAGACTTGGATGTAACCTTGGCCAGAGGATTGAATTATTATACAGGTGCCATTTTTGAAGTGGCTCCACCAAAATCAGTAGCAATGGGATCCATTGGCGGCGGTGGACGATATGATGATTTGACAGGAATTTTCGGATTGAAAAACATGAGCGGCGTGGGAATTTCTTTTGGATTGGACCGAATTTATTTAGTTGTAGAGGAACTGAATTTATTTCCGGAAACTGTAACGGCAACTTCCAAAGCGCTTTTTATCAATTATGGTGAAAAAGAAGCTTTTTATGCGATGAAAGCAATAAAAGAATTAAGGAATGGAGGCATTAAAGTAGAAATGTATCCTGATAATGCGAAAGTGGCGAAGCAGTTTCAACATGCGGACAAAAGAGGAATTCCTTTTGCTGTAATTGTAGGAGAGCAGGAATTGGCTTCTAATACTTTTTCTCTCAAAAATCTAATGACGGGCGAACAGCTTTCGTTAGATTTTGAAGGTGTAAGGCAAGCATTATCAGATTCTTAAATTTAAAAGCAGAAAAAAAGCTTCGTTTTGGTAAACGAAGCTTTTTTAATATAAAATAATGGTGAATTAATAATTGTTTAGAATAAAACCTTTGGTTTTTTAACTTTTAAAAGTGTTCTAAATAAAAAGTTGCAACAAAGCTAGATAAAGAATGTCAAGATAATCTTAAAATAATATTAAAATTTTAAGTCTATAGTAGTTATGTTGAGAAGAAAAGTCAAATCGACAAAAAGGTGACAATTTGACATTTTAAAAGAATTGGCAGTACTTTTGCAATCCAAAAAAAAGAATAAAAATGAAGTTTAAGAATATTTTTAAAAATACGAATACTATGACTACTGAAAATACAGAAATCGATCAAGAATTAGATGATGCGACATTAGAAAATAATGCCAATGGGGAGCAAATGATTGTTGAGGAATTAAGTGTAGAAGAGCAATTAACGCAAGATTTAGCCAAAGAAAAAGATAAATATTTACGATTATTTGCTGAATTCGAAAATTATAAAAGAAGAACTTCTAAAGAACGCATCGAGTTATTCAAAACAGCTAATCAAGAAGTTTTATTGGCTATGCTTCCTGTATTAGATGATTTCGACAGAGCTTTGGTTGAAATTAGCAAATCGGATGACGAATTGTTGACAAAAGGAGTGGAGCTTATTCATGAAAAACTAAAAAGCACTTTAGTTTCTAAAGGATTAGAGCAAGTTGAGGTGAAGGCTGGAGACGCTTTTGATGCTGATTTTGCTGAAGCAATTACTCAGATTCCAGCGCCAAAAATGAAGGGAAAAATTGTTGATGTTCTTGAAAAAGGATACAAATTAGGAGACAAGATCATTCGTTTTCCAAAAGTTGTAATAGGGCAGTAATAGATTCGCGATTAATCGCGTATTTATATCACGCATTGATTCGCATTGCAGTGCGTTTCAACAAAAGAAAAAATAAAAATGAAAAAAGATTTTTACGAAATATTAGGCATTTCAAAAAATGCTGATGCTGCTGAAATTAAAAAAGCATATAGAAAAAATGCTTTACAATATCATCCTGACAAAAATCCTGGAGACAAATCGGCAGAAGATAAGTTTAAATTAGCTGCTGAAGCTTACGAAGTATTAAGTGATCCTCAGAAAAAAGCCAAATACGATCAATATGGTCATCAAGCTTTTGATGGTTCTGGCGGTTTTGGCGGAGGTGGTCACGGCGGAATGAATATGGATGACATATTCAGTCAGTTTGGTGATATCTTCGGAGGCGGTTTTGGTGGTTTCGGAGGCGGTGGAGGCGGCGGAGTTCGTCGTGCTAAAGGAAGCAACCTTCGTATCAAAGTAAAATTGACATTGGAAGAAATTGCCAATGGCGTTGAGAAAAAAGTAAAAGTAAAACGTAAAGTTCAAGCCCCTGGTGTGACCTACAAAACATGTTCTACCTGTAATGGTCAAGGGCAAGTGATGCGCGTTACGAATACCATTTTGGGCAGAATGCAATCAGCTTCTACGTGTCCAACATGTAGTGGTTCAGGCCAAATTTTAGATAAAAAACCATCAGAAGCGGATTCACAAGGAATGATTCTTGAAGATGAAACAGTTTCTATAAAAATACCTGCGGGTGTTGTGGACGGAATGCAATTGAAAGTTTCTAATAAAGGAAACGATGCTCCGGGAAATAGTATTCCAGGAGATTTAATTGTTGCAATTGAAGAATTGGAGCATGAGTTCCTGAAACGTGAAGGTGAGAATTTACACTACGATTTATATATCAGTTTTGCTGAAGCGGTTCTTGGAATCTCTAAAGATATTGAAGCTATAAACGGAAAAGTGAGAATCAAACTAGAAGAAGGGATTCAATCCGGTAAAATTCTGAGATTAAAAGGAAAAGGAATTCCAAGTATCAATGGCTACGGAAACGGAGATTTATTGGTGCATGTAAATGTTTGGACTCCAAAAACATTGAACAAAGAACAAAAACAGTTTTTTGAAAAAAATCTTACTGATGAGAATTTCATTCCAAATCCAGAAAAATCAGACAAGTCATTTTTTGAGAAAGTTAAAGATATGTTTTCATAATAAAAGTAGAGATAAAATTTATCAATGCTGTTTAAAATATATTCCCCATCCTTGCTAAAATAAGGATGGGTTTTTTATGTAACTATTCTAAGTATTTCGGTACTAATTATTTACTTTTACACCAACTAAAAAATAAGCATGAGTAATATTCTTGAAGTGAATAAAGTTGTTAAGCAATACGGTGATTATGTGGCGCTTAACGAGGTTTCATTAATGGTTCCAAAAGGAAGTATCTACGGACTTTTAGGTCCAAATGGAGCCGGAAAAACATCACTTATCCGAATTATTAACCAAATTACATTGCCTGATAGCGGTGAAATTATTTTGGATGGTGAAAAACTGCAACCCAAACACGTTCAATATATAGGCTATTTACCCGAAGAAAGAGGATTGTATAACACGATGAAAGTGGGAGAACAATGCCTGTATTTGGCTCAAATGAAAGGTCTTTCTAAGGCTGAAGCCAAAAAACAACTCGAGTATTGGTTCGAAAGATTAGAAATTCAAGGCTGGTGGAATAAGAAAATCCAAGAGCTTTCTAAAGGAATGGCGCAGAAAATTCAGTTTGTGGTTTGCGTTTTGCATAAACCTAAACTATTGATTTTTGACGAACCTTTTTCTGGTTTTGATCCTGTAAACGCCAATATCATAAAAGATGAAATCCTGGCATTGCGAGAAGAAGGAGCTACCATAATTTTCTCGACTCACCGCATGGAAAGCGTTGAAGAATTATGTGACCATATTGCGCTGATTCATAAATCCAATAAACTCATTGAAGGAAAACTGGATGATGTAAAAAGACAATTTAAAACCAATAGTTTTGAAGTAGGCATTTTATCGGAGAATGTAGAAGGATTGATGTATGCAATTACACAAAAATTTACCGTTGGTCCAGTTAATTTTAAATCACTGAACAACGAATTAAAACTGGAAATCCAACTAGGGAATGCCACGCCAAATGAGTTATTGAATATCTTGACGCAATGCGGACAAGTAACACATTTTGTAGAAAAAATTCCAAGTGTCAATGATATTTTTATTCAAACAGTAACACAATAGACTTTTCAGACTTCTTAGATTTTTAGAAAATCTAAAGGTTTATAATTCTAACAGTCTAAAATGTCTAACAATCTAACCATCTAAAATGTCCATAGTATCATTAATCATAAAAAGAGAGTTTATTGCCAAGGTTCGCAATAAATCCTTTATTGTTATGACTTTTTTAAGTCCGTTACTGTTTGTAGCAATTGCATCATTTGTGGCGTATTTAAGTTCCATGAAAGCGGAAACAAAGCGAATTGCCATTCATGACGAATCGGGAATGTTTGTAAAGGAATTTACGTCGCAGAACAATAAAAATGATGAATACAAATACCTTGATTTGTCTCTCATAGATTTAAAATTCCTGAGAGACAGTATCACAAATGAAAGCTATGAAGGATTATTGTATATCCCAAAGGCGAGTAATACTAAGGAATTTGAAAGTAAAATCCAATTTATTTCAAACAGCAGTCCTAGTATTTCATTCATTGAAAATGTTCAGGATATAATTGCAAGTAAACTGACCAAAAACAATTTAGAAAAAGCTCATTTAGATACGCTGGCAATTAAAAACGCCCAGTCCAAAGTGAATATCAGTTTGACAAAAGCATCCGGTGAAGAAAGTGTCAAAGGACTTAACGAAATCAAAATCGGTATCGGTGGAGCATTTGGGTACCTTATTATGATGTTCATAATCATATACGGAAACATGGTGATGCGAAGTGTCATTGAAGAAAAAACCAGCCGAATTGTAGAAATCATAATTTCCTCAGTGAAACCATTTCAATTAATGATGGGAAAAATCATAGGAACTTCATTAGCAGGATTGTTGCAATTCTTTATTTGGGCAATAATCGGACTATCATTAATGTTTGCAGCTTCTGTGTTTTTTGGAGTAAATGTGGGGCCTACAGCCAGAGTTTCACCAGAAATGATGCAGACTGCACAGCAAGAAATGACCGGAACTGCTCAAATGTATATTAAGGAATTATGGAATTTACCCATTGCAAGTATCTTGATTGGATTTGTGATTTATTTCATAGGCGGT
Organism: Flavobacterium sp. Sr18; assembly: GCF_011064265.1. Lineage (NCBI taxonomy): Bacteria > Pseudomonadati > Bacteroidota > Flavobacteriia > Flavobacteriales > Flavobacteriaceae > Flavobacterium > Flavobacterium sp. Sr18. The sequence goes on along the minus strand of NZ_CP049329.1, from coordinate 1,281,833 downwards.
TATTTTCTGTACAGTTCCTTTTACGCGGCAATTGGTGCCGCAGTAGATAATCAAACGGATTCACAGCAATTTTTGTTGCCAATCATTATGCCGTTAATGTTGAGCGTTTACGTTGGTTTTTTTACAGTTATCAATGATCCACATGGCACAGTTGCAGTTGTTTTTTCAATGATTCCACTTACCTCACCAATAGTAATGTTGATGCGCATTCCGTTTGGCGTACCTTTGTGGCAAATCGCTATATCTGTAACGTTATTGTTTGCAAGCTTCTTTGGTGTCGTTTGGTTTGCTGCAAAAGTGTACCGAATAGGAATACTCATGTACGGCAAAAAACCAACGTGGAGTGAAATGTACCGCTGGTTGAAATATTAAATAAAGCTCGGTTCAGCTTTGTTAAAACTTAATTAATTTATGGAGCTATTTCCCGCTTTCCGTTGTAATCTTTTTATTTTTAAAGAAAAAATAAAAAGGATTTCCACTTCAATCGGGGCTAGGGCATCAGTTTTCAAAAACGTAGTCTATTAATTAGAAACGAAAATTTTGTGTCTTGGTGGCTAAACAAAAATAAAAATATGTCAAAAATACTAATCATAGAAGACGAAGCCGCAATTCGTAGGGTACTCACAAAAATACTTTCTGAAGAAAATGACACTTATCAGGTTGAAGAAGCCGAAGATGGTGTTGCAGGTCTTGAAAAAATAAAGAACAACGATTACGATTTGGTTTTGTGCGACATCAAAATGCCGAAGATGGATGGTGTTGAGGTATTAGAAGCAGTTAAAAAAATCAAGCCCGAAATTCCTATGGTAATGATTTCAGGTCATGGCGATATGGAAACGGCAATCAATACGATGCGTTTGGGAGCGTTTGATTACATTTCAAAACCACCGGATTTAAACCGATTGTTAAATACGGTTCGCAACGCTTTGGACAAAAAACAACTCGTAGTTGAGAATAAAATTCTGAAGAAAAAAGTCAGCAAGAATTACGAGATGATTGGCGAAAGTGAAGCCATTAATCACATCAAAGTGATGATTGAGAAAGTAGCACAAACTGAAGCCAGAGTTTTAATCACGGGGCCAAACGGAACCGGAAAAGAATTGGTTGCCCATCAATTACACGAAAAGAGCGAGCGCGCTAATTTCCCTTTAATTGAAGTAAACTGTGCTGCGATTCCATCTGAATTGATTGAAAGTGAATTATTCGGTCATGTAAAAGGAGCGTTTACATCGGCCGTCAAAGATCGCGCAGGAAAATTTGAAGCGGCGGATAAAGGGACTATTTTCTTAGATGAAATTGGTGATATGAGTCTTTCGGCGCAAGCCAAAGTATTGCGTGCTTTACAGGAAAGCATGATTACTAGAGTGGGAGCGGACAAAGACATCAAAGTCGATGTTCGTGTGGTTGCAGCTACCAATAAAGATTTGAAAGTCGAAATTGCCGAAGGGCGTTTCCGTGAAGATTTATACCATCGTTTGGCAGTGATTTTGATAAAAGTTCCGGCTTTGAATGAAAGACGAGATGATATCCCGATGTTGATTTCGCATTTTGCGGATAAGATTGCTTCGGAGCAAGGGAATGCAGTCAAAAAATTCTCTTCAGCAGCGATTAATTTGTTGAAAGAATACGATTGGACAGGAAATATACGTGAGTTAAGAAATGTAGTAGAGCGCTTAATTATCCTTGGCGGAAGCGAAATTTCAGAGAATGATGTGAAGTTGTTTGCATCGAAATAAAATTAATTTAATGATTTGAAAATTTAACTATTTAAAGATTTGGCACTAGTTTAATCTTTTAATTTTTAATTTTTTAATCTTTCAATCATAAAAAATGAAACTAAAAAAAATAAACGAAGAGTTACAACAAGCCCTAATTGAAAACGGTTTGACCGAGGCCAATGCGATGCAAAAAGAAACATTTTCGACACTAAAAAGTGGTTCGGATTGTATCATTATTGCACCAAAAGGAAGCGGGAAATCAACGACAATTGTGCTAAATGTAATTCAGAGATTGGCAGGAGCAAACGAAGAATCGCCAAGGGCTTTGATTATTGTTGAAGACAAAGCGAAAGTATTGGAAATGGAATCTCTTTTTGAAAAATACGGAAAGAATTCTAATTTAGAAGTTTATGGTGTCCATGACAAAGGTGATATGGAATACGATAAAAATTATATCTCCAGCGGAATTGACGTGTTGATTGGGACTCCAAATAAGTTGAGTGAGATGTTTACTACGGCTGGATTTAACGTAAACCGATTGAAAATGTTTATTTTGGATGATGCTGATCCAATCTTGAAATTGCGTCATGAGACAAAAATCATGCGTATTTCGAATAGTATTGTGAGAACCCAACGTATTATTTTTTCGGAACAATTCACGGAACGTATTGAAGTCCTCGCAGAGAAAATGTTAGAGGAGCCTTATGAATTCGATTTTGATGAAGAAGATGAGGATGAAGACGATGAAGATTTTGAGGAGGAAGAAAACTTGGAGGCAGATGCAGAAGAGGATTTTGAGGAATTAGAAGGTGATGAAGAAAACGGTACAAAATAATTAAATAAAGAGTGAAATGGGATTAATGAAAGTGTTTTCGGGAAGTGAAATTTTAGCAATGGCGTTACAAGAAAAAATTGAAGCGATTGGTGTAAATGTAGTAGTGAAAAATAACATACAATCGGCTCGATTGGGAGGATTTGGAAATTCAGATTTAGCGGTTGAATTGTTTGTTCAGGAAACCGAGTTTGCAAAAGTAAACCCTGTTATTGAAGAATTTAGAATGAGTATTTAAATTAGTATATTTGCTATTCAAATACCTCTATAAGATGGATATAGCTGCAAAAAAGATAGAATTGATGGATTGGTTACTTCATATTGATGATGAAAGTAAACTGAAAAAAATAATAGCGCTTAAATCTGTTTTAGACCAGGAAGTTGTTGCTCATACCATAAGTGGTTATCCAGTTGATAAGGAAGAGTACATTACTATGGTAAAAGAGGCTGATGAACGAATTTCATCGGGAAAATACACAACTATTGAAGATCTAGAGAAGGAAATCGAGAAATGGTAATATGCAAAAGCTAATTACCATACTTTGGGATAATGAAGCGAAAGCCGATTTAAAATTAATATTTGAATTTATTAAATTAAAATCTCCTCAAGGAGCGAGAAACGTTAGCAGAGATATTGTACATCAAAGTAAAAACATTCATTTTGTTGGACAATATCAACTTGATGAATTCTTAGGAGAACCGTATAGAAGAATGATTGTTCGAGATTATAAAATTATTTATAAAATTCATTCTGAAACTGAAATTCGTATTCTTCAAATTTTTGACACTCGTCAGAATTCAATCAAATTGAAAAAGTAATTCGTGAATCCGCAGTAATTGAAATTACTACGTTTAAAAAATAAAAATGAAATATAAAATGTTGGTTTTGGACATGGATGATACTTTGTTGAACGATGATCATACCATTTCAAACGAAAATAAAGTGATGTTGGCTAAGACAAGAGAATTGGGGGTGCATATTGTTTTGGCATCCGGAAGACCAACGCCAGCAATGATTGCTTATGCCAAAGAATTACAATTAGATAATTCCTATATGATATCGTATAATGGAGCTGTCATTACAGATTTAAAAGAAGATAAAGTCATTTTTGAGCAAACGTTAACCCAAGGACAAATCCATGAATTGTATGATTACAGTTTGAAAAGTAAGACACACATTATTACTTATGTTGGTGGGAAAATTGTAAGTGAAACGGACTCTGAATATATTGAAATCGAAAAAAACATTACTGGTTTAGAACATAATAAAGTGGTAAGTTTTAAAGATGAAGTTCAATTTTCAGCTGTGAAATGTATTTTGTTAGAAGAGCCTGGTTACTTAAAAGAAGTAGAAAAAGACTTGAAAGCAGCGATGCCACATCTTAGTGTCAGCATGTCAAAGCCCTTTTTTCTTGAAGTGGCTCAAAATGGAATTGATAAAGGAGCCAGTATCAAATTTTTAGCCGAAAGGCTAAATATTCTTCAAAGTGAGATTATTGCTGTAGGAAATGCAGGGAATGATTTAACCATGATTGAATATGCAGGATTGGGTGTTTGGGTTGATAATGTAGATCCTGAATTAAGAGATAAAGGAGATGTTATTGTAGCTTCTAATAATAATCATGGCGTGGCTGAAGTGGTGAGACGATTTATCTTGAATTAAAAATTGTAATTCTAAAGAGCGGATTTTAAACGAATGCAGTTAGGTTCGCCAGGTTAAAAAAACAAGAAGGAGATGAAAAAAAACAACTCCTTCTCGCTGATTAATTTAAAAAAAATTATTCCTTTTTAGATTCGTACGTTACCATATTAATATCAACAGTTATTTCTTTTAAACGTTTGGCTATATTTTCTGGTATCTCTTGTTGGTATTTTCCACCAAGAATTCCCGCCAAGAATTTTTCTGTTTCAGCATACATAGCCATGCTGTTGACAGGTTTTCTAAAACCGTGACCTTCGTCATCAGCCAGCAGGTATGAAACTTGTTTTCCTTTTTCTCTCAAAGCAACAACAATTTGATCCGCTTCGGCTTTTTTAACTCTAGGGTCGTTTGCACCTTGAATTATCAATAAAGGTTTTACAATTTTATCGGCACTAAACAATGGACTTGCTTCTTGCATTCTTTTTTTACCTTCTTCTGTATTTGGATTACCAACCATTCCATACAATGAAGCTCTTGCAGCTTCCCAATAAGCCGGAATCGATTCTATTAAAGTAAAAAGATTACTTGGACCAACAATATCAACACCACAAGCATACAAGTCTGGAGTAAAAGCTAGTCCTGCCAAAGTTGCATAACCACCATAACTACCGCCCATAATGGCAACTTTATCTTTATTGGCAATTCCTTGGGCAATTAAATATTTTACACCCCAAGTAATATCGTCTTGCATCAATTTTCCCCATTGCAAATCACCGGCGTTCAGGAATTTTTTTCCGTAACCACCGCTTGCCCTAAAATTAGGTTGCAAAACCGCATAACCTCTATTTGCCAAAAATTGGGCAGTTGAATTGTAGCCCCAATTGTCTCTTGGTCCTTTTGGTCCTCCGTGAATTAGCATTATCACGGGTAAATTTTTGCCGTTTGAACCTACAGGAAGCGTTAAGTATCCTGAAATTTCCAAACCATCACTACTTTTATATGTTATAGGTGTCATTGCTGCTAAATACTGCTCTACCTTTTTTAAAGCTGGTCTTGATACATATTGTAAAAGTAATTCTTTGGTGTCGATATTGAAAAAATATACTTCTGCAGCATATTTATCTCCAGAAATTGTTACCAATAATTTTTTTTCATCTTTTGTTAAACTTTGAAAACTTACTTCTCTCCCCGGGAATTTCGATTGTAAAAACTTGTAGCTAGATTCCCAGTTTTTATCTTTCCAGTAGTAGGTGGTTTTATCATCCGTATAAGAAGTGAAAATAATTTTGTGTGTTATATCGCTTGTGGAAAGCCCACCAAAATCAACTTTGTTTTTTGGGTCGCTTTCTATTTTGGTGATTTTTTGAGTTCCTAAATCCATTAAAAGCAAAGTAGATAGATTTAAATCTCCTTTATTGCTAACAAAATAGGCTTGTTTGTTGTCTGGTGTCCAGCTGGCAATATAAGCTTGCTCTGTTACTGATGTTTCATAAATTGGAGTTAGTTTATCCCCTTCTTTTTTATATGCTGTGGTAGTTCCTTTATCATCAGTTTTAGAAAGAACCCTCAGGTTTTCATCCCAATCAAAGGTAAAACCAGTAACTCTTTCCTTGTTTTCATATATTTTAGTAAGTTCGCCCGTAGAAATTTTAAGTTGGTACAAATCGTGCCAAGCCTTGTCTCTTTCATTTAATGATACCATCATCAAATCAGGATTTTTCTTGCTGACCAAATTTATTCTTGCCGCAATTCCTTTTAGAGGGGTTAGATTTCTAGACACAGGAACTTTATTTGCTTCTGCTGATCCTATCGGGTCAACGGCAAAGATGTTTATGTTTTCATCCCCATTCTCGTCTTTAATATACAAGATATATTTGCCATCGTATGACCAGAAATAGCCTTGCATCGGACGTTTACTGTTAGTTAGTGGTCTAGCTTTTTCAAACGGTTCGTCAATTTTTTTGACCCAAATATTCATTATTCCCTCATATTCCTTCATAAAAGAAATAAATTTTCCGTCGGGACTTAATTGCCCTCCAGTAATTTCTGGATTTCCAAAAAACAACTCTCGGTCCAAAATTGGAGTTTCAGTTTTGTTGGTTTTTGTCTGAGCAACTGCAACATTGACCGTGAAAATAAATAGTGCAAGATGTAGAATGGTTTTTTTCATAAAATCAAGTTTTAAATGGTTTTAAGATTAGTTATTGATTGCAGAAAAAAGTTACAAAATTTTATCTTTTTTTTCTTGGGTTTTCTTTATAAACTTTCCTTTCATCTTTGTAAATAGATGTCAAGTTGTTTTAAGTATTTGATTGTCAATATTAAAAATAAAAAAGTAACTGTTTTAGAACACCTTTTTAAGGAAACTAAAAAGTGGAGGAAGGAATAAAATTAGATAATAATTCAATTTGAATATTTGAAAATGACCACAATTGCGAAAGTAGTTGTAGTTTTTAATTGTTCTTTTTCTTTGTAAATTAACGATTTCATTTTCCAGAATTTAGTTCGTAAATTTGCGCACTCAATTTTTTGACAACGATTTCATTAATTGAGTTATCTTATGGAAAATAGAAAAAAAGTAGCCTTTTATACCTTAGGCTGTAAACTAAACTTCTCAGAGACTTCTACGATTGCCCGTAACTTGCAAGACGAAGGTTTTGACCGCGTAGATTTTGAAGAAGTGGCTGATATGTATGTGATTAATACGTGCTCCGTTACTGAAAATGCTGATAAACAGTTCAAACAAGTCGTGCGAAAAGCAATGAAATTGAATGATAAAGCATTTGTTGCGGCTGTTGGTTGTTATGCGCAATTGAAACCGGAAGAATTAGCTAGTGTTGATGGAGTGGATTTAGTTCTTGGTGCAACTGAAAAATTTAAATTAGCGGATTACATCAATGATTTGTCTAAAAATGATTTTGGAGAAGTGCATTCCTGCGAAATTGCCGAAGCTGATTTTTATGTTGGAAGCTATTCGATAGGAGACAGAACCCGTGCTTTCTTAAAAGTTCAGGATGGTTGCGATTACAAATGTACCTACTGTACCATTCCGCTAGCAAGAGGGATTTCGAGAAGTGATGAATTGGAAAATGTACTGAAAAACGCTTCAGAAATTTCGAAACAAAACATCAAGGAAATTGTTCTTACCGGAGTAAATATTGGGGATTACGGAAAAGGAGAATTTGGAAATAAAAAACACGAACATACCTTTTTAGAATTAGTTCAGGAGTTAGACAAAGTAGAAGGAATCGAAAGATTACGAATTTCGTCTATTGAACCGAATTTATTGAAAAATGAAACGATAGAATTTGTATCAAAAAGTAGAACTTTTGTGCCACATTTTCACATTCCGCTGCAATCTGGAAGTAATGATATTCTAAAGTTGATGAAACGTCGTTACCAACGTGAAGTATATACTGAAAGAGTAAACAAAATCCGGGAAGTAATGCCGCACGCTTGTATTGGTGTGGATGTGATTGTTGGTTTTCCTGGCGAAACAGATGAACATTTTCTAGAAACCTACCATTTCTTAAATGAAATGAATATTTCGTATTTACACGTATTTACGTATTCGGAACGAGATAATACCGAAGCTGCTGCAATGGAAGGCGTTGTTCCTGCTAATGTTCGGGCTAAACGCAGCAAGATGTTACGTGGTTTGTCTGTTAAAAAACGCCGTGCTTTTTACGAAAGTCAGTTGGGAAGCAATAGAACTGTTTTGTTCGAAAGTGAAAATAAAGAAGGCTATATTCACGGTTTCACTGAAAATTATGTGAAAGTGAAAACACCTTGGAATCCAGAATTAGTAAATACGTTGCATGATATTAATTTGACAAAAATTGATGAAGACGGAAGCGTACGAATGGATTTTGTTACGAGTATGGTTTAGTTTTTAAACATATAAGTCATTTAAGTTTTTAGAACTAACCAGGGATTTAACAAACAAAGAGATTAAAAGATTAAGAGTGATATTTAAATAAGTGACTCGAAAGTTTTAAACCATTAATAGATTAAGAAAATTAAGCGTAAGACTTAATGAAACTTAATTTCTTAATGGTTTTATATTTTAAGCTTAAATGCCTTAATGGTTAAAACTTATATGACTTATATGGTTGAAAATTTTTAAGGATTCGTAGACCAGATACTACTGTTCTTAATGAAAACGCGTCGGTTTAATTTAAGTTGTGCGATGATTAATTCGGCCATATCTTCTGCCTGCATTACGGTTTCCGGATTACCGTCTGTCAATTTTAATTCTTTGGCCATATCAGTAGCAACAGTACTCGGCGTTAATGCCGTTACACGAATATTATGTTTACGAACTTCTTGCATCAGTGATTCCGTTAATCCTAAAACGGCAAATTTTGAAGCACTATAAGCACTCGTTAACGCATTTCCGCTTAATCCTGCTGTTGAAGAAATGTTGATGATATCACCAGTTTGTCTTTCTATCATATTTGGCAAAACGGCGCGTGTCACATAATAGGTTCCCATTAAGTTTACCTGAATGATGCGTTCCCAATCGGTCGGTTCTAATTCTAAGAATTTTCCAAAAGCGGCTATTCCAGCATTGTTGATCAAAATATCAATGGTTCCAAATTCAGCCAATGCTTTGGCAACGGCAGCGTTTACCGAATTGATATCAGCAACATCGGCGGTTGTTGCCATTGCTTTTACTCTCAAAGAACGCACTTTTGCCGCTACACTGTCTATTTCTTCTTGTGTACGTGCTACTAAAATTACATTTACGCCTTCTTTGGCTAATGCCAAAGCGATTGCTTTTCCAATTCCTTTTCCTGCGCCAGTGATTAGGGCATTTTTATTTTTTAAATCTGTCATTTTGTCTATTGTTTTAGGCCAATAAAAGGCTTAGTTTACTGTAAAAGTAGTACGTTTTACAGTTGAAATCTATTTTGATTTTCTATTTAATCTAAATTTAACGTTCTGTGATTTTGACTGAAATGAACATTATTTTTTGTCTAAAGTCAATTTGTAAATATCTGTTTCCAAGACTTCGGTGTCCTTGTCTTCACAAAGTAGGAACTCCATTTTTTCTTTTGAATTTGCGTACAAAGTCAATCCTTCGAATTTATGGGTGCTGCTAATTTTTTGGGTAAAATCGATTTTCATAGTTTTCAGGTTAATGCTCCCAATAAGACTTCCTAAAACTTCACCATCATCGTAAGTAGATTCGGTATCTTCGGCTGTGGCCAAAAAATAAATGCTGTCACCGACTAAAATCGCATCGGTAAAACTACTGCGTACTCCTTTTATTTTAGGGAGTTTGTATTCGTTTGATAGAATAGCAAAATCGTTAGTCAGATTTTTTCCTTCGATGGTGAAAAGGACATTTTTATTGGAGCTTCCGTTACCACGATTTAATAAAAACCAACTTTCGCCATTATAGATGGCGCCTTCGAGGTTGAAATCTTCTGGTTTTATTGCTCCAAAATTTTGCATGACGGCATACAAATCGCTGAGGTCATTTGTGGCGATTATCTCTTTATCAGTAGCATTGACTTGTATCATTTTGTTTCTTTTCTCGGTGGAACCGGAACCAAAAACATACAAGCTGTCTCCAAAATGGGTTATGGCTTCAAAATCTGCTTTGTCTTTTTTGAGTGTGTTCTCTGTTGGGTTTTCCAGTAACGGATGGCGTTTTAAATTTTTGGAATCCATTTGATATTCATAAAGAAAACCACTGTTGTCACCAATAATCAGTAGGGAGTTGTCTTTATAAATAAGTCCTGATGCGGAACCAATGCCGATGATTTGAAACAGTAAATCGAGTGTGAATTTTTCCATTGTATTTGTTTTTAAACGAGTGCCTAGCCCAGATAGAAGAGGAAATCCTTTTATTATTTTTCTTTAAAATAATAAAAGATTGCAACGGATAGCTGGAAAATGCTCCTGAAATTCATCAGGATTAATCCTTATAATTTATTATATTTGAGTTTACAAAGATAAAATATTTCTTATGAAGTCTATAAATCCCGATGATTTTAAAGTGATTGGCAAAATTGAATTGGCCAAAATTCCAACGAATTTGTTTAATGGCGCCAGTGATGACGCCAAAGAAGAGAAACTAGATAAGGTTCAGGCGAAATTGAGCGAGTTGCAGGATGTGATGTACGCGCACAATCGATACGGCGTTTTGATTTGTTTGCAAGGCATGGATACTTCTGGGAAGGATAGTCTGATTCGGGAAGTTTTCAAGGAATTTAATCCGCGTGGTGTTGAGGTGCATAGTTTTAAAACACCCAATTCAACGGAACTGGAACACGATTACTTGTGGCGACATTATTTGGCTTTACCAGAAAAAGGGAAATTCGCAGTTTTTAACAGAACTCATTATGAGAATGTTTTGGTGACACGGGTGCATCCGGAATATATTTTGAATGAAAATTTACCGGGAATTGAAAAAGTAGAAGATCTGACGCCACAGTTTTGGGAAGATCGTTTGGATCAAATTAATAATTTTGAAAAGCATATTACACAAAACGGGACTATTGTTTTGAAGTTTTACTTTCACATGAGTAAGGAAGAGCAACGCAAGCGCTTGCTGCGTAGATTAGAAGAAGTAGAGCACCACTGGAAGTTTTCGCCTGGAGATTTGAAAGAGCGCGAGCATTGGGATGAATACATGCAGTATTATGAGGAGGCAATTAATAAAACGGCTACTAAAAATGCGCCGTGGTATATTATTCCGGCTGATGATAAGGAAATGGCACGTTATGTTGTTGCTAAAATTATCTGGGAAGAAATGCAAAAATATACTGATATTAAGGAACCTAAATTAGATGAAAAAGTGAAAGCTAATTTTGAGATGTATAAAGAAATGTTGAAAAAAGAATAGACAAAAAAAATGCGCTGAATTTCAGCGCATTTTTTTATTGAATTATTTGTGGTTTATAGTTCAAAACCATAAGCTAAACGAACACCTACTTGTCCAACTCCTCTATTAAGAGAACCGTTATTGTTTAAACGATCAAAATGATTGTAGTGTGTATAGTTCAAAGAAATATCTATGTATTTAGTTGCATAACCTATACTTGGAGATAACAATAAAGAAGTTTTATCTCTGGTATTTTCTACATTACTTGTTGCAAATGCTGCACCAGCTTCTCCCATTACGTAAAATTGGTCATTCCATACGAAAGCTTTAAAACCTGCTTTAGCTGGGATGATACCTAAATCTTTTCCTTCTGTTTGACCAGGAAACCCATCAGCTTTGCTTACAAATAAATTAGTGTAACCTGTAGTCAACGTCAAAGAGTATCTTTTTGATAAATCATATTGTCCTCTTACATCTGCACCAAGTGATAATTTGTAAGGATCATTAACTGAATATCCTGCATTTGCACCAACACCTAAACGAAATCCTTGTTCGTAATTTGTTGCTTTGTTTGTTTCTTGAGCTTCTACATTGCTAGCAAACATCATTGAGATTGTAAGTGCTAGTGCGAATTTAATTTTTCCTGCGATTTTCATAATTGTATTTTTTAATATTTTCGTTGTTTTTACGGGTTTTGTTTGGTTAAAAACAACAGTGCAAAAGTAAGTCCTCAAGTATTTAAAAAGTTATAGAATTAAGTCCATTTGTTATAGAATTCCTTGTTTTGTATACCACAGCTAAAAAAAACAATTGTTTAAAGTGCAATAGTATCAACACAATTCAAAGCTTCTAATTATATTTGCCAAAAAAAGATAGAAAGTGAATTTATCAAAATACTTCAAAGAGTTTTCTTATAACATTAAATTAGCGTATCCCGTGGTTTTAGGAATGTTGGGACATACACTAATAGGAATAGTTGATAATTTCATGGTAGGCAAGTTAGGTTCTACTGAGTTGGCTGCGGTTTCGCTGGGAAATAGCTTTATATTTATTGCATTGTCTTTAGGAATAGGCTTTTCTACGGCAATTACGCCCTTAGTTGCTGAAGCGGATGCCGAAAAAGATGATCAAAAAATCCGCACCACTTTTCACCACGGATTGCTTTTATGCACCGTTTTAGGAGTTGCATTGTTTATTCTGACTGTGCTGTCCAAACAAATTATGTACATGATGCACCAACCCAAAGAAGTGGCTGATATGGCCGCTCCATATATAGATTGGGTGGCGTTTTCATTGATTCCAGTGATTATATACCAGGGTTACAAACAATTTGCGGATGGTTTAGCCAAAACTAAATATTCGATGTATGCTATTTTTATGGCAAATGTGGTACACATCTTCTTTAATTATGTTTTGATTTACGGAATTTGGATTTTTCCAAAATTAGGAATTCTGGGTGCTGCACTTGGAACGGTTTTGTCCAGAATAATGATGGTGGTTTTCATGCATTACTTGATGAAACAAAATTCGGCATTGAAAAAATATTTTAAGAATTTCAGTTTTAAAGAAATCCGCAAATCAATTTTGAAAAAAATTATTAATCTGGGTATGCCTTCAGCAATGCAAATGTTGTTTGAAGTAACGTTGTTTACCGCTGCGATATGGCTTTCTGGTTCTTTGGGAAAAAATAGTCAAGCTGCCAATCAGATTGCACTTATTTTGGCATCCTCCACTTTTATGGTTGCTATGGGTTTAAGTGTTACCGCAATGATCCGAGTGAGTCACACGAAAGGAATGAACGATTATAAAAATTTGATTGTCGTTGCAAGATCTATTTTTCTTTTGGCAATTATATTAGAAACTTTCTTCGCAATTATCTTTGTCGTGTTTCATAATTTTTTACCGCATTTATTCTTGAATATGAGCGATTCGACTCAAATGTTGGATAATGAAGAAATTATCTTAATCACTTCAAAATTACTATTGATTGCAGCCATTTTTCAAATCTCAGATGGCATTCAAGTTGTGGTTTTAGGAGCATTACGTGGTTTGCAAGATGTGAAAATCCCAATGTACATTACCTTTGTGGCGTATTGGGTTATTGGTTTTCCTATTTCCTATTATTTAGGAAAATACACAGAACTGAAAGCCGTTGGAATCTGGATAGGACTTCTGGCAGGATTAACCGCTGCCGCTTTATTTTTGTATATTCGCTTTGCGAGATTGACAAGAAAGTTGGTGATGCAAAACGAGAATAAATAAAATAATAAATTACTTAAATATTAAATTCATGGAATTACCAAAATTTTTACTAGGCGACAATACTGATTTTCCCGAAGATATTTTTATCATACATCTTGATTACCCAAGATTTATCATCAATCTGAAAGATGATGAAGTAGAGTTTATCGAAGAAGCAGAGGATCTTGACGAGGCAGAATTAAATGCTGAAATGGAAGGATTAGTCGTTCTTGCCAATGAATTTTACGATCGTGAAATGGAACGCTACGAAAAAGAGTAGGTTTATTTTTTAAAATACTTTTCTAATAATTTTTGAGCGGCTGCAAAAGGTGAAATTTCATCATTTTGCACCGCTTTTTTAGTTGATTCCAGTGATTTTTGAATTTCTGGATTGTTGTAAAAATTCGTTTTCAATTGCTCGTTGATGGTTTCCAGCATCCAATATTGGTTTTGTTCTTTCCGTTTTTCAAAGAAATAGTTGTTGCCTTTTGTCAGCTCTAGAAATTTCTGAATGGTTTCCCAAACATCGGATATTCCTTCATGGGTAATGGCGCTGCAGGCTGCGGTTGTAGGAGTCCAACCTGATTTCTTGGCAGGAAAAAGATGCAATGCCCTATTAAATTCCAGTTTGGCAAGATTGGCTCTTTTAATATTATCACCATCGGCTTTGTTGATGATAATAGCATCTGCCATTTCCATGATTCCGCGTTTGATGCCTTGCAATTCATCGCCGGCACCAGAAATTTTTAATAAAAGAAAAAAATCAACCATGCTGTGAACGGCGGTTTCACTTTGGCCTACGCCAACGGTTTCTATGATGATGGTATCAAAACCGGCAGCCTCACAAAGCGTTATGGTTTCTCGGGTTTTTCGAGCCACACCACCTAATGTTTCCCCAGAAGCTGAGGGACGTATAAAAGCATTTTTATCTTTGACCAATTCTTCCATTCGAGTTTTATCACCCAAAATACTTCCATGCGAAATCGTGCTGCTGGGATCAACGGCAAGTACAGCTACTTTTTTCCCTAAACCAGTCAAGTATTTTCCAAAAGCTTCAATAAATGTACTTTTTCCAACGCCTGGAACGCCTGTAATTCCTATTCTGACAGATTTGTTTGCGTAAGGTAAGCAGGCATTTATTACTTCATTGGCTTTCGCCAAATGATTGATATTCGTACTTTCGACTAAAGTAATCGCACGACTCAGTGCAGTAATATTTTCGTTTAAAATTCCTTCAACGAGTTCTTTTGCAGAAGGTTGTATTTTTCTAATTTGCTGAATATGCCCAACAGCAACGGCACTGACAATTTCAGGAGCAGAAATTCCGGGTTTTTCGTTTAAGGCGCTTGGATGGTGTTTTTTCTTTGGCAAAACTATTTTTTAGAATAGTAAAAATAATAAAAACTATCTTGAATAGACGGTCATTCTCTTAAAATGTCATTTCATTTTGATGGTTCCTCTTTTGCGAAGGATATATCACAAATTTTATTTTATTGAATTCATTTTATTTCTCATTAGTCAATATCTTTGCGGTATTATGACCAACTTCATCCTAATCTTTGTTTTTTTATTCCTTGGAATTTTATTCCAGAATATAAAAGGGTTTCCTGTAACTATTTACAAGCTCTTAAACAAGATTGTTATTTACATCTGTCTTCCAGCACTGGCTTTATATTATATTCCAAAAATAAAATGGAGCAATGAATTGTTATTTCCAATTGGAGTTGCTTGGATTGGGTTTATTGTCTCCTATTTCTTTTTTAGTATATTAGGAAATAGGTTGGGATGGTCTAAAAAACTTATTGGTTGTTTAATTTTAACGGCCGGTTTGGGGAACACTTCCTTTTTAGGTTTTCCAATAATTGAAGCATTATATGGGGAAGAAGGTTTGGAAACGGCTATTTTAGTCGATCAACCTGGTTCTTTTGTGGTTCTTTCTACCTTAGGAATTTTAGTGGCAACTTTATATTCCAGTGGTAACCCAAATGGTTTTCAAATCGCAAAGAAGATTCTTTTCTTTCCGCCATTTATAACTTTTTTGATTGCCTGTTTGATGAATGTTTTTAATGTCGATTTCCATGAATACGTACAGCTTGTATTTCAAAAATTGGGAAGTGGAGTAACACCTTTGGCTTTGCTTTCTGTTGGTTTGCAACTGCGCTTTGACCGAAAAAGCCAGCATTGGAGGTTTTTAGGACTGGGACTTCTGTATAAATTAATATTGACTCCTGCTCTCATTTACGTATTGTATGTCGTAATTTTGCAACAGCATTCTAAAATTATTCAAGTTGCTATAATGGAGTCAGCTATGGCACCTATGATAACGGCTTGTATTTTAGCCTCTACCCACGGTTTAAAACCCCGTTTAAGCAGCATGATGATAGGTTTCGGAATTCCATTATCGTTTATCACCTTGTTATTTTGGTATTTTGTGGTTCAGTATGTTTAATTTTTTAAGCCTGAATCGGAACTAATAATTAGTAATATATTTTAAAAAAAACATGAATTCATCTCTTGATACTACATCAGAAATAGATACAGCTCCCATTGCTCAGCAAACCGTTTATTCTATATTATTTTCGATAGCATTTGCCCATTTATTGAATGATTTATTACAAGCCGTAATTCCGGCAGCGTATCCTATTTTAAAAGAAAATTTCAATTTAACCTTCACGCAAATCGGATTAATCACTTTGGCGTATCAATTGGCGGCCTCTATATTACAGCCTTTGGTTGGTTTATATACCGATAAAAGGCCGAAGCCTTTCTCCCAAATTTTCGGAATGCTGTTTACTTTATCCGGAATTGTATGTTTATCGTATGCTTCCAGTTTTGAAATGATCATAATTTCAGTTGTTTTGGTCGGAATTGGTTCTTCCATTTTTCACCCTGAAGCTTCTAGAATCTCCTTTTTGGCATCAGGTGGAAAGCGTGGTTTGGCACAATCCATTTTTCAGTTGGGAGGGAATGCCGGAACTGCAATCGGACCTTTATTAGTTGCCTTAATTGTAGTTCCAAATTCACAATATTATATCATTTGGTTTGTGGTTGTTGCCATCATCGGATTGATTGTCTTGAGTAGAATTGCACTTTGGTACCAAAACCATTTGAGTTTAAGAAGTGCAAAGAAAGCCGTAATCGATTTGCCCAATTTGTCCCAAAAGAAGATTGTAATTTCGGTGGGAATTTTACTGGTTTTGATCTTTTCAAAATTCTTTTACATGGCCAGCATGTCCAGTTATTTTACGTTTTATTTGATCGAAAAATTTGGATTATCGGTTCAAGAAGCGCAATTTCATTTGGTTTTATTTTTGGCCTCTTGCGCCATAGGAACTTTAATTGGCGGACCGTTAGGCGATAAATTCGGAAGAAAATACGTGATTTGGTTTTCTGTCTTGGGAGCAGCGCCTTTCACATTATTGTTGCCGTATGTTGATTTGTTTTGGACAGGCGTTTTGTCGGTCGTAATTGGAATTGTAATTTCCTCTGCATTTCCGGCAATCTTGGTTTATGCGCAAGAATTATTGCCTAAAAAACTCGGAATGGTTTCTGGTCTTTTCTATGGTTTTGCATTTGGAATGGGTGGTTTGGGTTCCGCTTTATTGGGTAATCTAGCCGATCACACCAGCATAACGTACGTTTATTATCTTTGCGCCTATTTGCCTCTGATAGGGATTATAGCGCTCTTTTTACCTAATTTAAAGAAAAAATAACACTTCTTTTCAGGAGCTTTTTCCTGCTCTGCACTGTATTCCCGATTAATAGAAACTACGGCTGAAAAAGCCTTGTTTTTCTTAATCGGGAGATGCCGTTGCGATCAGGGCTAGGGCATTTGGTTTTCTCATTGCGTTTTTTGGAAGTATTGCTTTCTGTTTTCCATAAAAATTAGTACAACTTTAAGATTAGTTTTCTCCTTTATTGCTTTTATTTCAATACCTTACATTGTTACTAATCTATAAATTAAATTACTATGGCAACAGTACGATTAGGCGATATTGCTCCTGATTTTGAAGCAGAAACGTCACAAGGAAAAATAAAATTTCATGAATGGTTAGGAGATTCTTGGGGAGTTCTTTTCTCTCATCCGGCTGATTTTACACCTGTTTGCACCACTGAGTTAGGAACAGTTGCGAATTATTATCCTGAATTTAAAAAACGAAATGTAAAAGTAATCGCATTGAGTGTTGATGGAGTAGCTTCACACATGGAATGGATCAAAGACATCAACGAAACTCAAAATACAACAGTAAACTTCCCCATAATTGCCGATGAAGACAAGCGTATAGCTGAATTATATGATATGATTCATCCCAATGCAAGTGAGAGTTTCACGGTTCGTTCTGTTTTTATAATTGGACCAGACAAAAAAATAAAATTAACGTTAACCTATCCTGCTTCAACCGGTAGAAATTTCGATGAATTATTGCGTGTAATTGACAGTTTACAATTGACAGCGAAATACAGCGTAGCAACGCCGGCCAACTGGAAAGATGGTGATAAGGTAGTAATCTCGACCTCTGTCAAGGATGAAGATATCGCTGCTAAATTTCCGAAAGGGTATGAAAGAGTAAAACCGTATTTAAGAATGACATCACAACCTAATAAATAGTAAATTTTTAGAGTACTTCATAAATAAAAAAGCAGAATGAATTTATTTTCATTCTGCTTTTCTATTTCGTCAAAAGTTTAATGCTTTACTTCTTATTGGTTATTAATAACCCGGAAATAATGATTCCCATGCTTATGATCTGGGTTAGTAAAATGGCTTGATTTAGAAAAAAATACGCCAAAATTCCACTAAAGACCGGAATCAAATAATAAATTAAGGCTGTTTTTGAAGTTCCAATTAACCGAATGGCTTCGTTCCATAAATAAAATGAAATTAAGGAAGCGCAGATGCCTACATAAGTGGTTACCAAAACTGTTTTAGTGTCAAAAATTACTTTTTTATAATAGAGGTGTTCATACATGTAAAACGGAAACAGTAAAATTGTACCAATTACAAAAACACTGAACAAAAATACTTTTGGACTTAATTCATCTGGTTTTTGTCGAACCAATATCGTGTAATAAGCAAAAAAGAAGCAAGCTACAAGCATTAATAAATCCCCAATAGTAAAGTTGATATGCAGTAATGCATATAAGGAACCTTTGGAAATAAGTACTAGAACTCCTGTGATTATGGTTGCAATTCCCACTATTTTTATGTTGGAGACTTTCTCTTTAAAAATAATTCTGGAGAGTACAACAATAAATAACGGTATTGAAATGGCGATTAAAGATAAGTTGACTGCACTCGTTGTTTTCCCCGCAAAGTAAATTAGCGTATTAAAAATAGTGATTCCTAATACGGCTGTAAGCGTGAGATACCGAATGTGTTTCTTTACCATTTTGAAATTTTCATAAGTGCTTTTTATAGCAAATGGAGCCAAAACAATACAAGCAACAGTCCAGCGCCAAAAAGCCAATCCAACAGGGGGAATGTGACCTTTTATCCCACTGGCAATTACCATATTTACAGACCATAGTAAGGTAGCAAATAAGGCAAAAAAAACTCCTTTAGTCGTATTGCTCATTAAACCAAATTATGAATTTTGCCATACTGTAATAACATAATTGTCTTTGCATCCTGTATTTGACCGGCTTCGATCATAGCATAAGCTTCGTCAAAAGTCATTTCCATCACATCTATATTTTCTTCTTCATGTTCCACTCCACCACCGTCGCTTACTTTCATAGATTCATCGTATTCGCCAACAAATAAATATAAAATTTCAGTTACAGCACCGGGAGACATATACGTTTCCATCACCTTTTTGACCTTAGAAATACGATATCCTGTTTCTTCTTCAGTTTCTCGAATGATGCATTGCTCCGGATTATCTTGGTCCAAAAGTCCTGCGCAAACCTCAATCATCATTCCGGTTTCATTTCCGTTAAGGTACGTTGGCAAGCGAAACTGTCTCGTTAGAATAACTGTTTTTTGTTGTGTGTTATAAAGTAAAATGGCGGCGCCGTTTCCTCTATCGTAAACTTCTCTTTTTTGGGTAATCCAAGAGTCGTCTTTTTTTTGATAGCCAAAAGTTACTTTGTTTAATATATACCAGTTGTCAGACAGAATTTCAGTGTTTTGGATTTTAATAGTTGGATTTTTCATTTTATTTTGTAATAATATTTTTAAGGATTTCGAGGTTTAGCAGCTAAGTTTTTATACGTGGAGCCCCAGTTATTATTGTTGGTGTCATTAGGAGTACCATCAGCAGTGAGCAGTGCATCTTGGTCATTTTTATCGTATTTCCATACCCATGCACATACAGAAAATCCTCTATTGTATACAGCATTAAGAAAATAGCGAGGGTCCATTAAAATCCCTGCATTCATAGGTGCTGTTTCTCCAAAAAGGACTGGTAAGTTTTGCTGTTTTAATAAATCCAGCCTATTGTCTATTGCAATTTCACTATCTAATAGCCATTTTTCATATGCGTGAATATCAAAGACAATATTAGAATTTTTTTGTAGAAAAGAATTCCCTTTTTTTAGCAAAACACTTTCGTCTTGTCCTTGTTCAGCACATGGTACAAGAATGATGGAGGGATTACCTGTAATTCTAATAATGGCAACAAGTTCTGTCATGTCTTTTTCCCAGACTTCATCAGTATAACCATCAGCTCTGTCAAATCTGTAGGGCTCATTCCATACTTCGATCCATACATCTGGTTGATTTTTAAAATGCAACGCCCATTCTTGTAGTTTTTCTTTATAGGGTTTCCACCAAATGGTTTTTGAAGGACTTTTGCCTGTAAATTCTGTTTCGTTTTTTCCGTCCCAACCAAAACCGCATAAAATAGTAATTCTGTTATTTTTTCGATTTCCATCCACAATACTTTGTAATGAATGTAAAAAAGAACCATTACTGTCTTTTATAGGCATACCGGTTAAGGGTTGTTCTTGAACATTTCCTATAAATTCCCGCGCTATGTCCATATTCCAACTACTCATTTTTAGGTCATTTGCCCCAAAAACTTGAAATGAATTTGTTCCAATCAACTGAATGGGTTGGTTGTCTTTCAATATTTTATTTCCTTTGATGCTATATTTATGATTGTCAGTGCTTAAAGTAATATCTTGCTCCTCCCTACAAGACAAAAGCATACTAAAACAAGCAAATAGAATTGCGTACTGTAAAAATTTTTCTTGTTTTGGTATCATGGTGAGCTGAAAATGGGTTAGCTATTCGATTACTAAAGTATAAAAAAAACGCTCTGAATTTTCAGAGCGTTTGGTAATCTTATTTCAGAATAGTTTGCTTTCTGTCCGGACCTACAGAAACAATTTTAATAGGAACTTCTACTTCTTTTTCAATGAATGCAATGTATTCTTTCAACTCTGTCGGTAATTCATCGTAGGTTGTCATACCTGTCAAATCTTGTTTCCATCCTTTGAAATCCTGATATACTGGAGTTACATTTTCTGGTTCGATGTTATAAGGGAAATGAGAAATTTTCTCTCCTTTATAATTGTATTCCGTACATACTTTCAAGGTTTCAAATCCTGAAAGTACATCGCCTTTCATCATCATCAATTGCGTTACACCATTCACTTGAACAGCATATTTAAGTGCTACTAAGTCTAACCAGCCACAACGTCTTTGTCTTCCGGTTACAGATCCAAATTCATTTCCTACGCGTGCCATAGTTGCGCCATCTTCATCAAAAAGTTCAGTAGGGAACGGGCCACTTCCTACGCGTGTTACGTAAGCTTTGAAAATCCCGTATACTTCCTTGATTTTATTTGGAGCAATCCCTAAACCGGTACAAGCACCAGCAGCAGTAGTGTTAGATGAAGTTACGAATGGATACGTTCCAAAATCAACATCCAATAAAGAACCTTGAGCACCTTCACATAATATTGATTTACCAGCTTTTTGCGCTTGGTGTAAATATTCTTCACTATCAATGAAATCTAATTTTTTTAATTCTTCGATAGCTTCAAAAAATTCTTTTTCTAATTCTTCTAAATTATATTGGATTGCAACATCATAGAATTTAATCATTGCTTCATGCTTGTCAGCCAAAGCTCTGTAACGATCTGCAAAATCTTCTAATTCGATATCACCTACACGGATTCCGTTTCTTCCGGTTTTGTCCATATACGTTGGGCCAATTCCTTTTAATGTAGAACCAATTTTTGCTTTAGCTTTAGAAGCCTCAGAAGCGGCGTCTAATAAACGGTGAGTAGGCAAAATTAAATGTGCTTTTCTTGAAATGATTAATTTACTTTTAATATCTAAATTAAATTTCTCAAGGCCTTCAATTTCTTTTTGAAAAACTACAGGATCAATTACAACTCCGTTTCCAATGATATTTATTGCAGTTTTATGAAAAATACCAGAAGGAATAGTTCTTAGAACATGTTTTATTCCGTCAAATTCCAAAGTATGCCCTGCGTTTGGACCTCCTTGAAAACGAGCAATAATGTCATAATTTGAAGTTAAAACATCAACAATTTTTCCTTTTCCTTCATCTCCCCATTGTAATCCTAGTAATAAATCTACCGTCATTCTGAATGTTATTTGTAGTTAGTTTTTATGTTTATGAACGATTTTCTTCGTCCAAGTTGTTCTTTTGTTTCTTAGTTCCGTACAGATATAACGAGTGGTTGGTAATATCTATATCAAATATTTCTTCAATTGTTTTCTTGATACTTTGAATTCTTGGATCACAAAACTCAATTACTTCGCCAGTATCCGTCATGATAATATGATCGTGCTGCTTGTCAAAGTACGATTTTTCGTAATGTGCCTGATTTTGTCCAAATTGGTGTTTGCGTACTAAAGCACAGTCCAATAATAATTCAATCGTATTGTAAAGAGTTGCTCTACTCACACGATAGTTTTTATTTTTCATTTTGATATAAAGATTCTCTACATCAAAATGTTCTTCGCTATCGTAAATTTCCTGAAGGATAGCATAGCGTTCAGGAGTCTTTCTATGTCCTTTTTTTTCAAGATACATTGTAAAAACATTTTTTACAATTTCTTGATTTTTGGTATTATCTGTGGAAATGAGTGTCATATCTGGCAAAGATAAATTTTTTAGTTTAAAGTTTAAAGTTTCCGGTTTGTTTAGTTTCAAGTTTATTCCGTTTGTATTTGAAAATCCTAAAGACGGACTCCAATAAACAATATCACTTTTCTATGTTTTATACTCCCGTGTTACCTTATCGATTCCATCAATTTTTTTGATGTTACTGATCATTTTTTTCAATATTGTATTGTTTTGAACAATTACGGCAACCTGACCGTGAAAAATTCCCGCATCAGTACTCAAAGAAATGCTCTGTATATTCACATGCATGTTATTCGAAATCACTTTTGTCAATTGGTTGGTAAGTCCAAGAACATCCATACCGGTGATGTTTATAATGGCTTTGAACTCTTCTTGCGATGAATCAATCCATTTTGCTGACATGATTCGGTATGCATAATTTGATTGCATACCAATGGCGTTAGGACAATCTTTTTTATGCACTTTTATTCCTTCATTGATTGTTACAAATCCAAAAACGTCATCTCCGGGGATTGGGTTGCAGCAAGGCGATAATTTATAATCCAGCTTGTCGTGTTCTTTCCCAAAAACGAGCATGTCATAATTACTGCTAATTACTGGTTTATGAATATCCTCATCCGAAGTGTTGCTTGGAGAGCGTTTCATCTTATTTTTGAAAAAATTTATGAAAGTATTGCTCTTTTGCGCAGCGTAATCCTTAAGCTGTTGGTTTTCAATAGCGCCAATTCCAATTCTGTAGAATAAGTCCAGGCTTGTTTTTAGTTTGAAAAAGTTGACCAATTCATTAATCACTTGTTCACTTAAAGTAATCTTTAAATGTTTTAATTTTCTGGTGAGCAGTTCTTTTCCTTCTTCACCAATTTTCTTGGTGTTTTCGTTTAGAACGTTTTTAATTTTTGTTTTAGCTCTCGAGGTCGTCACATAATCCAGCCAGTTAATGGTTGGTTTTTGATGTTGTGAAGTAATAACTTCAATTTGATCCCCACTTTTTAATTCGAAATTCAAAGGGACTAATTTTCCATTGACACGCGTTCCTCTGGTACGAATTCCTATTTCAGAGTGAATACTGAACGCGAAATCTAGTGAAGTGGCTCCTTTAGGCAATGATTTTATTTCTCCTTTTGGAGTAAAAACAAAGATTTCTTTAGAATATAAATTCATTTTGAAATCTTCTACAAAATCTACTGCATTTGTTTCGGAATTTTCTAAAGCTTCTTTTAGTAAATTTAACCATACATCCAAACCACTTTCTTCGGTAGCCCCGTTCTTGTATTTGTAATGTGCGGCATATCCTTTTTCGGCAATTTCATCCATACGTTCGCTTCGAACTTGTACTTCAACCCATCGCCCTTTTGGTCCCATTACTGTAATGTGCAAGGCTTCGTAACCGGTAGATTTTGGGGACGAAATCCAATCGCGCAAACGGCTTGGACTCGGTCTATAATGATCCGTTACGATTGAATATATTTTCCAAGCAACGAATTTCTCTTCATGTGGAGTTGCTTTGTATACAATACGCAGCGCAAATTTATCATACACTTCATCAAAACTCACGTTTTGCGCCTGCATTTTTCTGCGAATAGAATAAATAGATTTTGGACGTCCTTTTATAATATATTCAACTCCTTCGGCATCTAAAGAGGCTTTCAGGACATTAGAAATATCTTCAATATAAGCATCTTGCTCTTCTTTGGTTTCTTTTATTTTACTGACAATTTCTTTGTAAATGGCAGGTTCCGTATATTTTAACCCTAAGTCTTCTAGTTTAGTTTTTATGTTGTACAAGCCCAATCGATGTGCCAAAGGTGCATAAATATACAAGGTTTCGGATGCAATTTTGGTTTGTTTGTCCTCATGCATCGAATCCATGGTTTGCATGTTGTGCAAACGATCGGCTAGTTTAATCAGAATTACGCGTACATCATCATTCAACGTTAATATCATTTTACGGAAATTCTCTGCTTGCATGGAAACATTCAGATCTTTTTGTACCAATGATATTTTTGTTAATCCTTCAACGATTTGAGCCACTTTTGGATTAAACAAACGTTCGATATCCTGAACAGTAGTGGGTGTGTCTTCGACAACATCGTGCAGTAATGCAGCTGCAATAGATGTTGCTCCCAAACCTATTTCTGAAGCAACAATTTTTGCGACAGCAATAGGATGAAAAATATAGGCTTCGCCAGATTTTCGTCGTTGTTCTTTATGTGCTTCTACAGAAACGTCAAATGCTTTTCGGATGAGTTTTTTATCTTCATCACTTAACGTTTGGTAGCTAATACGAAGTAATTCTTTGTATTCTTGAGCAATTGCTTTATTTTCTTTTTCTATATCAATTTCTGTCATAGCGGCATGGTTCATTTTCTAAAAATAGAAATTAGTTGGGAGATGTGCAAGTAAAAAGGTTTCGTGGTGCAAATAACAAATGTGACATTCAACTTGATTATTGTACTTTACTAAAATCTAAGTCCTGAAAATCATAACTAAAATCAGTTAGCTCAGAAATAGGCTTCATCGTTAATCGTACGGCTTTTCCAGTTGCATCACATTCAAAAAATAAATGGGCATCAGCATGAAAATAGGCATTGTCCCATTTTACCACATAATTAGTGTCTTTGTAGAAAAAAACTTCACCGGTAAGTTGTGGAGAACGTTTTGAAGCAAAATACAAGCGCCCTTTTTTCTCTGAAAGTTCAACTTCACCAAACCAATTGTCTTTGTATGTTCCTGTAAAGCTTTTGAAATCAATTTTGATTTTGTCTTTTTTATTCTTGGCTATGGTTGCCCAAACTTCATCAGTTACTTTGTCAGCAGAAGCTTCGTTTTCCTTTAAACTCGCACTGTAATTAGTCACATAATCCTCGGATTGGATTCCTAAATAACTGTCTTTTATAGTATTGGTAATTGCTCTGAATGCCGCTCCTGATTGCTGATTGGTCAATACAATAATTCCCAGATTTAATTCTGGTATAAGAGTCACTTGCGTAACAATTCCTTCTAATCCGCCGGTGTGCGTTACCTGTTTGTATCCTTTTACATCGCTTAAAAACCAGCCCAATCCGTAACCACTAAAATGTGTATTGTAAGGAGGTCTTGTGGCCGCAGGAATTATGGTTTGTAATTGCCACATTTCTGCATGTTCTTTTTTAGAAAATAATTGCTTGTTATCAACACCATATTTCCCGTTGTTCATTTGCATTATTGTCCATTTACTCAAATCATTTACACTGGAGTAAATACCGGCTGCAGCATCAAAAAGTTGGTTTTGGTAGCGTTTGATTACTTTTAGTTTACCGTCAATAGGAACGTGCGGCGCAATGATGTTTGTGGTGTCTTTTAAACGTAAAAAAGAAGCGGCGCTATGATTCATTTCTAAAGGTTTCATCATGCGTTCTTCTACAAAATCGCACCAATTCAAACCGCTTGCTACGCGAATAACTTCGCCGGCAACTATATAAAGTAAATTGTCATAATCGTATTGCGTTCTAAATGCCGAAACCGGCTTTAAGTATTGCAAATTCTGAATAATATCTTGTGCTGTAAAATTACTTCCGTCAGGCCAAATCATTAAATCTCCAGCGCCAAGACCCAATCCACTTCTATGGGTCAATAAATCGCGAATCGTAAATTCATTCGTTACATAGTCATTATACATCTTGAAATTAGGAAGGTATTTGATGACTTTATCATCCCATTTTACTTTTCCTTCATCAACTAACATGGCCAAAGCAGCGCTTGTAAACGCTTTACTATTAGATGCAATTCCAAAAAGCGTATTCACATCCACTTTTTCATTAGTCAAAATTGATTTTACTCCATATCCTTTCGCATGAATAATCTTTCCGTCTTTGACTATTGCCACTGCAATTCCAGGAACATTGAATGTTTTTAAAGTGCGATCGACTAATTCATCCACTTGCGGGGAGCTGATTTGTGCGAAAGAAAGTGTGCTTGAAATTAATGCTATTACAACGAATAAATTATTTTTCATATTTTTTTGTTTTTAAATCTGCTATCAAAAATCGTTAATCTGCAATCTAAAATCTAAAACCCTCTTTGTCTTTTGGCTTCAAAAATTAAGATGGCTGCGGCAACCGAGACATTCATAGAATCGATTTCGCCTTGCATCGGAATAATAATATTTTGGGTCGCTTCTTTTCTCCATTCTTCGGTCAATCCTGTAGCTTCCGTTCCTACGACTAATGCCGTTGGAGTCGTATAATCCTGAGTGTGATAGGAGGTGGAGTTTTGTAAAGTCGCACAATAAAAATTAATGTTTCTTTCTTTCAAAAAAGCAATAATTTCTGATGTGGTTCCAGTTGCAATTTGGTTCGTAAATAAACAGCCCACGCTAGAACGCACAATATTTGGATTGTATAAATCGCTTTTTGGATTGGCAATAATCACCGCATCCAGATTAGCAGCATCGGCGGTACGAAGCAAAGCGCCGATATTTCCTGGTTTTTCCGGTGCTTCGGCAACAAGAATCAAAGGGTTTTCAGATAATTTCAAATCGGCTAATTGCATCGATTTTGTTTTGGCTACAGCCAAAATTCCTTCGGTGGTATCACGATACGCCAGTTTTTGATAGACTTCTTTGTTGATTTCTATCAACTCCGCATTTTTGGATAATGTTCTGGCATCCGTTTCGGAACAAATTTCAGGTAAAAACAATAGCGTTTCCATTTCGTAACCGCCTTTGATGGCAATCGAAATTTCGCGTTTTCCTTCCATTAAAAAAGTACCGGTTTGCTTGCGGGCTTTCGCTTTTTCCTGCAATTGCACTAAAGATTTGATATAAGGGTTTTGTATCGAAGTGATTTGTTTCAAGAGTTTCAACTATTTAATTAGTAGCAACAAAGATACATAGAGAAAATCCACTTTTCTAATCCGATTTGAATATTTATTTGGATGCATAAGTTTCATTAATTGTAGGTATTTCAGGCTGATTTCACGAGTATTTTCTCTATTTTTGTCAAAATCCCAATCAAAATGTTTCATTTATTAGACATCATCGGTACGATGGCCTTTGCCATGTCGGGCGCATTGACAGCAATGAGTAAAAAACTCGATCCTTTTGGGGTTTTTATTATTGCATTTGTTACTGCTGTTGGTGGCGGAACCCTGCGGGACATTATGATTGGGCGAACTCCGGTAGGATGGATGCTGGATTTAAAATACGTTTATGTGATCATCATCGGGTTTGTTTTGGCAATTCTTTTCCGAAAAAAATTCGACAGATTACGAACTTCCTTGTTTTTATTTGACACGATTGGCTTGGGTGTTTTTACCTTGATTGGTCTTGAAAAAGGAATCAATATTGGACTTCATCCTGTAATTTGTATTGCTTTAGGAACCATGACAGCCTGTTTTGGAGGAGTTATCCGAGATATTTTGTGTACTGAAATCCCTGTTATTTTTAGAAGAGAAATTTATGCCACGATTTGTATTTTGGGCGGAATTGTCTTTTTCCTGCTTCGAAAACTGAATTTAGAGAATGATATTCTGTATTTGACTACTTCAATTGTTATCATTTCTGTTCGTTTAATGGCCGTAAAATTCAAATGGTATTTGCCTACTTTAGAACATAAATAAAAATTGATTACTTTAACAGAGTCTAAAATTTAACAGTGAAAAATTATTCTGTCAAACCATATCGGGAAAGTGATTATGCGAATTGGAATGCCTTTATTGGTCAGGCCAAAAATGCTACTTTTTTATTTCACCGAGATTTTATGGAATACCACAAAGATCGGTTCGAGGATTTTTCATTGATGGTTTTTGATGACCAAAAACTGATTGCTGTTTTGCCGGCAAATAGAGTAGGAGACATCGTTTATTCCCATCAAGGATTGACATATGGCGGGTTGGTTTATTCATCAAAATTAAATGGAGAAAAAGTAGAAGAGATTCTGGATTCTATTTTGTCTTTTTTTAAAGAAAATGAGGTGCGATCGTTCTTTTTTAAATCTATTCCGTTATTCTATACTTCGAAGGGCAACGCCGAAATGGAATTTTTTATGCTTAAAAAAGGAGCGTTTTTAGACAAAAAAGAAATGAATTTAGGTATTAATTTAGCCATCATGCCTTTAACAATTTCAAAAAGTAAACTCAAACATTTCAGAAAAATTGAAGAACTCGATTTAGAAATGGTCGAAGAACAGCAATTAGAATCTTTTTGGGAATTGGTTTTAGAACCAAGATTATTTGAAAAGTATAATGCTACACCTGTACATAAGTTAGCAGAAATTACCTTGTTAAAAGAAAAATTTCCAGATAATATCAAACAGTTTTCAGTGTATTTTGAAGATGTTATTATTGCAGGAATTACTGTATTCGAAACAGAAACCGTTGTCAAATCGCAATATGGAGCTACCACTAAAAAAGGGGAAGAGTTGCGCGCTTTGGATTTTTTATTTATTAATTTAATAGAGAAATACAAGAGCGAAGGCAAACTTTTTTTTGATATGGGAATCGTAAATGAGGACAATGAAAAAGGATATCACGCTGGACTTTTGAAACAAAAAGAAGAATTAGGATGCTCTGTTTATAGTCAGGATTTTTATAAAATGAATTTTATATGATACCATTTCTTGATTTAAAAAAAATAAACGAACCGTATGAAACTGCTTTTCAAGAAAAATTGAAAGTGATTTTAGATACCGGTTGGTATATTTTAGGGAATGAAGTCCAGGAATTTGAAACCAGTTTTGCGAACTATTGCGGCACTAAATATTGTGTAGGCGTTGGAAATGGTTTTGACGCTTTAGTTTTGATTTTCAAAGGATATTTTCAGTTAGGTAAATTGCAAAAAGGCGATGAAGTTATTGTTCCGGCAAACACTTATATTGCGAGTATTCTGGCTATTTTACAAGCAGATTTAATTCCTGTTTTGGTCGAGCCAAAATTGGAAACCTACAACATTAACCCTGATTTAATTTCTCAAAAGATTACCTCAAAAACCAAAGCGATTCTGGTAGTTCATCTTTATGGACAATTGGCAGAAATGGATGCAATACATAAAATTGCTGTTTCAAATGACTTACTGGTTGTTGAAGATGCAGCTCAGGCTCACGGCGCAATCAGAAATCAAGAATCAGTAATCAGCAATCAAAAATCAAGCGTAGCGTACAGTTTTTATCCAGGGAAAAATCTTGGAGCATTAGGTGATGGCGGCGCAGTTACTACAAATGATTTTGAATTAGCCAAAGTGATTCAATCCCTTCGGAATTATGGTTCAGAAACCAAATATTACAATGATTATGTTGGTATAAATTCAAGATTAGATGAACTGCAAGCGGCTTTCTTAAATGTGAAATTACCGTTTTTAGATGCTGAAAATGAAAAGCGAAGAACAATTGCTAAACGCTATTTATCCGAAATTAAAAACGATAAAATAATTCTTCCAACAGTGTCATTGCTAGGAACGAAGCAATCTAATCATGTTTTTCATTTGTTCGTCATTCGAACCCAAAACAGATTGGATTTACAAGACTATTTAGATAGGAATGGAGTCCAAACGGTTATACATTATCCAGTTCCGCCGCATAATCAAAAAGCATTATCTCCCGAAACTTCGGGATGGAATCATTTGTCGTTTCCAATTACTGAAAAAATTCATGATGAAGTATTGAGTTTGCCTATAAGTCCAGTTTTGACAGATGATGAGGTGGGTTTTATTATTGCAATTTTAAATCAATATTAAATGGGATTAATTAGTAGAATAAAACAATTTTGCTTTGTTACTTTGCGAATCAAAAAATATAAATCCCTTTCCGATTGCAAAAGAGTTTCGGGAAAACCTAAGTTATATTTCCCCTTACTTTTAAAAGGAAATGGGAAGGTACAATTTGGTAAAAATTTTCAAAATGGCGTCGTAGAATCTTCATGTTACTATTCTAATTACAATTATATTTTGTCAATGGATCATGAAAGTGAAGTTATAATTGGTGATAATGTAGTTTTTAGTAATGGAGTCTCAATTTATGCAAAATCGAAAGTTACAATCGAAGATAAGGTTATGATTGGAATTAATTGTTTTATTATTGATAGTGACGGGCATGATTTAAGTGCCCAAGAAAGAATGACAGGAATTCCTAAAACTGCTGAAATCACTATTAAAAAAAATGTTGCCATATATTATAATTCAACAATTTTAAAAGGCGTGACAATTGGAGAAAATTCAGTTATTGGAAGTGGTTCAATTGTGACAAGAGACATTCCTGCGAATGTATTTGCCGCAGGAAATCCCGCTAAAGTCATAAGAAATTTATAATGTTGAAATCCCTAAAACAAAATACACTTTTAAAAGTAGTATCTTTTAATTCTATTTCGGTAGCGGTGAGTTTTGTTTTGGGAATTTTTGCGACAAAGATTGTATCCGTTTATTTAGGAACTTCTGGAATGGCATTGTTAGGGAGTTTCAGGAATTTCACAGCAATGATGAAGTCCGTAGCGATTTTGGGTATAAACAATTCTTTTATAAAATTATTCGTTGAAAATAAAGATGATGAGGAAGAGTTAGGAGTCATTTACGCTACTTTTTTTTGGTTTTTCCTCATAATTTCAACCGTCTTGGGTTTGTTTACTTTAGTATTTGCCAATGGTATTTCCGAATTTTTATTTTTCACCAATTCGTTTGCGAATCACATTCGTTTTTTTGGATTGCTATTGCCTTTAATCGTTATCAATACGTTTTGGATGGCAATTTATAACGCCTTAGAAAAGTTTAAAAAAATTGTGATTCTCCAAATTATTTCGAATGTGCTAATTTTTGGTTTCACCGCTTTTTTAATAGTCAACAAAGCAATAAACGGAGGATTACTGGCCGTTGTTTTAGGCGAATTAGTGATGGTATTAGTGACATTTGCATTTGTTTTAAAAGATAAAAGCTATTATTTTACATTCAGTTTTCGAAAAATTTTAAAAAAGAAATACCTAAATGTTATCAAGAAATTTTCTTCGATGGCATTGTTAAGCGCTGTAATTGCTCCTGCAACATTAATGCTTATCCGGAATTTCATAATTGAAACGCACTCTATTCAAGAAGCGGGAATTTGGGATGCGACCAATAAATTTTCCAGTTTTTACATGTTGGTTTTTAGTTCAGGATTGTCTTTATACTACATGCCAAAATTAGCTTCGTTGACTACAGATGAAGCTTTTAAAATGGAATTGAAGTCCTATTTTAAAGTTTTCGTTCCGCTGTTTTTTACGGCATTAGTAGCCGTTTATTTGTTGAAAGGAATTATATTAGATATCGCTTTTACTGCAGCGTTTTCAAAAGTGAATGAAGTGCTGATTTGGCAACTTTTAGGTGACTTTTTAAGGATAATGACATTAGCTTTTGGCTATCAAATCGTAGTCAAAGCTCGTATTAAGAAATACTTTTTTCTTGAAATAGTTTTTAATGTATCGTATCTTTTACTTTCTTTTTATTTAGTGCCGCTTTTTTCTTTCGAAGGAGCTTTGCAGGCTTATTTTTGTGCAAATTTAATTTTGTTTATTTTAATTTTATGGATGTTTAGGAAGTTGTTTTGGAATTCCAAGCTTTCAGATACTGACTCGCAATATTAACATATTCATGTTCTCTTTCAATAAATGCTCTCGCTCGTTTTCCAATAGCGACTATGGACTCGGGATTTTCGATCAAAAAGGAAAGTTCATTCACTAAATAATCTACATCTGGCAGCGCATTAATATTGACTTTTTCTGTTAAATTATAATATCCCATAAAGGCTTTTCCGGCACCAGTAAAAACTACTTTTCCTTTTGCCATAGCTTCAAGCGCATTGTATCCTTGGTCTTCAGCATACATTTGATCTAGCACGATTTGTGCAGTATTGTATAAATTTATATAATCCTTGTAAGGAAGATTTTCGCTGATAATCACAGTAACTTTTTCAATATATTTTTCCTGAATTATTCGCAGTGCTTTTTCAAAATATGGAATCCCTTTTTTGATGTAACTGGCGCGATTTATTCCAAGAAAAACTACAATTTTATCATTGATTTTTTGTTCTTGAAAGTCGATTTTTCTAGTGTTGACTGGATTTGGAATAAAATAAACCGAATATCCCATTTTTTCCATCGGAATTTTATAATCTAAGTCGGAAGCAATCATGTTTTGGCAGTTTTCGACTAACCAATCAAAGGTTTTTCGGTAATTTTTGGAGGTGTATTTTAATGGATATTCAAAATGTTTTTCTAACGAATTATCCTTAAAATAAGGAGTCAAAATGCTGTAATCAGTTTCCCTTTTTAGCAAATAATCAATAACCGGAGTTTCATCACCACAAATCAATAAGCTCCGATTTTTAATTTTCTTGAATAATTTTTTATAGAGAAATCTGGAAAAAAAAGGAAATGTTTCAATGGCATCAGAATTAATGAGCTGTACGTGATCGAAGTTCTGTAATTTGGGTATTAAAAGATAAAAACGAAGCCCTCTTTCAGCTTTTTCTAAATCGATTCCAGTGAGTTTATGAATGACATTTTTTATCTTTCGAGGCAACCAATATCCGGATAAAAAGGAGGAATGAAAAGAATAATCGGAATCGAATTTTTTGAAATAATCTCCTGATGACAACAAAATTACTTCATGTCCCAGCGCCACCAATCCTTCTTTTAAGGAATTATGCAAACGACTGTATTCGCCAATCAAAAGTATTTTCATTTACAATGCGGAATTATTTATATTTGTGTAAATATAATAACAAATTGACAAAAGAATTTAAAAAAGGAGATCTGGAAATAGTACTGGCTACGATGAATAGAGATTCTTTGGATTTTTTAATTCCCATGTTTCCGTTCTGTCATTTTTCGGAATTCCCCATTTTAATTATCAATCAAACGACTGAAAAGAAGCTATTGGTTTCAGATTTTACTTCTGTAAGAATTGTAAATTCATTTGAAAAAGGATTGTCAAAAAGCAGGAATTTAGGTTTGCAAAAGGCGCATGGACAAATTATTTTACTGACCGATGATGATGAGGTTTTCAAGGAAGATTTTGAAAGTACTATTCTGGAAGCCCACAATAATTATCCTGAGGCGGTTAGCATTTGTTTTGCCATAGAAGATTACAAAGGTTTTTTGTTCAAAAAATATCCTGCGAAACCCAAATTGCAATTGAATAATCTGGATATTTTTAGTGTTTTATCAATTGAAATAAGTTTAAAAACAAAGTTACTTCATCAATTCAACACTAAATTCGATAGTGATTTTGGTCTTGGAAGTTCCTTTTTGATGGGAGAAGAAGCTATTTTTTTGTCTGAGTTAAAAAAACAGCAGCAAAATATAATCATCGTGCCAACGGTTATTGCAAGTCATCCGGCGGTTTCAACAGATGATAAATTAAATCTTGAACAACGCTATTATATTCAGGGCGCATTCTTGACCAGAGTTGCAAAGAATCATTACCAAAAACTGATTTTTTTGAAACTTTTTTTTGATCTAAAGCAGAATAGAATACAAATAAACCAAGTTTATACAGCGCTAAAAAGTGCCAACAGAGGGAAATTAGCGTATTTACAAATCAATAAATGAAAACAACCGTTACAGGCGTGCAACTTTTAAAAATCCCCGTTGTAGAGGATACAAGAGGGAATTTAGGATTCATTCAAAAGGATATTTTACCATTTGAATTCAAGCGAGTATACTATCTTTTTGATGTACCGAGCAGTGCGTACAGAGGTGGACATTCTCACATTGTGCAGCAAGAGCTTTTGATCGCTTTGAGCGGAAGTTTTGAAGTCGTTGTGCAGGATGGTTTAATGAAAAAATCATTTATCCTTAATAAACCAAATGTGGGATTGCTTATACCAACTGGGATTTGGAGAGAGTTGCAAAATTTTTCTTCTGGAGCGGTTTGCTTAGTTTTGGCTTCAGATGTTTTTGAAGAAGCCGATTATATTCGGGATTTTAATGTATTTTTGGAGTCAAAAAAATGAGACTTCTTTATATAGTTCCCAACATAAATAATGAAGGCGGTGTAGCGAGAGTGCTTTCGGTGAAAACGAATTATTGGATAGAAAAATCAGGATATGAAGTCCATATTTTAACTCAAAATGGAGGTTTTTCTCCTTTGTTTTATTCTTTTAATGCGAATATTATTTATCACGATTTATCATTGAAAGGTAATTTTTTTCAGTTTTTTAATTCGTTTGCAAAAGGGTTAAAAACTAAAATTAAATCCATACAACCTGATGTTATTATTGTTGGTGATAATGGTTTAAAAGCTTATTTAATTCCTTTTATTTTAAAGACAAACACACCGATTGTTTTTGAGTGCCACGGTTCCAAATATC
This sequence comes from Flavobacterium sp. Sr18, assembly GCF_011064265.1. Lineage (NCBI taxonomy): Bacteria > Pseudomonadati > Bacteroidota > Flavobacteriia > Flavobacteriales > Flavobacteriaceae > Flavobacterium > Flavobacterium sp. Sr18. Next base: position 1,247,189 of record NZ_CP049329.1, on the reverse strand, counting down.
TTGAGGAAACTCAGCCTTCAAAATATTTTTTTTCGACAAAAATCAAACTACTTTTTAAAGAGTTATTCGCCAAAAGTTTTACCAAATTCGTGGCGTTGTCAAAGGCGAGTTTACAAGAATGGAATATAAAAAACGGAGTTGTAATTGCAAATCCGCTTTGGTTTGAACCAACGACTTTTTCCGATTTAAAAGCTAAAAAAGTGATTGCAGTTGGCCGTCATTCTTATGAAAAAGGATGGGACAGAATGTTGCAAATTTGGCAGAAAGTCATTCAAAAACATCCAGATTGGACTCTTGAAATTTACGGGAAATCCAATCAAAATCAAGAATTGCAAAAACTTTCCAGGACTTTAAATATTGATACTAATGTTGCTTTTTTTGACCCTGTAAAAAATATAAATGATAAATATCGAGAAGCATCAATACTAGTGATGACCTCTCGCACTGAGGGTTTCGGAATGGTACTTATTGAAGCAATGGCAATGGGTTTGCCTTGTGTTGCTTACGATTGTCCGTGCGGTCCAAGAGCTATTATTCAAAATAATGAAAACGGATTTCTTGTTGAAAACGGTAATTTAGATTCTTTTGTTCAACAATTGGAATTGCTTATTGAAGATGAAAATTTGAGAATACAAATGGGGGAAAAGGCTCAGGAAAGTATACAAATTTATGATTTAGAATGCATCATGCATCAGTGGAAATCCCTTTTCGAAAATCTTGTAACGAAATAATTATCGGGAAGCGATACTGCAATAATAGCCCAATTTGTACAAATCAAATAGGAATAAAGATGGGTTTTTAGAAAGTAAATTGTGTTCTAAATTCCGTTCGGTTTTTTTGAATAGTATGGAAATAAATGAAGTCAAATACAGTCGTTTCAATAGACTATAAGTTTTTAAAATCTTGCTTTCGGATTTGCATAAAGAATTGTTTTCTGAAATTGATTTTAGATTTTCCAAAGCGATTTTTGTCTTCACTAAAAACTGTTTGGAAGTTTCTAATCCCAAGTGATACGTAGGATTATCGATATGTTTTACTAAAATCCCCTTTTTTTTCAAATCAGATAAAAAGACTAAATCTTCGTAGCCGTATTTAGTGATTGAATCGTCAAATTTATTAGAGTTAAAAACCTTTTTTTGGATTAAAATATTTGATGTCAGTGCGCTGCCGTTAGGATTGATTTTTCGTTTTTCTACAGAAATTGATTCTCGCGCGTTGCCATAAAACCATCGCAGCAATTGGTTGCTTGAAGGTTTTTCTTTGTGGTATTCGATTCCGCCATAAACAACTTGTTCAGCTTCGTTTATCTGGAAAATATATTTTTGGATGTAATTATTTTGCGTTGGAAAAGTATCACAATCCATGATTAATAGCCATTCAAATTTTGATTTTTTTGCCAAAAAATTGATGTTTTTTCCTCGTCCTAAATTTAAATTGTTTACTGAAAAATTACAATTTTCTAAATTATTAATTTTCTGGTTTTCAATTTTAAATAAATTTGAAGCATCGTCTTGGCACAAAATTTCAAACGCTATTCCGCAATCTTTACATTGATTGTGCAACTCTAAAACCAGCGGATAAACATTGTAATTGTATATTGGAACAAGAATGGAGAGCATTACGCGTTTCGCTGCTGAATCACTTCAAAGATTTTGGAATCCTCACATTTCAATGTTTTCGAAGGGAATTTCATTAGCAACGCATAATCATGTGTCGCCATAATGATTGTTTTGCCGTTCGCATTGATTTTCTTCAATACTTCCAGTACTTCGGCGCTGGTTTGTGGATCTAAGTTTCCTGTAGGTTCATCAGCAAGGATTAATTCAGGGTCGTTAAGTAATGCACGAGCGATGGCCACACGTTGTTGTTCTCCTCCGGAAAGTTGATGTGGCATTTTTTTGCCAAAATCTTTCATTCCTACTTTATTCAAAACTTCTTCAATTTTATTTTGCATTTCGGCGTTGTCCGTCCAGCCAGTTGCTTTCAGTACAAACAACATATTGTCATTTACAGTACGGTCTGGAAGTAATTTGAAATCTTGAAAAACGATCCCAATTTTTCTTCTCAAAAACGGAATATCATCTTCTTTTAATGCAGATAAGTCAAAGTCTACAATATTTCCTTCTCCTTCTGTCAATGGCAAATCAGCATACAAAGTCTTCATTAAGCTACTTTTTCCGGAGCCTGTTTTTCCAATGATGTAAAGGAATTCACCACGATTTACTTCCAAGTTTACCTCTGTTAGAATAGATTTTGCTTCTTGATAAATCGTTACATTTTTTAACGACAGGACGGATTGTGACATAATTTGCATTTGTTTATTGGGTAAAAGTAATAAGATAACGGTTCTATTCAAAATAAATTCTGTTGTATTAGACAGAATTACAAAAATTACAAATAATATTGAAAAGTTAGGAAGTTTGATTTGATTAATATTTCGATAAAGAAGGTTGAAATCTAAACTGTAAAAAAATTATTCATAATAAAAGCCAATTGTGATTCGTTATAGAGGACAGAATATAATATATTTGAATTATTAAAATAAAATCACAATGCGTAAACTTTCCTGGAGCTACTTCTTATCCATTTTTATTATAACGGCCAGTATTTCGGCACAAAAATCTACCATTTACACGCACGATTCAAAAGATTTCAATAAAGCGGTTTCTTTATTTAAAGACGCGCAATATGCTTCGGCACAGCTTATTTTTAATAAAGTAAAGGAAACTGCCGCAACTGAAGAATTGAAATCAGATTGTGCTTATTATGCCGCGAATTGTGCCATTCGAACCAATCAATCCAATGCGGATGAGTTGATGGAGCAATTTGTTTCGGATTATCCTACCAGCGTAAAACAAAATCAGGCGTACATCGAAGTAGCACATTATCATTTTAATCAAGGAAATTATCCGCAAGCTTTACAATGGTTTGACAAAGTTGACGAAAGCAGTTTAAGCAGAAAGGATCAAGATAAATTCAATTTCCAAAAAGGCTATAGTTTTTTTAATGCCAAAAACAAAAAAGAAGCTACGGTGTATTTGAATAAAGTGGTGAATTCAGCTGAATATGGTTCTCAAGCCAAATATTATTTAGGTTTTATGGCATATGAAGGCGACGATTACAAGCAAGCTACAAAGTATTTTGACGAAGTTTCAGGTGAAGAAAAGTACAAAGAAAAGCTTTCGTATTATCAGGCGGATATGAATTTTAAATTGGGGAATTTCCAAAAAGCAATTGATTTAGGTCAGAAAGCAATGGCTAAATCCACTCCTTTGGAAAAATCAGAACTCAATAAAATCATTGGCGAAAGCTATTTTAATTTAAAAAAATACGACACCGCAATTCCATTTTTAGTTGATTACAAAGGGAAAAAAGGCAAATGGAATAATACGGATTTTTACCAATTAGGATATGCGTATTACAAGCAAAAAGACTACGAAAATGCGATTTCTCAGTTCAATAAAATCATTGGCGGGAAAGATTTCGTAGCGCAAAATGCCTATTATCATTTGGGAGAAAGTTATCTGAATACCGATAAAAAACAACAAGCTTTGAATGCGTTCAAAAATGCTTCGGAAATGGATTTTGATGCAGCCATTCAAGAAGATGCGAGCTTGAATTATGCAAAATTAAGTTACGAATTAGGGAATTCGTATCAAAGTGTACCAGCGGTTTTGCAGGCTTTCTTAAAAAAATATCCAGAGAATGCAAGCCGTTCCGAGGTAGAAAAATTATTGATTGACTCTTATATTTCTTCTAAAAACTACAAAGAAGCTTTAGTTTTATTGGAAAAAAATAAATCTCCAGAAAATAAATTAGCGTACCAAAAAGTGCTTTTTTATAGAGGTTTAGAATTATACACCGATGGAAATTATCCCGAAGCACTAAAAATGTTTACGAAATCTTTAGGGGAACAAAAAGATGCTGTTTTTACAGCTCGTGCTACTTTCTGGAAAGGAGAAACAGAATATGTTTTGAATGATTTTAAAGACGCATTATTAAGTTTCAAGCAGTTCATTGGTGCAAACCAAGCAGCGACAACACCGGAATTTAAAAACAGTAATTACAATATTGCATACGCTTATTTCAAATTGAAAGAATATGATCAAGCGGGTAATTATTTCCAAAACCAAATAGAAAAAGCGCCTGCTGATAAAGTGCGTTTGAATGATTCCTATTTGCGTTTAGCGGATTGTCGTTTTGTGACTTCAAAATACGGTGCGGCAATGGATGCGTACACAAAAGTAATCGAATCTAAGAGTGTTGATGCGGATTATGCGTATTTCCAAAAAGCTATTTCCTACGGATTTTTAGCTAAAAACGATAAGAAAATTGACGAACTAAACGCTTTTTTACAATTGTATCCAAAATCAGAATATAGAGACGATGCACTTTTTGAATTGGCAAATACTTTTGTTGCTGAGAATAAAAATGATCTTGCCGTAAAAACGTACGACCGATTGAATACAGAATTCAAAAAAGGTTCTTTCACTTCGAGATCTATTTTGCGTCAGGGATTGGTTTATTATAATACAGATAAAGACGAGCAGGCATTGTTGAAATTTAAAAAAGTCGCGGCTGATTTTCCTAGAACTCCGGAGGCTTTAGAAGCGGTAGCAACCGCTCGATTGATTTATGTGGATAATGGCAGAGTGGATGAATATGCAACTTGGGTTCGTACATTGGATTTTGTAGCTGTTACTGATGCAGAATTGGATAATGACACCTATGAAGCTGCTGAAAAACAATTTCAACAAAATAATACCAAGCAGGCAATTGCAGGATTTAGTGGTTATGTAAGCCAGTTTCTTCGTGGGATTCATGCTTTGCAGGCTAATTACTATCTGGCTCAATTGTATTATTCTGAAGGCTCTGAGAGCAAATCTATTCCTAATTATGAATACGTAGTTGCACAATCGAGAAGTGAATTTACAGAACAATCTTTGTCAAGATTGGCTCAAATTTTCCTTAAAAACAAAGAAGATCAAAAAGCAATTCTAATTTTGACCCGTTTAGAAAACGAAGCAGATATTTCTCAAAATAAAACATTTGCACAATCAAATTTGATGAAATTGTATTACGATAAGAAAGATTATCCAAATTCAGGTATGTATGCCGAGAAGGTTTTGATGAATCCAAAAACGGATGATAATGTAAAAAGTGATGCGCAAATCATAATTGCACGTGCGGCAATTGAAACCGGTGATGAAGCGAAAGCAAAAGTTGCTTACGCAAAATTAATGACGATTGCCAAAGGAGAATTAGCCGCCGAAGCCTTGTATTATGATGCTTATTTTAAAAATAAAGAAGGAAAATTTGAGGTGTCAAATGTTGCGGTTCAAAAATTAGCAAAGAATTATTCCAGCTATAAATATTTTGGAGCCAAAGGATTAGTGGTAATGGCCAAAAACTTTTACGGACTAAAAGACAGTTATCAGGCGACTTATATTTTAGAAAATGTAATTCAAAATTTCACTGATTTTCCGGATGTCGTTTCAGATGCACAAACAGAGTTGAACGCTATTAAAGTTGAAGAATCTAAAACAAATTCATCGATTACAAAATAAAAAATCAAGGATTGAAAGTTGGAAAACAATTTAAATCAAGTGTAAATTTTTAAATAATCGAAAGTCAAAAAACAAATTGAATGAATCTACCTTTTTACATAGTTGATGTTTTTGCAGAGAAAAAATATGCTGGGAACCAACTCGCAGTTTTCTCAGGTGCAGATGCTTTAACTGGCAAACAGATGCAAGAAATTGCGCGAGAAATAAACTTTGCAGAAAGCACTTTTATAACCAAGCTTAATGCTGATAATAATTCGGCAACCATCAGAATTTTCACCCCTGAGCATGAAATGAAGTTTGCCGGTCATCCCATTATTGGAACATCATGGGTTTTGATGAATAAGATTTTTAAACATCAACCGGAGAAGATTAAACTATCGGTCCCTATCGGTGAAATTCCGGTGCGTAAAGCGGGAGATTTGGTTTGGCTGCAGGCTGCTCAACCGGAATTTTTGGATACTTTTTCAGCAGAAGATTTTTCGAACTTCAGCAATTTAAGCCGTGCTGATTTTGATGATGCATTTCCCATTCAGGAAGTAACCACAGGAAGCGCGTTTGTAATTGTTCCTGTCAAAAATAAAAAAGTTTTAGAGAATTTGATTTTGGATAAAACTAAAATGAACAAATGGTTGCAGGCAAACTGTAAAACAAGTCATAGAGCGTTGTATTTCTTTTGTTTAGAAGACACGAAATTAAGCAGTAGAATGCTTTGTATAGAAAACAATCAACTTATAGAAGATGCAGCAACGGGAAGTGCAAGCACTTGTTTGCAGGCTTTTCTGTTAAAATATAATGCTCCAAAAATTCAAATTATCAATCATCAGGGAGATTTTATAAACAGGGCTTCTCAAATTTATTTTGACGGAAAATTAGAGAATAATGATTTTGATATAAATATTGGTGGCAAATCGCAATTCATTGCAAAAGGCGAGTGGGAAGTTTAAATTACAAGTTAAGTTATAAATAAGAAGTAAAAAAGTAAAGAGGTAATTAGAAAGAAAAAGTTATTGATTAGGCAATTTGTAAAGTCTTGTTTCTTTCTTCTTTTATCAAAAAACAACAATAAAAATGAAAATCAATTTCCAAAATAAAATAATTTTAAGTCTATTACTTATTGCATTTCAATTTTCGTTTGCACAAAAGAAAGAGCAAATTGGAACCGAAACCGTAAATGTTGTAAAACCATATACACCAAAAATTTCGGATGCGAACAAAGTCAAAGAAGTCCCAGAACTTGATGAAGAAGGTAATGCCAAAAAAGAAAGTATTAAATATTCGATTTTTTCTTTTCCTGTGGCGTCAACATTTACACCATCTAAAGGGAAAGCAGAAGGTGTAGAGAAAGAAAAACAAGCACATTTGTTTAAAAATTACGCGACTTTTGGAGTTGGGAATTACGGAACTTTTATTGGAGAGTTGTTCGTAAATCACGATTTAAATAATACGGATTATGTAGGAGGAATGTTTCGCCATCATTCGTCAGAAGGCGGAATCAAAAATGTAGCATTAGAAAATCGGTTTTATGATACTTCGTTAGACTTAATGTATGGTTCCAATCAAAAAGACGTGTCTTGGAATTTGGATTTAGGATATCAAAACCAGATTTATAATTGGTACGGATTGCCATCGGAATTTGGAAATACTTTATCAGCTCAGGATCAAGTGATGCTGATTAATGGAATTGATCCGCAGCAAACGTACAGAACGATATCGCTGGGCGGAAATGTAGCTTTTAACGAAAGTGTTTTGAACAAAACAATTCTTAAATACAGCCATTTTTCAGATGCTTCAGGATCTTCAGAAAATCGATTCTATGCAAAACCAACCGTTGAATTTGACGTGATGGAAAGTGCTGTGAAAACGGATTTAACGGTAGATTATGTGGGAGGAAGTTTCGATAAAAATTATTTAAACACGAATGTCGAAGCCATCAAATACGGATTTACAAATTTTGGAATCTCACCAAGTTTTGTGATGCAGGAGGAAGATTGGACGCTGAATATTGGTGCCGCTGTTTTTTATAGTATGGACAATCAACACAACAATAATTCCTTTTATGTGTATCCAAAATTCAATGCTTCGTATAAAGTTGTTGGCGATTTGATGATTTTCTATGCGGGTGCCGAAGGAAATTTAAAACAAAATTCATATCAGGATTTTGTGAACGAAAATCCGTTTTTATCTCCGACTTTGAGCATAACTCCAACAGATCAGCAGTATGATGTTTTTGCAGGATTAAAAGGGAAATTGACCAATAATGTGAGTTATAATGTAAAAGCTTCATATGTAAATGAAAGAAATAGAGCCTTGTTTAGAAGTAATGATTACAATGAAAATGCGGGTAATGAAGATTATGCGTTTGGAAATTCCTTCCAAGTGGTGTATGATGATATGAAAACATTAAGTTTTTATGGAGAACTTAAAGCTGATTTTTCTGAGGATGTAACTTTTGGAATCAACGGAACTTTCAGCAGTTTCACTAATGATTTTCAGCAAGAAGCCTGGAATATGCCAGCAATAAAAATAAATTCAAATCTTGATTTTAATATTACAGAAAAATGGTTCGCTGGAACAAATGTGTTTTACGTAGGTAAGCGAAAAGATTTTCAGATGAATACGGCCTTTTCGGCAAATGCAGCTCCTGTAACTTTGAAATCTTATTTTGATGTTAATGCAAATGTTGGATTCAAATACAGCGACCGATTGACTGCTTTTGCAAGAGCTAATAATATCACTAATAATGCCTATCAAAAATGGTTGAATTACCCAGTTCAGGGATTTCAAGTGATTCTGGGAGTGAACTATAAATTTGATTTTTAAGGTTGTTACCGCAAATTGCGCAAAGTTTTACGCAAAGAAAATGAAGTTTTTATTTTTTAAATTTCAATATTTTGATGCAATCTTTTTTACAAAATTTCTTTGTGAACCTTGCGAAAAACTTTGCGTACTTTGCGGTTAAATTTCTCAGATGACTTTCAAACAAAAAATACATACCCATTATTTACAATTAGTTCAGGATCGAATCGATGTTTTCAAAGACATGATTGTGGCGCTTACCGAAGATTCTAAGAACGATGCCAAAGGTTCTGCCGGAGACAAACATGAAACCGCTTTATCCATGATGCACATTGAGCAGGAAAAACTCAATCGTAAGTTGAGAGAAGTATTGGATCAAAAAACAGTTTTGGATAAAATTGACGCTACCACAATTGCTGACACTATTATTGTGGGGAGCTTGGTAAAAGCAAACGGAATCTATTTGTATCTGAGTGTGGCGCTTCCTAAGATTAATGTCGAGGGAATCAATATTATCGCATTATCACCACAATCTCCTTTGGGAAATAAACTCATGGGAAATCAAGAAGGTTTTACTTTTGAGATTAATGGTACGAAGTATTTGGTAGAGAACATTGAATAAAATTCGTCTCATCTGCGTCTCATTTTACAATTCTCAACTTCGATTGCTTTTTTATTCTTTTTTAATTACATTTTAAACACAAATGCTATTTTTTGGTTATAATTTATAACTAAAAATAGCATTTGTGTTTTTCAATTAGAACTATAACTGCATCTTTGCCTTATCAAAATAAACAAAACATTAAAAATATATAGTTATGTGCGGAATAGTATGTGCCTTTGACCTAAAACAAAAAGCGGAAGTTTTAAGACCGCAAGTATTAGAAATGTCTAAAATTATCCGTCATCGTGGACCGGACTGGAGTGGAATTTTCAGTAATGAAAAAGCCATTTTGTCTCACGAACGTTTGGCAATTGTTGATCCTGCTTCAGGAAAGCAACCGTTGTTCAGTGAAGATAAACAACTTGTTTTAGCCGCAAATGGTGAGATCTATAACCACAGAGAGTTGCGTAAACAATTTGAAGGAAAATACAACTTCCAAACAGAAAGTGACTGCGAAGTAATTCTAGCACTTTACAAAGAAAAAGGACCTCATTTTATAGATGAAATGAACGGAATTTTTGGATTTGCTATTTATGATGTAGAAAAAGACGAATATTTTGTTGCTCGTGATCACATGGGAATTATTCCATTATACATTGGTTGGGATGAGCACGGAACTTTCTATGTGGCTTCAGAATTGAAAGCCTTAGAAGGCTATTGTACAAAAATACAATTGTTTCCTCCAGGACATTATATGACGAGTAAAGACGGGGAATTTGTACAATGGTATAAAAGAGAATGGACAGATTACGATGCCGTAAAAGACAACGTAACCAGCATTGACGAAATTAAAGTGGCTTTAGAAGCTGCGGTTCACAGACAATTGATGAGTGATGTGCCTTATGGTGTTTTGCTTTCTGGAGGATTAGATTCTTCGATTACTTCGGCTGTAGCCAAAAAATATGCGCAAAAACGTATTGAATCTGGAGATGTTGCTGATGCTTGGTATCCGCAATTGCATTCTTTCTCAGTAGGATTAGAAGGTTCTCCAGATTTAGCGGCAGCTCAAATTGTGGCAGATCATATTGGAACGATTCACCACGAAATTAAATTCACTATCCAAGAAGGTTTGGATGCGGTTAAAGATGTAATTTACAACTTGGAAACCTATGATGTGACTACGATTAGAGCATCAACACCTATGTGGTTAATGGCGAGAGTTATTAAATCTATGGGAATCAAAATGGTGTTGTCAGGTGAAGGAGCAGATGAACTTTTTGGAGGATATTTATACTTTCACAAAGCGCCGAACGCAAGAGAATTCCACGAAGAAAACGTACGTAAATTAGGTAAATTGCACATGTACGACTGTTTGCGTGCGAACAAAAGTTTAGCAGCATGGGGAATTGAAGGGCGTGTTCCATTTTTAGATAAAGAATTTATGGATGTGGCGATGCGCGTTAATCCACAAGATAAAATGATCAATGCAGAACATCCAATGGAAAAATGGGTAGTTCGTAAAGCTTTTGAAGAGATGTTGCCGCCAAGTGTTGCTTGGAGACAAAAAGAACAATTTAGTGATGGTGTAGGATACGGTTGGATTGATACTTTGAAAGAAGTGGTAGCGGTTGAAATTTCGGATGAGCAATTAGCAAATGCTAAATACAAGTTCCCTTTACAAACACCAACTTCAAAAGAGGAATATTATTACCGTTCTATTTTTCATGAGCATTTTCCAAGTGATGCAGCTGCTTTGTGTGTTCCGCAAGAAGCAAGCGTTGCCTGTAGTACAAAAATTGCATTGGAATGGGATGAGGCATTCAAGAACATGAATGACCCATCTGGAAGAGCAGTAGCTAGCGTGCATGATGATGCGTATGTAAAAGCATAAACACAATTAATTAAGATTTTACAAATAGACAAACGCTCTCCTTTTGGAGAGCGTTTTTTTATGGAAATAATCAGAATGGTCAAGTTAAGAATTCAAAAATTTCTTTTAATTCCGTTTGTTTAAAATAATTCGGTACAGTTTTTTTATATTAGCACAACTAAAATGTTTATTATGAGATCTATTACTTTATTTCTTGCTTTGTTTTTGTTGGTTTCCTGTGATCAAAAAGATAAAGTTACCGCTGATACCATTATTACAGATGCAACTATTTACTCGGTGAATAACTCTTTTTCTGAAGCTTCGGCTATGGCAATTGATAAGGGGAAAATTGTGGCTATTGGGACTAATAGCGAAATTTCAAAACAATATGAATCCAAAAATACAATAGATGCGAAAGGAAAATTTATTTACCCGGGCTTAATTGATGCGCACTGCCATTTTTATAGCTATGGTTTAAGCTTGCAGGAAGCTGATTTACGCGGTACCAAAAGTATGGACGAAATAATAACTCGTTTAAAGGCTTTTCAAAAAGATAAAAATCCAACGTTTATTGTAGGTAACGGATGGGATCAAAACGACTGGAAAGTCAAAAAGTATCCTACAAAAGCTGATTTAGACGCTGCATTTCCTGATATTCCTGTAGTTTTAAACAGAGTTGACGGTCATGCAATTATCGTGAATAGTAAGGCATTAAAATTAGCAAAAATCACTAAAGATACGAAAGCAGATGGCGGACAGATTGAAATTGCTAACGGAGAACCAACAGGAATTTTAGTAGATAATCCGATGGAATTAGTGTTTAAAATAATTCCCAAACCAACCCGTAAAATACAAATAGCCGCTTTATTGGATGCCGAAAAAGTGATGTTTGATTATGGATTGACAACCGTAAATGATGCAGGATTAGATCCGGACATTATTCATTTGATGGATAGTTTGCAAAAAGCAAAAGTGATGAAGCTTAATGTGTATGCAATGATTACGGCAAATCAGAAAAATATTGATTTATATCTAAAAAAAGGAATTTATAAAACGGATAATCTAAATGTACGATCCTTTAAAACGTACGGTGATGGCGCTTTGGGTTCTCGCGGTGCTTGCATGCACAAACCGTATTCCGACAAGCCAGGCCAATACGGCGCTTTGTTGGCACCAATTTCTGGATTAAAGGATGTAGCCAAACAAATTGCGGCTTCAAAGTTTCAGCTGAATACGCATGCTATTGGCGATTCGGCAAATACGGTGATTTTGAAAATTTACGGAGATGTTTTGGCTGGAACCAAAGATAGAAGATGGAAAATTGAGCACGCGCAAGTTTTGCGTGAACAAGATTTTGATTATTTCAAATTTGGAATTATTCCTTCAGTTCAACCTACGCATGCCACATCCGATATGTATTGGGCTGAAGACAGATTAGGGAAAGAAAGGCTGAAAAATGCCTATGCTTATAAAAAATTACTTCAAAAAGCGGGAATGGTAGCCCTTGGAACTGATTTTCCAGTGGAGGAAGTAAATCCGATGCTAACTTTTCATGCGGCTGTAGCCAGAAAAGACAGTAAGGAATATCCAAAAGGCGGTTTCCAAATGGAAAATGCATTAACCCGAGCTGAAACTTTAAGAGGAATGACTATTTGGGCTGCTTTTTCTAATTTCGAAGAAAAAGAAAAAGGAAGTCTTGAAGTGGGAAAATGGGCTGATTTTGTAATGTACGACCAAGATTTGATGAAAGTGGAAGAAAATAAAATAGTGAAAATGAAACCAATTAATACCTACTTGAAAGGTCAGAAAGTGAAATAACTGTAAGAATGTACTTCGTGAGTTATAGTTGTTACAGTGAGTTTAGGTTTATGGCAATTAAATTACATTTTTAATGTAAAACATGTTTTTTTGTTTGGAATAGTAACTAAATACACTAATTATGTTTTGTATTTGTAACTCCTATTGCATATTTGTCGAGTTAGAATTGGGAAAAAAATAAAAATACAGCGTTATGTGCGGAATATTAGCGATTATCGGAAGAGGAAAAGAGGAGCAATTGTTTGGAGAACTTTCAAAAAGAATGACTCATCGTGGTCCGGATGAGAGCGATTTGCATGTTACTGAAAAAGGGCATATTCTAAGTCATGAAAGGCTATCGATAATTGATTTGCATTCCGGAAAACAACCGATACAAGGCACCAAAACGGCTTATATGGTTCATAATGGCGAAATATACAATCATCAGGAATTAAGAGATGGTGTTTTGAAAGATCATACTTTTAGAACAAAATCAGATTCTGAAGTTATTGTGCATTTGTACGAAGAGTTTGGTTACGATTTTTGCAATATGCTGGACGGAGATTGGGCTTTTGTTGTTGTGGATGGTGATGATTTTATTGCTGGTAGAGACCCGATGGGAGTGAAGCCGTTGTATTATGGTTTGGACGAAAGGGGAAGAATCTATTTCTCCTCCGAAATGAAACCTATCGCAGATCAATGTAAAACATTTTCTACTTTTCCACCGGGGCATTATTACACTGCAAAAACAGGTTTTGTAAAATATTACAAACCGGAATATGAAGATTATTTAAAAGCCGACCAAGAATTAAATTTGGAGTTAATCAGAGAAACGTTGACCGAAGCGACTCGTAAACGTTTAATGAGCGATGTACCTATTGGAGTATTGCTTTCTGGAGGATTAGACTCTTCATTGACTTCAGCAATTGCTTGTCGTTTATTGGCAGAAAGTGGCAAGAAATTAAAATCATTTTCAATTGGTTTAAATGCTGATGCGCCAGATGCTGCGGCAGCCAGAAAAGTAGCGGAATATTTAGGGACAGAGCATCATGAAATTCACTTTACTGTCGAAGAAGGAATTAAAACTTTAGACAAACTAATCTGGCATTTAGAAACCTATGATGTGACTTCGGTACGAGCAAGTACACCAATGTATTTCTTGTCGAAAGCGATTACGGATTTGGGTGTAAAAGTAGTGCTTTCAGGCGAAGGAGCTGATGAAATTTTTGGTGGATATTTGTATTTTAGAAATGCGCCTTCGGCAGAGGATTTCCAAAAGGAAACCATCGAAAGAGTGCAGAAATTATTTACGGCTGATTTATTAAGAGCGGATAAATCAACGATGGCACATGGTTTAGAGACTAGAGTTCCGTTTTTGGATAAAGCGTTCTTAGATGTGTCAATTCGCATCAAAGCAGAAGAAAAAATGCCTAAAACGTATGATGGAAAAGAAAAATACATTCTAAGAAAAGCGTTTGATACTCCGGATAATCCCTATCTTCCAGAAGAAGTTTTATGGAGACAAAAAGAACAGTTTTCGGATGGAGTAGGATACAATTGGATCGATCAATTGATTGAATATTGTGCAACGCAAGTTACGGACGAGCAATTAGCCGGAGCTGCAGCCGAATTTCCTTATAACTCACCAACCACTAAAGAAGCCTACTTTTATAGGTCGATATTTAATAAATATTATCCGCAAATAAGTGCCGCGCAAACAGTTAGGAAATGGATTCCAAAATGGCAAGAAAACCTAGATCCAAGCGGAAGAGCCAATGCAGCTCACGTTCGGGCAGATATTGGAATTGCCAAAACAGGAGTTGTGGTTTGAAACAAAAATTTGAATTTTTTGTAAATGAAGAACGCTCTCAATTTTGAGAGCTTTTTTTTTGTAATTATATGAACAAATGTTAATAACTTAAGGGCTTAAAAAGGGATTTTAACGGTTATCTAATTTGCGTTTTTATATATTTGCGTGTTATACAAAAATTACATTTTTTACAATAAAATATATATGAGCGAAGAAATCAAGAAGGACAGTTATTCAGCAGATAGTATTCAGGCATTAGAAGGAATGGAGCACGTAAGAATGCGTCCTTCGATGTATATTGGAGATGTGGGTGTTCGAGGACTACATCATTTAGTGTATGAGGTTGTAGATAACTCTATCGATGAGGCAATGGGAGGCCATTGTGATACCATAATAGTTGATATTAATGAAGATGGATCCGTTTCGGTTGAGGATAATGGACGTGGTATTCCGGTAGGTATTCATAAAAAAGAAGGTGTTTCGGCATTGGAGGTTGTAATGACTAAAATTGGTGCCGGAGGAAAGTTTGATAAAGATTCCTATAAAGTTTCTGGAGGACTTCACGGTGTTGGGGTTTCTGTGGTAAATGCATTGTCAAACCATTTGAGAGCTATCGTTCACAGTAGTGATGGTAAAATATACGAACAAGAATACGAAAAAGGAAAAGCGTTATATCCGGTAAAACAAATTGGTGAAACGACAAAAAGAGGAACAATCGTTACTTTTTATCCGGATCCAAGCATATTTACGCAAACAATAGAGTATTCTTATGATACTTTATCCGCTCGTATGCGTGAATTGTCTTTTTTGAATAAAGGAATCACAATCACTTTTACAGATAAAAGAGAATTAGATAAAGACGGGAATTTTGTTTCGGAAGTATTTCATTCTGATGAAGGTTTAAAAGAATACATCCGTTACTTAGATGGAAACCGTGAGCCAATTATTGCACACGTAATTTCTATGGATCATGAAAAAGGAGAGATTCCGGTTGAGGTTGCTTTGATTTATAATACGAGTTACACGGAAAATATTTTTTCTTACGTAAACAATATCAATACACACGAAGGAGGAACACACTTGCAAGGGTTCAGAACCGGTCTTACAAGATCGTTAAAGAAATACGCAGATGCTTCGGGAATGTTGGATAAACTGAAATTTGATATTTCAGGAGATGATTTCCGTGAAGGATTGACCGCTATTATTTCGGTGAAAGTTCAGGAACCACAATTTGAAGGACAAACGAAAACCAAACTTGGTAACAGAGAAGTTGTTTCTCCGGTAAGTCAAGCGGTGAGCGAAATGATTGAAAACTATTTGGAAGAAAATCCAAATGATGCCCGTATCATTGTTCAAAAAGTAATTCTTGCAGCACAAGCGCGTCACGCAGCCAAAAAAGCGCGTGAAATGGTACAGCGCAAAACCGTAATGGGTGGCGGTGGATTGCCAGGAAAATTATCAGATTGTTCGGAACAAGATCCGGCAAAATGTGAAGTATATCTTGTCGAGGGAGATTCGGCAGGTGGAACTGCAAAACAAGGTCGTGATCGTGCGTTTCAAGCTATTTTGCCTTTACGTGGTAAGATTTTGAACGTAGAAAAAGCAATGCATCACAAAGTTTTTGAAAACGAAGAGATTCGAAACATATTTACTGCTCTTGGAGTTACAATAGGAACTGCAGAAGATAGTAAAGCCTTAAATATTGAAAAATTACGCTACCATAAAGTAATTATTATGTGTGATGCCGATGTCGACGGTAGTCACATTTCTACTTTAATCTTAACGTTCTTCTTCCGTTTTATGAAAGAATTAATCGAGGAAGGTCACGTGTATATTGCAGCACCACCTTTGTATTTAGTTAAAAAAGGAAATAAGAAAGAATACGCTTGGAATGACGTACAACGTGATCAAGCGAATGAAAGAATGGGCGGAAGCGCAGGAATTCAACGTTATAAAGGTCTTGGAGAGATGAACGCGGAGCAATTATGGGAAACTACAATGGATCCAAGTTTTAGAACGTTGCGTCAGGTAACTATTGACAGTTTGGCGGAAGCCGATAGAGTTTTCTCTATGTTAATGGGTGACGAAGTACCGCCAAGAAGAGAATTTATTGAGAAAAATGCAGTTTATGCAAATATTGACGCATAGTAAATGGACTATTAAATAATTAACCACAAAGATTAACAAATAACCGAATAAACTTTAAAATATGAAAGTTACCATTGTAGGAGCAGGAAATGTAGGAGCGACGTGTGCAGATGTGATTTCTTATAGAGGAATTGCCAGCGAAGTTGTGTTATTGGACATTAGAGAAGGTTTTGCTGAAGGTAAAGCATTAGATATTATGCAATGCGCTACTAATACAGGTTTTAATACCAAAGTATCAGGCGTTACCAATGATTATTCTAAAACAGCAGGAAGTGATGTAGTGGTGATTACATCAGGAATTCCAAGAAAACCAGGAATGACGCGTGAAGAATTAATAGGAATCAATGCAGGAATCGTGAAAACGGTTGCTGAAAATGTATTGAAACATTCACCGGATACTATTATAGTGGTGGTTTCTAATCCTATGGATACGATGACATATTTAGCATTGAAATCTACGGGATTGCCAAAAAACAGAATTATAGGTATGGGAGGGGCATTAGACAGCTCTCGTTTCAGAACGTATTTGTCTTTAGCTTTAGACAAACCCGCTAATGATATTTCAGCTATGGTTATCGGTGGGCATGGTGATACAACTATGATTCCTTTGACAAGACTGGCTTCTTATAACGGAATTCCAGTTTCTCAATTTTTATCGGAAGAAGAATTGCAAAAAGTAGCTGCAGATACTATGGTTGGTGGAGCTACACTTACAGGACTTCTTGGAACATCGGCTTGGTATGCTCCTGGAGCTTCCGTTGCTTTCTTAGTAGACAGTATTTTGAATGACCAAAAGAAAATGATTGCTTGTTCAGTTTTCGTTGAAGGAGAATATGGTCAGGATGATATCTGTATTGGTGTTCCATGTATTATCGGTAAAAATGGAGTAGAAGAAATTCTGGACATTAAACTAAATGATGCTGAAAAAGCACTATTTGCTAAAAGTGCAGATGCTGTCAGACAAATGAATGACGCTTTAAAATCGATTTTGGTATAAAAATTTACATATAAAAAGATAAGACTGCATCATTGCAGTCTTTTTCTTGAGATTAATCTATAAATAAATTGGTTAATCTTAACGTTAATTATATATTTGCTCGGTTTAAAAAAAATGAGGTAACTCGGTATATTCCTTTTTTGTTATAATAAATGAGTGTAAAGTGTTATTATATAGGGTTTAAAGCAAAAATAAATAAATAAAAATAATTAATTTTTAGTAATAATGCAGAATAAAGGACTTATTAAATTTTTCGCAATTCTATTTGCATTGGTAAGTATTTACCAACTTTCTTTCACTTTTGTCGCAAGTAAAGTAAAAAACGATGCAAAATCTTTTGCTAATGGAAATGCTGACAAAGAAGTAAAATATTTAGATTCTATTGGTAAAGAGAAAGTATTTAATCTTGGTTTTACCGATTTCACGTTCAATGAAGTTAGTGACAAACAAATCAATAAAGGTCTTGACTTAGAAGGTGGTATTAATGTTATACTTCAAATATCTGTAAAAGACATTTTAAAAGGATTATCTAATAATTCTAAAAACCCAGTCTTCAATAAGTCATTGGCTGATGCTTCTGCAGATTTACAAGGTAATAAATCATATTTAGACAAGTTTTTTGATGCTTTTGAAGCAAATTCAAAAGGAACTGTAAAATTAGCATCGCCTGATATTTTCGCAAACAGAAGTTTGCAAGGTGAAGGTGGAGTAGATTTTCAAATGACAGATGCGCAAGTAAAAAAGGTTATCTCTAGAAAAGTAGATGAGTCTGTAGAAAGTGCTTTTGGCGTTTTAAGAAAACGTATCGATCAATTTGGTGTAACTCAGCCTAACATTCAAAAACTAGGAAATTCAGGTCAAATTCTTGTGGAGCTTCCAGGGGCAAAAGATGTGGATCGTGCTAAAAAATTATTATCAAGTACAGCTCAATTACAGTTTTGGGAAACCTATAAAATTGAAGAAATTGGAAACTTTTTAATGGCTGCTAATGAGTCATTGAAAAAAACTGAAATTAAAACTACAGAGGTAAAACCAGTTGTAAAAGATTCATTGAGTGCTTTACTTACGGATGCTAAGGATTCGACATCCACTAAAAAAGGAGAAAATCCTTTGTTTGATAAAATTATTGGTCAGGGTGGAGGTCCAGTTTTGGGACTTTTCTCACCAAAAGATACTGCTGCAGTAAACGGGTATTTGAAAAGAGCCGATGTTAGAATTTTATTAGCTGGTGACCAACGTTATGCAAAGTTTGTATGGGGTAAGCCAATGATAATTAAAGATGCTAAAGCAAAAGATATTGATGCTGTAGAATTATACGCTTTAAAAGGTAATAGAGATAATGTTCCTGCAATGAGCGGTGGCGTGATTACTGATGCAAGTGATACATTTGATCAATCCGGTAAACCAGCTGTTTCCATGCAAATGAACGGTCAAGGTGCAAAAGCTTGGGAAGAATTAACAGGTAGAGCATACACTCAAAAAAGTAATATTGCCATTGTTCTTGATGATATAGTTTATTCAGCACCTGGTGTTTCTACAGGGCCAATTTCAGGTGGTAGATCTGAAATTTCAGGAGCTTTTGATGTTTCAGAAACTAAAGATTTAGCAAATGTTTTAAGAGCGGGTAAACTTCCTGCAGCTGCAGATATTGTTCAGTCAGAAGTGGTAGGTCCATCCTTAGGTCAAGAAGCAATTGAGAATGGTACTTACTCCGCTTTGATAGGATTACTTCTAGTATCGCTTTGGATGATGATATATTATGGTAAAGCGGGTTGGTATGCTAACGTTGCACTAGCAGTTAACTTATTATTCTTATTCGGAATTTTAGCAAGTATCGGAGCAGTTCTTACATTGCCAGGTATTGCCGGTATCGTTTTAACAATGGGAACAGCAGTTGATGCAAATATCATTATTTACGAAAGAGCGAAAGAAGAATTACGTGCGGGTAAAACACTAGAAGAAGCGGTTAAAACTTCTTACAGTTGGAGAGGTGCAATGTCATCTATTACAGATGCTAACGTAACGCATATTTTAACTGGAGCTGTATTGTTTATTTTTGGTTCAGGACCAATTAAAGGTTTTGCTACTACATTATTGATTGGTATTGTAACATCATTATTTACTTCAATCTTTATTGCTAGAATCTTCATTGATTGGAACATAAGCAAAAAGAATAATTTGACATTTGTTACAAATTTCTCTAAGAATATGTTTAATAACTTTCATTTTGATTTCTTAGGAATGAAAAAATGGACGTATTTATTCTCAAGCATAGTAGTTGTTATAAGTGTGATCTCTTTAGCAACAAACGGACTTGATGAAGGTGTTGACTTTGTTGGAGGAAGAACATTCCAAGTACGTTTTGAAAAACCAATTGAAACTGAAGCGGTAAAAGCAGAATTATCAAAAGTCTTTGACGGTAGCGCTGAGGTTAAAGTATTTGGTAGTACTGACCAATTAAAAATAACAACGAAATATAAAGTTGAAGAGCCAGGAATTAAAGCGGACGAAGAAGTGAATAAGTTGTTGTTTGGCGCTTTAAAACAACATTTTACTGCCGATATGACGTATGAAAAATTTGTAAATGCGTATGACGGTAAAAAATTAGGTGTTTTACAAGCCTCTAAAGTTGGTCCAACTGTAGCAGAAGATATTAAAACTAACGCATATTGGGCGGTACTTGGAGCGATGGCTATCGTATTTTTATACTTAATGATCAGTTACAGAAAATGGCAATACAGTTTAGGAGCTATTGCAGCTATTGCACACGATGTTATTTTTGTATTAGGAATTTACTCATTATGCTATAAATTCATGCCTTTTGGAATGGAAATCGATCAGCATTTTATCGCTGCGATTCTAACCGTAATTGGGTATTCTATGAACGATACTGTTATTGTATTTGACAGAGTTCGTGAATATTTAGCTGGTAAAACAAAAGGAACTTTTGCTGAGATTGTAAATCAATCTATTAATACAACCATGTCAAGAACTATCAATACATCATTAACGATGATTGTGGTTTTATTAATCATGTTTGTTTTTGGTGGAGAATCAATCAGAGGATTTATATTCGCTATGTTGGTAGGTATCATCGTAGGTACTTATTCTTCATTGTTTATTGCAACTCCAGTACTTGTGGATACAATCTCTAAAGAAGATAAAAACAAGGTAGAAAAAGCACACCAAGAAAGCTAAAAAAAGCTTTTATATAAATTTTAAAAAGAGATTCAATGAAAGTTGAATCTCTTTTTTTTGTCTGCAATCCAAAGTGAAATTTTTAATTCGTAATTTAACTGTTTGTTATAAATAGCTGATGAGTTTTAAATCTAAATGTATGTGTCAGAAAGCATTTCTTATTGCAATTATTATTTGTAGCTCAATTCCATTTTACGCGCAAGATGATGACAATAGAGTTGAATTTGGTTTTGCTTACGGATTAGGTAATGAATTTAAAAATAGAAATTATACATATACAAACCAGTATTTCAAGTTGCAATTATATTACAAAATAAAAGATGCAAAGAGCTTTAAATACGAATTTGTACTGCAGCCAGAGCTTAATTTAGCTACACACCAACTCTTAAATTTGTATTTTGTTAAACCTGATGAACTGAATTATATTGCAAAACGAGAACAATATACAAAGCTAAAGAGTGTGAAAGAATACGTTCTTAATATTGGCTTTATGGTAAGGAAACCAATATTTAAATCGGCTTCCATTTACGTTTTAGGAAGTGTCGGACCAATGATTACAGATACGGAAACGGAGCGCTTGTCCAAAGGTTTTGCCTTCGCAGATGTTTTAGCTTTAGGGTTTACTTTCAAATATAATAAAGTAATTTTTGATGTAAGACCAAATATTCGTCATGTTTCAAATGCAGGATTGCAAAATACTAATTCTGGTTACAATACTAAAAATATTGACTTTGGATTTTTATTTACCCTATAAAAAAAGCGTTAGCTACTTTGATGTAGCTAACGCTTTTTTTTGAAACGATTAATTATTTAATTCGTAAGTTCTTTTTGAGCTGTAAAGATGAAGTACAGTCCTATAAGTATAAACGGAATACTTAGCCATTGACCTGTTGAAAACAACCCTAAAGCGCTTTCGAAACCACCTTGACTTTCCTTAACGGATTCTACAATAAAACGTACTGTAAATAAAAGAACTAGGAACATTCCAAAAATAAATCCGGTATATTTTCTTTTTTCTGTTTTCCAATACATGAAAAATAAGATGGCAAAAACAAAAATATAACAAAATGCTTCGTATAATTGGGTAGGATGTCTCACGGGAACTTGTTCTAGCAAAGTCGCAAATTTAGGATCTGTTGCAATGGCGGAATACGCATCTTTAGGATTTGGAATTTGAGTAGCATTTACTGCGTCCATCGGACTAAAATGATCTTTAATAAATTTTATTCCAAAAGGAGAAGTTGTTTCATGACCAATAATTTCCGAATTGAAAAAGTTGCCTAATCTCACGAAAATAGCTCCGCTGGCTACAGGAATAACAACTCGGTCTAGGATCCACAATTGTGGTCTTTTCAACACGTTTTTACTATAAAAATACATGGCAATTATTATAGAAATCGCAGCGCCATGACTCGCTAGACCTTGATAACCTGTGAATTCAAAATTTGGACTGAATCTAAACGGTAAAATAATTTCTAATAAATGATTGCGGTAATATTCCCAATCGTAAAAGAAAACGTGTCCCAAACGTGCACCAATTAAGGTTGCCAACACAGTCCAGATAAACAATGAATCTAATTTTTCTATTGATTCACCTTCTCGTTCGAAGATGTTTTTCATGATATACCAGCCTAATCCAAAAGCAATTACAAACATTAAGCTGTAATATCGAATGATAAAAAAGCCTAAATCGATTCCTTCTGATGGATTCCAAACGATGTTTAAAGCGTGTGTCATTTAGTGTTAAATTTGTTTATTAGTCGTAAAAATAGAGTTTTAAAGTACATTTATACTAAAAAAAGTTAATGTTTGTGATTGCATGTTTTTTTTGGAACAGGATCATAGCCCGTTTTCCCCCAAGGATGACAACTCATAATACGTTTTACTCCCAAAAACCCTCCATAAAACAAACCGTGAATACGCAGGGCTTCAATCATATAAGATGAACACGTAGGCTCAAATCGGCAGGCGGAAGGTGTAAACGGAGAAATCGCAACTTGATAGAATCGAACTAATAGTACAAAAGGAAATATGAAGATTTTAGAAATCATATTTTACTAGTTTCTATTTGAAATTTTGCGCTGCTCATTAAAAACGGATTACTCAACACTTAAATGCTAAATGTTGTTCCTTCTTTGCCATCTTTCAACTGAATTCCTAGAGCAATCAGTTGGTCTCTAATTTGATCAGACAAGGCAAAATTCTTATTGTCTCTGGCCTGTTTTCTCATTTCGATAAGCATATTTACCGTTCCTTCTAATTTATCGTTATTGCTGTCCGAAACTTTTTCATCTTCCAATCCTAAAACATCAAAAACAAAATCATGCATCGCTTTTGCAAAATTGTTTAAGTCATCAGTATTCAAAGTCTCTTTACCATCCTTTAATAAATTGACAAAACGTACACCTTCAAACAACTGCGCAATTAAAATTGGCGTGTTAAAATCGTCATTCATCGCATCATAGCAGGATTGTTTCCACGCTGAAATATCAATCGTACTTTTTGTTTCAGCAGTGATTTCTTTTAAGGAGTTCATCGCTTCCATCAATCGTTTGTATCCTTTTTCGGCAGCAACAATGGCATCGTCAGAAAAATCTAAAATGCTTCTATAATGCGCCTGCAACATAAAAAATCGGGCTACCGATGCTGAGAAAGCTTTACTCAAAATGGTATTTTCTCCAGTCAATATTTCTTTTGGCAAAATATTATTTCCGGTAGATTTTGCCATTTTTTTACCGTTTAAAGTCAGCATATTGGCATGTAACCAATAATTAACTGGGGTTTGACCGGTACAAGCTTCGTTTTGTGCAATTTCGCACTCATGATGCGGGAATTTCAAATCCATTCCGCCACCGTGAATGTCAAAATGATTACCTAAATATTTAGTACTCATCGCTGTACATTCTAGGTGCCATCCTGGGAATCCATCGCTCCAAGGCGAGGGCCAACGCATGATATGTTGTGCTTCCGCTTTTTTCCAAAGTGCAAAATCTTGTGGATTTCTCTTGTCACTTTGTCCGTCAAGATCACGGGTATTGGTAAGCATATCCTCAATATTACGGCCGCTTAATCGTCCGTAATGATTGGTTTCATTAAATTTTACCACATCAAAATAAACAGATCCATTCGCTTCATAACCAATTCCTTTTTCAATAATAGTCTTTATAATTTCAATTTGCTCAATAATATGACCCGTTGCTGTTGGTTCAATACTTGGTGGCAAAAAGTTAAATTCATTCAAAATATCATGAAAATCTACGGTGTAACGCTGTACAACTTCCATTGGCTCCAGTTGCTCCAGACGTGCTTTTTTGGCAATTTTATCTTCGCCTTCATCCACATCATCCACAATATGACCCACATCAGTAATGTTTCGAACATAACGCACTTTGTAATCCAAATGTAAAAAATACCTGAAAATCACGTCAAAAGACATAAAAGTACGCACGTTTCCAAGATGCACATTACTGTAAACCGTTGGCCCACAAACATACATCCCAACATTTCCTTCGTGAATGGGTGTAAATATTTCTTTTTCTCCCGAAAGAGAATTGTATATTTTTAGATTTTGGCTACTATATAATGGCATTGTAGATTATTGTTTTCCCCACCCCAGCCCTCCCCAAAGGGAAGGGAGTTGAGACGTGAATGTGTTATTAATAATTGTTGTAATCTTGTTCAGGCCTTACCAGACTAGGCTCCCTTTCCTTTGGAGAGGGTCGGGGAGAGGACTAGAACTTTGTTTCTAATTTAATATAATCCAAAAACTCTCTGCGAGTTACACTATCTTTAAATTTTCCACCAAATTCGGATGTCACAGTGCTACTCTCAATATCACTGATTCCTCTTGAATTCACACAAAGGTGTTTGGCATCAATTACGCAAGCTACATCGTCTGTGCCCAAAGCTATTTGTAATTCCTGAACAATTTGCATCGTTAAACGCTCTTGTACCTGAGGTCTTTTGGCATAATATTCAACAATACGGTTCATTTTAGATAAGCCAATAACTGTTCCATTAGAAATATAAGCCACATGTGCTCTTCCTATAATGGGTAATAAATGATGTTCGCAGGTAGAATATACGATGATGTTTTTTTCAACTAACATTTCACCGTATTTATAATTATTGTCAAATGTAGAAGCTTTCGGTTTTTTTGCAGGATTTAAACCTCCAAAAATTTCCTTTACAAACATTTTTGCAACACGATTGGGTGTGCCTTTCAAACTATCATCAGTCAAGTCCATTCCAAGTGTAATTAGAATGCTCTCAACGTCTTTTTTTATTTTTTCAATTTTATCATCATCAGAAATGTCAAAAGCATCATCTCTTACTGGATTTTTTGCGGATAAACTAACATGATTATCTCCTATTTCGTCTTGAAATTCTTCGTTTTTTATCATTAAAAGCAACTATTATTGTTGGTATAAATATTTAAGCGGTAAAGATAAATAATAAAAATTTAAGAATTTCTATCGGTCTCACTATTTAAGACTACTTTATCGGTTCTATAAGGCTTTATCATTTCTTTTTTTGGAAGTAAAAAGAAAGGCAATAACGAGTTCGCTATTGCCTTTATATGTAGAAATCAATTTACAGGAGTGGTAAATCTAAAATTTCTTG
Organism: Flavobacterium sp. Sr18; assembly: GCF_011064265.1. Lineage (NCBI taxonomy): Bacteria > Pseudomonadati > Bacteroidota > Flavobacteriia > Flavobacteriales > Flavobacteriaceae > Flavobacterium > Flavobacterium sp. Sr18. Next base: position 1,221,779 of record NZ_CP049329.1, on the reverse strand, counting down.
TTTAATTATACTTTTGTAAGTGATGCGTTATAAACCGGAATCGCTGCTTTTAGGATTCTCACGGCACTTATTAAGTCGGCTTTCTTCAAAACATAAGCGATTCGAACCTGATTTAATCCCATTCCTGGAGTAGAGTAAAAGCCTGCTGCAGGTGCTACCATTACAGTTTCGCCATCTAAGTCATAGCTTTCTAAAAGCCATTGTGCAAACGCATCAGCGTTGTCCACCGGCAGTTGAGCGATACAATAAAAAGCACCTTTTGGTTTGCTTACTATAACACCATCAATTTTATTTAATTCTTCAATCAAGGTGTCTCTACGTTCTCTGTATTCTGAAATTACTTCGTCAAAATAACTTTGAGGAGTGTCCAGTGCGGCCTCGCTTGCTATTTGTTCAATGGTTGGTGGGCTTAATCTTGCTTGCGCAAATTTCATCGCAGTAGCCATCACTTCCTTATTTTTAGAAACTATACATCCTATTCTGGCACCACACATGCTGTATCTTTTTGAAACAGAATCAATCATGATAGCGTGTTCTTCAAGTCCGGGAACATTCATCACAGAGTAATGTACATCTCCATCATAAGTGAATTCGCGGTATACTTCATCAGAGATTAAAAACAAATCATGTTTTTTGACTAACGCAGCCAGTTTCATAATTTCTTCTTTTGAATATAAATATCCAGTTGGATTTCCGGGATTACAAATCAGTATTGCTTTTGTTTTTGGAGTAATCAGTTTTTCAAAATCTTCTACTGCAGGAAGAGCAAAACCAGTTTCAATTGTTGAAATTACAGGAACTACGGTAACACCTGAAGCCGTTGAAAATCCATTGTAATTTGCATAAAAAGGTTCCGGAATAATAATTTCATCACCCTGATCCATCGTACTTCCCATGGCAAACATAAGCGCTTCTGAACCGCCGGTGGTAATGATAATATCCTCTATATTTACTGAGATGTGTTGATTGATATAATAAGCCGATAATTTTTTTCTGTAACTTTCATTTCCGGCAGAATGACTGTATTCTAATATAGTTAAATCAATATTTTTAACGGCATTCATCGCAACTTCGGGAGTTTTTATATCCGGTTGCCCAATGTTTAAATGGTATACTTTATTTCCTTTTTTCTTAGCAATTTCTGAGTAGGGAACCAATTTTCGAATTGGTGATTCTGGCATTTGTCTGCCTTTGTTTGATATTGTTGGCATAGTCTTAAATTATTGAATTGCAAATTTGCAATTTTTTTTCCGAATTTATTCTAATCAAAAGGAGTATATATTGTTAAATCTGCATTTTTGATATGATTTATTTAGTATTTTTATGAAAAGAAAAACAATGAATAAACTGCTCTTTTTAATTCTTATATGCTCTTTTAGTTATTCTGTATTTTCTCAACAAGGATTTCAGTTTGAAAAAGATGACAATAAGATAAGCGTCCCTTTTAAATTAATCAATAATTTAGTTTTTGTACCTATGAAAGTGAATGGGATAGAACTGAATTTTTTACTGGATACAGGTGTTGCTGAAACCATATTGTTCAGTTTAGAGGATAAAAAAGAAGTCCGATATTTCAATACTGAAAGGATACTACTAAAAGGCTTAGGAAGTCAAGCGGCAGTTGAAGGATTAAAATCAACTAATAATGTATTGGAGTTTGGTAGCATGAAATATAAAAATCATATGTTTTATATTGTATTAGATCCGGATTTTAATTTATCATCTCATATTGGTATTCCCGTAAACGGTATTATTGGTCACCAGTTTTTCAGAAATAATTTGGTTGAAATTAATTATAAGAAAAAAAGAATAATTGTTTACAAAGACAATGAAAAGAACAGGAAAAAAACTGAAAAAAAATATATTTCTATTCCAATTACTATAGAAAAATCCAAGCCCTATTTGAAAAGTAAAGTAGTTATGGAAGGCCGTGAAATTCCTGTAAAGTTGCTGATTGATATAGGAAATAGTGATGCGATATGGCTTTTTCAAAATCGTTCAGAGGTAATTAATGTTCCATCAAAAAGTTTCAATGATTTTTTAGGCCGAGGTTTTAGTGGTGATATAGAAGGTAAGAGGGCTAGGATTCAAAAATTTATCATTTCAGAATTTGAATTTAATAATCCTATAGTAGCCTTTCCAGATTCGAGTTCCATTAAAAATGTAAACATGGTTGCAGATAGAATGGGGTCAGTTGGAGGTGAAATTCTGAGAAGATTTGATATTGTCTTTGATTACCAAAAACAAAAAATGTATTTAAAAAAAAATAGTGAATACAATTCTGCTTTTGGGTATAATAAAAGCGGGGTTGAAATACAACATAAAGGATTGCAATGGATTCAAGAAACAGTGCGTCTTGAAACTGTCCCATTAGCCACAAACGTATTTGATTCCAATGATAATAAGAAAAAAGATTTTAAATATAAATTCGTATTAAAACCAATATATGAAATAGCCAATGTTCGTAAAAATTCACCAGCAGAAATAGCAGGATTACAGAAAGGAGATGTGCTAATATTGATAAATAGGAGTCCTGCATACAAATATTCTTTGCAAGAGATCAATACTCTTTTTAAATCAGAGCAGGAGCAATGGATTACTTTGGAAGTCGAACGTGATAGTGAAATTTTAAAATTCAGCTTTCAATTGTTTGATGTTTTATAATCAAAAAACGCTTTTAGATAATTTTCCAAAAGCGTTTTTAATTTATTATTGATTAAGAAATTAATTCGAAATTACTTCTCCTTTTATTTTTATAGCGACTCTTCCCGCTTCATAATTAACGGCATTCGATTCAACAGTTATTGTTTTTCTGATTGGACCTGGAGCCATATTGTATTTTACAGTTATTTTTCCTTTTTTCCCAGGCATGATTGGTTCGTCTGGTTTTGTAGGAACCGTACATCCGCAAGTAGACAGTACATTCGTAATAATTAATGGCGCGTTTCCAGTATTTGTAAAGATAAAATCACGGGATCCATTTTCATTCTTGGTAACCTTTCCGTAATCAATCGTGTTGTCTTGGGCGGCAAACTCGATTTTTGGACCATTTTGGGCAAAACTGATACTGCTGATGAGAGCGAATGCGAATAAAGCTATTGTTTTTTTCATTTTGAAATTTTTAAATTCAGTAAAGTAAATGTACTTTGTTTTAATTAATGGACAAATTTTTATTTCCCTTTTTATAGTCTACATAATTATTTACTTTTGTTCCAGAATAGAATTACAAATATCAGACCAAAGTCTAAAAGGTTATTTGTTGATTTGGTTAACTAATAAACGGAACCGACAAATAAGTGAACTTAACGATTAAATGATCCACAATAAAATGACAATTCCTGCACAATTTGACGCTAAAACTATTGAGAATAAGTGGTATGACTACTGGATGAAAAATAATTATTTTCACTCAGAACCAGATCACAGAACACCATATACCATAGTAATTCCACCACCTAATGTGACTGGGGTTTTACACATGGGACACATGCTGAACAATACGATTCAAGATGTATTGATTAGAAGAGCGCGTCTTAAGGGATTCAATGCATGCTGGGTTCCGGGAACGGATCACGCATCAATTGCAACAGAAGCCAAGGTTGTAGCCAAATTAAAAGCTGAAGGAATCAATAAAAATGATTTGACTCGCGAAGAATTTTTGGCGCATGCATGGGAATGGACAGATAAATACGGTGGTGTAATTTTGGACCAATTAAAAAAACTGGGAGCTTCCTGTGATTGGGAGCGAACTAAGTTTACTATGGATCCTGATATGTCAGCATCAGTAATTCGTTCTTTTGTAGATTTATACAACAAAGGATTGATTTATCGCGGATACCGAATGGTAAACTGGGATCCGGAAGCAAAAACGACTCTTTCTGACGAAGAAGTAATTTATGAAGAACAACAAGGAAAATTGTATTTCCTAAAATATAAAATCGAAGGAAGTGAAGACTTTCTGACGATTGCTACGACGCGTCCGGAAACTATTTTTGGAGATACCGCAATTTGTATTAATCCAAATGACGAACGTTTTAATCATTTTAAAGGCAAAAAAGCGATTGTACCTATCTGCGGAAGGGTTATTCCAATTATCGAGGATGAATATGTTGATATCGAATTTGGAACTGGTTGTTTGAAAGTAACGCCTGCTCACGATATGAATGATAAGACTTTAGGCGAAAAACATAATCTGGAAATTATTGATATTTTCAACGAAGATGCTACGCTGAATAGTTTTGGATTACACTATCAAGGACAAGATCGTTTCGTAGTTCGTGAGGCTGTCGCCAAAGAATTAGAAACTATTGGCGCTTTAGCAAAAACAGAAATTCACCTTAACAAAGTTGGAACTTCCGAAAGAACCAAAGCGGTAATCGAGCCACGTTTGTCAGACCAATGGTTCTTAAAAATGGAAGATTTGGTAAAACCGGCAATCAAATCTGTATTGGAAGATGGAGAAATCAAATTGCATCCAGCTCGTTTTAATAATACGTACGCGCATTGGTTGAATAATATACGCGATTGGAATATTTCCCGTCAATTATGGTGGGGACAACAAATTCCTGCGTATTTCTATGGCGATGGAAAAGAAGATTTTGTGGTTGCTGAATCTATCGAAGAAGCTTTAGTTTTAGCTAAAGAAAGAACCAACAACTTACAACTTACAACTTCAGACTTAACTCAGGATGTTGATGCGCTTGATACTTGGTTCTCTTCTTGGCTGTGGCCAATGTCTGTTTTTGGTGGAATAATGGATCCCGAAAGCGAAGATTTTAAATACTATTATCCAACGAATGATTTAGTAACGGGTCCGGATATTTTGTTTTTCTGGGTAGCGAGAATGATTATAGCAGGATATGAATACACAGGCAAAAAACCATTTACAAATGTGTATTTAACTGGTTTGGTTCGTGACAAACAACGTCGTAAAATGTCTAAATCATTAGGAAATTCTCCGGATCCTTTAGATTTAATTGAAAAATTTGGTGCCGATGGAGTTCGTGTGGGATTGCTTTTAAGTGCTTCTGCAGGAAACGACATTATGTTTGATGAAGAATTGTGTAACCAAGGAAAAGCGTTTACGAATAAAATTTGGAATGCCTTTAAACTAATAAAAGGCTGGGAAGTTTCGGATACTATTCCGCAACCAGAATCTTCAAAAGTAGCGATTGAATGGTACGAAGCTAAATTGCAACAAACACTTTTGGAAATTGAAGACAATTTCGAGAAATACAGAATTTCCGATGCGTTGATGGCAATTTACAAATTGGTTTGGGACGATTTCTGTTCTTGGTTCCTTGAAATGATAAAACCGGCGTACCAACAGCCAATTGACAGTTTAACTTTGGCGAAAGCCATAGAAATGCTGGAAAATAATATGAAATTGTTGCATCCGTTTATGCCATTTTTGACAGAGGAGATTTGGCAAATTCTTGCCGAAAGAACTACAGAAGAAGCGTTAATCGTTTCGACTTGGCCGGAAATGAAACCGTTTAACGCAGCTTTGATTGCTGATTTTGACAATACAATTGAAGTGATCTCTGGAATTAGAACGATTCGTAAAGACAAAAATATTCCATTCAAAGATACCATAGAATTGAAAGTGGTAAACAATGATAAAGCATCCACTTATTTTGATTCGGTTGTGACCAAATTAGGGAACATCACTTCATTAGAATATGTTTCGGACAAAGTAGACGGAGCATTGTCTTTCCGTGTAAAATCGAATGAATATTTTATTCCAATTACCGGAAACATTGATGTACAAGCGGAGATTGCTAAACTTTCGGCTGAATTGGTGTACACGCAAGGTTTCTTGAAATCAGTTCAAAACAAACTGGCAAATGAGAAATTTGTGGCTGGTGCACCAGAGAAAGTTCTAGCAAACGAAAGACAAAAAGAAGCGGATGCTTTGGCAAAAATTGAAACTATCGAACACAGTTTGGCAGGTTTGAAGTAAGAGTTAAGTTCTTTCAGAAATATAGAATCCCATTTCCTTTTTGACAGGAAATGGGATTTTTTTATTTAAATAACAAAAACTTTTTCTGCTTTTCAAAAAAAGGAAAGTAGTAGAAAAAGTTTTAGATGAAATAAAACCAAACTTAGGTTTTTAGAATTTATACTTCAAGCTTGTCAATACTTGACGTGGAGCGATTGGATTTACACTGTAATTTTCGTGTACCGTGTAATTCAACTCATTTGTCACATTAGATAATTTACACAATATGGAGAATTTTTTCCATTCATAACCTGCCGAAACATCAATTGTGGTATATCCTTCTAAAGGAATTTCTCTGTCCCAAATTCCATTTGGTCGGGTAGAATCATATTGATTGTTCCAACCTCCCACACGTTTACCAATATAGTTTCCGATGGCTCCCAGAGACATTCCTTTCAAAATCCCTGTTTGTAAAGTGTAGAAAAAGCTCAAATTAGCGGTATTTGCAGGTGTTCTAGCTAATCGATTTCCTGCTATCGGGCTACCGTTTAGTCCTGAAGTTTTCTCATAACGCATGTCGTTATAGCTGTAGCCGGCATTGATTCCTAATCCAACTATAGGTCTTGCTGTTACATCTATTTCGATTCCTTTACTTTTTGTTTCACCACTTAATTCTCTTAAATTAGGATCTATCGGATTGATATTCAAGGTACCGTCTGCTTTGTAAATCGCTGTTTGAACTAAGTTGCTATTCGTAATTTGATAGACAGTTACATTGGTACTTAAGGCACCTTTCCAAAAATCTTTTTTGATTCCAGCTTCGTATTGGTCTATGATTGAAGGCTCTAATGGTTTTAAATCTACCGTTGTTCCTGTATTTGGGGTAAACGAGTTCGAGTAACTAGCGAACAAAGACATGTCTTTTGTAGGTTGATACACTAATCCAATTTTTGGTGAAAAAGCATTATCTAAACGTTTGGCGCCTTCGGCAATGGTTATCGGATTTTTGGTTAAATTATGCGTATCCGCCTGTGATTCTTGCCAAGACCAACGCAGTCCTGCTAAAAGTTTGATTTTTTCTGTAAACGATATCAAATCTTGCGCATAGATTCCGAATCGCTGTGTGCTCGTATATACCGTTTGGGTTGCTCTTGAGTTTGGTATTGCCAATGTTGGAACACTTGGATCGTATGTAAATAAATTTATAGTATCGTACGTAGTGATTACCTTCCCATTTGCATCGTAAAAAGCGTAGGTGTTGGCTGTAGCCAAAGAATTTTCATAATCTACTCCAGTGAAAATTTGATGTTTGATGCTTCCAGTCGAAAAAGTACCTTGCAAACTCAATTGGTCACCAAATATTTGTTCTGAGTTTTTATTCTGAACTAATCCTCTATTCCAGTCACCAGGAGTGGCATACGTGTCTAGATTTGATAATTGCGCCGTTGATTTAGAGCTTCTATCGTAGTTTTGAAACGAGGTATTAAAACTTAATTTCCAGTTTTCATTAAAGCTATGGTTTAATAATACCGAAGCACTAGCTGATTTTGTGTTTCCAGTGGACCAAAGTGCTCCGTAAAAACTATTTCGGGGTAAATCTAAAATAGTTTTACCAAGAATTCCTGTTCCAAAATCCGGTGTCCAATCGGCGCTTAAATAATCACCCTGAACTGTAATTTGCGTTTTATCACTTACATTAAAAAGGAAAGAAGGATTTACATAAAGACGCTCATTTTTTACAACATCTCTAAAACTTTCTGAGTTTTCGTAAGAACCTGTAAAACGGTAAGCGATATGTTTATTCAAAGGGCCATAAAAATCAATCGATGGTTTGAAGTAGGCATAACTTCCGGCCTGCATGGTGATTTCTCCACCACTTTTGAAAGAAGGAGTTTTAGTTACTAAATTTAAAATCCCTCCAGGAGCAACGTTTCCATACAACAAGGCAGAACCACCTTTAAGAAACTCCACTTTTTCTAAACCTGAAACTTCCGGAATAGAACCTGCATTGTAGCGAAAACCATTTTTAAGCATATTATTGGCTGACATATCATATCCTCTTGAGAAAAACGATTCCTGAGCACCACCGCGAGCTGAACCTACATAAACGCCATTGGCATTTTTGATTACTTCACTCAAACGAACTGCTTGTTGTTGCCCGATAATTTCAGCTCCAATGACCTGAACACTTTGCGGGGTGTCCATTGGTTTTAAGCCCGACCTTAATGCCGAAACTGGCTTTTTTTCTTTGTTAGATGTTACAATAACTTCTTTTAAAACTCCACCTTTTTTGTTTTTTATAGTATCCGTTATGGATTCGAAAGGATCTTCAAAATTTTTATCGTCAGATGCATTTACTGATTCTTGCGCTAAACAAGTCAAACTAAATAAAAGTGTTAATGTGGGAAGGAAAATATATTTCATGAATGTTTATTTGGAATAATTAAAAATAACAATGCAAATATAAAACCCAAGTTTGGTTTGACAAAACTTATTTAGATTAAATATTAATAATATTTTATTTATTATTTAACTAATTGTAGTTTAGTTATTTGTGTTTATTTAAAACAGGATTTTTTAAAATAAAACATACTTTTTGAGGTTTTTGTCCAGTGTTTTTGAGTTCTTCTGACTTCTAGAATCAGATATTTCATCTCCAAAAGGACTTTGAATATCTTTTATGTTAATTTTTGTTAAAGAGTAATCCAAATAGCAGCGTTGTGTGTTACCGTTTTTATGCTACAGATTTTTGATAGTAAACTTTGATTTTTGAAATTTATATCAAAGAAGCAGTATTGGAATTAACCTGTCCTGACCACAAATAGGAAGTTTATCTTTGTGGAGCTAGTATTTAATTTTGGAAATTTAAGCTCAGAAGAATTAAAGTCGTGCCTTAAATTTCTTGATTCGGAAGTTTTTTGATTTCACTACTTTTCCGTCATCCGTCATCATGATGCAGCTATAATCAGCGTATTTGTTGAGTAAAAGAAGCCCAGCTGTTTTTCCTAAAACCATTAACGAAGTACTCAAACCGTTCGCCGTTTCAGCATTCGGTCCAAAAACCGTCACGCTACACAAACCCGTTGCAGGATAACCTGTTGCCGGATTAATAATATGTGAATACCGTTTGCCATCAAAAACAACAAATTTTTCATAGCTGCCCGAAGTGGTTACAGCATCTTGTTTTAATGGTATGACTGCAACGAGTTTTTCAGGATGAAAGGGATTAGTAATTCCAATATTCCAAGCTTTTCCATTGGGCTGTTTCCCCCAAGTACTCATGTCGCCAGATCCGTTTATAATTCCGGCTTTAACGCCTTTTGCAAGCATGATATCTCGGCATTTATCGGTAGCATATCCTTCTCCTAAAGCACCAAAACCAATTTTCATCCCTTTTAGTTTCAGAAAAATGGTTGATTGTACGCTATCCAAAATTATATTTTTGTAGCCCACTTTTTCAACTGATTTCTGAATGGCTTCCGCCGATGGCATTGCTGTCATGGAACCATCAAATTTCCAGATTTTATCCATTGCCGCAAAGCTAATATCAAAACCTCCATTCGTCAATTCAGAAAACTGAATCGCTCTTTGTGTTAACTCAAAAACTTCTTTATCCACTTTCACGGGACGAATACCCGCATTTTGGTTTACTTCAGACACTTGCGAGTCCGGTTTCCAATCAGAAATTAAATTTTCTATTCGTGTAATTTCATTAATAATAGCATCTATGTTTTGTTCTGCTGTTACTGAATCGTTTGCAACAATGGTAATGTCAAATCGACCTCCCATAAGTAAGGTGGTTCTTTTTCGTAATGTTTGTGCACTACTTGTGAAGTTGCAGACAATAAAAAAAAGGAAGATGACTTGGTATTTGGTTGACATAGCGTTTGATTTTAAATCCTGCAAGGTTTCCAAAACCTTGTAGGTGTCATTTTCTATCTAAATACCTGCAAGGTCTTTTTCAGACCCTGCAGGAATCGATTAAGCATAAATTTTTCAATCTAGTTTCGGCTCCCTTTCCTTCGGATACACCCCTCCCGACACTTCGTTGTCGGGAGGGGAGAGGACTTAGTAACAATCCGTCAGCACTTGTCCATTAGCTTTATAGTCAGCAATTCCTTTCCCAGTTTTCTCAAGACAAAGTGCATCAAGAATAGCTTCTACATCTTTTTGCATCGCAAGCGAACCGCAAATCATTACAACGCCTTCTTGTGTTAGCAAATCCACGAAAACATCAGCGTCACGTTTAATCAAATCCATAACATAATTATGGTTGGCTTCACGGGATAAGGCCACATGAAAACTTTGTAGTTGCTGTTTTTGAATCATTTCAGTAGCAAATTTTTCATATCCTAAAACAGTTTCAGTTGCTTTACGAAAGCCACAATACAGATGAATTTCGGTTTTTTTCTTGTTTTGTTCCATCATTCCCAGGAACGGAGCAATTCCTGTTCCATTTGAAATCAGCGCTACTTTAGAGGCTTTTTTCGGGAAATGAAAAGTCTGGTTCTTAATAATTCGTGCTTTAAAAACAGAACCCGGTTCTACAGTATATAAATAGCCGGAACCCAACCCAGAAGGATGTAATTTCACGACTAATTGTATATTTCCATTATAATTCCCGATAGAGTAGAGGCGTTCTTGATTGTCGTTTGCTGGATAAATAGCCAAGAGGTCACCCGAAGTAAATTTAGTGCTTCTGTTAGTGCATAAGGTCATTAAAAAGGTATGTTCCGTATCAGAAATAAGTGTTTTATTAAGCACTGTCATTTTTTCCAAATCTTTCGGAACTTCATTATAAAGTGATGGAGTGGCTGAAAGTGAAATTCCAGTTTTGGCACTCCATAATTTCACCCAACCTACAAATTCTTCGGCTGATTTGTCGTTTACGGTTTGTAATTCTAAAAAGTGTTCCGCCCAATTTTGTTTTGCCAATACTGCATCAATCTCACGGGCATAAGCGCAAAAATCGGGATACGCTTGAGAACCAAATCCTACCACCGAAATATTTATTTTTTGCTTTTGTTCCGTTTTGTTGATAAGCGAAATAAATTTGCTTGCATTAGATGGCGAATCGCCTAATCCGTGGGTTGAAGTAAATACGATAAGATGTTTTGCTTTTGGATAAACCGAATAATTATTCATTTCAGCAAGGAAAACTTTTTCTCCGTGGGCAAGTAATTGTTTTTGAATCGCATTGGCAAATAGTAGCGTGCTTCCATTTTCGGAACCCACCAGTAAAATGAATGTGCTTTCTTGAGATTTGTACTTATTTTTAATGCGACTCGCTCTTCGTTTTAACGTCATGGCAAAACCCGAGTAGATAAAAAACAGAATATTCAAACTCGCGATTCCTAAAATTATCGCCCATAAAATACTTGCTCTCCCGGTATGCAAATCAAGACTCAAATTCGATGCTAAAGTCTGCAGCGGAAAAGGAGTTTCACTTACAATCGTTCCGGAAATTTGGTTGACTTCGATTTCTCGGTCTTTTAATGTAATGATATAATATTCCTCAGGATCATCTGAAAATGGGAATTCAATTTTTTGAACATCAGCCAGAAGCGTGTTTTTAAAAACAGAAATAGTAGTCTCGTTTTTTGAAACAGGTGCAGTTGCAACCATTTCGGTTTTTTCTTCGGAATCTGTTTTTTCAACGAAAAAATTAAACTTTTCCAAGGTCAAATACGTTCCCGAAAGTGCAATAATCAGAATCGGAATCAGCGATAATCTTCCTAAAAAAATATGATAATATTGAGCGAAATTTTCTTTTACAATTTTAGAAAACAAACTGCGAAGACTTCTTTGGCGGTTGAGTATCAAAGCAAAACCCGAAATGGAAATCAATACCAACAAAAAGGAAATAAAGCCCACAATAAAACGCCCGGTTTCTTTAAGGAATAAAGAACGATGGAGTGCAGTGGTCCATTGGATAAACTCACTTTTTTTGATGGGTGTTCCTAGTATTTTTCCAGTTCTTGCGTCAATATAGGCATTGATATCTTTGTCTTCCTGGTCGATACCTTGCAGCGTTACAAATTGATTGTGGTTTACACTCAATTCTGTTATTTCAGGATATGTTTTTTTTAATACAGGTAAGGTTTCGCTAAGGGTTATTTTTTCAAAATTTTCTACTTTGTAGGGCTGTGTCTTCTCTTGTATTGCATCGACTGCAAGGATGACACCAGTTACGGATGCCAATACTAAAAATGCTGCAGAAAACAGTGCCAAAGCCAAGTGAGAGTAACGCCAAAAAGAAAGAGTCATTTGTAATAAATTTTAACATATCAGCCATATAAGTTTTACGTTTTTGTAAAAGCTTATATGACTTATATGGTTTAATGTAAAAGCCGTTTTTTTAGATTTTGTTCAATCTTACGTAGCGAATATAGTTTTTACCTTCTGTTTTTGCCGCTATTCCTTCAGTTGTGAGTGGAATTTCTAAATCAGTGGTGTAATATTTATGATCTTCTACTGCAGTTTCAAAGCGCAATTTAAATCCTTTGTTGATTTTAGCATCTTCAATTTCTATTGTGGTGATGCTGCGATCGCCACCAGTAACGGAAGCTCCCGTTTTGGCACTGATATTTTCCGGTTTTTTAGAATAGAATTTATGCCATTCTTTAAGTGTTTTGTACCATTTTTTATCGTCACCCATTACATACAGTGTTTTTACATATTCGCCTTTAACGTTTACAAGTGAAACTACGATATAAGCGCCTTCCCCCATGTAATTTGACATTTGGAGCATGCATTTGTATTTACTGGTTTGTGCTGTCGCTTGAAAGGACAAAAGGAATAGGAACGCAACTGTTAGGCTTATTTTTAGGATTGATTTCATATGAGATAATATTTTGTTTTTTAAGAAATATGGTAGCGCCATTGTTTATTATTGTTTGTGATTTTGTATCACGGCGATTTCATACTGTTATTTTAAAAATTCTAGAGCTATTTTATTAGTTGTCAACGACTCGTTTTCTTTAGCTAAAGCATACGCGCTTTCATCAAAATCAGTGGTAATTTCTTTTTTGGCACCCATAGAAATAAGGTATTTCAAGATACCATCGTCTTTTGAAATCATAGCTGCTTTGTGCAAAGCGGTTAAGCCATCTTTGTTTTTGGCATTGATATCGATTTGTAAAGCGGCGATTTTTTTCAATAAAGCCAAATCGTTTTTAATTACAGCAAAATGATACAATGTATTTCCGTCTTTTTGAGGAGTAGCCAAGTTTAGACCTTTATCCTGAAGTAATTTTATTTTGGTTTCGAAAGGATCTTGAGCCGTTGCCTCCTGTCCGCGACCTGATGGTCTGTAGGATTGAATCAAGTAATATCCTAAATTGTTTCCGTCTTTGTCCAATACTTTTACATCAGCTCCTGTGTTTAAAAGTACTGTTAGAGCCTCAGGAGTTCCTGTTTTTACAGCCATTGTCAATGCCGATTCTCCTTTTAGATTTTGAACATTGTTGTTTTTTACTATTGGTAATAATAGTTCCAATGCCGCAATATCTCTAGCTGAGGCTGCAGCCATTAATGCCGTATTTCCCTCGTTATTGGCTTTATTAGCATCTACGCCTTTGGACAAAAAGTAAGTAATGATTTCAGATTGGTTGGCTTTGCTTGCTAATGAATGAAGCACCGTTTCACCTGATTTGCTTGTAGCAGTTGGTTTGATTTTTAAATCTTCAACTAAATATTTGTAGGTTTCAAGAGAAGTAACATCTCTACGGGAACCTTGTGCTGCAAAAAGCAATGCATTGTCAGTATATTTTACTCCTTTTTCTAATATGGATTTCAATAATGACAAGTTTCCTGATTTCGCAGCATAATCAAAAGCAGTATTTCCATCACTATCAGTATCCTTAATTGACATTCCTTTGGAGGTGAAATAGGTAGTAAGCGCCAGGTTTTTGTCGGATGCAATTGCCATTAATAATAGGTTAACACCATCTTTATACTTTTTCTTTGGATCAGTTCCAGCTTTAAAAAAAGCCTCATACAAAGCGGTATTGCTTTGACCTCCAACTGCCGCAAAAGTTAGCGGAGTTTCTCCTTTGCTGTCTTCTAGATTAAGGTCTGAGCCTTTGCTGATAAGGTATTCTACAATTGCTACATTTCCTTTATTGGCGGCCCAGTGTAAATAGATACGATTGTCGTGTGTCAATTTGCCGACTTCATTCCCTGGTTGTTCCAGTAAGAATTGTATGGTTGCTGCTGGCGCATCATTATTAATCGCCATAACAATGACATCAAAAGCATTTGAAGTGGAGGCTGACGGACTGTTTCCCTGCGCTATTTCAGCTTTTACCGCATTTACATCTGGACTTGTTTTCCAAAAAGATTGCTCCAAAAGCGTGTTTTTTTGCTGCGCATTCACAAATAAAGTGGCGACTAAGGCAAAAGAGATGAAAAGATTCTTTTTCATAATGTTTTTATAAGGGTTCTTAGTTATTGTAAAGAAAATTATTTTAAGTTATTTAGAATAAATAAAAATAACACAAATGTAAAAATAAATAGTATAATTCCAATTATTAAAGACTCAATTATCAGGAAATATTTAATGTATTATGTTGTTTATATTTCAATCTTTCTTTCGATAATTTGAAAAAAGGTATCTTTTAGTTCCCACTACTTTAGATATCAAATTTATGAAAAGGTTTAAAGAAGGAACTTGAAATTATTTAATTGGATTAATTCAAAACCCCTGTTTTCTTTTTTCTGTTTCGTCCCCACCAAATGTAGCATCCGGATATTGGCAGACTTGCAATGAGTAAACTACAAAGAAAGGCGAATATTTTTCCGGGTAATCCCAATATCGCTCCGGTATGAATATCATAATTCATTTTCATCAGGTTATCAGCAATTTTATCGGTTTTTTTTCTTCCCCAAATATGAGAAACAGACATCTCTTTCAAGCTGTATTGATCAAAATACCGATAGTCAATTTTCCAATACGTTCCTTTATCGCTATTTGCATTTGCCGCTATTGTGGACATATTTGTTTCTGGCGGGTGAATTTCAATGGATTTGGCCAATGGATATTCTCTTTGCATTTGAAGCCAAACCGCATCCAATGGTTTTACCATCGTGGTGGAAACTTTTTGATTTATTTTCGAAAGCGGTTCTTCATAGAGCAATGATTTTTCACCACCGGACATGGTATAGTAGGAATACGCAAACCATTGAAATCCCCAAACTAATCCCGTTATGGCAAAAATAATCCCGATAATGAGCACATAAAAACCAGTGATGTTATGTAAATCGTAATTTTTTCTTTTCCATTTGGTGCCTTTTTTCCATTTGAACGAAAAGCGTTGTTTTGCTGCATTTTTATTTTTTGGATACCAAAGAATAAATCCGGACACTAACAATACCAGAAAAATTAAAGTAGCCACGGAAACTACGACTTGACCAATTTCATGAGGCAGCCATAAGTTGAAATGTCCGTCGAGTATAAAAGCAAAGAATCCTTCCTCGTGGTTTACTGTTTTTAAAACTTTTCCTGTATATGGATTTATAAAAACGGTATAATAATAGGAGGGTTCATATTGATAAAATTCAGCTTCTACAGCATTATTTTTTTCGTTGTATTTTATCGCGTGAAGCAGTTTATTTGGAAGTTCTTTTTTAGCAATTCCAACTAATTTTGATGGAGGCAAAAAGTTCAGATTCTGTTCTTTTACAAAACGGTATTCTTCAGTGATGTTTTGTATTTCTTCTTGAAAAGCATACAAACAACCCGTAATGGCGATTATAAAAACTATAATGCCCGATGATAAACCCAACCATAGGTGTATTTTTCCTATCAGTTTTTTGAAATTATTATTTTTCATAAAAAAGGATTAAACTCCTCAACAAAATGAGGAGTTTAGTGAAACAAAACTAACTAACTCTAAAATTTATATCCAACAGATAAGCGCATGTTGGTTCCGGCTTCTGTTTGCCAGTAATACATATCGCTATAGCTATAATATCCTCCAGAATACAAGTATTTATTCAAGATATTATTGACAACAAGATTAACTGATACTTTGTTTTTTTGGTAAGAAACACCTCCATCCAATCGGAAATAGTCAGGTAACATTCCTATATTATTAGGTGAAATAAACCAAGGCGCTCTCTTTACTTGATATTGGTATCCTAATGAAAACCCAACTCCGTTTAGCGTTCCTCTGTCTACTTTATAATTTAACCAAGCATTTTGAATGTGTTTGGTTGTGCCTGCAACTTGAGTTCCCACAAGAGATTCATCTGTATCTTTGGTTGTTTTTCCTTCTGTAAAAGCATAATTTACAATAAGATCAAGGTTTTTGAAAATTTCTCCTCTAAGGTCAACCTCAAATCCTTTTGTTTTTTGTTGCCCGCTTTCTCTACTGAATTGATATGTAGCATTAGAATGTTCGGGATCTAATGTTAGTACATTGTTTTTGGTGATTTGATAAACAGAAACAACTGAATTCCATTTTCCGTTCAACCAGTCTCTTTTCAAACCTAGTTCTATATTTCCGCCCGTTTGGGGATTAAAAGATTTGCCTTGCCAGTCCGTACCGTAGTTCTCATTGAAAGATTGGTCATTTACAAAATAAGCAGCTGTGTTTTTATCAATAGAATAACTCAATCCTACTCTTGGTGTAAATTTGTTATTTTTTGTAGCTCCCGAGTAATAGTCATAGGTTTTAAGCTGGGTATATCTTCCTGCTAATGTCACTCTCAGTTTGTTATCAAAGAAGCCTATTTCGTCTTGAATATATAGTGCTTTGTAACTGTTTTGGTATTTAACTCCTCTATCTTCCAGACTTTTGCTTCTGTCAAAAGTAGGAGAAGCAGCTAGCGTTCCGTGTACCGGATTGTATATGTCTAAATCGGGCATTGTAAAGGATTGTGACCAGTCATGAAAAAATGTTTTATCACTTAAATCCAATCCGGATAATATTTTGTGAGTTATGGATCCTGTTTTAGCTTCACCATTTACAAAAGCTTGTCCAACATATATTTTTCCTAAAATGTCCCAATTGCCACCAGCACGTTTCAGAATCGCATCATTAGTAGGGTCAAAGCCACTTGGCCATAAAGACATTCCTTCTTGTTGGTAATTAAGATAAGATGTTTGAGCTGTTAATTTCCAATTATCACTTATTTTATGATCTAAAATGGCAAGAATATTTCTTTCTGTCATTTTTGTAGGATCTAAATTTGATTCTGAAGTAGTAAAGTTTCTAGGCAAATCAGCGTATCCTCTTTTAGAATAGGCATAGTTACTCCCAATAGCATTTACTTTAGAAAATTGTTGTGTGTATTCCACTGTGATAGCGGTTTTATCAGTTACTAAATACTTTAAAACAGGTGCAAAAGTATAGCGGTCATTGAAGTCAAAATCACGGTAACTTTGTTTCTTTTCGCCCATTACATTGATACGATACAATAATTTCCCGTTTTTGCTCAACTTTCCGTCAAAATCTAATGTTCCTCTATACATATCAAAACTGCCCAGCGTTAGGCTCGCTTCTCCTTTAGTACGTCCGCTTGGTTTTTTGGTAACTACATTATAAAAACCGCTTGGGTTACCATTTGCGAGCATAAATCCTGCCGGACCTTTTACAAATTCGATACGTTCTACCATACTCATATCCTCCGTAAGTGGTCCCCAAGTTGAACTTACATTCATTCCGTTTCTAAAAGCGGCCACTTGACTGCCTCTCATAGTAATATTGGCATAATTATCCCAATGTTCCACTCTTGTCGCGCCACTCACATTACGAGTTACTCCTTCTAGCATGTCAAAAATTTGTTGGTCTTGAATAAGTTTTCCCGTTATGACCTGAATATTTTGAGGAATTTCAATAATTGGTGATTGTAATCGTAAAGTAGATGAAACACGATTAGTTTTGAAAGCACTTTTGTTACTTAAAACTACCACTTGGTTGAGTTCATTATTCGATAAAGTAAGTCGTAATGCTACAACAGTAATTTCTCCAGTGGTAACTTTCACTTCTTGTTCCAAGTCATTGTACCCAACTAAAGTAACTTTTAGGATATGAACTCCTTCGGGCATGTTTTTTAGTGTAAAAATTCCATTGTTATCCGCAATAGTGTTTTTGTTTGCTCCTTTTATAGAAACCGAAACACCTTCGGCAGGTTGATTATCGCTTGTCAAAATGGAACCTTTTATGCTACCGGAGTTTTGGGCAAATGCAGTGGTTACAGAAAGTAGCAATAAACAGGTAAGAAGAATAAATTGAGGGATTCGTTGTTTCAAATATTTCATGATTAAAAATTAAATTAGTTTAAATTTATTTAGAATGAATAAGAATAAAGCAAAAGTAAATTTTAATTTTTATTTAACAAGTATTATTTAGACTAATTAAAAATAATTTTTTAATCCGATGATTTACAATATTTTGAGCATAAAAAAACCTTGCTGTTTCGAGCAAGGTTGTGATTGGATTATAAAATGTTACATTTTTATTTGATTTTTTTCATCGAAAACTGTTCGGAACTTGGTTTCCCTTGTTGGATTCCCAAAATTTTTGCCACTAAACTGTCAGGAGTAATTTGGGTATAACTTATTTTTTGTGGATAATCGTGTTTTGGATTTTCAAAAACCATTTGCTTTTCTGTTGCAGTTGTCAATTTGAAAGCAACCGGTTTGTCATTATTTTGTCCTTTTACAGTTGCAGTATAGGTTAACATTTCCCCTTTTTGTTGCAAAGTGATGGATTCAAAATGCAATGTGTCTTTCTCCTTTACGAAATAAGATCGCGCTTGAAAAGTGCTGTCGTTTACTTTTTTCCAATATTCGGTTAGAGTACCATCAACGGCTTTGTTTTCCCAATCTCCCAAAAGCCAATTGGCAGCCTTGATTTTTTCTTTTTCATTAGCATCAGAATCTTTACAAGAAACCAAAGCAAGCAAAAGCAGTATAAAGGTCGTTTTTTGAAACATAAGCTTAGATTTATGGGTTATTTATATGGAGCTAAATTATGAAAAAATAGAATAGTGTTCTTTTTTTAGTTTTTAAATTTTCAAAAAAGACTAGAGTTTTGAATACTTTTCAAACAAATAATTAAAATGCAACCGTAAAAAAAACTTAACCATGTAAGCTATTTAAGGACTTATAAGCAATTGTTTTGCAGCTAACCTCAATAATCTTATATGACTTATATGTTTTAAATCTCAAAAATTTATTAGGTATTTCAGTTAAGAAAGGGGTATTAATCTTTCTTTTAAAAGCAAACTTAAATGTTCTTATATGACTTATATGGTGAAAAATTAAACACTGGCTTTCAAAATAGTATAAACCAATTCCTTCGTAGGCTTTTGATCTTTTAGTTTCAATCTTACCGTATCAAAAGTCACTTTAAAATCACAGCCTGATTTATACTGACTGCAACCATAAGCCGTTTTTCCTTTTATCACCGTTCCTTTCTGGCATTTCGGACAGGTTAATTCATCCGGAATAGCTTTCGCCAAAGTTTTCTTGGGTTCTAATTTGAGTTGGAAATTTTCGTCAAAGCGAAGTAAACCTTCCACAATTCCGGCATCCGATTTAAAATCTTTTAAGTTTACGGTAGATCCTTTTTGAAGCAATCGCAAGTATTGATTTTCGGATATTTTTTTCTCTGCAAAAGTGTAAGGCAATAAAAATGCGCAACCCGCTTTATAATCAGAACACCCAAACGAAGATTTTCCTTTGATAAGTGTTCCTTTTTTACATTTCGGACAGGCTTCCGCCAAAATTCCGGCTGCTTTCTTTTTCTCGACTTTTACCACTTCTTTTTGAACACTTCCTGCATGCGAAATATTGGCGCGTCTCGTTTCGCTTCGGACTTCGTACACCAAAGTTTCGACCATGTTTTTCATATTCTTGATGAAAGAACCCGCGGTAAACGTTCCTTTTTCAATATCTTTCAGTTGCTTTTCCCAAGAACCTGTCAGTTCAGCCGACTTCACCAAATCATTTTGAATGGTGTCAATCAGTTGAATTCCCGTTGGTGTTGGCAAAACCTGTTTTTTGTTTCTTATAATGTATTGGCGTCTAAAAAGCGTTTCTATAATATTGGCCCGCGTAGATGGACGACCAATACCGTTTTCTTTCATCAATTCCCGTAAATCTTCATCATCCACTTGTTTTCCGGCAGTTTCCATGGCACGTAATAAGGTAGCTTCGGTAAATTGATTAGGTGGTTTAGTTTCTTTTTCTAAAAACGAAGGTTGGTGAGGACCTTTTTCGCCCACAACAAAACTCGGTAAGATATCGGTTTCTTTTTCTTTGGCGTTTGGATCTTCAAAAACAACTCGAAATCCTTTTTTCAAGATTTCTTTTCCCGTGGTTTTAAATAAAACTTCGGCAGCTTTCCCGACTACGGTAGTGTTGGCAACCAAACAATCGTCATAAAACACGGCAATAAATCGCTTTGTAATAATATCATACACTTGCTGCTGATTGTATTGCAAATTACTTTGAATCCCTGTTGGAATAATCGCGTGGTGATCCGTTACTTTTTTATCGTTGAAAACTTTGGGTGATTTTTTTATCTTTTTTTCCAAAAGCGGTTGCGTCAACGCAGCATAATTAGTCAGGTTTTTCAGAATCCCCGGTACTTTTGGATACACATCATTTGGTAAAAACGTGGTGTCGACTCTCGGGTACGTAACTACTTTTTGTTCGTACAAAGTCTGTACAATTTTAAGTGTTTCGTCTGCCGTAAAGCCAAATTTCGTGTTGCAATATACCTGTAAACCTGTTAAATCGAATAGTTTTGGTGCAAACTCATTACCATTCTTTTTTTCGACAGAAACAATTTCGAACTCACTTTCTTTGACTTTATTAGCGAGAATTTCTCCATCTTCCTTTTTCAAAAAACGCCCTTCCTCATAGCTAAAAAGCGTTTCTCGATACAAGGTTTGCAATTCCCAATACGGTTGCGGTTTGAAATTCTCAATTTCTTTGAATCGTTCCACAACCATTGCCAAAGTTGGCGTTTGTACCCTTCCGATAGACAAAACTTGCTTGTATCCTCCATGTTTTACGGTGTACAAACGCGTGGCATTCATACCCAGTAACCAGTCGCCAATGGCTCTGGAAAATCCGGCATAATATAAATTATCGTAGTTGGCGGATGGTTTCAAGTTCTGGAAACCCTCTTTAATGGCCTCGGTCGTCAGGGATGAAATCCACAAGCGTTTTACCTCGCCTTTGTACTTTGCTTCGTTCATGACCCAGCGCTGAATGAGTTCTCCTTCTTGCCCGGCATCCCCGCAGTTGATGACCAAATCGGCTTTATCAAACAAACTTTTTATGATTCTGAATTGCTTTTGGATCCCCGAATTTTCCACCACCTTGGTTTCAAATTTCTCGGGAAGCATCGGTAAGTTGTTGAGGTCCCAACTTTTCCAGTGCGGTTTATAATCGTTCGGTTCTTTTAAGGTACATAAATGCCCAAAAGTATACGTTACTTGATAACCATTGCCTTCAAAATATCCGTCGTGCTTGGTATTGGCTCCTAAAACGGATGCGATTTCGCGCGCTACACTTGGTTTCTCGGCAATACAGACCTTCATTTTCTCCTTCTAGTTTAAGGGCGCAAATTAGGAATTTAGAAATTGGTATTAAAAAGAAATCGGTAGGAGTTATGAACGGCTTGGGGGTACTATTTTTTAGGAGCAGAACGAATAGTTTTTTCAATCACGTACCGTCCTGCTGTCCGCTGTATCCACGCGAAAAAGCGTGGGATGCCGCTTCCATCAGGGCTAAAAGATTTCGTTCTATTTTCATAATAACGAAAGAAAATATAAAATAGTGGAAACAGATTTTTATTCTACAGGCCGAAATCAGCGTTCCGCATCTGCTCATTTTTATGGATTTGTCTCCGTTTGTATTCAATAACGTGAAGCTTATGATAACGGGTTTCAAGTGGGTAAATGTTGTGTAGATACACCTCAATTGGGTAATAATTACCCAATTGTATTTTGACGTGTTTTTAGTAATGTATTGATTTTTATGATTTTATGATTTTGGAACAAGTATTGTAAAATCGAACTGTATAATTTCCACTGTCCATTTTATGTGAGTATTTATTTTGTATCCACAGTAAATAAACAAAAAAAATGAAAAGTGAGATTTAAATGAAACAACCTACAATTTTAATAGTCAATTATGAAAAATGAAACCAGTATTTTAAAACAAGTTTATTCTCCAAATCCTGATTTGAGTTCCATTTTTCGAATTAATTTCAGGTCATTCAAAATTAATTTTAAGAAAAACAGCAGTCCAACAGCGGTTTTAGTGCTGTTTGGAACATTTGTACTACTTATAACAGGAGCGTTATTGGTTTATAATTTGCAATCTGATTTTGAATCCTTACATAATGACAGAGTCAATTCGTTCTGGGGATTGTCATTTTTGATTCTGACCATTACGTTATTTGTATTTTATGCGAGTGTCTTTTTATTTAACCTGTATCTCTATTTAATTTATAAACCTATTGAATCCGTAGCAGATGAGTTATTACCCACTTGTACGGTAATTGTTCCTGCTTATAATGAAGGAAAATTGGTTTGGAATACGTTGATTAGCTTAGCAGAAAGCGATTACCCCAAACATAAATTGCAGTTATTGGCCATAGATGATGGTAGTAAAGATGATACTTGGTATTGGATGCAAGAGGCAAAATTGAGATTAGGGGATCGTTTGTCTATTTATCAGCAACCTAAAAACCAAGGGAAGCGTCATGCGTTGGATCGTGGCTTTAAGATGGGTACCGGAGAAATTTTTGTAACAGTAGATAGTGATTCGATTGTCAAAGTGGATACGTTGCGAAATCTGGTAACTCCGTTTATTACCAACGAAGATTGTGGTGCTGTAGCTGGAAATGTTCAGGTTTTGAACAATCAAAAAGCTATTTTACCTAAAATGTTAAATGTGAGTTTCGTAATGAGTTTTGAATTCATGCGTTCAGCAGAAAGTAGTTTAGGTTCTGTTTTATGTACTCCGGGAGCAGCAGCAGCGTATCGTAAATCGGCTGTCCTTGAGTGTCTTCCGGAATGGATTAACCAAACTTTTATGGGAAAACCTTCGGATATTGGCGAAGATCGTGCAATAACGAATATGATATTGAAACAAGGATTTAAGGTGCTATTCCAGAAGAATGCTTTGGTTTTAACTAACGTACCGGAAGAATATACCGGTTTGTATAAAATGTTCATCAGATGGGGTAGAAGCAACGTCCGCGAAAATATTATGATGGCAAAATATGTTTTCAAGAATTTTAGAAATGGAGCAAAATTTGGAACCAGGCTTTTGTTTTTAAACCAGTCGCTAAAGATAATTATGGCCATTCCTTTCCTGCTACTTATGGTGTTTCTGATCCTCACGCATCCTATTTTAGTGATTAGTTCTACGCTTTTAGGAATATTAATTTTTTCCAGCTTTCCGGTCTTATTTTATGCAAGGCGCTATTCAGTTCTAGAATCCTTTTGGGCGTATACGTACAGTATTTTTTATACTTTTAGTCTGTTTTGGATTTTGCCTTATGCTATTTTTACCGCTAATAAAAGCGGATGGTTGACACGAGGTTTGTCGCAGCAAGAATAATGGCTAATTTGTAATTGACACAAAAAAGACTTGAAATATTTTAAAATATATCAAGTCTTTTTTTTTTGGTTAATTTTTTTTCAGAATAAGGGATTAGGTTGTTTATTATGGTTTTGGGTGTGCTGTTTTTTAGGAGCAGAACGAACGGGTTTTCAATCACGAACCGTCCTGCTGTCCGCTGTATTCCCGATTAATAAAATCTACGGCTGAAAAAGCCTTGTTTTTCTATATCGGGAGATGCCGCTATCATCAGGGCTAAAAGATTTCGTTTTATTTTCATAATAACAAAAGAAAGAAACACTAGTGTTAGAGCAGGTCATTGCCAGGAACGAAGCAATCCCATCCAGTTTGTCTATTGTTCATGCTCATGGGCATAAAATGCTACGGCAACACTTTAAAAAATCTTATAATCAAGTACTTATTTGGATTTCATTTCTTTTGCGCCTCCCTCACAGTTAATCAGAGGTCTGTCGTCTTCTGTTAAATAAAAATCAATAGTAATTTCTTTTTTATTTTTTAGATCAATAAAATTAGTTTGAATTGTTTTGTAGCCAATTGAAATTACTTCAATAAAATAATTATTATAAGTTGAATTTTCAGTCTTTACAGCATATTCTCCTTTTGAGGAAACTTGAGTTTTAAGACAAGATGTTAGCAATGTTGTATTATTAAGCGGTTTGCCTGTCTTGACATCGTACACTTTACCCGAAATGATTAATTCATTAGAATTTGGTATCGACTTTTCCTTGCTGTTGATAATTCTATATCCTCCTGCATTATAAGTGGGAATCAGATCCTTTTTCAAGGAAGAACAACTAACCAAAACCAATAGACAGGTAAGTATTACTGATAGAGAGATGTGTTTTTTCATGGTTTTAAATCCTGTAATTATTTCTAACTTGAAATTAGTTGCAGTTGAAAGCTAAGTTACTATGCGTAATTACATTTTAAAAACATCCAACCTTTGCGCAACTGTAGCTGTGGATTTGCAAGTTGTGAAAGTAGTGAAACGTATTCGCTTAATAAAAAAATGGATCCGATTTTTCGGACCCATTTTTTTATCATTTATTGAAACTAAAAACGAATGTTTGATAGCAGTAAACTTTATATCCGTTGCAAATACTGGATTTGTCAAAGAATTTTTTTTACTACTCAGCTAATTTGATTTTGTTTAAAGTAAAAGTCAAATTTGAAATATCAGCAGTAACTTCATTTATTCTTGAGTTTGTAAAATACAAGTAGTTGTTATAAATACTAAATGTATCTGCCCATTTTATCTTGTCACCTTCTACCAAAGTTTGAATACTGCCATCTGGTTTTCGATACTGGATTTTATTATTTTCTAAATCGGCAAAATATAAATTACCGTTTTGGTCAAATAGCATTCCGTCTGGTGCGGCAGTTTTTGCCTCAAATCGAACGCTTTCTTCCCTGCTTTTTTCATCTTCAGAGTCAAGCATATTTGTTGCAATTGAATAGAGGCTGTATCCTGTAAGAGCATGAAAATATAGTCGGTCGTTTGCAGTGTCCAGGGCTATTCCATCTGAATGAATAGTATTTTTCCATTTTTTATCTCCAAATGTCAAAAAGCCTTGTTCGGCAGATGTTGATTTGTGGTTGTCTAAAACTCTTCTGGAACGACCGGATTTAATGTCTAGGATGACAATACCAGAGTTTCCTGAGTCAGTAAGATAGATTTTTTGAGTTTTTTTATCTACCCTAAGATCGTTGATATAAGAATTAGGGTGGTAGCTGTTTTTATCTAGAATATAGGTTTTAACTAATTTATCAGTAGCTAAATCAAAAACAAAAATACGAGGTGCATCCAGTACATTTTCAAATAATTGACTTCTGGTGTCTAAAACATACAATTGGTTTTCAAAGGCAACTACTGATTGTACTCCAATAAATTTATTGGCTACAACTGGCTGTCCAATCTCCCAAGAATTCCAGTTTTCATCGGGATAGCTTTTTTGAACGGTAGTATTTGTTATTTCCACGACGGAATCATCAACTCCTTTTCTCCATCTCGGAAAGTTTACAAAAATACGCCCGGCATCAGTAACTGTGACTCCGGTAACTTGTTGCCCTTTGAAGGCAGCAACTGCTATCACTTGATTCGCTGTGCTGTCAACTTGTTGGTTTTTAACTTCGGCCGCTTTCTTGCTAGTTGTTTCTTTGCACGAAACAAAGAATGTAACTATTGAAAATATAAAAAGGATCTTTTTCATTTTAATTGGTTTTATCTGTGGGCGAATGGATTAAGTCATTTCGAGGAACGACGCAATCCCATTCCTATTATTTGTTGCTCGTTGTGTACACAGTTTGCAAAACTACGGTAACTCTTGTGAATATCCGAGTGATCCGGTTTATTTCCTAGCGACTTGTTTGAGTAATTGCGAGGAACGAAGCAATCCCATCTAGTTTGTCTATTATTTATTCGCTTCTCGTTGTGGGCACATTTTGCTGTATGTCGTTCTAACTTTAGCAAATTTTATTTCCCTGTGTTTATTGATTATTGGATGGCTACGAAGTCAGAGACTTCGCAGAGCAATCCCGATTATATTTTGTTGATACGACTTATTCATACTTCGTAGAGCTGGTAAAGTTATCGCGTTGCAAACGCTATGATTGTGCTCAAAATTTAAATTCATCCTACTTAGAAGAATAGTTTGTCCCTTTTATTATTGCCATCTTTTTACCTCTTCTCGAAATAGAAGTAAAGCTAATCCGGAAGTAAATACCATACAGCTGATTAACATTAGAAAACCATTATTCCAAATGAAGTAGGAAAGTCCAACAAAAGGACCGCCTATTACTACCATAAGAGTGCTTATTGGATTTGTTTTGATGAAGTTTAGCGCATGAGCAGCCAAACCTATAAAAAGTAAAGACGGACCAACAATAATAAATGGGTATAAGATTAATGGTGTATTACTTATTTGTTCTCTTAATTTTTCGCTGCCAATAGCATCATTACCAAAACTCCACATAATAAAATCAATTGTGCAAAGTCCAATATGAGCAATAATTCCCAGAGTTGTAATTACAGAAGCTCCGGTGTTAATCTTGTTCTTGGGAAATACATTATTAAAAGAAAATAGTAACACAGCTCCAATTAAATTAAACCAATGTGCCAGATCAATATATTTTTGAGTGTTCAATGAAATAAGAGCAAAGAATACATAACTCGTAACGAAAAAAACGAGTCCTATTGCGCATAACGTTTTTGGTTTAATCATAATTTATTTAATGTGAATTATTGTTTTGCTTACTTAATTCTTACTACGAAGTCGGGAGACTTCGCAGAGCAATCCCGATTATATTTTGTTGATACGACTTATTCATACTTCGCAGAGCTGGCATGAGATTAATTATTACCAAACAATTTCTTTGCTTCTTTCCAACGTACCAAATCCTCGTTTTGTGTGCGACGAGATTCAATTTTGGAGGAGAATTTTCCGGACTGTTTCATCGCTGCCAGATGGGTGCCATTGTGATAAAAAGCGTCAATGTCATTTTCATTTTCCCATAACGTCATGGTGTACCAAACTCTCCCGTTCCAACTGCCGGCTACTTTGTGTTTTTTACAGTTGGCTTGTTGCAGCTCTGCTATGATTTGCCCATTGAACTTAAAAAAAGGAATCAGTTTCAGGTATGAATTTAACTCGATTTTAGTGATGGAAACTATCATTAGCTTTTATTTGTTAATGATAGGCTTATTTCATTGCGAGGAACGAAGCAATCCTATCCAGTTTGTCTATTATTTTATTTGCTTTTCGTTGTGGGAACAGTTTGCAAAACTGCGCTAACGATTATGGATATCCGAGCAATCGGGCTTTTAATTGTTATTCTTTATTTATTTGACGATGCAATTTGCACAAACTTTGATGCAATATATAATATTCCAGGTCGGACGAATATATATAGTATTGCACTCACTAATGTTAATATGGATCCGATACCAGTTGGAAGTACAGCACCAAATGTAAATGTCATGCCAATAACGAAACCTAGAAGACATTCTGCCCGAAAAATTGGAAAGTACAGGGCTAATGGCAATAGTCCCAATATCATGTAACCCGATAAATCAGAATGGCCAAAAGTAAAAAAGACAGATAGCAGCACCCCGAATAATAAAGAACCAGTGAATCTGTAAAGTGTATGTTTTTGATAATTTGACGTTTCAGACCTTCCATTGTTATGACGAACAATTCTCTTTTGGATTCGGTACAAAAGAAACCAAGTTAAAAAAGGAAGTAGCAGTCCACCCCACCAATTAGAGATTTCCGGTAAGTCTTTATCGTTCAAAATATGGTGACTTGGCACACCTCCATGATAATAATTCCAGGCTAAAAGTGTCCATATGGCAATTGTTACAATTCCTGTGAAATATATACGGATCTTAAAAAACATTTTCTCGACCATAAAAGCTGATTATGATTGTCTACTTATTTGATTCATATATTAGGATTTCTTAGCCTGACGTTCTCGCGACACAAGCAATTTGAGACTAAATTAAGTCCTATTTTCGGATTTGCCACCCGAGCTATAGCGAACAGGCGAAGCAAATCATCCCAAATATAAAACCATTTTTCCATTAAGCCAAATACCTAAATCCGTTGTAGTAATTTTTGGTAATTGGCTCTACAATTTAATTGTTATATAGTATTCTGTTATTCTTAGTAGTACAAAACAAATGAAAGCAATAACTAATTTGATTATAAATTTATTTTTTGGTTGTTGAGGTGTATTGAAATTCATTAATGCCTTTATGCTTTGAATAACTTTATCTTTATTTAACCATAAAATCATTAGAATTAATACTTGGTATAGAATAGCAGCTTTCAAAGCTCCAAGATGCACTTCGAAATATATGTCTTGTAAAATCACATTTACAAGTATAGTAGATGTAAACAAACAACCAATAATTCTAGTTCTTTTTATCAAAATTAATGTTCCTCCAATTATTTCAAAAAGTCCTAATGTTAATGCATATGATTTGGAGTAACCATAAAAAGCCCACATCAATTCCATTCCAGTCATTTCTGAAACAGTTTTGTGAATTTCAGAAGCTCCATCAAATTGTACTATTTTACCTCCACCATAAAAAAACATTGCAAATACTACAATCCAACTAATTGCATTTTCAAAAATTTCTATTTTATCTTTTCTGTCTAATTTCATTCTTCGTGTTTCTCTTTTAGCTTGTTACCCAAAGTCTAGCGCGAGCTTATTGTTCGTACTAATTACAAGGGTTAGTTATTTAATTAAACCGAAAGTCTTCAAAATGAATAATTGGCATAACATCACTCATTGTAGAAATACAAATTCCATCAATTTCTTGGTTTTTCATTTCAGCTTTATTTTTATAATTAAAATAAATAAAGTACGTGAAATATAAATACTTTATTGGTCTGAAATCTGCATAACGAGCAGTAATTGCTGTATACATCCAACTTGCATAATTTTGACTTTTAAAATTTTCTGAATTTTTAATTATATTTTCTGTAATCGTTGCTTCTCCAAAAATTTTGTCGTCTTCTTCAAATGAATAACGACATTTGACAGGATATTTTTTGTCAGGTTTACAAACTAAAGAAATAGATATAATATTCTCGTCTTCTAATTCTGTCGTAAAGAGAATTACTGCATTTGAAAATTTGTATTTATAAACCCAAAATTCAAATTTCTTGTTTTCATTCCACTCTTGTTCAATATCGTCCTTTATTTTCACTAATGGTTGACCTAAATCTTCAATTATTTTACCAATTGTTACTTCGCCAGGAATGTAGTTGTATAAAAAGTCTTGATGAATATTTTTCCGTTCCCCTAAACCAATAACGTTTCCTGATATCTTTTCTTTAATTTTTGAAAAATAAGTGACTAAGGAAGTTATTATAGCAACTACAGAAAGAATTACTGCAATTAATGGTTCAATTTCCTTTGTATTGGAATACCATATTGATGCTAAAATTAAAACAATGAATTCCGATGCTATTGTCAAGTAATTTTTTAAAAAATTTACCATTCTGAAGTTTTAGTTTTTTATAATTACATATTTCTGATAATAACAGAGTTATGACATCTAAATTGGGTCGCTTTATATAACAAAATTCAGTGTATATTTAATTTTCAAATATATAAATTTCTTCCGAAAATACTGATAAAAATTATTAAGTTTAAATGGCTACTCCAAACCAACATCTTTTTTTTAGTAATGTTAAGGAAATTTGCTATTATATTAGACGTTTAAATATTCAAAGACATTGTCGAAAATGTGGAGAAAATTACAATCAAGTTGATGATATTCTCGAACCTAAAAGAGTTTTCGACTACTTATAAACAGAATTACCTAACGCTTGTGTATATCCGAACAATTGGGGTGTTTTAAAATTAAAGTTTGAGTGTTGCAAACGCATCTAAATAGTTGCAGATTAAAATTGGCACTCGCTGCAAACAAGTGCCAGTAAGGACTTTAGTTTTTTGGATTATAATTATTGTAGGTTTTATTGTCTGGTGTAGTTTTTAAGTGTGGTGCAACATAAGTACCATTGCTCTTTTGGTAACCTTGCTGGATTTTGTATTTTCCACCATTATCATAGTTTCTCTCTGTTGTTTTTGGTGCAGAATAGCTTGAAGTTGAATAGTTTGAACTACTACTTGTCGGTGTTGAATAACTTGATGTCGAATACGAGTTACCATAAGTTTCTTTATTAGCTTTGTATCTCATATCTGGTGTGCCATCTTTTTTTGTTTGAGCGCTTACATTAACGACACAAACTAAGGCAAATGCCAATGTAAAAAGTACTTTTTTCATTTTTTTTAAATTTAATTTTTATTGCCTACTCTACACAGTTTTCGGCTTACCTGTTTAATTATTTTTATACTCGTCTGCGTTTGACATTACATCAACTGAGTAATTCTTTGCTTTTCAAGCTTAATCTTTTTTATCTTCGAGGCCGTCTAAAATATTTCCATGATTTTCATAATTATATCCATCGTTAGCAGAAGAAGTCCAATTATCCAGAATTACAACTCTGAAATTATTCAGTTTAGTTTTTATAACTTAATATAGAAAATTCTGACTAAATAGCTTTTGGTTTTATATTTTACTCAAAACTAACTCCTTTTGATTCAGTAATGTTACGGAAAACCGTAAACGCAATTATTTTAACACAAACGCCCTAGCCCTGATAGTAGCGGCATCCTTTTTCTGGTCTCCTCTCGTCTTTTGCGATGAGACGAAGCCAGAAAAAGATATAGCGAATAGCAGGAAATAGCTCCTGATTGTCACACAATTCTATCCTCATTGTTCGCAATGACAATCTCAATTGGGAACCTTGCAAACTGAATACTTTTTTCGTAATTTTGCAGTCTAAATAAAGGACTAAGAAAATGTTAGATAGACTTCAAATAGTAAAACAACGTTTCGATGAGATTTCGGATTTGATTATTCAGCCGGATGTGATCTCGGATCAGAAGCGTTATGTACAATTGAATCAAGAGTACAAAAGTTTAAAAGCTTTGGCTGAAAAGCGCGATGAATACGTTATTTTGATGGCAAACATCGATGAAGCAAATGAAATAATTGCTGATAACAGCGATGCAGATATGACCGAAATGGCCAAAATGCAACTCGACGAAGCCAAGGGAAGATTGCCGGAACTAGAGGATGAAATCAAGTTTATGTTGATTCCGAAAGACGAGGAAGATGCCAAGAACGTGATGGTCGAGATTCGCGCCGGAACCGGTGGAGATGAAGCCAGTATTTTTGCTGGAGATTTGTTCCGTATGTACACCAAATATTGTGAAAACAGAGGTTGGAGAACTTCTGTGGTAGATATGAATGAAGGTACTTCGGGTGGTTTCAAAGAGGTAATTTTTGAAGTTACGGGCGAAGATGTTTACGGAACTTTGAAGTTTGAAGCGGGAGTTCACCGTGTGCAACGTGTACCGCAAACGGAAACGCAAGGACGTGTTCACACATCGGCAGCGACAGTAATGGTGCTTCCGGAAGCGGAGGAATTTGATGTACAAATTGATATGAATGATGTGCGTGTGGATTTCTTTTGTTCGTCAGGACCTGGTGGACAATCTGTAAATACTACGAAATCGGCGGTTCGTTTGACCCACATTCCTACCGGATTGGTAGCACAATGTCAGGATCAGAAATCGCAACATAAAAATAAAGACAAAGCTTTTGGTGTTTTGCGTTCCCGTTTGTACGAACAAGAATTAGCTAAAAAGCAAGCCGAAGATGCAACAAAACGTACCTCACAAGTAAGTTCTGGTGACCGTTCAGCAAAAATCCGTACCTATAATTATGCTCAAGGTCGTGTTACTGATCATAGGGTTGGAATGGATGTTTTTGATATGGACGGTGTAATGAATGGTAAAATTCAAAAATTGATTGATGAGCTTCAATTGGTAAATAACATGGAAAAACTGAAAGAAGCCAGCGAAGCTTTCTAAGAAACCAGAATGCTACAAAACCAAAAACCAGCGAAAAGAAATTTTCCGCTGGTTTTTTTGCATTCATAACTAACCAATATTATTTTTCTGAAAGGTTTGCGCCTTTTAAAATTCCTTTTTGTTGCTGAATAGAATTCCTGAACGCTTCATATTTGGCGGTTGCCGAATCAATTTTGGCATCAAAGGCCGCTGTATCTTCTAAGTCGTCAATTGTGCTATTGAGTTCCGTGGATTGTTTCTCGAAATATTTTTCAATAGTATACCAATTGGCCGCTGCATCAGCAGTAGTTTTTTGGGTAACTGAATCAATAAAGCGAATGTATCTGTTTGTAACTAGTTCGGCTTTCTTTTCCTTTTCACTTTGACACGAGGTAAAAGTGATTGTCAGGAAAAAAAAACCGAATAGTACTAGTGCATTTTTCATTTTGGGTTTTTTCTTATAATTTGAAACCGTATGCTAATCGAAGCGATATTTGTCCTAAACCATCTTTAGCTACGTCGTTTTTAACAACTGGAAAGTCATTAAAGTGTTCGTATCGCAAACTGATGTCAATTTTATCCGTAGCATATCCAATGGATGGGCTCAATAACAAAGAGGTATCATTGTATCCGTTTGTAACTGCAAATGCAGCACCAACTTCTCCCATTAAATACAATTGGTCTTTAAGGACAAAAGCTTTGAAACCGGCTTTTGCAGGAATGTAACCCAAGTCATTGTTGTCACCTGACACAAACATATTGCTGAATCCTGTGGTTAGGGTCAACGAATATTTTTGGGATAAATCATACTGAAGTCTTGCATCGGCACCCAAACTGAAATCGTAAGGATTGTCAAGAGGAAGTCCTCCATTGATTCCAACTCCAAGACGAAATCCCTGATCGTAATTTTGTACTTCCTGCGCACTTGTCGTCGCTATTCCTAATACGATAGCTAACGTTGTGAAAACTGTTTTGATATTGAATGTGTTTTTCATAATAATTTACTTTAATGAATAAATTTTTGAGCTTAATTTTTGAATTATACCTTTTATACATTTCCGCTGAACGGAAGTTGTGTCTTAAAGCGTTGGCTTATTGATGTTTTTCAAGTTGTCTGCATTTGCAATTTCTGCCTTAATGACCTCTTTTGTATTTCCTAACAATTGTTCGGATTCGTTTTTGAGATCATTTATTGTTTGCGAAATCACATTGGATAATTTACCCGATGAATCTTTAAGCGACTCTGCTAAGTCCGTGCTTTTATCCACGATTTTTTTTCTGGTTTCACAACCTTTTGCCGGAGCAAATAGTATTCCTAATACCGCTCCTACTGCTAATCCTCCAAGTATTCCTAATGCTATATTGTTATTTTTCATGGCTTTATTTTTTTAAAATTTAAATTATTTATCCTCTTATTACTCGCAGTAAAATGGCTATTACTGCTATGATCAATAAAATATGAATCATGCTGCCCACGCTGTAAACGAAGAATCCTAACGCCCAAAGGATTACGAGCACCACTGCAACTGCGTATAATAGATTTGACATGATGTTATTAAATTACTGTTTAGTATTAAAATTTTATCGCTGCGTATATACTCAAAACGCTGTTTTTAGAATCTGGGAACGTATAGGTTTGTCCAAGAACTGTTCTTTCTTTTCCAACAGTGCTTAGTCCATAATTGTATCGAGCACCTATTCCAAAACTGTCAAAATCAAATCCAACTCCTGCAGCTACACCGAAATCAAATTTATTTAAGTCGTCTTCATTAACATTTTCTTCAAAGTTGTACGATCCATTTGTGGATTCGTTGGTGATTTTTGAGTCTACCAGAAATGCTGCGTAAGGTCCAAATTGAACATTGAAATTCTTTGTAAGATTTGCTTTCAACAACACAGGAACTTCAATGTAGTTCAGTCTGAATTTTCCTGTTCCATTCGCAAATGCGTTGTCGTATTGCAGTTCCGCTCCTTTTGTAGTGTAACTAACTTCTGGTTGCAATGATAGGCTTGAAGTTAAAGGAAGTTGTGCGAATAAACCAATATTGAAACCGGCTAAAACATTTTCGTCATCAACATCTTCTGTATATAAATTGGACATGTTCAAACCTCCTTTTATTCCCAATGATGCTCCACTTTCTTGTGCTTGAATTGCATTTGCAGCTCCTAATGTTACTAAAACAACGGCTAAGATTCTCTTTAAATTTTTCATCTTTGTATATTTTTAATTGTTTGTTTCTGTTTTACAAAGATGCGATGGCGATTGTAATTGCATGTTACATCAATTTCGAATATTGTTACAGAATTTAAATGTGGCTTTATAGAATTTGGTTTTTATCAAGCAATACCGGCAATAGCAATTAGTTTTAGATGGAGTTCAGTGGTGTTTAGAAGATGATGGATGATATTTTGAAAACAAATATCTAATGTGTTGATTATTTAGTTTTTATATAAAAAAAATACTTTTACAAAACCAAAATAGGTATGTAAAAGTATTTGATAATAGGTTTCCTTAAAAATTTAAGGAGAACGTAGTATTTTCAGAAGAAGGGAATGGTTTTTTATTCAGCAGGAATATAAATAGTAAATGTGGCTCCTTCATTAAGTTCAGCATTCGCTACGATAAATCCCTTGTGGTTTTCTACTATTTTTTTACAGATTGCTAAACCAATTCCTGTTCCTGCGTATTCATTTTTGTTGTGCAGTCGGTTAAAAAGAATAAAAATCTTTTTAGCATATTCTTGTTCAAAGCCTATACCGTTGTCCTCGATAGTAATTTTGTAATATTTAGCATTGTTATTGTTGTTAGGAAGAAAATTATCTTCCTGCGCACTGATTAGCGTAGAATTTATTTTAATAACTGGCGCGACATCTTGTTTGCTATATTTTAATGAGTTGCTGATAAGATTAATGAATAACTGTTGTATTTGGAAAGGAATTACACGCAGGGTAGGTAGGGTGTTGCTTTCTATGATTCCATTTTTCTCCTCAATGACTTGAGCTAATTCTTGTTTTGCATTATCTAATAAGGAATTCAAATTAGCCTCTTCAAAAACTTTTTCAGCTTTATTAGTTCGGGAGAATTGTAATAAATCTTCAATAAGAACGCGCATTCTTTTTGCTGAAGATTGAATGCTGGAAACGTATTGCTGACCGGATTTAGATAAATTATCATAATCTTTACTCACTAGTCTGGAAAGAAAAGTTTCTATTTTTCTTAGCGGTTCCTGTAAGTCATGACTGGCAATATAATTGAATGCGGTAAGTTCTTTATTGTTGCTTTCGAGTTCTCTATTACGTTCCTCAATAAAATTTTGAGCATACATCTCTTCGGTTACATCGCTGGTAGTTCCGATGTGTGTTTTCTCACCAGAAGCAACGGTTACAACCCTACCCAAAGCTCTAAAATATCTGACTTCACCATCTTTTCGTATAATTCTATAGGTAAAAGGCGGCAATATAGAGTCGGTAGGAATAATATTTGCATTATCAATTACGTGTTGTAGATCATCAGGATGCACAAATTTATAAAACTCTTCCACACTTGCTGTGAAGGACTGCGGCTCGCATCCTAATAATCGGTATTCGTTATCAGAGAAAGTGTATTCATGAGTCTCAAGATTGTATTGCCAACTTCCAAAACCTCCTACAATTTCTGCCAGTTTACTGGCTTCAATCGCAACAGAAAGAGTATTTATAGTGCTTTTTAGGATGATTAAATCCCGGTTCATTTTGATAAAAGCAATTGTGATTAAAATAAGCGTAACTATTAGCGTTAAATAGATGAGTAAAGGCGTATAATTCATTGTAGATTCATACTCTTTTTGTCTGTTATTCAGTAGGTTTTTTTGGGCAATCATCATGTCTTCTATCTTCAATCTAATAGAATCCATAGCCTGTTTACCTATTAAAAGATTAGAAACTAATTGTTTCTCATCATAATTTTTCTGCTCTGTGAGGTATAAGGTTTTTGAGAGGTAATTTTGCCTTTTATTAATGAAAAACAATAACTTTTTTAGATTTGCCTGCTGTGTTCTGCTATTCTTAGTAAGTTTAGATACTTCGTTAAAAGATTTCTTAACTAAATTTTTTGATTTTAGGTAGGGTTCCAGAAACTTTTTGTCCCGAGTCAGGATATAACCTCTTTGACCAGTTTCAGCATCTTTTATGAATGAAATCAAGCGTTCAAGTTCAGTATTCACTTCATGACTATTACTTACATAATTGGACGATTTTTTTAAAACCGTAATATGTTTGAAAGTAATACCGCCAATAAAAAATATTACTGCAACAGAAATAATAAAAATTATTTTTAAAAAAAGCGGTGATTTGTGAAGTTGCAAATAATTCATTTTACATTCTCATTAAAAAATTATCTTTATTCAGGCCAGAGGTATGGTATTGCCAATTGATGGTCACTACTTCTGAAAGGATTTTTTTTAAATTATCGAAATCATTTGGTTTCTTAATGTAGATATTGGCACCGTTTATAAACGTTTCTTCAATATGCTCTTCAGATGATGAAGTAGAATAGATGGCTATTGCAATGTCATTCAGTTTTTCGTTCTTTTTAATTTCCAAGAGACATTCAACTCCATTCTTTTTTGGCATGTTTAAATCCAGAAACAAAACGTTTGGCAAAACAGAATCTTCATGATTAAGATAATCCATTAACTCAACACCATCGTTGAAGGTACTCACTTTGGTGTTTATTTTTAATTCTTCAAATGCATCCGTAAAAAACAATCTGTCATCTTCGTCATCGTCTGCAAGGCAAATATTTATAAAATCAGTAGTCATATACTATTGGTTTAATTGTTGTTTTTATTGGATAATTCTCTTCGTTTCGAAATAATGCGCTGGAAAGCAGAAGGCGTCATTCCAGTGGTATGCTTAAATTGCGTGCTTAAATGTGCTACACTAGAATAATTCAACTGGATAGAAATTTCAGTCAAATTAAGTGGCGTGTTGATCATCAATTGTTTCGCTAATTCTATTTTTTGAATAATGATAAAATTTTCAATAGAAGTATAGGTTACTTCAGAAAAAACATTGGACAAATAGGCATAACTAAGATTTAATTTATCCGCAATATACACGGAGCTTTTTATGTTTAACGGCTTATCACTGTTGACCATTTCAACGATAGCGTCTTTTATTTTTTGAACCAAAACACTTTTCTGGTTTTCAACTATTTCTATGCCATATTCTTTAAAAACAGCAGTGATTTCAGCTACTTTTTCAGAGGGTATTTTTTCTAAAAAATTAAATTCACCAAAACCGATAATATTAAATTTATATCCTAATTCGGATAGCTTTTCTTGAACAATTTTTTTTGTCAGTTGAGCATAGTCAAACTTCAAATATACTTTCATAAATATTTTTGTTTAAGGGTAAAGATATAAAAAGGTTGCTTTCAAATTCATCTTGCGTTTCAGAGAAAATTGAATTTAAAAACCGAAAAGGGTTATAAGTAAAATTTTGTGTCATTTTTTTTGTAACTAAATTTTATATTTTTGTTGATTATTAATGTTTTACATGATCATTTTCTTGTTTTTAAGCTATGATAACAAAATTTAAAAACATTCAACAATA
Source organism: Flavobacterium sp. Sr18 (assembly GCF_011064265.1). Classification (NCBI taxonomy): domain Bacteria; kingdom Pseudomonadati; phylum Bacteroidota; class Flavobacteriia; order Flavobacteriales; family Flavobacteriaceae; genus Flavobacterium; species Flavobacterium sp. Sr18. Next base: position 1,184,196 of record NZ_CP049329.1, on the reverse strand, counting down.
GTTAATTTTGTGTTTTTTTTAACAGCAGTGAAATTTAAAAGCAATCAATTGATACTGATTTTTGTCAGTAAAAATTCTCTGGAGTATATGCGTTTTGTATTTAATAACGGGGGTTTTAAATATTTTTTATTTCCTCTTCATAAATTCCATTGCAACGGATTATACCTGCAATGTTCTAAAGAATTCAAATATTGTTTTAGGATTATAAGTGATATTGATTCTATGTTCGTAATTTTGCGCCACAACTACAGAAAAAATGACAACACAAAAATTAATTCAACAAATACAACTCAAAAAATCCTTCCTATGTGTAGGTTTAGATGTTGATTTGAACAAAATTCCAAAGCATTTATTAGAATTGGAAGATCCTATTTTCGAATTCAATAAAGCAATTATTGATGCCACACATGACCTAACGGTCTCCTATAAACCCAATACCGCTTTTTATGAAGCGTACGGTATAAAAGGGTGGATGTCACTTCAAAAAACTATTAACTATATCAACGAAAAATATCCTGATATCTTCACTATAGCTGATGCAAAACGCGGTGATATTGGAAATACATCATCAATGTATGCGAAAGCTTTCTTTGAAGATTTAAATTTTGACAGTGTTACCGTTGCGCCTTATATGGGCAAAGATTCGGTAGAGCCTTTTCTGGCTTTCGAAAATAAGCATACGATTATGTTGGCTTTGACTTCTAATGAAGGTGCATTCGACTTTCAGACGTTGAATGTTTCCGACGCTTCGGGAGGAAAAGAATTGTACAAACAGGTGTTAGAAACGTCTAAAACATGGAAAAACAGTGAAAACCTGATGTATGTTGTAGGCGCTACCAAAGCGGAATACTTCACTGAAATCCGTAAAATTGTTCCAGATAGTTTCTTACTTGTTCCCGGAGTTGGTGCGCAAGGCGGAAGTCTTGCTGAAGTTTGTAAATACGGAATGAACTCCAATGTTGGGTTACTGATCAATTCCTCAAGAGCAATTATTTATGCTTCAAATGAAACTGATTTTGCTGAAAAGGCTAGAGGAGAAACGTTGAAAATGCAACAGGAAATGGAAGAGATAATGAGTTTAAAGTTTAAAGTTTAAAGTTTCAGGTTGCCCAACTTTGAACATTAAACCTTTAAGTTTTTGTCAGCACGAAATGTTACTAATATTCCATAATTCTCAGAACCATTAAGACATTAAGTTTCATTAAGAAATACTTTAAAGCCTAATTTCTTAATTGCAAAAAAAGCATAATATAGTATTTAACCATGTGAGGAATATTACGACATACAAGATAACCCATTTGAAGATTTCACAACTTAAATGAACTTACATGGCTTATATGGTTTAAATTTTATTTTGGAGCTAACTTGTATTTATAGACAGTATGTAAAAAAAAACTGAACTTTTCTTAATTTCTTAATGGCAAAAAAGTATAATATAGTAGTTAACCATGTAAGGAATATTAGCACATATAAGATAACCCATTTCAAGATTTCGCAACTTAAATGAACTTACAAGGCTTAGTGGTTTAAATTTTATTTTGGAGCTAACTTGTATTTATTGACAGTATGTAAAAAAAACTTAACTTTTCTTAATTTCTTAATGGCAAAAAAGCATAATATAGTAGTTAACCATGCAAGAAATATTAGGAAATATAAGATACCCGATTTGAAGATTTCGCAACTTAAATGAACTTACGTGACTTATATGGTTTAAATTTTATTTTGGAGCTGGCTTTTAATTATAAATACTATTTAAAGCTTAATTTTCTTAATTTCTTAATGGCAAAAAAGCATAATATAGTAGTTAACCATGTGAGGAATATTAGGACATACAAGATAACCCATTTGAAGATTTCGCAGTTTAAATGAACTTACATGGCTTATATGTTTTAAATTTTATTTTGGAGCTGGCTTTTAATTATAAATACTATTTAAAACTTAATTTTTCTTAATTTCTTAATGGTTAAAATGCTGCTAATTTATGTTTTAATAATATGAACTTTAAACTATAAACTTGAAACAAAAAAATCTAATCGATCAAATAGGAACAATTCATTCATTTGAAACGTCTCCAAAACGTATTATTTCATTAGTTCCCTCTCAAACCGAATTACTTTATGATTTAGGTTTGGAAGACCGAATCATAGGAATTACAAAATTCTGTGTGCATCCGTATCATTTTAAATCAACCAAGAAAATTGTTGGCGGCACCAAAAAAGTGCATTACGAGAAAATAAGATTGCTGCAACCGGATATTATCATTTGTAACAAAGAAGAAAACACAAAGGAAATTGTGGATGAATTGCGTAAAATCTGTGCAGTTTGGGTGACAAATATCATCACGATTGAAGATAATTTCCAAATGATAACCGACTTTGGTCAGCTCTTTAATTGCAGAACCGAAGCCCAGAAATGGGACGACAAATTGGCTTTTGCCTTGAGCGATTTTAAAATCTTCATCAAGGATAAACCGGAGCAAAAAGTGGCCTATTTTATTTGGAAAAACCCTTTTATGGTTGCGGGTTCTGATAATTTCATTAATGAATTACTGAAACTAAACCATTTTAAGAATATTTACCAAACTTCGGGGCGTTATCCTGAAATCGAGCTCAAAAAAATTCGTCTGGAAGGTGATCCTGATGTGGTCTTCCTATCATCAGAACCCTATCCTTTCAAGGAAGAAGATGCTTTTGAGATAGGTCGTTTTACGCATCATGCAAAAACGGTTTTTGTAGATGGTGAAATGTTTTCCTGGTACGGAAGCCGATTGCTAAAAGCGTTTGATTATTTTAAAAAAATGCATCAAAAATTATAATTCGCATTCCTCTAAAATTAATTCTTCCGGAGTTTCGGTGGTATTTATAGGGTTTTTTTCGAGGTCGAAATTAAATTTCGCAAGTATTTGGTATTCTTTTTTAAGCTTTTCTATTTCACTTTTCTCTTTCAATAATCCAATCATCGGTGTAATTTTTTTGCAAATTTACGGCATACAATTATAAAAAACGCACTATTTTTTGTTAAGATTGGGATTTAAAATTAAAGTCCTATTTTTACAAAAAAAAATACGTGATCAATTATACCATATACGAAAATAAAAACAGTGATCAGTGGGTAACTTTTGTTCATGGTGCCGGAGGAAGTTCGTCTATCTGGTTTAAGCAAATTCGCGATTTCAAGAAACAATATAATGTATTGTTATTGGATTTGCGGGGTCACGGGGAATCAAAACCCACTTTGAAGACGGCTTTCAAACAGAAATATACTTTTTCGGCTTTGGCCAATGATATTCTGGAAGTCTTAGATTTTCTTAAAATAAAAAAATCACATTTCGTTGGTATTTCATTGGGTACTATTCTCATTAGACAATTGGCCGAAATGTATCCGGAACGCGTGCAAAGCATGATTCTGGGTGGTGCAATACTGAAAATGAATTTCCGTTCTCAAGTATTGATGCGATTGGGAAATATGTTTAAATATGTATTGCCTTATCTCGTTTTATACAAGTTTTTTGCCTTTGTCATCATGCCTAAAAAAAGTCACAAGCAATCTCGCGTTCTTTTTATAAACGAAGCCAAGAAGTTATACCAAAAAGAATTTATAAAGTGGTTTAAACTCACAGCTGAAATAAATCCCGTGCTTAAATGGTTCCGTCAGGTCGAATTGAATATTCCTACGCTTTATGTAATGGGTGAAGAAGATTATATGTTTTTACCATCAGTTAGGAAAGTGGTGGAGAATCATTATAAATCGTCGAAACTCTTCGTAATAGAAAAATGTGGACATGTAGTAAATGTAGAGCAACCCAATGCTTTCAATGATGCGGTTCTGTCTTTTATAAATACAGCTAAATAAAAAAATGCCTGCACTATGAATGCAGGCAATTCTTTAACTAACCAAAACCAAAATAATAAATAACCAGTTTATTACTCTGCAAAGATCACACTTAAGGAAACGTTTTGCTGTTAAGATTTTGTTATTACTTTGTTGCACATAAGTTAAGATTTTTTATACTTTTTATTCTTTACAATTAATTATAGTTTCGGAAGAATTTATTGGTGTATGGGTGACAATATACAGTGCAGAAACTAGTTCGAAAAAGGATTGTTTTTTATAAAAATACCACCGTTTTATTGTCATAAACCATTGTTTTTCTTTCGGCATGCAATTTTATGGCTCTGGCCAAAACCATGCGTTCCAGATCACGTCCTTTCATAATAAAATCTTCTATCGAATGACTGTGTGAAACTCTCGCAATATCCTGCTCGATAATCGGACCTTCATCCAATCCTTCGGTCACATAATGACTGGTGGCACCAATGATTTTTACACCGCGTTTAAAAGCCGAATGATACGGTTTTGCTCCAGGAAACGCAGGCAGAAAAGAGTGATGAATATTGATAATTTGATTTTTATATTGTGCAATCAAATTAGGAGTGATAATTTGCATATAACGCGCCAAAACAATAAAGTCAATATTGTATTCTTTCAATAAATCTAATTGCTTTTGTTCGCCTTCCGCTTTAATATCTTTCGTGAAAGGAACATAATGAAACGGAATAGAAAAACGTTCTGCCACACACTTCAAATCTTCATGGTTGCTGATGATCAAAGGAATTTCTAAAGGCAATTCACCAGCGCTGTAACGTCCTAAAATATCATATAAACAATGGTCGTATTTAGAAACAAACAAAGCCATTCTTGGTTTTTCGTTTTGGGTATACATTTCCCAAGACATGTTGAACGGCGAAGCTAACTTGGCTTGAAAATCAGTTTTAATTGCTTCAATATTCCAATTTTTGGCACTGAATTCACATTCCAAACGCATGAAAAATACATTTTCATCGGCATCGACATGTTGATCTAAATAAATAATATTGCCATCAATGGACGAAATATAATTAGTAACGGAGGCAATAATTGCTTTTTGATCTTCGCAATGGATTAGGATTGTAATTTTCTGCATTAGCGTTCTGTTTTCAGCTTTGTTCTTAGTAATGAATAGTATTTTTCAAAACTAAACGTATTTGTTTTTATAAAAAAGTTGAATTTGGCTGTTTAATGTTTGAAAAAAAACAGCCCAATTTCAATCTATTTGTTATCCTGCATCGCAAAAACTTTCTGCAACAAAATAGAAGTTCTGGAACTCAAATTCGTTCTGATGTTTTTCTCTTCAACGGCAACCATTTTGAAAACGCCATTCAGCGCTTGATTCGTAACATAATCTGTCAAATCAGGATTTACTTTATTTACTAGAGGAATGCTGTTGTATTTTGTAATAATATTGGTCCAAACTTTATCGGCACCAACTTTAGTAAACGAATTTTTAATCACTGGATTAAATTTTCCGTATAAAGCCGTCGAAGTACTGTTTTGTAAATAATTCGTCGCCGAACTTTCATTGCCCATCAATATCGTTTTAGCATCCATAAATGTCATGTTTCTAACAGCGTCAACAAATATTGGCGTCGCTTCCTTTACCGCGTCTTCAGCAGCACGATTCAATACTTTTAATCCTTCATCAGCCAAAGAACTCAATCCAATTCTTCTCAAACCGGCGTCTACTTTTCTTAATTCTTCCGGCAATAAAATTTTCACGGCTTCATTTCTGTAAAAACCATCGGTGGCAGTCAGTTTGGTCACTTGTTTTGAAATCCCATTATTCAATGCTTCCTTTAATCCGCCGGCAATATCAACACCGCCAATTCCTTGCGTTTGCGGAAATTGATTCATAACTTGTTGCATTTCGGCACAACTGGAAAGTGAAATTGCTACTGCTAAAACTAAAATTTTCTTCATCGTAAATTGTTTATTTATTAATTCGCCTTCCGGCATTTGTAAAAATACTACTTATTCAAAAACAAAGCCAACTATTCTTTAGGAGCACAAAGTTTAGTAGTATTAATCACGATTTGTCCCGCTTTCCGCTGTATTCCCGATAAATAAAAACTACGGCTAAAAAAAAGCCTTCTTTTTCTAAATCGGGAGATGTCGCTGCAATCGGGGCTAAATAACAAAATTCTTCCTTATTTATTAACAACGAGCAGCAACATCAAATAATTTTTAAAATAAAATTGTAAATTGCACACTTAAATTATCATATTCATAAAATGGAACCCGTAAAACCGTATATCCCTGTTAATAAAGTAAGAATTGTAACCGCAGCAGCCCTTTTTGATGGTCACGATGCCGCAATCAATATCATGCGTAGAATTATTCAATCTACTGGTGTTGAGGTGATTCATCTAGGTCACGACCGCAGCGTAGAAGAAGTAGTTAATACCGCGATTCAAGAAGATGCGAATGCAATTGCGATAACTTCCTATCAAGGAGGACATAACGAATATTTTAAATACATGTATGACTTGCTTCAGGAAAAAGGAGCGGGTCAAATCAAAATATTTGGCGGTGGCGGTGGTGTAATTCTACCTTCAGAAATTGCCGAATTACAAGCCTACGGAATTACCAGAATTTATGCTCCGGATGATGGCCGTGCGATGGGATTACAAGGAATGATAAACGATTTGGTACAAAAAGCGGATTATCCTGTTGGCGATAAACTGACGGATGAAATTAATCATTTAGAAGAAAAAAATCCAAAAGCAATTGCCAGAATTATTTCATCAGCAGAAAACTTTCCTGATGTTGCTGCTAAAACTTTGGAAACCATCCAAAAAAAGAATAAGGGTTGTAAAACTCCAGTTCTTGGAATAACAGGAACCGGTGGATCTGGAAAATCATCTTTGGTGGATGAATTGGTACGTCGTTTTCTAATTGATTTCCCGGAAAAAACAATCGGATTAATATCTGTTGATCCATCCAAACGTAAAACAGGTGGAGCACTTTTAGGAGATAGAATCCGAATGAATGCTATCAATAATCCTCGTGTTTACATGCGTTCATTGGCTACACGCCAATCGAATTTGGCTTTGTCAAAATATGTTGCCGATGCAATTCAAGTAATTAAAGCGGCAAATTATGATATCATCATCTTGGAGACTTCTGGAATCGGGCAATCCGATACAGAGATTATGGATCATTCCGATGTTTCTTTATATGTAATGACACCAGAATTTGGTGCTGCAACCCAATTGGAAAAAATCGATATGCTTGATTTTGCTGATTTGGTAGCGATAAACAAATTCGACAAACGCGGTTCTCTGGATGCATTGAGAGACGTTAAAAAACAATACCAACGAAACCATAATCTTTGGGATGTAAATTTAGATACACTTCCGGTTTTTGGGACAATTGCTTCGCAGTTCAACGATCCAGGAATGAATACGCTGTACAAAGCGATTATGGATAAAGTCCATGAAAAAACGAATTCTGATTTGAAATCAACGTTCCAAATCATTCGTGAAATGAGCGAGAAGATTTTCGTTATTCCGCCACATAGAACCCGTTATTTATCTGAAATTGCCGAAAGTAACCGTAAATATGATGTTACTGCGGTAAGCCAAGAACAAGTGGCACAGAAATTATATGGAATTTTCAAAACAATTGAAACGGTAGCTAAAAAAACTCCTGAGTTAAACAAAGCAGGAATCAATGATGATTCTGTTTTGCCAACAGCTATAGAATTGGAGAAATCGGGTGCTGCCGAGGATAAAATATTTTTGAATCTTTTACTGAATCAGTTTGAAAAAGTAAAAATGGATTTGGATCCGTACAATTGGGAAATCATTTTGACTTGGGACGAAAAAGTAAACAAGTACAAAAATCCAGTTTATACGTTCAAAGTTCGTGACAGAGAAATCAAAATGGCTACGCATACAGAGTCGCTTTCACATTCTCAAATTCCGAAAATTGCATTACCAAAGTATAAAGCTTGGGGTGATATTTTACGTTGGTGTTTGCAGGAAAATGTTCCTGGAGAATTTCCTTTCACCGCAGGTTTGTATCCTTTCAAGCGTGAAGGAGAAGATCCTTCTCGAATGTTTGCTGGAGAAGGTGGACCGGAAAGAACCAACAAACGTTTTCATTATGTGAGTGCGGGATTGCCTGCTAAAAGATTATCAACTGCTTTCGACAGTGTAACTTTATACGGAAATGATCCACATGTACGTCCTGATATTTATGGGAAAATAGGGAATGCCGGAGTTTCTATATGTTGCTTGGATGATGCTAAAAAACTATATTCTGGTTTCGATTTGGTTCATGCGATGACTTCGGTGAGTATGACTATTAATGGACCAGCACCCATGTTATTAGGCTTTTTTATGAATGCGGCTATTGACCAACAATGTGAGTTTTATATCAAAGAAAATGGTCTTGAAAAAGAAATTGAAGCAAAAATTAACAAAATATACGCGGCTAAAGGAGTCGAAAGACCACATTACCAAGGAGATTTACCGGAAGGGAATAGCGGTTTAGGTTTGATGCTTTTAGGCGTTACAGGAGATCAGGTTCTGCCTTTAGAAGTGTATGACGAAATCAAAGCAAGAACATTGTCTCAAGTTCGTGGAACGGTTCAGGCTGATATTTTAAAAGAAGATCAGGCACAAAATACTTGTATTTTCTCTACTGAATTTGCGTTGCGATTGATGGGTGACGTACAGGAATATTTCATTACTAAGAATGTTAGAAACTTTTATTCGGTTTCTATCTCAGGATATCACATTGCCGAAGCAGGAGCGAATCCGATCACGCAATTGGCATTTACACTTTCTAATGGTTTCACGTATGTGGAATATTATTTGAGTCGTGGAATGAACATCAATGATTTTGGACCTAACTTATCGTTCTTCTTTTCAAATGGAGTAGATCCTGAATATGCAGTTATTGGTCGTGTAGCGCGTAAAATTTGGGCGAAAGCCATGAAAAACAAGTATGGTGCTAATGAACGTGCTCAAATGTTGAAATACCATATTCAAACATCGGGTCGTTCTTTGCACGCACAGGAAATAGATTTCAATGATATTCGTACGACTTTACAAGCTTTGTATGCGATTTATGACAACTGTAATTCCTTACATACTAACGCGTATGACGAAGCAATTACAACACCAACAGAAGAATCAGTGCGTCGTGCCATGGCGATTCAGTTGATTATCAATAAAGAATTAGGTCTGGCCAAAAATGAAAACCCAATTCAAGGTGCTTTCATTATAGAAGAACTAACGGATTTAGTGGAAGCAGCAGTTTTATTGGAATTCGACAGAATTACCGAACGTGGCGGAGTGCTTGGTGCTATGGAAACGATGTACCAACGCTCTAAAATTCAGGAAGAAAGTTTGTATTATGAAACGTTGAAACATACAGGTGAATTCCCAATTATTGGTGTGAATACGTTCTTGAGTTCCAAAGGTTCTCCAACGGTAATTCCAGCGGAAGTTATTCGTGCTACGGAAGAAGAAAAACAATACCAAATTGATATGTTGAACCATTTGCATCAATCGAATCAGGATTTGGTAAATGAGCATTTAAATACGCTTCAGGAAGCTGCCATTAAAAACGAAAACTTATTTGAACATTTAATGGAAGCGACTAAGGTTTGTTCTTTGGGACAAATTACTTCGGCTTTATTTGAAGTAGGCGGTCAGTATAGAAGAAATATGTAAACAGAGAACCACTTTTTGCATAGCAAAAACAGTGTGAATCGCTGATCCCGATTTCGGGCGGGATTTGATTACAATATTTATAAAAGGCCTTTCAGCGATGAGAGGCTTTTTTTTGTTTAGTAATTATTGTGGCTTTATTTTATTTATTCTAAAGTATTATATTTACTTTTCAATCATCTAAAAAACGTTCCAATGAAAAAATTTCAAATTGTATTCTTATTTTTCCTTTTTGGGCATGTAGCTGTTTCTTATGCGGCAAAAGCCGATACGTTGCAAATTCCTAGTTTGGCAATGAATAAAACATATAAAGCTGCGGTAGTTTTACCAAGTTCTTATGCTAAAAGCAAAGCTAATTATCCAGTGCTTTATTTGTTGCATGGCGCTTATGGCCATTTTAATGATTGGTTATCTAAAACTCCGGATAAGAATTTATTACACAATTTAGCCGACCAATATAATATCATAATTGTAATGCCGGAAGGTGAAACATTTAGTTTTTATCTGGATAGTCCTGTTAATAAAGGAAGTCAGTTTGAAACTTATATCACGAAAGAAGTAATTGAAAAAGTAGATAATACCTATCGAACCATAAATGACAGAAAAGGGCGTGTAATTACTGGGCTTTCCATGGGAGGCCACGGAGCTTTGTATCTTTCGACAAGACATCCGGAACTTTTTTGCGCTGCAGGAAGTATGAGTGGAGCTGTAGATATGGGAAGCATAATTAATCCAGAATCAAAGGAACGAGTAACTAAATTAATGGAGCCTGTTTTTGGAATTGAAGGAGCGCCTCAGGAAGTATATGCTGCTAATGCGGTTTTGAATATGGTAGACAAAATAAAAAGCAACAAGCTGGAATTGATTATAGATTGCGGAGTAGATGATTTTTTGATTGAATCTAATAGAGAATTACACCGAAGACTTGTTTATAGTAAAGTTGCTCACGATTACACAGAACGTCCAGGAGCGCATACTTGGGAATATTGGGAAAATGCGTTGCCTTCCCATGTTTTATTTTTTAGCAAAATCTTAAAAAATGATACTCTAGTGGTGAAATAGATTTATATTCTTTAAAAATTTCAAAAGGCCTTTCATAGATAATAATGAAAGGCCTTTTTATTGTTTACTCTTTGATTTTTTTCAGTTTCAAATAACCTATATGCAGTGGATTTTGCTCTAATTGTATTTCTGACTTTGTGATTTTTAACGAATATAAAGCTTTGAATTGTACTGGCAGCATATCTGCAACATTGTAAATATCATCTACATCAATTCCGTATTGATCGTCAATATGCGAAGGTGCTTCTTTGAAACCACAATGTTTGTAAAATGCAGTTTTTTTTGATTTTTTTGATGCTAATGCTAAACTAGTAGCAACTGTAATCATTTTATAATGGTATTCTTCAAATTCATTTTCTTTATACCCTCCTAAATTGATGAAAAATAATTGTTCTGGGGGAACTTGTGCTTCAGTATTTTTTGGAACAATTTCAATAGCGAAGTCATCAACGACAGAAACTTCTCGCCAAACATCAATATGAATTTTACCTTTGGCTTCTGGCCAAAAAAGATTGATATGAGGAATCAATTCTTTCAAGGAATTCCCAATTCCAAAAAAAATATCATGCTGTTCTGTAAACCGTCCTTCTGGCACACAGCCTAGCATTATCATGTATAATTTAAGTTTCTTTTCCATAATTCAAAAGTACATTATTCTTCACAATAAAGTTTGGCACAATTCATGAATAGAGTCTTTTATATAAATTATAAAAACGAAATCGAATGAAAAAAATTACCTTATTTTTAGTTTTCATCGGGATGATGGCACTACAAAGTTGTGAAGTAACAGAAGTATATGATGATGCCCCAAGAAATGAAGTGTTTGAAGTTACGACTTCATTCAATTCCAATAATAATTATAGTAGATTGGTCGTATTTGATCCGCCAATTTATTCCTCGGATTCTGTTTTAGTATATCATTTATACGATACTGTAAATGGTCAGGATGTTTGGAAGTTAATGCCTCAAACGTATTATTTTAATGATGGAGGTGCACTAGATTTTAATTTTGATTATTCTAGATTTGATGTGAATATCTATCTTTCGGCAAATTTTAATCTTAACACATTGCCAGCAAGTTGGACTCAAGATCAAACCTTTAGAATTGTAGTAATACCGGATGGTTTTGCTAAAACAATTAATAAAAATAATATTGACTCGGTTATGTCTGCATTGAAAGTTGATATGAGTGGCGTTAAGAAAATCAATTTGTAAGGAGAGATTTTAATAATAAAAAAAAGGAAATCGAGAGATTTCCTTTTTTTATTGCTTGTACTTTTTAGTTTTAAACCATTTCTTTACTACTCTTTCTAAGCGATGCCACAATTCCCGCGATAAGGGAAAGGGCTATAAAAGCCAATGAAACCCATTCAGGCAATTTAAGATAATCATGGAGCAGCATTTTGACACCTACAAAAGTCAAGATGGCAATAAGACTATACTCCAAATGAGCAAATTTGTCTAACATGTGAGCCAGAAAGAAATACATAGAACGCAATCCTAAAATAGCAAATATATTGGAGCTAAAAACTAAAAACGGATCGCTTGTTATGGCTAAAATCGCAGGAACACTATCAATCGCAAAAACGACATCCATAACTTCAATCACGATTAGCGCTACAAATAGGGGAGTAGCAGCTGTAATGTGTCTTCTTTTTACAAAGAAATGCTCTCCATCGATGTGATTAGAAATTGGCATGACTTTTTTCAGTGCTTTATAAATGAATGATTTTTTTGGTTCAAATTTTTCATCTTCTCCACTAAATAGCATTTTCATGGCGGTGTAAATTAGAAAACCTCCAAAAATATACGTCATCCATGAAAATTTGTTAATCAGTAAAACGCCAAAATAGATCATTAGACCTCTAAATAAAATTGCTCCTAAGATTCCCCAAAATAGCACTCGATGTTGGTATTTTTGTGGAATTTTAAAGGCAGAAAAAATAATAGCGATAACAAATATGTTATCAATACTAAGGGATAATTCTATCAAATAGCCCGTGATGAACTTTATTGATGCGGCAGCAGGTTTCAAAGAATCTGGATTGGCAATATAATCCGTAGTGTAAAGCCAATAGATTACTCCGGAGAATATAAAAGATAATGTAACCCATATTGCGGTCCATTTCCCTGCTTCTTTGGAACTTATAATGTGTGGTGTTTTATTAAAAACTCCCAAATCAAGGGCTAAAAAAATCAAAACTGCGGTTAAAAAAGAAATCCAGACAATCATAAATTTAAGGTATTTATATTTTGCGTAAAGATACTTTTTGATTATTAAACTTAACTAGAAATTTTAAGGAAAAGTTTTGACTTTTTACTCTTTTGGATTTTTTATGAATCTGTTACTTTCGAAAATAACGACCTTAAAATTACTAAGTTGTGATTTTAAGCGTGTATTTTTAATAATTTGATAAATTTCGGTCTATAACCCATAAAAATCCGAGGCAAAATTTTATAAAAGTAATAATTAAATTATATTTGCATCAAAATAATAGGGGTCTAATTAATTAAAAACAATTTTTATGTCAACATTACGTTTTCAAGCTTTGAGAGAAGCATCGACCAGAAAGCCAGTTAAATTTGAAGAATCTGATAGAAAATCTACTATTTTTGGTTCAAATGTCTTTAATGACAAAGCAATGAAGCAATTTTTGACTTCTGATGCTTTTAAAGGAGTGCGCGATGCAGTACAGCATGGAACTAAAATAGACAGAAAATTAGCTGATTATATCGCCATGGGTATGAAAGAGTGGGCTTTGTCTAAAGGAGTGACTCACTATACGCACTGGTTTCAACCACTTACAGGGACAACTGCTGAAAAACATGATGCCTTTTTTGAAACATCTTATGACGGTAGCGATCCTGTAGAAAAATTTGGTGGTGCTCAATTAGTACAACAAGAACCGGATGCTTCTAGTTTTCCAAATGGTGGAATTAGAAACACATTCGAAGCAAGAGGATATACCGCTTGGGATCCAACATCTCCAGCATTTATTTTTGGAACTACTTTATGTATTCCAACTGTTTTTATTTCGTACACCGGAGAGGCTTTAGATTATAAGACACCTTTGTTGCGTGCTCTTATGGTTATGGATGATGCAGCTACCGAAGTATGTAAATATTTTGATAAAAATGTAAAAAAAGTTACCGCAACTTTAGGTTGGGAACAAGAATATTTCTTAGTAGACAGAGCGTTAGCAAATTCTCGTCCTGACCTTATTATGACAGGAAGAACTTTATTAGGACATACTTCTGCAAAAGGGCAACAATTAGATGACCATTATTTTGGTTCTATTCCAACACGTGCATTGACTTACATGAGAGATTTGGAGCAAGAATGTATGTTGTTAGGCATCCCTGTAAAAACACGTCACAATGAAGTAGCACCAAATCAATTTGAATTGGCTCCTATTTTTGAAGAAACAAACTTGGCTGTGGATCACAACTGTTTGTTGATGGATGTAATGCAAAAAGTAGCCGAACGTCACGAATTGAAAGTGTTGTTCCATGAAAAACCTTTCAAAGGAGTGAATGGTTCAGGGAAGCACAATAACTGGTCGTTAGCTACAGATACTGGTGTAAACTTGTTGAGTCCAAGCAAAACACCAATGAGTAATTTACAGTTTTTGACTTTCTTTATCAATACCATCAAAGCGGTAAATGATAATGAGTCATTATTAAGAGCAGCAATAGCTTCTGCAAGTAATGACCATAGATTAGGAGCAAACGAAGCACCACCGGCAATTATCTCCGTATTCATTGGTGGACAATTGACTAAAGTTTTAGCAGAATTAGAAGGTGTCACTACTGGTAAATTATCTCCTGAAGAAAAAACCGATTTAAAACTAAATGTAGTAGGGAAAATTCCAGATGTTCTCTTAGACAATACAGACAGAAACAGAACTTCCCCATTTGCCTTTACAGGAAATAAATTTGAGTTCAGAGCGGTAGGTTCTACAGCAAACTGTTCTAATGCAATGACTACGTTGAATGCAATTGTTGCAAAACAATTAAGAGACTTTAAAGTTGAGGTTGATGCGTTAATTGATTCTAAAGACATGAAGAAAGATGATGCAATCTTCAATGTTTTAAGAGAGTACATCAAACAATCTAAAAAAATCCTTTTTGAAGGAGACGGATATAGCGAGGAATGGGAAGCGGAAGCTGCAAAAAGAGGCTTAAGTAATTTCAAAACTACACCGGAAGCATTAAAAGCCAGAATTTCTAAGCAGTCATTAGATTTGTTTTCGGAATTAAACATTATGAATCACGTTGAAGTTGAAGCGCGATACGAAATTGAATTAGAAGAGTACACTAAAAAAATTCAAATAGAAGGTAGAGTTTTAGGTGATATTTCTAAAAATCACGTTATTCCTACAGCAATTCGTTACCAAAATACTTTGATTGCCAATGTTAAAGGTTTAAAGGATATTTTTGGGGATGATTTTGAAACAATAGCTAAAGAGCAAATTGTTTTGATTAAAGAAATTTCAGGACATATTGAAGGCATTAACTCAAAAGTTGAGGAGATGACAAACGAAAGAAAGATAGCAAATAATTTGACTGATGCGCAAGAAATGGCAGAAGCATATTGTAATAAAGTAAAACCATACTTTGAAATTATCAGAAATCATTGTGATAAATTAGAGTTATTAGTTGATAATGAAATCTGGACTTTAACTAAATATAGAGAATTGTTATTTACTAAGTAGTAAGTACAATTTCTAAAATTTTTAAAAGCCTTTCCGTTTTGGAAGGGCTTTTTTTTGTCAAAAACTCTTATAGAGGATAATAGGACGATAGGGTTGTTAATAGATTGTATTCCTGTTTTAGTTTATCTTAGGTAATTTAATAGATGCAGTTAAAATATCCTTGTATCTTTTACTGTGGTTACTAATTTAGTTTTAATTATGCATATTAAGCGCAGAGTACTACAATATGGATAGTGTATGTAAAATTGTATTATTTTCCTTTTTCTTCATTATAATTTGTTTTTTTTGTTGTGAAGTTCTTTTTAATTGTATGGATGAGGTAAGGTATTTTTGCAAATCTAGTTTATGTAGTCTCTTTCTTGTTTATGAATTTTATGAAAAACGTAGTTCGTCGATACAGAATTACGTTTCATCGAAAAATATTTTAATTAGATGAAAAACAGGTATTTATACGTGTTTTCTTTTAATTATGTTTTTTATCTTTGATATGTAGTAATGAAATAAGCAAATAATTAAAAATGTATTTCTTATTAATTATTACTTAAAAAAGCAGATCCCAAATCACTTTTTTGAACCTATATATTAATTTGTATTAACAACCAATTAAATATATTTATTATGAAAAAAGTAATTTTAAGCATCTCCGCGATGCTTGTGGCCTCAGTTAGTTTTGCACAAGGAAATGTTAGTGCAGTAAATCAGTTTGGTATTGCAAATGCTGCTGTTATTACACAGTCTGGTTTAGAAAATGATTCAGATGTTTTGCAATTAGGATTTGCAAATTTGGCTGTCGTTGATCAAGACGGTAGACATAATGAAGCTGACATCAACCAAGGGGGAGCTTTAAACTATGCAAATGTTGACCAAAAAGGACGTCGTAATGATGCTTACATAGGTCAATTAGGAATTGCTAATGCTGCTTACATCACTCAAGATGGTAGAAGAAACGATGCTGTTATAGGACAAGCTGGTTTCCTTAATTATGCTAGAACAACGCAAATAGGTAGAGACAACTCTTCAACTACTTTGCAGTTTGATGTAGCGAATTCTTCTAACACTATGCAAGAAGGACATGATAATAACTCTCTGGTGTTTCAAGTTGGTATAGGAAATAGTGCCAATGTTGATCAATATGGAGAATATAACATGGCAGTAACTAATCAATTTGGTACGGATAATACTTCTTACATCAATCAATTTGGGACAGCAAACTATGCTTGGACTATTCAAACTGGGGATAGCCATTTAAGTACAGTAAACCAATGGGGAGCTGGAAATATGAGTTTAGTTATGCAATCTAACTAATTACTTTCTAAAAGGTGGAATTGGTTAACAATTCCACCTTTTTTTTTAAAGAACTATTTGTTATCATAAATAGTAAGCATAGATTTTAATAAACAATATTCAAAGCTTTTTTCTTACTGCAAATGATTAAATAGGAATAGTTGAAACTATTTTAAGGAAATTTAGGTTTAAAATTCATAACTCATGAAACCAAAATTTGATATTTTTTTATTTCTATCCATGTTTTTTACGATAAGCTTCGTAGAAGCACAAGAACTAAATTACCCTGTAAATTCTTTATACTTAGTGAGTAAGGATTTAATATACGTTGGAAATAATGAAATTGGCCAAGTTCAACAGTCATCAAATATTCAGTTGCTATCGAATAATAACTTAATACATATTTCTCAAATAGGTTTTAATAATTATTCAGATATAAGTATACATAATGAAAATTCTAAAATTTTAATTGGTCAATATGGATCAAATAATTATGTATCTGTTGACAAGAATGCTTATGATTTAACTCAATCAGTAACCCAGTACGGAAACAATAATTATGTGAGTGATTTTTCATTATATACTTCGGGTTCAATAAATATGACGATAAATCAGGAAGGAAATAATTTGACACTATTTAACAATGGGTCTAATTCAATATCCAAAGATTTGAAAATTACTCAATCAGGAAATTCGGGAGCAATTTATATTTTTAATCATTAAATTATGAAAAGATTTTTAATTAAAATTGTGGCTTTGTTCTTCTATTTTAATATTCAATTTTTGGCAGCTCAAGTTGTTTATAAAGAAGTTAAAGCCAAGATTGATGTTGAAGAGATTGAAAATACTTTGTCAGTTCTTGGAACTGTTGAGAATTTAAAGTCCGAATTTAAAAATATTTCATTTAAGCTTTCTGTTTTTAGAAAAAACAAATCTAATTCCAATAGATCAAGTAATGCTCAAGATGGCAGAGTTACCTTAGAGCCTCTAAATAAAATTACACTTTCTAAAACTCAGATTAATAAAAGTACTGAAGATCAAATTATTATATTGTTGTTGATTTATGATGAAGATAATAAAATAATAGGAAAAGATCGGGTTGTTTTTGGGGAAGAAGATTCAAATTTAGGGATTCTTAAGCCTAAAGATGGATTAGAGATGATAGGTATTGTATCTAATGACACGAAAACTAAATTAGGGAATGATTTCTACGATCTTTTTTATAATGCGTATTCAAAATTAAAATTGAATTCCAGCAAGATTATCTCCGTTCAAGAAGAATTGACCTTTGGTAGGACTACTAAGATTTCAATAAATGTAGATAGTGAAGTCATTGAAGAATTTATTGCAAAACCTGATGAAGATTTTTTGAAATATATGGCGGAAACAGCTGCTGCTAAAGTTTTTAAATATTTTAAGAATATTGAAAAACAAAATAAATTTATTACTCAGTATTGATTGTTTATGTAGGAGACTATTAAAATTTTATAGTGACTTATAATAGAGAATTAATTTTCAGGTTGCTTTTTGTTCGTTTCTCAATAATGTTTTATTTAAATCAATTTCAATATGAGAACATTACTTTTAATGGCATTACTTTTTGGAGTTTTTATGAACTCAAATGCACAAGATTTAGTTTATAAACCAAAGAATCCTGCGTTTGGCGGAGACACATTTAATTATCAATGGCTACTAAGTTCAGCTGATACGCAAAATGATTTTAAAGAAGATTCCAGAACAGGATTTGAACAGAAATCGGAGTTGGAACGGTTCAAAGAAAATCTCAATAATCAGTTATTAAATAAAATTTCTAACTCATTATTTGAAAACCAGTTTGGGGATAAAGGTATTGCTGAAGGATCCTATGTTTTTGGGAGTTTAGCGGTAGATATCTACCCATCAAACCTCGGTTTAGTTGTTGATATACTTGATACAGACACGGGAGAGCAAACACAGATATTTATTCCTGGCAATAATTGATATTTTTTAGATTGGATTAAACTACTTTTTATAATTAGAGGATTAGCTCCATGCTCTAATCATTCTTCACTAAGAAACTTGTAGAATATTTTTTCTTCCCAAATAAGTTAACATAAGATATAATCATGAATAAAAAACCTACTGTCATTCTTCTGCTTGTATTTTTGTTTTCTAGTTGTGCAGCTTATTTCAATCAACCTGTAGGCGTCGAAAAAGCGATTTATGGTGAGAACACTCCTGCTACTTCTTCATTATTAAAATTACCTAAACCAAAAGAGCCTGTTGTTGTTGGCGTTTATAAATTTAAAGATCAAACGGGTCAGTATAAAGCCATAGAGCAAGGGAGTACATTTAGCACAGCAGTTACACAAGGAGCTACATCAATATTGATCAAGGCTTTGGGGGATTCAAAATGGTTTGTACCTATAGAAAGAGAAAATCTAGGAAATCTATTAAATGAACGAAATATAATAAGGTCTACACGGCAAGAATATGCAGCAAGTTCAAATACTAATGAATCACAATTGACCCCTCTTTTGTTTGCTGGAGTTTTATTGGAAGGAGGTATAATTTCCTATGATTCTAATATTATAACGGGTGGGTTTGGCGCCAGATATTTTGGAACTGGCGGTTCTACTCGATACAGACAAGACAGAATTTCAATTTATCTGAGATTAGTTTCTACATCAAATGGTAAAATTTTAAATACTGTTTATGTTTCCAAAACAATTTTATCTCAAAGCGTAGATGCTAATTTATTCAAATATGTAAACATCAAACGGTTACTTGAAGTAGAAACTGGTTTTACCAGAAATGAGCCAATTCAGCTTGCTGTTACTGAAGCAATTGAAAAAGCCGTAGAAGGACTAATTGTTGATGGAATTAAAGATAATCTTTGGGAAGTAGACGCCACAAATATTCAAGTCAAAAACTTTTTAGATTCTTATACCAAAGAAAAAGATGAAGCTGATTTGGCCTTGCTTTACGGTAGAAATCGAAATGAAAAACGTGGTAGATTTGGAGTGGAATTAGTCGGAGGAGCAACCTACATGGCAGGAGATTATCCAAATCCGATAGCCAAACCGATGGTAAGAGGAGCTCTCAAATTTTCTTTGACTCCAAATTTTAATATTAGTGCCTCTACCAATGTATTTTTACTTGGAAATAAAAACAAATTGGATGTAGGGTATGCTTCATTAGATCTAAATTTAGAATATTTAGCACTTCCATACGATGTTTTGACACCTTACTTTTTTGTAGGAACGGGAACAACTTTCAATTCAGATTATAAAAATTCTAGCACTAAAATCCAATATGGGGCGGGTTTAGAATACTTAATAACCAATAATTTTGGATTCAAATTATATGGGGAGCATAATTTAAATTTTTCTGATAATATAGACTATATAGTGAGTGGTAAAAGAGATGATTATTATTGGCGTTTTGGAGCTGGAATAACCTATTATTTTCCACATAAATCAAAAATTAAAACAAAAAAATAATAGGATTGAAATCAAGATTTTTACTGTTATTGATTGACCAGTTGTCTAATAAAATAATACAATCTAAAGATGAAAAAAATAGGAATAAAAATAGTTATATGTTTTATTTTCTTGGTTTCTTGCAGTGAAGAACTAATTGATGATAGCGGTATGGGGAAAGTTAAAGGCAGAGTTGTTGATGCAGAAACTTTTGAACCAATAGAAAACGCAAGAATATCGACGAGTCCCACTACGAATACATTTTTCACGGATAAAGATGGTTATTTTGTTTTTGATGAAGTCTTGGTAGGGAAATATTCTTTTCAAGCACAAAAAGAAGGATATATTACCAAATTTGAACCCGCTACTGTGGTGAAAAATACAACAATACAAATAATATTCGAATTGGATGTTTCTACAGCAAATAATAAGCCTCCAGAAATTCCTTTATTAACGGCACCTGTAGATAATGCGAAAAGTCAAAGTTTAAAACTGAATTTAACTTGGACCGCTACCGACAAAGAGTCTGATCCGTTAACGTATACCGTAACTCTTAAAAATGGTACTACTGATGTTATAACTATCTATAAAGATATAAAAACTACTACGTTTGAAATATCAGGTTTGAGTTATAGTACAAAGTATTATTGGCAAGTTTCCTCTTCAGATGGTATAAATAGTCCGTCAAATAGTGTAACAAATACTTTCACTACTTTGGCATTTCCAAATCCTAGGTTTTTGTACATCAAAAAAGTAAACAGTAATAATGTTATTTACACCGCTGACGAAGCTGGAAATGAGTTGCAATTATCTTCTTCTGAGGTGAATAGTTTTAGACCCAGAAAAAATTTGCAAATAAATAAAATTGCCTATATTAGTTCCGACGGGTCTCAAAATCAAATTTATACAATGGATCCAGATGGTTCAAATGTTTTTAAAGTTACGAATTCCATTCCAATAGCCGGATTTAATATGGAACACATTAATTACTGCTGGAGTACCAATGGAAGTCAGTTGATTTATCCGAATTTTGACAAACTTTACCGAATTGATGCAAATGGAGGAGGATTGATAGAATTATTTAAAACACCAAATGGTAAGTTTATATCTGAATGTGACTGGAGTCAGGATGGAACTCAAATCGTATTGAAAGTAAATGATTTATCTGGATATAATGCAGAGATCTATGTTATAGATAACGCGGGAGCTGTTCTTTATGAAGTGCTTTCTGGATTAAATGGCGCAGTTAGTGGATTAAATATTTCTGTAGATAATCAAAAAATTGTTTATACGAGGGACATTTCAGGATATCAAAGTTCAAATTACAGAAGACTAGATTCTCGAATTTTTATCTACAATCGTATCACTAACACTTCAACCGAATTAGATACCAAGAAGCCAGATGGTTACAATGACTTGGATGTCAAATTTTCTCCTAATGAAGCAGACGTAATTTTTACAAATACGTCTAATGATGGAATTTCTATAAAAAATATTCAAAAAGCCAGTATCACTGACGTTGATTCCCGTACCACTTTATTTACCGGCGGTTCCATGCCTGAGTGGAAGTAATACTTCATCTTTTTTGTGAAAATGTCTATCTGTTTCGGATAGACATTTTTTTTGACATGCATTTTAAGATATTCCTCTCTTAGATACTAAACGTAAGGTGTACATAAATTTTCTTTGCAGGACAGATTTATCACGAAACACTTCTTATGACTCGATAGGCAAAACCCAAAAAAATAATTACCTTTGCCACACAACTACCTGCCATAAAGCAGGCTTCACAACTATACTACATGAGTTCAGATACTTCAAAAAGATATGCGCTACGCGGTGTTTCGGCATCCAAAGAAGATGTTCATAATGCCATAAAAAACATTGATAAAGGATTGTTTCCACAAGCTTTTTGCAAAATTGTCCCGGATTATTTAACCCAAGATGATGACTATTGTTTGATTATGCATGCTGATGGAGCCGGAACTAAATCCTCTTTGGCATATATGTATTGGAGAGAAACTGGTGATATTTCCGTTTGGAAAGGCATTGCGCAAGATGCATTAATCATGAATATTGACGATTTATTATGCGTTGGAGCAACGGATAATATTTTGCTTTCGTCGACTATTGGAAGAAATAAAAATTTGATCACCGCCGAAGTAATTTCAGCGATTATCAACGGAACTGAAGAACTGATTAAAGAACTGGATTCTTTTGGGGTAACCATACATTCTACAGGTGGTGAAACGGCAGATGTAGGTGATATTGTTCGAACAATTATTGTAGATTCAACAGTTACAGCTCGAATGAAACGTTCTAAAGTTATTGATAATGCCAATATCAAAGCAGGTGATGTAATTGTAGGTTTGGCTTCTTTTGGTCAGGCGACTTACGAGAAAAGCTATAATGGCGGAATGGGAAGTAACGGATTAACATCGGCGCGCCATGATGTTTTCGGGAAGTATTTGGCGACCAAATATCCGGAGAGTTTTGATGCTGCAGTTCCTGAGGAATTAATCTATTCCGGACAAGTAAAATTGACAGACGCCGTTGAAAATTCACCAATCGATGCCGGTCAATTAGTGCTTTCGCCAACCAGAACCTATGCGCCAATCATCAAGAAAATTTTAGACCAATATTCTTCCAATGAAATTCACGGGATGGTGCATTGCAGTGGAGGAGCGCAAACTAAAATTTTACATTTTGTAGAAAATTTACACATTATAAAAGACAATTTATTTCCAGTTCCGCCCTTGTTTCAATTAATTCAGGAGCAATCTAAAACGGATTGGAAAGAAATGTACCAAGTGTTTAATTGCGGTCACCGTATGGAAATTTATGTTCCGGAAGCAGTTGCACAAGATATTATCGCGATTTCAAAATCATTCAACGTTGATGCAAAAATCGTAGGTAGAGTAGAAGCTGCTACTGCAAAAAAACTGACTATTGCCAGTGAATATGGAACTTTTGAATATTAAAAAACTTCAATTGAAGTTCATTTTCAATCTTTCAATTCTTTAATCTTTTAATTTTTTATCTATGTACGAATTGGTTTTTTGGAAATATCTTGAGGGAATTTATCTCAACCATCACTTAGTTTATGAAACTATTACAGAAGAGCAAGCTGAAATTGAAGGTCTTGAAGAACTGCCTGTTCCAGTTATCTTAAATAGAATTGCTTCGGTATTTTCAAAATGGGAAAAAGTAGACGAGAAAAGTTGGAAAAATAACAATGGTGTAGGCGCTTTTCATATCAGGACGACGCCTCAAAGTATTAAAATTGATTGTTATGGTACTGAAGGAAAAACAATGGATTCTTTAGTAAATATAATGGAAGAGTTCAAATGCCCGCTATATGATCCACAAGTTCCGGAACGTCATGACGAAATGAATGAATAAAATTTTCAGGAGCTTATCCAGCACTCCGTTACAATACTCCCTTAAAAAAATATTTTTCTAAATCCTGAAAGTAGCTTCCGTTGGTCGCTCTTTCAGGACAAGAAAAATTATCTTTTTTGCAGTCGGGATTTTCACTTCGATCTGGGCTATATCAATCAGTGATGTATAACCCAAATTAGTTTAAAATCAACTTATTTTACTGTTGGTTTATTCAGAAGAATTGGTTCTCCAAAACCAATTTGTTCTAGTTTTTTCAATTGCGTTTCAGCATCACCTATCACTAAATAGATCATTTTATCAGCATTCAAATACTTTTCTGAAAGCTTTTTTATAGCGTCAATACTACTGTTTTTCACAGTGTTTTCCTGTTGCTTTGCGTAATCATCAGCGTAATTGTAGTTGCTGATATCGTAGAGCATTTCCAGTTTAGAAGACAAAGTTTCAAATGCTCTGGCATTACTTTTAATTAAATATCCTTTCGTCACTTCAAGATCATTCTCGTTGAAGTTTTTTCCATATTGCGAAAGAATTTCTTTGATTACCCTAACGGATTCAAACGTTACATTCGAACGAACTCCACTTGCAATAGTAAAAGGACCTTTGTTTACAGAACCATCAAATGACGAATTGATTCCGTAAGTATATCCTTTTCCTTCGCGTAATTCTTGCGTCAATTGTGAAGCAAAACTACCACCGCCTAAACGGTAATTCATGATTTGAACAGAATAGAAATCCTCATCAGTTGCGGCAAGAGCAGGATATCCAATTCGGATTACCGATTGTTTTGCACCGGGAACATCATAAAAATAAATTTTTGAGGAAGCTATAGTATTTGTAGTTAATGCTTTAGGAACCATAATTTTTTTAGCCTCCCAATTTTTATTTAAATCTGCTAATGAATTTGTTACGTCTGCTTTTGAAATAGCACCCACAATTTGAAAATTAGTAACTGATGGAGTAGTGTTTTTAGTATAGTAATTTTTCAAATCGGCAATTGTAATGCTATTTACCGAATTTTCAGTACCAATGCGGTTATTCGCTAAAATAGATTCTTTGCCATAGATTAATTTTTTGAATTCATTTCTGGCAATACTATTTGGATCTGCTTTCTGCTGTGTGATTTGGCTTAACGTACTTTGTTTAATCAAATCAAATTCGGTACTATCCCAGCGTGGTTGTAAAATTATTTCCTGAACTAATGCCATAGTTGCAGCGTAATTTTTGGCTAAAGTATTGCCTGAAATAAATAAAGATTCATCAGTTGCATAAGCTCTTATAGTTGCTCCCAAACTTTCAATCGCATTTTCAAGTTGCTCCGGAGTTTTGTTTTTAGTTCCTTTTGTCATCAGTTCCGCCAGCATATTCGAAACTCCTATTTTATTTGCTTCTTCAAGTAACATTCCGCCTTTTATTTGCAATTGAAATTGAACAAGCGGCACTTCGTGGTTTTCAATTCCTAACACGTTTAGACCGGATAACAACTTGCTTTTCCAAACTGTTGGTAATATTACATCAGGACTTTCTCCATAAGCGGGCTCAACGCTTCGGTCAAATTTAGAAGGTGTTTTTTCATACGTAGCAGCAATGCTGGCATCAAAGGAATCTTCTTTGCCTTCAATGATTTTTTCCTCTACAACCTCGGCTACTATTGAACCAGCCAGAATTAAATTGGCCTCTCCTTTTGGAACAAAACTGGTGGCTACAAAATATTTTCCTTTGATGTATTTTTGATATACACGCATTACGTCTTCGGTAGTTACAGCAAGAATATTTTTGACATCTTGATTGATATAATCCGGAGTTCCCGCGAAAATTTCATATTGCGCCAGTTGAAACCCTTTTCCTAATACACTAGATAAATTGGTGTAAAAAGCAGTTTCTTGTCCCGCTATAATTCGATTTAAATCTTGTTGAGAAATTCCTTCAGCTTCAAAGTTTTTAAAAGCTTCGTTTACGCCATTCATTACGTCATTCAAATTTGTTTTTTCAAAAGCGGTTACGCTCAACATATATTGACCCGCTATTTCTGAATTGTATTGAAAAACATCGGTGGCATCAGTTACTTTTTTGTCTTCTACCAAGGTTTTATATAGAGGTGCTTTTTTACCTTTGGAAAGATAGCTTGCCAAAACTTCTAACGCATAACTGTCAGGATGGTATTCGTAAACTGACGGCCATGTTAGCGTAAGTTGAGGCAACTTAGCAAAATTATCTTCGTAATATAATTTTTTAGTTTCGGTCAATATCACAGACTGCTTTACCATTTTTGGAATCGCTTCTCCACGTCTGATGTCTCCAAAATATTTTTCGACCCAAGCTTTGGTTTGTTTTACATTAAAATCTCCGGCAATAGTCAGCGTAACATTGTTTGGTACATACCAGCGGTTATAGAAACTTTTTACATCTTCAAGCGTAGCATTTTGCAAATCTTCTAAAGAACCAATAACGTCCCAGTTATAAGGATGCGTTGCCGGATATAAATTTTTTGATATTACTGAAAAATTATGACCATACGGTCTGTTATCATAACTCTGTCTTTTTTCATTTTTAACAACCTGTTTTTCTTTGGCTAAAACCGGTTCTGTGACCGTGTTGATGAAATAGCCTAGTTTATCAGCTTCGGCCCAAATCATTTTTTCTAATGCATCTTTAGGAACGGTCTGAAAATAATTAGTGCGATCTCTGCTAGTAGAACCATTGGCACCAGCTCCGCCAATACGAGCACTCATTTTATCAAGCCCTCCTTTTCCTAAATTTTCCGATTCCAAGAAAAGTAAATGTTCAAACAAATGCGCAAATCCTGTACGGCCTTCTTTTTCTCTGGCGGATCCTACATGACTCGTCAAAGCAACTGCAACTACAGGGTCTGATCGGTCAATATGCAAAATAACTTGTAATCCATTTTCAAGTGTGAATTTTTCAAATTCTACTTTGAATTCTTTTGATTTTTGATTTTGGGAGTTGGAGGAAAAAGTACTAAAAAGTAGTAAAAAGAACGCTAATAACTGGATTGGTTTCATTTTTTAAATTTAGGTTCAACGATATTTTAACAGTAAAAGAAATTTTTGCTTTAGACACTAAAAGTAAGAAAAAATAAAATAGTAAAACAGTAGAAAGAACGCAATTGAATTTTGGTTTGTGGCTATTGTCCAATGAGCAAGGTATTTGGTAAATTTTAATCTGAGCGTAAAATAGTTTTCAGAACTAATCTAATATCGTTTATATTTGGTCGTCTTAAGTTTACAACACTAAAATGAATAGCAATATGGATTTTAACTTTTCACATCCCCTAGTTTTGGAGGACCAAACCGTTTTATTGCGTTCCTTACAAGAATCAGATTTCGAAAATCTATTGAAAATTTCCATTAATGAACCGGAGACTTGGCAATATTCATTGGTACGTGCCAATGGCAGAGAAAATCTGGAAAAATACATTCAGATTGCTCTAAAAGCCAGAGAGATGAATGCCGAATTTCCCTTTATAGTTTTCGATAAAAAATCTGGAAAATATGCCGGAAGTACTCGTTTTTATGATATCAATCTTCAGTTTAAAACGTTGCAATTGGGCTATACTTGGTATGGAAAATCATTTCGGGGAACAGGACTGAACAAGCATTGTAAATATTTACTTTTGCAATATGCATTTGAAACGCTAGGAATGGAGCGGGTTGAATTTCGAGCTGACAATAATAACGAGCGAAGTATTGCAGCCATGAAAAGCATAGGTTGCAAAGTGGAAGGTATATTACGCAATCACATGCCAACTTTAGGAAGTGACGCTCGGAGGGATAGTATTATTTTAAGTATTTTAAAAAATGAATGGTTTGATGAAGTGAAAGAGAATCTAAAAAGGAGATTATAGCATAAACAATCCTTGCCAAATGTAGCTTTCAAGTTTAAAGCATTGTATCAGTATTTCCTTTTCGGAAACCTATTAATTGTCGGTATTTTGATTCAGATTCTTTCAAATCTTCCTCCATTTGTTTGTATTTGCTGATGTCTTTTATGGTTACAACAGCTGCAACTACTGTGTTGTTTTGATCTACTAACGGGCGGCCGCTAATTAATACTCTTTTCTTTTCCTGCGCTACGGGATTCCAAAGAATGATTTCGACATCAGTTGTGACTTCTCCGCTTAGAGCACGTTCCATGGGTAAATTTTGGGAAGGAAAAATGGTTTTTTCATCCGGAAAATACAGTTCAAAGTGATTGCTTAAATTAGTTGAAATTTTGTCGTCTTCTTCGATTCCAAAAATCTCGTTGGCCATGTTGTTGGCCATAATTATCTTTTTATCGGCATTAGCCACAATAATACCTTCGCTGATATTTTCGACTATTAACCGTAATTTCTCCTCATTTTCATAAAGATTCTCTATGGCTGTTTGTTGCTCGTTTTCTAACTCCACTAGCTCTGTAACATTTCGGGCAACGGAATAAAATACCCCGTTTTTAACATCAATATTACTATTCCAATCCAGCCATTTAAACGAGCCGTCTTTGCATAGAAACCGTGTTCTGAAATTGACAACGGATTCTCCTTTTAAATGTCTTTGCAATATTTCGCCAGCAGTTTGTTTGTCATCAGGGTGAATTAAATCTATGAATTTAATGCGGTCCATATCATATTGATTGTAACCAAGCGTTTTTGTAAAAGCGGGATTTATTTTAATAAAATGTTCCTCTTTAGCCACTGTTAAAATATCGAAAGCCATATCAAAAAACATATTTGCTATTTTTAACGATTCTTCATTTGCAATCAATTCAGATACATCGCGTGCAACCGCGTAAATAATTCCGGTATGAATATCGATTGTGCTGGTCCAGTCAAACCATTTATAGGAGCCGTCTTTCAAGCGTTCCCGAACTCTATGAGTAACCACAGAATCGCTGATTCTTAATTTTTTGACACCATCCATAAAGATTGACGCGTCATCAGGATGTATGAAACTTAAAAACGGTTTGTTTATTATTTCTTGCGAATCATATCCTAAAATTCGGGTAAATGCAGGATTTACTTTTACAAAATTCTCGTCTTTAATCACGACAAACATATCAAATGACATGTAAAAAAAGGTATTGGCTACATTTAGAGCGTTTTCGATTTCTTTTTTGTCTGTGATATCACTGGCTACGGCATATAGTAATCCACTTTTCACCTCAGGGAATACGGACCAAACGAGCCATTTGATAGATCCGTCTTTACAAATATATCGGTTTTCGAATTTAATAGACGCAGCTCCGGTCTGTAATTTTTGTACTTCTTTTTTAGTGATTTCTATATCATCTGGATGCGTAAATTCCAAGAAATTTTTGCGCAAGAGTTCTTCTTCTGAATATCCTAATGTTTTACTGACAGCTGGATTTACTTTCACAAATCTTTCCATCGATGAGATAATCATCATATCTACTGACATGGTAAAGAATTTTTCAGCGGCCGTGAAGGACTCTTCCAGTTTTTTTCTTTCGGAAATATCAGTAAAAATTCCACCTATGGCGTAAATCCTATTAAAAGAGTCGTGCAAAGGGAACTTCACGGCAATGTAGGTATGTTTCCCGTCAGTTTTTTCTATAACTTCCTCTGTTTTTAATTCTTTCAAAGCCTTCACAACTTCAAAATCGGTATTGCGATAAGCATCTGCTATGTTTGGAGGTAGAAAGTCATGATCGGTTTTGCCTATAATTTCCTGATTTGTAATTTTAAATAGAGATTCAAATTCCTTATTTATCAGCAAATATTCTCCATTTATTTTTTTTATGAAAATTGGACTCGAAGTATTGTCAATAATAGATTGTAGTAATTGTTTGTTTTCCAGAAGTAATTCTTGAGATCGATTTTTAGCTCGAAGTTGGGACCGAATAATAAAATAAACAACGGTCAGCAAAATAAGGGACAGGAAAATCAATGAAATTTCAATCCAATTCAATGAATTATCTAACTCTGGATTTCTATTCTTATTGATTCTTAAAATAAAAACCCCAGCTATCGCAAAAACGACAAACAGGTTGAGGATAAATCCAATGATTATTTTTTTTTCTAATGAAATTTTCATATTTGTGCAGTATAAAAATTAAAAGAAGTCTGTTCGATATTCAGAATTAATTATTTTGGCTTAAGTGCATGAAAGTTAGTTAATTAAATTGAATTGACAAGTGCTTCAATAATAATTTTGCCAAGTATCCTATAAGGTTTTGGAAGGGAGTTGCTGTTTATAGGGAAGATGTTGACACTGCCTTGAATAGGTATGATGGCTTGTTGTTTTAAATCAAATTATTTTCGATTTCTGTTGTGTCAGAAATCTATATTCTTGTCTCTTTTTCAAAAATATTTCTGATTTCTTTAACGCTGCAGGTGCATAACCACTAATTCATAGTTTTTAAAAATTTTCAACAATGAAAAAATAAAATAAAACCCATATTCCTATAAAAAACAATCCAAGATATACATTATTTAAATTTTTCTTTAAGTCTTTTTTAATTATTAGATGGTACAAAATCCAACCTATAAAGGCAATTACCAAGCCTATTACCATTCCAACTCTTGACATAATTTATTATATTATAAAATGATTAATTCCTATTGTCGATTTTCGCTAACCTTTGTTCGTCTAAAGACCTCTAAACAAACTGTATTTTTCTAATCACAAAGTTAATATATGTAATTTAAAATATAATGAAAATTATTTAAGGGAAGAAAGTTAAGTTTTGGTAATGAATGAAATAGAGTGAAAAAGAACATAAATCGTTCCAAAAAAGAGCATGTATAATCCTCTTGAAATTTCGAGCTAAGAATCCAACGGAACTCTAATTGTTTGTGGTAGTTTTTTATTTTATTTAGAATTCGCATATTTCGCTTTTGTTTGGGGATTCTTGATCCGACCTTAATAACTACTGATTTACATAAGAAATGCAATTCTGTGTTAAATGGTTATCTTAAAACACTAAACAATATATAATTTTTGCATTTTAATGCTTGTTAGGATTAATAGAACAGGCTGTTGGCAACTGGCTTTAATATTTAATTGTTAAGTAGTATTCTGTTATTCTCAGTATTATAAAACCAATGAAAGCAAGAACTAATTTAATCATCAATTTATATTTTGACTGTTGAGATTTTTTGATATTTAACAAAGACTTTATACTTTGGGCAAGGAGGTCTTTGTTTAACCATAGAATCAGTAGGATGAAAAATTGATAAAGAATCGCTGCTTTTAGAGCACCAAGATGCACTTCGAAATATACATCTTGTAATATCACATTTATAAGTATTGTTGACGTGAATAAACAACCAATAATTCTAGTTTTTTTAATTAACATCAATATTCCTCCAATTATTTCAAAAAGCCCTAAAGTTATTGCATATAATTTTGAATAACCATAAAATGCCCACATCAATTCCATTCCAGTCATTTAAGAAACTGTTTTGTTGATCTCAGAAGCTCCATCAAATTGTACTAGTTTACCACCACCATAAATAAACATTGCAAACACTACAATCCAAGTAATAGCATTTTCAAATATTTCTAATTTATCTTCTCTATCGAATTTCATGGTGTATGTTTTTATTAAATGACAAGATAAAAACTGTGAGTCAATTTTTGTTAGTTTCGACAATGAATTTAAGTGTTTTTTAGCTATAATATTATTCTAATAATAATGCTTATATTTAAAGAAAAACTAACGAGTTGTGACAATTATCGGAGCGATTTTTAATACTATATAACTAATTCTACATAATGAGGTTATTAGGTAGTTTGAAGGATTAAGTAAAGTAATTATAAGGTTAGTTTAAGATTAGGTTTCGTTTCGAGATTTTGACATTGCCGCTAGGTTGGCTATTTGTAAAAGTTTGGTGTTTTTTCTGCTAAATTTTGGGTTTGAAATAATTATTTTATAAAACGATAAATCAATAAACCAAATAGAAAAAAAAAGGATTTGATAAGCTTGCATTAGCATGATACTTTCTCTTATCTTGAATATAATTTCTAAAAATCCACACTTTGGATTTACAATCAACTTAAAAAGTTTTAGTGTTCTATCGGTTGTCTGTCTTGTATACACTGATCTAGAACTTGATATAAAATTACATCGCAATGTGTTTTATGATTTCGTATATTCTGTATTAATTTTAAACTAAAAATATAAAGTAACTTTAAAAAGTATAGTTATTGATTAATTCACTAAGTATTAAAAATCTTTTCTGATTTTGACTTTTTGATTTTAAATACACATCTAGTTTTGTTAAAACAATAAAATATAGTAGTTTAGCTTTTAGATTTTAAATCAATTTGACTAAAAAATAGTACGTATGTCGGAGCAAACTACCTCGGAATTGCAAACTCAAGGAAAATCGATCAATGCCATTCCATTAAAAACAGCACAAAAATGGGCTAAACGTTGGACTAAACGAGAAGGGAATTACAACAAACACCATCATGTCAATGCTTTTTTGATTCCAAAAGTAGATTTACTGGAAGTTTTAGTAGAAGGAGTAGATGCGGTGAGAGCTTATATTGGAGTGGATGATGCAGGTGTTGAAAAGTTAATGATTGTAGGAACAAAATTCAATCCGGAAACAGGAATTTATGTAGATATGATTTCTGAAACTCTGGGAAATTCAACAGGAGGAGAAGATAATATATATGATTTTACAGAGCCTTGCCCGCCGGCGAGTGATCCTGAAAGTCCTTTAAATTACTAATTGACATGTGGAGTTTATTTGCAAATATTGGTTACTTAATTTTATTCCTTAACCTAATTCTGTTTATTAAAGGCGCCCGAAATTACGGGAAAGCTTACTCAATTTTTACATGGTATCTTGGTATAATTTTTTTAGTCCAAATTACTACAATGACCTTGAAAAAATTCAATATTAATAACTTGTATCTCTCGCATTTTTATTTTATTGGCCAGTTTATACTTCTGAGTCTTTTTTATATAAATATTTTAAAAGGAGAATTACAAAAAAAAATAGTGAAAGTTTGTTTGATCATAGTCTTAATGTCTTTAGCTGTACAATATGTGAATGACTTTTCTTTGTTTTTAAAATTTAATCTTTTCGAAATATTCATTACTTCCATATTATTGATTCTGTATGCCACTTTTCATTT
Source organism: Flavobacterium sp. Sr18 (assembly GCF_011064265.1). NCBI lineage: Bacteria > Pseudomonadati > Bacteroidota > Flavobacteriia > Flavobacteriales > Flavobacteriaceae > Flavobacterium > Flavobacterium sp. Sr18. The sequence goes on along the minus strand of NZ_CP049329.1, from coordinate 1,151,608 downwards.
TTACAATATGTTAAATGAAAAAAAAGAATTCTATTTCATAAATATGGGCATTTTATTCTATTTGTTCGGCAGTACAATTTTGTTTCTGGTAGGGAATCTGACAATTGTTTTAAGCCCAAAAATGAATAAAATTACGTGGATTTTGAACAGTATATTGTATGTTTTATATCAAATTTTTATATTGGTAGAATGGAAGAAAAGTTTTTCTAAAAAAAGAGAATTTAAAACAATTTTATGAAAGTCAATACACTACAGGAAAGTGAAATAATTGAAATCATAGTGTATAGTTTTATCGCTTTCCTTCTGATGGGATTGGTTTTAATATTGTTTTTTTATTTTTCAAGAAAGAAAATTATTCAAAAGGAATTAGAAAAAAAGGACTTAGAAATTCAGTATCAAAAAGAACTTTTAAGTGCCGTAATTATTACTCAGGAAGAAGAACGCAAGCGTATTGCTCAAGATTTGCATGATGACATCAGTTCCAAACTGAATATTGTTGCGCTAAACTCTCACTTGTTGACTACACCTAATTTATCTCAAAACGAGATTCATGAGATTACTGCAAACATTATCAACCTAACCGGGAAAGCTTTAGATAATTCAAGAAAAATTGCACACGGTTTGTTGCCTCCCGTTTTAGAAAAATTTGGACTTCATGCAGGAGTGGAAGAATTATGTTTGGAATTTAGCAGTTCCCAGGCCGTAAAAGTAAATTATGAAAACAAAACTGCATTTGATATCAGAGACATTGATAAACATTTGCATGTTTTTAGAATTCTGCAGGAACTGATGAATAATTCGCTTCGGCACGGAAAAGCTACTGTTATTGCGGTCCTTTTTGAGGAAAAAAATGGAATCAAAAACTGTTGTTATTCAGATAACGGAATTGGTTTTGAAATGAAGTCCGACGAAAATAAAAAAGGTTTAGGAATGAAGAATATAGAAAGTAGAATTGCTTTTTTAAATGGTAAAATGACTTTAGAATCAGCATTAAACAAAGGAGTTTCGGTAGTTTTTAATTTTTAAAAAATGAGCAAAACTATAAAAATAATATTGGTGGATGATGAGATTCTTTTTAGAAAAGGAATTTCTTTTTTATTGGGTCGTGAACTAAATATTGACATCATTTTTGAAGCGTCAAACGGGAATGAATTGATTTCTTTTCTCCAAAATAATAAAAATAATCATCCGGATATTATCATCATGGACTTGAAAATGCCCGGAATTAATGGTGTTGAAGCAACTAAGATTATTCATGTGGAATTTCCAAAACTAAAAATCATAGCACTAACCAGTTACGATTCAAAGTCTTTTGTTGCCAATATGATTGATGTAGGTGCGGTTTCGTATTTGATAAAAAATGCAACCCCGCAAGAATTGATTATAACTATAAATGAAGTTGCTGAAAAAGGTTTTTATTACACGGATTATGTCATGAAAATTATTCAGGATGATGTCTTGACTGCTAAAAAAACAAAGAGCGCTTTAGATAATAATTTTTTGACAGCTCGTGAATTTGAAGTATTAAAACTGATTTGTTCGCAAAAAAGTACGGCTGAAATTGCCGAAAAGCTGTTTATAAGTCCAAGAACGGTAGAAGGTCATCGCAATAATTTATTATTGAAAACAGAATCCAGGAATATTGCTGGTTTGGTGGTTTATGCTGTTCAGAATGAAATTATGGATTTTGAAGTTTAATTTTTTTTGAAAATTTGGTTAATTGCTTGAGGAACGGCAATTGTGATGCATTAGTAATTGTTCTTTATTTTGCAGAGTTTTTGAACTTAAGTGTATACCCTTTCAAGTCTTTTTTTAAACTTGCTTGTAATAGTTTTTTAACAGAGCGCATACCTCCAAAATCCCGATATTAAGAGAATAAAAATTTTGATGTTCGGATTAATTTTAATTTTGGATCAAATTCAGTTTCAGATTGAATGAAATTGTAGGTAATTTGGCCGAGTTGGTTTTCAATTATTTCACTTTCATAATAATCAATGCTAGCTTTTTCTAAAGCGATGCTATGTAAAGCAAAATGGATTCTGTAATCCAACTCTTGTCCGAAAACATTTTTATAAAATCAGAATAAAATGAATTCGTAAGATAACCAAATCCCATTTTTAAATTTGGATTTCCTTAAAATCCAATGTTCAATAACGTTTAATAACAATTAAGAACGAGCAATTTTTATTCTTTTCAAGTTGAAAATTGAGGTGTTGTCAGTAGATTCTTTTGAAATAATGAGATAATACGCATTGTAGATATTTATCCAAAAGGTTTTTCTCAAATCATCATTATCCAGACTTTTCTCTAGTTTTGCTGCCCGGATATAGAAAAGTTGTCTTCTCAGCAAGCTTGAATCGCCATCTATTTTTGCAGTGACGATAATTTTTTCTGATAAAGCGGTATAATAATTTCTCAAAAAAATTGTATTTTTTGAGAATGATTCTCATCCATTACAGGCTAAGATGTTGGTAGCAAAGCATGTAAAAAGTTATAATTAGGATTACTAATAAACACAATCCTATTTTTTTTAATAAATTCAGAAGATTGAACGGATCATTGCTTTCGTTTGGATTCATCATTAAATTTTTCATTTTGGTTTATTAAAGGATATATGCGAATTTATAATTAAGAAATAATTTGGCCATGCGTATTTTTACGGGTTTTTTAGAAAAGCTATGAAAAAGCTTCATTTAAACGTTAAATTTTATTCATTTGAAGTCCTTACTTTCTATCTTTGAGATATAAAAAATTATTGCAAGATGCTCAAAAAACTCTTCTATATATTCCTTTTTCTATCGACCATAACTGCCAAAGCTTCTTTCATTTTGGTACCTATGGATGAAACTACGCAGCAAAACCATTTGAAAGCATACGGAATTACATTTTGGTGTTTGGATAAAAATTACAAAGCGAGTTGGTTACTTAATTATCGCGGAGGTTCTTTTTTATTGCCTGATGCCGAGGAAATCCGAAAAGAATGCCAGATACGCGGTGTCAGTTTTGAAATTATCTCTGATGCGGAAGAATTGACAATCTTAAATGAAATCTCGAGTCCTTCCCAAAATATGGAATCTGTGGTGCTGGAAAAAGCACCTAAAATTGCGGTGTATACTCCTAAAGGAAAACAGCCTTGGGATGATGCTGTAACTTTGGTTTTGACGTATGCTGAAATCCCTTTTACTGCAATATATGATGAAGAAGTGTTAAGTGATCAACTGTTGCTTTACGATTGGCTGCATTTACATCATGAAGATTTTACGGGTCAATACGGCAAGTTTTACGGAGCTTATAAGAATGTACCCTGGTACATCGAGCAAAAGAAAGAGGCGGAGACTTTAGCAACTAAATTAGGATATGCTAAAGTGTCTCAGGAAAAAGGAGCTGTTGCCAAAAAAATAAGGGACTTTGTAATTGGTGGTGGATTTATGTTTGCCATGTGTTCTGCAACGGATAGTTTTGATATTGCTTTGACAGCGGATGGCGTAGATATTTGCGAGGCCATGTTTGATGGAGATCCTAGTGAAGGAAATTACCAATCTAAAATGAATTATAGTAATTCATTTGCTTTCAAAGATTTTACATTAGAAAGAAAGCCCGAGCAATATGAATTTTCGGATATTGATATGACTTCAAAAAGACGAATTCCCATGGAGAAAGATTATTTTACTTTAATGGAATTTTCGGCTAAATGGGATCCAATCCCCAGTATGCTTTGTCAAAATCATACACAGTTGGTCAAAGGGTTTATGGGACAAACCACTGCATTTGATGCGCCCTTAATCAAGTCAAATGTGTTGGTGATGGGGACGTGTGAGCTAAATGGGGAAGCACGTTACATTCATGGTCAAAAGGGAAAAGGAATGTTTACATTCTACGGTGGTCACGATCCGGAAGATTTTCAGCATCAGGTAGGTGATCCACCAACAGTTCTGGACTTGCATTCTAATTCACCTGGGTATCGTTTGATTTTGAATAACGTTTTATTTCCGGCAGCAAGAAAGAAAAAATTGAAAACATGATATAGAACAAAAGCCAATCGGAATTCGATTGGCTTTTGTTTTTTAGCCCTGATGGCAGTGGCATCCTTTGTTTGCCTTCTTTAGGCAAACAAAGATATAACGAACAGCAGGATTAGCTCCTGAAAACATTATACCACTCCGTGTTCATTTTCTTTGTCTAAATATTCTTGTACAATATCAATGGCATTGGTCACTACGTCACTTAATGCGGTGATAAAACTTCCTTCTTCAGCAGAGTTTATAGCATGTTTTATAGCTTCAGTTTCTTTAGGGATAATTTCATAGGTAACCGTTTTACCGGAAGTTTTGATTCCATCGAGAATTAAATTAATAATTTCATCTTCGGTTCTTCCTCTCAGGTATTTTTCTTGTCTAATTATAATATGGTCAAACATTCGGGCTGCTATATTGGCACATTCTCTGATGTCTTCGTCTCTGCGATCACCAACACCTGCTATTATTCCAATTTTCTTGGTAGCATCTACACTTTGAAGGTATTCTTCGACACCTTTATAACCAGATGCATTGTGAGCAAAATCAATAAGGACTTTGAATTTTTTGAATTCAAAAATATTCATACGACCCGGAGTTTGTGCGGCACTTGGAATGAAAGTTTGAAGGGACAAACTGATATCTTCAGTTTTGAAACCCCATAAATAACTCGCTAAAGTAGCAGCAAGGACATTGGCAATCATGAATTTCGCTTTACCGCCTAATGTTAAAGGTACGTGAGTCGCACGCTCAATTCGGATTTTCCATTCTCCTTTTTTGATAGTGATATACCCATTTTCATAGACTGCTACTGTTTTTCCTTCGGCACAAAGTTTTTTTATAAAATCGCTGTCTTCGCTCAAACTGAAATAGGCGACATTACAATTTAGGTCTTTTCCTAACTTTATACAATGTTCGTCGTCACCATTTAAAACAGCCCAGCCGTTTTTCTTGATACTTTTGACAACTGTTGCTTTAACTCTTGCCAAATCGTCTAACGTATGAATGTCACTTAAACCCAAATGGTCTTCTTGAATATTCGTGATTACTCCGATATCACAGCGACTGAAACCCAAACCAGATCGAAGAATTCCGCCTCTGGCAGTTTCCAGAACTGCAAATTCTACAGTTGGATCTCTCAAAATATATTCGGCACTAAGAGGTCCTGTCGTATCTCCTTTTTCCATCATGTGGTTTTGGACATATATCCCATCTGATGTGGTGAAACCTACCTTGAAACCATTATTTTTTACAATATGTGCCAATAATCGGGTAGTGGTGGTTTTTCCATTAGTTCCCGTTACGGCGATTATAGGAATTCGACACGATTTCCCCGGGGGATATAACATGTCGATCACTGGTGCGGCAACGTTTCGAGGCAAGCCTTCAGAAGGCGCAAGGTGCATTCTAAAACCGGGAGCCGCATTGACTTCCAGAATTACGCCTCCATTTTCCTTTAATGGCTGTGTTAAATTTTCGGCCATAATATCAACTCCGCAAACATCAAGTCCAATTACTCTTGAAATTCTTTCGGCCAGAAAGATATTTTCTGGGTGCATCATATCAGTAACATCTACAGAAGTTCCGCCGGTGCTTAAATTTGCTGTTGATTTCAAAAATACAATTTCACCAATTCTTGGAATAGTTTCCAAAGTATAGTTTAGTTTTTCCAATAAATCTTCGGTATCTCTGTCAACATCGATTTGAGTTAGCACATTTTCATGTCCATAACCTCTTCTTGGATCCTGATTGGTAGTTTCAATTAATTGCTGAATACTGTCGGTTCCATTACCTATTACATGAGCCGGAACTCTCTTTGCGGCAGCAACTAATTTATTATCGATAACCAATATTCTAAAATCGAAACCGGTTATGAATTTTTCTACAATGACGCGTTTGCCGTATGCTTGTGCAAATGCTAAACCGGATACTGCATCTTCCCAATTGGTAACATTAATGGAAGCACCTTTTCCGTGATTTCCACCCAAAGGTTTTAGGACAATAGGATAGCCAATTTTTTGTATCACTTCGGCTAAACTTTCTTCATCTACACAAATGCTTCCGCTGGCCACTGGGATAGAAGCCATCTCCAGCATTTTTTTGGTTTGTTCTTTGTTGCAGGCAATGTCTACTGCAATACTGCTCGTTTTACAGGTAATTGTAGCCTGAAAACGCATTTGATTGATTCCATATCCAAGTTGTACTAAAGAATTTGTTCCAAGTCTAATCCATGGTATGTCTCTAGAAACGGCTTCTTCTACAATACTTCCGGTACTTGGCCCAAGGCGAACACGTTCTCGTATTTCACGCATTTTCTGCAAGTCGGCATCAACATCATATTCAGTTCCGGCTATTAAAGCTTCAGCTATGGCAACAGAGGATTCCGCAGCAAAAAGGCCTACATTTTCTTCGGTGTAACTGAAAACTACATTGTAAGTCCCTGGAGTTTTAGTTTCTCTGGTTCTGCCAAAACCGGTTTCCATTCCGGCAAGAGATTGAATTTCAAGTGCAATGTGTTCAATTACATGTCCCATCCAGGTGCCGCGTTCTACTCTGGAAAAAAATCCGCCACGACAACCTTCTGAACAACGGTGTTCAATCATTGAAGGAAACATAGCTTCAATTCGTTCTTTAAATCCGTCAATTTTATTGGTGGGAAATTGCTCCATTTCTTCCAAATCCAAGCGCATTTGGATTAATTTTTTTCTTTGAATACTCCAGATATTTGGACCACGGAGGGCTTGTACTTTAATTATTTTCATAAAAATGGGACGATTAATTTTTGTGTAAAAAAATAGTTGATTACAAAGGCTAAATTTTCATTTTTTGACCAATGTTGATTTGGACAAAACAAGGTAAAGTACAATCTTACAACTCAATCTAAATAAGTTAGATTGCAACTAAAGTAAAGTTTTTTACAATACGAATCAAAATTTATTCTTTCAAAATTAATTAATAGTATTTCTGTTTGCAATTATTGAAAAAAATAGAACTTCAAAGGCCCTTTTTTTATCTTTTTGGTTATTTTTACCAAATGAATATATTAGGAAAACTTATAATAATAGGCGGTGCAGTAGATAAAGGAAGTTTTACGGAAACCGATTTAGATAAAAATGCAACCAATAATTTAAACTTTTTTGAAACTGGAATTCTAAAAAGGATATTAAATGAATCAAAACATAAAGAAAAATCACGAATAGAGGTTATTACAACCGCCTCTGTTATTCCACGCGAAATCGGACCTGAGTATGTGAAGGCTTTTGAATATTTGAACGCAAAAAACATTGCTGTTTTGCATATCGAAAGGCGAGAACAAGCCGCTGATCCTGAGGTTTTGGCTCGATTGCAGGCGGCAGATATTGTTATGTTTACCGGAGGCGATCAGTTGCGATTGAGTTCTATTCTAGGAGGAACACCGTTTCATGATCTGTTATTGGATAAATACCATAATGAAGAATTCATTTATGCAGGAACTTCGGCTGGAGCGGCAGCAGCTTCTAATAACATGATTTATCAAGGAAGTAGCTCCGAAGCTTTATTGAAAGGTGAAGTAAAAATCTCGAGCGGATTGGGTTTAATTGATGGTGTCATTATCGACACTCATTTTGTACAACGTGGAAGAATCGGCAGACTTTTTCAAGCTGTTGTAGGAAATCCGAGAGTGCTTGGAATAGGTTTAGGTGAGGATACAGGATTGCTAATTACTAATAATAAAGAAATGGAAGCTATAGGTTCCGGTTTGGTTATTTTAGTAGATGGTCGCGAAATAAAAGATACTAATTTAACGAAAGTAGAATTAGGACAACCAATATCCATTTCACATTTGGTAACACACGTTATGAGTAAATTTGACACTTACAATCTTGAAACACATAAAATGCACATTCAATCTTCTCATTACCTATAATAGTTAGTTTGCGAATAACAGATTTTACACAGTAAACTAAAAGGCTTCGATCAATTATGAAATTAATTATACATGGTGGTTTTTTTTCGGAATCATCAACCAATCACGAAACAAAAGTTGCCAAGCAAAATGCGTTAGAAAGAATTGTAAAAGATTCCTATGCCTTTTTACAAACGCATTCCGCATTAGAAACAGTTGTTTATGCGGTCTCTCTTCTGGAAGATGACGAATTATTCAATGCCGGAATTGGATCCCAAATACAAAGTGACGGAAAAATTAGAATGAGCGCCGCCGTTATGGATGGCGAAACTCAGAAAATGAGTGGCGTTATCAATATCGAAGAAGTGAAAAACCCTGTTCATATTGCCCAATTATTGATGCAATATGACGACAGAGTTTTAGGCGGAAGTGGAGCTACTAATTTTGCACGCCAACATGGTTTTGAAGCTTTTTCAACCGAAATTCCACAAAGAAGAGCGGAGTATGAAGCGAAAGTAAAATCATTGGGAACGGGAACTGTGGGATGTGTGGCTTTAGATGCCACTGGAAAAATTGCTGTCGCAACTTCAACTGGCGGAAAAGGATTTGAAATTCCGGGACGTATTTCAGATTCAGCTACTGTAGCCGGGAATTATGCTAATGCATTTTGTGGCGTGAGTTTGACGGGAGTAGGTGAGGATATTGTGAGTAATGCCACAGCAACAAAAATTGTGACTCGAGTTACCGATGGTTTTTCATTACAGGAAGCTTTTACTAAAACGTTCAATGAATTAAAACCTTATGATGGTTTTGCTGGCGCCATTGCCATTGACAGTCAAGGAAATATGTTTCATCAGGATTCGCACCCGAGTATGGTTTTTGCCAGTTTTGACGGCGATAAATTTGAAGTTTTTGAGTAATATTCTCTGTTCAAAGGGATATTTATTTAGTATTAATTCAAAGAAAATTCAAACCAAATAGGAATGTGGTCAGAGATTATTCGGGCTTCTTTTAAAGAATTGAAGTTTTTATAAAACGGAATAATTCCTGAATTTATAGTATTTACTTTCGAAGATTTGAAATACATATTATCAAATTCCGAAGCCAGACAATTATCGTTTTTGCATTCTTGTTTCAGCGATGTTTTTTGGTCAACCAAAATTGACTGATAGCCCATTTTTTTCAAAGGATTAAAAACAGTATGTGATTGCGGACAATTAAAATCACCCGCGAAAATTAAATTTAAATTGGGATATTCATCCGGTAGAAATTTAAAATATTTAATCTCGGTTTCAGGTTGTCTTTTCTTTGTTATTGCATGAAAATTAACGACTGTAAATTGTTTGTTTTCATATTGAAACGTACAGAAATAGGGTTCTCTGTCTATTTCTAAATGGTATTTTTTTTCCAACCAGGCTTTTCCTATTTTTTTAATTTTACTCGTTTTCCAGATAAAAGCATATCGTTCAGTTTTATAAGCACTGCTACTGGTAGGATCACTAATCACATAATCCCATTTTGCTCCTTTACGATTAAGTTCATCCGCCAATCTGCCTACAGCCTGCGCGCCACCATATCCTGCCACGACTTCCTGTATGGCGACAATATCATATTCTCTCAGTGAATTTGCAATATAGTTGATCGATTCTTCAGATTTTGATTTTCCAAAGTTTTCGATATTCCAGGAAACGAGTTTCGTTTGGGAGAAAGTAAAAGAAGCAATGAGTAGGAACAGGAAGGAATAGCTGTATTTCATTTATTAGGAACAGAATATTTTAATTTAAAATGACTTTGTAAAAAAAGAAACTTCACGATAAGTTCTAGTTTTTATTTCAGATTTGAATGTAAAGATAGGTAAGGATTCACTTTAATGATAAACTGTCTCTTGTTTTGTTAAGAAGATTATTTATTTTTATTTAAAACGTAAACGTATTGAAGATACCTATTTGATAAAGAATTAGCAGTTTCTGAGGATATATTATTTAGACACAAATTTCAATTGAGATTTTAGTACTATTTTTAACTTTAGAGTCATAAATCTCTTTTCGAATTTTATTTATAAGATCTATAGCTTCTTGTTTTAATTTTACAGCTATTTTTTTTCAAAAGTCTGTCCGTTTTATAGACGTATTTGTAAGGTATAGTTTCTGAATTTATTCATTTTTAAAATGAAAATAATGACTGTCAAGTACGCGAGAATGATTGGTATGTCAACTTGTAGATATAAGTGAGAAAATAGTCCAGAAAAGAGTAGCACTAAGATTATTAAAAATTTATTACTTAGCTTCATTTTATGTACTGAAATATAAATTTGATCCAATTCAGAAAATAAGACTTCTTTTTTTATTTTTCCTCTTTTATTTAAAATTATTCCGCGTTCTGCTAAAGTAATTTCCTTGAATTTATTTTTAAAAATTATTCTGTAGTAGAGTTTATTTTTATTCATTTCTATGATCTAGTCATTCTACATTTTTTTTGGTTCATGTTCAATAATCTTATTTATTTTTCAAAATCTGATATACCAAATAAAAGAGCCAAGCAGCTCCTATTAGGATTACAGCAACTTGTAGTGAAAATAATAGATCAAAATTGAAAAAAAGTAATAATTCCATTAGATTAGTAATTGATTTCAAACTTACAATCTTAAAAAATCATTAGTCTACGGTTTTCCTCATTTGCCGATAAAAATATTATTCAAATTCTGTTTTATAATTTTCTGTGCAGTATTTGGAATAAATAATTTTCCCTTTTCGTTGTCTTGAGGAACATTTCATTGGTTTTTGATTTGTAAAAATGCCAGCTGTGTTTTTTTTATTCCATTTCTCAAAAATTTCAAGATTAATATCTTGTTCGGAGATTAAAATTTTGTTGTTAAGTTTGTCAGTCAATGAACCATCATCTTCATATTTAGGAACCTTTTCTAAATGAATTTGTAACGATTGTTTTGAAGGAAAAGAAAACAATATTACAAGTAGAAGACCTAACAGGATGTTTTTTTTCATTTTAAGAGGTATGGTATTTTCAATTTCATTCCGATTTTTAAATCTGATAAAAAATAAAATAATTGTTATATTTTTATCCAATTGCTCGCAATCCAGTCTTGTAATTGAATTCTATAAACCTCGTTTTCTAATGCGGAATGTTGTAAAAAGCTTTCTACTTTTTGAAAACTTGCTTTTGTTTGGGGTACTTTATATTTTTTCAAAAACTCATTGCAAAAATGAATTACTTCATATTCTTCTACTTTATCAACATAAATGCGGTCAAGAATTTCAATGTGATTTGTGTTATTTTGCAGATTTATAGTTTGAGAATATCCTGAAAATGCTAAATCTTCTCTTGTAAAATTGGCCATTTATATTGATTTAAATTTATGGGATAAACCTAAGATCTTTATAAATCATATCCTTACGGGAAACCGTAAAAGCATCATTTTTTAATAAAAACATTAAACAATGGCAGAAATAATTCAATTATTCTTTAGACTTTAGCTTTATGAAGAGTAAAAATGTAGATTAGACCAGTCCTAAATCTTTTGTTATTGCGATAAGATGAACATTATTATTAGCTTTGAAATATATTTTGAGCTTATTGATACGTTTTTCCAAACTACTACTGCCATTAGGTACAATTCCTGATTCTTTAAATTCAGATGAGATATTCTCTAAAGTAAATCCTTTTGATAATGATTTCAAAAGCGCTATGTCATACGACTCAATTTCAAAAAGAGAATTATCTCTTAAAGCTAAACACAATTCAGTAGATAATTTTTCTTCTTTATTGTTATAAATACGTTGAATTGTTTTTTTGAGTTCGGGTATACTATTTCTACCTTTAGAAACATAAGCATTTATTTCTAAGTTTGTAAAGAGAGATTTTATTCTAAAGGATTTATCTTCAATAGAAAATACAATAGTTTTGAGGTCTGGTTGGAGTTTTTTTGCAGCTTCAATAAGTTCTTCTCCAGATGAAAATCTACTTTCTCGATGGTCTGGTTTAAATGATAAATCACTAATTAGTAAGTCATAAGGTGTATTGGTATGTAGCCCTTTTTTTATTTTTAAAAAAGCGTCATCACAGTATTTGGCATGATGAATTTCTAGGATAGCAAGTTCTTCAAGTGCTTTAACTATGGCAATGCTTATAGAGTCTAAATCTTCGGCAACTAAAACTTTTTTGAACATAGGAATTGGTATTATATTGGGAAAACAATATGTATTCGAAATCCTTTGTTGGATTTACTATCAAAAGTAATTGTTCCCTTTATAGATTTAATACGGTTTTCCACATTTTGCAGTCCATTTTTTGAATTTAATTGTTCAAACGTTGCTCCAATCCCGTTATCAGTATAATCAATTTGTAATTTATTTTTATTTTTTTTGAAAGTTAATACAACTAAACTAGCTTGGCTATGCTTTTTCATGTTGACGAGTATTTCTTGTAGCACCCTGTAAACGATTATTTTCTTATTTTGTTCTAAGGTTTTCCAATTAATTGTTTCAATACCGTTTGATATCACGTTTACATAGGCTGTATTAAATCCAGACATCATTTCTTTCAAATTAGACATAAACAATCGGCCGGTTTCCATGGTGTCGTTTTCTCGAGAAATATTTCGTGTTCTTGAATAAATGGTATCGAGATTTGAAATTAGTATTTCTTTATTGTGAATGTCCGATAAATCTTGTGTTTCAGCAAAAGCCATTGTATGATATACATCATTAGCCAATTCGTCATGTAATTTTTTTGCAATTCGAATCTCAGTATTGTAGGAGACTTTTATTTTTTCTCTTCTGTTTTTAATTAGTATTAGATTTGTTATCATGATACTAACCACAGTAATAATTGCAACTATAGCATATAGAAGTATATTTTTCTTTTTTTGTTTTTCGGATTCAAGTTCTTTTTGGGCTTTTAATTTTAGATTTTCATCCTTTTCTTTTGTAAAATCGTATTTGATTTTAGCAAATTGATTTTTGGCTTTTTGCCTAACTTTGTTGATGCTGTCATTTATATGGATAAAAGCGAGTGAATGTTTTTTTAACTCATCTCCTGAACTGTTTTGTATCAATAATTCTAAACAAATCATACGATCAAGTATGTTTTTTCGTTTAACGGCTGATAAATATCCTAGTTTTGCATAATAAAGAGATAGATTTTTATTTTTTTTGTTATAATATTGTGAAAGATTTATATAACTAGAAGAAATACCGTGGTATTCTTTTATTTTTTCTCTAATATTTAAACTTAAATTTAAATGGTATAATGCTTTAGGGTTTGCTGTTTTGTCATAGGCATGTCCTAAATTATCGTTGATTCTAGCCAATGTTTCTGGGCTGTTTATTTCTTTTTTATTTAAAAGTAACGGAATGAGAATCTTGATAGCTTTTTTATAATTACCTTTTTCCGTGTAGGCCATAGCTATATTATTTTTTATACCAGATTTTATATTCTCATCCGTTTTTGAGTTGATAGCTTTATTGAAATAAAATATGGCATTGTCATTATCATATGTTTGTAGATAAGTATTACCTAAAGTGATGTAAATGTTCGTTTCTCCATAAGGATATTTGTCTGTTTTTTCTAACAAATGAAGGGCTTCGATAGCTGTAGTCTCACTGCCAGAATAATCTCCTAAATTATTTTGAATTTGTGCCATCCATCCTAGTGAATGAATAATTACGGAAGTATCCTTTTTTATTTCAGCAACAAACTTAGCTTTATTAAAATAATAATAAGAACTGTCATATTTTAAGCTTTCATGGTGTTTATAACCTAGTTCTAAAAATTTATTAATTTCTACTCGATCAAATTTTTTTGGAGTGCTGTCTTTAGGCTTTTTATTACAGGATTGTAAAAATGTAAGGACTATTAATACGGCGATGTAAACGGGGAAGTATAATTTTTTAAAAAACATTTTTCGAAATTACATCAAATAACTTTATTACAAAAGTTATTTGATGTATATATGGTGTCAATTTTAAAATTGAATTATAAACAAAAAACCCCAATCTTTCGATTGAGGTTTTTCTATAAGTAAGTAATCTAAATTGAGTTGATAAAACGTTTATTTTACTTTATTAAGTACTGCTTTGAAAGCTTCTGGGTGGTTCATCGCTAAATCTGCAAGAACTTTACGGTTCAATTCAATATTATGCTTTTTTACTTTACCCATGAATTGTGAATAGGACATTCCTTCCAATCTAGCTCCAGCGTTGATACGTTGAATCCATAAAGCACGGAAATTTCTTTTGTTCACTTTTCTGTCACGGTAAGCGTAGCACATTGCTTTCTCTACCGCATTCTTAGCAACTGTCCAAACGTTTTTACGTCTACCAAAGAAACCTTTGGCTTGCTTCATTATTTTTTTTCTTCTTGCTCTTTTAGCAACTGAATTTACCGATCTTGGCATAATTTTATTGTTTTTTTGTAGTAGGCGGCTTGAATTGAATCAAAAGCACTTAATGGCCATACTCCAAGGTTATTTTAAATTGTTTTAACCTAAAGAATTATTAAATAATTCTTAATTGTTGTTTGATGCTTTTCATATCTGTTTTGTGAACTAGCGCAGAGTGTGTCAATGCTAATTTACGTTTTTTAGATTTTTTAGTCAAGATGTGACTTTTAAAAGCATGCTTTCTTTTAATCTTTCCAGAACCAGTAACTTTAAAACGTTTCTTGGCGCTAGATTTGGTTTTCATTTTAGGCATTTTTTCCTAGTGTTTTAATTTATTCTTACTTACTTATCGTTTTGTCTTAAAGTCAAAAGTCATAAAGTCTAACTTTAAGACTTTTGAACTTATGACGTATTTATTTCTTCTTCTTCGGAGCAATGAACATAATCATTCTCTTTCCTTCCAGAACTGGCATCGCTTCTACTTTTCCAAATTCCTCAAGATCTGTTGCTAGTCTTAACAGTAAGATTTGACCTTGATCTTTGTAAATAATAGAACGCCCTTTAAAGAAAACAAAAGCTTTCAATTTGGCTCCTTCTTTCAAGAATTTTTCTGCATTCTTTCTCTTAAATTCATAATCATGCTCATCTGTTTGAGGTCCGAAACGAATTTCCTTAACGACTACTTGTGTAGATTTCGCTTTTAGGATCTTATCACGTTTCTTTTGCTCGTAAACAAATTTCTTGTAATCCATGATTTTGCAAACCGGAGGTTCAGCATTAGGGGAAATCTCAACTAAATCCAATTCAAATTGGTCAGCTAATCTTAAAGCTTCTGAAAGTTTAAAAACTCCTGGCTCAATATTTTCACCTACAAGTCTCACTTCTTGTACACCACGAATAAGACTGTTTATTCTGTGGGCATCTTTTTTTTCTACGCGAGGTTGGTAACCTCTGTTGCTTCTTATTGCTATGACTTTATAATTTAAGTTAAACTGTGAATACTTTTAATGTTTTATTGATTTCCTCGTTTACAATAGCAACAAATTCTTCTATTGTAACGCTGATATTTCCCTTTCCTTCTTGTCCGTGACGACGGATAGAGATGGTTCCGTTTTTCTCTTCTTCCTCGCCTACGATCAACATAAACGGGGTTTTTTGCATTTCGGCATCTCTGATTTTCTTCCCGATTGTCTCGTTTCTATTATCAATGAGGGCGCGAATTTCGTGATTTTCTAGCAAATCTAAAACTTTTTTCGCATATATTTCATATTTCTCGCTCAAAGACAATATTATAGCTTGTTCTGGCATTAACCAAAGCGGGAAATTTCCTGCAGTGTGCTCCAGTAAAATAGCTATAAATCGTTCCATTGAACCAAAAGGAGCTCTATGGATCATCACCGGTCTATGTAATTCGTTGTCAGATCCTTTGTAGGTCAAGTCAAAACGTTCTGGTAGGTTATAATCTACTTGAATAGTTCCTAACTGCCATTGTCTTCCCAAAGCATCTTTCACCATGAAATCTAACTTCGGGCCATAGAAAGCAGCTTCGCCATATTCAACAACGGTTTTCAAACCTTTGTCTGCAGCGGCATTAATGATGGCATTTTCTGCTTTTTCCCAGTTTTCATCACTACCTATATATTTATCTCTATTCTCTTTATCTCTCAAAGAAATCTGAGCTGTAAAGTTTTCGAATCCTAATGAACCAAATACATAGAGTACCAAGTCGATTACTTTCTTAAACTCTTCGTCAAGTTGTTCCGGAGTACAAAAAATGTGCGCGTCATCTTGAGTAAAACCTCTTACACGAGTCAAACCGTGTAATTCGCCACTTTGTTCGTATCTGTAAACCGTACCAAATTCAGCATAGCGCTTTGGCAAATCCTTGTAAGACCATGGACGTACATTATATATTTCACAGTGATGAGGGCAGTTCATCGGTTTCAACAAAAACTCTTCTCCTTCAGCTGGAGTACTTATGGGTTGAAAACTGTCTGCACCATATTTTGCATAATGACCTGAAGTGACATACAATTCTTTTTGACCTATATGTGGCGTAATTACTTGCTCATAACCCGCTTTCTTCTGTGCTTTTTTCAAAAACTGTTCTAAACGATCTCTCAACGCAGCACCTTTTGGCAACCATAATGGTAAACCTGCTCCAACTTTTTGTGAAAAAGCAAATAACTCCAATTCCTTTCCTAGTTTTCTATGGTCGCGACGTTTTGCCTCTTCTAATAATAGAAGGTATTCTGTTAAATCCTTTTGTTTGGGAAACGAAGTTCCATAAACACGGGTTAACTGTTTGTTTTTTTCATCACCACGCCAGTAAGCACCGGCAACGCTCATTATTTTCATCGCTTTGATTATTCCGGTATTTGGAATGTGACCACCGCGACATAAATCAGTAAACGTATCATGATCGCAAAACGTAATTGTTCCGTCCTCAAGATTAGTGATCAATTCAGTTTTGTAAACGTTATCCTTATATAGTTCCAAAGCGTCAGCTTTAGAAACAGGTCGTAGTTTGAACTCGTGCTTTCCTCTTGCTATTTCAAGAACACGATCTTCAATTTTTTTGAAGTCAGCATCTGTGATTTTTTGATCTTCAAAATCTACATCATAATAAAATCCATTAGATATTGCTGGTCCAAGAGTTAATTTTATCCCTGGATACATTTCCTCTAAAACCTGTGCCATTACGTGTGAGGTAGAATGCCAAAAAGCCTTTTTTCCACCTTCGTCATTCCATGTATATAATATAAGACTACCGTCCGTCGTCAAAGGAGTTGTGGTTTCTATAGTTGTACCATCAAATGATGCCGAAATCACATTTCTGGCAAATCCTTCACTTATGCTTTTGGCAACATCCATCGGTGTTACCCCTGAAGCAAACTCTTTAACTGACCCATCGGGTAAAGTAATCTTAATCATTGTTTAATATTTTAAGAATGCAAATATAGAGCATTGCAGAAATACATACAATATATATGTAAGGTTTGTTGCTATATAGGTGTAAATACAAAGTCGGTACTCCTTATATATAGGTAAAGAGGTGTTTTTTCTATTGCGAGCTGTTTCCTGCCATCCGTTTCAATTAGAGTTTCATTTTGGCGTTCCTTATAAAATACAGAGAGGCGATTATCGTAAAGGGTAATCGCCTCTCTGTATTTTATAAGGCGGGCTATTCGCTTCAAGTCCTCGTTCCATTGAGTTTGAGACTCGACGGGACTGTGGGCTTTACGCTGCTATCCCTAACGCGGGTTTCGGTAAACCAGAGTTTTTTGTTGTTTTGACGTATATGATCTTACCATATATAGTAGAGACTAGAAAAGCGATTTTTGTTACTATACAATGTACAGCATAAAACCATTTTATTGATCTAGAGTAGTTTTTTTGTTCGAATACTTTAAAGGCAGACTGCTTTGAAGGAGTAATGCGCGTTGAAGAGCTGTTATAACATGAACAAGGATTGAATTTCTAAAGCTTTAGTAAATAAAAGAGGGAAGTTGAAAGCTTCCGATCGTACTGAAATCGGCGATTTTGGATTGAAATGTCGTGTATCGGCTAATAGATTGCTGTTTTGTTTAAAAAACTTTGGCATTCAAAAACCATGTTTTCAGCAGTTTAAAGATAAAGTTAAGAAAAGGGTAAAAAAAAGGTTTAAAAAAGCTTGAATAACGCAATAAAGGTGCTAGTTTTGCACCCGCAATGACGCAGAGGTTCTTTCAAATACTGGCAAGTAAAGTTAATCAAAGTAGAAAATTTATTTTCAAAAAAAGATTAAAAAAGCTTGTGAGATTAGAAAACGGATGTTACCTTTGCACCCCGCAAAACGCGCAAAGTTCCTTGACAGATTGATAAGAAAAGAGAAGTAAACGAGATAAAATTTATCTTAAAAAAAACTTCAAATTTTTCTTGTCAGTTAAAAAGAAAGTTGTACTTTTGCACCCGCTTCGAGAAACACTTTAACAAGTGTTAAAAGGAGTTAAAAAACAAGATAAGAACACGTTCCTAGACATATTGAATTGACAGCCGTTTTAAGAGAGATCTTAGAACAAAAGAATAAGAGTAATAGAATCGGAAGATTTGAAAAAACCACTAGAATTTAGTCGAATAACAATAGCTTGAGTAATCAAGCAAACAATATACGATGAAGAGTTTGATCCTGGCTCAGGATGAACGCTAGCGGCAGGCTTAACACATGCAAGTCGAGGGGTATAGTTCTTCGGAATTAGAGACCGGCGCACGGGTGCGTAACGCGTATGCAATCTACCTTTCACAGAGGGATAGCCCAGAGAAATTTGGATTAATACCTCATAGTATATCGAGTTGGCATCAACATGATATTAAAGTCACAACGGTGAAAGATGAGCATGCGTCCCATTAGCTAGTTGGTAAGGTAACGGCTTACCAAGGCAACGATGGGTAGGGGTCCTGAGAGGGAGATCCCCCACACTGGTACTGAGACACGGACCAGACTCCTACGGGAGGCAGCAGTGAGGAATATTGGACAATGGGCGCAAGCCTGATCCAGCCATGCCGCGTGCAGGATGACGGTCCTATGGATTGTAAACTGCTTTTATACGAGAAGAAACAACTCTACGTGTAGAGTCTTGACGGTATCGTAAGAATAAGGATCGGCTAACTCCGTGCCAGCAGCCGCGGTAATACGGAGGATCCAAGCGTTATCCGGAATCATTGGGTTTAAAGGGTCCGTAGGCGGTCAGGTAAGTCAGTGGTGAAAGCCCATCGCTCAACGGTGGAACGGCCATTGATACTGTCTGACTTGAATTATTAGGAAGTAACTAGAATATGTAGTGTAGCGGTGAAATGCTTAGAGATTACATGGAATACCAATTGCGAAGGCAGGTTACTACTAATGGATTGACGCTGATGGACGAAAGCGTGGGTAGCGAACAGGATTAGATACCCTGGTAGTCCACGCCGTAAACGATGGATACTAGCTGTTGGGAGCAATCTCAGTGGCTAAGCGAAAGTGATAAGTATCCCACCTGGGGAGTACGTTCGCAAGAATGAAACTCAAAGGAATTGACGGGGGCCCGCACAAGCGGTGGAGCATGTGGTTTAATTCGATGATACGCGAGGAACCTTACCAAGGCTTAAATGTAGATTGACCGGTTTGGAAACAGACTTTTCGCAAGACAATTTACAAGGTGCTGCATGGTTGTCGTCAGCTCGTGCCGTGAGGTGTCAGGTTAAGTCCTATAACGAGCGCAACCCCTGTTGTTAGTTGCCAGCGAGTCATGTCGGGAACTCTAACAAGACTGCCAGTGCAAACTGTGAGGAAGGTGGGGATGACGTCAAATCATCACGGCCCTTACGCCTTGGGCTACACACGTGCTACAATGGCCGGTACAGAGAGCAGCCACTGGGCGACCAGGAGCGAATCTATAAAACCGGTCACAGTTCGGATCGGAGTCTGCAACTCGACTCCGTGAAGCTGGAATCGCTAGTAATCGGATATCAGCCATGATCCGGTGAATACGTTCCCGGGCCTTGTACACACCGCCCGTCAAGCCATGGAAGCTGGGGGTGCCTGAAGTCGGTGACCGCAAGGAGCTGCCTAGGGTAAAACTGGTAACTAGGGCTAAGTCGTAACAAGGTAGCCGTACCGGAAGGTGCGGCTGGAACACCTCCTTTCTAGAGCCTTAGTGTTAGTAGCAATACACGCTAGGGAAAGAAGACGAAAGTTCAAGTTGGAAACAGATACCAACATTTTATTACTCTTGCTGTTAGTTCAAATAATACCATTTAAGAATAAGAGTGTCTCGTAGCTCAGCTGGTTAGAGTACTACACTGATAATGTAGGGGTCGACAGTTCGAGTCTGTCCGAGACAACAATTTACACTTAAAAGAAAAGAAGAAATTCTAGAGTTGAGGAGTTATGAAAATATTTCATAATTCATAATTCACAATTCATAATTAGATTGGGGGATTAGCTCAGCTGGCTAGAGCGCCTGCCTTGCACGCAGGAGGTCAACGGTTCGACTCCGTTATTCTCCACAGATCCGAAAGGATAAAAGTTCATTGACATATTGAGATAAGAAAATAATAAAAAGTAGAAAGCATTTTTTGCTTGTTTATCATTAGACAAGTAAAAGAAACGGTCTTAATTAATTTTAAGATTGGTACAATAAGCAAAATAAGGGCGTATGGGGGATGCCTTGGCTCTCAGAGGCGATGAAAGGCGTGATAAGCTGCGAAAAGCTACGGGGATTGGCACACACGATATGATCCGTAGATACCTGAATGGGGCAACCCACTATGTTGAAGACATAGTACACCGATAGGTGGGCAAACCCGCTGAACTGAAACATCTAAGTAGGCGGAGGAGAAGAAAACAAAAGTGATTCCGTAAGTAGTGGCGAGCGAACGCGGATTAGCCCAAACCAATGTTGTTACGGCAATATTGGGGTTGTAGGACCACGACATTTGTTGCGGATTGAATTAGAATCTACTGGAAAGTAGAGCCAAAGAAGGTGATAGCCCTGTATAAGTAAAAGAAGATAACGATAGTGGTATCCTGAGTAGGGCGGGACACGAGAAATCCTGTCTGAATTTGGCGGGACCATCCGCTAAGGCTAAATACTCCTGAGAGACCGATAGTGAACCAGTACCGTGAGGGAAAGGTGAAAAGAACCGTGAATAACGGAGTGAAATAGATCCTGAAACCATACGCTTACAAGCGGTCGGAGCCCTTTCGTGGGGTGACGGCGTGCCTTTTGCATAATGAGCCTACGAGTTAACGTTGCTGGCAAGGATAAGTGGTTAAGCCACGGATCCGTAGCGAAAGCGAGTCTGAATAGGGCGCTTTAGTCAGTAGTGTTAGACGCGAAACCGTGTGATCTACCCATGGGCAGGATGAAGCGCTGGTAACACAGTGTGGAGGTCCGAACCGGTTGACGTTGAAAAGTCTTCGGATGACCTGTGGGTAGGGGTGAAAGGCCAATCAAACTCGGAAATAGCTCGTACTCCCCGAAATGCATTTAGGTGCAGCGTTATGCGTAAAGTTATATAGAGGTAGAGCTACTGATTGGATGCGGGGGCTTCACCGCCTACCAATTCCTGACAAACTCCGAATGCTATATAATGTTTCATAACAGTGAGGGCTTGGGTGCTAAGGTCCAAGTCCGAGAGGGAAAGAACCCAGACCATCAGCTAAGGTCCCCAAATATATACTAAGTTGAAAGAACGAGGTTTGTCTGCATAGACAGCTAGGATGTTGGCTTGGAAGCAGCCATTCATTTAAAGAGTGCGTAACAGCTCACTAGTCGAGCGGACGAGCATGGATAATAATCGGGCATAAGTATATTACCGAAGCTATGGATTTAGAGTTTACTCTAAGTGGTAGGGGAGCATTCTAACAGGGTAGAAGGTGTGTCGTAAGGCATGCTGGACTGGTTAGAAAAGAAAATGTAGGCATAAGTAACGATAATGCGGGCGAGAAACCCGCACACCGAAAGACTAAGGTTTCCACAGCTATGCTAATCAGCTGTGGGTTAGTCGGGACCTAAGGCGAACCCGAAAGGGACAGTCGATGGACAACGGGTTAATATTCCCGTACTAGTTATTACTGTGATGGGGTGACGGAGTGATGAAAGCGCCGCGAACTGACGGAATAGTTCGTTGAAGTACCTACCTATAAGACCCGCAGGCAAATCCACGGGTTTTGGGGAAATACGATAGTACTCGGAGTCTTCGGACAAAGAGATAGTGCGCCTAAGGGCTTCCAAGAAAAACCTCTAAACTTCAGGTAATAAGTACCCGTACCGCAAACCGACACAGGTAGTCGAGGAGAGAATCCTAAGGTGCTCGAGAGATTCATGGCTAAGGAATTAGGCAAAATAGACCCGTAACTTCGGGAGAAGGGTCGCCAGCAGCAATGCTGGCCGCAGTGAAGAGGTCCAGGCGACTGTTTATCAAAAACACAGGGCTCTGCAAAATCGTAAGATGAAGTATAGGGCCTGACACCTGCCCGGTGCTGGAAGGTTAAGTGGAGATGTTATCTTCGGAGAAGCATTGAAATGAAGCCCCAGTAAACGGCGGCCGTAACTATAACGGTCCTAAGGTAGCGAAATTCCTTGTCGGGTAAGTTCCGACCTGCACGAATGGTGTAACGATCTGGACACTGTCTCAGCCATGAGCTCGGTGAAATTGTAGTAGCGGTGAAGATGCCGCTTACCCGCAGTGGGACGAAAAGACCCTGTGCACCTTTACTATAGCTTAGTATTGACCTTGGATAAATGATGTGTAGGATAGGTTGGAGACTGTGAAGTGGCGTCGCTAGGCGTTGTGGAGTCATTGTTGAAATACAACCCTTTGTTTATCTGAGGCCTAACCCCGTAATGCGGGGGACATTGCTTGGTGGGTAGTTTGACTGGGGTGGTCGCCTCCAAAAGAGTAACGGAGGCTTCTAAAGGTTCCCTCAGTACGCTTGGTAACCGTGCGTAGAGTGCAATGGCATAAGGGAGCTTGACTGAGAGACATACAGGTCGATCAGGTACGAAAGTAGAGCATAGTGATCCGGTGGTTCCGCATGGAAGGGCCATCGCTCAAAGGATAAAAGGTACGCCGGGGATAACAGGCTGATCTCCCCCAAGAGCTCATATCGACGGGGGGGTTTGGCACCTCGATGTCGGCTCGTCACATCCTGGGGCTGGAGAAGGTCCCAAGGGTTGGGCTGTTCGCCCATTAAAGTGGCACGCGAGCTGGGTTCAGAACGTCGTGAGACAGTTCGGTCTCTATCTACTGTGGGCGCAAGAAATTTGAGTGGATCTGATTCTAGTACGAGAGGACCGAATTGGACAAACCTCTAGTGTATCTGTTGTCACGCCAGTGGCATCGCAGAGTAGCTACGTTTGGAAGGGATAAGCGCTGAAAGCATATAAGCGCGAAACCCACCACAAGATGAGATTTCTTTTAAGGGTCGTGGGAGATGACCACGTTGATAGGCTATAGATGTAAAGGCAGTAATGTCATAGTCGAGTAGTACTAATAACCCGTAAGCTTATGTACGCTTTTCTCTCCCGTCCAAAAGACGGGAGAGAAGAAACTTTCTAATAAAAAAACTTTTTCTTTATCTCAGTATGTTAAGATATTATGTGATTGATGTTTATAATACAATGTAAACAACATTACAGTAATTGCCCAAAGCAATTATAACCTCTTAAGGTGGTTATTGCGGCGGGGCTCACCTCTTCCCATCCCGAACAGAGTAGTTAAGCCCGCCTGCGCAGATGGTACTGCAGTTATGTGGGAGAGTATGTCGTCGCCTTTCTTTGAAAACCCTGTTCCTTTCGGAATAGGGTTTTTTATTTTATAGTGGTGAGACTTGTTTAGAGCTATTAATTAATAATTAATCCTTTTACTTTTTAATTCTTATTTGCATCGCATAATTATAAGGATCAAGTGGTGTAAATGATATTTTGTCCTGTTTCACAAATTCAAAATAGCTGTATATTTTTTCTTTTGTAAATCTTTGCGACCAAAATCTTTCTTTTGTAGCCGTAAAGCCATCTTTAGCATCAGTTATTACAGTCATTCCCATTCTTTTATAAGAGAGTTCTTGTTTTTCTCTTGTATTCTCATTGTCAATATAGCAAGCTCCAATTAAAATTTCTCCATTAGCATTTAACATTTCATAGGCAAAGGTGAAAATAGTATCAAATTTTTCATTTTTTGATAAATCGATTTTTTCTGTCAATGAATTATAATTTTCAAAAGGGAAGTTTTCAGGATAAAAATTTCCTGCAGTAAACCAAGTTGTAATAATTAAATCATACTGCTTTGGTAATTGATTTAATTTTACAGCATCTAAAAAATAAACTGTCACTTTATTTTCAATTTTTAATTTATTTACTGTGTTACGGGATAAATTAACACATATTTCGGCATTGTCAGTACCATCATATGATTCAATCATGTCCCACATTTCGGGAATTGCACTTAAATGTTTTACTATTCAAGCATTACCAATTCCTATATCTAATATGGTTATCGGACTTCCTTTTTTAAGGTATATTTCTGCAATTACTTTTTTTAGTTCTATGAATTCAGCCCATTGTGCCTGTAATAATTCTTCTGATAAATAATTTTCATCGAATGATTTTTGAGCAGTATTTGTATTGTCATACATTTCCATGATTACTTTATTTAGAAACCTATTCATATTTAGTCATTCATTTGTAAATGAAAGAAAATATATTCTTGCAAATTTTAATTGACTATTGCGCAAATATTTTTTAATGAAGTTAAGAATGGATTAAATTATTATCCTTAGGTCTTTGTTCGGAGTTTGATTAAAGTTTAAGTTGTATTTTTGTTTTAATTATATAAGTATACTATGAAAAGAATTATTTTGTTTTTGACATTTGTTATGTCTTTAAACTCAGAAGCGCAACAACGCCCCAAATTAGTGGTTGGTATAGTGGTAGATCAAATGAAAATGGAATATTTGTATCGTTTTTCAGATGATTTTTCTGAGAATGGCTTTAAAAGATTGATAAATAATGGATATACTTTTCACAATATGCATTATAATTATGTTCCTACTTATACGGCGCCCGGTCATGCAAGTATTTATACAGGAACGACTCCATCAACCCATGGAATAGTTGGAAATGATTGGTTCAATAAAGCCATTGGAAAAGATATGTATTGTACGGATGACGCATCTGTAAAAACAGTAGGTGACGGTACAGAAAAAGAAGGAGCAATGTCTCCAAAAAACTTATTAAGTACTACAATTACTGATGAGTTACGAATGGCAACAAATTTCAAAGGTAAAGTCATAGGTTTAAGCATCAAAGATCGTGGTGCAATTTTGCCGGCGGGTCATTTTGCTAATTGGGCATTTTGGTATAGCAAAACAGGATCTTTTATCTCAAGTACTTTTTATGGTTCCACATTACCGAATTGGGTAACGGAGTTTAACCAAGAAAAACGATACATGAATTATATTAATAAAGGTTGGAATTTATTGAAACCTATAGCTACTTATAATGAAAGTCTTCCTGATGATAATCCTTATGAAGGAAAATTAGATAAAGCTAACGCGCCCGTTTTGCCGTATGATTTAAGTAAAATTTATAAAGAAAAAGGCGCAGATGTTTTAAGAACTACACCTTTTGGAAATGATATTTTGGCAGAATTAGCTATGAAAGCTGTTGAAAATGAAGATTTAGGTAAAGATGATATTACTGATTTTCTTACCGTTAGTTTTTCTTCTACTGATTATGTAGGACATACTTTTGGACCTCGTTCTATGGAGTTACAGGATACTTATTTGCGTTTAGATCAAACGATAGCTCAGTTTTTAAACTATTTAGACAAGACCGTTGGTGAGGATAATTACTTGCTTTTTCTTACTGCTGATCACGCCGGAGCTGAAAATCCTAATTATTTAAAAGATAATAAATACAATGTTAAAAATATTCCTTCCAAAGATATTGTTGAGGCATTAAAAAAACATTCAAACGAAACATTTGGTTCAGATTTGATATTAGATTATTCTAACTTTAATATTTTCTTCAACAAAGAAATTATAAAACAAAAAGGTTTAGAATTAACTAAAGTTAAACAAAGTTTCAAAGAGTTTTTAATGACACAAGAACACGTTAAAAGAGTGTATACCGAAGAGGAAATTTTAGCATCTTCTGGCGACGATTATTTCTTAAGTTTTATTTCTAAAGGTTATGATCCTAAACAAAATGGAGACATTGTAATACTTGATAAAACGGGTTATATGGAATATCAAGCTACAGGAACTACACATGGTTCACCTAATAGTTATGATACACACGTTCCGTTACTTTTTTATGGATGGCATGTTCCAAAAGGAGAATTACACACTAAAAAATACATCACTCAAATAGCACCGACGCTTTCTCAAATGTTGAAAATTCCATTTCCTAATGGAACTGAATCTGAAGTTTTGGAAACACTTTTAGAGAAAAAATAAAGCATTTAAAACCTTTTTCAAAGCTAAAAAACTTCTCTCTTTTTAATAAGAGAGGAGTTTTTTAATTTTATGGTTGTTTTTAAAATTTGTTTTCTACTTCAGCAGCCTCTAGCATTAAATAATGCAAGTCGGTGTTTTTTATGAAAGGTTTTAGTAAATCACTTCCGGGTCCGTACATGGCTAACTCACTATAATCTGCAGAGTGATCCATACTGATCCAACCTACTGAATTGTGTTTCTTTTGAATGTCAGCCAGTACTTTGAAAGGTAAATGTTTTGGATTATAGAGCCCTTCCTCTAATTTTATATTCGAATAAAAATTCAAAATTTCTTTTGCCTCATCTTCTTTTAAAATAGTTTTATTAGCATATTCAATTCTTTCAATTACTTGTGATACAGATGTTTCTTGACCAATTCCATTTAAAATCCAATCGTTAGTTTGTCTATAATTTTGGATCGAATCAAAATTTTCATCAGCATCTTTTCCATAGATAATTCCTGGATTTGCATTTCCATGATCTGTTGTGATAATGACCAATGTATTTTTATCTTTTTCAGCAAAATCAATAGCAACTTTTACGGCTTCATCATGAGCTACTTGATCATAAAGTAATCCAGCGATGTCATTGCCATGTGCTGCCCAGTCTACTTTTCCTGCTTCAACTTGCAGTACAAAACCATTAGGATGATCTTTCATTTTAGCAATGGCACGTTCCGTCATTTCAGCTAGAGTTGGAATAGTTCCGGTAAGTTCTTTACTACTTTCTCTGTCTTTAGAATAGGGTAGGCCGTCGTTATAAAAAACCCCAAGTATTGGTTTACTGTTATCGCAGGCCAACATTTCACTTTTATTTTTTACAACAGAAAATCCATTTTTTGAAAATTCTTGGTACATATCACGTTTGTCTTTTCGGCTATCTGATGAGAAATAGTTATTTCCGCCACCCATCATGATATCAAACTTCAAGTCAAGATACATTTCAGCAATACTTTCCTGACTGTTTCTACTTTTTGAAGCAATACAAAAACCCGCAGGTGTGGCATGTGTTATAGGAACAGTCGTAACACATCCTGTCATTTTTCCTGCTTTTTTGAATTTTTGCCATATTGGAATGTATTCTTCTCCGTTTACGCCTACATTCAAGGAGCCATTTTTGACACGAAACCCACTTCCCCAAGATGAACTTGCTGCAGCGGAATCTGTAACAATTGATGATGCTGATGCCATGTCCATCAATGCTCGTGTTACTTTGTTGTCTTTATACAATTGGATCCAATTACTCCCTATACCTGTTTTTCTATTCAAATAGATGTCAGCCATATTTAGTGTACCAATGCTCATTCCGTCACTAACGATTACAATTATATTTTTTGCTTTTTTATTTTTTTTTAAAGTGTCAAAATCTAACTCGTTCGCATTACCTATAAAGGGATTTAAGAGTGAAGCACCAATAGCAAATAAAGAACCGTTCTTGAAAAATTTCCGTCTATTCATTCGTTTGAGTTTTTTTATAAGAATTTCAAAAGTAAAGAAACTCTTTTACTGAATATGTTAAGGATTGATTATTTTTTGGAATAAATTAATTTTACGAGGAGATTGGTTTTAATGTAAAAAATAATCCCATTTACGGTCGCAAATGGGATTATTTAGTTTATTCTGTTGTTACAGCAACTGGTAACGGAATTTGATTTTTAAGTAAATCTTCAAAGGTTTCATGTGCTCTGATTAAATGCCCTTCACCATTCATCCATAAAACTTCGGCGGGCTTGTATCTCGAGTTATAATTGGAAGCCATGGAGAAGCAATAAGCTCCTGCATTTCTAAAAGATAAAATATCACCTTCTTTTATTTCTGCAATTTTTCTATTATTAGCAAAAGTATCAGTTTCGCAAATGTATCCTACGACGGAGTAAAAGCGTTCTTTCCCTTTTGGATGAGATATATTTTCGATATGATGTTGTGAACCATAAAACATTGGTCTAATCAAATGATTAAAACCACTGTCTATTCCCGCAAAAACTGTTGAAGTAGTTTGTTTAACGACATTTACTTTAGCCAAAAAGAAACCTGCTTCACTTACTAAAAATTTCCCAGGTTCAAATATTAAGGTTAATTCTTTTCCGTATTCGGTACAAAAGGCATTGAATCTTTTAGATAGTTTTTTACCTAATTCTTCAATATCAGTTTCAATATCGTCTTTTTTATAAGGCACTTTAAATCCACTTCCGAAGTCTAGAAATTCAAGGTTTTTGAAGTTTCTGGCGGCATCAAATAATATTTCAGCAGCATATAAAAATACTTCGATATCCAAAATGTCAGAACCTGTGTGCATGTGAATACCTACAATATTCATTTTTGTATTATCAACAATGCGAACCAAATGAGGTAATTGGTGAACAGAAATGCCAAATTTACTATCGATATGACCAACAGATATATTTGCATTTCCACCAGCCATTACGTGCGGATTTATTCGGATGCATACTGGAACATTTGGGTATTTTGTGCCAAATTGCTCTAATATGGATAAATTATCGATATTGATTTGAACTCCCATGGCTGAAACTTCTTCAATTTCTTCAAGAGAAACACCATTTGGAGTATAAAATATTTTTTCTGGGTCGTAGCCAGCATGAAGTCCCAATAATACTTCTTGAATGGAAACAGTATCTAATCCTGATCCCATTTCTTTTAATAACTGAAGTATAGCAACATTCGACAAAGCCTTCATTGCATAATTGATGCGCAACTTTTCTACCTTTGAAAAAGCTTTAGTTAATCTATTGTATTGAGATTGTATTTTTTCGGCATCATAAACGTATAATGGACTGCCAAATTGTTCTGCTAATTGTACTAAGTCTTTTGATTGCATGATTATTAATTTTGAGCAAATTTATTACTCTTTATTTAGTCCCACAAGTTAATGAACGAATTCTAACAAATTCTAACAAAAAGTTATAAATTAAACATTTATTTGAAATTTTTTAAAAAAAATAACCCTTGACAAAATTTTTCTGTCAAGGGTTATGTAATGCTATCAAGAACTACAAGTTGGGTAAATCGCCATTTCCTTTAGTTGGTAAATTGGTATAACCCATTAAATATTTATCGACTTCTCTGGCAGCTTCACGACCCTCAGATATTGCCCAAACAATTAATGATTGTCCTCTTCGCATGTCGCCCGCAGTAAAAACATGAGGAACATTCGTTTGATAATTGGTTGCTTTATAATTGCTTCTCATATCAATTTCTAATCCTAATTGATCACTTAATGTTTTCTCTGGTCCTGTAAATCCAAGTGCTAATAAAGCTAAATCACAAGGCCATATTTTTTCTGAACCTTCTTTTTCTATCAATTCAGGTCTTTGCCCAGGTGTCATTTTCCAAGCCACTTCAACAGTTTTTAAACCTACGAGTTCTCCTTTTTCATTAGAAATGAATTCTTTGGTGTTGATTAACCAGTTTCTATTACAACCTTCTTCATGTGAAGAGGAAGTTTTTAATTGCAATGGCCAAAATGGCCAAGGAGTAGTTTCACTTCTTCCAACTGGTGGTTTTGGTAAAATCTCAAAATTAGTAACCGATTTAGCTCCGTGTCTGTTTGAAGTTCCCACACAATCAGAACCAGTATCTCCACCACCAATAACAATCACATCTTTACCGGTCGCCATTATTTGATCAGCAACTACCTCACCATATAGTGATTTTGTTTGTTGTGTCAAGAAAGTCATCGCTTGAACAACTCCCTTACTTTCTATTCCTTTAGTAGGTAAACTTCTTCGTTCGGTT
Source organism: Flavobacterium sp. Sr18 (assembly GCF_011064265.1). NCBI lineage: Bacteria > Pseudomonadati > Bacteroidota > Flavobacteriia > Flavobacteriales > Flavobacteriaceae > Flavobacterium > Flavobacterium sp. Sr18. Next base: position 1,121,539 of record NZ_CP049329.1, on the reverse strand, counting down.
GCGCCACCACATAATACGATAGAATCAAAAGCATTCAATTCTTCAATACTATAGTTTACGCCAACATTTACATTCGTTTTAAAAGTAATTCCTTCAGCTTCTAAAACAGCAACGCGTCTGTCTATAATTCCTTTTTCTAATTTGAAATTTGGAATTCCGTAACGTAATAATCCACCAATGGCATTGTCTCTTTCAAAAACGGTAACAGTATGTCCAGCGCGATTTAATTGTTGTGCAGCAGCCAAACCTGCAGGACCAGAACCTATTACAGCTACAGTTTTCCCTGTTCTGACTTCTGGTGGTTGTGGTTTGATCCAACCTTCAGCAAAACCTCTTTCTATAATATTTTTTTCAATATTTTCGATAGCTACAGGCTCGCTAATAATTCCTAACACACATGATTTTTCACATGGAGCTGGGCATAAACGACCAGTAAATTCTGGAAAATTATTGGTTGATTGTAGTATTTCCAAGGCGCTTTCCCATTCTTCCTGATGCACCATGTCATTAAAATCGGGTATCAAATTTCCTAATGGACAAGCACTGTGACAAAAAGGAATACCACAATCCATACATCTGGATCCTTGTTCTTTGATTTTATCTTTAGGTATTGTAATTGTGAATTCATTGTAATTTGAAACACGTTCTTCAACAACTATATTACTTTCGTCAGTTCTATTATATTCTTTAAATCCTCCTATCTTTCCCATAACTATAGTGCTAGTAGTTCTTCAATTTGTTTTTCTTCGGCTAATCTTTGCAATGCTTTTTTGTAATCTGTTGGCATTACTTTGATAAAATGGCCGCGTTGGTTTTCCCAATCTTCTAAAATTCTTTTTGCTAAAGGGCTGTTGGTATACATTGAATGATTTTTTATCAAACGTCTCAGTTTAGTAAAGTCATCATCTTCCAATGTTTCAAAAGCAACCATTTCCATATTACATAAGGTAGCGTCGAATTTTTTATTTGGGTCAAAAACATACGCAATACCACCACACATTCCAGCTGCAAAATTTCTTCCTGTTTTCCCTAAAACTACAACAGTTCCTCCAGTCATATATTCGCAACCATGATCTCCAATCCCTTCTACAACGGCTGTTGCTCCAGAATTTCTCACACAAAAACGTTCTCCGGCCATACCATTTATATACGCTTCACCAGTGATTGCTCCATAAAGTGCCACGTTACCAATGATGATATTTTCTTCTGGTTTGAATGTTGCAGTAGGAGGGACTTTGATAATCAATTTACCACCTGAAAGCCCTTTTCCTAGATAATCATTACAGTTTCCATGAATTTTGAATGATAAACCATTAGTTGCAAAAGCACCAAAACTTTGTCCTGCTGATCCTGTAAAATCGACTAATATGGTGTCCTCAGGTAAACCTTGAGCACCATATATTTTTGAAATTTCATTACTCAATATAGCGCCAACGGAACGATCTGTATTTTTGATATCAAAAGTAACTCTTGTTTTTTCTTTTCTATAAATAGAAGGAATAGCTGCTTTTATAATTTCAAAATCAAGTACATGGTCTAAAGCGTGGTCTTGTGTAGTAGTATTATGATTTGGAACTTCTTTAGCTTTTTCTGGCTTATATAAAATTGTAGATAAATCTAATCCACTTGCTTTATAATGCTTAATGGCTTTATTGACATTCAATTTTTGAGATTGTCCTACCATTTCTTTTAATGTTCTAAATCCAAGTTGTGCCATGATTTCTCTCAACTCTTCAGCAATAAAATACATGAAGTTGATGATGTGTTCCGGCGTTCCTTTGAAATTTTTTCTCAATTCAGGATCTTGCGTTGCAATACCAACTGGACAGGTATTCAAGTGACATGCTCTCATCATGATACAACCAGATGCTACTAAAGGCGCGGTTGCAAAACCAAATTCTTCAGCTCCAAGTAATGCAGCAATTGCGACATCACGTCCTGTTTTCAATTGTCCGTCACATTCTAAAACTACGCGACTTCTTAAATCATTTAAGATTAATGTTTGTTGTGCTTCGGCAAGTCCAAGTTCCCATGGAATACCGGTGTGTTGCAGTGAAGTTAAAGGTGCAGCTCCAGTTCCTCCGTCATATCCAGAAATCAAAATCACGTCGGCTTTTGCTTTAGCAACACCGGCAGCGATTGTTCCAACACCTACTTCAGAAACTAATTTTACATTAATTCTAGCTTCACGATTGGCATTTTTTAAATCAAAAATTAACTGGGATAAATCCTCAATAGAATAAATATCGTGGTGTGGCGGCGGTGAAATTAATCCAACATATGGTGTTGAATTCCTAACTTCGGCAATCCAAGGCACAACTTTTTCACCAGGTAATTGACCACCTTCTCCAGGTTTTGCACCTTGAGCCATTTTTATTTGAATCTCTTTGGCATTGGTTAAATAGTTGATAGAAACCCCAAATCTTCCGGAAGCAACTTGCTTGATAGCACTATTTCTAGAATCTCCATTTAAGTCTTTTTGGAAACGTTTTGGATCTTCTCCACCTTCTCCAGAATTACTTTTTCCGCCAATTCTGTTCATGGCAATCGCTAGATTTTCATGCGCTTCTTGGCTGATAGATCCATAAGACATGGCGCCAGTTTTGAATTTTTTTACAATCTCAGTCCAAGGTTCCACTTCATCAATGGAAATAGGGTCTAAGTTATTAAATTCAAATAAACCTCTAATAGTCATCAAGTTTTCACTTTGATCATTGACCATTTTGGCATATTCCTTATAACTTTCAGGGCTATTTAGACGAACTGCTTGTTGTAATTTAGAAATCGTTGTTGGGTTAAACATGTGTTTTTCCCCATTTCTTCTCCATCGGTAAATTCCTCCAATTTCTAAAGGCAGTAAACTACTTACTTTTGAATTTGGAAATGCTTTTTGGTATCGTTTCTTGATTTCTTTTTCGACTTCCATCAGACCAATTCCTTCAATTCGGGAAGGAGTGTAAGGGAAATATTTAGAAGTGAATGTTTTATTTAATCCTAAAATTTCAAAAATTTGTGCCGCTCGGTATGAATGTAACGTCGAGATACCAATTTTATTCATGATTTTCAGAATCCCTTTTGCAATCGCTTTGTTGTAATTTTTGATGGCATAATCCGCTTTTATACCAGTGATAAAACCTTCGTTCACTTGGTTGTGAATTATTTCATTCACCATGTAAGGATTGATTGCGCTGGCTCCATAACCAAATAACAAGGCAAAATGATGTGGTTCTCGAGGTTCTGCGGATTCAATTATGATTCCAAATTTAGAACGAACTTTTAGAATGTTAAGCGAATGATGAATGTAAGAACACGCCAGTAACATTGGTATTGGAGCCATTTTTTCACTTACACCTCTGTCAGAAATAATTACAATATTGCAACCTTCAGTAACTGCTTTGAAAGTCGCTTGTACCGCTCTTTCCAAAGCGCGTTCTAATCCGTTTACTCCTTTTTCTATATCATATAATGTAGAAATAGTGACTGATTTGAAATCAGCATGATCAATGTTTCTTATTTTATCTAAATCCTCGTTTGAAATTACTGGATTTTGAATTTTTAGTTTTTTACAATGCTTTGGAACAATGTCAAAAATATTATAATCTCCACCAATCGCTAAACTGATATCCGTGATGATTTCTTCACGAATACCATCCAATGGTGGATTGGTAACCTGAGCAAACAACTGCTTGAAATAGTTGTATAAAAGCTGTGGTTGATCTGATAAAACTGCTAACGGAGTGTCATTTCCCATAGAGCTTAATGCTTCTGCACCTTGAGCTCCCATCGGGTTTATGATTGTTTTTAAATCCTCTAAAGTGTATCCAAAGAGTCTTTGTCTTGTTTCAAAATCTATGTTTTCAACAGGAATTGGATTATCCGTATATGGTATTTGAGCCAATTGTACTAAATTTTCATCCAACCATTGTTTGTAAGGACGTTTGGTAACAATAGCGTTTTTGATTTCGTCATCTTCAATAATTCGCCCTTCGTTCATGTCCACAAGGAACATTTTTCCGGGTTCTAAACGACCATGTTGTATCACATCTTCTGGTTTGATGTCGAGAACACCAATTTCTGAAGACATAATTACGAAACCACTTTTAGTCAATGTATATCTGGAAGGACGCAATCCATTTCTATCCAATAAAGCACCAATAACGTTTCCGTCAGTAAAAGGAATAGAAGCCGGACCATCCCAAGGCTCCATGATACAAGCGTTATATTCATAAAATGCCTTTTTGTCGGCTGACATCGTTTGATGTTTTTCCCAAGCTTCAGGAACAACCATCATCATGGCTTCCGGCAAAGAACGACCGGTCATCAATAACAGTTCAATTACCATATCCATAGAAGCGGAATCTGATTTTCCTTCTAAAATAATTGGAAATAATTTTTTGATATCATCACCAAAAACGTCACTTTTCATCAATTCTTCACGAGCACGCATGCGGCTAATATTGCCACGAAGTGTATTTATTTCACCATTGTGACACATATAACGGAAAGGCTGTGCTAATTCCCAAGATGGGAATGTATTGGTAGAAAATCGTTGGTGAACCAAAGCTAATCGGGTTACTAAGTCGTCATCTAATAAATCCGTATAATACCTGCTGATATCTTCCGGCATCAACAAACCTTTGTATATTATTGTAGTAGTTGAGAAACTGGAAAAATAAAACATGTGACTTTCTGAAATTCTTGAATTTCGAATTACGTGTTCTGCTATTTTTCTCGCTGCAAATAATTTAGCGTTAAATTGTTGTTCCGTAAGGTTTAAACCATTTTTACCTACAAATACTTGTTTTACTGTTGGTTCTTTCTCGCCGGCTATTCGTCCTAAATTTGTTGCGTCAACCGGAACGTCTCTCCATCCTAAGATTTCTAGATTTTGATCTCGTATTGATGTTTCAAAAGTGGTTTTACAAAAAACAACTTGGTTTTTACTTTTTGGCATAAAAACCATTCCTACTGCATACTCCTTAGTTTCCGGGATATCAAATTCACAAACTTTCTTAAAAAAATCATGTGGGATATCAAATAATATTCCTGCTCCATCTCCAGTTCTGCCATCAGAACTCACAGCACCACGGTGTTCTAATTTGATTAGTATATCCAGTGCTTTGTGTATAATATCATTTGATTTAATTCCATTTAAATTACAAATGAATCCTGCTCCGCAATTGTCGTGTTCAAATTCGGGCAAATAAAGGCCTTGTTCTTTAACTTTCATGCTTAAATTTTTTTCTACAAAATTAAAGATTTAGTAACATATAATAGGCGTAAAAGTTAAAAGCGCCTTGTTTTTACAGTTCTAACAGAAAAAGGTTAAATAAATCTCAATAATGATATTTAAACACTTCCGATTTGATTTTTCGATAAAAAGAAAATGTAAATGGGTAAAGGAAAGCACTGTTTTTGAAAGAAATACTTTGCCAATGAATTTTGCCTGATAATTATAACAAATTTGTAATTAATTTTTATATTTTTTTAAAATTGCAGTAGGTTCTGTTTTTGTTTAAAATATCTCTATTTTGACCTATATTTAATTAAAAAAAAAATAACAGTTAAGTTTAATTTTGCTATTTTTGTGGCACTTTTATTCTGAAAGAAATTCAGAAGCCAGACAAATTCTATATTATGAACATACACGAATATCAAGGAAAAGAGATTTTAGCTAGCTACGGAGTTCGCATTCAGCGCGGAATCGTTGCTAATAGCCCAGTAGAAGCGGTTGCAGCTGCAAAACAATTAACTGCCGAAACTGGTACAAGTTGGTATGTTGTAAAAGCCCAAGTTCATGCAGGTGGACGTGGAAAAGGTGGTGGAGTTAAACTTGCCAAAAATTTACAACAAGTTGAAGAGATTTCAGCGCAAATCATCGGAATGCAATTGATTACACCTCAAACTTCTGCTGAAGGTAAAAAAGTACACAAAGTTTTAATCGCTGAAGATGTATATTATCCTGGTGAAAGTGAAACTTCTGAGTTTTATGTTTCTGTTTTATTAAATAGAGCTACAGGTCGTAACATGATTATGTATTCTACTGAAGGTGGAATGGATATTGAAGAAGTTGCGGAACACACTCCTCATTTAATTTTTACTGAAGAAGTAGATCCTTCTGTTGGATTACAAGGTTTTCAAGCAAGAAGAATTGCTTTTAACTTAGGTCTTTCTGGAAATGCATTTAAAGAAATGGTGAAATTCATCGATTCTTTATACAATGCTTATATTGGATCTGATGCTTCGATGTTTGAAATCAACCCGGTTTTAAAAACATCTGACAATAAAATTATGGCTGTAGATGCTAAAGTAAATATCGATGATAATGCTTTATACAGACAAAAAAAATATGCTGATATGCGTGACATTCGTGAGGAAAACCCAATCGAAGTGGAAGCAAAAGAAGTAGGATTAAACTATGTAGATCTTGACGGTACAGTAGGATGTATGGTGAACGGAGCTGGTTTAGCAATGGCAACCATGGATTTAATTAAGTATGCTGGTTTTGAGCCTGCTAACTTTCTTGACGTAGGTGGAACTGCTGATGCAAAACGTGTTGAAACTGCTTTCCGTATTATCTTAAAAGATCAAAACGTAAAAGCTATTTTGATTAATATTTTTGGTGGAATCGTTCGTTGTGACCGTGTGGCGCAAGGAGTTGTTGACGCTTACAAAAATATGGGTGATGCAATTAAAGTGCCAATCATTGTTCGTTTACAAGGTACAAATGCAGCTATAGCAAAAGAATTAATTGATAATTCAGGAATGCCAATTTTATCAGCTGTTGAATTCCAAGAAGCAGCGGATCAAGTAAAAGCAGCACTTTCTTAATTAGTAAAAATGTTATATATTGAAAATCCTGTTTGCTACGGCGAACAGGATTTTTTTTGGAAAAAATAAATTTTTAGATAGAACAAATCATAATAATAATTGAAAGAGCAAAGTTTTCTGACTCACAACAATTATCTTTGTTTTTAACTTTTTTAGTTATTATGAAACTCCAGATAAAAAATAATTTTACTGCCGAATTACCAGCTGATTCGAATGAAATAAATGTTCCAAGACAAGTTCATCAAGCTTGCTACTCATACGTATTACCCAAAAAACTTTCCAATCCTTCCCTGATTCATTCTTCAATTGAAGTAGCTAATGCGATTGGTCTTTCTCAGGAAGATATACTTTCAACTGATTTTTTGAATACTTTTTCAGGAAGTACAATTTATCCGGGTACGAAACCGTATGCTATGCCTTATGCGGGGCATCAATTTGGGAATTGGGCTGGACAATTAGGAGATGGGCGTGCTATCAATCTTACCGAAGTAATTCATAATAATAAGACCTATACTTTGCAACTAAAAGGAGCAGGGCCAACACCATATTCCAGAACTGCAGATGGCTTTGCCGTATTGCGTTCTTCCATTCGAGAGCATTTATGTGCTGAAGCGATGCATTATTTGGGAGTTCCTACGACACGATCGCTTTCGTTAATGCTTTCTGGCGATCAAGTATTGCGTGATGTTTTGTACAATGGAAATCCTGCCTACGAAAAAGGCGCCATCGTTTGCAGAGTGGCTCCTTCTTTTATTCGTTTTGGAAGTTTTGAATTATTTGCTTCCCGAGAAGACCACTTTAATCTTAAATTACTGGCTGATTTTACTATCAAACATCATTTTTCTCATATTCAAAAAGAAGGTATCGAAAAATACCTAGCATTTTTTCAAGAAGTTACTCAAACAACGCTAAATATGATTGTGCACTGGCAACGCGTAGGTTTTGTTCATGGCGTTATGAATACCGATAATATGTCTATTCACGGTATCACAATTGATTATGGACCTTACGGCTGGTTAGAAGACTACAATTCCGGCTGGACGCCAAATACAACCGATAATCAATATAAAAGATACCGTTTTGGGAATCAACCTGAAATTGCGTTGTGGAATCTGTATCAATTGGCGAATGCGTTGTATCCTTTAATTGAGGAAGCAAAACCGCTGGAAACTATTTTAGATGCTTTTAGTACGGATTATGAAAAAGAGTATTTGAATATGATGCAAAATAAACTCGGGTTACAAGTCAAAAAAGAACAAGATATTATTTTGATTCAAAGTTTGACTCAATTGCTTGAAAAAGTAGAAACGGATATGACTATTTTCTTTAGAAATCTAAGTAATGTAACCAAAGCTGATGCTGCAACAACCGCTTTCAATACCATAAAGGATGCTTTCTATAATGAAAAGGATTTGGATCAAACTATTTTGAAAGATTGGCACAATTGGTTTGAGAAGTACACCATTCGAATCAATGAAGAAACAGTTTCAGATACTGAAAGAAAAGAGAAGATGAATTTAGTTAATCCAAAATACGTGCTGCGAAATTACATGGCGCAATTGTGTATTGATGATGCGGATAAGGGAGATTATTCGTTATTAAACGAGTTATTTGAAATACTTAAAAATCCGTATGACGAACAACAGAATTTTCAAAAATGGTTTGCCAAAAGACCTGATTGGGCCAGAGATAAAGTGGGATGTTCAATGTTAAGTTGTAGCTCTTAAAATTGGGTTTAACCATTAAAAAAGGAAATCTATTTAACTCCTATTGCTTCATGACTTCTTAATAAAATCTTATTTTTATTTTCTAAATTTTCTTTGGTTTTCCCCAAGATGTTGATAATGTCAAATTTTGTGTCACTTTTTCTTAAATTGTAAAATGCTTCTGAATTAGTGACCTCAACTTCTAAAATGTAGTTTCGGTCTAATTTGAAAGTTTCAATATTTTCTTTTATAAAGGCTCCATTTACCATATAAATAACATCGTTACTTTTGATTTTGGTAAATTCAGATTTAATTTGTTCCAAACTTATAAAATCATATTTCTTAGGGTTTTTGGAAGTAATGTTAATTTGACCACGATACAAAACACCATTTATTGTAGAGTCCTTTTTGACTACATTTATAGATTCAATTTCATTTGGGTCTAAATATTCTAATAAATTCATAGCAACAAATTTGGAATCAATAAACACTGCTGGTTTTTCAGTTTTAATGTTTTGTCCAAAAAATAATGTTGAAAAAAATAATAGGGAGAAGGTAAGGAGGCATTTCATAATTGAAGGTGTAAATTCATTTCGATGAATTAAATATACAAAAAAATCCTGAACTCTCATTCAGGATTTTGATATTGTATTAGTTTCCAATTTCTTGAATCGCATCTGATTCGTATATTTTAAAACCTTTATTGTTTGTTTGTGCAATTTTTAAAAGTACTTTGGCTACTGTTTTACCTTCAATGGGTTTGTACTTTTTCAAGTTTCCAAGGAATAAGAAAGAAAGAGTTTTCATGAAAAACGCACCCACTTTTTCTCCGAATCTAAATTCAGTTCGGTTTCCCAAAAGAAGGGAAGGTTGCAATACAGCAACGCTTTCGAAATTACAATCTTTAAGAAAATCTTGAATTTCTCCTTTTGTTTTCAAATAGAAATTTCCAGAATTTGCATCAGCGCTAAGAGAAGAAATAATCAAGTATTTTTGAACTTTATTCTGCAAAGCAAAAGCCGCAAACTGTCGAGGATATTCAAAATCTACTTTTCTAAAATCTTTTTTACTTCCCGCTTTTTTGATTGTTGTACCAATCGTGCAAAAGAAATCATCGCCAACAACTAAATCTTTATAGGTTTCCGGCTTGTCAAAATCAATAACGTGTTGCGTCAATTTTGGATGCTTTATTCCTGTATCTCTTTTTACGAAAGTGATTACTTTATCGTAATGTGAACTTTCCAAAAGTAAATTTAATAATTCTGAGCCTATTAAACCGGTGCTGCCAATAATCAATGCCGTTTTCACAGTTATGATTTTTTATTTTTGCCGAAATTAAATTTCACTTTCTCCACAACTTGAACTTTTGGAGTTCCTTTTGAGAATTGTTTTTTGAACGGTTTCTTAGCAGCAGGTTTCGATTTTGATGGACTTTCATCGCCTCTTGATCTTTCTTCGTCTCTTGGTTTTGCTTTGAATTCTGCTCTTTCCGAAGCTCCTTCTTTTACAGGAATTTGAGCTTTGTGTTTGGCTAAAACATCATTCGGGTTTTTTGGATTTTCTTTCGTTCCACGCAAGTGAATTACCAGTGCATTTAGGAAGTTGCGCAACACTTGGTCACCACATTCCATATAATTTTCATGTTTTTCATCACGGAAAAAAGCACCTAACTCTGATTTAGTGATTCTAAAATCTACTAATTCTAATATTTCAACTATTTGATCGTCACGTAACATTAATGCTACACGAAGTTTTTTAAAGATATCGTTATTTGTCATCATATTCTAATTTTTTACAAAGGTACGGTTTAAAAGCAATTGGACCACAATTTTAGATTCAGAATTGGTTTTGGTTCAGAAGGTGAATTATGGTATCCAAATCTTCTTTTTTATGATTGGCAGTAATTACAATTCTATTTAAATCTTTAGTGTCTGTTGGGTATTTAAAATTGGTTACTATAATTTTATTCGCAGTGAAAATATCATTTATACCTACGATTTTCGGATAAATTAGTGGATAATTGCTGTCAAAATGAATTGCTCTATTTTTAATTAAATGAGTATCTATATACTTTAAATTGTCTTTTAATTTTTGATGCTGTTGCAAATAGATTGATGCCGCATCAGCCATGGTTTGCACAAAGGCTGCATTCATACCGGCACTGGAAACAAAAGTATCGTGAGTTGCAATCTGATTAATAAATTCGGAATCGCTGACAATTACGCCACCTGTCAATCCAAATGCTTTTCCTAATGAAGATACCATGATTTTCCTTTTGATGTTGGGAAGATTAATTGTCGAATAAATTCCGCAACCATTTCTACCCAAAATTCCAAGTGAATGTGATTCGTCGATAACCAAAGTGATTTCTTTATTGGACGGAATAGAATTTAGAATCGTAAAATCGACCGGTTGTACATGAAATGATGGAACCGAATCCGTAAGAATCGTAATTTTTTCAGTTCTATTATCCAACAAACGAGGATTTAATTTTTCTCCGATAAAAACCGGTAAGCTGTTTGGCACTTTGATGGCGGCGTGCGTATCCGGAAAGTGAAAAAATAAATCGGTTTCAGGAGTTAATGTTTCAATAACTAATTTCCCCGCTAGCATGCCAGAAGAAACCGTAAGTGCTGCATTTGCTTTTATGAAATCGGCTAAAAATCGTTCTCCATCTTCATTTGCGCTTAGTTGGATATTGGCACTTCTGGAACTTCCATAAGCTGTTCCCCAGCGCAAAATATTTTTGATAAGCAGTTTTTGAAATTCGGGATGTGTTGGTAAACCTAAATAAGCTGTTCCTCCAAAATAAAGATATTTTTCATTGTCGATTTCAATTGTTCGATCGGGAAATTGGTTGACTTTCATTTAAAATCAAATTAAAGTTACACCGGTTCCGTTTAAGTCAGAATAGTTTATTTTTCCAAAATCGATTGTCACACCGGTCGCAATATCTTCTGCCAAAAGCAATGCTCCGTCCATATCTACATAATCCAGTTGTGGTAATAAATGCGCAATGGCTGATATTCCAACAGTAGATTCGGTCATGCAACCCACCATCGTTTTTAAACCTAAATTTTTAGCTTCCTGAATCATTCGTCTTCCAGGTGTCAGTCCGCCACATTTTACTAACTTCACATTTACACCATGAAAATGATTATGGCATTTGGCTACATCTTCTTCAATAATGCAACTTTCGTCAGCGATAATAGGCAAAACCGAGTGTTTGAAAACTTCCTTGTGTGCTTCCCAATTGTCGGCTTTCATCGGCTGTTCCAAGAATTCTACGCCTAATTTTTTTAACTCGATGGCATTATTTATGGTTTCTTCAACGCCCCAACCGCAATTGGCGTCAATTCTGAAAATAGCATTAGTATGTTTCCGAAGTTCTTTGACAATGGCAATATCTTCTTTGGTTCCCAATTTTATTTTATAAATCGGCCAAGGCAGTTCCTTCATTTTAGCAACCATTTTTTCGATGGATGCAATTCCAATCGTGTAATCTGTCAATGGATTTTTGTCGGTGGTATAATTCCACAATTCATATAATTTCTTTCCTTTTTTGCGTGCATAAAAATCATTGTATGCCATGTCCAAAGCGCATAGCGCAAACATATCGTGTTTTAAATACGAGTGTATTTTTGCCCAGAAATCTTCAGGAGTTTCATTTGTAGTGGTTTCGATTATAGTCCGAATTTTTTCTAAATCCTGCATCATTACCGGAACGGTTGTCTTGTAATACGGATTGGAAGTTGCTTCGCCAAAACCGGAATAACCGTCACTTTTTAATTCCACAATCAAAGAAGGTTGAGAGTCAATCGATTCTCTCGAAATCGTGAACGTATGTTTTAATTTGAGCTCGTATTCTCTTAATATTAGTTCCATTTGAGGTGTAATTTTACTATTTGTTGTATTTATTTGAAATAGGATTTTTTAGAAACCAAGCCATAAAATTGCATCGACAAAACCGTCTCGCCATAGTTTTTCATTGTGCTTTCCGTCTTTTACAATTGTTTTTTTATTTAAATTAAGGCAGTAACATCGATTAGAATTCAGTAAATATTCCATTTTGTTCAAATCCGAAACCATATCGTCACTTTCAGCATCGCCACACATAAAATATATTTTAGATTTTATCTTTTTGGATTTTTCTGTCAGCATGTAGATGTCTTTGGTAAACCAAAACGAAGGCGAAAAAACACCTGCTTTTCCAAAAATTGTGGGGTATTTTAAAACCGCATAATAGGAAGTCAAACCTCCCAATGAGCTTCCCATGATTATAGTATTTTTCTTTTTGGTTTTTGTTCGATAGGTTTTGTCAATGTGTGGTTTTAATGTTTTTACGATAAATTCTAAATAACTGTCCGCTTTACCACCACCATATTTTTCATTTTTAAAAGGCGTTAATTCATCGATTCGTTTGTCATTTCCATGTTCGATTCCTACTACAATAACCTGTGCTTTTAGACTGTCCAGTTTTTCATCCACATTCCATTCACCTGAATAGGATGTTTTAGCATCAAATAAATTTTGCGCATCATGCATATAAATTACGGAGAATTTCTTTTTTGAAGTTAAATAATTTTCGGGCAAATAAATCCAAATTTTCTTTGTGGTTTGAAGTTGCGGCGCTTCAATAGTAAAAGTAGAAACTTGTTTGGAATCCGTGCTCTTCTTTGTCTCTTCGCCTTGAGCCGTAATTTTTACGATGGTAAAAAAGAAGAGAAGGAGTAGGAACTTTAGTCGATTCATTATTAGTTTTTGTGTTTTGATTTAAAAACAATATTTTAGCTAAAAATAATAATTTGATGAATACATTCGAAGAAAAGAGGAGTTTACTTTTAGAGATGATTACTTTTTCTACCGTTGACGGGCATTTGCATAAAAGAGAATATGAATTTTTGGTAATTGTAGCCAAAGAATTGAGTTTTGATCTTGATGTTTTCAATGATTTTTTTCATCAGGAATTACCTTTATTGCCTATTAAATCTGAATTTCAACGGGTGCAGCAATTTTATAGATTGGCTCTATTGATGTATTGTGACGGAGTTTTACATGAAAAAGAAGGTGTTGCAATCCAACAAATAGCACTTGAAATGGGACTTAATCCCGTAGCTACAAAACGAATTCTTAAGCTGATGAATGAAGCGCCTAATGCAATTATTGATGCTGAAATTTTACTCAATGTTTTTCAGGAGCAACATAATTAAATGTTCGTTTTTGAGGAAATTATTCGTTAACTTATGATTTCTATTGATTTAGTTACCTTTTGAATGACATTTTTACACCAAAAACAGTCTGTAAATCAGGAGCATTATCCAGTCTAAGATCTTCTCTTAGAGACACAAAATAGGAAAATTGCTTAACAGAGTGGGTACAAATAAAATTCCATCCTTCCAGATTTTTATACAAGTGTGAGAAAGTTTGTTGCCAATGCGTTTTAATTCTTTCTCCAGTTAAAATGATATGGTCAAAATCTTTCTTCTTGTTGTAGGATGTCTGAAAAGCATAATTGATTCCGTACGAAATCGAGTGGTTCTTTCTAAGTTTTCTTTTGTAATCAATAAGCCCGTCAAAACTATACAGAAAAGTTTGATTGCTTATGTTTACTCTGTCGCCAAACTGAATAAATCGTTGTCTCAATGCGCCGGCACTTACGCCAATACTTAAAATATTTTTGTCTCTCACAACAATCTTTTTTATTACCGATGAAGAAATTCCGATGTCAGCCACTGGATTATATTTCGAAATATTGATTCCTAAATGAGTTCCGAAATTCAAGTATATTTTATGGCTTTTGTTCATTTCTATTTGCGGATAGTAAAAATAATTTATCTCAATTCCCGGAAGACGGAAGTCGCCATTATTCATTGTGATGAAATTATTATTTTCGTCTTGATAAGAAATTTCCGCTTGGTTTAAACCATAATAGCGTCTTGAGAAAGGATCTTCTCCACCGGCAATAGTACTGTGAAACCACTCAATAGATTCATCAGACGTAAACACTGAAAAGGGATATTTTCCTTTGTCTAATGAATACGCACGAACGCCGAAATTAAGTTCATGATTCAGAGATAAGGGTAAGGAAAACATGAATTTGTAAGATCGGATCACTCCGTCGGCGATGAATTCTTTGGTTTGTGCAGGAACAGTATTAAGGTTAAATTTAAATTCTCGGTCATGCCAAGGAAAATTAGCAGCGTATTCCCGATCTGTTGGGTTTGTTAATTCGTATGATTTTACATAAGGCAACATCACATTTCCACTTGAAACGTCTAATGAAAAGGAAAATTTTTCAGGTGAGCGAACTTTGAAATTATGGTTTATTCGCGAAATGTAAATTCCCAGCGGGTGATTGGACAGCAGATTTGGTTTTATGATATCGGAATTGTTTTCTATTTCAAAACTCACGATATCCTCGTTTGAAGATTGCGCTGAGGCCAATGAAATTAATCCGAATAAAACAAAAATGAGTAAGCGATATTTCATTTGAATGCGTGAATTTTCAAGAAACAATCAGAAAATAATTACACTCAAATTTAAAGAACTTTACTGGATTTAAAAGTTTTTACACCAAAAAAATGAATTCAAAAGTCATTTAAAATCAAAAAATATTTTGTGTTGACTTGAAGATTTCATTTAAAAAAAAATTAGGTCAGTTGGCCTTGCAGTCTTTTAATATCATCTCGTAATTTGGCGGCTTGCATAAAATCCAATTCTTTTGCCGCTTTCTCCATTGATTTGCGTTTTTCCCGAATGAGTTTTTCAATTTCAGGTTTTGGTAAATACAGATTTTCAGGTTCTGCAGCAGTGTCTAACGTTAAGCCTAACTCATAATCGACCAAAGGATTTTTAGTAAAGGCACTCTCTATTTTTTTGTTTAATGCTTGTGGAGTCTGGTTGTTTTCGGTGTTATAATTGATTTGTTTGGTTCTGCGATAGTTGGTTTCATCAATGGTTTTTTGCATGCTCGCCGTAATTTTATCAGCATACATAATCGCTTTTCCGTTCAGGTTTCTTGCTGCACGACCAATTGTTTGCGTAAGCGAACGATGGCTTCGTAAAAAACCTTCTTTGTCGGCATCTAAAATGGCCACCAAAGAAACTTCGGGTAAATCCAATCCTTCACGAAGTAAATTGACACCAATCAACACATCAAAAATTCCTTTTCGCAAATCTTGCATGATTTCTATTCGTTCCAAAGTATCCACTTCAGAATGGATATAGCGACAACGAATATTAACTTTGGTTAAATATTTGGCTAATTCTTCCGCCATTCTTTTGGTTAAAGTTGTCACTAAAACACGCTCATCAATTTCGGCCCGAACTTGAATTTCTTCAATTAAATCATCGATTTGATTTAAACTTGGTCGGATTTCAATGATAGGATCCAGTAATCCTGTTGGACGAATTACTTGTTCCACAACAACGCCTTCCGTTTTTTGCAATTCGTAATCCGCTGGTGTTGCCGAAACATAAATTACCTGATTTTGCATCGCTTCAAATTCTTCAAACTTCAAAGGACGATTGTCCATTGCAGCGGGAAGTCGGAAACCATATTCAACTAAATTTTCTTTACGGCTTCGGTCTCCGCCATACATCGCACTAACTTGCGAAAGTGTTACGTGACTTTCGTCTACCACCATTAAATAATCTTTAGGGAAATAATCGAGTAAACAGAAAGGTCTGGTTCCAGGCAAACGACCATCCAGATAACGGGAATAATTTTCAATTCCGGAGCAGTAACCAAGTTCACGAATCATCTCCAAATCAAAATTGGTTCGTTCTTCCAGTCGTTTTGCTTCGAGATGTTTTCCAATTTCCTTGAAATAATCGACTTGTTTTACTAAATCCTGTTGGATTTCCCAAATGGCACCTTGCAAGACATCTGGAGAAGTCACGAACATGTTGGCGGGATAAATCGTCAGCTTGTCAAATTTTTCAAGAACCTGGGAATTCTTGGTGTCAAAACTTTCAATTTCTTCTATTTCATCGCCAAAGAAATGAACTCTGTAGGCTTCATCCGCATAACTTGGATAGACATCTACAGTATCACCTTTTATCCTGAAACTTCCTGGATTAAAATCGGCTTCCGTTCTGGAATATAAACTTTGCACCAATTGATGCAATAATTTGGTACGAGAAATGATTTGTCCTTTTTCAATTGGAATTAAGTTTTTCTGAAATTCGATAGGGTTTCCAATACCGTACAAACAAGAAACAGATGCTACTACCAAAATATCTCTTCGTCCGGAAAGCAACGAAGCAGTGGTTGACATTCGCATTTTTTCCAGTTCTTCATTGATGGATAAATCCTTTTCAATGAAAACGCCAGTTACGGGCATAAACGCTTCGGGCTGGTAATAATCGTAGTACGAAACAAAATATTCCACGGCATTATTGGGGAAAAACTGTTTGAATTCCGAGTATAATTGTGCTGCCAACGTTTTGTTGTGTGCCAAAACTAAGGTTGGTCTTTGTACTTCCTGAATCACATTGGCCACCGTAAATGTTTTTCCAGATCCGGTAACTCCTAAAAGTGTTTGGAATTTATCACCATCAATAATCCCTTGAGTCAATTTTTCAATTGCTTGTGGTTGGTCGCCTTTCGGTTGGTAATCGGATACTACTTGAAAATTCATTTGTATTAAGGGGCAAAGATTTAGAGTTGCAAAGGTACAACGTTTGGATTCTTTTTTTTCTAAAGTTTAAGCCAAAAAAAAACCACCCTGATGTGACAGGATGGTTTCATTTTACAAATAATAATTCTTAGAAACTGAAGCTTAATCGAGCAAAAACGAAACGACCGTTTTGACCAAATTGGGATACGTTTC
Organism: Flavobacterium sp. Sr18; assembly: GCF_011064265.1. Lineage (NCBI taxonomy): Bacteria > Pseudomonadati > Bacteroidota > Flavobacteriia > Flavobacteriales > Flavobacteriaceae > Flavobacterium > Flavobacterium sp. Sr18. The sequence continues at coordinate 1,104,168 of NZ_CP049329.1, read as the reverse complement.
TGGAATATACAAATTGATTTGCATTTGACAAATCGATTGTCGCTGGAGCAGCGGTGTAATCAATAGCCCCTGAAACTAATCTAGGTCTGATTGCAGTTTGTGTTCCAAGATTTGCATCAGGATAAATATCAAAAATATTATTGGCACCAATAACAATTTTGGCAGCTTCGGTAATTTTGAAACCAACAGATAAATCAGTTATAATTTTTGCTCCCCAGATTGGGTGCTCAACTTCAACTGCTTGTCCATTTACAATAATACCTTCAACTCTTCCGTCTCCATTGACATCAGCTGTATTTGGATCTGTAACTTTACCAAAATAAACATTTCTCAAGAAGAAATCGAATTTTTTATATGTTACAGAATTGGTTAAATTAGCTTTTATTCTTGGAATTGCTTCTTGTAAATATACTCTACTAGCTTCAGAATAATATCTGTTTATCTGACCTGCAGCTTCTAACACTGGTGAAGCGTTAATTTCTCCTACTCGGTAAGTATTAGAAAAAGTTCCTGATAAATCTGTTTTCAAAGAAACGTTGTTTCCAAAACTTGTTTTATGACTTATTACAACATCAATTCCTTTTGATTCTGTGTTAATTGCGTTTGCAAAGAAAGTAGCTGCAGTTGCGCCAGCTGTATCAAATAATCCATTCAAAATTGCATTTGGAGTTCCTGCTGCAGGAGTTCCGCCTGGTCTTGAAAACTGATCTGTAAGCACCACTCTGTCATCAATTTTAACAATATAAGCATCTGCTGTTAAAGTTAAATTAGCCGTTGGAATTTTAGCAGTAAATCCAATACTGGCACTTTGAGATTCCTCTTGTTTCAATTTAGGAATTCCTAATAATTGTGCTGCTTGCGAATCATTACTGAAAGTTCCAACTTCAAAAGGTACACCACCTACAAATTGTGTAGCGGTTGAATTAAAATAGATTTGGTGTAATGATGGCGCTCTGAATCCAGTTGAAACTGCGCCACGTAAGTTGATATTATCCGTTATTTTATAACGGGAAGCTATTTTAAAATTAGTTGTGTTTCCAAAATCAGAATAGTTTTCAAAACGAACCGCTCCGTTAACTAACCATTTATCCGTAACGTCTAATTCTAAATCCGTATAAATTGCTACACTGTTACGATCTTTGTCAATTGCATTTGCAGGTCTGAAACCTGGAAAAACTTGCGAGCCATTTGGTCTTGCTGCACCATAAAAATCAGTAACTTTTATGTTTGCTGGAGTAGTTCCAGTAACTACACCTCCATTAATATCATATAAATTATAGGATTCTGGTTGACCCGCATTGATGGAGAAGTTCTCATGACGGTATTCTGCTCCAAAAGCAACGTTCAAACCTTCTAAAACATCAAATTTTCTGTTCATGTCAAAGTTTGTTGTGTTTTGGGCGAAAGCCAAACCACCAGCGTCAAATTCAGTAGGAGAATTTTCTCTTAAAGAAGCATTTACTGTATTTTCAACACCATAATCAAAAGCATTTCTTCCGAAAGTATTACTTAAATCAAAATTCCAGTTTTCGAAGATAAGACCTCTTAAACCAGCTGCCACAGAGACATCGTTAATTGTAGAATGTATTTCCGGTAAAAATCCGTTTTGATATAATCCTGTATATGATCTGGCTTGATTTGGTCTTCTGTAGAAACCTGCAGCTTCTCCATCCCTAAAACTTGTTCCCCCGAAGGCATAAGCTTCTAATTTATCATTAATTGGGTAAGCAGCATTCAAGAAGAATTGGGCACTTTTTAAAGAAGATTGTCCCACTCTCATATTGAAATTTTTTCTTTCAAGACTTCTAAACGCTAATTCGCCTGCTGTAGCATCAAAATTTAATGCTGTTTGCATTTGAGAAATAGTAGTGGCGCCAAGTATTGCAGTTTGCTGTGCACCTGTAAAATAAGATACACCTGGAGCATACTGTTTTATTGTAGTAAGGATTTGAGCTGTATTTGGTGTATTTGAAATATTTCCAAAAAGTCCATTGATATTAGTCCCTGCCTCAGCTGCTCTTTGCTCTACTGCATTGTAGGCGTTAAATAAAGTTCCTGTAACTTCTTTTGCTCTGCTAGTTGCATCTCTAAGTTGCAAGCTAGCGGTTGCGTTAATAAAACTTTTTTCTTTACCAAGGCTTGTTCCGTAATTTAAATCCAATTGGTAATTTCCACCATCAAAACCGCCATCATGGTCGTTAGCGCCTTTTGAAAGATTTCCTCCACCAAAAATGTTAACGTCTAATTTGTTCGTGTTCTTCTTAACATTAATATTGATTACACCAGCAATAGCATCTGAACCATATTGCGCGGAAGCTCCGTCTCTCAAGACTTCGATTTTTTCGATTGCAAAAGCTGGAATAGCATTTAAATCCGTTCCTACTGATCCTCTACCCGGAGATCCATTAATATTTACCAATGAAGAAGTATGTCTTCTTTTTCCATTTATTAAAACCAATACTTGATCCGGTCCTAAACCTCTTAACTGCGCCGGGTCAATGTGATCTGTTCCATCAGCAACTGTTTGCGTATTTGAGGTAAACGATGGGGCAACCATGTTTAAAATCTGATTTAAGTTAACTTGTGCTCCCTGAGAAGCAATTTCTTTCATAGAAATCACATCAATAGGCACTGCAGATTCTGTTACGGTTCTGGTTGGATTGCGGGAACCAATTACGACAACATCTTGAAGTGTTTCACCACTTCCCGTTAAAGTAACATTTAATGTTGTTCCTGTTACAGCAACCGATTTAGTCTCTAAACCAACATAAGAGAATTGTAAAACGTCACCAATTTCAGCACTTATGCTATAAGTTCCATCGATATCAGTAGTGGTACCTTTCGTAGTTCCTTTTACGAGAATCGTTACGCCGGGTAAAGTTGCTTTCGATTCATCAGTCACTACACCTGAGACTTTAATTGTCTGAGCTGTTATACCTGCTGAAAAAATTAACGTAAGAATAAATAATAGTTTTTTCATTTTGGTTGTTTAAAGTTAGAACCGTAAAAATACTACTTAATTAACGTTAATTTTTTTTTAGTTGTTGTAATGTTCGATAAATAACAAATAAGCTAAATTTTATCTATAATTTTAATCAATCGTAATATTTTAAATTATTTTCTACAAAAATTTAAAAATATTGCTCTATTGTAAAGGCTTCTATTGGTTTTTTTTAGAACAAATAGTTTCTCAGGCAGAGTATAAATCATAGTTTCCCAATCTTTTTGTTTCTTTTATTGAAGTTAAAAGACTTTTTAGATGTTAATTCATCAAAAAAAAAATCAATATATCTATCTCGTTTTTTGATGTTTTAATCTTTCTTAAGTTAGAGAAGATAAGGAAAATTAAATCATTAAAGTATTCATTTATCAGCTTATTGCTGATAAATGAATACTTTAATGACAAATGGTACATATCTAAATTTTGCCGAAATATCTTACTTTTTAGCTCCAAAAATAGTTGAGTCGGTTTCAAGTGTTCATTTAATTTAGAGTTATCGTTTTTTACCTGTTTTTAAAGTGTTTTTGGAATGATCATATATGAGTTTGGTTATTACCACTAATTTATTTTAAAGATTTTGAGCATATAATTGAAAAAGAATAAACTTGAAGGGTTTAATCTGCTTTAAAAAAATAAACTTGTTACAAAAGCAACTCAAATTGAGCTGCTTTATCTTTCCAAAATTCAAATTAAAACTAAAAATTCTTATCTATAATTTTGTTTCGTTAAAAAAAAGAAGATTACTAACACTACTACTATAATCAGCATCTTATAAATTGATGCTTGAAATAGAGTTGTATTATTGAGTTTATCTTCCCTTCTTTCCTTTATAAGATTAAAAATCACTATGGGAATAATTATTGTTATTAAGAAATACATAAAATATCTCGCATATTCATTTCCATATACTTCTGATATGGCTAGATGTGTCAAGAGACCTAAAAAGATAGCAATATTTCCTGGTGTAATGTGCTTTTTTATCATATTTTTATAAGTATTAAGATTAATTTATTCTTTCAACAAATTTACCATTAGAATCCGTTTTTCAACAACTATTACATTACAGTTGTGCTATTCGGTTTAGTAATACAAGCAATATCAAAAATGTAGAAAGTAAATGAAAACTATTCCATCCGTCACTTTTTTGCTTTTTTTTAGTTGTTTTTTTTATATAATTGATCCATAAATACGCACTAAAAAGTAATGCTAACGCGCAGAAGCAAATGGTTATCATATTCCAATTCATACTATTATTTTTTTTAGATTGATTTAAAAGTAAAGTTTAATCCAAGTACGTAGTTACCAAACATAAAAAAAGCAGGCTAATTTTTATAGAGCCTGCTTTATTGAAAAAATTATTATAATTTATTGAAACGCGTAAGTAGTTAATCTAAAATTACTAGATGCGCTTGTGAAAGTATAAATAGTATTAGAAAAAGCGATTTTAAATAATTCTCTTTTTACATACAATCCTTTAGTATCTAGAAGTTCTTTATCTATATTTTTCAAAAGTGTAGGTTCAGCGATAATTGCGCCTAAATTATTTTCCCAAGATACATGATTTAATATCATCGTTTTATTTACTGGATCTTCCGTTACTGTCACATTATGATATATAGTTGTTTTACCTCCGTTAAATCTATATTCAATATAACTACCAAAAGCTGGGTTATTGAAAGTAAATTGAACTCTACTAAGTTTTTGAGTAGAAGATAATTGTGCATTTACTTGGTTTAAGAGCGTATTACATAATAATGAATTAGATGGAGCAGTTGCTAAATTTGCCGCAATGTAAGCAAACGCAGTTGCAGGATTTCCTTTACCTTCTATAAGAATTTTATAATCATCAGTTAATACCAATGGTTTATTGCTATACTTGATGGAGGCAGTTACGCCTGCCGTTCCAGTAGCATTAAAATTACCAGTTGTTGCATCGTACGTGAACTCAGAAAGTTTTTGTGTTCCAACTTTTACAGCGGGGCTTACTATAATTCCGGTAGGCGTGTAAGCGATTCCCATGTTGTAGCTTACACTTGAACCAGTTTCTATTGAATTAGCAATTGCAAATCTACTAGGTTGAGTAAAATTAAAATCAAATTGACTGATTTTAGCGCCATCATTAGTTTCTAATAATCGAAATAAGGGTCTTGTTGATGCTCCAACTACATTAGGGATCATTGCTCTATTTAGAGCCAAGTTTGTCCAGTCTTGAGCGGTTGCTTTTACAAAACGCAGTTCCTCGAAACTTCTATTGGTTTTAAAAATGATTTGTCCATTGTCTTGTCCGTAATACAAAAATTGGAAGTCGCCTTTATATCCTTTTCCACGTAAAGAGGCAACTGGAAAATTATTTGAATCCGATAAAAGATGTATTTTGTTTTTTGTTGTAAAAACAAGACTTACAGTACTCCCTAGTTCAATACCGTATTCACTTTTATATATTGCTGTATCATTATCAAAGTCTGAGGCCATATCCACTGAGCCACTTTTAAACTTGAATAAGTGGGTAAAGCCACCTAATTGGGTAGTGTCTGTAAAATAAACTGCTTTCCATCCAAATTCAGATGATTCTAATAAATCATTCAGTTCTTTTTTTTGCGCATTTAATCTTTCTGTAGGCGTTTGATCAAAAATGGGATCTACATCTTCCTTGTTGTCACATGAAGCCAATTGCATTGCTAATACTGCAATGAATAGGTATTTGAGTATGTTTTTTAATTTCATGATATTTAATTTATTTTAAATATGAATTATAGAATATTTTTTTTAAAATAATTATTCCTTTAGTTAATTAGCCATTAATCACTGCTAAAGTATTTTTTTCAGCTTGATCTCTAAGTTTATAAAAATCAATGTTATAAGCATCTTTAAAATATTTCACTATGACAGCTTCCTTTGCCTTTATGTCAGCTTTTGCTTTTACACTTGTTATTCCTGCTAAGATAGCATCGTATTCAGCTTTTGAATTTACTAACATAGTAGAGGCCATTTCTGCAAAATCTTCATTTATGTTTGATCTGGCATAATCAGTAATAAAACCTTCCTCTCTTGCTACTGTTGTTGAAGTAGCATACCAGTTTGATGTGTATCCAGTAGGAGTTATTTTTGATAATGTTTTTTCATCAAAAGGTTTATATTGATTCAGGATATGAATGTATTCATGTTGAATAGTATGAACAAAACGTTTTACATTATCGCGATTTTTTTTATCTACTAAATCCGTTTCAAATAAAGTAATTCTTTGACCACCTTCTGCTAAACCAAGTGTAATTGTCCCAGTAGTATTTAAATTTCGACCACCAACCAGTACAAATTCTCTTGGTGCTATTTTTTTAACAAAATCAGCACCTGCGATAGTTGAATAACTTTGCAACCAAATTTTTTGTACAATTTCAAGTGCAGGTTGTACTTGAGCTTGTATGGGCGGATATAAAAAACGATTGTTGTCTACCACATTTTGGTCCCATTTGTATTGTACTTTAATATTGTACGTGTTTACATAGTTAGTTTCAATCCATTTGTCTAATGTAGACATAGCAGGTATTGAAACGTCTAACTGGCTTTCTTTTAAGGCTTCTTCGCCCGAACATGCGCCTAATAATACTATCGCAGAGAAAAGGATTATTTTCTTGTATTGAGTTTTTAATTTCATATTGTTGACCTTATAGATTAATTAATTAACGAGGGTTTTTTTCTAAACCTGTGTTAGAAACATGTAATGGAATTTGTATTGCCTTACGTTTGTCATCTTTCAACAAAACATTATCTGGTTGGTTATACGATTTGTGTGTGATTTTCAAAGCAAAACGTTTAATATCAATCCATCTCAAACCTTCATGTATAAATTCTCTTCTTCGTAGTTCAGCTATAGCTTTAATATAAGATTTTTGTACAGAAGTCAAATTGTAGAAAGGAGTGTATTCATCATCTACAGCTGGATATTTAGTGACTATTTTTAATTCTGTAACTTTATCAGTAGATGCATTATAGGCTTTGATACGTTTTGAGATAAAATATTCTAATTCCTCATTAGCGGTAGCTATTTGATTTGTCATCACGTGGGCTTCGATTCTATTTAAATAGTATTCATCATTACTTAGCAATACTATTGCATCATAAGGCTGTCCTATTCCCGCATTAGCATTAGTAATTCTAAAATATTCAGTAAATTTAGGAACAAAAATTGTTATTTGACCATTGTACGATAATGGTCTGTATAACCATTCTTTATTGAATAAATTAGCGCCATTTCCAAACAATATATCTCTATCTGCACCAGTTAATTGGAATCTATTAGAATAAAAACTTCTAGAGTATACAGATGATACTGAAGCTATTAATAGGTTTGTAGATTCACTTTCTTGCGAGTATTTTCTTTGACCAGTATTAAAATCTACATCTAGATAGGATTGATAATCTCTTAATTGCCCTTCTGGCTTGTTTCCTAACTCATCAGATACTTCAATAACTTTATTCCAATCTCCTTTTATCAAATAAAATCGGCTAGCAAAAGCTTTTGCAGCTGCTTTATTAAAATGAAATTTAGGTAACTTGTAGTCGCTGTTAACATATTTTAGTCCTTCTTCAAGATCTTTTTCAATAAAATTAAAAACTTCTGCAACAGTATTACGAGTGTATTTCTTAACAAGAACCTCTTCTGGCTCTAGTACATATGGAATACCTAAATCAGTCGTAGCAGTTGAAGGATTATATCTTTGCGACCAAAAACTAACTAACATAAAGTGTGAATATGCTCTAGCCAATAAAGCTTCTCCTTTTTGAGGATTTAAGTTGGCTGGATTTCCTAGTTTATTGATTGCGTCTAAAGCTTGGTTAGCATGCGCAATTGCCGAATAACATGCGTCCCAGTAATCAGAAGGAGAATCCTGTTGGATATCTTCTTGCATTTCCCAGTTATAGTTTTGACTATTTTTATTTGTAGTCAGTGTAAGATCCCCACTATCAAAAACATTGTCAGTCATTGTTTCTGCAAACTCCATATAGTTTGCATTTGGATAGGCATTTACCAGTAGTTCAGAAATTTTTTCTGGAGTATCAAGTTGGGTTCTGTTGTCAGGAATCTCCGAAAGGAAATCGTCACAACTGCTGCTAACTGTAAGTACAATTAGTAATAAAGTGGTTATTTTAAAAGTTCTCATATTTATTTTATTAAAATGATACGTTGATAGCGAATGTATATTGACTTGTTATAGGAAGTGAAACTCCTCCTGATCTGAAGAATTCTGGATCCTGCCCATTTAATTTTTTGTCAGAATAGATTAAAAGTGGATTGGTGCTAATTGCTTTTAAATTAAAAGTATTAAGTCCTAGTTTTTTCTTTAGATCTTTTGGAAATTCATAAGAGATTGATACGTTTTTCAATCGTACAAATGATCCATCAGCAACTCTTTCATCAGAGAAATTATAAGCATTATAAGCTCTTGTCAAATCTCTTGATTCAGCAGCATAATTTGCAATTAATCTTTTATCTGCAATAACGGGAATATTTGTAAATGCTTCGTCTCCTGGATTTATCCAACGGTTTGTAAATTCTTTTGTGAATACTGTTAAATCATCATATTGATCAGAATAGATAGGGTTTAAACGCACTTTGTTACCGCCAGCAGCAACTATGAATACATTTAAAGACCAGTTTTCATAAGTAAATGTATTTGATAAACCAGCTGACTTGTTTGGTTCGATTGAACCTTCATATTTCAAGTATTTTGTAACATTTTCTGAATCTTGAAAGTTAGCTCCAGCAATGTTATCTTCCTCACCGTCAGCCATAACAAACGTAGGTAATCCTTGATTGTTTAATCCTTTAAATTGGTAAGAGTACAATGCATTTCTAGGATGGCCTACTGTGTTCCCGCCTGTTCCATCAACAAGTCCTAATACACTTGGATTATTTTGTAATTTTACAATTTCTTGATTGTATACAGAGAAATTGAAAGTTGTTGACCATTTTAATTTTGTATTGTTGAGGTTTTTAGTTGTTAATGACAATTCAATACCTTTTGTTTCCATGTCAGCGTTGTTTCCTTGCTTGATTTTTTGTCCTCCAATACCTGAAGTTGTAACAAAATCAACTAAATCAAAAGCTTTACGGCTATAAACATCTGTGGTAAATTGAACGCGATTGTCAAATAAGCCTAAATCTAAACCAATGTTAGTTTCAAATTGTTTTTCCCATGTTAAATCACCATTTTGTAATTCATCGATATTTAAACCGGATTCTCTATCCCCTAAATTTAAACGATTAGTGATAAAACTTTTATAAATAGCTAATGAGTTAGTTGCTGGTCCAGCTGTAGCAGTCAAACCGTATGAACCTCTTAAACTTAGATTAGTGATAGTATTTGCATTTTTCATGAAGTCTTCCTCCATAATATTCCATTTACCACTTACTGTATAGGTAGGTAACCATCTAGATGAACCGCTTCTTCCTTGTCTATTAGATCCATCATAACGACCGGTAACTGATCCAGTATAACGACGATCATATGTATAACCAACTTTTCCAAAGAAACCAACAGTTCTTTCTCTTTCTTCATTAAATCCAAAATAGGATTCTCCACCATTAATTAATTTTTCTAAAAGGCGAGGGTCTGTAAAAGCAGTTAAACCTTTGTCATATTGTAAACCAAATGCAGTAAAGTTATCACTACTCCTGTCAACAGATCTTAATTCCTGACCAAATAATCCTTCTAATTCGTGCTTGTCTTGGAATGTGTTTTTATAGCTAAAACTATTTCTAATATTATAAGAAGTCAATTCATTAGAAAATTTTCTTAAAATACCACCATTTGGAAGTACAGCCACTTTTGGAGCGGTTAGGTTATCTGGATCTTGGTATAAAAAGATATTTTGATCTCTAACAATTGTAGTTTCTTGTGCATTATAAGCACCTACAATATTTGAGTTCTCTAATATGTTGTGTTCTCTTGTAGTATTTGCATAACGTGCATTAGCCGTAAGGTTGTACGTTAAATTAGGATTGATTTTATACGCTAAGTCAGCTTGAAAACGGATGTCCTTAACTTTGATTTCCATATAGTTATTTTCAAGCTCATTAAGAATGTTTATAGGAGCCCAGTTATTTCGGTAATATTCTAGGTTTCCATTATCATCATAAGGTCTTAAAGCTCTATTTGTATTTAATACATAATTAAATGGATTGATATCAAAATCTCTGGTTGTACTACCACTTACTCCATCTTTAAGACTGTCATAACTTCCAGGAGCTCCCTGATCTCTTATTGATGCTTGGGTTGAAAGTGTTAAATTAAGTTTGTCATTGATAAAGAAAGTATTCTTTATGTTAGAAGTAAGCTGGCTTACATTATCTGCCAAAGTCCATCCCGGATCTGAATAATAACCTAAAGAAGCATAAAATGTATTGTTTTTACCACCACCTGAAAAACTTAGAGAATGATTTTGAGTAATAGAAGGTCTAAATAAGGCTTTAAACCAATCGGTGTTTGCAAGTTCATATTTTCTTAAAAAAGTATTTCTACTCGGAGTATCGTTTTTTACACCAAATGTTCCTGAAGTTTGATCATAGGTGTTTATTGCATTTGCAAGAATATTGTATACTCCTCCATAACGACCTTGGGCAGTTGAAGGTAAATCAAGAAAACCTTTAGCTTCAATTTCTTTAAGAACACTCATGGTCTCCTGAGAATTCAAAATGTCGTACTGATTATATGTTGGGACGTTTCTTACAGTTTGTTCCAGTGAATAAGTAACACTTAATGGAGATTCTCTTCTACCTTGTTTAGTCGTAACTACAACTACACCATTCAAAGATCGCGAACCATAGATTGATGTAGCAGAAGCATCTTTCAAAATTTCAATACTCAAAACATCATTTGCATTCAATCCTGCTATTGATGAACTTAACAATGTCTCTGAATTTCCAGAAGCTAAATCAGCAAAAGAGAGGTTGACGATGTCTTCTTGAACAATACCATCAATTACCCATAAAGGTTTTGTATCACCAAAAATTGAAGAGGAACCACGTACAGTAATTTTAGGAGCTGCACCAAAAGATCCAGTAACATTTTGTACCGTCACACCAGCTGCTTTTCCTTCAATCATTCTACTGATATCAATGACTCCTTCTACTTTTAAATCTTTTTCAGATATTTTACTTATCGCACCGGTAAAAGTACGTTTTGAAGTTTTTTCATATCCTGTTGTAATAACAACTTCATTCAATTTTTGTCCAACTTCATTTAAAACAATAGTAAGTGGTGTATTTCCAGTAGTTACTTCTAAGGTCTCCATGCCAACGTAAGAAACAATTAATTTAGTTGCGTTTTGTGGCATATCGATAACGAAATTACCATCAAAATCGGTTAGAACAGCTATTTTGCTTCCTTTTACCATAACAGTAGCCCCAGGTAAAGGATTGCCTTTTTCATCAATTACTTTACCTCTAACAATTGTGGCTGCTAATAAACTTTCAAAAAGGGTAGTTTGATCCTCTGTTGCGGTAAATCCTTCAATTTGATTATTCTTTTTTTGTAATACAATTTGATTGCTTACTTCGGAAAAGGTAATGTTAAATGGTTTTAAAATTCGATTCAGTATACTTGATAATTTTTCATCAATGGCGTCGATACTTACTTTTTTATTTTGTTGAGTAATTCGAGAATTATATGAAAACTTAATATTCGATGACTTTTGAAGCATCGACAAAGCATCGTCTAAACTGATGTTAGTAACTTCAATGGTCACTTTTGTATCTAATTTCCTTTGTCCTTTCACGCTATTGGCTAACGTTACACTTGAAAATACAAGTGCTAAGACTAATTGAAATAAAGTTATTTTCATAATTCGAAAGAGTAATCGTTGTTTGACAACAGGTTTTTTCATAATTTTGGGTTGTTTTGATAAATATTATTTATGGGTATTTTAAGAAACAGTACAAAATGCACTTTTCAGAGTGTACTTTGCTTTATTCATGGCGTCGAAATTGTTACAGCATTTTCGGCGCTTTTTTTAATTGTATTTTTTTTACATAGGCAATTTCACATTAGTTGCAACCATCAGAGGTAATGATGATTTGGTTTCCATTCATTTCATAACTGGTTTCATTTCCAATACTCTTACAAATAATCTTTAATTTTTCAGGCAACGGTTGGTCATTTAAGGATGTTGTAAGATGGCAATTTTTTAATTTTTCTACCGGAAAATCAATTTTAATTAAATAAGCTTGCTCGATAGTTTTGAATATTTGGCTAATTGGAATATCTGTGAATTCAAAACTTAATTGTTCAATATTACCCTCGTTTTGTATCAAATTTTTGTCTAGTGTAATGTCTGTTATTTTATTGAAAATCATTTTTTTACGTATAAATCTAAGGGCCTGATTGGGAAGTAAAACAATTTCTTTTTCTTTAGAATCTTTAATTAATTGACTCGACTTAACTTTTACCTTACCTGTACGAACAATAACTTCAACATTTGGTTGATCATTATACGCTTTTATTCTAAAACTTGTACCCACGACCTTAGTAACGATTTCATTTGCATAAACTAAAAATGGTTTTTTTGGGTTTTTACTTATTTCAAAAAATCCTTCACCTGATAGGTATACTTTTCGTTCATTTCCAGTAAATATTTTTGGATAACTCAACTTGCTGTCAGGTTTTAATAAAACGGAACTACCGTCAGATAAAGTTATGATTTGCGCCTTATTTGAGTTGTTAGTTTGCTCCACAAGACCTTCCCGATTTTCATTAATGAGTTCGTTGTAGGTGATGATGTTACTTTCAGGAACATAAAGACTGTTGTAGAACCAAGTTGATAAAAGAGCAAAAAGTAAAACAGCAGCAGCTATATTTACGCTATACTTTTTCAAAAGTTTTACTACACGAATTGTAGGATCTTCTTGCTTTTCTTTTTTATCAATTTTTGCCCAAGTGCTTTGTAATGCAGTTTTAATAACGATTGGCGATAGCAATGTTTCATTTACTTTCATAGCTAATATCCATAACCTAGCTTCCTCAACTAATTTTGCGCGTTTAGGATTTTCTAAGGTCCATTCTTCCCAACCTTGTTGGTCGTTCTTGAATCGAATCCATCTTTGGAATGATTCATTGGCTAAAAAATCCTCTATTTCTGTATAATTGTTTCGTTCTAGCATCAAAAAAGTGTTACAGATACATAGAGGACGGTTTTGTTAATATATACTCACTAAATTATGATTTTTTTTTGAGTTTGTTTAAAAAAACTAAAAAAGACTTGATGATAGTAAGAAAATAAGCGAAAGGTCTCCCTTCCATTCTTTACGAAGATTCAATACAGCACGATATAACAAATTGTTTGCTGATTGATAATTGACTTGGAGCATATCGGCAATTTGTTCGACACTAAGGCCCTGATGATAGCGAAGATACAAGGCTTCTTTTTGCCGAGCAGGTAAATTATTTAATAGCTCATTGAGATGTGAAACTTTCTCTTTCGTTACTTCATCAGAAATTAGTTGATGCTCAACAGAGAAATCAAAGAGAAATTCAATCGAGTCTATTGAAGTAGTTTTGCGAAAAATATGGTCCCGCTCTTGTAAACGAGCGATTCGCTTGCGAATACTTGATAGTAGATATGCTTTTACCACAACCGTATCATTTAGCGACTGTCTGTAAACCCAAACATCCGTAAATACATCTTGCACACAATCTTGTACTTTTTCAGGAAAAGGAGACAACGAATTTCCATAACGTACCAAATGTCCGTAGTATTTTTCAAAAAGTAATGAAAAAGCCTTTTCGTCACCCTCTTTTAGATTCCTCCAAAGAACAATGTCATCAAGAGTATCGATATATAATGTTTGACTTTTCATAATTTAGTTAGGATAGTTTAATTCTTTTCCGTGCAAATTGGTTGAAACACAATTCAATTGAGATTTTTATTAAAATATTTTTGACAAGAGCTGTACGAGTTAGCAAAAAAAAAAATCAACATTCATCTGCGATAAATTGATGTTTAGAAAACTTTTTTCATTATCAGGGATGTTTAATTTAATAAACAGTCAAATTTTTTTTTAACATTTTACTTAATTTTAACTTCATTATTTCGGGATTCATTCTTTCCGCTATTCTCATTTGCAATATTTTTGAAGGTCTGTTGCCAATGTTATTAATGCCTTTTTTTGCTAATTAGATCAACTTTTTAAATACTCAAAAACCTCCCGTTCTTTTACCTTATTAACACTAATCTTGCTAAACTTCTAAACGGAATTTTTTTATGTCCTAATTAATTTTTTTGAAAGCTTAACTTTATGGTATAAAATTACTTAAACTCATATATTTTCAGAAGCAAAGAGAATGATTGTAGGATTAAATTCCTGTTTTTAATCTAATCTGAAGCAAATTTAAAATTGAATTGACGCCTTAATAATTTAATGTTTTATTAACAAACATAAGCAATTATATGTTAAAAATTATTCCTAATGGCTTAAAAACATAGAGAAATGCAACAATTTATGAATAGATGCATTTTTTATTCGGTAAAATAAATTTTTAGAAGTTTAATTACTGATTTAATAATAGAAGTTTTTAAGGACTTCATTTTAAATGCATAATAGGAAAAAATAGAGGTACAGATTGTTTTTCCCGACTATCAAGAATGATTGGTGGGATTCAATACTTAAACAAAATAGGAGTTTTTATTCGAATTTCCAGGCCTTTTGCTGTGCTGCACTCAGGAAAGTCCAAGCTACAATTCGGCTTGTTTTTTGGCCTTGAGCCATATCAATCGTTTTAATTTCGACTGCACTTACTTTGTTTAATGTTTTGTAAAGACTGGAAAGATTTTCCTTTTTAGAAACCAAAGTAGTGAACCATAAACACTGCATCGGATATTTTGCACTTTCGTAAATCATTTGGGTAACAAAACCTAATTCTCCGCCTTCACACCATAGTTCAGCATTATGACCACCAAAATTTAAAACAGGTTTAGTTACTTTGCTCGTGGCGCTTCGAGACTCTAAATTATTGATTTTTAGAACCGTACTTTTCGTAGCTTCATCTTGTGAGGCATGAAAAGGAGGATTGCAAATGGTAAACGTAAATTTATCTTCGGGAGTGATTATGTTTTTGAAAATAAAACGCGATTCTGTTTGCTGTTGTAAACTGATGGCATCAATCAGTTTTGGGTTTTCTTCAATGATGGCGCTACAGTTTTCAATTGCTTTTAAGTCAATATCAGTTCCTACAAAACTCCATCCGTAAGCTGAATTACCAATTATAGGATAAATACAATTCGCACCCACACCTATGTCTAAACCCTGAACGGCTTCCCCTTCAGGAATTATTCCGCTATTACCTGAGGCTAATAAATCAGCGATATAATGAATGTAATCCGCTCTTCCCGGAATCGGCGGGCAAAGATAATTTTTAGGAATATCCCAGTTTTGAATATCGTAATGTGCTAGTAACAACGCTTTGTTCAGAGACTTTACCGCATCGGGATTACTAAAATCAATGGTTTCTTCTAAAGCGTCGGGATTGTGCTTATTGGTAGAAATAAAAGGCTTTAATTCAGGAGATTTTTGAATTAGTTCCTCAAAATTATATCCAAATCTATCCAGATTTCTGGGATGTAAATTAGTCTTTTCGGTAATCGTTTTCGCTTTCATTTTCTTTATTTCGATGCAAATATAGTCATAACTATTTTGTAAAAGCGTTAAGAAGACTTTAAGCAATAAATAGATGGAAAATAAATCATAAAATTAGAACGTTGCGTTTTTTCCGAAACATAAAAACGGTTACTTTTATAAAAAATACTATCAGAATGACCTTTATGCCCGCTTCATTTCATTTCAAAAAGAGATACATAGTTTACAGTTTGATGTTTTTGTATATCGTAATTTGTCAATCTTGTATGACGATGCGTTTTTCAAATAAAGAAACAACAAAATTTTTTGGTGCATCTAAAACAGAATTTCAGGATAAAACAATTGCTTTTGAAGGCTATAAAATACATTATGTAGCAACGGGAAGTGTGCAAAACCCGACTTTGTTTTTTGTGCATGGCTCGCCTGGCAGTTGGAATGCCTTCAAAGAATATCTTCAGGATACTTTGTTGCTTAAAAAATACCGAATGGTTGCTATTGACCGACCGGGTTTTGGATTCAGTGATTTTGGGGATGCTCAAAATTTAAAGGTACAATCTCAAAGAATATCTGAGTTTATCAAAAAAATAGATAACAAAAAGCCGCTAATTTTGGTGGGACATTCCGTTGGAGGGCCAGTTGTAGCTCAGTTAGCTGTAGATAATCCGTCTTGGTACAAACGATTGGTGATACTGGCTGGTTCATTGGACCCAAAAGCTGAAAACCCAGAGAAATGGAGAACCGTTATCAAGGCATCGCCTCTGCGATATCTAATTCCTGGAGCATTACGGCCTTCTAATGATGAGTTGTGGTGGCTCAAACAAGATTTGATGGTCTTAGAGCCAGAGCTGAAAAAGATTACTTGTGATGTTACCATTATACACGGAACAAAAGATGCTTTGGTACCGTACAGTAATGTTGCCTTTATGCAAAAAAAGTTTACCAATGCTAAATCAATCGACACAATATCGATCAAAAAAGCGAATCATTTTATTCCTTGGAGTCATTATGAGATTGTGAGAAATGCTTTGTTGAATATACAATAAATGCTAATCTAGACATTCCATCATTAATAAATCACCTTCATCATGTTCTATTGTTACGATGCCGTCCTTGATGACATGATTGCTGCTTCCGGTTCTGTAACCAATGGTTAAACTGTCATCTTTCAACGGATAAAATAAATTATTCGAATGAATTCCAGTAACGTGACCGATAGGAATTAATGAAATAGGAGTATTTGCCGTGTACCATTTTTCGAATTTCTTAGGCAATAGAAAAACTTTCGAGTGATCGTCCAAAATGACAATTTTCAATAGATTTCTGTATCTCGTAATGTTCGTAAGATTGGTAATCGTATGATCGGCTCTTCGTCCGGTGGCCCAAACGACATTTACGGCAGGAATTTTTCTTTCGATTAAATAGTCAAAAGCCTTTTCTAAATCAGTTTTATTCTGGTCCGGTGTGTGAATAATTTCGATTGGGTACTGAGATGTTTTATAAATTTCAGGATCAAATCCTCGGTCAAAATCTCCTAAAAGCACATCGACTTTGATGTCTAATTCCATCACGCGAACCATAGCCGAATCTAATACGACAACAAGCGGTGACCATTCCAATAGCTGACCCAATAGTTCTGGATTGCAGGAAGCGCCATTGGCAATGATTAAAGCAGGTTCTTGGTCGTCGCGGACGATATGGTGTGAAGACATAATGAAGTATAAATTATAAGTTGTGACGTAAAAGTAAATAAAAGTTCTCGTTTTATCCCTCACGTACTAGCTCGGATGGCAATGAAAACCAAAACAGGTTGTAAACTTTAGTTTTCCGGCAGTAGAACAGCGACCAAAGAAAGCTCCTTATACGGACTGGAAAACTGTTTAGAACCTGTTTTAGTTGTAATGAACAGCTGGATTAGCTCCAAATTATTCAATAATGTAATTTCTAACATCGACTTCGCTTAGGGAGAAATAGCCTAATGGATAATTTGCTGAATCAGTGGTATTGATGATATTTCCTCTTACGGTTGCAGGCGGTGATTGAAACGGACCGCCGCCATTATTTCCTGCAATGCTTACTAAAACACTCATGTAATTGTAGTATGCTTTTGAAATTCCGTAGTGCGTTACCTCAATTTTATCGTCTTTTTTTAATTCGTCATTTTGAGAGATACTGAAGAATTCGTTTCCATTAAAAAACTCATCCTGGTCTACATAAAAGTTGGATTTTACCTGGTTTGAATACACATATTTGTAAAGATAATAATTGCTTTCTCCCGCCGGATCTTGGTAGAATGTCTTAATTTCAATGTCGGTTCCAGTAAAACCACCTTGATTGTTTTGAATAATTTTTGTGATTGGCGTCACGGGTTTCAAGGTTTCGGTTGCGGTGTAGGTATTGCCATTACTAATCACTGTGAGCGTATAGGTTTCGTTGATTACCGGTATAAAAGTAGTACATGTATATTCGCCAGTACTCGCAATTTCGGAAAAATTAAAAACTACATTAGCGCTATTTTTTATGGAAACTGTGGCTCCGGAAACTTTTGGGATTTCAGTGTTGTAAAAACCGGTTGTAGTGGTTAGTTTTATTCTCTGTTGATTTCCGGTCGTTCCTTTTTTCCAATTGATAGCTGCTTCAATAACCAGTTTTGGTGCTGCATTATCTAAATCTACTTCGATAACATCTTCACAACTTATTGAAAATATAGCGATGAAAAGTACCAGATATAGTGTTATTTTTTTCATGATTTTATATTTTATTTTATTCTCTTAATCGATGCTATCGTTAAAATTTAAAGTTATAACTCACTGCCGGAACTACACCAAAAATCGAAGTTTTTACAGCTTCATTGCTTCCGGTATCTGTATTTTGTCTGAAATTGATGGAAGCCGCATTTTTCCGATTGTATAAATTATAGATACTAAAAACCCATTCGCCTTTCCATTCCCTATTTTTGTTTTTTGTTGGAGTCAAAGTAGCGGCAATATCTAAGTGATGGTAAGACGGAAGACGATTTTCATTTCTCAATCCGTAACTGGGAACATTGATTCCTAAGTAGTCATATTGCCCAACAGGATACGTTACTGGCTGTCCAGTTTGCAGGGCAAAATTAGCTCCAAAAGACCATTTCTCATTCAAATTATACGATGTGGTTACAGCAACATTATGCAATTTGTCGTATACTGAATTATACCATTGACCATTGTTGATTCCAGTTTCTACTGAAGTTCTTCCCGGAGTTTGTTGCTCGGATTTTGATAATGTATAGGAAATCCAGCCGTTAAATTTTCCTTCGTTTTTTCGGAACATGATTTCTAAACCGTACGATCGTAATTGGCCGTTCAGGATTATTTGCTCGATGGCTTTATTGGCAATCAAATCAGCGCCGTCAATATAATCCAATCGGTTTTGTACTTCTTTATAATACGTTTCTACTTCAAGAGAATACATGTCATCGTTGAAGTTTTTAAAGTAACCCAAAGCAACCTGATCCGCAATTTGTGGTTTTATAAAACTATCACTTGGCGTCCAGACATCAAGCGGAGTAGGCGATGAGGTATTCGAAATTAATTGTAAATACTGCACCATTCTGTTATAACTCGCTTTTATAGACTGCTCGTCATTGATTTGGTAGGCCAAAGAAAAACGCGGTTCCAAATAATTATAGCTTTTCATGACTTTATTTCTGTCGTAAAATTTAGTGCCAATTGGAGTTGCTTTTTCATAAATCTGTAACGCGGAATTGAATGTTACAGGATTATTGTCAGCATAAATATTCACTGTGGATTGACCTAAACGGTAAAACATACTGTAACGAAGTCCATAAGAAAGCGCTATTCTATCGGAGATTTCGTGATCAGCGTTAATGTAAACTGCAGGTTCAAAAGCATATTTTTTATCCAATTGAGCAAAATTGATACCGGAGTTCTCATCAGATGGTTTGATGGTTCCCGGATTAAACTCGTAGTAAATTCCGTTTATCCCGTAATTTAATTTGAATTTATCCGAAATATAGTTCTTGAAATCGTATTTAATATTGTAGTTTCTAATGCCGGAATCCCATTTGAAACCTACAAAATCCAAATCTAAACCGTAATAATAATCGCTGTAAATAAGTGATAAATTCGAAAATAGCTTTTCAGAAAACAGGTGATTCCAACGCAAGTTTAAAGTCGCATTTCCATAAATATTGGTAAAACTTTTATTCAGACTGAAAACATCACGACCAAAATAACCCGATAAATAAAGACTGTTGTTAGTATCCAATTTATAACTCAACTTGGTATTCAAATCATAAAAATAAGCAGAGTTATTTTTTTGTTCTTCGGAAAGCTTCAGGAATAAATGTGCATACGAACTTCTACCGCCAATAAGGAACGATCCTTTGTCTTTTACCAATGGTCCTTCGGCCAAAATGCGGCTGGAAATCAATCCGATTCCTCCATTGACATGAAATCCTTTGCTATTTCCGTCCTTTTGATAAATGTCTAAAACAGAAGAAGCTCTTCCGCCGTAGCGAGCCGGAATTCCGCCTTTATATAATTTTAAATCTTTGATTGCATCCGGATTAAAAACAGAGAAAAATCCAAAAACATGCGAGGAATTAAAAATAGTCGCTTCGTCCAATAAAATTAAATTCTGATCCGCTCCGCCACCACGAACATTGAAACCGGAAGCGCCTTCGCCAGCATTAGTAACTCCGGGAAGTAATAAAATAGATTTTAAAACATCGACTTCACCCAGCACAACGGGCATTTTTTTGATAGCCGAAATGGAGAGTTTATTAACGCTCATTTCTGGTTTTTTGATATCAATTTTTGTTTTATTATCCGTAATGATAACTTCTTGCAAAGCGGTTTCATTGCTGTATAAATTAAAATTGTTTTTTATATTTTGGTTAAGAGATATTGATTCGGAAATAGTCAGATAACCCAAATAACTTATTTGAACCGTATAATTTCCTTTTGGTATCGTAATGGAGTAAAATCCGTATTCATTGGTGGTTACGCCAGTTTTTAACTCTGGAATCACGACGTTGACACCTATTAAAGTTTCATTGCTGTTGGCGTCAATAATAGTTCCGCTTAGTGTAAATTTCTCTTGCCCGAAAGAGGAGAGCGTGGACAGTAATACAACTAAAAAGGTAATAATTTTCTTTGGAGTCATTGTTTAAATTTTATCGAAATGAAAAAACGCAAAGTACACTAAATTGAATAGCAATTGTTATATAACAAGTGTTAAGGTATTGCTAATATAAAAAAAAGACAACCGTTTCGGGTTGTCTTTTAAATATATTTAATAACTTGATTAAGCGATTTTTGCCAATATAGTATTGAAAGTTTCGCTTGGACGCATTGCTTTGCTTGTTGCTTCAGGATTTGGTTGGTAATGTCCACCAATGTCTTGAGGTTTTCCTTGAGCTGCAATCAATTCGGCATTAATTTTCGCTTCGTTTGCTGCAAATTCTGCTGCAATAGGAGTAAAGATAGCTTTTAAAGCAGGCTCTTTATCTTGCGCTGCCAAAGCTTCCGCCCAGTACATTGCTAAGTAAAAATGAGAACCTCGGTTGTCAATTCCTCCTAGTTTACGCGCTGGAGATTTATCAGTTGCTAAGAATTTCTCCGTTGCAACATCAAGAGTTTCTGCTAAAACAATAGCTTTTGAATTGTTTAATGTTTGTCCTAAATGCTCCAATGAAGCACCTAAAGCCAAGAACTCACCAAGAGAATCCCAACGTAAATAACCTTCAGCCGTAAATTGCTCTACGTGTTTAGGAGCTGATCCACCTGCACCAGTTTCAAATAAACCACCGCCGTTCATTAATGGAACAATAGATAGCATTTTTGCTGATGTTCCCACTTCTAAAATTGGGAATAAGTCGGTTAAGTAATCACGTAATACGTTTCCTGTTACAGAAATAGTATCTAATCCTTTGATGATTCTTTCCAATGTGAAGTTTGTAGCTTCAATAGGATTCAAGATTTGGATATCTAAACCGGTTGTATCGTGATCTTTTAAATATTTAGTAACTTTTTCAATAAGTTCTCTATCGTGTGCTCTATTATTATCCAACCAGAAAATAGCAGGAGTATTAGATAAACGTGCTCTGTTTACAGCTAATTTAACCCAGTCTTGAATCGGAGCATCTTTTGCCTGACACATTCTGAAAATATCTTTGGCTTCAACAGCTTGTTCCATTAAAACATTTCCGTTTGTATCTACCACACGCACTACGCCGTCAGCAGTCATTTGGAATGTTTTGTCATGAGAACCATATTCTTCTGCTTTTTGAGCCATCAAACCTACATTAGGAACACTTCCCATGGTTGTTGGGTCAAAAGCACCATGTTTTTTACAAAAATCAATAGTTGCTGTATAAACACCTGCATAACATCTGTCCGGTATCATTGCTACAGTATCTTGTAGTTTACCTTCTTTATTGTACATCTGTCCTGAAGTACGGATCATTGCTGGCATAGAAGCATCTACAATCACATCCGAAGGAACATGAAGATTTGTAATTCCTTTTTCAGAATTTACCATGGCTAATGCCGGACCATTTTCAATTGCTTGGTTTAATGCCGCTTCTACTTCAGCTTGCATCGGATGTCCTGCAATTTTTGCATATACATCACCCAAACCATTTCTGGTGTCAACGTTCAATTCATTAAATAAGGCAGCGTATTTCTCGAAAACAGCTGCAAAATATACTTCTACAATTGCTCCAAAAATAATTGGATCTGAAACTTTCATCATTGTCGCTTTCAGGTGAACTGAAAGTAGTACGTTTAATTTTTTTGCTTCAGCAATTGTTTTGGCAACAAAAGCTTTTAAGGCGTTCAGATTCATTACTGAACTATCAATTATTTCGCCCACTTTTAGTGGAGTACTTGCTTTTAGAACGGTAGTTGAACCATCTTTAGCTACGAATTCGATTTTTACATCGGTTGCGTCAGCAACAGTAACTGATTTTTCACTTCCGTAAAAATCACCACTTTCCATAAAAGCTACGTGTGTTTTTGAGTCAGCAGACCAAGCTCCCATAGAGTGTGGGTTTGCTTTAGCGTAATTTTTTACTGCTTTTGGTGCTCTACGATCAGAATTTCCTTCACGTAAAACAGGATTCACTGCCGAACCTAATATTTTCGAGTATTTAGCTTTGATAGCCGTTTCCGCTTCGTTTTGTGGCTCTTCAGGGAAGTTTGGTAAATTATAGCCGTGAGATTGTAATTCAGCAATAGCAGATTTTAATTGAGGAACTGACGCCGATACATTTGGTAATTTTATGATATTAGCCTCTGGAGTTGTTGCTAAAGTTCCAAGTTCTAGTAAAGCATCTCCTGTTTTTTGATCTTCGGATAAGAACTCCGGGAAATTTGCTAAAATTCTTCCGGCTAAAGAAATGTCTCTAGTTTCAATTTCAATGTCAGAAGTTGATGTAAATGCTTGTACAATAGGTAAAAATGAATATGTTGCCAATAAAGGCGCCTCATCAGTAAGTGTGTAAAAAATTTTTGATTTCTGTGTCATTTTTTTATTTTTATAATCGAATCAAGTTAAATGTAGCTTACATAAGGTATTTCACTTAAAATAAGGCGGACAAATATATGAAAATCAGATGTAATAGAAGGTGGATTTTGCACAGAAAAATACGAATTTTAAGATTACTAACTTGTTATTCTTATATTGTTAGTTTTAGGGGTTCAATAATCCTAAATTATTAATTTATAAGGAAAATAGTAAACAAAAAAAAGTCCCAACACTGTTGGGACTTTTATAGTAAAGAGATATTTGACTATCTTCTTTTGTCTTTAATCTTAGCTTTTTTACCAGTAAGTTCTCTGAAGTAGAAAATTCTAGCTCTACGAACTGCGCCTTTTTTGTTGATTTCAATTTTTTGTAAAGCTGGCAAGTTTACTGGGAAGATACGCTCTACTCCAATAGCACCTGACATTTTACGAATTGTGAAAGTTTCTGTATTAGCAGAACCTCTTCTTTGAATAACAACTCCTTTAAAAAACTGTGTTCTAGTTTTTTCACCCTCTCTAATTTCGTAGTAAACGGTGATAGTATCTCCAGCTGCAAAAACTGGGAATTCTTTTCTTGTTACGAATTCGTCTTGAACGAATTTCATTAAATCTGCCATGATATTTTTTAATTATGGGTTGCATTAAATCAACATTCACGGATCTCGCCAGAGGTTAAACTAATGTGGGCGCAAAAGTAGATAAAAAAGTTTAAATTTTAAAGTATTTCTTGTTTAAAGTTTAGAAGTTCTTGAATACCAACTTTAAACTTTAAACAAACTTTTACTCCTCCAGCAAATCCGGTCTTCTATTCTTTGTGTGTTCGTAGGCCATATCCTCACGCCATTTGTCAATTTTGGCAAAATTCCCGCTGGTCAAAACCTCCGGAACTTTCCATCCGTTGTAATCCGCAGGGCGAGTGTAAATAGGTCCCGACAATAATCCATCCTGAAAACTATCTGTCAGTGCTGAGGTTTCGTCACTCAAAACTCCGGGAATCAATCGGATCAAGGCATCCGATAATACCAAAGCTCCTAACTCACCACCAGACAAAACATAATCACCAATAGAGATTTCTTTCGTGATAAAATGGTCGCGTACGCGTTGATCTACACCTTTATAATGTCCGCAAAGGATAATAATATTCTCATACATTGACATCGTATTCGCCATTTTCTGATTCAGGGTTTCCCCGTCTGGCGACATATAAATGATTTCGTCGTAGGTTCTTTCGCTTTTCAAATGCGTAATACAGGCATCAATAGGTTGTACCGTCATTACCATACCAGCACCACCGCCATAAGGATAATCATCCACACTTTTCTGTCTGTTGGTCGTATAGTCCCGCAGATTATGAAAATGAACTTCCACCAATCCTTTGTCAATAGCACGTTTCATAATCGAAGCCTCAAACGGACTTCGCAATAATTCTGGGAGAACGGTAACAATATCAATGCGCATAATTTCTTTTATAAGTTTCAATCCCGAGGATCCGGGAGCAAAGGTACAAAGATGCTGAGGTTTTCAAATAACCAAATACCCAATTCAACGATTAAACTTTTCTTCAGGAGCTATTTCCAGCTTTACACGCTATCTTTTCTTGCTTAAAGAAATCAAGAAAAGGATGTTGTTTCAATCTGGGCTAGGGTTTAGTTGAATTAAAACTTTTTACTTATTATATAGACTTTGCGAGATAGCACCACTAACAAAAACTGCTATGACTGATGTAGAGGTTTGTTTTATTTTAGTAAATCCTAAAGTATTCTAAATTGTATTGATTTACAACTTTTTATTTCTGAATTTTGATATTCAATGAAAGATGATGAAAAATAAAATTCGAGTTTTAGGAAGTATAACACTGCTCTCTGCAAGTCTGCTGATTATGAATTCCTGCAGCTCTATACCTAAGGGCGCTATGGTAATTCAAGATTTTGAAAAAGATAAATACTTAGGCAACTGGTACGAAATTGCACGGCTGGATTTTATTTTTGAAAAAAATTTGAACAATACAACAGCAGAATATTCATTAAACGAGAATGGAACCATAAAGGTGGTAAATAGAGGGTATAATTACATAAAGAACAAATATGTAGCATCAACAGGTAAAGTGAAGTTTGCAGGTGATTCAAAGGAAGGAAAATTAAAAGTTTCTTTTTTTGGACCATTTTATTCGGGATACAACATTATTGGACTTGATTCAGACTATAAATATGCTTTGGTTGCAGGGAAAAGTCTGAAGTATTTGTGGTTGCTTTCGCGGGATAAAACAATGCCACAAGAGGTAAAAGAAGTGTATTTAAAAACGGCGAAAGATCTTGGTTACAATACTTCCGAACTCATTTGGGTAAAACACGATTAGTTTCTACAAATAGAAGAGTATATTATTTAGAGTCTTTTTTTGCCAAAATGGCTCAGCACAATCACTAAATAATGGTCTTCAATTAAGTGAATCGATTTAATGAGAATTTTCAAATTGTCTAATTTAATTCGTAAATTTGCGCTTTAACAAAAATTAAAAAAAATGGAAAACGGAATATATGCTAAATTCAACACCACAAAAGGTGCTATTTTAGTAAAACTAACACACGATTTAACTCCAGGAACAGTTGGGAACTTCGTAGGATTAGCTGAAGGAAACTTAGAAAATAAAGTAAAACCACAAGGGGTTAAATTTTATGACGGATTAAAATTCCACAGAGTAATTCCTAACTTTATGATTCAAGGTGGTTGTCCGCAAGGAACTGGAACTGGAGATCCAGGATATAAATTTGATGATGAATTTCACCCAAGTTTGAAACACGATCGTCCGGGCGTTTTGGCAATGGCCAACTCAGGACCTGGAACCAACGGTTCTCAATTTTACATCACGCATATTCCAACGGATTGGTTGGATAACAAACATACTGTTTTTGGCCATGTTGTCGAAGGTCAGGATGTGGTAGATGCTGTAGAGCAAGGAGATGTTTTAGAGTCTTTGGAAATCATCAGAGAAGGAGAAGAAGCTAAAAACTGGAATGCAATTGAGGCTTTCATCACTTTTAAAGGATCTCGTAACAAACGTGATGCAGCTCTTAAAGTAGAAGTGGAAGCAGCTATGGAAAAATTAGCAGCCGGTTTTGAGAAAACAGAAAGTGGTTTGCGTTACCAATTTATCCAAAGAGGTGAAGGTAAAAAAGCAGAAAGCGGAAAAACAGTAGCTGTTCATTATGAAGGTTCATTAGAGAACGGTAAAGTTTTTGATTCATCGTATCCAAGAAAAAAACCAATCGAATTCAGATTGGGTCAAGGTCAGGTTATCGAAGGTTGGGATGAAGGAATTGCGTTGTTGCGAGTAGGTGACAAAGCACGTTTCGTGATTCCATCTGATTTAGGCTATGGATCTCGTGGTGCAGGAGGAGCAATTCCACCTAATGCTACTTTGATTTTTGATGTAGAATTAATGGAAGTAAAATAGTTTAAACTATTCACAGTACTTATAAAATTAAAAAACCCAAAACGTAAGTTTTGGGTTTTTTTATGCGTTACATTAAAATCATAAGTAATTGTAATACAATTGTCTGTTTGTTCTATGAATTTAAAAATTCAACTAAATCTTTGTTTAATTTATCTTTTTCAATGTAAAATAACCCGTGTGGTGCTCCTTCATAGACGATAAATTTATTATCCGGAATTAATTTCGCAGCAACTTCAGATGTAATTTCAATGGGAACTGTTTTGTCTTCATCCCCATGAATAATTAATGTAGGGACATTTACAGCTGCCATTTCTGAGCGAAAATCGGTTGTTGAAAATGATACGGCACATTCCAAAGTTGCACGAGGTGACGCAAAAGAACACAACATTCTATAATAATCCAATAAAGGAGTACTGATTGGCTTACTGATAAAACTCACGCCGAAAAATGTTTTTCCAAAATTATCCAGAAAACCAATTCGGTCGGCTTTAATTTGTTCCGCCATTCCGTCGTATTTCTCTTGTGGAACTCCGTTTGGATTTGAATCTGTTTGTAGTTGAAAAGGGGTTACTGATGCAATAAGAACCGCCTTTGAAATTCCTTTTCCACCATGACGACTGAAATAACGAACTACTTCTCCGCCACCCATCGAAAATCCAACTAGCGCTGCATCATCTAAATCTAAATGTTCAATAATGACTTTCAAATCGTCAGCCAAAGTATCGTAATCATAGCCATCCCAAGGTTGCGATGATTTCCCAAAACCTCGACGGTCATAGGTGATAACTCTGTAGTTATTCTGTATTAAAGCATCAATTTGGTATTCCCACATTTCATTCGATAATGGCCAACCATGAATAAGAATTACGGGTTTTCCTTGACCATAATCTTTCACGTATAATTTTACATTAGGCGCTGTCTCAATATACAAGTCTATACCAGAATTACTTTCTTTGCGCATTTTGCTGTCATTCATTTGACTCATTTCCATAATAGTTACTATTTAAAAGATGAATTTTAGTATTCGCCTCTTGTAAAATTATAACTATTTTACAAAAAAAGTTTTACAGAATTAGTTTAAATAGTTGTAACTTTCTTTGTTTTTGAAAATAAAAAAGGAAGGGTTTTTACTTAACGAAAAAAAAACACCTTCATAAAATGAGGTGTTTAAAAAAGTTTATAATTAGTCGTTTGCAGTATTAGTTACGGTAATTATTTTTAAATTTTTAATGCCGGCAGGCAATTGCCATTCCACTTCGTCATTTTCTTTAAATCCAATTATAGCTACGGATAAAGGAGCCAAAATAGAAACTTTTCCATCTTTTATATTGGATTGTGAAGGCATAACAATTTGAATATTCATTTGCTGTTTTGTCTTGATGTCTTTGACTGTTACATGAGAATTCATTCGAATAATTGACTCGTCGAGAACACCTTCTTTTTTGATGATTGCGCGATCTAATTCTTGTGTAAGCAAGGCAATCTGTCTAATATTTGTGCTGTCTTTTGCATTTTTTACTAATTTGCGAAGAATGTTATAATCGGTAATTGTTAAAACTGGAGTTGGTTTCATATCGATTTAATTTAAGTTTATTTTTTCGGTTTTAGCTTTATTTTTAAAATCATTAAAAAATAGTGATGTAAAACTTTCATTCGTTTTATGGTCAATTCTGCGGTAAAAAACATCTGGAGTAATCGCTTTTGGAGAATCAAATCCACATGCTCCAATGAATTCTGCAAAAGCTTTTAATGTGTTGTTGTGAAAATGGGTAACTCGCACACTTTTTTCGGTAATATCTAATCCTTTGTATAATGCTTTATCTTGGGTTGCAATACCTACAGGACATTTACCACTGTCGCATTGCAACGCTTGAATACAACCTAATGCAAACATCATTCCTCGTGCGCTGTAACATGCATCGGCACCAAGTGAAATCGCTTTGGCGATATCAAAACCAGTGATGATTTTCCCAGAAGCCATAATTTTAATTTGATCTCTAAGTTCAAATTGTTGCAAGGTTTTGGAAACAAAAATCAAAGCATCCGAAAGTGCCATTCCCATATAATCAATAAATTCTAAAGGTGCTGCTCCAGTTCCTCCCTCTGCTCCGTCAACGGTTATAAAATCAGGTACAATTCCTGTTTCTTTCATGGCTTTAATGATGTCAATAAATTCATCTTGGCGACCAATACAAATTTTGAATCCAACAGGTTTTCCCTTTGATAAATGTCTTAATTTCTTTAGAAAAAGCAATAATTCAGTACTATTTGAAAAAGCAGTGTGTCCCGCAGGAGAATGTACTGCAATGTGAGGCTGGATATTTCTAATGTTAGCAATTTCAGGCGTGTTTTTTTCACCGGGTAATAACCCTCCATGCCCGGGTTTTGCTCCTTGCGAGAGTTTCAACTCAATCATTTTGACTTGTGGAAAGTTGGCTTTTTCTGTAAATAATTCTTCCGAAAAAGTACCATCATCTTTTCTGCATCCAAAATATCCTGTTCCGATTTGCCAAATTAAATCACCGCCTTCTAAGTGAAAATCGCTGATTCCTCCTTCGCCTGTGTTATGCGCAAATCCACCTTTTTGAGCTCCAATATTCAAAGAAGAAATAGCAGTTTTGCTCAATGCGCCATAACTCATGGCGCTAATGTTATAAATACTGGCACTATACGGTTGCAAACACTGGCTGTTGCCTACTGTGGTCCTGAAAAATTGTTTGTCGGCTCTTTTTGGATAAATAGAATGCGCCGCCCATTCATAACCAATTCTGTTTGGATCATCCTGCATTCCGAAAGAGATAGTTTGCTTTACATTTTTGGCTCTTTGATAAACGATTGTGCGTTGTCTGCGATTAAATGGCTTTCCGTCTAATTCGCCTTCAAAGAAATATTGACGCATTTCCGGACGAAAAGATTCTAGGAAATACCTGAATCGCCCCACAATTGGGTAATTTTTTTTAACGGTAT
Source organism: Flavobacterium sp. Sr18 (assembly GCF_011064265.1). Classification (NCBI taxonomy): domain Bacteria; kingdom Pseudomonadati; phylum Bacteroidota; class Flavobacteriia; order Flavobacteriales; family Flavobacteriaceae; genus Flavobacterium; species Flavobacterium sp. Sr18. Next base: position 1,074,592 of record NZ_CP049329.1, on the reverse strand, counting down.
GCTTGGATTGAAAAGTATCTGAAATTAGTAAATAGACTAATAAAAGTGGAACAGCCAAAAATAAATAATCAAGATAATCGAAATAAATTAATACACTGCTGATTACTAGAAACGAAAGGGTAGACGCCCAAATAATTTGGTGCGCTGCTAATTTTTTTAAAAACATGTTTTTAAATTATATTGAATTTTAAAAAGAGAACTTTTAAAATTTCAGATTAAATAAATGGTGTAAAGAAAAACCTTCGTCTCGAAGTAGTAGTTTGTTGTTATATAGACGAAGGTCTAATCAACAAAGGCTTTTGAATGCGAAAACTTAGCACCAAGCACGAAAATCTCTTTAAAAAGAGAGGTGCAACTTGGTGTTGTATTTGGAAAGATTTTCATGAAAATTAAATTTCGCACTGCAAAAATACACTCATTTTTTTTAGTTCTAAGACGTTTAACGTGTATTTAACACGTCAGATTAGTTTAGGATTGCTTTCAATTAGTAAATATCTTCTTATAATGAGTAGTTTTTTATTTTGTAAAATGTAACTTTATAATTCGAAATTAAATCAAAATTAAATCAAAATTAGATGGAACTGACTTGGACTGAATTTGAAAGAGTAGAAATGCGTGTGGGAACCATTTTAGAAATAAATGATTTTCCTGAAGCAAGAAAACCAGCGTACCAATTAACGATTGATTTCGGTTCCAAAATCGGAATCCGAAAAACATCGGCGCAAATAACCAAACGTTATCAGAAAGAAGATTTACTCAACCGCCAAATCGTAGCGGTAATCAATTTTCCTAAAAAACAAATTGGGAAATTCATGAGCGAATGCTTGGTTTTGGGTGCAGTAGGGGAAGAAGGTGATGTGATTTTATTGGCGCCCGATTTTAAAATTGAAAATGGATTGCCAATTGGGTAATTTATGACTCTAAAGTATTGACTCTTTTTACCTCTAAGGTCTCATATTTATTGTGAATAGCTAATATTATAACGCCAAACAATACTGCAGCTACAATAAGTATTGCATTCAAAACTCCTTCTGTGCCAAAAGAAAGCTTTATTAATATTGTTGATATGATAAAACCTGAATTGCGAATGACTCTATTGAATTTATCTGAAAGGAAGAAGGAAAACAGTAGTAAAAGCACTTCAATTAAAATCAGAATTGTAAAAAAATCAGCAAAGAAAATTTTATTAATGTCTTTAATTTTAACAACGATTTGCGTAATTGAAAAGAAATTTTCGTAAATCCAGTGGGCTAAACTGTATATCGAAAGCACCAAAAATATAGGGATGAGCCCGATAGCAAAAATATTTTTTAGCTTTATGAATGAATTGATGTCCAACGTTTTTTGGAGTTTAGACTGATTAATTTCATTTTTTTTGTTGAGGTTGTAAAAGATAAATATTAAAAAGAACAAGATTATTGTAGACACAATGTCAAAGGTAAAATTCACATTAGCTTTCGAATCAAACCAATTAGAGTTTAATTCTAATTTGGTTAAGTCTTTAAAAATTCTTCGGATGATAATTAGAGTGATAATTTCATATTGTTTGCCAATATAGATAGTTGTCGATTTAGGAAGATAATAGACTAATAGGTAAACTTCATAAATCAAAATAAAGGAGAATGGAGTGTAAATTGCAGTTATTGGATTACTTAATAATTTGGAATAATCATTAATCAAAATAATTTTAAGGTCAACTAAGGCAATGATTGCTAAATGCAATAAAAAACTTATTATTGCTAACGAAACAAAGAAAATTTCAGCTCTTTTTTTAGTTTTTTCAGATAAAAGTGCGGCGTATAAAAAACTAAATAATGAATTGGCTTCTTTCATGTGTTGTCAGTAATTTTAAATGCTTTTCGTTCGGTTTAATTGCTATTTTACGATAATTTCTCAGCGGTTCAAATGATTTTAAATAAAGTCTCAAAAAAGATGAGATTAAGCTCTGAAAATTTCTATTAAAAAAGGCTCTCACTACCTTTTAGCTCTGCGTTAATCCACAAAAATTTTTGAACGTAGATTTTTATTATTGTAAGTATTGGATAAATGTAATTAAATAACATGTAAAATTATCTGGAAAACAATCTTTTAACTTCCGTTTAAAGAGGAGAATTGCATGAATTTCGGTAATAGTTAAGCTCAGATTTGATGCTGAAATTTTTAAATAGTTAATTTATTATCTGGAAAAAATAAATTTATTAGCATGAATTTGTGGCTTATTTTCGGTAGAAAGCAAGGAAGTTAGTTATTCCATTTAAATTAAAAACGTACTGACATTGTATAGTAATGAATGCTAATTTCTTTGTTAAGCTGTTTATAACACACTATTTTTTAGATTACTCCTGGGATTAGCGGTCGTAATGTGATTTACAATTTAAAAGCAGTTTTTTATTTAAAAAATTCGTACCATTAGTATTAAAAAAAAATATTTTAATTTTCAATTGGAAGATTTTCCAGTTGTCCCCATTCTGTCCAAGAACCATCGTAGACGGATTTGGGATTTTTACCAATCAATTCATAAGCAATTAAATCGATGCAGGCAGTAACTCCGGAACCACAAGTAAATATTAGAGGTCTGCTGTCAGTTTTCAGAATTTTGACTAATTCTTCTTTTGGTAAGAATTTGCCGTTTCTTAAAAGTTGTGTGTATGGCATATTTATGGAGCCGGGAATATGGCCGCTTCGTAATCCGGGTCTGGGTTCGCTGCCAATTCCTTTAAATCGGTTTTCCGCGCGAGCATCAATCAGAACCGAGTCTTTAGTTTGTGTGTTTTCTAAAATTTGTTCTTTGCTTTTGACCAATTCTGGATCAAATTTGGCTTCAAAATTGCCAATTGTATAGTTTGGAATTGCCGGTATTGCTTCAACAGGATACTTTTGACTAATCCATTCCGGAAGACCGCCATCCAGAACAGCAACATTTTGATGTCCCATTACTTTAAACAACCACCATGCTCTTGGACTGGAATAAACGCCCAGATTGTCATAAATTACAACGATACTATTCTTGTTAATCCCTAGTTTTCTGGCTTCAAATTCAAAATGTTCAGGACTAGGAATCGTGTTGGGTAAAGGATTATTGGTATCGCTAAACGTGTTTTTTATATCAAAAAAACGAGCGCCTTTGATGTGAATATTTTCAAAATCTGTTTCTATATTGGATTGGTTCTCTTTGAAACTGGCATCGAGGAGTATTAAGTTTACATCTTTAATATTTGCTTGAAGCCATGCTGTACTTACTATTGGTTCTGTCATTTTAGTTGTTTCTACTGTTTAGTGAAATGTACAAAAAAAGTCCAAAAATCAAATGACTTTTGGACTTTTTTATTGGTAAGTAAGTAACTAAAAATTAAATATCATCAAATTCTATATCTGTAAAAGTTGATGTTTGCGGTATAATTTCATCATCTGATTTTTCAGATGCATATTCTTTTTTGAAATCTTTTTGGTGTCTTTCTGAGATTACTTCTTCGCCTTTGTGGTTCAAAACGTAAGATGTCATTTCTCCTAAAATTTCTGCAAAAGCAGCGAAATCTTCTTTGTATAAATAAATTTTATGCTTTTTGAAATGGAAAGATCCATCCTCTTCGGTAAATTTCTTACTTTCTGTAATGGTAATGTAATAATCATCTGCTTTTGTCGCTCTCACATCAAAGAAATAGGTTCTTCTTCCAGCTCTTAAAACTTTAGAAAAAATCTCTTCTTTTTCTAACATGTCATGTTCTCTCATAATCCTTTCTATCAATTTATGGTTGTTAACTAGTACCCAAAAATCTATAAAAAATATGTATTATACAACAATTATAGCATTTCTTTTTCTGAAAGTTGTTTCAAATACAAAGCCGCATAATACCCTTCTTGATTTATCAATTGATTATGAGAACCTTGTTGGATGATTTGTCCTTTATCAATAATTATAATTCTATCAGCATTTTTAGCTGATGACACACGGTGGCTTACAATTATAGTTGTTTTGTCTTTACAAATTTCGTGCAGGTTATTCAATATCGCTTCTTCTGTCTCCGTATCAACGGCCGACAAACAATCATCAAAAAGTAAAATAGGAGGATTCTTAATAATGGCTCTGGCAATGGAAACTCTTTGTTTTTGACCTCCGGAAAGTGTAATTCCTCTTTCACCCAACACAGTTTCGTATTGTTTATTAAAGCCCATGATGTTATCATGAACAACGGCACTTTTTGCTGCTGATTCCACTTCTTGGATGCTCGCATTCTCCTTGCCAAACATAATATTATTCTTAATACTGTCTGAAAATAAAAACGCATCTTGCGGAACGATACCAATGCTGTTTCGCAAATCAAAAAGATTGACGTTGCTTATTTCACTTCCGTCAATGGTTATTTTTCCATCGGTTACATCATACATTCTGGAAATTAAGGATAAAATGGTAGATTTTCCAGATCCTGTTTTCCCTAAAATAGCTAAAGTTTCTCCTTTTTTAACGGTGAAAGATATGTTTTGCAACGCTTTGATATTAGTATCCTCATATGTATAGCTTACGTTTTCGAAAGAGATCGAGCCTTCGATTATGGATTTATTTTCGTTTTTATTTTTTATCTCCGGTTCAATTTTAAGGAATTCATTTAATCTTTTTTGAGACGCTTCTGCTTCCTGAACCATTGAAGAAACCCAGCCAAGTGAAGCTACAGGCCACGTCAGCATGTTGACGTACAAAATAAATTCTGCAATGGTTCCAATGCTATTTATGGAACCGTTGATGTACATTAAACCCCCAAAATAAATTACGACTAAGTTACTGATTCCTATAAGCGCTAACATTAAAGGACCAAATAAGGATTGTACTTTGGCTAAATTCAAGCTTTTACTTTTGCTTTCATTGGCTAAATTCACCATATTATTTTGATGTTGGGCTTCCAGTGAATATGCCTTTATCACACGGATTCCCGAAAATATTTCTTGTGAAAAACTGGAAACTTTAGATAGATATTGCTGAAAAATGGTACTCCTTATATTGATTTCGGAACTTAACTTGAAAATTGTATACGATAAAATGGGTAAAGGTAACAGCGTATAAAGTGTCAAAGTTGGGGATACATTATACATGTAGACAATTACGATTGCAAAACGAATAACAGTATTAATCGTGTACATTACCGCAGGACCCACATACATTCTTACTTTTGAAACATCTTCGCTGATGCGGTTCATTAAATCTCCAGTACGATTTTGCTTGTAAAAATTTTGAGATAAATTCTCATATTGGCGGAAAACTTCGTTTTTCAAATCAAATTCTATGTGTCGTGACATGACAATTAAAGTTTGTCTCATCAAAAAAGTAAGAAATCCGGCAATGATTGTTGTGGCAATAATCAGTAAAATATTCGAAATTAATTCCTCATGAATGACTGATTTGGCTATGGTTTTATCTTTGGCGAAAGCCTCAATTACCTTGAAAGATTTGCTGATCAACTTTGGGGTGAAAAGCATGAAAATCTGTGCAATAATGGTAAAAATAATTCCCAATAAGAAACTGTATTTGTATTTGACGAAGTATTTATTTAAATAACGTAATTCTTTCATTTTTTATGATATTCTGTGTTGAAATGATTTTATTTCTAAGTTAAAAATTTGTTTTTATTATTTTTACCGATAAATTTTCGATTACTCTAATTGATGAATTAACAAATTTTAGACAAAATGTTGATGCATATTTATATTTTATGTAAATTTGAAATGTCTTTTTGACGAATTCGTAATTTATCACTATAAAAACTTACACTATGAATGCAGCTTTCACAACTGGAAAGGAACTTCAAAAAATGGATCCCGTTTTTGGTCAATTATCATTTGATGATCACGAACAAATTGTATTTTGCAACGACAAAGATACAGGTTTAAAAGCAATTATTGGTATTCATAATTCGGTTATGGGTCCTGCTTTGGGTGGTACACGAATGTTTAATTATGCCAATGAATGGGAAGCATTAAATGATGTTTTGCGTCTTTCACGCGGTATGACTTTTAAAGCAGCGGTTACAGGATTAAATATTGGTGGCGGTAAAGCCGTGATTATAGGAGATGCAAAAACGCAAAAAACGCCGGAGTTGATGCGTAAGTTTGGTGAATTTGTGCACGGTTTAAGCGGAAGATATATTACTGCTGAAGATGTGGGAATGGAAACCGCAGATATGGATATCGTTAGAGATGTAACACCATATGTTACCGGAATTTCTGAATACAGAGGTGGTTCTGGAAATCCATCGCCAGTTACAGCTTACGGAGTATATTTAGGAATGAAAGCGGCTGCAAAACAACAATTTGGTTCTGATATTTTGAGTGGCAAGAAAGTATTGGTTCAAGGAATTGGTCATGTTGGTGAAACTTTAGTTGATTATTTGACCAAAGAAGGAGCAATCGTTACTATTGCTGACATCAATGAAGAAAAACTGAATGAAGTAGGAGCGAAGTACCATGCAGAAATTTTCAGAGGAGACGATTTGTACAGCGCCGATGTTGATATTTACGCGCCTTGCGCCATGGGAGCAACTTTAAATGACAATACAGTTTATAAAATTAAAGCAAAAGTAATCGCCGGAGCTGCTAATAATCAATTAGCTGATGAGAATGTTCACGGTGCAATTTTACAGGAAAGAGGGATTTTATATGCTCCGGATTTCTTGATTAATGCCGGTGGAATTATCAATGTTTACGCTGAATTAGCGCATTATGACAAAGCGGAAATCATGCGTAAAACAGAAAACATCTATAATACAACATTGGAGATTTTTGATTTTGCAATTGCTAACAACATGACAACACATCATGCTGCTTTGACTATTGCCCAAAATAGAATCAATCAAAGAAAAATAGAGAACAGTAAAAAGTAGTTTTCAGTGCTCAATTATCAGTATTCAGGGGATGTTTTAGTAGTATTTACTGAGTACTGTTGATTGATTACAATAAAATAAGCGATTATATATTTTATTTTAAAAAATGAAATACTTATTTTTGCACCCTAATTAATAAAAGTTCTTACAAGGTGGTAAATAGAAGACACATTCGCGTTAAAGTCATGCAGTCCATTTATGCGATGCATCAAAGCGGTTCAGATAATTTGGAAAAAGAAGAAAAATTCCTTTTTTACAGTATCGACAATATTCAAGATTTATACCTTATAATGCTTTCTTCGCTGATTGAAATTTGCAAAACAGAAACTATCTTTTTGCACAAATCAAGTTTGAAACATCTTGCAACTCCTGAGGAACGCAAGCCTAACGAAAAATTCATCAAAAACAGGATTTTTCAAATTCTTTCCGAAAATAATTCATTAAGTATTGCTCTGGAAAACCGTAAGATCAATAATTGGACTTTAAACGACGATTATATTTTATTGCTTTTGAATGATATCAAGGCGAGTCCATTGTATGCGCAATACATGAGTAATGCCGTGAACACGTTTGAGGAAGACCGACAGTTTATCGTTGATTTATTCATGGAAGTTATTGTTCCAAACGAGAAATTGTATGACTATCTGGAGGATGATAAATTGACTTGGGTTGATGATATTCCGTTAGTGAATACACATATTATCAAGCAATTGAAAGCGATTAAGGCTGGTGAAGATGATAATTTCCGAGTTCCAAAATTGTATAAAGACAATGAGGACAAAGATTTTGTGAAAGATTTGTTTAGAAAAACAGTGCTTAACGAATCAGAATTAGCTAAAGAATATGTAGATAAAACGCCTAATTGGGACAGTGAGAGAATTGCCGAGATTGATACTATTATTCTGAAAATGGCAATTTGTGAATTCTTGAAATTCCCTTCTATTCCTGTAAAAGTTACACTTAACGAATATTTAGAGGTTGCCAAAGAATATTCTACACCAAAAAGTAGTATTTTTATCAACGGAATTTTAGACAATTTAGTAAAAGAACTGCAAACCAGCAAAAGAATTATAAAAGCCGGTCGTGGTCTAATGTAATAATTAACAAATAAAAAGAGAATCAAAATTATGGAACAGTTAACTCAATTTGCACCGTTTATATTAATGTTTGTGGTGATCTATTTCTTTATGATCAGACCACAACAGAAAAAAGCAAAACAAGAAAAAGAATTTGAAAGTACACTAAAAGTAGGTGATAAAATCATCACCAAAAGTGGACTTCACGGAAAAGTTTCTGAGCTTGCAGATACAACTGTTGTTGTAGAAACGATGTCAGGAAAATTGAAAATGGAGCGTTCTGCGATTTCTATGGAAATGAGTGCTATTTTGAACAAAAAATAATTTTCATTTTATAAATTAAAAAAAGTCTCAACCGGAAAATATTCGGATTGAGACTTTTTTTTGCATAAAAAAGAATAATATTATTTTTTATTCTTTTTATTCTTCTTTGCTTTTTTAGATTTTGCTTTGGCTTTTTTAGCTTTGATCTTCGCTTTTACTTTTGCTTTCTTCGCTTTGTCCTTTTTCGCTTTTTTTGCCTTTTTGGCTTTTGCTTTTGCTTTTTGCTTTGCTTTTTCTTTTGCGTCAGCTTTTTTAACCTTTTTCTTGTCTTTATCTTTCATCTTTATCTTCTTTTTAGTGTCTTTTTTAGTGTCTTTTTTAGTGTCTTTTTTACTTGGTTCTGCAGCAGTATCATCGTTGCTTTCAGCAGAAATGGTTATCGTTTCTTCAATAATTTCAGTGATTACAGTTTCATTTTTAGGTTCGATAATTTCGGCAGGTACCACTTCAGGGTTAATAATTTTTGGTTTTCTGGTTCGGGTTGGTTTTACAACTTCAGGTTTTTCCAAAGACGGTTGTATCGTCTCTTCTTCTTCTTTTTGTATCATAGTTTGTGTTTTTAGTATTAGATTTTGCTTTATTAAAACTAATGTTTCTTATTGTTTTAATAAATTGTTAAGTTATTGTAAGTAAATATAGTGATTTAATCAATTGTCCAATGTTAAGCTTTTCTTTATTTGAATCTAAATTTGTACGAATACATGACAACGAAGTAAGCCAACTAAAAAATATAAGCAGAAATTAGAGATTAATTTTGGCATCAATTAGTAAAGTAAATCATTGCTAAGTTTGATTTTTTTTAATAAAAAAAGTCCCATTCCTGAAATTTCAGTAATGGGACTTAATCTTATCGGTATTTGTCATTAAGACCAATGCTATCGAGTATCATTGGGATGATTTTATCAATCCGGGAACGTTTAGTTTCTTCTCGTTTTGCACTTTCAATATATTCCATGAATTCATATTGCTTGTACGCTGAAAATTTCTGAAAAGCCGCTGCTAATTCTTGATTGGCAATTAATTCTTTTTGGAAAAACTCGGATAAAATTGGCATTTTCTTTTCAGGCTTACTCGTTTTTCCTTGCTTTTCATTTTCAATGGCTTCCTTTATATAATTCAGGACATCAGTTTCATTGACTTCTTCTTTTGATTTAAAACGCCACTGCCGCAATGCTTTTGTAACGCCTTCTTATGCATTCACTAACAACTGTTTTTTGTCTTCCAGTAAAATACCTTTGAAAAACCAAATGGCAAAGTAATTTTTGAATCCACCAATTCCTATTACATTTTTGTCATTGAGGACATAAACAATTCCGCCCCATTTGCTAGTTTCTTCAAGTTCAGTTTTGACAATAATTGATTTTAGAAATTCTAATTCTTCTAACCAACTGTTGTTTTTATCCCAAATGTGAGTCGCTTTTGAGGATTCCAATAGATTATTTTTTAACAGCTACTTCCAGCGCAGTCAATTCGGCTATTTTTACAATAACTTCAACTGCTTTTTGCATGCTTTCAGCAGGAACATATTCATATTTTCCGTGAAAATTATGTCCGCCGGCAAAAATATTTGGGCAGGGCAATCCTTTATACGACAATTGAGAACCGTCAGTTCCACCACGAATAGGTTTTATTAGCGGTTTAATTCCAATCTCTTTCATTGCTTTTTCAGCAATATCCACAATATGTTTTACAGGCAAAACCTTTTCTTTCATATTGTAATATTGATCTTTTATTTCGGCAGTAACTATATCTTCACCAAATTGTTTTGCAAATTTCTTATTGATTTTTTTAGTTATTTTTTCAATTAGTTCTTTTCGTTTTTCAAACTTTTTCTTGTTATGATCGCGAATGATAAGTTCCAAAACAGTTTCTTCGATACTTCCTGTTAGGTGATGCACGTGAAAAAAGCCTTCGTATCCTTTGGTTTCTTCGGGAGTTTCTCCAGAGGGCAATTCATTTAGGAAATTATTTGCAATCAACATGGAATTGATCATTTTACCTTTGGCGTAGCCAGGATGAACGCTTTTTCCTTTGAAAGTAATTTTGGCTCCAGCCGCATTAAAATTTTCGTATTCCAGTTCTCCAACTTGGCTTCCGTCCATTGTATAGGCCCAATCCGCTCCAAATTTCTCTACGTCAAAATGATGGGCGCCACGACCAATTTCTTCGTCAGGTGTAAAACCAATTCTGATTTTTCCGTGTTTGATTTCAGGATTTTTGATAAGGAATTCCATAGCGGTAACAATCTCCGTGATTCCGGCTTTGTCATCGGCGCCTAATAAGGTTGTGCCGTCTGTAGTGATTAGAGTTTGTCCTTTGTAAAGCAGTAAATCTTTGAAATAATTAGGGGAAAGGATAATGTTTTTATCCGCATTTAATACAATGTCTTTACCATCATAATTTGGGACTATTTGCGGTTTTACATTTGCACCACAAAAATCTGGAGATGTGTCAAAGTGTGAAATAAACCCAATTGTAGGTACATCATGCGCTACATTACTGGGCAACGTTGCCATAATATATGATTTATCATCTATTGAAACGTCTTGCATTCCAATAGTTTTCAATTCTTCAACTAGTTTATTAGCTAAATCCCATTGTTTTTTTGTGCTTGGTGTAGTTTCTGAATTTGCGTCAGATTCTGTATCAATAACTACATAACTGATGAAACGGTCTATGATATGTTGCATTTTTCTTTGTTTTATGCAAATATAATCTTTTTTTTAGGAGGATTTAGAAGTAAAGTAAAGACTAAATTTTGTTTAATGGAATTTTGAATGACACAAGGATTGTATGCTGATTTGTGTCGGAATAGAGTAGTCATAAAAAAACCACCCGGAGGTGGTTGAAATTTAGTTTTTTACTTTATTTAATTTTTTTTTCAGCTTTCTCAAGATCTTCTTCCAGTTTATTGGTTTTAATTTGTTGCTTACTGATCTTTATATTTTCTTTTTTAATTCGATTAGAAGAAAGGCTGCCTTTGGCAATTTTCTTATCTAATTTTTCCTTGCTTGTAATCAAGTTTCGTTGTGACTTACTTATTTTATCTTTTATATTCCGAACGGATTTCTCTCCGGAAAAAATTCGGCTTTGCTTTTTGTTAAAGTCCTTTTTTTCTTTTTCAAAACGCTCTTGTTCTTTCTCAATTTTTTTAGCTTCCTTTAAAGCTTTCTTTTCGGACTTAAGTTGGTCATTTAAGTATTTTGTATCTTCTTTGGTTTTACTGCTTATTGCCGTTGCTGTTGCTGCAATTTGAGTTGAATCAACTGCTGGAATTACATTTTTTTTTGCATCCACTTTTATAGTTTCATTTTTTACTTCTTGTGCAAAAAAGACCTGAACTATAAAAAACAAAAAAAGCGTTGTTGTAATTTTCAATCTCATGGGAGTAAATATTTAATTAAAAAATGTAATTTTTATAAAACGATTCGATCGGTTAATTTAAAGTGTTTCTTCTATAATTGTATCATTTTAGATAGATAGAAAGAATAGGATTCTTTATTGGCATTTTCTTCGTTGGCTAAAGCCAAATAAAATATGTTTATAACCACTTTTTGATTTGGCAAAATGATTTAAAAATTATTTTCCAAATATTTATTTATCGGTTAGATAATTCTATTTTTGCACAACACAACAACACCAACATGTACAAATTACTCTTACGCCCTATACTTTTTTGGTTTAATCCTGAAAAAGTGCATTATTTTACTTTTTCATTGATTCGCTTTTTGTCTAAAATTCCCGGATTTACAGCTCTTTTTAAAGCGCTTTATGAAGTAAATGATGCCAAATTAGAAACCGAAGTTTTCGGATTAAAATTTAAAAATCCAGTAGGTCTTGCAGCAGGTTTTGATAAAGATGCAAAATTGTATAAGGAATTGTCCAATTTTGGTTTTGGCTTTATCGAAATAGGAACGTTGACTCCAAAAGGTCAGGAAGGAAATCCCAAAAAACGATTGTTTCGCTTGAAAGAAGACAGCGCCATCATCAACCGAATGGGATTTAACAACGGCGGAGTTCAAGAAGCAGTGGAACGTTTGAAACAAAACAAAGGCGTTTTGATTGGAGGAAACATTGGGAAAAACAAGTTGACACCAAACGAAGAAGCGACTTCTGATTATGAAATATGTTTTGACGCTTTATACGATTATGTCGATTATTTTGTGGTTAATGTGAGTTCGCCAAACACACCAAATCTTCGAGCATTACAAGATAAAGAACCGTTGACACAACTTTTGCAGACGCTCCAAAATAAGAATTTGGCTAAGCCAAAGCAAAAGCCAATTTTATTAAAAATTGCCCCAGATTTAACAGATGAACAATTGCTTGATATTATTGATATTGTAAAAGAAACTAAAATTGCGGGGGTTATTGCTACTAATACCACGATTTCTCGTGAAGGGTTGCAATCCGAAAATAAAACAGAAATGGGTGGATTGTCAGGAAAACCATTGACACATCGTTCTACTGAAGTAATCCGATTTTTATCTCAAAAAAGCAATAAAGCCTTCCCTATTATTGGAGTAGGAGGAATTCATTCTGCTGAAGATGCAATTGAAAAACTAGATGCCGGAGCAAGTTTAATTCAGTTGTATACCGGTTTTATTTATGAAGGACCAGCATTGGTAAAGGCCATAAATAAGAAACTTTTAGAAAGATTACAGTAGTTTTACTTTACTTAAATAAAAAGAGACTCTGTATCAATTATGAATATAGAGTCTCTTTTCGTTGAACTAATAAAATTAAAGCAATTATTTTTTTTGGCTTTTATTACGATATTGATGGAGCAATTTTCTATTGAAATCTTCTTCAGCCTTTCTAAGTTTAATGATTTTCACTGAAGGTAATATGCCTCGCAAATTTTGAGTGAATTTTTTTCGCAATAAAAATAACTCTTCTTCAGTTTCTTCCATTTGAACTAAGAAATTATTAGCTTCTTTTTCAGATATTTTATCTAATGAGCCATCACTCATTCTTTTCATATAAGCACGCATTTTTTGATGTCTTAATTCAAATTGTTTGTCATCAAATGTGTTGTAAAGCGGCCAGAACTTTTCAGCCTCATTAGCTGTAAAATCAAGCTCAGTGGTAAAAAAAGCTACTTTCAACGCTTTTATTTTTTCTCTTTTTTCTTTCATACTTTCGCCTTGAGCGTAAAAGCTGAATGAAACAAATAAAAAGAGTAGGGGTAATAATTTTCTAACGTTCATTTTATGATTTTTTAATTAAAGCTTAAAAAGCAAGTTTGTTATTTATTCTAAAATAAGATTTTCCAGATTTGAATTTCCAGATAAAAGATCTTCTATCGCTTCATCTTCTATTGCAGTACTTGTGTTCATGTTGTTAATGTCCTCAGTTTCTAGGCCACTTATCAAATCATATTGATTTAGATTAGATTGATAGGTGATATAATTTTCTAATTCAGTTGCATCCAATTCATTGCTGCTGGCAGATGAGTAATTATAAATTGGAATCATCAGGGCAAGTACGAAAACGGCTGCCACCATCATAATTAAAGTTTTCCTTTTTTGAAAAATAGAAATAACTTTTGGTTCCCTTGCAGGCAATTGCTGCATCATTTTGACTGAGAAATTTTCAAAATAATGATCCGGTGTTTTAAATCCGGTTTCAATTTTAGGCTCGTTTTCTAATTTAAATGTTTTCATATTTTCTTTAGACGTAGTTAGTATAAAAAGGTTTAATTAGTAGATACAAAAGCTTCTATTTTTTTTACTGCGATATGATAGGATGCTTTTAATCCACCAACGGAAGTTCCTAAGATTTCAGAAATTTCTTCATACTTGAGTTCTTCAAAATATTTCATTTTAAAAATCAATTGTTGTTTCTCAGGTAATAGTGCAATAGCTTTTTGCAATTTTATTTGAATATCATTTCCGTCAAAAAACACATCAGCTTCTAGATTATCCAACGTTTTGTTTTGCAATGTTTCAGATGAGATGCCACTTATTTTTGATTTTTGTTTTAAAAAAGTCAAAGCTTCATTGGTAGCAATACGATACATCCATGAAAATAGTTTGCTTTCGCCTTTAAAATTCTTTAAATTTTGAAATACTTTAATAAAAGTATTTTGCAAAACATCATCTGTATCATCGTGGTTCAAAACGATATTACGAATGTGATTGTAAAGTGGTCTTTGATAATCTGCAATCAACCGCTGAAACGCTTGATTATGCGTTTTAGGGGATAACAATTGCTGAATAAATTCCTGTTCCTCTTGCAAAATTATTATTTATAGGTTAGAGTGTAATTTTTCAAAAAGGTTTAATCCACCAATAATAATTTAAAATTCAGATTGCTCTTCTTCCTTATTCATAACTGGTTCAGGAGTTATTGCTGGCTCTACTTTCTTAATGGCAGCTGGAACATAAGATTTGACTGGAATTATTTTTGGCTGCAAAGGATAGTAAATTTCAGTTACCCATTTTGAAGGATTTTTAATTTCTGTTCTACTTGTAGTGAAAATTTCCAAGTGAGAAAATGTAGGATCTATTACAATTTTATTAGTATTAATGTATACTTTAGTTTGATCCAGTGCTTTTTGAGTATGGGAATAGTCTCCATTTAACGTTGTTTTAATGGCGTCGAATGGTTCTAGTTTTCCAGCTAAAATATCACTTCCTGAACTCGTTAAAATTTGAGTTTTTATAGGCACACAAAACGAAACTTTAGTCAATCCGCTTGCTACATCATAAGTGTGATAGATTAAAAATGGTTTTCCATTCAATTCGATATTGTTTTGTTTACAGAACGTGCTGATTTTATAAAATACGATTCTTGAATTTTTAATAACATTCGAAATTTTACTGTTGAAGGTTTGTTTCAAATAAAAGGTTCCAGCCTTTTTAGCTGGTCCGTCCACTTTTACCGTGTAAGTGTTTATCTCAAAATCTAGCGTTTTATCAAGATTGGCTAGGCTTTTTTCATACATTTCACCAATGATTTTATCGATACCGCCATTAAACGCGGTATATACTTTCATAGAAAAACTCATTTTTCCAATGGTTTTCCAAGTTACTTTTGTTCCTCCAACGGTATCTTTAAATTTCCAAAAAACCGAAGATTCGGTACCGCTATAGTTCATTTTCTGAGAAATACTATCGTTTTCTTTTACAAAAAGAGTTTTCATATCACCGTTTCCATCTTTTCCTTCCCATGAATACGATGCTCCTGTACCGATTGTTTTACCTGGATAATTAATTTTAATCTCGGGATCTGCAGTAATCCATGAGCCAAAATCTTCCCAGTTTCTGTAATCATTGACAAAATTAAAAACGTTGGATTTTGGAGAATTTATGATTTTACTTCTTTCTACGGTAAAATCTCCTTTTTGAGTGGCCACAAAAATAGATAGAGCCACAAAACTAAGCAGCAGTAAAAGAAATAAATATTTTAAAATCCTCATAATATACAGGTTTATTAATTTTTGTAAAGTTAAAGATTTAATTTACAAGTAGTGGAAAGTGTTAAATAAATATGATGGCAATTTTATCCAAAAAAGGATGTTTAATTTGTTTAATTATTAGAAGCGGTTAAAAAATTAATTTTCAATGCCTTAATTTTCAATTTTTAAGCAAAAACAAGAATTTTGAAAGCATATCCTGATATATTTAAAACAAAAAATTCCACTGTAGAGTGGAATTGGTTTATTAATTTGGAGAAAACTAACGTTTTAAAAATATTTTTATCAGGAATAAAATACCAATAAAAACTACAAATCCTATTACAATTTTGTAATTCCCCTTGTAAAACTCATTATGAATTTTGATATCTTTTCGATAGGAATAAATTGCAGCAATAACAAATGCAACAAAAAACAAGCCTGCAAACACTAATTGACCTTGACTAAACATAGTTGAAATTATTTCAGGCAAATTTAGGTAATAGTTTAGAAATAGTTGCTAATTTGCCTTTTCATTTAACAAAATAAAAAAATGCAAAAACAGATAAACTCAGTCAAAGAATTTCACACTGCTTTTAAAATTGGGCACAGTGAAATTCCAACAGCTAATTTAGGCGAAAGTAAGCATGAACTTCGCTATAATTTAATGAAAGAGGAAAACGAAGAATATCTTGAAGCAGTTCGAAATAATGATTTAATAGAAATTGCAGATGCATTGGGTGATATGATGTATATTCTCTGCGGAACTATTATTGAACATGGTTTGCAACATAAAATAGAGGCCGTTTTTGACGAGATCCAACGTAGTAATATGAGTAAGTTAGGCGAAGATGGAAGCCCTATTTACCGTGAAGACGGTAAAGTGATGAAAGGACCAAATTATTTTAAACCTGATTTTTCTAAAATATTGGAACATAAATAGAAGTATAGGCGGAATCTTAATATATACAAAATACAAAAAGCGATTTTCATTGTGAAAATCGCTTTTTGTATGCATTCATAATGTTGAAAAATTATATTTTAACAGTCCATCCAAAAGTATCTTCTTCTAGTTTATTTTGAATATTAGTCAATTTGTCTTTCAACTGAATTGCTACTGTTTTTTCAATTTTTGGCAATTCATAGTATACGTCTTGGTATGAAAATCCTGATATCGGACTTATTACAGCCGCTGTTCCTGCACCAAAAATTTCTTTTAAAGTTCCGTTTTTCGCAGCTTCAACAAGTTCAGAAACTAAAACCGGACGAACCTCTACAGCAATTCCTTCACTTTTAGCCAAGTCGATTAGTGTTTTTCTAGTAACACCATCAAGAATTCTTTCACTAACCGGAGCAGTCAAAAGCGTTTCGTTTATTCTAAAGAAAACATTCATTGTTCCTGCTTCTTCTAGTTTGGTATGCGTGGCATCATCTGTCCAAATTACTTGTTGGAATCCTTCCTTGTTAGCTAATTCAGTTGGATAGAACTGCGCAGCGTAATTACCTGCAGCTTTTGCAGCTCCAATTCCTCCATTAGCAGCTCTACTAAAATGTTCCGCTATGAGCACTTTGACATCACCAGAGTAATAAGATGTTACTGGAGATAAAATGATCATGAATTTGTAATCATTAGATGGATTTGCAATCACACCTGTTCCGGTAGCAATCATAAATGGTCGGATATACATCGCGTTCCCTTTACCTTTTTTGATCCAAGCTTCATCCAATTGCAACAATTGATTCAACCCATTCATGAATATTTCTTCAGGAACTTCAGGCATGGCCATTCTCACTGCTGATTTATTGAAACGTTTGTAGTTTTCGTCAGGTCTAAAAAGCCAAACAGCATCATTCGTATCCTTGTAGGCTTTCATGCCCTCAAATATAGCTTGGCCGTAATGAAAAACTCTTGTTGATGGGTCTAACAAAAAGGGAGCGTAAGGTTTAATGACCGGTTGTTGCCATTCTCCATTTTTAAAATCACATTCAAATAAATGATCTGTGAAAACGGAACCAAAGCTTAAGTTTTCAAAATCTACTTCACTTATTTTTGAAGTAGCGGATTTTATAATTTCAATTTTGTTAGTTTGAGTGGTACTCATAATAATGTATTGTTTTTTAATTTTTTTTAAAGTTTTAGCTAAAGCTTAAAAAATCTGGTTTCTATAAATTGGCGTTTAATATTTGCAAAATTAAATAAAAATCAGCAAATTACTTATCAAAACAATATTAATTATAGCCTTTGACTACGATTTGTTTACGTTTTAGAAAATAAAAAAAAAATGAGCTTAATTCTATCGATTACATAATAAATAGTGATTTATCAGCAGTAAACGCATTAGTTTTCATTAATTTTGACAAGTTTAAAAAATTTCACACTCGAATAACTTTAGAAAATAATTTTGAAAAGAGAAATAATCCAAACACTTGATGGTTCAACAACCATCCATATTGCGGAATGGGACGAATGTTATCATTCTAAACATGGCGCCATTCAGGAAGCGCAACACGTATTTATAAAAAACGGACTTTCGCTGTTTCCAGACAGGAATGTTTCTATTTTAGAAATTGGTTTTGGTACCGGCCTTAATGCTTTTATTACTTTTTTGGAGTCAAAAAAAAGGAATCAAAGCATTGATTATGTTGGAGTGGAAGCGTATCCAATTACGGCAGAGGAAATAGTGGCGATGAATTATGTAGAAGAACTTAATGCAGTGGAACAAAGTTCAATTTTTGATATCATGCATCAAAGTAATTGGGGAGAAAAAAGTATTTTGGATGATGATTTTACATTGACGAAAAGAAAACAATTCTTTGAAGAAATCAATGATGAAAATAAATTTGACTTGATTTATTTCGACGCTTTTGGATATAGAGTACAACCTGAATTGTGGAGTACAGCAATTTTCGAAAAAATGTATAATGCGCTCAAACCAAATGGAGTGCTGGTTACCTATGCAGCCAGAGGTGTGGTAAAAAGGAGCATGATTGAAGTAGGTTTTACTGTTGAAAAACTCGCAGGGCCACCGGGAAAAAGAGAAATGTTTCGGGCTACAAAAAACTAGATAGAGTTGTTAAAACCTTTGTTTTCAGTAGTTTGTTTTTGTTTTATTGATGGAATTTTTATCTGAAATAAAAAACTAAAAACTACGTTAAATAATTATGTTACAATTATAATTAATGTATTTTTACACCGATTTATTATTAAAATCTAACTTAAAATCTTCATTTACTATGTCGAAAATCATGTATGATTATACAAAATCAGTCCTAGAAAGAGTAAGTTTTGATCCGTTGCTTTTTTGCAAAGAGTTAGAAAAAGCCATCAAAATGTTGTTGCCTTATGAAATGGAACAATTACGAGAATGGTTATTGAACTATACGATAGGAAAACCAGAGTTGAAACAATGTTTACTTATTGTAAATTCATAAAAAAAGGAACCGCAAAAACGGTTCCTTTTTTTATTTTTTATGAATAGAACTTATAATTTGTACGTTCTGAAAAACAATTGCACCTTTTATGACTCCGGCAATTGTACTTCTAAGAGCTTCAATTATTTGAATTTTCAATTCGCTTTTAGGAAAAATAAGGCTGACTTCCCGTGCCGGTTTTGGTTCCTTGAAATGGCGAAGCTTTAATTTATCTTTATCTTTTAAATCCAGTGTATGCAAATAAGGAAGTAATGTTGTTCCCAGACCTTCATCGGCTAGTTTTATTAAGGTTTCAAAACTGCCACTTTCTAATTGAAAATGTCCAATTTCATTTTTGCTGCTGTTGTTTTTGCACAAATTTAAAATTCCGTCTCTAAAACAATGACCATCTTGCAATAACAGAATCTCGTCTAAGTTTAGATCGGAGACTTCTATTTCTTCCTTTTGAAAATTATGGTGAGTTTCCGGAATGTACGCCACAAAAGGTTCAAAATACAATACTATTTCCTTGATTTTATCTTCTAATAATGGAGTTGCGGCTATGGCTGCATCCAGATGACCATTATTAAGTTTTGTAATAATTTCGTCGGTATTCAACTCTTCGATGATGAGTTTTACTTTTGGATATTTTTTGATGAAATTAGTAAGGAACATTGGTAATAAAGTAGGCATAATAGTAGGGATTATTCCTAATCGGAATTCACCGCCTATAAATCCTTTTTGCTGTTCTACAATATCTTGTATACGATCAGCTTCGTTGACGATATTTTTAGCTTGATTGACTATTTTTTGACCAATATCAGTAAGTTGAATTGGTTTTTTGGATCGGTCAAATATCTGAATGCTTAACTCTTCTTCAATTTTCTGAATTTGCATGCTCAATGTAGGTTGAGTTACAAAGCATTTTTCGGCCGCAAGAGTGAAATTTTTGTGTTCGGCTACAGCCAAAACATATTTTAATTGAGTTATTGTCATTTTTTATAGTAATATCTAATGCAAATATAAAAACAATCAATTTGACTTATAGTGTAAAGTGGCGTTTTCTTGCGTATTTTTGTTTAAAACAATAAATTATGAAAACAAATATTTTAGGATTACCAGTTAAAGAATCAGAATTGATCGTAAGTGAATTGAATATTTTGTTGTCTAATTTTCAAGTGTATTATCAAAATTTAAGAGGAATTCATTGGAATATAAGAGGGAAACGTTTTTTTGATTTACATGTTAAATTTGAAGAATTGTACACAGATGCCCAAATCAAAATTGATTTAATCGCTGAAAGGGTTCTTACAGTTGGGGGAACTCCACTGCATACTTTTGAGGATTACATAAAAAATAATCAATTAGTAGTAGGGAAGAATGTTTCAAACGACGAGAAAGCAGTTCATTTGATTGTTACTTCATTGTCACATTTGCTAAAAATAGAAAGAGGGATTCTTAATAAATCTGGGGAAATTAGTGATGAAGGGACCAACTCAATGATGAGTGATTTTATATCAGAGCAAGAAAAAACAATTTGGATGATGCAAGCTTGGCTGGAAGAAACCTTATAGTTTTAGGAACGAAATAGAATAAGCCAGATGGAATCATAAGATTTTATTCTGGTTTTTTTTTGAATGTTAATTTTTTTTTAAATTTATTAGAACTTATGTTTTTTCTAATGAACTTAATTCTATTTTTGCGACAATGAAAATTATATCTAAAATATTTTTAATCATATTTTTCGCATTTCTTGTCACGCCAACAATTGTTACTGTGATTGAGAAAAGCGCTGATATATCTATTTTCTATGGCATCTCAGAAGAAGAACATGCGCTTAAAGAAATCAAGGCTTTTCTTTATACCGATTATTTTTCAGAAGTTATTGTTCCAATAAAATTATCTTCTAGCGCCATTCTATCTGAAAATCTATCAAAGCAAGATAAGATCACGTCCTCGATATTTATTCCCCCGCCCAACGAGGTTTAATACAAGTATGATTTTGAATTATTTCAAAATCTTTCCTCGCATTACTTTCTGCGAAAAAAACGCTGTATTCAATTTTAGTTAGGTATTATGTCAAAAAAAATTAATCTTTTTGCTAACCTTAAATCCGATTTCGCATCTGGTTTAGTGGTTTTTTTGGTGGCGCTACCATTGTGTTTAGGTATTGCAATGGCTTCAGGAGCTCCCTTGTTTTCAGGAATTATTTCAGGAATTGTAGGAGGAATAGTAGTAGGATATTTAAGTACTTCACATATAAGCGTATCCGGTCCAGCTGCGGGTTTAACAGCTATTGTTCTTACGGCAATCACGGATTTAGGTGCTTTTGACATTTTTTTGACTGCGGTTTTCATTGCAGGTATGGTACAATTAATATTAGGATTTGCCAAGGCCGGAAGTATTTCTAATTATTTTCCAACGAATGTTATTGAGGGAATGCTGGCAGGTATCGGAATTATCATTATTCTGAAGCAATTGCCACACGCTTTTGGGTATGATAATGATTTTGAAGGAGATCAAGCGTTTTCACAAACGGATGGCAGCAACACCTTTTCTACGCTGTTTAGTATTTTTGATTACATTCAAATTGGCTCAATTGTAATCACAGTAGTTTCTATGGTTATTTTGATTTCTTGGGACAAAGTTCCTTTTTTGAAAAAATTAAAATTAGTTCCAGGAGCTTTAATTGCGGTGGCTTTGGGTGTTATTTTAAATGAGATTTTCATGGCTAGCGGAAGTGCATTAACTATAGGAAAAGAACATTTAGTTTCGCTACCGGTTCCATCTTCTTTCGAGGAATTTAAAGCAATTATTGTTACGCCAAATCTTTCTGGAGTAATGAATCCTAAAGTATGGGTGGTTGCATTGACCATAGCAATTGTAGCGTCTATTGAGACATTATTGAGTATAGAAGCTGCCGATCGAATGGATGTACAAAAACGGTACACTGACACGAATATGGAATTAAAAGCGCAAGGAATTGGTAATATGGTGAGTTCACTTTTAGGTGGTTTACCATTGACATCAGTGATTGTGCGTTCCTCTGCGAACAGCAATTCGGGGGCAAAATCTAAACTGTCGACTATTATTCACGGATCATTGTTATTAGTAAGTGTACTTGCTATTCCAGCGATTCTGAACAAAATTCCTTTGGCTACTTTGGCAGCTATCTTAATTTTGGTAGGGTATAAATTAGCAAAACCGGCAACATTTATACATTTTTGGGAAAAAGGGAAATATCAGTTTGTGCCTTTTATTGCCACATTACTAGCTGTAGTATTTTTAGATTTATTGAAAGGTGTCACCTTGGGGATTATCATCAGTATTATTTTTGTTTTAAAGGGAAATCTCAAGAGAGCTTACTTTTTTAGAAAAGAACAATATGCCGATGGTGATGTGATTCACATTGATTTGGCTCAAGAAGTATCTTTTTTGAATAAAGCAGCCATTAAACAAACGTTGAATCATCTTCCGGAGAATTCAAAAGTGATCATTGATGCAAAAGATACGGTTTACATTGCACATGATATTTTGGATTTAATCTACGAGTTTAAAACTACAAGAGCGTTAGACAACAACATTAAGGTAAAATTAAAAGGATTTAAAAAAGCCTATCATCTGGAAAATAGTATTGAAACTCAGAATCATGTTTCCATTGAGCACTATTATGATGCGGCTAAAAGAGTTATGGTTAAAAAAGAAATCACCGACGTAGAATTTCTTAAACAAGATAATGGCAACTAAGTAAGGAATTCAAGTTGAAAAATAGTTCCTTTACATTGTAGTACAGTCACAGAACGTTTGTATTAAAATAATAATTAAACAAAAATTATGAGCGATTTTTATAAAAAAATATTAGAAAATAATAAAAAATGGGTGGAAACTTCCTTAGCAAGTGACCCTAATTATTTCCAAGATCTTGCCAAAGGTCAAACACCGCCATTATTATGGATTGGGTGTTCGGATAGTCGTGTTCCTGCTAATGAAATTGTCGGAGCAAAACCAGGTGAAGTTTTTGTACACAGAAACATTGCTAATATGGTCGTTCACTCTGACATGAATATGTTGAGTGTTTTGGATTATGCCGTGAATGTATTGAAAGTAAAACACGTTTTAGTTTGCGGACATTATGGTTGTGGTGGTGTTAAAGCAGCAATGGGCAATGATTCTATTGGTATTATTGATAACTGGATTCGTCACATCAAAGATGTATATCGTTTGCATAGTGCTTATTTAGATTCAATTGAGGATGAAACAGATCGTTTTAATACTTTTGTAGAATTGAATGTAAAAGAACAGGTTTTTGATTTAGCTAAAACATCAATCGTTCAGGCAGCTTGGAGAAACGGTCAAGATTTGACTTTACACGGATGGGCTTATGGACTTAATTCGGGGTTTGTAACAGATTTAGAGGTTAACATCAGTTCCGAAAAAGATTTGGATGCGGTTTACCAGTTAAAATTTTAATCAAAGAATTATAGTATAAAATCCGCTTTTAAGCGGATTTTTTTTTTATTCGGTATCCAGATTTTCATTAAAAGCAGAAGGCAATAGCGTAGGTATGAATTTGATTAAAATAGGCAACAATAAACTACCGCCAGGAAGCAGAAAAATGGTTAGTGACGGAATGGTTTTACAGATTTCCAGTAATTGTTTTTTGACTTTTTTCTTTTCTTTTTCGTCCAAATCTCTTCGGGTGGAGTAGGCAAGCAGCACCATCAATTCTTTACTTTGGACAATTTCCTTAATCAATCGGTTTTTGTTCCTGCCAATAAGTGTAACCACGCTTTGTGTGGTTTGATCATAAAAATGTTTGACAGGATTTGAGTAATTGAAATAAGGAATTTCTTTTTTGTACTTGGTAATAAATTCATTGGTACTATTGGTACTTTCATCAACGAAAGAATCTGGAACCGATACAATTTCAGCTAGCGAATGCAAAAAATACCTCTCGTCATTTTCTACTTTTCCATCGCTCCACAAAGCCATTCCGGCAATGTCTATCAAATAATATTTTTCCAATTCATTTGTAAAGTAATCTAAATGTAGTGTTTCTAAACTTTGAACAGAAACTTTAGAGAATTTGCTGTAGCGAATGGAAGCCTCAAAAAGTTTGATTAACAAATCATCATATTGTGATTTTCTTGACTTGATTTTTAGCGCAAGTGTTACAATATTAACGACCGTTTCTTCAATCTTTTTTAGATATTTTTCGGGAATTTCACCGTGAATCAAATATTGCCTAAAAGCAAGCACGTCAATAAATAATAATGCGTTTGTCACCAGATGAGAGAAACTTTTACTGATGATGCTGTCATTAGTCTGTACACGTTCGTCAATGATTTTTTCTAAAGTTAAAGCAGGAGAGTTTTTCGGAAGAATTTTTTTAAACAAATTAAAACCTTGAGGATTCATTTGATTGTAAAAAGCATTTCCTTGTTTGATAAAATTCTCGGGACTAATATCTTCATTAGTCAAACAAAAAACGTGATATAAAGTGTTCAAAAGTGCAACTTTTGAAATCTCTTCTTTAAACCAACCTTTCGTTTGTATAGGGGTTGCGGTTTCAAAAGCAATTATATGTCCATAAATAAACCCTGTATCTCTCACTTTTTGATAAAAAATATCAGTAGTTTTAGAAACAGTATCTTTTGAAAATTTTTGTTCAATAAAAAATTTATCTATCCAACCGGATGCTGAAGGGTTAATCATTGCTTTATTTTGAAGGTACAAAGCTATACTTTTTTGCGATAGTTTTAAAGGGTGTTTTTAGTTTAACACAGATATTACGTTTAATTGATGCTGTTTTTTTTAGAATTTGAATAGGAATAATTTATAGTGGATAATCTTAGGAATTTATCAGGGTGTATTGTCGTTTTTTAAAAGTAAAAACCCTGAAATATAGATGTATAATTCAGGGCTTTTTTTAATGTGTTTTTTATGAATTGAATAATTTTTCTGCTTCATCCCAATTGACAACATTCCAAAAAGAAGCAATATAATCTGCTCTTCGGTTTTGATTTTTAAGATAATATGCGTGTTCCCAAACATCCAATGCTAAAACGGGTTTCCCTTTTAGTCCTTTTCCTCTTAATCGCATCAGCGGATTATCTTGGTTTGCCGTTGAACCAATGACTAATTTTCCATCTTGTACCACTAACCAAGCCCATCCGGAACCAAATCGTTTCATAGACGCATCACTAAACTGTTTTTTGAATTCATCAAAAGTACCAAAGGCACTAGTTATAGCTTCTGCCAATTTTCCTTTTGGACTTCCGCCGCCATTAGGTTTCAATAATGTCCAGAAAAGACTATGGTTGTAATGTCCACCACCATTGTTTCGGATAGATTCTGGAAATTTAGACATTTTTTCAAAAATACTTTCTAAGGATTTCGAATCATCAACTAGTTTTTCATCCAGTGTTTCAAGGGCTTTATTCAAGTTTGTAACATACGCTTGATGGTGTTTTCCATGGTGAATTTCCATGGTGGCTTTATCAATATGTGGCTCTAATGCGTCGTAGGCGTATGCTAACTTTGGTAGACTGTAAATTCCTGCCGCCGCATTAATTATTTCGGAAGCTGAATTTTTATTTTCAATTTTTAATTCTGTTTCATTAGCGAAAGCAGAATTAAATAAACTAGACCCAATAATAGTCCCTGTTGAAAGTATGGCTGTTTGTTTTAAAAAATTTCTTCGTGTATTATTATTTTCCATAATGATAAATTTATCCTAAAAGAGGTATTAATATTTCTATAAAATTAGACATTTAAAGATAGAGATGGGTTAATAAAGACTTAAAGTTTGGTTTCATTTTTTTGTTTAAAATGTATTTTTCTCAACTTGAAAGGATGGGAATTATGTAAAATTCAGTTCAAATTGATAAAAATAATCTTTGTAATTTTGAATGAAAGTACAAAGGATTTCCGCGTATCATCTTCGCTTTTGAATTCAGGTAAAATGATAGGTCTAAATTTGATGTTGTATATGAATATAAAAGAGCATTGTTAAGATGAAGAAGAAAGAAATAGCAGTTATAAGTTGGGATTTATTAAAACGCACGTATCAGGAATTTGATGATGATAATGCAATAAAATTGAGTGCATCATTATCGTACTATACCATATTTTCGTTGCCGCCTTTATTGATTATTATTATGTCGATTTTTAGTTTTTTCTTTGGAAGTGAAGCTGTCACAGGACGTTTTTTTGGTCAAATCAATGGAATGGTAGGTAATGAAGCTGCGATTCAAATTCAGGAAACCATAAAAAATATTGAATTGTCTAATAGCAACACTTTTGCGGCCATTTTTGGAGGTATAATGTTACTTATAGGTGCTTCAGGTGTGTTTGCTGAAATACAAAGTTCCATCAATTATATTTGGGGTCTAAAAGCAAAGCCCAATAAAGGAATTATGAAATTTATTAAAAACAGATTGATGTCATTTTCCATGATTGCGTCTGTTGGTTTTTTATTAATGGTCAGTTTGATGGTGAATACGGTAATGGATGTTATCAATGCACGATTGCTTATTTATTTCCCGGACACCACGGTTTACATATTTTATATTTTCAATATCTTGATATTATTTGCTACGACAACCATGTTATTTGCCATCATTTTTAAAACCTTACCAGACGGAAATATCGCTTGGAAAGACGCTTTAATTGGTTCCAGTTTTACATCGTTTTTCTTTATGTTTGGTAAATTTGCTATTGGTTTTTATTTAGGAAGCTCTACCGTTGCTACTGTTTACGGTGCCGCTGGATCCGTAATCATTATTTTAATTTGGGTGTATTATTCAGCTATAATCTTATATTTTGGAGCCGAATTTACTAAAGTATACGCTAATTCACATGGAAAAAAAATTATTCCAAATGCTTATGCCGTGGGGATTAAAGTTGAAGTGACTGAAATTAAAAAGAAATAAAAGAGTGCCGATTTTTTAATATTTGACAGTGTTTGAGTTTTTAAAAGAATACTTATTTTGATGTTATTTTTTTTTCTCCGTAAACTGGCAATGTTATTGTTCTATTATAGAAGTATAAATATTAAAGATGATTTTATGAAAAAAATAATTTTGGCATTAGCCGTCCTTTCTCTAGCATTTGTTTCTTGTAATTCGGTGAAATCAGTATCGAGTAAAACTTCTTCTATTGAAGGAAGTTGGGAGTTAAATTATATCACAGGACCAAGAATAGCTTTCGCAGGATTGTATCCAGATAAAAAACCATCCATCACTTTCAACTTAGAAGAGACAACTGTATCCGGACGTAACAGTTGTAATAGCTATTCAGGGAAATTAAATATTGATGGTAGTAAAATTAGTTTCAAAGAACCGATGATGGTAACTAAAATGTTTTGTCCGGGAGAAGGGGAGAATGTTTACATGAATACCCTTCAAAAAATAGATTCTTATTCTGTTTCTGAAGATGGAAAAACGCTGAATTTTATAATGGGAGACATTGTAATGATGCGTTTTGAGAAAAAATAGATCATAGACTTTTGTAGAAATAAAAAAACCGCCTTGTTTTCAGGAACAAGGCGGTTAAAAAAAAACTAAAAACTAATTTTTATTAGAAACAATATTCATTTTCAGCTACTAATTTTGCTGTAATTGTTTCTCTCAATGCCACTACATTTGGCATGTTCGTGTATTTTGTAAAACGACGTAATCCCATAAGCATCATACGCTGTTCATCGCCTTCGGCAAAAGAGATAATGCTTTCTTTTCCTTTTTGATTCACAATATCTACCGCTTTGTATAAATACAATTTTGCCATTGCAATTTGCTCTTGTACTTTATCTTCTCCTTCTTTTTTAGCCAATTTTTCAGTACGCAAGATGGTACTTTCCGCCATATATACTTCGATTAACATATCTGAAGCTGCCATCAATAATTGTTGGTGAGCGTCTAAGTCTGCGCCAAATTTTTGAACAGCACTTCCGGCAACCATCAAGAATGATTTTTTCAAATTTCTAACGATTTCTTTTTCCTCAGCAAATAATTCAGAATAGTCAGGTGTGTCAAAAGATGGAATTCCCATTAATTCTTCAGAAACTTTCATTGCAGGTCCTAATAAATCAACATGACCTTTCATCGCTTTTTTGATCAACATTCCTACAGAAAGCATTCTGTTGATTTCGTTTGTACCTTCGTAAATACGTGCTATACGCGCATCTCTCCAAGCACTCTCCATAGGAGTATCTTCTGAGAATCCCATTCCACCAAAGATTTGAATTCCTTCATCGGCACAGTTTTGTACATCTTCAGAAACCGCTACTTTTAAGATTGAACACTCGATTGCATATTCCTCAACTCCTTTTAATTCTGCTTCTTGATGAGAAACTCCTTCTGCTTCACGAGCAATAATACGATCTTCAATATCTTTTGCAGCTCTATAAGAAGCACTTTCTCCAGCATAACAACTAGTAGCCATTTCTGCTAGTTTTGCACGAATAGCACCAAATTGAGAAATCGCAGTATTGAATTGGATTCTTTCATTTGCATATTTCACTGAACCTGTAATCACTCTCCTTTGTGCATCCAAACAAGCAGCAGCTAATTTGATACGACCTACGTTTAAAGCGTTCATGGCAATTTTGAAACCGTTTCCTCTTTCAGACAACATGTTTTCAACAGGAACTTTCGTTTCGTTGAAGAAAACCTGACGTGTAGAAGACGCACGAATTCCTAATTTATGCTCTTCTTCACCCATTGAAATTCCGTTATCTGGAGTGTTTTCAAGAATAAAACCAGTAATATTTTTGTCATCGCCAATACGGGCGAAAACGATAAACAAAGAACAAAATCCTGCATTTGAAATCCACATTTTTTGTCCTGTGATTTTGTAATGTGTTCCATCTTCTGATAAAACGGCTTTCGTTTTTCCGGAATTAGCATCCGATCCTGCACCTGGTTCTGTCAAACAATAGGCACCAAACCATTCGCCAGAAGCTAATTTAGGAACGTATTTTTGTTTTTGTTCTTCTGTTCCGTATAAAGTGATTGGCATCGTTCCAATTCCGGTATGTGCTCCAAAAGCAGTCGAGAACGAACCCGTTGCTCCCGAAATATAATCACAAACCAACATTGTGGAAACAAATCCCATTCCTAATCCGCCATAAGCCTCAGGAACTGCAACTCCTAAAAGTCCTAAGTCTCCTGCTTTTCTCATGGTTTCTTCGGTATAGGCATAATCTTTTTTCTCAAAACGATCTTTATGTGCCCATAATTCTTTGTCTACAAACTCTTTTACAGAGTCACGCATCATTAATTGCTCTTCCGAAAAATCTTCTGGAGTGAAGATATCTTCGCATTTTGTTTCTTTTACTAGGAATTGACCTCCTCTGGTTACGTCGCTCATTTTTTTTTTTTTTTAGATAAAAGATGAAAGAATCAAGAAGAAAGATTGTTGTCTAACTTATTAATGAAACCTGTTGTCATCTTTTGAAATTCAATTATTTTATTTTCTATTTCGTCTGTTTTTTCTTTTGATAGATAAGCATTTTGATTAGCTATTAGCAATTGAGTTTGTAATTCAAATGATGAACCCAAACTGATATTTAAATAATGCTGAAAATGTTTATCCCCTCTATTCGAACCCTCTGCAATATTTGAAGGCATCTAAACTGAACGCCTATTCATTTGACTAACTAGACCATATATTTCAGATTTTGGAAATATAGAAGTAAGTTTATAAATATCATTGGTGATATCCATTGCTAAATTCCAAATCTTCAAATTCTTGAAATTGTGTCTCATTTGTCTTTTTAATTCTAATTTCTGCTAAAATTATATCTTAAAGTCTTGCTTCTAGTTTCTTTCTTCCTTTATAAAATAATTTTAAAGCAACTCATAAATCCCAGCACTTCCTTGCCCAGTTCCTACACACATACTCACAATTCCGTATTTGCTTCCTCTGCGTTGCATCTCATCAAATAATTGAACAGAAAGTTTAGCTCCGGTACAACCCAGTGGGTGACCTAATGCAATCGCTCCACCATTGACATTGATAATATCAGGATTTAGGTTTAGTTCTCTCGTTACTGCTAGTGCTTGTGAGGCGAACGCTTCGTTTAACTCAATTAAATCAATATCATTCAACGTTAATCCAGCTTGTTTCAAGGCTTTTGGAATTGCTTTTACTGGTCCAATTCCCATTATTCTTGGTTCAACTCCAGCTGATGCGAAGTTTACCAAACGGGCAATAGGAGTAAGGTTCAATTCTTTTACCATTTCTTCGCTCATGATTAGAACAAATGCTGCTCCATCACTCATTTGAGAAGAGTTTCCTGCAGTTACGCTTCCGTTCGCTTCAAAAACCGGTCTTAAACCTGCCAAAGCTTCTACAGAAGTTCCTGCTCTAGGACCTTCATCTTTATTTACGATATACGATTTTGTTTCTTTTTTACCATTTTCATTGATAAACGTTTGTTCAACAGTAATAGGAACAATTTGTTTGTCAAATTTGCCTTCAGCTTGCGCTTTCAAGGCTTTCATGTGCGATTGGTACGCAAACTCATCTTGGTCGGCACGAGATACATTGAATTGTTTGGCAACCGCTTCCGCAGTCAATCCCATTCCCCAATAGTAATCTTCGTTACCTGCCTTTGCAACAGCATAATCCGGAGTTGGTTTGTAACCTCCCATCGGAATAAAACTCATGCTTTCAGCACCACCGGCAATAATACAATCCGCCATTCCAGATTGGATTTTGGCTGTAGCCATACCAATAGTTTCTAATCCTGACGCACAGTAACGATTTACGGTTACACCCGGAACATCTTCGATTTTCAATCCCATCAAGGAAATTAATCGTCCCACGTTTAGTCCTTGTTCTGCTTCCGGCATCGCATTTCCCACCATTACGTCGTCAATACGTTTTTTGTCAAAATCAGGCAACTCATTCATCATAAACTGAATCGTTTCTGCCGCCAATTCATCAGGACGTTTAAATCTAAACACGCCTTTTGGAGCTTTCCCCACGGCTGTTCTGTATGCTTTTACTATATAGGCTGTTTTCATTTTTTTTCTTTTTAAGAGTTGAGAATATAGAGAATAGAAAATAGAATATTTTAAATCTATACTCTATTCTCTTTGTTCTATTTTCTAATTACGTAGCGGTTTCCCTTTGGTTAACATAAACTGGATTCTCTCCAATGTTTTTCTTTCGGTACACAAAGACAAGAAAGCTTCACGTTCCAAATCCAATAAATATTGTTCAGTTACTAAAGTTGGTTCAGATAAATCACCACCAGCCATAACATACGCTAGTTTATTAGCAATTTTCTTGTCGTGTTCCGAGATGTATTTTCCAGCTTCCATTTGGTCCGTTCCTACCAAGAACATTCCCAAAGCTTGTTTTCCAAGAACTTTCACATCGCTTCTGCGAATTGGTTGTGTGTAACCCGCTTCGGCCATAAGTAATGCATGTTTCTTCGCTTCCGCAATCTGACGGTCTTTGTTTACCACAATGATATCTTTTCCTTGTTGTAAAAGTCCGGTATCAAAAGCTTCGTAACCAGAAGTAGACACTTTTGCCATAGCGATTGTCAAGAAATATTCTTGCAATACATTCAACTCCACATCATTTTTATGGAATAAATCTGCTGCACGCAATGCCATTTCTTTCGATCCTCCACCGCCGGGAATTACCCCAACACCAAATTCTACCAATCCCATATACGTTTCTGCTGCAGCAACAACTTTGTCAGCATGCAAACTCATTTCGCATCCACCGCCAAAAGTCATTCCGTGTGGCGCAACCACAACTGGAATTCCGGAGTAACGTACGCGCATCATCGTGTCCTGGAACATTTTGATCGCCATATTCAACTCATCGTATTCTTGCTCGACTGCCATCATGAAAATCATTCCGATATTGGCACCCACAGAGAAATTCGCTGCTTGATTTCCAATAACCAATCCTTGATATTCTTTTTCAGATAAGTCAATCGCTTTATTGATAGCTTGTAAAACATCGCCGCCAATCGTATTCATTTTAGATTGGAATTCTAAATTCAAAATTCCGTCTCCTAAATCTTGTATAATAGCACCGCTATTGCTCCACACTTTTTTGCTTTCGCGAATGTTGTTCAGGATAATAAATGAATCCTGACCTGGAACTTTAGTTTGTGATTTTGTAGGGATATTGTAGAAAAAAGTGGCTCCTTCTTTTATAGAATAAAAACTAGTACTTCCCGAAGCTAACATTTCAGTAACCCAAGCAGCTGGTTCAAGACCTTCCGCTTTCATGATTTCGATTCCTTTTTCGACACCGATGGCATCCCAAATTTCGAAAGGGCCATTTTCCCATCCAAAACCGGCTTTCATTGCATCGTCAATCTTGTATAATTCGTCTGATATTTCAGGAATTCTGTTGGAAACATAAGCAAACATTCCAGAAAAACTTTTTCTGTAAAATTCTCCTGCTTTGTCTTTTCCTTTTACCAAAACTTTAAAACGGTCAATTGGTTTATCAATTGTTTTTGTCAGTTCCAAAGTGGCGAAAGAAGCTTTTTTAGCAGCACGGTATTCCAAAGTATCTAAATCCAAAGACAAAATATCCTTATCTACTTTTTTATAAAAACCTTGACCTGTTTTGCTCCCCAACCATTTGTTCTCCATCATTTTGTTGACGAAACCTGGTAATTTGAATAACTCGTGTTGCTCGTCAGTTGGGCAGTTTTCGTAGATTCCGTTGGCAACGTGTACCAAAGTATCTAATCCAACCACGTCAACCGTTCTGAAAGTCGCTGATTTTGGTCTTCCAATAACTGGACCAGTCAATTTATCCACTTCTTCAATCGTCAATCCCATTTCTTTAACCAAATGAAACAAACTCTGAATTCCGTAAATCCCGATTCTATTACCAATAAATGCCGGAGTATCTTTGGCCACGACCGAAGTTTTTCCTAAGAATTTTGAACCATAATCAGTTAGGAAATCCAAAACTTCCGATGCTGTTTGTGGACCAGGAATGATTTCGAATAATTTCAAATAACGCGCAGGGTTAAAAAAGTGTGTCCCGCAGAAATGCTTTTGGAAATCGTCGCTTCTTCCTTCACTCATAAAGTGAATTGGAATTCCAGACGTGTTTGAAGTTACGAGAGTTCCCGGTTTTCTGAATTTTTCAATTTGTTCAAAAACCATTTTCTTGATGTCCAAACGTTCCACTACAACCTCAATAATCCAATCAACAGTAGCGATTTTCGCCATGTCATCAGTAGTATTTCCAGTTGTGATTCTACTTGCAAATTTCTGACTGTAAATAGGAGAGGGTTTCGATTTCAGGGAATTGGCCAAATGCTCATTTACCAATCGGTTTCTAACGATT
Organism: Flavobacterium sp. Sr18; assembly: GCF_011064265.1. Classification (NCBI taxonomy): domain Bacteria; kingdom Pseudomonadati; phylum Bacteroidota; class Flavobacteriia; order Flavobacteriales; family Flavobacteriaceae; genus Flavobacterium; species Flavobacterium sp. Sr18. The sequence continues at coordinate 1,041,170 of NZ_CP049329.1, read as the reverse complement.
TTGCTTTCTAAAGTTAGTCCTTTTTTAGCTTCCGCTTCGGTAAGTTCTCTTGGAACAATGTCTAATAATAGGACTTCGACTCCAATGTTAGCAAAATGGCAGGCAATTCCTGAACCCATAATTCCGGATCCAATTACTGCAACTTTTTTAATTGTGCGTTTCATATAAATAATATTTGATTTTCATTAGAAAACAACAGCGCTATTTTATTGATGGGAATCAATTTTAGCAGTGTCATTCTCTGTTTTTTCAGTTTGTTCCGCCAGTTCGCTGACGCTCGTATGTGTAAATATATTTTTGTCTTGAATTAATTCATTGATGGTTTCCGCAACTTCTATAAAGTGCTGAAGTTTCTCTGCCGAAATAGTTTGTTTGACCGTTTCATTAAATTTCAACACGGTATTTTTTGACAATTCTCTTTTTTCTTTACCAAAATCCGTCAGGTAAATCAAAACCCCACGGCCATCCACAGGGTTTTTCTTGCGAATGATTAAGCCTTTTTCCTCCATGGATTTCAGGGTTCTGGTCAGGCTCGTAGCTTCCATTCCCATTTTTGGACCTAACGAGGTCGATGGCGTTCCACCTTCCTTATCAATACTCAATAAAGCGAAACCAGTAGCCATGCTAGCATCGTATTTTGATGCTTCTTCATTATACATTCTGGCCACTGCTTGCCAGGTGGCACGTAAAATATAATCTATCGTTTTATCTTTCATAAGTAACTATATCGATTTCAAATATAATAAAAAATACTATGCATGCATAATATATTAAAATATTTTTTTGTTAAAAAGCATTAAATATAAAAAATCCCCGCTGAAATAGAGGAGATTATACCGTTTTTTAAGAGTAATTAATTTTTTTTGGGCGTATCCCTCCGGGTCGGGCTGTTCGTTGTATCTTTTATAAATCCCGAAGCCTCGGGATGGGGATTTATAAAAGGATGCCACTTCCATCCCTTACGCGAATCCTGCAAAGGAGAATGATTGGGGATTTAGTCGTAAGATCTGCTAAAGAGATGCTTCCATCGTCAGCATGACAAGATTGGCGATAATTATTTTGAATAATTTATCAATAGATGTTCCTGACCGTTAATTGTTCTATCGAAAAAGAATTTAAACTCAAAAGAATTAGTCAGGTCGCTAGATTAATTTTAGATGAAAAAAGTATAAAAAAACCACGAAAATCAATTCGTGGTTTTTTGTATAGTAAATATCTTTTCTAAGACTTCCTAAACTCCCCATTATCCACATCTTTCAAAAACGTAATCACGCCCGGAAAATAGGTTTTTGGATCATCGTATTGCGAAAGGTGGCTTCCGTTAGGACAAAACAAGAAACGTCCGTTTTGGACTTCGTTCGCAATCCATTTCATGTGTTCGGGATCCATCGTGTCGTATTTAGAACCAATACTCAATGTAGGAACGGTCAACGTTTTTAGTCTGGCTTTGACATCCCAATTTTTAAGGGTCGCATTTCCAGTAATACCAAATTCACTGTGGCCTTGCATAAACACATATACATTAGGATTAATGTGCTTGAAACATCTGTTGATGGATTCCGGCCATTCTTCGAGAGGCTTTCTCAAAATGTGTTCCGTGTAGTAATGTTTGAACAGTAATTCGCTGTATTTTGGATTATCAAAATCATTATTTTTTTCGATATCCTGCAATTGCTTTAGGATTTTAGGATCCATTTGCGGTGCCAGAACTTCTTTTGCGTAAGCATTATATTCCTGAGCGCTAGCCATCATATTCGAGATAATCAAGCCTTTCAGGTTTTTTTGGTATTTCAAAGCATATTCCATTGCTAGGATTCCGCCCCAAGATTGTCCCATCAAGTAAAAATTAGAATTGTCTAATCCTAATGCGATGCGTACTTGTTCGACTTCCTCCACAAAACGGTCATTGGTCCACAAACTGTTGTCGTTGGGTTGGTCGCTGTAATACGAGCCCAACTGGTCGTAATAAATGTATTCAATGCTTTCGTTGGGGAAATAACCGTCAAAGGCCTCGTACAATTCATGTGTCAAACCGGGACCGCCGTGCAGCAACAACACTTTTATTTTAGGATTGTTGCCCACTCGTTTGGTCCAGACTTTAAACGTACCTTTTGGTGTTTGAATCGGAATCATTTTGATACCGCCCGTGAGTTGGTCGTCCCGTTTGGAGAAATCTAAATAATTTGCTTTGATAGTATCTTCCTTTAGTTTTTCCTGACAATTAGAAAAAAAGAACACACTGATAACGGAGCAAATTAAGATTTTTAGTTTCATAACGGAATGGTTTTGTAACGCCTAGTTGTAGATTTTATGGAATAAATCAATGTATTTTTCCATTACTATTTTTCGTTTCAGTTTCAGGGTTGGTGTAAGCTGTCCGCCTTCTACAGACCATAAATCCGGCGTTAGTTCAAAACGTTTTATTTTCTCCCAGTTTCCAAATTTTTCATTCAGATTATCCACTTCCAACTGGATTCTTTCGATTACTTTTTCGTTGGCAATTATTTCTTCATTGCTTTTTCCAATGTTGATTCGGTGGATAACGGCCCATTCTTTGATGAAATCAAAACTTGGCTGAATAAAGGCTGCCGGCATTTTTTGTCCGTCACCAATAACCATGATTTGTTCAATGAAACGGGATTGTTTCATCGTATTTTCAATTAATTGTGGCGCTATGTATTTTCCTCCTGAGGTTTTGAACATTTCTTTTTTACGATCGGTGATTTTCAAGAATCCGTCTTCGTCAAAAATTCCAATATCTCCCGTGTGGAAAAATCCGTCCGTGATTACTTCGTTTGTTAATTTTTCATCTTTGAAATACCCCATCATTACGTTAGGTCCTTTACAGAGGATTTCGCCATCTTCAGCAATAATAACTTGCACATTGTCGATTACTTTACCCACAGTTCCCACTCTGAATCCACCATTTCTAATGTCATTTACGGAGATTACGGGAGAAGTTTCAGTCAAACCGTATCCTTCCATAACCGGAATTTCGGCAGCGGCAAAAATGCGGGCTAATCTTGGTTGCAAAGCAGCACTTCCAGAAACCATTAAATCGAGGTTTCCGCCCAAACCTTCTTTCCATTTGCTGAAAATCAGTTTGCGCGCAATTTTAAGTTGGAACTCATACCAAAATCCATTTTTGCCATACGGCTCATAGATTAAACCTAAGTCAATCGCCCAAAAGAATAATTTCTTTTTGATGCCGGTTAATTCGGTTCCTTTGGCATAAATTTTATCATATACTTTTTCTAAAAGTCTTGGAACAGCTGTAATTACTGTTGGTTTCACTTCCTTGATGTTGTCACTGATTTTTTCAATGGATTCTCCAAAATAAATGGAAACACCATAATATTGGTATAAATACAAAATCATTCTTTCGAAAATATGACAAATAGGAAGGAAGCTTAAAGCACGGCTTTTTCCGGCTTCAAATGGAATTCTAGAAGCACTGTCCAATACATTAGAGACAATATTTTTGTGCGAAAGCATAACGCCTTTTGGTCTTCCTGTTGTTCCCGAAGTATAAATGATAGTCGCTAAATCTTCGGTTTTTACGTTGTTTTTGCGTTGTTCCACTTCGTCTTGGTTTCCGGTGTCTACACCAAGAATTAACAAATCATTCCAGTTGGTGCAACCTTCAATTTCGTTGAAGGAATACACTTCCTTAAGCGTAGGAATTTTATGTTTGATGAGGTTTACTTTTCGAAGAACCTCAGCATCTGATACAAAACAATATATAGAACCGGAATGATTCAGGATATATTCGTAATCTTCTTCGGAAATAGTCGGATAAATGGGAACAGTTTGTGCGCCAGTTTGCAGCACACCAATGTCCATAATATTCCATTCGGTTCTGTTATTAGAGGAAATGATGGCAATTTTATCATCTTTATTAACACCTAATCGCAGTAGTGCTCTTGAAATGGCGTTGGCTTTGGCTATGTATTCCTGGGTCGAGGTTTTTACCCAGACACCGTTCTGTTTGCTTACTAAAGCATCCGGAATGGAATTGTATTTTTCTTGCTGATAATAAGGGAAATCAAAGAGGCGGGTGATATTTATCATTATGGATAATGTTGGATTTGCTTGCAAATTAAAAAAAAAATAGGGATAAATTTTAAAAATTGGAAATTATATCGCAAAATTTTGAATGGATTGTTGATTATCAACGAAATCGTTTTCTTTAAGGGATTGTCAAATAGATTTTACTGATAAAAAAGCATTTGTTTTCTAAAGTAATTGTGCTCCTTTTTTGCAATTTTAGATAATTCAAGTTTTGTGAAAAGTTTAAATTAAACTTTTCTTAAGGCATTTTTGGATGATATACGATTTACTTTTCAAACATCAGCATAAGTTGTATTGTTTAATGGAAGTAGTTTTTCAAGCATCTTGTTTAAATAGTAAAATGGAAGTACTTTTTTATAATTTAATCCTCTAAAAATAACTTTTTGCCACATAAATTTATAATGATTTGGTTAACTATTTATCTTTTCATCAATAATTTTTTATGATAATAGCGTAAAGGAATTGCTTCGCTCAACTTTTGGTTAGTTAAAAGCTAAGCGAACACAATAGGCATCTGTCTTTATCGCTTGGGTTCTAGTATTTGCTTACTAATTCAAAATATTAGAAAAGGAAAATAATACAGCGCAAATTTCTAATACGTAAGTACGTACTGCAATTCCATTAACAATTTTTTTGACCCACTCATTAACATTTAAATTATTTTTTATCATTTGAGTGATCCTATTAATTAACTAATTACAAATGTGGTATTTTTTTATAATAAGTTTTTATTAATGTTTTTTATTATTTACATAAAATAAATTTATAATACTTTAATTGGCTTATTTTATATTCAGCTTTAAGCAAATAAATCTAGGAGCATGGCATAGTGTTACAAACAACACATTTGTATTTAAATATCTATTTTTTAGGTGAAATATTGCCAATGTTAATTACGTAAAACTTACCTATGATTTTATGAAGCACTACATCTGGCATAGGTTTCTGTAATTTGTCTGCTGTAAAATATAAAGTCAGTTATAGTTGATAGGTTTAAAACTGATATTTCAAAGCTTCCATTATTTCTAAATGGCAAATTTTGCATGCAGGGCTACTACAATAGTATTTCTTTTGATACTCATTTGCAATGAGTTCTGGCTTATTTATGTTAATTAAACACAGCGGTTCTACTATTTTTTTTGAAGAGTGTTAAATTTTATTCTCAGAAATCTATTATAGTGCAAAGTACTTAATTAAGCTTTTTGTGTAAGTAGATGTTAGAATGAAAAATTAGTGATGCAGATGGTGGCTTAGAAAAAAATAAAATTACAGTGTAAAATTTTTGAACGCAATTTAGGAGTGCAGCGTAATTATTCTCTTTAAAAGCTTTACCATAAATTTCCAAACTTGTTTTATAGGCTACAATTAAGATTATCTCTAAACTCTATATGACTGCTAAGAGCATGTCCAGATTACCTTATTATATCCGTGCGCTTGGCGAGGTTGGGGATTAAGAAAACCAAAACTTTTAGTTTAAAACTGAATTTTACAATTAAAAACTAATTCTAAATTTAGCAAAAAAAAATCTTACCAAGAATGTGATAGCGGTTCGCTGTTATTATTGCATTATTGTTCCGTCTTCGGTAAGAATTATTGTTCCGTCTTTTTCAACTTCAAATGTAATATCTGGAGCATTTTTTTCTCCAATAATATTTCTGTAAACTTTGTATGTGTAGTTTCCATTTGAAAAAGTAATAACATGATTTCCGCCACTTCCTTCAAATTCTAATACTCCATTGTTTAAAATTATGTCAGGTTTTGAAGATTCTATTTTGTTTATTTTCCAAGAAGCATATCTGTATTTGGAATTAGATAGTTCGTCAACTCTAATCAAATAATTTTTAGTTTTTATTTTGTATGTTGGGCTATTAAAAGTTTTTAATGAAACATGCAAGTTTTCTTTTTCCTTTGCAATCAAGTCTTTTTGTAACTTTTTTTCAAAGGTGCTCTGATAATTTACTGCGGTTATTTTACCTTCATAACTTTCTATCCATACAATGCCATTGTCCAACATAATACCTCTCCATCCAACTTCTGACCATTGTTTAATTTTTGAATTAACAATCTTGTCTACAAGAGTTTGGTCAAAAACTTGACTGAACCGCTGTTTAAATTCATTTTTGTCATTAATGCTTGGTATTGGATATTCTCTACGTAAAGGAAAAGAAATTATGTTTGATATTTTGTGAATGTTTTTTTGTTTGAATAAAGCTATAATATTTTTGATGTTGTTTGTTTTATTGTCGTCAAGTTTTTCACTTTGAGAATAACCAATTTTGGAAACAAGTACTAGTAAAAATAATAATCTGAATTTCATTCTGTGTATTTTTATAATGGTCGCTAAAGTCAGTTCGTCTAAAAACGTCCAAACGAATTGTATTTAGTAAATCAAGTAGTAAATGTATATGATTTAAACTACAATTAAAATTCTTTCTGATAAAATTCGCTTTATGATTATTAAACTAAAATAGTCTTTAAAAAGCTTTTAAAGTCCCAGAATTAAAGCCAGAATTTAATAAATTTTGGTCAAGATCCGTTATTACGGTTTTTTGAGCAGTATCCCGTGTAAACGGGGCAGGCTATGGAAACGAGTAAAGTTGTAGCTTTTGCAAGAAAAGCTGAAGGAAGTCAAACGGCAAAAGTTTATACCGAGGAACGCAATCAAGTGAAGCGTATCACGAATACAAAAAAAGCAATAACAAAGCGTGAGTTTAGCGCATAAGAGGCTAATGAAATTAAGTAAGTGTACACAGCAATGCAAAGCCTTTAGACAACAGGTTTAGTTAGTAGATGCGTCGGGGATAGACGGAAAGAGGAAGTGCTTACCGAGGGAGGTCTTTGCAACCACGAGTTGGTTAAGCAAAGAAGTCAGCAGAAGTCATAGTACTTGGGGCAACGAGTTGCCAACAGAAAGGTATAGGACTCACAAACAAGGAAGGACCCAACGCAAGTGGTTCTCAATTTTCATCGGAATGACGCAAGTTATAGCCCTGGAAAAGCGGAACAGGAAGAATTTAATGTAAAACAACAAGCATGATTGTATGCTGACCCCCAAAATTCGGACAATATATCCCGACTAATTTAGATAGGAATAAAAACCTTAAATTAGCACTAATATGTCAAGAACAAGAAGAACCTTCGGAAAAGACTTCAAAGCCAAAGTTGTTTTGGAAGCCTTAAAAGAGAAAGATACCATCGAGGTATTAGCAAAAAAATACGAGTTGCTGCCCAACCAAATTTCAATGTGGAAGTCCGAAGCGATACGGAATCTTTCTGCGGTTTTTTCTGCAGAAAAAACGCTCGTTGCCAAAGATGAAATTCCAACAGAGAAACTCTATGCTCGAATAGGTCAGCTGACTTTGGAGAATGACTTTTTAAAAAAAAGTCTGGGTTAGTATCGATCAGTGAGCGAGTGAAAATGGTCGATACCCAAAATAAATTGAGCATTGTCAAACAATGTCGCTTATTAGAAATTCATCGTGGCGGTCTTTATTATAAAGCAAAACAGGAAAGTTTAGAGAACTTAAAAATAATGCAATTATTAGACCAACAGTATTTTAATACTCCATTTTATGGCTGCAGGAAACTGACGTTTTGGCTCAAGGATTTAGGTTTTAAAGTGAATCGCAAACGGGTAAAACGATTGATGCAAATCATCAATTGGCAAACCATTTATAGAGAACCTACAACAACAGTGAGTACTAAAGAACATAAGAAATACCCTTATTTACTCAAAGGTTTGAAGATTACCCATAAAAATCAGGTTTGGGCAACAGATATCACCTATATTCCTATGGCAAAAGGATTTATGTACTTGACTGCGATTATTGATTTGCATACAAGATTTGTTTTGAACTGGAGTGTAAGCAATACAATGAGTGCCGATTGGTGTGCCGATATTTTGCAAGAAACTATACAAAAGTATGGTGTGCCTGAAATTTTCAATACAGATCAAGGAAGTCAATACACCAGTGAGGTTCACACCAATGTACTATTAAACAATGAAATAAAAATTTCTATGGACGGTAAAGGAAGAGCTATTGACAACATTTTTATAGAAAGATTATGGAGGACAGTCAAATACGAGAATGTATATTTACAAGCATATACTGATGGAATCAGCCTTTATAGAGGACTCAAAGATTATTTTGAATTTTATAATACACGGCGAATTCATCAGTCACTAGATTATGGAACGCCTTATAATAATTATTACAAAAAAGAAGTGGCATAAAATCAGAATAACTTTTTTTGGCTTCTTAAAACAGCCAAAAGTTATCTCCGATTTTAACCAAGATAATAGAATATAAAACTAAAAACCTATCTTAAATCGTTGAGATTTCTGTCTGAAAAATGGGTACAGCATAATTGCACAAGTAACACATCCTTACAATCTCCAAAAGGCGCTACGTCAAGTAGTGGTCAACAAAGGCAGTGCGGGCGTTGATGGACTAAAAACCACTCAACTAGCGGATTATTTCCGTGAACACAAGTCTGCATTGTTGGAGGATATTAAGAATTATCGTTACTTACCGCAACCTATTCTTGGTGTGGAAATTCCAAAAGGAGGCGGAAAGTTCCGTCTCTTAGGAATTCCAACAGTAGTTGACAGACTGCTTCAACAAGCCGTATCGCAAGCGATGATGCCAAGATTCGAAAAAGATTTTAGTGATAATAGTTTCGGATTCCGACCCAACAAAAACGCCCGCCAAGCGGTAGGCAAAGCTTTGGGAAATATTCACCAAGGCTACAATTACATTGTAGATATTGACCTAAAGACCTTCTTTGATGAAGTCGACCATTGCTTGCTGATGAACCTAATTTACCAAAAGGTAAAATGTCCAACAACTTTGCGATTAATCCGCAAATGGTTGCGAGTGCCGATACTCATCAAAGGAAAACTGGTCAAACGACGAAAAGGCGTTCCGCAAGGGAGTCCGATAAGTCCGCTTTTGTCAAAGATTTTGCTCCATGAATTGGACAAAGAACTGACAACAAAAGGCTTGAAGTTTGTCCGTTATGCCGATGATTTTAGCATTTACACCAAATCGAAAACCCAAGCCAAAACGGTTGGTAACACTATCTTTCTGTTTTTGAGAGACAAGCTGAAACTGACTATTAATCTGGAAAAGAGCGGAATTAGAAAACCCATTCAGTTCACGATATTGGGATTTTTGTTTGCATCGACCTATCAAAAAGGGGTAAAAGGCAGGTATCAACTAACGGTAGGGGACAAAGCTTGGGCAAAACTCAAGCATAGTTTAAAAGAAGTGACACGCAAAACCGCACCCAAAAGTTTCGAGGAACGCATCCGTAAAATCAACGAAATCCAACGAGGATGGCTAAACTATTTTCGAGGGACAAGTATTCAAGGAAGGTTACGAGATATTGACGGATGGTTGCGCAACCGTCTGCGCTATTTCATTTGGACGGATTGGAAGAAACCCGAGCGCAAAAGGAAAAACCTGATGCGATTAGGGATTGACAAAGACCATGCTTATGCTTGGAGCAGAACCAGAAAAGGAGGCTGGCGAATCGCCCAAAGTCCAATTTTAACCACTACAATTACCCTACAAAGGCTCAAGAAGAAAGGCTATCAATCAATGTTGGAGATTTACATGGAACTCAACCCATCACTTTGCGAACCGCCGTATACGAGACCCGAACGTACGGTGGTGTGAGAGGCGCACTCCGTCAGTTTCTGGCGGAGCCGTCTACTCGATTAGCCGTAGTTTTTTTTTAAATTATTGTGGCTGACGTAAGATAACCATGATGAGTATCATACTCTGTAATTATTTCCCATTTAGTGTCACATTTTGAACATTTAAATATTTCAGTTTTTATATTCCATCCACCAGCTTCATCTTCATTTATTTTATCGATTAAAATTAAATTTTTAGGAGAACAGGTTAATCCGTTGTAGAATTTAGTTTCTTTCGGATTCCCACAAAATATAGAATTATCATAATCGTATGCTTCCTCAATTTCAAAATGCTCGATTGGATAAAATCCAACAGAATCAAACGGGATGTATTCTTCTTGTTTGACAGTGACATCTCCAACTTTTAACCATTTAGTTAATTTATTAAATGTCATTTTTTTCCATAATCCTTCACATTTTGAGCATGTAAATATTTCTATTAGTATTTCATTATTTCGTAGAGTATAATTATGGATTTTTTTCAAGTTGCTACTTTCACAACTTAATTCAAGGTGTTTTTTTTTATTTGAATTGCAATAAGTGTAAATCATTGATTCCTTCATCTTTTAAAATTACGGCTAACGTCAGTCTGTGAAAAAACCTCCGTTGTATTTATGATCAAATATAACAAAATACTAGTATAAAAAGAAGGTTTTTCGTATATTTAAGAATGCAACACATCACCGGAATTTCCCGTCAACAAATGCGTTTTTCAAGTTTAGAAGACACTATAAGTCCCGATAATCAGGTGCGATTTATAGATGCCTTTGTCGAATATATTGACCTCTCTAAACTCGATTTTGCTGTAAAAACGCTCAAGACCGAAGGTCGCCCAAGTTTCAATAGTAAAGTATTTCTAAAGATGTATTTATACGGTTATCTCAACGGAATCAGAAGTTGCCGTGATCTAGAAAAGGAATGTTTGAGAAACATCGAAATGCAATGGCTTTTAGAGGATATTCGTCCCAATTACCACAGCATCTCAGATTTTAGAAAAGACAATCCTATTGCTTTGAAAAAATTATTCAAACTATTTGTTTCGTTCTTGAAAGATGCTGACTTAATAGGCGGTGAAACCATAGCTATTGATGGCACCAAAAGCCGAGCGCACAATAGTAAGAAAGCCAATTTCAACCAAAAGAAAATCGACAAACACTTAGCTTATATTGAAGCTAAGACCCAAGAATACTTGGATACCTTGGAAGAAAATGACGGCAAAGATAATCCAGCTATAATCCAAAATATCCAACAAAAGTTAGACCGATTGAAAGGGAACAAATTGCGTTATGATCTACTGGAAGAAAAACTAAAAGCAAGTGGCGAGCCTCAAATAAGCACAACTGACAGTGATTCCAGAGCCTTGCTGGTTCAGGGACAAGTGATTGAGATTTCGTTCAATATTCAGGCTGCAGTCGATGCCAAACACAATCTGGTGGTAGCCACGCACACCATCAATAAGAATGATCGCAGTGCTTTGTCAGCTATTGCCATAGAAGCCAAAGAGAATCTAGGTATAGAAACCTATACCGCATTGGTCGATAAAGGTTACCATAATGGCAAACAAATAGAAATCTGCAAACAAGCCAACATAACTACCATTGTAGCACAGCCTGAACAAGGAAAAAGTAACGAAAACGGTACGACCAAGGCTTATTTGGTAGCCCAATTTCAATACGATCACGACACTTATACTTGCCCACAAGGCGAAACACTAAAAACTACAGGCAGTTGGCATAAGAAAACTACAGATAAAGACAGCTATAATTTTAAAAAATACCGAACCCCAAAATGCAAAGAATGTCCCGTAAAACATTTATGTACAAGTAGAGCAGCAGGCAGAGAAATCGACCGAAGCCAATATGCCGATGCCGTAGAAGAAAACAACAAGCGCTACCATGAGAACCCACAGCTCTACCGTAAACGACAGGAAATCAATGAACATATTTTTGGCACCATCAAACGACAATGGGGCTATAACCATACCAACTTAAAGGGATTAGAAAAAGTAAACGGAGAACATAGCTTGATTATGCTGGTGTATAACATCAAACGCAGTGTCAATATCCTAGGCGTTCCCGATTTGATTACTAAACTCAAAAAATGGAACTCACCCTACAAGGTAAAAGTCTTGTTTTTGCTAAAAACGAGTTATTTAAAGCTGAATTTAGAGTTCTTTTTTTCCAGTTTAAAATTAGCAGCCTAAAAAAGACCTTTCTTAAAAGGCTTTCTTTTGGATTGTAGAAAAGGAAAAATTGAAGATTTTAACGCAAAAAAGAGGTTTTTTCACAGCCTGACGTTCTCTTGCTACTCGTGGTTTGGTGCAAATTCCAGTGATATTGACCACCCAATTCCAATTTAAAGTGAGCACCTGATTCCAATTCAAAATGACCACCTAATTCCGGAGCAAAATGACCACCCCATTTTTCATTAAAAACTACTCTTTTTCATCTGTTAATTAGTATTCAAATATACTTAAATATTAGCCTTTGTTTATCCCTCTTTTTTTTCTCATGGATTCTCCATGTAATTCGAGTCGATGAGATTGATGAATCAGTCTATCCAAAATGGCATCAGCTATGGTTTTTTCTCCAATGATGTCATACCAGCCTTGCACTGGGATTTGTGAGGTTACAATAATAGAACCGTTATTATGCCTGTCTTCAATGATCTCTAAAAGGGTAATTCGGTTACTGCTATCCAAAGCTTGGAGTCCAAAATCGTCTAATATAATAACATCTTGCCGTTCTATTTTGGCCAATTCTCTCAGGTAAGAACCATCTGCTTTGGCCATTTTTAATTTAGCAAACAGCTTCGAAGTATTAAAATAACTTACTTTAAAACCTTGGATACAGGCTTGATAACCCAATGCTGTGCCTAAATAACTTTTGCCTACACCAGTGCTTCCCGTTATTAAAATGTTTTCATTTTTTTCGACAAATTCACATTCTGCCAGACGCAGTATGGTATTTCGATCCAGATTACGGGTTTGGTCAAAATTGATACTTTCAATATTTGATTTGTAATGGAATCGGGCGTTGGTGATACTGCGGGCAATACGCCGATTGTGCCTTTCATCCCATTCGGCATCAATAAGCATCGATACAAACTGATCGAGCGTGTAATGGTCTGTTTTTCCGCTTTCAATGGCTGTTTTAAAAGCATTGTGCATGCCGTAAAGCTTCATTTGTTTCATTTTTGTTACTGTGGATTCATTCATGATTACTGTGTTTTAATTTAATTATAATACTGTTTTCCTCTTATGTTAGCGTGAATTGGAAGTTCCTGCTCAGGTTCTTGTTCAAATTCGATATGATCTAAGTTGTTTTCTAAAATATTTTGAATGGTCTTAAAATTGTAAATTTTAAAATCAAGTGCCCGCTTACAGGCATTTATTAATCGCTCTTTCCCTACCTTTTTCTCGAAGTTTAATATTCCCAAACAACTTTTATAAGCCTGTTCAGGATGGTTTCTACTTTCAATTATTTGCATAATATATTCTGCTACTGACTCGTCAATACTACTGGCCCAATCAATGAAGCGGGCAGCACTCCACTGAGCTACAAATTGATGCGTGCTAGCCATATGTTCCGGGATTGTGGTATAGATATAAGGTTTGTAATTCCTTGGATGGATGGCTATTCGATTGTATTTGTGATAGATCTCTACCGTTGATTTGGTATACAATAGTTTCGCTTTTTTCTTGACATATTGATACGGAACGCTATAGTAATTTTTGTCCTGACTTAATTGAACATGCCCATTTTGCATTACTGTTGCAAAGGATTGGTATTTGATTTCAAAACGTTCTTGTGGTAATGGACTTAGTTTTTGTTGCTCATCTTCTAAAAATAATTCTATCCGAGAGTACGGACGTCCTGTGAGTTTTCGACTGTTATGAGCATCCAATAAATCCCATATTTGCTGGTTTAATTCTTCCAGAGAAAAGAATTTAGTTTCTTTTAGATTTACATAAATCCTTCGATACAAGATCTTAACAGCTCCTTCAACCAATGATTTGTCTCGGGGTTTATAAGCCCTAGCAGGCAAGATTGTAGTTTGGTAATGTTCGGCTAAATCAGCTAAGGTTTCATTAATTGTGGGTTCAAAACGACTGCTTTTTATTACTGCAGATTTTAAATTATCGGGAACAATTGCCGCAGGAGTACCTTCAAAAAAACGCATAGCATTTTCTACCGAAGTAACAAAATCTTCTTTTTGTTGGCTCATGGAAGCTTCGGCATAGGTGTATTGACTGGCTCCTAATATGGCTACAAAAAATTGTACTTCTTTAATTTCTCCCGTGTCTTTATCAATGATGGAGAGTGTTTTTCCAGCATAATCCACATACATTTTATCACCCGCTTTGTGATTCATGTGCATCACTGGATTGACTCGTTTGCTCCATGTTTTATAATGATGTCCAAATTGCGAGCTTCGGTAACCATTAGGATTTAGGGCAATATATTGCTCCCACATGTGCTGTATGGTAACGCCAACTTTTTTTAGTTCGCGTTCCATTTTAGGAAAAAAATCATAAAGAATCTGCAGTTTGGGACTGATTGATTCCACGGTAGTGTGTGAAAACAAAAGTTCTAACTCAGCATCTGTTTTTTCGTTAATTACTTCAAAACTTAATCCTAGCACTTCAAATAAAGAAATATACTTCTTTACTGTATTTCTAGAAAGAGATAAGTACTTACTTATGAATAACTTACTTTTCCCGTTACAGTAGAATTTAATTGCTTTTCTAATTTTACTCATGTCTGTTATTTTGTTTGCCATAATCCGTATTTTTTTAACGAATGTATGGTGCTAACAACATGAAAAAGTTAGTAGTTTTTAATGTCCAATTTTAGCCCAAAATCAGGTGGTCAATTTGGACTGGAAAATGGTGGTCAGTTTGCTCCGAAACTGGTGGTCAATTTGAACTGGAATAGGGTGGTCAATTTGACTGGTTTTTCCACACTTATACTTGCCCACAAGGCGAAACACTAAAAACTACAGGCAGTTGGCATAAGAAAACTACAGATAAAGACAGCTATAATTTTAAAAAATACCGAACCCCAAAATGCAAAGAATGTCCCGTAAAACATTTATGTACAAGTAGAGCAGCAGGCAGAGAAATCGACCGAAGCCAATATGCCGATGCCGTAGAAGAAAACAACAAGCGCTACCATGAGAACCCACAGCTCTACCGTAAACGACAGGAAATCAATGAACATATTTTTGGCACCATCAAACGACAATGGGGCTATAACCATACCAACTTAAAGGGATTAGAAAAAGTAAACGGAGAACATAGCTTGATTATGCTGGTGTATAACATCAAACGCAGTGTCAATATCCTAGGCGTTCCCGATTTGATTACTAAACTCAAAAAATGGAACTCACCCTACAAGGTAAAAGTCTTGTTTTTGCTAAAAACGAGTTATTTAAAGCTGAATTTAGAGTTCTTTTTTTCCAGTTTAAAATTAGCAGCCTAAAAAAGACCTTTCTTAAAAGGCTTTCTTTTGGATTGTAGAAAAGGAAAAATTGAAGATTTTAACGCAAAAAAGAGGTTTTTTCACAGCCTGACGTTCCCGCGCTACAGGCAGTTTGGGACTAAATTAAGCCCATTATTCGGATTTGCCAAATCTTCCAAATACAGACCAATTTTTCCATTAAGCCTAATGCCCAAATTGCTTGTAGCGTGTGTTAGCTGTAGTTTTTATGGTGCTTCAGTAACAGTTGATTGTTCAGGCTGGTCTTTTTTAAATTTAATTGAAGCTAATATATTTGAAAAATTTTTGTCATAATTATTAAATTCAACTAGATTTGTTTTTACAGTAACAACTCTCCATATATTCGAGTTTTCAATTATATAATACTCATTATGAACCACCAAGTGTTTTTTATTATTTAATTTAGATTTGAAATTATAAGAAATATTTCCAACAATTCCTTTGTATCCATTGAGTGTTGTATCTCTAGCTAATTTGATTTCTGGATTTGAATAAGGATATTTTTTAACATCTTCATCTCTGTTCCTGAAAAATTGTTTTTCTTCAATTTGTTTTTTAATCATTTGAAGTTCAATGTTTTTACCATCTTTTATATTGTTGTTTTCAGGTATCAAATATTTAATATCTTTTTGTGTTAATTTTACGATTACTAATTTCGAAATCAATTCATTTTCTCCCTTTGCTTGAATACTATCTTCTTTTTGAAAGAACCAAAATGAAGGATAATCGTTTCCTGGAATTTCATAATATCCTATATTACTATTTAATGAATCAATTGTGAAAAATGCATTGTCAATTTTTTTTAATTTTTTATTAGGTGAACAAGACAAAATAGTAAAGAAGCTAAAAGAAAGCATTAAGAATTTATTCATATAAGGTTTGTGTTTGGTGAAAATTCTAACTAATATTTTTTTAATGTTTTGAAAATCAATTATTTATATTTTTGATATTTGCCTAAATTTTCACTTTCTTCCGTTAGCTGAAGGAGTCAATTTGGGCGCGAATATGGGGAATTACAGCTAACTTGTATATATGTATGACAAAATCATACAAAGCCATCCAGTTTTGGGTAGATATGTATGACAAATACCATACTTTATTTTAATTCAAATATATAGATAATTCATTACAAATCATCAAAAGGACTTTTAATTTGTTGAATACTTTTCGTATTTACATGGGTATAAATTTCGATAGTCTTACTTCTGTTATGGCCTAATAATTCCTGTATATATCGTAAATCAGTTCCGTTTTCTAGTAAATGTGTGGCATAACTGTGACGCAACCAGTGTAATGTTACGGGTTTTGTGTTCCCCACTTTTTGAAGAGCTTGTTTTAAAACACTTTGTAAACTTTGTTCTGAATAGTGTTCTCCTACATTTTGCCCTTTAAAAAGCCAGGTTTTAGGTTTGCTTATTACATAATAATCTCGCATAATTTCTAATATTTTTGGAGATAAAGGAACAATTCTATCCTTTTTACCTTTGCTTTGTCTGATTATTACAATACCTCTTTTTGAATCAATATCATTTGGTTTTAAATTTAAAAGCTCACCTCTACGCAAACCACAACTGTATAGCAACGAAAGCATTGTTCTGTGTTTAATGTTACTATGCGCATTTAATATCAATTTTACTTCTTCTTTGCTTAATACATTGGGTAATAGTTTGGCTCGTTTGGGACGATGGATTTTATCAATATCGATTTTGGTGCCTATAATTGTTATAAAGAATAATTTAATGGAGTTGACCGTTTGATTCTGATACGAAGCCGAAAGATTATTCTTTAAAATATACTCGTTATTATAAATAATCACGTCCTCATTATTGATTTCTACAACTGATTTTTCTCGATAGAAAATCAGGAAAGATTTTAAGGCTTCGCTATAGGTACTAATGGTGCTTTCGCTATATCGTTTAGAACGAAGCCATTGTTTAAATTTTTCAATTTGTGTTATTGCCTCTGTCGAAGGGACTGAATTTGCAAGAGGTTCTATCTTGAAACGTTCTCTATTTTCGATTGTATCGGGGAGGTGCCAAACTGTTTTTTGCTGGCTCCATCGGGCTCCTTCTATTTGTTTGATACGGGCAATCAAATCTTGATTTTTTTTCAAAATAAACGGCAATTCTATTTTCGCTATTGTGTTTAATAAGTTTTGCGGCCCAAGTCATGTAGTGTTGGTTTTGTGACTGAAAGATACTAATTTTTACAAATATGGTTTTATTAAACCAAAGGTTCTTATAGTACCGAGGCTTTTGCGTGAGGGATAAAAGCGGAAATCCTCCCGATTTTTCTTCGGGAGATTAAAGCGGATAGCCCGACCCGCTTTTTTTAGCGGGTCACGCCCAAATTGTAAATTTTAGAATTAGTAGCAGTATTTGTGTAGCATTATTTTTTAAATAAAAAGGTAGTGGACTTTGCGAAAAACTTTGCGAACTTTGCGGTCCAATAATACGAGATGAAAGGAGTATAACGCAAGTTTGAAATAAACAACTGTAGCGCTATGCAAATTACATATTGCTTAAAAAAAATATAAACTACGTATGAAATCGCCATGACAACATTTGTCGCATACACCGATGAAGATTAGGCGATAGCATATTGCTTCGCCTGTTCGCTATCGCTCGAGTCCATTAAAAAACAAATATTATCTACATATGAAAATAAATCCAAAAAACGGAATTGACAAGCTCATTTTCGGAATGAAACAAAATGATGTTACTGCAATTTACGGGAAACCAGACCGCAACTATAAGGATGAGGATGAAAATGTGATCTTTGCTTACAACAAACTAAAAATGCGTTTGACGTTCTATGTAGAGGAAGATTTTAAATTGGGTTATATCGTAGCGTCGAGTCCTGAACTGGAAGTTTTTGGATATAAAATAATCAATAGAAAAATCAGTGAGGTCAAAAAAGATTTGGCAGCAAAGGGAATTACTAAATTTACTCAGGAAGAGTTTGACACGTTCGAAAACTATTTCAACGAGGAAAACTGGATGATTTTTCAAACGGAATTTGATGAAGTGGTGAAGTTTGAGATTGGTGCCATTATCAATCAGAAAGATGAATTTGACTGGAAATTTGGAAAGAAATAATTGAAACGTCGATAATGCTCAAAAAAGCATAAAAGGCGATTTCTATTCCTGTAATCACAGAGAATGAATTATAAAAATAAACCCGACATATTTTGAAGTCTGTCGGGTTTTTTTATGGCATTTTTTTTTGAGTTTTATTGTTTTGGAGCGGGTTGTTTTTCGAGCATTTCCAATTCGAAAATAAGCATTGTATTAGGCGGAATAACACCACCGGCTCCTCTTTCTCCATACGCTAGATTTGATGGGATGAAAACTACTGCTTTGTCGCCAAAAGCCATATTTTCAAGTCCTTCAATAAATCCTGGAATCATACCGTCTTTTTTTCCGGCTTCAAACGGGAAGGCTTGGTAGCCGTTTTGTGCGGCACGATTTGCATCATATTTTCCATAGGATTTATTCACCGTTTCATAACTGCTGTCAAATAGTGTTCCGTCCTCAAAATAACCAGCATAATGAAAATAGAATGTGGATCCGTTAGCGGGTTTTACTCCAGTTCCTTTCTCGGTTATTTTGTAAGCTAATCCGGATGGAGTAGTGGTTGCAGTTGCTTTTGTAGCGGCTAAATAGGCTTTTTTTGCGGATACTACAGGACCGTATTTTTCAGTGTACGCTCTTTTCGCTTCGGCTTCAATTGCTGCTTTTTTGGCTTTGTTTTCAGCGTTGATTAAATCCTGTTTCTTTTGGTCTTCGGATTTATTGTTGAAATAATCAGCGAACACTTTTGGCGCATCAAATTTTTGTGCTAAAGCGCCTTTTCTTACGATGGTAATTTTTGTGATTACATCGTTTTGCGCAATGGAGTTTACTATATTCATTCCTTCGGTAACGTGACCAAAAATGGTGTGTTTTCCGTCTAACCAAGGCGTTTCTTTATGCGTAATGAAAAACTGGCTTCCATTAGTAGTAGGGCCGGAATTAGCCATAGAGAGTATTCCGGGTTTGTTGTGCTTCAAGTCTGTGAATTCATCCTTGAATGCATAACCAGGACCGCCAGAACCATTACCGGAAGGATCTCCACCTTGAATCATGAAGTCTTTGATGACACGGTGAAATTTTAAACCATCAAAGAACGGTTTTCCTTTTAGTTTGTCATCTGTGACAAAAGTATTTTTCCCTTCGGCAAGTGCAATGAAGTTAGCCACTGTTACGGGTGCTTTTTGGTATGCTAATTCCAGTACAATATCTCCTTTGTTTGTTGCAATTGTTGCAAAAATCCCCTCGATTGCCGCTGGAGTTTTTACCGCAGGCTTTACTGGCGATTTTACAGTTGCTTTGACGCTTGTTGCCGGTTTTTTGGCAGGAACGGATTTCTTGATCGTTTGAGAATGGACGTTGACCATTCCCATAAATAATAAAAACAGAATTTTAAATTTCATGTTGTACTAATTTAAAGGCTTATTTTTTTAATATTATTGGGGCATTTTTTCTAATAATTCAATCTCAAAAATGATATTGGCATTGGGTGGTATTACGCCTCCAGCGCCCGCTGCTCCATATCCTAAACGGGATGGGATGAAAATTACGGCTTTATCACCAAAAGATAATTGCTCCAATCCTTCGATGAAACCAGGAATCATGCCATCTTTTTTACCTGCTTGGAAAGGGATGGGTTGGTACCCGTTTTGAGCGGCTCTGTTTTCATCGTATTTCCCAAACGTTTTAGCCACATTTTCGACACTGGCGTCAAATAATTCTCCATCTTCCAGAAAACCTGCGTAGTGTATAAAAACATTAGCGCCATTGGCCGGTTTTTTACCACCGCTTTTCTTGATAATCACATATTGCAAACCACTAGGCGTTCTGGTAGCCTTTGCTTTTAAAGCAGTAAATTCAGCTACTTTTTGTTTGCGAACTACTTTGTACTTTTCGTTGTATACTCTTTTATTTTCCGCTTCGATTGCTGCTTTTTTCTTTTGATTTTCAGACTCTACAGCGAAATAATCATTGAATATTTTTACAGCGTTGAATTTTTTGGCAGCTTCACCATTTCTGATGATGGTTACTTTATTGATGTAATCATTTTGTTCAATTTTGTTTACGACTTCCATTCCATTTTCGACTACATGACCAAATATAGTGTGTTTTCCGTCGAGCCAAGGTGTTGCAAGATGCGTGATGAAAAATTGACTGCTGTTCGTTGTTGGTCCGTTATTGGCCATAGCCAAAACACCGCCTTTATCAAATCTCAAATCAGAAAATTCATCTTTAAATTTGTATCCGGTATCTCCAGAACCTGTTCCAAGCGGATCTCCGGTTTGAACCATAAAATCTTTGATAACTCGGTGGAATTTCAAACCGTCAAAAAAGGGTTTGTTTTTAAGGTTTTCATTGGTAACAAATTCATTTTTTCCTTCGGCCAAGGCTACATAATTGGCCACCGTGATAGGTGCTTTTTCAAAATCTAATTGGACAATGATTTCACCTTTATTGGTTTCAATTTTCGCATATAAACCGTCAGGAAGGTTGTTGTATTCTTCTTTACAAGAATAAAATGAAGCAATTATCAGGAATACGAATAGAATCTTTTTTTTCATTTCTAAATTATTTTATTGAGTTATTGTATCTACGGTCTTGTTTATAATAGGGGTTGATTCTTTTGTAGGTGTTGGAACTGTTGGCGTGACTTTTAGTTTTACCTCGTTTTCTTTTTTATATGCTGCTTCCGATTTAAAATCACGTAATGTTACGGTGCAAAGTAGCGGTTGATTAGTGCCAATTCTTTTTTCGTCACCATGGTATCCATATCCCATGTGCGATGGGAAAAGAAAGTTTACTTTTTCATTTTTACGCATTAGCTTGATTCCGTCACGCAAGCCCATCATGATATTTTGTTTGTCCACATAATATATTTGCGGTCGCAATTCTAATGCAGAATAGATTATGGTTCCTTTCAAGTCTTTGATTTCATAATCAAAAAAAGCAACGTCTCCTTTTTTTGGTGTAAGCGTATCGGCTTCATTTCTTGTTTCATAGGAATACCAATATCCTTTTTTGGATGCGAGATAAACAACATTAGGATTACTTTTGATTACATCCTGAATTTGGGTTTCCTCGTTGGCAACTAATTTTTTGTTGCGTGCCACAGATTTTTTCATGAAGCTTCCTGATGCTTGAGAAATAGGTCTCCTGGCTTCCTGATGTTGTTTGCAACTTGAAAAGAGGACAAACATAAAAAATACAATTGCGATTCCCTTGCTATTTTTCATAGGATTAGATGCTTAATTTTGTTACTAAATCTTCAAATTTCCGAATCGTTTCTTCCATCGAAACTTCTGATTTTCCTCCGGCAGCATTGCGATGTCCGCCACCATTAAAATAATCTCTTGCAAACTGATTGACATCAAAATCGCCTTGAGAGCGGAATGAAATCTTGATGATTTTTTCTTCTTTATTTTCGATAAATATAGCGGTAAAAAGGATTCCTTTAATGCTTAGTCCGTAATTTACAATACCTTCCGTATCTCCTTTTACATAATCAAAGGAATTTAGTTCCAATTGAGTCAGTGTAGTATAGGCTGTTTTATGTTCCGTTATCACTTTCATGTTTTGAAGTGCTCTTCCCAATATTTGCAAGCGCCCAAAAGAACTGTTATCAAATAACAAGCTTGGAATTTCTGTGTTTTCAACGCCCAAATCAATTAATTCAGCCACAATTCTATGGGTTGTTCCAGTTGTTTTTGGGAAACGAAACGAACCCGAATCAGTTAGGATTCCTGTATAAATGCAAGTTCCGATAGTTTTGTCGATATCTGCTTTTTTTCCAAGATGCGATATGAAGTTATAAAGCATTTCGCAGGTAGATCCAAACGAAGTGTCGGAATAGGTTACCACAGCATAATCATCTGGTTTTTGATGATGATCTATCATTACGAAAGGTGCGGTTAGCTTGGCTAAAACATGTTCCATTTCGCCGGTGCGATGCAACGCATTAAAATCTAAAGTAAAAATAAGTTCTGCCTCTTCAAGAATTTGGGTGCAGTTTTGTTTGTCTTTTTCGAATATTTTAATGGTTTCAGAACCCGGCATCCACGCTAGGAAATCCGGAAATTCATTTGGAGAAACCACCACAGGATGATGCTTGTTTTTTAATAAAAAATGGTATAAACCCAGTGTAGAACCCATGGCGTCTCCGTCAGGACCGCGGTGAGGGATTATGGCAATTTTTTTTGGAGTTGATAATAACAACTGTATCGCTTGAATGTCTTGTATTTTCATAGTCTGCGAAATTACATTTTTTTAGTGTAATGTTGAAATCATTTATACAATTAACAAACTTTTAGAAGGTTATAAAAAGTCGGTATTTTTTCTTTTCAATTTTTGATACAAATGGTATTTTGCTCCTTTTACTATTTGAGAACTGTAAATACCGACTGACCCCGAAGAAAAGTAAGCAAGCAAACACGCAATCCCAATAAAAATGCCGCTTTCGATCCCGAAAAGTTCCATTCCCATAACCGTACAGGAAATAGGGGTATGAGTGGCTCCCGAAAAAACAGCTACAAATCCCATTCCTGCCAAAAGGGCTATTGGTAAAGGAACAAAAAGCGATAAAGCGCTTCCTAAAGTGGCACCAACAAAAAATAATGGTGTGACTTCACCTCCTTTGAATCCCGCTCCCAGCGTAAATCCTGTAAAAAGTATTTTTAGCAGGAAATCATAGGAAGCATTTGGGTTTGAAAAAGCATCGACAATCATAGGGACTCCAAGACCAATGTATTTTGTGTTTCCAATAAAATATACGGCTAGTGCTATAAAACATCCGCCCACAAAAGGGCGAAGCGGGGGAAACGAAATAGTTTTTGAAAATAAACGTCCCCAAAAGTGTGTACTTCTGGAAAAAAGCATGGCGGCTAAACCAAATAAAACACTCACGAGTATAGCCCAGAATAATGTTGTGAACCCAATTTCTGGTAGATAAGGAATCGCATAATGGGTGTGCTTTACATGCCAAAGTTCCACGGTGAAATAAGCGATATATGCAACCAGAAAAGAAAGAAAAATGCTTTTGAAATTGATTTTACTAAAATAAACAACCTCTAAAGCGAATAATGCTCCAGCTAAAGGAGTTCCAAAAATGGAGGCAAATCCAGCGCTGATTCCCAGAATGAGTATCGTTTTTCTTTCGGATGCATCAAGTTGAAATAATTTTGTAAACTGGTCTGCAATGGCACCACCCATTTGTACGGCTGTTCCTTCTCGACCGGCTGAGCCACCAAAAAGATGGGTGATTAAGGTACCAAAAAGTACCAAAGGAGCCATTTTTAACGGAATGATTTTCTGGGGATTTTCGTATTCTTCCAGCAATAAATTATTTCCTTTGACAACTGATTTCCCCCAATAATGATAGCCCAAACCTATAATCAAACCGCCTATTGGCAAAAGCCAAATGATCCAGTTGTTGTTTTCTCGGATTTGCGTAACCCATTCTAAGGAAACCAGAAAAAAAGCAGATGCCGATCCGGAAATAACACCGATTAAAATGCAGATGAAAATCCATTGGAGTAGCAGCGACGAATTTTTTTTAGTTTTCTCTAAATTCATTAGTAGAATGGGCAAATTGTTATTTTGCAAAAGTATTATAAACCTTCTTGAATTAATGGTTTTTCAGCGGCTATAGCTGTAAATTCTATTTCGACTAAATACTCAGGAGCAACCAGTTTGCTGATTTCATAAAAACCGGTCGTGGGTTTAATGTCCTTAAAAAATAGGGCATGAGCCGTGGCAACATCTTCAAATGTCGAAATATCGGTAGTAAAAATTCGTGTTCTGATGACATCTTCCATACTTACTTTTAAGTCTTCGAGAACTACTTGTATGCGTTCTAAAATGTTTACTGTTTGTGCATACGCATCAGTAGCTTTTACTTTTTCGCCATCAATAATAGCAACTGTACCAGATACTTCAATAGTATTTCCAATGCGTACCGCTCTGCAGTATCCCATTTTGTCTTCCCAAGGAGAACCGGTCAATATGTTTTCTCTTTTCATTTTAGTAGTGTTTAAATCTTGTTTAGTAATAAAAATGCGATTTTGGATATGGCATACTATTTGCAAGTTAGAAAAAAAAGTGAAATAAAAATACCGATTTTGGATTAAAAAAAATCAAATTTTATCAGGGATATTTTAGTTGTTTTATTCTCTTTAATGAAATAAAATACAGATTTAGGAGTTATAAATGAAAGTTAAATTACAGCTTGATTCTTGAATAAATACAATTGGTTTTTTATTTTTAAAATTTTACAAGCACGGATAAACTAATTTAAAAAGTTATGAAAAGGATTTTATTTTTAATGATTACCATCAGTATGTCCTTGAGCGGATATGCCCAGAATGAATTTAGCTCGAAATTTAAAGCGATTCCGCCGAAAGTTAATGCACCGAAAATAAAAAAAGCAATTCCACCCAAAGCGGATATTCCGCCTATTAATACGCCAAACGTTTTTAAAAATCCGGAAATTTTTAACCCAAAACCAAGTCCGTCGCTTCCTAGTACGCCTGCAGCTAACTTCTCCATGACTCCTAAAAACGAGTTTATTAATCCCGGAGATGTTTATAAAGACAAATGGAATAAAAAGGAGGACAATACAGATGGTGTTGTGTACAGAAAGAACCAAAATTTAGGTAATTTCGCCACGGGATCAGTTACTGCTAAGGTAATGTATCGGGATGCAGCTTATGTTGATGGCGATAAGATTAGGGTGTATTTGAATGATCGAGTAATAGAATATCAGGTGAATCTCGATAGTGACTTCAAGGGTTTTGAAATTGTGTTGGAAAAAGGCTTTAATAAGATAGATTTCGAAGCATTAAACCAAGGTAGTTCGGGTCCTAATACCGCCGAATTTAAAGTGTATGATGATAAAGGTGGTTTGATATCAGCAAGCCAGTGGAATCTTGGAACTGGTTTCAAAGCCACTATTATTTTGGTAAAAGAATAAAAACATAGGTAAGGTAAATAAGAAAAACCGTTCGATATCATGAATATTCAACGGTTTTTTATGTTTAAGGATGTTTTGTCTAAAACGGATCTGCAGTAACTTGAAATTTCATGTCTGATTTTACAGTAATGTCTTGAGTTAAGGATTCTTTAATAACTGCCTTAGCCCTTATTTTATAGGAAGGTGCCTTGATGTATTTGTCTAATTTTTGAGAGATACAAATTAGATTAATCGTATTTGAAGTGGAATTAATGTCGTCTAAATAAGCCAATTCAATTTCATCATTAGCATCTGTTGAAATATATAGGTGTATTGATTTTAAAAAGCGGAATGTTTTATCAGTTGGTTCAGTGATAGTTAATTTTAACGCTGTCAACTTTACATCTTTTACTAAATCTGCTTTTGTATTGTTATTTTCAAATTCTTTACTTGAATTCGTGGTTATTTCCGGTGTTACAACTTCAAATAGAGCGCCAACTGGGAAAGCACTATCAATTGTAAAAGAGGTTTCGTCATCGATTGTAAACGTTAATAAATCATCAATTACACTACACGAAATGGCTATAAGGCCAAAAATTGCAACTGCTATAAATTTCTTTGCTTTCATTTTCTTTCTGTTTTTACGAGATTATGAGGGTTACAAATGTACTCTTTTATATTCTAAACCTAATTTTAGAATAAACCCAAAATTGCGATACAAGATCAGATGTCTTTTAGTAGGCAAGAGAATTTTTTTAGCAACTTAAAAGAAAATAAATATTTTTCAAAATTCAATTTTTCAATTCAAAATATAAAAAGTATTTTTGCGCATGCAACACAACGTACTTATTTTAGACTTCGGATCGCAATACACACAACTTATTGCGCGTAGAGTTCGCGAATTAAATATATTCTGCGAAATCTTCCCTTACAATCATTTTCCGAGTGATTTATCCTCTTATAAAGCAGTAATCCTTGGTGGTAGTCCATTTTCTGTCCGTTCAGAAGATGCGCCTCATCCAGATTTATCTCAAATTAGAGGAAAACTTCCTATGCTGGCTGTTTGTTACGGCGCGCAATATTTATCCCATTTCAGTGGTGGGGAAGTAGCGGCTTCCAATACCAGAGAATATGGTAGAGCTAATTTATCGTTCATAAAGGAAGACGAAATTTTCTTTGAAGGAGTTTCTGAAAATAGCCAAGTTTGGATGAGTCATAGCGATAGTATCAAAGCTTTGCCAACAAATGGCGTAAAACTGGCAAGTACTCATGATGTGGAATTTGCTGCTTACAAAATTGAAGGCGAAACAACGTATGCGATTCAATACCATCCTGAGGTTTTTCATTCTACTGATGGATCAAAAATGCTGGAAAACTTTTTAGTTAAAATTGCAGAAGTTCCTCAAAACTTTACACCAAATGCTTTTGTTGAAGAGATGGTAGCTGAACTGAAAGAGAAATTGCAAGATGATAAAGTAGTTCTGGGACTTTCTGGCGGAGTTGACTCGACTGTAGCGGCAGTTTTATTACACCAGGCGATTGGAAAAAATCTATACTGTATTTTTGTAAATAATGGTTTGCTTCGTAAAAACGAGTTCCAAAACGTATTAGATCAATACAAAGGAATGGGTTTGAACGTAAAAGGAGTTGATGCCGGAGATCGTTTCTTATCTGAATTAGCAGGTGTAAGCGACCCGGAAACCAAACGTAAAATTATTGGACGTGTATTTATCGAAGTTTTTGATGATGAATCACACCTTATAGAAGATGTAAAATGGTTGGCTCAAGGAACAATATATCCTGATGTTATTGAATCGGTTTCTGTTAAAGGGCCTTCAGCAACAATCAAATCACATCATAATGTAGGTGGTTTGCCGGATTATATGAAATTGAAAATCGTGGAACCGCTTCGTATGCTTTTCAAAGATGAAGTGCGTAGAGTAGGAGCTTCACTAGGAATTGACCCAGAATTATTAGGAAGACATCCTTTTCCAGGGCCAGGATTGTCAATTAGAATTTTAGGTGATATTACACCTGAAAAAGTACAAATTTTGCAAGATGTAGATGCTGTTTTCATTGATGGATTAAAATCTTGGGGATTATACGATAAAGTATGGCAGGCAGGAGCAATTTTACTTCCTGTAAATAGCGTAGGAGTTATGGGTGATGAACGCACATATGAAAAAGTGATTGCGCTTCGTGCCGTAGAATCTACTGATGGTATGACAGCTGATTGGGTGCATTTACCGTATGATTTCTTGATGAAAATTTCTAATGATATTATTAATAAAGTAAAAGGGGTAAATAGAGTAGTATATGATATAAGCTCAAAACCGCCAGCAACAATTGAGTGGGAATAATATCGTTTTTTAACATTAAGTCATTACATTTGTGATGACTTAATTGTTTTAAATCATAATTTATGAAAGAATTTTTACGAATTTTGTTTTTAGTAATATTGTTTTCAAATGTCATTCTTGGACAAGAAAGCGTAATGCAACATACCGTTGTTAAAGGGGAAACAATAACACAAATCGCATTAAAGTACAAAACAACCCCTGCAGCTATTTATAAACTTAATCCGGAATCTCAGTCCGGAATTCAAGAAAACCAACTTCTTAGTGTTCCTAATGTTGTCTTACATCAAAGTGATAGTGTTATTCACATTGTAGGTCCTAAAGAAACACTTTACGGTTTAGCTACAAAATACAATGTAAAAGTTGAAGCACTTCGAGAGGTAAACGAAGCAGTGCTCGTTAATGGCTTAAAAACAGGACAGGAGTTAGTCATTCCGAGATCTTTTGAATCTAAAAAAACAGGGTCTGACCAGCAAACCATAAATGCTGCTAATTCAAAAATTACTCATAAAGTACTTCCTAAAGAATCCTTGTTTGGTATTGCAAGATTGTATAACGTGTCTGTTCAGGATTTAGACAAAGCTAATTCAGATATTTTTAAAGTAGGATTACAAGTAGGACAAAATTTAGTCATACCAAACAAACGAAAAACAGTAGATGGAAGAACCAGAATTATTAATTCTGAAACTATTTTTCATGACGTTCAGTTTAAAGAAACTAAATACTCAATAGCCAAAAAATACGGAATTACAATTGATCAATTAGAATCACAAAATCCTGAAATTGTAAATGGATTAACTCAAGGAAATAAATTGGCTATAAATGTTAAGCAGATAACTCCTTCAAACGAAAATGAAGAGTTGATGATTGCATTGGCAGAGAAGCAAGTAGTGGTAGAGAAAACCAAAGCTAAAAATCTTCAATTAGAGGATTTAAAAGACAAGCTCACCGTTCAAAAAGAAATAAATCAAAAAGTTATTAGAGTTAATAATTTAAAAATTGACCTTAACGAGATAGATGATGCCAAAGAAGGTTCAGAGGAAAGGCTTAAGTTAGTCTTAGAAGCTAATAAAAATATTCAGGATATATTGATTTCAAAATTAGATTCATTAGTGTACACGATGAATGAAGATTTGTCAGAATTAAAAAATACTGAGATTGAAAATCTAGAGAAATCAAAGCAATTGGAAGCTAAATCGTATGAAAGTATTTCTAGAACCAGTGAATTGTCATTTCAATTGAAAAAAGATTTAGCTCAAAATAGAAAAGTGTATTCTACATTGATGAATAAGGTGCAGCGCATCGCTGTTGAAAAAAATATTGAATACAAGAAGAAAGTAAGGGAAAATAGTAAAGCTGATCTCGCGGAGTCTGACAATGAAATTACTTCTCTTGATACTTATAAAAAGATGGAATCAGACCAAAAACGAAGAGATGAATTAAATGAAGTGCTTCTTAAAAAAATTGATTCGTTGGGCGGAGAGAAAAAAATTGAATTAAAAAGACATATTAGTATGGCTACTTTTTATAGCAGAGAAGCAAGAAATTTTGATGATAAATTAGCGTTGGTGCGATTAAAAAGATACCAAAATAAAGCGCAGGAGTCTCAAAATCAAAATCCAGTTTCTAAAGATTTAAACCAACAAAATCTAGTGGAGATAAAAGAAGCTATAAAGCAGGATTCTTTAAGTGACGGAAATAGATCTAAAATAGAAATATTAGATAATCTTAAGGAAGTGCCGGCAGGGTATTACATTGTTTTAGGAGATTTTAGTGAAGCAGAGGACAGAGATAAATTTATAATGAAATTGATTGATGCCGGAGAATTGAATTCCAGTTTTTTCTTTAATGTAAATATTATGTCATATTATGTCTTTACTGAATTTTTTACTACTGAAGAAGAAGCTCTTTATGAATACAAACAGAAAAAAAACAAAGAATTCTTTGAAAAAATGTTTGTTGTAAAGATTGAACAGAATTAATTTATTTAGGAAACAATTAACTACTCTTTTTAAAGTTCATTACTAATTTTACAAAAACTAAAAAATTAATTTATTATACTCAGCATGAAATATTTTTTAACATTCTTTGTTGTTCTTTTTTTTATTTATTTTCCGAGTCAAGCTCAAAATAAAGTGATACAACATAATGTAACAAAAGGAGAAACTATAAATCAAATTGCACAAAAATATAAAGTCACTCCTTATGATATTTATCAATTAAATCCAGATGCACAAAGTGGTTTGAAACCCAATACAATCTTGTTAATTCCTCAAAATTCTGGAAAGCAAGTAGTAGTTCAAACCAAAAAAAGTACACCGTCTACAATGCATCAAGTAATGCCAAAAGAGACTTTGTATGGAATTGAGAAAAAATATGGTGTTACAGATGAAGCATTAAAACAAGCGAATCCTTTTCTTGAAAAAGAGGGTTTACAAATTGGACAGACGCTTACAATTCCTTCGAATGTTATTTTGAAAAATAATACTCCAATCACTGAAAAAGTGGTGTTTCATTATGTGCTTCCAAAAGAAACTAAATATTCTATAGCAAAGCAATACGGAATTACGATTGAGGAATTAGAACGCAAAAATCCTGAAGTAGTCACTAATTTACCGGAAGGATTTAAATTATTGATTAAAGGCAATCCCGAAACTTCGAGACAAAAACTAGATAAAACTGTTCCGGTTAGTGAATCTAAAAAAGAGATTGTTACTACAAATCCAGTAAAAACAGCTTCTGCAGTAAATTACTTAAATTATATTGTAAAGCCTAAAGAGACCTTATATAGTTTGTCTAAAATGGCAGGTATAAGTCAGGAGGAATTAACAGCGCTCAATCCTGAATTGGCTCAAGGCGTTATTGAAGGTATGGTTTTGAAATTTCCTGCTACAATAGCATTTTCTCCACAAGTTAAAAAAGAATACACAGAATTGTCAAACAACAAGCGAAGTAACGGCAGAAAAAAGCTGGTACTGCTGTTGCCGTTTAACATATCCAAGATTCAAGGCGATACGGTCAATTCGACTGCAATGCGCTTAAAAAAGGATAAATTCTTGAATATGACATTGGATTTTTATGCTGGAGCACTAATTGCTATTGATTCCGCTAAAACATTAGGACTTAATATTGATGTGAAAATCTTCGATTCTCAGGAGACTAAAAATAGTTCCAATGTTGCTGCTCTGATCAAAAGTAATGATTTAGAAAATTCGGATGCCATAATTGGACCATTCTACCAAAGCAATGTGGAGAAAACTGCCGAATTACTGTTGCCAAATCAAGTTCCTGTAATTTCGCCTTTGTCTAAAGATTTAGGAGCTTCATACGCTAACATTTTTCAATCGATTCCAGCTCCTGAAGCAGTCAAAAATGCCATGTTCGATTACATGCGTTCCAAAGGTGGTAACATGGTAGCGGTTGTAGACAAGAAAAAAGGTTCGATAATTCAGTTTATCAAAGAGAATCACAAAGATGTACGATTTTCAGCGCTTACCGAAAATGGTGGCGTTTCTGCTGAAAACTTGAAAAGTTTATTTGTAAAAGACAAGATAAACTATGTCGTAATGGAAACTGGAAACACGGGAATGATAAAAACGACAATTGCGGCAATGTTAAGTGCGATGCCTTCATTTAAAGTACAGTTGGTAATTTTGGAACCTAATGAAACGTTGGATACTGATGAAATTAATTTTGGAAATTTAACCAAATTAAAATTAATGTATCCTTCAGTTACCCGTGAAAATGAATCTCCTGAAGCTTTAATTTTCGAAAAGGAATTTAGAAAGAAAAACAAAATTTATCCTAGTGTTTTTGCTACTCGTGGATTTGATTTAACTTTTGATACGATGTTGCGTTTGTCACAGGATAAAAAATACCAGGAAACAATTGATGCTGCGGCAACGGAGCAAATTGACAATAAATTCGAATTTTATAAAAAAGAGGACGGCGGTTATACCAATAAAGGAATCTATATTTTATATTATGACACGGATTTAACCATAAAAGAAGCGAATTAATGACATCAATAGTGACTTATTTAGGGGATTTGAGAACGTCTTCTATTCATTTGCAATCAGGAACCGAAATCCTTTCGGACGCTCCGGTAGACAATAACGGAAAAGGTGAGGCTTTTTCTCCAACGGATACTGTTGCAAACGCATTAGCAACTTGCATGATGACCATAATGGGTATTAAGGCACAAGAAATGGAAGTTGATTTGACAGGTTCTACCGCCGAAGTAATTAAAATTATGAATGCAGAACCAAGGCGTATCGGTGCAGTAGAAATTGCTTTTGAGATGTACGGAACGGCAGAGGAAAAAAACAAAATCATACTGGAAAGAGTAGCGATGACTTGTCCCGTTTTTTTAAGCTTGCACCCTGAAATCGAGAAAAGAATAATTTTTAACTGGAAATAAAGAGATTTGAGAAGCAAGAGATAAGAAACAAGAAGTAGTAATAGTTCTTGATTCTTATCTCTTGCTTCTTTTTTATAAAAAATGGATCAAAACCAAAAACAACTCGTTAAGCTAGCCCATACTAAAATGCCTTTTGGTAAGTATGAAGGATGGTTTCTTATTGATATTCCTGAATATTACATTGTTTGGTACAGCAATAAAGGGTTTCCTAAAGGAGAATTAGGTGAACAGCTGAAATTAATTTATGAATTGAAGCTCAACGGTCTGGAGGAGTTAATTAGGAATATAAAAAAACGTTATCCAAAACCATAGGATAGCATCTATAAGACTCCATAGATTTTTAGAGAATTGTATTTTGCTTTTTTTTTAACCAAAAAAGAGTCTGAAAATCTAACAAGCTAATATTCTAATAGTCCAATTAAATTTGTACTTTTGCCACGTTTTTTACACAACTACAACACAAACAACAACAGAATGAATCAAACGAAATATATTTTTGTTACTGGCGGTGTGACTTCTTCCTTAGGGAAAGGAATCATTGCTGCATCTTTGGCAAAATTGTTACAAGCAAGAGGATACCGTACAACCATCCAAAAGTTTGACCCATACCTTAATGTAGATCCCGGGACATTAAACCCTTATGAGCATGGGGAATGTTATGTTACTGATGATGGTGCAGAAACCGATTTGGATTTAGGGCATTACGAACGTTTTTTGAATGTTCCTACTTCTCAGGCGAATAATGTTACAACAGGAAGGATTTATCTTTCGGTTATTGAAAAAGAAAGAAGAGGAGAATTTCTTGGTAAAACGGTTCAAGTTGTACCTCATATTACCAATGAAATCAAGGAAAGAATGCAGTTGCTTGGAAATTCCGGTGACTACGATATTGTAATTACGGAAATTGGTGGAACGGTAGGAGATATTGAATCTTTGCCATATATTGAATCTGTTCGTCAATTGGTTTGGGATTTAGGAGAACATAATGCCATTGTAATTCATCTTACTTTAATACCTTATTTGGCTGCTGCGGGAGAATTGAAAACAAAACCAACACAGCATTCTGTTAAGACGTTGATGGAGAGTGGGATAAAAGCCGACATCTTGGTTTGTAGAACTGAGCATGAACTTTCTGAAGAATTACGCAACAAACTGGCTTTGTTTTGTAATGTAAAAAGAGAAGCGGTTATCCAGTCTATCGATGCTTCGACTATTTATGAAGTTCCTAATTTAATGTTGGAAGAAGGACTTGATGTTGTTGCGTTAAAAAAATTAGATTTACCTAAAAAAGCGGCCCCTGATTTAAAAAACTGGAATACTTTTTTACGCCGATTAAAAAATCCAAAGCATACTGTGAATATCGGTTTGGTTGGAAAATATGTTGAAATGCAGGATTGTTACAAATCTATTTTGGAAGCTTTCATTCATGCAGGTGCTGCGAATGAAACTAAAGTAAATGTAGTTTCCATTCATTCTGAACATATTGACGCGAATAATATAAGCGAGAAATTTTCTGGTTTAGACGCAATTTTGGTTGCGCCAGGTTTTGGAGAAAGAGGAATTGAAGGCAAAATTGCAGCAGTCCAATATGCGCGTGAAAATAAAATGCCGTTTTTCGGTATTTGTTTGGGAATGCAAATGGCAATCATAGAATATTCAAGAAATGTTCTGGGTTATACTGATGCCAATTCAACCGAAATGAATGAACACACGTCTCATCCGGTGGTAAACCTTATGGAAGAGCAAAAAACAGTTACGGACAAAGGAGGGACAATGCGTCTTGGTGCATGGAAATGTGACATCAAAAAAGATTCATTGGCCTACAAAATATATGGAAAAGAAACGATTTCAGAGCGTCACCGTCATCGTTATGAATACAATAGCAATTATGTGGCGCAATTGCAAAATGCAGGATTGATTGCTTCAGGAGTAAATCCTGATACCGGATTGGTTGAGATTGTAGAAATAGAAAATCATCCATTTTTTATTGGGGTACAATACCATCCGGAATATAAAAGTACGGTTGCGAATCCACATCCTATTTTTGTGAATTTTGTGGCAGCAGCTGTTCTAGCGAAGAAGAAATAATATAATTCTATGGAGCTGAACTTTAAACTTTAAATTTTAAACTTTTTTAATTACAATGGAACAAAAGAAATTTGACCTCAATTCGATTATCGGTTTTGCATTAATTTTTGTTATTTTGGTTTTTATCATGTACCAAAATCAACCGGACCCGAAAGTGGTTGCAGCTGAAAAAGCACAAAAAGAGTTGTTAATTAGAGAAGCTAAAGCAAAAGAGTTAGAAGCTAAAACTGTTGCAAAAGCGACAGTTGCAGTAGCAACTACGGGAGATTCTACTCAACTGGCACAATTGCAAAAGACACTAGGGAATTTTGCGTATTCTGCGACGCTTCCTTCTGCGAAAGCGGGTGTTACCACTATCGAAAATGATTTGGTGAAGCTGACAATTGCCAATAAAGGAGGATATATTGTTGAAGCGACTTTGAAACAATTCGAAAAGTTTAAGAAAGGTTCCGGACAATTAGTTCAATTGGTAAAAGACAATAATGCCAATTTAAATGTGCAATTACTGACTAGTGATAACCGTACTTTAAACTCAAAAGATTTATATTTTGAACCTACTTTAACGAAAGTTGGAGCAGATCAAATATTGTCCATGAAATTGAAAGCGGGAGCCAATGAATTCTTGGAGTACAAATACATTTTGAAGCCTAACGATTACATGATTGGTTTTGATATTCGTTCTCAAGGGTTGAATAAAGTATTGAATACTGCAAAACCATTGGATTTAGAATGGAATTTGAAAACCTACAGAAATGAGAAAAGTGTTTCCTATGAAGACAGATATACACTTCTGTATTTTGAGTATGGAGATAAAAAATTTGATTATGTAGGCGACGGAAAAGATAAAGAAGAGATTCCTGAAAATGTTAAATACATAGCTTTTAAACAACATTTTTTTTCAACTATATTATTGACAAATACTCCTTTTGCTAAATCATCTTTGAAATCGACTAAGTTGGTTTTAGATGAAAAAGTAGATACAATTTTCACGAAACAGTTTAAAGCTAATATTCCTTTAGCTTTTACTAATGGAGAATTAGACCACAAAATGAGTTGGTATTTTGGTCCGACGGATTACAAAACTTTAAAAGACTATGATAAAAATTTAGACAAGATTATTCCTTTAGGTTGGGGTATTTTCGGCTGGATTAATAAGTTTATATTTATCCCGTTATTCGGATTTTTAAGTTCTTACATTGCTTACGGAATTGCGATTATCATTTTTACGATTCTAATAAAAATTGCAATGTCGCCTATCACTTTTAAATCGTTCTTGTCACAAGCGAAGATGAAAGTATTGCGTCCTGAAATCACTGAGTTGGGAGAAAAATTCAAAAAAGACCCAATGAAAAAGCAACAGGAAACCATGAAGTTGTATAACAAAGCGGGAGTGAATCCTATGGCAGGTTGTATTCCAGCACTGATTCAGCTTCCTTTTATGTATGCTTCGTTTCAGTTTTTCCCTTCAGCTTTTGAGTTGAGACAAAAAAGTTTCCTTTGGGCAGATGATTTATCGTCTTTTGATGAAGTTATACGTTTGCCTTTCTATATTCCTTTTTACGGAAATCACATCAGTTTGTTTCCAGTACTGGCTTCGATTGCGATTTTCTTCTATATGAAAATGACTTCTGGCGACCAACAAATGGCTGCTCCACAACAAGAAGGCATGCCGGATATGGCGAAGATGATGAAAATCATGATTTATGTTTCGCCAATAATGATGTTGTTTTTCTTTAACAGTTATGGCGCGGGATTGAGTTTGTATAACTTTATTTCGAATCTGATTACCATTGGAATTATGATTGTTATCAAGCGATACTTTATTGATAGTGATAAAATTCATGCTCAAATTCAAGAGAACAAATTGAAAGAGCCTAAGAAACAAGGTAAATTCCAGAAAAAATTGCAAGAAGTGATGGAACAAGCCGAAGCTCAAAAAGCACAACAGAAGAAAAAATAAAACAAAAAAAAGCTCTCAATTTTGAGAGCTTTTTTTTTGTTTTAAAAATTACAGAATAGGTAATAGGACTTTGTCTATGGCATGAATGACACCATTGGAACATTGTACATCAGTTATGATAATATTTGAAATCCTGTTGTTAGCATCTTTAATTTTCGCGCCACCAGTAAGTTGAATTGTAAAAGTTTGTGCTGGTGTCAAAATTGGAGTTACAATTTGACCTTCTGTTAAACTTGCTGCTAAAACATT
Organism: Flavobacterium sp. Sr18; assembly: GCF_011064265.1. Lineage (NCBI taxonomy): Bacteria > Pseudomonadati > Bacteroidota > Flavobacteriia > Flavobacteriales > Flavobacteriaceae > Flavobacterium > Flavobacterium sp. Sr18. Next base: position 1,004,809 of record NZ_CP049329.1, on the reverse strand, counting down.
AGCCGGACTTACCACATGATATTGTAGAACTTTAGTCAGGTTTGCTGCGGAAACTCCTGCAATTCCTCCTGGAGCTAATTCAGTATTTAATGCAGTAAAGGCAGCATTTGTAGGAGCAAAAACAGTAAATGGACCAGTTGCTGATAATGCAGTTATAAAATTGGGTTGACCTGATCGATTCAGCACACTAACTAAAGTACTAAAATTGGCATTTGCAGCAGCATGAGTTACAATAGTTGGTAAATCAATAACTTTATCTACGATGTGTATTACGCCATTAGAAGCCATGATGTCCGCAGTTGTAACTGTTGCAATTCCGTTGAGTTTCACTCCTGATGAGGTGTTAACATACATACTCAAGGTATTAGTCGTGGATGCAGTTCCTTTGGCTAAAGTCTTTATGTAACCTGTAGTTAAATCAGTAGACTTCACTGCGCCTGTAACAACATGATTTAATAAAATTTGTGTCAAAGCCTCTTTCGGAACATCATTTATTGTAGCATAAGGCGTTGTGGCAAGGAAAGCGGTGAAAGCGTCATTCGTTGGAGCAAAAACAGTGTATGGACCAGCTCCTTTTAAAGTAGTTGCTAAATCAGCTTTGACAAGTGCCTGAACCAAGATACTTAAGTTAGCAGTGGCAGTTGCTTTTCCTGTAATGGTGTTGTCAACGACTACATTGTTATCGTCGTCATCACACGATACTGCTGCGATTGAAAATAATACAATCAGAGCCCAATTTTTAATTTTAGATACATTTTTCATAGTGTTTTTGTTTATTTGTTTCCTCTAAATTAGTAAACTGATTTCTAATTTTGTTTATTTTTTATCTAAAAATAATGAACAATGTGAAAATTTATTATTTTTTTTAAAGTTGTTTAATTTTTATTTTAACTGCATAAAATAGTATTTAACACGTTGTTGTTCAATATTATATGGGTTTTAGGGTTATTTTCAATACACTATTAGAAAAGAATAGTAACAGGATGCTTAAACAATTTATAAAATGCTTTATTTTAAATATTTGTAGAGATAATTATTTCAATATCACGAAGCGAATTGGTTGGATTTAAAGTTTGAAATTTGCTGTGATTTTGTGTTGACTTAAAAGAATAGTGTATTTTATTTGTGAAATAATAGAGCGAGCACCAACTCTAATAAATTCGTATTTTTGCTAAAATAAAAAAGAAGATTCTCAGTTTTAAAGTGTGGACTAAATACAGAGTAGTAATGATAAAATATAAGATTAGTTTTTTTGCCTTTTTAATTTTTGCGCTTTTCAGCCAAAATGTTGTATCCCAAACCGATTCTAATAAATTAGATGCAAAAGGGAAAAAGCAAGGCGTATGGAAAGGGTTTTATGAGGAATCTAAACGCCCAAGATATGAAGGGACTTTTGAGCACGGAAAAGAAATAGGAATTTTTAATTTTTTTGATGACACTAAAGCCAAATCTATAATTGCCACAAGGGAGTTTAATGCAAAAGACAATTCGGCTTATACCATTTTTTATGATCAGAATAAAAATAAAGTCAGTGAAGGGAAAGTGGTCAATAAAGTATTTGAAGGACAATGGAAATATTACCATCTAGCCTCTAAAAATATAATGACAACGGAACACTATAGTAAAGGTAAGTTGGAAGGTTTGCGTACCGTTTTTTATCTAAGTGGTAAAATTGCGGAAGAAATTAATTATAAAAATAATTCAAAAAATGGTTTTTATAAAAAATATACGGAGAATGGAATTGTACTTGAAGAGTCTATTTTCAAGAATGATCAATATAGCGGTTTGGCAATCTTTAGAGATTCTAATGGGAACATGGTTTCTAAAGGGCAATTTGTAAATGGAAAGAAAGCTGGAATTTGGCATTTTTTTGAGAAAGGAAAATTAGTAAAAGAAATGAATATGAGCTTTCCGGAAAATGCAACAAAATCTAAATTGTAAATTTTTTTAAAAATTAATTATTTTGACATAAAATAAATTTCGGTAAAATTAGTTATGATTTAATAATAGATTTATTTTTATTCAAATTCTTAATGGATAAATTTAACAAGACGAATAATTCAATTTTTCACCTGTTAATTAATTGCTAATGAGTGTATTGATATTGTGTAAAAGGTTTATTTTTGCAAAATTTAATTTATAAATTGTAATCAAAACGTACTAGCTTTGTCTTAGTTTAGTATTGCATTTCGTCTATAAAATAGTCTGTAGCCCTCTAATATTTTAGATAAATAAAACGTAATATAGATAAAATGAAAAAACTTTTTTTTGTTTTAATGTCAATTGTAATGTTGATGTTTAGTATCAAAATTTTGTCAAAAAACACTAATGATAGTACCATAATTTCGGTGTTTAATAATGCTACAGAGGAAAAACTTTTTAATCGAGCAAAAATTATTAAGAAATTTATTGTCAATAATTCTAAATATAATAATGAAATCGCTTTCATTATTGATATGAAGATTATGTCTGGGAAAAATAGATTTTTTGTCTACGACTTAAAGAACAATGTAATAATCGATCAAGGTTTGGTTGCTCATGGTATTGGCTCACAAACACAAACTGAAGGTGAACTAATTTTTAGCAATGAACCTAATTCTCTTTCTACCTCATTAGGTAAGTACAGTATAGGATCCAGCTATAATGGGCAATTTGGAAAATCATACAAATTATTCGGCTTAGAGGAAACAAATAATAAAGCTTTTGCGAGAAATATTGTTCTTCATAAATATTCTAAAGTGCCTTTTGGAGAACAAGAGAATCCAATTTGTAAAAGTTTTGGCTGTCCAATGATAAATGTGGAATTTTATAAAAGAATTGAAAAGTTAATTGATAATTCAAAAACAAATATCATTTTAGATATTTTCTATTGATAATACGATAAAGGTAAAATGTGTACTATAAAAACCTCATTCAAGAAATTCTGAATGAGGTTTTTTGATTAGCGATTTATTTTAAAGCAACGATTTTTCGACCGAATGAAACCTTTTGTCAATCAAATTATTTACAGAAGTTGCTTCAATAATATTTTTGACACTTTCTAAAATGGATCATTCAGCAATAGTAGCAGCACTTTTTTTAAATTATTCCGTTGACTATTTTAGAGAAGAATGTAATTTAAAAAAGCAAAATTGGCTGATCTTTATTTGTTTCTAATTCAAATCAATTAGCATCTTATTAAAATTTTCACTTCATATTAAGTTCATTTTGATCTGTAAAAACGCAGATTACTGGTTCTGGAAATGTAACAAAATCGGATAACAATTAACTTTATAGATAACAAATACTCTTGCAAATCTTTTGTAACTTTGGACCCTTATAAAATTATAATTTTTTGAAGATGAAGCGTGTTGTTGTAGGACTTTCCGGAGGTGTAGATTCAAGTGTTGCAGCTTATTTGTTGCAAGAACAAGGATATGAAGTAATAGGTCTTTTTATGAAGAATTGGCATGACGATTCAGTCACTATTTCTAATGAATGCCCGTGGCTGGAAGACAGTAATGATGCATTGCTTGTTGCCGAAAAATTAGGAATTCCATTTCAAACCGTTGATTTAAGCGAAGAATACCAGGAGAAAATCGTGGACTATATGTTCAGTGAATATGAAAAAGGGAGAACTCCAAACCCCGATGTACTCTGTAATCGTGAAATAAAATTTGAGGTTTTCATGAAAATTGCTTTGAGTTTGGGCGCTGATTTTGTGGCCACAGGACATTATTGCCAGAAAACGGAAATCGAAAAGAATGGAGAAACGATTTATCAATTAATAGCCGGTGCAGATACTAATAAAGATCAGTCGTATTTTCTATGTCAATTATCACAAGAACAATTGGCTAAATCTTTATTTCCTATAGGAGAATTAACAAAACCTGAGGTTCGTGAAATAGCAGCTAAAATGGATTTGATCACAGCTGAAAAGAAAGATTCGCAAGGTTTATGTTTTATTGGAAAAGTACGTTTGCCGGAATTTTTGCAACAAAAATTGCAGCCGAAAGATGGGATTATAATTCAAATAGATAAAAATGATTCTGTTTACAGTTCTGAAATACAAGAAGGACTAAGTGTTGAGGATGCTTTAAAATTAGAAGCAAGAAAAATTCCGTATACGCCACAAATGGGGAAAGTAGTAGGGAAGCATCAAGGGGCCCATTACTTTACTATTGGACAACGAAAAGGATTAAATGTAGGAGGAACAACGGATCCATTATTTATTATCGCCACCAATGTTGAAACCAATACAATTTATACCGGATTAACCAGTCAGCATCCTGGATTATTCAAGAAAGCGTTGCGTATTGAGAAAGATGAAGTGCATTGGATTCGTAAAGATTTGGCTTTGGCCAATGGAGAGACAATGGAGGTAATGGCAAGAATACGTTACAGACAGCCATTGCAAAAAGCTACTTTACATCAATTCGAAAATGAAATGTACATAGCTTTTGATGAACCACAATCCGCCATAACCGAAGGGCAATTTGCAGCTTGGTATTTAGGTGAAGAATTAGTTGGTTCTGGTGTAATTTCTTAGTTTAGTGCATTATTTTAATTTCAATAAACGTTTCCTTTGATGTAAGTAGGAGTGGAATAAAAAATTGCAATCTTGTTTCTAACCAGTGGAATTTAGCATATTTATGGCTTAACAAATAAAGTTTTATGAGAAAATTTTACTTATTTCTTTTTCTAATCATTGCTACTGCAGGTTTTTCACAACAGGATGCTTGGGTATATTTTAATGCAAAACCCAATTCTCGGTTTTTTTCTGATTCACCATTAAATATGCTCTCTCAAAGAGCATTGGACAGAAGAGGCAATCAAAGTATTGCCCTAGATTATAAAGATGTTCCAGTAGAAGCAACTTATATCAGTCAAATAAAATCAGTTGTAGGAATTACTGTCATGGCAAAATCCAAATGGCTCAACGCAATTCATGTTCGAGGGGAACAAGCGGCTATAAATTCGTTAGCCCTATTTTCTTTTGTCTCTAAAGTTGATTTTGCGGACAAATCGTTAAATCAATTGGGGAAAATTGCAAAATCCACGAAGGTAAAAAAGGGAAATAAAACGAAGAAAACTAAAATTGACTATGCTTATGGATCCTCATCGAATCAAATTAAGATGCTTAATGGACAACTATTGCATCAGCAGAATTATACCGGGTCAGGAAAAATAATTGCAATAATGGATGCTGGTTACCCAGGAGTAAACACCACACAGCCTTTTCAAAGATTAAGAGATAATGACCAAATTTTGGGTGGTTATAACTTTGTTCTCAGAGATTCAAATTTTTATACAGGTTCTTCACATGGAACATCTGTACTTTCCACAATTGGAGGATACAAAGAAAACTCGTTAGTGGGAACGGCACCTGACGCCTCTTATTATTTATTCATAACAGAAGATGATACCTCTGAGAATCCTGTTGAAGAATCCCTTTGGGTTGAAGCTGCAGAAAAAGCAGATAGTTTAGGGGTAGATATTATTAATACTTCTTTGGGTTATTTTGATTTTGATAATGAGGCTTACAATCATACCTACAGTGAAATGAATGGCGCAACAGCATTTATGTCTCGCGGTGCTGAAATTGCATTTAGCCGAGGAATGATTTTAGTTACTTCAGCTGGTAATTCAGGAAATTCATCAGATCCACATATTGCTGTTCCTGCTGATGCTGTTTCGGTGCTTTCTGTTGGAGCAGTAACAGCTTCTGAAATAATAACTTCATTCAGTTCAAAAGGGCCATCTTTTGACGGAAGGATAAAACCGGATGTCATGGCGCAAGGGCAAGCTGCTATAGTTTCAGATGCAGCAGGTAATATTGTAACAGCAAACGGAACTTCTTTTTCGGGTCCAATCATGGCGGGAATGGTAGCTTGTTTATGGCAGGCGTTTCCACAAAAAACAAATCAGGAAATCAGAGCATTAATACTACAATCATCCGATAAATTTTTGGTGCCAAATAATCAATATGGATATGGTATCCCAGATTTTGGATTGGCGGTTAGCAATGGATTAGCTTCAACATCTCTTTCGAAAGACGATTTTATAATTTATCCCAACCCGGCAAGTGATTTTGTTTCGGTTTCTTTACCGGCAAAGTTTGAAATTGGAACCGTTTTTATTTTTACCATTTTGGGACAAAAAATATTTGAACAAAAAATTACTTCTCAATCATCAATTATTTCATTGAAATCTCTTGAAAAAGGAATGTATCTTTATAAAATGGAATCTATCGGTTTCTCTAAAACGGGAAAAATAGTAAAACAATAATAGCATTACTACCACATGAATAAAATCACAGCACTTTTTAAAATTAAATACCCAATTATTCAAGGAGGAATGATTTGGAACAGTGGATATAAATTAGCAAGTGCTGTCAGTAATGCTGGGGGTTTGGGATTGATTGGTGCTGGTTCTATGTATCCTGAAGTGTTACGCGAACACATTCAGAAATGTAAAAAAGCCACTTCAAATCCTTTTGGAGTAAATGTTCCAATGTTGTATCCCAACATTGAAGAAATCATGGAAATCATTGTTGAAGAAGGCGTAAAAATCGTTTTTACTTCGGCTGGAAATCCTAAAACATGGACTTCGTATTTAAAAGAAAATGGCATTACAGTTGTGCATGTAGTCAGCAGTTCTGTATTTGCTTTGAAGGCACAAGATGCAGGTGTTGATGCTATAGTTGCTGAAGGTTTTGAAGCCGGAGGACATAACGGAAGAGAAGAAACTACCACACTTGCGCTGATTCCTATCGTGAAAGAAAAAATAAAAATTCCATTAATTGCTGCCGGGGGTATTGCTACTGGTCGTGGAATGTTAGCCGTTATGATTCTTGGTGCAGATGGAGTTCAGGTTGGAAGTAGATTTGCAGCATCTTTGGAATCATCAGCTCATGAAAATTTCAAGGAAACTATTATAAATACTAAGGAAGGCGATACACAATTGACTTTGAAAGAACTCGCTCCAGTGCGCTTAATTAAAAATAAATTTTATCAAGATGTTCAGGATTTTTATGAAAAATGTCCAACAAAGGAAGATTTAGTTGTTTTATTAGGAAGAGCAAGAGCAAAAAGAGGTATGTTCGAAGGAGATTTAGTTGAAGGAGAATTAGAAATAGGACAAATAGCAGGGATTATTCATGAAATAAAGCCAGCGGGAGAAATCATTAAGGAGATGATATTCGATTTTCAAACTGCTAGGAAAGAAGTGGTAAATTTTGATTTTTAAATAATGAATAAAACAAAAATATATATAATCTTGTTTTTTTTGGTTCTAGGTTTGCAACATTCCTTTGGACAAAATTATAAGTTTAAAACCTCGGGCTTTAGTGTTTTGGAAAAAAATGAAAAGGGAAAATGGGGCAAATGGTCTGATTTGAATTTGGTAAATTTATTAGTGACATTGGACACTAACAAAAGTAGGATAGTAATTTATTCTCAGATTATTCAATTATTTGAAATTATTGAGTATCAGGAAACCGAGGAAAATGATGCTGATATTGTATATTCTTTTTCCTGTAAAGATAATGAAGGAGTCAATTGCACCCTTTCAATCATTACCCGAAAAAAGCAAGATAACAGGAAACAATTGTACATCAATTATGACAATAGGATTGTTGTTTATAATATTTTCAACATGTAAAAAGGGTCTTCTTATGTTTTTTTATTAATTAAACTATTTCTATATCTTTAATAAAATCATCATACTCAGAATAAAACATTTCCAAAGCACTCATTTTTTCATGGTAAAAATCAAAAATTTCATCCCAGTATTTTTGGTTGCTAACTCCAACATTTAATTTTTCAACCCAAATGCGACTTATTGTTTTTCCGCTTTCAAGGGTGTACTCTTTTTCAAAAATTAAATCTTTAATAAATTCCTCTTCCAGAATATTTTTTAAAGATTGCAGTTTTTCAAAATATGCAATTCTTTTTTCATTACTTCGATGTTCGATATCTATTAGGACCTGCGCTTTTTTATTATCTACGTAAAATTTAAAAGAGAAATCTTTGATTTTAGTGTCATACAACACCCATTTACGGGGATATTTTTCTGCAAATGCAATCCAGAATTCACGCTTTAATTTTTGGGTTTCCACTTTGCTGTACATAATAGTTATGACTTTAGGTACTAGAAAATTTGTGCAACTCTGTTTTCTAGACTATATTTATATTTAATTTCAGTGTACAAAAATAGACTTTGATTATGGATTTTCAAGAATTTTTACGGTTTGTTCCTAAATTAATCGATGCTAAGCTTCCCGCATTTGAGGCGCATATCAAAATGGCACCTTTAGAAAGGTTGGAAAGTTTAAAAAATATATATTTAGAGAATAAAAATCCAAGGATAGCGGCTGTGATGATGCTTTTTTATCCTAAAAATGAGAGAACCCATTTAGTGTTGATTGTTCGGAAAACTTATGAAGGAGTTCATTCGGCACAAATTGCATTTCCTGGAGGAAAATACGAACTGGACGATGATAATTTTGCTGAAACAGCACTTCGAGAAACACATGAAGAGGTAGGTATTCATCCGGATAAAATTGAAATTCTTAAACCGTTTACGGAATTATATATTCCGCCAAGTAACTTTATGGTACATCCATTTTTAGGTATCAGTACAGAAGAACTTGTATTTGTACCTGAACCATCAGAGGTTGCGGAGATAATAGAATTGCCTTTGTCTGTTTTTTTGAGTGATAGTATTGTAGTTGATACGAATTTATCTACTTCCTATGCGAATAACATCAATGTTCCAGCATTCAAAATTGAAAATCATATCGTTTGGGGTGCTACTGCAATGATGTTAAGTGAATTGAAAGAAGTCTTGAAAGAGGTGCTTGGCACTTCAATTTGAAGTTAAATTAATGTGTAGGAATTGTAAAGTACATCAAATATTAATTTCGTAAGTTTGCTAATTAAATATTAAAAACACATAATTTTATGGGATTGTTTAAGAGAAATCCTTTTGGTCACATACTATTTATAAAGAAATGGTTAATTCGAGTTTTCGGTGCTAGTACGCATAGAAGATATAGAGGATTTAACGAACTACAAATTGAAGGTTCGGAAATTATCAGAAATTTACCGGATACTAACGTACTTTTTATTTCTAATCACCAAACCTATTTTGCTGATGTTGTAGCCATGTTTCACGTATTTAATGCAAGCTTGAGCGGTCGCGATGATACGATCAAGAATGTTTGCTATTTGTGGCAACCTAAAATGAATATCTATTATGTAGCTGCCAAAGAAACCATGCAGGCGGGATTATTGCCAAGAATTATGGCATATGCCGGAGCAATTTCTGTAGAGCGTACCTGGCGTGCTAAAGGAGTTGATGTTCAGGAGAAAAAAGATATTAACCCGGATGATACTGAAAATATAAAAATAGCTTTAAATGATGGTTGGGTAATCACTTTTCCACAAGGGACAACAAAATCGTTTAAACCGGTTCGTAAAGGAACAGCACACATTATAAAACAGCACAGACCAATCGTAGTTCCTATTGTTATAGATGGTTTTCGTCGCTCGTTTGATAAAAAGGGACTACGCATGAAGAAGAAAGGAATCCTGCAATCTTTTATTATAAAAGAACCGTTGGACATTGATTACGATAACGATACCATAGAAGAAATTGTAGAAAAAGTGGAATATGCAATTGAGCAACATCCTTCATTCCTAAAAGTTATTCCATCTGAAATTATAAAGGAGCAAGAAGAATTGAACCGATTAAGAAAATGGGAATATTAAATAAAAAAAAGAGGCAATTGCCTCTTTTTTTTATAGATCGATTTTCTTTAATTCCGTATAATTTCTATTCAATTTTTTTAATAATATGCCATAAATCAATTGGTAAAAAAGCCATACAATACCTAATAAGACAATTATGAAAATTAACATCAAGATACAAGTGAAAAATATTCTAGCTCCATTATCACTTCCCGTTGTTGATTTAATTTGAATCTCATTGATAAACAATACCACAGAAACAAAAAATACAAGAAACAAATTATATCCTATATAATATCGGACTGTTTTACGTGTGTTTAAAATGCATTCCATTAATTTTTTAGTATTTGAAGTGACTGATATAGAGCGATAATTTTTATAGAATAAATACATAAAAAATAGTGCTACACCATAACTTAAATAATCTAAAACAGTAATGAAAATCTCAATTGTTTGAGATTTACTCATTTTGTCATCAGGAAGTAAAAAACTCAAAGAATTTAATACTACAAATTCAATAATACTAATAATAAAAATCCACTTCACAATCGAAGATGATTTTTTATGAATCATTTTGTAAATTTCTATTTCCGATACCTGCTCAAAAGAATTATCACTCTTCTGCCAGTCTTTTTTTAATAAATCCAGCTCTTTCATATTCCTAATGGATTTAATATTTTTTTTAATTTCCCTTTTATTCTATTCATTTTCACCCTCGCATTAACTTCGCTAATTCCTAAAGTTTCCGATATTTCCTGATAATCCTTATCTTCCAGATACATGAATATCAACGCCTTTTCAATATCATTCAATTGGTAGACCGCTTTGTACATTAACTTTAATTGTTCCTCTTCTTCATAATCATATTCCACATCATTCAGGAAATGTTGTCGCCCTTCAAATTCGATAGTATTTATGGATCGTTTTGTTTTTCGGTACAAAGTAATCGCCGTATTTAGCGCAACTCGATAGGCCCAAGTCGAAAATTTACTGTCGCCCCTGAATTTTGGAAAAGCCTTCCATAATTGTATCGTGATTTCCTGAAACAAATCCTTATGTGCATCATCGCCATTAGTATACAACCTACAAATTTTGTGGATTATATTCTGATTTTCCTGCAACTGCTTTACAAAAGAATGTTCTAAATTATCACTCATATATACGTTAGTAAGTCAATACTGGTTTTTGTTACAAATTAAGGAATAAAATAACACTTCTCAAATTTGTCATTGTGAGTTACGAAGCAATCAGGAGCACAACGCCTTCATTTCATAATTAATACTCGTCCCGCTGTACATTACAATCTTTATTTCCTGATAAAAATCAGTAAATAAAGGATTTTCATTACCATCGGGGCTAACAAAGACGTTTTTTTTTCAGAAGAACATTTCTAAAACAAACAAAAATTTCGATACTATTTGATGAAATGCAACAATAGAAAACTTTGTATCTTTGGTTTTTAACAATTTTGAACTTTTTTACAAACATGAACATCCCAAATTCAACTTTATCCAGAATAGTTATTATAGGTGGTGGTTTTGCCGGAATTGCATTAGCCAAAAAATTAAAAAACAAAAAAGTTCAGGTTGTCCTTTTAGACAAACACAATTACCATACTTTCCAACCTTTACTATATCAAGTTGCCACAGGCGGACTTGAAGCTGGGTCCATAGCGTATCCAATCCGAAAAGTGATCCAAGAATACGATGACGTTTATTTCAGACTCACCAATGTCCAAGAAATAGACACTAAAAATCAAAAAATAGTTACCGAAATTGGCGAATTAAAGTATGATTATTTAGTCATTGCCACGGGTTCCAAAACCAATTATTTTGGCAACAAAGAAATTGAGCGCAACAGTATGGCTATGAAAACCATACCGCAATCACTGAATATAAGGAGTTTGATTCTCGAAAATTTTGAACAAGCTGTTTTAACCACTGATGTAGCCGAACAAAACAGTCTTATCAATTTTGTACTTGTAGGTGGCGGACCAACAGGAGTAGAGCTTGCGGGAGCTTTGGCTGAAATGAAAAAAGCCATTCTGCAAAAAGATTATCCTGATCTTGATATTGCCAAAATGGAAATCAATCTGATTCAAAGTGGCGATAGAATCCTAAATACCATGAGTGAGAAATCCTCTCAAGCTGCCGAAAAATTTCTAACCAGTTTAGGTGTGAAAATATGGAAAAACGTGCGAGTAACTAATTATGATGGACGAACTATAACCACAAATTCCGATTTGACCTTTGAAACCGCCACCGTAATCTGGACAGCAGGCGTTCAGGGTGCTCTTGTTGCGGGATTGGATGGGAAATCTTTGGTAGAAAAAGTAGAACGTATTCGGGTCAATGAATTCAATCAAGTGGCGGGCTATGAAAACATTTTTGCAGTAGGAGACATTGCTTCTATGGAATCCGAAACCTATCCGCAAGGACATCCCATGATGGCGCAACCCGCCATGCAGCAAGGAGAATTATTAGGCGAAAACTTAGTGAAATTAATTGAAAACAAACCCATGAAAGCTTTCGAATACAACGACAAAGGTTCGATGGCAACCATAGGAAGAAATAAAGCCGTTGTCGATTTGCCTAAATACCATTTTAGCGGCGTTTTTGCTTGGTTTGTTTGGATGTTTGTACATTTATTTTCCCTTATTGGATTCAAAAATAAAGCTGTCGTATTCCTGAATTGGGTCTACAATTATATTCGTTTTGATCGGGAAGGAAGATTGATTATTAGACCATACAAAAAGAAAAGTTTTACCACTTTTACCAGTGATGAAGTATAGAAAATGATGAGTTATGAATGATAAGTTTTAAGGTCTTGTTCATAACTCATAACTCCATAACTAATCATTTATAACTCTTTTTCTTTATAATAATTCACCATCAAATTAACAAATTTACTGTAGCCTTCCATGCCGTCTTTTTGCTGGTTTACTTTTAGGAATTGGTCGTAAAAAGCATGAAAACCTTTATTGATAATCGTGTCGTATTGCTTCCAGAAATGTTCACTTTCTTTATAATTTTTCAAAATACCGGGATGAATAGTTTTTAATAATTGTTTAAAAACAGCTTCGTCTCGTGCTTGCCAATTATTTAAACAATACCGTAGCGCCATGCTGTAACCTGAATATTGAACGTATAAATCATCATTTTTTACAGAAGATAAAAACCCAATAAAGTTGCATTCACTTTCACTTGCGTAACCCATTTGGTGTGCCATTTCGTGATTCGTGGTCATAGGGAAACTGTACATTGGACCTAGATAATTAACCTGCGCTTCATTGGTGAACGGATTCAAATAACCTCCAAAACCCATATACGTCAACGGCAGGCTAAACAATGATTTCTTGGTGCTTAACTTGGAATAAGAAAAATAGGGATAGTCCGCGGATAGGTTTTTATACCCATTCAGACTCATTTCAAAAACCTGTTCTTGTGAGTAGGGAAATACCACTTTCGAGCTGTCATTTTTTGTGATTTGGTAATGAACTGTATTGGTTTTGACAATTATCTTTTTGGTAAAAGCCAGCAAATCAGCATCCGAATAGTCTTTTTGAATTTCCATTTTTTCAAAAAGCGGTTCACGGTAATAATTTAATGCCCAAAGGACATGGAACAAAAAGTAAAAAACAGAAACAAAATTAAGTACACTCAAAATAGTGTCTTTCCATTCGGATTTCCAAGTTTTTCGTTTGTTCCAAAGCCATTTTAAAATAAATAAAATAAGAATAAAATAGAGAAAGTCACCCACAGAAAAAGGAATTCCGCCCAAAATAGTTCTTGAAAATAGTGAAAGTATCGGATAAAAACCATTGCTGTACCAGACTTCTATCTTTTCCGGGTAAAAGGGAATTATTTGTAAAAGCAGTATTTGGATCAATAGGAAGCAGGAAAGGAAATATTTTGTTTTCAATGTTTGAATTTTGGAAATGTAAATATAATTACAATATCAATTACTATCATACCGAATTTAAACTTTGTAACTTTGGGACTTGTAAATGTTAAACCTCAAACAAAAATAAATGAGTCAGGAAATAAGAAATCTGGAACCAAAAGCTCTTTGGAACAAGTTTGCCGATTTGAATGCTGTACCTCGTCCTTCTAAAAAAGAAGAGCGTGTAATTGAATTCATGAAAAACTTTGGAAATAATCTAGGATTGGAAACTTTTGAAGATGAAATTCGCAACGTAATCATCCGCAAACCGTCAACTGCTGGAATGGAAAACCGAAAAGCAATAGTGCTTCAAGGACATTTGGATATGGTGCATCAAAAAAATTCGGAAACCGTTTTTGATTTTGATACACAAGGAATCGATATGTATGTTGATGGAGATTGGGTACGTGCTCGCGGAACCACTCTTGGTGCTGATAACGGTCTAGGAGTTGCGGCTATCATGGCAATTTTAGAAAGTACGGATATTCCGCATCCTGCTATTGAAGCTTTATTTACCATTGACGAAGAAACAGGAATGACAGGGGCGTTGAACTTAAAAGGAGGCATTCTGCAAGGTCAAATTCTTTTGAATATGGATACGGAAGAAGATGATGAAATCGACATTGGTTGTGCTGGAGGAATTGATGTGACGGCTACTGCTGAATACGATGAAGAGGAAACTCCAGAAGGTTCAGTTGGATATACGATTACCGTAAAAGGATTGAAAGGTGGGCATTCTGGAATGGATATTCACAAAGGGTTGGGTAATGCCAATAAAATCATGAACCGATTGTTGTTTGATGGTTTTGATAATTTTGGTTTGCAAATTTCTGAAATAAAAGGAGGAAGTTTACGTAATGCGATTCCTCGTGAAAGTGAGGCAAAAGTAATTATTGCCGAAGTATATGATGAAGCTTTTGTTTTTGACATGCAGCAAATTGTAAACGAAATCAAAACAGAGTTTAAAACAACGGAGCCAAATTTAGAAGTTGTTTTTGATAAAATGAAGGAAACTCCTGCTAAAGTAATGCCGACAATTGCTCAGTTTTACTTTGTAAGATCGATGTATACGGCGCATAACGGAGTGTACAGAATGAGTGCTGATTTTGATGATTTAGTAGAAACATCTAATAATATTGCCAAAGTAATTGTTGGAGACGGACAACTTTCAGTACAATGTTTAACGCGTTCTTCTGTTGAAACATCTAAATTTGATTTGGCTAATGGGTTGCGTTCTGCTTTTGAATTAATGGGTTGTGAAGTAGAATTTTCAGGTTCGTATCCTGGTTGGACACCAAATTCAGAATCAGAGATTTTGGACGTTTTAGTTCCAATTTACGAAAAACAAAACGGTGAAAAACCAAAAGTAGTGGCATGTCACGCAGGATTAGAATGTGGAATTTTGGGGACTAATTATCCAGATATGGATATGATTTCTTTTGGACCAACGATTCACGGTGCACATTCCCCGGATGAAAGAGCGAGTATTTCTTCTTCTCAGAAATTCTGGAAGTTTGTATTGGAAATTTTAGCGAATATTCCGGTGAAATAATATTCAGTTATTGAAAAAGTGGTCAGTGTTCAGTTGTTTAGGAGTCAGTATTTAAACTGAACACTTCTTTTTAAACTGAACACAGACCACTAATTATTAGTCTCTTTTTGGAGCGTTCTTCTTGTCTCTCTTTTCTTCTTTCTTTTCTTTAGCCGTTTTCAAAGGCTCTTTTTTCGCAGTTTTTTTTGCGTCTTGACTTTTTGCCATGATATAGATATTTAGGTTATGTTTTTAATTCTTGATTCAGGTAAATGTATATAATATTTTTGATTTGTTTTAGATATTATTTTAAAAAATCCCCATCGATGATTAATAATTCTACGCCGGCAGCTGCTATAGACCGATGCGAACTTTCATTGTCTGAGACGATATAAGTCATTCCTTTGGAAAGTATAACTTGTTCTCCAGATTCTAATTCACTAATGAAATCTCCTTCAAGACAATGTACAATATGGCCTTTCTGGCACCAGTGGTCTGCTAGATATCCTTTGGAATAGGTTACTTTGCGAATTCTAAGTCCGCCTAATTGTATAGTTTGCCAATGCGCAATTCCTGTTGTGCCGATATGTTCAGTTTTTTCTATTGAATCCCAATCAATAGTTTGAAAAGGTATAGTAGACATATATTTTACTTTTTAAATTGTTGAAATTTTGATTTAAATGGTATCACTCCAAAATAAAATTCCCCAATTTCTTTTAGAATTGAGGAATGATTTAATTTGTGAAAGCTTGTTTACTAAGATTTAATTATATGTTTTATTTTTTCTTTAAAACTTTATATTCTTCATAACAGCCGCTGATAGCGTCCATAATCTGTAAGTCGTTAGCTGTTTTAATAAAGGATTCCGAGTAGTTGCAACGCTGTAAAATCTCAGGTATTTCATTTTTATCAATACCTAAAAGTACGGCTATAGTTTCTCTGTCAAATTTTGATTCTAGAAGATTACGCACCGTATCATCTTTCTTCATTTCTTTGAGTTTTTTGAGCTCTTTTGGATTGTTACCAAAGAAATTATAAAGCATATCGGCTGGATTAAAGATGGAACCAAGAACTCTTCCAAACGCATTTGGCGAATATTCACCCGCTTCATATCCTTGTGTTAAACCTGAAATACTGTAACGATAGTTTTCTTTTACGGGAATAATTTTGGTGTCTACTTCAAGATATCCGGTAAGATTAAATGGTCTTATTACGACTTCTTCAAGTGCTATAGCTTTTTCTGTAAGTTGAATTTTAGTACTTTTATTTTTGATCCAGTCATTGGTCACTCGAACGCGAAGTGATTGAAATCCCAGACTGGTGATGTGAAGTGTGTCGTTCACTTGAACGTCTATCTCAAAAAATCCTCCTGAATCAGTTGTTGCGCCTCTAACTTTATTAATATTAATAATATTTACACTAGATAAAGGTTGTCTGGTAGTATTACTGATGATGATACCATTAACTTTTTGGGAGGCTTCTTTAACTTGCGCAAAAGCGCTTACGGACAGTGCTAAAAAAAAGAAAACTACAAAATATTTCATAAACTGATTTAAGACTTTAAAAGTAATAAAACAGGATTAAATATTTTGTAGTTCCAGTATTTAATTATAAGAAAATTAACAATGAATGTTAGTCTCTTCTTGGTCTTCTTGGTCTTGGTGAATCACCAAAGCTTTCAGAACGTCTTGGTGCTCTATCAGAAGAACCTTCAGTTCTAGGTCTGTCAGATGAAAAACCACCTTCTCTTCGAGAATCGCTTCTTCCGCCAAATCCACCTTCTCTTGGAGCTGAATTTCTGTCACTTCTGAAACCACCACCACCAGAACCTTCTCTTCTTGGTGCAAAACTACCTTCTCTTCTTGGAGCTGAACTTCTTCCGCCACCAAAACTTCCACCAGAACTTCTTCCGTTATGGTCACGTCTTCCGCCACCATCGTTTTTAGAAATTTCAACATTGATTCTACGTCCTTCTAATTGAACGTTGTTCAATATCTCCATTACTTTATCAGTATGCTCAGGATCTGTGTTAAAGAAAGAGAAACCTTCTTTTACATCTACTTTGAAAACATCATCACGACCTAAGTCTAATGTTTCTTTCAAGTAATCTTTCAATGACATCCAATCAAAGTTATCTCTTGAACCTATGTTTACAAAATATCTTGTCGCACCACCATTGTTATTTTCTCTTGGAGCACCATCTCTATCGTCACGCTCACGTCTTTCAGAACCTGAAGCTTGATTAGAAATATCTCTTGTTTTCTTGTAGTAATTGATGAAACGGTTAAATTCAACCGATACCATTTTCTTGATTAATTCTTCTTTCGATAAATCTTCAAGTACGCTATTAATTGCAGGAAGGTAAGTGTCAATTTCATGATCAACTTCCGTATCTTTTATTTTAGTAGCTAGGTGTAATAATTGGATTTCGCAGATTTCAATTCCAGATGGGATTGTTTTTTCTTCGAATTTTTGCTTGATGATTCTTTCAATTGAAGAAATCTTGCGCAATTCGCTTTTAGTAACGATTACAATAGATGTTCCTAATTTTCCAGCACGACCTGTACGACCTGAACGGTGGTTGTACGTTTCGATTTCGTCAGGTAATTGATAATTCACTACGTGAGTAATGTTATCAACGTCAATTCCACGAGCAGCAACGTCAGTCGCTACAAGCATTTGAATTTGTCTTCCTCTAAAAGATTTCATGACACCGTCACGTTGCGCTTGAGATAAATCTCCATGCAATGCAGCAGCGCTGTATCCATCTTCAACCAGTTTTTCAGCAACAGCTTGCGTATCTCTTTTGGTACGGCAAAAAACTACAGAGAAAATGTCTGGGTTAGAATCAGCTAAACGTTTTAAAGCTTCGTAACGGTCACGTGCATTTACAAGGTAAAATTCGTGAGAAACGGTAGCTGAACCAGAGTTTTTAGCTCCAACTGTAATTTCAATTGGATCCGTCATGAATTGTTTTCCAATACGTGCTACTTCAGCAGGCATTGTTGCAGAGAATAACCATGTGTTTTTTTCGTCTGGCGTAGTCGAAAGGATGTTTACGATATCTTCGTAGAAACCCATGTTCAACATTTCGTCAGCTTCGTCAAGAATACAGTAGTTGATTTGAGAAATGTTTACCAAACCTCTATTAATCATGTCTTGCATTCTTCCTGGAGTTGCCACAATAATTTGCGCGCCTCTCTTTATGTCTCTCGCTTGTTCTGTAATGCTAGCTCCACCGTAAACTGCTACCACATTAATACCTTTTTCGTACTTAGAGTAGTTTTTAATTTCGTTGGTAATCTGCAAACAAAGTTCGCGTGTTGGAGATAAAATTAATGCCTGTGTGTTTCTGTTGTTGACATCAATTTTCTGAATAACTGGAAAACCAAAAGCTGCCGTTTTCCCTGTCCCTGTCTGAGCCAACGCAACCATATCTGTATCTTTTTCCAATAATAGGGGAATCGCTTTCTCCTGTACTTCGGTCGGATTTTCAAATCCTAGATCTAAAATCGCCTTCAGTAACGATTCACTCAATCCTAATTGTTCAAATTTATTCATATGTATTTTTAAAATAGGGTGCAAAATTACTGTTTATAATTCATATAAACTAATGCTATTTTAAGATTTAATGATTTATTATAATTTGATTATCAGAAAGTTATGTTTTTGTTTGCAAATTTGAGTTTTCAGTTTAGGTAATTGAGTACTAAATTATGGCTTGAATTTCAATTTTTTGTTATAAAATGTTGTATTCAATCGTTATTTAGACTTTTTCAAAAAAGCGATCAATTCTTGTGTTGCCTTTCCTCTGTGACTTATTTTATTTTTTATGTCTAATGATAATTGGGCGAATGTTTGAGTAAATCCTTCTGGCTGAAAAATAGGATCGTACCCAAAACCCTGATTTCCAATTTTTTCCAAAGTAATCGCACCTTTTGCAATTCCTGTAAAAAGATGTTGCTCTCCTTTTAAATTTAACGCAATTACGGTTTTAAATTGCGCTGCTCTATTATTTTTATCGGATAGATTAACTAATAATTTATTCATATTATCATCTGCATTGCGTTGTTCGCCAGCATAACGTGCGGAGAAAACTCCTGGTTCGCCATTCAAAGCGTCCACTTCAAGTCCGGTGTCATCAGCAAAACAATCAAATCCGTATTTTTGCTTGACATAATTTGCTTTTTGGATGGCATTGCCTTCAATAGTGTCAGTTGTTTCTGGAATATCTTCAAAACAGCCAATGCTCTCTAAACTAAGAATGGTAATAGATTCAGGAAGCATGCTTTGTAATTCGTGGATTTTATTTTTATTATTAGAGGCGAAAACGAGTTGCATTTTTTTTAGTTTTATTTTTCAAATATACATTTTCTGCTAATTAAGGATAGTGCCAAACAGTTTTTTATTTATGCGATCATATATTTTGCAGGGTTTTGAAGGAGTAAGTTTCTCAAAATGAGTAGAGCTACGTTATAAATGAATATATTAAATATTAGTTAAAATATTGATATCCAGTAATTTAAATATTTAATACTTGTATCTTTGAATGTGGTTTTGATTGATCACTTGAATAATTTACCAGTTTGTGGTGATAATATTCAGATACTCAATTATACTGAACGGTAGCGTTGATAATGGTAAATCGAAACTAACAATTGGAGGTCTCTCACGAGATCTCCTTTTTTTTGTAAAACATTTTCTGAAACAGTTTTAGAAAATACACAGTGGTTAAAAAGTTTCTATGTAATTAAAAATCAGTATGTTAATAATTATTTAAACTACTGTGCGTTAGTTTTTTATGTTTAAAATAGTTGTATCTTTGGGTATGGTTTTGGTTTATTGTTGAATATATCCATCTGCAAAGAGAAGAGTATTTAATAGTTAGTAGTGTCGAAAGATATATACCGATAACAACAAACCAAAGTCCATATCTGGAGGCCCTTTAAAAAGGCCTCCTTTTTTTGTTTATTTATTACCCTAAATAACTTTCTCATATTAAATTTTTATTGAAACAGTTTAAAAAGCTATGTTTTCAGATTTCTTTTCAAAATCAAATTTTCAAAATCAAATAAAGGAAACAAAAAAAACATTAATTTAATAATTTAAATAAAAGTTAAAATATTGATTTTTAATTAGTTTAATTAAAAATAGTTGTATTTTTGAATGTGATTCTGATTAATTACTTGGGATGTTAATCTTATAATGAGATTGATAACTCATAATTGACTCTATCAGTAACGGTATGAGTTAGTATTGGTAAATCAGAATCGACAATTGGAGGACTCTCAAGGTCCTCCTTTTTTTTATTGTTTAAATTTAAAATTTCTCTTTATATAGAAACTGATAGTAATACGTTAATTACGTGTTAAAGTATTGATTTTTAATTATTTATGTATTTTAAAATCTTAAATTTATATGTGGTTTTGATTAATTACTTGAGTTATCCATCTTGCAATAAGATCCGGTCATTCAATAATCAGCTATACATAAAAGTATGAGTTGATAATGGTAAATCAGAATCAACAATTGGAGGGCTGTAAAAGTCCTCCTTTTTTTGTTATTTAATTTAATGTTTGGTGACACTTTTTAAGTTATCAGGAAAATATAAATCAGATAAATGAGTAAATTCATCCCCACGCATAAAAATATTAATATCTACTTCAGAGAAGCTTTTTTTACCTGCGGCTGCAAGAAGTTCATTGGCAGAATGTAAAGTATTTTTATGAAAATGAAAAACGCGTTCCGCTTTATCAGTAACCACTAATCCTTTCATCAGCATTTTATTTTGTGTTGCAACTCCTGTAGGGCATTCATTATTGTTGCATCGCAAGGCTTGGATACATCCCAAAGAAAACATAAAACCGCGCGCACTATTACAAATGTCAGCACCTAGAGCAACTGCTCTTAATATAGAATATCCTGAGATGATTTTGCCACTACTAATAATGCGGATTTTGTCCCTAATTCCAAAACGTACTAATGTTTTATTTACAAAAATAAGTCCTGGTTCTAATGGCATTCCTACACCATCAGCAAATTCTAGTGGGGCCGCGCCGGTTCCTCCTTCGGCACCATCAACAGTAATGAAATCGGGATAGCAGTTTTGCGTAATCATTTCTTGGCAAATCATTTCGAATTCCCGAGTCTCACCAATGCATAATTTAAAACCAATTGGCTTTCCATTAGATAACTCGCGTAATGTTGCTATGAAATCAATTAAACCTTTAGTGTCTTCAAAAGCTGAATGATTGGGAGGTGAAAGAATTGTTGTATGAGGCAAAACACCTCTTATTTTTGCAATTTGCACCGTATTTTTTGCTGCGGGTAAAACACCTCCGTGACCTGGTTTCGCACCTTGTGATAACTTGATTTCTATCATTTTTACTTCTGGTAGATTCGCTTTTTCAGTAAATCTTCCTCCATCAAAACCACCCCTGTCATCACGACAACCAAAATATCCTGTTCCTATTTGCCAGCATATATCACCTCCTTGTTGATGGAATTCAGTTAAGCCTCCTTCTCCGGTATTGTGATAGAATTTTCCTTGGTTTGCTCCTTTGTTGAGTGCTACTATTGCATTTTCACTTAGTGAACCAAAACTCATTGCCGAAATATTTAATAACGAGGCTGAGTATGGTTGGGTACAATCTGGTCCGCCAATTGTAACCCGAGGGAGCTCATCATTGACTATTGCAGGGAAAATAGAATGTTTAATTCCTTCATAATTTGAGTCGTTCAGGTTGAGTTGCGTTCCAAACGGTGTTGTCGAATCGATATTTTTGGCTCTTTGATACACAAGGGAACGTTCGTTTCTTGAAAAAGGTTTGCCGTCAGTGCTGCGTTCTATAAAATATTGTTGGATCTCAGGTGCTATCATTTCAAATAGATACCTGAAATAACCTAAAACAGGAAAATTTCTTAAAATAGCATGTTTGTGCTGCATAGTATTGGCAAAACCAACAACTAAAAGCAAAATCAATAGCAGCATTAGCAGTAGCCCTTTTTGAAAAAAGAAATAAATTACAGTTGTAATAAGTAGTGCAGATATTCCGATAAGGAAAAATTTTTGTCTCATCTTAAACTTGGTTATAGTTTTCTTACGAAATTAAGTACATTTTGGTATAAATTAAAATTTAGGCCTCTATTTCTAAATATTTTTTTTTAAAAAATAAGGAAAAATAAATTTAACCTTTTGCTTCGATTTATAGTGATAAGTTAAAATAATTTTTGGGTGGAGTTTTTTTGGATATGTTCGAAATAAAATACTTTTCTTTTTTATAAAATCGAACGTTAATAATTAGTAAAAATATAATTTTATCAAAATTGTAGCCAATCGTAAATCAATATAAATTTTTATTCTATTTCATTTTACCAATTTATTTTTAACTCCGTTTAAAATTATTCCAACAGTATAAAACTGCATGTCGTCGAATATCTCTAATCATTTTCTATAGTATTTTAATCTTTGCTGACTTATTTAAAAAAATAAAACTAACTGATTTTTATGAAAAATATTCAAACATTTCTTTTAATGCTCTTTTTTACAAATTGCTACTCTCAATATGTTTTTGAAAAAAAAGCGGTGCCTGAAAAAGTATCTTTAGAAAGTTTTACTGAAATTATTAATGCTGAAGACGAAGTATTAGATATTCAAGAAGTAATCTTAAAGTTTGATCAACAAGAACCTAAGTTAAAAGCTTCAATTCAAAAATATTTTGGTTACACAAATGATAATTTTTGGGCCAAAGTTGCAATCCAAAATAAAACAAATCAATCATTAAACTATTTACTTTCAACTGCAACTCCAATGACTAACTTGGTTGAACTGTATATAGTCGATGAACAATCAAAAAAAATTAAAAAAATTGTAAATGGTGCTTCTTTAAACTACTCAAAAAGGATTTTAGCTAGTAACGAGGTTCTTTTTGATTTAAGTATTAATCCTGACACTAATCTGGATTTATATATACATTATAGCACTACTGGAGGTGTTGTAGCAATACCTATGGAACTTTATAGTTATGAGAGTTTCTATAAAAATACAATTCAAAAAAAGTTTATTAATGGTATTTTTTATGGCCTTGTAATACAGTTTTCATTGTTTTTGATTTTTTTATATTTTGCAGTGCGGGGAGCCAAAATAGTAACTTTAGCATTTTTTATTTTCTTAAGTGGATTAATAGCTTTTATGCTTGATGGTTATTTTTCCGTAAATTTTAATCATGAATCAGGAGTTTTTCTAAATAATATATTTTTATTAATTCTGATACTTACAGGTTTGTTTTTAGGAAAGTTTGGAGAATTATCACTAAAAATTAAAAAAAATAATAAAAAATTATTTTATGTTTTTCAAATTTTTTATGTCTTAAATATTAGTTTGTTTCCTTTACAGTGTATTTTTAAAACACATTTTGCTTTATTTTTAATTCTTTCAAATTTATTCGGTTTTATATTGTTTTTATTAATTGGATTTGCGCTTCTAACTTTCAAAAATAGAAAAGATAAGATAATAATATTTTTTGTATTAGGAAATATCTCCCTATTTGTGGGCTATTTAATTTATACTTTGAAAATTTATGGAATATTGGATTCAACTACCGTAATTGAAAGTAGTACTAAAATTTCAATAGCACTTGCTATGATTTTATTTACAATTAGAGAGGTTGTCTATCTTTTTAGATTAAGAATTTTAAAAAATAATTTAAGTGAAAAGGCTTTGATTAAAGCGCAAGAAATTAAAGATTTAAAATGTTATCTGCTTTGTAATATTAGCCACGAATTGAGAACACCCTTGAATGTGATTATGAATTTAAACAGAGACATTTTAGAGAAAAATATTGACACATCCATTAATAAAAAGTGCGAAAATATTCAAAATTCCTCTGAAAATTTATTAAATTCAATTAATGATATTCTTGATTTTTCCAAAATTGAGAAAAAAGAATTGAAGTTAGATAATTTAGCTTTTAATCCATTACAGACTTTGACTCGAATTAGAAAAACGCAGGAGCTGAGAGTCACAGAAAAGGGGTTGAAATTTAATTTTTCTGAAAGTGAAGGTTTTCCAAACTTAGTAATTGGGGATGAGTCGAGGTTTTCACAGATTGTTAATAATTTGCTGAATAATGCTATTAAATTTACTTCAGTAGGTTTTGTTGATTTTGATATTAAATCTAAAGTAATACCCAATAACAAAGTTAGACTAACTGTCTCCATAACTGATTCGGGTGTTGGTATTGAAAATGAAAAAATAGATAGAATATTTGATTCTTTTAGTCAGAATAGCATTGACAATAAACGGGCATATGGTGGAATAGGTTTAGGATTATACATTGTAAAATCTTTAATTGATATGCAAGGTGGTGTACTTGAAGTAAAAAGTGTTTTAGGTAAAGGAACAAATTTTAAAATTAGTATAGACTTTGATATTGTAGTACAATCACAAATGGAGATAGTTGCTGCTGTACCTGCAGTTTATGATTTGGGAGGAAAAAGCATATTAGTAGTTGAGGATAATAAAATGAATCAAATGATTATTGATGTAATAACCAAAAAATGGTTGAATACAAAAGCTTTATATGTTAATAATGGTCAGGAAGCCTTGGAAGCATTTGAAACAAATCATTTTGATATTGTTTTAATGGACCTGCAAATGCCAATTATGGATGGTTATGAAGCAACAGTTGCCATTAGAAATGGTGAAGCTGGTGCACACAACTGCAATATTCCAATTATTGCAGTTACTGCCGATGTTATGGAAACAACAAAAAATCGTGTCAAAGAAATAGGGATGAATGATTATTTGTCTAAACCAATTAAGAAAGAAACTTTATATAAGGCGATTAAAAAATTAGTTTAACTAAAACGCAATCGCACATAAACGTGTTTGATTCCTTTTTTATCAGAATCTCTTTCGTCGATTTCTAATATGTCAGTCAATGATTTAAGCATAGGAGTAAGTTTAGAAAAGCCATAATTTCTTGGATCGAATTCTGGTTTTTTCTTAACAATCAAATTTCCTACGTCGCCTAAAAATGCCCAGCCACTGTCATCAGCAATATCTTCTATAGTTGATTCAATCAATTCAATAGTATGTAAATCGACTTTGTTTAAGCTTTTTGGAGTTGTTTTTTTAGTATCGGTTGCGGTTCTTTTCGGTAATTTCTTTTTAATGGCGCCATCTAAAACTTCGATGTAAATAAATCGGTCACAGGCTACAATAAATGAATTTGGTGTTTTTTGTTCACCTATTCCAATGACTTTCATTCCGGATTCTCTCAATCGGATGGCTAAACGTGTAAAATCAGAATCACTGGAAACAATACAAAAACCATCGACTTTATCAGAATACAACAAATCCATGGCGTCAATAATCATCGCTGAATCCGAAGAGTTTTTCCCAACCGTATAGCTGTATTGTTGAATAGGAGTAATGGCGTGTTCCAACAAAACACTTTTCCAGCCGCCAGCATTTGGTTTAGTCCAATCGGCGTAAATCCGTTTGGTGGTTGGTGTACCAAATTTAGCAATTTCCTCCATCATTCCTTTTACATTGCTGTACGGAACATTGTCAGCATCAATGAGAACGGCTAATTTTAATTCTTTAGTATCTTGTGACATCTTGTAATGTTTTTGATTTTCGTACTTTAAAGGTACAGATTTTTCTTTTGTATTGTGTTTTTTTTATTTTTTGGATGCCAAATCTTTAATTGAAACGTCATTGATACGAACATCTTTGAGCACCGCTTCTCCATTTTTTACAGCCACTAAAGCGTACGTTTCGTTTTTCTTTTTAATAGAGAATCCCTGATAGATTTTCTCTGCTTTTTGCGCAATATCTTCATTCATATAATACCGATTGAAAGGAAAGTCAATTATTATTTTGGAGTCCAGATACCCTAAACTAATTTTTGTTTTAATATACGATTCGCTATTTTTTGGTTTCATTTTAGAAATAGAACTGATTTTGGCGAACCCATTTTTGTCGATAGTGAGTGTTGCAAAAACCGTTTCACCGTTACTCCATTTAATATTGTTTTGCACCGTGATTTCTCTTTCTTTAAAGAATAACGTAATGTACTTCCCTCTAAAAGGATCATAAGGATCTATTGGAGCTGTCTGAAATTTGAATTCTGTTCCAGTTTTCATAATATCTTCCTGATTGAACATCATTTGCAATGGAACGTATAATTGAGCGATAACAACCAATATGAAAATTAGGAGTGTGATTTTCTTATTTTTCATTTCTATTTCTTTTTTTAAGGATGAAATAATTAGCTAAGAAGAATCCTAAACCAATCGTTATAAATAGAATACCTCGAAGTACGAAACTTAAATCCGTATCAAAAAAACGACACGTAATAAGAATAGTAATAAGGAGTAATCCAAAATTCAATAGTCCCAGATGATTTAATTTAATACCACGTTTAACCTCGAAGATGCCAATGAATAATACGATTACATTGGCCACTATTGAAAACTCATAGCCGCTATTAAGAGTGAGGATATTCATCAAGAATACAAGCTCTAAAAGAGAAACTTCCTTAAAATTCGTTTGACTGTTTTTTTTGTAAAATAAGAGAGCGGCAATCAATGTGAGTGCACAAGCAGTTATGAATTCCATCGATAGCAATGTTTCTGAAATTGAATCTGTTTTATAAAAAGATTTATCCCAAAACCATTTAAAACTATACAGCAATAAAAGATAAAGTATTCCTAATTTTCCAACGATGAGAAAGCTGTTATTTTTTAATTTTTGTTTGTCAAAGAATGACGTTTTACCAATGAAATAAAAAATCGTGAACAAACTCATGTAGCCTAAATGTAGTAAATGACTATTTTTATGGGCAATAGTACCGAGACAAATTACAATTGAAACAGCAATAAACCAGTTGTGAAACAACGTAAAATTGCTTAATGCTTTGGTTTTGATCAGCTGATAATAATGAGGAGCGATTCCTAAAAGCAATAACCAATATAAAAAAGAATGAGTGCTTGGATAGGTAAAGTAATTAGCATTACAGCCATAATACGTAATTCCTGCAATATATAAAAGTGAAACGATGGAGGATTGAAGCAGATAAACCAGAGACAAACTCAATAGCATCCAAGTAATTATAAAAGAATTTAAATCTCCCGGAATATTATAAACCTGAGCGACTAATGAAATGCTTGCGCCAATGGCAAAAAATAAAAAAACGGATGAAGTTTCTTTCCAAACAGTGCTTCCAGATTTTTTTAAAATAGAATAACCACATAATAATTGACCAATAAGAAGCGGAAGGAACGATAGGATTATTTTAGTTAATCGGGAAAGATTGTCCCAGTTGTGAGCGAAAACAAGAATAATTCCAAGTCCAACAAGTATAGCTCCCAAAATTCCAAAAATAGAAGAAAGTCTGTTGTGGTTTTCTTCCTTTTTTTGGTGGAAATATTCGCGTATTTTTTCAGCGGTTTCTCTAGTCACTACGTTCGCGTGGAGTAGTTCTTCCAGTTCATTTATTATTTTGTCAGACATAAACTATAATTCTATAAATCAAATATACAAAGATTATCATTGAAAACGACTCGAAGCTTCTGGTTTAGTCTAATCCTTGTTAAGTTCGAATAGTTCATTTTGCGTGACCATGGCAAGAAATCACGCATTATTTCATAATCTCATAAATCATATATTAAACAACAGAAATTAGTACTAAAGAGACAATATGATAAAGCATGAAAAATAAATTTGCTTTCAAGTCCATTATAAAATTTAAATAATTATTTTTGCAACTTCTTAAAATTAAAATTATTACTTGATATATTATGGTAAAAGATTTATTCGAAAGGATTCAAAACAATAAAGGACCGTTAGGAAAATGGGCTTCGCAAGCTGAAGGTTATTTCGTTTTTCCTAAATTGGAAGGTGAGTTAGGTCCAAGAATGCAGTTTGGTGGAAAAGATATTTTGAATTGGAGTTTGAATGACTATTTAGGTCTTGCTAATCACCCAGAAGTGCGTCAGGCAGATACGGAAGCAGCAGCACAATATGGTGCCGCTTACCCAATGGGAGCGCGTATGATGAGCGGTCACACTAAATATCATGAGCAATTAGAGAATGAATTGGCTGCTTTTGTAATGAAAGAGTCGGCATATTTATTGAATTTTGGATACCAAGGAATTATGTCAACAATTGACGCTTTGGTTACAAAAAATGATGTAATTGTATATGATGTAGATGCGCATGCTTGTATTATTGATGGTGTTCGTTTGCACATGGGAAAACGTTTTACATACCGTCATAATGATCTTGCAAGTATGGAAAAAAACTTAGAACGTGCTACAAAATTAGCTGAAGTAACTGGAGGAGGAATTCTTTTTATTACAGAAGGTGTTTTTGGAATGCGTGGACAACAAGGAAAATTGAAGGAAATTGTTGCCATGAAGGAAAAATTTAATTTCCGTTTATTGGTTGATGATGCACATGGCTTTGGAACACTAGGAAAAACGGGTGCCGGAGCAGGTGAGGAGCAAGGTTGTCAAGATGGAATTGATGTTTATTTCTCTACTTTTGCTAAATCTATGGCTAACATAGGTGCATTTGTAGCGGCTGATAAAGATATTATTGATTATTTGAAATACAATTTACGTTCTCAAATGTTTGCAAAAGCATTGCCAATGATTCAAACAATTGGATCTTTGAAACGATTAGAATTGTTGCGTAATCACCCGGAATTGAAAGATAAATTGTGGGAGAATGTAAATGCGTTGCAAAACGGATTGAGAGAGCGTAATTTCAATATTGGAGATACAAATACTTGTGTAACGCCAGTTTATCTTGAAGGAAGTGTGCCGGAAGCAATGATTATGGTAAATGACTTAAGAGAAAACTACGGGATTTTCTTATCGATTGTAATTTATCCTGTAATTCCAAAAGGGATTATCTTGTTGAGAATGATTCCTACAACATCTCATACATTATCAGATGTTGATGAAACACTAACTGCTTTTGAAGCGATTCGTGAGAAATTAGAAAATGGTACGTACAAAGAAATCGCAAGTAGAACTACGGTTGATTTAGACGCATAATTAAGTCATTAAATGTATATGTAAATCCATCAGTCTTCGGGCTGATGGATTTTTTTTTGAAAGGTATTCCATCAAGAAGTCGTATATTTAGTAAACTAAAGTTGAAAATGTATGAAAAAAGAAATTATATTAGGTGTCGTTTTTATGACTTTTTTTATTTCTTGTAAAAAAGAAATGGAAACAGAAGAACCTCCTGTTGTCTCAGAAAAAATTGTTGTTAAAGAATCAGAATTTCAAGAATGTTACCAGGCAATTCTTAAAAAGGATACTATTTCGTTGACTTTGAAGATAAAAAACGGTGAGCTTTCCTCAGGAAACTTAAGTTATAATTTTTATGAGAAAGATAAAAACGAAGGAACACTTGTTGGGGAACTGAAAGGTGATACGCTTTATGCGGATTATACTTTTATGTCCGAAGGAACTTCTTCAGTCCGCGAAGTTGTTTTCTTAAAAAAAGATGATTCTTATATTGAAGGTTTTGGAGATGTGGTTGATGATAATAAAGGAAAAGTAACTTTCAAGGATAAAAAAAAATTACAATTTGATGGAAGTATAGTTTTGTCAAAAGTAGATTGTAAAATGTGATTTTATTAAAAACATGTGATAATTAAAACCAAAAAAATCCATCAGCATGAAATTGATGGATTTTTAGTTTTGCTATAAAATGCAATTTATTTACAATTCTTTTCTATAAGTACATCGTCGTTTGTGAATCTGAGGATCAAAATGTTTCCATAAATTGATGCTTGCGGCGTTGTCAGCTAATTCAGGAGTTCTGAAACAATTTAAGATTCCTTTTTCTTTGAAAGTTTCGTAATATTCTTTAAATATAATGGCTGTAACCGCTTTGTTTTGGTATTCGGGCAGTACGCCAATAAGGTAAAAAATTACGTCTTTACTTTGTTTCTTAGCTCGTAATAAATGAAGGAATCCAAACGGGAATAATTTTCCTTTTGCCTTTTGTATCGCCTCTGAAAACGAAGGCATTACAATACTGAAAGCAACTATATTATGATCTTTGTCTTCCACAAATTTTATAAACTCAGGATTGATGAAACTGATGTATTTCTTCTTGAAATATTCTTTTTGCGTATCTGAAATAGCTACAAATGAAGATAGAGACGCATAAGACTTATTGAATAAATCAAACATTTTATCTACATGAGGCATTACTTCTTTGGTAGTTTTAAAATTAAGCGGGCTTAGTTGGTACCTTCTTTTTACTAAATCATTTGCTTTTTCAAAAAATTCAGGTTTTACGTTTGAAAAAGGAAATTTACTTTCAATGTATTCCTTTTCTTTAACATAGCCCAATTGTTCAAAATGAGTTGCATAATAAGGATGATTGTACCATGTAATCATCGTTCCTATCGTATCAAAACCTTCAGTAAGCACGCCAACTTTATCCAAGTTTGAAAAGCCCATCGGGCCTTCAACATATTCTAAGTTATTTTTTCGACCTAATTCATGCACTTTTTCTAAAAGTGCTTTTGTCACTTCAATATCATCTATAACATCAAACCAACCAAAACGGACTTTCATTTTTTGTTGGTCTTTTACCTCACTCCAATTGATGATTGCAACAATTCTACCTACTATTTCGTTATTTCTTTTAGCTACATAAAAATAGGCTTCAGCAGTTTCGAAAGCGGGATTTTTAGTTTTATCAAATCCTTCGACTTCTTCTCCAATTAATGGCGGAACCCAGTTTTTATTGTTTTTGTATAGTGAAAAAGGGAATTTGACAAATTGAGTTAATTCACTTTTTGTTTTTGCTTCTTGTATTGTAATCATGCTGTTTTTGAAATTCTATGTTTATCCTTTTTTAGTCTTTTTTGCTCTTTTCTTCGCTTTTTTTCCAGAATCACCAGAGTCAATATTTATGCGTACTTCTTTATAATTACCATCGTAACGCCATGAAAAACCAATGCCGCCGTATAGGGCAGAAGGTGTGTCTTTTAGGCTTGTACTAATCGAAGCGTCAATTTGCATGTTTTTATTCAATAAATAAGCGGCGCCTCCTCGAACAATCGCATCACTGTAAAAATCACTTTTGAAGCCTTGGTTTTCCACGAAACCAGACCATTTGTCATTAAATCCTCGGGTTAATGTCAATACATAACCATAACTAGGGAAATCAGTGGTTATATAATCCGCTAAGATATTAGTTACAAAAACCCATCTTCCGTCACCTAAATGGTTCTGAGTTATTAGCATTATTTTGGGGGAGATGCTGGATTCTGCAGAAAAGGAATACGGATTATCCGCCATAGTAAAATTTGCTCCCGCAAAAACAGAAACGGCAGGTACCAATTGGCGCCATCTGAAGCCGTGATTTGCTTTCCAACTGTAAAGATTGACCTTTTTCTGGGAATTTTTGAAAGGATCGTAAATCAAATATTTGGCTCCTAAAACTGTTTGTTTGAAATCTGCTCGATTGGAACTGTTAAACAAGGTAGTGTATTTCTCGTTTTGGTATTGGATGTCGGCAATCAATTCTAATTTCTCCATGAATAATCCCCATCGTAAGGTGGCGTCAATTCCAAAACCATTAGCATCATAATTCAACAAACTATGATTTTGTTTGATGCCATAAACGCCTGTTTCAATTTGGATTACTGATTTTCCAACTGCGAAAGCGGACATGGTTTCTCCAGGTCTGTTCGAATTTATTTGATCAGTATATTGGCCATAATGAATACATGGAATCATTAAAACAGCAGCGATAAATAAGATTTTGATTTTGGACATATTATTTTTTTTGGGTTAAAAAGTAATAACGCTTTTCAAATGTACTATATTTTATTATTTATTTAAGAGAGATATTTTAATTTTGAACGGTTGATTTATTAATTTTGGAAAAAATTACAGTTATATGCAAACAGCTTCCTTCATTGGTTTTATAAAAGCAATATTTTATATGATCGCTTTTTACTATATTTTCAGATTTTTAGCAAAATTGTTTTTGCCTTTACTAGTTAAAAAAGTAGTCGAAAAAGCAGGAGAGAATATGCAAAAGCAGCAGCAATATGCCCAAGACAATACTTGGAAAAAAACACAAAGTAAGGATGAAGTAATATACAATACTGCAAATGCTAAAAACCCACGCGAAACCAAAAAAGTGGGAGATTATGTTGATTACGAAGAAATAGATTAAATTTGTCGTTATTTGCAGGTTTTTTATTCTAATCCAAACTTTTTTAAATTGAAAATAATAAATAAGTTCTATCCGCACGCCCTTGCCATACTTGGTTTTGTACTCGTTTCTGTTCTTTATTTTTATCCTGTACTACAAGGAAAACAAATTTTTCAATCGGATATTGTACAATATACCGGAATGGCTAAAGAGCAAAATGACTTTAGAGCCACGGATCATATAGAACCTTATTGGACTAACTCAGCATTTGGTGGAATGCCAACCTATCAATTAGGAGCGAAATATCCGTACGATTATATTGGCGCTTTAGATGATGCGTTGCGATTTTTACCGCGTCCTGCGGATTATTTATTTTTATATTTTCTTGGGTTTTATGGTTTGATGTTAGTGCTAAAAGTTGATCCTTTGAAAGCCTTTTTTGGAGCATTGGCTTTCGGTTTATCTACCTATTTAATTATCATTCTCGGCGTTGGCCATAATGCCAAAGCGCATGCTATTGCTTACATGCCGCTTGTTATTGCCGGATTTATTCTGGTGTTTCAAAAAAAATATATTCTGGGAGGTTTGATTACGCTTTTTGCGACAGCACTAGAAATCAATGCGAATCACTTCCAAATGACCTATTACTTATTGATTTTCCTATTGATTCTTTCTGCTTATTTTTTATATCAGCAAGTAAAAGAGAAGGAATATAAATCCTTGTTGTATTCGTTTGGGATATTAGCAGCAGCAGGAATTTTAGCTATTGGTGCCAATGCTACTAATTTATTAGCCACTTCTGAGTATGCTGATTTTAGTATTCGTGGAAAAAGCGAATTGACTTTCAATCCAAACGGTTCAAAAAACGAAACGACTTCTTCAATGTCTAAGGACTATATCACGGAGTACAGTTATGGAGTGATGGAAAGTTTTAATCTTATTGCACCCCGACTTTTTGGTGGTTCAAATAATGAGGCTGTTGGCAAAGACAGTAATATGTATGAATTCATGATAGGTCAGGGAGTTTCAGAAGATCAAGCAACTGATTTTGTTTCGGGAATGCCAACGTATTGGGGAGATCAACCTATTGTGGCCGCTCCTGCATATATTGGAATCGTAATATTCTTTTTAGCAGTTTTGGCTTTATTTATCGATAAACGCAAAATTAAATATGTATTTCTATCCGGTTCAATAGTTGCGTTAATTCTGTCGTGGGGTAAAAACTTCCCTATTTTGACCGACTTTTTTATTGATTATGTTCCAATGTATGATAAATTCAGAGCGGTGTCGTCCATCCAAGTTGTGTTGGAATTGTGTTTCCCCGTTTTGGCTATTATGGGATTGCAGTCTTTCTTCAAATTGGACAAAAAACTGCAATGGAAAGCATTATATGAAACGACAATTTTAGGTTTAGGAATTATTTTGATTTTATTTTTAAGCAAAAGTATGTTCAGCTTTTCTGGAGGAAACGATGCTTATTTTCATGAAAGTTACGGTCCCGAATTTGTAAATGCGCTTAAGCTGGATCGAATGAGTTTATATAGTGCTGATTTATTGCGCTCAGGCTTTTTTATTGTATTGACTGCCGGAGTTTTATGGTTGTTCATTAAAGATAGATTTGCTCAAAATACTGCCATTATAATTGTAGGTTTATTGATGGTTTCCGATTTGTTTTTTGTGGATAAAAAATATGTTTCCGGGAAAGATTTTGTAAGCGGAAGTCAAGTTGAAGTACCTTTTCAAGAGACACCTTCGGATACTGAGATTCTAAAAGACACCGCTAATTACCGCGTTTTTGAAGTAGGCGATATCATGGGTGCAAGAGCTTCTTATTTTCATAAATCGATTGGTGGTTACAGTGCCGTAAGACCCAGAAGAATGCAACAATTGATTGATTATCAGATTTCCAAAAACAATATAGAAGTGCTTAATATGCTAAATGTTAAGTATGTTATCCAAAAAGACAAAGAAGGAAAAGAATTCCCAGTATCAAATCCGGATGTTAATGGAAATGCTTGGTTTGTAAGCCAAGTACAATTGGTCAATTCTGCTGATAAAGAGATGAAAGCTTTGGATAGTTTGGATTCTAAAAATGTGGCAGTTGTAAACAGTAAAGATTTTGAAATTAAAAATACGGCTTTCGCAAAAGACAGTTCAGCGAGTATAACTTTAGAAAATTATAAACCTAATTACTTGAAATATGTATCAAACAATTCAAAAGAAGGTTTAGCCGTTTTCTCCGAAATGTATTATGGAAAAGGTTGGAACGCGTATATTGATGGAAAAAGTGTGTCTCATATTAGAGTTGATTACGTTTTAAGAGGATTACAAATTCCGGAAGGAAAACACACGATAGAATTTAAGTTTGAACCACAAGTCGTAAAAACTGGAAGCACCATAACGTTAATTAGCTCCTTAGGAATGCTTTTCCTTTTAATTGGCGGGATTTACTTCGAAAGGAAGAAAAAGATTTAAGATTGTTGATTAACGAATTTTGATTTTAGATTTTAAATTATCGTATTATAACAAATCCTTGAACTTGAAACCGAAGAAAATTTTAATAATTACCTATTATTGGCCACCGGCGGGCGGGCCAGGTGTGCAACGTTGGCTTAAGTTTGTAAAGTATTTGCCAGACTTTGGCGTTCAGCCTATTGTTTATATTCCGGAGAATCCTTCGTATCCTATTATTGATAAAAATTTGGTTAAAGAAGTTTCGGATAAAGCGATTATACTGAAACAGAGGATTTTTGAACCCTATCAATTGGCTTCTTTTCTTTCAAAAAACAAAACTAAAAAAATCAGTTCGGGAATTATTCCAAATCAGAAAAAGCAATCTTTTCTGGACAAAACGTTTCTTTGGATTCGCGGGAATCTCTTTATTCCAGATGCGCGCGTTTTTTGGGTAAAACCATCGGTTGCTTATTTGGAGAAATATATTCTAGACAATGATATCGATACTATTATAACTTCCGGACCGCCGCACAGTCTGCATTTGATTGGATTAGAATTAAAACAAAAATTAGATTTAAAATGGTTTGCTGATTTCAGAGATCCGTGGACTACTATTGGCTATCATAAATCATTGCGACTATCTAGTTTTGCTGCCAAAAAACATAAAGCTCTGGAACATCAGGTTTTGAATACAGCGGATACAATTATAGTCACGAGTAAAACTACTAAAACGGAATTTCAAGCGATTACTACTAAACCGATTGCGGTAATTACCAATGGGTACGATACTGAACGGGTCGAAAAACAAACATTAGATGCTAAATTTAGTTTAGCACATATTGGTTCTTTTCTTTCCGAAAGAAATCCTTCGATTTTATGGGAAAGTTTAATTGAACTGACACATGAGATTCCAGATTTTAAATCACATTTAGAAATTAAACTAATCGGCGCAGTCAGCCAGGAAGTTTTAGAAACTATTTCTCAATTTGGGTTAAAACCGTATTTGAATAACTTAGGTTATGTTTCGCATGCAGAAGCAATTGCGCACCAGCGAAAATCACAGGTTTTGTTGCTTATTGAAATCAATTCTGAAGATACGAAAAGCATTATTCCCGGGAAATTATTCGAATATATGGTTTCAAACCGGCCAATTATTGCCATTGGACCAAAGGATTCTGACTTTGCAGAAATTATTACGAATACCAATACAGGTGTATTTTTTGATTATTCGGAGAAAGTGAAACTTAAAAGTGTAATTTTGGACTTTTATAATCAGTTTTTGGAAGGAAAATTACAATCTAATGGAGTTGGTTTACAAAACTATTCCAGAAGAAACCTAACCAAAGAATTGCTTGAATTGCTTAAAAGTTTAAATTAAAAGCGTGGTTTCTTCATACCTCGCAATGATAAAATAATGGGAATAGTATTAAATCAATCTTTAAAGAATACGATAATTACCTATTTGGGTTTTGGAATTGGGGCAATAAATACGTTGTATTTGTACCCTATTTTTTTGGGCGCTACGTATTATGCTTTAACGAATTATATCCTTTCAGTTGCCAATGTTATCATGCCTTTATTTGCAATAGGAATGCAAAATACGTTAGTGAAATTTTATTCCCAATATCAAACTGATGAAGAACGATCTCGATTTTTATCCTTTACCGTACTTTTTCCGTTGCTTTTATCGATTCCTTTAATTCTGATTGGATATATTTTCTTTGATGATATTTTATTCTTTGTATCAAAGAAAAATCCAGTAGTCAAGGATTTTATCTGGCTGATTCCATTTATTGGATTGTGCATGGCTTATTTCGAAATATTTTACGCTTGGGCCAGAGTTCACATGCATTCGGTTTTTGGGAATTTTATCAAAGAAGTAGGATTAAGGTTGTTTTCGTTATTAGCGTTAATTGGTGTCTATTATAAATGGATAACGGTTGTTGATTTTGTTTACATTACTGCTGGTATTTATTTTTTGGCATTGATTATTACAATGGGATATGCGTTTTATATCAAAACACCAAGTTTTCAGTTTGCAATTCCGCATAACGTAAAAGGTTTGATGGAGTACACTTTTTATATTATTTTATCAGGAAGTGTAGCTAATTTACTTTTGGATGGCGATAAAATTATGTTGAATCAATATATGGTTATTGAAAATATAGCCTATTATTCAATTGCAACCTTTATTGCTTTGGTAATATCAGTTCCAAGTCGGGCGATGCATCAAATTGTTTATCCCATCACTGCAAAACTGATGCATGATAACAAATTCGATGAATTAAATGTTTTATACAAAAAAACGTCAATAAATTTACAAGTCGTAGGTGGCTTTGTAATGTTGGGCATTTTTGTCAATATCAATCAGTTGTATGAAATTGTTCCTAAAGAATACAGCGGTGGAATTTTAGTTGTGTTTATGATTGGGTTGTCTAAATATTTTGATTTGATATTAGGGAATAATAATGCTATTATTTTTAATACTAAATATTATCGAGCGGTTTTGTTTCTGGGAGTTTTTTTAGTCGTTGTAGCTATTGGTTTAAACATGATTTTTATTCCTTTGTACGGAATTATGGGATCTGCTTTTGCTACTTTATTATCGATAACCTTATATAGTATTGCCAAGTTGCTTTTTGTGGTAAAACGATTGCATTTGTATCCATTTACAAAACAAACATTGTATTCTCTGGCAATAACACTGTTGTTATTTTTACTGTTTTACTTCTGGGAATTTCCTTTTAATCCAATGATTAATATTGTGTTGAAATCGGTTTTAATAACCCTACTATACGTTTATATTAATTACAAATTTGTTATTTCTGTCGAAATCAATCAAGCTATTGATGTAGTTTTTAAGAAATTAAAAATTATGTCTTAGTATTTTTATTTGATACATAAAGGAAATAACTCTTTCATTTTCTCTTATTTAGGAAAAGTCTTTTTTATTTAAAAATTTTAAATATCACTAAAAGTGGGTATTGTGGAGTTTTAATTTTGCTATTATTTTTGTGAAAGTTATATAAACGTATAACCGCAAAAAAATAGACGAATCGCAATGAAAAATAGTTCTTCCGCAATAAACGCAAATGATGCTGATTTAATTAAATTTACATCTATTCTAACCGATAAAACCAATAATGGATTTGTAGTTTTAGAACGAAATGATAAATTACCTTATGCAGTTTTATTAAAGAAGAAAAAAAAGGTGGACCATGTTTTTAATTTTTACATCTTTTGTGCTACTCTTGGACTTTGGTCTATAGCTTGGATATATATTTCACAAGTTTCATCAAAAGCTAAAAAAATATTAATAGCAATTGATGAAGACGGAAATCCATTTGAAGAGAAATGTTATATGGGGTAATGTTTATAATTTATCCTTCAAATATTTTCCTGTAACAGATTCTTTCATTTTGACAACTTGTTCCGGAGTTCCTACCGCGAGTAATTTGCCTCCATTTTCTCCTCCTTCAGGTCCTAAATCAATAATCCAGTCCGCACATTTTATCAAATCAAGGTTGTGTTCGATAACAATAATCGAATGTCCTTTGTCAATTAATGCATCAAAGGAAGCCAGTAGTTTCTTGATGTCATGAAAATGTAATCCAGTTGTAGGTTCATCAAAAACAAATAAAGCTTTGTCTTTTGTTGCTCCTTTCACTAGGAATGAAGCTAGTTTTATACGCTGTGCTTCTCCTCCGGAAAGGGTAGAAGAGGATTGTCCTAACTGAACATAACCCAATCCCACATCTTGCAACGGCTGTAGTTTTTGAGTGATTTTAGTTTGTTTGTTCGCAATGAAAAAAGCAATGGCATCGTCAATAGTCATCGTAAGAATATCGTGAATGTTTTTACCTTCATAAGCGACTTCCAGTACTTCTTTCTTAAATCTTTTCCCGTTGCAGGTTTCACAAGGCAATTGCACATCGGCCATGAAAACCATTTCTACGTTTATAGAACCTTCTCCTTTACAGGTTTCACATCTTCCACCATCAACATTAAAAGAGAAATGTTTGGCCTGATACCCTCTTATTTTTGATAATTTTTCCTTGGCATACAATTCCCGAATGTCATCATACGCTTTAATATAGGTCACAGGATTAGATCGGGAACTTCTTCCTATTGGGTTTTGGTCTACGTATTCAATATGTTTAATTTGCGAAAAAGAACCAGTCATTTCAGTAAACTGTCCTGCTTTTTCGCCTATATTTTCCAGCTTTTTCTGCATGGCCGGAAAAAGGATTTTCTTAACAAGCGTACTTTTCCCACTTCCAGAAACTCCAGTAATTACTGTTAACACATCCAATGGGAAAGTAACATCAATATTTTGAAGATTGTTTTCTCGAGCTCCTTTTATTTCTATAAAATTTTTAAATAATCTTCGTTTTTTAGGCACGGTAATTTCTAAATCTCCATTCAAATATTTTGCGGTAAGTGAAGTTGATTTTAATATTTCGTCATAAGTTCCTTGAGCGACTAAATGTCCTCCTAAAGTTCCCGCTTCCGGACCAATATCTATAATCATATCAGCGGCTTTCATGATATCTTCATCGTGTTCTACCACGATTACCGTGTTTCCTAAATCGCGTAGGGAAAGCAATACTTTTATCAAGCGCTCTGTGTCTTTTGGGTGTAAACCAATACTTGGCTCATCCAAAATATACATAGAACCCACTAAACTACTTCCAAGTGAAGTTGCTAAGTTGATGCGTTGCGATTCTCCACCGGAAAGTGTTGCTGAATTCCTGTTTAATGTCAGATAATCTAGTCCTACTTCGGTTAAAAAGGACAAACGGTTGTTGATTTCTACTAATAATCGTTTGGCAATTTGTTTTTCATAAACATCTAAATCAATATTTTTGAAGAAGGTAACCAAATGTTTTATAGGTAAATCAACTAAATCCGAAACTGTTTTTTCATTGATTTTTACGTAGGAAGCTTCAACTCTTAAACGTTTTCCTTTGCAGGAATGACATTTGGTTTTGCCTCTGTAACGCGAAAGCATGACTCTGTTTTGGATTTTATAATTCTTTTCTTCCAGTTCTTTAAAAAAATCATTTAATCCTTGAAAATAGCTATTTCCATTCCATATTAGCTCTTTTTGATCTTCGGATAATTGATAGTATGGTTTGTGTATTGGAAAATCAAATTTGTACGCCTTATTTACAAGTTCATCACGAAACCAGCTCATGCTTTCTCCTCTCCAAGGGAAAATAGCATTTTCAAAAACGGATAAAGTGGTATTTGGAACGACTAATTCGGCATCAATTCCTATGATATTTCCATATCCTTCGCAAACGGGACATGCTCCATAAGGATTGTTAAAACTAAATAAATGAACGTTTGGTTCTAAAAATGTAATACCATCTAATTCAAAATTATTGGAATAGGAATACTTTTTATCGGAGTTTAATTCTTGTAAATGGCAAATTCCTTTTCCTTCAAAGAAAGCAGTTTGCACCGCATCCGCCAATCGATTGTAGAATTCTTCTTCGCCTGAAGTTTCATGATTAACTACAATTCGGTCAACGATTAAGAAAATTTCTTTTTTATCTAAAGCATCCGGTAAATCGTCTAGGCGTACCATTTCATTATTTACTAATATTCGGGCAAATCCTTGTTGTAAAAGGACTTTTAGTTTGTCTTCCAGTTTTCGTCCTTCTTCAAGGTGAATGGGTGAAAGAAGTAACCATTTGCTGTCTAATTCAAATGTTTTTACATCGGAAACAACATCAGTAACCGTATTTTTTTTGACTTCACGACCAGAAATAGGGGAATACGTTCTTCCAATTCTGGCGAAAAGTAATTTAACATAATCGTATATTTCTGTTGAGGTTCCTACCGTAGAACGTGCATTTGTAGTATTCACCTTTTGTTCGATAGCAATCGCAGGAGCAATTCCTTTGATGTATTCTACTTTTGGTTTGTCCAATCGTCCAAGAAATTGTCTCGCATAAGACGATAAGCTTTCTACATAACGACGCTGCCCTTCGGCATATAAAGTATCAAAAGCCAAACTTGATTTTCCGGAACCCGAAAGTCCTGTGATAACCACTAATTTATTTCGGGGAATGGCTACATCTACATTTTTTAGGTTATGTACTTGTGCGCCTTTTATGATGATATTTTTCTTGGGATCTAATTTAGAAAGGTCAACTTGCATAAAAATGATAATTTTTACAAAAGTAATCAATTTTCAACAGAGAAAAGGGATTGAACAACTCACAAATATTGTTTAAAAGGTCGTGTGAAATCTCTTTTTTCTTCTTGTATAGTTTTTATGTTTTCTATCACCAAAAAAAATACTAATTTTAGGTTTATTTTTGAAAAAAATTAACAACAAGACCCTTTGAAAACAAAACTTTACTTTTTTCTTTTTTTAATATCCTTCTGTACTTTTTCTCAAGAATTACCCCCAATTGTAAAATATGCATCTAGTATTTACGGTGCGGGAAACCAAAACTGGATGATTGCTCAAGATCAAAATCATAATGTTTTTTTTGCTAACAATGAAGGATTATTAGAGTTCAATGGATCCAATTGGGAGTTATATCCGTCACCAAACGAAACGATTGTTCGTTCCGTGAAAGTAATTGGGAATAAAATTTTTACGGGTTGTTATATGGAATTTGGTTTTTGGACCCGACAAGCAAATGGAAAATTAAAATACACGTCACTTAGCAAAACAATAAAAACTAAAATTCTTGATGATGAGCAATTTTGGAACATATTAAATTATGATCAATGGATAATTTTCCAATCCTTGAACAGAATTTATATTTATGATACTAAAACGGGAGGTTTCAAAATTATTGCTCCAAAAAATAATATTACTAAGTCATTCCGTACCAAAAATGCAATCTACTTTCAAACAATAAACGAAGGACTTATTGAAATAGAAAGTGGTAAAGCACGGTTAATTTCTAATGATCCAATTTTGCAAAGCAATAAAATTGTCAATGTTTTTGCTATTGATGAAGGGCTTTTGATCCAAACACAGCAGAATGGATTTTATAAGCTCATAGGAGCTGCTTTGACAAAGTTTTCTACTGAGGCTGATTCGGAATTAGCAGCCAGTAGTTTGTATAGCAGTCAAGTGCTTTCGGATGGAAGTTTTGCTTTGGGAACCGTTTCCAATGGAATATTTATTTTAAACAATAGCGGAAAAATTAAATATCACATCACTCAAAATAAAGGATTGACTAATAATACTGCACTTTCTTTATATGAAGATGCTGATAAAAATCTTTGGGTAGGATTGGACAACGGAATCAATTGCATTAATCTGCAATCTCCAGTACAAAATTTTGTTGATGACACGGGAATTCTGGGGACGGTTTACACTTCAAAACTGTACAATGGAACTTTGTATGTAGGAACGAATCAAGGTCTATTTTATAAAAGTTATCAGAGTAAAGATGACTTCAAATTTGTAAATGGAACTAAAGGACAGGTTTGGTCATTGTTTGAACACGATGGGACGCTTTTTTGCGGTCACGATTCGGGGACATTTGTAATTGAAAATGCAGTAGCGAGAAATATATTTTCAGCATCAGGAACTTGGAAGTTTGAAACGGTACCCAATAAAAAAGGACTTTTGCTTCAAGGGAATTATTACGGAATTTCCGTTTTGTCAAAAATGAATAACCAATGGGGCTTCAGAAACAAAATAGTGGGATTTGATTATTCTTCAAAATATTTTGAAATCACAAACGATTTGAATGTGTTCGTAAGTCATGAATACAAAGGCGTTTACAGACTGGAATTAGACAGTAAACTGTTGAAAACAAAGCCTTTTTTGAAATATAAAACACCTGCAAAAGGGAAAAATGCCAGTTTGACAAAGTTTAATAATAGCATTTATTATGCAAATAAAGGAGGTATTTTTAAATTGAATGAAAAGACAAAACAATTCAGTAAAGATACTTTGTTAAGTGCTGTTTTTGAAAAAGATGAATACACTTCTGGAAAACTGATTGTGGATAATTCCAACAAAATATGGTTGTTTTCAAAAAATTACATCCATTATTTTTCATTGAGTAAATTGAGTAATCAACTGAAACAAAACGTGATTCCTATTCCCGCTTCATTGACGAATTCCATGTTGGGCTATGAAAATATTACTCAAATTTCTAATTCTAATTATTTGATTGGAACCACTGACGGATATTATATTTTAAATCTTAACGAGTTGAGTTTTAAAAATCATAATGTCTCAATTTCCGCAATTACTACAAATAAGCTTAATGAAAGCTCCGAAAATCGTTCGATTCTAGAAAAAGGTAGTTTTAAACATGATGATAATAATATTACTATCAATTACACGGTTCCTGAATTTAATAAATACATTAATGCTGAATTT
Source organism: Flavobacterium sp. Sr18 (assembly GCF_011064265.1). NCBI lineage: Bacteria > Pseudomonadati > Bacteroidota > Flavobacteriia > Flavobacteriales > Flavobacteriaceae > Flavobacterium > Flavobacterium sp. Sr18. The sequence continues at coordinate 961,577 of NZ_CP049329.1, read as the reverse complement.
CAATATTTATTAGAAGGATTTCAAGATGATTGGAGTGAATGGAGTGCGAAATCAACGGTAAATTTTAAAAACCTTCCTCCTGGTGAATATACTTTTAAGGTCAGAGCTAAATTTGCTAATTCTACTCTGGAAGATATAGCGGTATATTCTTTTACGGTTGAAAAACCTTGGTATTTAACCCATACTGCACTGTTAGTATATTTGATTTTTATAATGGTAATGGCTCGATTTATCCATAAGGCATATAAAAGTTACTATCAAAAACAAAAAGAAAAACTGATAGAAGAGAATAATCTTTTATTGGAAATTAAAGAACTGGAGAACGAGCAGGAATTGATGCGCATTAGAAACGAACAACTTTCGCAAGATGTAGATGCCAAAAATAGAGAGTTGGCTGTTTCAACGATGAGTTTGAATAGTAAAAATGAGTTATTGGCATTCATTAAAGATGATTTAAAGAAAACACCGGATGATGGGAACAGAAGTATAAAATCTGTCATTTCTACAATTAACAAGAACATTACAGAAGGGGATAGTTGGAGTGTTTTTAAGGAAGCTTTTGACAACGCAGATAAAGACTTCTTGAAAAAGATGAAAGCTGCTCATCCTTCGTTAACACCAAATGATTTGAGATTATGTGCCTACTTAAGATTGAATCTTTCCTCGAAAGAAGTGGCTCCTTTGTTAAACATTTCAGTACGAAGTGTTGAAATAAAAAGATATCGTTTGCGTAAAAAAATGGAATTAACGCATGAACAAGGGCTTGTTGAGTACATATTAGCTGTATAGTTTTCTTCAATTCCCTCAAATAGAACTATACATTACCACAACATTAACGTTATTGTTGTGGTTTTTTTGTTTTGTAGAAAAAACGGTTATCACAATTTCTTCTTAATTTTCAATGCTTTTTTAAGTATTGTAAATTAAATAGTGAATTTTTTGCATTGTATGTTTTTTGTTGAGGTTCTTTTTGATTTATTATTAGTGTTTCCGATTAATTTTATAATATCATAAAAAGCCAAAAAATGAAGAAACCAATTTACATTAGTACTTACTTATTATTGAAGACAAGTTTTTGTCTTTATAAACCAATATTGATAAATAGAAATTAGTCCAATTAGTTAAGACTTTTTGCAATTCGGATTAATATAAAAATGTAAGCAAGAAACTATAAGTGAAATATGATTTATACTTTATTTGCTCATTACACTAAAATAATTATCGTTCAATAATTTTTGAAAGAATCAAATTAAATTTATTAAAATATGAAAATCAATATTCTAAGATTACTATTTTTCTTAATAACAACAACTGTTTTTGCACAGTCTAATAACGTCTCGGTCGTTTCTAACGAGAAGGGAATGAAATTAGTTGTTGATGGAAAAGATTTTATGATCAACGGTATGAACTGGGATTATTATCCTATTGGGACTAATTTTTCCTATAGTCTATGGAAACAACCAGATGATGTTATTAAAGCTGCACTTGACTCTGAAATGGGTTTATTGAAAAACATGGGAGTTAATGTAATTCGTCAATACACGGGTGTTCAACCAAAATGGATTCAATATATTTATGAAAAATATGGTATTTATACTATGCTTAACCATTCTTTTGGACGTTACGGACTAACTCTAAATGGAAATTGGGTGCCTAACACCGAATATTCGGATTCTCGAACTCGTAAATTACTTTTGAAAGAAACAAAAGAGATGGTTCAAGAATATAAAAATACTCCAGGACTTTTATTATTCTTATTAGGTAATGAAAATAACTATGGTCTTTTTTGGGATGGTGCTGAAACGGAAAATATTCCGTTAGAAGATCGAAAATCTACTGTAAGAGCACATTCATTATACAAGCTTTTCAATGAAGCTGTTCTAGAAATGAAACAAATTGATGCCTCACATCCTATAGCGATTTGTAATGGAGACTTATTATTTTTAGACATCATTAAAACGGAATGTCCGGATATTGACATTTTAGGTACTAATATGTATCGTGGTGTTTCTTTTGGTGATGCTTTTGCAAAAGTTAAAAATGAAATAAATAAGCCTATTTTATTTACAGAATTTGGAGCTGATGCATTTAATACCATTAATAACACTGAGGACCAAAAGTCTCAGGCATATTACATGGTGGGAAATTGGAAAGAAATTTATGAAAATGCAGCAGGAATTGGTAAAGCGGGAAATTCACTTGGAGGTTTTACGTTTCAATTTAGTGATGGTTGGTGGAAATATGGTCAAACTAAAAATCTAGACATCCATGATAATAATGCCTCTTGGTCGAATGGAGGATACTCATTGGATTTAGAAGGTACTAATAATAATATGAATGAAGAGTGGTTTGGTATTTGTGCCAAAGGACCAACAAATGAACGTGGCTTATATGATCTTTATCCACGTGCAGCTTATTATGCATTGAAGCAAGCACATAATGTAAATCCATATGCATCAGGTGAAAATCTTGAGAGCATACAAAATTCTTTTGCAAATATTGAGTTAATGGATGCTGTTTTAAAAGCTCGTGGAGATAAAGCGGCGCTATTGGGTAGCGGTACCGAAAAAATTCGTATTAGTAATATGAGAGCTGAGTTTACTACATTTAATACAGGTGGAAGTTTAATTACAACTCCGAAAACTGCAGATCCTGAATCAACTGTATATCCTAAAAAACTTGGATTTGACCATATGCAATCCTTTTTTGTAGGAGTTGAAGGTAATCCTTCTTCAAACATGCGTGCCAATGTCAATTTCAGTATACTTGGTAATGTTGCTGAAAATCCAATTGATGAGGTTTTTTATGAAAACCGTGGTCGTAGTGGAACTGTATTAACTGATAACGGACCCCTTTTATTAGATGATATAAATAGAGTTAAAGTTTACAATGCAAGTTACACTTGGGATGCAAAAGATTTTGAATTAAGAGGTTTTTACAGGACGGGCCATTATCATTGGGGTTATGAAGGCGATTTTTTTGGGTTGTATCCTGAGGCAAATTATGGAGCAAATTTAGATATTTATAATGGAGAAACTTCTGGTTTTGAAATTGATGGTAAAAGAGCATTAAAAGGTTTTAAAGCTGCTTTCGGACCACAATTATGGTGGGGTGCAAATCCAGCAGTTTTATTGAAATACGCTACAAAACTTGGTATGTTTGATCTTGCGGGTATTTATCATGAAGATATTGCTGATGCTCCAGAAGCTGTTTCATCAATTGCGGTTCCACTACCTAAAACAAGAAGACTTTCTATTTATTCGAAAACTAAATTTGGAGATTTAGGTGTTGAGCTCGGTGCTATTTGGGGTGGACAACCTCTAAATGGTAGAAGATTTCAATTTACTGAAGGAGAACCAGGAAATTATGTAATTTATACTGATGAAGTTAAATCAACTGATAATTGGGGAGGAAAAGCTAAATTAACGTATTCCAAAGGTTCATTCAATTGGTACGGACAAGCCGCCGCTATGGGGTTAGTCGCTAATGGCGGTGCTGATAATACAAGAACATTTACCGGCTGGAGATTAAAAGACAGTGGAAGTGGAAACCAAGTAAATGTTCTTTCCGGATTTACTTATACCACTGGAAATTTCCAAATTGCTCCAAATTTTTTGTGGCAAAAACCAATTGTGGCGGCTATGCCAAATGATGTGAAAGCGCCAGGAAGATTACGAAATATTCAAGATGATCCATTTGCTGTAAGAGGAAATAGAGAAACAGTGGGAGGGGAATTATTGTTGACTTATGATCCAACACCTGCGACTTGGATGTATGAATGGGATAATGATATGACTGAGGACGCTAAGTTTGCAGTAAGTAGCGGATTTGTATTTCGTCATTTACCAACTACTCAAGATGCTGCTGTTGGAATTCTTGCCGATGGGCGACAAACGTTTGCTTTTCCTACTTCGGCTCCTGCACATGACTTATGGGAATCAAATACACGTATAGTTTCTAAGTTAACTCCGGATTTTGGATTAATAGGTAATATTTACTTTGGAAATGCCCAAGCAAATGGTGGAGATGCTAGATTAGTGGAGCGTCTGGGAGGTGACATACGAGTGATCTATAATAAATCGAAATTAGTTAGTTCTATAAAACTTAATGATTGGGGACCATTTGATTATCATCGAGATTTTAACTTGACGTATCCTTTGCAGTTGATGCTGGATTTATCTACTTCAGTAGGAAAGCCTAATTGGTTTATATTACCTGATACTAAAATTGGTATTCGTGGAACGTGGCGTACACTTGATCAATATTCTCCACGCTACCTTCCAAATGTTGCTGATGAATTTGCCACTTCACCTACAATAAGTCCAGTAGGTTTCCCTAACGGAAATGAATGGGAAATTAGAACATACATACATATTAATATTGGAAAATAATAAAAATAAAATATGAAAAAGAGTAATTATAGAGATTCAAAAATCATATTCCTACTGGGATTGATACTCATTGTAACAGTTGGATGTGAGAGAGAGCTTTCCGATGATGTTGAGTTTGCAACGTTTCCTAAAACAGCTGAAGTTTTTATCGATGGTTTTAGTGGAGGTCTAAATTATTTCCCCTTTAGTGGTTCAAAAGCAAATGCATTTACAGTAGACCAAGAGGTAAAATATAAAGGTACGGCATCAATGCGATTTGACGTTCCTACTGTAGGTGATCCTAATGGTGCCTTTGCAGGGGCAATTTTTCCGGATGCTACGGGACGTGATTTATCGGATTATGATGCATTGACTTTTTGGATTAAATCCACACAAGCAGCAACGTTAAATGAAGTGGGTCTTGGGAATGATTTTGGGGCGAATAAATATTTAGTAACAATGACTAATGTTCCTTTATCTACAAATTGGACTAAAGTTATAATTCCTATACCTGATGCTACTAAATTGACGCTTGAAAAGGGGATGTTTTGGTATGCTGAAGGAGCTGAGAATGGTAATGGATATACTTTTTGGATTGATGAATTGAAATATGAAAAATTAGGGACTGTTGCACAACCAAAACCTGCTATTTTTAATGGTGTTGATAAAAAGGAAAATAGTTTCATTGGTTCAAATGTTACAATTGATGGTCTGACTCAAACTTATAATTTGGCTTCGGGTATAAATCAAACTGTTTTGGCAGCACCTTCTTACTTTAAATTTAGTTCCTCAAATATTGAGGTTGCAAGAGTTAGTGAATTAGGAATCGTTACAATTGTTGGATTTGGTACAGCCAAAATAACCGCTGCTGTAGCAGGTGTTAAAGCGACAGGTTCCTTGACAATTGAAGCTTCTGGTAGTTTTGGTTCTGCACCTGTGCCAACTCAAGCAGCAGTTAATGTAATATCGTTGTTTAGCAATGCTTATACAAATGTACCAGTTGATTTTTTCAATGGATTGTACGATGGTTCAACAACTAAAACGTCTGATATAAAAGTTGGTTTTGATAATTTTAAATATTATTCGGATTTAAATTATGTGGGTATTGAGTTTAAAAATCCTGCAATAAATGCGACAACAATGGGTTTTCTTCATTTAGATATTTGGACCGCAGATACAACAAATACGCCTTTTATAGTCAAAATAAGAGATAGAGGCGCTAATGGTGTAATTGATACAAATATTTTTACAGGAGGACCAACAGTAGATGATAAAGAAATATCATATACAGTTCCAGCAAATCAAATAACTCCTGGACAATGGATTTCAATAAACATTCCGTTAACTGGTGATATTGCTTCGCAAAAGGGAAATTTAGCACAAATTGTTTTTGTAGGAGATATAAAATTTTTACTTGATAATCTATATTTCTATAAATAATTTATTGGTTTTAATAAATAATAAAAACACTTAAGATGAATAAAATAAATCAACTTAAAATAAGAGCACGACAATTATCCATAATACCTTTTTATGTAGTTTTTTCCTTTTTTGTATTTTCTAGTTGTTCAACTGATGAGAAGCAAACGGTAGCGACATTTAATAATTTGGTAATGTCGGATGAGTTTGATGTTAATGGTAAACCAAATAGCGAAATTTGGAATTATGATATTGGAACTGGAAATAATGGTTGGGGAAATGGAGAGTTGCAATACTACACAGATCGCACTGAAAATGTAACGGTACAAAATGGTGTACTGCTTATCACTGCAAGAAAAGAATCTTTTAATGGTTCTTCCTATACTTCTGCAAGATTGTTGACTAAAGGTAAATTTGAACAAGCTTACGGTCGATATGAAGCGCGTATAAGAGTGCCTTATGGCCAAGGGATATGGCCTGCTTTTTGGTTATTAGGTGCTAATTCCGATACTGTTATTTGGCCACAATGTGGCGAAATAGACATTATGGAATATCGCGGACAAAATCCCACAACAATTTTAGGAACAGTCCATGGTCCAGGTTATTCAGGAGGAAATTCAATATCAAAAAGTTATAATCTTTTAAATGATCGTTTTGATACTGGTTTTCATGTCTATGGCATAGAGTGGGGACCTGAATATATTAACTTCTATGTAGATGATGTGTTATATAATCAAATTACACCTAGTGATGTGACAGGCGAATGGGTGTTTGACAAACCTTTTTACATCATCATTAATTTGGCTGTAGGAGGCTCTTTTGTTGGTTCTCCAAATAGCGAAACGGTCTTTCCACAAACTATGTTAATAGATTACGTAAGAGTTTACAAAAAATAACACCAATTAACCCAAAATATAATAATTATGAAATACTTAATCAATAGCGCTAAGCAAATTGCAATTTTGATCTTAACGATATGTTTATTTGGATGTACAAATGATGACTCCAAATATCCTAAAGTAGTTGCCGGATTCACTTACACAGTAAATCCAGCAACAGGAACAGTTACATTTATAAATATCTCAGAGAATTCTAAAAACTACGAATGGGATTTTGGAGATGATGAGACTTCTACTGAAATAAATCCGATAAAGTCGTATGCTGCCGGTACATATACAATTGTTTTAATAGCAAATAATGTAGCAGGTGGTTCGGATACGTTTGAGGACGAAATTACCATAACAATTCCTACCACTCCTTGTACTACTGAAGCATTAGAATCAATAAATGCCGCAACTTTAAATATGACATTTAAAACAGAACCTGCAGCAGGAACTATTATAAATGATGGAGCTGATTTTGCATGGGTGTCAAACCCTAGTTTCGATAATGCATTAAATAGTTCATGTAAAGTGGGTAAAATCACAAAATTAGGAAACAATCCTTGGGATAACACACAAATTAATTTAAATGCCAAATTAGATTTCAATACCAACGGAGGATTGAAAATGAAAGTTTATTCGGCAAAACCTGGTTTTAAAGTTAGAATTAAATTAGAAGAAATCGGTAATCCAAATAACAACACAGAATTAGAAGTTCCTACAACAAAAACAAGTGAGTGGGAAGAATTAACGTTTCCTTTTGCTGCTTCTCAAACCAATAAGTTTAATAAAATAGTTCTTTTCTTTGATTTGAATGCAAATAATAAAGATACTTACTATTTCGATGATCTTAAAGTATATGCAGGAACTGGTGGTGGAGTTACTCCTGGCGCATTTGATGATGGTTTATTAACTAATGGTAATTTTGAAAGCGGTAGCAGCTCTTGGATTATTGGAGTTGGTACTGATCCTGCTCCAGTTAAAACTGTAAACGGTGATACTTTTTATTCGGTAAACGTGACCGCTGCAGGAAATTCTTATGATGTAAATGTAAGTCAGAAATTAGCAATAGTACAAGGTGCAACATACACTTTGAGTTTTGATGCATGGTCAGATAGAGCAAGATCTATCTTAGCAGGAATAGGATTGAGTGGAGGAGATTTTTCCAATACGGTTCAGACAGTAAACATTACTACAACTCGCACGAAATACACAATTACTGTAACCGCGAGTAACTTTGGTGCAAGCGATGCACGTGTATTGTTTGATTTAGGTGCAGCAATTGGAGAAGTAAATATTGATAATGTATCCCTATTTTTACAAGGTTCAGGAGGAGGTACTGGTGGGTCAGGAACGACTACAGGATTAGCACAAAACAGTGATTTTGAAACTGGGGCGCTTTCTGGATGGATTGTTTTTCAAAATGGAGGTACTGCAGCTTTAGATAATACAACAAGTAATAATGGTGGTACTTGGTCAGGTAAATTAGTGACAAATGGGCCAAGTAATCCAGCCTTTAAACAAGAAGCTGTTGGTGCAGGAACAGTAAAATCTGGTGACAAAATCACAGTTAAGTTTGATGTTAAAGGTTCTATTGTACAACCAGGTGCTGTATTTAATGTTCTACTTTTTGGTGAAGGTGCTGCTGGAGCTTCGTTTACACATGTTTTCAATCCAACTCCAACTTTAACTTCATCATGGACAACATTTACGGGTACTTATACAATACCTTCAAATGCTGATGTCTCTAAAGGATTGTCGTTCTTAATTGAAGCAGTTTGTGGCGGTGATGCAGGGTGCAAAGTAACTGCTAATATCGATAACGTTTCTGTGACTATTAATTAAATTATTGTTTAAATAGTTAAAGTGTACGTTTGCTATTGCAAAAAGAATATAAATTTAGTTTAGACTAGTGTTTTTTTACAAGTTTAAAACTATAATAATTTGATATGATGAAAATAAAAAGGTCGAAATTTATTTCGACCTTTTAAGTGTAAAAAAATGGATAAAGATGAAAAATAAATCCCTGTTAGCATCATTTGCTATAGCAGCTCTACTAGTTGCAGGTTGCAGTAATAAAATCTTGAAATCGCCTGTTTCTTATTCCAAAGAAAATGTTTTAGAGACAAAAGTAGATTCAGTTCTCCAACTGATGACTTTGGAAGAAAAAGTCGGGCAACTCAATCAGTATAACGGGTTTTGGGATATTACAGGTCCAACTCCAAAAGAAGGTCAAGCGGCCAAAAAATACGAGGACTTGAAAAAAGGTTTAGTCGGTTCAATGCTGAATGTCAAAGGAGTTAAAGATGTTAAAGCATTACAGAAAATAGCGGTGGAACAAACCCGATTAGGAATTCCTTTGCTTTTTGGATTTGATGTTATTCACGGTTATAAAACGATTAGTCCAATTCCGCTCGCTGAAGCAGCAAGTTGGGACTTAGAAGCGATGAAAAAGTCGGCAGCAATTGCAGCTGAAGAAGCCGCTGCTGTTGGATTGAACTGGACTTTTGCACCCATGATTGATATTTCCAGAGACGCCCGCTGGGGACGCGTTATGGAAGGCGCCGGCGAGGATCCTTTTTTAGGAAGTAAAATTGCCGTTGCTCGTGTACAAGGTTTTCAAGGGGAAGATTTAGCCGCTGTGAATACTATTTTGGCTTGCGCCAAACATTTTGCAGGATATGCTTTTGCAGAATCAGGAAGAGATTACAATACAGTTGATATAAGCGAAACTGTGTTGCAAAATACCATTTTTCCACCTTTTAAAGCAGCCGTTGATGCAGGTGTGCGAACGTTTATGAACTCTTTTAATGAATTGAATGGAATTCCCGCAACAGGAAATGCCTATTTGCAAAGAGAAGTTTTAAAAAGAGATTGGAAATTTGATGGTTTCGTAGTTTCGGATTGGGGTTCTATCAACGAAATGATTCCGCACGGTTTTGCTAAGGACAGTAAACAAGCGGCTGAAATAGCGATTAATGCAGGTTCAGATATGGATATGGAATCCAGTGCATATGTGGAACATTTGGTTGCATTAGTCAAAGAAGGCAAAGTCAAAGAAAGCGTTATTGATGATGCTGCAAGACGAATTTTGAAAGTTAAGTTCGAATTGGGTTTGTTTGATGATCCATACAAATATTGTGATGAAAATCGAGAACTGGCAACCGTTGGAAAAGCGGCCTTTCATGAAGGAGTTTTGGATATGGCCAAAAAGTCAATCGTGCTTTTAAAAAATGAAAAGGAATTATTGCCTTTAAAAAAATCAGGTCAAAAAATCGCATTAATTGGTGCTTTGGCAAATGATAAAACGAGTCCTTTGGGAAGTTGGAGAATCGCAGCTGATGATAATTCGGCAGTTTCTGTTCTGGAAGGATTACAAAAGTACTCAGGAAATCAACTCAAGTATGTAAAAGGAGCTGATGTAACCGAGGGAAGAACCCAATTCATTTGGGAAACTAAAATCAATACGACGGATAAGAGTGGATTTGCAGAAGCTATTACCGCTGCAAAACAAGCTGACGTAGTAATTATGGTTTTGGGAGAACACGGTTTGCAATCAGGCGAGGGAAGAAGTAGAACCGATATTGGTTTGCCAGGTGTTCAACAAGAATTATTAGAAACAATTTATAAGGTCAATCCTAATGTGGTTTTGGTTTTAAATAATGGTCGTCCATTAGCGATTCCTTGGGCTGATGAAAATATTCCTGCAATAGTCGAAGGATGGCATTTGGGAACACAAAGCGGAAACGCAATTGCACAGGTTTTATACGGCGATTACAACCCAAGTGGAAAATTGCCAATGACTTTCCCGAGAAATGTAGGTCAGATTCCTATTTATTACAATTATAAAAATACGGGAAGGCCAGTTATGAACGAACCCGAAAGTGTGTTTTGGTCGCATTATATCGATGAAAAAAATACGCCTTTGTATGCTTTTGGGCACGGTTTAAGTTACTCTAAATTTGAATATTCGTATTTACAATTATCCTCTAATAAATTTTCGAAAAATGGTAAAATTGAAGTTTCTGTAAATTTAAAAAATACGGGGAAAGTTGCCGGAAAAGAAGTGGTTCAATTGTATATTAGAGATTTGATAGGAAGTACCACACGTCCCGTAAAAGAGTTGAAAGGATTTGAAATGATAGAATTACAACCCAACGAAACCAAAAAAGTGGTGTTTACAATCGATGAAAAAACAATTGAGTATTTCACGGCTAATAGAAAATGGGAAGCAGAAGCTGGAGACTTTAAAGTATTCATTGGAGGCAGTTCAATAACAAAGTTGGAAGGAGATTTTCAATATTCTAATTAAAATATAATGAAGAAAATAATAGTATTACTACTTGTGGTTAATTTTTCTTTTGCGCAACAGAACAAACGAAAACTGGTTTGGGAAGAAAATTTCAGCGGTAAAACTTTAAATGAAAAGAATTGGAATTTTGAACTTGGTGATGGTTGTCCTAATTGCGGTTGGGGCAACAAAGAAAGACAATTGTATACGAAACAGAATCACAAAATTGCTAAAAATAAATTGGTCATTACTGCTAAAAAAGAAGGAGATAAATATACTTCGACACGCATTACTACCAAAGGCAAAAAAGAGTTTCAATACGGTCGTTTTGAGGCAAGAGCGAAGTTGCCGGTCGGTCAAGGAGTGTGGCCTGCTTTGTGGATGTTAGGTTCTAATATAAATGAAGTTGGCTGGCCTAAATGTGGTGAAATCGATATTTTAGAATACATAGGGAAAGAGCCAAATATGGTTTTTACTTCTTTGCATACGCAGGACAGCTATGGAAATACGATAAATACAAAGAAAACACGATTTGATGATATTGAGGAAGGTTTTCATATTTACGCTATGGAATGGACGAAAGACAAAATCGATTTTTATGTGGATGATACTTTAGTGTACACGTTTCAGCCTGAAAATAAAACAGAGGCAATTTGGCCCTATAATCAGCCTTTTTATTTTATTGTTAATATGGCAATAGGAGGGAACTTTGGTGGTCCAGAAGTTGATGACAATATTCTACCGCAGCATTTCATAGTTGATTACATCAGAGTCTACCAATAATGGTACACAAACAATAAAATAGTTGAAACTAAAATGAGGTTTGATTCTAATCGATTAACAATCGGACTTTATTTTAGTTTTTTTATTTTTAAGAATTCCTTGACATAAACTATTCTTTTTTATTCAACGGCATGCTATTTGTATGGTAAATGTGAAAAAAAGAAGAAAAATTTTAACAAATTTTATTCATGATATGTTAATTTTAATTAATTTTACTTGCATCTTAAAATAATATTTAGTTAAATTTGAAAACTTAACGAACGTAATCCAATTTAGCCTATAATAGAAAACTACTTTTTAGAGAAAACTCTCCAATTTTAATTAAAACTAAAAAGTATTATTATGGTTAATATACAACTCCCAGATGCGTCATTAGTTAAGGAATATGTCGCAGGTAATGAGGATGCCTTAGCTAAACTAATAAAAAGGCATGAATCAAAAATCTATGGATTTATTTATTCTAAAATCCCCGACAGAGATATTACCAACGATATTTTTCAAGATACTTTTATCAAAGTGATTAAGACTTTGAAATCAAACTCCTATAATGAAGAAGGTAAATTCTTGCCATGGGTAATGCGTATTTCCCATAATCTGGTTGTTGATCATTACCGAAAAACTAAAAAAATGCCCATGTTCAGAGAAACGGAAGAATTTTCTATTTTCTCAATTATGTCTGATGATTCCTTGACGATAGAAAATAAAATAATATCGGAACAAGTAGAAATGGATTTGAAGAAATTAATTGAAGAACTTCCAGCGGATCAAAAAGAAGTTTTGGTAATGCGAATGTATCAAGATATGAGTTTTAAGGAAATCTCGGAATCTACCGGAGTGAGCATCAATACCGCATTAGGGAGAATGCGTTATGCTTTGATGAATTTGAGAAAAGTAATTGATAAACACCAAATTGTTTTAACCAATTAACAATATCTTGAAATTTGCTGCGTTGTAATAGAAAACAAATATGTATTACTATATGGCAAAAACTTACTCAAAAAAATCATTAGTTTATCAAACGATGAAACCAAGTAAAGAAACAATTTCTTTTTTATTAGGCTATTCCAAAGCGTTAACCATAATAAAAGTAGATAATAAGAGTTTCGAAATTATTTCGAATTAGAATTATATTGATTGATTGATAAAAAGTCAGTTTTTACTTTTCTAAGGGGTATTAACAATACATAAAAAAAAACCGCTGATTCGCATTAAGAATCAGCGGTTTTTTGTGTTTAGATAACTTATTTTTTATAATATGCATCGAGTACCGTTTTTCGGCCAATCGTTTTGGTAATAATATCTTTTTCTAAATCCCACCCACGAGCCGGAGAATATTCTCTTCCGTACCAAATAATTTGAAGATGAAGGTCATTCCAAATTTCCTCAGGAAAAATCCGTTTGGCATCTTTCTCCGTTTGGACTACGTTTTTACCATTGGTTAAATTCCAGCGGTACATCAAGCGATGGATGTGTGTATCCACAGGAAATGCAGGGACTCCAAACGCTTGCGACATCACGACACTGGCCGTTTTATGTCCTACTGCGGGTAATTCTTCTAGAAATTCAAAACTTTGGGGTACTTTCCCTCCATGTTTGTCAATTAAAATATGCGATAATCCATAAATTCCTTTTGATTTCATTGGCGATAAGCCACACGGACGAATAATTTCCTTTATTTCCTCCACAGACATTTTTATCATATCATATGGGTTATCTGCTTTTGCAAAAAGTAAAGGCGTAATCTGATTTACTCGCACATCTGTACATTGTGCTGATAACAGAACAGCTATTAATAATGTATATGGATCTTTATGATCTAGCGGAATTGGAATCGTAGGGTATAATTCTTTTAACGTATTTATAACAAAAGATACACGTTCTTGTTTATTCATTATTCATTAAATTTGATTGTAAAGAAAAACAATTTCAACTGCAATAGCAATATTCAAATTCAATTCAAATAAGTAAAAAATACAAATAATGACAACATTAAAAAAAGGAGATAAAGCACCTAATTTTTCAGGCGTAGATCAAGACGGGAAATCACATCAATTAGCGGATTATTCAGGAAAAAAATTAGTCGTTTTCTTTTATCCAAAAGCAAATACGCCGGGATGTACTGCTGAAGCTTGTGATTTAAGAGACAATTTTGAGCGATTTCAGGCTAATAATTACGCGTTGTTAGGTGTAAGTGCTGATTCAGCGAAAGCTCAAGCGAAATTCAAAGACAAGTATGAATTTCCTTTTCCATTACTTGCTGATGAAGATAAATCTGTAATTCAGGCTTTTGGAGTTTGGGGACCAAAAAAATTCATGGGTAAAGAATATGATGGAATTCACAGAACCACTTTTGTAATTGATGAAAAAGGAATCATCGAAGAGGTGATTTCTGATGTAAAAACGAAGGCGCATGCAGCTCAAATACTAAAATAAGTATTCGTGTTGCGTTTTTAGGAGTTAGTTGCTAGTGCAATTTAATTAAATTTCTAAAACTGAACTTAGATTTTGATGGACAAAGAAAAGTCCAGAGTTGAGGTAATAATTAACCGCAATTCTGGACTTTTTTTATAATTTGAATCTACTAGTTGCTTTCGTTCAAGACTTTATTTGGATCAAATCCAAAAAGTCTGTGTTCTTTAATTATTTCTGCAATACCGGAAGGAAGCATATGTTCCCAACCTGGTTTTCCATGATTAATCATATTCAAAACTTCACGGGAGAAAACTTCTAGAATTGAAGGGTCATAATCGTCAATATCAACTACTTTGCCATTGAATTTAAAGAATTTATAAAGTTCTTTCATTCTTGGATGTACTTTCAAATTTTCGGATGTAATTATTTCTCCATTTTCACCAATCATTGGATACAAGAATACTTTCATATCGCGGTAGAATAATTTTCCAAAAGCTTCCAGAATTCCACCACTTAAATGTCTGTAATATTTCTCGTCAAAAATATCTATTAAATTATTTACGCCCATGGCTAATCCCATTCGGGCTTTTGTATAATTTGCAAAATACTCCACCACTTTATAGTATTCCTGAAAGTTTGAAATCATTACGGTTTGTCCAAGAGAACACAATAATTCAGCTCGATCCATGAAATCTCTTTCATCAATTTCACCATCGGAACGAAGATTTGAAAGTGTGATTTCAAAAACTACCAGTGTATTTTCAGCATTTACTTTATTCTCGTTCAAGAACATTTTCAATGATTTCTCATACATGTCCATGTTTACTTTTGTAACTGGACGAAAACTTCCTCTAAAAGCAAGTATGTTTTTCTTGTATAATATAGCTGCAGGAAGGATGTTTTTTCCATCAGGATTAAACATTACCGCATCAGTCATTCCATTTTTGACTAATTGTAAACTCATCAAACGATTGTCTACATCAGCGAAACGGGGACCTGAGAAATTTATCGTGTCAATTTCTAATTGATCTTTGTCTAAATGGTCGTATAAATATCGCAAAAGACGTTTAGGATCATTGTATTTGTAGTAAGCGCCATAAATTAAATTTACACCAAGAATTCCAAGAGTTTCCTGTTGCAAACGAACATCAGTTTCTTTAAAACGAATGTGAAGAATAATTTCGTTGTAATCTTCGTCTGGTTCAATTTGGTAACTTATTCCAACCCAGCCGTGTCCTTTAAATTGTTTGGCAAAATCAATTGTGGCCACGGTATTGGCATAACTAAAAAACATTTTGTTAGGATGTTTTTCTCTACTTAGTCTTTTTTCTATTAGGTTTACTTCATGAGAAAGCATTTTTTTAAGTCGGCTTTCAGTGACATAACGGCCATCTTCTTCAATACCATAAACGGCATCACTAAAGTCTTTGTCATAGGCTGACATTGCTTTTGCGATTGTTCCGGAAGAACCACCAGATCTAAAAAAATGTCTTACAGTTTCCTGTCCAGCTCCAATTTCAGCAAAAGTTCCATAAATATTTTCGTTCAAATTGATACGAAGTGCTTTATCTTTAATTGAAGGGATTTGTTGGATGATTTTATCACCTTTTAATTTTATTTCTGTATCCATTTTCTTTTAATATGGCTAATATTTTGCAAAGTTAATGAAATAGGTTTCTAATGAAAGAGAATTAACCCTATTTTTGCAATTAAAATAAAGAAAGTTGAAGGTATATTTTTTAGGAACTGGCACGTCACAAGGGATTCCTGTTATTGGGAGTAATCATCCCGTTTGTAAAAGCACTGATTTTAAAGATAAAAGACTACGAGTTTCGGTGTGGATTTCTTGGGGAAATTACTCTTTTGTTATTGATTGCGGACCTGATTTTAGACAGCAAATGCTATCCTCCAATTGTCAGAAAGTAGACGGAATTCTTTTTACCCACGAACATTCAGATCACACTGCAGGAATTGATGATATTCGTCCTTTTAATTTTAAACAAGGTGAAATCCCAATTTACGCACATCAAAGAGTGCTCCATAATTTGAGAAAACGTTTTGATTACGTTTTTGAAACAGTCAATAAATATCCGGGTGC
Organism: Flavobacterium sp. Sr18; assembly: GCF_011064265.1. Taxonomy (NCBI): domain Bacteria; kingdom Pseudomonadati; phylum Bacteroidota; class Flavobacteriia; order Flavobacteriales; family Flavobacteriaceae; genus Flavobacterium; species Flavobacterium sp. Sr18. Next base: position 945,323 of record NZ_CP049329.1, on the reverse strand, counting down.
GCCATCTGTGGAAACTATCGAAGTGGTCAATAATCAATCCTTTTCTATTGGAAATAAAACAGCTGTTCCCATAAATGTGATGCATGGAAATCTTCAGGTTTTTGGGTACCGAATTGATGACTTTGCCTATTTAACAGATGTAAAAACTGTTGAAAACAGTGAAATTGCAAAGTTGAAAAATCTAAAAGTATTGGTTATAAATGCTTTGCGGGAAGAACCCCATGAAACGCATTTCAATTTGAAAGAAGCCTTGGATTTTATAACTTTGGTGCAACCCAAAAAAGCGTATCTCACTCATATTAGTCATATTATGGGATACCATGAAGAAGTTCAAAAAAACCTTCCGGATAACGTCTTCTTGGCCTACGATAATTTAGAAATTACAATTTAATTTTAACTACAATGAAAAAATCATTATTCCTTTATCTAACTATTTTGGCTGTTCTTTCGACTGTTTTTACCTACATGTTCTTAAGTAAACAGGTGACATTTGAACAAAATAGATACGATAAGACCACAAAAAAATTAAGAGACAGTTTAAGCTTAGTTTCGAATCAGTTGGTAGATGCCAACTATTTTTCTTTAGAAAAGAATGAAAATGCCCAAAATTATTTTGATTCAGGAAATGGAGATAAAATGATTCAATTTGAAAAATTAATTCCTGTTGTTACTGAAAAATTAATGGATTTTAACGCCAATCCAAAAGGAAATCCTTATACCGGTCAAGACCAAATTGGGACTAATAAATTTATTATTAACAAAATAAAAATACTAAACCACAGATGGATTATAGCGGATTATAGTGATGGTGAAATTTGGGGCGAAGTTTTGTTGAAATATTTTGTCAATCCTGATGAAAGCATTTCTTTTGAAGTGAATCAATCGCTGTTGTATCAGAAATAAATAAGCAGTCGCAGTTTTCAGATAGTATACCCTGACAACTGCTACTGATTACTGAAAATTATTTTTCCTGAAGCCAATTTTTGAAGTCATAAAAGTTCTGTGGAGCAACTCCATGACCAATTGGATATTCTTTATAGGTTAAATTTATTCCTAAATTTTCTACTATTGCAGGCGTTTTTCTTGCCCATTCTACTGGAATTACCTGATCTACCGTTCCGTGTGAAGCAAATATTTTCAGATTATTAAAGTTGTTTTTGAGGTAATCCTCAGCTACAATTTCTAAATTCAAATACCCGCTCATAGCTACTACTTTCTGAACTTTTTCAGGATAAGAAAGTGCAACTGCGTAACTCAAAATAGCGCCTTGGCTGAAGCCAACTAAAGCAATTTGTTTCTCATCAATTGGATAATTGGCAATTAACTCATCAATAAATCCAGCTATTAAATCCCTAGAAACTTTAGCTTGTTCGTGGTCAGAAAATTTGTTTTCGTCCGCATCAAAGTTAATGGCGTACCAAGCAAAAGCACCGTATTGCATATCATAAGGCGCACGCGCTGAAATAATGTAATATTCTTCCGGAAGTTCAGTGGCAAATGAAAATAAATCTTCTTCATTGCTTCCGTATCCATGCAATAAAAGGATTAGAGGATTCTTGTCTAATTTTATTTTTGGTTCTCTTATTTTGTATTCTAAAGATAAATTCATTGTAATTATGATATGTTTGATAGCCATTTTTGATAATAAGCCCCTAATAATGGAACTGGTTTTGTTTCTCCTTTTATAGCACTTGTAATGCCATACGACCATAAAACAAATACGAAAATCCACATGGGAGCGGATATCATCAAGCTGTCAAAATTGCTGATGATTAATCCCAATGATATGAATGTTAAGGTAAGTCCCAGTCCTTGTCGGATGTGAAAGGAGGCAAATGCATTTTTATCCTCTGAGTTTATTGACATCGCTATGAAAACGCCAATTCCTAAAATATAACTGGTAATCGCTGCAGTTTTACCTGACTCAGAATTATTATTATTATTATTATTCATTTTTCTATGCTAAAATTAATTTTCCTTGATTCACAATTCCGTATACTTTCCCTTTTATTTCAGCACCTAGAAAAGCAGAATTTTTAGATTTGGATAAAATAGATGATTTTGTAAAAATGCTTTTTGGTTCTGGATTAAATAAGGTAATATTTGCTTTTGAACCTTCATTAATCGTTTCTGTTTCGATTCCAAAAGTTGTTTTTCCGGATGTCAATTTATCTATTACAGTTTCTAATGGCAATACAGTCATCAAAGCTCCAAAAGCACTTTCCATTCCAATTGTTCCATTTTTGGCACCGTCAAATTCCATTTTCTTGTGTTCGATGTCCATCGGATTATGGTCGGATGTAATCATATCAATCGTTCCATCTTTGACTCCTTTCAGTAATGCTTTTCTGTCGGTTTCAGTTCTAAGTGGAGGCGAAACTTTATAACGGGTATCAAAACCTTCCAGTTTTTCATCGGTTAAAACCAAATGATGTACAGCAGCACTGCACGTTACATGTAGTCCATTGGCTTTAGCCTCTTTGATTAATTGAACTGATTTTTTAGTGGAAATTGTTGGAATGTGAAGTTTTCCTCCGGTGTATTCTAACAGGAATAAATTTCTTGCGATTTGTAATTCTTCGGCAAGATTTGGAATTCCTTTTAAACCTAATCGGGTTGAAACAATACCTTCATTCGCTACTCCATTTCCTTTTATATTTTCGTCTTGGGAAAAAGCAAGAATCAATCCATCAAAATCCTGAACATATTGTAAAGCAATTTTTAGCAAATTAGCATTATCCAAACTTTTATTATAATCACCAAAAGCAACTGCTCCTGCATTTTTCATGTCATACAATTCTGCCATGTCTTTTCCCGCACTTTCTTTGCTCAAAGCGCCAATAGGATACAGTTGAGTTGCAGAACCTTGTGCTTTATTCAAAACAAAATTCACTTGAGATTGATTGTCAATAATAGGGAAGGAGTTGGGTTGTAATGCGATTGCTGTAAAACCGCTTTTAGCAGCAACATTGAGTCCGTTTGAAATGGTTTCTCGGTCTTCAAAACCAGGTTCTCCTAGAGAAACGCTGCTGTCAAACCAGCCTTGTGAAACATGTAAATTATCAAGTTGTAATTCGTCTACTTTATCTGGATTTGGAAGTGATGTTCCAATTTTTTTTATAAAACCATCAATAATTAAAATATCTGCAGTCTTATTATGAAACGGACTTTTCGAATCGATTATTTTGGCGCCTCTGATGATTAATTTCATATGTAGATAATATTTGTTTTTTTAATGGAATATGGAATTCGTATTACTGTATTAACTCTTGCAACCAAACTCATTTCAAATTGAGTTTTAAAGTATTTGACTTACATTATTTACTTCACGAATCGTATAATTGCCATTTCGCTAATCAGAAATAACAGTGCAAAGATAACAAACCATTTCCAAATTTGATTGTCAGTTCTGTCAGTTTGTAAAGTATCAAATAGCGATGGGATGGATTCGATTGTTTTATAGTCAGAAAGAATATTGTCATTGGCTGAAGCCAAATTACTTTCAGTTCTGTTGTAATTAAAACTGATGTTTTCCACCCATTCTTTTTTATTGAAAATGGTAAAGTTTCCAGCTTGTTCCGGATAATCATTGAAAGTCATTTTGACTTTATTATTCAGAATTTGTTGGATAGGAATGAATTGTTCGTCCGAGCCTTTTACCGTTAAAATAGCGTCTTTATTTAGCGATACTTCTGTCAAGTGTGGATTGTTATTCCCAATTGTCAAAGCATTTACACCGTTGTTTTGATTGTTCATCGCCATCTTGTAAAATGTAGGTACAATTAATGGAGATTGCTGAAAATTTGAATTTTCGGTGTTGATAGGAGCTGCAAAAACGGCAACTGCTGAAACCGAATTCGCTATCGAAGTCAAGAAAACACTTTGGTCCTCATAAGACAAAGCAGCAGAATTGGAACTGGATAATATAAATGAACTTTTAGTTTTTGGATATTGAAAATTAGTCACTTTATTTTCAAAAACGCTATTGAATATGGGATGATTGAAGTTGATTTTAGTAATCAGTTTTTCTCTGTTTTCTAAAGAATCGAATCTCAGATTTCCAAAATTCGAAATAAAAGAATTCAAATTGGTAATGGAATTTATCGCTGAAGGAATCACAATTAGATTTCCGCCTTTTTCTACAAAAGATTTCAATGTGGTTGACAAAGCTTGAGGGATTTCATCTAATTCATTGAGAACAATTGCGTCCTGTTCCTCCAGTTTATTGTAATCCAATGCGCTTAAGGTATAATTGCTAAAGTTGAATTCTTCACTGGTGTAAATTCGGGAAAGGAAGTTGCTTTTTGCCGGTTCTCCAATGCTGATAATATTGGTTTTCTTAGTTTTAGAAATGCTAAAATACAAGGTGTTATCATAAGACAAACCATTATCAGCTATCGAAAAATAACCATGAAAAGCTTGTTTTGGAATCGTAAAGTTGAGATTTTTTTTCTTCGTGTCTAAAGTTACTATCGTTTTAGCAATAAGCTTATTTTCATTGTATAGAGAAATTGGAATCGGTTTGAAATCATCTCCATAACCGGATATTTGGACGCTCATTTCATAAAAATTGTCCAATGTTTTATTGATGAAAACGCTGTCAATAGAAACATTGTTTTTTTGTTCTGCTTTTGGGATTATAAATAAAGGAGAATCAGTTGCATCACTATTTTTCAATTGTTTTTCATCAAGACCAATAGCATCGGTAATGATAACGATATCTTTTTTAAAAGCTGATTTATGCGCTTTTATTTTGGCCATTATATTGTCCAATTGGAACGGAGTGGCGCTGTATTTTAGATTTTGCAGAGCACTACGAACCGACTTTATATCCGTGTTCCAATAATTTTCGGAATTGGTGAGCAAAGAAAAATTGACGTTTTCCGGAGTTTCTTCTAGTAATTCCTGAACAGCTCGTTTTAGCAATTCCCCTTTTTTGCCTTTGGCTTGCATACTAAAAGAATTGTCTAAAATGATATACAATTCGTTGTTGGCATTTTTACTGTCTTTAGACTCAAAAAAAGGCTGCGTAAATGCTATAATAATACAAGTTAGCAGTAATAAACGACAGGTGAGAAGCAGCCATTTCTTGATTTTAGAGCTTTTTCTAGTTTGAATCGAAAGTGCTTTTAAGAAACGAACATTAGTGAAATATTCTTTTTTGAAACGGCGTAATTGAAATAAATGAACCAAAATTGGAACAATCAACAAGAACAGAAAGTATAAAATTTCGGGATGTTTAAAATGCATTCTGAGGTTGAGTTTACTTCACTGGATTTTATTTTCAATGAAGTTCATTGAATTTCGTGAGTCAAAAATACAAATTTGTTGACAGTTTTGGTTGAAGTTGTTATAATTTTTCAAAGGAATAAACAATTGACATTCATTATGGATATAATGTGTATTTTAGCTTTTCAATAAAATTTAAAAACATGAAAAAGCCGTTTGCTATTGTTCTACTAATTTTCATTTTTACAAGTGTTCAGGCACAAAAAAATAAATTCAATTTACTGATTGGAACCTATACTCAAAGTTGTGACAGTAAAGGAATTTATGTGTATGAATTTGATTCGAAAACAGGTGATTTTAGTTTTAAAAATGCTACTGAAAAGGTTATAAATCCAAGTTATTTGACGGTTTCAAAAGATAATAATTTTGTTTATTCCGTAAATGAGTTTGGTGCTGAAAGTTCGGTAAGTTCTTTTAGTTATAATCCAGCAAGCGGAAAATTAGACTTAATCAACAAGCAAAGTTCGAAAGGTGCTGATCCTTGTTACATTATAAACGATGATAAAAATGTGATCGTTGCCAATTATTCTGGTGGTAATATTTCTGTTTTTGGTAAAAATATCGACGGAAGTCTAGCTGAAGCAAAGCAAGTGATTCAACATTATGGAAAAGGGACGAATACGCAAAGACAAGAAGGTCCACATGTGCATATGGTTCATTTTTCTCCAGATAAAAAGTTTGTTTTGTCTAACAATTTAGGGAATGACAAAGTGTATTCCTATGCCTATAATCCTAATGTTGCAAATACTGTTTTAGAATTAAAAGATAGTATTTCAGCGAAATCGGGTAGTGGACCCAGACATTTAACTTTTAGCAAAGACGGGAAATTTGTTTATTTATTACAGGAACTCGACGGTGCGTTAACGGTATTTAGTTACTCAAACGGAATTTTAGAGAAAATCGATGAAACGACTATTTTAGATAAAGATTTGAAAGGAAAGTTTAGTTCTGCGGATATCCATATTTCGCCTGACGGGAAGTTTTTATATGCTTCTAATCGCGGTGAAGCCAATAATATTACAATTTTTAAAATTCAAAAAAACGGAAAATTAGTATTGAAAGGAGAAACCAGCACTTTAGGAAAAGGACCTAGAAATTTTGCGATTGATCCAACAGGTAATTTTCTTTTGGTAGCACATCAATATACCAATGATGTGGTAATTTTTAAAAGAGATAAAAAGACCGGATTACTTACTGATACTGGAAAAAAAATAGCATTATGCGCTCCGGTTTGTTTAGTTTTTACTAATAATTAAACTTGAGAATCAATATAATTCACAAAAAAAACGGGTTGAAAATGTTTCCATTTTTAACCCGTTTTTATATTTTATCTTGTGTCCCAGATGATTTAAAAATATCAGGATTTAGAACTGAGGACTATTTATTCTTGTCTTTTCTCTTTTTGTCTCTGGTTTTTAGCATATTTCTATTGACAGAACCATGTGTTTTTTTCTTTGTTACACCAGGTCCACCCAAGTTGACTTTCTTGTTCTTTTTACTTTTCTCTTGAAAAGCGCCATCTCCATCAAGTTTCTGTTTTTTCATTAAAAACTTAATTGGTTGTCTGTCTTTTTCAGGCTCTATTAATTTGGATGAAACTTCAACGGTTTGTGGGAAAGGTTCAATTGCCAATTCCATATTCATCAGTACTTCGACCTCTACTTTGAACTCTTCTTCGCGAGGCGCAATAAAACTTATTGCGGTTCCTGAAGCATCGGCACGACCTGTTCTACCAATTCTGTGCATATACAATTCGGGCATTTCGGGCATTTCAAAATTGATTACGTGTGTAATATTCGAAATGTCTAAACCTCTGGCCATAATATCTGTAGTAATTAAACCACGTAAATTTCCTTCTTGAAAGGAAGCCATCGTGCTCAAACGATAATTTTGTGATTTATTGGAGTGAATTACTCCAAACTGACCGTCAAAATCTTCTTCGATTCGCTCGAGAACCAAATCCGAAATCTTTTTATTATTGACAAATACCAGAACACGACTCATGTCCTTGTTATTTTGCAACAAGTGCTTTAAAAGGTTTATTTTGGTATTGAAATTAAGAACTTGATAGGAGAATTGTTTGATATTTTCCAATGGTGTTCCTGAAGCAGAAAGCGTAACTTCTTCCGGATAATCAAAATAATCATTCAAAATTGCATCTACTTCATCCGTCATTGTAGCCGAAAAAAGGATGTTTTGACGTTTTTTTGGCATCATCGCTAAGATAGCGGTCAATTGCGTACGAAATCCTAAATTTAGCATTTCATCAAACTCATCAATTACTAGTTTTTGCATTTCTTCAAAACGAATGACATTGTCCAGTGTTAAGTCCATGATTCTTCCTGGAGTTCCCACAAGTATGTCGCAACCTTGGTAAACGGTGGTTTTTTGAGTATTAATATTGACACCACCAAAAATTCCAATAGTTCTAACCGACATGTATTTGGTCAGTTTTTCAACTTCTTCCACAACTTGAACTACAAGTTCACGTGTAGGAACCAGAATCACTATTTTTGGAGTATGTCCGGGGGTGAATTTATATAGTTTTAACAAAGGCAATAGGTAAGCAAATGTTTTACCGGTACCGGTTTGAGCGATTCCCATCATATCTCTTCCGGACATGATCACAGAAAAAGTTTTTTCCTGAATTGGAGTGGGAGTAGTAAATCCTAAATCATCAATCGCTTTTTGTACGGATTTCGGAAGGTTGAATTGCTCAAAAGTAGTCATTTGCTTAAATTTTTTGCAAATATAGTCTTTTTGAAAGTAATGCTCAAAATCAACATTTTTCAGAGGCTATTTAGCTTCATATTTGAATTAATGATTTAATAATCGCTTCACTCTCAATACTAATTCGTTTGGATTAAAAGGTTTTGCAATGAAATCATCGGCACCAAGTTTAAATGCTTCGCTAACAGAATGTTCCTCTTCGCCTAAGGCAGATAATGCAATTATAGCTTTATTTTTGTAATTACTTTTTACAAAGCTAATTACTTCTAATCCTGATTTATACGGTAATAATAAATCAGTGATTACCATGTCAGGATTTATGGTGTGTAATTGTTCAATAGCACTTAGACCATCTCTAATTACGCTCAACTGATATCCTTCCTTGTTTAATATAAATGTGAGGATTTTAATCATTAACTCATCATCTTCAATAATTAGTATTTTTTTGTCGCTATTCATTTGAGTTATTTTATTTGTTGTAAAGTTCAATTTCATCAATCATTACCATCGGTTTTTTGTTTTTCCGTTTTCTCCAATTTGGTAAATCTTCCTGATTCTGCACGACTAATTTTATTTTTTCAAAAGTGCTGAAACTTTTATCCACAATCTCTATTTCACTACTTTTTACTTCATAATTTTCTATTAAATTTGCGAATTTTTTTTCAGTTATCAGGTTCCATTTTTTGTTTTTATATCCAAATATTGTGATTTTCTGTGGTAGAAAAATCCAACTTCTTTGGTTATCTAAAAAGTGCATCTTAATAAGATTAAAATCTAAATTTTTTGTAATTATTTCTATTTCAGGATTGTTTCCATACCATCCAATCCAATTGATGTTATAATCTGTGTGTCCAGTTATGCCATCAACAAGTCCAGCACTTCCTTTACCTGAGTATTCCGTTGATGATGGTGTCAAAATATTAATTTCTAGTTTTTCTCCAAGATGTGTTGCCGTATTTTTAGTTATTTCCAGCCAATTCTGGTAATATTGGTCAGGAGACAATCCATCTTCGCTCAGTTCGTAAATTCCAAATTCATTGCACGCCTCAGCAAATTTCGACACCCTTTCAGTTAGGCTGGGTTTTACTTCTTTTTCACCATTGGCATTGACGATGAACATCCCATGTTGTTCTTTCCCGTAATACTTGGATTGCTCAAAAAACACATATTCTAATGCAAGACGTAATTTTTTTATTCGGGAATATAAAATGGGGTCTTCATTCACTGACATGGATGCTTCTTCCAGTAATTGGTCATATTGTACCATCGCTTTTGGAGATAGAAAGGTATTTCTACTTTGAATAGGTCCAGAATAAATGTCTAAAGTGCGATTCGAATTTTCTTGGTTTTTGGACAAAAGATTTAAATATTCTTTAATTGAAGAGGCAGCATTTCCGTAAAAACCTCTTAAGAAGTCATCGGTAGTTGCTTCGATATCTATTTCAGTATCCCATAATAATTTGGCTAAAAGATATTGTCGTAATTCCGAAAAATCTCCGGGAACATCAGCGTAACCTTGTACAAATAATCCTTTGACATTATTTTTTTTGAAAAGTTTATAATTATCTGAAAATGTATGTATGTTAGGAAAAGGAGATAAATAATTTGAAAATTGCACGGTATAATCCCATAAATATAAATTGGAAGCTGTTTTCCCCCAGTTTTGTAATATTTTTATAAAAGGTTTATTTTCAGTATCATTCTGTATCGATTTTCCTCGGTTTAATTCTATAGGGCAAAATAAAGTGTAAATATTTGATTGGATTTTTAAATTAGTTGGTGCTTTGAAGGTGTGTTGGTACGCCAGTGTAGCAATTTTTGTTTTCGGAAAATGTTTTGCAATTTTATTCAAAAAAAAATACAGAGAGCCTTGCGGTCCTCCATGTTTTTCATTCAATGATTTGCATTTATCGCACTCACAATATACAGCATCATCATTTTGACTGACAGATATAAATGATGCTTTAGGATTGTCAGTAATAATTTGAGTCATTTTTTTTATTACCGTATTAACGACAGTTTCGTTAGTCATACAAAGTGATTCCGGTCTTCGTTTCCCCTCGTATAAAGCAAAAAATTCAGGATTTGTTTTGAAAAATTCTTTTGCTGGTAAAAGTATATGAAATGAGTGTCCCCAAATACTGAAATCGTCTAAATGCCAATCTAATTTGTGCCAATCGCGAAAATCTTCATCAAAAGCATCTGGATAAAAAAGTACCCGATATTCAAATGAAGGATTATGTATTTGGGTTGTGTTTTTTGGAAAAATAACACGATTTAATTTTGGAATATAAAGATCTTTCGAAGTAAATTTTCTAAAGCCCCAATTTTCAAGTAAAGTATAAACGGCGTATCGAAGCAGTTTTTCATTGGCTGCGTCCAAGTAGATAATGGTATCATCACTTTTGATACTAAAACTATTTTTGTCTTTTTTATTTTTAGAATTTGTTATAGTTAGATGAATTGTCGCAGTAGTTTTCTCCGAATTTCCTGAGTTACTTTTGATGATGAAAGGATTAGAAAAACTTCGGTCTAAATACTTTTTTAAAATATTTGCAGCTGGTTTTGCATTTTCGTTCATGAATTCAATAGCATTTTCCTCCCCAGGTTTATTCTCAATTATAATGTTAGATTGAGCCATAGTTTTGAAGTTAAAAAGAACCAAAAAAAACAGAAAGTAAATCAAGTTCAGCCTTTTATTTAACATATTTTAGAATTTATATTGGAACATTAATGAGAGTTCCAATTCATTTTGTGTTAAGTTTCGAACGTATTCTTGTTGATTATAGGTAAGTTGAATTCCTATAATATAATGATTGTTGAATATTCGGTAATAACCGGCACCCAACCGATACGAATCCAGTGAAATTCGCTCTTTAAATTGTCCTAAAGTAGTCCGCTCTTCCGGGGAAGAACCGTAGCCAGAGGTAAAAGTTACGTAATCAAATCGTGTATCAAAATAATATCGCATAGTCAAGGTAACAGCGGGATAATAATCTTGTTTGTCTTTTTGAATAAAAGTTCTCAGATTAATCCAATAGGACGCAATATATTTCCCGAGACCAATAACTACGGTATTAAATTCAGTACCATCTTGGGTTTTTAAATAGCGGAGACCTAAATCGCCTTCCCAGCCTTTTTTAAAATTTTGATAAAAAGAATATCCCAGTCTTATTTTTGGAAAAACAAGATCATTACTGTATGCCGCGCTCACATAGGAATAATTGTTTTTGCCCGTAAAAAAATACGATTCGGCTTCATATTGAATTCCGTCAGCTATACTCTGACCTGAGGATAACCGATCAGCATAATTGATTCTCCCAATCAAGGATCCCCATTGGCGTTCTCTTATGTATTGAAAACCCAGTAAATGCCATGGTCCGTATCCTTTTCTGTCAAAAGTGGTATAACTGTAATTGATACCTGCTCGATCCGATTTCATCTTTGATTCCAGTTGAAAAATCAGTTGTGTAATGGCATCATCATTTGGATTTTTTGCTTGTAACGTTTTTAAATATTCATATTCTTTTTTTCTATCCTTTTGCAACTGGAAAACAGTAAGTTTTTTTTGTTCAAAGTTTTTATTTCCAGGATGTTTCGTAAGGGCTTGGTCTATTGTAACTATAGCATTATTGTAATTTTCATCCTCTAATTCAAGATTGATTAAATAGTTAAAAGTGTCTTCATTGTCGGGATTTTTTTCTATATAATAGTTGTAATAATATCTAGCGCTATCCTTCTTTTGCAGTAAATCATAGTTTCTACCCAAAAGCAAATAGTAATCTAAATACGCAGGAGCAATTTTTTTCCCTAATAAAGCTCTTTCAATATTTTTTTCATAGTTTTTATTGGTTTGCATGTCTTTTATAATGACCGTGAGTAGACTATCAGAATCAATTTTTTGAGCTGATAAATTTGGGTTAGACAGTAATAATAAAAAAATTAAAAAACTGGCAGTGTTTAAAATTTTGTTTAGAATCATAATGTTACTTTTTCAGTTGTTGCAAATCCTTTTCGAATCATAACGCCCCATTTTTGTTCTGTTTGTCTAAAAAAGAACCAATAACCCTTTAACGATGCGTATACATTCAAAGGATGATATACGAATGGTTCTATGATGGCCATTAAAATCAAGACCATTAATTCTTTGTAATTAGCATAGCTTTTGTACAATAAATCGTCAATTAGGATGGATATTAGTGTAATTAATAAATAAAATATATAGACAAACAATCCCATAGTGACGAGATATTCAATATTTATGGAGTGGTTGAAAAATCCTATAATCAGTGCGATAATTCCAAGTAATTCAACAATTGGTACTAAGAATTCGAATACAAAGAAAAAGGGTAAAATCAAGAATGCTGTTTTACCATATTTTGGGTTTAAAAACATTTTTCGGTGCAGAAAAAGCGTCTGAACAAGTCCTCTGGCCCACCTGGTACGTTGTCTCAGCAACACTTCCCTTGTATCTGGAACTTCAGTCCAGCACAACGATTCCGGAATGTATTTAATTAAGAATTTTTGCTTATTTTCATGCATGTGTTTTCGCATTCGGGTGATTAGTTCCATATCTTCGCCTAACGATTTATGCCAATAACCACCTACTTTAATAGCTATTTCTTTGTCAAACATTCCTAATCCGCCAGAAACTAAAAGCAAACCATTGATTTGGCTCCAAGCCATTCTGCCAAAAAGAAACGAGCGAACATATTCTAATTCCTGAAATCTAGGATACCAGTCTTTAGGGAAATGCACTTTATGCAAAAAGCCATCTTTTACCTCACAGGAATTCGATATTCTGATTCCGGCACCCGTTGCGATTACGCGGGTTTCATTTTCCATAAATGGCTTTGCTAATTTAAGAATTGTATCTCTTTTGAGAATACAATCGACATCAGTACAGAGAAACAAAGGATATTGTGACGAATTTATTCCTGCATTGGATCCATCCGCTTTACTTTTTCCGTTTTCTTTATCCACGACCATAAGTTTGGAATATATAGGATTAGTGGATTTATAATGACCCCGAACGGGTCTGGTCACAATTTTTTCCTGATAATAGAAATCAATTTTTACTAATTCAAATTCCGTGATCAACTTGGTTAACGTGTCATCTGTGCTTCCATCATTGACAATAATGATTTCGTATTTTGGATACGTCAGTGACAATAATGATTTTACATTATAAACGATGCTAACGCCCTCATTAAAAGCTGGTGCAACAATGGATACGCCTAACAAATGATTCGATCTAATAAGAATATCTTCCGAAATATATTTTTGGTATCTAAGATGTTTTAGTATAGCAAAATAGGAAAGAATGGACAGTAAAACGTAGAATAAAATGTAGGTAAGCGAGAAAAGTGAAACGAATATTTCATAAAAGTGAATAAGGTGATATGTGAGACTGTTTATCATTATAAATATATTTCTCTGACATGTTTTGTCATTTTTGTAATATCAAAATCATTGATTGCTACTAAATTCAGTTCTATTTTGTCTAATTCGTTTAGGCATGCAACTGCTTTGAGTTTTATGTCTTTATTAGTCGCTTTCGGAATTATATTTTCTAAAAAAGGAACTATACTTTCATCACCTATAACCATTAATGTTTCTAGAATTTCTAATTGAATATCAGGAGATACTTTATTGAAAAGTTGTATCAAATCCGTTTTAGCTTCTGTCAGAAACAGTTCTCGGATCGCGATAATAGCCTCTTTTTTTAAAGTATCATCATCATTATAAATTAATGAAATAATTCCTTTAGCTTGTTTTCTATAATTGTAGTACACCATTATCTTCAGCCCTAATTTCGTGACCGAATTATTTTCTGTTTCAATCCATTCATCAATATTTTTAGGAATAGCGATTTTTTTTTCATGTAAAATATCCATTATTTTTATCATATTCAGATGCGATATAGCGGACGATTGTTGTTTCAAACTTTCCATGTGATTTTCGGATAAGGAAATGTAAGCCATGTTAGCATTTGACCGAATCACAATATTCGGGTGTTTCAGATAGGGTTTTATTAAAGCACTTCCTTTTTTATAATCTAAAGCCTGAAAATGATAAAAGCCCTCGCATTTATAAAAACTTCTAAAATCACGGATTAATCGTGCGGAGTATTTATCAAGATTAAAAGCTTGGTAAAAAACATTGATTTGTTCCGATGCTTTTCCTTTTAAACTGTGCTTAAAACGAATCATATCATTGATGATCATTTCCTTGCACCAAGTCTTATGAAGCGGTATTTCTTTTTTAAAGAGGGATAATTTAGTACTTAATTTTTTGTCCTTTCGATCTGACAGAATAATTTCAGTCAAAAAAGTTTCAGCTTTATTGCTTATTGCTTCTCTGCGGGGTTTGTTGTGTTCGTAGCGTATTCTTTTTAACAATAAAAAAATTGTCAATAATAAGGTTGAAAACAATAGGAATGGAATAATGTAATATTGCAGGTAGTTAGTGATTAAATCCATGATTAGCAGTATTTTATAATATAATATTACAAATAAAATAAAGCTTAAAGAAATATTTTCGACGTATAACATTTAAATCCTTTAAAACACATAATACAAAAAAAGCAATGTTATTTTTTGCAGAATTTCTATTTTTAGAAATTTATTTTTCGCAGTTTTATTAGAGTCTTTGAATTTAATTAAGGATTTTTTATCAAAGCTACGAGTAGAGTAGGGATTTCATTTTTTTACCGTGTATTATTCGAACATTATACACCGAAACAATTCATAAGTCTAAATTGTATTAATGGTAAACTCTTTTTTTGGAAGCTAAAGAAGGATTTACAAAGTAAATAGGTTGCCTTTATTTGAAGTTTAATTAATAAGATGAATCAACAGAGAATGCCCAAAAGGAATTTCCTTGTTGAAATATTGTTTCTTGGTGTAAAAACGCTTAAAATCCCTCGAAAACACCTAATCCAAATAAAGCAAAATCATATTTAACAGGATCAGCATTGTCAAATTCACGAAGTTTCAAATCCAATTCAGACAAGGCTTTACCATCGTTCTGTTTTCTGGTTAATATTCCTAATTTTCTGGCTACATTTCCGGAATGTACGTCCAAAGGGCAGGATAATGAAGCTGGTGAAATGCTTTTCCAAATTCCTAAATCGACTCCTTTATTGTCTTGACGAATCATCCATCTCAGATACATGTTGATCCTTTTTGCAGCCGAATTATTCAGCGGATCTGATACATGTTTTTGGGTTCTGTACTGGTGTGGAATTTCGAAGAATATTTTCTTGAATTCATGGATGCTTTTTTGCATTGAATGGGTTTCCTGATGTTTATTGAAAACCGATTCTAAACCCCCATGATTGGTGTAAATATGTTGTAAACTTTTGATGAAACTGGTAAAATCTATTCCGTTGAACGTGCGGTGTACAAAAGTTTCCAATCGTTCTAAATCATTTTCGGTGTGCGACATCACAAAATCATAGGGCGCATTTCCCATTAAATCCATCATTCGATGAGAATTTTTGATAATCATCGTGCGATTTCCCCAAGCAATGGTAGCGCTTAAAAAACCGGCAATTTCAATATCTTCTTTTTGTGAAAATAAATGCGGAATTTGTACCGGATCGCTTTCTATGAAATCGAGTGTATTGTATTGCAAGACTTTTTCGTCGAGGAAATCTTTAAGTTCTGATGGATTCATTATCGATTTATGACTTTGGATACTTAATTTTTTTAGTAAGTACGGCTTGTTGTTGCGTGGTATAGCCCAGATAGAAACGGCATCCTTTTTATTTTTCCTTTAAAAAAAAAAAGATACAGTGTATAGCTGGAAATAGCTCCTAATTACTAATTAAACCGTCCACCATTATTAGTTTTCTGTCGGCCATATTGGCTAAATCCTCGTTGTGTGTTACAATGACAAAGGTTTGTCCTAACTCATCGCGTAGTTTGAAAAATAATTGATGCAGGTTTTCAGCAGAAGCTGTGTCGAGATTTCCCGAAGGCTCATCAGCAAAAATGATGGCTGGTTTATTAATCAGCGCTCTAGCCACTGCCACACGTTGCTGTTCTCCACCCGAAAGTTCGTTGGGTTTGTGATTCATTCGGTGCGAAAGACCAAGGTAGGTTAACAATTTTTTCGCTTCAATTTCCGTCTCCTCTTTGGGTTTATTAGCAATGAAAGCGGGAATACACACATTTTCCAGTGCGGTAAATTCTGGTAATAATTGGTGAAATTGGAATATAAATCCTAAATTTAAGTTTCTGAACTTCGATAAGGTTTTGTCATTCATCGTAAGAATGTCTTCATTGTTGATGCGCAACTCAATTCCGTTTTCAACGGTTGGCTTGTCTAAAGTTCCAAGAATTTGTAAAAGTGTTGTTTTTCCTGCACCGGAAGCACCTACTATAGAAACTATTTCTCCTTTTTTAATATGTAAATCAACTCCTTTCAACACATGCAGTTGATCGTAATATTTATGTAGATTTTTGGCTTGTATCATTTTGAAACTGTTTTTACAAAGAAACAAAGATTTTAATGATTATGAATTGGAACACCAATTATTTTCCTTTGACAAACTATAAACTTTAGTTAACAGAGAATATTCACAACGATTTATTGAATAAATTTGATTCTAAATCAGACAAATTATGAAAAAAATAATTGGAGTTTTTTTGGCGCTATTGCCTTTTTCATTTTGTGCAAAAGAAAAGAATATTACTTTACCAAAAAGTATAGAAACAAAAAATATGGAAATACAAAACGGAATGGAAGTTGCAACCTTTGCAGGAGGTTGTTTTTGGTGTACTGAAGCAGTTTTTTTAGAACTGGACGGTGTAAGTAAGGTAGTTTCAGGATATATAGGTGGAAACACGGTGAATCCTACATACCAGGAAATCAGTACTGGTGATACTGGTCATGCCGAAGCGATTGAGATTACGTTTGATCCCAATAAAATAAGTTTTGGGGAATTATTAGAAATATTCTTTGCTACGCACGACCCTACGACATTGAACCGCCAAGGAAATGATATTGGGACACAATACCGCAGCGAAATTTTTTATCATAATCCTTTTCAAAAACAATTGTCCGAAGATTATATCGGTTTGATGACTACTGAAAATACATTTGGAAAACCAATTGTCACTAAAATTTCATCAGCAACAAAGTTCTATGTAGCCGAAGATTATCATCAAAACTACTACAATCAGAACAAAACTCAGGGCTATTGCAGTTATGTGATTACTCCTAAAATTGATAAATTGAAAAAATTATATCAGGATAAGCTCAAAAAATAATTGGCATTAGATTTGTAAGTATTCTGGAAAATAATAATCTAAATACTATGGCAGAACAAGTGTCCGTTAGTGCAGTAAATAACAAAACTAGAAATCTGGTGTTAGGAATTCTGTTTGATGCCATTGGAATGCTTTCATTTAGCGTTCCTTTCATCGGTGAATTTTCAGATGTAATCTGGGCTCCTTTAGCCGGTTTTTTAATGACTTGGATGTATAAAGGAACAATAGGAAGAGTAGGAGGAGTAGTTACATTTCTGGAAGAAATTTTACCTTTTTCGGATTTTATTCCAACGTTTACCTTAACCTGGATTTATAATTATGTAATTAAAAACAAAAATGCCTCGTAATTCGAGGCATTTTTTGTTAGTCGTTAAAAAGAAATCCTAATCCCAATCGTTTCAGCATCTTTTTTTCGAAAGCCCAAAAGAATTTAAACTGTCCAAACAAAAAGCCAATAAGGACTAAAAGCACTTGATAAATTGGAAAAATTAGAATTAACCGAATTGGAGTAAACCAAAAGCCTAAATCTTCTCTTGTAATTCCAAGCCAAAAACAAAAAGGTTTAGAAAGCCACGCCGATGCAGATCCGGTTATCGCAAAAACAATAAATATGATGGTAAGTTGAAAATTGCTGTCAATTCCCCAACGTTGTTTAAGTTTGTTCATTTTTATTTATAATGAATACAAATATAGTGACATTATCTGATGGGGACAAAACCAAAAAGTTTTTGTTTGTAGGTGTTTTGAAAATAAATCATGTAATTGTATATCAAATAATTTACCTCATATCCATAATCAATATTAGGGTCATAATTGATTGTCATTTCATATAAATTAGGATCATATCGTTGCGGTTGCAATACTCTATTGTTCCATTCCGTCACATATAGTTGGTTTTTCATTTCCAAAAAAGATTGAGAATGATAATTGCGGGGCAAAGCTCTTGAATTTAACCATAAACTAAAACCTGGGTCAATAATTATTACCTCATATTCCAGTTCATCATTGGCAATTCGGACGGTATCGCCTTGAGCGGCAACAGATTTTTCAGTACTTGGAAATGAAGTTTTTGAAGTTGTACAACTTAAAAACACACAAAAAAGGACGATTATAATGTAGTAACTGTTTTTCATGACGGAAAAATTGAACCATAAAGTTACAAAAATAAAACGCTGTCTAATAGTGTTTTAAAAAAAATAAATCATCTGTTATTAGCAGATGATTTATTATAATTTATATTTTATTTTCCGAAGAGTTTACCAAATATACTGCCAAGTCCTCCACCTTTTTGCGTCACTGCAGCCATGGCATCATTTATATCAACTTTTCCATCAGTATTTTGGTCTAGGCCAAATTGACCACCATATTTAGAAATAGCATCCATAATTACTGAATTTTGTCCGCTATTCCCAGAAATTGCCGTAATAATGTCAGAAATTTGAAAACTAGAGTCATTAGGATCTTTTGCTTTATTGATTAACGAACTTATGATTTGTGGAATTAAATTTCCAGCAACACCAGATGCAGCGCCTTCACTTAAACCAAATTTTTCTCCAAGGCTTCCCTTGAATTGCTCGGTTAGTTTTTGAACTATTGGATTCGAATTATTTTGAGCATTATTTCCTTGGAATAATCCTGTAAGTTGATCAACTCCGCCTTCTGAAATTATTTTCTGTAGACCTATAAATATAGAGCTGCTAGCCTCACTGATTACCGCTTCGTTTTGTTCATTTGGAATAGCGTTATTTTTTACAACTGATTCATTTCCATGTTGCTGTGCTAATTGTATTAATTGTTCAAACATAAGATTTCGTTTAGATTTAAATCCAAATATAATAAAAAAAAGGATTCACTATATTTTTAGTGAATCCTTTTCTTCTTGCTTTATTTTACAGATATTACCCTAATATACTAATAATTTGGGAAGCTAATTCAGTACCAATTCTGTCCTGTGCTTCTCCTGTTGCCGCTCCAATATGTGGAGTCAACGAGATTTTATGATTCATCAAAATAGCCATTTCAGGAGTTGGTTCGTTTTCAAAAACGTCTAATCCTGCAAATAAAACTTTTCCGCTATCTAATGCTTTTACTAATGCGACTTCGTCAATAACACCGCCACGGGCACAGTTTACAATTCCTACACCATCTTTCATAATGGCAAGTTCTTTTTCGCTGATGATGTAACCATCTTGAGCAGGAACGTGTAATGTAATGAAATCAGCTTCTTTGAATAAAGATTCTAATGATTGTGAAACAATAGTCGTCGTAATAGATTGTCCGTCAAAAAATTCTACTTTAACATCCACTTGCGGAATAAAACTATCGGCAGCGATAACTTTCATTCCTAGTCCTAACGCCATTTTAGCAGTAGCCTGACCAATACGGCCAATTCCAACTATTCCAAGTGTTTTTCCTCTTAATTCGATTCCATTTGCGTAGGCTTTTTTCAAACCATCAAAGTTGGTATCGCCTTCAAGCGGCATATTTCTGTTCGAATCATGCAAGAAACGAACACCAGAAAATAAGTGAGCAAAAACTAATTCTGCTACTGATTCTGATGATGAAGCCGGAGTATTGATTACGTGAATTCCTTTGCTTTTAGCATAATCCACATCAATATTGTCCATTCCTACACCACCTCGGCCTATGATTTTCAATCCTGGACAAGCGTCAATGATATCTTTACGAACTTTAGTCGCACTACGTACCAAAACTACGCTTATATTATTTTCATTTACAAAGTTAGCCACTTGTTCTTGTGCTACTTTTGTCGTTATCACTTCAAATCCACCTTTTTCTAAGGCTAGAATTCCACTTTTAGAAATTCCGTCATTGGCTAATACTTTCATTTGTATTTTATATTTAAAGATTGAAAAATTTAAAGATTCAATCTGTGTTGTTTAATGTAGTTATTGATTAAAAATTGATTTTTCAAATCTTTAAATCATTCAATATTTTAATTTTTAAATTGCTTTTTCCAAAGCCTGCATAACATCTACTAATACCTGAACACTTTCTAACGGAAGCGCATTGTACATAGAAGCTCTGTAACCACCTACTGAACGGTGTCCAGGCAAACCTGAAATTCCCGCTGCTTTCCACATTGCATCAAATGTTGCAGCATGTGCTTCATCATTTAATAAGAAAGTAGCATTCATGTTTGAACGGTCTTCAACAGCTGCAGCTCCTTTGAATAGCGGATTTCTGTCGATCTCTCCATAAAGCAAAGCCGCTTTGGCATTGTTTATTTTTTCAATAGCAGCGATTCCACCAAGGTTTTTCAACCACTGTAAGGTCAATAATGAGGCGTAAACAGGGAAAACAGGTGGTGTATTGTACATACTTTCTGCTTTGATATGTTTGGCATAATCCAACATGCTTGGGATTATTCTACCATTTTTACCTAAAATTTCTTCTTTTACAACAATCAGCGTAGTTCCTGCTGGGCCCATGTTTTTTTGTGCTCCTGCATAAATCAAATCAAATTTAGAAAAATCCAATTCTCTTGAAAATATATCAGAACTCATGTCGCATACAACTGGCATATCCACTGATGGAAATTCCTTCATTTGCGTACCAAAAATAGTGTTGTTACTTGTGCAATGGAAATAATCAGCATCTGCAGGTATTGTATATCCTTTTGGAATGTGATTGTAATTTTCTTCTTTTGAGGAAGCGACAACGACAGTATCTCCAAAAAGTTTGGCTTCTTTGATAGCTGCTGCTGCCCAAGTTCCTGAATCTAGATAAGCCGCTTTTCCGCCTTCTTTCATCAAGTTATAAGGAGCCATGATAAATTCTAAACTAGCTCCTCCAGCAAGAAATAAGGCGCTGTAGCCTTTGCCTTCAAGTCCTAAAAGTTCAAGAACGATGGCTCTTGCTTCTTCCATAACGGCAACAAAATCTTTGCTTCTGTGCGAAATTTCTAAAAGTGATAATCCGGAATCGTTAAAATTTAAAATTGCTTGTGCTGATTTTTCAAAAACTTCTTGCGGTAAAATACAAGGTCCTGCGCTGTAGTTGTGTTTTTTCATGGTGTAGTTTATGTCCAAAAAATTAAAGTGCAAATTTCGACAATAGGAGTTTAAAAAGCGTTAATTTATTCGAAATAATTGCACTTTTTTATACTATATTGTTAACAAAAACGAAATAGTATCGATGTTATCTGCGTAATTCCATAATCGGGGATTTTGAGTTTCTCCAAAGTCCACGCTGTTTTCTATAGTCTCAGCAGCAACGATACATTGTAATAGCTCGCTTTCCGACTCTAATCTTGTTTTTAATTCCTTTATATCATCGTAAAACTCATAAAAAACACTCGAAATAGGAGAGGCATGACTTTGATCTTCTTTTAAAGTCAAAAATCCATTGTCTAATAATTTAAAATTACTCATCAGGAAAACGGCTTTGTTGTAATCGTAATTGTTGGCGTATTTTTCGTAATGAATGACGTCTTGGTATGCAAAGATCGCTTCAAAAAACGGAACAAACGAATATCCTTTTGGAACAAAAAGTTTAGAAACGTTGCGGCAACCCAATCCAAAATAGCGAAAAATATCTTCTCCTAAAGCGGTAAGTTGTTCTTTGGTTTCATTTCCGGTTAAAACCGCTACTGAATTTCTGCTTTTTCGAATTATAGAAGGTTTGTCTTTAAAATAATATTCAAAATATCGGGCAGTGTTGTTGCTTCCTGTTGCGATAACAGCATCAAAATTTTCTAATTTTCCATCTACAAAAGCAATATTCTGAGCTAGTTCTGGTTGAACAGCAATGATGTATTTCGCTAAAAAAGGTAACAAATGCTGATCGTTTGAGGATGTTTTTACTAAAACAGTATTTCCGGTAATCAAAACCGAAAGGAAATCGTGAAAACCCACCAACGGAATATTACCGGCAAGTATTAAAGCGACTTTTTTAGGCTCTTGAATTGGAATTGTATAGTTTGAAAGCCATTGATTCAGGTTTTCTTCTGTTAATGCTTCTGCCCAAGATTGTATGGAGAAGTAGACGTTTTCAGGAGTATACCAGCCATTGTGCGATTGTGATAATTGTATCAAGTCAACAAAAGCATCAAAAAACGTTTCGTTGTGCAAAACAGCCAAATTTTTTAAAGTGTTATTTTCGGAAAACTGACTTAAAAATTTTCCTAATTCAACAAAAACACTTTTTTTTGTTTCTAATGTCATAATGTTTGCTTATGAATAGTTTTGATTGTAATTTTGCACAAAAATAAGCTATAAAACGTATAGTTAAAAGATTAAAGAGGAAAGATATGAGAATCTTAAATCCAAAATCTTATTTCCTTAATATCCTAAATTAAAAACATGGCAATTATTATAACAGACGAATGTATCAATTGTGGCGCTTGTGAACCCGAGTGCCCAAATACAGCAATATATGAAGGAGCAGACGATTGGAGATACAAAGACGGAACAAAACTGAAAGGAAAAGTGATTTTGCCTGATGGTACCGAAATTGATTCTGATGAAGCTCAAACTCCAATTTCTGACGAAGTGTATTACATTGTACCAGGAAAATGTACTGAGTGTAAAGGTTTTCATGATGAGCCACAATGTGCGGCTGTATGTCCTGTAGACTGTTGTATTCCGGATGACAATCACGTCGAAAGCGAAGAAACATTGTTAAACAGACAAGCTTTTTTACACAACGAATAGGCAGAAAATCTTAATTTTATGCAAAAAAAAATCCTGAACTAATTCAGGATTTTTTTTGTTTTACAACTTTCTTATTCTTTAACCATAATGAAAGTCTCTATTATTACTTTATCAGTTTTATCATCATAAGATTCTAAAACTAGATTTCCGTTAGCATCAAAGTAACCAAAAGAAGTTTTATTTTTTGCTTTGTAAATGTAGTTGTTGTTTGATGTTTTTCTCAAAACTGCAGCTTTTTCTTTGTTTGGTAAATACATATTATATCCGGTCTCAGCCAGTGAAACTTGATATTTCTGTCCATTTAAATTATAATAAGCAGATCTGTCGATATCCACAACATTTGTAACTCCGTTTGCCGTCACTGCAGTAATTGCCGTTACTTGAACAGGCGTATCTTTCATTTCTTTATTCAATACATTAGATTCAGCATCTTTTAGTTCAATATTTTGGATTTCTTTTACTTCCTGCGTTTTGATTAATTTTTTTTCGCCTTTTGAATCTTTAATCGTTGTTACAGTCGTTTTTACTTCTGATTTAACATTTTTATTTTGCGCTTGAATAGTTAATGTAAATAAAAAAGCAATCATTCCAAGAATTATAGTTTTCATAATATTTAATTTTGTGATTAATATGAAACAAATTTACAATCATCTGGCTAAGTACATGTTATGTAATTATGATAAAAGATTATATAATTTACATAAAGGCAGATAAAATCTATGTTTTTACTTTTGTCTGGCAACAATTACAAAAGTGTCATACGCATATGTTTTTCGATCAATAGTGTTGATTATTTCAAAACCATTTAGATATAGAAATAATTGTATTTCATTTAAAGTAAATACGCGAACTGTCGAAAAATCATCTGCTATTATTTCTTTTACGCTTTCTTTGAGGGTATAATATTGAGCAGTCCATTCCAACATGAAATTTTCCGCTGAAGTTGTTTTCCAGCTGCTGCCTCTATAATAAGTGATTCCTTCATGATTTGCCTCATGAATAATAATGGGATTCTCTTTTGTATATGGAATGTACCGATTGGCATCTATAAAATCAAAAATAAGAATTCCATTGCTTGTTAAATTTTTATAAATGGATTTAAAAGTATTGTTGATGTCATCATTTGTAATCATATAACTAGTAGAACGACCAGTAATTAGTATGGAATCTACGGAGTTTTCAAGTTGAAAATCTCGCATGTCGCCATGTATGAAAGTGCAGTCTTTATTTCTCTCTTTGGCGATTGCAATCATACTTTGACTATAATCCAGACCAGTGTAATTTTGATTGTTTTCCAGAAATCGTTTGGCAAGATTTCCTGTACCACTACCAATTTCAAGTATAGTTTTACAATTTTTTTCTTGGATTAAACTATTATAAAAATAATACTCTTCATCATAATCAATAAAGGTTTGGTACATAGCATCAAAAATTGTCGCCATCTTTCCGTTGTAAAGATTTGCCATGATATTCGTATATTAAGTATTAAATTTAGTGATAATAAACGAAATAAAAAAAGGGCTGTCAATGACAGCCCTTTTAAAATTATTCTATAACTGAATTAGAATTTATAGTTCAATGATAAATTAAACATAGTTCCTAATTGGCTGAAGTGATATCCATCATATGTCATTTGAGAATAACGTTGGTTGAAAGTGATCAAGTTAGATTGATTTTTTACTTGAGCAGGGTCATTTAAAATAGCTGTTCCAGCTGCATTTTCTGCTTTGAAATTCCATTCAGGAAGTACATTCAATAAGTTGTTTACATTCAATGCCAAAGTTAATTTTTCAGTTGCAGAGAAAGTAATTCCTAAGTCAGTAACAACTTTTGGAGTAAACTCAGTTCTTAAGTTAGCATTCAAACCATCTTGTTTGAAAGTTGTTTTTCCGAAATAAGTATTGTTCAAAGAGAAACCAAATTTACCAATTTCATAATTAGCTCCTAAAATCCATTTGGTATCAGGTCTTGATGAAAACATTAATGCGTCTAATGTTCCTCCGAATGAATTGTTTGTTACATCAGAGATTCTTTCATTTTGTAAGGTAACATTACCAGATAAATTGAATCCTAATTTTCCTTCTCCTAATAAGATGTTGTTGTAATTAGCTACTACATCTAAACCTGATGTACGAGAATCAAATGAGTTTGAAAAGAAAGCTACATTACCAAATTGAGTATCTTGTCTGTCTCCTAATACAATTCTGTCTTCTACCTTGATATTGTAGTAATCTACAGTAAAGTTGAAGTTTTTAGAAGGTTTAGCTCCAATACCAACAGTTACGTTAGTTGATTTTTCAGCATCTAGTTGTGGAACACCTAAGATACGAGCTTGTGGAGATACGTTATTGATAATTCCACTTACTTGAATTCCTTGACCAGCTACAAAAGAGTATTGTGCTTTTTGTGTGTAAATTTGATGTAGTGTAGGTGCTCTGAATCCAGTAGATACAGATCCTCGTAGTGTAATTTTATCATCTGCAAATTTATATCTTGAGCTTAATTTCCAAACGGTAGCTCCACCAAAATCACTATATTGTTCATGACGAAGTGTTCCGTTGATTAAGAAATCTTCAGTTACATCGTAAGCAACATCAAAATAAGCTCCTAAATTATAACGATTCCATTTTCCTGAGTTTTCAGGTCTATTTCCTGCAAACGAGTCTGCACCAATTCCATCCCAAGAAGCTTTGTCTCCTTCAATTACTTCAAAATTTTCTGTTCTGAACTCAGTACCAAAACCAATACTTACTTTGTCTGATACTATTTTAGAGATATCTAAATTTCCTACAATGTGATTAAAAGAAGTTCCTCCAGGTTGAAAAGTAATAGGGCTGTTTTCTTGATAAACGTTATTACCATTTGCATCTTGAATGTCTGATCTGTTTTGAGAGTTTGTTACTGAATACGTTTGGGAGTTACCACCAACTGTTACACTAGCGTCAGTATTCCAACCGTTTTTAACTGCTTTATATCCTAAAGTAGCATTGTAATCATTTAAATCTCCAACAAAAGTAGGAACATAACCTACGTAAGACGCTGCTGTACCATCTCCAAAGAAATCAGCAAGGTATGGGTTGGCAGGATTTAATGTTCTCCAATATGGGGTTCTGTAATTAGCAAATGAGTTTACTTTTTTGTAAACATATGCCGCGTTATAATACAATGATGTTTCATCTGATAATTCAAATCCACCATTAACTAAAAATTTAGCAGCTGCAGTTTCTGGAGATCCATTGATATTTCCAGCATCTGGTTTTTTTGCAAGGAAAGCTTGAACATCAGAAAGTGAAGCTTCAAAATCTTTAGCTTCACCAGCAGCATCTACAGTTCCAGGTCTGTTTGCAAGATTAACTTTTGAAAAATCAACAGTATAGTTGATATATCCTTTATCACCTACTGTAGATCCATTATTTAAACTTACTCCAATCATTTCTCCGTCACCTTCAGAAGTTACACCACTTCTAGCAGTTACAGATCCACCGTTTGTACTTTTCTTTAAAATGATATTCATAACTCCAGCAATCGCATCAGAACCGTATTGAGCAG
Organism: Flavobacterium sp. Sr18; assembly: GCF_011064265.1. Classification (NCBI taxonomy): domain Bacteria; kingdom Pseudomonadati; phylum Bacteroidota; class Flavobacteriia; order Flavobacteriales; family Flavobacteriaceae; genus Flavobacterium; species Flavobacterium sp. Sr18. The sequence continues at coordinate 918,802 of NZ_CP049329.1, read as the reverse complement.
ATGCACCATCACGAAGTATTTCTACTCTTTCGATAGCATCTGTAGGTATTGCAGAGATATCAGCACCAGTTTCTCCACGTCCTGGAGATGTTTGCACATATAACAATGAACTTAAGTTTTTGCGCTTTCCGTTGATTAAGATTAACGTTCTACTAGGTCCCATGTTTCTTATTTCATATGGATCTAGCAATGAAGTTGCATCATTCACAGGAGTTTGAACCGTGTTGAAAGATGGGATTTTGTACTGTAATGCTTTGTCAAATGATGCTTGACCAGTTGAAGCCAAATCTTTTGATGATATTACATCAATAGGAAGTGGAGTGGTAGTGTTACTTCTTGGAGCCGTTCTTGACCCTGTTACAACTACTTCGTTAAGATTTTGCCCGCCTTCTTCTGATAGAACTACATTTACAACCGCGTCAGTAGCTGCTTTTTCTAATTTAGAAAACCCTACATAGCTAAAAACTAAAGTTGCTCCTTCTTTTACTTTAATTTTATACATTCCGTCCACGTCAGTGGAAACTCCGTTTTGAGTTCCTTTTTCAATAATGTTTACACCTGGTAAAACATTACCAGTGTTGTCTTTTACCACGCCCGAGACTTGCTTTTGAGCAAAAATAAACGAGACGTTTAAGAGGATTAATAATAATGCGAATTTTTTCATAATAAGTTGTGTTTAATTTTTGGTTTGGTTTTAAATCGGTCGCAATATAATTTTTTTTTAACAAAACATTAATAGATATTTTGATTTTTTATAAAAATATTAGTAATTATTTTAAATCTGTCGATAAAATTAATTATCTATTAATTAAATCACCTTAAAATACGAAATTCTTATTGCTTTAATTAATTAGGTATAACAATAAATGCTCTGTTTATATCACCTTACATTCATTTTAATATTATATTTGCAAACTTTTAAAGTGAAGATTACAAAAATAGTGGAGTTCGTTGTTAGCAAATAAAAACGCAATCAAATTGTCCTTTACCACAAGATTATAAAATAGTACGGCACACAACTTTATGTTCCATTAAAAAAACAAATATTATCTACATATGAAAGCAGGAATTGTAGGATTACCAAATGTTGGAAAATCAACATTATTCAATTGTTTATCCAATGCAAAAGCGCAAAGTGCCAACTTTCCTTTTTGTACCATCGAACCTAATATAGGAGTTGTAAATGTTCCGGATTCCAGAATAGAAAAATTGGAAGAATTAGTAAAACCAGAGCGCGTTCAAATGGCTACTGTTGATATTGTTGATATTGCAGGATTAGTAAAAGGAGCTAGTAAAGGCGAAGGTTTAGGAAACCAATTCCTTGGAAATATTAGAGAGTGCAATGCCATTATTCACGTATTGCGTTGTTTTGACAATGATAACATTGTTCACGTTGACGGAAATGTAAATCCAATTCGTGACAAAGAAACCATTGATATTGAGTTGCAGTTGAAAGATTTGGAGAATGTTGAAAAACGATTAGAGAAAGTAAAACGTGCCGCTAAAACAGGAAATAAAGAAGCAATCGTTGAGGAAGCGTTGTTGAACAGAATTAGAGAAACGTTACTTCAGGCAAAATCAGCCAGAACCATAACCCCGCAAAACATTGACGAAGAAGTTTTGATGGAAGGTTTCCAATTGATTACTGCAAAACCAGTTTTGTATGTTTGTAATGTAGATGAAAATTCTGCAGTTAACGGGAATAAATATGTAGACCAAGTTCGTGAATTGGTAAAAGATGAAGATGCAGAGGTTATTGTGCTTTCTGTAGGTGCTGAAGCTGATATTACCGAATTAGAAAGCTACGAAGAGCGTCAGGTTTTCCTTGAAGATATGGGTTTAAGTGAGCCAGGAGCTTCGGTTTTAATTCGTGCCGCTTATAAATTATTGAAACAACAAACTTATTTTACCGCCGGAGTCAAAGAAGTTCGTGCTTGGACCATCAATGTTGGATCAACCGCGCCACAAGCTGCGGGAGTGATTCATACTGATTTCGAAAAAGGATTTATCCGTGCCGAAGTTATTGCGTTTGAAGATTTCGTTCATTACGGTTCGGAAGCCAAATGTAAAGAAGCCGGAAAATTCAAAGTAGAAGGAAAAGAATACATCGTAAAAGATGGTGATGTAATGCATTTTAGATTCAACGTATAAATAAACAGTTATAAAGCTGAAAGTTATAAAGTCGAAAGTTAGCAATAACTTTCGACTTTTTTATGGACCTATTCCAGCTTTCCACTACAAGATTTTCAGATCAATCTCTTTTTTCTAAGACAAAAAAGGAGCTTTCGCTGGTCGCTCTTTTATGCCAAGAAAAAAAGGAGATTGATCTGAAAAATGCTTTCCGTTTCACTCTGGGGTAAAATCGATTTAGAAAGAAATGAAGTTTCGTTTTCTTATCGTTTTTTAAATCTGTGAATCAGTAGTTAATTATTTTGTTGCTATTTTATTTTTAGTACTTTTAATAAAAACTAATTGTCATGAAAATAATCGCTTTTGGCGCAAGCCCCAGTAAAAACTCTATCAATAAAAAATTAGCGACCTACGCAGCAACTCTTTTTGAAAATGCCGAAGTGGAGGTTCTGGATTTAAATGATTTTCAAATGCCGATTTTTACTGTTGATATCGAGCCAGCAATAGGTCAGCACGAGCTGGCAAAAGCATTTCTGGCTAAAATTGCTACCGCTGATATTTTGGTAGTTTCAATGGCTGAAAATAACGGAAATTATTCAGCAGCTTTCAAAAATATTTTTGATTGGTGCTCCAGAATTACAGGAAAAGTTTTTCAGGAAAAACCTATGTTATTAATGGCTACTTCTCCAGGGGCTAGAGGCGGTGCAAGTGTTTTGGAAATCGCTAAAAAAGCTTTTCCATTTTATGGTGGAAACGTAAAGGCTACTTTTTCACTTCCTAGTTTTGATACTAATTTTGATATCGAAAAAGGAGAAATTAGTAGTGTAGAATTGCGAAAAGAACTTCAGAAATTAATCACAGATAATTTTTAACACGATATGATTTCAGTTCAATTGCATTCGATTTTAGATAATGATTTTTACAAATTTACGATGCAGCATGCTGTAATCAAACTTTTTCCAAAGGCTAAAGTTCAGTACGCATTCATTAATCGTGGTAAACATCAATTTCCGTCTCATTTTGCTGAATTACTCCGTAAAGCAGTTGATGCAATGATTCATCTAAAATTGACAGTAGCCGAAAAGAGATTTCTTGCCGATAATTGTCCCTATTTAGATCCTACCTATTTGGATTTTTTGCAAGGTTATCAATATGATCCTTCCGAAGTGTTAATTAAGCAGGAGGGAAGTGACTTGAAAGTGATCATTAAAGGGTATTGGTACCGTACAATCCTTTGGGAAGTTCCCTTGATGGCTTTGATATCAGAACTTTTCTATAAGTCTCAAAATTTAATTCGTGTTAGTGATGAAGATGTTAAAAGAATCACTAAAATAAAAATAGAGAATTACAATAGTTTGGGTGTTGTGATTTTAGAATTTGGAACACGTCGCCGACATTCCTATAAAGTCCAAAGTTTGGTTAATGAAACATTAAATGTTTTTGGTGCAAATAGTTTTTTAGGAACAAGTAACGTGCATTTGGCAATGTTGCAAAACCGAAAACCATCGGGAACGCATGCCCATGAATGGTTTATGTTTCATGCATCAGCATATGGGTTTAAAGTAGCCAATGCTATAAGTCTCGAGAATTGGACAAAAGTGTATCAAGGCGATTTGGGGATTGCATTAACGGATACGTACACAACCGAAGTCTTTTTTGAACAATTCAATAAAAAATATTCTAAACTTTTTGATGGCGTTCGACACGATAGTGGCGATCCAATTGAGTTTGCAAAAAAAACGATCGCACATTACGAAAAAATGGGAATAGATCCAAAATCCAAAATTATAGTTTTCTCTGATTCGTTAAATTATGAAAAAGTAAAAGTCATTGCTGATTATTGTCGAGGAAAAATTAAAATGTCATTTGGCATTGGAACAAACTTCAGTAATGACGTTGGTTTGCCTGCAATGAATATGGTAATTAAACTCACTGATGCCAAACCCGAAAATAGTCATTGGGAAGCTGTTGTGAAATTATCGGATGAAAAAAATAAACACACAGGAACCCCAAAAATGATTGCCTTAGCACAGCAAGTTTTAGGAATTGAATCCTAAAAGCAGTTGATTCTATAAAGACAAAATCATTTTTTGTAATTTTGAAGCATAGCTCTTTTAAAATATATTGAGATATGCTATATTAGCAAACTCAAGGTCTAAGCTAAAGCTAAGACCGAACAGAACCAAGTTAAAATCCAGAAAATTCACAATGTCCGATCAAAATCAATATACCGAAGATAATATTCGGTCACTCGACTGGAAAGAACACATTCGCATGCGTCCCGGAATGTACATCGGGAAATTGGGTGATGGCTCTTCTCCGGATGATGGTATTTATATTCTTCTAAAAGAGGTGCTCGATAACTGTATCGATGAATTTGTCATGGGTGCTGGTAAAACAATCGAGGTAACTATTAAGGATAAGACCGTTACTGTTCGAGATTATGGTCGTGGAATTCCATTAGGAAAAGTCATTGATGTCGTTTCTAAAATGAATACCGGTGGGAAATATGATTCTTTGGCATTTAAAAAATCCGTTGGTTTGAATGGAGTGGGGACAAAAGCCGTAAATGCTTTGTCTAATTATTTTCGTGTAGAATCTGTTCGGGACGAGAAACAAAAAGCAGCAGAATTCTCCGCTGGAAACTTAGTTCTTGAAGAGGATATTATTGATACAACCAAACGCAAAGGAACTAAAGTAACTTTTATTCCGGATGAGGCCATTTTCAAAAATTATAAATTCCGCTACGAGTATATCATCAAAATGCTTAAAAATTATTGTTATTTAAACAATGGTTTGACAATCATTTTTAACGGAGAAAAATATTTTTCAGAGAATGGTCTTAAAGATTTATTAGAAGAAACCATTCACGCCGAAGATTTAGAATATCCAATCATTCACTTGAAAGGCGACGATATCGAGATTGCTTTAACACACAGTAAAACGCAGTACAGCGAGGAATATCATTCCTTCGTAAATGGACAAAATACCACACAAGGAGGAACGCACTTAGCGGCGTATCGTGAAGCAATTGTAAAAACCATTCGGGAGTTTTATAATAAAAGTTTCGAAGCTTCAGATGTTCGAAAATCGATTGTTACAGCGGTAAGTATTAAGGTGATGGAACCGGTTTTTGAATCGCAAACCAAAACTAAATTAGGCTCAACTGATATGGGTTCAGAGCCAGGAATGCCATCTGTGCGTACTTTTGTAAATGATTTCGTGAAAACGAAGTTAGATAATTATTTGCACAAAAACCCTGCAACTTCAGATGCATTATTACGCAAAATTCTTCAAGCCGAAAGAGAGCGTAAAGAATTATCTGGTATTAGAAAACTAGCCACTGATCGTGCCAAAAAAGCTAACCTACACAATAAGAAACTAAGAGATTGTCGTGCTCATCTTCCGGATACTAAAAATCCTAAAAATTTGGAAAGCACGCTTTTTATTACGGAGGGAGATTCGGCTTCGGGGTCGATTACCAAATCACGTGATGTAAATACGCAAGCCGTTTTTAGTTTGCGTGGTAAGCCTTTGAATTCGTATGGAATGAGCAAGAAAATTGTTTATGAAAATGAAGAATTCAATTTATTGCAAGCGGCTTTGGATATCGAAGACGGATTGGAAAAATTACGGTATAACAACATTGTAATTGCAACTGATGCCGATGTCGATGGAATGCACATTCGATTGCTATTGATTACGTTCTTTCTGCAATTTTTCCCTGAATTGATAAAAGAAGGACATTTGTATATTTTGCAAACACCTCTTTTCAGAGTTCGAAACAAGAAAGAAACAATCTATTGCTATTCTGACGAGGAACGAAAAGCGGCAATCGAAAAATTAAAGCCGAAACCGGAAATCACCCGATTTAAGGGATTGGGAGAAATTTCTCCGGATGAGTTCAAGAATTTTATTGGAGAAACCATTCGTCTTGATCCTATTATGATGGACAAAAATACTTCGATTGAGCAATTGCTTTCTTTTTATATGGGAAAAAATACTCCGGACAGACAGGAATTTATCATCAAGAATTTGAAGGTGGAATTAGATGTAATTGAGAAAGTTTAAAAAAACAGATTAAAGTTGATAGGAGGAATCCATATACAATTCATAGAAAATAAATGGACGAAGAAGAAGAAAACATAATTCCAGAAGATCAAAACGAAGGTAAACAGTCTGAAGGACAGCATTTTTACGATAATCAAGAAGACGGAAACGATACCATTACCAAAGTTACGGGAATGTATAAAGACTGGTTTCTGGATTATGCTTCGTATGTAATTTTGGAGCGTGCCGTTCCGGCGATTGAAGACGGTTTTAAACCTGTGCAACGTCGTATCATGCACTCTTTGAAAGAATTAGATGACGGTCGTTACAATAAAGTTGCGAACGTAGTTGGGCACACCATGCAGTATCATCCTCACGGAGATCAGAGTATTGGTGATGCGATGGTGCAAATTGGACAAAAAGAATTATTGATTGACTGTCAGGGAAACTGGGGAAATATCCTAACAGGTGATGGTGCTGCGGCTTCTCGTTACATTGAAGCGCGTTTGTCTAAATTTGCTTTGGAAGTTATTTACAGTCCAAAAATTACCGATTGGGGTGTTTCTTATGACGGAAGAAGAGCAGAACCGAACAATCTTCCAGTGAAGTTTCCGTTGCTTTTGGCACAAGGAGCCGAAGGTATTGCCGTAGGTCTTTCCACGAAAGTTTTACCTCATAATTTCAATGAATTAATCGATTCTTCGATAAAAATATTAAAAGGGAAGCCTTTTACACTGTATCCGGATTTCATGACGCAAGGTATTGCTGATGTGTCAAATTATAATGACGGATTGCGTGGCGGACGTGTTCGGGTTCGTGCCAAAATTGGTCAGTTGGACAAAAATACGTTGGTGATTACTCAAATTCCGTTTTCGACCAATACGACGACTTTGATTGACAGTATTTTGAAAGCGAATGAAAAAGGTAAAATCAAAATCAAGAAAATTGAAGACAATACCGCGGCGGAGGTAGAGATATTAATTCACCTTTTTCCGGGTGTTTCTCCTGATAAAACCATTGATGCATTATTTGCTTTCACGGCTTGTGAAACTTCGGTGGCGCCGTTAGGTTGTGTGATAGAGGATAACAAACCACTTTTTATTGGTGTTTCTGAAATGTTGAAGATATCAACGAACAGAACGGTTGAATTGCTGAAAAGTGAACTTGAAATTCAATTGAGTGAATTGGAGGAACAATGGCATTTTCTTTCTTTAGAGCGTATTTTTATCGAAAATAAAATCTATCGTGACATTGAAGAAATGACGACTCGTGAATCGGTAATTAAAGCTGTTGATGATGGTTTGAAACCACATACAAAACACTTAAAACGTGCGGTTACCGAAGAAGATATTCTACGTTTGTTAGATATCCGAATCATGCGTATTTCCAAATTTGACAGTAATAAAGCACAGGATAAAATTGAATCATTGGAAGGTGATATCGAGCAAGTAAAACACAATTTAGAACATCTGATTGATTTTGCAATTGCCTATTTTTCGAAGTTGAAAGAGAAGTACGGAAAAGGCCGTGAACGTCAGACAGAACTTCGAATTTTTGATGATATCGAAGCGACGAAAGTAGTTTTAAGAAATACTAAATTATACGTCAATAAGGAAGAAGGATTTGTAGGGACGAGCTTGAAAAAAGATGAATACGTGACGGATTGTTCGGATATTGATGATGTAATTGTTTTTCTGCGTGACGGAAAAATGATGATTACCAAAGTAGATGCCAAAACTTTCGTGGGTAAAGACATAATTCATATTGCTATTTTTGACAAAAGCGATAAAAGAACGATTTATAACATGATATACCGTGATGGAAAATCGGGGCCTTCATACATAAAACGTTTCAATGTTTCTGGAGTTACCCGAGACAAAGCCTACGATTTAACCAATGAAACTGCTGGTTCTCAAGTATTGTATTTTTCTTGCAATCCAAATGGTGAAGCAGAAGTAATTACAATATTATTACGCCAGATAGGAAGTGTCAAAAAATTAAAATTCGATATTGATTTTGCCAGTTTATCGATAAAGGGACGTGCTTCTAAAGGGAATTTAGTTACCAAATATCCAATCAAAAAAATAGAATTGAAGGAGAAGGGAATTTCTACTTTATTACCAAGAAAAGTTTGGTTTGATGATACTGTTCAACGATTGAATGTAGATGGAAGAGGAGAATTGTTAGGCGAATTCAGACCAAGTGATAAGATTTTAATCATCTCACAATCGGGGAAAGCGAAGGTAATTACGCCGGAATTGTCTACGCATTTTGATGAAGATATGGTAGTTTTAGAAAAATGGATTCCAAAGAAACCAATATCAGCCATTTATTATGATGGAGAAAAAGAGCGTTATTATATCAAACGTTTTTTAGTAGAAACGGAAAACAAAGAAGAAAGTTTCATCACGGAACATACTAATTCACATCTCGAAATAGTGTCTACTGATTATCGTCCTGTAGCCGAATTAGTTTTTTCAAAAGTAAAAGGTGTTCAAAAAGAAAATATGACGGTGGACATTGAATCTTTTATTGCCTTGAAAGGATTTAAAGCGCAAGGAAATCAGTTAACTGCTGATAAGTTGAAGCAAGTTAATTTGATGGAACCCTTGCCTTATGAGCCACCTGCTGAGGTGATTCCGGAAGTTGCAGAAAATCAAGAAATTGATGGTGATAGTGATGAAGTACAATTAGATGATGATGGACAAATAACATTAAGTTTAGACTAAAAAAAAAGCTTCCGTTTGAAAGCTTTTTTTATCGCAATTTATTTTTTGTTTTTATTCATTTTCATATTTAGTACTTCAACAAGTAATGAAAATGAAATTGCGAAGTATAAATATCCTTTTGGCACTGGTGTAACATGGCTACCAAAGATCAAAGCATTTGATAAATGAGCGCTTTCAGTAAGTAACATCATTCCAATTAGTATTAAAAATGATAATCCAAGTATCTGAATAGAAGGGTGTTTGTTTACGAAATTTCCAACAGGAACAGCAAATTGCATCATAACTAATACAGAAATAACTACGGCAGTTATCATAATGTATAAAGCACCTTCCACTCCGTTTGTCATACCCACCGCGGTAAGAATACTATCAAAAGAGAAAACTAAATCAATCATGATAATTTGTAACAGTACGTTCTGGAATGATTTCGTTGCTGCTTTTCCTATTTCTTTTTCTTCATGTCCTTTTTCATCAACTTTCTCCCTGATTTCATTTGTACTTTTATAAATTAAGAATAAGCCACCACCTAGTAATATAAGACTCTGACCGGTAATTCCAGCTGAAAACCAACTAAAATCAATATGAAACCAAGGTTCTTTCATTTGAATCAATAAGTTGATACCAAACAAAAGTGCAATTCTCATGAACATGGCTAGGAACATTCCTATTTTAGTAGCTCTTTTACGTTGTTCTACGGGCAATTTCCCGGTAGCAATCGATATGAATATGATATTATCGATTCCCAATACAATCTCCAGAAATGTCAATGTTAAAAGGGCAATCCAGGCGTCGGGATTTAAAAATACTTCCATTTTGTTCAGTTATAAATTATAATTCTTAATCGGCAATTTTGGTAACGGTTCCTTTTTGTTTGGCATCTGATCCAACCATTCCAAATTCAAAGGTATACGAATTTTTTGAGGTTGTCAAAATTTTCATACCAATAGCTTTTTTCTCTGCCATATTTTTAGGATGAATTTTTTGTAATACATATTCACAATCATTTACCCATCGAATTGCAGCGGTATCTGTTTTACCTTCGAAAGTTTCAATCTCGATAGTGTCATTGCGTTCAAAAAGCGTGGTTTTTTTCACACCGTCAACTTCATATTCAAACTTGAATTTTCCAGTTTTAAAATCTTTGCAATTACGATCCGCATCATAACACGACATTAGAAGCAGTAGTGGGAGGAGGAATATTATTTTTTTCATTAGTAAGAGGTTTATTTTTAATTTTATAAAGTAAATCAATTTTACTGATTCAATCGAAGGGTTGTAGTTAGAAATCTAATTACACAATTTTAATATCATATTTGTCCAAAAGTCCAATAATTCCTTGTGTTGAAAATTTTGCTTTTTTCATCGGATTGAATTCAGGATCAATTTTGAAATCAGTAGCTTTTGAAAAATCGGCTCCAGCTAATTGCGTATTATTGAAAATAGCACCATCTAAATTACTATTATCGAAAACAGCATTTGTAAGATTAGTTCCAACAAAGCTTACTTCTCTTAATGAACAGGAATTGAATTTTGTCTTTGGCATTTTTTTATTGGCAAACGAGGAATAATCCAAAACACATTCCTGAAAACTCACATTAAACAAGAAATCATCACATTCCTCAAATTGAATTCCCAGTAATTTGCAGTTTTTAAATTGAATCCCTTTTAAACTTGTCCCGGATAATTTAGTCATAGCCAAATTGCAATCAATGAACTCGCAATCCATAAATGTGCTATACGAGAAATCACTATTTGATAAATCACAGTTTTTAAAAATGCAATCCTCAAATTCTCGGTTGTTTACTTTTTTATCGACGTAAACAATTTTTTCAAATGTTTTTTGTACATGAATTAGGTTTTCCATTAGTCGTTAAATAAGCTTTTCATAATTGTTTTTAACCCCAAGAACATCAAATACATGGCAGCAATACAAGCAACAATTCCAATTGCTAAAACTAAATAATGCCACACATTTTGTTTGTTCATAAAGGCATTATATATTAAAGTAGGCCCAATGAAAATCAATGGTAAAGCTCCGGATAAATATTTGATTCCTTTAGATAATAGTTCTTTGTTGGTTGCCATTGTTTTGTTTAAAGTTTAAGGTTCGAAGTTTTTGAAAGTTGTCAAAATATTTACCTGTAATCTGTTTATTGAGTTGTAAAATTATCAACAACTTTCCTTACGCTACCGTGCTTTTTTAATAAATCAGCGGCTTGTTCATAGGAGACGGGAATTTCTTCCATAATCATTTTCACACCGCGATCCACGAGTTTGCTGTTGCTGAGTTGCATATCGACCATTTTGTTGCCTTTCACTTTTCCCAGTTGAATCATTGTGGCTGTCGAAATCATGTTGAGCACCAATTTCTGAGCTGTTCCGGCTTTCATGCGGGAACTTCCCGTTACAAATTCAGGTCCTACAATTACTTCTACAGGAAATTTTGCGGTTTGCGAAAGCGGACTTCCCACATTGCAAGAAATACTTCCTGTGGTAATATTATTTTCGTTACAAGCTTGTAATCCTCCAATAACGTAAGGTGTTGTTCCTGAAGCTGCAATACCAACCACGATATCATTTTTATTTATATCAAAAGCTTTCAAGTCAATCCAGGCTTGAGTAGCGTTATCTTCGGCATTTTCTACGGCTTTGCGTATTGCGGTATCGCCACCAGCAATAATGCCAATTACTAAATCGAAAGGAACGCCAAATGTTGGTGGACATTCAGAAGCATCTAGTATTCCAATACGTCCCGATGTTCCTGCGCCAATGTAGAATAATCGTCCGCCAAGTTTCATTTTTGCAACGATTTCAGTCACTAAAGTTTCTATTTGGGGTAACGCTTTTTCTACGGCAAGCGGTACGGTTTTGTCTTCCTGATTGATATTAGATAACAATTCTTGAACCGACATTGTTTCTAAACGTTCGTATTTTGAGGATTGTTCGGTGGTTTTTGTGAATTCCATATATCTGTTTTTTGCGTAAGGGATATCAGCGGAAATCCTTTTTATTTTTTCTTTAAAAATAAAAAGATTGAAGCGAATAGCCCGACCCTTGCGGTCACGCCCAAATTATTAATTTATATAAAATATGCCAATGCAATTCCTATCACAATCATTGAAACCTTGGCAATATTGAACTTGTGTCCTTCGCTGCTTTCGAAAATAATGGTGGATGAAATATGAAATAATATTCCTATTACGATGGCTGTGATTTCAGTATAATATACATTTAATATTGGCAAATAATCAGATAATATGGTCCCTAGTGGCGTCATTACTGAAAAAGTGATCATGAAGAAAAAAATGGCTTTTTTGTTCAGACTTGCATTGATAAAAAAGGTAGTCAGAATTATGGCAATAGGTAAATGATGAATGGCAATTCCAATGGCTAAATCATGATGATGGCTTACAGGGAATCCTTCTAGAAACGCATGTATACAAAGACTTACGAATAGTAACCACGGAATTTGTGTCATTATTTCGTGTCCGTGAACGTGACCGTGTTCAGCACCTTTAGAGAAAAATTCCAATATGATTTGGAACAATATTCCCAGCATGATAAAGAGTCCAATGTTTGGGTTTGCACTTTCGTAAATTTCAGGTAATAAATGCATTACCGTCAAGGAAAGTAAAAAAGAACCACTGAATGCCAATAACAATTTTAGGTTGGTTTTGTTCTTTGGTCGTATGATTATTGCAACGATATATCCTACAAGTACCGAAAGTAATGGTAAAAGGTAATTCATTTATTTAAAAATCATGATTAGGCGTTCGCTTTCTGTTTTGTGGAATTTTTTTAATTTGTAATCACCAAAAATATCCAACAAATAAATTCCGGCTTCTTCCATTAATTCCTCAAAATCTTTTAGGGTTAACGCTTTTACTTTTTCGGTAAAATGAAATTTTTGACCTTTGTCTTCAAAGTCAATTTCTTTGTAAATATGACCGTCTTTTAAATAACGTTTGATATGAAAATCGATTCCATCAACTATTTTTGTTTCTTCAGGAACTAGCGTTTCAAGGACTTGGGCAACATTCATGAAGTCAATCACGGCAAAACCATATTCCGAAAGACTTTCTTTGATGGCTTTTAGCGTGGTCAGATTGTCTTCGTCATTTTCGAAATAACCAAAGCTGGTAAATAAATTGAAAATGGCATCGTATTTCTCTTCAAAATGTTCACGCATATCGTGTACTTTAAAATGAAGGGTTTCATTCGTATTTTTATTGGCTTCGGCAATACTGTTCTCCGATAAATCAGCACCAAGAACATCAAAACCCAATTGGTTCAAATAAATAGAATGGCGTCCTTTTCCGCAGGCTAAATCCAATACTGTTGCCTTTTCAGGAAGGTTCAGATAATGGGTAAGATTGTCCATGAAAACCTGGGCTTCTCTATAGTTTCGGTCCTTGTAAAGGATGTGGTAATAAGGAGTGTCAAACCACGAACTGTACCAGTTTTCAGGTGTTTGTGGTTGATTATCGGTAGAGGATTTGCTAGATTCGGACATTTATTATTTTTCAATTAATTCGATTGATGCAAATTTAGTGTATTTTTGCCGAATATAACGATAACAATTCCCGCTTTAGTGGGCAAAAGGGGCAAATGGAAAATAATTTTAAAATGGTTGCCAAAACCTTTTTTGGTTTTGAAGAAATATTAGCAAAAGAGTTGCAAAACCTTGGCGCGCAAGATGTGGAGCAAGGGGTAAGAATGGTAAGTTTTAAAGGAGATAAAGGCTTTATGTACAAAGCGAATTTGTCTTTGCGTACCGCTTTAAAAATCCTGAAACCTATTTATTTTTTCAAGGCCAATAACGAACAGGCTTTATACAAAGGAATTTCGAGCATGAACTGGTCTAAATTATTAAATGCCAATCAGACATTTGTGATTGATACCACAGTACATTCGGAATATTTTAATCACTCGGAATTCGTTTCTCAAAAATGTAAAGATGCGATTGTGGATCAGTTCAGAGAAAGAACTGGTCAACGTCCAAGCATTGATAAAATTCATCCTGATTTAAGAATCAACATTCATATCGATAAAGACCAAGTTTCAGTGGCACTGGATACTTCAGGAAATGCATTGAATCAACGTGGATACAGGACTGCGACCAATATTGCTCCTATAAATGAGGTTTTGGCAGCAGGAATTTTATTGCTTTCTGGTTGGGATGGTCAAACGGATTTCTTGGATCCAATGTGTGGTTCGGGAACATTTTTAGCCGAAGCAGCCATGATTGCCTGTAACATTCCGGCAAACATCAATCGTAAAGAATTTGCTTTTGAAAAATGGAACGATTGGGACAATGATTTGTTTGATAATATCTCGGACAGTTTATTGAAACGTGTTCGGGAGTTTCATTACACGATAAAAGGCTATGATAAAGCACCAAGTGCGGTTCAAAAAGCCAAAGACAATATCAAAAATGCCAATCTTGACGAGTATATTTCGATTGAAGAGCAGAACTTTTTTGATACTGAAAAAACTTCAGAAGGGAAACTGCATATTGTTTTCAATCCACCGTATGATGAGCGTTTGGACATTCACATGGAAGAATTCTACAAAAATATTGGAGATACATTGAAGAAAAATTATCCTGGAACAAATGCCTGGATGATTACAGCGAACTTGGAAGCACTGAAATATGTTGGATTAAAACCTTCGAGAAAAATCAAACTTTTTAATGCTGGTTTAGAAGCCCGTTTGGTAAAATACGAAATGTACGAAGGTAGCAAAAGAACGAAGTTTCAGGTAACAACTGATAGCGCTGAATAAACAATATTCAATTTTTTACGTTCAACTTTTGATTTTAAAACTTTAAGACTTAAAAAAATGACCAAATTACAAATACGAGCATTCCTATACCAACTGGGATGTTTTGCGATATTATTTATTTCTGCCAGATATTTAGTAGAACATTACACGAAATTAACCGGATTTTGGATTCCCTTAACCGCGTTTGTTATTGGAACGCTTTTGTCGCCAAAATTTCATGCAATAAAAACCAAAGATGGAGAGAAATTATTCATGAAATGGATTTTCATGAAAGGAATAAAGGAAATAGGATAGTTTAGAAATCCTGAGATATTAGTTTTAAATATGAACCGCTAATTTGCTAATTTTTACCAAAAATAAAAATTAGCGAATTGGCGGTTATTTTTTATCAACTTTTTTTGGTGCAATTTTCTTCTTATAAATAGGAACAAAATAAGTTACTGTATAATTGAATCCGACTCCAAAACTACCATCGTAAGTTCTGTTGAATCCGGGAATATATAAGTTAGAGAAATTCTCCGGTTCTTTATTGGTTACCAATCGGTTCAATCGAAGGCTGAAACCCATAAATACATTGTCAAAAACTTTAGCTTTTACTCCGGCCACAACTTCAATCCAGCTCGCGGATAAGCCATCAAACTTTTTACCGGAAGGAATTACAGGAACTTCTCCAAAATACGGATTCGCATTATAAATTCTGTAACTATTTAACTGCTGATTAAAAGTACTGAAACCGTAACGCATTCCTATAGAAATAATGTTTTCCATATCCAGCCAATTCTCGTAAGCATTATAATCAAACCCCGCTTTTATATAGGAACCTTTGGTGGTGAAATTGACACGATCATCATCCGTAGTTTTGTTTTCGTTTCCAAGTTCGGCAGCCAAAAAATATTTTTTAGTCAATCGATAATCTCCCACCAACTCAATTCCCTTGTAATCTTTGTCATAAAGAGCGCGCGTCAGTTTATATAAATCAACACCCACACGTACACCATAACGATCGGTCTTTACAGGAATCGAATCGTTCTTTATAATTTCAGGACTAATTTTGACTAATGGCAATGGCGCTTCAGGAATAATCTGTTCTGTTTTGGCAGTTTTCGGATCACTTTTGACAGGAGTAGTCTCCTGAGCTTGTACTAAAGTCAACGACAATACGAGACAAATACTAAAAAAAGATCTTAATGTGTGTTTCATTTTCGTTTTCGATATTACTTTTTTCAACCGATATAAATTTTATCCATTTTTGATTTGCAGCTGTCGCATCAGTATGTGTATATGGATTTGTGGGATCTAATGTAAAAATTGATTTATAGCCACACGCTCTGGAAACAAAAAGTTCCTGTGTGGTGTAATCAAATTTTATGATGTCTTCGTCAATCAACGCAGGATTAGGATTTCCTGAATTTAATGTGAAACGATAGGTCGTACTTGTTCCAACAGTTTTTAACGGAATAGAAATAGTATTACCGCTAGTCGTTTGACTGCCGTTAAAAAGGATTCCGTCGGTCATTCCTTCGCCAACAACTTTCAGATTAGATACGTTTTTTAAAACGGAAGGATTCAAAAAATCATAAAAACCAATCACCAATCGTGGTGTTGTGGGAGTATTTGCATCGCAAATGTCATCTTTCTCACAACCGGAGAAGGATAGCGCTAATGCAAATACCAATAAAATTATTTTTTTCATATACACTTTATTGTTCCCCTAGGGGGCTTATCTTCTTTCCAAAAGTACAACATTTTCCACGTGATGCGTTTGCGGAAACATATCCACGGGACGTACACGAGTTACTTTGTATTTTTCATCCATTAAAGCCAAATCACGCGCCTGCGTAGCCGAATTACAACTTACATAAACCACTTTTTCAGGAGCAATTTTCATAATCTGTTCAATTACATCTTTATGCATTCCGTCTCTTGGCGGATCAGTGATAATTACATCAGGATGACCGTGTTGAGCGATAAAATCATCATTAAACACCACTTTCATGTCTCCTACAAAGAACTCACAATTCGTGATTTCATTGCGCACCGCATTAGCTTTGGCGTCTTTAATCGCATCAGGAACACTTTCCACACCAATTACTTTTTTTGCTTTTTTCGAAACAAACTGAGCAATTGTTCCCGTTCCGGTATATAAATCATAAACGATTTCATTTCCTGTCAGTCCAGCAAAATCACGCGTTATTTTATACAATTCATACGCTTGATCCGAGTTGGTTTGGTAAAAAGATTTCGCATTAATGCTAAATTTCAAACCTTCCATTTCTTCCAAAATGTAATCACGACCTTTGTATAATTTAATATCAGTATCGTATAAAGTATCGTTCGCTTTATTGTTTACTACGTATTGTAGCGAAGTAATTTGCGGAAATTTCTCGTAAAGATGATTTAGAATCAATTCTCTGTTGGCTTTGTCATTTTCGAAAAACTGAATCAAAACCATGATTTCACCAGTCGAAGCTGTACGCAACATCAAAGTTCTCAATAAACCTTCATGCGCTCTTGGATTAATGAACGTCAGTCCATTTGCATTAGCAAAATCTCTCACTTCGTTTCTGATAGCATTCGATGGATCTTCCTGCAAATGACATTTATTGATGTCCAGGATTTTGTCCCACATTTTCGGAATGTGAAAACCAAGTGCGTTTCTATTTCCTAAATCTTCAGTGCTGTCAATTTCTTTTTCGGTCAACCAACGGCTGTTCGAAAACGAAAATTCCATTTTGTTTCTGTAAAAAAACTGTTTTTCGGAACCTAAAATTGGTTCAAATTCCGGAAGTTCTATTTTTCCTATGCGTTGCAAATGATTTTTCACCTCATTTTGCTTGTAATACAACTGCTGGCTGTATTTCATATTCTGCCATTTACAACCTCCGCAAACACCAAAATGCTCGCAAATAGGTTCTACACGATGCTCAGAATATTCATGAAAATGAACTGCTTTTCCTTCGTAATACGCTTTGCGCTTCTTGAAAGTCTGCACATCAACCACATCACCCGGAACCACATTCGGGATAAAAACTACTTTTCCATCGGGAGCCTTTGCTACCGAAACGCCTTTTGCACCAGCATCAAGGACTTTTATTTGATGAAAGACAACTTTGTCTGTATTTTTCTTAGCCATAGCGCAAAAATAAGTGTTTGAATGGTTTTATAAATTCAAATTGCGAAATATTTTCACATTTAGCTGTTTTTTATTTGGGCCTATTCCCGATTTTCACTGCAAATCCTGGCTACGCAAGCAATAACACTACGCCCGTAAAGCACTTTCTTTTTTAATAAGCACAACGAATTAAATAAGAAAGGTATCATTAATATTAATTTTAAACGTAGCTTAGAATTCATGGAATCAGGATTTTTTCGAACACGCAATAATGTAGCAAGTGAAAGAGATTATGATTATTTCAGTATTGAAAAGAACTTTAAATTTTATTTAAATTATCAATTGTTTGAAAGTGTTTTTTGATAAAAGAGCTAAATTTGAGAAAACAGAAAACTGAAAATTATGAAAAGAAATGCAACCGCAGTCTGGAATGGCTCACTGAAAGAAGGTGCCGGAAAACTTACTACACAATCGACCACATTAAAAGATACGCAATATTCGTTCAAATCCCGTTTTGAAGAAGGAGTAGGAACAAATCCGGAAGAATTGATCGCAGCAGCTCACGCAGGCTGTTTTACGATGCAACTTTCGGCTTATATCACCGAAGCAGGTTTTGAAATTGAAAGTATCGAAACGAAATGCGATATCGATTTGGTGGATGGGACAATTATAACGTCACAATTAACGGTTCAAGCAAAAGTAAAAGAAATAACAGAGGATGCTTTTCAGCAATTGGTTACCAAAGCAGAGAAAAATTGTCCGGTTTCTAAAGTGTTGAATGCAGCAATTTCAAGTACAGCAATTTTAGCATAAACAAGAATTTATAAAACAAAAAGGCTCGATTTAGTTTAAATCGAGCCTTTTTGTTTCTGTATAGTAGATTATTTCTTTGCTAAAACTTCCGTGATTGCTTTTTCAGCTAGCGGAGCCATTACCTGATAGCCTAGTTTGTTGGGATGAACACCATCTCCGGAATAAGCAGTTTTCAGTCCGTTGCGTTCATCTTTCATAGTCGAAAAGTAATCAAGATAAAGAATGCCATTGGCGTCAGCGTAATTTTTTATCATTTTATTTAAAGCAACCACTTTTTCAGCTGGATTTTGATTGGGTTTCCAAGAGAAATCATACGCTGGTAATACAGAACACAAAATCACTTTAATGTTGTTTGCTTTTGCCAATTGAGCCATCGAAAAGATATTGTTTGCAATCATATCTAATGTTGCGGGACCGGAATTACCGGCAATGTCGTTTATTCCAGCCAAAATAATCACAGCAGCGGGTTTTAAGGCTATAACATCAGCTCTAAAACGGATCAGCATCTGAGGTGTGGTTTGGCCGCTAATACCCCGATTAACGTATGGTTTTCCAGCAAAATATTCAGAATCTGTTACACTCCAAAATTCGGTTATGGAATCGCCCATAAAAACTATTCTTTTATCTCCGGGCGCTATCGGTTTTAGATTCGCATTTTCATTTTGGTATTTATTTAAATTCGGCCAATCTTGCGCCTGTACTTTTCCTCCCATAACAATTGATAAAAATAGTATACTGTAAATTAATTTGATGTTTTTCATTTGTAACCTAATTTTAAATTTTGAAAACAGAAAAAATGGGATGCCGAAATAAAATGAAACACCCCGTCATTCTTATCGGAAAGATATAGAAAAGGAAGGCTATTTTTATAAAGGCATGGTAATTTAATCAAACAAATCCGAAGACAAATACCGATCGCCTCGGTCGCAAATGATAGCGACAATCACTCCTGATTCTAAATTTTCAGCTATTTTTATTGCCGCAGCTACTGAGCCCCCACTGCTCATCCCCGCAAAAACGCCTTCTTCCAGTGCTAAACGTTTGGTCATCGCTCGTGCTTCTTCTTCGGAAACTTCGATGATTGTATCTACTTTCTTGGCATCAAAAATTTTAGGTAAATATTCTTGAGGCCATTTTCTGATTCCTGGAATTTGGGAGCCGTCGCTGGGTTGCGCACCCACAATTTGGATAGTAGGATTCATTTCTTTCAAGTAGGTGGAAGTGCCTATAATTGTACCCGTTGTTCCCATTGCCGAGACAAAATGGGTTACAGTTCCTTCGGTATCATTCCATATTTCTGGTCCAGTGGTATTGTAGTGTGCTTTCCAGTTGTCGTCGTTTGCAAACTGATTCAGCATGATGTAACCGCCTTCAGCTACTTTTTTATCGGCATAATCTCTGGAACCAATTATTCCGGTAGCAGCGGGTGTCAAAATTACGGTTGCACCATAAGCACGCATGGTTTGCGTGCGTTCGATAGTCGAATCTTCAGGAAGGATTAATTCGATTTCGATATTAAATAGTTGGGCAATCATCGCCAGAGCAATTCCAGTGTTGCCACTTGTTGCCTCAATGAGTTTATCTCCTTTTTTGATTTCTCCTCTTTCCAGCGCGGATTTAATCATATTGTAAGCCGCACGATCTTTTACACTACCACCGGGATTGTTTCCTTCGAGTTTCAGCAAAAGTTTTACGTTTTTATTTTGTATCAAATGAGTAGATTCAACTAAAGGTGTATTTCCTATTAAGTCTAATATTTTTTGTGATTTCATGCTATTGATGTCTAGTGTTTGAATTGTAATCAAATGATTTTGGATTTAATTACAATAAGAATTTGTTTGCGAAAACTGTTTATATCAAGTAAATTTTAAAAACTACAACAACAATAACGGATAGGAATATTTTCGAAGTTCAGTGACATTTTCAAGAGTTTTAAAACGAATCGCAAAGATATTGAACTATTTCGAATTATTTCTTTCTTATGTGTGAAGCTATCTTGGTTATTGCGACACTTTTGTTAAATTTATGATGTGTAAATACTAAGAAATTTATTGTTTTAAATTTTTATGATGAAAAGTGAGGTTTCGTATTTTTAATTTATTTTCAATCTACAAGAACTGATTAGTAGTTTTGATGAAAGTGTTTTTTTAAATTAGCCACTAAATAACAATCCATGAAAAGTAATGCAACTTTTATAAGTGATATTTCCAAAAAGGAATTCCCAATTGCAGATAAAGTGTCTGCTAAAACCATTCGAAATCCAATATTGGCACTTATCCAAAATGATTATCCTGATTTTGATGCCGATAAATTCTTGTCTATTACTGAACTCAACATGTATCGGGAGAAATACATTTCGAATTATTTATTAGTTGAAATAGGGGAGTTGACCAATCTGGAAACCAGAGTTATTGGTTCGCTAAACGAGGACAAATCCTTAGTGAGTACTGTAGAAGATGAAGCCGGTATTCGAACTTTTGGGCAAATAGTGGCGGATAAAGTAGCTGCTTTTGGCGGAAGCTGGAAATTCATCATTTTTTTCGGGGTATTTATTCTGTTGTGGATTTTGGCTAATATCTATATTCTCTTGAATAAAGGATTTGATCCGTATCCGTTTATTTTGTTGAATTTAATTTTGTCTTGCCTTGCCGCACTTCAAGCGCCGGTAATTATGATGAGCCAAAATCGTCAAGAAGAAAAAGACCGCGAGAGAGCTAAAAAAGATTACATGATTAATCTGAAATCAGAACTTGAAATTAGAATGCTTCATGAAAAACTGGATCATTTGATTATGCATCAGCAAGAAGAATTAATACAAATTCAAAAAGTGCAAATCGAAATGATGAATGATATTTTGACACGCATCAAATAATCTTTTTGTTCTAAAAAGTTTAAAAAAGGAACCTGTTAATAGTGCTTAAAGTAATACCCCAAAATCATAAAAATACCATTTAGGATTGCGAAGCCAATGATGATTTTTTTATAATTCCTGTTTTTGTCAATACAATTTAAACCCAGAATTCCCAGAAATAACAGGGTGGTAAAAATGGCTGGATACATCTTAAAAGCACCTTCGAAATCACCTTGCAAAAGCAATAAAAATCCCCTCTGAAAACCACAGCCTAAACACTCCATTCCGAAGAGTGTTTTACTTAAACACGGCAGCATATATTTTTCTAAATCCAATGGTTTTTCTTTCTACAATTTTACGAAAAAATAAGAAACATTTGTCATAATAATTGATGCAATTTTAAATTCATTACTTTTGGAATCTGATATTTTAAAAGATGAAAAAATTTATAATTCCCATAATGATTGTCGCTATCATTGTTGCTTTGTATGAGCAGGTGAGTGCGGAAAAAAATGTGTATATCATGGTCGTTGCAATTGTAATATTTATGATTGGAATGATGCAATTGAGTGCCAAAACACCGAGTAAAAATCAAGATAAAGAAGACGAAAATGTTTAACAAAGGAGATAAGGTTTCAGTACTGGATGAAGCCATAAATGGAGTAGTGCTATCCGTAAAAGAGCAGCAAGTAACCATAGAAACTGAGGATGGATTCATGATGACATTTTTTGTCAAAGAGTTGATTAAAGTAAACGATTCCAGTAACTTACTAGATTCTATTAGAAGAATAAATATAAGTGAGGTTTCTAAGGAAAAAGAGATTCCAAAAGCACGAAGTTTTGTAAAAGAAAAGAAATCAAAGCACGAAATTCCGGCTCCGGAGTTTGATTTACACATTGAAAAACTGGTGCCAAATAAACACGGAATGTCAAATTATGATATTCTGACATTGCAGACAGAAACGGCAAAACGACACATAGAATTTGCCATTCGCAATAGGATTCCGAAAATTGTTTTTATTCACGGAGTTGGCGAAGGAGTGCTGAAAGCGGAGTTGGATTTCTTATTAGGTCGGTACGATAACATCGCTTTTCAAGAAGGCAATTATCAAAAATATGGACAAGGCGCAACAGAAGTTTTCATTAAGCAAAGTGCTATGTAAGTTCTTATTTTACGTTTTTAAAATAAAAAAAGAGACCCAATTTTAACTGAATTTTTCAATTGAAATTCAGTTAAAATTGGGTCTCTTTTTGGACAAAAATAGAAACGTTTTAGCGGTCGATTTTCATGCCTTTTTGGTTCTTAATTGGTAGTCAATAATTCACCGTAAATGTAATTATCACCCAAAATAAAATCACTGTTTCCTTTCTTCATTTTAACTTTTTTGAGGACAACGGTGTGCTTAAAACCGTTTCCGAAAACCGTTGTAGTAACTTCGACGATACCACTGATATTTGCTACTCCAGCTACTGCGATCCATTCTTCAGTGACTACTGGAGTTGCTGGAAAAGTGGTGTTACAAAAATAAGCGCCGGTTACTAAACCGGAGAATAATCGGTAGGTAAGTTTGTTTTTTGTATCGCTTATCAGTCCTGTTCTTGGTGCATTTAGAGGTGTTGCTTCATTAACAATTAATGCGGAATCCACATCAAGAATAAGTGCTTCACTACTATTGTAATCATATAATTGCTTTGAAGAACTGCATTGTTCAAGAGTTTTATTGAATGCAAAAGGTAAAGGAGTTGCGGAAATCAAATAGTCTCCAAAAGAGAATGTTTCGTATACCTGAGTACCCGTTCCTTTATCAAAAGTGATGTTTTTGAAAGTGATATTGTGATTGTAACCTGTAATTTTTGTACTGTTGTCCGCTTCATCGGTTTTTACAGCAGTTGTATTTATTACTATTTTCCCACCTGTAGCGGTCCATTGTCCTGTAACAATAGGAGTTGCCGGTGGTATTGATTCGCAAATTGTTGATGCACTAACGGTACCATTATAAAAGCGATAAATCACGCGATTGGCACTGCTGATGTTTAATTCCTGAGAAGTAGTTTCGGTTGGGAACGTAACTCCGGTTGCTTCAAAAATAAGCGCTTCACTGTCTTTCAGTTTGTAGATAATGTTGTTAGTGGTGCATTTTTGCGTGTTAACATCTTCAAAATTGATGTTTTCTTGAATTAAATCACCATCATCACACCCATTTAAGAACATGGAAAAAACCAACAAGCTAAGGACTCTTTTCATTTTTTATAATATTTCTAACAAAAATAGAATTTTTAATTTGTTCCAAATACATTACCGTTTAAAAATAGATTATTTAACAGGATTTTGGGTTTTCTATTGAAATGTCCGAGATTTAAGTAACGGTCAGGAGTTGTCAATATTACTGTCATTTAAAGCCAATGGAATTCGTTATCTTTGCGCCAATTTAATACTAGTCATGAGGCTTAACAAATATTATTCGGCTGCTTTTTTAGCTTTTTTTGTATGGGGTTTTTTTAGTTTTGCTTTGAAACCGCTGCATAATTATCCTTCTTTGGATATTTTGTTTTATCGGGTATTTTTTAGCGTGATTACGATGGTACTGATCAATGTTATTTTTCGAAGAAGAGTAATGCGACAAAATTGGAATCATTTCAAAACTATCTCTTCAAAACAACAAAAAAATGTTGTGTTATTGACACTTGGTGGTGGCGTATTTCTTTCCTCAAACTGGTTTGTTTACATCTACGTGATGAATCATGTCAGTGTTAATGCGGCATCATTAGCCTATCTGATTTGCCCAATTGTGACTACTGTATTTGCCTTTTTTATGTTGAAAGAAACATTGAGTAAATGGCAATGGGTAGCTGTTTCAATCAGTTTTTTTAGTTGTATTTTGTTATCATTCAACCATTTTCAGGATATTTTTTACAGCCTTATTACCGCTGCTACTTACGCACTCTATTTAGTGAGTCAACGAAAAAATAACGATTTGGATAAATTTCTGGGTCTTACCATTCAGTTGATTTTTACGGCGCTTGTTCTTTTGCCTTTTTATCCAAAATACAGCGGAGCTATCCCTACGGAACCTCTATTTTACACTTGTATGTTAATGATTGTGGTGTTTTTTACCATTATTCCACTGTTTTTAAATCTCTATGCGCTCAAAGGAATTAACTCTTCCGCTGTGGGAATTATGATTTATATTAACCCGATTATTAATTTTTTACTAGCCATATTTTATTACAATGAGCAAGTAAGTTTCCTTCAATTGTTTTCTTATTTTCTAATTATGGTTTCAATAGTTGTTTTCAATGAAAGAATTCTCTTTTCCAAAAAACCAAAAGCGATGCCAGCAGAAATCAAAGGGCTTTAATAATTTTATATTTTAAAAAATGAAAAAAGTATATCTCGATAACGCCTCAACCACGGCTCTTCGTCCAGAGGTGATTCAGGAAATGACTAAAGTTTTAACGGAAGAGTACGGAAATCCATCGTCAACACATAGTTTAGGACGTTCTGCAAAAAATATTTTGGAGCTTTCCAGAAAATCAATTGCTAAAAATTTGAATGCTACGGCTCAAGAAATTATTTTCACCTCTTGCGGTACCGAAGCTAATAATTGGATTCTTCGTTCTGCGGTTAAGGATTTGAAAGTAAAACGAATTATTACCAGTAAAATAGAGCATCATGCCGTTTTATACACCGCTTTAGCATTAGAAAAAGAGTATGGTATTCAAGTCGATTATGTGGCAATAAAACCAAATGGTGAAATTGATATAACGGATTTAGTGGAATTACTGTCGCAGGAAAAGAAAACATTAGTTAGCTTGATGCACGTGAATAATGAAACAGGAACCATTTTAGATTTGGAGCGAATAGGTCGTATTTGTCAAGAGCACAGCGTTTTATTTCATTCGGATACCGTGCAATCCATCGGGAAAACATCAATAAATTTGCAAACAATTCCTGTCGATTTCATTGTGGCCAGTGCGCATAAATTTCACGGACCTAAAGGAGTTGGTTTTGCTTTTATTCGAAAAAATTCGGGATTGCAACCGCTATTTTTTGGTGGAGAACAGGAAAAAGGATTGCGTGCAGGAACTGAGGCTTTGCACCAAATTGCCGGAATGGCAAAAGCTTTAGAACTTTCATACAGCAATTTAGAAACGGATAGAGAACATATTACTGAGTTGCGAAACTACCTCATTACCCAACTTGAAATTGAATTTCCAGCTTTTGAAATCAATGGAACTGTTGATGGATTTTATACAGTTTCGAATGTTTTATTGCCTTTTTCAGCGGATAAAACAGCGATGATTTTATTTCACTTAGACATGAAAGGAATTGCAGTTTCCCGCGGAAGTGCCTGTCAATCCGGAAGTATAAAACCTTCGCATGTTTTAGCCGAAATGCTTTCGAATGAAGATTTAAAAAAACCAAGTTTGCGAATTTCGTTTAGTCATTTCAATACAAAAGAGGATATTAATGTACTTATCGAAGCATTGAAAACGATATAAAAAAATCTGCTGAAAAGCAGATTTTTTAGTGGAATTTAAGTAATTAGGGACTTCGTTTTGGATATTTTTATTGGATTGGATGGTTTTTCCGTATATTTTTCCATGATTAATCGCGCTTTGAAAAAACACAAAGTAGATTCAGCTCCTTGATTGATATTGATGTGTTTGTCCTCCAAGCCATCATAGGAAGCACCATTTTCCGGATTGTACATGATCTGTTTTAAATGATTGTTCCCTAAAAACCAGATGAAAGCAAGTTTTAATTGGTCTTTATATTTTTTATTTTGCGTTACTTCATAAAATAGATCGAGTGCAATAATGGTTGTAGCGACTTCAATAGGTTGTTCGCCATAGAAAATTCTTTCATTTTGCTTCTTGAACCAACCTCGATTAGATATTACTTTCAACTGTCCTTTCATAAAATAATGAGAAAGCAGAAAGTCGAACGTAATTACCGCAATTTTTTTGTATTTCGGATTCTTGGTGACTAAATAGCTGTACATCATAGCTTCTGGAAGGACATTATTAGCATACGTCATATAATCTTCATACCAACACCAATTCTCGGCAGAATTGATTTTATAATGACGCAACAGTTCATCAGCAAGATTCTCGATATGTTTTTTTATTTCCCCGTCTTCATACATTTCATGATAATGATAAAGTCCTTTTAATGCGTAAGCTATGGCTCTTGGAGATTTAAAATTATCAATTTTTTTGATGGCTTTATCCCAGCATTTTACTGCTTGGCAAATCATGTCCAGCGGTAAATTTTGTCTGTGAGAAATCACCGTTCCAAGACTCCACAGCGCTCTACCATTTGCATCTTCCAGATTAACCTCTTCGTTTTGTTTGGTCAATTTCTTGTTGTAGTCTTTATAATTATCAAACCAACCGTCGTGCTGTTGTATTCCTTCAATAAAATTCAAATAAGTATTGGCTAATTTTAAGTTTTCCTTATCGGGAAAAGCTTTATTGTATAGAACCATATTAATTAATGCTCGGGCATTATCGTCTAATGTATAGCCAGATTCAGGATCAGGTTGACTGAATTTGGAAAATTGAAGAATTCCAAAATCGGTAGTCAGTTTTTTGATATGATCTAACTTTATTGGAGGGAAATTGAATCGCAAATCATCTTCTCTATTGGTTAATTGGTCAAATAAAAGGCGGTATTGTATGGCAATATTTTCCCAGTTTGTGGCGCGAGCCATAGAAAAAGCATTTTTCCCCATTGCGATTCGTTGCTCTTCATTTTCGATGAGATAAAGGATTGCTTCCTTAAATTCGTCAGGATTATCAAAACTTTTCAATAGGATTCCATTGCCGTTTCCTAATGATTCGACAGCATGCGGTATAGGTGTAGAAATTACTGCGCAGCCGCTGCTCATAGCATATGCAAAAGTTCCACTTACGGTTTGATTGGGATCTTTGGAAGAAAATAAATAAATTTCAGATAACGTTAAAAATTCCAATAGTTGGTCCAATTGAAGATACTCATTGACGAAAATCACATTGTTTTCCAGACCGAGTTTTTTTACTGTAGCAGTAAGTAAATTGCGGTATTTTTCACCTTCTCTTTTAATAACTTCAGGATGAGTTTTTCCTATAACAAGATAAATTACTTCAGGATGTTGAGCCACGATTTCTGGTAAAGCGCATAATACGTTTTCAATTCCTTTATTTTCACTGATTAATCCAAAGGTTGATAATACCACCCTGTCTCTAAAACCATATTTGTTTTTCAGTACTTTTTTTTGTTCCCAAAGAACAGTATGATTGCCATGAGGAATAATTATGCATTTTGAAGGAGGACAATTGTAATGATTGGCCAAAATTTCCTTTGATTTTTTGGTTAGTATCACCACTTTGTCCGATAAATCAGTGAGCGCATAAACCACTTTTTTTCTTTTTTCGTCCGGATTAGGCAGTACTGTATGAAAAACGGTTACAATGGGTTTGTTGAGTGCCAGAATAAAGGAAAGAATATGGTCTCCATAATCCCCTCTAAAAAGACCAAATTCATGCTGAATACAAACCAATCCAATATCGTTTCGTTCATTTATTTTCTCGGCAACCAACCTATAATGAACCAAAGAATCTACCGGCAGTACATAGCTCACTTCTTCAGGATATTGGAAATCTTGCTCCCTATTTTGCAACGCGCATACTTCCACTGGAAGCGTATCCCCAAAGACAACATCCAATGCATTGACAATATCATTCGTAAAAGTTGCTATTCCGCATTCTCTGGGTGGGTAGGAGCTTACAAGAAGCATTTTAATTCCTTTCTCAATTTTCATAGCGTTATTTTTTAAGGTTGTTTTCTCAATTCGAGAAGCAATTCGTTGAGATCTATTTTTGCAACAGCAATATGTTTATCGGCCACACCGTAGTATAGGTAAAGCTCGTTGCCAAATAACGCATGTCCCGATGGAAAGACAATATTGCTTACTTCTCCCTCAATTTCCCATTGTTTCGTAGGTGAAAATAACGGAAATGGTAATCTGGCAATCTCAATTTTAGGATTATCTAATTGTAATAATGCGGCTTTAGCATGATATATTTTCCCCTTTATCGTTTCTTGTACTCCATGGTAAATCAGCAACCAGCCATATTCAGTTTCAATAGGCGGACCGCCAGCACCAATATAATTGACTTCATATACATCTTTGGGATCCAGTACAATATGATCCACCAAATTAATGAGATATTCTTTCCAAAAGGACTCCGTTAAATCCTTGAAATCGGTAAATTCTGCGATCTGAATTCCAGGCCAAATCCGATGCAAAAGCATAAATTTTCCATTTATTTTCCTTGGAAACAATACCACATCTTTATCCCGAAGCAACCTTAATTCATCAGCAACCAATCCTATTTGAGCAAAAAGATTGTAATATTGATGGTATTTCGGATTCAGTTTATTGTTGTCACAGCAATTTACAAAATTTTCATATTCTTGATAATTAACGTGCGGAGTTATCACACCTTGTTTTTCAAAATGAATTAAATCCTTTGAAATGGCTAGCGCTCCCATCGCATTGACTCCATCATAAGCGGTATAAGTAATATAATAGGTATCCTCAATTTTTACAACTCTGGCATCTTCGACACCATGTTTTTCATAGTCAAAATCTCTGGTTATTAAAGGTTTTTCATGGCGTTCAATTACCTTTGTTGGACCATCTAACTTGGCGTATCCTATCGTAGAATAATTGCCGTGTTCTACCGCTCGGTATAAAACATGAATGATATTTCCTTCCTGATAAATCCCGGGATTGAACACGCCATTATTTTCAAATGGATGGTCGGTAGGACTTAGAATTATTCCTAATTTTTCTATTATAACCATGTTGTAATCGACTTTTACGTAGTTCTAAATTCAAATAAACGCTGTAATCTATTTTTGCTATTCTTCCTTTTTCTGTTCTTTTAATTTTGCTTTTTCCTGTTTTCTAAAGTAACCACGTAGTAAAAAATTATGTTTCAAGGCCTCTAGATTTTCATTCAAACGCAAACTCGCCTCGTTAACATTTGTCATCGTTGAATCTATTTTTCGAACTAATTCAGGGTCATTCGAAAGATAATTTACTGCTCCTTTACCGTTTTTTATATTTACAATTGTGGTATCTAGGTTGTTTACAACGTTATCTATTTGAGTACTGGTTTGTTTTAAATTCAGTACTATTTTTTTAAGATTATTTGCGACCGCGGTATCTTTCAAAACACCAATCACATTGTCTTTATTTTCTAATGAAGAAATAAGTCGGTTTATTTTCGTGATTGATTCTGAACTTCCCCGTCCTGTAATTTTCAAATAGTGAACGGTTTGTTTCAAATCATTTGCCAAGTTAGCATCCTTAATTAATAAGCCCACGGTTCCAGTTCCCTGATTGATTTCATTAGTGATTTTAAGTAAATCTGATGTCAGTAGCGCCGCATTTTTATTGGTTTTGCCAAGGGTATTCAGCATATCATCAGTGCGAATGCGGTTTAACGTACTAATCTCATCTCCAGGCGATATTGAGGTTGCTTTGTCCTTCCCGGGAATAATATTGATAATCATGTTTCCCACTAAACCATCGGAGCCTATTGTGGCAATGGCATTTTTCCTGATATGCGGAAAAATGGTTTTATCAATCAGCATATCGACTTTTATTGCCGTGTCATTAATCATTACTATTCCGCTAACCGTTCCCACATTTATTCCGGAATAGCGTACATTGTTTCCCAGTTGCAGGCCGCTCACATTATTAAAAACCGCAGATAATTGATTGGTTTTTCCAAACATTTGTTGCTTATCGCCAATGAAATACACCGCGAGTATAAACAGCGATATCCCGATTATTACAAAAAGTCCAAGACGCAATTTTTGTGATGTCGTTTTTTCCATTTTTTTGTTCTTATTTAAAGAAAGCTTGCACTTTTGGATCAGTTGAAACGGATAATTCCTCAAAAGTGCCTTCGATATAATTGATGCCGTCAACCAATAAAATCATTCGATTCGAAATCACTCTTGCGCAATCTACATCGTGTGTGATAATGATTGCCGAGGTGTTGTATTTTTGTTGGATAGTCATCATCAAGAGCAAAATTTCTTTTGCAGTAATGGGATCTAATCCTGTTGTAGGTTCGTCATACAGAATTATTTTGGGTTGCAGAATCAATGTTCTGGCCAAAGCAATGCGGCGTTTCATTCCACCCGATAGTTCTTCAGGCATTAAATTGATGGTTTGAGCCAATCCTACGTTTTCCAAAGCTTCCATCACTAACGGTGTAGTATCTTTAATGACTCCAAATTTCTTGGTATGGCGTCGCAACGGAAATTCCAGATTTTCGCGAACCGTCATCGAATCGTATAATGCACTTCCCTGAAAAAGAAAACCAACTTCAGTACGTAAATCGTCCAGTTCCTCCCGATTAAGTTGGGTAATGTCTTTGCCCATCACAACGATAGAACCACTGTCCGGCTGCTCCAGTCCAATTAAACATTTTATCATCACTGATTTTCCGGAACCGGATTTCCCCATAATTACCAGATTTTCCCCTTCATTCAGCGTCATATTAAAGCAATCCAAAACATGATTGTTACCATAACTTTTTCGCAAGTCTTTGATTTCTATAATTCGGTTTTGATTGGGTGTCGGGATACTCATAATCGTTATAAATCATAAAATATATCAGTAACAAAAACAGCAATAAAATCAATAATAAATAGCAACATCGACGTGAAAACCACCGCAGAATTAGCTGCTAATCCCACACCAGCTGTCCCTTTTTTGCAATAATAACCTTTGAAACAACCTACTAATCCGATGGCAAAACCAAAAAAGAACGTTTTGATGGTTGCGGGGATCAAATCACCAAATTCCAATGCATCAAAAACTTTGTTGTAATACAATAAAAAAGAGACATTTCCTTTGATGTTTTCGACCAGAAAAGAACCAAATATTGCAATAGCATCGCCAAAAAAAACTAAAACGGGTAACATAAAAGTGGTGGCCAAAACTCGGGTTACCACTAAATATTTGAACGGATTAGTGCCGGAAACTTCCATGGCATCAATTTGTTCCGTAACCCGCATCGAACCTAATTCAGCACCAATACCAGAACCAATTCGTCCCGCACAAATCAAAGCCGTTATAATAGGACCAATTTCTCGAATCAGTGAAATACTAACCATTGATGGCATCCAGGAAACGGCACCAAATTCTTGCAGCGTAGGGCGTGATTGTAAGGTGAACACTAATCCAATTATAAATCCCGTGACCGCAACCAGAAGCAAGGAACGATTTCCCATATTAAAACATTGTCGTAAAAACTCTTTGAACTCCATGGGACGTTTGAAAGTTTCTTGAAAAAAACGGCCAGCAAAGTAAGAGAGTTCGCCAATTTCGAGTAAAAAAGCTTTGAATAATTCCCTTATTTTTGAAAATGTATCCATAAGCAAACGAATTAGTTTTTAACAGAAAATAGCTACTCAAATATATAGTTATTTATCTGATTATCAGCACTATTAAAAGTGTTGTTTGCCTATTATATTGAGGGTTTTGTCGAGAAAATACCAATTTTAAAAAATAACAGCATTTTTGCAACCGTTATTTTTATTCGCGCGAATAATTCTCATTGTAAAATTGAACTTGAAGAAGTAATTTTTGATAAAAAGAAAGGAGAATCAAACTGAGATTTAGTAAGATGGTATTATTAATTATGGATATATGGTGAATCTTATATTTATTTTTTATACTTCCGCTTGTCTTATTTATTTCTGTTTTTAATCCACTTCTCTATTTCTACCGCCCAAAAAACTACACTTGATACAGCTAAGGTAATCAGCAACTCATATAAAGTAAGTGGTTGTGTTTTGAAAATATCATTAAAAAAAGGCGTGTAAACAATCATAAGTTGTAGCGAAACCGTTATTAATAAAGCACCAATCATGGGTTTATTAGAGAAAAAACCAATTTTAAAAATTGAATCCTGTCCGGAACGGATCACCATTACATGTCCCAATTGACTGAAGCAAAGTACTGTGAAAGCCATCGTTTGCCAATGGGAGTTTGCCACATGTATCGCATAAGCCTGCATTCCAATGGTGACTACTCCCATTAAAAATCCAACCCACAAAATGTGAATTGCCATACCATTTGAAAAAATACTTTCAATTGGATTTCTGGGCGGGCGTTTCATAATATTTATTTCTGATGGCTCGGAGGCCAAGGCTAATCCGGGCAAACCATCGGTCACCAGATTAATCCAAAGGATATGAATGGCCAATAACGGAATGGGTAAACCAAAAAACGGCGCCAAAAATATCGCCCAGATTTCGCCTGAATTTCCGGTCATGATGTACTTGATGAATTTCAGGATGTTGTCAAATATTTTTCTACCATGTTTGACTGCAACTACAATTGTTGCAAAATTATCATCTAGCAAAATCAGGTGCGACGCTTCTTTAGAAACTTCTGTGCCGTTGATTCCCATGGCGATTCCAATATCAGCATTTTTAAGTGCTGGCGCATCATTCACACCGTCACCAGTCATAGCCACAAAATTATTTTTAGATTGTAAGGCATTAATGATTCTTAATTTCTGTTCGGGATTGACACGGGCATATACCCGAACATTCTCCACGATTTTCACAAATTCAATTTGTGTTAATGCGTATAATTCAGAACCCGTCAGTACCAGATCTTCCTCGGAAGAAATGATTCCCAGTTTTTCGGCAATTGCTTTTGCGGTGAGTTTATGATCGCCGGTAATCATCACCGGAATAATACCGGCCTCTTTGCATTCCGAAACCGCTTGTTTCGCTTCCTCTCGCGGCGGGTCAATCATGCCTACAAAACCAATAAGCGTTAGTTCTGTTTCAATTGTTTCCGGATTCAAATTTTCCGGTAACGAAGAGAGTGTTTTCATGGCATATCCTAAAACCCGATACCCTTTTTCCGCCATTTCATTGACTTTACGTTCCAATTCGGGAATAAGTGATTGTTGCTCGGCATTTAGTTTATGAAACAGGACATCGACCGCTCCTTTTGTAATTACGAGAATTTCAGCATCAGCATTTTGAATTTGATGCAGGGTTGTCATGCATTTTCTTTTGGAATTAAAAGGCAATTCTGCTATTCGTGGAAATGCAATTTCTAAATCTGCACGGTTTAAATTTTTATCGAAAGCATATTGCACCAATGCGACTTCAGTTGAATCGCCCAGCCATTTTCTGTTTTCGCCTTTCGAGACATCATTATTTAAAGCTATGGCATGAAGCAATCGGTTTTTTTCTTCAAAAGCATTGTTGTGTTTTGTATCTGAAGTTTCAAAAATCTCCTGCACGGTCATTTTATTCAGCGTAAGAGTTCCCGTTTTATCAGAACAGATATAGGTAACTGAACCAAGCGTTTCTACAGCGGGCAATTTGCGTATAAGCGCATTATTTTTGGCTAATTTCTTAGCTCCAAAAGCCAATGCGATGGTAACTAATGCTGGTAAAGCCTCAGGAATTGCGGCAACAGCAAGGGAAATTGAAGTAATCAACATCGTCATTGCAGATTCGCCCCGCAACCATCCGATAAAGAAAATGACAGTGCAGATGATTAGGATGACTATTGATAATCTTTTTCCAAATGCCGCTAATCTTTTTTGTAATGGCGTTGTGGTTTCATCAGTTTGAATCATTTTAGCGATATGACCCAGTTCCGTATGCATTCCTGTGGCCACAACGTATCCAAGAGCTCTTCCATTCGTAATCGAAGTGCCTTTGTAACCCATGTTCGTCTGGTCGCCAAGAGCGTAATTTCCTTCTGGAAGTTCCTCTGTATTTTTTTCTACATTGTTGGATTCGCCTGTAAGTGCTGATTCGTCTACTTTTATTTGATGGGTTTCAAAAAAACGAATATCTGCGGGAATAACATTGCCGGCTTCCAGAACCACAACATCGCCTGGAACAAGATCTGAAGCTGGAATAGTAATCATTTTTCCTTCGCGCATAATGCGAGCGTGGTTTGCTACCATTTTTTTCAGTGCTTGCATCGCTTTTTCGGCCCGATATTCCTGAATGAATCCCACGATGGCATTAATAATGATGATGGCAAGAATAATGATCGTATCTGTTAGATCGCCTATTATTCCCGAAATTATTGCTGCCGCGATCAGAATCAGAATCATGAAATCAGACAACTGAGAAAGCATCATCTTTACGATGCTCTTCTTTTTAGTGTCTTCGATTTCATTCTTCCCATTTTCGCGCAAGAGTTCCTTACTAGTTACTTCATCAAGTCCGCGAGGAGTTGTTTGTAACAAGTGGGTGATTTCTGATAGTGGGAGTAAATGCCAGTTCATCGCTTTGTTTTTTTTATTTTTTATAATATAAAAGCCCCATCATTAGTACATAAACGGAGATAATTAATGCAGTATCAATGGCGAGTTTCCATTAGAAATAATTACTTCTTTAGTAATTTTTTTTTCCTGATTAATTGTTTTAAATCAGGAGGAATGGTTTTTTTTATGATATTATTTTCAATGGTAGCAAGCCTTTCCATTAATTTTTATAGGCTTCCATATTTTCTTTTTCACTCAGTGAAAGCGGAGAAAAACCACTTTCGAAAAGAATAAAACTGTGGCACAAAATCAATGAAGCTTCTCAAAGTAACGCCATTTTTATAGCGTAATGAATGGCGGAATCTGCTGCAATGGAGAAGTCTGTGGGTACAAATATTGTTTTTCATAGCTCTAAAATTTATGCTTTAGTAATCTCGTAAAGTATCAATTTTGAACTTTTTAGTATTCATAAATATCAGAATTAGTAAAAAGCAGTAAAACATTCTCTTTTTTAAAGATTGTAAACCAAAACTTTTTAAGGGCATATTTAATTGGTACTTTTGTTAGCTTTCGTACAAGCGTAATCTGTTTTTGAGTGAGGTCAATTCATTTTGCAACACATCAATCTTTTGTAACAAATTAAACACTACATCAATTCCTTCTATGTTTACGTCTAATTCCTGATGCATGCGAATCATTTTTTCGATTTCATAAATTGCATTTGAATCAATATATTGTTTGGATTTAATCGTTTTTATTTCGAGTAACCCCATTTCGCTAAGATTGGTAAAAAAAGATAGTTCCACACTATAGTGAATGCACAATTCAGGTATCGGGATCAGGTTTTCCATGTTTATGATTTTCTTAGTGTAGCGAGTTCAGTGAATAATTCTTTTTCTTTTTCAGAAAGATTAGTGGGGATTTGTATTTGATAGGTTAAGTACAAATCACCAAATTCTCCTTCTTTTTTATACACTGGAAAGCCTTTTCCTTTCAATTTGACTTTGGTTCCGTTTTGGGTTCCGGGTTTCACGGTCAGTTTTACTTTTCCGTCAAAAGTGTCAGCGGTAATCTCGCCGCCCAATAGGGCAGTAAATAAATCCAAGTCCACTATTGCGTAAAGGTTGTGCTTATCTAGTTTAAAATTAGTGTGATTCGCCACCGTGAACGTGATATATAAATCACCTTTAGGACCACCACCGGAACCTTCGCCACCCATGCCGCTGATTTTTATTTGTTGGCCGTTTTCGACACCGGCAGGAATGGTAATTCGAATATTTTTGCCATTAATGGTTAACGTGCGTTTGTGAGTTGTGTACACATCTTTGAGTTCAAGATGTAGTTCAGCATTAAAATCCTGTCCTTTGAATTGCGCACTTCTGCGGCCACCACCAGATGCTCGACCACCAAACATCGATTCAAAAAAATCAGAAAAATCACCTCCACCACTGAATCCACCACCGCCAAAACCTCCTTGTTGTCCATTTCCTTGGTATTGCCGCTGCTGTTTGGATTTTTCAAATTCTTCCGCATGTTGCCAGTTTTCACCATAATCATCATATTTCTTACGATTCTCCGCATGACTCAAGACTTCATTTGCTTCATTGATTTCCTTGAATTTTCTTTCGGCTTCTTTATCATTTGGATTTAAATCGGGATGGTATTTACGGGCAAGTTTCCGATAGGCCTTTTTAATCTCGGCTTCAGTTGCTTTTTTGTCCACTTCTAGAATCTTGTAATAGTCTATAAATGCCATTGTGATTATTTTTATGTTGTGGTTATTTGGTTACGTTCGAAACATCTATATATTTATTAGATACATATTTTGCTTCTTACAATTGATGAGATTTCTCAGTTCATTAATACATACTTATTGTTTTATAAATTCACTGTCAGCCTTAATTTTTACTTCATCACTAATCATTGGTGCAGGGAATTTTGGGCCTATATTAAAATCAGAACGTTTTATGATGGTACTAAATTTAAAACCAGCTGTTGGCGCTTTCGTTTGAGGATTTTCAATAGTTCCTCTGTACCACATCGTGATGACTACCGGTTTCGTTATTCCGTGCAGGGAAAGTTGGCCCGTTAGCTTGTATTTATCTTTTGCTGTTTTTTGTATCGACGTACTTTTGAAAGTCATTTTAGGATATTTTTCAACATCAAAAAATTCGTCACTTCGTAAATGCTTATCTCGCATTTCAACTTCGGTATTGATGGACGCCACTGCTGTAGAGAGTTCAAAAACAGCATCACTGAAATCAGTTTTGGTTGTAATTGCGCTAATTTCAAATGTTTTGAACAATCCTGCAATGTCAGAAATTCCATTGTGCATTGTGCTAAAAGTTAATTTAGAATGCATTGGATCAGCTTTCCATGTTGTTTGTGCAAACAGAAAAGTAGATAAAAATAATGAGGCGATAATGGTAGCGATGTTTTTCATGGCTTAATTTTATTTAATCTTAAAGATACGCTATTAAGTAGTTACGAAGTTTAAAAAGGAACTTTTTGTGATATGAGTAATTATAGTTTTCAAAGAGTGTATTTGTCAAATTTAATCAATTTTTGGGTGAAAAAATAACAATAAAATACTTAATAACAGTTAGTTGTAGAATTAAAAGCCCCAAAAAGGAGCTTGTTCTAAATTGATTTTTACAATTTAAATAGGAAATAATTCGTTTTCTATCGCAGTTAAGTCTTGTTTGTGTTTCAAATCAAAAAGCACAGCTTTATACTTTATAAATTCCGCATCTTTTGGATTAATTTGGAGTACAAAATTTATTTTCCCCAACAAATGTTCCAGATAATTGTTATGATTATTTTTTTTGAAGATTTTATGTTCCTCAAAACCAAATTTCTGAATGTAATATAAGGTTTGTCTCAATTCATTGCGCTTATAGAAAATGACTTGCGGTTTCTGATTCACCACAACTCCAGTAACAGTCTGTCGCATATTTGGCGTCATTAGTTTGGTCTTTTTGGCATTGATACGAAGATTCAGTTTTTCAACCGTTTCTGTTACTTTTTTTAGCAATTCCTCGTGGTCAAAATCTCCTGAAAAACTCATATCGTCCGCATAACGCGTGTACCTAATTTTATAATCTTTGCAATACGAAGCAATTTCGGCATCAGCCTTTTTAAAAATCAGATTAGAAAGATAGGGGCTGGTAGGCGCACCTTGCGGCAAATTTCCATTTCTGGTGCATAATCGGGAAAGTAATTTGGATACTATTTTAGAATATCCCAATTCCAGAAATTCTGCTTCAACAACCTCAACTGATATTGAAGGAAAGAAATTCTCTAAATCCAGCGTAAAAATCTTGTGTTGATTTTTATGAAACCTCAGGTTTTCCAGCAGTGTTACGTTTGGTTTATACGCTTTCGCAAATGGACTGACGGGTATTTTATACAGTATACTTCTTAGAATCCAGATTTGGATTTCTTTCAAGCTGGGCAGTGGTTCAGAAATTAGTCGTTTGGTTCCATTTTTTTTTGCGACTTCAAAATCACGATAAAAATAATTAGGAAACAGCGATGCTTTTTTTAAATATTCTTTTTTGTATCCCACAAGTGCTGATAAATGGGAAGGATTGTAAATTACCGGGACATGATGTGAAAATAAAACTTCAGCATAATCAAGACAATGCTGAATATTAGGTAACGAAAAGCCTATTTTTCGCGACTCCTTGATAAAAGCTTCTTTGTAATGGTTAAAATCCATAGGTTTGAGTCATTAATGGGATAGGGACTTTTGCGTCCCTAACCCCAATTAAGAATACCGGTTTAAAAGTTCGGAGCTCTGCGGAGAATCTTTTAAACCTGGTGCTTGAAAGAACATTCAATTACAGAACAGTGACTCACGGTTCCGTCGCTAGCATAAGCCAACAAATTTCTTTTAAAAATGAATTAAAAAAAAAGTTCATCCTGACGGGGGACAAATATTTTTTTACAGTCCAATTTAGGGATTTGTCTTTCAAAATCCTTTTGGATCCAATCCTCTTTTTTTTGGGTTTTAATTCGGTATGGTTCCATTTTTAAAAAATTATAAATCAGCACCCAATATATGTAACTACTTATTTATTAGGTAATTACATTTATAAATTTACAAAAAAAAATGCAGTAACCGCATAAATTCTTAAATATTTTAGTTTTTAATTTTAAAAGAGACTTCTTTCTAAATTTTAGAGGTTTTAATTGGGATGAAGGGAGTGTTTTTCAATTATAGAACCGTTTATAAGGCGTGTAGGTGACTATTATTTCTACGATTCTGGTGATCACATAGCAAACCAAGTTGATGAATTTTGTCATTATAGTGGTATTTGTTTTCAGTGATTCGGGAGTGATGCGTTGACATTGTGCAATAATTTCGGTTAGGTGTTCTTGAAATAAGATGGAAAAGGAACTTGAAAGTATTTCGACATTCATTTCCAGACTTCCGTAGGAACTCAAATTATTCAGGTTAAAAGAACCAATTGTGGACCAATTGCCATCCACAACAGCTACTTTTCCGTGTAAAATAGATTCGTTCCATTCATACAATTCAATGTTATAACTGAGGAGTTTGCCATATAAAAAGCAAGTCGCCCGTCTTGTCAGCGGAAGATCTGATTTTCCGGAGAGAATCAATTTGATGATGACTTTATTTTTAGACGCTTTTTTTAAGGCTCGAATGATTCGGATTCCGGGAAGAAAATAACTGCCTACAATGATGATTTCCTTTTTGGCATGTCGGATGGATTTTATATAACCTTCACATATTTCGTTTTTCCCTTTCAACCAGTCATTCTGGAGGATGCGAACGGAAGTATCTTCCTGAATATGAAATGCAGATTTTATTTTTTTATTCCTCAGATGTCTTTTTTTAAAATAAATATCGTGACAAAGCTGTTGAAGTGGTTTGGCTATTTCCCCGTTTATTTGAACGGCGTAGTCCAGCCAAGGTTTTTCGGTGACGGAACCGCGGTATTTATCAGCGATATTTATGCCGCCAACCAGCGCAACTTTTGCGTCAGCGACAATAACTTTGCGATGCAATCTTCGTCCAAGATAAAAGGTGTAGGTTGAGAATAAAGGGGCAAAAAAGCGAATGTTTACGCCGCTATATTTCAGTTCCTTTAGTAATTCTGCCGGAAAAGATAAAGAACCCAAGCCATCCAATAGCACATAAATTTCAACTTTCCGTAACGCGGCTTCTTTTAGTGCATTGACGATTCTTTTTCCCGTTGCATCATTTTCAAAAAGATACATCTGCAGGTGGATTTTAGATTGTGCCTCTTGGATAATAGCTTCTAATCGGTCAAAATAATCTTCGCCACTAAACACCAGCTCCAATTTTTTGGTAACAAAAAGGCTATCGTTAGTTTTTATCATGCGCTTTATTTGTAGTAACTTCATTAATCAAAATGAACTCCATTAGATTTTCGATATCCAAAGTTCCGGTAACTTCATTGTTTTCCATAACGAGCATTAATTTTGATTTATTGAGTTGTATGAGTTCAAAAACATTTTCCAAAAGCGAATTTGCATCGAGAAAAATTAAATTCCGATCCATCACATTATAAATAAATTCCTCTTCGCCTTTTTTGGAGAGAGCCATTATGATTTGGTCACGGTTCAGAGTTCCGACAGGAGTTCCTTCTTCCATGATTAAAAAATTCTTGTTTTGGCTGTTCAAAACTAATGCTACTGCGGTTTTGACTGTGGCATTGGCATCAATCTTTGGATAGTCTTTCATTACAACGTCATGGACTTTAAAACCTTTTAGCATGAATTTCGATTCCGTATAATCCGCTTCAACCTGAGCACCTATAATTACAAAAATACCAATAAAAACTAAAATAGGAGAGGTGAAAAAACCAAAAAGTATAAATCCTAACGCAAGAAATTGACCAATCCGTGCCGAAATTCGGGTAGCTATATTTCGCTGCATTCTGAATGATAACAAGGCACGTAAAATTCGGCCGCCATCCATAGGAAACGCTGGGATCAAATTAAAAAGTGCCAACCAAAAATTCACTAAGAAGAAATTCAGAAAGAAATTATTGGCATTGACACCGTTGGATAATTCGGCCATCAGTTGTTCTGATGTTTCAGGAATGGTTATAAAAATCCCGGTAATAAATGCTAAAGTTATGTTTACCAAAGGTCCTGCAATTGCCACGATTAATTCCTCCATGGGTTTTTCAGGGATTTTTTCGAGTCGTGCTAAGCCGCCAATGGGCAATAATGTGATGTCTTTGGTAATTATATGGTATCTTTTTGCTG
The DNA here is from genome assembly GCF_011064265.1 of Flavobacterium sp. Sr18. NCBI lineage: Bacteria > Pseudomonadati > Bacteroidota > Flavobacteriia > Flavobacteriales > Flavobacteriaceae > Flavobacterium > Flavobacterium sp. Sr18. Next base: position 877,746 of record NZ_CP049329.1, on the reverse strand, counting down.
CCAAAGCATGGCCTAATTCATGCATTACAACGGTGATGAAAACACTCAAAATAAACACAACTGACCATACTATCTGAGCCGCATTTTGACCTGATCGGTAATTAATGAAAATGATAAACAGAATCAGTAACGAGAATGTCCAGTGAACAAAAATCCCTATATCTGCTATTTTTCCGAGTTTAAAGGAGCCTTTCATTTGGTGTGTTTTTAGGAGTTTTAATTGAAAAATAATCTCGATAATTCTATTTTAACTTGAAAAAAAACAGCATCTTCCATCAACTTATTTCATTTTCAGAAATGCCATTATAGGCCCAAGCATTTAAATTGGCAATTGTAGTATGGGCAATTCCTGCCAGCGTTTCATTAGTCAAAAAACCTTGATGTCCGGTAATCATTACATTGGGATAAGAGCGGAGTTTCAAAAATAATGTGTCTGTAATAGGAACTTCGGTATGATCCTGAAAAAATATAGAATCTTCCATTTCGTAGACATCTAAACCAACAGCAGAAAGGATTTTATTGTCTATTGCTTCAATTAAATCTTCGGTATTTACAAATTCCCCATGCGCTGTATTAATGAAAATCATTCCTTTTTTGCACAACGAAAAGGTATTTTTGTCAAACAAAGGATAGGATGATTCGTTCCATGTAGCATGCACGGATAGTATATCTGAAGCGGCACAAACTTCCTCCAGAGGCTTATATGAAATTGGGATTTCAATCATCAGTTCCTTGTTTTTTTCGCTATCGAAGGCTATAATTTTGCAACCAAAGCCATGCATAATCCGTGCAAAAGCAGCGCCTATTTTTCCGGTTCCAATAATTCCCACAGTTTTTCCATGCAAATCAAAACCGACCAAATGATCCATTCGGTAATCTCCAATGTGCATTAATCGCTGTCCTAAAACCAGTTTCCTGTTCAGTGCCAATACTAAACCAACGGCATGTTCAGCCACCGAATAAGGAGAATACACGGGAACATTTGCCACCTTCATCGCAAGAGATTTTGCCCTTGGAACATCAATTAAATGGGAGTGTACAGCCCGTAATGCAATATATTTCACACCGCAGGTATAGAGTTTTTGCAAAACTGCTTCTGAAGCCACATCTGAAGTGAAAAGCGAGACGGCATCAAATCCTTGGGCCAGATGCGCCGTGTTTTCATTCAAATGCTGCTCCGTAAAAACCAATTCGTGATTTCCATGGGCTGCTTTTTCCATAAATGGCTTATCAAAGCCAAAGATGCTGTAGACTAATACTTTCATTTTATGGTTTTTTATTTTTAATGTAAGCTAGTAGTGCCTGTAAAGTGGCTATTTTTCCATAATCTTCTTCCGGAATTTCGATTCCTGTTTTTTTATTCAATGCAACGATGAATTGCAGCGAGTCAAACGAATCAATATTGAGCGTTTCCCTTATGTTTTCATCCGGTTTTAATGTTGATGGTTCCGTATCCGGTGCAATGTTTTTCAACAATTGAAAAACAATTTCTTTGATTTCTTCTTCATTCATAATGCTTCAGGATTTTGTAAATGGGTGTTCAAGGCTACTAGAAAGCGGCTGCCGGTTAATCCATCCGTGGCACGATGATCCCCCGCCAAAGTAGCGAAAATTGAAGTTCGAATTCCTAACATTCCTTTCTCCGCAAAGGGTTGTTCTGAAATATTTCCGAAACCAATTATCGCAACCTGTGGCGGATAAATCACCCCAAAAATGGTATCGGCGCCACCATCGCCAATGTTGGTTATGGTAATTGTAGCGTCACTCAATTCTGAACTGCGTAGTTTCAATGCGCGAGCTCTGGGAATAATATCATTTAAGGTAGCCATGATTTCATCCAGACTTTTTATATCTGCATTGTGAATCGCGGGAACTATGATTCCTCCGTTGCGCAGCGAAACCACAAAACCAATATGAATTTCTTTTTTTAACTGTAAACCGTTGTCCCAAACCGCATTCAATTCCGGGAAATCAGTCAATGCTTTAGCGGTTGCTTTGATGAGCAGCACAACGGGAAGCAATCGTTCTTGAACTGATTTTTCCTTATTTTTGGCTATCAGCCAATCAGTTGCTTTTGATACATCTATCTTTTTCTCTAGGTAATAATGTGGAATTTCTCGTTTCGATTTGCTCATTGCCGACGCTATTGCTGTACGAACCGCCTCAATTTGTGCTAGTGTTTTTGCGTCATCAGGAGGAAATTTTTCCGCTTTTGGAAGTTGCTCTTTTTGAGTTGTCAATGCTTGTTCCACATCGTCTTTTGTAATCACGCCATCTTCCCCCGTTCCTTTTATTTGCGAAAGATCAATATGATTTTCCGCGGCAATTCGCCTTGCCAGTGGGGAAGCTTTTATTGAAAATACAGCTGGCTTTTCTTCTATCGGTTGTAAGGCAATTGGCTTTTCTGATGTTGCTTTTCCTTTTTTGTTTTCCAATACCGCTGCGCTGGGATGAATCAATGCCATTACCGTTCCCACAGGGACTTTAGTTCCTTCCTGTATCAGTAATTCTCCGATTGTTCCTTCATCAAAAACCTCAATTTCTATAAGCCCTTTTTGCGTTTCCACTTCGGCAATGATATCACCACGCTGTACTGTATCGCCTGGTTTTTCCTTCCATTCGATTAGAGTTCCAGCTTCCATATCAGCACCTAAATTTGGCATTTGAAATTCAATCATGACGTATCATTTTTTTTATTGCATTTACAATATCATTTTTCTGCGGAATCGAAGCTTCTTCCAAATGTGCAGGGTAGGGAATTGGAACTTCAACACCGCACAATCGCTGGACGGGAGCATCCAAATCATAAAATGCCTTTTCCATAATTCGCGCACTAATTTCTGACGAGATACTGACCGAACGCCACGCATCTTCAACAATCAAAACCCGATGTGTTTTTGCCACCGATTCCAGAAATGTATTTTCATCTAATGGTCGCAATACCCGCAAATCAATAACTTCGGCATCGATTCCGACCAAAGCTAATTCGGCAGCAGCCTCCAGACTTTTATAAACGCCCGTTCCATACGTAATGATCGAAATAGCAGATCCTTCGCGCAACACTTTGGCTTTGGTAATATCAATATAACCTAAATCTGCAGCAATTTCTTTTTCGAGATTGAGCATCAGCGTGTATTCAAATAGCAAGATAGGATCTGGACTTTGCAAAGCAGCAAATAACATTCCCCGCGCATCCTCATGCGTTCCCACTGACAAAACAATTAATCCCGGAATGTGTGCATAAAACGGTTCCCAACTGTGCGAATGTTGCGCTGCCAGTTGACGGCCAATTCCGCAACCCATCCGGATAACCATTGGGACATGGATTTGGCCGCCTGACATGTGCAATAAAGTCGCCGCATTATTCACAATTTGATCCATGGCTAACAAACTAAAGTTGACGGTCATCACCTCAATAATGGGTTTCATTCCCGCCATAGCCGCCCCGATACCGGCTCCTACAAAACCTGCTTCTGAAAGCGGGACATCCATAATCCGATCCGCACCAAACTCCTGTAATAATCCTTTGCTTACCGCAAAAGCGCCTCCGTAACGGCCCACATCTTCGCCCATCAAAAAGACGTTTTCGTCATTTTGCAACGCTTCCCGAAGCCCTTGTTTCAACGCCTCGCGATACGTAAGGGTTATTGTGCCAGTACTGTTGTCCATGATGCCAATCGATTAGGGATTAAATAACAAATTGTTTGTTTTTCCAACGTTGCAATGCAGGTAAAATATTCAATGCTTTCTGAACCATATAAATAGGAAGCTTTTTTTTCTCCATGTGCATTTTTACGGTATTTTTCATTTCTTCCAAGTTCATATCCGGGTTTTTGAAGCGACTGTCTTCATAACAATACCGGCAATAATCATTTGTTTTTAGGCCGTTATTTTCGGTTCCTTTAGCGTCTTCTGTAGTCAGTGGCATTCCGCAACTTTGACAAAAATGTGTGTTTTCCATGTGTGTTGATTTAAATAGTTAGCTTTCTTTCTTTATGTTGTTTCTAATTTATTTTTCGTGTACACCATTTTGTCAATGGGCTCATAAGGACCAGATTCCCGCTTCCGCAAAAGGAACTCCGTTCTGGATTCTACTTTTAACTTCTGGATTAATTACTTTTCCAACGTTTTAACGCTGGTAGTGTGTTTACCGCTTTTTGAATTGCATATTCATGCAGTTCTAACTTTTTCATTTGATTTTTCACGTTAGTTTCAATGTCTTCCAAATTCATTTTTGGATTTGTAAAAACCCCATCTTCATAACAGTATTTGCAATATTCATTGCTTTTTAACCCGTTTTTCTCCGTTCCTTTCACAGCTTCGGTGTCCATTTGCATGCCACAACTTTGACAGATAATTTTATTTTCCATGATTTTAAATTTTTAGCTTTCTGTTTCACTGTAAACAAATTTTGTTAGTTGGTCCAACGGCTCCCATGTTCCTGCTTCCGCAAAATCGACTGCGATAGCTATTTTTTTTTCAATTTTACTTTCAAAAGCAGCAATTTCGGCATCCGTTATCCATTCCTTTTGCAAAAGAAACTGTTCGAATTGTGGAATAGAATCTCGTTTTTTCCATTCCTCGACTTCTTTTTTGTCCCGATATAATTCCGCATCAAACATCGAGTGCGCCCGAAAACGATACGTATTGCAAACTAATAAATATGGCTTTCCACTGCTTCTTACTTTTGCGATAGCAATATTGGCAGCAGCAATCACAGCCATCAAATCCATTCCGTCCACCGCAACGGCTTCAATCCCGTAAGCAGCTCCTTTTTTTTCCAGTTCTGTTATGGCATGCGAATATTTTATCGCAGTTCCCATCGCATACAAATTGTTTTCACATACGAATAAAACGGGAACTTCCCAAAGTGCCGCTAAATTCAGGCTTTCGTGAAAGGTACCTTCGGCAGCTGCTCCTTCTCCAAAAAAGCAACACGTAAGGTTCGTTTTCTTTTGTTTTTTGGCTGCCAAAGCCATCCCAACAGCAAGCGGAAGATGGCCGGACACAATCGCATTACCACCATAAAATCGGTTTGCCACATCAAATAAATGCATCGAGCCTCCACGACCTCGGCAGCAGCCTTGCATTTTACCATACATTTCGGCCATGATAATGTCAGGATCAATACCTCTAGCTAGTGCATGACCGTGTTCCCTATACGTACATAATAAATTGTCATCTTCCCTCAGCGCCTGAATTACGCCTACAGCAACCGCTTCTTCGCCAATGTACAAATGCAGAAAACCACGGATTTTCGCTTTCGTATATTGCTCGGCTGCTTTTTCCTCAAAACGTCTTATGAGCAGCATTTGATACAAAAAAAGCAATCCTCTTTTGGCATCCATCGGTTGTGGTTCTGTCGTTGATTGTACCATTTTTATAGTTTTATAATCCGAAAGCATAATAGTAATACGTAGGATTGCCGGCATATTTTCCTTCGAGCATGATGCCGCGTTCTTGTGCTGCAACTGCATCCATAAAGGATTGAACTGATGAAATTGCCCTGTTGTTGACTGATGTAATTACGAATCCGTTGCGTATGCTTGTGAATCTTTTTATTTTCCCATCGTATAGTTTCGTGATTTTGAGTCCGTTTTGTACATTATACACTTTTTGGTCTTCCTTAGTAATTGGACTCAACTCAACTCCCAAATCTTTCAGCAATTCTATATTTTTACTTTTTGTAAGTTCTGGGGTTGCTTCCTGTTTTTTCAGTGTGGCAATCAGTTCTTTTTTCTCATTACCGTTTCTGATGAGTGTGATTTTTACTTTCTCACCCGGACGTTTTCGCATGATGATTTCCTGTAATTTTGAAGCCGAAGCGGTTTCTATATTATCAATGCTGATGATGACATCTTTCTCTTTTACACCCGCTTCTTTCGCTGCACCATTTACAGTGACGCTGTCAATATATACCCCATTGGCACGGTCAATTTTTATTTCTTTTGCCAATGTGCTGTTCAAATCGCGTATGCTTATTCCTAAAATTCCCCTGCGAACGGAGCCAAAATTCATTAGATCATCCGCTACTTTTTTTACAATATCTACAGGAATTGCAAACGCATATCCAGCATAAACACCTGTTGGCGTTGCTATTGCGGTATTTATACCAATGAGTTTTCCTTCCAGTGTTACTAATGCGCCGCCGCTATTGCCTGGATTTACTGCTGCATCAGTTTGAATGAAGGATTCTATGGCGCCTTGATCGCTTAAAATATTGATATTTCTGGCCTTGGCACTGACAATTCCTGCTGTTACCGTCGATGCGAGATTAAATGGATTTCCTACCGCAACAACCCATTCTCCCACTTCAATAGTATCACTGTCACCGTAGCGTATAAACGAAAGGTTGCTTTCTTCGATTTTAAGGAGAGCAAGATCAGTTTGAGGATCATTTCCAATAACTTTTGCCGGATAGGATCGTCCGTCGAATAAAGTGATATTTATTTCATCGGCATTTTTTACCACATGATTATTAGTAATAATATATCCGTCAGGTGTGAGAATCACTCCAGATCCGCTGCCAATCACGGTTTCAGAATTGTACTGTTGTGATTGTGGCAGTTGAAATCTAAATTCTCTGAAAAAAGAATCGTCTCTAAAAAAATCTTTGAGTGGGTCCGGAATATTATAAAATTGATCTTCACCCTCGTATTGAAGGGTTTGTGGTTTGAAACTGCACTTGATATGAACAACTCCGGGCGTAGCTATTTTGGCTGCCATTCTGAAATCGACATTGCCTGAATAGGAAATTTTTTCAGGAACAAGGGCGGCACTTTTCTGGATGGATTCTATGTCCGTTTCAGTATTCTTATTTTGAGCTTCGCATCCTTGAAATAGAATAAGAAGTACAAACAGAAAAGCAGTTTGGTTTTGTAGTTTTATTTTTTGAAAAGGTATCATGGCTGAAATTCATTAGTAAGAATTAATTTTTGATGGTAATTATATTTTAAGAGGATTCTAATGTTGAAATATCGCCTTCGGGTAAACCGAGTTCTCGGGCTTTTAGTAATCGCCTTAAAATTTTTCCGCTTCGAGTTTTGGGAATATTTTCCATAAATTCAATTTCTTTGGGAGCCACCGCCGGACCCATTTCTTTTCGAGCGAAAGCCATAATATCCATTTTGGTTGTCTCGTTAGGCTCTTTTCCGGTTTTAAGAATGACGAAGGCTTTTACCATTTCTCCAATGGTGGGTTCCGGTATCCCAATTACAGCAGCTTCTGCCACATCAGGATGGCGCATCAGCGTGCTTTCTACTTCAAACGGACCGACCATGTGGCCTGAAGTTTTGATAATATCATCGGCCCGACCGATAAACCAAAAATACCCATCCGCATCTTTCTTAGCTAGGTCGCCGCTGAGATACCAATCGCCAATGAAGCATTTTTTATACCGTTCTTCTTCATGGATATAGCCGCGAAACAGCGACGGAAAACCTTTCTTAAGAACCAAGTGTCCTTGAATTTCAGGTTGTGTGATAAGTGTCAGTTGGTCGTCATTTATTGCTGCAATGGCAATTTCTACCCCGGGCATTGGTTTTCCCATCGAACCCGGTTTTACGACCATCGACGGATAATTGGCAATCATAATGCCACCCGTTTCGGTTTGCCACCAATTGTCTAAAATGGGGATGCCAAAATTTTCTTGTCCCCAAATCACGGCTTCGGCATGAAGCGGTTCGCCAACACTCAGTATCAACCGAAGATTCTCGAGATTATATATATTTTTGGGTTTTATATCCATACGCATCAATCGCCTGATAGCCGTGGGAGCGGTGTACCAAATGTTTATTTTATGTGTTTCAAGAAGCGAATACCATCGGCTGGCATCAAATTCTGCTTCATCAATAATGCTGGTGATTCCATGAAGCAGCGGAGCAATAATGCCGTACGAAGTGCCGGTAACCCAACCCGGATCCGCGGTGCACCAATAGTGGTCACCTTCATGAAAATCGAGAACATATTTGCCCGTTATATAATGCGTGAGTACGGCTTGGTGAACGTGAAGTACGCCTTTTGGCATTCCGGTTGTTCCACTGGTAAAATGCAATAAAGCGGGGTCTTCCAGGTTAGTTTCAGGAATGGTAAATTCCGTTTCAGCCTCGTCCATAAGTTTGGAAAAAGAGCGTATTTTTTCAGAAATATGTTCCGTTGCGTCGGTAAGAATGATATACCGGAGCGAAGGAAGTTTTTCCAAGATCTGTTTTATTTTTTGTTCGAATAAAAGAGTTGTGGTTACCAGAACTGTTGCATCGCCTTTGCTGAGTCTTTGATACACGGGCTCAGGGCCAAAGACAGAAAACAATGGACAAAATACTGCGGTATATTTCAAGGTTCCTAAAGCGGTGATGTATAGTTCAGGAATCCTGCCAGCAAAAGAAAAAGCGCGTTCCCCTTTCTGGATTTTCAATTTTTGAAGTACATTGGCAAATTTCGAGGTTTGTTTTTGCAATTCGGAATATGTAAATTCCTGTAAACGGTTGTCTTTTCGAATAAAACGCAATGCCACCGTATTTTTCAGATGCGTTTGTGCGTGACGGTCAACCGCTTCATGCGCTATATTCAGCCCTTTTCCATTAGGAAGACCATCTAATTCCCGGGCAACATTTCCCCACGAGAAAGTAGCTTGCACTTTTTCATAGTCCAAAAGGTGGTGCGTGGTTTTATTTTTGATGGAAATCATGGCGTGGCACGTTTAAAAAATGATGTATTTGAGTAAAATTTTTCTGTTTTTGTATTGATCAAAAAGATTCACCAATAGGAATCAGACTTTTCTCTACAATGATTTTGGGCTCTAATCGTATGGGTATTTTTAGTGTATTGGAAACCAAACACGCCTTTTCACTCATTTCCACAATCCGTTTTGCCCGGTCTGGTTTTTGGGAATAGGGAATGACGACTTTAGGATGTAAGAGGACTTCAGTAATTACGTAAGCCCCTTCGACCAATTCAACGGTACAAGAAGATTTGCATTCAAAACTGATAAAATGCAGTTTAGAATTTTCGGCGATATTTAAAAAAGTACTCATGACGCAACTGTTGATTGATGCGATAAATAAGTGTTCCGGCGACCAAATTCCTTGCATTCCTTTCGGGAAATCAGGTGGTGTGGCGACTTCAATATTTTGTGGTAAAACCGGAGAACTCAAAAGTCCTTTCGTGTTACCGGTCCATTTTAGGTTGACTTCGTACGTGTGCATCTTGGTATGGTTTTTTGGTTATTTTTTAAATTACTGAGCTGTAAATCCGCCGTCTACTGCCATCACATGTCCGATTACAAATGAGGCTTCATCAGAGCACATCCATACCACGGCATTGGCTATCTCTTCCGGAAGACCAAAACGACCGATGGGTTCAAAACCTTTAAATCGTTCGATACCTTCTTTTGTTTTTCCGGTTAGTCGGTCAATCATTGGTGTTTGAATAACACCGGGACAAACTACATTTACTCGGATTCCTTTTGTAGCACATTCTAAAGCAGTGGTTTTTGTAAGTCCCACAATTCCATGTTTAGAGGCCACATAAGCCGGTAGCCCTGCAAAACCAACTAATCCGGCTACCGAAGCACAGTTGACGATGGCTCCTTTTCCTTGTTTGAGTATTTCCGGGATTTCATATTTCATGCACAGCCAAACTCCTTTCAGGTTTACACCAATGGTTTTGTCCCAGTTTTCCTCGGAGCAATCTTGGGTAGGAGCAGAGGCACCCTCGATTCCGGCATTATTGAACGCATAATCCAATCGGCCAAATGCGGCAATTGTTTCCGCCACCATCGCTTTTACGTCATCGGTTTTTGAGACATCGCATTTGATAAAAATAGCTTCACTACCCAATTCTTTGATGAGGTCTACTATTTCATCATTTTTCTTCCAATCTACCACGGCTACTTTGGCTCCTTTTTTGGCGAAAGCAAGTGCCGTGGCTCTGCCAATTCCTGATGCTCCTCCGGTTACTAATGCTACTTTATTCTTGAATGGTGTTTCCATAGTTTGGTTTTCTTAGATTATGATTTTTCTTTTTGTTTTTTGTTCTGCTTCTAAAATATTTTCGATTCCTTTTATCAAAGCATCTGGGTTAAAAGAGATACTGTCAATCCCTTCATTTACTAAAAACGCGGCGAATTCAGGAATGTCGCTGGGTGCTTGTCCGCACAATCCCACTTTTATTTCGTAGCGCTTGGCCACCCGAATGGTTTCCTTTATCAGGGCTTTGACAGCAGGATTTTCTTCGCTGAACAAGTAACTCACTAATGCCGAATCGCGATCCAGCCCCAAGGTGAGTTGCGTTAAATCATTGGAACCAATAGAAAAACCATCAAAGAGTTTAGCAAAATCATCCGCCATCAATACATTGCTTGGGATTTCAATCATCACATAAACCTGCAACCCGTTGATGCCTTGCACTAAACCATTTTTCGCCATTTCGGCAAGTACTTTTTCTCCTTCTTCGAATGTGCGGCAAAAAGGAATCATTAGTTTTACATTGTGAAGTCCCATTTCGTTGCGTACTTTTTTCATCGCTTCGCATTCTAAAGCAAAACCTTTTCGATAAAAATCACTGTAATAACGCGAAGCGCCACGAAAACCAATCATCGGATTTTCCTCGTCTGGTTCATAATATTTCCCTCCGATGAGGTTGGCGTATTCGTTGCTTTTAAAATCACTCATTCGTACAATCACCTCTTTTGGATAGAAAGCAGCGGCGACAATCGCTACCGCTTCGGTGAGTTTGTCAATGAAATAATTTTTGGGATCTTCATAGCCTTTTGTCAATGTTGCTATTTCTAATTTGATATTTGCATCTGTTATTTTTTCAGGTTCGCATAGCGCTAAAGGATGGATTTTGATGGTATTCGAAATGGCAAATTCCATGCGCATCAAACCCACACCCTGATTGGGATATTGGCTTAATTCAAAAGCTCGTTCGGGATCGGCGAGAATCAGCATCGGATCTGTTTGCGGCATTTTGAGAGTACTGAAATCTTGTTCTTTTATTTCCCATTTCAATTTCCCGTCGTAAACATTTCCTTCTTTGCCTTCGGAGCAGGAAACGGTGATTTCCTGTCCGTTTTTTATAACTGTAGTAGCATTTCCGCATCCTACAACGGCAACAGTTCCCAGTTCACGTGCTACAATAGCTGCATGACTGGTGCGTCCGCCTTTATTGGTTATGATTGCCGAAGCTCTTTTCATAATGGGATCCCAATCCGGATTCGTTAAATCTGTGACAATGATTTCTCCATTTTGCAATAAAGCACCTTCTTGTGGATTGTTCAGAATTCGAGCTTTCCCCGAAGCAATCTTATCGCCAAGCGCAATTCCTTTGGTCAAAAGTGTACTTTTTTCCTGGAGTTTATATATTTCCCGAACTTGTTTGTTTGCTTTGCCGTGAACGGTTTCCGGACGGGCCTGAACAATATACAATTGGTTGTTTAAACCGTCTTTTGCCCATTCGATATCCATTGGTTTTTGGTAATGTTTTTCAATTTTAGAACACCATCGAGACAGTTGGATGACTTCTTTGTCGGTTAAGGAGAATTGGTTTTGTTTTTCCAAAGTTGTTTCGGTATTTACGATGGTGTTTTCTGCTGATTTGCTTCCTAATTTGCTCGAATAAATCATAGTAAACTCTTTTCTACCGCATTGTTTTTTCAGCATTGGATTCAAATCTGGGTTTTCTAGAGTGGGTTTAAAAATCATCCATTCATCTGGTGTAACGGTACCCTGAACTATATTTTCGCCCAGTCCCCAACATCCGTTGATAATGATGGTGTTTTCAAATCCACTGTCCGGATCAATGGTAAAGGCAACTCCTGACGAAGCTTTATCACTCCGAACCATTTGTTGAACGCCAACTGAAATAGCAATATCTAATGTAGCAAAGCCCATGTCATGGCGGTATTTGATAGCGCGGTCTGTAAACAAGGACACAAAGCAGCGGTGCACCGCATCTAATAATTGGTCTTGGCCTTTAATATTTAAAAATGATTGCATCTGACCGGCAAAACTGGCGCTTGGTAAATCCTCTGATGTGGCACTGCTTCGAACTGCCACATCTAGATTATTTAAATCGCATTGCTCGCTAAGGGATTGGTAAGCGACTTCAATTTCTGCACGAATCTCTTCAGGAATGGTGGCTGATAAAATGAGTGTTCTGGCTTTTTCTCCAATTGTTAAAAGATTTGAATAGTCTTTGGTATCTAATGACAACAGCAACTCTTGAAGCGGTTGCTCCAGATTATTTTGTTTGCGGAATAATCGGTAGGCTTCAGCGGTAAGAGCAAAGCCGTTTGGAATGGCGATGCCAATTGGATTGAGCTGATTGTACATTTCTCCCAATGAAGCGTTTTTGCCCCCAACTTCGCTAAGAGCGTCAATACCAATTTGATTGAAAAATAAGATGTGTTTGTAGTTTACCATTTCATATTTTTTTTTAATCCAAACAGACGCCTATTGAAGTCTGTTAAAATAATATTAGTCTAAAATAAGAAGGGGCTTTTATTAGTCCGATTGTAAATTTTGAAATTCAGATGTAGGTTTGAAATTCAAAGGACTTTTTTAGGTTTAAAGAATCGAGAAATAGGATATTCTGCTTGCTTAAACCAATACTGTAAATTTAATAAAATATTTTTTCTAATCTTAAAAAATATTATTTATTTTTGCATTTAAGTTGCTGTTAATCAGAATAATGTGTATTTTATCGAGTGTCTTTGAAATATTTTTATTTTTAGAAAAAGACAATGCTTCCGAGACGATTTTTTTAATAACAAGTTGGGTATTGTAAGTGCAATTTTTGTTTTTTAATAGTTTCTGTTTTGCTGGACAAGTAGTTGCCAGGCTTAATTATTTTGGCTTTTTTAAATGTAGATTAATCTTTCCGGAATGTCTTAATTTTAAGTTGTGAATTCCCGGTTTAATTCAAAATTAATTTTATTTTTGTAATGAAACATATTAGTATTTTAATAAAAGTACCGAAAGCTGCTTGAGGAAATTGAAATAAACAATCATTAAACTGCTAGAAATTATTAATTCTTTACCAGTACACCCATATTGATGAAAATAAATCCAAAACCGGAGAATGAATTCGACCGACTAAAAGCTCTGGAAGGTTATTCAATTATGGATACTTTGCCTGAAAAAGAGTATGACGCAATAACGCAATTAGCGTCCTATATCTGTGGTACTCCAATAGCGTTAGTCAGTTTGTTGGATAAGGATAGACAGTGGTTTAAATCATCTGTTGGACTAGGAGCGACCGAAACGCCCAGAGAGATTTCTTTTTGCCAATATTCCATTATGGGAGAGGAAGTCTATGAAGTTACAAACGCTTTAGAAAATACATTATTTGCGGATAACCCTTTGGTTACCGGAAATCCTGACATTCGCTTTTATGCCGGTGCACCTCTGAAAGATTCAGATGGTTTTAATTTAGGATCACTGTGTGTTATTGATACAGTTCCGAGGGCTTTGGATGTAAACCAAAAAAATGCTTTACAATTATTGGCAAATCAAGTTGTTTTATTATTGCAATTGCGAAAAAATAATGAAGATTTACATACTACTCAAAAAGAATTTCAGAATTTTATTGACCTATCAAAGGATTTAGTTTGTATTGCAAACGTAAATGGAATGTTTCATAAAGTGAATCCTGCTTTTACTAGGGTATTGGGATATTCAAAAGCAGAATTAGAAGGTACGCCATTTGTTAATTTTGTTCATCCGGATGATTTAGCCGCAACCTATCATGAAGTAGAAAAACTTGCAAAAGGGGAGTTGACAATTAGTTTTGAAAATAGGTACCGTTGTAAAAACGGAACATACATTCTGTTAAGCTGGAACACCTCTCCAGACCCTGTCACTGGTAATTTGTATTGTATTGCCCGAGACATGACTTTAGAAAATGATCAAAAAGAAGCGCTTGTGAAAACTAGCAGCGAATTATCGGCAATTCTAAATTCTACAGAATTTTCAGTAATTGCAACTGATCTTGAAGGAACAATTAAAGAATTTAATGATGGAGCTGAAAAAATGCTGGGATATACGGCAGCTGATGTAGTAGGGAAAACTTCTCCGGCTATTATACATGTTTTAGATGAAGTAATTAAAAGGGCAGAAGAGCTTACTTTTGAACTTGGGGAAGAAGTAGAGCCTGGATTTGATGTTTTTGTTGTTAAGGCACGAAAATTAGGGATAGCTGATTCTCGTCAGTGGACGTATGTACGAAAAGACGGCAGCACATTGCCCATACAATTATCAATAACTGCTATAAAAAATAGCCTAGATGAAATTACAGGTTATCTTGGTGTAGCAAAAGACATAACTAAAGAAAAAGAAGCAGAGTTAAATTTAATAAACAGTAATAAACTTTTAGACGAATCGCAAAGTATTGCTAAAACAGGAAGTTGGAAATTTGATTTAATTACAAAAGATTTAATCTGGTCAAAAGGACATTATAGAATTTTCGAGATTGATGAATTACCTCCAGATACCCTATATGAAGCGTATAGAAATATGCTTAAGCCACAAGACTTAATACTATTGGATAAAGAAATTGAAAAAAGCGTTGCCACAGGGCAGGATTTTGAGTTTTTCAACAGAATTGAATTTCCTGATAAAAGAGTAAAATACATTTTGACTTTAGGTAAAGTTATCAAAAATGAATCGGGGGAGATTATTGGCGCTCAGGGTAGTATTCAGGATATTACGGAAAAAACATTAGTAGAACAAAGTCTAATAAATAGTAATAAATTATTAGATGAATCGCAAAGTATCGCAAAAATTGGTAGTTGGAAATTTGATTTAGCTACAAATGATTTGGTCTGGTCTAAAGCACATTATAGTATTTTTGAACTGGAAGAGTTAAGTTCGGATAAGTTATTTGTTGCCTATAGAGAGAGGATATTTCCCGATGATTTAAAGATATTAGATAATTTAAACCTTGATAAATTAAATATCGATGAAGATTTTAAAATTAGTTATAGAATAGTTTTACCGGATAATAGCATAAAGCATATTTTAGAAATTGGGAAGCCCTTTAAAAATGACAAAGGACAAATGATTGGCTTGCAGGGTTCTATTATGGATGTTACCGAAAAAACACTTGCAGAGCAAAAAATTGCTGAAAAAGCAAAAGAAATCAATGATATCAGATCTGCATTAGATGAATCTTCAATTGTGTCTATTTCGGATAAAAATGGGGTGTTTTCATTTGTAAATGATAATTTCTGTACTATTTCTAAGTATACAAAAGAGGAGTTGGTAGGAAAAGACCAAAGAATAATTTCAGGTAACCTTTCATCGGATTTTACCAGTACGATATATAAAACAATTACCAACGGAAACATTTGGAAAGGAGAGATTAGAAATTTAGCTAAGGACGGAACGTATTATTGGGAAAAAACAACCATTGTACCATTCTTAAATGAAAAAGGAAATCCGTATCAATATATTGCTATCAGTGCGGATATTACCGACCAGAAAAGAGCCGAAGAAAACTTAAAAGTAGCATTGTTAAATCTTGGGAAAACAAATAAAGAACTAGATCAATTTGCCTATATCGTATCACATGATTTAAAGGCTCCCTTGCGAGCGATAAACAATCTTTCGGAATGGATTGTTGAAGATATGCCAGATATGCCCAAAGAGGTAAGCGCAAACTTTGATTTATTGCGAGGACGTGTGTTGCGAATGGAAAATTTAATTAATGGCGTACTGGAATATTCACGTATTGGTAGGACGAAAATAGAAAAACAAGATACCGACTTGAAAAAAATGTTATATCAGATTGTTGATTCAATTGTTCCAACGGAAGGATTTGAAATTTACATTGCTGAAAACATTCCTAAAATAAAAATTGCCAGTATATTGTTTCAACAGCTGTTCAGTAACCTGATAAGCAATAGTGTAAAGTATAATGATAAACCGATAGGAAAAATTGAATGTTTCTATGAATCGTTGCCTCATTTCCACCAGTTTACTATAAAAGATAATGGTCCCGGAATTGCAGAAGAATACCATAAAAAAGTATTCAAAGTGTTTCAGACTATTGAAGCACGTGACAAAAAAGAAAGTACCGGAATCGGTTTATCTATCGTTCAAAAAATAATTGAAGAGGCTGAAGGAACAATTCGTATCGTATCAGAAAATGATGAAGGAGCAAGTTTTATTTTTACCATTCCTAAAGAAGCCTAAAATGGAAGAATCAGTAAAAAGTTGTCAGGAAGAGTTGTCTGCACTAAAAAAAGAATATGAAGATTTTGTCTACATAGTTTCACATGACATAAAAACACCCATGAGAGCAATCTCTAATATAACTACGTGGATTGAAGATGATTTGGGTTCCGATGTAAATCCGGATATTTTAAATAATTTTGCATTATTAAAAAACAGGGTAGGACGTCTTGAAAAAATGTTGAATGCATTACTGGAACTATCAAGAATTAACAGAACCGAAATGGAACTGTATGAAGTAAATTTTCCTAAGCTGGTGGAGGAATGCATCGCAAGCTTGGATTATGAACAAAATGTTAAGTTTCAAGTGGAGTATCATTTGGACAATGAAAGCTGCATCACTGTAGGGAAAAAATTAAATAAAGTTATTTTTAATATATTAGACAATGCAGTTCGATTTCACGATAAAGAAATCAAAAATATTTATGTGGATGTCAGTGAAAATGAAAGCGAATATGAAATAAAAATAAGTGATGATGGTCCAGGTATAGCGGAAGAATTGAAAGATAAGATTTTCGCTATTTTTTACACTGTAAATTCAAAAGACGTTTTTGATTCGACAGGAGCTGGGTTAACAATTAGCAGTAAAATAGTAGAATATGTTGGTGGAAAAATTCAGTACACGCCAGGCAGAGATAAAGGTTCAATTTTTCAGATTAATTGGCCAAAAATAATAAGCTTAAAAAATTAAATTATGATACAAAAATTGGTCAATATCTTATTAGTGGAAGACGATGAGGTTGATGTGATGAATGTGAAAAGAGCCTTTTCAAAAAATAATATCAAGAACGAACTTTTTGTTGCTGGTAACGGGGTAGAGGCCCTTGATATGTTACGGACATCGATTGTTCCAGTCCCTAGGATCATTATTTTGGATATTAATATGCCAAAAATGAATGGGATTGAATTTCTTAAACACTTAAGAGATGATGAAACTCTAAAAAATATATCTGTATTTGTAATGACTACTTCTAATGAAGATAGCGATAAGATTAATGCATACAATCTTAATGTTGCCGGATATATTTTAAAACCATTATCCTTCGAAAAATTTATAACTTCAGTTGCAACACTTAAGAATTTTTGGTCTTTATGTGAGATGTGATTTTTTAACTTTATAAATAAACTATGGTAGGCGCAAACATATTATTAGTAGATAGTAATAGAGCTCATTTTGAAAATACATTAAATGTTTTTTCTCACATTGGCATACAATACAATTTATGTTTCGCTAAGGACGATATTCAAGCATGGTCGATGCTTACAGGTGATAAAAAATTATCCCCACTACCAAAAATCATGCTGATTGATATTAATGCTGAAGGAATTAATGGAATCGAATTAATAGAAAAAATTAGACTTGATATTGATTTAAAATCAACATTAATATTTGTGATCAGCGATATAAATAATGATAAAAATAAACGTGCCGCACTAAACTTGAATATTGCAGGGTATATCAATAGATCGTTTGAAATTGAAGAAATGATTAATTTTTTTTCCGTTTTGAATGATTATTGGAATAATATCGAATTCTCAAGCTAAAATAAAAATAAACATGAGTGTTACTTTAAAAATCTTAATTATTGATGATGATAAAGTCGATATGGTTACTATTCTCCGGTCAATTTCGCACTCTGGAATAATTGCTGATGTCGAAAGTGCTTTTTCAGCACGAGATGGAATAGAAAAGGTTAAAGCTGTCAATTATGATTTGATTTTTTTAGATTATATGATGCCCGATAGTGATGGGATTTCTTTTTTAAAAAAATTGAGAGACTTAGACATAGAAACGCCGGTTATTTTTGTAACCTCGCAAGGCGATGAAAAAATTGCAAGCCAAGCAATTTTAGGAGGCGCTTCAGATTATATTCCCAAAACGCTGCTGACGCCGGACGGTGTTTCACAAAGTATCAGAAACGCTCTAAAACTCAATGAGAGTTTAAAAGAGCGAAAAAAAACAGAATTAGCTTTAAAAATTAATGCCAATCGACTTTCAGAAGCACAAAAATTAGCCAAGATTGGAAGTTGGGAAATTAATTTAAGCACTAATGAGGCCTATTTCTCTGAAGGATTCTTTACTATTTTTGAAGTTGACAACGACGAGATTGTTTCCATTGATTTTTTTAAATCCTGTTTTACTGAAGCTCAAGATTTAGCTATTTTTGAAAGTAATCTGAACCATGTTATAAATACTAATGCAGAAGTCCAGTTTCAGCATAGTATCACCACTAAAAAAGGAACGGTAAAATACATCCATGAATTCATTAAATACTTGAATGACGAAAACGAAAAACCATATAAAATTCTGGGGACCATTCAAGATATCAGTGAGCAAAAACGTTCAGAAGCAGAGTTAATAAAGGCAAAAGAATTAGCAGAAAAAGCAGTTGTTATAAAAGAGCAGTTTCTTACTAATATGAGCCACGAAATTCGGACTCCTATGAATGGAATTATTGGATTTGCCAGAATTCTTGAAAGTACAAATCTTGATAGCGACCAGAAACAGAGTGTGGAAGCAATAAAAAAAGCCAGTCATAACTTAATGTTTATTATTAATGATATTCTCGACTTTTCTAAAATTGAAGCCGATAAAATGACTTTTGAAGAAGTACAATTTTCTCTATCTAAAACAGTAAGTTACGTGATTGAATTACTGTCACCCAATGCAAAAGAGAAAAAAATAAAACTGCTATACGATATTGAGCCTAAGATAAATGACGATCTAATTGGTGATCCTACAAAACTGTCTCAAATTTTAGTGAACTTGGTTGGTAATGCTCTAAAATTTACTGAAAAAGGATATGTTGAAGTGGTGATTACTGAAATGTTGGAAACTGAAACCGATTCGTTAATAAAATTTTCAGTAATCGATACCGGTATTGGTATTCCAAAAGATAAAATTGATTCTATATTTGAAAGTTTCAATCAGGCTTCTAATGAAACTACAAGGAAGTATGGGGGAACGGGCCTTGGTCTTACCATAACACGAAAATTGGTTGAGTTGCAGGGCGGAAATATTACTGTTGAAAGTGTAATTAGTGAAGGTAGTGAGTTCTCCTTTTCATTGCAGTATAAAAAGGCACAAAAAGAAATAGAGAGTAGCAATAAAATAAAAAATACGTCAATAAATCCTGATTTCCTTAAGGACTTGAAAATACTTTTGGTCGAAGATAACGAGTTGAATCAACTTCTTGCCATTAAAGTATTTGCAAAATGGGATAAAAAAATTGATATTGCTAATAACGGAAAAATAGCGATTGAAAAGATTACAAATACTGATTATGATATTATTTTGATGGACATCCAAATGCCGGAAATGGATGGAAATGAGCTTACGCATCACATTCGAACAAAAATGGGGGATAAATCTATGGTTCCTATTATCGCCTTGACAGCGCACGCTACATTAGAAGAAGAGAAAAGGTGTTTACAAAACGGAATGAACGATTATTTATCGAAACCATATGATTTCAATGTATTACTGGAAAAATTATATCAGAATTTGAATAAAAATAAAGGAAATACGATACCACCTCCTGAATTTCTAAAACAAGAAATGACAACGGAAAAACTCATTAATTTTAAATATTTAATGGATTTTGCAGAAGGAGATGATACTTTCATAAAAAACATGATTTCCGTTTTTTTAGAAAATACGCCGGAAACACTTACGAGTATTTTAAAATCTAACGAAAATAATGATATCAAAACATTGAAAGAAGAAATTCATAAGTTAAAATCTTCTTTAAGTTTATTAGGTATAAGCAAAGCGTCAGATAGCGTAGCGATTATCGAAAATGAAATCGAAACAAACCCTTTAGGACAAAAAATAAAAGATGAAGTTGTATATTTAAATGAAATTTGTCAGTTGGCTATTACTGAACTTGAGTTAGTGGAGGAATATTAAATTGTTCCTTCACCTAATTTTTTTTATAATTTAAGCTAAAAAAATCAAAATACATCTAAATTTATAATGGCTGCGGGTTGCTATTCTGGTTTGTAAATATGTATCGATTGACCCACTAATTTCCATTCCCCTTTAATTTTCTCTAAAAGTCGAATTTCATAAGAGTAACTTTTAGTTCCTTCTTTTGAGGTTGATAGTTCGTCGTGACTTACCCAAGCACTATTTTTTTGAATGCTCATTTTGTAATTTGTATTAACAGAGAAACCGCCATTTCCCATCGTTGCTGGATCCGTGTTTTTCATTGCCGCAGGTGGAATATCAAGCGCTGTTCCGTTTCCAGTTGAAATCAAAATCCGGCTGTAGTGTTGTATGTGCCAACAATCGGCATGGCCTTTTCCGTCTCCGGATCTCCATGTTGCCGATTCTTTTTCTAAAAGGCTTATTATTTTGGCAGCTTCGTCAGTTTGTTGGCTGTACGCAAAAAGTGTAAAACTGAAAAGAAGAAAAAAGGATAATTTCCATTTCATAGTATTGTTGCTGTTAATGGTTATGATTTAGGTTGATTTTTTAAATAAATGGATTTATAAAACATCACTAAATGTTTGTAAAACTTCCTGTAGCGTAAATATATTCTATTTTTGGGTACAATTTATATAATTCTAAGGTCTAAATACAACGGCCATTTTTGATTGTAGAATTATCTGAAATTACAACTAAGGCCACTCCATAAACTTGTAATTTTAGCTTCTTTATTTGATCCGTCAAAAATACCAAACAATCCGGAGGAAGTCGAAAACTCATATCCTAAACTGGTTTTGGAAACCGATAGTACATAAGCGCTTTCCATTTCGGCTCTTGTTGATCCTATCCCGATTCCAGCCATTGTTGAGATTTCTTTTGAGTTTTTGGAATTGCTTCCCACGAACCAACCCACAAATTGCCAATTGGTTTCTGGAGTTTTAGATTCCGACTCTTTTTTTTGAAATACCACTGTCAAGCCATTATTCCAAGATACCATTTTTAGAGGTCCGGCACCACATTCACTATTTATTCCAATAGTTTTTGGTTTGGATTGGAGAACATTAGTAATGATTTCAATCATTTGGTCTAATGGTTTGCCAAAAGGGATTTCTGAGGTGGAACCCGTATTTATATTTACGACTTGTAGCGCATTAGAAGTCAGAATAAGTCCGTGACTGCTTTTAGTTTCAACAGTTGCAACGCTATCTGAGATTTTTTTCGTAACATCTTCAGCATTGGCAACAGTGTCTTTTGAAGCATTATTTGTTGGAATCGGTACCGAATTATGGTCTTTCTTTTGGCAACCGATTAGGATTGCGGAAACAAGGAGTAAAAGAGTAAAGTGTTTCATAAGATGTATGTAGCTGAATTATTTTAAATGTTAGGAATTTCCGGTAATGTCAGTTAATTATTTTAGCCACAAAATACACTAATTTTCACGAATCTTTATTTAATTTCAAAAATACAGTTAAACCTTATTCTATTTCAAAGTTAATTAAAGCTGTTGTCTACGGCAAAAAATGAACTGTTATTTGTTCGTGACATCGTATAAAAAAACCGTTGTATTGCTGCAACGGTTTTTAAAATTTAAAAGTTAAAACCTTATTTAGGCATAACAACAGTATCAATTGCATGAATAACTCCATTTGAAGCCGCTACATCAGCAAGAACCACTGTTGCAGTTCCACCATTAGCATCTGTCAACATCACTTTTCCGTCTTTCAAGCTTAAAACAATAGTACCACCTTGAACAGTTGTAACAGTGTATTTTCCGTTGTTTTTGTTGATTGCATCAATTACAGTTGCAGCATCAAATTTTCCTGAAACTACGTGATACGTCAAAACAGCTTTCAATTTGTCAAGACTTTCTGGTTTCAACAACCCGTCTACAGTTCCTGCAGGAAGTTTGTCAAACGCTGCGTTATTTGGTGCGAAAACTGTAAAAGGTCCATCACCGCTTAATGTTTCTACTAATCCTGCTGCTTTAACAGCTGTAACCAATGTTGAGAAATCTGCATTTCCTGAAGCTACACCTACAATGTTTGGTGTTTCAGCAACAGCCATTGTGTCTACTACTACAGTTGTTGTGTCAGCCATATCTGTTGATTCAGCTGTTTTTTTCTCTCCACAAGAAGTAGCAATTACTCCTAACAATGCAAATGCACCAATTGTTTTTACTAATTTCATAGTCAATATTTTTAAGTTTAAATTAAATTAAGATACTCAAAGATAGCTATTTATTTGTTTTGTTTAATTAATTTAACAAATAATTAAACAAATAGTAAAGTAAACATTGATTTGTAAAACTGTATGTATTTATGTTAAGGATTTGGAAACGGCGTAGAATGATTTGAAGTAAATGAAAATATGAAAAATCCAAGCTTAAAACTAATCCCAAAAAAAGAGGACACTAAATCCTCTTGACATTCTCTCTCAAAATTTTACGATAACTCCATAGTTCCTGTTACTGACCGATTCTCCCGTAAAATCGGGACAAGCTGTTCAACCCGAGTACCATTGTTCTTGCTGCGCACGAAACGAAACTCTAACTGTTGTAGGCAGTGCTTTATTTCTTTATCTTTTAAGATATTCTTGAAATTATTATTTTTCACAAAGTTCTCTCAACTTCTCGAGTGCTTTTGGGTAAGTCTGGTTCATATAATCTAAAAAATCTTCTGTGGTATCTAAGTCAACAATAACGGTTGTTATCTCGTTGTTTTCTTCGAAAGTATGGTTTTCGAATCCGTTTGCCCATTTTTCTACTTCTGGTCCCTCTGTAATTTCCTTATCAGCTTTTATAAGACCATAATGTTGAATAGAAACAAAGCGGTTGAGAATGTTTTCAGCTATCTTGGAAACCATCCCGCCCTTTTCTCCTTTCTCATCTATTCCAATAAATAGAATTTTATTACCCTTGTCCCAACTGCCTTCATAGGTAGATGTCGGGTTAAACAAAGAAGTCCATTGCTCATATGTTGACTTACTGTTAATACCAAGCATAAAATCATATACCTTAGTTAAAGATGCATTGATGCTTACTTTGAATTGTAACTTTTTCATAGTATTAAATATTTGTTTAGATTAATCTTTCGAATTGTATTTCATGTGATATTTAGCAGTCGTTTAATATATCCTATAGCGGGTTTGGTATTAGATTAAGTCCTGTTTTCGGATTTGCCAAAACTCCCAAAAACAAAACTAACTTTCCATTAAGCCTAATGCCCAAATTGCTTGTAGCGTGTGTTGGCAGTAGTTATTTTATGTTCAATTCGTTAATTATTAATATTTTTTGCCTTTCTAAAGTTATTTTTATAAAACTTAATTCTTCGTTAAATTCGTCTTTTGAAAGTAATTGAATTGATAATTCTAAATCGAAACATTCGAAAAAATTATTTTTTAAATTCTCATTTTCTAACCTCATAGTTTTCCATAAATCTGAATTTGTTTTATGTTTAGTGACCAAAAATAAATCACAGTCATTTGGTTTTTCAACATTTCTGGCTACTGAACCAAAAATAAATGCTAAAAAAAAATGTTCAGTATTTATATTTTTAGAAATCCACTGATGATATTTTTCAGAGTTCTTCATTACTCATAATCTTTCTTATAAATGTTCCCAATGGATAGACACTTATTTTATGTCCATTTTCAGCTGTTTTATATCCTTCGCCTGTTATTTGACACCAAGGTTCACAAATAACTAAGTTTGCTCCTTTTTCAATAGCTTTTGTCACGACATCTGAAGAAACAAGATATTCACTACTTGTTGGTGTGTAAACAATATAATTTTTAGATGAAGATTTAAGTGAAAAACTAAGCATAAATTCACTCAGTATTTTTACTTCTGAAATAACTGGTTTTTCGATTAGTATATTTTTTATATATTTTGCTGGCATTTTTTTAGTTTTTAAGGTCGTCTAAAATAGTTTTTACATTACTTTCAATGGAGTGTATTTCGTTTATAATTTCTTCGCGTCTTTTTGTAGTTGTTTCCAAAATATTAGAAGGATAAGGAAATTCTGAATGTCTTTCACTTGGGTTTTTAATAAAATGTTCATACGATGTTGTATGTTTTATAAAATTAAGATATATGTTCAAGTCATCGTTTGAAGAAATAAGGTGTGAAAAACTTTTAATTATTTCAGATATTTTAGAATTGTTCTCAACAATTATTGATTCTCTCATTCCAAGCCAAAGATTTGCAGAAACTTCTTTTTTAATATCGTCATCTGGAAAAGATTTTGGGCCAAATGAATTAAAAATACTTTCATTAATAGATAAATATGCAATTATTGGGTCATAATATTTTTCTAATTGCTCTTTTTTGTTTTTAATTAAAGTAAGAATTAACTCTTTTCTAATTGATTCTTTAGTTTCTTTTCTTATTTTTCCAAGTGTGACTAAGTTCGTTATAAAAAGAACAAATAAAGGAATAAAAACTACTGAAAAAGTTTTCCATTCTTCTAAATTGTAACCCATATATTTTTCTGGAACTTTAGAATTCTCAACTATTTTGGGCTGTTCTATTTTAATTACAATTGTATCATTTTTGATTTGTTTTGTAATAATAGTTGGCTTCTCCTTTCCAAATGAAAAAGAAACATACATTAAAATTGATAAAATAAATAGTCTTTTTTTTAGCATTCTGATGGATAATTACTGCCAACTTATATATAGGTCTGACAGTGGTCAGACTTTATTTCTTTCAAATATATTAAAATTTTCTTACAAACCAGTAAGGGAAATTTTTATTAGCTGGATACTTTTTGCATATTAATGGTAAAATTCTAGTTGTTGTTGCTTCTATTTTGCGTGAAGGATGGCAGTGGAGCTCTTTATTGTTTTATCCCGAAGGGTAAAGCAATAAAAGCGGGAACAAACAGCCTGACCTTGTTGCGGCACTAAATAAAGTAATCTATGCAATAGTACTGCAACAAGGACACGCCCAAAAAAAGAAACGCCATAAAAAAACCGACTTGTTTTCACAAATCGGTTCAAATTTAAAGTGGATTTTCGTTTATACAAATAAGCCTTCTATGCTTAAGTAATGTTCACCGGTGTCGTAGCAAAAAGTCAGCACTGTAGCATTTTCAGGGATTTTAGATAGTTTTTTGGCCACGGCAGCGAGTGACGCTCCAGAGGATATTCCTATGAACATACCTTCTTCTTTGGCTGCTCTTTGGGCGTATGCAAATGCTTCGTCTTTGCTCACTTGGATGGTTCCGTCCAATAGCTCCGTGTGCAAATTGGTGGGGATAAATCCTGCTCCAATTCCCTGAATAGGGTGGGGAGCCGGTGCGCCGCCGCTGATAACGGGTGAAGCTTCTGGCTCTACAGCGTATACTTTCAGGTTAGGGAAATGTTGTTTCAATATCTCGGCACAACCCGTGATGTGACCACCGGTTCCTACGCCGGTAATCAAATAATCCAGTCCGTCAGGGAATGCATTTATGATTTCCTGTGCGGTGGTTGTTTTATGAATTTCGATATTGGCAGGATTTTCAAATTGAAGAGGTGACCAGGCATTAGGCATTTCGGAGACTAATTCTTGTGCTTTTTCCAGTGCGCCTTTCATTCCTTTTTCGCGGGGCGTCAAGACAAATTCGGCACCATAAAGGCTCATGAGTCGGCGTCTTTCTATCGACATCGATTCTGGCATCACCAATATTAATTTATAGCCTTTTACGGCCGCGACCATTGCAAGTCCAATTCCTGTATTCCCGGAAGTGGCTTCAATAATAGTACCTCCAGCTTTTAATAGTCCTTTAGTTTCGGCATCTTTAATCATCGCAAGAGCGATTCTGTCTTTGATACTGGCTCCGGGATTAGCACGTTCTAGTTTGATCCAAACATTGTGGTTGGCACCAAATAAGCGATTGATTTTTACGTGTGGCGTATTGCCTATTGTTTCGAGTATGTTGTTGTATTTCATAATATTTATATGGAGAAAAAATTAATATCTTTTATTTCCTGTTGATTCAAAACTGTATTTTTATTGGATTGCATGACAAATGAATACGGATTCATACTCTTGGTAATAAAGGTATTTCCGCCCACAATGCTGTGGTTACCTATAATGGTGCTTCCGCCTAAAATGGTGGCATTGGCATAAATAATCACATGGTCTTCCACAGTAGGATGGCGTTTTTTTTCCTGCATGCTTTTCTCAACTTGCAACGCTCCCAATGTCACTCCTTGATAAATGCTGACATATTTTCCTATAATTGTGGTCTCGCCAATAACAATTCCGGTTCCATGATCAATCATAAACGGAACGTCAATGGTAGCACTCGGGTGAATGTCGATTCCGGTTTTGCTATGTGCATATTCGGTTAGAATTCGCGGCAACAAGCACGTAGTTCGGGAAGCAATTGCATTGGCAATACGATAGACTTCTATGGCAAAAAAACCGGGATAGGAATTGATAATTTCCTGAATGCAATCAGCTGCAGGATCTGTATCCAGAATAGCCTGAGCGTCTTTTTGCATCGAGTTATATAGTTCCGGAAGCGCGGTGTAAAATGATTCAGCGTCATCCAGAATTTCATTCGCTGTTTTGTCTTTTACAATCTCCGAGAGAATGGCGATGAAGTTGGCTTTGTTTTGGTCCAAAAGCAATTCGATTTGAATGGTTTCCAAAGCTTTTTCGGGGAATAATATTTTGAATAAATCATCAATCCAATTGATAATTTTAGAAGAATCAATGGCTCTTACCCAATTTTTATTTTGGTTTTCATGTAGTGTATTCGAAAAACGGTTGGTTTCAGTATTCATTTATAATGGAATAAAATCAGATTTAAACGAGAAAAAAGACTCGAAATACAAATATAGAGCAGAATTGAATAGGTTCATAACCCTGCTTTGTAAATAAATGTTAATATGTTAAATTCCCACATAATGGATCCTTTGTTTCGCAAATGCTAGTATAAAAAAAAACTAGTGGCGAAATTCAATAATAAGATTTCGCTGATGATTACTTAATGAAAATCCTGTTTTTTGAATTAATAACTTTACTATACATCGCATCAAATGTATACTGTTTTATAAAACCGGATATCTTTTTTAATTCATTGATTTGATGTAAAGTTGAACGTTTGATGGCGCGTGACATTCTAATTAGATTGTCAGTATTGTCATCAATTTCCAGGGCTATTATGGATTGAATAATGTCTTTTTTCTTGATATGTCCGACCATTCCTTGCTCCGTAACGTCATTAAACTGTTGGAGTTTTTCTGCGATTCTCAAATTTTGAATGCCTTGATACGTATAATTTGGTTGTTTGTCTAAAAAGTTTTTCTTCAAATTCGGGATTAAAGAATCATTTATCCCATTAGATAAGCTAGCGGTTTCCACTTTTATAATCGAAAATTGAATAGCTGTATCTTTTTTGAAATGTAATATAGTATTTATACTTCTTCCACTGGTTACAACAGTTGAAAGGTGTTTTCTAAGCGTTAATTGGTGACCAGATATACCAAAGCTATGTTTGAATGTTCCCTCAGTGCAATACGCAAATACAATTGACGAGGCGCTGAAAGATTCCATACTTAGCGTTACATCATCTGCAAATGTCATGTTAACCTGAATAGAAGTAAAACCATTTATGAAGGTTACCGCGTCAATATTTCCCTTAATCAAATCAGTATCCAGTGCTAATTTAAATTCGTTATTGGTTGAATTTAAAACGCCTTTAAAAGAAGTTTCAAGGTCACTAAAAACTTCATTTATTGTTCCGGCATTCAGATAAATATTTTTCATAAGACATCTATTTAAATAATTATTAAGAAAATGGATTTCGTTTACTTTACTATTTTAATTTATTCAAATTTCAGAATAAGTAATGCAATTTTTGTTATGTAATTCTGTGTAAAACTTTCATAATTCTTATGCCTAATTTATCTGTTAGTGAATGTATTAAGGGCATAAAAAAATCCGATTTGCTTTCACAAATCGGATTACTATTATTTTGTAAAGACGCACTGCAGTGCGTCTTTACAATCTGAAATCTATAAGTGGATTACCTCACCATATGCATCAGCAACCGCTTCCATAACCGCTTCACTCATGGTTGGGTGCGGGTGAATTGATTTTAGAATTTCGTGTCCTGTAGTTTCCAGTTTACGCGCTACAACTGCCTCAGCAATCATATCTGTAACTCCGGCACCAATCATGTGACATCCTAACCATTCGCCGTATTTAGCATCAAAAATTACTTTTACAAAACCATCTGGAGTTCCAGACGCTTTTGCTTTTCCTGAAGCTGAGAACGGGAATTTACCAATTTTCAATTCGTATCCTTTTTCTTTAGCTTGTTTTTCAGTCAAACCTACAGAAGCAATTTCTGGAGTCGCATACGTACAACCCGGAACGTTTCCATAATCGATAGGTTCTACGTGTAGTCCTGCAATTTTCTCTACACAATTGATTCCTTCAGCAGAAGCTACGTGTGCTAATGCTTGTCCTGGCGTTACATCACCAATAGCGTAATATCCTGGAATGTTCGTTTGGTTGTAAGCGTTTACCAAAATTTTATCTTTGTCAGTAGCGATTCCTACTTCTTCTAATCCGATGTTTTCAATATTGGTTTTGATTCCAACAGCCGAAAGTAAAATCTCCGCTTCCAAAACTTCTTCTCCTTTTGCCGTTTTCACAAATGCTTTAACACCTGCTCCAGTTGTATCAATTCTCTCAACAGATGAGTTTGTCATGATTTTGATACCTGCTTTTTTCAAAGAACGCTCCATTTGTTTCGAAATATCCTCGTCTTCAACAGGAACTACATTTGGCATAAATTCTACGATAGTTACCTCAGTTCCCATAGAGTTGTAGAAATGTGCAAATTCAACTCCAATCGCTCCAGAACCCACGATAATCATCGATTTTGGTTGTGTAGATAATGTCATTGCTTGTCTGTAACCAATTACTTTTACACCATCTTGAGGTAAGTTTGGCAACTCACGAGAACGTGCTCCAGTTGCGATAATGATATGATCCGCACTATATTCCGTAACTTTATTGTCTTTGTCCGTAACATCAATTTTCTTTCCTGGTTTTAGTTTTCCAAAACCATCAATCACATCGATTTTATTTTTTTTCATCAGGAATTGAACACCTTTGCTCATTCCGTCAGCTACTGAACGGCTGCGTTGTACAACAGCAGGGAAGTCTTTATCAAAGGATGAAACAGTCAATCCGTAGTCAGAAGCGTGTTTTAGATAATCAAAAACCTGAGCTGATTTTAGTAACGCTTTTGTTGGGATACAACCCCAGTTCAAGCATACACCACCTAAGTTTTCTTTTTCTATTACGGCTACTTTAAAGCCTAATTGTGATGCTCTAATAGCTGTAACATAACCACCTGGACCACTTCCTAAAACTATAATATCGTATTTCATTTTGTGCTTGTTTATTTGTTATTTGTACAAAATGCAGTCGGCAATGCCTCGTGTCATTTCAAAGTTTTTTATTGGTAAAATGAATTCGTAAAAATTCATTTCATTTTGTGTGTTTTTATTTTTTTTTATTGATTGGGCGAATTTAAGGATTTATTCTGTTTTGAGAAAGTTTCAAAGTAATAAAGTGGCAAACTAACCAATTTTCAGAAATTTACGATCCTCAAACTCTTTAATAAATCTTTGTGCCCTTCGCAGTTAAAAACTAATTCGCTACTGAAAACTGTGAATCGTACAAATTCTTGTAATAGCCACTTTCACGGTTAATTAATTCCTGATGTGTTCCTTGCTCTACGATTAAACCTTTATCCATTACCACAATTTTATCAGCATTGACAATCGTTGCCAAGCGGTGCGCAATAACAATTGATGTTCTCCCTTTAGTAATCGTTTCCGTAGCGCGCTGAATCAATTCTTCGGAATACGTGTCTATTGATGAAGTGGCTTCGTCCAAAATCAAAATACTTGGATTACTCACATACGCTCTCAAGAAAGCAATCAATTGGCGTTGACCGGAAGAAAGCATAACGCCACGTTCCTTAACATCAAAATCATAATTATCCGGTAAACTCATGATGAATTCATGGACACCAATTTTTTTGGCTGCAGCCAAAACCTGTTCGCGACTAATTTCAGAATTATTTAAGGTGATGTTGTTGAAAATAGTATCTGCAAAAAGGAAAACATCCTGTAAAACAACCGCAATTTGTTTGCGTAAAGAATCCAAAGTGTAGTTCTCAATATTGTGATTGTCAATATAAATAGAACCGCTGTTGATTTCGTAAAAACGATTAAGCAAATTGATAATCGTAGATTTTCCGGCACCTGTAGAGCCTACAATGGCAATGGTTTGACCGGCACTCACCTCTAAATCGATTCCTTTTATCACTTCTTCATCCGGAATATATCCAAAACGAACTTTTTTGAACTTGATATCTCCTTTAAAAATCGGAGCTTCGATAGTTCCGGTATCCTGAATTTGATCTTCGGTATCCAAAATATCAAAAACACGGTTCGCAGCAATCATTCCCAGTTGCATCTCGTTGAATTTATCCGCAATTTGACGCAACGGATTGAACAACATTCCGATGAACATGGTGTACGAAAATAAATCTCCAAAAGTGGTAAAATTATCGCCGTTTAATATCTTGATTCCTCCATATAACACAATAAAACCCAGCGTTAAAGACGAAATAATATCCGCAATAGGGAAGAAGATGGAGTTGTAAAGAATGGTTTTTATCCACGCTTTTTTATGCTTGTCGTTGATACTTTTGAATTTTTCGTACTCAATTTTTTCACGGTTAAAAAGTTGGACAATCTTCATTCCTGTTACCCGTTCCTGCACAAAGGAGTTCATATTAGCTATTTGGGTTCGCACTTCTTCGAAAGCCACTTGCATTTTCTTTTGGAAAATTCGGGTGAAGAAAACCAGAATTGGCATTGCCACAATCACAATCCAAGTCAAGGTCCAGTTCATGTAAAACATAAAAGCCAATACGACAACCATTTTCATTAAGTCACTAATAATCATGAATAATCCCTGACTGAAAATTCGGGCAATGGATTCAATATCTGAAACCGAACGCGTTACGAGTTGACCCACAGGAACGTGATCAAAATATTTCATTCGGAAACTTAGAATATGTTGAAACAGTTTTGTCCGAATGTCTTTTACAATGTCTTGACCGAGCCAGTTCGCCCAATAGACAAAGTAAAACTGAGAGAATACCTCCAGCAAAAGCACAATTCCCATCAGGATGACATACATTAATAATCCCTGTTGATCTTGGGTTGCAATATAACCATCTACGGTTTGTTTCAATAAATACGGACGTAACGCCGCAAAAATTGATAGTGAAATGGCGAAAATAATTACACCATTAAAACGCCATTGATAGGGTTTTGTGAATTTTAATATTCGTTTGAATAATCGGGTATCAAATGCTTTTGCTTTCATATTTTTTCTTTAAGCCTTATGCTTTAGGCTTTAGGCATAATGCGTAAAGCTTACAGCCTGAAGCTATAAATAATCGTATTCTATTTTGGTTAAATACAAACCATGCGCCGGAACCGAAAAACCAGCTTTATCTCGGTTTTTACTTTCTATAATGGCATTAAAATCAGCTAATGTAATTTTGTGTAATCCTATGTTTACCAATGTTCCCACAATGGCCCGTACCATATTGCGTAAGAAACGATTGGCCGAAATGGTGAAAATTAGGTTGCCGTTTTCTTGCTTCCAATAGGCTTCAAAAATCGTGCAGTCAAAAGTATTTACATCCGTATTTACTTTTGAAAAACACTGAAAATCAGTATGATTGAAAAGGAGTTTCGCTGCTTCATTCATCAAATCGACATCCAATTTTTGATGGAAATACCAACTTTGCTCTTGCGAAAAAACATCTTTGAACGTGTTGATGTGGTATTCATAGGTTCTTTTTGTAGCATCAAAACGAGTGTGCGCTTCATTGTGAACCGTTATAATGTCATAAATAACAATGTCTTTGGGTAAATAAGAGTTGAGTTTGTGCACTAAACTGGGAATATCCAACGGGTTTTCAAAATCGAAATGAGCATACATCTCTTTCGCATGAACTCCGGTATCTGTTCTTCCGGCTCCCATAAGATTGATGGTTGTATTCAATAGCACAGAAAACGCTTTGTTCATTGTTTCCTGGACAGAAGCAGCATTGGGTTGGTATTGCCAGCCGTGATAATGGGTTCCGTTGTATGCTAATTTGATGAAATACCTCAAGTGAATTTTTTTGAAGCCACAAAGATACTTATTAATTTTTTTGCCACGAACTCGCCAAGGCGCAAAGTTTGTTAAGTTTCAATTTGATTTTTTATTTGGAATCCGAATGTTTAATTTTACCACAAAATCCTAGCCCTGATTGTAACGGAAATCCTTTTTAATCGCCTTTTCGGCGAATAAAAAGATTGAAGTGGAAAGCAGGAAATAGCTCCAGATTGCCTCAAGCCTTGCAATGATAACATAAATATGAAAAAAATACTTCTGCTTTCCGATACACACAGTCACATTGATGATACTATTTTGAAATATGTCGTGCAGGCTGACGAG
This sequence comes from Flavobacterium sp. Sr18, assembly GCF_011064265.1. Lineage (NCBI taxonomy): Bacteria > Pseudomonadati > Bacteroidota > Flavobacteriia > Flavobacteriales > Flavobacteriaceae > Flavobacterium > Flavobacterium sp. Sr18. The sequence goes on along the minus strand of NZ_CP049329.1, from coordinate 845,045 downwards.
GTTTGGCATGCCGGAGATATTGGTGATTTGGCCGTGACCGATGCAATAAAAAAGCTAAAACCGTTGCGTTGCGTGTATGGGAATATTGACGATGCCACAGCCAGAATGGAATTTCCGTTGCACAATCGTTTTATGTGTGAAGGAGTTGATGTTTGGATTACGCATATTGGTGGGTATCCAGGAAAATACAATCCGAATATTAAAGCAGAGATGGAATTAAATCCTCCAAAATTATTTATTTGCGGACATTCTCATATCCTGAAAGTCATTTTTGATAAAAAACATAATTTATTGCACATGAATCCCGGAGCGGCAGGGAAAAGTGGTTTTCACCAAGTGCGCACCATGTTGCGATTTGTCATTGAAGGTGATAAAATTAAGGATATGGAAATTATTGAGATGGAAAAACGGGTGTAGTTGCCTTTTTTGGATACGTTATTGGGACTTCAATTGTAATGATTGTTCCAGCGTTTACTTTTGAGTTCAAGTGAATATTTCCTTTTAAATTATTGATCCGAGCTTTTATTTGGTTTAAACCAAAACCTTCCAGAACATGAAATCTACTGGAATCAAAACCTTTTCCATTATCCCTAAGGATGATTTTCAGCAGTCCGTTATTTTCATTTATACTTAATTTAGATTGACTTGCATCACTATGTTTTATGATGTTGTTGAGAAGTTCCATGATGATAAAATAAATTTTCATTTCAAAATCTTCATCATAACGCGTTTTTCTGTTTATAGAACTGGCGTATTCAAAGTGCAGAATCGAATTGGAATTTTTTTCACACAAATCATCCAAAGCATCAAATAATCCAAATCGTGCCAAAAGTGAAGGCATCAGTTCGTGTGACAAATCCCGAACCTGATCGTGCGCTTCTTCCAGTATTGCTTTGGTTTTCATTATTTCTTGCGAATAAGTCTGGTTTTGTGACGTGTATGCATGTAAATGTAATCCTGCCGATGACAGTAAAGCGCTGATATTATCATGTAAAAAAGCTGCTATTTTTTTGCGTTCTAATTCTTGCCCGTTTATAGACGCATTAATCATGTTTTCCTGGGCTTTACTGCGCAAATCTTTTAGTTTATTTTTTTGTTTTAGTTGCGCATTTTGGGAATAAAGGTAAAAAAGCAGGAACAATAGTAATAGGATTGCGCTTAATATAACAACAATTTTCTTATTTCTGGATTGCTCTTGTAACAATACATATTCTTTGCTTTTAAACTCACTTTCTATTTTGTCAATTTCTCGTTTGTATTCGTCTATTTCAAGATTTATACCGGCAATATTGGCTTTGTTGAGTTTTTCTTCATTGTTTAATTCATCCGTTATAGCATTAAAAAGAGCGAGATTTTTATAAGCATTTTTATAATCTCCATTTTTTAGTAAAAACTTGGAAAACTCATGATGTGAATATGACAAATCCGATTTTTCGTTTCCTTCATTTCCAAGTTTTATTGCATTTTCAAAAAAGAAGGTTGCTTTTTCAGGCTCATTTTTATAATTATAATACATTCCATTGAGCATGTTTAGTGCAACAATAGTAGAAGTGTCGCCATGTTTTTTATGATGTTCATTGATATATTTCAGATAGGGAAGTCCTTCGTCATAACGGCCAATATCAAAATATGCCCATGTCAAATTGAGTTTTGTGAAAACTATTTGCGCAGAGTCCTTGATTCTGGTGCTGTATTCTAACGATTTTTTATAGTAATAAATTCCTTTTTCATATTGCTTTTTGTCAAAGCAGTAAATATTACCTAAATTATTGTTGAGCCAGTTTTTTAAGACATCATTATTGGTTTTGTTGGCATAGTCCAAACCTTTATGATAATAATAAAATGCTTTGTCAAATTCAGATAACTGATCAAAATTTGCAGCAATAGTGTTGTACGAACCTGCAATCAGATTGTTGTCTTTTAGGCGAATAGCTTGACTTAAAGCAAGTCTTGATTTTATTAGTGATTTTTCGTAACTACCATCTTTCATTAGTAGAATTGCCTCGTTAGAAAGTTTGGTGACTTCTTCTTTTGTAGGCTTTTTTTTGTGTGCAAATACTGTGTTAATGGAACAGCTAAGTAATACAAGCAATACGATAATAATTTGTCTGTATGACATAGATGCGTTGATTTTTAATGAGTTTTATTGCTTTGTTGAAGGTGTTTTGTAAAATGAATTGCATTTAAAGGATCAACTCAGGATTTAATTAACTGATGTTTAATGGCGTATTTTACAAGACTTATGGAGTTTTTTGCATCCAATTTCTTCATTATGTTTTTTCGATGTGTTTCCACTGTATTTACGCTAATGAATAACTGATCGCTAATTTCTTTTCCACTGAATTCAAGTGAGATCAAAGTGATGATTTCTAGTTCTCTGTCGGTTAAAGCCAAGTTTCCTTTTAAATCGGGTTTGTTTAAGTTTGGATTATTCTTAGTTGCGGTATTGAATATTTTTTCCCGAACCGATTTGCAAAAATATTCTTCACCATTGTAAACAGCCTGAATGGCTTCGACGATATTTTCACCGGCACATTTTTTTGTCAAATAACCGCTGCTACCTAATTTCATTACTTCTTTTATTATTCTCAAGTCGTCGTGGCTTGATAAAATAATAATTTTACAGGGAAATCCTTTTTCAGCAAACTCTTTAATGACTTCAATTCCATCTTTTTCTGGCATGTTAATGTCCAGAATAAGAATATCTGATTTGTTCTCAATAACTTCATCGTATAAATTGGTACCATTAATGGAAAATCCCACCACCTCAAATCTAGGATTGGTATGTAATATAGTTTTGATTCCATCAATAAGAATTTGATGGTCATCAGCAAGATGAATTCGTATTTTGTTTAACATATCAGGATTATTATTGCCAAATTTATAAAAAAAACAACAGATTGTTAGTTTGTTAGGTTTTTATTATTGTTTTTTACTGTTAAAATAAATAATGCCAAAATCCACAAAAAAACCCGAATTGTTACATTCGGGTTTCCTTCGCACTAATAAACTAAAGTTTATAGGTTTACCTCAATCTGTCCACAGATTTTACAAGATCCTCATCCTTTTTGATAGCCTTATTAGCCAAGACTAATAATACGATAGCAACTACAGGTAGAAACATCCCAATACCTTTCTCAGAAACAGCAGGTGTTTCTCCAGATAGATTTAGTGAACGATAAACAAACAATCCTAATAAAATCAAATTTAATATGATATTCAATCTGCCAATAACAAATTGATTTTGTCTTTTTTTATAGGAAACAACACTTAATAAAGTCAGCGTAGTACTCAATCCCAATAGTATGGTATACACTTGGCTTTGCATGAAATAAAATGCTTTACCATCGCTCATAGTCCATAAAGGAATAAAAAACAGTAAAATTCCGGTAACTACAAAAGCAAGTAGTAAATAAATGGTCTGAATTCTTTGTATCATTTTTTAAATATGTTTTACAAAAATATATTTTCTTTTTTAAAAATACTATTGTCTGATTAAATTTTATTCGTATTATTGCATCATAATTCCGTAAGCACTTCATACTGCGGTTGATTCAATTTAAAGTTCACTACCTATCTTTTACATTATTTCCAAAAATTAATTAAACTCATAGAACATTCATGTTTGATATTTCTGCATTAAAAGAAATGAAGCTTTCTGAGCTTCAAGAAATAGCTAAAACAGCTAAAACCATAAAATTTAACGGTGTAAAAAAAGAGACTTTAATCGGTCAGATTTTGGATCATCAATTGGCTACTGCGGAAGCTACATTAGATACAAAGACAGAAAGTAATCTTGAAGAGGATAAACCGAAAAGAGAAAGAGCTAGAATACTTCCTGTGAAAAAAGTAGCTATTCAGAAAACAACAAAAAACACGCTGTTTGAAACGGAAGATAGTAATGTAGAAGAAAATGTTCCCGTTGAAAATAGGTCTTCTTCGGACTTAATGCCAAAAGAACAAGAAGCAGTTTCAGTTCAAGAGCCTGTGATTATTGAGAAAAAAGCAGATAAGGTGATTAAGTTTAATAAATCAGCTTACGAGAAAAAAATAGCCTTGAAAAAGGACAAAGAAGAAGTAAAAGAGACTGCAAAAGAAAATGAGGCAACAGCAGAAACTTCCACTGAAGAAAAAGGTGAGGTTATTGTTCCTGTCAAAAAAATAAATCCAAACCAATTACATAAGCTGAATCCAAATCCTAACGGAAATGGGAATGGAAATCAAAATCCAAATTTCAAAAATAAGAAAAGTAACTTCGCTGCTTCGGATTTTGAATTTGACGGAATTATAGAAAGTGAAGGAGTTCTGGAAATGATGCCTGATGGATATGGTTTCTTGCGTTCTTCAGATTACAACTATTTGGCTTCGCCAGATGATATTTATTTGTCAACTTCTCAAATCAGATTGTTCGGTCTTAAAACTGGAGATACGGTAAAAGGGGTGGTTCGTCCACCAAAAGAAGGAGAGAAATTTTTCCCATTAGTTAGAGTTTTAAAAATAAACGGACACGATCCTCAAGTGGTTCGTGACCGAGTTTCATTCGAACATTTAACACCTGTTTTTCCATCGGAAAAGTTCAAATTGGCCGAAAAACAAAGCACGATTTCAACCAGAATTATCGATTTATTTTCACCAATAGGAAAAGGACAACGTGGAATGATTGTGGCGCAACCTAAAACCGGTAAAACGATGTTGCTGAAGGAAATTGCCAATGCAATTGCCGCAAATCATCCTGAAGTATATTTGATTGTTTTGCTGATAGATGAGCGTCCGGAAGAGGTCACAGACATGCAACGTAGTGTGCGTGGTGAAGTAATCGCTTCAACATTTGACAGAGAACCGCAAGAGCATGTTAAAATTGCAAATATCGTTCTTGAAAAAGCAAAACGATTGGTAGAATGTGGTCATGATGTAGTGATTTTATTGGATTCGATTACGCGTTTGGCGAGAGCGTATAATACAGTACAACCTGCTTCGGGTAAAGTATTAAGTGGAGGTGTGGATGCGAATGCATTGCAAAAACCAAAACGTTTCTTTGGAGCGGCACGTAATGTAGAAAATGGCGGTTCATTAAGTATTATTGCTACTGCATTAACTGAAACCGGATCGAAAATGGACGAAGTTATCTTTGAAGAATTTAAAGGTACTGGTAATATGGAATTACAATTGGATAGAAAAATTGCCAACAAACGTATATTCCCGGCTATCGATTTGACTTCTTCAAGTACAAGACGCGACGACATGTTATTAGATCAAAAAACATTGCAACGCATGTGGATCATGAGAAAATACCTTTCGGATATGAATCCGGTGGAAGCAATGGATTTTATTAATGATCGTTTCAAGAAAACGAAAAATAATGAAGAGTTTTTAATCTCAATGAATGATTAATTATAAAAGTTCAAAGTTTTTTTAGTTTAATGTTTAAAGTAAGAAAAAGATTAAACTAAAAAAAAATAATTACATAAAAAAAGTCCTCGAAATTTCGAGGACTTTTTTTATGTAATTATAGAGTGTAAAATCTAAGTTTTATTCTATTTCTTTTTGTACTCTTTTTTCTTTCTGTTCTACACTTTCTTTACGTTCTAATAAAGCCATGTAAAATCCGTCAAAACCTGACTCGGAAGCCAATATTTTTTGGTCTTTTATAAAATTGAATTGTTTACCAATGTCAGTTGTCAAAAAGCGTTGTACCTGTTCTTGGTTCTCTGATGGTAATATAGAACAAGTGGCGTACACTAATTTTCCTCCTGGTTTTACAATTTTAGAATAACTTTCTAAAACTTCCGATTGTACTTTTCGGATGTTATCAATAAATTCCGGTTTCAATTTCCATTTTGCATCTGGGTTTCTTTTTAAAACTCCTAAACCGCTACAAGGTGCGTCAATCAAAACACGGTCTGCTTTTTCGTGTAATTTTTTGATGATTTTTGTCGAGTCTATAATTCGGTATTCAATATTGAAAGCACCGTCTCTTTTGGCTCTGATTTTTAATTGCTTCAGTTTGCTTTCATACAAATCCATAGCGATTAATTGTCCTTTGTTTTCCATCAAAGAAGCGATATGTAATGTTTTTCCACCAGCACCAGCACATGTATCCACAACACGCATTCCTGGCTTTACATCAAGGAAAGCGGCTACTAATTGTGAATTAGCATCCTGAACTTCAAAGAAACCTTGTTTGAAAGCGTCAGTCAGGAAAACATTGGCTCTTTCTTTTAGTACCAAAGCATCTGGTTGATTTTTCAACGTTTCCGTTTCAATGTTTAAATCCATCAAAATAGCACGTAGCCCTTCTCTTGTCGTCTTAAGTGTATTTACTCTTAAGATAACTTTAGCGGGTTGGTTTTGAGCTGCTATTTCAGTTGCCCAAACTTTCTCCCCTAGTTCTTTAACGCCTAATTCATCCATCCAGTCCGGAATAGATTCTTTCAATGCTCTCACTTTTGAAAGTTCGTCAAAACGTCCTTTTATTTTTCGTTCCGGAGTTCCTTCCAGTTGACGCCAATCCGGAATAGGATATCCTCTTAGTACTGCCCAAACAGAAAACATTCTCCAAAGATTGTCTCTGTCAAAAGGTTCTTTTACTTCGGCTATTTCTGCGTATAATCTTTTCCAACGTACAATTTCGTAGATGGTTTCGGCAACAAACTTTCTGTCAGAGCTTCCCCAACGTTTGTCTTTTTTTAAAGATCTGGCAACTACTTTATCCGCATATTCACCTTCGTTAAAAATGGCGTTTAAAGCATCTATTGTTGTGTAAACTAAATTTCTGTGTAATCTCATTTTAAATTATTGAGGTGCAAAGGTACTATTAATTGATTGAATGTTATATTTTTAATAATGAATGTTGTTTTTAAATTTTTCGATAAAAAAAAACACTGTACTACTACAGTGTTTTATGGGGCATTTTAAAAGCAAAAAAATTATTTTACTCTTGTCAATCCTATATTTTCAGGAGCATGAAGTACCATTGGAAATTTTTCCACTTTTACGGAACTGCTGTCTAAACCAAAGGCTCTTTCTTCAGATAAACTTAGTTTTTTAATGAAGAAATAGGAATTCATAATTATTTTTTCATGCCATCTTAAGTCGCTATCATTAGAAAGGAATTTTTCAGATAAGACAAATTTGAAATCACCTATGATATTGTTTTTGTTCAAAGATTCATATCTGCTGGTTATATCTACCTCTCCTTTTTTTACCATGTCTCTGATTACTTCTCTAAACATCAGGTTTATTTTGGTAGGTTCTCTAAAACCAAGATTAAAGTCTACACGATACAAATCATCTTTGACAATTTCAGTTACTTTATATTCGGTTTTGTAAGGTTCTGTTAGTATATTCACGTGAACAAACCAGTAAATATCGGCTCTTTTGGGTCTTTTTTGCAAAATAGAATACATTACTTTTTCTTCTATTTCATCTGTTCTTCCAGCATTGGTCATGTAAACTAAATGCGTGGCATATTTAGGTATCGATAAATCGGCACTTAATTCAACAAGCACTTTTTTGTAATCCTCAATTTTAACGATTTTGGTGTAGCTTTTATTAATTTTCTTCGCTAAATACCAAATGGTCATTATACTGATTAAAGTAATTGCTATGAAAAGCGTTACATAACCACCGTCAGCGAACTTAGTTATGTTAGCAGCGAGAAAACTAAATTCTATCGCTAAATAAATGGTAATTAACGGTATGATAAAATATAATTTCACTCTTTTCATGATTAAATAAAAATTAAGTAAAATAGTGGTCATAATCATGCATAAGATAATGGCCAGACCGTACGCGTGTTCCATATTACTGGATTCTTCAAAATGCAATACGATTCCAACACAACCGAAAAACAGTAACCAGTTGATTGATGGAATATACAACTGTCCTTTTAATTCAGTAGGATATTTGATTTTTACTTTTGGCCAAAAATTTAATCTCATCGCTTCATTTATCAAGGTAAATGAGCCACTAATTAAGGCTTGCGAAGCAATTACAGCGGCAAGGGTTGCTATTACAATTCCTATAGGTTGAAACCAGTCTGGCATAATCAGGTAAAATGGATTTCCATTTTTTCCACCCAAACTTTGCAATGTTTCTCCTTCATGCTGAATTAAATAAGCGGCCTGTCCAAAATAATTAAGGACTAAAGCAGTTTTTACAAAAACCCAGCTAATTCTGATGTTTTTTCGTCCGCAATGTCCCATGTCGGAGTACAATGCTTCTGCACCTGTTGTACAAAGGAATACAAATCCCAAAACAAAAAATCCTTCAGGATGAATGGTCAATAAATGATAGGCATAATAAGGGTTGATGGCTCTAAAAACATCAGTATGTTGTGCGATTTGGATGCATCCCAAAATAGCAAGCATTCCAAACCAAATCATCATCATAGGAGCGAAAAACTTACCGACTAATTTAGTTCCAAATTGCTGTATGGCAAATAGTATGAATAAAATACCTATAACAATTGGAATTGTATTTATTTCGGGATAATAAGTTCTTATCCCTTCTACAGCTGATGATACAGATATGGGAGGTGTAATGATTCCGTCCGCTAATAAAGCACTTCCTCCTATTATTGCAGGGACTATCAGCCATTGAATTTTTGTTTTTTTGACCAAAGCATACAATGCAAAAATACCTCCTTCACCGTGATTATCAGCACTTAAAGTTATGAGTACATATTTGATAGTGGTTTGAAGGGTAAGTGTCCAAAATACACATGATATGCCACCTAAAACAACATCCGCGTTTATGATATGCTCGCCTAATATGGCTTTCATTACATATAGTGGTGATGTTCCTATATCACCATAAATTATTCCCAATGAAATTAATAAACCACCTAATGTCCATTTACTATGCAAGTCTTTGTGCGATGCGCTCATGTAATATTTTTAAAAAACTTGTCAAAAATACACTTTTAAAATAAATTAGAGCTTTTTATCTAATAAAAAAACACGGCTATCAAAGCCGTGTTTTTTAGTTTCTTTTTTAATATATTTTTAGGATCTTCTATTGTCGTTTCTGGAAGAATTACTTCTTTGACTTTCTGACCTTTGTGGCGCTGATTCTCTCGAAGAATTCCCTCTGTTTTGAGGCTCTGCTCTTTGTGGAGGATCTTGTCTGGAAGGACTAGTTCTATTTTGAGAATAGTCTCTCTGAGAATTTCCTCTTTGAGGTGCTGCCTGTTCAGAAGGACTTGTTCTGTTTTGAGAATACTCTCTCTGCGAATTTCCTCTTTGAGGCGTTGCCTGGGTGGAAGGACTAGTTCTGTTTTGAGAATACTCTCTTTGCGAATTTCCTCTTTGAGGCGTTGCCTGAGTGGAAGGACTAGTTCTGTTTTGAGAATACTCTCTTTGCGAATTTCCTCTTTGAGGCGTTGCCTGAGTGGAAGGACTAGTTCTGTTTTGAGAATAATCTCTCTGTGAATTTCCTCTTTGTGGCGTTGCCTGAGTAGAACGATCAGTTCTGTTTTGAGAATAATCTCTTGAAGAACCTGCTCTTTGCGGAGTAACTCCTCCTCTGGAAGGACTAGTTCTATTTTGAGAATTGTCTCTAGAAGTCACGCCTCTTCTGTTAGAATATCCATTATTATTTCTTGAAACTCTTCTTTGATCTAATTCATATCGGTTCGCAACAGTAGCGTTTCTTCGTGAGAATGAATAGTTCGGATTTTGTCTTTCGTATCCATTGGAACGTCTTGAATTGTATAAAACTACTGCTCGATTACTTCTTCTATTAGTAACATAATTATAGTTGTTGTTAATATTCAAATTAATATTTATGTTGTTTCTGTAACGAAATACCGGAAATGGATTCCAAGCGTAATAATAGGAAGGATAATAGCCCCAGTTCCAAGTGGAATAATATGGCCGATAATTAGGTGACCAGAATGAAGCATAAATTACAGGAGTACTGTAATAAACGGGCTCATAAATATAATTTTCACCATACATGAAAACATCTCCTACTACTTGAACATGAATTTTATTGTTTCTGTCTTTTTCAACATCAATTGTAGCCACATCTTGGTAGACATCTTCATCAATTACGGATTGAACAATGATTAAGTGCGTTCTATTTTCGACGGTTTCAATTACCCGTAAATAATCAACTTCATTATCATTATTCAAATCTAAATTTGATATTTGAAGTTCAGGATCATTCAGGCGTCTTTCAAAATCCTGGAGGTCTCTAGATTCGCCAAAAATAGAAGCAACAGCTCTCAAATCAAGATTATCGCTTATTTCAGCATTCATAGCATTTACTGATGTTCTATCTTGCGCTTGTATTTGTGTTGCGAAAACAGAAGTCAATAGACTCAATAATAGTAGTTTCGTTTTCATAATAAATTGGATTAAGTTTTCCCTTTTTTTCAACTTTCAATTACTGTGCCAATTAATTTTGGTCTCTATTTGTATTTGTATTATTAATTGTAAATTAGCCCTAAAATGTACAAAAAATGAAAAATATTTTTTTAATTCTATTAGTTTTAATTGTGATTGTGTCTTGTAAAACAGGCGTTTATAAGTCAGAAAATTTAAATAAAGTTAGTTTTCAATCCGTTACAATTGATACACTATTCCAAGATAAAATAAGTATCAGAGCGATTCAAGTGGATAAAAATAAAATTTGGTATGCTGCTGATAAAGGAAGATATGGTTTTTATAATTTGGATACCAATCAAAAAATGGAGAATAGAATTACCAAGGATTCTTTAAAATTTGAATTCAGAAGCATTGCTCAAACAGCGAAGCATATTTTTATTCTGAATGTTGCAAATCCTGCATTGTTGCACCGAATTTCAAAAGACGGAAAGGAAACAAAAATAGTGTACCAAGAAAATCATGAGAAAGTCTTTTACGACAGTATGCAATTTTGGGATAATAAAGAAGGTATTGCAATGGGAGATCCAATTGCTGATTGTCTGAACATCATTAAAACCCTTGACGGAGGGAATACCTGGAATAAAATCCCGTGTGATAAATTACCAAAAGTGATGGAAGGCGAAGCTGCTTTTGCGGCCAGCAACACAAATATTGTCATCAAAGGAAACCATACGTGGATTGTTTCCGGTGGAAAAAAATCAAGGATTTTTTATTCCTCTGATAGAGGAAATAGCTGGTCAGTGCATGAAACTCCAATTGTACAAGGAAAAACGATGACCGGAATTTTTACAGCTGATTTTTATGACGCAAATAACGGATTTATAGCCGGAGGCGATTATGAAATCAAGAATCAGAACTTCTCCAATAAAGCCATTACTACGGATGGTGGAAAAACATGGAAGCTTACGGCTGAAAATCAAGGTTTCGGATATGCTTCCTGTGTGCAATATATTCCTAAAAGCAACGGCAAAGGAATTGTAACTGTGGGGACTTCAGGAATATATTATTCTTCGGATAGTGGGGCTTCGTGGAAACAATTGGCATCTGATTCCACATTGAATACAATTCGCTTTATAGATGAAAATACCGCAATCGCAGCAGGGCAAAATAAAATGATTCGAATCAATTTTAAATTCTGATTAAAATAGCATAAACTTCAATTAGATTTGTATTTAAAAAATTATTTAGGGAATTGGTTTTTTGAAAATATACCAGTATTACTATTTTAAAATTAATTATCTTACTTACTTTATTAGGAAGAGGACCAATTAAGATTTTGTTTTTGAAAGTAATTTTAAACAAGGAATAAACAAAGAAGCATGAATAAAGTAGTAAATTTTATTGACTTACATAGCGGAGAAGAAGACAAAAAGAAAGTCTTGGATAATGTCAAGTCTAACATCTCTTTCCGAGGATCAAATTTATGGATTTTGGCTTGTGCAATTGTAGTGGCTTCTGTGGGACTGAATGTGAATTCCACTGCGGTAATTATTGGAGCAATGCTAATTTCACCTTTGATGGGACCAATTGTTGGCGCTGGTTTTGGTTTGGGAATTTATGATTTTAATTTGCTTAAACGATCACTTAAAAACTTGCTTATTGCCACAGTGGTGAGTTTGGTGGTTTCCACTGTTTACTTTTATTTAAGCCCTTTCAAAGATACACAGTCGGAACTTTTGGCTAGAACAGCACCTAATATTTACGATATTTTCATCGCTTTTTTTGGAGGATTAGTTGGAGTAATAGCTATTACAAGGGTAGAAAAAGGAAATCCTATTCCTGGGGTTGCCATTGCAACGGCGTTAATGCCACCTTTGTGTACGGCGGGTTACGGATTAGCCTTGGGGAATTTTAAATTCTTTTTTGGTGCTATGTATTTATACACTATTAATTGTGTTTTTATCTGTATTGTAACCTTTATAATTGTCAAATATTTAAAATATCCAATTGTTAAACAAACCAATTTAAAGACAGAAAAGCGAGTAAAGTATATGATTTCTTTTTTGACTTTAGCTTTGATTGTCCCGAGTGTTTTCTTTGCATATCAGCTTTTTCAAGAAAAAAAATACAAACAAAAGGTAGAACAATTTTTAAAAGTAGAGTTTATTGATAAGGGATTTACTGTTCTGTATAAAAAAACGCAGTTTACTTCAAACCCAAAAAAAATAGATATTGCTTTTTTAAGAAAAAGGTTGGATAAGGACCAAATAAAAGAACTTAACGAAAAATTGAAAACGTATGAATTAAACAATACGGTATTAAATATTATTCAAGATACAACTGATTTAAAGCAGGATATTTTGAATGAAATCACTTTTAACAATAAAACGATGAGTGAAAAAGATTTGATTATTGCCAAACTTCAAAGTCAAATTACTTCTTTAAAATTTGATAACAATGCTATTCTTAATGAAACTAAAATATTGTTTCCTGATATTGAAAATATAGCCATTGCGAATCATGTCTTTAATGAAAATGAAACAACCAAAAAAGTGATTACCGTAGTGCTTTATGAAAGTAAAAAAGATATAAATGCTGCCGACAAACAAAAATTGATTGCATGGCTCAAAAACAAATTCAAAACGGATGTCGTTGAAATTTATAAAAGGCAATAAATTTGTTTAAACCATTGTACAGAATTGATTTTAGAATTTAGAGATTTAGTTTTTCTGTAGATATTCTATGATTTCGTTGCAGGTTTGTTTGGCATTTCTGTTTATTCCAATGAGTGTTGCTGATGCATAACCAGTCCAACTGCCGTAACCTGCCAACCACAATCCGGTAACTTCAATTGCTTTGCTTTCTTCAGTTTTTACAATACCACGTTCGTCTGCTGAAACAATATTTTTCAAAAAAGAGGTTGCATAACTAAAACCTGTACACCAGATAATTACATCAAAATCTTCTTGGGTTCCGTCAGACCAAAGTACACCGTTTTCATATATGCTTTCAAAACTTCCGCTTGAAATTAGAACTCCTCTGGATCTAGCTTCTTTTACTGGTGGCACCATTACAATATTTCCCAAATCATAATTGGCAGCATTAAATGGTTTTCCTTCTTTTTCAGCATTGTATTTGGCGGTTGCCACGTTGAAAAGATAAAATCCGTCTACTTCATCCGGTAAATAGTGTGGTGGTTTTCGCGTAGACCATTTCACTGTGGTTACTTTAGAAACTTCGGCTACAATTTGTGCACCTGAATTTCCTTCACCAACAACCAGAACTTTTAAATTTCTAAACTGTTCTGCATTTTTGTAATGTGCGGAATGGATTTGAATTCCTTTGAAAGTTTCTATTCCTTTGATCTTTGGAATAAAAGGATTGTTCCAAGTTCCTGCCGCAGCAATTATTGCTTTTGAAAAATAGATTCCTTTATTGGTGTAAACTTTGAATATTTTATTTTCAGAAGTTATGTTTTCTACAGTAACTGAGCGCTCTATTGGCAATTCATAACGCTTTTCATATTGGCACAAATAATCAATTACTTCTTGCTTTAAAGGAAACAGATTTTCAGATTTTGGCATCAGCCAACCCGGAAGGGAACTGTGTTGTGCAGGAGAAAAAAGAGTCAAACTATCCCAAGCATGAAGCCAAGCGCCACCGCACTTTTCTTCTTTATCCAAGATTAGAAAGTTGAGTTTGTGACGTCGTAAATAATACCCGCAAGCCAATCCGCTTTGTCCGCCACCAATAACTATAACATCCAGAATTTCGTGCATTGGAATTTTACTTTAAGTTGTTTTAGTATAATATTTTTTTCTTAGCCAAAAAGCCACATTTACCAAAATTATCAAAGCAGGAACTTCTACTAATGGCCCAATAACTCCCGCAAATGCCTGTCCGCTATTGATACCGAAAACGCCAATGGAAACAGCAATTGCCAATTCAAAATTGTTTCCCGATGCGGTGAATGAAAGCGCAACGGCATCTCTATAATTAGCCCCGATTTTTTTAGAAACAAAAAACATCAGGAAAAACATAATGGTGAAGAAAATGACAAGTGGAATTGCAATTCGAATTACATCCATTGGTAGATCAACAATCATTTCACCTTTTAAACTGAACATCACTACAATTGTAAAAAGTAACGCAATCAGAGTAATGGGAGAAACAAACGGAATGAACTTTTGATTGAACCATTTGTCACCAATGAATTTCTTAATGGCATAACGGCTAATTACTGCTAATGCAAATGGAATCCCTAAATAAATTCCGACTGTTGCAGCAATTTCAGCAATAGTAATGTTTAATTCCAAGCCTTTTATTCCAAACAAAGGTAGCATGATTTCCAAATAGAAATAAGCATATAAACTAAAGAAGAACACTTGAAGCAAACTATTAATCCCGATTAAACCCGCTGTTAATTCCCTATTTCCCTCGGCTAGTTCGTTCCAGACAATTACCATTGCAATGCAAGGCGCAATACCAATTATAATTAAACCCATCATGTATTCTGGGTAATCTTTCAAAAAGAATGTTGCCAGTGAAAACATTAAAAATGGACCAACAATCCAGGTGATAAAGAAAGAAGCGGTCAGTAATTTTGGCTTTTCAAACATTAAAGGAATTTTTGAAAAATCAATTTTAGTCAAAGGCGGATACATCATTAATATTAATCCAATTGCCAAAGGAACATTGGTCGTTCCGCTCGAAAAGGAATTGATAAAACCGCCGCTGGAAGGGATAAAATAACCAATGGAAACGCCAATTGCCATTGCCAAAAATATCCAAAGGGTAAGGTAACTGTCGAGGAAATTTAATCTTTTTTTAGCGGCCATTATTATAATTTTATTTGGGAGAATACATAAAACATTTCGGTTGCAATTTGCAAACTGCGTTCCTGATATTTTTCTGCTTTTTGCGGTGTGTTGTCAAAAGCTTTTGGATCTTCAAATGTGATTGGGATGCGCTTTTCAGCTCCTGCAATAAATGGACAACCGCCATCCGCTTGAGAACACGTCATAATCGCGGCAAATTCACTCTGTGGATTAAAATCGTCATCATACGTTTTTGAAAAACCTATAATTGGATGTTCATTATCCGCATATTTTATGGCATAAATAGGATTAGTTCCTGCCGCGATGGTTTTGATTTTAAATCCTGACTGTTCTAATGTTTTAGCTGCCATTGGAAATAAAGCTGTTGCTTCGGTCCCGCCAGAATAGCAAAATACATTTTTTATATTGAAATGTGCCGCTGCAGTTTGTGCCCAAACTTGGGATAAATGGCTTCTTCTGGAATTGTGAGTACAAATCAAGTTTAACCTAATTTGTTGTTGATTCGATGCTTTTGCTTGAATAAAATCAATAAGCGGTTGCAAAATGATTTTACGTTCTGCCGAAATCCTTTCGAAATTAAAAGAAGAAATTGTTTTTGCAATTTCTGGAAATAGGATGGTTTTGGTTAGTTCCATTTTACAGTTTTAAAAAAATTAGCAACAACCTCCACCTGGAGTGCAGCTATTGGTTTGACTTGGGATTTCGGATAATTTTACTTTTTGTTTTTCTGCTGGAATTCCACATTGATCTTCAGCCAAACAGGCCGTTTGTTTATTAAGTAGCGTAAATGCTGTTCCGTTAAAACCAATGTCGTATTTGCCAATAGTTTCTGCTTGAAATTCAACTTCTACTTCATAATCTTCAATACCCAACACTTTTTCAGATAATTCAATGATATCCAATAATTTTTTTGGTTTCAGACGGTGTTCAAAGTCATTGGCATCCCATAACTGAAAGTTTACCACAGTTTCTTTTCGAACTTTTCCACCACAATCAATGAAGTTTTTGGTGATTAAACCTACTTCAGTTACGTGGAAATGTTCTGGAACATAGGTTCCATTTGGCAATACAAAAGCAACGTTGTCCAACGTGCTCAACTGTTTTTTAATTTCTGATAGTTTCATTTTTTTATAATTTAAAAATTAACAACATTGATTTTTCTTATTTTCTAAATAGGTATTGATGTGTTCAAAAAAGCCTTTTATTTTATTAAAACCTTCTTCATTGAGGCAATAGCAAATGGAAGCCCCTTCAAAATTGCCTTTTATAAGTCCGGCATTTTTCAGTTCCTTCAAGTGTTGCGAAACGGTAGGTTGTGCCAAAGGCAATTCGTTTACAATATCGCCGCATACGCAACTGTTTACTTTTAGGAGGTGTTGAATAATGGCAATTCGTGCTGGATGACCTATGGCTTTCGCCAAAGTTGCCAATTCGTTTTGCTCGTCTGTGAAATGTTCTGATTTAGTAATACCCATCGTCTTGTATCTTTATATTGCAATATTACGATATTAGAAAGTAACAACAAAATATTTTGTATTAATTTATAATTAAAAAGCAACACAATATAGTAGGAGTGAACAGAATTCTACCATGATCGTATTGCTTTTTCTTTGAATATTTTTCAAATAATAATGCAGATTGCTTAAGCTATAGTCAGATTTTAAGCTTCAATAATTACTTTCATCGCTTTTTCTTTTGCTGCGTTGCCAAAAACTTCATAAGCTTTTAGTATTTCACTTAATTTAAAATGATGCGTAATTAGCTTAGAAGGTTTCAATTTTCCGGAAGAAACAGTTTTCAATAGCATAGGAGTAGTATTTGTATTTACCAATCCCATTGTTATTGTAATATTTTGAATCCACAAATCTTGAATTTGCAGTTCTACTGGTTTTCCATGCACACCAATATTTGCAATACTACCGCCTGGACGAACAATTTTTTGACAGATATCAAAGGTAGCCGGAACCCCAACGGCTTCAATAGCCACATCAACTCCGTCTTTCGTTTCGGCTAGTATTCTTTTCTGCACATCTTCTTTGGCTGAGTTTATCGTATCTGTTGCGCCAAATTTTTCAGCCATCTTCAAACGATTTTCATCCATATCAATCATGTAAATTTTAGAAGGAGAATAGAACTGTGCGGTAAGCAAAGCAGACATTCCTATAGGTCCGGCTCCAACAATCGCAATGGTGTCTCCTGGTTTTACACCACCGTTAATCACGCCAATTTCATGTCCAGTAGGCAAAATATCGCTTAGCATTACTAAAGCTTCTTCATCAGCACCGTCAGGAATAAGATAAAGACTGTTATCGGCATGCGGAATACGAACATATTCTGCCTGAGTACCGTTTATAAGATTTCCTAAAATCCACCCGCCATCCTCACAATGCGCGTACATTTGTTTTTTACAATATTCGCAGGAACCATCTGAAGTGATGCAGGAAATAATTACATGATCTCCTTTTTTGAAATTCCTAACGGAGGTTCCAATTTCTTCAATTATACCAACTCCTTCATGACCCAGAGTCGTTCCTGGTTTTACCGATGGCGTTTTTCCGTGTAAAATTCCTAAGTCGGTTCCGCAGATGGTGGTTTTTAATATTTTTACTAATACATCCGTTGTTTTTTCGATTTTAGGCAACGGAACGTCTTTTAATTGTATTTTTCCAGGACCGTCATAAACTAGTGCCTTCATTGTTTTAGTCTGAACCATTTTACTTTTATTTAAGTGTTATTTATCCATTATTGAACCAGTAATATTATTAGGTCTTCCTATTTAATCAATCTCCTTGTCTCCAGAAAGATCAGAATTAATTAGAAATACTGTTTAATAATCTCTTAATCAAGATGATTACTTTTCAAAGTTCGTTTGTTTACTGCTTAAATTCTATGATATAAATCACTTAATGGATAAATATTGAGATCCTTTAGATAAATAAAAATTTAAAATTTCTTCATTATGAAAATCTCTTACGAAATAATGTAGAAACTTTTTAAAAAAAACACGTTCTAAATTTTTGAAAATCATTCAACTCACATCCATTTTGAGAGAAAATCAATAAGCTCTTCTCTCAATTCTTTAAATAGTTTTTCAAATGTTGTTATACTTTGTCTATGTTTTTTATGGTCTGAAAATTTTTCATGATCAATGGCATGCGGATTATCAACCACTGCAGCCTCAAGGAACAATTCGTGACTTTTAATATCGTGAGTTAATATATCAATCTGTTCCTTTTGAATAATCAGCTGATTACTAAAATGATCTGCTAAGGCACGAACCTCTTTAGAAGTATTTTTTTCTGCCACTTCCAAAATTCGTTTATCCATAATTTTAAGTTCATCTTTATAAAACAAAATTTTGTTTAACCATGTTTTATGTTCTTCATGTAAGTCATAAATTGTTTTTTTAGTTTCCATTTTTAGTCTTTTTTAAATAGTTTGAAATTAATTTTATTTCGATTATTTTATATAAATTATAAAAGGTAGGTGATTTGATAAAATCATTAAGTTGCTTAAAGTTAGTGATTTATGTTATATTAAATAAAAAAAAATGCAAATTTTAAGCTGCAAAAAATGAATTGATTGCAAAAAAAAAATATCCCCAAACAATGAAGTGTGTTTGGGGATATTAAAAAGAATAAAAATAGGAATACTAGCCTATTTCGACTAGACAATTTTGCTTCATACTGCCGGTTTCAATATATCTGGAGTGCAGTTTGAATGCTTCTTCTAAAATGTGCGGCGTATGGCCTCCTCGCAAACAAGCCCGATTAAAATAATCGGATAATTCTTCTTTGTAATCCGGATGGGTGCAGTTTTCAATGATAACTTTGGCGCGTTCTCTGGGAGCAAGCCCTCTCAAATCGGCAATTCCTTGTTCAGTGATCAAGATATCAACATCATGTTCCGTATGGTCTACATGCGAAACCATTGGTAAAACATGAGAAATAGCATTACATTCTTTTGAAGATGATTGGGTAACAAAAATGCTCAAATACGCATTTCTAGCAAAATCACCCGAACCACCAATACCATTCATCATTTTGGTTCCAGAAATATGGGTAGAATTGACATTGCCATAAATATCAAATTCAATGGCTGTGTTAATTGCTATAACTCCTAATCTTCGGATCACTTCGGCTGAATTACTGATGGTTTGTGGTCGAAGTAGAATTTTGTCTTTGTACTTTTCGAAGTTATCAAGAATGTGTTTGTAGCAATTTTCAGAAACCGTTATGGAAGAAGCCGATGCAAAATCTAATTTTCCGCTGTCAATGAGTTCAAAAGTGCTATCCTGCAAGACTTCGGAATACATTACTAAATTTTCAAAATTTCCTTTTGCAAAGCCAGACATTACCGCATTAGCTACTTTTCCTATTCCCGCTTGCAACGGCATCAATGATTTGGTTAAGCGTCCTTCTTTAATTTCATTTTCAAAAAAAGCCAGTAAATGATTGGCAATAGCAGCCGTTTTGGGATCTATTGCAGTTACTTGTGCCGGACTATCGGGAATTTCTGTGAAAACAATTCCAATGACTTTGTTAGGATCAATGGTGATATAATCGGTCCCAATTCTTTCATCTGCAGCTGTAATGTTTAAAACTTCTCGATTGGGATAACTTTTTGAAATATAAATATCATGAATCCCTTTGAATTCAAGCGGTATGGAAGTATTTATTTCGATGATGATTTTATCGGCAGCATGCGCAAAAGTAGCTGAATTTCCAACTGAGGTTGTGGGAATTACATTTCCATTCTCATCAATATAGGTAGCTTCAATTACAGCAATGTCAATTTTTGGAAGGTGTTTGTTTTCTAATAATTCGGCCGTTTCACTTAAATGTTGGTCTATAAAAAGTACTTTTCCTTCGTTTATTTTTTTTCGTAAAGTGGCATCTACCTGAAAAGGCATTCTTTTGTACAAAGCGTTATTGTTAGCCAAGTCCGCATCTGTGGTATGCCCTAAAGAAGCACCGGTAATTAATGTGATTCCAATAGTTTCTGATTTTGCTCTTGCGGCAAAAGCGGGTAAAACAGCTTTACTGTCACCAGCTTTTGTAAATCCACTGGTTCCGATAGTCATTTTATCTTTGAAAAATAAAGCGGCTTCTTGTGCAGAAATAACTTTGTCTTTGTAACTTTGAAATCTAATTCTATCCGACTGCATAATTATGTGTTTTTAATAAAAAAATAACCAAAAATTAATGTTTTGATAATGAATTAAATCAATTTTTAGATTTTAATTTATATCCTATACAATTTTAGTGAAATTAAGAATTGGATAAATATCGTAATAAGTCATAAAAATATTCATTTCAGTCACAATGAGTCCATTCGAAACTTTAGAAGAGAAATATTATATTAAAGAGGTTGATACCGATAAAAAAAGTATTTATTGCCACCATGATTTGATGGGTGAATTGTTAATTCCAACTCACAAGCATGAAAAAGCCCAAATGCTCTATTCAGAAGGTGGTATTGTTCATGTTACTACTGAAACCAAAACTTATTTTCTTCCCGCCCGTCATTTTATCTGGATTCCGGGTGGCGTAAAACATAGTATTCATCCCAATTCGGAGCGTGTCATGATGCGGAATTTGTATTTTCCGGTAGATTTGAATGAAGATTCATTTTACGAAAAAGAAGGAATTTATCCCATTAATGATTTATTACTGCAAATGATGCTTTTCACGAATCGATGGAATGGAAACTTTAAAAAAGGAACCAGGAATTTTAGTATTGCCAATGCAATAAAAGCCATTTTACCGGAAATTTGTCTGACTAATTTGCCGTTATCGTTGCCTTTACCAAAGGATATTCGTCTGAATAAGATTATTAGTTTTTTAGATAAAAACTTAGGAGAAACTATTTTGTTCTCTGATTTGGCCAATCGTTTTGGGTTCAGTGAGCGCTCTTTGTATCGTTTGTTCCAAAAAGATTTAGGCATGTCATTCATTCAATATTTTACCATTCGGAGAATTTTAAAAGCAATAGAATTGTTACTTGAAAAAAAACTTTCTGTTAGCGAAGTTGCTCAAGCTGTGGGATACAGTAGTGTTCCAACTTTTAGCAACACATTTTTCAAGATTTTAGGACAACGCCCTTCTGATTATTTGAAGGGCATTGAAATATTAAAAAAGTGATTTTTTTGCACTACTTATTTTCTGCAATCGTTATAGTTTTCTATTTGTCCTAAATGAATAAATAGTTGGCTTTAGTTGATTTTACGACGTAGATTAAATTAGGGAACTTTGCATCACATTCCTTTATCTACATTATGTTTCTTAAAAAACAGGTTCCTTGGAGCCAATCGAAAATTAATTTTTCAAAAAATGCATTTGTATTATTCCTCTTCTTTCAAGGAATCAATTCAGCACAAGCACAGCAAGCTACAGCACTTTCTTTAAATGATGCTTTAAAAATCGCTAAAGAAAATAATAAGACCATTCAGAAATCTCATATCGAACAGCGTATTTCAGAAAAAGAGATCGCCGTGACAAAAAATCTTCGTTTACCAGAGGTTAATTTTAATGCAATGTATTCCCGATTATCAGATTTGACGGAATATGAAGGCGGTTTTTTCTCAGACAAACATACGTATACTCCAGAACCTGGAACCATACTATATGATGTGGTTACAAAATTTGATGTACCGCTTTATGCAGGCAACAAAATCAATAATGCGATTAAAAAGTCGAAAGAGGAAAACGAAATTGCCAAAATCAAGGTAGAGAAGACACAGAATGATATTCAATTACAGGTGACAGCTACTTTTTTGGGTATTTATAAAATGATGGAACTCCAGAAAATCATTGGCGAAAGCATTAAAGAAGAACAGGAACGATTGAAAGAAGTGAAAGCTTTCAAAACCTTTGGAACGGTTACTAAAAACGAAGTGTTACGCTCTGAACTGCAACTTTCAGACCGGGAACTCCATTCGTTGACCAATAAAAAAAACATCAAAATTGCACTTCAAGAGTTAAAAACACTATTGCAGTTGCCCGAAGAAGCAGAAATTGCTATTGATACAACAAGCTTACTCGATATTGCTCCGTTGAAAGACTATGATTTCTATTTTAAAGAAACTCTTCAAAACGAAGAAATGCGTATTGCAAATAGGGAAGTAGCCATCAAAAAAACGGAGTTGAAGATGGTGAAAGGGAATTATTATCCGAAGGTCAGCTTATTTGGAAATTATAATCTAAAATATCCTGACTATATGTTGTTTACGCTGAATCGTCCGTATCTCTATACCATAGGACAAATAGGAGTTGAGGCTACTTATAATTTGTCGGGTTTATATAAAAATAAAACCAAAGTTCAGGTTGCCAATTTAAAAGTGGATTTGCAAGAAAATGAATCTGAGCTTGTAAAAAATGAAATGACTGATAAAGTATTTAGAAATCATACTCAATATC
Source organism: Flavobacterium sp. Sr18 (assembly GCF_011064265.1). NCBI lineage: Bacteria > Pseudomonadati > Bacteroidota > Flavobacteriia > Flavobacteriales > Flavobacteriaceae > Flavobacterium > Flavobacterium sp. Sr18. The sequence goes on along the minus strand of NZ_CP049329.1, from coordinate 822,458 downwards.
AGGAAATATTGGACAAGTTACCGGTTACAGATAAAGCATTGGATTTAGCCAATGAAAATTATCGCATTGTAAAAGTAAAATACCTGAACCAACTGGTATTAATAACTGAAATGGTGGATGCGGATAATGCGTTGCTACAGGCCAAATTCAACAAAGTTTCCACTAGAATAGATGTCGTTATGAAACAGTATGAATTGCTCCATACGGCAGGATTACTCAATAAATAATAATTCAATTTAATTTAATATAATTTAGTTTCAAACTTATATGGTAAAAGTTCATAATTCGTCAAGAGCGCATCGATCATTTCATAGATTAATTACCGTGATTTCCGGTATGCTGGTTCTAGGTGGAATTGTTTTAGGGATTTGGTTTTATATTTTTAATAAAAATCACGAAGAAACTAATGACGCCCAGGTGGATCAATATGTAACGCCAATTATGGCCCGAATTACGGGCTATGTTAACGAAGTGCATTACAATGAAAATCAATTTGTTCACAAAGGCGATACCTTGATTATAATTGATAATAGAGAATACAAAGCACATTTAGATATGGCATTAGCCGATGTTGAAAATGCAAAAAGCAATAGTATTGTGATTGAAAAAAATGTCGCAACAACTTCTAACGTAACTTCCATTAGACAATCGCAGTTACAAGCTGCCAAAACAGAAGTTTGGAAAACCAAACTGGAATACAATCGCTATAAAGGATTAGTAAGTCAGGAAGCGGCAACCGAACAACAGCTTGAAAAAGTAAAAGCCGATTATGAATTGGCACAGGCGCATTATCAGGAAATAGCTAACACGATTCAATCGGCGACATTGAACACCTCAGAAGCTTCGGCTAAAATCCCAACGGCTCAGACGGTAATTCAGTCCAAACAAGCAGTTGCAGACAATGCCACTTTGTTTCTTTCTTATACCGTAATTACAGCGCCTTATGATGGCTGGGTGGGTAAAAAAATGATTCAACCGGGACAAATGATAAAAGAAGGACAAACCTTAGTTTCCATCGTTAGTAAGGAAAAGTGGATTACAGCTAATTTTAAAGAGACACAACTGCAATATTTATCCATTGGACAGGAAGTGGAGCTAAAGGCAGATGCAATAAGTGGAAGAGATTTTGTGGGAATAATTGAATCTTTGTCGCCAGCTAGTGGTGCGCGTTTTTCATTACTCCCGCCTGATAACGCTACGGGTAACTTTATAAAAATAGAACAACGAATTCCAGTTAGAATAAAACTTCAGGATAATAATGCACAAACAGACTTTCTTAGAGCCGGTATGAATGTCACCGTTATCGCTGAACACAAATAATCAGATGTCAGAAGTACGTGTTTTTAAATCTTGGGTTCCCAATTGGGCTATTATTGCGATTATCTTTTTCTGCATGCTGCATTCTATGGTTTTATTGGGAGTATATACTTCAAATGTGACATATGCAGCGAGTTTTTTGGATGTAGAAGTTGAAGATTTGCAGTTCTCGATGTGTGTTACTTATGGGACTTTTTTAGCTACAATTCTCATCGAAAGTCGGTTTTTTAAGTTTTTTCCAACCAAGAAATATTTTCTGGTTATTTATAGCTTAGCTGCTCTAACATTCATACTGACGGCGTACACCGAAAATTTTTCTTTGTTTATTATGTTAAGAATGGCCGAAGGTGTCTTGATGGCATTGCCAGTTTTACCCTTACGACAATTTTTGATAGCACGATTTAAGTCTAAAAATGCTGTGATTATTGCTTTTACAATTAATTATGGAGCCTTGATGTTGGCTTCTCCTTTTATAATGAATATTGCGGTTTGGCTACTGGAGAATTACGATTGGAACTATATGGCGTATGGTTCGGCTTTCTTCCAAATTGTGTGCGTGGCTTTAGTCATGATTACCTTCAATAATAATCGCTTTCACAAAAAAAATCCTTTGTATCAAATCGATTGGGCCAGTTTTATTCTTGTGCTTACGGCTATTTTGTGCGGTAGTTATTTTATGGTTTATGGCCAAAAAAAATATTGGTTTGAATCCCCTCAAATTGTTGCAGCACTTATTGTTGCGTTAGTAACAGGAGGGTTTTTTATCGCCCGACAAATGCTGGTGAAGAGACCTACTTTTGACATGCGAGTTTTTCGGTATGCGAATCTACGAACTGGATTATTATTATCCGTGGTTTTTTATATTGCCCGATCAACGTTAAATATTTGTCACAGTACGATGGCTGTTGTTTGGAATTGGGAGCCTTCAAGAGTGGCGCATGTACAATATTTGAATTTAACAGGAAATATAATTGGAATGATTTTGACTGGATTCTTTTTGGCCAGATCAGTTTCTTCCAGGTATATCTTTATAATAGGATTTTCACTTTTAGCACTATTTCATTTCTGGTTTACGTTCCTTTTCTTGCCGGATGCCTCCTTGTCGGATATTGCGATTCCGTATATGTTACAAGGTGTGGCTGTCGGAGTAATATTTGTTCCGCTGGTCTTATTCACCGTATCTGCTGTTCCTACACATTTTGCTCCGTTTGCCGGAATTGTTGGCGTTGCTGGGCGTTTTTGGGGAAGTATAATGGGTTTTGCGATGATTCAAAATGCAGGTTTGTTTTTACAAAGTACCCATTTTACAAAATTCAGACAATTTGTTCTTCCCGAAAGTCCGGAAACACAAATGCGCATCGAGCAAATTACCAGAAGTTTTATGTCTAAAGGGTATTCGATGGATGATTCCAATAAATTAGCGATGAAACAAATTATCAGTTCGCTTTCAAAACAATCGGTTTTATTGTCCAATATGGAAATCTTTACCGTTATTGGTTATCTTATGCTTATTGTGGTTATTTTTCTATTGCTTAATCAACATTTAAGACAAACTTTTGATGTTTTCAAAAATAGAATTTGGTGGAATTAAAGTGCTATAATTTACAGAAACCTTTAAAAGTAAATATCCTATTCTAACTAAGTTAAGAATAGGATATTTACTTTTTGTATTCTAAATCTCCTTTTCTTACCCTAAAATACTAGAATGACGGGGCTTTTTTTAATACTTATAAAAGATGTTTTTGTTTAAAAATGATTAACTTAGTATATTGTAAATCAATTAAATAATGTCGTAAAATGAAAAATAAAGAGGATAAGTTGAATGCGGATAAAATGGATCAGGATAAGAAAAATAAAGTACCGGATTCTCTTTTATACCCGCCAAGTGAAGATATTTATAACCAATTTCAAAAAGAGATGGAAATAGATCCTGAGGACATTTCTAAAAATAAGGCAGCTGTTGAAATAAATAATGTCAGAGAATTGAATGAGAAAGATTTTGAAGACGATGTTTCTGGGGCCGACTTAGATATTCCTGGTTCAGAATTAGATGATGAATTGGAAAATTCCGGAAGTGAAGATGAAGAAAATAACCCTTATAGTATAGGTGGTGATAATCATAGTAATTTAGATGAGAATGCTGGAGATAAAATTTAGTTTAAGATTTTGTCGTAAATTTTAAATGCCAATCGAATTAATCATGTCTTTAACGGAATACAATCAAAAGCGTAATTTTAATTCCACAGTCGAACCAGAAGGTGAAATTAAGAAATCAACATCCGAATTAATTTTCGTGGTGCAAAAACATGCGGCTTCACATTTGCATTATGATTTCCGATTGGAAATGGATGGTGTATTAAAAAGCTGGGCCGTTCCCAAAGGACCATCTATGAATCCGGCTGATAAAAGATTGGCTATTATGGTTGAAGATCATCCTTATACTTACAAAGATTTTGAAGGCACTATTCCAGAGGGGAATTATGGCGCGGGAACTGTTATTGTTTGGGATAATGGAACTTATACTTTAGCGGATTATAAAAATGCAGGCGATCTGGAAACTAAATTGAAATCTGATTTACAAAAAGGACATCTTAGTTTTATTCTTAATGGGAAAAAACTCAAAGGCGAATTCGCATTGGTGAAACTAAAAACGAAACAGGAAAACACTTGGCTTTTGATAAAGTCAAAAGATCAATATGCTGGCCATAAAGATATCTTGCTTCAAGATAAATCCGTAATCTCTAATAGGATAATAGAAAGTCTAAAGAAATAAAATTCATCAGTGCGTTCCTCATTATATAAAGAAAGGCGGTTATCCAAAAAAGATAGTCGCCTTTCTTTATATAATGAGTCGGGCTATTCGCTTCAAGTCCTCGTCTCGTCCGAAAAGACGAGACTGTGGGCTATTCGCTGCTATCCTTAACGCGAGCCCGGGAAAATTAAGATATCCAGTTCAATCAAGAGGATAAGAACTAACGCCAACACAAAATCCGTTACCTTATATATGAGGAATTAGAAAAGCTATGTCCTATATAAGGTAAAGGATAAAGTCATTTTACTGCTTCAGCTTTGTTTTATGCTGTACCCATTTTTCAGACAGAAATCTCAACGATTTAAGATAGGTTTTTAGTTTTATATTCTATTATCTTGGTTAAAATCGGAGATAACTTTTGGCTGTTTTAAGAAGCCAAAAAAAGTTATTCTGATTTTATGCCACTTCTTTTTTGTAATAATTATTATAAGGCGTTCCATAATCTAGTGACTGATGAATTCGCCGTGTATTATAAAATTCAAAATAATCTTTGAGTCCTCTATAAAGGCTGATTCCATCAGTATATGCTTGTAAATATACATTCTCGTATTTGACTGTCCTCCATAATCTTTCTATAAAAATGTTGTCAATAGCTCTTCCTTTACCGTCCATAGAAATTTTTATTTCATTGTTTAATAGTACATTGGTGTGAACCTCACTGGTGTATTGACTTCCTTGATCTGTATTGAAAATTTCAGGCACACCATACTTTTGTATAGTTTCTTGCAAAATATCGGCACACCAATCGGCACTCATTGTATTGCTTACACTCCAGTTCAAAACAAATCTTGTATGCAAATCAATAATCGCAGTCAAATACATAAATCCTTTTGCCATAGGAATATAGGTGATATCTGTTGCCCAAACCTGATTTTTATGGGTAATCTTCAAACCTTTGAGTAAATAAGGATATTTCTTATGTTCTTTATTACTCACTGTTGTTTTAGGTTCTCTATAAATGGTTTGCCAATTGATGATTTGCATCAATCGTTTTACCCGTTTGCGATTCACTTTAAAACCTAAATCCTTGAGCCAAAACGTCAGTTTCCTGCAGCCATAAAATGGAGTATTAAAATACTGTTGGTCTAATAATTGCATTATTTTTAAGTTCTCTAAACTTTCCTGTTTTGCTTTATAATAAAGACCGCCACGATGAATTTCTAATAAGCGACATTGTTTGACAATGCTCAATTTATTTTGGGTATCGACCATTTTCACTCGCTCACTGATCGATACTAACCCAGACTTTTTTTTAAAAAGTCATTCTCCAAAGTCAGCTGACCTATTCGAGCATAGAGTTTCTCTGTTGGAATTTCATCTTTGGCAACGAGCGTTTTTTCTGCAGAAAAAACCGCAGAAAGATTCCGTATCGCTTCGGACTTCCACATTGAAATTTGGTTGGGCAGCAACTCGTATTTTTTTGCTAATACCTCGATGGTATCTTTCTCTTTTAAGGCTTCCAAAACAACTTTGGCTTTGAAGTCTTTTCCGAAGGTTCTTCTTGTTCTTGACATATTAGTGCTAATTTAAGCTTTTTATTCCTATCTAAATTAGTCGGGATATATTGTCCGAATTTTGGGGGTCAGCATAGTTTCTCCATAGAAAATAGCCAAGATAAGCTGTTTTTTAGGATTAGATGTGTAGTGCTGAAGCAGGAAACAGGGAACAAATGATGAATTGAACAAGATTGTTTGGGTAAGGCAAGACCGTTGTTAAACGGTTTAAGGCTATAGAAACGCTCATTTATGTTCGATAAAGCCAACCTTTGCTTTGGAGAGGGGCGGGGAGAGTAAAATAATTTAATTTCAAAATTCACTGTTTCAGCAGTTTAAAGATAAAGTTAAGAAAAGGGTAAAAAAAAGGTTTAAAAAAGCTTGAATAACGCAATAAAGGTGCTAGTTTTGCACCCGCAATGACGCAGAGGTTCTTTTAAATACTGGCAAGTAAAGTTAATCAAAGCAGAAAATTTATTTTCAAAAAAAGATTAAAAAAGCTTGTGAGATTAGAAAACGGATGTTACCTTTGCACCCCGCAAAACGCGCAAAGTTCCTTGACAGATTGATAAGAAAAGAGAAGTAAACGAGATAAAATTTATCTTAAAAAAAACTTCAAATTTTTCTTGTCAGTTAAAAAGAAAGTTGTACTTTTGCACCCGCTTCGAGAAACACTTTAACAAGTGTTAAAAGGAGTTAAAAAACAAGATAAGAACACGTTCCTAGACATATTGAATTGACAGCCGTTTTAAGAGAGATCTTAGAACAAAAGAATAAGAGTAATAGAATCGGAAGATTTGAAAAAACCACTAGAATTTAGTCGAATAACAATAGCTTGAGTAATCAAGCAAACAATATACGATGAAGAGTTTGATCCTGGCTCAGGATGAACGCTAGCGGCAGGCTTAACACATGCAAGTCGAGGGGTATAGTTCTTCGGAATTAGAGACCGGCGCACGGGTGCGTAACGCGTATGCAATCTACCTTTCACAGAGGGATAGCCCAGAGAAATTTGGATTAATACCTCATAGTATATCGAGTTGGCATCAACATGATATTAAAGTCACAACGGTGAAAGATGAGCATGCGTCCCATTAGCTAGTTGGTAAGGTAACGGCTTACCAAGGCAACGATGGGTAGGGGTCCTGAGAGGGAGATCCCCCACACTGGTACTGAGACACGGACCAGACTCCTACGGGAGGCAGCAGTGAGGAATATTGGACAATGGGCGCAAGCCTGATCCAGCCATGCCGCGTGCAGGATGACGGTCCTATGGATTGTAAACTGCTTTTATACGAGAAGAAACAACTCTACGTGTAGAGTCTTGACGGTATCGTAAGAATAAGGATCGGCTAACTCCGTGCCAGCAGCCGCGGTAATACGGAGGATCCAAGCGTTATCCGGAATCATTGGGTTTAAAGGGTCCGTAGGCGGTCAGGTAAGTCAGTGGTGAAAGCCCATCGCTCAACGGTGGAACGGCCATTGATACTGTCTGACTTGAATTATTAGGAAGTAACTAGAATATGTAGTGTAGCGGTGAAATGCTTAGAGATTACATGGAATACCAATTGCGAAGGCAGGTTACTACTAATGGATTGACGCTGATGGACGAAAGCGTGGGTAGCGAACAGGATTAGATACCCTGGTAGTCCACGCCGTAAACGATGGATACTAGCTGTTGGGAGCAATCTCAGTGGCTAAGCGAAAGTGATAAGTATCCCACCTGGGGAGTACGTTCGCAAGAATGAAACTCAAAGGAATTGACGGGGGCCCGCACAAGCGGTGGAGCATGTGGTTTAATTCGATGATACGCGAGGAACCTTACCAAGGCTTAAATGTAGATTGACCGGTTTGGAAACAGACTTTTCGCAAGACAATTTACAAGGTGCTGCATGGTTGTCGTCAGCTCGTGCCGTGAGGTGTCAGGTTAAGTCCTATAACGAGCGCAACCCCTGTTGTTAGTTGCCAGCGAGTCATGTCGGGAACTCTAACAAGACTGCCAGTGCAAACTGTGAGGAAGGTGGGGATGACGTCAAATCATCACGGCCCTTACGCCTTGGGCTACACACGTGCTACAATGGCCGGTACAGAGAGCAGCCACTGGGCGACCAGGAGCGAATCTATAAAACCGGTCACAGTTCGGATCGGAGTCTGCAACTCGACTCCGTGAAGCTGGAATCGCTAGTAATCGGATATCAGCCATGATCCGGTGAATACGTTCCCGGGCCTTGTACACACCGCCCGTCAAGCCATGGAAGCTGGGGGTGCCTGAAGTCGGTGACCGCAAGGAGCTGCCTAGGGTAAAACTGGTAACTAGGGCTAAGTCGTAACAAGGTAGCCGTACCGGAAGGTGCGGCTGGAACACCTCCTTTCTAGAGCCTTAGTGTTAGTAGCAATACACGCTAGGGAAAGAAGACGAAAGTTCAAGTTGGAAACAGATACCAACATTTTATTACTCTTGCTGTTAGTTCAAATAATACCATTTAAGAATAAGAGTGTCTCGTAGCTCAGCTGGTTAGAGTACTACACTGATAATGTAGGGGTCGACAGTTCGAGTCTGTCCGAGACAACAATTTACACTTAAAAGAAAAGAAGAAATTCTAGAGTTGAGGAGTTATGAAAATATTTCATAATTCATAATTCACAATTCATAATTAGATTGGGGGATTAGCTCAGCTGGCTAGAGCGCCTGCCTTGCACGCAGGAGGTCAACGGTTCGACTCCGTTATTCTCCACAGATCCGAAAGGATAAAAGTTCATTGACATATTGAGATAAGAAAATAATAAAAAGTAGAAAGCATTTTTTGCTTGTTTATCATTAGACAAGTAAAAGAAACGGTCTTAATTAATTTTAAGATTGGTACAATAAGCAAAATAAGGGCGTATGGGGGATGCCTTGGCTCTCAGAGGCGATGAAAGGCGTGATAAGCTGCGAAAAGCTACGGGGATTGGCACACACGATATGATCCGTAGATACCTGAATGGGGCAACCCACTATGTTGAAGACATAGTACACCGATAGGTGGGCAAACCCGCTGAACTGAAACATCTAAGTAGGCGGAGGAGAAGAAAACAAAAGTGATTCCGTAAGTAGTGGCGAGCGAACGCGGATTAGCCCAAACCAATGTTGTTACGGCAATATTGGGGTTGTAGGACCACGACATTTGTTGCGGATTGAATTAGAATCTACTGGAAAGTAGAGCCAAAGAAGGTGATAGCCCTGTATAAGTAAAAGAAGATAACGATAGTGGTATCCTGAGTAGGGCGGGACACGAGAAATCCTGTCTGAATTTGGCGGGACCATCCGCTAAGGCTAAATACTCCTGAGAGACCGATAGTGAACCAGTACCGTGAGGGAAAGGTGAAAAGAACCGTGAATAACGGAGTGAAATAGATCCTGAAACCATACGCTTACAAGCGGTCGGAGCCCTTTCGTGGGGTGACGGCGTGCCTTTTGCATAATGAGCCTACGAGTTAACGTTGCTGGCAAGGATAAGTGGTTAAGCCACGGATCCGTAGCGAAAGCGAGTCTGAATAGGGCGCTTTAGTCAGTAGTGTTAGACGCGAAACCGTGTGATCTACCCATGGGCAGGATGAAGCGCTGGTAACACAGTGTGGAGGTCCGAACCGGTTGACGTTGAAAAGTCTTCGGATGACCTGTGGGTAGGGGTGAAAGGCCAATCAAACTCGGAAATAGCTCGTACTCCCCGAAATGCATTTAGGTGCAGCGTTATGCGTAAAGTTATATAGAGGTAGAGCTACTGATTGGATGCGGGGGCTTCACCGCCTACCAATTCCTGACAAACTCCGAATGCTATATAATGTTTCATAACAGTGAGGGCTTGGGTGCTAAGGTCCAAGTCCGAGAGGGAAAGAACCCAGACCATCAGCTAAGGTCCCCAAATATATACTAAGTTGAAAGAACGAGGTTTGTCTGCATAGACAGCTAGGATGTTGGCTTGGAAGCAGCCATTCATTTAAAGAGTGCGTAACAGCTCACTAGTCGAGCGGACGAGCATGGATAATAATCGGGCATAAGTATATTACCGAAGCTATGGATTTAGAGTTTACTCTAAGTGGTAGGGGAGCATTCTAACAGGGTAGAAGGTGTGTCGTAAGGCATGCTGGACTGGTTAGAAAAGAAAATGTAGGCATAAGTAACGATAATGCGGGCGAGAAACCCGCACACCGAAAGACTAAGGTTTCCACAGCTATGCTAATCAGCTGTGGGTTAGTCGGGACCTAAGGCGAACCCGAAAGGGACAGTCGATGGACAACGGGTTAATATTCCCGTACTAGTTATTACTGTGATGGGGTGACGGAGTGATGAAAGCGCCGCGAACTGACGGAATAGTTCGTTGAAGTACCTACCTATAAGACCCGCAGGCAAATCCACGGGTTTTGGGGAAATACGATAGTACTCGGAGTCTTCGGACAAAGAGATAGTGCGCCTAAGGGCTTCCAAGAAAAACCTCTAAACTTCAGGTAATAAGTACCCGTACCGCAAACCGACACAGGTAGTCGAGGAGAGAATCCTAAGGTGCTCGAGAGATTCATGGCTAAGGAATTAGGCAAAATAGACCCGTAACTTCGGGAGAAGGGTCGCCAGCAGCAATGCTGGCCGCAGTGAAGAGGTCCAGGCGACTGTTTATCAAAAACACAGGGCTCTGCAAAATCGTAAGATGAAGTATAGGGCCTGACACCTGCCCGGTGCTGGAAGGTTAAGTGGAGATGTTATCTTCGGAGAAGCATTGAAATGAAGCCCCAGTAAACGGCGGCCGTAACTATAACGGTCCTAAGGTAGCGAAATTCCTTGTCGGGTAAGTTCCGACCTGCACGAATGGTGTAACGATCTGGACACTGTCTCAGCCATGAGCTCGGTGAAATTGTAGTAGCGGTGAAGATGCCGCTTACCCGCAGTGGGACGAAAAGACCCTGTGCACCTTTACTATAGCTTAGTATTGACCTTGGATAAATGATGTGTAGGATAGGTTGGAGACTGTGAAGTGGCGTCGCTAGGCGTTGTGGAGTCATTGTTGAAATACAACCCTTTGTTTATCTGAGGCCTAACCCCGTAATGCGGGGGACATTGCTTGGTGGGTAGTTTGACTGGGGTGGTCGCCTCCAAAAGAGTAACGGAGGCTTCTAAAGGTTCCCTCAGTACGCTTGGTAACCGTGCGTAGAGTGCAATGGCATAAGGGAGCTTGACTGAGAGACATACAGGTCGATCAGGTACGAAAGTAGAGCATAGTGATCCGGTGGTTCCGCATGGAAGGGCCATCGCTCAAAGGATAAAAGGTACGCCGGGGATAACAGGCTGATCTCCCCCAAGAGCTCATATCGACGGGGGGGTTTGGCACCTCGATGTCGGCTCGTCACATCCTGGGGCTGGAGAAGGTCCCAAGGGTTGGGCTGTTCGCCCATTAAAGTGGCACGCGAGCTGGGTTCAGAACGTCGTGAGACAGTTCGGTCTCTATCTACTGTGGGCGCAAGAAATTTGAGTGGATCTGATTCTAGTACGAGAGGACCGAATTGGACAAACCTCTAGTGTATCTGTTGTCACGCCAGTGGCATCGCAGAGTAGCTACGTTTGGAAGGGATAAGCGCTGAAAGCATATAAGCGCGAAACCCACCACAAGATGAGATTTCTTTTAAGGGTCGTGGGAGATGACCACGTTGATAGGCTATAGATGTAAAGGCAGTAATGTCATAGTCGAGTAGTACTAATAACCCGTAAGCTTATGTACGCTTTTCTCTCCCGTCCAAAAGACGGGAGAGAAGAAACTTTCTAATAAAAAAACTTTTTCTTTATCTCAGTATGTTAAGATATTATGTGATTGATGTTTATAATACAATGTAAACAACATTACAGTAATTGCCCAAAGCAATTATAACCTCTTAAGGTGGTTATTGCGGCGGGGCTCACCTCTTCCCATCCCGAACAGAGTAGTTAAGCCCGCCTGCGCAGATGGTACTGCAGTTATGTGGGAGAGTATGTCGTCGCCTTTCTTTGAAGAATCCTCATCATTCAATTGATGAGGATTTTTTTTTGTTTTAATGGTAAGAAGTGTCTGGGTATTGCCGGATCAATCCCAAAACCTGTAGAGTAGATAAATTAAGAACATAAATTAGTGAGTCTAAATAGGAAGAATTCTATATTTCTTACGCCTCTAAATTTACCTCTGAACGTATTTATTTGCGCATTGAATGATTCAACAGATGCGATATGTGCTCGTATTATCAAAATAAAATATTGCAAATTTTTTTGTAATGATTGGTTATGGTTCTTGAGATAGTATTGAAAGCCTTAAATACTGATTGACTTACTTTTTCGGGTCTTAATTATCCAAAAATGTTATATAATCTGAATAAGAACAAACAATTTTTCGTATCGCTCTAAATTACGATTTAAAAGCTTTAATTTTTGTATTGAAATACTCCGCTGAAGCACTTGTATTTCTATTTTGAAGTAGTTTAATGTTGGTTGGTAATTAACCGTTATTCTTTTGAGGACTATATTGAAGTTCTTAAACATAGACTCCTCTATATTTCTCTAGCATTGTGCTAATTAAGTATAGCTATTTTTTTATTATTATATGATTTGTAAATACTTATTAATTGCTATAATCATTGATAGACATCTTTTATATTAGGATATAACTCAAATAAAACATGATAACTGTTTCTTGTAGGCTATCGGCCCATTTTTCTCTAGATTTATAAATCTAGCTAATAATCGTTTTACAGTATTGTAATTAATAAAAACTGGAGCATTATGTATCTTATTTTTAGATTTGGCTAATAATATAGATTTCAAAGCTGTTTCTTATAAAAATTTGTTGTCAAGGGATTGGCCCCCTAATCGGTAGTAATTATAAAACTCAGTGTTTTCTCCAAAACAAATATTAAGTTTATTCAATTCATTTTCTAAATAATCTCTCTGTATTCTTTTACTCCCAAGAGGCTTGTACGATTCGAATTTTCGAATTTTGTTGAAGTAAATTAATTTAGAAGAAAATTTGGGTTTAATATTTTTGAAAAAATAAATTTCATTCTCCTTGGTTTGAAATTCATTATCCAACATGTAATTTTTAAGAATCTGTAAATACGTGACCGAAGTTTCGATTGACTTATCACTCATGCTTATTGTGTTATCATAATCAAATGATATGGCATGCAATTCTTCGTCGAGTTCACATAATAATGTGCGACTGAATGTGATCATAAAATATTTTAGGTTTGGTTAGTTTTTATTTAGTTTTAGTAATAAAAATCATCTAAAATAGTTTAATAAATGGCCCGTAAACAAATTTAAGAGGGACTATTATTTATCTCTTTTATTTTCAATGACTTATAGCTAGTTTGTATTTTTCTTTTGTCGAGAAGTCACTGCAGCAAATTTGTCGGTAAGTAATTTCATATCCTCACTTACTTTTTTGTCCATGACCTTAGCATAATGCTGGGTGGTTCGTAAGTTTTATGGCCAAGCATTTTACTGACACTTTCAATAGGGACGACATTTGTAAGCGTTACTGTCGTTGCAAAAGTGTTTCGGGCAATGTGGAATGTCAATTCTTTTTCGATCTCACAAATACCTGCTATTTCTTTTAAATAGGCATTCATTTTTTGATTGCTCAAAATGGGAAGCAGTTTATTCTGATTGTTGCATTCCGGATAATCTTCATATTTGTCAAGAATCATTTGTGTTAGGGGAAGTGTCGGAATTTTGAGGCTGTTTCCGTTTTATGACGGTGAGTGAATATCCATTTCTCTCCGTCGATTCCAAGGCTTACATGCGACTTTGTTTAGTTTTGGACATCAATATACGCTAAGCCGGTAAAGCAGCTGAATAGGAAAATATCGCGTACTAAGGACAATCTTTCTGTCTTGAAATCTTTGTTGATTATGTTTTGCATTTCGCCTTCTGATAAGTATACGCGCTCCATTTCTTTGACTTTAGATTTATAATTAGCAAATGGATTCCGGTGAATCCAATGATTGGCCAATCAAATCTTAATTATCTTGCTAAAGTTCTTGATGTATTTAACAGCGGTATTGTTGGCACAATTGCGAACGCTTCTCAAATAGAACTCATACTCAGTAATAAACGCATGGTCGATTTTAGAGATTTCGATATCAGATATTTTGTATTTCCACTCTAGGAATTCTGTGGTGTGCTTTAAAGAGGTATTGTAGCGCTCTAGTGTTCCCGGCGCATATTCTTTACCCACTAATTCTTTGATTTTATTGTTGTGATCTTTGAAAATTGGGATAAGGGTTCTCTGGCGTTCTTGGGTTCCGAGCAGTCTGTTTTTAAGTACCTCAAAAGTTATATTGATGTTTTTATGGATAAGTTCCATTTGTACATCAATAATCTTGATTTTGAACATGTCTAGATGAGTATTTATTGAACGGGCTTCTTGTGAACTGCCCTTCATTTTACCAGTTTCCGTGGACCATTTTGAAATTTCGACAAATCTATTTGTGCTCAATTCAATTCTTTAGCCATTAACAGTAATTCGAGTGTAGATAGGTGCTAAACCGTTTACACTGGCTTTTGCTCTCTTTGCGTAAAAGAGAATAGATACTTTTGTTTTCATTGCGGTAACCTTTTTAGTTAAACTTAAATTTAATTCTAAAAAGACTTCTATACAAGATGTTTGAATAGTAAACAGGTGATTAAACATGTAGCTATTCAACAAATGAACATGTTATGAAATATGTTCATAAGCCTTGTGTTTTCTAGCTTAAGATAAAAATCGGTTACCCAAATGTTTTGAGTATTCGGGTACCAGAATTTATCCCTTTAAGGACACGCATTAATGAATATTTTGGAGGGGGTATAAAATAAAAAACCCTCTAAATCATACGATTTAAAGGGTTTTAATTCAATTTGTATTTCTACTGGCGGAGAAAGAGGGATTGATTACTCTTCGTTATGTGGTTGATATATAGCTTTCTATATATGTTTTTATTTCAAGTGCCCCTATTAGTGCCCCTTCAAATTAATGCAGTTTTTCATCTGAATTGATACTCCAAATTTACAAAAAAAACTTCAAGAAATCATACTTAAATTACTAAAATTTGTACGGGTAGCATACTATTTATTGAACTGGTTAGCTTCAAATTTCAAACACCTTAAACATAATTTTTATCCAATTATCAAAGGTTCAACCTGTTCAATTTTTAAGCTTGTGTATTGGCAAAATTCCTCGATGGATACAAACTCATTTACGTGCTTATTAAGCTCGGTTCTTATCTTTAGCATTAATCTCACACTTTGGCGATAACTCTTCCCGGTAATGCGCTGTATGTCCTTTGGGTAGATACACAACCTCTTGTTTTCGATTTTCATACACTATCTATAGCTTTGACTAGGCTTTGAGATACATTAAAGTACTGTTGGCCAAAGTTTCTTGGAGTAAAATTAATCAAAAAAAGAATGCGTTTATTCTTGCTGAAATAAGGTTCTGTATCTTTCTTCCATCAGGGACTTGTATTTTTCTTTGTATTCCTCCGATAGGAATGAATTATTGATCCATTGGATAGCGATAATTTTGTTTTTCTGGAAGCGCTTCGCAATTCCTTTTATTTGTTTTTCGTTAAGTCCGAGGTTGATGCCGAGTCTTTCAAAATTTTCCCATTTGAGTTTTTTCTTTTTGCCTTCTATGGTTAAGGCGAGTTCCTCGGTGTCGTCCGGGTTTACTATGGCCACGTTCAATAGGTCATAGGCTGGAGCCAATGTCCAAGTTTCGCCAGAATGGATCATCGAGAAGTTCTTCAGGTGCATATCATTGTTCCCGGTAAGGAAACTCAAAATACCCAATTCCAGAAAATACAATTTATCTAACAGTGTGTTGTCCGAGTATTCATTTATGGCTTTGCCTACTTTTTCCATCGAGCTTTTGTATTTATCAAAAGCTTCCGTGATTTGGAACATATCGAGCATGTGGATTTTCTCTCCTGCATCTGTTCGGTCGATACGTTTGGTGATGTAGGACAGTTCACCCGACTGCAGTCTTATTAAGCTTGATTTTACGGTGTTAATTCCGAAAGCTTCCGCAATACGCATTGTCAGGTGCTCGTTTTCGGGCATTTCAGGATACTGGGTGGATGGTGGTTTGAAAATGTAATTTCCTCCCAAGGCACCGACAACGGTAAGACGACCTCTGTTTCCGTCCTGCAGAGCGTCATTCACAATGGAGAGTGATAGTTTGGGTTGCACGCCGGGAACTGCCACACTTCGTTCCACCACGTTTTTGGCTAATTCTGCCATTTGTTTTAGTGAATGTTCAAATGCCGGCGGTTGTTTGGTGCCGAAAAACTCTAGGCTGCATTGTTCGTGAAAATCAACAACACTATTGTCTTCCAACGTTTTGTAGCAATATAGACAGTTCTTACTCATTTTCGTTCGATATTGGTTGAATACTAACCGCTCCGATGCAGTTCTGGCAACAGGCCAATAGCAATCCCATACGGTCATTTTGATTTATTTTCCAGTTTTTGGATGCAATATCCAAAAGCCATCCTTCTGGGATCAATCCTTCAAAAAAAGGAAATAACCGTTTTTCGGTATAGGTTTTTGATCGTACCGGCATCGTCAAGGTGATGCCTTCCTTGGGATGTTCTATCACATACTTTTCATCGTATTCGAAGGTGTAGTCTCCGTCATCCGTTTCGGTGAGGATGCCCGCCAGAAACTCTTTGTAATATACGGCTGCTTTTCTCATTTTATTTAGTCTTCATTTTTGGATAATTCTCTCGCATTGACTGGAGCCAAGGTATGCCCAAACATTTTGAGTACCTGGTTTACTTTTTCGAGGTTGAGGTTTTCCTTTCCCTGTTCTATTTTTCGAATGACGGTAAGTGCCACTCCAGCCCGTTCCGCAAAGGCTTCCTGGGTGAGTTTTACTTCGTTTCTTTTCTCTTTAACAAAATCCGCTAGTGTGTTCATAATTATATGCATTTGCATTGATTTTAAGCAAATATAGTAAATTATATTTAAAAGCATATAATTTGTTTGAATAAAATATATTTATATGTAAACGCATATAATTTATATTTGGATAGATTTCTAGAAACAGAGCGATATTTATGCTTTTAAATGCAATTTATACCACTGTAGGACATATGGAATATAGCTGCGTTCTAAATTATTTGTTTAAGTGTAATCTTTGTTTCGAAATCAATCGAAGGATGTTGCAACAGGATGATGATTGAGGGAATTTGAAACATTATTAATTTAAAAATTTAGAAATTATGGCAAGGCAAAAAGGCATAATTAAGTTGAAAGGTACTATCGGAGATATTACTTTTTACAAAACACAGGACGGGCATTTGGCTCGTGAAAAAGGCGGAATTGACGCCAGCAGAATCAAGAATGATCCTGCGTTCCAAAGAACACGTGAGAACGGTTCTGAGTTTGGTAGAGCCGGGAAGGCTGGGAAGATTTTGAGAACTTCCTTGAGAGCTTTGCTCATCAATACTGCCGATGGTAGAATGGTGAGTAGATTGACTCAAAAAATGGTTGAGGTAATTCAGGCAGACGTGACCAGCGTGAGAGGGTTACGAAATGTAATTGATGGTGAAGCAGAATTGCTTGCCGGCTTTGAATTCAACATCAGAGGGAAACTAGGCACTAGTTTATTTGCCCCATTTGTGGGAGCAATTGACCGTGTGACTGGTGAAATCACTGTTGATCTGGATCCGTTTGTTCCGGCAAATATGATTGCTGCACCGAGTGGAACCACCCACTTTAAAATCATATCTGCAGGAGCAGAAATTGATTTTGAAACAGAAACGTTCGTTGAAGCTCATTCGGAAACTGCCATTTTACCTTGGGATGCTGTGGCTACGGTTGCCATCAACCAAGTGAATACGGTGACTCCAGCCAGCACAAAACCTTTGTTTTTGGCTCTTGGTCTGGAGTTTTACCAAGAAGTTAATGCACAAATGTACCCATTGAAAAATGGTGCTTACAACCCATTGGCATTGGTTCCGGTGAGCGGATTGTAGGGTGGTCCTGGTATTGACACGGACTTATTTTCCCGAGGGAACGCAAGGGGTTATAGAATGGAACGGCACAATAGTTTGTTATATCATCGAATTGCCCTGGTTGGGAAACCAAAAGCGTATTTCTTGTATTCCCGAGGGAGAATATATCTTGCAGAAGCGGTTTAGCCCCAAATTCAAATGGCACTTTCATTTGATGAATGTTCCGGGACGAGATTTGATTTTAATCCATCCCGCCAATGACGCCAAGAAAGAGTTGTTGGGCTGCATTGCTCCTGTATCGAAACACACCGGAATTGGAAAGGGAAGTTCCTCCCGAAAATCGTTGGAAAAGTTGAAAACGATAGGTTATGCAGCTTTAGAACATAAACAAGAAATAAAAATTAGTATCCAGTCTAAAAAAGAGATAGTATGAAAATAGTAGAAAGAATAAAAGCACCCACACCCAAGTTTTTCAAAATTTTGAGAACTATTGGTTTGGCTTTGTTGGCCATCAGTGGAACAATTGTGGCAGCACCCATTGTTTTACCCTTAACGGTGGTAACTGTCGCAGGTTATATGGCAGTTGCAGGAGGTGTAATATCTGCGGTGAGTCAATTGACTGTTGCGGAGGAGAACCTAAATAAGCCTAGAGATGGAGACTAATATTTCCCTCCGAGCTGGAACCGTATCCGGAACATTTTTGAGCATTTTGCCCAATATTCTTTCGGAAGATATTGCAAAAACAATTATCTTAGCGGTCGTGGGAGCCACTGCCAGTTTTATGGTTTCTCTCCTTTTAAAATGGTTGACAAAATCTAAAAATAAATAGTCTGGTTATGATTGGTAACCTTTTCCAGGCTAACTAAGAAAGCCAAGTCGTGAGACCTGGCTTTTTTGTTATTTACTGCTATAGTAATTTTTTGAACCCCAATGAGTCCTTGGTTACTTAATTTCACCAAGGCCCAGGCATTCTGCTCGCCACCCCCATTTTTATAACTACATTGTGGAGGTAAAGGGACTCGCTTCATCACGGATACAACTCGTTTGGTTGTTTTTGAGCTCCGTCTAATATTTTTATTGTTTTTCCATCAATTCTTTCAAACAATTCATTTCTCCATTCAATATTATTGATTTTTTCTGAACTTTCAATCTTTTTTCCCATAAAATATCTATCACCTTCATATATTACTCCAAATTTCTTTCCGTTAAATCGATTATATAAACCAACTAATTGAGGTGCGCCTCCACATTTTAAATCCTTCATTTTTAATAAACTGTGGCACAAAGATTGAAATATCGCTCTACTTGTTTTTCCACTATTACCACGAAAATACTCTTTATATCTTTCATAATATTCTTCTTTACCAGAACCTAAAATTATTATTTTATCAGATATTTTCGGAATTTCTTCTTCTTTTTTTGTCCAACCGTTTATTTTTGTCCATTTAAAAATAGTACATAAAAAATCAATTTCATTATCACGTGAAATATGAATAATTTCAATAGATTTATCTAATTTAGAAACAGGATATTCTTCAAATTTTTGTTTTAATTCTGAATAAATTTTTTCTGCTCTTTCAAATCGATTTGAGTTTTCTGTAAAAAGAATTTCCTCTTCTCCCATACTTAAGATTTGATTTAAAACCGTTGTTGGATAAAGTACATCACCACAATATCCTAAAATATCAGGACTTTTACTAAAAGAGAAAACTTTTTGTCCGTAATCAAATACTGAGGTTCTATCCCAAGAAAAGCGGCTATCGCTCGCAATGTAAACACTTGAAATTTTCCTTGAGTCAATTCCAACCCAACTTAATAATAATGTCATAATCCATTTATTTTTTTAAAATTAAACTGTTTTGATTCTATTGTGGAATTTGGAACAAAATACTTTCTGTTAAGTAAAACGAAGATATGTGAAAAAAACTGTTACAATTTGCAAAATCGAGCAATATCGCCAACCTAATCTTCCTATATTTTTTTTCTAAAATGTTTAGGATATATTTGTATTCTTTTATCTTTGTCAATAAATATCTCTGACCATTTAAAATTACGACTCAATAAATTTACAGTAATACTCACAGCTGCAAAAGTAAATTTAAAAAGTAAAGTTTTTTCATCAATTTCTAAAAATGTCAGTTCGATTCTATTTTTCTTTAAATTATGTTTAACAGTCATTTTAGGAATACTTGTAAATTTTGCAGGTTCATAGTCGGACATTATAAAAGGCCAACTCTTAGTGTTCTCATTAGTCAAATATCCTTTTAACTCTGTAAAATCATAATTGTTAAAGATTTCTTTTTTTCTTGATGTAAATATTGACTCTAAAGCAATTTTCAAAGCCAATTTACAAGCTGACTCTTCGCTCTTATCAAATGACTCAACATACAATTGACCAGTTTTTGTCTTTGGATCAAAGTTTTTAAAATTACTTGAATTTATTCCTTGAATAGAAATATGTTGCTTTTTAAAGTCTTGATGACCTTCAACCTTTATGTTTTTAACTTGTCCTTTAACATTTTTTCCTTTTTTTGTAACAATTCCCAAGCGTGCTCTCTCGAAAACGAATATAGAATTTGATAATGCTTTGTCTTCAAATTTTGAAAATTTTGAGTTACATTCATCACAAACTGAACTTCTTTCCATTACGTAATCTTTATTTCCAAAAGATTCTGAAACTATGTGTTCAATTGATTTAGCTATATTTGGCTTATCGCAAAAGATACAATTCATTATTATTCCAATTGTCTAAAATATCATTTAATTTATCGAAATGTAAGATATATATCAGACATTATTTCTTTCAAATATACATAATCATAATTTATAAGTTCTATTTTTTATTTCTTGCAGTAGGAACATAGAATGGCAATACGCATTTCGTTTATAAGTGAAATGTTTTGATGCAATTGATCTTCTTTCTGTTCCAGCAACCTCAACGCTTGGACTTGTTTCTGGTGCAGCTCGTGTTCCTGCATCATTGCATTTACTTTAGAGTCAAAATCTTTCTTGAAATCTTTGACGCGCAAAAAAGGAATTACGGACCCAATTAAAAATTGGTGCCAGAAGTTGGATTTCCAAAGGCTATAGGCAAGCCAGTAGATTGTTTCTGTATCCTTTTCGTCTGGACATAGTATAACAAAGCTGTTGGTAAATGGTTCTTTTTGGGGCTTGCCGGAGTTCATTCCTTTGTTGAGGATAAAGATTTGGTTTCCATTGTAAGCGGTGTCTTTTTGGTGGGTCTTGATGATGAAATTTGGCATAGTGCTGTTGGTTTAAAAAATTCGACTTAATTTTTTTGAAAAGAAAAAAGAGAAAAAAAGAAAGCCACTATAAAAGCAGAAATGACGAACGGGAATGGAGGAAGGCACGACCGACTGGAAGTGAGGAATGGATGCTAAATTTGCTGGATTTTTTTCTCTTTCTTTTCAAGAAAATGCACTATAGTTGTCGTGGAAGATTTTAACACCCCCAAGCACCGCAGAAAATGATGATTGTAGCGATAGCGGAAATTATTGTTTTTCGAGGAGTGCAGTGGCGGAGTTGCGGCAATCGAACAGCCACGGTAGACCGGGAATGGAACGTAGCCCTTGCGAAGTGGAGAGAAGGGCTAGCAGCGTAACACGGCGGGGAAAAAATATAAGACAGCCTATGGCGTTCCTTGATTTAGGGCAAAGTGCCGTTTTTCACGGCACGGAGCCAACCCCGATGGTTGTGCGAAGGAGCAACCGCTGAAAAAACAAAGGGCGGCAGAGATGATACTGCTGGAATGCAGTGGAACGTAGCTTGCGGAGAGGAACGGAATGAAGCGGTATTGTGGATGCATAAGCCCTGCCGAACGCAGGAAGAGAACGTGTGGAGATGAGGAACGAGACAGCGCAAAAAAACAGCTGCTTATTTTCAAGCTGCTGTTTATTTTGTGGCTGAATCGTGTCTGCGGAACGGAGGGCGGCACAACCGACTGGAGCTGCCGAACGGAACAAAGAGAACGACCGAAGAGAGACCGCTTGATTGCCCGTCATGCTTAATAAAAATATTCTTCTAACATTGCTAATCCGTTAGAGGAAATGTCATTTGCGCATTATTTTGATGGTTGAAATTCATAACATAATTAAATGCCTTTTCTAAAGTTTTCTCGCCAATACCTTCATAGTTAGCTAGTGAAATCATTGAATTGACTTCTCCAGACTCAATAATATCATTTATTTTCCTTGCATATTGTGGTTGAATACCTGTTTCAATTTTTAAATTATTAGAATCAATAGATAGCCATTTTATTTTAAAATGCTCAAATAAATCATCTTTTGCATTAGGGTCATAATCGTAAATTTCAATTTCAATTGAACACTTGTCTAGATATTCATTCATTAAGACTTTTACTTTTTCAGTATCTAGTCCTCCATTGTGAGTACCAAGTAAAGGGAATGCTATTGATGTTATTTTTTTTTCTTCATAAGTATCTACGAATTTTTTTAATCCATCTTCTATCCATTCCATTTTGCTAGGATATTTCCAATGAAATTTGGTTGGAAAGTTTAATATCCATGGAGCATTTTGTTGTTTTGAATACAACCATAAAGAACCGGGTTTAATTAGTTTGTTTTTGCAATGTTCTTTATATTCTATATACATATTAGGATAACGCAGTTTATGTACCAATGCGATTCCTTTACCCATTACACCAACACAATTTACTGTGTTTACAATAGTTTGGCATTTTGTATTGAAAATATTACCTTTAATATGTTTTATAGACATAATTCAATTTCATTTTTTAGATTTAAATACATTTTCCAATATTTTGGCGAAAATTTAATTAGTTCTTCGTCTTTATCGAATACTTTTTCTCCATCCTTGTATTCAAAAAGATGTTCTAAAAATTTCAAACCACCAGCATCGGCTGTATAGGCTGCCGTGTCACATTGGTAATAAACCATGTAAAGCTTTAAAAAATCAAAAATAGATAGATTAGTTTTTTTAGATAATCCTATTAGGGATTTCTTTGTGACTTCAATTGAAAGTTTTTCTTGATAATATTCACCGAGACAATCATTTGAAACTAAGCTTAAAACTGTTTGGAGATCCTGCTGATTAAATGGCAAGTCTTTCCAAATAGACGTAATAATTTCGATAGTGTATCTAAATTGATTATCCTTATTTCCGTTTTTAAACGCCATGGGCTTTCCTATATCGTGTAATGCCAAAAACACTCTAAATAAATTCAAATTTATCTTACAATTGTTTTCTAAGAAGTATTTCTCAAATTGATTACAAACTAGTTTTGTATGATTAAGTAGTTTGTAATGCCTTACAGTCGAGTTATACATTTGAGAAATAGTAGTACTTAAATTGGATAAAGATGCAATCAAACTGTCGACTTTAAAATCTTTAAAATTGAATTCATTTACTAAGTTCAAAGATTTAGAAGTTTTGTTGGAATAAACAAACCATTCTCTTTTTGATTCATCTGTAAAAGTAACTTTGAAATCTTCGTGGTAATTATTTAAAACCAGATGAGATTTAAAAATCAATTTGTCGTTGTTGATCCGTTCGATGTCACCAGTAATAATATTGTTCGGATCGATTTTGCTTGAGGGATAGAGATTTAAGTATCCTTCTCCTTTAAATTCAGATTCTATCCTCGTTTCTGTTTCATTGTTTGTGATTCTAATTCGAGGATTTTCATTGTTGTAATAACTACTGTCAACAACAATTTTTGAGAATATTTCTCTGTTTTCATTCCCAATTAATGAAATCAACAATTTTTTATCTGTTTCTGTTGGGCAAACTATTTCAAAATTATTCAATTCGTCAAAACCTAGTTCATCTTGAATTAGAAATTCTTGTTGAGCGAAATCACGGTACCTATTATAGTCTTCTTTTGTAGAGTATTGTCCTGGAGTATAAAATAAGTCTTCAAAACCAAATTTGTCGATCATTGATTCAATTGAACCGAAAGATGTTGAAGTCGTTTGCATATTACCATTACTAATACAACATTTGTTTTTGGTTTTCAAAAGTATTTCTTGGATTGAAAAACGAAAGAAAATGGGTAAGGGACATTTTGGAAAACCCAACCCACGAGCTTTTTCGTACCACGAAACCCAAGTGTCGGAGTTGTTATTTCTATAGCCGTCATTAGTGTTTTTTCCTAAAAACTCATTATAAAACTGTGTTGGTGTATGAGGTCTAAAATAAAATCTAGAATATTCATGAGCATCACTTCTACGATGTACAACATTTCCAGCTGCATCCCCTAAAATATTTGCTTTGTTTCGACTTTGAATTTTTCTATTCTTAATTATCTGTATAGCATTATCAATGTTTGAAAAATGATAAACAGAACCTTTCCAGGGTGAATATTGTTCTGCAATTTTATTAATAAATCTTAATTTGGGAGATGCTTCAATAATTTCTTGAACATAATCTCCTAATAATTCATTAATTCGATTGTTGTTTTTCAAATGATTCCAATTCCAAAATGGTTTATACTCTTGAATCAATTCCTTGGTGAATTCAATACTCGTATTTTGAGAAAGTAAATCCCAGTTCAAGTATTCTTTAAAATTAACTAATGTTTCTTTGTTTAAGTCAATCTTTCCAGATTCACAAAGGTAAGTCCAATCCCATTTGTCAATAAAACGTAAAATTAGATCAATGTCTTTAAAATCAATAGATTTTTGTTTAGAAACATGATTCCAATCCCATTTGTCCTCAAATTTCGCTAATAATTCACGTGTTGGATTTAAGTCTGAGTGTTTTGATAAATGTTTCCAATCCAATTCAAATTTTTGGGTTAGAGTTAAGATTTCTAATGTTGGTATAAATGATTTATGCTTTGAAACGACTTTCCAGTTCCATGTTTTAGATAAAGTTTTAGATAAAAATTCTAAATAGAAAATTAATTTAGAACGATTTGATAATGAATTCCAATCCCAATCTTTATCGATTAGTTTGAAAATAGTCTCGTTTGATATCTCAACTTTCGAATTTTTGGATAAAGTAATCCAATCCCAGTTTTTTTCTTTTAGATCGACTAATAAACTACTTGATATTTCAGCTTTAGGATTTTGAGATAGCACAATCCAGTCCCAATTTTCATTTGCCTTAGCTTGAATTGTGTTAGACGATATTATTAAATTTTGTCGTTTTGAAAACGAAGCATAATCAATAGGAAATTGATTTAAAAGTTTTACTAAATAATCATCTGTATCATTTTTTCCTTTTTTCAAAAAATCACCATATTCACTCAAATAGTCCCAATCCCAATCTTGTTTTACAAAATCCCGCAAAATATTCCGATTCCAATTTAAATGAGGATTGGTAGAGAGTACTTTCCAATTCCATTTGTCTAAAAATTGATTCAAATATTTTTTAAGATTTACTAAATATCCTTTTTTATCATCTCCCCAATTGGCTTGATTGAATTGTGTTTTAATTGAATCATTATCAGAAAGTATAGTCCAATTTAATTTATACTTAAATTTATTAAGGCTGACTAAATCTGTCGGTATATGTTTATGTCCTGAAATATAATCCCAATCCCATTCAAAAGTAATATTTGTAGAAGTGGCATCGATATATTTATAGAGTATGTCAATTGGAAATACAGAAGTTAAAATCTTCCAAATTTCTTTTTTCTTTTCATCATCAAGAACAGATATACAACTCGCAATATTAGCGAGTATACCATCTTCTAGTTTTAAATCAACACTAACAGTAAAAATATTTTTTATAATAAAGTCCCAATCCCAAAAAGGTGTTCCAATTTCTAAATTATTTACAATATCAGTTTTAGATAATTTAGTAGTGGCAATGCAAATTCCAGTGATATTGACCACCCAATTCCAATTTAAAGTGAGCACCTGATTCCAATTCAAAATGACCACCTAATTCCGGAGCAAAATGACCACCCCATTTTTCATTAAAAACTACTCTTTTTCATCTGTTAATTAGTATTCAAATATACTTAAATATTAGCCTTTGTTTATCCCTCTTTTTTTTCTCATGGATTCTCCATGTAATTCGAGTCGATGAGATTGATGAATCAGTCTATCCAAAATGGCATCAGCTATGGTTTTTTCTCCAATGATGTCATACCAGCCTTGCACTGGGATTTGTGAGGTTACAATAATAGAACCGTTATTATGCCTGTCTTCAATGATCTCTAAAAGGGTAATTCGGTTACTGCTATCCAAAGCTTGGAGTCCAAAATCGTCTAATATAATAACATCTTGCCGTTCTATTTTGGCCAATTCTCTCAGGTAAGAACCATCTGCTTTGGCCATTTTTAATTTAGCAAACAGCTTCGAAGTATTAAAATAACTTACTTTAAAACCTTGGATACAGGCTTGATAACCCAATGCTGTGCCTAAATAACTTTTGCCTACACCAGTGCTTCCCGTTATTAAAATGTTTTCATTTTTTTCGACAAATTCACATTCTGCCAGACGCAGTATGGTATTTCGATCCAGATTACGGGTTTGGTCAAAATTGATACTTTCAATATTTGATTTGTAATGGAATCGGGCGTTGGTGATACTGCGGGCAATACGCCGATTGTGCCTTTCATCCCATTCGGCATCAATAAGCATCGATACAAACTGATCGAGCGTGTAATGGTCTGTTTTTCCGCTTTCAATGGCTGTTTTAAAAGCATTGTGCATGCCGTAAAGCTTCATTTGTTTCATTTTTGTTACTGTGGATTCATTCATGATTACTGTGTTTTAATTTAATTATAATACTGTTTTCCTCTTATGTTAGCGTGAATTGGAAGTTCCTGCTCAGGTTCTTGTTCAAATTCGATATGATCTAAGTTGTTTTCTAAAATATTTTGAATGGTCTTAAAATTGTAAATTTTAAAATCAAGTGCCCGCTTACAGGCATTTATTAATCGCTCTTTCCCTACCTTTTTCTCGAAGTTTAATATTCCCAAACAACTTTTATAAGCCTGTTCAGGATGGTTTCTACTTTCAATTATTTGCATAATATATTCTGCTACTGACTCGTCAATACTACTGGCCCAATCAATGAAGCGGGCAGCACTCCACTGAGCTACAAATTGATGCGTGCTAGCCATATGTTCCGGGATTGTGGTATAGATATAAGGTTTGTAATTCCTTGGATGGATGGCTATTCGATTGTATTTGTGATAGATCTCTACCGTTGATTTGGTATACAATAGTTTCGCTTTTTTCTTGACATATTGATACGGAACGCTATAGTAATTTTTGTCCTGACTTAATTGAACATGCCCATTTTGCATTACTGTTGCAAAGGATTGGTATTTGATTTCAAAACGTTCTTGTGGTAATGGACTTAGTTTTTGTTGCTCATCTTCTAAAAATAATTCTATCCGAGAGTACGGACGTCCTGTGAGTTTTCGACTGTTATGAGCATCCAATAAATCCCATATTTGCTGGTTTAATTCTTCCAGAGAAAAGAATTTAGTTTCTTTTAGATTTACATAAATCCTTCGATACAAGATCTTAACAGCTCCTTCAACCAATGATTTGTCTCGGGGTTTATAAGCCCTAGCAGGCAAGATTGTAGTTTGGTAATGTTCGGCTAAATCAGCTAAGGTTTCATTAATTGTGGGTTCAAAACGACTGCTTTTTATTACTGCAGATTTTAAATTATCGGGAACAATTGCCGCAGGAGTACCTTCAAAAAAACGCATAGCATTTTCTACCGAAGTAACAAAATCTTCTTTTTGTTGGCTCATGGAAGCTTCGGCATAGGTGTATTGACTGGCTCCTAATATGGCTACAAAAAATTGTACTTCTTTAATTTCTCCCGTGTCTTTATCAATGATGGAGAGTGTTTTTCCAGCATAATCCACATACATTTTATCACCCGCTTTGTGATTCATGTGCATCACTGGATTGACTCGTTTGCTCCATGTTTTATAATGATGTCCAAATTGCGAGCTTCGGTAACCATTAGGATTTAGGGCAATATATTGCTCCCACATGTGCTGTATGGTAACGCCAACTTTTTTTAGTTCGCGTTCCATTTTAGGAAAAAAATCATAAAGAATCTGCAGTTTGGGACTGATTGATTCCACGGTAGTGTGTGAAAACAAAAGTTCTAACTCAGCATCTGTTTTTTCGTTAATTACTTCAAAACTTAATCCTAGCACTTCAAATAAAGAAATATACTTCTTTACTGTATTTCTAGAAAGAGATAAGTACTTACTTATGAATAACTTACTTTTCCCGTTACAGTAGAATTTAATTGCTTTTCTAATTTTACTCATGTCTGTTATTTTGTTTGCCATAATCCGTATTTTTTTAACGAATGTATGGTGCTAACAACATGAAAAAGTTAGTAGTTTTTAATGTCCAATTTTAGCCCAAAATCAGGTGGTCAATTTGGACTGGAAAATGGTGGTCAGTTTGCTCCGAAACTGGTGGTCAATTTGAACTGGAATAGGGTGGTCAATTTGACTGGTTTTTCCAATTGTGTTCAATTTCTTCACTTATTAATAGTCAAGAGCCTAAAGATTTTTTGAATTTCATTAAACAAAAAGAGCTTGAAGTTAGTGGTAAAATTACTATTAATAGAAAATCTGATTTTGATTCTTTTGTTAGGAATAGAGTATCAGAAACAGGATATACTCTAGTTTTTGATGAGTCTTTGAAAAAAAATAATAAAATAACATATATCGGAAATCAAATTATTATCAATGATGTTCCTGATGAGTTAATAAACGATGCTTTTGAAGATGGGAAAACTTCTTAATAGTGCAGTTGCGGTAAAGAGGCTTATAGATTTAAAAGTATCCGATTCAATTTCCACAACAGGGTTTCTTGTAATTACCACAACTAATATAGAATATATTGAGTTGCTGCTTGATAATGAAATTGTAGAGGTATTAACTGTTGGTGAACCCGATGATATAAAAAATATTTTCAAAGAGGATATTAATGATTTTATTGGTGTTCAGGTTTATTTAGAGATAAGAATAGGACGTGTTAATTGCTATTTTGAAACAGTTAATGATTTTTTAAATGGTAATAAGTTCAAATTAAAAAGCGAGTTATTTTACATTGCTGAAAATGATTATTATTCTCACGAATCAACAGTTGTAAATGAACTAGTCAATAACTATTGTAAAAATATTGAACTTATAGATTTTTTAAATTCGTTATCTCATTCTCAACATCATATAGGTAATCAACTTAAATATTATTTTTATAGAATTTCAAATAACATTGTTGAAATTGATATAAAATACTCTGAAAACGATTTAATTTTTTTTTCTGATTTACAAGGCTTACAAGAGTTGAAAAATGAGTTTTCAGGCGCAATAAGTCATAAAGATAAAAAGGAATTATTTATTAATGAATTAGTTAATTTTATAGAAAGCAATTCAAGTGATTACTTGACAATTGTAAAAAATTGGAATACTATTTTGAGCTCTTATAATAGGAGTTACAAATTATATTTAGCTGGATTTTCATTTGAAAAAATAAAAACAGCCTCAAACGAACATTTTCAGAAATTATTAAATAGTATCTATGATTCAATAAGTAAAGTTTCAGGATATATTTTTGGAATACCAATAGGCTTTATTTTATTATTGAATTACTTCGATTATACGGGTTCATTAATATTTAAAAACATTGTAATACTAATATTGTCAATTCTTTTTTTTGTTTTGATTTGGTTTATTTTATTACGGAATATAAAAGAATCTATAGAAGCAATTGAAACTGATATTGATGACTTCATAAAACTTATTAACACAGTTCCTGTACTTAATCCGTATAAAGAAAAATTAGAAAGTCTGAAAACAGACTCTATAAAAAAACAACGAAATAAATTACTAATAGTAAAAGGAGTTACTATATCAATATTTGCCTTAACAGTTATTGTATTCTTTTTTATATTTTTTGATGTAAGTGTTTATTTGTAGAATTTTATATACAATAAAAAAGAGCTATGTTTATGGAATATATAATCAATTCAAGTACCGAGTCATCAAAAAGCAAAAAAAGGGATTAAATAAATAGGCATTTAATGGAAGTGGTTTTTTGATTTTATAATATGAGACGATTTTAATAATTCATTATAAATTACATAAATGGCGAAAAAGCTCATTACATATAAGATTGTAAATAAATCAGGGATTAAGGTAACAGCTAAACATATTGAGGTTGTAAAAAGTCATTCCATTATTGTTTTAGAAGGAACGGTTGGGGGTGATGCTCCCAAAGATTTGATACGATTATATAATTATGGTAAAGGACGAAAAAACAATCCTAAAACTTGGAAAAAATATATTGCTAAAATTGGTCACAAATGGTATCCTAATGAAAGTATCACGGAGCATTATTTAACAGTCGTAGGCAAATGTTTTGGCATAAATATTGCTAATTCTAAAGTTATAATAGCAGAAGATTATGTTAGATATTTAAGTGAACATTTTCACGATGAAGAGCAAACATTAAATCACGGAGCAAATATTTTATCACGTTTTATTAACGAAGAGAACAACGAATGGATTGATGAACTCGATAAAAATAAGGTGTTAAAGAAAGAAATTAGTATCGTTGATGTATTAAATGCTATTAAAAAAATCTTTCCAGAAGAGCATTCTGAAATATTTAACAATTTCTTCCATATGCTTTTATTTGATGCGTTAACGGGCAATAATGACCGTCATTACTATAATTGGGGAGTTATATCACACATTAAAAACCAACATAGACCCTACTTTTCTCCTATTTATGACACCGCAAGAGGGTTGTTGTGGAACCAATCTGATGAAAATGTTATATCTTTGCAAAAGGAAATAAACAATCCTAATAATAAAAAACTAAAAAATTACGTTTTACAATCAGTACCGAAAATTAGTGTACCCGATAATGTAAAATGCAATCACTTTGAATTAATTGAATTTCTTGAAAACAAAAAATATTTTAACGATGAACACAAAAGTGTTTGGACGAACCCTAAATTCCTTGATGAGGCAATACTAAAATTGAACTCCGATTTTAAACACTTGTTTATTAAGGAAAGGAAAGAAGTGATCCAATACATATTGGATTTAAGGTTTAAAGCAATAGCTGAAATATTAAATAAAAAGTAATTATGATTAGTACAATCCTAAATATATTCAACAAAAATAAGTCTAATGATTTCTCAAAAGATAATTGTATCATTGAGCATAAAGAGACTATACATCGATTTTCATTGAAATACCAAAACTCTGTTATTGGTGAGCTTTTATTTGAAAATGAAGAATGGCTTTTTGAATATTCGGTATGGTTTAAAAATCAAAACGAATTGCAACCATTGTTAGAATTTCCAATAGTCGGTAATAAATACAAAAACAAAGAATTATGGCCATTTTTCTCAAATCGTATACCATCTTTCAAACAACCAAAGATTAAGAATTACATTGAGAAACATCCATCAGAACGAACAAACACAGTTAAATTATTAGAATTGTTTGGTGAGTATTCGGTGAATAATCCATTCAAATTAGAAACAAAATAAGGTGCTGTAAAGCATCTTATTTTTATCTCTTCATATTCTCAAAACTCTCGTTTACATTAATTACAATAGAATTTTCCGGTACAAACAACACGTGCAATCAAGCGGTCTCTCTTCGGTCGTTCCCTTTGTTCCGTTCGGCTGTTCCAGTCGGTCAACCTTATATTTTCATAAGAACATTATTGCTAAATAGGCAGTATTATAAACTTAATTACGTTTAGGTTTCCCTCCATTCCACAGTCACTTCACAGCCAAAAAAAACAAGGCAGCCAAAAATAGGCAACCTTATTTTTTCTGCTGTTCGTTCCTCATCTTCACACGCTCTCTTCCTTCGTTCGGTCGGGCTGTTGCATCCACAATACCGCTTCATTACGCTACACTCCGCAGGCTACGTTTCACTACATTCCAGCAGTATCATGTCTGCAACCCTCTATTTTTTCAGCGGTTGCTCCTTCGCACAGCCATCGGGGTTAGCTCCGTTCAGTAAAAACTTCACTTTGCCCTAAATCAAGGAACGCCAAAGGCTGTCTTATATTTTTTCCCCGCCGTTTCACGCTCATATCTGCTACGTTTCGCTCCGTTCCTACGCTCAACTCTCGCATCTATGGTAGCTGTTCGATTGCCGCAACACCGCCAACTGCGCTCCTCATACATTACGCTACAATTCCGCTATCGCTCCATTTTAGCTCCATTCCTTGCGGTGCTTGGGGGTGTTTGATTGCCGCTTCCACAAGAAACATCCCAGAAAAAAAAACCACACAAGAAACATCCTGCTATAAAAAAAATAAATAAAAAGAAAGTAAAGATAAGTTCCGGTTTCAAAAAGTAAAGTTCAAGCCCTCCGGGTTTTTGAAAAAATCTCCACCCTTACATTTCCAATTCAACATTTACTTATACGATGACGACTTCATTATATAAGAACAGTTGGGTAGTATTTTTTCAAAAAAACTTGACTCCTTTTGAAACCTCCACTGATATGACGACTTTCTTTTTTTTTCTTTTTTTCTTTTAAAAATGATATGGTGCGGAGCGTAGCGACAGCATCATTTTAAATCCGAAATTATGCCAAATTTTATCGTTAAAACTCACAGAAAGGATGTTGTTTACTCAGGAAATCAAATTTACATTCTCAATAAAGGACTGAATAGTGGAAAGCCACAGAAAGAACCATTTACAAATAGTTTTGTAATTATTTTTCAAAACGAAGAAGATGCCGAAACGGTTTATTGGTTAGCTTACAGCCTTTGGAAAGCTAAATTCTGGCATCAGTCGCTTTGCGGTTCAGTAATTCCATTTTTACGTCTTCCAGAATTCAAGAAAAACTTTAATCCAAAAGTTTCTGAAATGATTTTGGATTTTGAGCTGCACCAAAAACAAGTAAACACATTGAGGCTATTAGAACTAAAAGAGCAACATTTTCAAAAGAACTTGACTTTAATAAATGAATTGAGAAAAGTAATTTTACATAGTTATTATAAAAAATAATACAAGAGTTTGTTTAACCTTTATTCCGTGCTTATTTGCACTATTTCTCACATATAAGCCCCCATTATAGATAAATTGATGCAAATAAAAAAAGCCCTCTCAAGTGAAAGGGCTTAATTTGCAACATTGCAAACTTTGCAGTCTTGCAAAATGATGGTTTTTTTAGAAAGTCTCTTGGATCTTTAAAGCATTACCAGCATTAAATAGGTAATAATTGGAACCTACCATTTGATAAAACTCAATTCCGATACTTCCCAAAACAGCAACATTTATTGTCATTGTTGGCGCACCTGTTAAGGCTGCAGTAACATCGATCGATGGGGTTACGACATCGACCGGAGTATAATCCGAATAGGCAATGTTTGACATTTCATTTAAAACAGGCTCAGCAGGTTCGTATGCTCCAGTCGTAGGATTATAAACGGTATCTGAAACAACAGACAAAGCATTGATAATTCTAAAGTGTGTTGCACCTGATGGAATGTTTAAGAAATTAAGAGGATTAAACTCTGGAATACTTAATGTACTCTCGTTTCTATCTGCAGCAGCAGTTAATGTAAATGGAGCTCTAAAAATACCATTAAACGAAATGTTACGATTAAAATCTAGTCCTTTTAAATATTGTGGTTGTTGTGAAACCAAAACAGCTCTTTGCCCTCTAGCTTCGGAACCATCTTCAATATTAATTTTCTTCATAATGGCAGTAAGTCGTCCCGTTAGTTGACTATCGGACATTTGTTTCATCAATGCAGACAAACCAACTCTTAATGATTTACCCGCATTTGCACAAGCTGCAAATTCGCTCATGTTTTCACGAGTACGAATAAAGCCTGGTGCAGTTTTTACTTGTTCCGCAGTTGGTCCACCTTTAAGACCTGCAAAATACCCTTCGTTACCTTTGATTTTGAAGTGTCTAACTTCTCCTAGTGTGCCGACATATTTAATATGCCCTTTCTGTCTTGCCATGTTATATGTTGTTTATTTATAAATTAATTATTTAAATTTACAACGTAAAACATTTATAATCAAGTTGTTAATTGATACTAATTAAGGCATTATAATGCTAAAGAAACTATGACACGAAAAATTATTCTGAAAGTAAAAAGATTTGTTGATGGGGATGGACTTATTGCAGAAGATTACTATTCAAAAAGAGAATTTGAAATAAGATTATACGGTATAGACGCGCCAGAAATGAGTTATTGCGCTAAAATTAAAAAAGATGAAAAAGAATTACATCTTCCAGCTGCACTTTTAATTAAACTCGGATATATGTCGTTTGAATTTTTAAAAAGCAATCTGATAATAGGGGAGAGTTGTACTTTAATACAAGAAGAAAACAGTCTTTCTGACAAATATGGAAGATTACTTGGGTATATCGTCCTGAATGACGGTAGAGTATTGAATGAAATAATGATAAAAGAGGGGTTTGCGAAGCCGTATAACGATGTTTTTTGTGAAATGCTTCCAATGTATCAAGAATGGAATTTACAAGCTAAAATCGACTTAAAAGGTTTATATTCTATTGTAAATAAGTTTTGATAGTATATATAATGAATGTGGGCTAAATGTGGGCTAGAAGTAAAATAAAAAACCCTAACACCTTTGTTTACAAGGGTTAGGGTAAATTTCCTGCGGAGAAAGAGGGATTCGAACCCCCGGACCTGTTACAGTCAACAGTTTTCAAGACTGCCGCATTCGACCGCTCTGCCATTTCTCCAGTGAGCGACAACCATTACCTGATTGCGAGTGCAAATATAAGAACCTTTTTTGGTTATGCAAATCTATTTTTAGAAAAAAAGCATCTATTTTTTGTACTGTTTTTTAAAGGTTTCATTTTCTATACTTTAGATGAAAAATATTTTTAAAAAAGATTTAAAAAAAACTTTAATACTTAACATATTCTGTGATTTCTAAGCCATAACCTATCATTCCAACTCTTTTTGTTTGCTCAGTATTGGATAATAAACGAATTTTTGAAATGTCTATATCATGTAAAATTTGAGCTCCAATACCAAAATCTTTATTATCCATTTTGATTTGTGGCGCTTTAAATTCTCCTTTGGCTTGCAATCCTTTCAATTCTACAATTCGATTCAGTAATTCCACTGATTGTGCTTCCTGATTGATAAATAAAACGGCACCATTACCTTGTTGATTGATGATTTCAAACATATCATCTAATTTTTTGTTAACATCGTTTGTCAATGTCCCTAAAATATCATTATTGACTAAAGTCGAATTAATTCTAGTTAATACAGATTCGCCAATATTCCAATTGCCCTTAGTTAAGGCAATATGTATTTGTTTGTTGGTAGTTTGTTGGTACGCTCTCAATCTGAAAGTCCCGTAACGCGTTTCAATATCAAAGTCTTCTTTCTTAACAATCAAACTGTCGTGTTGCATTCGATAGGCAACTAGGGCTTCAATTGAAACTAGTTTTAAATCGAATTTTTTAGCCACTTCCACCAATTGTGGAAGTCGCGCCATTGTTCCATCTTCATTCATGATTTCAACTATCACTCCTGCTGATTTAAACCCAGCTAAACGAGCAAAATCAATTGCTGCTTCAGTATGCCCAGTTCTTCTTAAAACACCTCCTTGTTTAGCAATTAACGGGAAAATATGTCCTGGTCTTGCTAAATCATGTGGTTTTGTCTCGGCATTAACGAGTGCTAAAACTGTTTTAGCTCTATCCGCTGCAGATATTCCTGTGGTCACACCATTTCCTCTTAAATCTACCGAAACTGTAAAAGCGGTTTCCATAGGATCCGTATTATTGGTCACCATTACATGTAATCCTAATTCTTTACAACGGCTTTCCGTTAATGGAGCACAAATTAATCCACGGCCATGTGTAGCCATGAAGTTGATCATTTCCGGTGTCACTTTTTCGGCTGCAGCCAAAAAATCACCTTCATTTTCACGATCTTCATCATCTACAACGATAATAATTTTTCCTTGACGGATGTCTTCTATTGCTTCTTCAATTGTGTTAAGTTGTATTTTATTTAAGTCCATTTAGGGTTTAGTTTTGTGTTGGGAATAATTTTTTAATTACTTTTTGGAAGGGTGCTAATATAACATCCATATTTATTAATCCAATATCGTTTGTAGCTCTGTAAGTCAGTAAAACAGCTAATGGTGCTAAGATAAATGATGATAACCAAGCTCCCATAAATGGAGTCATTCCGTTTTCTTGAGCAATCCTTTTTCCAAAAGTATTTATGAAGTGAAAAGTAATAAATATCAACACGGCAAAAACTATTGGAAGTCCTAATCCGCCTTTTCTGATAATTGCTCCCAATGGCGCTCCTATAAAAAACATAAGAAAGCAGGCGAATACAATTACAAATTTATCGTAGAAAGCTAGTAAATGTCTGTTTATGTTTTTTTGCTTATTGAACAATTCAGTTCTGGAAGAATCAATAGCGTAGGAAATACTGGTTACATTACTACTCGCGATTTTTAAAATATCTGATTTTTGTTGGTTTGTGTACAACGACAAAATATCATTTGGAAGCGGTTCTCTTTTCTTAGCCTTAGCAGCAACCATTTTCTTTTTCGCGGGAAATCCAATTCGGGAATTACTGTTTTCTGTAAACGAAATGATATCCGTTTTCATGTTCTTATTCAATGAATCTAAAGTGTAATTGAGTTCATTAACGGTAAGCATCGTATTGGTATTAGCGACCGATTCGTCATTTACGTCAACTTTATTTAGTTCTGACAAATCAATATTAATGATTTGCTTTTTAAAGGAACTTTTTACGAAAGGCATTTTACTGCGATCTTCGTATTTTTTAGGTACTATATCTTCGTAATAATAGCCATTATTGAGCACTAATTGAAGAATACTGGATGCTTCACTACTGATTAATTCTCCGTCTTTTGCTTTGATAACTGTTTTACTTCCGTCACCAATCTTTGATTTTTTGTGAATGGTTATTCCAGTAAGCGTATTGCCTTCCTTACCGCTTTTTTTGTTGACTTTAATATTGTAAAAGCCCACATCATTAAACTGTCCTTCGGCTATAGCCAATGCCGGTTTAACTTGTGCAATATTTTTTCTGAAATTGATAAACTTGTATTCGGCATACGGAATCACATTATTCGAAAAGAAAAAAGCAACAATACTCAATAATATTATAAATACCGTTAAACTTCTCATAGCTCGTTGCAGCGAAATTCCAGAAGACTTCATCGCTGCAAATTCATAATTCTCAGCTAAGTTTCCAAAAGTCATTATCGAGGATAATAGTATCGAAAGTGGTAAAACTAATGGTACAATTCTAGGCATAGAAAAGGCCAGGAATTTTATAATCATTAATAGATCTAAATCT
Source organism: Flavobacterium sp. Sr18 (assembly GCF_011064265.1). Classification (NCBI taxonomy): domain Bacteria; kingdom Pseudomonadati; phylum Bacteroidota; class Flavobacteriia; order Flavobacteriales; family Flavobacteriaceae; genus Flavobacterium; species Flavobacterium sp. Sr18. The sequence continues at coordinate 785,511 of NZ_CP049329.1, read as the reverse complement.
TTCCCGGCCAATTCGGATATGAATAACCAAACGGTTTGAAGTATAAATATAAAAAATAGGATTACAAATACCGTAGTAAATGTAGTCAAAAAGGTTTTTAATAAGTATTTGTCAAGAATTTTCACCTAGTGCATTAATCTAATTTGTTGATGTAGTAATTTGGATATTTACTTCCCGCAAATGTAAATTGATTTTTTGACAAAGGTTGGTTGGTTTTGAAAGAATTAACTGTTAATGTTGTTTTTGTTCCTTTTTTACCTACCTCTATCAAATTATAGATGTGTTTCGTTTGAACATCAATCCCTAATAACACCTCTTTTCTTTGGTCTTTAGCATTTAAAGGAACTAATTTGATATATTGAATTTTTCTGCCTTTTACATTTTGCAAAATATCCATATTGTATTTATAACCGGTATTGAAAAAAGTCAACATTTTAGAAGGTGTAATGGCATTATCGTCTTTCTCGTTAACTGCAGAAATCGTAATTTCTTCATCCTCAGGAACGATTGTGTACGTTTTTTTTCCATCAAAAATTTTAGTAACTCCCATGAAATTCAAAACATATTGATTGCCTTTCATCGTCACATTTCCTTTACTGTCCTGATTAATGTTTTCTTTTGCATTATTTAAGGAGTATTTAAAATCAATGGCAATATTATTATAACTTTTAACCTTGGCGGTAACTTGATCTAAAAGGTCTTTTGCTTTTTTGTCTTGTGCCTGAATCGAAAAAGTAAACAGAAACATTGCTGTTAATAAAAATAGTTTTTTACCAATGCTATTTCCACTACTTTTTTTAGAATCTTGAATTTTTAATTTCATCGTATTATTTGTTTTGTTCATTGTTGAAAAATTGATCAAGAGAACTCATATCCAGAATGTTTACGCTTCGTGCTTTACTTCCTTCAAAAGGGCCTACAATTCCGGCAGCTTCGAGTTGATCGATTAATCGACCTGCTCTGTTGTAGCCTAATTTAAGTTTTCTTTGTAATAATGAGGCTGATCCTTGTTGTGCATTCACTATTATTTCGGCGGCTTCTCTAAACAAAGTATCTCTGTCGGAAATATCCATATCAAGATTAATGCCACTTTCCTCCCCAACGAACTCAGGAAGTAAATAAGCAGTAGCATATGCTTTTTGAGAACCAATAAAATCAGTAATTTTTTCTACTTCTGGCGTATCTATAAAAGCACATTGTACTCGCACGACATCATTTCCATTAGTATAAAGCATATCACCACGACCAATCAATTGATCCGCTCCTTGAGTATCTAAAATGGTTCTGGAATCAATTTTTGAGGTCACTCTAAAAGCTATCCTCGCAGGGAAATTGGCTTTTATCAAACCTGTAATTACATTTACTGAAGGTCTCTGTGTCGCTATTATTAAGTGAATTCCAATGGCTCGCGCGAGTTGAGCTAAACGGGCTATAGGAACTTCGACTTCTTTCCCAGCGGTCATAATCAAATCGGCAAACTCATCGACAACAAGAACGATGTAAGGTAAAAATCGGTGTCCGTTTTCAGGATTCAATTTCCGAGCCTTAAATTTATCGTTGTATTCTTTTATGTTACGAACCATAGCATCTTTCAATAACGAATAACGGTTGTCCATTTCTACACAAAGCGAATTCAACGTATTCACCACTTTTGCATTGTCCGTAATGATAGCATCATCCATATCTGGAAGTTTCGCTAAATAATGTCTTTCTATTTTATTAAATAGGGTCAACTCAACTTTTTTAGGGTCTACCAAAACAAACTTTACTTCAGCTGGATGTTTTTTGTACAAAAGAGAAGTCAATACGGCATTCAAACCAACAGATTTTCCTTGTCCGGTAGCTCCCGCCATCAATAAGTGAGGCATTTTAGCTAAATCCACGACAAATGTTTCGTTCGAAATTGTTTTTCCAAGAGCGATTGGTAATTCCATTTCGGCTTCTTGAAATTTGGCAGAACCAATAACGCTTTTCATCGAAACCATCGTTGGATTCTTATTCGGAACCTCGATTCCTATCGTTCCTTTTCCTGGAATAGGAGCAATGATACGAATTCCTAATGCCGAAAGTGATAAGGCGATATCATCTTCTAAACTCTTGATTTTTGAAATACGAATTCCCGCTTCCGGAACAATTTCATATAGCGTAACAGATGGTCCAACGGTTGCTTTTATTTGTGCAATTTCTATTTTGTAATTGCGAAGCGTATCTACAATTCGGTTTTTATTTTCTTCTAATTCTTCTTGGTTGATAGTAATTCCACCAGTCGAATATTCTTTTAATAAATCAATTGTAGGGAATTTATAATTGGATAAATCCAAAGTTGGATCAAATAATCCAAAATCAGCCACCAATCGTGAAGCTAAATTTTCTTCGATAATATCTTCTTCCGGAGCAGTTTCTATGACAAAAGATTCGTCAGCATTCGAAATAACTTCTGGAGCTACCATTGGCGTAACTTCCATTGCAAGCGGTTTTGCAATTGGATCTCTGTTAATATCTGACGAATTACTGATGGTAGGTTTCAGTGCTTCTTTATTAATTTCGAATTGCGAACCATTCTTTTTTAAATGGATGTCATCAATCTCTTCTTCTACAACTGCAAATTCTTCTAGGTTATAACCACTTTTGCCATTATTAAGCGGATTGGTGATTGAAACCGCTTTTATTTCTTTTTTGGTAGTGTCAAAAAAGGACTGAATACTTTCAGGGGAAAGTTTGATTTTAAAAATCACGTAGATTATTAATCCGAAGAATAAAATCAACAAAGTTCCTGGTTTTCCAATATAATCTTGTAGGAATAAATTTAATTCATACCCAATTGTCCCACCTAATTCTGGAGCTGAAGTAGCAAAGAACCCAAATAAAACAGACAAAATAATAATTACGAATAAATCCCAAAACCATATGTTTTTTAATTTCCTTGCCGGAATTCCAAGTACTAAATAAATCCCTGAAAGGAAAAACAAACGTACAAATATAAATGCAGCAATTCCAAAACCTCTATAAACAAGTAAATCAGCTAAGAAGGCGCCAAATTTCCCAAGCCAATTCTGAACGGTTTCTGAACGATTTGTTAATTCCTGAACAGCACTTTGGTCTTGTTGTCCGTAAATGAAAAAGGACACAAAGGCAAACAATAAAGCAATAGAAAATAAAACCAAAAGCGAACCTAAAACAATTTTGTGCTGTTTGGTTAGCTGTAATGGAGTTTTATCAACTGATTTAGTATCGTTTTTTTTATTTAAAGGGGCTGTTTTTGTTGTTTTTGCCATTCTTAATTTTAAATAATACCTAAAGAAATAAAGGCACATATATGATTAGACCAATTGCTATTGCTGTCAAAGCAGCAAAAAATACCGCTCCTGCAGCAATATCTTTGATGAATCCAATTCTTTCATGGTAATTTGGATGAATAAAATCGGCTATTTTTTCAACAGCGGTATTTAAACCTTCGATGCTCATCACTAAGCCGATAGCTAAAGTCTGAAAAAGCCATTCTGTTTTAGAAATACCAAAATAAAATCCAGCAATGCACATCAAAATCCCAATGGAAAATTGAACCATAATACTGTGCTCCGTCGAGATTAATTTCAAAGCGCCCTTAAATGCATAAGAGACGCTTTTTAATCTTCCGGTAAAGAAAGTATTGTCTTTTTGAAACTCCATCAAGTTGTGATTATAGTACTGCTAATGCAGCTTCGTAGTTTGGTTCATCTGCAATTTCAGCAACTTGTTCAGTGTGAGTGATTATTCCGTTTTCGTCAACAACAATAACAACTCTTGAATGTAATCCAGCCAACGGTCCGTCAGTAATTTCTAAACCATTTGCTTTACCAAAACTTCCTTCTGGAAAATCAGATAAATTTACTACATTTTCAAGTCCTTCCGCTCCACAAAAACGTTTTTGCGCAAAAGGTAAATCTCTTGAAACGCATAAAACTGTTGTATTTTCTAAAGTACTGGCACTTTCGTTAAATTTACGAACAGATGCTGCACAAGTCCCCGTGTCAATACTTGGAAAGATATTTAAAACTAATTTTTTACCTGCAAAATCACTTAGTGAAGCTACAGAAAGATCTGTTTTAACTAATTTAAAGTCAGCAAGTTTAGTGCCTACTTTTGGTAATTCTCCTGATGTGTGAATCGGATTTCCTCCTAATGTTATTGAAGCCATAATGTTTGTTTTTTTGTGAGGTTCAAAAGTATGAAAATTATTTAAGAATAAGCCCTCAAATGTCTCGATAAGTTTAGCGTTTTGGTTCAATTTTTAAACTCGATGGCCTCAATATGTTTTGCATTTTGCATAAAAAAAAACGCCCTCGTTGCGGAGTGCGTTTTTGAAATACAGAATTAAAAATTCTTTTTATTTGTCAATAGAACCCAAAACACGTTTCATAAAACTGTTTAAAGCTTCTTTTTTGTCTGTTCCGGTTTTTACCAATTTATTGACTTCTAAAGCGCCATACATATTAGAAATTAATTCCCCAATAACATCTAATTCTTCATCTTTCAATGATGAAATTTCAGTCATTGCTTCCAGAACTTCGATTGTTTCTATGATGTAATCTTCATCATTTTCTTCTATAAACTGCGTTAAATGCTTAATTACGGGTAACTTCATTTTATTTTTTAAGTTTAAAGTTTAATGTTTTTAAAGGTTTAAGGATTTGAACTGCTGTTGCATTAAACTTACTTATAAAGTCAGGCAGCTTTAAACTTTAAACTAAGAAATCATTAAACTATTTCGTTCACTAATTCAATTAACACTTCTTGTTTATTGGTTTGTGTTTCGTTCACCAGTTTTCCATTTACAAAAGTGGCAAAAGTTGGTAAATTACTAACATTTGCTAATTTTCTGGATTCTGGGAAATTTTCAGCATCAACAAGAGCAAAAGTGATTGTTTCGTTTTCTGAAGCTAATTTTTTGAATTTTGGCTTCATAATTCGGCAATTTCCGCACCATGATGCCGAAAATTGAACGACTACTTTTTCGTCTTTTGCAATTAAATCCTGTAATGTATCTTCGGTTAATTCGATTAACATATTTTTTAAATTTAAAAATGCAATTGCAATAACAATAATCAATATTATGAATTGAAATTTGGTATTGCAATTGACATTGTTATTGAATTAGTTTAAAGTCAAGTATTCAGCGGTACTGATTCTGTCAGCGCTCATCGCTTCTTTTCCAGCTTCCCAGTTTGCAGGACAAACTTCTCCTTTTTCCTGAATGTGCGTGTAAGCATCAACCATACGTAAAAACTCGTTTACGTTACGACCAAGTGGCATATCATTTACACTTTCATGGAAAATTTTTCCAGTTTCATCAATTAGGTAAGTCGCTCTAAAAGTTACATTAGAACCTTCAACAATTACAGAATCAGTTTCTTCAGAATATTCAGTTGAATCAATATCAAGAATTCCTAAGATGTTAGATAAGTTTCTGTTAGTATCAGCAAGAATTGGGTAAGTAACACCTTCAATTCCACCGTTGTTTTTTGGAGTATTCAACCAAGCAAAGTGTACTTCGTTAGTATCACAAGATGCACCTATGACAATTGTATTTCTTTTTTCAAATTCCGGTAAAGCAGCTTGAAAAGCGTGCAATTCAGTTGGGCAAACGAATGTAAAATCTTTTGGGTACCAAAACAAAAGTACTTTCTTGTTGTTATTAACTGCTTCTTCGAAAATGTTGATTTTTAAATTATCACCCATTTCAGAAATAGCGTCTACTGCAATACTTGGAAATTTTTTACCTACTAATGACATTTTATTTACTTTTTTAGTTATTTATTTTGATGGTGCAAAAGTAGTCTATACAATAGGTTGGAAGCAATAAGATTTGATTATAAATAGTTATTAAAGAATAGTTATTTGTTATGTGTGCTATTTTAAACTTTTTGAGAAATAATTATTGAATACTAACCATCACTGGCAGAGTTCCTTTGCAATCCACATTTTCCAGAAGTTGTTCCGCAGCGGTTTCTTGAAATTCTGAAAAATCTTGATACATTTCTATAATTCCCAATGCATGTTCCAGATTTGGAATAATTTGTAGTGCATACGGATTTCCAAAAACATACAAAACACATTTTTTGGTGGCCAATACGTTGCCTAAAAATTGAAGTACAGATTCTTCAATATCAAAATTATTCAAAGGTTTTGCCTTTGGAACAAATAAAGATATGACTAGCGTATCAAATTTACCCAGGTTTTTTTCTAATTCATTCAAAACGGATTCACCACCTGTTTGATAACTAAATTCTGGTGAAGGCAAAGCATGAGTCAGGCTTTTAAAAAACACATTATCAGTGTTTTTGTAAATACTGATTTTAGCAAGATCTTCTCTGTTTTTTGCATCAAAAACGGTCACTGTATTGTGATTGTCTTTAATTTTTGTAATGCAGTTTTGAGCAATTTTCAGATTTAATTTCGAAGTAGTTTCAAAATCAAAATCACTTTTGGAAAGGTTTGGCAAACGCAGATTTCCGTCTGTGATTCCTGCTTTTTGTTTGCATTTCCAGATGCGTTGAAAACTAGCTTCAATTCGCTCAGGAGATGCATTTTTTAAGATTTCTTGAATTCCTTCGGGAACGTTTTCGGCAAAGCATAACACATCATTTCCAGCATTAAAAGCTTCCCATTCCAGAAGGCCTTTTTGATCGTATAATTTAGAAACACTATGCATGTTAAGCGCATCAGAAATTACTAAGCCATTATAACCTAATTGCTTTCGCAAAAGTGTTTCAATCACGGATTTTGATAATGTTGCCGAAGTATCTTTTCCGTCATTCAAAGCAGGAACAGCCAAATGACCAATCATAATCGAATCCACATTATGTTCGATTCCTTTTAAAAATGGAACTAATTCATTGGCTAATAATTCTTTAAGAGTTTCTTTTAAAACGGGTAATCCTAAATGCGAATCTACATTCGTATTTCCATGTCCGGGAAAATGTTTCAGACAGCCCAAAATCCCGACATCATTCATTCCTCTTAGATATTCCAAAGCAAAATCACTTACTTTTTCTTTGTTTTGACCAAAAGAACGGTAGCCAATTACAGGATTATTCGGATTGTTATTGATATCCGCTAACGGCGCTAAATTATAATGAATCCCAACTGATTTTAAGTCTAAACCGATTTGTTTCCCAACTTCGTAAACTAAGTTTTTTTGATTGTTCGGCAAAGCGCCAAGTGTTATTGCATAAGGATATTGTGGCGTTTTTTCAACGCGCATGGCTAATCCCCATTCGGCATCAATACTCATTAATAATGGTGTCGTAGCGCAATTTTGATATCGGATTATGAGTTCCTTTAAACGCTGAAAACTATCATCATTCAGGACTATTTTTTTCTTCGTTTCATAGTTCGTTGCTGCACTGGCTCGACTGTGAAAAAAAGTTAATCCGCCTATATTGTGTTCTTTGATTAATCGTTCGGTAGCCTGAATATTTTCTTCGGTATCATTGATAAAAACGGCAGGAAAGAAAAATTGTCCTATTTTTTGTTTTAATGTCATTTTGAAATGGATATGGTAATAATTTTCAAGAAATAAGTCATGTAAGTCAAACTATACAGAATAAATAATTACATAAAAGTGGTTGCAAAAAAACAATTATTTTAAGAAAGTCTTACTTACTTATATAAACTTATATGACTTATATCTTAAAAAAAAGCTAGTTTGTTTATTCTTGTTCAGATTTCTTCCCGAATTCGGCTGGGAAAATCAAAAAGCGCGATAAAATTAGTCCCGGAATCGTTGCTAGAAATACCCAAATAAAGAAATTTCCATAGCCTAGATATTCCTGGATATATCCGCTCAACATTCCCGGAAGCATCATTCCTAAAGCCATAAATCCGGTTGCGATAGAGTAGTGGGACGTTTTTGATTCACCATCAGCGACATAGATTAAATACATCATGAAAGCGGCAAAACCAAATCCGTAACCAAATTGTTCTGCAATAACGGTTGCATAAACATACAAAACGGAACCAGGATGAAAATGTGAAAGTAGTATGAACCCAATTATAGGTAAGTGCATGGCCAAAATCATGGGCAACATCCATTTTCCTAATCCGTCTCGTGAAATTACGATTCCGCCCAAAATTCCACCAACAGTAAGTGCAATCACGCCAAAAGTGCCGTAAATGACACCGACATCTTGAGTAGTTAAGCCCATTCCGCCTGCGGTCACAGGATCGATTAAAAAAGGAGTTAGCATTTTTAATAATTGGGATTCGCCTAATCTGAATAATAGAATGAAAGCTAGTGCTAAACCTATTTGTTTCTTTTGAAAAAAAGTAGCGAAAACAGCAGCAAAACTTTTATTTGCAACTGATTCCGTTTTGGTTTCTACGATTTTTGCTTCTGTTTTTGGAGTCGAAAAATAATTATAAACTGTAATTACGGTCATAATTACACCCACAACTACCATTGTATAAGACCAAGCTTTTTGCTTGTCGCCATATTCTTGTTCTAAATAACCAGCAATAAACACCATTAATCCATTTCCGGTAAGCATCGAAAGTCGGTAAAAAGTACTGCGGATTCCCAAGAAAAAGGATTGTTGGTCTTTTTCTAAAGCCAACATGTAAAATCCATCACTGGCCACATCATTTGAAGCTGATGCAAAAGCAGCAACCCAAAAAACAGCTAAACTGATAACGAAAAAATTACTCAAAGGAATTGTTAAACCCACAATCAAAAAAGCGAGGGAAATTAGCAATTGCATACTCAAAAACCATTTTCTTTTAGTGGAATAGAGATCAATAAACGGGCTCCACAACGGCTTAATCACCCAAGGTAAATAGAGTAAACTGGTATAAATTCCAATGTCTTCATTATTAATTCCGAGGTTTTTGTACATGATCACCGAAACCGAAATAATGATGGCGTAAGGCAAGCCGGAAGCAAAGTTTAAAACGGGAATCCAATACCAAGGTCTATTGTCTGTTTTCATGTAAGGCAAATTATAATCAATTAAATTTTATAGCGTAAAGTTCACTAAAGTTGGGTCACTTTCATTACCATAAAAATCAATGAATGTAATCGCGCAGGTGGTATTTTTGTCTAATTTATAGGATGGAATCACGACTTCAACCGTATCACTATCGTCTTTAAATGCAATTTTGTCAATAATTTGGCTTGGATCATTTACATTAATTTCCGAATTGAATTTGGCGCCATAAACCATAACATAACGCACTTTGCTATACATTGGATAGGTTACATTAAATCGTGATGCAATTGGATCTATCAAAATGTTATTTGCAGTGGGAACTATAGCCATTTTTTTTACGGAACCGGGAACTACTGCAGGAAGAGCAGGATATTTATACTGGTTTTCTGTTAGTAATTTAGTCACACTTTGATTTTTATTCAAAAATGATTTAGCACTAAAAAACGCATTTCCCTGAACGTTCTTGTAGGATCTGGTGATATCAATTTGATTTGGAATTTCTTGTGGATTATTCCATCTTTTATCAGAATCCGCATTGATTTTATAGGTTCCATTTCCAATGTAGATTGCGGTATTCGTTGAATTTTCAGACCACCAACGCAATAATTTTGAATAAGAAGCCTTCGGATGATCCATACTCCAATACAATTGAGGAACTAAATAATCAATCCATTTGTTCTCCATCCACGCTAACGGATCAGCGAATAGATCATCATAATTTGTTTGTCCCGCTTCCGTTTCAGAACCTCTGGGATCCACTGATTTATTTCTCCATACTCCAAATGGGCTGATTCCAAATTGTACCCATGGTTTAATATTTTTTATCGAAAGGGAAACACATCGTACAAAATTATTCACATTTGAACGTCTCCAATCTTCAATACTTAGTCCATTTCCATATTTTTTGTACGAAGCAGTATCATTAAATAATTCTCCTTTTATTCTGTATGGATAAAAATAATCATCAAAATGTATCGCATCGATATCGTATTTTTCCACAACTTCCTCTACAATAGCCAATAAATGGTTCTGAACTTCGGGCAATGCCGGATTGTAATAATATTTTCCACCGTATTTAATCATCCAATCTGGATGCTTGAAAAAATCATGATTTGGACTCAAAAGCGAAGTATTATAATCCATCGTAGCTCTGTATGGATTCATCCAAGCATGAAACTCAAAACCTCTGGCATGCGTTTCAGCAATCATCCACGCTAATGTATCATAGTAAGGTTTTGGTTCCTGACCTTCTTTTCCTGTCAAAAAACGGGACCATGGTGCTAATTGGGTTGGATAAAAAGCATCCCCAACACTTCTGATTTGGACAATTACAGCGTTATAATTTAGTTTTTTATAAGCGTCTAAAATTTCAATATAATCCGCTTTTTGTTTGGCAACATTATCAGTACTCATTTTCGGCCAGTCAATATTTACTACGGTAGCAATCCATACGGCTCTAAATTCATTTTTTGGATTTGTAGCCAATGCTTGTGCGTTAGCATTCCAAAAAGAAAATATAAGGAACGAAATAAGCAAAAGTTTATGCTTGAAATTTTTCATTAGAATATTGTTTATTAAGTAATCAAAAATAGTTTTTTTAGTGAAATTTACCAGTTAAAATGGTTTTAAAATTTGACTTATTTTAACAGCTCAATTTCTTTGCCAATTTTTTGTATTTGCATTCAAAAACATATTAGACGTAAGTTTTATATCACTTGAGGTATTCCTAAAATAAACAAATAGTGTAATGGTGTAGTTTGCTACATTGAAATTTTAAGATTGTCAAATGTAGAACGGCAACAGATATTTTTAAAAATACCATGGAGATCGCTTATAATGGATTATGAATAATTATAAAAAGTATCTCTACTTTAATTGGGAAATGATATTTTTCCCATAGAAACTGAAGGAATTCCTTTGCGGGTACCAAAATCTGAGCCTCCGCCTGCAATTGTTTCATTAGCCAAAACAGCAAATAATACTGCTTCTTTTGCATCACCAGATATACCTAATTCATCAGTTTTAAAAAAATGACAAGGCAATAGTTCTTTTAACCCATTAACTAATAGTGGATTATGAGTTCCGCCACCTGACATATAAATAGAGAAACTTTCTACATCGTATTTTGTATTTTCTATAGCATACTTGATTGCTTCGGCAATAGTTACGGCGCTAAATCTTGTTAATGTGGCTAATAAATCAGGTACTAAAATGTTTTGGGTATTACTTTTAGCTTGAGCACTTTTAACATATTCCATATTAAAAAGTTCTGGACCTGTAGTTTTTGGGAAAGAATCTTTAAAAAAACTATTTTCTCGTAAAGCCTCTAAAAGGGATTGGTTTACAACACCAAGTTTTGCAATTTCCGCATCTTTATCATACGATTTTCCGGGGTAAAATTGTCTGATACAGGCATCAATTAATGTGTTTCCAGTGCCTGTATCCGTTACGAAAACTTCTTCTGGGTTCATATTTGAGGGTAAATAGGTGAAATTTGCAATACCACCCATGTTTAACATAATACGATTTTCGCCTTTTTTTCCAAAAATAAAATAATCACCATAAACTGCCAGCGGAGCTCCTTCACCGCCTGCTGCAACATGTTTTTGCCTGAAATCAGAAATAGTTATTATTCCAGTCTTTACAGCAATGTGATCCCCATCCCCAATTTGCAAAGTGGCATTAGGAAATTTTTCTTGCAGATGTAATTTTTTTGGAAGGTGTAATACAGTTTGTCCATGTGAAGCTATTAAATCTACCTCATGATTTGATATATTCCAGTTTTTCAAACAATTTAATACCATGTTGGCATGAAGAATACCAATCCATTCATTCAATAAAACAAGAGAGTGGAAATCAATATTCTGTTTTGCAAACACTTTTTGAATCTCAGCCTTTATTTCGTTTGAATATTCAATCGTCTTAAAATTTGTTAGCGTGATTTTTGTATTTTCTCCTGTACCAGAAACCTTGCACAGAGCAACATCCAGACCATCCATTGAAGTACCTGACATGAGTCCAATAATCATCCTGGAAGGTTTTTTGGCAATTTTACACAGCAATTCTAAATTTTTATTCATGACAATATTTTTCGCAAAATAGTTTTTTTTTAACCAACATGTAAATACTGGAAAATTTATCTTTGATTGCAAATAAAATCCAGTATTCATGAAGGTTATTGCTAATAGCAAATTTCATATACCTTTAGCAAAGTACAAATTAAATTTTAGGAATTGTAAAACAATCCTAAAGAATTAAATTTAAAAAAGCAGTTGTGTTTGGTCTAAAAATTATAATTAAAACACTTTTACTATTTTGTCAAAATTGATTCTGATGCTAGTATATTCAACTCTTGCATACATTGCTTCATCATATGATACGTTCTTTCAATATCATTATCTAAACCAATTGAGAACCGAATCAAGCCGTCAGTTAATCCCATTTCTATTTGTTCTTCCATTGGAATTTCACTTGATGTTGAAGTTCCTGGGGCACTAAATAAAGTCTTATAAAATCCTAAACTCACGGCAAGATACCCAAGATTTTTGGCTTGCATCAATTCCATTAACGCATTGGCTTTCGCCAAAGTTTCTACGTCTAAAGTCATCATTCCGCCAAAACCATATTCATGATTGATCATTCCTGAATACAATTCATGACTTGGGTGACTTTTCAAACCTGGATAAACTGTTTTTAGGCCATCTTTTTCAAAGCGTTCTGCAAGATACATCGCATTATGGCTGTGTTGTTTCATTCTGATGTGTAATGTGCGTAAGTTTTTCATCACACTTGCTGAACGCAAACTGTCCATTGTTGGACCCAATAACATACTAGCACCGCTGTTCACATTTTTTAAACTGTCGATAAATTCTTGTGATGCACAAGTCACTCCACCCACAGTATCACTGCTTCCGTTGATGTATTTTGTCAAACTGTGAATCACAATATCAGCGCCTAATTTTGCAGGAGAAACTGATAATGGCGAAAAAGTATTATCGACAACCAATTTCAAATTGTGTTTTTCAGCAATTTTTGCCAAACCTTCAATATTAGCCACTTCTAATAAAGGATTACTCACCGTTTCACAGTACAAAACTTTAGTTTGTGGAGTAATGGCTGCTTCTACAACATCGAGTTTTGTGATGTCAACAAAGGTGGTTTTGATACCTAATCTCGGTGTAAAATTCTTCAAGAAAGCATAGGTTCCACCGTAAATTGTTCTGCTCGAAACGATGTGATCGCCCGAACCGCATAATTGTAATAGAGTAGGAGTAATCGCTCCCATTCCTGAAGCCGAAACATTAGCCGTTTCTGTTCCTTCCATTGCTGCCATGGCTTTGTCTAAGTACAAATTACTCGGTGAAGAGTGACGGGAGTACAAATAGCATCCTTCCATATTACCTTCAAAAGTATCGAACATCGTTTTCGCCGATAAAAAAGTATAGGTTGAGGAGTCTGAAATTGATGGATTTACACCACCAAATTCACCAAAGTACTGTAAATCCTGAATGTTGTCTGCGGGATTAAAATTTTTCATAGTTGTTTTTTTTTTGTTATTTGAAGCTACTCCTGCTATTCGCTTTATCTTTTACTTTTTAAAGAAAAAAGTAAAAGGATGCTGCTGCTATCAGGGCTAGGGGATTTCGGTCTTGATTAAATCTATTCAAAATAACAGTGTTCTAGATTAATAATCAATACTATTATTTATTATTAGATTTTAAAACTATAAAATATAAAAAATGTAATTTAATTTTCTAAATTAGCTTCCTAAATAGGATTTACATAGATTTTATTTCAATTCAAATTCTCAATAAAAATGACATTAGACTTAGTAGATAAAAAGTTGCTTTTTTTATTACAAAAAGACTGTAAAAAAACAACAAAGGAATTGTCCTTAAAACTTAATCTTTCAGTTACTGCCGTTTACGAGCGCATTAAAAAACTGGAAAGAGAAGGTATTATCGATAAATATGTTGTGTTAGTGAATCGTTCAAAAGTCGAAAAAGGTTTTGTTGTTTTTTGTCACCTTAAACTGATTCAGCATACGAAAGAATTTATCGCTAAATTCGAAAACGAAGTGATACAACTTAAGGAAGTAATTGAATGCCATCATGTAAGTGGGGATTATGATTATATCTTGAAAATAGTAGTAAAAGACATGGAAGCCTATCGAGAATTTTTGGTTACAAAACTCACAACATTGGAGCATATTGGAAGTACGCACAGTACATTCATGATTAGTGAAGTAAAAAACACGACCATTGTTGATATTTAGAATAAAAGTGGATTTAAAGCGGTATTCAATGGTAAGTAAATGTTAATTACTAAAAATTCGTAACAAAAAACCTTCTGAATTAAACTTTAAACAAAACTTAATTCCTTAATTTTGTGCAACATTTTATAAAAACACCATAAAAAAATATACTATGAGTTCATTTGACGTAGTCATTATAGGTTCTGGACCAGGCGGATATGTATCAGCAATTCGTTGTGCACAATTGGGTTTCAAAACAGCAATTATAGAAAAATATTCCACTCTTGGAGGAACTTGCTTGAATGTAGGTTGTATTCCTTCAAAAGCATTGTTAGCTTCTTCTCATCATTACAGTGAAATTGCTCATTTTGCAGATCACGGTATTGAACTTTCTGGAGAAGTAAAAGTAAACCTTGAAAAAATGATTGCACGCAAACAAGCTGTTGTCGATCAAACTTCAGGGGGTGTGAAATTTTTAATGGACAAAAATAAAATTACAGTTCTGGAAGGATTGGGTTCATTTGTGGATGCTACGCATGTTGCTGTTGCAAAAGCAGATGGAACTTCTGAAACTATCGAAGCTAAAAATATCATTATTGCTACAGGTTCAAAACCTTCTTCTTTGCCATTTATCAAAATTGATAAAGAAAGAATCATTACTTCTACTGAAGCTTTGAAACTTAAAGAAGTTCCAAAACATTTAGTGATTATTGGTGGTGGCGTAATTGGGATTGAATTAGGTCAGGTATATTTACGATTGGGAGCACAAGTTTCTGTTGTAGAATATTTAGACAGAATCATTCCTGGAATGGACGCTTCATTGTCTAAAGAATTGACTAAGGTATTGAAAAAACAAGGCATGAAATTCTACGTTTCACACAAAGTGAAATCAGTAGAAAGAAATGGCGAAGGAGTTGTAGTTCAAGCTGAAAATGCAAAAGGAGAAACAATTACGCTGGAAGGAGATTACTCATTAGTTTCTGTAGGACGTCGCCCATACACAGATGGATTGAATGCAGATAAAGCAGGAGTGAAAATCTCAGATAGAGGAATGGTTGAAGTCAACGATCATTTGCAAACTAATATTCCAAATATTTATGCAATTGGAGATGTAGTTCGTGGAGCAATGTTAGCGCACAAAGCCGAAGAAGAAGGAGCTATGGTTGCCGAAATATTAGCAGGTCAAAAACCGCATATTGATTATAACTTGATTCCTGGAGTTGTGTACACTTGGCCAGAAGTGGCTGCTGTTGGACAAACGGAAGAGCAATTGAAAGCAGCTGGTGTTGATTATAAATCAGGAAGTTTTCCTTTCAAAGCTTTAGGTCGCGCCAGAGCTGGTGGAGATTTAGACGGATTTGTAAAAATTTTAGCTGATGCAAAAACGGATGAAGTTTTAGGCGTTCACATGATTGGAGCTCGTTGTGCAGATTTAATTGCTGAAGCGGTTACGGCAATGGAATTTAAAGCATCTGCTGAAGATATTTCAAGAATGTCTCATGCGCATCCAACTTTTGCGGAAGCAATAAAAGAAGCAGCTTTAGCAGCAACTGATAATAGAGCTTTACATGTGTAATTAGTTAATTACATTTTCTATACAATAAAGAAACCCGCTCCATTGAGCGGGTTTCTTCGTTGTTATGAGTTTAGTTTAATTAGCCTTTTGCTACAAATAAACCTTTATAGTTTTCCCAATGGCTGTAAATTAAAAATAGATTGCCTAAAAATAAGAACACAGCGATTGGTATTCCTTCAGGGGATAAGAAAAAATTAATAAATAATATGTTTAAGGTGATTGGTAGGATTAATAGATTCGCTAATGTAACATAGCGTCCTGTAAGAAACGATAGTCCACAAAGGAATTCTATTGATTTTGCTAGTGGCAAGATGTAAGTAGAGGCGACTAAACCTATATTGAAAGCTTTGAAATTTCCTGTAACTTCAGGTTCTGGTGCTAGTTTTAGAAAAAAGCTAACAGAAGCATAAAGTAATATAAGCCCAATTAAAGTACGGATAATAATAATTGCAATTTTCATAGTATATGGTGTTAGAGGTTACATATTTGAAAACTATTATTGTGGAATTGCATTTTCATCCATATACATAATTTCCCACTGATGCCGGTCTAAATCGGCAAAACTATGTCCATACATCCATCCATGATCTTGCGGCTCCATATAAATTGAACCACCGGCATCTACTGCGGTTTTTACCATTTCATCTACTTTTTCTCTACTTTCAGCATCTATTGCAATTAATACTTCGGTATTTTTATGGGCATTGCAAATTTCTTTTTTGGTAAAGTCTTTAAATCGTTGCTCAGTAACTAGCATCGCAAAAATATTTTCTCCAATAATCATGCAAGTGGCATGTTCATCAGTAAATTGTGGGTTGAAAGAAAATCCAAGTGTAGTAAAAAAATCAATCGATTTTTTTAGGTCTTTAACAGCTAAATTGAGGAAAATTTTGGAAGCCATAACGGGAATGATTTAATGATTTACAAAATCTAAAACGGATCACGCACTATCAAATTTACAAAAAAATAAGCTAATTTTAGTAAAATCGGTTATTGAAGGTTTATTTTTTGTTGTAATTTTGAATTTTAAATACCAATACTTTTTGAGAACTTCTATTTACAAGTCTATTTCTGATCCAAAACTGTTTAAAGAACAGCTTTTATTTTGGTCTCAACAGTTTCGAGAAATCATTTATTTAGACAGCAATGATTATCCAAAAAATTATTCCAGTTATGATTGTGTTCTTGCCGTTGATGCATTTACTTCAATAAAAACGGATTATCAGAATGCTTTTGAGGATTTAAAACAATACCAGCAAAGTACCAAAGATTGGCTTTTTGGTTATTTATCCTATGATTTAAAAAATGATATTGAACAGTTGCAATCTCAGAATTTTGACGGATTAGAATTTCCAGATTTGTTTTTTTTTCAACCTAAGAAGTTATTTTTATTGAAAGGGAATCAACTTGAAATTCAATATCTCAATATGTGTGACGATGAAGTGGAGTTAGATTTTGAAGAAATTGTCGAAATTGGAAAGTCAAAAATCGAAATAGAAGCATTAGTAACCATTCAACAACGGATTCCGAAAGAGAGTTATCTTGAGAAAGTTTCAAAAGTTTTGGAACACATTCATCAAGGCGATATTTATGAAGCTAATTTTTGTATGGAATTTTTTGCTGAAAACGCAACGATTGATCCAATAGAAAAATTTATCAAACTCAACGAAATTTCTCAGCCTCCATTTGCCGTTTTTTTTAAAAACAACAACCATTTTTTGCTTTCGGCGACACCGGAACGTTATTTAAGGAAAGAAGGAGAACGCATTATTTCACAACCGATTAAAGGAACCGCGAAAAGATTTTCAGATCCAATCGAAGATGAGCAATCAAAAAGACAATTGGCTTTAGACCCAAAAGAACGAGCCGAGAATATTATGATAACGGATTTAGTTCGGAATGATTTGTCTCGAACGGCACAAAAAGGATCCGTTGAAGTAAAAGAGTTATGCAAAATTTACTCTTTTTTGCAAGTGCATCAAATGATTTCTACAGTGACATCAAAATTAGATGCGCAATATTCCGTTGTTGATGTATTAAAAACTACTTTCCCGATGGGAAGTATGACTGGAGCACCAAAAATTTCAGTGATGAAAATCATTGAACAGTTGGAGGAAACAAAACGCGGATTATATAGCGGCTCCGTTGGTTATTTTACACCAAACGGAGATTTTGATTTCAATGTTGTTATCCGAAGCATTTTGTACAATCAAGAGAAGAAATATATTTCTTTCTCGGTTGGAAGCGCCATCACTTCACAATCCATTCCTGAAAAGGAATATGAGGAATGTTTGCTTAAAGCAAAAGCGATGCGAGAAGTTTTAAGTTAAATCCAAACGAATTAATTAAATTTGAACATGCTACAGAAATTCCAAAACCATCTTCTTCATAATTTCCAGTTCTTGAGCGGAAAAAAAATACTTCTGGCGACAAGCGGCGGGAAAGACAGTATGGTAATGTTGCATTTGTTTCAGCAATTGGATTATGAAATAGGAATTGCACATTGTAATTTTCAACTGCGTGAAATGGAAAGTTTTGAAGACCAAAATTTTATCCAAGAATATGCTGCTGCAAATGACATTCCGGTATTTATAACACAATTTGATACCAAAGCTTTCGCAGAAGATTATAAAGTTTCTACTCAAGTTGCTGCGCGCGAGTTGCGTTACAATTGGTTTTATGAATTATTAGAGACTGAAAAATTCGATTATATTCTCACGGCACATCATGCCGATGATAATCTGGAAACGTTCCTAATCAATTTGAGTCGTGGAACTGGATTAGAAGGTTTAACTGGAATTCCGGAACAAAACGATAGAGTAATTCGTCCGCTTTTGGCATTTAGCCAAGAAGAAATGGAAGAATATGCCAGAATAAATAACATTAAATGGCGTGAAGACAGCAGCAATGCATCAGATAAGTACCTTCGGAATAAAATTCGCCATCATTTGGTTCCGATGTTAAAGGAATTGAATCCCAATTTTCTTTCATCGTTTCATAAAACGCAAACCTATTTACAAGAAGCGCAAGTGATGGTCGAAGATGCTTCGATTATGATTTATCAACAAGTGGCTAAACAAGAGGATGATACTATTTATTTTGACTTAAATAAATTAATAAAATTACCCAATTACAAATCGTATTTACATCAATGGCTGAAAGAATTTGGATTTTCGGCATGGGATGATATTTATGATTTGGTTGAAAGCCAATCTGGTAAATATGTTTTTTCACCAGAATATAGATTATTGAAAGACAGAGATTCTTTAATCCTGAGTCCTATAAATTTCGTAAATGAAAAGGAGGAATATTCTATTGATGAAAATCAAAAAGAAGTTAATATTCCCTTAAATCTTTTGTTTTGTAAAGTAGCGGACATTAGTTTAACAACGAACTCAGCTATCTTTGTTGACGCTGATAAACTTCAATTTCCTTTAGTTTTGCGCCATTGGAATGAGGGCGATAGTTTTCAGCCTTTTGGGATGAATGGTAAATCTAAAAAAGTGAGCAAGCTTTTTAAAGATGAAAAATTATCCTTGCTGGAAAAAGAAAATTCGTGGCTTTTATGTTCGAATGAAGACATAGTTTGGATTATTGGGCTTCGTCAGGATGAACGTTTTAGAATAGAGAACACAACAAAGAATATACTTAAAATACAATTAGAATAATGAAGAAACTACTATTTATACTTATTGCTTTTTTGGCTTTTGCCAATGGATATGCCCAAATTCTTGATCCTGCAAAATGGACTACCAAAATAGAAAAGAAATCTGAGAGTAATTATATTCTTACTTTTAATGCCGTCATAGAAAAAGATTGGCATTTATATTCCCAATTTACGGCTGACGGTGGATCTTTGCCTTTGGAAATTATTTTCAAAAATCAAAAAGGAAACTTTAATTTAGTGGGCAAAGCCAAAGAAAGCAAAACTACAACTGCTTTCAATGATGTTTTTGAAGTGAATGAAACGTACTTTGAGAAAAAAGCTCAAATTCAACAAGAAATCACGATTACAAACCCAAAGATTACAAAAATTGAAGTCAATTTGAATTATCAGGTTTGTAAAGAAGCATGTATCAATTTAGAGAAGAGTTTTACGTTTACCATTCCTGCCACTGCAAAAACAGCGGAAATATCTACTGTAGCATCAGATTTAACTACGATAGATTCAGCTAAAGTTGATACTTCAGTTGCCATTGCGGATGTAAATAAAGAACAAGTTGTTACTCCTGAAAAAGTTCCTGTTCTGGACACTAAACCTTCTAAACAAAGAGGA
The DNA here is from genome assembly GCF_011064265.1 of Flavobacterium sp. Sr18. Taxonomy (NCBI): domain Bacteria; kingdom Pseudomonadati; phylum Bacteroidota; class Flavobacteriia; order Flavobacteriales; family Flavobacteriaceae; genus Flavobacterium; species Flavobacterium sp. Sr18. The sequence continues at coordinate 765,439 of NZ_CP049329.1, read as the reverse complement.
TTATGGTCTATTTTCTTTATTGCTTTTTTATCTGGTTTTGCCGCGTTGCTTACGCCTTGCGTCTTCCCGATGATTCCTATGACGGTCAGTTTTTTTACCAAACAAAGCAAAACAAAAGCAAAAGGAATTAGAAATGCCATTATTTATGGAATTGCAATCATCTTCATATATGTTGTTTTAGGATTCTTAGTGACTTGGATTTTTGGTGCGGATGCATTGAATGCGTTGTCTACGAATGTTTGGTTTAATATTATTTTCTTTGTTTTATTAGTCACTTTTGCGGCTTCATTTTTAGGAGCTTTTGAGATTATGTTACCAAATTCTTGGGCAAATAAAGTCGATAATCAAGCGGATCGAGGCGGAATAATTGGAATTTTATTCATGGCTTTGGCATTAGCAATTGTCTCTTTTTCGTGTACAGGACCTATCGTAGGAACACTTTTAGTCGAAGCTGCGTCTAAAGGCGGAATAGCTCCAATTGTTGGAATGTTCGGATTTTCTTTGGCTTTAGCCTTACCATTTATGTTATTTGCCATGTTCCCAGGTTGGTTGAATTCATTACCAAAATCTGGCGGTTGGTTGAATACGGTTAAAGTAGTTTTAGGATTTTTAGAATTGGCTTTGGCATTCAAATTTTTGTCGAATGCGGATTTAGTTTTACAATTGCATTTCTTGGAAAGAGAAGTGTTCTTGGCGATTTGGATCGCTATTTTTGGAACATTAGCCTTTTATTTATTCGGGAAAATTACACTACCGCATGATAGCCCGATGAGTCATATATCAGTAGGAAGATTGTCTTTTGGATTGGTAGTTTTGGCCTTTACCATCTATTTGATTCCCGGAATTTGGGGAGCACCATTAAAATTAATTTCTGGTTTCCCACCTCCAATGACGTATAGCGAAAGTCCGTACGGAGTAGGAAACTCTAAAGGTGGTTCGAATGCATCAGCTCAAATTTTGCCGGAAGGTGCACATTTAGGACCGCATGATCTTATTGCTTTTGAGGATTATGAAAAGGGATTGGCTTATGCCAAATCAGTTAACAAACCCATTTTACTTGATTTTACAGGATATGCTTGTGTGAATTGCAGAAAAATGGAAGATTATGTTTGGTCTGATCCTGCGATTTTAAAAATATTACAAGATGAAGTGGTATTAATATCTTTGTATGTCGATGATAAAAGAGAATTACCAAAAAGCGAGCAATATGTATCTAAAGAAACGGGTAAAGAAATTGTAAGTGTTGGAAATAAATGGAGTGATTTCCAAATTACAAGATACAAAGCCAACGCGCAACCGTATTACATTGTTATCGATGTAGAAGAAAATATGTTGTCTGATAAACCGGAAAGTTATAATTCGGATATTAATGCTTATAAAGGCTGGTTGAGAGAAGGAATTGATCGCTTTAAAAAGGCTAAATAAAGCGTAACAACAAGACAAAATAGTAAACGTAAATTGCACTAATTTCCGGGGATCAAGCCATGGAAATTACTGCAATTTTTTTTGAATTTAGTATTTTTAACTAAGTGTAATTGTTATATTTTAACTGTAGACAGGAAATTTTTTTATTCAATTATTTTTTCGATATAATCAGAATTTAAAAGATACAAAGCGCCCATATAGCGTATTTGAAAAGCAACTAAGTCTCCAATTTTATACGTTTTTTTAGAATTAGAAATATCTATAACCAACATATCAGAACTGGCATCTACAATAGTAATATCCGTGTCATCAGATTCAATGTATTGTGGTTGCATATCTAGCAAACCAATATCTAGAATGGCTCGCAGCGAAGTAATTCCCAGATCAGTGACATCGTCCATTGAAAACGAATTTCCGGCTACATTCTCTCCTAATTCACCTGTTGGCGTATTCGGCTTTTCAGTAATTTCGATGATTTCAGCATATAATTTGAAAACATCATGGTGCATTCCTTCAATTGTATTTCCAGTAAACAAGTCTTTCCCAAAAAAAAGCGCTTCTCCTATTCTGAAGTGATTCACTGCCATTGGTCGGGCATTTTTTAGGAGCAACGGTATTGTAACCGAAGTTCCTCCGGAAACGAAAGGAATACTGATATTGAATTTAGCTTCGATTAATTGCTTGTATAAACTCAATTGAATAAGCTTGTCCTGCGTTGGCATTACGCCGCTAAGGCAATTAAAATTCGTCCCGATACCAGAGATTTCGATATTTGGCATTTTTAGAATTGTACCATAAAAGTCTATTAATTCTTCCCCCATAACGCCTTCGCGAAGGTCTCCCATTTCAATCATGATGATGATTTTATGCGTCTTATTTTGCTTCACCGCTTCATCTGAAAGTAGTTGTATGGTATAGATTTCAGTATTAAAACTGATATCGGCATACTTAACAATGCTTTCAATACTTCGTTTTGCAGGTGGTTTTATGTAGACAGTTTGAATTTCAGGATCTAATGCTTTAATTTTTTTCAAATTACTCACTCTGGAATCATGAATTTCACGCACTCCTAAAGCAATGATTTCTTTGAGGTAAATTTTATTTCCGCACAGCAGTTTTGAAACTACGCCCCATTCAATATTTCTGGATTTAAATGTTTCATCTAAAAACTGATAGTTTTCCTGTAATTTTTTTCGATATAATTTTATAAAAGCCATTATTCTATGATTTTACGTGGAATTGCTTTAGAAATCCGAGTTAATAATTCGTAATTGAGTTGGTTACTGAAATCACTGAAAGAAGCTACAGATACGGAAAGCTCTTTTTGTGTGCCTATCAGTACTACTTCATCCTCTTTTTTTGCTATGTCGATATCAGTAATGTCGACAGTCATCATGTTCATGTTTACGGAACCCACTACAACACAGCGTTGTCCATGGATAAGAACACGACCTTGGTTGCTCAATGAGCGACTATATCCGTGGCAGTAGCCAATGGGGACAACAGCGATTTTCATTTTCCTTTTAGCCATAAAACTGCTACCATACCCAATGAAATCACCAATATTTACTTTTTTTATGCTCATAATAGCACTTTTCCAAGTGATAACGCGTTGTAATGGATCGGTTTTATTCTTTTTAGAATTGAGATAGGTTACAAATACTTCGGGACTGGACCACAATCCGTATTGCATAATTCCGATGCGTACCATATCCATTCTGGTTTGCGGAAACATTATTGATGCTGCTGAACAAGCAGAATGTCTGATTTGTGGTTTCAGGTCATTTTTACAAAAAATGGCATAAATTTCTTCAAACTTTTTGATTTGTTGATCCACTCTGTAATAATTAGCTATACTTTCGGCACCCGCATAATGTGTGCAAAGCCCTTTGAAAGTAAGATATTGTTCTTCTTTTTGTAATATAGCAATAATAGTATTCAGTTCGTTTTTGTCAAAACCGGTTCGGTTCATTCCGGTTTCTACTTCGATGTGCAGAATTGCTTTTTTGTCGAGTTTTTTAGCCGTTTTCATAGCTTTCGTTAGTCGGCTTTTATCAAAAACAAAGAATTCGATGTCATTTTGGATTACCCATTCCATGTCTTCATCCTGAACAAGTCCCATAACCATTATAGTTGCTTTGTCCTTTAATGTACTTTTGACAACTTTAGCTTCTTGAACATCAAAAACAGAAAAATGAGTTACGCCACATTGAAAAGCCATAGAAACAAACTCCTGTACCCCGTGACCATATGCATTTCCTTTTACAACAGAGGAAACCAATACTTTTTTTCCGAAAGTCTTTTTTAGAAAGTCGATGTTGTTTTGATACGCGCAGCGATTAAGCTCTATAAGTGAATTAGTGTGCATTTGTAATTTGTTTACTGATTTCATAAAAAACGGATACTCCAGTTGCAATAATTTCATCTGGAAAATCATAATCAGGATTGTGTAATGCAGGAGTGTTTATTCCTGCTCCCAGTCCAAACATGGCGCCAGGATAGTGTTGTGTGAACAAACCAAAATCTTCGCCCCAAGTGAATGGTTTCTCTTTTTCGAATAATTCAAAACCATTAATTTTTGCTGCTTTTTTGATGAATGTTACAGCATTTTTGTCATTCTCATTGGCTTGAAAACTTTGGGTCCAACGGGTTTTACACTTTATCTGATGCTCTTTTGCGATTGATTTGGCTAAATTTTCTAAAGCGAGTTCAATCTTTCTCATTTGCAAATTGCTGTCACTTCGTACTGTAAAATGAATTTCTCCTGTACCAGCTGATACGCCATACGCTTTTTTGCCGATTTTAGAATAAATGGGGGTAATCAGGCAATAGTTTTCTTTTGTAATATCGGTTTGAATAATAGTATTAAATTGATTAATAATTGCGGCTATTGCCAAGGCAGGGTTTATTCCTTTTTCGGGCTCACCGGCATGAGCTGTTTTGCCTTTTAATTTTATAATAATGCTGTTTACGGCGCAGGTAAAAGTTTCGTTTTTTACTACAATTTGATGTATTGGAAATCCCGGCAAATTATGAAGTGCAAAGACGTAATCGGGTTGGATAGAAGCAAATTTGGGATCCGATAATACTTTTTGAGCACCACTGCCGTCTTCTTCAGCGGGTTGAAATAATACAATAGCAGCTCCTGATTCTGGTTTGTTCTGATGCAATTCAGCAGCTAAACCACAGAGGATAGCCATGTGACCATCGTGACCGCATTTATGTGAAACGCCATTATTTAGGGAACGATGTTCAAAATCATTCGTCTCTTCAATGGGTAAAGCATCTAATTCGCATCGGAATAATACTGTTTTTCCGGCTTTTTTACCTTTGTAAATTGCCATGACACCAGTTGTACCTAATTCGGTAATCAATTCAGCAGGTTGATAATTTTCGAGAAAAGAAAGGATCCGTCTAGACGTTTCAATTTCTTTACCGGAAACCTCCGGATGCTGGTGTAGTTCTTTTCGCAACCGCACAAGTGAATCGGTAAACTGGTTTGAATTTTCCATTTTGGATTATTTGATGAGGCGCATTTCCAGATATTTATTGGTAAAACCTAAACTTTCATATAGTTTTTTGGCAGGATTATCCGGTTCAACATGCAATGCTATATTTCCTTCGGCAATTGATATGGCTTCTTGCATCAACTGTTTTCCAAATCCTTTTCCACGTTGACTGTTGTCCACGGCAATGTATACCAAAATATTTTCGGGAATAAAATCTTTCATTCCTGTGTTGTTCAAGATCACAACACCCACGATTTTCTGTTCCTCGATTCCCACAACAATGTTTCCTCCTTTGGCAGGATTCATGACATAATCAATACATTTTTGAATGTCTTCAATAGTGTCGCCATATTGTTCTAAATGCGTATAAAGGAAGAGTGCTATAATTTGATTGGTATATATTGTATCTTCTCCGGTAGTGTCATTAATTTGTTTGAATTCCATTTTGTCTGTCTTTTTTGTTATAGTGATAAAGTGATATTGTGATGAATAAAATAAGTGAAACACTTATTCCGTAAAGATTAGCGTCTAAGTGTTCCGGCAGTTTTAATCCCAAAGGGAGTTTATTCTCCGAAACAATTAATAGAATCGTGGTTGCACCGCCAAAAAGCATGCTCCAAAAAGCTGCTGTTGGATGGCTTTTTTTCCAAAACAAAGCGCCTATTACTGGAACAAATAGTCCTGAAACCATGAAAGCATAGGAGTAAAGCATCAGTTCTAATACATTTTGCATTTGGGACGCAATTAAAATAGCAAGAAAACCAACCATTAAGGTGACTACTTGTGAGAGTCTTAGCTCCTTTTTATGACTCAATTCTTTTTTAGAAAACTTAGCAATAATATCAGTGACAATATTTCCAGAAGCCGCCATCAAGCAACTGTCCGCAGTTGAAAGTATAGCCGAAAAATAGGAGGAAAGCATCAATCCCATTAATCCTACAGGAAGTATTGTGGCCAATAAAATAGGCAATCCCATTTCGCTGTCCATATTGGCTGCATCAGTAATGCCATTAAACATTCCTTTGTTAGCAGCCACTTTAGCCAGCATTCCCAGGATTACTCCCATGAATGCCATTATCGGCCATTCAAAAACGCCTGCAATCAGCCAAGCTTTTTTAGCTTCTTTTTCACCCTTGCTGGCATAAATTCGTTGGTATAAAGTCATTCCTACAAACCAAATAGGAATAATGGTTATGGACCAGTTTAGAATCTGATACCACTTCACATTGGTCAGCGATAAATATTCAGGTGCTAAGCTAGTTTTGATCGCATCATAACCTCCCACGGCAGTGTAGGCAATAGGAATTCCTATGAAAACCAATCCTCCAATCAAGACTAACCATTGGATCGTATCGGTATAAATGACCGCTTTTAGTCCTCCAATAGCGGTGTAAATTACTGCGATAAGACCCATGACTATCAGCGCAGTTTGTAAATCAAGTCCTTTTATGGTTGCCGAAGCTAATTTGGCTCCTGCCAAAACCTGAGAACTCGTAAATCCGATGTATCCAATAGCTGAAATAATTCCGGCCAGCAGCGCAACTTTAGCATTATAAAAATGATCAAATATTTGCGGGAAAGTAAAAAACTTGTATTTGTGTCCTAATGCGCTTACTTTTGGAATAAGAAAAACGGCACTCAACCATGCGCCCAGCAGTCCGGTGAACAGCATCCATGAACCTGATATTCCCATTGTAAAACCAAGTCCACCCAATCCTATTGAGAATCCACCACCAACATCAGTGGCAACAACTGATAAGCCAATGTGCCAGCTACTCATATTTCTGCCACTTACGTAAAAATCTTCAGCGGTTTTATTTTTGTTAAAAAAGTAAACACCAACGCCTAACATGGCCAACATATAAACAATAAAGATTGCATAATCTATTATGTGCATATTATTAATTTTCGATTATTTAATAGCCTGTAAATGGAATTTTTCCAAAAGGCAAAAGGTGCAGTAAACTGCAAAAAAAGATGATTTTTTCAGAATTTTTTTCTGAAATAAGGGATCTTAATTTTGGGTTAAAAGTGCACAAAAAGAGACTTTAAAAACCACAAAAAATAATTTGGTATTTTACAAATATAAGGCAAATTATCTGAAAATAGCTCTTAAAATGGGTGAAATGTACTTTTTGTAAGGAAAAACGATCTTTTTATGGGTTTCTTTTGTAAATAATTCAAGGCAAAGACAAAGGATTATCTGGTAGAAAAAGTTGCTAATTTGAATACACAAATGAATGAATTATTGGTGTGAAAGCATTGAATAATGAGCTATTATAAACAGCGTCAATTGCTACTTTTTCATCTTGTCAAAGTCGATATATGAATTTTAAAAAAGTTGGAATAAGGATACTATAATCAGTGAGATTTTTTATCTTTAAAAACTATTTTAATTCAAAAAATTCATGAAAAAACTACTTAGTATTTCTCTTTTTTTTATTGGCGCAGTTCTGTTTGCCCAAGACAATAAAGCCAATTATGTTTCGGAAAATTACACTAAAAAAGAAGTGCATATAAAGATGCGCGATGGTGCAGAATTATTTACTTCTATTTACACCCCCAAAGATGTTTCTAAAAAATATCCGATTATAATGCAAAGAACGCCTTATAATTCTGGTCCTTATGGAGAAGGTCAGCTCAAAAGAAGTATTTCTCCTAGCGAAACCATGATGAAAGAAGGATATATTGTGGTCTATCAAGATGTTCGTGGCAGGTTCATGAGTGATGGATTATACGATAATATGCGAGGTTTTATTCCAAATAAAAAAGGAAAGGCAGCTACCGATGAAGCCTCGGATACGTATGATACGATAGATTGGTTGGTCAAAAATGTAGCTAATAACAACGGAAATGTTGGAACTTGGGGAATTTCATATCCCGGATTTTACGCTACGTATTCTTTGTTGAGCAATCATCCAGCTTTGAAAGCGGTTTCACCTCAAGCGTGTATTGCTGATTTCTTTTTTGATGATTTTCATCATAATGGAGCCTATTTGTTGAGCTATTGGAAAGTGACGCCATTATTTGGTCCTCAAAAAACAAAGCGAACTACGGAACCTTGGTATAAATTTACGAATACGGGTACAAATGACGATTATCAGTTTTTCTTGGATGCAGGGTCATTATCGAATCTAGATAAATATTATGGTAAAGATGATGAGTTTTGGCAACAGCTGAAAGACCATTCCAGTTATGATGATTTTTGGCAAAAACGTGGAATTTTACAACATTTGAATAATATCAAACCAGCTGTAATGACCGTTGGCGGTTGGTTTGATGCTGAAGATTTATATGGACCTTTGAATACGTATAGTACGATAGAAAAGAGTAGTAAGAACTACAACACTATCGTTATGGGACCATGGAGCCATGGTGATTGGGCTAGAAATTCAGCAAAACAAGTGATTGGTAATATTAATTTTGGAGACAGTATTTCAGGTTATTATCAAAAAAATATAGAAGCTAATTTCTTTCGTCATTTCTTAAAGAATAACGCTAAAGGTGAAAATAAATTACCAGAAGCCTATGTTTTTGATACTGGAAGAAAAGAGTGGAAGACCTATGAAACTTGGCCTCCTCAAAATACTGAAAAACAAGATTTCTTTTTGCAAGGAAATCAATTGACAAAAATGGCGAAGCGAAATATTTCTTTTGAAGAATTTATAAGTGATCCTAAGAAACCGGTTCCTTATTCTGAAGATATCAAACAAGCCGGTCTTACACCAAGGAAATATATGACGGATGATCAGCGTTTTGCCGCGAGACGTCCGGATGTGATTGTTTTTGAAACAGAAGTATTGAGTGATGATACGACATTAGCAGGAGAAATATTAGCCAAATTACAAGTTTCAACTACAGGAACAGATGCGGACTGGATTGTAAAAGTAGTTGACGTTTTCCCTAATGATGAGCCAGAGACCAAAGATGTTGCTCCTTATTTGAAGATGAGTAATTATCACATGATGGTAAGAAGTGAAGTGATGAGAGGACGTTTCAGAAACAGTTTCTCAAAACCGGAAGCATTTGTTGCTAATGAGAAAACACATGTAAATATTAAGTTACAAGATGTTTTTCATACATTCAAAAAAGGACATAAAATCCAAATTCAGGTTCAAAGTACGTGGTTCCCGTTTATTGATTTGAATCCACAAACATTTGTAGAAAATATTTTTTATGCTAAACCAGAAGATTTTCAAAAGCAAACTCATAGAATTTATAATGATTCAAAAATTGAGTTTACAATTTTAAAATAGATAATCCTTTTGCTTAATAAAAGCATTCGATTATATTTAAAAACAAAATCCCAATCTTTTTTAAAGATTGGGATTTTGTTTTTAAAGGATATTAACTAGAAGTAGTCTTGCAAAAAATGTTTTTAAATATGTTCTTTCTTGTCTAAAGATAATTGGACAGACTGCATAGAATCATCCTTCTTTGAGTGACTGCAGAGCAAAAAAAAACTCTCTGAAGTGCAGAGAGTTAATTTATTTTAAGATGATTTACAAAAATTCACCATGTTGAGAAATATCTAAACCTAATTCTTCTTTTTCTTCACTTACACGAAGTGGAGTAATTTTGTTTACAATAAAGAAAAGGAAATAGGAACCTACAAAAGCAAATATGGAAACAACTACTAAAGCAGTTAATTGATTGATAAATAATGTAGCGTCTCCAAAAATTAGACCTTGATTATCACCAACAATGGAGTTGATCGATTTTGAAGCAAAAACTCCAGTTAAAAGCATTCCAACCATTCCGCCCACACCATGGCAAGCAAATACGTCTAAAGCATCATCAATTTTTAATTTGTGGAAACTTCTAACCACTAAATTACTAACGATACTGGCAAAAGCTCCTATGAACATTCCGTGTGGAATACTCACAAATCCTGCAGCAGGAGTAATAGCCACTAAACCTACTACAACACCGATACAAGCTCCCATTGCAGAAAGTTTGTGACCAAGAATTTTGTCAAGAAATACCCAAGCCATTCCAGCTGCGGCAGCTGCAACAGTTGTAGTACCCAGCGCTTGAACCGCTAGGCCGTTAGATCCTAAAGCTGATCCAGCATTAAAACCAAACCATCCAAACCATAATAAACCAGTTCCTAATAATACATAAGTGATACGGGCAGGATTAGGTTTTTGTGCTTTTCTTTTTCCAAGAAAAATGGCTCCTGCAAGTGCAGCCCATCCAGCACTCATGTGAACGACTGTTCCACCTGCGAAATCCAATACCCCCATTTTAAAGAAAATACCATCTGGGTGCCAAGTCATGTGTGCTAATGGTGTATAAACTAGTAATATAAATAAAACCATAAATAGTAAGTAAGCCCAAAAACGAATTCTCTCAGCAAAAGCACCCGTAATTAAAGCTGGGGTAATTATGGCAAATTTTGCTTGAAACAATGCAAATAACATAAAAGGGATTGTTGGAGCAAGACTCCATGATGTATTAGTACCTACACCTTGAAAGAATAAATTCGGGATAGGATTTCCTATAACGCCGCCAATTGTTGGGCCAAATGATAATCCAAAAGCGATAACAACCCATAAAACGGTTACAATTATCATGGCCATAAAACTTTGAAGCATGGTACTGATGACATTTTTTTTACCTACCATCCCACCATAAAAGAAACCTAAACCAGGAGTCATGATTAATACAAGTGCTGTAGCAACAATCATCCAAGCGGTATCGCCAGTGTCAAATTTTACAGCTTCTGCGGGTGCAGGGCTATCTGTTAGAAAATAATTTGAAAAAAGGGTAAATACCAAGATTGTGATTAATATCACACTTAAAATAATTTTTCTCATTGTTTTTTAGTTTTAAATTTCGATAAAAATATAAAAATCATCAACAACCCCCTTTATAAAAGTAATTGAATGTTTTATTTTTACGATTTAAACAATGCACACCCCTTTTTATTGTGGGTATATTATAATTTGAAGTTAAAATTTGTAATTTGTTAAAATTAGGTTAAAGGAATATTATGTTTTGATATCTAAAACCGCCTTTTCTACAAAAAATTAAGAATCCTATTCTGATTTGTCGCCGTCTTTTGTAAAGACAAAAGAGATTAAACTAAAAAAGGCACTAATTGCATGGATTGCAATTAGTGCCTTTAAATTATAAATGATGTATTTATTTCAATGTATGTTGGCTCAATATTTTATAAACCTCATTGATGTTGTTTCCTCCTTTACCAAATTGTTTGATAATTGGATTATTATCGTGGTTTAACCAAATTTTTAATTCGGCATCCAAATCTAATATTCCGGCACTTTCTTTAGAGAATTTCTTAATACTGGAATAGGGAATAGACATATAATCAACTTTACTTCCAACCAATTGTTTTTCGACTAAAATCAGTCTTTTATTGGTGAAAATAAACATATCCCGAATAAGCTTATACGCTTTTTCGATTTTTTCTCCATCTATTAAGATAGGCTCAAATTCATTCGAAACATTTTCAATATTCACTTCAGATGCATTGCCTAAAATGGCATTAAATAGTCCCATTGTATTAATTTATTTTTGATTGTATTTTGTTTTATATCGGTCATTAAGCTTAGTTTGATGTGTTTCCAAACTAATCATTCTCCCTTGTATAAAGGCATTAGTCAATTTATTGGTTCTCATATCTAAAGCATCGCCTTCGGAAATGAATAATGTAGCATCTTTTCCTTGCTCTAAGGTACCACATTGCGCATCAATTCCTAATATTTTAGCAGTATTTGATGTAATTAGTTGTAACGCTTTTTCTTTTTCCATTCCGTAGGCAGCACATGTTCCCGCTAAAAATGGTAAATTTCTGGTATTCATTCTTTCATGGGCACCGCTATTTTCTAAACCTACAAGGACACCTTTATCGGTTAATAATTTGGCTGCTTTGTATGGTAAATCAATATCATGATCATCATTCTCTGGCATATCATGCACGCGTTTAAGCAGTACGCCAATATTATTTTTTTGTAATAATTCAGCAGTTTTATACGCTTCATACCCGCCAACAATGACCATTTTTTTAATACCATTTTCTTTGGCAAATTGCACCGCATCGATTATTTGTTTTTCTTCATTGGCATGAACAAACAGCGTTAGACTTCCGTCATATAGACCTTTTGTAGATTCTAAAACTAAATTTCTCTCTTTTGAACTATCGCCTAAATACGCTTTTGCATTAGATAAAAATCCAGATAATTCTAAAACTTGTTTAGCATAGTCCTTATTAGCTTCTATATTTCCTGGTTCTGCCCACCATCCACTTCTTTTAAAGGTGGATGGGAAATTGATGTGAATTCCATCATTTTCTTTTATAATTGCATCTTTCCAATGCCAAGCATCCAGCTGAACAATTGAGGAAGATCCAGAAATCACTCCGCCTCTAGGTGTTATTTGAGCCATCAAAATACCGTTTGGTCTTACTGTTTCAATTACTTTAGAATCGGCTGTGTAAGCAACAATACTTCTTACATTTGGATTCATTGCTCCAATTTCATCTTCGTCATCGGAGGACTTTACGGCATCTATCTCTACCAAGCCTAATGTAGAGTTAGGTGCAATAAATCCCGGATATATATGTTTTCCGCTGGCATCAATTGTCATGTCATAGGCACCCGCAGCTAAGCGTATTACTCTCGCATCTGCAACCAAAGTGATTTTCCCGTCTACAAATCCGATGGCGCTGTTCTCAATCACTTCACCATTACCCAAGTGTGCTGTAGCATTAAGGATTAAAACAGATTTTGATTGCTTTGCGGCTGGTGTTTGTTGTGCCTGAGATAGTATTGAGATACTAAAGGCCAATATTAAAAGATATATTTTTTTACTATTCATGATTATAGGTTTTTTAGAATTGCTTTATTACAAAAGCACGGTTTTTGAAATTTAGATGCATTGGATTATTCTTCTAAAGTATCGCAATGATATTCTTTCTTTTCCGTTTTTTTAGGTTCTTGTGTGGTCATTCCTTTATTTTTTTCTTGTAATAACTGACCTATTAGTTCACTTCTTTCTTTAGCGATTGCTACTCTTTGCGCTTCATCTTTTTTAGCATCATAATACACAACACCTTCAATTAATGTTTTTTCAGCTTTGGCATAAATAGATAAAGGATTTGCATTCCATAATACGATATCCGCATCTTTGCCCACTTTGATACTTCCTACTTTATCATCTATATGCAATAATTTAGCAGGATTCAATGTCACAAATTTCCATGCATCTTCTTCTGAAACATTACCATATTTTACTGCTTTAGCCGCTTCTTGATTCAATCTTCTAGACATCTCAGCATCATCAGAGTTGTAGGCAACTACAATTCCTGCATTATGCATAATTGGTCCGTTGAAAGGAATGGCATCATTCACTTCAAATTTATAAGCCCACCAATCCGAGAAAGTAGAAGCTCCAACGCCGTGTTCTTTCATTTTATCGGCAACTTTATAACCTTCAAGAATATGAGTGTAGGTATTAACTCTAAAATCAAATTTTTCAGCTACGTTCATCAGCATCAAAATTTCAGATTGAACATAAGAATGGCATGAAATGAAACGTTCTTTGTTTAATATTTCGGCTAATGTTTGTAACTCTAAGTCTACTCTTGGTGCATTTCCTTTTGCTTTTTTACCACTAGCATTGTATGCTTTCCAAGCTAAGTCATATTCTTTTGCACGTTGGAAATAATCAGTAAAAACTTGTTCAACTCCCATTCTGGTTTGTGGAAAACGAGTAGGGTTTACGTTACCCCAATTAGATTGTTTAACATTTTCACCTAAAGCGAATTTGATGAATCCGGGTTGGTTTTTGTATAACATTTCCTCTGCAGGAGCTCCCCATTTCCATTTTACAATTGCAGAACGTCCACCAATAGGATTAGCAGAACCGTGCAATAATTGAGATGTTGTAACTCCACCAGCTAAATCTCTATAGATATTAATGTCTTCAGAATTCACTACATCTTGTATCGTAACTTCGGCACTTGAATTGTGTCCGCCTTCATTTACACCGTTTGAAATGGCGATATGTGAATGTTCATCAATAATTCCGCTGGTCAAATGTTTTCCTTTAGCATCAACAATTGTTGCAGATGCGTCAGAAATATTTTTCCCGATGGATGCGATTTTTCCGTTTTTCACCAATACGTCTGTTTCTTCTAAAATACCGTCTTTTTCATTGGTCCAAACGGTAGCATTTTTAAAAAGTATTGTTTCTGCGGTAGGTTTCTTCAGGTTACCAAAAGCAACATTTGGAAATGTTGTTGGGATAATCATGTTGTTTTTTTCAATTTTAGAAGAATCAATCGCTTTTACAAATGGAGCCGTTTTCACTGCTGACCATTTCACTTCAGTACCATTGAATAAAACTGCTTTTCCAGATAAATTTTGTGTCTCTTCGATGTATCCAATTAATCTGGTGAAGCTCGTTTTAGTAGAATCATTAGGTTTGATTACAGTCGAAATCCAATTATTGGTCATCGTCAGTTTTGACTTGATTTTTTTAGAATCTACTGTTGTGATTTCTGATTTTGGTGCAGTAATCTCCCCATCAATTTTCCATTTATATTTTTCGGTATTAATGGTCAAATCATAATTTCCACGAATGTCCTTCGTTGCAATGTCGTTGACAACAAATTTGTTTCCTTGAACCCAGTTTTCGTACAACACTGTTTTTTCTTCAAAAATCTCTCCCGATGTAATTACAAAGTTGGCTAAACTTTCTGTTTTCAAAGTTCCCATTTCATTGCTTTTTCCTAAAAGAGCAGCAGGAATGGTAGTCAATGCTTCTAACGCTTTTGTTTTATCAAAACCATATTTGATGGCTCTTAACAGATTGGGTCTAAAATCTTCCATCTTCTTTAACTTGTCAGTTGTCAATGCGAAAACAATTCCATTATCCGATAAAACTTTAAGGTTGGTCGGCGCTTGGTTCCAAAAACGCAAATCTTTCAATTCCATTTGGTTCGCTTGGTTCGGATCAGAAACATCATAGGCTTCAGGGAAATTGATTGGAATAATAAATTTCGCATTCGTTTTTTTGATTTCCTCAATGCGTTCAAATTCGTTTCCGTTTCCTTTTAAAACATAATTTAAACCAAATTCCTTTGCAATTTTGGTCGCTCTTAAACTGTTTAATTTGTCTTCAGAAGCAAATATTTGAACTAACTTTTCATTATTTGCCATGGCTTCTAATGACAAATCTTTGGTTACTGAATTTCCTTTTTTGTACCAGTCTAAATCATAATACATTTGACGTAACAATGCCATCATTCCCATTAATGAACTTGGATAGGATTGATTTGTGGTAACACTTTTAGTAAAAGCAAAATGATTGGTCACTTTATCAGAAAGTAATTGATTCTTTTTTTCAAAGTTATTCAAAGCGATTAAAGTTCCTGATCCACGAGCAATTCCGTCTGGAATATGCGTTCCCACAACACCAAATCCAGCTTTCAATAATTCTTCGGCTTTAGGTTGGTCGTATTTAAATGCTTCGTAGGCATTCAATTCTGAACGGATGCTCTCATTCCAATAAAAACCAGATCTTTTAGTATCATATAAAGGGTTTCTTTCGGTAATTCCTTTTGGTTTTTCGATTCCAAAACTGGTGTAAATATCAATAAAAGAGGGATAAATGGACCTTCCTTCTAAGTTGATTGTGGTACAGTTTTTAGGAATTGAAATATTAGTTCCAACGCCAATTACTTTTCCGTTTTGTATCAGTAAAGTACCTTTTTCAACAACTTGTGTTGGTGTCACATAGATTTTTGCATTGGTAAATGCGGTAAAATTGCTGGTTTTGTTTTGAACACTTTCATTGTTAGGAAAGTATTCCTGTGCATAAGTTTTTGGCAGTAAAAAACTGAAAAATAACAGAAGTAAGATTTTTTTCATAGTAAGGTTTCTAATTATTTTCTAAAAGTAGAAAAATGCTAATAGTATACCCTCAATTTTTTTAATTTTAACATTTTGTTTTTGCGAAAAATGTATCATATCGGACTGTAATATGTAATATTTGAAGTATTTTTTGATGAAATTTTGGTTATTCACTATTTTATTGGAATTTGTGTAGGATTTATAATAATAATAAGAAAAGTTTTCTCTAATTTTAGAATCAAATAAAAACAGATGCTAGTTAAAGTTTTTGGAAGTGCAGTTTTTGGAGTCGAAGCCACAACGATTACTGTTGAGGTAAATATTGATAAAGGGATTGGTTATCATTTAGTTGGCTTGCCGGATAATGCCATTAAAGAAAGCAGTTACCGTATTGCAGCAGCACTCAAAAATAATGGCTACGCCATGCCAGGTAAAAAAATCACCATCAATATGGCTCCCGCTGATTTGCGCAAAGAAGGCTCTGCCTATGACCTGACTTTAACCATCGGAATTCTGGTAGCTTCCGGGCAAATCAATGCCGAGGACGTTGATAAATACATCATTATGGGAGAACTTTCCCTTGATGGCAGTCTTCAACCGATACGAGGTGCTTTACCTATTGCCATTAAAGCCAAAGAAGAAGGTTTTAAAGGTTTTTTTCTTCCAAAGCAAAATGTAAAAGAAGCCGCAATTGTTGCAGGATTAGATGTATATGGAATTGAAAATGTGCAGGAAGTAATTGATTTCCTTGAAGGAAAAGGGACGCTGGAACCAACAACAATAGACACGCGAGCCGAATTTTATAAAACATTAGATTTTCCTGAATTCGATTTTAGCGATGTCAAGGGACAAGAAAGCATCAAGCGTTGCATGGAAATTGCCGCTGCCGGAGGACATAATATTATATAAATGACGTACACAGACAGACTTTTTTATTTATCTTTGTAAAAAACAAAAGGTAATGAAAAGAAGTGCAATATTACTGGTTCGTGTAAGTACGATTGAACAAGATTATAACGCTCAAATATATGACTTAACCAAATATGGTGAAAGTTTAGGTTATACACAATTTAAAATAATTGAAACAAAAGAAACTGCATTCGCTGATTTATCTGAAAAAGTAGGAACAAATGCAATGTTCAAATTTATCCAAGAAAATCCAGAATACAGTTGTATAATGACCACCGAAATTTCCAGAATTGGTAGAAGACAATCAATACTGCACCAAATAAAAGAACATTGTTTAGCCAAACAAATACAAATATATATTAAAGATTTATCTTTTAAATTGCTTGATGATGATGGTAAAATTTCACAAATAAGTGAAATGACATTCACACTTTATGGTATGATAGCTGAAAGTGAAATCAAACAAAAGAAAGAACGTTTTATTCGTAGTAGAAAGGACCTAATGCAACAAGGATTATCAATAAGTGGTAAATTACTTTTTGGTTATGATAGATTACGATTAGATAATAAAAAGAATACACTTGTAATAAATAAAGAACAAAGTGAAATTGTAAAAACAATATTCAATTGGTACTTGAACGGATTAAATACCACAAACAACCCACTTATATTAAACCCATCAATCAAAACAATTAGCCTTGAATGTATCAAAAGAGGATTTCACCCATATACACATTCAAAAAGAAACGTTAACAAGCTACTAAAAGAAGAAGGTTACACTGGCTTGAAAACAACCAACAATAAAAGGAAAAATCCAAAGTTTGGAATTGTTACTAATGAAGATGAATATTTAATTAGTAACACACTAATAAAATATCCAACAATAATTGATAAAGAAACATTTGATAAAGTGCATTTAAAATTAAAATCAAATGTTATCAATTCAGATAAAGAAACAAAACACATAACACTACTATCAAAAATATTAACTTGTCCTTCTTGTGGTCGTAAATTATCTGGAAATTATAGAACAACACCAACTGGAAATAAAAATTCTTATAGATGTACAAGCCGAGGTGATACAACACCTTGTACATCAAAAAAATCTTTACCAATGAATTTAGTTGATAGTGCTGTTTGGTCCTTAATAAAAAAAGATTTACCAGCATTATCAACCAAGATAAATGAAATAAATCCAGATGAATATTTGGTTGAAATGAATCACCAATTAAATAATTTAGTTGCACGTGAAAAAGAAATACAAGAAAGAATAAATGAAAATGTTGCAATACTTAATTCTGTTGGTAAATTAACAAGTGGTAGTGTTTTAACATTAATTGAATCTACTGGTAAAAAGATAAAAAAACTTGAAGGTGATTTAAATAAAATCGAACAAGAAAAGACAAGGATTGAATCTAATAAACTACTTATAAGTGATAAACAAACGAACATTGAATCAGTTATAAATGATAACCTTGATAAGATTGAATCATCAAAAGAATTACTTAAAAAATATATTAATATTTTTGTTGATGAAATAAATATAATAGAACATAGTGTTAAATATACTATACTTAAAGTGACAATAAAAAATTATTTCAAAGACTATACATCGCTTATTAAACTTGATAACCAACCAACAATACCAATGTACAAAGATTATAAATATCTTATCTTGGATAAAACAGTAACAAGAAATATTAAAGGTGCATACTATGTAAATAAACCAGTGTATCCATATTACCCACCACCAAAAATAACGCTTGAAGATGATTTATTAACAGTCAAAAATGAAATCATATCAAAAGAATATGTTGTTGGTGAACCGTTAAATTATATTAAACTTAATTTGGAAATGTAAAATATTTTTACTAATATTTGCATCACATCATAAAATAAACAAACTTAAAATAATACATTATGGTAACTGAACAAGAAGAAAAAATTGCAGCACAAATTGCAAAGATAAAAGCACAACACCAAGCAGCAGCTGAAAAAGAAATTGAAGATTATAAGCTATCATTTGAAGTAGACCAAGCAAGAAAAGATTTAAGCAATAAAATCAAATCTGATTTAAAAGATTTGGATACAAAACATAAAGCTGAAATAAAAGAATTTGAAAAACATTATAATGTAGATTATGATGTAACAAAAAAAGATGCACCATTACCACACGATGCAAATGTAAAAGATGGTTATTTTAGTTTAACACAAACAAAATGTGAAGAAGCTGTTGCATTAATAGTTAATGGTAAACCAAAGTATTCACTTAATGCTGATAACTTAGTTGTTGGTACAAAGGGTGAAGTTATCACATCAACAATAATGTTACCAAAAACACCAGCTGGTAAAAAAAGAACACTTTCAGTTAATGCATTAAAATCATATATGATTGGGTTAAAGAAATAATACATCATCATACATCAAGAAACAAAATAAGGTATCAAAATTGATGCCTTTTCTGTTTTACAATACATAACACTACATTTAAATTATCATCACTTAAAACGTCTTATTTGGATTGATGCTTATAAAAATATATTTGTTTTTATAATACTTATATTACTAATTTAATCTATATTTGTTTCTGTAACTTTAAAAATAATATAAAATGAAAAAATTCCTAGTGGTGCTAGTACTGATGTTAGGTACTGCGAGTTATTGTCAAACATACACAACTGAAGATAAAGCACTAACTGGTGTATTTGAAGTTGCTGGTAAATCTAAAGCTGAAATATTTTCAGCCATAAATAAATGGATAAGTATCAATTATAATTCTGGTAAATCAGTAACTCAATTATCAGATGCTGAAGCTGGTAATATTGTAGTAAAAGGAATTAATCAAACTATCTACAAGAACACATATAAAATTTTATATCCAAAAAGTAATTCAATACCAAGTTATAACCCTTTATCGTTAAACCATCTGATTGAAGTTAATGTTAAAGATAATAAATATCGAATCACATACAGAATAATTGATTATTCACCAGCAATTCCAGCATTACCTTATAATTTGGATGATGTTGCTTATCAATGTCTAAATTTTAATGGTTCATCTGATGATTCTATATTAGCTTATAATAATAGAATGGATTCATTACTTAAAATGGGTTTAATAGGTGCAACTAAACGTGCAACGGTTAATGCAACAACTAAACAAGCATTTGATGAAATGGGTGTTTCTTTAATTGCTGATATGAAAAAAACAATGGAATCAATTAATAAATCTATTACAACACCAACAAATGATGGTTGGTAACGTTTAATATTTGTAATCAATTAAGAATAAAAATATTACATTTTAATAACTGCAATTAAAACTAATTAAATTATGATAGCAACACCAACTGTTATACCTAAACAAGCGATATTACAACTAAAGAAAACGCTAGATAACTTTAAGTTAAACGATGCAATAGAGTTATGTAGCAATGAAGCCCAGACAAGAAAGTTTTTAATTGAACCTTTTTTCTTTTTGTTAAACTATGTTTCGAATGATTTGATACCAGAATACAATGCAGACTTTGGTGACCGTATCAGCCAAAAAATTGATTATGCTGTTGTACTAAATAAAAAAGATACTATATTAATAGAGGCTAAAAAACATAACAGCCGCTTGACAGACAAAGAAGCTGGACAATTAAATGGGTACTTCAATAATACCAAGAATTCTAAGATAGCTATTCTAACAAATGGTATTTCATACCGTTTTTATTCTGATGTATTAGAGCCAAATGTGATTGATGGTAAGCCATTCTTTTGCTTCAATCTAAGCAGCTATACCGATAGGGATATTGAAACACTTATTAAGTTTGATAAGCGATTTATCAAGATTAAAGAAATAGTTGAAACAGCACAAGAAGCTGTATTTATTCAAGATTTCGAAGATACATTATTTAAAGAATTAGTAGTACCATCAAAAGACTTACTTAAAATAATACATAGAAATATGAATTTTAAAACAAAGTTTAATGAAGAAACACAATTGAAAATGATAAGCCTTATTAATTCATCATTGTTAAAAAATATCTATGATAAGAAAGTATTAGCTGAAGCAAATTCAAATTCATTAGGTATTATTACAACAGATTTAGAAATACAAGCATATCACACAATAAGAACCTTAATTATCCAGAATAAAAAGATTGATAAAGAAAGAATAAAGTTTAAGGATTTCAAATCTTTTTTCAATATTAGCATTGATGATAACAGCAAGAAAACTATTTGTAAGTTAGATTTCAACAACTCTAAAATGAAATTGTCAATTGATAATACTGATTACGTACTTGACCACATTGATGACCTAATGAAATATAAAGATAAATTAGTTACGAGAACATTAGCACTAATAGAATAAACACATATCTATCAACAAAATAAGGTATCTATATAGATACCTTATCTGTTTTATAACACCTAACACTTCATTTAAATTATCGTTGCTTAGAACGCTTTAAAATGCGTTATAAATTTAAATAGATATTGTTTAACTCTTCTTGTCTTATTCCTAAATACACACGTGTTACTGCAACTGATGTATGATTATAAAGTTCAGATAAATATACCAAAGCATTTTCTGATTCACCATTATTTGTATATACACGTCTACCAAATGATTTACGAAATGAATGTGATGATATGTTAAGTGTTTTTGATTCCTTAGCAAACACATCTTTAAGTAAACGATTCAAATGTTGGTTGGTTATAACTGAACCTTTATTTGTTATGAATGGTGAACCAGTTGCTGATGCTGGAATGATAGCTTTAATAGAATCATTTAAAGCAATGATTTTATTCTTATTGGTCTTTTGTTCCGTAATGGTTAACTTATCACCTTGTAGGTCCTCATACGTTAATGATAGTATATCACCAGAACGTAATCCAGTATTAACTGCAATGATAAGATAAGTACCAATTAGTTTTGTTTTAGGTTCTTTGATTAGTTTATTAGCAACATTCATTACTCTATCATAATCAATATAATCAGCTGTTGTTGTTGTTCCTTGTTTGCCCATAGTAATTATTATTTGATACAAATGTAAATTAAAAAATGTTCACCCACAACTGTAAATGAACATTTAATAATAAATTTTTTTATATGTGTTATTGTATCACTTGAAATGGTTTATTCCATTCACCAACTGATAATGATATATAATGACCAACATCAAAGTAATCAACCATTGCATCAGAATTATTATAATTATCTTGATTCAACACACTATTGATTTTTGTTAATACTTCTTTAGCTGCTGGATTAGCTTCATAATGTGATTCAATGTAATAGTTATTAACTGATTCGTGTGAACGTGTTAAATCCATTCTTAATTCAATTGGTGCTGCAAGGATTGCACATCTTACTGTTGAATAGTTAATACAAGTAATACTGAATTTCCAACCTTGTTTTGCTGGGAATAAGTTTTTGATTTCGTTTCTCATTCCTTTTACTGTTTCTGTTTTGATGTAAGCCATTGTGATTTGATTTAGTGTTTCGCTTTATTGCTGTTACAAAGATATAAATAAAATGTTCATTTACAACTATTATATTAAGTAAATGAACATTATTTTTACTGTTGATATTTTATACCCTTGTTAAGTACCGTAAACACTAGGATTTTTATTTAATGTTCACAAATGTTGGTAGTGAACATTTTTATTATGATGGTTATTTAGATTGAAAAGCTGAATTAGTAATGATAAGTTAAAATAAAGTAAGAAAAAGATGCTAGTTATCAATTTTTCCAGATTTCAACTTTTTTACGTGGTTTGGCTATGTTTTTGAACATATACTTTTAATAAAGGCGTAATAAATATGAGTGATGATTAAATTTAATGTTTAAAAATAATCAACAAAAGGAAACTTTTGTTCTAACTAATTAAACTTTTGTTTATATTTGTACAACAAAAAACCCACCAGAACCACAAAAAAGTTCTAGCGGGATTTAAAACGGGATTAGCGTTTTTTGATGAACACCAAGACTAGTTTCCTAATCTCTTTAATCGTTGGTGGTAAAAACTGTATAGCGTTTACCAACCCAATGAGTAATAAAAAGTTTTTTTCCATTGTGTTGAAATAAGTTAGAAAATAAGAACATTTCTAGCAACTCGAACCGAAACCCCACGTTTCGGTTTTTGTTTTTAATGAATGCTAGACTTCATTAAAAGCTTATTCTACAAATATAAGTTAAATACAGATACACTCAAAAAAGTGTATGCTGGTTGTAAACTATGAAGAAATTTCTTCATTAAAAACTTAAATTCCATTTCCAAAGATACAACACTCTTGTTTTTAAGTAGCTTTTAAATCGATTAAAAAACAAATTTTATTTTTTTTATTTGATTGAGTAAATTCAAAGTTTCCTTATCAAATTTCAAATTTACTTAAAGGTTAGGTTTTTTTCTTGGACAAAAATTAAATTACTATTTGATAAGTGTTTGCATATTATATACGATTTGTTTGATTCTGTCTGTTGATAGGTCGTATTGTTCCGATAGTACTATATATTTCATTTCTTTTATTATTGTATCTTGTAGGTTAACAAAGCTTTCATATATTTCAATATCTCTTAGTATCATAAAAGATAGTATTCCATTTTTCACATACTTATAATTTATTGCTTCATTCTTTTTTAATAGTTGGTATCTGGTCATTCTATTGTTGCTTTTTATTTTCTTTATTTATTTTATCATTGATGTATATTTTTAACCATCCATTAAAATCTTTATCTATATTATACCCTTTTCCATTTGCACTAATACAGCAAGCTGCTTCAACTAATGGACATATTTCATTTTTTTTCATTTCTATTGTATTTTATTCTCTTTTGTTATTTTTGTGTTGTTAGGTGTTGATTGGAAAAACCAGTCAAATTGACCACCCTATTCCAGTTCAAATTGACCACCAGTTTCGGAGCAAACTGACCACCATTTTCCAGTCCAAATTGACCACCTGATTTTGGGCTAAAATTGGACATTAAAAACTACTAACTTTTTCATGTTGTTAGCACCATACATTCGTTAAAAAAATACGGATTATGGCAAACAAAATAACAGACATGAGTAAAATTAGAAAAGCAATTAAATTCTACTGTAACGGGAAAAGTAAGTTATTCATAAGTAAGTACTTATCTCTTTCTAGAAATACAGTAAAGAAGTATATTTCTTTATTTGAAGTGCTAGGATTAAGTTTTGAAGTAATTAACGAAAAAACAGATGCTGAGTTAGAACTTTTGTTTTCACACACTACCGTGGAATCAATCAGTCCCAAACTGCAGATTCTTTATGATTTTTTTCCTAAAATGGAACGCGAACTAAAAAAAGTTGGCGTTACCATACAGCACATGTGGGAGCAATATATTGCCCTAAATCCTAATGGTTACCGAAGCTCGCAATTTGGACATCATTATAAAACATGGAGCAAACGAGTCAATCCAGTGATGCACATGAATCACAAAGCGGGTGATAAAATGTATGTGGATTATGCTGGAAAAACACTCTCCATCATTGATAAAGACACGGGAGAAATTAAAGAAGTACAATTTTTTGTAGCCATATTAGGAGCCAGTCAATACACCTATGCCGAAGCTTCCATGAGCCAACAAAAAGAAGATTTTGTTACTTCGGTAGAAAATGCTATGCGTTTTTTTGAAGGTACTCCTGCGGCAATTGTTCCCGATAATTTAAAATCTGCAGTAATAAAAAGCAGTCGTTTTGAACCCACAATTAATGAAACCTTAGCTGATTTAGCCGAACATTACCAAACTACAATCTTGCCTGCTAGGGCTTATAAACCCCGAGACAAATCATTGGTTGAAGGAGCTGTTAAGATCTTGTATCGAAGGATTTATGTAAATCTAAAAGAAACTAAATTCTTTTCTCTGGAAGAATTAAACCAGCAAATATGGGATTTATTGGATGCTCATAACAGTCGAAAACTCACAGGACGTCCGTACTCTCGGATAGAATTATTTTTAGAAGATGAGCAACAAAAACTAAGTCCATTACCACAAGAACGTTTTGAAATCAAATACCAATCCTTTGCAACAGTAATGCAAAATGGGCATGTTCAATTAAGTCAGGACAAAAATTACTATAGCGTTCCGTATCAATATGTCAAGAAAAAAGCGAAACTATTGTATACCAAATCAACGGTAGAGATCTATCACAAATACAATCGAATAGCCATCCATCCAAGGAATTACAAACCTTATATCTATACCACAATCCCGGAACATATGGCTAGCACGCATCAATTTGTAGCTCAGTGGAGTGCTGCCCGCTTCATTGATTGGGCCAGTAGTATTGACGAGTCAGTAGCAGAATATATTATGCAAATAATTGAAAGTAGAAACCATCCTGAACAGGCTTATAAAAGTTGTTTGGGAATATTAAACTTCGAGAAAAAGGTAGGGAAAGAGCGATTAATAAATGCCTGTAAGCGGGCACTTGATTTTAAAATTTACAATTTTAAGACCATTCAAAATATTTTAGAAAACAACTTAGATCATATCGAATTTGAACAAGAACCTGAGCAGGAACTTCCAATTCACGCTAACATAAGAGGAAAACAGTATTATAATTAAATTAAAACACAGTAATCATGAATGAATCCACAGTAACAAAAATGAAACAAATGAAGCTTTACGGCATGCACAATGCTTTTAAAACAGCCATTGAAAGCGGAAAAACAGACCATTACACGCTCGATCAGTTTGTATCGATGCTTATTGATGCCGAATGGGATGAAAGGCACAATCGGCGTATTGCCCGCAGTATCACCAACGCCCGATTCCATTACAAATCAAATATTGAAAGTATCAATTTTGACCAAACCCGTAATCTGGATCGAAATACCATACTGCGTCTGGCAGAATGTGAATTTGTCGAAAAAAATGAAAACATTTTAATAACGGGAAGCACTGGTGTAGGCAAAAGTTATTTAGGCACAGCATTGGGTTATCAAGCCTGTATCCAAGGTTTTAAAGTAAGTTATTTTAATACTTCGAAGCTGTTTGCTAAATTAAAAATGGCCAAAGCAGATGGTTCTTACCTGAGAGAATTGGCCAAAATAGAACGGCAAGATGTTATTATATTAGACGATTTTGGACTCCAAGCTTTGGATAGCAGTAACCGAATTACCCTTTTAGAGATCATTGAAGACAGGCATAATAACGGTTCTATTATTGTAACCTCACAAATCCCAGTGCAAGGCTGGTATGACATCATTGGAGAAAAAACCATAGCTGATGCCATTTTGGATAGACTGATTCATCAATCTCATCGACTCGAATTACATGGAGAATCCATGAGAAAAAAAAGAGGGATAAACAAAGGCTAATATTTAAGTATATTTGAATACTAATTAACAGATGAAAAAGAGTAGTTTTTAATGAAAAATGGGGTGGTCATTTTGCTCCGGAATTAGGTGGTCATTTTGAATTGGAATCAGGTGCTCACTTTAAATTGGAATTGGGTGGTCAATATCACTGGAATTTGCAGTTATACCAGCACTTGCTGCATAACCAACTGATTTACTCGCATCAGATGTATTATCAACAAGGTTTAAACCAAAATCAGTTTTATTTAATACAACAGCACCTACTTGACCGTTAACACTGGTAACTTGTCCAATCGTTGGTTTACCAGTAACATTTGCCCAAGCAACCGAACCAGTTGAATCAGAATAACCAACTCTTACTGCATTCCCGTGATTAGAAGTTATAAACCAATGAGAACCAGTCCAATTGTTCTCTAAATAAAAAGCATCTGGGTGAGTAGTAGACCAAAATTTAATTGCCCCATCAGCTTTACCACCGTTTGCTGGTGCTGAACCAGCAGTATTAGCATAATTAACAGATTTTGATGCATCAGATGTATTATCAACAGCTGATAAACCAATTTCAGATTTTGTATAACTTGGCTTTGAAGCTGCTTTTGCCCAAGGATATACATCAGATGCTGGTGCTGAACCAGCACTATTTGCATAATTTGCAGTTGTTGAGTAATTTGAATTTCCGTTAATATTCATTATTTGACCACTGATTGCAGCAGCAACAGCAGCTGGTGTATAACTTCTAATGTAAGTATCAGTTGAATTAAAACCAGCAAAATAACCCATACCAGATGCGTTTCTTTCTGTACCACCAGCAGTTGTATTAAAATAATTGTTGAATATGTAACCACTACTATCACGCTGTACAATGGTGTTTACACCACCAGTTGAACTAGGTGCATTATTTAATAATAAACCAGCATTCAGTGCATAATTAGCATTAGTTGCTGAACCAGCTGAACCAGCATAATTTACTGATTTAGTTGAATCAGCTGTATTATCAACATTTGATAATCCAACCATTGCTTTTGAAATTCCACTAACATTTCCTGTAAAAGTTGGTGAAGCCAAATTTGCTTTTAAATTCAATGCATTTTGTGTTGCAGTTGAAACTGGTTTATCCAAATCCGAAGAATTTACAACTTCGCTTAAACCTACATCATACTTAGTTAATGTAACAACACCCGTTTTTCCAGCTACTGAATCAACAGCACCGCTTGATATAAAAACATATACTGAACCACTCCATCTATATGTTTTGTTATTATCTATTGCAACATATATTTTTCCAGTAGTTCCAATTGCTGGAAATGAAGCAAAATTTGCATATTCTAATACATCATCAACATAACTAGGTAATTGTGTTGATGGTACTAATGCATTTGCATCTAATGTTGCAACACCATTTGCAACACCTTTTTCACTTGTTGCTATACGTGGTGTTGTATCAGTTCCTGGAATAGTTATATTTGCAGTACCATCAAATGCAACACCATTTATTGTTCTAGTTGTATTTAACTTAGTTGCTGAAGTAGCATTACCAATAAATGAATTTGCTTTAACATTTCCATTTACTTCAAGTTTTTCACTATAAGTTCCATTACCACCAATAATAACGTGGTTTGCTGAATCTTCGATTTGACTATTAACAACACCACCATTATTATCAAATTTTGGTATCTTTCCGCTAGTTCCATTTATTTTACTTGAAGTTAAATATTGTGTTGAATCCGTTGAACCATCAGCTTTTAAAAATTGTGAATTTAAACCACCATATACTTCATAACTACTAGCTAATAAATCACCATCTTTACCTAGTAAAAAACTTGTTGTACCATTGTTTTGACCTTCGATTAAATTTGTTTGATTTGGTTGACCATTCAACACAATAAGCTCTTTATAGTTGTCTAAACCAGCATTTTTTGCAAATAAAATAATAACTAGTGCATCAATTAAAGCATTTGCTGATGTATGTACTACACCATCAACTGATATTTGACTAAAATGTCTTGATGATAATATTTGTTGTTTAGTATCGTATGAATTATGGATTGAAATATTTGTTGTTCCATTTTTTATAATGGTAAATATTTTAATAAATTTTACACCATTTAATTTAAATGTTTTTCCGTCTATATTTTGAATTATTTGCATTATATTTTTCTAAATCTAAATGTTCTTTCACCAACTATATTTGATTCTGAACCTGTGTTATTTTGCCATTCTGGAAATATTAATGTACTTGCATTCAAATACATCTTAATAATTTCCCATCTTGCACCAGCCAATTGTAATTGTTGTGTTGCTATATCTTTTAAAGAATTTCTATCAGCAATTTCACCATCTTGTGGTACTTTATTTGTTGCACCGAATGGTGTAAAATTGGTATTAACCTGTAAGACATACTTTGACATAAAATAATCACTTAAAAGTGCTTTAATTCCATCGTGCTGGTATGTTATACCACAATATGTAAAGCTGCAACCATCCAATAATGGTTGGTATTTTGTTGTTGCTAGATTGTTTAATAAATCAAAATAAAAACGGTCTCCTAATACTGATTTTAATTCAGTTAATTGCGCTTGTTCAATAATTGGGTTAATTTTTGATTCATCAATTTTATTACCAATATCTTTATAATTCTTAATTTCAGTTGATGTTAATATATTATTCATTTGTTGGTTCTGGTTTTTGAATTATCGGTGTTATGTTCCAATCATTTGATGGATTTATTTGTTTATGGAATTTTGAAAATAACATTTGAAAAGCATCACAAATAATATTGCGTTCCTCTTCTTTGTTTTCCCAATGCATTTGTTGGGAAACCCTAACGAGTTCCCCAGAGTTCCCAAAAATTGAGTTGTCACCATCTTCGATTAAAATCGATGGAACACCAAACGCCTTACGAATGTTTTTTGCTGATGATATTTCTGTTTGAACAAACATTTTATCGTCCAAATTTGATGCGATATCTAATACAGA
Source organism: Flavobacterium sp. Sr18 (assembly GCF_011064265.1). Lineage (NCBI taxonomy): Bacteria > Pseudomonadati > Bacteroidota > Flavobacteriia > Flavobacteriales > Flavobacteriaceae > Flavobacterium > Flavobacterium sp. Sr18. The sequence continues at coordinate 736,400 of NZ_CP049329.1, read as the reverse complement.
AAGTTCATTTGCTAATACATCACTTTCTTCAGATACTTGAAAATGTACCATCCCAATATTATCAACACCTTGCAGTTTTTCAAGTGTTTTACCAAAAGCTTCAGTTTCAGCATAGTCCATTGGTTTTGTTAATATAAACTTTGACCCCGTATACCCTTTGGTTAATAACTCATTTTTAAAAAGACCAGTTCTATGTTCTGCATTTGCATCATAAATAACTGAATCAATATCACTTAAAGAATATAATTCACCAAAATCTGAATTTATATGTAATACTTGACCTTTGTATTTATTCCAACCACCAGCAGCTTCAACTTGTGCTTCAATTACGGCTGGTAATGGGTTGTATTTATCAATTATATTGAAATCTTTTTTCTCGATTTTTTTACCTTTATCTTTCGACCAATTATCGTAAACAATGAATTTTCCACTATATCCAGTTGAATCACTTTTACCAATTCTTACATCTTCTGATGTTAATAAATCAACTGAAATAATTTCATAAAGTGCATTAAAATTGATATGTAAGAAAAGATTGTTTTGTTCTGAAAATTCACGTGAAACTATTCTTAGTAACTGATTTATATTTATACCTCTTTTATTGATGATAAGGGTATTTTTATCAACTATATTTGAAGTAAAATCAAAACCCTTACCATAGATATATTTTGCGTTTAAATCAACACATTGTTTAGCTGTTACGCTAGAATTAATTAATGATTTTATTAATTGTGGGTAACAATTATCAGCACCCCAATTATAAACATCTTCAGATTTATTGTATTTTATTGAAAGTCTATTATCAACATCTACTAATTTTATTTTCATTATTCATTTTCAGTTTCATTTTCGTTATTTTTTTGGATTAATTCCATCCAGTTTTCTGGATACTTTTCAAATAATGAAATTCTAGCTGGATTGTCTTTTAAAAAACCAATACATAAATCATCTGGTGCGTATGTTTGGCTAATGAAATTACCATCACCAAAATTGATTTGAAGTACACCTATGTTATCTCGTAATTTAAAATTACTTTCAGTTTTTGCTGTTAGTTTTTCAACACCATTTTCAACTAATTTTTTATAATATGTTGGAAATTTATTTTTACAGCTTGTACATACTTTTACATTATAGATAAATTTATAATAATCAGTTAATTCAGTTTGTAATTCGCTATTTGAAACCAATTCTGAAAATGGTATATTCAATATTTGTTCTAATCTTTGTTTGTTCATAATTTCTTGTTTTTTTTATATAAAAAAAGGTAGATAGCTTTTATCACTATCTACCTTTAATTATACTATTGTTATATCCTTTTGTAAAGCTGTTATACTACTTTAAATAAAGCATCAAATTTTGCTTTTGAAGCTACATAAGTACCTTCTAAATAAACTTTATAAGGATAACTTTCACCGAAGTTTTCAACACTTGATAAAGTGAATAAGAATGAACCATCATTTTCAAGTGATGTAAATGAACCTTCAGACATTTTTAAACCATTTTCAAGTCCAAAAAGTTTATAAGAATCAACATTACCAGTTCCTTTGAATTTCGTTTCAACACACACCACAAATTCACCTTCAGCTAATTGTTTAATTATTTCAGCATCATCTGCACCTTGTCCAAATACTCTTGCAGCAAATGAATGATTGAAAGTATCTAATCCATCATTTACAGAAAATTCTGAAGCTGTGTTTGCTAGTTGTTTTATCCAACCAATTTCGTAACCTGTCGCACCGCTTTTAAGTGCTAAATTTGTAACTGTTGCACCAGATTGTGTTATTGCTGTTAAATCTAAATCAGCAACATTAATCAAAACTGCTTTTGTTTCAAGACCACCTTTTGCTCTGTTTGCAGTTGTGCAATCATAAGCAATATTAGCAGTTAATTTATTTATACAATTTGCCATTGTTTATATATATATTTTCTTTTTTTATGTTATTTTTTTAAAGCTTTGGGTGCTAACTTTAGCACCCATTACTTAATGTTTATTGATTAATATGCTACTGAAATAAAATAACCTTCTAATACTTTCGCATCTAATGAAAAGATGTTCTCTGTGTAAACTTTTCTAGCAGTTTTATCATACCAAACTGCTAACTCTTTAAATTCCCCAGAATCTAAAGTTCCTACTGGAATGTTAGCTGGTGTTGTAAATACAATTCTGTTTGGTAAGTTGTATTTTGTACCGTTATCTTGGTAAGAAGTAATGTTTCTATCCATAAAGTCAGCAACAATAATTTGTTTACCTCTGTAAGTCATTACTCCATCATTCATAGCCAATTGACCTACTGCTGATAAACCAGCATCTTCCAATTTATCTAGGAAATTATCATAAACTGATTGGGTTACGATGAAAATACCATCTTTGTGATTTTTCAATCTTGAATCAGATTGATTGTACACTTTTCTCATTGCTGTTAAAGCTTCACCAGCTGATAATTCTTGTGCTGTGTAGTTTGCACCAGCATTTGAAGTAATCGTTGCTCTTTTAATATCACCAGCAGTTACACCAGCAAAAATTTGTTTCCAAATACCATCAACACCTTTAAAATATGCTACATTAGTACCATTTGAGATAGTACCACCACTTACAATATTTGCAGCAGCTTTATCACCAAACCAAGCTAATCTTAAAATTGCTTCATCTAATGCTTCAAGTAATCTTGTTGCAACCATTTTGATTTCTTCAGAACCTTCAACATCATATTTATTTGATTTAGTTCCAAATGCTTTTAACAATTCTGGTAAGTCTTTTGCACAGTAAGGAATTCTTACTTCGATTTGGTTATTTTCCCAATATTTTTGTGTTGCCACAATTCCAGCATCAGAATCTTGTGGGTCACAAGTTCCATCAGCTGATAAACCTTGCATTGCCATTGATGATAATAACAAGATTTGAGATTTCATATCTATACCTTCAACAATGTTATGTATTTTTGTAAGTTCTGGATTTGCAAATGCAGTTTCAAAGATTGCAGTACTTAGTTCTTGAACTTCTTTTGGTGATAACGTTACGTTATCAAAATTAAAATTTGCCATTTATTTATTTATTTTTAGCTCTTTTTGTTATTTTATTATTTTCTTTTTATAGCAAAACTTGTTGTTTCACTTTGTACATTTTTAATTCCACTTTGATTTTCTTTTGTACTTGTTCCAGTAAAATCTGAACCAATTGATTTAGCAAGTGCTAAAAATTTTGTTTCCAATTCAGCTTGTTTTGTTGCTGATACTTCTAAAGCATTTAATAAATTTTCAACATCAGTTACACTCATTAATTCTGCAATTTTTGCTTCCAATTCAGCAACCTTTGCTTCTAATTCAGTAATCATTACATCTTTTTCATCAGTAATTACTTCTTCTTCAACTGGTACTTCTTCAACAGCAACCGCTTCTTCTTCAACTGGTACTTCAACTTCTTCAGCTGGTGCAATTACAGTAACAACACCTTTTACAGCTGTTATTGTTGAACCATCAGCCATTAAAAAATCACCATCAGCAGCTTTACCATCAACCATTACTTTTGCATCAACTGAAGCAACTTCTGTTGGGTCTAAATCAGCAAAAACCAATTCAACACCTGTTGCATCTTGTAATTTTAATTCAGCTTTAATTGTTGGATTTCCAGATAACATATTCATTATGCTATCAATTTTTTTGTTTAGTTTATTCATTAAACTTTCTTCTATTTCTTCTTTGTTATTGTTTAATCTAGCAACCGCTTTTTGTGCAACTTGTAGTTGTGTTGCAAAACCTAAATCTTTGGCTTGTGTTGCTGATAAGTATGTTTCACTTTTAAGTAGTGAATGAATTGTTGTTGTATCTAATGCAAGTGCATCTGAATAAAATTTTACTAAATTATCTTCAGTATTTTTTAAGTCTTTTAAATATGTTGATAATTCAGAATGATTACCAACTGCTTCCATCCAAGGTAAATGAATCATTAAAGCTTCAAATGCATTTTCTGGTATAATTCTAGTTGAACCAGCCATAAAAATTACACTTGCAATTGAGTATGCTTTTGTTGTGTATGTTGTTACTGGAACACTTAAATTTTTTAAATAATTGTATATATCCATACCAGCATCAACATAACCACCAACTGAATCTATCTTAACTAAAAATGATTCTGATGTTGATTGATTTTTAACCTGTTTGATTACATCTAAAAGTGTTGTATCAAATCCAATTTCTCCCGTTATATATATTGTTCCTATCATATAAAATAATAGTACTATCATATACAAGTGATGTAAAGTTTTATCTAATTTTTATTAGTTTTTTGACATAAAAAAACCAGCCTGTTAAGCTGGTTTAGTTTGTTTTTTAATTATTAATAATCTGTTTCAATATATATTTTATTGATACCCATTTGTATTGCATTTGCACCCAAAGTTGTATTTGCTCCATTACTTGCAAGTACATTAGCTGTAAACATTGTTGATGCAGCTGGTAATGAACCATCATCATATAATATACCAGACGCTTCCATTTTAGTGTTTAGTTCAACTATTCGCCATTGTATGTTGTTACCGTTGTTACCGTTAGGGGCGCAAAATAAAAATATATCATAACCTTTACCAGCTGAAATTGTAAAAATAGTTGGGTCTTTTCTGGCATACGTTGAACGGGATAAAATACTGATTAAGCCATTATCATATTCATCACAACCTACACCAATAGTATTATTTAAGGAATTTGGATTTCCAATAATTACGGCTGCCGAAGTTGCCATACCAGCAAAAAACCTTCCATTAGTGGTCCAAGTGTCAAAACCAACTCTAGTATAAAAGAAAAAACCACCTTGTCCAGCAACTGTACCACGGGTAAACATTGCTTCAGTAGTTCGTTGCCCCAAAACTTGATTTGCAGTTGTAACAACATTTGCGTATCTGGCTCTTTTCATCGATGTGTAAATTGATGTTGTTGTTGGTAAAGCTGTTGTATATGTTCCAGAACCAGCACCAACCGTTCCAGACCATAAACCAGCAGTTGCTGTTGTAGGTGTCCACATAGTAACATTATTTTGCCATAATGCTGATTGTAATGGAAAATCTAAACCGCTTGGTCCTTTTGCCTTTAGAGTTATCTTACCAGCAATTGATTTAGCATATATTTGTAAATTTCCAGTAGCTGGTGTTGGTGGTTCGTTTGTGATTGATTTTAAAATAATTCCAGCATCAGCACCATTTAATATTAAATCATTACTTACCTTATTCCATACAAAATCAGCATCAGCACCAAATGTTCCATTATCATTAAATTGTATTTGTGTATCAGAACCGCTTGGTAATGTTGCTGGACCTTGAATACCTTGTGGTCCTGTTGCTCCACTTAATCCAGTTGCACCAATATCACCTTTTAAACCTTGAATACCTTGAATACCTTGTGGTCCTGTTGCTCCACTTAATCCAGTTGCACCAATATCACCTTTTAGACCAGTTAGTCCTTGAATACCAGCATCACCTTGTGGTCCTTGTGAACCATTAAGACCAAGTGAACCTTGTGGTCCTTGCGGTCCTTGAATACCTTGAATACCAGCATCACCTTGTGGTCCTTGCGGTCCTTGTGAACCATTAAGACCAAGTGAACCTTGTGGACCTTGTTCACCTTGAATACCTTGTGGACCAGTTGAACCAGTATCACCTTTTGCACCAGTTAGTCCTTGAATACCTTGTGGTCCAATTGGTCCTTGTTGTCCTGTTGCTCCACTTAAACCAGTTAATCCTTGTGGACCATTTAGTCCTTGAATACCTTGTGGTCCTGTTGCTCCGCTTAATCCAATTGGACCCGTTGCTCCACTTAAACCTTGAATACCTTGTGGTCCAGCAACACCAGTTAATCCTTGAATACCAGCTGGTCCTTGAATACCATCAATTCCATTATCACCTTTATCACCCTTTAACCCTTGAATACCTTGTGGTCCAGCTGGACCTGTTAAACCAATTGGTCCTTGAATACCATCTATACCATCAGCACCTGTATCACCTTGAATACCTTGTAATCCAATATCGCCTTTTGGTCCAATAGGTCCTGTTAATCCAATATCACCTTTAAAACCATTAACACCAGCAATACCTTGTGGTCCTTGTGAACCATTATCACCTTTTATTCCTTGTATTCCAATTGGTCCTTGTGAACCATTATCACCTTTATCACCCTTTGGTCCAATTGGACCTTGTTCACCTTGTGGTCCTGTTGCTCCATCAATACCAGATGGTCCTTGTAATCCAGCAATACCTTGAATACCATCAGCACCTGTTGGACCAATTGGTCCTTGCAATCCAGTATCACCTTGTGGTCCAGCAATAATTGAATCAGAACCTTTATCACCTTGTGGACCAATCGGTCCTTGGATACCTTGTTCACCAGTATCACCTTTAGGTCCTCTATTTCCTTGGATACCTATATCAGATGTAACAATTGAAATGGTTTCAATATTATCAATTATAGATAATGTTATATCTTCATTTACACCAGTAACTGAAATATTAATAATTGGATTTGTTTCATTTATTTGTATCATTATTCAGTAATATCTTGTACGATTGTTATTGAACCACGAAAAAATGTTTGCACAAATCCATTACTAAATGTAATTTGACAATCATAAATGTATTTTGCAGCTGCAAAATCTAACATCTTATTATTCATTCTAATTATTCCATTTATTGGGTCAATTATTATTAATGAATCATCAGTTGTTGACCAAAAAAAAGTTGGTAAAGAAGTAACAGTTGTTTTAAATTGCATTGCAATTTTTGCATCAGTTATATCTTTACCAAAATTTATTTGTTTATCTAAAAATGTATCTCCTTTTATATGGTCTGGAAAATTATATGTTGGTATCATATTTTAATTATTTAATTATAGTTATTAAATAATTATACTATGTATTCGAACTATTTTAAAGCATCAGTTGATAGTATTCTTTTGTTTTATTTATTCTATCACTTAAACCATTTGGTATAACACTTGTATTAACATTTCCAACATTGATTGCTTTACTTATTTTGGTTATACTTGCATCATCAACTGTTATTGTATATTTCCATAGTTGGTTATTATCAAAATAAAATTTAGCTGATTCAAAAAAGTACTTACTAGCAACCAAATCTGGATTTTTAAGGCAATCTTCACCAACATATTTTGAAAATGCTTTATAATTTGCCTTACCAGTTAGCTGTAAAGCACCCCTTCCACGGAAATTAAACCCATCATTGGTTGTTATATCACCGTTTCCCATACGATTTGCATATACTTTATTAGCTATTTTTTGCGGCTGTCTAGCATATAATGCAGCTGATTCTGGTGTTGGAAAGTACTTTTTAAAGGTTATTTGTAATGCAGCAGCTGAATAGTTTAGATTTTCAGTATCAGCTGTAAAATCGGCTGTTTCGTGGCTTATTTGACCCATAAAATGTGCTAATGCTTCATTTGTTGGTATATTAAGCACTTCTTTTATCTTGTTAAGTGTTTTTTTGCCAATTACACCATCACTTGTTAATCCATATTGCAGTTGAAATTGTTTTATCTTAATCATTATTGTTTAAGAATATATATTTCACCCAAAATGATTGAAGTTATTAAGCTAATTGATGGTGTTAAACTATATGATGATGCATTTTTAACTGGTTTTTTGAATATAATAGTCAGTTCAACACCCATTTGAACAACATTATGTTGTCTATCTAGCTTATTTGTAGGTATTAATGTTAGTGAATAACCAATATTTGATGCATTATGACCCGTTTTTTTGCCGTAATTCTTTAATGCATTGTTGATATTAGTGTTTATTTCACACTCTAATTCTTTATTAAATGGGTCAAAAAAGTTTAATGCACCAATACCAGATACATCAACTTGTATTGCATCATCTAAATCTTCATATTCAAGTAAAAACGGGTTGTATTTTGGTAGGTTCTTTATTTCAAGTTCACCTTTTTCTGTTGTAATCATAATCATATTGTTATATGATTAAATATTACTATGGTTGTGGTGGAATGTAAAGTGTTATATAAAAAAGTTTGCGGAGCGAAGTTTATTTAATCTTATTATCCTTCTATTCATCTATGTTACTGATATAATAGTAATAAAATACTTTGTTAGATACTGTGAATAGTGGGTTGACAAGAAATAGGTGTAATATAGTTATGCGCAATTTGCGCTATTATGTAATAGTATATAGTAGCGCAAAGCGGTTGATTATTTGCGCTATTGTGTAATAGTAATAACAAAGGTGCGGAGCGAAGTTTATTTAATCTTATTATCCTTCTATTCATCTATGTTACTGATATAATAAACATAATAAACCTTGTTAGATACTATAAACAATGGGCTAAACGAATATATCTAAAATAAAAGTATGCGCAGTTTGCGCTATTACCAACCAATTAAAATAAAGTTGAAACTAGAATATTATCTAAGTAGTTTTGTATATATAGAATCATTATAACTTTTCGTCATACTACTATAAGAAAATATGATAGTTAAAAATGCTTTACTTATAGTGATTCAAGAAGTATAATTGAAATAAGATTAAGATAAGCAAAAATAATTTGGCTTTTTACTAAAAGCTAGATATATATAATAACACTTCAACATTGAATGTTGTCTGGTTGCTGATGGGTAGCTCCCATCAGCTTCTGCACCAGATTAAAAAAAGCAGAACATAACATAAAAGCAGAATAAAATGAAAATTGAAAACAACAACCAAATTAATTAATGAAGATGTAACACTAAGTGGTGATACTGGTGATATACAAATAATCCAAAATGATATTGCGCTAATATTCCCAAGCGTTGATTCAATCCTAATTCCAAAAAAAATAGAATACAACTTAAGAAAATACGTTTCAAAATCTTTATTAAAAGAAATTGATTCAGATATTGATATTGCTATTGAAAAATGTTTGGTAATAATATCTAATTTTTCCAGTACCTTTTTTACTGATGATAAATGGAAATCTTTAAGTAGTGAAATATTACACGAACAAACAAAAATTGGTGAAGACAATACATACATCTATAAAAAAATATTAACAGTATTAAAGAAAGGAACTGCAACTGGTGCAATGATTGAAGTTAAAATTGATTCAGCTGGTTATGAAGATTACACAATTGGTTTAAAAAATAAACATTACCGATTAACTGAACAATACCTAAGAGTTGGACTAATTGAATACAGATTAAAAAATAAATCAATTATTCAAAAAAGAAATAAAGATTTTTTTAAACAATTAGATGTTGCATACCAAAACACCATTTGTAAAAACTTAATAAAACTTTATCCAGAAATTGACTTACCAGCAAATGAAGAACTACTAAAAATTGGTAAATAATTAGTTAAAGATGGTTATAAAACCAAAAAAGGTAAACAATTAACATTAAGAAACAAACACAAAAATGATTATTGGATTGACTCAACAGAACGTTCATTTGTTGAAGATGATATTCAACTTTTTGATTACTTAACTGGTCGTGGTTTTATGATTCCAAGTGCTGGTGATGAAAAATCTGGTGGTCGTGTTGTCGATTCATTTACCCTTATGCCATCTTGGATAAGAAAAGAAATATCAATCAATGGTACAAAGCTAAAAGAGGCTGATTATACAGCATTACACCCTAATATAGCGGTTAAATTGTATGCTGGTAAAGAAAGTTATATTACACACCAGAAAGTAGCTGAAAACGCTTCAATTGATGTTGCTGATGTTAAGATAGAACACCTAAGTTTTTTCAACAAGCATTGGAACGGAATGTTAACATCACCATTATTTAACTATTACGCAAATAACGAAACTGAAATGATGGAAAATATTTTTAAAGATAAACAGCAAAACGGTTACAAAATAACATCAAGAAAATTATTTAAAGCTGAAGTTGATGTAATGACAACGGTAATTGAAAAATTAAACGGAGTTGGTATTTATGTTCTATATGTTTACGATGCTTTGATTTGTAAACCAGAAGATGAATCAATTGTAATTGAAATAATGGATAAAGTAATTTTAGATTTTGGAATTAAAACTGAAGTAAAAAAAGAAGCGGTTGAACCAGAAATTGATTTGGTAGCGGCACAAGCATTTGCTGATGCATTCCTTAATAAAATCAAAACAAGAACTGAAGAAAAGATTCAAGAAGAAATTGATTCTGTTAATGATATTGATAATTTATTTGAAGTGCTGAAACAATCACCGATGAAAGAGATTCACAAATTATCTATATATGATGATATTAAAGATTTAAAAATAAAAACACTTGAAGCATTAAATATTAGAATAGCATCATAAATTATAATTGCGCACATGGTGCGCCCCAATATAAATTATTTTCATCACATATTGAAAATAAAGTTGAAACACAAATAACATAGAAGTATATTTGTAATGTACCCAGCAAAATAGACATTACCACCTTCAGCTGCTTACTTTAACCACCAACCACATTTTGCAAAGCCATTTAGCATATTGATACAACATCAGTAATATCTTGTTGTATTCCAATGTTAAGTAATTGTTAACTTTAATATTATTTTAGTTGTTTTCGATTAGTTGATATATTTATAATAAAGCAATAACAATAAGTGGTGTACCACAAAGCAAAAAAACAAAAACAAGATGAACACAATTATTTACAACTCAGTAAAATTATCTAAAAACGAAAGAACAATCTTAACTAACATCGTTAAAGGTGCAAAATCAAATGATAAATATGTAGTATGTATTGAAAAATTAGCAGCTGCAACTGGTATATCTTATGAAACAATTATGAACACGTTAAGAAGATTAACAAGAAAAAATATTGTTAGATTAACGAACTTTGATAGAAGTATTAATAATGGAAGTGGAAATGTACAGATATATTATGTTACTGAAGAAGAAGTGTTACCAATCGTTGAAACCAAAATGAAAACATTATCAACACCAAAAACCAAAAGAATAACATTAACTGAAGAACAAGTAAGTGATTTAATATTTTTTTGTAAGGAAACAATAAGCAGTGATTTTGCTGAAGATTATCACGATTTATTTAAAAGTTTAATAAAAAAATTACAATAACAATACCAAACAAGAAACCAAAATGAAAACATTACCAACAGCAATAGAAACATTAGCAACTGAAACAACTAATAAACTTATCCAACTATACCCAACAAGTGAGACTAATAGAAAACAATATCACCAAGTATCTTTAAAAAAGAAAAAAGGGTTAATCACATTTGATATTAAAGGTAAACATAATGATATAACAAATGTTTTTGATACATACATAACATTATATGTAAGCGGTTTAAATGTACCAACTGATTATAAAAGCGAATTAGCAAGTGAAAATAAATTTATTAGCAAATGTATAACTAATGAAACATCATATCTTAAGTGGGTTATAACACACGAATACGCACACATACTTTATCCAAACCTTGGACATACAAAGGAATTTTTTGAACAGGTTGAAGCGATTTATAGAACAATATAATAATGATGCTTCGCATGAGCGAAGCGAATAACAACTAAACCACCTTCAACGGTGGTTTTTTTATTTTCAGTTGAAGCTGTCCTTTTGGTTTTCTTGATATATTTATATTAAATAAGAATACACAAAAAAAAATATTAACCAATGAAACCAACAAAAAATGAACTTAACCTAAAACACATTACCAACAAAGATTTTGATTCTTTACTAAGAACCAACCAAAGATATATAAATACAATTGCTTATTCATTTGGTATAAATGATGCTGAAGTAATTAATGACCTTATACAAGTTGGTAGAATTGGTTTATTCAATGCATACCAAAATTTTGATATTAAAAAATCACCAGTATTTATTGGTTATGCAAGTTGGTACATTAAAGCCGAAATGTTAACGTTCCTAAATGAAAACCTTAATACAATCAAGATAACACATCGAACACGTGAACTATTAAAATCAGAACAAATACCAGCAACCAGAACAATATCAATGCAACACCCAATTAATGATTCTGGTGGTATTATTGAAGACTTAATTGCAAATCCAGTTGATAGTACTGAAGATGATTTAGAAGGTCTTAAAACGGCTGTATTGAAGCTGAAAAGTGAACAACAATATTTGATTAATTTGTGTTATGGGTTGAATGGTGATGTACCAGTAAAGCAAAAAGATATTGCTGTTATGTTTGGGTGTTCACATCAAAATATTCACGACAAAATAAACAAGGCAATTGCAGCATTAAAAAAAATAATGATAAATAAATAATCTTTTTTTGGCTTTTTGATAAAACGGATATATTTATTAGTATAACAATAATATAAATGGTTCGCCATGCGAACCAAACATATAAAAAAATATTAATAGAATGACAACAGAACAACAGAAATTTCAAAAAGCATCAGAAAATGAAAGACAAAAGATGATGCAAATATTTAATCAATTTGGTGTAACACAATATGAATTTACACCATCAGTATCTTATGATAGAATTGATGGTTATTACACCGCTTCAACTGGAACAGAATATGTGTTTGAAGTAAAGACCAGAAATAATGCAGCAAGTGCTTATAATTATAATACAGCAATTGAAAAAAGCAAAGTGGAATACATACAAGGTAATACAAAAGAAATACCACATCAACCGATACTGTTTTTCTTTTACAATGACAACCAAGCATATTATCAACAATTGGATTATGAAAAAGAATATGATTCATTTAGAGCATTTGCACCAGCAACAACATTTGGTGACCAAACAATGGTATTAAAAGATTTTGTTGGATTTAACATAAATAAAAAACACTTACTAAAACTAAACTAAAATGAACCAAGAAGACCAAAAACAAAACGAAAATAACGATGATATGTTAATGATATTATTCCAATTGAACCGAGCAAACCAAATTCAAAAAGATTTTTTAAAAAGCTTAGATGATTTGTTTACGCTAGAAGCTGAACAAGAAGATTAAAAAAAAAATGCTAACTTTAACCAGTTAGCATTTTTTTTATTTATAAATATATATCTCAATATTCTTTTCATCAACAATAATTTCACCAATTTTATTATTATTAAGTTGATTAAAAATAAGATTCAAAACATTGTCTTCATCAAGTATTACATAATCAATTTCTGTATCCTCAAAATGAAAAGTAATATATGTTGATGTATCAAATTTAAGTTGCATTTCATCATCAACATAATCAGCTTGGTTATCTAACTCAATACCAAAATAATCAATATTGATTAAATTAGATAAAATTAATTCTTTAACAAATTCCAAAATTTCAGTTGATGGAATTATAATTTTTGGTGTTGTTAACACAAGTGTATGTTGTACCATTGTTTAAAATATTTTATTTAGTTTTTATTTTCTGATTCATCAGTGAATAAACTTTCTAATTTCATTATGTAAATTTTTTCGTTTGTATGTTTGATTATTTTTCCTTTTTTATCTTTTTTAAATCCTTCAATGATTTTAATAAACATATATTTATCATTAAAATATAATAATTTTTGTTTTGTATTAGGATACTTTTTAGCAACATCAAGTTTAACTTGTTCAATATTAATTATGTTGTTAGGTGCTATAAAAATATTATGAATACGCTTATAAAAATAAATTGTTGCAATAATATATAATAAAAGCAATAAAATATTACAACCTTTAATAATTTTTTTATGTTTTTCTTTTGCATAAAAAAAACATCTATTTAAGTATACATTAAGCAAATAAAAAGCAAAAAATGATGTAACTGCTGAAGTTTCTATTTTACTGAAATTAGATTTATCATTAATAAAATATAAATAATAATAAACTAAAAGAACATAATAAAATGAAAAAAGAAACATCGATGTATTTAACTCTGATTGTCTGTATTTTTCATATTTTTCAACATCTAAATATTCAGTCGCTTTGGGTTCGTCTTTAATAAAAAATAAAATATCAGCAAACCAAGCAATGGGATAAAAGGAAAAAGCTGTGACTAAAAACATAAGTATTAAGATTCCATCTGGTACAATTTGAGAGATAGAAAAAAACCTTATATAAGGTATAGAAATTGACATTAATTCAAATGCTTGCCATAATCCACCAATGAATGCGGGAACAATAATTAGAACGCTTAAATACTCTTTTAGAAATTTTCCAATTGTAGTAATTTTTAAACCTGTTTGAATCATTTTAATTTTTTATATAACATTACTAGCTGAATCATAATAATTATGATTCCAACACCCATAATTATTTGAAACATTATTTTTGATTGCTTATTCATAATTATTATTTAAATATTTGCTTATTCTAAAGGTAAAAATATAACTTTGCTAGACCATTTTTTATTGAAATTTATTTAAAATTTTAAGATAATTTCAACTTTTTCAAAACATCAAGTATAACTTACTGATTTATAACATTTTAAAAAGTTCGTCTGTATACTACATTATTATCTTGATTGGACCACCGGGAGCAGGGAAGACGATGTTAGCCAAACGTTTGCCGAGTATTTTGCCGCCGATGACGTTGCGTGAAGCATTAGAAACAACCAAAATTCATAGTGTTGCCGGAAAATTAAAGGAAGTGGGATTGATGAATCAACGTCCGTTTCGAAGTCCGCACCATACAATTTCGAATGTCGCTTTGGTGGGCGGCGGAAGTTATCCGCAACCGGGTGAAATTTCGATGGCGCATAATGGTGTTTTGTTTCTGGATGAATTGCCTGAATTTAAGAGAGACGTTTTGGAAGTGATGCGTCAACCGCTGGAAGATCGGGAAGTAACGATTTCCAGAGCCAAGTTTACGGTTACTTATCCGTCCTCGTTTATGCTGGTGGCGAGTATGAATCCAAGTCCAAGTGGGTTCTTTAACGATCCGGATTCACCACAAACTTCTTCGCCACACGAAATGCAACGGTATCTGAGTAAGATTTCGGGACCTTTATTGGATAGAATTGATATTCATATTGAAGTGACTCCGGTTCCTTTTGAAAAATTATCGGATGACCAAAAAGCAGAAAGCAGTGTTGATATTCGGAAAAGAGTGACTGCGGCAAGAGAAATCCAAACCGAACGTTTTGAACAAATGGAAAACATCCATTACAATGCTCAAATGAATACCAAACACATTCGGGAGTATTGCGCTTTGGACGATGTTTCCAAGCAATTATTGAAAACGGCAATGGAACGATTGAATCTTTCCGCTAGGGCCTACGATCGTATTTTGAAAGTAGCCAGAACAATTGCCGACTTGGATGCAGCTCCAACAGTAATTTCGGGCCATATAGCAGAGGCAATTCAATATAGAAGTTTGGATCGTGATGGTTGGCTGGGGTAAATTAGATTTCAGATTTTTGATTAACGATTTTTGATTTTAGATGTTTAACAGCTGAAAATAGAGAATACGCTCGCGCTAAAGAGTAAAAAAGAAAAGTGTAGAAATAAATAAGTCAAAAAAGAGATTTCGAGAGAAATCTCTTTTATTTTTGCCAAATGTTAGAAATTCTGTACCAAGACGAATATATTATTGCAATTAATAAACCAAGTGGATTGTTAGTCCACAAATCGTTTTACGCGCGCGATGCAAAAGTTTATGCGATTCAAGAATTGAGAAATCAAATAGGAGGGCAACACGTTTATCCTGTTCATCGGTTAGATCGCAAAACATCTGGTGTCTTGTTATTTGCGTTGGATAAGGATGTTTTGAAAATTATGAATGATCGTTTTGCCACACGCGAAGTCGAAAAAAAATATTTAGCCATTTTACGTGGTTGGTCACCCGAAGAACTAACGATTGATTACGATTTAACCAATGATGATGGCATTATACAAAATGCAATAACCTACTTTTATCGATTGCAAACTACCGAAATTGAGTTAGCATTTAACAATAAACCTACATCACGATATTGTTTGGTAGAAGCGATTCCTGAAACGGGACGTATGCATCAATTACGAAAACATTTCAAACATATTTTTCATCCCATTTTAGGAAGCCGACCACATGGTTGTAACAAACAAAATAAATTATGGTTGGAGCATTTTGAACTGAAAGGAATGATGCTTCATGCACATCAGTTAATTTTTAATCATCCTATAACAAATGAACCACTTATCTTGAATGCAAAGATTAATGAAGAGTTTAGCAGAGTAGGTACTATTCTTGAGCTAGATTTGAATAACTATGAATAGCATACTAATTTGTAAAGTAATGCTTTACATTATTGTTGTATTTTGAAGCAACAGTTTTCAGTATAAAGAGGTATAGATTTTTTATTAATTCTTGAGATATTTACGAAAAAAGTCGGTAGACTTTTATATCGTTTGTGATTTTTAAGAATATTTAAATTAAAAGTTCAAAGTCTTGAAACTTTGCGTAGCGGGGGTAAATGAAGTATTGTGTGAAGTTTATAGCCATCCATCAAGTGTTTTATTGACAACCTTAATACGATCTGTAAAAGCAGAAATATTTTCTTCTTTAACTGTTTCAGGTTCATGAACTATTTTATTCCTTAAATATATAAAGTTTCGAATTTCATTGTGTAAGTCTTCATTTAAAAGACCGTGATTAGAAAGTCTTGTCAAATCCCCGACAATAGATCGTCTTGAATAATTCGGCTTTTGCTCGGGAAACATGTTAAAAATTTTATTTTCCACAAGCATGTAAATTAACCTTGTCATTTCAGAGTATTCTGAAAGATATTCACCTAAACCAAAATTAAAATTTCCCGCAACAGTTTCGGTTAATATTGTGCTTTCAATTTCAGAAATATTAATTTTGTCCAAATTGAGAATTGCTTTTGAAATCACATCTTTTACCTCAATTGAAAGAGAGTTGACTTTTTCGTAATCTGATTTTTCAAAAGTTCTATTGTGTGCGATTTTACACCTTAATCCATATAACTCATCCCATTTTTTGCTTAGATTTTCTTTCGTTATATCAACATTCGTGGAGAAGAATTTCTCCCAATTAGACATTGGGATTAGTGCTTTTATCTCTTCAAGTTTTAGTTCTTCAATAGTTTGAGCTTTTCTGAGTTTTTGAATTAAATGATCTTTATGTGCTGTATAATTTTCACTAAACAAAAAATTTTTTAATTGAATAAAATCAACATTATGCAAATAAGTCATGTCTTTGTTTGATGAAATTATTGAATTTTTTACATCATCTGGCACTCGATCTTTTATCCAATTAATTCCAACATTCGTCAGCATAAACTTTGTAATTAATTTTCGCATTAAATTTTCTACTTCAAAAATTTGCGGATATGCTAAATTTGAATAATAAAGACTTATTCCATCGAATAGTGTTTGGGGTGTTTTGTTAATTATATGTAATATCGATTTTACTGCTCTTAGAAGCTCAATAAATTCTTCTATTCTCTTATCATTATCGCATTCAATGGATAAATGAAAATAAGACTCTCCCGTATTTTTTACTTTGCCAGATTCTAACAAATAATTTACGTGTAGCTCTTTGTATGACAGTCTGTTTTTAGAAATTGTAATTTCTGGATCGGATTGTAACAAATAATTAAAAGTTTTCTCATTTGAACTTTTAATATTTTGATTTTCTATAAAAACAAGATATTCAATTTTTAGCATGATGTTGAATTAAATTTCGCACAACTAGTATATAAGTCTGACAATAGCCATACTGTTTTATTCAAATATATTATTTTTTTTCTTACAAATCATCTGGCAATTCTAGATTTGTCAAATGAATTTACAAAATTGTATTATGAAAGTAAAAACGCTCTTAATAGCCCCGATTACTTCACTTAGCTTTTATTTTAATTGGAGTTCAGTGAACTACGTTTGAAATGAAAAACCTTCTTAGAGCTGGTGTTCAGCCCTAAGAAGGTTTGTAATGGATAGCGAGAAATACGTTCTTAAAAAACGAAAATATTCTGCTCCTAAAAAACAATAAAATTAATTATCTTTTAGAACGTCTGTCATTATTTTGACTCGGACGTCTTGGACCAAAACTGTTATTGCTGCTTCGGTTTGTAGTGTCTGTTTTTGGTTTTCGCGGAGTTGAATCGCGTTGTTGTCTTCCTTGCCCTTGCTTGATTGGTTCTTTGGAAGCGTTAGGATCGGGTTCGAAACCTTTGATATTTTCTTTAGGCAAATTCAAACCCACTAATTTTTCGATATCACGCAAGAAGACCGTTTCGTCTGGACTGAATAAAGAAATAGCTTCACCATTGGCACCAGCTCTTCCGGTACGACCAATTCGGTGAACGTAATCTTCAGGAATGTTAGGCAATTCAAAATTGACCACATGCGGTAACAATGGAATATCCAGTCCTCTGGCCGCAATATCGGTAGCGACTAAAGCGGTTAGGCTTCCGTCTTTGAAACCCGCCAAGGCTTTGGTTCGTGCGCCTTGACCTTTGTTTCCGTGAATGGCTGCTGCTTTGATTCCGGCACTAATCATGCTTTCTGTCAGTTTATTAGCGCCTTGTTTGGTACGGGTAAAAACCAAAATTTGTTTCCAGTTTCCTTCTGTAATCAATTTAATGATAAGTTCAGTTTTTTTCTCTTTGGCAACAGGATATATTATTTGAGTAATAGCATCTACGGTTGTGTTTTCCGGAGTTGCTTCTACGTGAACGGGATGGTGCAAAATACCCATCGCCAATTTCTTGATGTCTGTTGAGAAGGTTGCCGAAAACATCAAGTTTTGTCTTTTTGTAGGCAATACTTTTATAATGCGCTCAATGTCTCGTACGAAACCCATGTCTAGCATACGGTCAGCTTCATCTAAAACTAAGATTTCAACTTTTGCAAGTGATATTAAACCTTGATTTTGCAAATCGATTAACCGACCTGGAGTGGCAACTAAAATATCTACTCCCTGACGCAGTTGTGTTACTTGTGGATTTTGGTTTACGCCACCAAAAATAACGGTGCTTTTTAAGTCTAAAAATACACTATATTCCTTGATATTAGCCAATATTTGTGCGGCTAATTCTCTTGTAGGTGTCAATATTAAGGCGCGAATAGGTCTTTGTCGCAATTGTTGACCTTGTGATAATATTTGTAAAATAGGTAATGTAAAACCGGCTGTTTTTCCTGTTCCTGTTTGTGCAGATGCTAAAACATCTTTACCTTCTAATATTGGGGGAATTGCTTTTTGTTGAATTGGAGAGGGAGTTGTGTACCCTTTTTTGCTGATGGCTTTAAGTAAAGCATCAGATAAACCTAATGAGTTAAATGACATAAATGGTGTTTATAAAGTAAACACTATTATTTAGGTTACTTTTTTAATTGGGCGCAAAGGTACAGTTAATTTTCCGATGTGCTTTTGATTGCCTTGATTTGTTTAAATGTAAGCATAAAAAAAATCGGGACTATATCCCGATTTTTAAATTCTAATGATTTGAAATTTATCTTATTTCTGCAAAAGTATCGCCTTGATTGATGTCACCGGATTTATACCCTTTCATAAACCACGCTTTACGTTGTGCCGAAGTTCCGTGTGTAAAGGACTCCGGAACAATGTGTCCTTGAATTTTAGCTTGAATTGCATCATCACCAACTGCGTGAGCCGCACTTAATGCTTCATCAATATCGCCTTCTTCCAAGAAATTATTCATTTTTTGATTGTAATGCGTCCAAACACCCGCATAAAAATCAGCTTGCAATTCCAGAGCAACCGATAATTTATTGGCTTCAGCCTGACTTTTACCTTCTTGCATTTGTCTCATTTTAGCAGAAGTGCCTAACAACGTTTGCACGTGATGACCAATTTCATGGGCGATTACATAGGCTGTAGCAAAATCGCCTCCTTGTGCACCAAATTTTGTTTTCAGTTCTTCAAAAAATGTTAAATCCATATATACTTTTTGGTCAGCCGGACAATAAAAAGGTCCCGAAGCAGAGGTAGCATTACCACACTCCGTTTCCACAGCCTGGTTGAACAATACTAATTTAGGATTTGAATACTGCATATTATTTTCCTGAAATATTTTTGACCAAATATCTTCACTATCTGCAAGAATGGTTTTTATAAATTGTTGCTCTTCGATTTCTTTGGCAGTTAAATCTCTTTGTTCGGTAGGAGTACTTTGACCCTGATTCATCTGTTCCAATATCGGCGTAAGCATTTGGGCATTTTCTCCACCAAAAGTGTTTAGTAACAAGATAATAATCCCAATTATTCCACCTCCTACAATTGTTTTTCCACCAGAAGACATTCCTCTTCGGTCCTCTACATTATCACTTTGACGTCTGCCACTCCATTTCATAATCTGTATTTTTTTAATTGTTAATAAACCTTTGTACTACAAAATTACATTATTTTTAAGTATAATTATTTTTTATAAATTTTGGTCAATGTACCCATTTCAGAAATGTTTCTTCAATAATTCCTTTGATAATTGGTTTTGGAATGTAATCACTCATTCCTGCATTAAGACATTTTTCCTTTTCTTCTTTTTCCGTTCCGGCAGTTATTGCAATTATGGGTACGTTCTGTCCTAATTTTAAATTCCGAATGATTTCTGTCGCTTCATAACCATTCATGACAGGCATTTGGATGTCCATAAAAATAATATCAGGGTGAATTGTTTCAAATTGTTCTATTGCTAACTGACCGTTTAGTGCTTCATAAATTGTGGTAGGCACGGGCAAATTTTTAATGATTGTTTTCAGCAGTAACATATTCACTTTGTTATCCTCCACAATTAATACAGTAACTTTTTTAGCTTGATGATTAGTTTGGACTGCTATTTTGTTATTAGAATCAAAATCAGTGTCGTTTAAACTGAACGTTGTCGAAGCTTCATCGCTTGTCTTTAGTGTTAAATCAAAATAAAAAGTGCTGCCTAAATCTATTGTACTTTCTAATTGCAAATGACTGTTCATTAATCCTAATAATTGGTTTGAAATTGTTAATCCCAGTCCAGTACCACCAAATTTTCTTGTTGTGGAGCTGTCTTCCTGTGAGAATGCTTTAAATATTTTCTTTTTGTTTTGTTCTAATATTCCAATTCCGGTATCGATAACCGCAAAGCGAATAGTAGCTTTGAAATCATCTATTTTCTCTATCACTGACACCTCTAATTTTATAGCGCCTCTTTCTGTAAATTTTACGGCATTCGCCAATAAATTAATTAAAATCTGTTTCAATCGAACGCTATCCAGCCATAAATATTTTGGTGTATCTGCTGCAATATTGAGTTCCAGTTTTAAATTTTTTTGATTGGATTCGTATAAAATTAAGTCGATTACTTGAGCAAGCATTTCATTGATATCATATTTTTCAATGTACAAATCCAGTTTTCCGGCTTCAATTTTGGAGAAATCCAGAATATCATTGATAATGTCTAGCAAGGAGTGTGCCGATTGACTGATGGTAGTCATATATTTATGCTGTGTTACTCCAAGATTAGTTTTCATCAATAAATCCGTAAAACCGATAATCCCGTTTAAAGGTGTTCTAATCTCATGACTCATGTTAGCCAGGAATTCTGATTTTGCTTTGTTGGCAGCTTCGGCTAATTCTTTCTCTTGTACTACGGTTTCGGCTTGCTTTCTCTCGGTAATGTCAATAAAAATCCCTTCCAAAAAAACAATTTTCCCATCTTTGTATATGGTATCGCCAAATTCTTCTACCCAAACCACGCGATTGTCTTTATGAATAATTCGGAACGTTAAGTGGATAGGGATTTTACGGTCTATCGCATTTTTTTGAGCAGCAATAGCGTTCGCTTTATCTTCGGGATGAATTAAATCTATGAAAGATAAGTGGTGATTTAGGAATTCTGATTTGGGGTATCCAGTAAGTTTTTCAATTTCATCATTGATGTAAATTTTAGTATTATTTTCATCGTAGTTCGATAAATATACCGTCCCGGGAATATTATTAGCCAATAATCTAAATTTTTCTTCACTTTCATAAATTGCAGTCTCGTTTGTAATACGTTCAATAGATGACGCAATATTACTGGCTAATGTTTGTAAAATATTCACCTCATCTTCAGACCAGGTTCTTTCGTTTTGTGTGTCGTCAAACCCTAAAAATCCGTGAAATTTATTTTTAACGAAAATTGGAAATAAGATAATTGAAATTACATCTACATTAATTAATTTGTTTCGAAGCGATAGATTTTCAATTTTCGGAATTATTGCTTTATAGATTTTGTTATTCAAAAGCGGTGTTAATAGCTCTTCAAAAAAATCATGCGGTAAGTTTTGAAGTTTAATATTGTTCTCTGTCAATTTAATATTGTTGATAATCCATCGGTATTTTTGACTTATTAATCCCGTATTTGCATCGTTTTCATAGTAATACGCACGATGTGATTTGGTCGCTTGTCCCATAATTATAAGGACATCCGAGAAAATATCGTTGAAGTCATTACTGTTTAAAAATTTCTCCGTGCAAAGCGCCATAGCAGACAAAAGTTCGCTTTTATATTCTAATTTCTTTTCTGTTTCATAGCGACTTTGTGAAATCATGGTTAGTGAAATAATATCAGAGATTGATCTTGCAAAGTTAATGTCTTCATTATCCCAATTTATTTTTGATTTGGTAGCCTCAAGACACAACACGCCAATGAGTTCCCCATTAATAAAAAATGGAATATCAAGTATTGACTTTATATCATACTCTAAAAAATAATTTTCAGTGAATTCTGATAGTCCATATTTGCTGAATACGTCAGGAGCACAAATTTGTTTTCTGCTTTTTATCAGTTCAAAATAAATTGGGTAATTTTCTTTTTTAAGAACAACGCCTCTACTGAAAGAATTAGCTTCTAATTCATATTGGTTTTCACATGTTAAGATGTCATTGGCATATTTCCAATAACTTACACGATTGCATCTGGTAACTCTAGCAGCGGATTCTAGGATTTGCATTACACTAACATCTAGATTTTTGTAGTTGCTAAAGTTAGTTGTTGATAATCGTTTAATCGTTTCGTTGTATTTTTCTATTTTTTCCTGCCGTGCTTTATTTTCAATTTCTATATCTTTAAACTTAGTTATATCTCGAGCAATTCCGGAATAGGCAACTATTTTTCCAAGATCATTTCTACGAATAATTACTTTCTGTGAAACCCATAATTCTTCTCCGTTCTCTTTTAATAAAGGAAATTCAATTGTTGGAAAGTAATTTTCCTTTTCCAACAAATTTTGATAAAAATCTCTGATGCTGCTAACATAATCTTTCCGAATAAAATCAGAGTAATGTCGATTTATTAATTCCTCATTTTCATAACCCAGCAATTTAATTGTAAAGTCATTCACAAATATAAAATTTCCAATAGTATCGACTTCATAAATAAGATCGATTGCATTTTGAATTAGATATTTATACTGATTTTGAATTTGAATTTCATTGGTTACATCCTGTCCAATTCCAATTATCAAATCATTCGAAAATTTCTTATCGTTCCATTGGATGTGTTTAAATTCACCATTTTTACATTTCAGTTTTCGAATAAATATATGATCGTCTTTAAATGTTTTATGGTATTCTTCACCAAAAAATTCGCTGTCTTCAGTAACTTTCCAATACCCTAATCCCATAACTTCCTCCACAGAATAACCTAAAATTGTTTTTACATTTTCACTGCAAAATACAATTTCCCCTTTTTTGTTAGTGGCCAGAATAAGCGAATTTCCTTTATTAATGATTTGATTGTTGAAACGCATTTCAATTTCAAGATTCAGTAACGAAATATAATGAATGTAGTTGATAATCAATATAATGAATGAATAGGTGGCAAGCGTAATGCTAGTTTCTATGGGGACCAATTCTAATAAAAAAATAACCAAAAAGAATGTAAAGACTGCGGTTACGAAAAACCAATATAGTTTTGTAGGTTTTAAAATGTTGTATGAAAAGAAAAAGCACACTATAAAACCTACAATAGGAATTGTATCTGTTGGAGAATAAATCAGATTTCTAGAAATAAAAACAAAGTAGAAAAGAAATAAACTGATGAATATTTCTTTAATATGTTTAAAAATAATTGCATATTTAGTGCTTAGCATGTAGAGAATTAGCAGAAATAAACCAATAGTACAGTTAGCTAATAATAAACTTTTAGGTCTAATTTTAAAAATCTCAAAGATGATTTCAATTGAAGGAAGTATGATACCTAGAAAAAGAAGATACAGTTGGTATTCTTTATTTTTTAAAACTGTTTCCGTACCATTTTTTAATAGCTTACTCTTTAAAGTCGATTTTATTTTATATACTTCATAGATCATGAATACAAATAAAATGGGTATAGCAATCAATAAAAGATTACTCATAGGGAAAAAATTATAAGCCCAAAATAAAATAAATTTTGAGTTGAGAATAGTCAGCAGTCCACAGTACCACAACATAGTAATTTTTTTATGAGGTTTCTAAAGAGTAGATCTTGGGCTCTAACTTTTGGTGTTCAATGTAGCAAAAAAAATCAAATAAAAACCAAAACAGATTTAAATTTCTGTTTGGTCTTTATTCAAAAAAGTAATTCTTAATTTTTATATTTTTTCTTGAAATTCAATTTCGCTTTCATTTTCAAAACCTATTATTTCGCTGTAAATAGCATAGTATAAGGAGTACATAAAAGGTAATGTGAAAAATATTCCAATACAACATCCTATAAAACCTACCAGCACTCCAATCGTTCCAATAACGATTAATCCCAGTAGTACTAATGGTTGTTTAGAAACCAATAGAATGCTAGTTTCTATTGCTTCTACCGCTTTTAAATTTCCAAAAATGATTAGCGGAATCATTAACATCGTAAATAACGATACGGTCACAGTAACAATAAAACCAAGTGCAGGTATTTGTGCATAATTTATTATCGTGGAAATGATGGAACTTGTAATAGATATGAGAAATGTTGCTACAAAAAGTTCCTTGAAATAGGGAGCTTTGAAAAATTCAAACATAGTAGAGACATGAAACTCTTCATCTCTTTCTGCGCAATAAGCCATTTTTAGTAACCCCGCTGTGAATGGACTAAATAAACTTGAAATAAGTGCTGAAATTCCTGTAATCAGTAGCAGCGTAGGTAAGGCAATTTCCTCCAGTTTTAAATTTTCCGGTTTTAAAAAATCTAAAACTGTTGGTGCTCCAAATATGGACATCACTATTCCAAATCCTAATATACTAAGCAGAACAAAGAAGACGAAAAATATCAAACCGCCATACAGTGCAATCTTTTTATAATTTTCGAAAGCGTGATTGAAAACATTGCCAAAATCTAAATTGTAGCCATCTTGTTTTATTTCTGAAATTCGGTTTTGTGTAGATTTATTCATTTGGTTTAAAAATTGATTAATTATATTTTAAAATAAGTTTCTTCAAAAGGGATTCGGAATCGTTCTCCATAAACACCATTTTCGTCTCTGATACCGCAGCCTAAAATCATGTTGATTTCTGCGGAAGCGGGTAAATGTAATATTTTTTTAATTCTCAGCGAATCAAAACCTTCCATGGGACACGTGTCATAATTGATTGCGGCCATACTAATCATAAAATTCTGCGCAGCGAGTCCAGCACTTTTGTGAGCTACAATACGCATGTCGCTTTGTCGCGCTTGTCTGTAAATAGGTTTGAATATTCCAATGACTTGAAAAACAACGAATTTTATCATTCCGATAATTCCTAAAAAATCAAAATAAAGTGCCGGAATAATTTTCTGATAATAATTCAATGCAAATTTCTCTCTTTTGGAATACGCTGCTTCGGGTTTATTGCCGTATTGATTTTTCAAATAATCAATATTCGATTGCACTCTCTTGCGCCATAAATCCTTCCTCGCCACTACAATTACCAATTGCTGAGCTGTTTTAGCTGCATTTTGGTCAAAACTCGCTTTGGCTAATTTTTGAATTATTTCAGGGGATATCACGTGATAAAATTCCCAAAGTTGCATATTACTGCTTGTGGGTGCGAGCGCCGCCAATTGAATACATTCTTTTACTTTTTCAGTATCAATAGCTTCATTTTTAAAGACCCGAACTGAGCGTCTGTATTTTATGGCTTCGCTTACTGATTTTTCATTGGTTACAACCATTTTAAGAGTTTTTGAATGGTTTTTAATTTGTCTTTATAGGGTGCATAACGCAGTTGTAAATCAAGCCAAGTTCCTTTTTTTACAATCGCTTTTTTATGGGAAAAAATATCAAAACTTAATTTTCCATGATACGCACCCATTCCGGAATTTCCAACTCCACCAAAAGGAAGTCGATTGTTTACCAGATGAATTACGGTGTCATTAATACAACCACCACCAAACGAGTATTTGTGGATGACTTCATCGATAAAAGATTTGTTTTGGGAAAATAAATAGAAGGATAATGGTTTTTCGAAGCTCGAAATTATTGCATCAATATCTGATTTAGTTTCGTAGGAAAGTATCGGGAGTATCGGTCCAAAAATTTCTTCGGTCATAACCAGACTGTCCATTTTGGGTTCGTCCAGTAAAGTAGGAGCGAGGTATAGCGAATCTGGGTTTGATTGTCCACCAAAAAGTATTTTCTGATTTTCCAATAAACTCAATTGACGCTGCCAGTTTTTCAGGTTAATAATTCGGGCAAAATCCGGAGATTCTTCTGGATTTGTTCCCAATGCTTTTTCAATTTCCTGTATAAGGAATTTAACCAAAGTATCTTTCATTTTATGGTGTACCAAAATATAATCTGGAGCCACACAGGTTTGTCCGGCGTTTATGATTTTTCCCCAAACAATGCGTCTGGCACTTAATTCTAAATTTGCGGTTTCATCAACAATGCAAGGGCTTTTTCCGCCTAATTCCAGTGTTACCGGCGTTAGATTTTCGGCTGCAGCCTTTGCTACTATTTTTCCAACGGCAACACTTCCCGTAAAAAAAATATAGTCCCAGCGTTTGCTTAACAAATTTGCTGCAACAGTGGCGTCTCCAGTAATGACAACAACATCTTTTACCGGAAAAGTTTCAGTGATTATTTTTACTATAATATTTGACGTATTCGGGGTTAGTTCAGATGGTTTTAAAGTCACTTTATTCCCAGCAGCAACAGCGGCGACAAGTGGACATAAAGCCAATTGAAACGGATAATTCCAAGGCGAAAGGATTAAAACATTGCCATAAGGTTCACTGTATACGTAATCAGAAGAAGGGAAATTTAAAAATGAAGGGAAAACCTTTTTTGGCTTCGCCCAAGAATCGATGTTTTTTATCGTTTCTTTCAAATCACTGATAACGTAATTAGTTTCAGTTAAAACGGCTTCAAAAGCAGGTTTTTTAAAATCATCATACAACGCCTTAATAATTTCCTCTTCATGTTTTGTGATGACATGTAATAATTTTTTAAGAGATTCTTTTCGGTATTTTATGTCAGTTTTGTGATTCATGAGATGATTTTTAAATTAAAAATACATAATTATTAACTTACAGCAGCTTTCTTTAGAAGCTAAAATAAAAAAAACAGGAGTTTATATTCCTGTTTTATATGGTATAAGTCTGTAAGTTATCTTTTTTGTTACCGTTTTTGGATCCGTAAACTGCAAAATATTAGACTGCATTCCAAATCACATCATCAGGAGTTGGTGCGATGATTTCTATGTTTTCTTTAGTAACAGGATGTACAAAAACTAGTTTTCTGGCGTGCAAATGTATTCCTCCATCGGGATTACTTCGATCAAAACCGTATTTCAAATCGCCTTTTATGGGTGATCCAATAGCCGAAAGTTGGGCTCTGATTTGGTGGTGTCTTCCCGTATGAAGATTAATTTCCAGTGCAAAATAATTGTTGAGTTCTTGAATAATTTTATAATCTAAACTGGCTAGTTTACTGTCAGGAACTTCTTTTAAATGCGCTTTTGACGTGTTGTTTTTTTCATTTCTTTTAATATAATGAACCAATTTATCCTCAGAATTTGCAGGTTTATTTTTCACAATACACCAATACGTTTTTTGAGTTTCACGGTTGCTGAACAACTCATTCATTCTGGTTAACGCTTTACTGGTTCGGGCAAAAACTACAATTCCGGTTGTTGGTCTGTCTAAACGGTGTACAACGCCCAGAAATACTTCTCCGGGTTTATTATACTTATCTTTGATGTATTCTTTCACCACATCAGACAATGGTTTATCACCTGTTTTATCACCTTGCACAATATCGCCTACGCGCTTGTTGACCACAATAAGATGGTTGTCTTCGTGAAGAATTTGCAGGTTATTTTTATTGGAAACTATTTTCATTTGGATTTTTAAATTTTTAGACTTCTTAGATTTTTAGACTTTCTTAGATTTCTAGACAAGTTTTGCAGTCTAAAAATCTAAGAAAGTCAAACAATCTTTTTTTAAAAAAGTCTATAATAAAGTTGCTCTAAATCTTGAAGTCATTTTAATAATTTCGTCTAGCATATTTGATAATTCTATTAAATCTTCTGGAGTGATAAAACCTAAATCGGATGAAATAAGAATTTGTGTTTCAACTTCATAAGCTGAACCGATGGCAATTTCTAAAAATCGTGCAAAGTCCTTATTAGATTGCCTTGATGATCCTTCAGCAATATTAGACGGAATAGAAACAGAAGCTCTTCTTAATTGATTTGTTAGTCTAAATTTTTCTTCGTTAGGAAAAGACAAAGTCACTTTGTAAATTTTAGAACAGAAATATCTACTTTTTTTCCAAATCTCTAAGTCCTTAAATCTCTATGCATTCCTATTTTTTTTATTCTAACAATCCAACAATCTAAAAGTCTAATAATCTAAAAGGTCTAATTTAATATTGTTCGCTGGAATTAGGAAAATCACTTGATTTCACATCGGCAACATATTGACCAATAGCAGTTGTCATTCCTTCGTATAAATTCATGTATCTTCTCAAGAAACGCGGACTAAATTCATTGTTCATTCCTAACATGTCGTGAATCACCAAAACTTGACCGTCAACACCGCCACCAGCACCAATTCCAATTACTGGAATCGAAATACTTTGGGCAACTTTTTCGGCTAAATGAGCAGGAATTTTTTCTAATACTAATCCGAAACAACCCAATCTTTCCAACAATTTAGCGTCTTCTATTAGTTTATGCGCTTCTTCTTCTTCTTTGGCACGAACGGTATAGGTTCCAAATTTATAAATAGATTGCGGGGTTAAACCCAAATGTCCCATCACTGGAATTCCTGCGTTTAGTATTTTTTTGATTGAATCTTTAATCTCTTTTCCGCCTTCCAGTTTCACGGCATGACCACCGCTTTCTTTCATAATTCGGATAGCAGAACGCAACGCTTCTTTAGGATCTGATTGGTAACTTCCAAAAGGTAAATCCACGACTACCAATGCTCTTTCGATCGCTCTCACCACAGATGATGCGTGATAAATCATTTGGTCCAACGTAATTGGCAAAGTCGTTTCATGACCCGCCATCACATTCGAAGCAGAATCACCAACTAAAATCACATCAATTCCGGCGGTATCAACGATTTTTGCCATCGTATAATCGTAGGCAGTAAGCATGGAAATTTTCTCTCCATTTGCTTTCATTTCAATCAGTGATTTTGTAGTAATCCTTTTATAATCTTTTTTTGCGACAGACATATTTGTTATTTTAAGATTGTAAAGGTAACAAAATGTATATTTTTAACTCAAAAATGTAACAGTAATGTTACTTGAAATACCAATTAAATAAAAAAGTAATTATGCGTAAAATAGTATTAATGATAGTATTGCTTATAACGGCGAATGCTGAGGCTCAAAATCAAGAAATTCAAAACGTAATTGAAACTTTTTTTGAGGCTTTTCATGCCAAAGATACGCTGAGATTAAAGACGATTTGTGACGAAACAATGATATTGCAATCCATTAGTGAAAATGCTAAAGGCACTAAATTAACGAATGAAAAATTACAAGCATTTTTTAAATCGATAGCTTCTATTCCTCCCGAAGTCAAATTTCAGGAAAAAATATTGAATTACTCCATCCAAATCGATGGAAGTATGGCGCACGTTTGGACGCCGTACGAGTTTTATGTGGATGGTAAATTAATTCATAAAGGCGTGAATGCGGTTACGCTGTTTAGGAAAGATACTCCCGAAACTTCAGAATGGAAAATCGTTCATATTATTGATACCAGAAGAAAGTAGTTTTGGTCAGTAATTTTTTAAAGACGTTTACTTGATTGTTTTATCCAATGTATTTATCATAGAGAAAAACATAGAAAATGGCTATCATAACAGAAATGAAATTCCCCACCAAATAAAAATCGTTGTACAGAGATTGCTTTACTTTATCTTGTTCATCGTCCCTTTTTAATCTTGTTGCCAATTTTAAGGCACCAAATAAAGCTAATGCATGCGGGTAATCATTGATCAGCGAAACTAATAAAAAGATTCTTTCAACGATTCCTTTAAGAAGAGATTTATAGTCTATAACTTTATTTTTTCGAATTGTTTTTGGCGTGATAACATAATAAAATATACCTAAAAGTATTTCTGTAGAAAGAATGAAAACCATAAATTGAAATATAGCCATGCTTTTATTTTATTGAGGTAATTGTATGAATTATATTTTTTGTAGCATTATAAGTTTCCATCTGTAATGTTTTTTCTCTTTTCCATATTAAAGAACGGGTTTTATTCATTTTTTCAGAAACGATTTTATAGTCTTTTAATTGTATAAAATTTGATACTAATTCATAGTCCTTTTCTAAAGACCATTTGTCTATAACATTTTCAAAAATTATGAAAGCATCATTCAAAATACTTTTTTGTAAGAGATTGTCTATTGAAATGTTAAATCTAAATTTTTTATATTTTGAATCATTCAGTTTTAATCTTGCTTCTGTTAAACCGCTTCCCAACATTTCATAGGCAATCTTTTCATTGACGGGCGTTTCTATTTCGCCTTGATTCAAAACATACCGTAATTTAAAATTTAATTTTTTGTGAATACAATTTTCTTCTAAAGTAAGAATAATTTGTATCGATGCGGCTAAGTTTTTTATGACACCTTGAAATTCATCACCTAAAGTAATAGTTAATGGTGATGATATATCTGTTTTATAGATTTCATTTACCTCTTCTATTAGATTTTTGAAATCTTCCATTAGTGGTTTTTGCTCCTTTTTTCCACTATTAATAATATCCGCCATTAGGATAAAGTGTTTCATAAAAAATGAAATTATGTATTTTATTTCAAAAATAGTGAAATAATTAATATAATTTCATTTTTAGTGAAATTAAAAGTAGGATTTAAGGAAAGATAAAATCAATTTACAAAATTACATGAGAATTTAACAAGACAAGTTAATAGGTGTCGTCATTCAAATCTGATTCTTTTTCATCAGCTTTTTTGAAATCATTGTTCAAAAAATTGGTGTACTTTTTTTTATCTTTTTGATTTTTTTTGATAAGAAATACAATCAAAATTACCACACAAATAATTACAATACTAACTACTATCCAATTGATTTCCATTATTTTTGATTTAAGAATAAAGATTAAATCTACTATTAATAGTTGGATTTTAGAGTGAATGTATTTTAAATTTGTGTTATGGAATTAACAATCCGCCATATTTACGGCAATAGCTAATCCTCCTTCGGAAGTTTCTTTGTATTTGTTGTTCATGTCTTTAGCCGTTTGCCACATCGTGTCCACCACTTTGTCCAAAGGTACTTTTGCGTTTTTAGGGTCGGTTTCCAGGGCTAGTTCAGCTGCATTAATCGCTTTTATGGCGCCCATCGTATTACGTTCAATACACGGAATTTGAACCAAACCACCAATAGGATCACAAGTCAATCCCAAATGATGTTCCATCGCGATTTCGGCAGCCATTAAAACCTGCTCAGGAGTTCCGCCCATCAATTCGCATAAAGCGGCCGCCGCCATCGAGGAAGAAACGCCTATTTCTGCCTGACAACCACCCATTGCTGCGGAAATGGTAGACCCTTTCTTGAAAACACTTCCTATTTCACCGGCAACCATCAGGAATTGTTTGATTTCTTTTTCTCCGGCATTGTGGTTTTCAATTACTAAATAATACATCAAAACGGCAGGAATTACACCCGCACTTCCGTTTGTTGGAGCCGTAACCACACGTCCTAAAGCTGCGTTTACCTCATTTACCGCAAGGGCAAAACAAGAAACCCATTTCAGGATTTGGCGAAATTTCACTTCCGTTTTTCTGATTTCTTCGAGCCAGGTTTGTGGAGAATCATAATTGGCTAAACCAATAAGGTTTTGGTGCATATCAAAAGCGCGGCGACGCACGTTTAATCCGCCGGGAAGAATCCCTTCAGAATGACAACCAATGTACATGCATTCGAGCATGGTTTTCCAAATGCGCATCAATTCATGATCGATAACCGCTTCGGTGCGCATTGATTTTTCATTCTCATAAACGATTTCTGATATGGATTTGTTCTCCTTTTTGCAAAAATCTAACAGTTCAGCTGCTTTCTCAATTGGATAAGGAAAAGCATATTTTATTTGTGTTTTCTTCTTGGCGTTAATGCGTTCTTCTTTGACCACAAATCCGCCACCAATAGAATAAAAGGTAGAAACGTATTCGCTGTCATCCGTCATGTACGCTGTAAAAGTCATTCCATTGGCATGAAAAGGAAGGAAGTTTTTATTGAAAACGATGTCTTGGAGGAAATAAAAAGGAATTGGTTTTTCGTTTCCTAAATTGATTTCGTTTTTAGATTCAATGGATTTGATAATGCCATCAATATTTTCCACAGGAATGTATTCCGGATCTTGCCCGCTCAAACCCAGCATTACGGCTAAATCTGTGGCGTGACCTTTTCCGGTCAAGGAAAGGGAACCGTATAAATCTATTTTTACCCGATTTACAACAGGAAGTAAATTTTCATTTCTCAATTCACTAAGAAAGCGTTCGGCTGCTCTCCAAGGTCCAAGTGTGTGTGAACTCGAAGGTCCAACACCAATTTTTAACATGTCAAAAACTGAGATACATTCTTCCATCTTTCGTGTGAATTTTGTTGTTTGCAAATATAATAGAATGTAGCAAGGATACTAATTCAAATTGGAATATTATTGTTTTTTTAATAACGAAAGGTGCTGTATTGTTAGTATTCTTCAACAAAAAATGAATTAAAAAAAACTTGAGGTTTAGGAAAATCAATATTTCATTAATCCGAAATTTAGCTTGTGCAATAGTTCGTAAATGGCTATTTTTGAAGTATAACTAACCCAAAACAATATGAAAAAGACTATTTTTTCTTTTTATCTAATGCTAACTTTGGTGCTCAGTGTTCAGGCACAAGTGCAAAGTCCATCCCAGTTTTTACCCAATTATGGAAAACAAATTACCTATTATCATCAGGTTGAAAATTATTTCAAGCATCTCGCGGAAAAGTCCACTTTTGTCAAACATCAGAAATATGGAGTGACTCCAGAACAAAGAGACTTGAATGTGTATTTTATTTCCAGTCCGGAGAATTTAGCTAATTTGGAACAAATCAGAAATAACAATTTAGCAGCCATTGGTTTATCCGAAAATAAATCGCAAATGATTGGTGATAAATTAATTGTATGGTTGAGTTTTAATGTTCACGGAAATGAATTTGCCGGAACCGAAAGTGCCATGACCGTAGCATACGAGTTAGTAAATCCATCGAATGCTGAAACTAAAAAATGGTTAGAGAATACGATTGTTATCCTTGATCCATGCATTAACCCTGATGGATATTCCAGATACGGGAATTGGTTACGAGAAATTTCAGGAAAAAAAACGCATCCTGATTTATCAGACAGAGAGCATATGGAAGTTTGGCCAGGCGGAAGATACAACCATTATATTTTTGATTTAAATAGAGATTGGGCTTGGCAAACACAACCGGAAACCCAGCAGCGTATAGCGTTGTACAACCAATGGATGCCTCAAGTTCATACGGATGTACACGAAATGGGATACGATTCTCCGTATTTTTTCCCACCATCAGCGGAACCATTGCACGAATACATTGAGAAATACCAGAAAGATTTTCACTACACTTTAGGTAAAAATATTTCCAAAAAATTTGATGCTCAAAACTGGATGTACAATACCGGCGAACGTTTTGATTTGTTTTATCCAAGTTATGGCGACACTTATCCTACGTATAATGGTGCGGTAGGAATGACGATGGAACAAGGAGGAATAGGCGCGGGGAGAGCTGTTACAATGAGTAACGGAATTACCCTTACAATACAAGACCGATTAACACATCACGCAACGGCAGTCTTGACTGTGGTAGAATCAGCGGCGGCACAAGCGGATGTTTTGCTGAAAGGATTCAGAGGTTTTATGAATAATTCCCGAAAAACAGTGAAGGGAAATTATAAAATGTACGTGATGAAAAGCAATCCGAAGTTGGTTCAAATGGCGGATTTATTGAAAAAAAATAATGTAGAATTCAGTTATGCCGATGCCAGTCAAAAAGCATCTGGATTTAATTATAATACTAAAACAGAGAAAGGTTTTACGATCGAACCTAACGATTTAATTGTAAAAGTAGACCAACAAAAAGCTGTTTTTGCTCAGGTACTTTTTGAACCAAATCAAAAATTGAATGACAGTTTATCTTATGATATTACCTCTTGGGCTCTGCCCTTGGCGTATGGAGTTGAAGGCTATGCGTTGAAAAATAGTTTGGCTATCAAAACAAAAGCAGCCATTGAAGTGATAGAAAAAGGAATTCCACAAAATGTATATGCATTTCATATTCCATGGAATAACAGAATTTCTGCTCAGGTGCTTTCGTTATTGCACCAAAATAATGTCAAAGTTAGATCTGCTATGAAAAAAGCTGTTTTTGGTGATGTAATAGTGGAGCCAGGCGGTTTGATTGTGACCAAAGCCGATAATCCAAAAGTAGTAGATTTTGAAAAAACGATTGGCGAGCTGATTAAAATAAAAACCGATTACAATTATATAGCTACGGGATTTTCATCGAATTCTAAAGATGTTGGTGGAGAAAATTTCAATTTACTAAAAGCACCAAAAGTCGTTTTATTATCCGGAAAAGGAGTTGGTTCAACTGAGTTTGGTGCTGCTTGGTATTATATGGAAGAAACTATTGGATATCCAGTGAGTGTGGTTGAGGTAAGTAATTTTGACAGATTAAACCTATTCAATTATAACACGCTTATTATGGCTGATGGATATTATGATTTTTCAGAAGACCAACAAAAGAAAATAGGAGAATGGATTAAAAATGGCGGAAAAGTGATAGCGATGAACAGCGCACTGACTCTTTTTGAGGCTAAAGAAGGATATGCGTTGAGTCCTTTTGCAACAGAAGAAGACAAATTAAGTTCCGAAAAAGAGGCCGAAGAAGAGGAGTTGAAAGAACGTTTTCTGGATTTTCAGGATTCAGAGCGTAGGTATATTTCTAAATCAATTCCAGGAGCCATCATTGAAAATCTTCTGAATAAAACACATCCAATGTCGTTTGGTTTAGGCGATAAATATTTCAGTCTAAAAACAGATGACAGACATTATTCATTATTGAAGAAAGCCACCAATGTTGTTTACGTTCCTAAAGATTATAAAAGTTATGGATTTGTGGGGAATGAAATCAGAAAGAAACTGAACAACACCGTAAGTTTTGCAGTAGAAAATAAAGGTGATGGTTCTGTAATTTATATGGTAGACAATCCATTATTCAGGGGATTCTGGGAAAATGGAAATTTACTGTTTAGCAATGCCTTATTCTTGGTAGACTAAAACGGGATTAATTATCATAAAAAAAGAGCACGAAATCATCGTGCTCTTTTTTTATTTAAATGGTTTTGTTCTAAAAAGGATATCCAATCGCTAAATTAAAAACTAAATTTTCTCTTCGCCAAGGACCGCTTCCAAAATCAATTTTATCTAAAACCCAACGGTCTCCGTCCGGCAAATAGGGTTTTCTTAAAGGAAATGCAAGATCTGTTCTCAGGATAAGAAAAGAGAAGTCGAAACGCAATCCGGCTCCGGCTCCAACAGCTATTTCATTTAGGAATTTTTTAGAGAATTTAGCTCCCGGTTTTTCCGTATTCTCATTCAACAACCAAATGTTTCCGGCGTCTATAAATAAAGCTCCCTTCACTAATCCGTAAATTTTAGCTCGGTATTCGGTATTAAATTCTAATTTTATATCACCGGATTGGTCAGGCAAGAAAGCATTAGTATTTGTTGATGCGCCATCAAAACTTCCCGGCCCAATAGAACGTGCTCTAAAGGCTCGCAAACTATTGGTTCCACCAATGAAAAACTGCTTGATAAAAGGCAATTCGCGCGAGTTACCGTAAGCAAATCCTGCTCCTGCAATAACTCTGGTGGCAATTTGTGAATCCGGACCTAACTTGTAATAATGTCTAAAATCATTTTCTATTTTTATAAATTGGCTAAAAGGGACGTCAAAAAATTTAACTGGGTCCTTTTTTTCAATGTTTGCTCCCGTAGCTAATCCGGCAATATTTCCTGCCAAGTCGACGGTTCCTTTGTAGTAAAAAGTATTTTTCTTTCGCTTTTGCAATGTATTAGTGTACGTGTAGGAATAGGTTGGACCAAAAATTAATTGTTTCTCAATTACTTTGTCTAACGATGGGTTTACATTTATTTGTTCTTGATACAACGGCGTTACATTTTGCGGACTTGCATATGTAATTTCAGTGATATTTAATAAATGTTCTTTCTGTTCACTTTCTTTCCATAAATATCCAAAAGAGCCTTTGAATGTTTGCAACGAGTATAACTTGGTTCTATTTTGAAACTCATATCCTAATGTTGCTTTTGTTTTTGGTACAAAACCACTTGGAGAATTAAGTTTGAAAGGAGCCACTAATCTTGGCCAAATTAAATTAGCCTCGGTTCCGAAGCGATAGACATTAAATCCATTATTTTGCCCGGAAACTTGTACTTCAACACCTCCAAATGCTGATATCGTAAGCAATTCAGCACCTCTAAAAGCATTTCTGTTGCTCCAGTTTAAATTGAGCTCGGTTCCGGTATAATTAGCTGAATTGGTTTTGGCTAATAATTCCAGTCGGATTGATTTTTTTGGTAACGGCGTCAAATAATAGTAGGCATCAAGATAATTTCCTGTTGTATCTGAAATCTTAAATTGATTTTTTACAAATTTAAAAGTACCTAAATTCACCAATCGATTCAGTGATAAGTTATGATCAGTTCTGTTATACAAATCTTCTTTTTTGAAATACAGCGCGCGGTCAAAAATACGTGGTTTGAATAAATTCTCTGGGTCTATAATCGTTAAATCATTGTACTTTTGGATAGAATCCAAGTTATTTTTTACACTGTCAATCCCAATAGAATAATTAGGATAAACAATAATTTTATTGATTTTATACGGTGTCTCTGCCAGGCTTGGAGTTTCCTCTTTAACTTTTACAATTAAATCCACTTGATGATCCGCAACGGTACTATCGACCTGCACTTTAAGATAATCGGGGTTAAAATAGAAAAACCCTTTTTCTTTTAATCGGGCATCAATACGAACCCTCTCTTCTTTGATTGCCTCAAGGCTGTATCCTTCCTCTTTTTTTAACAAACTTCTGCGTCTGGTATTGCGCACAGCAGTTGAAATTACTGAAGAATCCGTAGGGAAT
Source organism: Flavobacterium sp. Sr18 (assembly GCF_011064265.1). Lineage (NCBI taxonomy): Bacteria > Pseudomonadati > Bacteroidota > Flavobacteriia > Flavobacteriales > Flavobacteriaceae > Flavobacterium > Flavobacterium sp. Sr18. The sequence goes on along the minus strand of NZ_CP049329.1, from coordinate 698,858 downwards.
TTAACTTCTCTGATTTTGTATTGTTTTGCCGGATTTACCAGATATTCAGCACTTGCTTTTTTTCCTTTTCGTGTAGAATCCGCCGTTGTTTTGGTATTGAAATAACCATTGTTTTCAGAGAAATTTTGTAAAACGCTTTTGTTGTATGATAAATCTACTTGACTATACAAAACGGGAGGTTCGCCTACTTTAGTTCTCAACCAGTAACGCCATCCTTTTTCCTTCTTTGGCGCCCCAGCCAAATTATAAATGTACAGTTTTGGCTTTAACCCAAGAATTGAAGAGTTGGGTTTGGGTCTCACAATTTCTTGTAATTGGTTTTTTAGCGCTTTGTTTTCTTTCTTGGAGGTTTGCTTTCCTTCCACTTTTATTTTTGCGCCGGTATACAATAATTCTCCTTCCGGCAAATATCTGGTATTGCTACACGAGGAAATAAACAATCCTAAAAAAAGAAAGTATAATAAAGGAGTTTTATTCATCTGATTTATTTTTTAATTCTTTTTTTGCTTTTTGCTTTGCTTTTTTTGCTTCGCTTTTAGCGTATAGTTCCCTGAACTTGTTGTAATTCATCGTAATAACGAATGCAACTCCAGTTTCAACCACTTCTCCCTGAAGCGCGACTTGATATTTATTGACACGATATACTCTAATTTTATACCTTCCATCTTTAGAAAGTTGATAATCCAGCGAAACATCACCTGCAATATTATTGGCATCCTGATTAGTTTGCTGTGGCCCTTCGATTCCAAAACTACTTCCAACAGTAACTTTCAATCGGTCATTCAGCAATTTCTTTGAAATTCCAACATTCAAATCAGTTTTATTCTCGCGTTGTCCGGTTGTATAATCGTCAGAAGTATTCAAATCAAAATTAAGTTCAACGCCTTCAATTAAATCTCCTGCCAGATTATTCAGCTGTTGTGATAGAATTTTACTGGCACTTTCTCGCGCTAATGATGAAACGTTTGTTCCTCCGGTTTCACTGGCAAATGGGTTTTCTCCAACAAAACGGTTCAATAACAACAAGGCAAAAACCTGCTTGTTCATTTCATCCTGTTGTTGACGCAATTGAGTCAATTTAGCCTGTGTAGTATTAATAATTTCTGTTGAAACACTGTTATTACCCTCCGGTAAAACAATGTCAAATGAAATTGTGGGTTTCATTAATTCTCCTGTCATTTTCAGACGGGTTTCAAACGGAATTCTTTGCTTGTATGTATTTCTTATTTCGGCAGTAACAGTTCCTAATTGGTCGTTTACTAAATCGATTGGAGCGGCTTCCGTCTTATAAATTGCCGTGATGTTTATGTCAGCGCTTGTTGGTTCTCCAGTCCACAAAATATAGCTTCCTGATTCGATATCGAATTTTCTTTTAATACCATTAAAATTCATCTCATAACTTCCTTCAGACAATTCATATCTGCCGGTCAGCGTTGTTTTTCCTGAAGGATCAATTCCTCCATTCAATTGTGCTTCTCCTTTTAATTTTAAGAAATCTCCGCTTGCTTTATCAATGTTTAAAGATAGTTCAGCCTCTTTGTCGATTTCAATATTTACAGAGGCATTGATTCCTTTTATTTCCATTTCACTACTGATTTCATCAAGTGTAGCGGTGCCTAGAATTTGTGGATTATCCTGATCAATGAACTCTACAATTCCTTCTCTGTCCGCTATGGACGGATCTGATTGTGGTAAAACAACAGTAAATTTAGTGTCTTTATTGATTTTGATATTTCCTTCTACGATAGGATTTTCTATTGTTCCACTTACTTTTAAATGGTTATCCAGAAACAGTTGACCATAATACAAATCATTGTCTTTCGCTTCAGAATTGACTGCTTGAAAATTATCTGCATCAATCGATAAATCAAATCCAAAATTGCTGAAATTACTACTGTTAATTGCTCCGTTTATCACTAAATCATTGTCTTTCTCGTCTTTTATGGTGAACGTGTCAAAAAGGATTGCATTTTCTGTAAAGGTGATTTTATCATTCAAAGACTTAAATTTGGCATTAAGTTGTGTGGCTTTGAATCCAATCTCATTGAATTGTAATTCTCCAATTACTTTTGGCTGTGTAGTATTTCCGGTAATCTTGAAATTTCCAGTTAAAAATCCTGTGCTTTCAGTAATGTTATCAAGTGTAAAGCCTTGGATACTTTTCAAATTCAATTTGTCAATGTCCAAATTCATATCAAAACGGCTTTCATTCGCTTTATAGAATCCTTCTAAATTCACCTGATTTCCTTGCCCGGTAATTGCAACTTTAGCATCATATTGATTTGCAATCGCATTATTGACGTTGATGCTGATGTTTCCAACGGTGTCTTTTTTGAAAGTGAAATTTTCAATGTTCAAATCCGAAGTGAAAAGCGGTGTCTTAGTTAAGTTTTTTACAGTTGCATTTCCATTTATTTTCCCACTTAACTGTAAATCTTTCTTCTCCACAAAACTGGTAATCGTATTGATGTCAAAATCCTTAAAATCAATTGCAATTGGAGCATTCTGATTATCCGTTTCGGACTGGATTTTGATGTTACTTCCATCTTTACTCAATTCGAAATTATCGATATAAATTCCTTTTGCGCCAAAGCGAATCAGATTGTCTTGTGCAATTTTCCAAGATTCATAGTTCAACAATAAATTGTCCGGACCAAGGCTTACTTCGTTATTTCCATTAGTAGCCTTTAATGTACCAGCAATTAAATAACGCTCCACATCTTTTGCATCTTTCAATTGCAAGATGTAATCCACCAGATTTTTCTCCACTTTTCCAGTAATGCTGGTGTGTGGTAATTGAATTTGGTTGTTTTGAATATCGTCTACTACAAAGCTGTATAGCAGTGCTTTGTCTTGAGTGTCAACTTTCAAAGTCGCATTTGTAATTGTGTTGGCTCCGTAAACTAATTTTGGAATAGAACCATTCAAAACAATGGAATCGTTTACCGAATTATATTTCCCTGTTATATTAATTGGTTCCAGACTTTTAAGTTCAGGAATAAGTTTCAATATAATAGGATTGTCTTTTACACTAACTTTAAAATCAAATTGCTGATTTTCAAGCGCTATTTTTTTCGAATTTGGGTTACTGTCATAATACTTCGCAATAGAATTAGATAATGCACTTGCAATTTTTGATAACTTATATTTTCCATTTATTTCAGCATCTAAAAAGGGAGAATTTACTACCAATGTGTTTTTTTCAGAAGTGGTCGTTGCTACAACATTTATGGAATCAATTACGAATTGTTCCTTGGCATTGACCACATTTATGCTGTGTGCATTCACGGTTCCGTTGAGATAATCTAAATTAGCTGACTGAATATCAGCATCTACAACACCTCTTATTTTTAAAGGACCGGCATGCAGATTCAGTTTTTCTAAATCGGCGATATCGACATTCAGTTTTAATTTTCCGGAAGGATATTTGTCTTTAAAACTACCGCTGCTCACTAAATCAAAAGTCAAATTAGGATCTTTTGCAATAGCAGTCGCATTAAAATTTCCATTTCGAATGGCTCCTTTTACATTCAGATTTTTATAAGTGTATTTGTTGTAATATGCTTTTAAAATACTTCCGTTTAACGAAGCCGTTGCGGTTTTTGTATCAAAACCAGTTCCTTTTATATTGGCTTTTAAAGTAACTTTTCCAATCGAATCGTTTTTGATAAATTTTCCTAAATCAAAATTAGTAAACTCCGTTTGAGCATCGTATTTATCATAATTTTTTCTGCGTTGATCGAATGTTGCTTTGATTTTTGCACTTCCAAAACTGCTGACCAAATTCAAATTGGTATTGAAATTAGCAATCGTTCCTTTAAATGTTCCTTTAGCGTTTAATTTTGAAGGCAACTGAATCGTATTTGGAATCGTCCCTTTTGGTAAAAAACCAACAAAATCCTTTGCGCCAGTTTGCAAGTCTTTAATATTCAAATCAAAATAAGCTTTGGTCATGTCCGGTAATCCTACAATGCTGCCGCTTGCCGATAATTTTGTCGCTCCAATGCCGCTAATCTCCATAGACGGAAATATAATGTTGTTCAGTTTTCCTTTGATGGAGCCATTTAGCAACAATATTGCATTAGGATAGCTCATGAAAGGATTGGTTTTGTTCAAAGTGGGGGCAAAAAGTAAAATGTCTTTAATTCCAATTTTACTTTTCTTTAAAGAGGCGATAAGGCCTAGTTCGCCGGGATTTGCTGCCAATGAAGTAATTGATGGATACCCAATTCTGATTTCATCCCTCAATTCCGTTTGTGGAGTTTTTAAATATAATTTCTTAAAAAAGGCATTCTTCTTTCCATAAAAGAACTCAGTAGTTAAGGATTGAATGTTCAAACCGCTTTTGTCTTTTATGCTCAGGGAATTAACCTCTCCGGATATGTTTTCGGGATTGTAATTAAGGACATCTACTTGTAAATTTAAATTGGTAAGATTTAAATGGTTGTAATCAATTCCTTGTTGGGTAGCAGCCACATTATTATTGTCGTAACGGAAATTAACACGCTTGAACTCCGTCGTCTTTATCTTGACCTCCCACTTGTTGGATTCGGTGCTTGCAGATTCTTTTTTTGGTGTTATTTTATCTAATTTTCCAAAAGTCAAAGCGCCTTCTACACCGGTTAAGTTAAAACTTTCCACAATGGCAAATTGATTGTTGAGATCAATTTTATCTATTTTGGCAAGCAATTTTTTAACATAGAAATTTGTCTCTAGTTTGGTTTCTTCACTTTGGTAATCCACATCAATTTTTGCCAAATCAATCTCACCCAATTTTAATTTTAGGATGGATTCCGACTCGTTTTTTATAACTGCGGCTTTGGTTGCATTAGAAATTTGAACGATACCCTGTTGTAATCTGAACTTTAATCCATTAATTTTTGCTTTCGGAATTTCAAAGTTCATTTTGTCTAAATCGAAAGTTTTGATATTGGTTTCAAAGTGATTTAGATTGGCGTACAGATTGTTTTTTGTGACAAAATCATTGTATTTAAATCGGATTCGGTCCAGTTTGATTTTTTCTACGGAAAATTGCATCGGTGGTGAATCTGTTTTCTGTTTTTCAGGCGATGCAAAAGCGTCTATGATGTAATCAAAATTAAAAACAGCTTTTGAATCTCTATTTAAATGAGCCGTAATTCCTTCTAAATGAACAGAGTTTATTTCGACTTTGTTATTCATCAATTGGAGTAAACTAATATCGACGGAAAGTTTTTCTCCTGCAAAAAGGGTGTCTTTTTTTTGATCTTCAAAATAAACACCTTCAAGAATCACTTTTTTTGGAAGGCCAATTTCTATGCGTTTAATGGTAACTTTAGTTTTAATTTTTCCTTCCAAATATGTGACCGCTTTAACTTTAGCATAATTTTGAACTGATGGAATTTGAATGGCTACAACTAGTAGTAAGAACAACAGAAGTATTGATCCTATTATCCATAGGAAAACTTTTAAACTTATCTTTAAGTATTTTTTCAAATGATGTGTTTTTTAGCTAAAAATAATCAATTAAATCAGAATTCAATTTCAATCCTAAAAGGAATTACCTGCAAAGGTCGAAAATTGAAAGTAAAATACATTATATAATATAAAAATAAAGTTGTAAAATTTTTCGGAATTTTTTTATTTTTTTATAAAGTTTAGGTTTTGTAGATGGGGATTTCATTAAAATTCTGAGCATTTTTTTCGTCTAATAAAACATCTTTAACGGCCATTAGCATCGCTTTATTTGAAGTAAAAAGTTCTCTATTAAAATTGATAACGGTTGTAATGTCAATACTTTCGATAGTTGTCAGTTGAACTTCTGTATAGAATGTGTTAAGTGCTGTCGTGTAATTTTTTTGAATAGTGTCAAAAAGAACTTTTAATTCTTCAAAATTTGTGGGTTCTTTTTTAGTCAGAAACGCATTTAATTTGACATATAATTGTTGTGTCTCGTTTTTATGATGCAGGAAAAATTGGTATTTAATATCTTTAGAAGAGCGACTCAGATTGGTAATGTTTGCACCAATATCTTTCACGCTTTTTACGGCATGCATTGAACTTCGTGCAGCCGAAATTAATTGGTTGAGTTCTGAGTTTTGTTCACTGTTTAATTTAGTCCTTAATTTCAAATAGAAAGCCTGCATTTCCCCTTGCAACTGTTTCAGGAATTCATATTTTTCTTCGATGGATTTCGTTTCATAATTATTTTTTTCATTGATTTCAACGTAATCGCTTTGTTGTTTTAGAGCAGTCGTATCAATTTTAAATAATTCCAGATTGAAAAGCATCGAGTTGTGAATGAAATAATTAGTTTCTCTTCGGAATAAATCAACTGCCGTTACGGGTTCTGCAATAGAGGCGTGGCCAATAAAAGCAGCAGAATTACCATCGGTATTTTTAAAAAAACGTTCTAAAAATTTAGTAAAAATATCAAGAACAGGCAGGAAAAGTACAATCGCCAGTAAGTTAATCAGACTCGAAAATGTAACCAAGCCTATAAGCGGATCTTTGATTTTTATAACGTCAGTAATCAACTGAAGAATAGGTTTTAGCAATATAAATGCAATGGCGGTGATGAAAATATTGAACAATAAATTGCCTAAGGCGACGCGTTTTTTTGATGCGTTGCCTCCAATTGCACTTACAAGAATTTTAATGATAGTTCCGGTCTCTCCTCCCAATACTATTGCGGCTGCCATAGGAAATCCTATTGCTCCTGCATTCAAGGCGCTTAATGTGAGCGCCATGGTTACGGAACTTGATTGCACAATTAACGTAATCAAAAAACCAATAATAAGAAAAACGATTAGCGGCATCGAAGCATATTGCGAGAAATCAAAGTGTTGTACCTGAGTCTCCATGGCGGTTTTCATAAAGGAAAGTCCGATGAACATTAAGCCAAATCCCAAAAGAAAATAAGAAATGTATTTGAATTTTTTCCGGCTACCAAGCAAAATAAGTAAAAAACCACCCAAACAAACGGCTGGATAAGCAATCACTTCAATATCAGTTTTAAAACCTAAAGTGGCCACCAGCCAGCTGGCAATTGTTGTTCCTAAATTAGCACCAAGTATAATGGCCATTGCATTTTTCATCGTAAAAACACCTGCACCTACAAACGCCAAAACCATTAAAGAAACCATCGAACTGCTTTGAAGTATGCCCGTAATTATAGTTCCGCCCGCAACGGCGCCAATATTGTTTTTAGTAATGCGTTGCAGAAATAGTTTGAAACTTCGGCCGGAGAGATTTTTCAACGATTCTTCTACCAAATACATGGCGAAAAGAAATAATCCCACACCTGCAGCAAGTTTTAGTATCGTATTGAGTGTTTCCATAGCTTAAATTGGTATTAAAGATACTTAAATTTATCAATACTACCTTTGTGAAGTTTTGACTTCTATTCTTTGCAAATTAGCATTTGGGGTATTGCTTTAAACAAAAAAACTACAACTTTTAGGGTTATAGTTTTAGTAGCTTACGATCGAAATCAGTTGTTGTAAACCTAATAATCAGAATAATCTGTTGGGTATAAAAAAGTAATATCGATGTGCGAAATATTATTTTTATACTTTTCCATAGCTATTAATCCTTTCCATTCTGGCGAATCTACAAAGGATTTCCAGTGCGCATCTCTACTTTGCTGGTCTGCAAAAGTGGTCATATACATTAAATTCGGCATTTTGGCTCCTGAAACAACTTCGCCGTAAAAAACAGCATTAAAGGCAAGGCGTTTAAAGAGTTTTATTTCTCCACCGGCATTAAACATATCGACTTTATTGTGGTAAATTGCTTCGGTAGCTGATTCGTAGCTTCTCAATTCATAAACACGACTGGATCTAGCGCTGTTCAGTGCTGGTTTCGTCAAGAAAGGATGATCTGAAAAAGCTTTTAGTAAAATAGATTCTATTCGCAAATATGGCGGTTGTTTGTAGGTAGCATTTAAATAATCGGCGCCAGCAATTAAATATGTTTTGTCTTTCGCCAGTTTATCTTCTAATTCGAGGAATTGCTTCATGGATGAAAACGGAATTACTACAATAACTTTTTTTAAGGTGTCCGTAGTATTTGGTTTTGGCTTGAAAACACCAATATTTTCGATTCCCAGTTTTTTCAATCCAGGTAAATATGCTTCTTTTAGATATGCATCAGTGGTTTGTTCTTGCTGTTCGTTTTTAAAAATATAGGTTTTAATTTGGTAAAATTCTCTTGATTTTAGCATACTCGATACAGCAATTGAATCTTTTGGAGCCCATTTAAAACTGGTTGTGCTAAAAATGATCAACAGTGCAAAAAATAATTTGGTTAATTTCATTCTTGATTTTTTGGTTTGGTAGTTTTATTTATTCATCTATAAAAGTATAAAAAAAAAGACAACTTTATGGGGTAATTACTTGGGAAGCGAATTACTTTTTATTGTTTAAAGAAGGGTCAATATGTAACCCAAAATGGAACTGCCCAAAACGATAAATGCGCTATTTATTTTTTTGAAACCAAAAGTAATGGCGAGGCTTATTATTGCAATTAGAATCGTACGCAAATCCGTAACGGTGTCTTTTGCCATGGCATAACATATCGAAATTATGATGGCCACAGAAGCTATATTTACCGCATCGAGAAATACTGAAAAGGGTTTTGAACCTCTCATTTTTTTTACCAATGGATTCAGAAGCGCAACAAAAATAAAGGAAGGCAGAAAAATTGCAATTGTAGAAACTACTGCGCCGGAGAAACCTTTGATTTGATATCCAATAAAAGTTACTGATGAAAAAACTGGACCTGGTGTAAATTGTCCTACTGCAATTGCATCGATTAATTGTTGTCTTGTCAGCAGTCCGGTAGCCACGAGTTCAGCATCGAGAAACGCAAAAAGCACATAACCGCTGCCATAAAGGATTGCGCCAATTTTCAAGAAAATCCAAAATAAATTCATGTTGGTGGCAGTCAAAACTGTTGTGGTGGAAACTTGCATCAGCGTTATGGGCAGAAAAATAGAAGTGTTTTTCACTTTTTGGTCTCGGATGAAATACCAGAACAAGGCAAATAATCCTGCTCCAAACATCAAATAGATTTCATGGAAGTCGAGTAAGGACAAGATTAATACAGCAATTCCGATTCCGGCTAATGGTATTGATTTCAGGGATTTCTTGGCCAATGGATAAATGGCAGCCAGAATCACGGCAATAATCGCGGGCTTTATGCCATAAATAAAGGGTTGAATTTCCGGTAACTGTCCATATTGTTTATAGCCCCAAGCAAAAAAACCGGTGATGAAAACTGCTGGCAGAATAAAACAGAGTCCAGCTGCAATCAGACCTTTCCAACCAGCTCGTTCATTGCCAATATGGATTGCCATTTCAGTGCTGTTGGGTCCCGGAATTAAATTTGTGGCACCTATGAGATCTAAAAAATGTTGTTCTGAAAGCCATTTTCGCTTTTGGACTACCTCTTCCTGCATCATCGCAATATGTGCCACCGGACCACCAAAAGCGGTAAGTCCCAACTTAAGGAATAGTTTGGCAAGCTCTTTTATTTCGGAATTTTGATTCATCTTTCTGAATCTTTTTTGTTAAAGGCAATACAACTATCGAAAGGCATTTGGTTTTATAAAAAGGAAGTTCTTTTTATTAAATATTTTGAATGGTTATTCTTCTTTTTTCTTTTAAATTTTTAAAATGAGTGGGTGTCAATCCGGTTGCTTTTTTAAACTGATTTGACAAATGGGAAACACTGCTGTAATGCAGTTTGAAAGCTATGGCTGAAAGCGTATGTTCTTCCAAAATGATGAGTTCTTTTATACGTTCTACTTTGAGTGAAATCACATATTGTTCAATTGTACTGGCTTCTATTTCGGAGAAAAAATTGGCTAAGTAGGTGTAACTGTGATTTAATTTTTCGCTTAGCAAAACAGAGAATTTGATGACTGGTTTTTCATCAGAATTATAGACGTAATCAATTATTACGCTTCTGATTTTTTCAATCAGAATACCTTGTTTTTTTTCTAATAATTCTAATCCTGCTTTTTTAATTTTACTGTTTAATTTCTTTTTTTCACCCGTGGTGAGTTCTTCTTTCACTTCAATTTCACCAAGTTCTATTTTTATCGCTGTGATGTCGAGCTCTTCTAAAGCCTCTTTAACAAAGATTTTACAACTTTCGCAAGCCATATTTTTGACATATATTTTCATAGATGGATATTGCATTAAATTTTTGGATTCCGAAGTTTATCCAAAATATTGTTTTTGTTTCTTGAAAACCGGATAATTTGCAAAAAAATGAGTGCTTTTTATTTCTAATTTTCTTCGGTCTTTGTTGGACCGCTTACGATTCTGGAAATTAATCCTTGCTGCGTTGTTAATTCAGAATAGAAAACGCCTGATAAGTGAATCACAATAAACGCCAATAGATAGTAAATAGAAAGTACGTGTATTTCTTCCATGGATTCCTTTAGATTTTTTGGACCTAAAACAATAATTAAACCGGTAATCAGCGAAATAGCGACACAAACATAAAAAATGAGATATGTCCAATATTGAAATTTTTCTTTAATACCCAAATCTTTGTGGAACGGATTAGAGAATTTCATTTGTCCAAAAAATGGTAGCGCCATCCGAATACTATACAAACCTACTAAAGCATAACCAATATAAATATGCCAGTCCCACATGGGTTTTCTTATTTTTTTAGCAAGCGTAATGAGTTGGTCTTGCGTCAACTTTTGATCTGTAGTCGCTAAATAATCTTGAATAATTAGCGCAACATTATTTTTATTCATCCACGTCAAACGTAGAAAAATCGTGACAAGCAATAAAGTCATGCAAATGGCGATTGACCAATGCATTATTCTGTAAATGGCGGAGTATTCTCTGTTTTTCATGATTTTTGAGTGCTAGTAACGTTACGCTTTTGATTCTCGTTTGATTTAAAATGCGAAAATGATTCTAATTTCCCGATTTTTTTTATGTAGTCACGAAGCTCTCGCTTTTAGGAAAAATACTCAAGGCTTCCATCGCAATTGCGGGAGTAGGAGATGCTAGTTTTCGAAGTTTAAGATCCATCCATGCGCCATCAACTGTTATGGTTGCGCATAGTTTATTGTCTTCATTCATGAATTCATGTACAATAGACCAGCGGGATGCGTCCGCATTTACTTTTGAAGTTTTGGTGTACATGGAAATTTTATCCGAAAGTTTTATTTCCTTTCTAAACACACATTCTTCCCTAAACAGAATAGGGCCAAAGCCTTGCGCTTGCATCACCTTCATGGTTAAACCAAGACTTTCCAGTATTTCGATACGATGTTGTGCACCAAAGTCATAATAAGCGCTGTGTCGAACATGAAAATTAGGGTCAAGATCAGACCAACGAAAGGATAATTCTTTGCTAAATGAAGTCATTGTAATTATTTTTAAAGTTGTTTGCGCTATTCTTTTGGATTGCTTTACCAGAAATTTAGTACGCATTGTTACGGTCAAAACTACGAATAATATGTGGAATGAAAAGGAACTCACGAACCTTTTTAATCCTTTTTTAAGGATACGCTACCAAAAGTAATTGGGGATTTTGTAGTTTCTTTTTCTTCAAAAAAAAATGTGGCGTGTCTTTTGTATAAGAAAAGAATTGTCCAATTCCGGATAATAGAAAATAACCATGTATGAAAAAAATGATTGTACTGTTATTGCTATCGGGTGGTATTTATTCTCAGGAACAAGTGTTTAATGTGCAACGGTATTGCATAGATGAAGAGCCTTTTAAACAAGGCGAATGCAATGTATCAGGAAATGAGTATTCATTTGTATTCCTTGATACTCAAAAGCGTACTGTGGTTTTCTTTCTTACGGCTACAAAGATGAAATATAAAATTGTAGACTCCGGTATTTTTGCTCCCAATAGGAATTATACGTTCTATACTTTAGAAAATGAGAAAGGTCAAGTAACAATGCGGATAAACAAGCAAAATACTAAAATTGAATTCCTGTATCCCAATACGCATGTTTATTTGACGGTAGGAAAATCTACTAAGGCGGTGAATTTAAGAGCGTGATTTTTATTATTATCCGCACGGTCATGTTTTTGAAATCAAACATGATCCGTGCGGTTTTTTTTAAACAGGTCTACTAATCTAAGACTTTGAAATTTCTTCCAATACTTTTTTCCCGTTTACATTATTTGGATCCAGTTCCACTGATTTTTTATAGTTGATGATCGCCAGTTTTTTATCTCCGTTTTTCAAATAGGCTTCTCCCAAACTATCGTAGGCATTTCCTGATTTTGGAAACGCTTCTACATTTAGTTTAAAAACTTCTATTGCTTCTTTTACTTTTCCGGTTTGTAACAATTGATATCCTGCGGTATTCATTTCATTTTCGTTGATAGCATAGGTATTTGAATTTTTATTTTCATTAAAATAAGTTAATCCGGAAGCAATTCCTTTTTCCAGAATAACGTCTACGAAAGCAACAGCCAATGATTTTTTAGGCAAACTGTACGGTTTATTGTATAAGATGTTTCGAATTGCTTTACTCATCTCGTTTAAGTTTGTACCGCCTGTATTATTTAACAAAACCACTAGATTTTTGTCAGACGGAATACGGGAGAGCAAGGTGTTGAATCCATTTATTCCACCGCCATGCTCAGTAACTATGATACTCTCATTTTTTTCTCCATTGAAAGCCTTATTGATAAACCATCCATAACCATATTGTCCTGGTCCTGCAGGAATATAGGAATTAAATAACAGCTCTTTATTTTTTGTCGAAAGTAACTGTTCGGTGTAAAGTGCTTGATCCCATAAATACAAATCATCTACATTGGAATACAAAGAACCGGCAGCGTAGGGGATAGACAAATCAAGGTAACTGGCATTGCTGTAGTTTTTACCGTTTTTCTCATAACCGGAAGCTCTGTTTTTCAAAATTGTCTCATGATGGTCGAATCCTGTATTATTCATTTTGAGTGGTGTAAGAATATTGTCTTGCAAAAACTGCTCGTAAGTTTTACCGGAAACTTTCTCTATAATATAACCCAATAAAAAATAACCGGAATTGCTGTATGCAAATTTTTCTCCCGGCGTAAACTCCAGCGGTAGGTCAGCGAATTTTTTCACAAAAGTTTCTGGGCTGTACGGATTGATACTTAAATCTTTCACGAAATTAGGAAACGAAGTATAATTAGGAATTCCAGCGGTGTGCGTCAGTAAATGATGAATAGTAATTTTATCGCCCAATGGTTTAGGATAATCAGGAAGATAGGTTGTAATAGGAACATCCAACTTTAATTTTCCCTGCTCAACTAATTGAAGTATTAGCATGGCGGTAAATTGTTTGGTAACAGAACCCAAACGGTGTTTGGTATCCGGCTGGTTCGGAATATTCCATTCCATGTTTGCCATTCCAAATCCCTTTTTATAAATGACTTTACCTGCGTCAGCGACAAGAATGGAGCCGTTAAATTGCCCGTAGTCCGAATATAGATTCATCAACTTATCGATTTGTTCTGCTTTGGTTTGGCCAAAGGAAACTGATATTGTAATTAGCTGGATGAATAGACCAATTAGGATTGTTTTTAATGCAAAATGCTTGGAACGTTGTTTCATGATGATTGTTGGTTTAAGTGATTGATGTTTTTTTGTTCTTTTTGTCTGTTGTTGCAAATTTTGTTTAATAGTCCGTTACAGGCTAGTGTTTATATTCCGAATAATTAATAAATGTTTTTCCATCGTAAAGGGAGAGACCTGTTTCTCTCGTACCCACCCAAATATTTCCTGTTTTATCTTCCAAAATTGCCCAAACACCGTTATTGATTAATCCATCTTTTGTTGTAAAACAAGTGAAAGCTTTTCCATCGAAACGGCAAATACCGCCAGCGCCACCAAACCAAATATTTCCGTTTTTATCTTCTATAATTCGCATAACCGAATCACTTAGCAAGCCATCACTTTTTGTGAAACTCGTAAATGATTTTCCATCATAACGGTAAGCACCGCTCCAATTGCTGAACCAAATATTTCCGTTCTTGTCTTGCAATGCGGGCCAAGCCCAATTATCACCATTTGGTTTAAGATTGGTTATAGATTTTCCATCGTAACGAAACACACCCTTATTACCCCTTCCACCAAACCAAATGTTACCAGCTTTATCCTCTAAAATATATTCCACGTTATTGTTACTGCTCATATAGCCAACTCCGCCCTCATTAATTATAAACGGAGTAAAGGATTTGCCATCGTAGATGTAAACGCCATTGATTGTTGCGAACCATAGTTTTCCGCTTTTGTCCTGCATGATACTGAATACCTCCTGCGTTTTTCTAAACTTGTTGGGAGGCAGGTTTTTTCGTAGAGGGATCTGGATTTTAGCAAATGTTTTACCATCGTAAAGACAAACTCCCGCTGGAGTACCTATCCAAATTTTACCATCTTTATCTTCTAAAATGGCATTAATATTATTACTGTTGAGCCCATCGCTTACTAAAAATTGGGTAAAGGATTTTCCGTCATATTTATAAAGACCATTTTCTGTGGTGCCAAACCAAAGGTTACCGGCTTTGTCCTGCAGCGCAGATTGTACATTGCCATATTTAGGCGAGCCTATGGTTTTTATAAGTTTGGGATGTGCAACAGATAGCGATTCACTTATCTCTCCTTTTGGCAAGTCTTTTTTAACGGGTCCGTTGCAGGCAGTGCCAAAAAGTAATATTGTCAGAAAAGTAAAAACTCGCATTTGTGAGAAATATTTTTTCATCGTTCAATCTATTTGTCGGTTTGGGTGTCGCTCTGCAATGACCATTAACTTGTATATATTTGTTGCACAGTAGCGGACATAGACCCAAATATATGTATAACTTAGAAGAGCAACTGTAAAGTTCGCCATATTTTTATTGCGTTAGTTTTTAATATTTAAAACTAAGTCTTTTTTTGAACAATTTTTAAGAAAGTCTGCGAAAAATAGTTTGCACAAGTAATCGCTTTCTATAAAAATTTTCTGTAATAATAGAGCAAGTACGTTAATTATTTGGCAGTATTTAATTTAATAGTCTTAATAGTATGGCACAGGAGATCAGCTTAAAGCTATTTAGGGAGCTAATAATTGATAGTTGTGATTCTTTATTAGAAAAAAATAACAGTTAACTTTTTTAAGAACAATCACTTAGGGCCATTTATTTGAAATTTCTGGCGTTTCATAAATGAAACTTTAGATTAATCTTGATTTTTAAGATTTTTTTAAGAAAAAAAAGTAAATTTACTTTCTAGACTATATTAAAAAAACAAAAAAAAAATTATGAGATTTAACCAATTTATTTTAGCCGCATTATTTATCTTAATAGGTACTGCAGCTGTAAATGCACAAACAATTAAAGGGATTGTGACGGACGAGAATGGGCAAGCGCTACCATATTCTAATGTAATAGACAAAGTGACATCACAAGGAGTAACCACTGACGGTAATGGTAATTTTGAAATTAAGGTAAAGAGTTTGCCAGTTACTTTAATTGCAAAATATGTGGGTTACCAAAATCAAAATATTGAAGTAACCAATGCTGATGTTGCCATTGTTTTTAAACTTAATCCTAATAACAGTTTAGATGAAGTAGTTGTTACTGGAAATAGATCAAAAGTACGCAGTGTTTTAAACTCTGCTGTGCCAATCGATAAACTTTATGCGGAAGATCTTAAATCCAGCGGGCAAGTTACGTTTGATAAAATGTTAGCCTATAAAATTCCTTCATTCAATTCCAGCAGTCAGGCTATCTCTGATGCTACGGCTCACTTTGACCCAGCAGATTTGCGTGGATTAGGACCCAGTCGTACGTTGGTTTTGGTTAACGGGAAAAGAAAAAATCAAAGTGCATTAGTGTATATCAATGATACTCCTGGAAAAGGTGAGGTAGGAACTGATATGAAAAGTATTCCTTTTTCAGCAATCGAAAGAGTTGAGGTTTTGCGCGATGGAGCATCTTCTCAGTATGGCTCTGATGCTATTGCCGGAGTAGTGAATATTATACTTAAAAAGCAAACTAACTTTACCGAAGTGAGTCTTACTTCAGGAATAACTTCGCAAGGGGACGGTTTCAATTTTGGAGCTGATCTTAATTCAGGATTTAAAATTGCAGACAAAGGTTTTGTGAATTTCAATCTTTCTTATTTGGATCAAAAGAAAACGAACAGAGCAGGGAAACCAGGAAAAGATGATTTGTTTGGAGTAGCTGCAAATGATGCACAATGGGGAGATTGGTTAAGTAGAAATCCTGACTTGGGAATGACTATTGGACAGCCAGATTCTAAAATGGGAGCTTTGGTGGTTAATGCTGAATATCCTCTTTCTGACATCACAACGATTTACGCTTTTGGAGATGTAAATGTTAGAAAAGGAACGAGTTTTGCTTTGTATAGAACTCCTTACTGGGTTTCAGACCCTAACAATTTATTACACGATGCAGGTACGACTTATAATGGATTCCAACCTACCTTCAACACGGATGTATTTGATAACCTGGGGTCTATTGGGATAAAATCAACTTTGTTTGGTTTTAATTCAGATTTCAGTTTAACAGCGGGTTCTAATAAAGTAGATTACACAGTAGGGAATTCCTTGAATGTATCTTTGGGTGCTAATAGTCCTACTGAATTTAATACTGGTGGATATACTTTTAGTCAGTTGGTGGGTAATGCTGATTTTAGCAGAACATTTGATAAAGTTACTTTTGGTTTTGGAACAGAATTAAGAAGAGAACAATTTGAAGCTAGAGCAGGCCAAGAGGAGTCATACGTTGGTGGAGGTGCGCAGTCTTTTCCTGGGTTACAACCGGCAAATGCATTGAAAAAAGACCGCAGCAACGTTGGGGTTTATACTACATTAGACTATGATGTTTCTGAGGCTTTCTTGATTGGAGGATCTTTACGATACGAGAACTATTCTGATTTTGGTGATAATTTTTCTTGGAAAGTGAATTCTCGTTACAAATTAAATAATGATATTGTTGTAAGAGGGTCTTTCAGTACAGGATTTAGAGCACCGGCATTACATCAGATTTATTTGAGTAATATTCAAACCCTTGTATCAGGAGGAACGGTTTCTAATCAAGGGACTTTTAACAATGTGGATCCAGCAGTGATTGGATTAGGAGTTCCTAAATTACATGCTGAGCAATCACAAAATGCATCAACAGGGATTACTTTTAGATCAGGTGCTAATTTTTCTGCTTCAGTTGATTTCTACCATATAAAAGTGAAAGACCGTGTTTTGTTTTCAGGAGAAGTTGGATTTGACGGTGATAATTCAACAACTAACCCAGTCGAAGCGGTGTTAATTGCTAATGATATAACAAGCATGAAGTTTTTTATCAACGCAGTGAATACTATAACTAAAGGTGTTGATGTTGTTTTGAATTATAAAAACCTTGCAATTGGGAACGGTAAATTAGGATTTAGCTTGGCATCAAATATTGCTTCTACTAAAATTGATGGACAAATTGCAACACCAGCTATTTTGAAGGCTAACGGATATGATATTTTCAACCGTAAAGAGCAAGGTAGAATTCTAAGTGCAAGACCTAATACAAAGGTATTGTTAGGAACCAATTATGATTTGAAGAAAGCAAGTCTTATTTTTAATAACACTTATTTTGGTGAAGTTACTTGGCAACACGCTACAGACATCTCAAAAGATCAAACTTTTGCAGGAAAAGTTATTACGGATTTAGGAATTGCTTATAAATTCACAAATACAATATCTGCTAATGTGATGGTAAACAATTTATTCAATGTTTATCCAGACAAAATAGACACTAAAGGGGATGTGGTTACTGACTTGGGAGGTCGTTTTAAATATCCTTGGGAAGTAAATCAATTTGGGTTTAATGGAACCACTTTTTCAGCAGGACTAAACTTTAAGTTTTAAAAGACAGTAAAAACTTAGCATAAAAAAACGGGATTTATTCCCGTTTTTTTTATGATTAAGTTTAACTGATTGCTGCCGTAGTATTTATTTTAATAATTGAATGGGGTAGTACTATATTTCAGTTATAGTTGTATGACTAGTAATTGAAAATTAGACAACTCAAAAAATTAAACCGGAATTTTTTCTATCACAACGGGATCCCCTGCAGAGGTAAGATAAGTGCATGTCATCTCGATGATATCAATATGCGACTTGGCAATACCACATTGCGCAGCTTGTTGGCAAAAAGTATAATAGTCGGTTTGACCGCTTTCATGAGTAACCAGATATTCAATGAAGCGTTCCTTATTTGCAGTGCCAGCGATCAATAATTGATCGTATTTTGCATCGGTGCTTACTTCATGATTAGTATCTCCATAATAAACGACACGACCGTCTGTAACATGAGTGTCATATTCTTTTATACCTAATTCAATTAATTCCTGGATGTAATTTTTAAAATCAATTTCTGTATGTACTTTATCATACGCTTGTTTGATTTGTGCTAGGGTAAACATATTTTTTAGTTTTATTTTTTATTTAGTTTGTGGCTACAGCGTGTAAATGTACGCAATATGGAAAAATAAAATTGACCGCTCTGACTTTGATTTTGTTTGCAACTTGCTATTTTAAACTTTAATTTCACCATTCAAATCAGTTGTAAGAGCAACACTCAAATGGTCAAAAAAGGGTCGTACCGATTTGAAAATTTCGTTCACCTTGTAAACAAATTTCGGATCAATGACTTCTTGATCTGTAAAATTATGTCTCAAAATAAATTGTTTATGGCGAATTAGATCTATGGCTTCATGGTCTTTAGGGAAGCCTTTTGGAAAAGTGGGAACGGTGCTGCCTGTCAGCTCTACAAAGTTATCTTTGATAGGTTTTGAATCTATAATTTTGCGCCAATCTTTAAAGTTCAGCTCAATATCCTTTCGTATTCTTTTTAGGTCTTCTGGATTAGGGGAGAAAAAACCACAAGCCAAATAATTATTACCGGGTTCTATGTTCATATAATAGCCTCCTCTTTTTAATTTAGTAGCTCGTTGTAAACTGAATGCAAATCGAGGTTTGTAAGGGGATTTATCTTTACTGAACCGGACATCATTATAAATACGATAGAGGCTTTTTTTTCCAGATTCATTTTCAATGGCATCATAGGTATTCATTAGCAGTATGAGTTGGTCAATAAAGGCAATAATATTACTTTGTGCCGAAATATAAGTCTCCTTATTTTCAGCAAACCATTCTCGATTGTTATTTGTTGCCAAGGTTTCCAAAAAAGTAATGCTGCTGGCAAGTATGTGTGAATCTTCCATTTTAATTTGTATTCTGATTATTGTTCTGTGTGTTAGCGGGCACGGATTGCAAATCAGCGCAAGAGGTTTTTTATTCCGATAAATGTATGCAAATTCCAATATGATCGCTTAGTTTTTTGTCCAAATTCCAAGTTTCAATATTTATTTTTTTATCTTTTATGAAATCATTACTCAAAACAATATGATCAACATTATCAGCAATTTCAATGGTTAAACATTGTAAATTTAGATTGTCAAAAATTTGATTAAGTTTTTCTCGAGCTTCATGACTCGGATATGCATAACCAGTCATATAAACATTGAAGTCTCCCGCAATACAAATAGTACCCGAAAGATTTTCAAAGTCTAAACGTTGAGATTCCAAATCGGTTTTAAAGCGTTCATCTTTTCCACCAAAAACGCCAATTATTGTTCCGTAAATAGTTAATACACCTAAAGCTGTTTGAATTTCTGCGCAAACACTAGTAAAGTTATCAAAGGTTTTGAGTTGTTTTTCAATTTTATACTTCGTCCAGATTGTTGTTCTGTTTTCTCCACTTTTATATGGAATTCCATCGTGGCCTTTTGTCAAGCTTTCTGTAGCAATATATGAATAATCTTTACCAGGATTGATAATAGAATTTGTTTCTGTTAAGATCAAAATGTCAGCATCAAGTTCTGAGAGTTTGTCTAAGATTACTTGATTTTTATTTTTTATCAGTCTTTCTAAATTCCAAGTTAAGATTTTCATAAGTTAGCGCACGTTTTTAATAATTTCTTTAAGTCGAGTTTGCCAAATTATTCCAAATACAAAACCATTTTTCTATTAAGCTAAATGCCCAAATTGCTTGTAGCGTGTGTTAGCAGCTGGCTTTATTTTATCGAATTTATTATTTTGGAATGCAATTCTTTTAGTTTTTTATGTGTTTGTGGTATTTCTAAAATGGTACCTAGGGTTTTACTTTCTTGTTCATTATGTGTTTTTCTCGTCATTTGAGCTCGATCATCTACAATTATACGTCCCAATCTTTCTTTACTGCTTTCTTCAACAGTCACGAAAGAGTGACAAATTGTATCTCTTAAATTTTTCACAGTAACACCACTTATAAATTCTTCTGACAGATCAAGCTTTGGTATTTTTGAAAACATTCCTGCATCAAGTTGGTCGTTAGTTGCGTAAGGAATTAATAAGTAAAGTGCGATTATTTCTCGTACACCTGGTATTGAAAGAAATCTATCATTTCCGTCTAAAATATTTTGGGCAATTTCTGAAAGGAAAATTGAATGTTCTCTAAAATTAGTATTTCTGTCTTTAATCATTTTATAGATTGAAAATATTGTTAGAATAGTTT
This sequence comes from Flavobacterium sp. Sr18, assembly GCF_011064265.1. Taxonomy (NCBI): domain Bacteria; kingdom Pseudomonadati; phylum Bacteroidota; class Flavobacteriia; order Flavobacteriales; family Flavobacteriaceae; genus Flavobacterium; species Flavobacterium sp. Sr18. The sequence continues at coordinate 678,290 of NZ_CP049329.1, read as the reverse complement.
TTATGATATTGATTTTTCCGTATTTGCTTGTAGCGTGTGTTAGCGGTAGTAAATATTTCTAAGCGAATTCTTTAAAAACATATTCTCTGATTTTGGCATCTAGACCTTTGGTTTGTAAACAAACTTCTTTTAAGTCAATATGTCGAATTTCTCCAAGTAAATATTTGTGAATTGCTTTAATTCTATAATCATTAAAATACTTTATTTCCGCAATTAAATTTTTATCGAAGCCTAGTATTTCGCATTCGTTTATATAATTTCCAAACATTCTTTTGTCTGTCTCAGCGTCTATAACTTTTCCTTTTTTATTTTTAATGACCACATACATTCGCAAATAGAGTTCAATATGTTGTAATCTAAGTGAAATAGTTTCAATATAAAAGCCTTGTTCGAATGCTTGCTGAGAAATAATTGCACCTTCATTTAGGTTCTCAATGAAAATATCTATGTTTTTAATCCCAAGTGTAAATAAATTTGGACCACTTTTAAATTCCCCGATGGGACCTAGTTGCATTAACTCATTCATTTCAGTATCTGTGAGCACTGTTTTTTCCCTTAATTCAGATAATCGTTCTTTTTCCGTCATTTTTTTTGTTTATTAACGCCAACTAGCATATACCCGCTACAAACTAGCGCTTATCCACCCAAAATCAGGTTGCTTAGCGCTACAAATAGCATTTTATAGTTCTGCTAATGTAGTTCATTTATTACGAATTACTGGTATTGAAATTGGTAAAGTAATCGAATAGAAATAAATAAACTTAGGAATCAGATTATCTAGCCCCGATAGCAGCGGCATCCTTTATGTTCTTTCTTTAAGAACATAAAGATACAGCGGAGAGCGGGAGAGAGCTCCAGATTCCGACTTCCGCCAGAATGACAAACCTACTGAAATGTCATCTTGTCAGATTTTTTTCCGCCAATTTTAATATAAACTGACATTTTATTAGTGGGTTTTGTATTGGCACAAAGATTGACTTATGCACTTCGAGTCATTAAAACAAGTATACAATAAAATTAAATATATTAAAAATGGGTAAAATAATCGGAATTGATTTAGGTACGACCAACTCTTGTGTTTCTGTAATGGAAGGTAATGAAGCAGTTGTTATTCCTAATGCAGAAGGAAAAAGAACAACACCATCTATCATCGCTTTTGTTGAAGGTGGCGAAATTAAAGTAGGAGATCCTGCGAAAAGACAAGCGGTAACTAATCCAACTAAGACTATTGCTTCTATCAAACGTTTTATGGGACAAGGTTTTGGTGAAGTTTCGGCTGAAGCAAAAAGAGTTTCATACAAAATTGTAAAAGGGGACAACAATACACCACGTGTGGATATTGATGGTCGTTTATACTCTGCTCAAGAATTGTCAGCAATGACACTTCAAAAAATGAAAAAAACTGCTGAAGACTATTTAGGTCAAACAGTTACTGAAGCAGTTATTACAGTTCCTGCTTACTTTAATGATGCACAACGTCAAGCGACTAAAGAAGCTGGTGAAATTGCAGGTCTTAAAGTTATGCGTATCATCAATGAGCCTACTGCTGCTGCACTAGCTTACGGATTGGATAAAAAAGGAACTGATCAAAAAATTGCTGTTTACGATTTAGGTGGAGGTACATTTGATATTTCTGTTCTTGAATTAGGAGACGGAGTTTTTGAAGTATTGTCAACTAATGGAGATACTCACTTAGGTGGAGATGATTTTGACCACGAAATTATTGACTGGTTAGCTGCTGATTTCTTAGCTGAAGAAGGTATTGACTTACGTCTTGATCCAATGTCATTGCAACGTTTGAAAGAAGCTGCTGAGAAAGCAAAAATTGAATTGTCTTCTTCTGCAGAAACTGAAATCAACTTGCCATACGTTACGGCTACTGCTTCAGGACCAAAACACTTAGTGAAAAAATTATCTAGAGCTCAATTTGAAAAATTAACTGATTCTTTAGTTAAACGTTCTATGGCACCAGTTGCTAGAGCCTTGAAAGATGCAGGTTTATCTGTTTCTGATATTGACGAAGTTATCCTTGTGGGAGGTTCTACTCGTATGCCAAGAATTGCTGATGAAGTAGAAAAATTCTTTGGTAAAAAAGCGTCTAAAGGAGTTAACCCTGATGAGGTTGTTGCTATTGGAGCAGCTATTCAAGGTGGAGTTCTTTCTGGAGATGTAAAAGATGTATTGTTATTAGACGTTACACCTTTATCTTTAGGGATCGAAACTATGGGTGGAGTTATGACTACTTTAATTGAGTCTAACACAACTATTCCAACTAAAAAATCTCAAGTTTTCTCAACTGCTGCTGATTCTCAACCAACTGTTGAACTACACGTTCTTCAAGGAGCTAGAGCAATGGCTGCTGATAACAAAACTATTGGTCGTTTCAACTTAGATGGTATTCCACCAGCACCAAGAGGAGTTCCTCAAATTGAAGTAACTTTTGATATTGATGCTAATGGTATCATCAAAGTTTCTGCAACTGACAAAGGAACTGGAAAATCTCACGATATCCGTATCGAAGCTTCTTCTGGATTAACTTCTGAAGAAATCGAAAGAATGAAACAAGATGCTGAAGCTAACGCTGAGTCTGACAAAGTTTTAAGAGCTAAAGCGGAGAAAATTAATGAGGCTGACTCAATGATTTTCCAAACTGAAACTCAATTGAAAGAACTTGGAGCTAAATTAGCTGATGATCATAAAGTTGCTGTAGAATACGCATTAACTGAATTGAGAATGGCTCACCAATCTCAAGATGTTCCTGCAATTCAAACGGCTCTTGACAACATCAACGCAGCTTGGAAAACAGCTACCGAAGCAATGTACGCTCAAGGAGAACAAGGTCAAGGTGAAGCACAACCTCAAGGGGATGCTGCTCAAGGAGACAATGTTGAAGACGTTGAATTCGAAGAAGTAAAATAATTATCTGTAGAGATGCACTGCGGTGCATTTTTACGATTGATTTAGAAAACCGTTCGCCATTGGTGAACGGTTTTTTTTGTGGAATTTATTTTTGTTTAAATAGGGATGCGCCTATTTTGTATCAAATATTATTGTACTTTTCAACCCCTTTGAAATCGAAAGCAATTATGAAAAAAACAATTTTACTTCTTGTTATGGCATTTTGTTGTACGGCTCTTTTCAGTCAGACCAATAAAGCCAAAAAATCAACAGCTTCATCCATTCTTGCAAAATCAGAGAATGTTTCTGCGGAAATGATTAAGAATAAATTTTATTTGTTTATCACGAATAAAGGAGCCAAAAAAGACACGATTTTATTGAAAAGTTTTGAGGTAGATAAGTTGCCATTAGAATGTAAAATTGAACCCTTTACGACCAAAGGAACTCCTTTGCATAAAATAACTTGGCAGGAAAAAAAGACTGCGCAAAGCAAATTAAAAACAGAGGCTGCAGTGACTACCATTTCTGTAATTTGTGACATAGTTTCTAAAACAAAAGTGCTGACGAATGAACAAACAACTACAAAAATAACTGAAATACATTTTTTGGATGATAAGCAAACGGTTTCTGAAACAATAGACCGAATTCGAAATGAAGGTTTTGAATGTATTGTAAATAAAGCAGGAGATGTGGTATTGAAAAATAAAGGAAAGGAAAATAAAATGATTTACGTTCCTGCAGATAAAAAGTTTGTATTCGCTTCTGCCGGACCATCTAAGAAAAAATAATAAGTTTAGTTTTAAAATTTAGCCTGATTCGTTTCAGCAATGAGTCGGGTTTAGCAGCTGAAGAAATCGTAAGAATGAAAAAAGAGGCAGAAGCTAATGCTGATTCTGACAAACTTTTAAGAGAAAGAACAGAAAAATTGAACGAAGCTGACGGAATGATTTTCAAAACTGAAACTCAGTTGAAAGAATTAGGGTCTAAATTATCTGATGAAAATAAAGTCGCTGTAGCATATGCATTGATTGAATTGAGAATGGCTCAATCTCTAGACATTCCTGCAATTCAAATGGCTCTTGATAACATCAACGCTGCTTGGAAAAAAGCAACTGAAGCGATGTATGCTCAAAGAGAATAAGGTCAAGGTGAAGCGCAACCTCATGGGGATGCTGCTCAAGGAGACAATGTTGAAGACGTTGAATTCGAAGATGTAAAATAATAATTCCCCGTAGAGACGGACTGTTGTCCGTCTTTATTGTTGATTTAGAAAACCGTTCACCGTTGGTGAACGGTTTTTTTATGCGTTTCTATTTTTTAGTCTGTTTTGTGCCAAACATGTTTGTAATTACTACCGCATGTGGAAAGGTTATGGCGGCCAAAAAGGAGAAAAACAAAGCATTAAACAATTGTTCCTCTTTACATATATAATAGATCAGTGTAATTCCTACTATAGATAGTAACCAATAAATCCCTGCCGCTTTACAATAGGCAAAAAAATATTTTATTGAAAAGGAACCATTCAAAAATTTAATTTGGTCAATTATGGAAGGAATGCTGTGCCATAAAACAAAATAAATGGCAAATCCCCAAATCAGACTGGAAGACTTAAATAGGATTGCAAATAGAACCAAATAAAAGAATTCTAAAATTAGTTTTTTTCTGATATTTTCTGATTTCCAATACAAATATGCGCTTAAGCTAATAAAAATAATTCCTGAAACCTGCAGTATAATGGTAAAGTAACTGTCAGAAATGCTGATATTTGCAATGTTTAAAATGATATTTTGCACTTCAATCGAGTGAAAATTAAACAGTAAAAGAAGAATAACTAATCCATATATAAATTGGAATATTATTACCAGCCATTTGGGAAAGTCACGTTGTAGATTTTGCCATTGTTGTTCTCCAAAATGATAGGCACTTACAATAATGAACAGTAACAATGCAATTTGCGGAATTGTATAAAACAATAGTATGCCTGTTAGAACCACCACTACATAATACCCTAGTATTTTGAGTCCTGAATTGGACTGTTTTACAGAATTTATATTTTTTATTAAAAGTAGATCATTTGCACCATGCAAAATCCCAAAAGTAAAAATCAAGAAGAAACCGGATACTATCTGAAGTTCAGTCGAAAGAAAAGAATCCATCCATAACCCGAAAAAGCTTGCTACAATTGCAATATTTGAATAATTTTTCATGAAATTTAATTAATGTTTAAAATTAGTTAAAAAATATTAAACAAAAAACACTTTTGTTTGTTTAACATTTTGTAGATTTGACTCAACAAAATCATTAAAATAATTATTTATGACAAATTTTATGTTTATTTCAGGACTAGTTGGGAAAATGTTGCCGACTGATTACGTAGGGTTTACTTTTTTTGTAGGCTGTATGGCTATGATGGCCGCTTCAGCATTTTTCTTTTTATCCTTAAGCCAGTTTGATAAAAAGTGGCGTACGTCAGTGTTGGTTTCTGGTTTGATAACCTTTATCGCTGCGGTGCATTATTTCTACATGAGAGATTATTGGGCTTCATTTGGGGAGTCACCAACTTTCTTTCGTTACGTTGACTGGGTGCTAACGGTGCCGTTAATGTGTTTAGAATTTTACCTAATACTAAAGGTAGCTGGAGCAAAACAGTCTTTATTATGGAAAATGATTATTTACTCAGTAATCATGTTAGTAACAGGTTACATTGGTGAAGTTATCGCACCAGAAAATGCGGCTTTATGGGGATTCATTTCCGGAGTAGCTTACTTTGCAATTGTGTATGAAATTTGGTTAGGTGAAGCCGCGAAATTAGCTGCTGCAGCTGGTGGAGAAATTCAAAAAGCACACAAAATTTTATGTTGGTTCGTACTTGTAGGATGGGCAATCTATCCATTAGGTTACATGTTAGGAACTGATGGATGGTATACAGGTCTTTTAGGTAAAGGAAGCGTTGATGCAGTTTACAACATCGCTGATGCTATCAATAAAATTGGGTTTGGATTAGTAATCTACACTCTTGCTGTTAAATCTCAAAAAGATTAATTCCATTTTTATTTTTTTTAATATTTGATTAGAAAACCGGGCTAGCGATAGACCGGTTTTTTTTGTATCATTAAATGAAATAGAACACCCGACCTATTTGAAACAAGTTGGATGTTTTCATTTTATTATTGTTATTTATCATGCAGAGACACACTGCATTTCATCTCTACATCGTGTGTTCTTCAAGATAGGTTTGTATATCGTGCTTCTCTGCGAAGAGCAACTTCTTAATGTGTGTTTAAAACGTCATAATAACCATGAAATGCGTTAGTACATTTACATAATCCACGATGAAATAACATTCATTACAAAGCAAAAAAAAAGGGAAAATGTTGTTTGAACATTTTCCCTTTTTAATTTATTATTTAGGATCTAAAGCTTCACCAATTCTAGAAATCAAATCGAGTACATGGTATTTACTCATTCGGTCTGACATTCTAGCGGAAGACATTTTTAAATCATTTTTAAGAGAATTCAATTGGCCTCTGGCAATAGAAGGTAAATCCGTTTGTGCTAAATTTACTCTTCTGGTATTGAAACCGTACGTTACACCAACCGGAACCGATCTTACTTCTGCATTACCAGGTTTTAACATACCAATCATCTTGTCTACATACAATTTTTGAATGTTTCTGCGATACATATCAATAGAAGTATTGCTTTTCAATTCAGAGAAAATTCCTTTATTCAAATCACTGATTAATTCGTCTACAGAATAATTGTCTTTACTAGCAGTTGAGGTTTCTAAAAGGCGAACCATTCTGTCACCGGCTAACAAGCTAGTTAATGTTGCATCTTGCATTCCTTTGATTGCTTCAACACCGTTTTCTGGGTTGATTTTCGAAAGGACATTTTGATCCAATAACCATTTTGGGGTGTTGAATAATTGAGTATTCAAGAATGCCACAGCGTCTTTTTGAATACTTTTTGGAACTACTTCAAATTGATTCCCAGCCATATCATAGGTTTTTGGAGAATCATAAATTCCACCCACGTTTTTAGTTACGTGTCCCATGTATCTTCGGAATTGTCCTGTAAGCGCGCCGTAAAGCTCGTCTAATTCAGTATAACTTTGACCATCTTCTTTAGTCCATTCTAATAAATTAGGAAGTATTCTTTTCAGGTTTTTAATTCCGTATTCAGAAGCTCTCATCGCATTATTACCAATATCTTCCGTTTGATATCTTGGATCATAAGGACTTGTTTCTGAACCAAACCACAAACGATTGTTTTTGTATGCTTCCTTAGTCATTTCATTCAACAATGCTTTTTCCTGTGCTTCATTTTTAGTGTCTTCAAAATAAGAATATCCCCATTTGATAGCCCATTTATCATAATCTCCAATTCTTGGAAACAAAGCCGTAACACCATCTTCCGGTTGCGCAACATAGTTGAAACGTGCATAATCCATGATAGATGAAGTATGTCCATTTTTCTCTTGGTAGTCCTTATCTCTCAGTTTCTCAACCGGAGTTGCAGAACTCGCACCCATATTGTGACGCAATCCTAACGTATGTCCAACTTCATGTGAAGCAACAAAACGAATTAATTCTCCCATTAATTTGTCATCAAACTTTTTCGATCTTGCCGCTGGATCAACTGCTGCCGTTTGAATCAAATACCAGTTTCTTAAAAGACTCATGATATTATGATACCAACCAATGTGGCTTTCTAAAATTTCACCGCTTCTTGGATCGTGAACATTAGGACCATAAGCATTTTGAATTTCGGCAGCAAAATATCTTAAAACAGAAAAACGCGCATCTTCCAAACTCATTGTTGGATCATTTTCCGGCCAATATTCACCACGAATGGCATTTTTCCAACCTGCTGCTTCAAATGCGATTTGCCAATCGTCAATTCCTTGTTTGATGAATTTTTTCCATTTTTCCGGAGTGGCGGGGTCAATGTAGTATACAATTGGTTTCAAAGGCTCAATCAATTCACCCTTTTTTTGTTTTTGGGCATCTTCAGCAGATTTCGGTTCTAAGCGCCATCTTACCGCAAATACTTTGGTATCAGATTTTTGAGATTCTTCCTCGAATACATCATATTGGTTTGCAAAATAACCTACACGAGCATCAAATTCTCTTTTGCGCATCGGATTTTTTGGCAATAAAATCATAGAAGTATTCATTTCTACTGTAATCACACCTGCATCTAAAGCCGAAGGCAAATCAACTCCAATTTTTGGAGTAGGTGAAGTATTGATTTTTGGTGGCGTTGTCGTAAATGTTTTTACACTTCTAATTTCGGTATTTATTGGAAAACTACTTACTTTTGAGATAAATGATCTGTCTTTTTGAAATGTCTGAATGTTTAACAGTTGCTTTTTAATTGGATCCAAAGAAAAAGTTTGAACATCAGCATCGAAAGTAGTGGATAAATCTAGTACATAACCTGTGATTTTTCCAGCATCATCTTTTTTGTATGCCAGAACATCATAATTTCCAATAATTGGATCTGAAGTTGAATTTTTGACTGCTTGAGCCATTGGTTTGTCTTCATCCGGAGACATAATAACGTAGGTAATAGATCTCAATAAGATATTGTTATTCAACCCTTTTTCCCAACGCACCACTTGTCTGTTGATTTCCTCTCCACCAAAAATTCCTCCTCCGGCCGGAGTTTTAGAATATCGGGTAATGGTCATCATTTCACTTCCTAAAATAGAATCCGGAATTTCAAAAAGGTATTTGTTATCTATTTTATGGACGTCGATTAATCCTCTTTGCGTAACTGCACTTGAATCAATTACTTTTTTGTACGGTTTTGGTTCTTTCTTAGCATCATTTGCCTTGGTATCTACTTTGGCAATAGCATTTTTCTCTGCTTTTCTTTTCTTTCTACTTTGAGCAAACGTCTCCGGAGCCGAAAAAATTAACAGAAAAACAATAAATAGAGTTAGTTTTTTTTTAAACATGTAGTGCAACATATATTGGTTAATAATTAGTTTTTGGCAAATAAATAGGAGAATCTTCTATTTATTTGCCATTAATCTTCAAATCTATTGATATATTTTTAAAATTGTATTATCCAGAAATACAATTTTAAATAATTAACAATAATTAACAATCGTTGAGTATTTATTTCTCATTGGGGCAATATGATTTTTCTCATGAAAGGAATTACTATTTCGTGTTACCTTTGCTTTTTTTAAGGAGTAAATAAAGTAATATTTTTTAATTTCATGGAATGTCAAAAGTGCCTAAAAACGATTTACTTGTAAAAGTTTTTCGTAATATTACTTCATAAATCAGTTGGGATGAGAAAAATCAAGTACAAGAAAGGGAGGAAAATGCAACCCTATAATTTAGAATATACAGGGATTCATAAAAGCAAAGATTCAGAACTGCAGTTGTTTGTTTACGATGATTTGAATCTAACGGAATATGAGGATTTTAAGGTTTCAGATTTAGACAAATATATTGATAAACAGAAAACAAATTGGATTAACATACACGGCTTGAATAATGTTGATTGGTTAAAATCTATTGGTGATTATTTTAAAATCGATAATTTTATGTTGGCTGATATTTTGAATACCACCCGAAGAACTAAACTGGAAGAATCTCATGACTTTTTGTTTTTCAATATAAAATCACTGTTGCCAGGGGAAAATTCAGATAATATTAGTGTAGAACAAATTAGTTTTTTATTGAAAGACGGCGTTTTAATTTCTTTTCAGGAAAAAAGGAGTGATTTTTTTACCCATATTCGAGAACGCATTAGAACCCATTCTGGGATTGTAAGAACTAAGAAAGCGGATTATTTGCTGTACATCCTTTTAGATGCAATTATGGAAAATTTCTTCATCACTTTAGAAAACGAAGAAGATAAAGTAGAGGAATTGATCAATCTTACGAAGCAAAGTGTAGATCCCGTAATTTTAGAAAAAATAGAGAAACACCGCGATAATTTAAATTTCTTAAAACGTTCCATTATTCCATTACGAGATTCTTTGTACGACATTAAAAGCATAAAAGACGACACGATATTTAATGCGATGGAAGTAGATAGTTTTAGTTTCTTTTCGCGATTGCATCAAAAAAGTTTAGAACTTTTGGAACAAATTGATTCTGATATGGGGTCTTTAGAAAGTGCTTCAAATTTCTTTTTTTCGGCACAAACACATAAGATGAATGAAATTATGAAAACGCTGACCATCGTATCGGCGATATTTATTCCGCTTACTTTTATTGTTGGGATTTACGGAATGAATTTTGAATATATGCCGGAACTCAAGCGTCATTATGGCTATCACACCGTTGTTGGTGCCATGTTTTTAATAGTGATTGGAATGATTATTTATTTTAAAAAACGCCGTTGGTTTTAGAAATTAAAAAGCAATACATTCAATTGATTTGGAATTAAATTTAAAAATATAAAGATGAACAAGGCCATATACATTGCAACAAGCGAGCAAAATAGTGGAAAGTCGATTATTACGTTGGGATTGATGAGTATGCTTATTGGCAAAATGGCCAAAGTAGGTTATTTTAGACCCATTGTTGAAGATTTTGAAGAAGGCGGATTTGATAACCACATTGAAACCGTGATTGGTCACTTTGGTTTAGATATTCAATTTGAAGACGCTTACGCAATTACAAAAAGTAAATTAATTAAAAAGAAGAACAAAGGAAAAATAGGAGAGGTTCTCGATTTGATTATTGAAAAATATAAGAAATTAGAAGAGCGTTTTGATTTTGTTTTGGTGGAAGGAACTGGTTTCAGTGGGGAAGGAACGGTGATTGAATTAGACATGAATGTTCTAATTGCCAAAAATCTGGGAATCCCAACGATTATTGTTGGTTCCGGAGTAGGCAAAACACTGGAAGAATTATTGGACAGTTTGTATCTTGCTTACGATTCATTCAAAGTGAAGGATGTGGAGGTATTAGCCGTAATAGCTAATAAAGTACAGCATGAAAATATAGACATAGTGACTACTGGTTTACGCAAAAGTTTGCCTCATACCGTGATGGTGAATACGATTCCTTTAATCCATAATTTGAATAATCCGACGGTACAGGAAATAGTAAACGAGTTGGATGCTAAAGTTTTATTTGGCTCGGCACACTTGAACAACCAAACCGGAAATTTTAGTGTTGGCGCCATGCAATTGTGTAATTATTTGTTGCATCTGAAAGAGAATAGCCTGGTGATTACTCCTGGAGACAGAGCCGATATTATTTTAGGAGCTTTACAAGCTAATGAATCCGTGAATTATCCAACAATTTCAGGAATTGTTTTGACAGGGAATATTTTGCCGGAGATCAGTATTTTGAAATTGATTGAAGGACTTTCGACCATTGTTCCAATTATTGCCGTGGAAGAAGGGACGTATTTCATCACCAATAAAATAGGATCCATTAAATCTAAAATTTATGCAAATAACAAGCAGAAGATTGAAATTTCGATTACTACTTTCGAAAAATATGTCGACTTAGATAACTTGGCTGAAAAGCTCATTACTTTTGAGGCTGATGGAATGACGCCAAAAATGTTTCAGTATAATTTGGTTAAAAGAGCCAGACAACACAGGAAACACATTGTCCTGCCGGAAGGGAATGACGATAGAATTATTATGGCAGCTTCCCGTTTATTAGAAATGGATGTAGTGGATATTTCGATTATTGGCAACAAGAAACAAATAGAAAGTAAGGTTGCGGAATTAGGATTGTTTTTTGATTTTTCCAAAGTGCAAATCATTAATCCGATTGAATCCGAGCATTATGATGACTACGTAAACACGTATTATGAGTTGCGAAAAGCGAAAAATGTTACGTTAGGAATGGCGAAAGATTTGATGGAAGATGTTTCGTATTTTGGAACGATGATGGTTTACAAAGGCCACGCTGACGGAATGGTTTCTGGCGCTGCACATACTACGCAACATACTATTTTACCGGCGTTGCAATTCATTAAAACAAAACCCAATTCATCAGTGGTTTCCTCAATATTTTTCATGTGTTTAGAGGACAGAGTTTCAGTTTTTGGAGATTGTGCCATTAATCCAAATCCTACCGCGGAACAACTGGCAGAAATTGCCATTTCATCTGCGGATTCCAGTTTAGCTTTTGGTATTGAACCAAAAATCGCTATGCTTTCGTATTCTTCGGGTTCTTCCGGAAAAGGAGATGAAGTGGATAAAGTGCGAACTGCAACTGAAATAGTGAGAAAAAAACGCCCAGATTTAAAAATCGAAGGTCCTATTCAATACGATGCTGCCGTTGATATGGCCGTTGGTAAAAGTAAAATGCCAAATTCAGAAGTGGCAGGACAAGCCAGCGTTTTGATTTTTCCAGATTTAAATACAGGAAATAATACCTATAAAGCGGTTCAAAGAGAAACGGGTGCATTAGCAATTGGTCCGATGTTACAAGGATTGAACAAGCCGGTTAATGATTTAAGCCGCGGTTGTACCGTAGATGATATTATAAATACAGTCGTGATTACGGCGATTCAAGCACAAGGATTATAGCTTTTTAATTTAAAGATTGAAATATTTAATGATTTTAAAATTAATCTTTTAATACTTCAATTGTTTAATCTTTTAATGAAACTTAAATGAAAATAGTAATAATAAACTCAGGAAGTTCTTCTATAAAATACCAGTTAATTGACATGCCTTCTTGCGAAGTTATTTGCTCTGGGATGATTGACAGAATAGGATTAGAGACTTCAAATTTGAGCTATGAAACTCAAAAAAATAAAATTGAGGAATCGATGCCAATTCCCAATCATAAAATAGGGTTAGAAAAAATCGCTCGTTTATTGATGGATGAAAGAGTAGGTGTGATTCAAAACACACGCGAAATTGACGCTGTTGGTCATCGTGTGGTTCACGGAGGCGCTGGTTTTTCAGATACCACCATCATCAACAAAAAGGTAAAAGATAAAATTAAACAACTTTTCGAATTGGCACCATTGCACAATCCTGCTAATTTTGAAGGAATAATTGTAGCGGAAGAAATCTTTGGCACTGCTAAACAAGTAGCTGTTTTTGACACTGCATTTCACCAAACAATTCCAGTTGTGGCTTATAAATATGCCTTGCCTAATTATCTTTTGACCGAAAATAAAATTCGAGTTTACGGTTTTCACGGTACAAGCCACAAATATGTTTCTGAAAATGCGATTAAGTTTTTACAAAACAGCTCTAAAATTATCACCATACATTTAGGTAATGGATGCAGCATGGCGGCTATAAAAGATGGGAAAAGTATCGATACTACACTCGGTTTTGGACCAATGAATGGTTTGATTATGGGAACTCGTAGTGGAGATGTCGATCAATCAGTGATATTTTATATGGTCAATTCATTGGGTTATTCCCTTGCCGATGTCAACACGATGTTGCAAAAACAAAGCGGAATGCTTGGACTAACAGGTTTTAGTGATTTAAGAGATATTGAATCTCAAGCCGGACAAGGAAATAAAGATTGTCAAATGGCATTGGCAATGAATGCGTATCGAATCAAGAAATATATAGGTTCTTATACAGCTGCCTTAAATGGTTTGGATGCGATTATTTTTACAGCTGGAATTGGAGAAAATTCTTCTTACATGCGAAAATTAGTTTGTACTGATATGGAGTATTTTGGAATTGAACTTGATGATTCTAAAAATGATATGCGTTCGAAAGAAATTCGGGAAATCAATACTTTGGAATCCAAAACTAAAATAGTAGTTATTCCCACTAATGAAGAGATTGAAATTGCCAATCAAGTCTTTGAATTACTGATAAAGTAAGAAAATAAAAAACCCAAAGGAGCTTCTGAATTCAGAGGCTTTTTTTATAAATTTTATTGAATAAATCTAATTATATTTGGATACTAAACACCACATTTTGAAAGCAAGAATTACAGCAATAATCCTACTCTATCTTATTTCATTTCAATTGTATTCGCAGGAGTTACTTCCTTTTGTGGAAAATTATAATAAATCTGATTATCAAGGAGATAATCAAATATGGAATGTAGCGCAGGGCAATGATAATGCGATGTATTTTGCCAATAATTATTATTTATTGCGGTATGATGGTGTAAAATGGGAAAAATATTCGCTGCCTAACAAAACCATAATTCGTTCTATAATGGTGGATGGCGACAGGATTTATTCCGGTTCCTATAAGGAATTTGGCTACTGGTATCGAAAAAATGGGAAGATGATTTATGTTTCTATTTCTGATACCACTAAGGTTTTTGATGAAAATGATAATGAGGAGGTTTGGAAGATATTTAAATTTAAAGGTAAAATTTATTTCCAGTCTTTTAACGGTCTTTTTCAGTATGATGGAAAGATAATTAAGAAAAGTAAATTTGATTTTTTGGTTTCCTATTGTTTTCCCGTTGGCAATGATTTATTAGTGGCTTCGGTAGAAAAAGGAATTTATAAAATGAATAATTCCAAATTTGAAAAGATAGCGGCATGGTCTATTTTAGAGAATAACGTCATCCACGCTATTGAAAAACACCAAAATAAAACGTATTTTTTCACTAAAAAAAATGGAGTTTATGTGGAAGAAAACGGAGTATTAAGTGCTTGGAAAAGTTCATTAAATGATATTTTGAAAGCGGCTAATATCAATGTTGCTAAATTCATTAAAAACAATAAATTAATTATAGGAACTGCAAATAAAGGAGTTTATATTTTTGATTTGAATTCTGGTGCGTACAAAAACATCAATCGAAATAATGTTTTAATGAACAATTCAATTTTGAGTATTGAATTGGACAAAGAAAATGATTTGTGGTTGGGTTTAGACAACGGAATTGCTCATATCGAAGTAAATTCTCCAATTTCTATTTTTTATGATAATTCAGGTATTTTAGGTTCCGTTTATTCTATTGCGAGTACTTCAAAAGGTTATTTAATGGCTTCGAATCATGGTGTTTTTAAATACGAAGACAAGGACCTTTCGTTGATTCCTAATACGCAAGGACAAGCCTGGGATATCAGTAAAGTAAATAACAAATACCTAATAGGCCATAACGAAGGTACTTTTGTTTACGAAAACGGATTATTCTCTAAATTAAGTACTATAAACGGAGGTTGGAATTTAGCCAAAAGCAATATTAATAATTCGTATTTGCAAGCAACATATAGCGGCGTAATTATTTACAATGATGCTAATGATTTGAATCAAAAGATAGTTATAAAAGGAATATTGAAACCGATTAAATACGTTGCGCAAAACAGAAAAAATGAAATATGGGCTGCTGATAATAATAGAGGCTTGTATCGAATTCTGTATAATGATGCATACGAAACAACCGATATCAAAAATGTTACCCAACACAGTAAAATAAGTAATGATTTTGGAGTCAAAATATTTGAGTTCAGAAATGAAATCCTTTTTTTAATTAATAAATCCTGGTACACTTATAATTCAATTACTAATCAATTGGAAGCAAATGAATTGTTCAATACTAATTTTAAAAACGTATCAAACATAGTTTCCATTGATGAAAACCATTTTCTGATACTTCAAGAAGGACTTTTATACAATATTTATGCACATGATAATAAATTTATTCGCAATATTATTCAAGAGAAATATTACAAAGGGAAAATCATTAACGACAATGTAAAAGTTTTCAAAAACAAAGATAATTATCTGTTAAACCTAGATGATGGCTTTATTTCGTTACAATTAAAATATACGAACAAGAAAGCATCAAACATAAGTATAGAAGCTTTTGTTAATAATAATTTGGTTCAAAAGAACTCAAAGATTCCGTACAATTCTGAGCTTCGCATACATGTAATATCAGGTGTTTTTGGCGCAACAAGACCTAATTTGTTTTATAAATTAAATGGGACCAAAGAATTTATTCCTGTAAATGAAGGTTTGATTGTTTTGAACAATTTAAATAGTGGTTCCAATGAGATTACCGTTTACCTTCATGACGGCCTTACGTATGATAAAATTTCCAACTTCCAATTTATTGTGGCTAAACCATGGTATTTATCTTTTTGGATGATTTTATTTTATCTAGTTGTGATTGGAGGAATACTCTATTTGTATTACAAATGGAATAAAATGCGATACATTCAGAAACTGGAATTGCGTGATGAAGAATTAAAACATCAAAAGAAGATTCTCGAGATGGAATTGAAAGCCGAAAATGAATTGAATATTCAGGAGTATGAAAAACACATTTTAGAACTGGAACTGCAAACCAAATCTTCTGAGGTTGCAGGCAAATCACTTTCGATTGCGAAACAAAGTGAAATGATTGAAAACATACAAAGTATTCTGGATTCCGATATGGATTTTAATAAATTGAAAAGTGAAATTAAAAAAGCTATAAAAATCAATGCCGTTAACAAACATGAATGGGAAACGTTTGAAACAAATTTGAATCAAATTCATAATGAATTTATAATTACCTTATCCAAAAAATTTCCCAATCTTACTTCGAAAGATATTAAACTTTGCATTTACTTAAAAATGAATCTTTCCTCCAAAGAAATTGCTCCCATGATGAATATATCATTTAGAGGGGTAGAACTACATCGTTATCGATTAAGAAAGAAACTAAACCTTGTTCAAGATGAGAATTTATCTAAATTTTTATTATCAATATAAATAGCTTTATTTTTTTATAGATAATTTATAATTTAAGCATATTTATTATGAAATAACACTACATCATTACTACATCATATAGATGTAGTGCGGTATCTCGTAACCGTTATTTTTAGCAGTTATACCGAGATTTAGAATCTTATTTTATTGTTTTGATGTATTCATGTAGTATTTCTGTTTTAGTAACTATAACGTTGTAATTATTTACTTTGGCTCCACTAACTTTAACAAATCATTAATATATGAGAAATATTATTTTTAGCTTTTTAGCACTCATTTTACTTCCGGCATATATGTCTGGACAAGTAATTAAGGGAAAAGTACTGGATAAAAGTGGAATTGGTATTCCAGGAGCCATGATAGTCGCGGCTGATTCTAAAACTTCAACTGATACCGATTTTGAAGGTAATTTTAGTATCAATGCCAAAGTTGGCGAAGTATTAAAAATTAGCATGGTAGGTTTTGATGCTTTATCAGTACCTGCAACTGCAGCACCGATGAACATAAATTTACAAGAATCCAAAGACACTGAATTAAAAGAAGTGGTTGTTATTGGTTATGGAACCAGAAAAAAGATTGATAACACTACCGCAATTACTTCATTAAAAGCGGAAGAAATATCCAAAACCAAGGTTTTGAATGCTTCGCAAGCCATACAAGGTAAAGCAGCAGGAGTTCAGGTAGTTTCTTCAGACTTACCAGGAAGCACTCCTTCGGTAATTATTAGAGGTTTAGGTACTGCTTTAGGCGGAAGAACTCCTTTGTATGTTGTAGATGGAATGCCTACTGATAATATCAATAATATAAATACAAATGATATTACCTCTTATGAGATTTTGAAAGATGCATCATCTTTAGCTATTTATGGTACAAGAGCAGCAAACGGTGTTATCATTATTACCACTAAAAAGGGTAAAGGCGACAAGGTTTTAGTTGAATTTGAAAGTTTTGCCGGTTTTAGAAAACCATTAAGAACGGTAAAAATGGCTGGAAGCGAAGCTTATGCACGATATTCAAATGCTGCTTTGAACAATACAACATTTTCTGAAAATCAGCCTGTAAATACAAATTGGTTAGATGCTATTACTAGAACGGGATCATACACTCAAAATAATGCATCTATTTCTGGGGCAACTGAGAGTGTAAAATACTTTTTCAGTATTGGGAATTATGAAGAAAAAGCAATTTTAAACGGTCTTGATTACAGTCGTTTTACTTTTAGAAATAACAACGAATATAAAATTTCTAAAAAATTGACTATAAATCAAAACTTTAGTTTTACATCAGCTAATTCAAGCCCAAAACCATTAGGTGCTTTTACTAATGCTTACAAACAATCTCCTATCGTTCCGGTACGTTTTGCATCAGGTCAATACGGGGTTTCCTTTGTAGATACAAATGGTGTTGCAAGTACGAGTGGCTCTTCCTTTAATAATGTTGGAAATCCAGTTGCTCAATTAGACTTTTATGATGAAGAACAACGTAGCATAAGCTTACAAGGAGGTTTAAAATTAGATTACGATATTGTAAAATCATTAAAATTCACTTCACAGTTTAACGGTGAATATTATTCTTGGAAGCAATATAATTTTGAAGATACAAGAGCTATTGATATTGCTGGAGATCCAAGTCCAGGAAATTCTCTACCAACGAATATTAATGAGTTGACTAAAGGAAGAGAGCAATATTTTAATTGGAACTTATCAAATTATTTAACCTACAATAAGGTTTTTAATGATATTCATGATGTTGAGCTAACTGCAGGTATCGAAACATCAGTTAAAGGAGCAAGAGAAAAATTGATGATAAGAAGAAAGAATGTCAATGCAAATTCTAATTATTGGTCATTAGCAGGTGTTGATAATGTAGCTAACGTAATCAGTTATAGAGATGAAGTGTTTAATGAAACTAGATTGGCTTCATACTTTGGTCGTTTTCAATATAAGTTAATGGATAGATACTTAATTACAGGAACAATCAGACGTGATGGCTCATCTAATTTTGCTAAAGATTATCGTTGGGGAACTTTTCCTGCCTTTGGTTTAGGATGGATTGTTACCAAAGAAGAATTTATGGCTAATGTAAAAGGAATAGATTTATTGAAACTAAGAGGAGGTTGGGGTAGATTAGGAAATCAAACGGTACCGCTTAACAATCAAGCTTATGCATCAGGACTTTCAAGTTATTTAGGAGGTTCAATACTAAATGAAGGAACTACAATCAATTCTCAAGTAGACCCAAGTCTTTCTTGGGAAATTACTGAAGAAACTTCAGTAGGTTTAGATTTTGAATTATTGAATAGGAGGTTAAAAGGATCTTTTGATGTTTATGAAAAGAATACAACAAACGTAATTTTGAATGTGCGACCTTATCCAACTTCAGGAATTGTTGTAGCTACACCAGGACATGTAGGGGAAGTATCCAATAAAGGGTATGAAATTGCATTGCGTTGGGATGATAAGTTAACAGACAATTTGAGTTACTGGGTTGGAGGAAATTATTCGAAAAATATAAATAAACTTTCAGGTTTGAAAGACTTTGAAATTTCTCCAATTATTGGAGGTAATTTAGGCAACGGTCAGGATACTAAATTACTTAATAGCACCTCTGTGGGTCAACCTTTGGGAAGTTTTTATATTTATGAATTTGCTGGTGTAGATCCGGCAAATGGTAAAATGTTATATTATACTGCCAGCGGTGCAAAAGTTACGCAAGATGCTTTATCTGCAACTAATGATAAAAAATATGTAGGCTCAATATTGCCAAAATCTAATTATGGAGTATCAGTGGGTTTAAACTATAAAAACATCGATTTTTCTGTTGACGGATATGGTACAGGTGGAGCAAAAGTTTACAATGGTAAAAAAGCACAACGCTTTACAGGTGAAAATATAGAGCAATCATTAGCTACAGACTTCTGGAGTGCTAATAATACAAATGCTACAAATCCAGCTCCATTCAATCAAGTGCCGGTTGCTTCTACATACTATTTAGAATCAGGTGATTTCTTCAGAGTCAATAACATTACTTTAGGTTATAAGGTTCCAATGAAGGAAAATCAATTTTTAAGCTATTGCAGGATATATATGAATGCAATAAACCCATTTATCACCCAAAAATTCTCAGGTTTCTCTCCAGAATTAAATGGAGACGGTAATCCTTACGGTAATCAAGGAATTGAGTTGGATGCTTATCCTACTTTAAAATCTTTCGTTATTGGTGCTAATTTAAAATTTTAATATTATGAAAAAGATATATATAACAATGTTCGCGTTATCAGCTTGCTTTTTTTCGGGATGTGCTGATGATTATTTAGATGTAAACCAAACAGAATCTATTTCTACAGCAGATATTGAATTATTCAATAATGACGCTGGTGCAACCACTTTTGTTACTGCAATTTACAGCAAATTTTTAGATTGGGATATGACCTCTTTTGGTTGGATTGGACTCTCAAGCATTACTTCTGACGATGCCGATAAGGGTTCATCTCCCGGAGACACAGGAACTGATAAAGATGTTTTAGATGCATTAACATACAACGCATCAAATCCTTCAGTAGAAAGCACTTTTAATGCCAATTATGATGGAATTAACAGATGCAACCAAGCTTTAAATATTATTCCTAAATTAGATAAAGCAGATGCAAATTTAAGAGCGAGGCTAATTGGGGAAGCTAAATTTTTAAGAGCATTTATGTATTTTACATTGGTAAAAGCGTATGGTGGTGTACCTATTGTAGATCATTTACCAAATCCGACATCTGAAGAGGATAAAATAATGTTGTTGACACGTAAAACTGCTGCTGAGGTGTATACTTTTATAGAAAGCGATTTGAATGATGCAATTGCAGCATTGCCCAATAAATCAGTTTATTCAGCTAATGAAAAAGCAAGAGCTTCAAAAGGTGCAGCTCATGCGTTATTGGCTAAAGTAAATTTATATCAAAAAAACTGGCAGAAAGTGGTAGACAATTGCAATTTGGTTACAGGTTATTCCATTGTTCCAGATTATGCCGCTATGTTTAGAGTAGCGGGAGAAAACGGTGCTGAATCTATTTTTGAAATTAATGGCGTAGGTTCAGTTCCTGCAAAAGGAATTCAAGGGTATTCAGCCACTCAAGGTGCTCGTGGTGCTGGTGGATGGGGTTGGGGATTCAATACTCCATCTCAAAGTTTGGTAAACGCTTATGAAGTAGGGGATGTAAGAAAAAATGCAACAATCATTTTTAGAGGAACGACCCTATACGATGGTAGAGTAGTACCAATTACTGTTGAAAATGAAAGATATAACTTTAAAGCATATTCTTCTGCATTTACAGACGGCTGGGAAACAGATGTAAATATTAAATATTTAAGATATGCTGAAGTACTTTTAATGAAAGCTGAAGCGTTAAACGAATTGAACCAAACTCCTGCAGCTATTGTTTTGTTGAACCAAATCAGAAACAGAGCTGGATTAGCAAATACAACTGCTGTTTCTCAAGGCGATGTGAAAACTGCAATCTGGAAAGAAAGAAGAGTAGAAATGGCTTTTGAGCACGACAGATTCTTTGATTTAGTTAGAACAGGACAAGCGGCAGCTGCATTTGCTGTTGATGGTAAAACATTTACTGTAGGTAAAAACGAGTTGTTTCCTATACCGGATTCTTTTATTAGACAAGCTGCAGGTTTGTCAAGTCAAAACCCAGGGTATAATTAAAACATAATAATCTCCCTTCTGCAAAAAAAAGAGTAGAAGGGAGATTTATTTCCAATAACATAAATTGTTAAAAATTAAAAGATGATTAAAATATCAGTTTTATTTATAGCTTTTACTTTTCTCGGTTGCAGTTCCTTTAGTGATAAATCAAATGAAAGTGTTAAAGTAAAAACTCCTGGTGCGCAAGTAACAGATGAGGAACTTATAGATCTCGTTCAAAAGCAAACTTTTGCTTATTTTTGGGAATATGCAGAGCCAAATTCTGGTTTGGCACGGGAACGCTTCCATCCTGAAGGTTTTTATCCTGAAAATGATGCTCATGTGGTTACTACCGGAGGTTCCGGTTTTGGATTGATGGCAATAGTTTCAGGTATGTCTAGAGGCTATGTCACGAAGGAGGAAGGTACTAAAAGATTGAATAAAATCGCCAATTTCCTTGCCAAAGCAGATCGTTTTCATGGAGCTTGGTCACATTGGATTGATGGGAATACTGGTAAAGTAAAACCTTTTGGTATAAAAGATAATGGAGGTGATTTAGTTGAAACTTCTTTTTTGGCAGCCGGTTTTATAGTAGTTAGGGAATATCTCAAAAACGGAACAGCTGATGAAAAGGCTGTCAGCCTTAAATTTGATGAACTTTGGAAAGGGATTGACTGGCAATGGTACACAAACAATCAGAATAAATTATATTGGCATTGGTCTCCAAATTACAACTGGGATATGAATTTTGCCTTAGAAGGGTATAATGAATGTTTGATTACGTATGTCATGGCAGCATCTTCGCCATCACACCCAATAAATCCTGCAGCTTATCATGAAGGATGGGCAAGAAATGGAGGCATAGTTTCAACCAAAACCAAATACAATTTGCCATTGATTTTAAAACACAATGGTGCTGAAGAATTCGGAGGTCCATTATTTTGGGCTCATTATTCTTATTTAGGATTAGACCCAAATCAGTTAACGGATAAATATGCCAATTATTGGGATTTGAATTCCAATCATACTAAAATTAACTATTTATATGCAATTGCTAATCCTAAAAGTTATAAAGGATATGGAGCTTATTATTGGGGTTTGACAGCTTCGTATTCAAGAAATGAAGATGGATCTGTTGGGTATGATGCGCACATGCCAAGTAACGATAAAGGTGTCATTTCGCCTACAGCTGCCATCAGTTCAATTGTGTACACACCAAATGAATCTAAAGCATTTATTCGAAATTTATACGAGAATTATAAAAATGATACTTGGGGAGTTGCGGGCTTTTATGATGCACACAGTCAGCAGTATCAATGGACAACTAAACGATATTTAGCTATTGACCAAGGACCGGAAATGGTGATGTTAGAAAACTATCGTACAGGTTTAATATGGAATTTATTCATGAATGCACCAGAGGTAAAAAAAGGTTTAATTAACCTGGGCTTTCATTCGGGTAAGTATAAGTTCTAAATGTGTATGAAATATCTATTTATTGCAACGGCCTTTTTACTATCGTTGAATTCGTTTTCACAAAATGATGTTATTGGTACCCTAAAAACCGAAATCGTTCAAAAACGCGAATTAACTTTTGCTTTACATATTCCGAAGCATACAAAAGATAAAAAGCCGCTGATTGTTTTTCTTCATGGTTCTGGTGAAAAAGGAACCGATATCGAAAAAGTAAAAGAGCATGGACCATTCAAGTATTTGAAAAGTCACGAATTAGATGCTTATGTTTTGGCACCGCAATGTCCGGAAAATGAATATTGGAATGAAGAAGTGCTCTACCGATTGATTCTTAAAATCCAAAAAGAGAACAATATTGATAGTAGCAGAATTTATCTCACAGGTCTTAGTATGGGAGCTTGGGGCGCTTGGAATTTAGTTGTTGCACATCCTGAAACTTTTGCCGCTTTGGTTCCTATTGCAGGATATGTAGATCGAATTCCTATGATTGAAAATTGTAAAATCGCAACCATTCCAACTCGGATTTTTCATGGTTTGCTGGATGATGTCGTGAATGTAGAGTATTCGATTGCGATGTATAAAAAATTAAAAACCTGTAATACTAATGTGACGCTGACAATTTTTGATGATGCCAATCACGACAGTTGGTCACGAGTATATGACAACCAAGAAATTTATGATTGGATGTTCAAACAAATAAAAAACAGACAAAATGAAAATTAAATTGATCATACTACTTTTTGGAATTTCTCTTTTTGGCTACAGCCAAAAAAAGACCTCTAAAAAGGAGGTTAAAATTAAACCGAAAACAGAGTTCGTAGCCGAGTTACTTTCGAAAATGACTTTGGAAGAGAAAATTGGACAATTAAATTTACCAACTTCGGGCGATATTACTACCGGTGCAGCCAGTAGTTCTAATGTGGCTAAGAATATCGAAGACGGAAAAGTGGGTGGGTTATTCAACATCAAATCAGTTCAGAAAATAAAAGAAGTACAGAAAATTGCTGTCGAAAAAAGCCGCTTGAAAATTCCGTTACTTTTTGGGATGGATGTCATTCACGGTTACGAAACGACTTTTCCTATTCCGCTGGGATTGTCCGCTACTTGGGACATGAAACTAATTGAGCGCTCTGCACAAATTGCAGCCCAAGAAGCCAGTGCCGATGGAATTAACTGGACTTTTTCGCCTATGGTAGACATTTCTCGTGATCCACGCTGGGGAAGAGTTTCAGAAGGTTCGGGTGAAGATCCGTTTTTGGGAAGCGCAATTGCAAAAGCAATGGTGAATGGCTACCAACAAAATGATTTGTCAAAGAATAATACCATTTTATCGTGTGTGAAACATTTTGCTTTGTACGGCGCGCCAGAAGCTGGACGTGATTACAATACGGTAGATATGAGCCGAATAAAAATGTACAACGATTATTTTCCGCCTTACAAAGCGGCTATTGATGCAGGCGTGGGTTCAGTAATGGCTTCTTTCAATGAAATTGATGGAATTCCTGCTACTGGAAATAAATGGTTAATGACTGATGTTTTAAGAAAACAATGGGGATTTAAAGGTTTTGTCGTAACTGATTTTACCGGAATTCCGGAAATGATTGAACACGGAATGGGAGATTTACAAACTGTATCTGCTTTGGCTTTGAATGCCGGAATTGAAATGGATATGGTGGGCGAAGGTTTCCTAACAACGTTAAAAAAATCAGTAGAAGAAGGTAAAGTAACTATTGAACAAATCGATAATGCAACGCGTCTTATTTTGAATGCGAAATATGATTTGGGTTTGTTCCATGATCCGTATAAATATTGTGATGAAAATAGAGCTAAAACTGAAATTTTCACAAAAAACCACAGAGCTGAAGCACGAGCAATTTCAGCACAATCGTTAGTATTATTAAAAAATAACAATCAGTTACTTCCTTTAAAAAAATCAGGGACGATTGCTTTAATCGGACCATTGGCTGATGCCAAAGAAAATATGGCAGGTACTTGGAGTGTGGCTACTAATATGGATAAATCCATTTCATTAGTAGCAGGAATCAAAGAAGTGGCAGGGAAGGATACTAAAGTGCTTTACGCCAAAGGAAGCAATCTGGATTATGATGCAGCTTTCGAAGAAAAAGCAACCATGTTTGGTAAAACCTTACACCGAGACAACAGAACTTCCGAAGAATTATTGGCGGAAGCCTTAAAAATAGCCAATCAATCTGATGTGATTGTAGCTGCTTTAGGCGAATCAGCTGAAATGTCTGGAGAAAGTAGCAGCAGAACAAACTTAGAGATTCCACAAGCACAAAAAGACTTATTGCAAGCCTTATTGAAAACAGGAAAACCGGTAGTTTTGGTTTTATTTACAGGCCGTCCATTGGTTTTGGTACAAGAAAACGAAACAGTTCCGGCTATTTTGAATACTTGGTTTGCAGGTAGTGAAGCAGGAAGTGCTATTGCTGATGTTTTGTTTGGAAATGAAAACCCTTCGGGAAAATTGACAGCTACTTTTCCAAGAAGTGTAGGACAAGTGCCTATTTATTACAATCAAAAAAACACGGGAAGACCGTTAGGCAATAAAGAAGGAAAATTCGAAAAATTCAGATCGAACTATATCGACGAAAGAAATGAACCTTTATATCCGTTCGGTTTTGGATTGAGTTATACCACATTCGATTACTCGAATTTGAAAATTTCATCTGATAAAATGAACTTCAGTGAAAAAGTAAAAGTGACTGTTGATGTGACCAATACAGGAAATTATGATGGTAAAGAAGTAGTTCAGTTGTACATAAGAGATGTAGTGGGTTCCATTACAAGACCGCTAAAAGAGTTGAAAGGATTCCAAAAAATTGCCCTTAAAAAAGGAGAAAAACAGACAGTTACTTTCGAAATTTCTGTTGAAGAATTAAAATTTTATAATTCGGATTTAGAATTTTTGGCGGAATCTGGTACTTTCCAGGTTTTTGTAGGTACAGATTCGAATACGGATAGGAAAGTTAGTTTTGAGTTGATTAAATAGATTTGGTTTGTTTATTTATGATCGGCCCTTCAGTATTTGTACTGAAGGGTTTTTTTTTAACAAAAAAACGGTATTTGTTAAAAGTCATATAGTCTAAAACAGCTATTTTCTTTACTTTTATCAATTCAAAAAATCATCCAAATATGAAATATTTATTTTCTCTTTTTCTACTCTTTCTTTTCAATTTAGGCAATGCCCAAAGCGTTCAATCCCCATCGGATAAAATCGCCTTAAATTTCAAATTAGGACCAAATGGACAACCTTTTTATTCTGTAAATTACAAAAACAAAGCGGTCGTTTTAGAAAGCGCTTTAGGTATAAAATTAAAGGAAAAACCAGCTTTAGACGCAAATTTTGAAATACTGACTTCAAAAACTTCCAACTTCAACGAATCTTGGAAACCAGTTTTAGGGGAGCAATCCAGTATTAAAAATCAATATAGTGAACTTAATGTTTCGCTTATCAACATGGAAACTAAGGTGAAAATGAATATCATCTTTAGAGTTTTTGATGAAGGAGTTGCTTTCAGATATGATTTTCCAAAACAAGCGGAATTGAATTATTTTATCATTTCTGATGAGGTTACCAAATTCAATTTAACCGAAAACAACAAAGTATTTTGGATTCCAGGAGATTTCGACAGTAATGAATACGAATACAACGAAACTAAATTTTCTGAAATTGATAACAGCAAAATCAATATGAACAACGGAATTGGAGTAAAGTCCATTCCGGGCAAATACATGGTTCAAACACCGTTGATGATGAAAGCGCCATCAGGTTTGTATCTTAATATTTTTGAAGCGGCAGTTGTCAATTATCCAGTCATGCATTTGAATGCTGATGTGACAAATTACAAATTAAAAGCCGAATTAGTTCCGAATGCCATTGGTGACAAAGCCTATTTGCAAACGCCTTGTGTGTCTCCGTGGAGAACCATCATGATCAGCGATGATGCCAGAGATATTGTGGCTTCTAAAATGATTTTGAACCTTAATGAACCATCAAAATTAGAAGATACTTCTTGGATAAAACCGATGAAATATGTTGGAATTTGGTGGGAAATGCACGTAGGTAAATCTACTTGGGATTATGCCGGTTCTCAAAATGCAACTAATTTTGCAGATGCCCCAAAAGCGTCTGGAAAACACGGTGCTACTACTGAAAATACCAAAAGATACATTGATTTTGCTGCCAAACACGGTTTTGATGGCGTTTTAGTAGAAGGCTGGAATGTAGGTTGGGAGGATTGGAACGGAAACTGGAAAGAGGAAGTTTTTGATTTTACAACGCCGTATCCGGATTTCGATATTGCTGCTCTTTCGGCTTACGCCAAAGAAAAAAACGTGAAAATGATCATGCATCATGAAACATCGGGTTCCGTAAGTAATTATGAAAGACACTTGGATCGTGCTTTTGATTTGATGAAAAAATACGAATATCCAGCAGTAAAATCAGGTTACGTGGGCAAAATCATTCCACGTGGAGAGTTTCATGACGGACAATCTATGGTGAATCATTTCAATTTTGTAGTAAAACGCGCTGCAGATTATAAGATTATGATTAACTCTCATGAATCGTCAAGACCAACCGGTTTTGGAAGAACGTATCCTAATTATATCGCTGCTGAAGCGGCTCGTGGAAATGAATTCAATGCCTGGAGTGTTGGGAATCCGCCTATGCACGAAACTATTTTACCATTTACGAGACAATTGGGTGGACCGATGGATTACACGCCGGGAATATTTGAAGTCAAAATGAGTTATTATGATAAAAACAAAACAGAGCAGGTTCACACGACTTTAGCAAAGCAACTAGCTTTGTATGTAACAATGTATTCTCCGTTACAAATGGCGGCCGATTTATTGGAAAATTATGAGAAATACCCGGATGCTTTTCAGTTTATCAAGGATGTAGAAACAGATTGGGATGAAAGCAAATATTTAGAAGCGGAACCAGGCGATTATGTTACAGTTGCCCGAAAAACAAAAGGAAAAGAAACGTGGTTTTTAGGAGCAATCACCGATGAGAATGCCAGAACATCAGAAATAAAGTTAGACTTCTTATCCAAAGGGAAAAAATACAAAGCCATCATTTATGAGGATGCTAAAAATGCCGATTGGAAAAACAATCCAATTGCATATCAAATCAAGACTATTGTCGTGACCAGCAAATCAAAAATCAAAATGAATTTGGCTCCGGGTGGAGGAACAGCAATTAGTTTTGAACCGATAAAATAATAAGGATATCCTGCAAGAACTTTAAACTTGCAGGATTTTTTTTTGAATCTAATATAAATTATTCGTTTGGAATTACGAAATTGCGACAGCAACCAAAACCAAAATTATAAACATGAATACCCAGAAAGCCTAAATTTATTATGAAAAAATCAATTGTTATAGCCGCACTTTTGTTTAGTGGAATTGCCGTATCTGCACAAACTAAAGAAGAACAAGCGTTAAAAGATATTTACAAATCATCCCTGACCAATGCCAAATGTTATCCTTGGCTAGACCATTTATCAAATACAATTGGTTCAAGATTATCGGGTTCCGCGGGAGCAGAAAAAGCGGTTTTGTATGCCAAAGCACAATTAGAAACGCTGGGTTTAGACAAAGTGTATCTTCAGGAAGTAATGGTACCAAAATGGGTGAGGGGCGAAAAGGAAATAGGGTATTTACAACTGGGTAAACAAAAGATCTCTTTCCCAATTTGTGCCTTAGGAGGTTCTGTAGCAACACCAAAAGCTGGATTGAATGCCAATGTGATAGAAGTAAAAAGTTTAGAAGAACTAGCGGCGCTTGGCGAAGCAAAAGTAAAAGGAAAAATTATTTTCTTCAATAGACCGATGAATCCAGAATTTATAGAAACTTTCAAAGCGTATGGAAGTTGCGTTGACCAAAGATCTTCAGGAGCCAGAGAAGCAGGAAAATTAGGCGCTTTGGCAGTGATTGTACGTTCTATGAACTTAAGATTAGATGATTTTCCGCATACAGGTGCTACCAACTATGGCGACATTGCCAAAGAGCAACGCATTCCAGCAACTGCTATTAGTACTAACGGCGCTGAATTTTTGAGTAAAAGTTTAAAACAAAATCCAAATGCAACTTTTTACTTGAAACAATCGTGTCAGACATTTGATGATGTTTTATCCTATAATGTGGTTGGTGAAATGACCGGTTCTGAGCATCCTGAAAGAATAATGGTCGTTGGAGGTCACCTGGATTCTTGGGATCTTGGAGATGGTTCTCATGACGATGGAGCAGGATGTGTCCAAAGTATGGAAGTGTTGAATATCTTCAAAAATATTGGGTACAAGCCTAAAAACACGTTGCGTGTGGTTTTGTTTATGAATGAAGAAAACGGCGTTCGAGGCGGAAAAGAATATGAAACACAGTCCAATAAAAACAACGAAAACCATATTTTTGCTTTAGAAAGTGATTCGGGAGGGTTCTCACCAAGAGGTTTTTCAATTGAAGCCGATGAAGCTAACTTCAATAAGATTAGTAGTTGGGCAACGATGTTCGAACCCTATTTAATTCACAAATTTGTAAAAGGACATTCCGGTGTTGATATTGGTCCGTTACAATCCAATCACATCGTAAAAGTAGGATTGCAACCGGATTCTCAGCGTTATTTTGATTATCATCATGCTGCCAATGACACTTTTGATGCTGTCAATAAAAGAGAGTTAGAACTAGGAGCAGCAGCTATGGCTTCTATACTTTATTTGATGGATCAAAACGGTATTGCAAAATAGAAACATACTTATTCTTGAAGGTGCTACATTCTCAATATTTGAAAGAAATAATGAATGTAGCACCTTCATTTATTTTACTCTCCACGGCAATTCTTCCGCCTAAACTGGTGATGTGATTGTAGACCAAATAGAGACCAATGCCATTGCTGTCAATGTTACTGTGGAATTTTTGATACAATCCAAAAATCTTATCTTTTACTTTATCCATATCAAAACCGAGTCCTTCATCCGAGAATACTAATTGGTTGACTCCATTGACTTTTCTGGATTCGATGGTAATAAGTGGTACTTGATGTGGTTTCGCATATTTAATTGAATTGGTTAATAAATTCAAAAAAATACTTTTGATGTATGCTTTGTTAAAAGTAATATTCTCAAATGCTGAAAAGTCAATGTTAATAATTGCTTTTGAATCGCGAACTAAAGAATTTATGGAAGTAAGCACTTCACTAAGGGATTCATTTAAATTTATTTCTTCAATTTGAGTATTGATACTCTCGTTTTCTACTAATTGATCAATAGAATCATTTAAAGTTTGTTTTAAATTTTCACTAGTTAATTTAAGAATTTCTACTAACTCTAACGTTTCTGGATCATTGATTTTTGAAACATCAATTAAGTTAAAAACAGAAAGCATGTTATTTATGGGAGACTTTAAATCATGCGAAGTTTTATGAGACAAAACCGTTAGTTCTTTGTTGATTTGTGTCAAATTTGCAATCAGTAAATTGCGCTCCTCTTCCATTTTTTTTTTATGGGTGATGTTTTTGGCAATTGCATAAACTAATTTCTCTGACTCAACAGGCATAGAGGTCCATGATAACCATACAATTTCTCCGCTTTTAGTTAAATAGCGGTTTTCAAAATTCAAAAGAGGCTTGTTTTTATAGACTTGTTCTCTGGTTTCTATTGTAATTTGGAGATCGGCTGTGTATACAAAACTGCTGATTGGTTGAGAATATAATTCCTCTTCCGTAAAGCCTAATAATTTTGAAACAGCCGGATTTATTCTTCTAAAATAGCCATCAAATCCTGCAATACATATGAAATCAGCTGAGATATTAAAAAAATTATCAAAGTGATAGTCTGTTTTTAAAGAAGAAGTGGCGGTGTTATTTTTGGTCATTTATAATTTTAAGGAATTATATTTATTAAAATTACCCAACTTGAAACAAGCAAATCCGATGGCTAAATTTAACTATTTAAAATTTCAAAAAAAAGAAAAAAAATCAAATAATGAAACAGTTGTTAATTTTATATATTTTAGTTTTTTTTTAAATCAAATTCAAAAAAAAAGCCATCAAAAATGATAGCTTATTTAATTTTTAATACAGGATGAATTAAATTCTAAAAATCCCTCCCACGGCAATTATCCTCTGAAAAAAGAAAAAATCTTGTGAGGCACTATCTTGGGTGCTCTGTGTAGTTCGTATATCCTGCATGTTGATGTAACCTCCTTTAAGTTCTCCTTGAATATAAAAGTGTTTGAAAAAAGTAACATTTAGTCCTGCTTTAAAAGAAGTTCCAAAACCTGAAACATGGAAATCATCATGACGTTCTTTTCCCAATAAAGTTGTATTAGTTTTAGGGTATAAGAAACCAAAACCAACTCCCTCAGTTAAATTGACTTGAATTTTATCAATATTTCCAATTTTGAATATTGACGATATGTCATCATGTCTTGAAAACTCAGTATTTATATAATTCAAACCATCGGTATGCTCATATTTCAGAAATTCTTCAGTCAAAAGCACTTGATTATTGGCTAATAGCTCATCATAAGATCCGGGATTTGGATAATACCCATTGATGTCCACAGCCTTATTTTGCGACATCACATATTTCATGTGATCCACACCAATAGCAACACTATAATGATCGCTTACAAAATACCCCATTCTAAAATTAGTCTGTGGTATAGTCATTCTGGATGGATTAATATAATCAACATGCCAACCTTTTGGTTTGTCATGCGCTGGAACATTTTCTAAAGTAAAATTGTAATCTTTACCTCGAAAAGTGATGTCTGATTTGGAGTAACTGTCTCTGTTTCCTCCCCATGAAATAAAAAATTTCCCTTTGTTATGAGTTGTATATTTAGTTTGGATTTCTGTAACTTCCTGTGCAATTGTGTTATTAGTAAATAAAATAATAAGGAATGCGTAATATAATAGATATTTCAATGAATTTGGGGCCTAAATTTAAAATGTATTTATTGTTTTTCTGATAGCAACTAACTTGGTCATCAAGGATTCAAAATAATCCAAATGCAACATATTAGCTCCATCGCTTTTTGCATTGGCAGGATCAAAATGGGTTTCAATAAAAATTCCATCTACACCTACAGCAATACCAGCTTTGGCAATGGTTTCAATCATATCTGGTCTTCCTCCAGTTACACCTGCTGTTTGGTTGGGTTGTTGCAGCGAGTGCGTAACATCAAGAACAGTTGTTGCGTATTGTTGCATCGTAGGAATTCCTCTAAAATCAACAATCATATCTTGATAGCCGAACATGGTTCCTCTATCCGTAACCATCACGTTTTCATTGTGACAATCCAATACTTTTTGAACCGCATGCTTCATGCTTTCCGGACTCATGAATTGTCCTTTTTTCAAGTTGACCACTTTCCCAGTATTGGCAGCAGCCACGACTAAATCAGTTTGACGTACTAAAAAAGCGGGAATTTGTAA
Source organism: Flavobacterium sp. Sr18 (assembly GCF_011064265.1). Lineage (NCBI taxonomy): Bacteria > Pseudomonadati > Bacteroidota > Flavobacteriia > Flavobacteriales > Flavobacteriaceae > Flavobacterium > Flavobacterium sp. Sr18. The sequence goes on along the minus strand of NZ_CP049329.1, from coordinate 646,134 downwards.
CACATCAACATATTGAGCAGCCATATCAGCATCTTCATTGGTATGAATATCCGTAACAGTTGGAACGTGAAAAGTCTCTGAAACTTTTCTTAAAATTTTCAATGCTTTTTCGTCACCAATTCCTGAAAAACTGTCAATTCTAGAACGGTTTGCTTTCTTGAAAGAACCCTTAAAAACGAAAGGGATTTGTAAATTATCAGTAATACCAACTAGTTTTTCGGCAATTCGCATCGCCATTTCTTCCCCTTCAATGGCACAAGGCCCAGCTAATAGGAAGAAATTGCCGCTGTCAGTATATTTGATTTGTGGAATATGTTGTAGGTTCATAGTATGATTTTTTAAAGGTGCAAAGGTAGTTATGATTTACGATTTACTATTTACGATTTCCAAATAATTTAGGACATTAACTTTTTTTTAGGAGCAGTTTCCTGTCTCGTCATTAGGACGAGATTACAATCTCCCTGAAAAACGGGAGGATTTTCACTAGCATCAGGGCTAGGGAATTGTTTTGCAAGGACATTTTGGGATTCGAAAAATATTATTTTTTCAATGTAAGTCCTACAGGAACCATCAATATTCCTTTTTCATAGATGTTCAAATAGAGTAGTACTGGTTTTTTTTGACCATTCCATTTTAATTCATATACATCTAGAAACCCGGCACCCAACTCGCTTCTTTTTGTTGGAAACGGGCAGCAACTTTCTAATTTAGTAAATGTGATTTTTTCGCCATTGGGTCCCGCCAAAGCATTCAAAAAACGACCTTGATTGATGGTTTCATTTTTAGTGTTATTAAAGAAAATGTTGATTGGGTAATCTTTATCATAACCATATTTTTTGTCTTTACTATATGCCGTAATTAGAAAAGTATTGTCTTTAGAAAGAGTAAGGTTTGGCGCATTATCATCCGTATTTTTCAATGTAGATTGCGTACTGGAGCAAGAAGCTAAACTAATAAGTAAAGCAATAAGAAGGATTGATTTGTTCATGTTTTAAAATAAATTTATTGCGTAATTCGCTTAAGTCTTGAAATAACAGCATTGTGTTGAATACATATTTTTAAACATATAAGAAAAAATAAGTTTTTTTAATTTGAATAAAATCGAGTCAAGTTAATAGTTCATTTAAGCAAAGTCTCTTTACCTCATAAAAATATTTTTAACTTAGATTTACTTTTTAACCCTAATTTGACACATAAACTTTTTTAGCTTACATGACTTATATGTTTAAAATTAAATGCTTTTCATTCTAAAATATAGCATTAAAATTTAAATAGCAATTACAATACCATGCAATTTAATTATACAAATATAAACAGAACTTTAGACCTTAGTGCGTGTTCCCTTAATAATTTAGATCCCCACTTTTTTACCGAAAGTAGCATTTCTTCCAAAATCTCGTAAAATGCTTCTTATCTTTGCACAAAAAAACAATATGGATATTATTTTTCAAACGTGGTCTTGGTATGTTTCCGGTTTTTTGATTGGCTTGATTATGTTAGCACTTATTTATTTTGGGAAATCTTTCGGAATGTCTTCTAATTTGCGTTCGCTTTGTTCGATGGCTGGTTTAGGAAAACGAGTTTCATTTTTTGATTTTGATTGGAAAGCACAACGCTGGAATTTAGTAGTCGTTCTTGGCGCTATGCTAGGTGGTTTTGTTGCCGTTCATTTTATGAGTGATCCTTCAAATGTGGACATAAATCCCAAAACAATAGCACAATTAGCACAAATGGGTATCGAAGCTCCAAACGGAAAATTAGTGCCGGATGCTCTTTTTGCAATCTCCATTTTAGAATCTCCAAAAAGTATTTTCATACTGCTTATTGGTGGTATTTTGATTGGTTTTGGGTCTCGTTATGCTGGTGGTTGTACTTCTGGACATGCCATTTCAGGATTGAGTAATTTACAAATTCCTTCGTTGAAAGCAGTAATTGGATTCTTCATTGGTGGATTAATAATGGCGCATTTTTTATTGCCATTAATTGTAAAGTAGATAGGCAATCATCATTTAAAAATTAAAATTAAAAGCATGAAAAATATACTAAAATATCTATTAGTTGGATTTGTTTTCGGAATTGTACTGACTAAATCTGAAGCCGTTTCTTGGTATCGCATTTACGAAATGTTTCAATTTCAGTCGTTTCACATGTACGGAATTATTTCGGTGGCTATCTTGACAGGAATTATTGGGATTCAAATCATAAAAAGGAATAACATCAAAGACATCAAAGGAGAATCGATTGAAATTCCAGATAAAGAAAAAGGATCTGCTCGTTACTGGATTGGCGGATTATTTTTTGGATTGGGTTGGGCATTGGTTGGTTCTTGTCCGGGACCAATATTCATCTTACTTGGAGCAGGTTTTTGGACTATTTTGATAGTTCTTTTTGGAGCTCTTTTAGGAACTTATTTATATGGGTTATTGAAAAATAAATTGCCCCATTAATCGTTAGAAATTTTATATCAAAGTAGCATTCTCGTATGGAAATGCTACTTTTTTTTATTTAATTTCAAAATACCAATAACAATCAAATATTGCGCAAGTAAATAAGTTGCCATAATCAGGAAGGAACTGTATTGCAACGGTGCATAAAATTTATTAAAGGCCAAAATACTATCTGAAGCTACAAAAATGATAGCGCCAACCAAAATGTATATGCTGGCAGGTTTATGCCAATTCATAAAGCCTTTCAATGCAAATAACAACATAATTGAAATTGTGAGCGCGTAAACAAAAACCGGAATTTTTAGGTCACCCAAACTTGGCAATAAAATCAGTATCATTACAATTAAATAAAAGGTAATTGCTGTAACTCCTATCCAGAAAATGATTTTACTTTTCTTTAAATAAATCTTTAATTGTTTGCTAAAAAGTATGATATAAAAAATATGTGAAAGTAAAAAAGCAATCAATCCTGCAATAAAATATAATTCTCGTTTATCAGCAAACATCAAAATAATATCACCAATCCACGACAAAGTCAAAGCTGTCAAAAGAACTTTTTTAGTAATGAACCTTTCGTGTACATAAACTGCCAGAATTAGAAACGGTAATAAAAACGGTTTGAAAAACCAGGCAATTTCCTCTTTTCCAAAAAGAATTATCAAAAGATAAACTAGACTAAACCCGATGAACCTTTTTAATATTATGTTGCTTTTCATTTTTTATTTTTAAGATTGAGCTATAATTATTGTTTCTTTTTCAAAATTACTGCTAACAAAATATACCGTTACAGCCAAGGATAAAAGGAGGTAACCACCAATAATATAACTTGCAAATGGGAAGAGTTGATTCATCCCAAACCAATCTCCAAAATAGAAAATTAGCCCAATTCCAAATACAAACCGGATACTTTCCCAAAACACAGAAATTTTTCGCGTGTCCATAAGTTCCGTGTAACTGTAAACGGTCAGGAAAATGAATGCTCCGTAAATAAATACATTTGGCAAACCTATTAACGCGATTGAATTGTAGAGGTAACTAATAAGTACTAACGTTATTATTGCTTGAAATAAAGACCAGTACATCAGTTTTTTACAATATTGGACTCCATATTTTTCAAAATCATAGACATTGGTGATTTTAGTTACGGGATATTTTTCTTCAAAATTTTCTGGACGCCAGCCTGTTGGTTTAAACCAAATGGTAAACTTATCTTTCCAGTTTTCTGCGCGCCAAGCATCTTTAGTCAGCAGCCATAAATGCTGAAAATTAATCCGAATGGGATTCCAGGTTCTCGCTGGTCTTGTGATTCCAAAAACAGGCGGAACGGTTTCTAATTCCGCTTGAAAAGTGCCAAACAATTTATCCCAAATAATAAATATCTGTGAATGATTTTTGTCCATGTATTCTGGATTTATGGCATGATGAACCCTGTGATGGGAGGGAGAAACCAGTATGTTTTCTAGAAAACCAATTTTCTTAATGTGCTTGGTGTGGTACCAAAATTGAAGGAATAAATGAATCGGTAAGGTTATCGCAATCACTTTGGAGGGAACTCCTAAAAGAGCCGCCGGAATTAATAAAAAGGTAAACAGATTGACAAAACTGGAAATGGGCTGGCGAAGGGCACAAGCCAAATTGAATTCCTCACTGCTGTGATGAATGGCATGTTTGTTCCATAAAAAATTAATTTGATGCGACAAACGATGACTCCAATAGCCATAAAAATCAATAGCAATAAATCCGATAAAGTAGGTAAAAAAGGTTGCTTGAAGATCAAATAAAGCTATTTTAGAAGCAATCCAATCGTAAGAAACAAGCGTGATGCTGAGTCCCAAAACATCTTTTAGGGAATTTACCATTCCAGAACTTACGCTCGAAACAGAATCCATATTAGGTGAAGTATCTTCCCCTTTGTAATGCCCATATATTTTCTCGATGATAATCAATATCAAAAATAGGGGCATTACAAAAACTAAAATTTTACCGTATTCTTCCATAAAAACACTTTTTATTATTCAAATATAGAATAAAAGAGAATGTTTTTGAATTATTCACAGTAATTTATTTCTAGTGGAAGTTTTTAATGTACTTAAATTATCTCCGCATTTAATCCTGCTTGTAATAATTGAGTGCATTGCGGTTTTAATTTATCATAAGGACCCGTTTTTACGGTACACTTTCCGTTATAATGTACAATTAATGAACATTGCTCTGCTTGTTCCGGAGTATGATCACAAACGCGAATCAAAGTTTCAATGACATGGTCAAAAGTGTTTACATCATCGTTGTAAACCACTATTTCATTGTCTAAACTGATTGTTTCTTTTACACTGACTCTTTCTCTTACTTTTTCTTTAGTACTCATTATGTAGGTTTTTGTACTTTCGTAATTAATAAAAAATAGTACTACTAATTTACGTATTTTAAAGATACCCAATTGTTTCTTTCAAATTTTTTAACATAAGTCAGTCCTTTTTCAGTACAAGAAGCATCTATAAATGGAATATCTTCTTGATAAAACCCACTTAAAAGTAGTGTTCCATTAGGATTTAAACTGTCAACATAACTTTGCATATCGTTCAACAAGATGTTTCTGTTAATATTAGCAATAATTAAATCGTATTTTTTACCGGCTAATAATGCTGCTTCACCTTCATAAACTGTGATGTGTTTACAATTATTGCGTTGTGCATTTTCAATTGAATTCAAATAACACCAATTATCAATATCAATGGCGTCAATTGGTTGTGCTCCTTTCATCTCGGCAAGTATTGCTAAAATGGCAGTTCCACATCCCATATCCAGCGTTTTCATTCCGGTAACATCTATTTCTAATAAATGCTGGATCATCATGTGAGTTGTCTCGTGGTGACCTGTTCCAAAACTCATTTTTGGTTCGATAACAATATCGAATTCGGCATCTGTTTTTGGGTGAAAAGGGGCGCGTACGTGACAATTTCCATCAACATCGATTGCTTCAAAATTCTTTTCCCATTCTTCATTCCAGTTGACTTGTTCGATTTCTTCGAAAGTATAATCGATAGTAAATTCATCTGATTGTAAAATATGAATGTCATCAAGAATCATTTCATCCCATAAATCTTTTTGTACAAAAGCTGAAATCCCAGTTTCAGTTTCCGTAAAACTCTCAAATGCTCTTTCTCCCAGTTCAGCGATTAATATTTCAGAACCTAGTTCTTTAGGCTCAATAGTAAAATGGTACCCGATATATATGTTTGACATGCTTATTTTTTTTGCAAAGGTAACAATCACTATTTAAACGGCATTTGTAAATCAAATTTTATTTTACATTTGTAGTACTAACACACAACTACACAATGAAAAAAATCATTTTATTTTTTGTTTTTCTGCTCAGTATTGCCGGCAATGCTCAAGTTACTATAAAGCAAAATAAACAAGATAATGACTTAAAATTATCTGCACTTCCCTATTACAGCTTTGGTAAAGGGATTGGAATCACTTCTCCAGACAGTTTATACCAATTGAATATTCGTTTTCGAATGCAAAACAGAGTTACTTATACTGAAAATGAAGGAGAAGATGGCGTTTATGATGGACAAATCAGACGTTTGCGTTTGCGATTTGACGGATATGTGGGTTCACCAAAATTTTTATATGCAGTCCAATTATCATTTGCCCCAGGCGATGTGGGAGAAATTCAAGAAGGAGAAAATATTAATATTATTCGTGATGCGGTTGTTTTTTACAGACCTAATAAACATTGGAATATCAGTTTTGGGCAAACAAAATTACCAGGAAACCGTCAACGTGTAAATTCTTCAGGTGGTCTTCAATTAACGGATCGCTCCATTAATAACGCCAGATTTACAATTGATAGGGATTTTGGTTTCCAAGTTCATAATATGAATGAATTTCAAGATAAATTTTCTTATAATTTCAAAACTGCTGTTTCAACAGGTGAGGGACGTAATATAACAGGAAATGCAGATGCAGGAGTTGCTGTAACCGGAAAAGTGGAGTTATTACCCTTTGGAGCTTTTTCTAGGGACGGGACCTATTTTGAAGGGGATATTGTAAGAGAAAAAAAGCCAAAACTGATGCTTTCTGCAGCTTTTCAGCAAAATAATCATGCCAAAAGAACGCAAGGACAATTAGGGAATGATTTGTTTGAGGAGCGAACTATGAAATCAGTGATGCTGGATGCTATGTTGAAATACAATGGATGGGCTGCCATGTCAAGTTACATGTCTAGAACTACATCCAGGAATGCTGTTACTATTAATCCAGACGATATTTCACAATCTAATTTTGCTTATGTAGGGAATGGATTTGATCATCAGTTGAGTTATAATTTCCCATCAAATTATGAAGTTATTGGCAGGTATTCCACTCAAAAAGTAGGTGAAGATATTAGGACTTTGGCTCCAAATTCTAAACAATATACTGTTGGTTTAACCAAATATATTTGGGAACACACTTTTAAGCTGCAAAGCGAATTGACTTTTGACACTTTAAATTATTTCGACGGAAGTACTAAGAATAATTGGTATTTACGTTTTCAGGTAGAAATAGGTATTTAAAAAAAAAGCGGTGAAAATAAATCACCGCTTTTTTTATAAATTCTAAAAATGAAATTTATATTGCATTTATAATTGCAACAAAATCATCAGCTTTTAATGCAGCACCACCAATAAGACCACCGTCTACATCAGGTTTTGAGAATATTTCTTTTGCATTATCAGGCTTCACGCTTCCTCCATAAAGAATAGATACGTTTTCAGCAATATCACTTCCAAAAGCTTTACGAACTGTTTCTCTGATGAATTCATGCATTTCTTGTGCTTGTTCCGGAGAAGCTGTTTCTCCTGTTCCTATTGCCCAAACTGGCTCATAAGCTAAAACAATATTATCCCAGTCCTTTGCTTCAATATGAAATAACCCATCTCGCAATTGGTTTTCTACCACATTAAAATGATTTTTTGTTTGGCGATCTTTTAATTCTTCTCCAAAGCAAAAAATAACTCTCATATCATGTTCCAAAGCTGTATTTACCTTGCTAGCAATCAAAGCGTCTGTTTCATGAAATATCGCTCTGCGCTCTGAATGTCCTAAAATTACGATATCTACACCAACACTTTTTAACATATCTGCTGAGATTTCACCAGTAAAAGCGCCACCTTCGGCTTGATGAACGTTTTGTGCAGCAACATCAATATTAGTAAATTCTAAATGATCTACAGCAGAGGCTAAGTTCACAAAAGTAGGAGCTACAATAACCTGAACAGTAGTGTCTGTTGGTATTTTTGCTATTAGTTCATTTAATAAATCTTCAGTTTGTTCTGCATTTTTATGCATTTTCCAATTTCCTGCAACAATCTTCTTTCTCATTTTCGTTGTGTTATATTTAGTTTTTGGTTTTAATTTTATAATGGTTTGAAAAATAATAGCTAGAATAATTATTTCAAACTTTTTAAGGTTTCATTGATTTTTTCAAAATCTGTTTCAATAGCGCGGTACAATACTATTTTTCCAGTTTTGTCTACGATGATGTATCTAGGAATCCAATCCACATCCACAGCTTTTGCAAATACACCTTTCATTTGATCGTTTGCCATGAAATGTCCACCTTTTAATTGATGTTTTTCAATTCCAGCTTTCCATTTATCAGTAGTTTTATCCATTGAAATAAACAAGTAAGCAACATCAGGATGGTTAGCTTGTAATTCTTTTAGTTTAGGCATTGCTTTTACACAATCACCACACCAAGAAGCCCAAACTTCAATTACTAATCTTTTTCCTTTGTACTGTTTCAAAATATCCTTAAAAGCAACTTGATTTCCATCAGTGGCTAAAAGGGTTTCAGATAAAGCTTCTTTTGAGAATTTAGTTTTTTGTGCATTTGATGTGCAAGAGAAGGTGACAAACGCAATTAATAAAGCAAATATTTTTTTCATTTTAGTATTGTTTTTAACAAAGTTAATCAAACAATTTGAATGCGTTATACAGAATAAGAAATTTTGAAAGCATTATCCGAAAATGATAAAGCAATATCGTTATAGTTTAAAAATAATCTAATGATTTTGACTTAGTGATTTTTCGGAATAGCACTTGCCATTTTTTTAAACAAAAAAGCCGTAAAGTTTCCTGTTTCGGACTTTACGACTTTATAGTTTTTATAGTTTATTTAGAATTTTAAATCTGCAATATCATTGTGATGAACTTTTTGTTTTATTGTTCCTTTTTCAATCAAAACAATACTTGGATTGGCTCTTTCGATGGTTTTTACCGTTATGGCATCGCAAAAATAGAAGTCAAATGTTAAACCAAATTGTTTTTTTGCAGCAGCTATTTCTTCGGGTGAAGAGGCTGTCATTGCAATCACTTGATATCCTTTTGCTTTAGCTTCTTGATTCAGTTTTTCTAATTTTGCCATTCCACTGTGATCCGCTTTTGTTAAATCGTAAGCGGTTATCAGCATCAATTTTGGAGCTTCTAAAAACTCATCTTTATAATCAGAACCGTCTTTTTCCATTGTAAAATCATGAATAGGAGGAACGTAACCTTCTGTGATCACTTTGTCTTTTCGGTCAACAAATACAGCGCCTTCAGGAATTGCCATCAAATCTTTTTCAGTAAATTCTTTATCGACACCGCCAACTTTGTAAATAAAGACCATTTCTACCACTGATTTTTCAGCTCCATCAGGAATTCGCATTCCTTTTTGAATATTGTTTCCTACTTTATATGGTCTGAAATCGATCAATGGCAAATGGTTTAAAACCCAAACTCCCATAAGTGACGATAAAACGATACTGGCGTAAATGACTATGTTTTGTACATTATTGGTAAACAAAGGTTTCACCAATTTTTGATTGAAAAATAATATCAAAACAAAGAAAAGTAAAACGATATCCTTAGTAAACGATTGCCAAGGTGTCAGTTTTAAAGCATCTCCAAAACAACCACAATCTTTTACCACATTAAAATAAGCCGAATAAAAAGTTAGGAAAGTAAATAATACAATCAGGATTAGTAAACTCCAAATAGTGAATTTGGTTTTGTAACCAATGAGCAACATAATTCCCAGAACCACTTCAAGAATTACTAAAAACAAAGCGATTCCCAATGCAAACGGAACAAAAAATGGCATGTTAAAAACGGGTTCACTGAAATATTCCGCCAGTTTGTATGAAAACCCAATTGGGTCATTCAGCTTGATTAAACCGGAGATAATGAATAGGATTCCAACGAAAATTCTAGAAAATTGAGTAATTATATTTTTCATTTTTTTGATAGCTTTATTGTTTATTTCCAAAACCCATCAGAATCAAAGCAAAAACCGAATAATTTATCATGTCCTGATAATTAGCGTCGATTCCTTCAGAAACTAATGTTTTTCCTTTATTGTCTTCAATTTGTTTGACACGAAGTAGTTTTTGTAAAATCAAATCGGTTAGTGAGCTCACGCGCATTTCGCGCCAAGCTTCCCCATAATCATGATTTTTGTCTTCCATTAAATCTTTGGTCAATTTAACTTTGGCATCGTATAATTCGGTTGCTTTTACAACATCTAAATCGGGTTGATCCACAACTCCTAATTCCAATTGAATCAATGCCATAATCGAATAGTTGATAATTCCGATGAATTCTCCTGTTTCATCTTCATCAATTTTTCGAACTTCGTTTTCTTGTAAACTTCTTATTCTTTGGGCTTTAATGTAGATTTGATCCGTTAATGAAGGCAATCGTAAAATGCGCCAAGCACATCCGTAATCTTTCATTTTGTTGATAAACAGTGCACGACAAGTCGCAATCACACTATCATATTCCTTTGAAGTATTCTTCATTATTGGTGTATATTTGTCTTGAAATTTTTTCAAAAATAAGATAATTTTTTTGAATGTCGAATTTTGAAGTCTTTAAAACTGTAAACGAATGACTATTAACTGCAAAGGATTACTTGTTGACTTATCAACTCCCAAAGTAATTGGGATTTTGAATGTGACGCCCAACTCTTTTTTTGATGGTGGAAAGTATAAAAATGAAACCGAAATACTTTCTCAAGTTGAAAAAATGCTGCTTGATGGCGCAACTTTTATAGATATTGGCGCTTATTCCAGCAAACCAAATGCAGAATTTGTCTCGGAACAAGAAGAAATTTCGAGAATTGTTCCTGTTGTTGATTTGATTTTAAAACATTTTCCAGAAACCATAATCTCGATTGACACCTTTAGAAGTGAAGTAGCCAAAGCTTCGATTGAAAGTGGCGCGGCTATCATGAACGATATTGCAGCCGGAAATTTAGACGAAAAAATGTTTGAGATAATTGCAAAATACAATGTTCCTTATATTATGATGCACATGCGTGGCAATCCGCAAACAATGCAAACACTCACAGATTACGATGATATTGTAAAAGAAATGTTGTTCTATTTTTCGGAGAAAGTGGCTATGGCCAGAGATTTTGGGATCAATGATTTAATAATCGATCCGGGCTTTGGCTTTGCCAAAACAATAACTCAAAATTATCAAGTTTTTAAAAAAATGGAATTGTTTAACATGCTGGAGTTGCCTATTCTTGTTGGGATTTCTAGAAAATCAATGATTTACAAAACGCTTGGGACAACAATAGAAAATGCGTTAAACGGAACTACGGTTTTGAATACTTTGGCATTGACAAAAGGAGCAAAAATCCTTCGTGTTCACGATGTTAAAGAGGCTATGGAATGCATTACATTATTCAATAAAATCAATTTATAAAGATGAAATATTTTACTCTGATTGTTCTTTTTACTTTGTTTTCTTGTGGAAACAAGGAAGATATTTTACTGCCAAAAGCCAACACTACAATTGTCAAAAATGTAGATGATCTTTCGCCAATCTATATTTTTTTTAGAACAAAAGGCATAGATACGCTGGCAGAAGTAAACCGTAAAAACAGTATTATTTCAACCAATTGGATTCTAAATGTTGACAAACGTCTGCCATTACGACTTGCAATTCCGGAAATCATGAAGTTGCAACAAAAGAAGCGCGAAGAAAAAGCACACAAGAATGAAAAGGCCGAAAATTATTATTCTTACGCAGATACAATTGGAAAAAATCTAGCTTTTATTCCTTTTACAAATGTGTATTACAAACTGGAAAAACCAAAGTCAGGAATAGTTGTCTTTTTTGACAAAAACAATAAAATTTTAGTGGATGGAAATATTTTAAAACAAGCACAACTTCAAGACTATTTAGATAATGTACCAAATAATAAATCGATGCAATATGTTTTTTGCTTTGATAAAGATTTAAGCTTTGGAAGTTACATACAAAATAAAATTTTTATTGAAAGTTTAAAAGTCGAAATAAAAAGTAATCAGGAATTTATTTACTAAACTTTAAACTTTAAACTTCAAACAAAGAAAACTTTAAACAAAATAATTATTGGTGATGATATGGTTCGTTTCTTAAAATCGTAAAGCCACGATACAACTGTTCGATAAAAAATAATCGTACCATTTGATGGGAGAAAGTCATTAAAGACAGCGATATTTTTCCTTGAGCTTTGGCATAGACGGTATCTGAAAATCCATAAGGGCCGCCAATAACGAAAACTAAAGTCTTCACTCCGGAGTTCATTTTCTTTTGTAATTCTTCTGAAAAACCTACACTGGAAAAGTTTTTTCCGTTTTCGTCCAACAAAATAAGTTGGTCCGTAGGTGTAATTTTTGCCAAAATCAATTCGCCTTCTTTTTCTTTCTGTTGGCTTTCTGATAAGTTTTTTACGTTCTTGATATCAGGAATAATATCCAAATCAAACTTAATGTAAAAAGATAAACGTTTGGTATAATCGTCTATTAAAGATTGTAAGGCTTTGTTATCAGTTTTACCGATAGCAATTAATTTAATATTCATTTTTGTTGGATTTCAGAGGCGCAAAGATAGAAAAATTAACAGTTTCAATCTATGTTTTTCTTTGGTCGAAATTAATAATATGACTTTAAGTTTTGTACAAAAAAAGTTTGAATAATATTTATTTTACCTCAATGCTATCAATTAGCAATCGAAATGTGTCCTCTTTTTTATTGCCTATCAAAAATGTAATTTCTTCTAAATTAGAACCGTCAAAATTAGGCAGATTTAGTTTTTGTCCTCTGAAAGCAGGATACAATTCCGTGATTGGAATTTCAATCGTTTGCCAATCTGTGGTAGTTTGAAAAGGAAATACATATGAATGGGAATCAGTTCGATGAGTCTTGACTCTGAATTGATATTGTTTACCGTCCCCTTTAATCCGAATGCAAAAATGTGTAGCGCTTTTTAAAATTAATGGCTCGAAAGTATATTTTACAGCGCAAAATCCACCATTATTTTCTAAAGATACTTTGCCTTCAAAAGTTCCCTCTCCATTTGTATTCAGATAGATTTTACTTTCGGATACTCCGCCCATCACAGCATCATTTACAATTTTCCAATTGCTAAGGTCGCTCTTTAAATCAAAATCAAAAATTAAAAATGGTTTCATAATGTTGGGTTTGCAAATTATTTTATTCTAAAAAAGTTCTTGTTTTTTTTATGACTTTGATACCAAAAACTAATACTGGCGTAAACTCTTCAGAATTTACGCCAGTTTTTATCTTGAGGAATCTTTTCAAATTCTATTTTGGTAATGGCGCACCCACGGCAATATCACAACGGTGATTTTCTTGACCATGTGGCGGATTCATCCCTTCTGGAGTGGGAGTTGTTGGAACCGTAGTTGTAACAGTTGGGGTTGTCGTCGTTGTAACAGTAGCTGCAGGAACTGGTTTGTTTTGTTGTGGAGTTGTTGTAGCAATTGGAGAATTTAATGGTGCTCCAACAGGGATATCACAACGATGACCTGGTTGACCGTGAGCTGGATTTGCACCGGCGGCAGTGGTTGTTGGCTGAGCAGTTGTATTTTGTGGTTGGTTAGCTGCAGCAGCTTCAGTTTTCATTTGTCTGCCAACTTCCGTAAAAGGAATTACGTTTGTTGAAGTATTATTTTGGGTTTCTGCTTCCTTTTTACAAGAAGTAAAAAGCAGCGAGGTTACAAAAAGTAAGCTTAAAAAAGATTTCATAAACAGTGTTTTAATTACTAAATCCAAATATAAGATTTTAAATAGGATTGCCCTAAAAAAAAATAGGATTCTAAAGTTTGAATTGAATATCTGCATAATACTGAATTTTTTAATGCGTTGATTATAAAATTCAAGGATGCAACTGCATTCAATTAGTCTGCTCCGCAGGGTATATTTTCTTGATGAAGCGGATTCAATTGTATCTTTTTTCTAAAGAACCCGACCTACAAATTTTCAATTCCACAAAATATATCTTACTTTAGCATTCTATAAATTTCCTATAAAATGATTAGCGATATACAGTTTAAAAACGAGTTAGACATACTAATACAAAATGCCATTCGAGAAGATGTTGGACCAGGTGATTACAGTTCATTAGCTTGCATTCCAGCATCTGCAACAGGTAAAGCAAAGTTATTAGTCAAAGAAGACGGCATTATTGCCGGTGTAGCTTTTGCTAAAATGGTTTTTGGTTATGTAGATCCTAATTTGCAAATTGAAACTTTTATTCAGGACGGAACTCCGGTAAAAAAAGGTGACATCGTTTTTCATGTATCAGGAAGTTCGCAATCTATTTTGAAATCAGAACGCGTAGTTTTGAATTCAATGCAAAGAATGTCAGCGATTGCAACTAAAACTAAAGAATACGTACGTTTGTTAGAAGGAACAAACACAAAAATTCTTGACACACGTAAAACAACACCTGGTTTTAGAGCATGTGAGAAATGGGCAGTTAAAATTGGAGGTGGCGAAAACCATCGGTTTGCTTTGTATGACATGATAATGCTTAAGGATAATCACAATGATTTTGCAGGTGGAATCACTTTGGCTATAGCCAAAACAAAAGCATATTTAAAAGAAAATAACCTGAATCTAAAAATTATTGTCGAGGCCAGAAATTTGGATGAAATCAAAGAAATTTTGCAGAGCGATGGTGTTTTTAGAATTTTAATAGACAATTTTAATTTTGATGATACGAAAAAAGCAGTAGCTTTAATTGCAGATAAATGCGATACAGAATCTTCTGGAAATATTAATGAAAACACGATTCGAAACTATGCGGAATGCGGTGTAGATTATATTTCTTCGGGCGCGTTGACGCATTCCGTATATAACATGGATTTGAGCTTGAAAGCATTATGAGTAAAGAAATTGAATTGAAACTACGAAGAATTCCAATTGTACGGAATCTTATGTTTGGTTTAAAAAAGATAAAACTTCCTTGGTTGGAAGGGTTGTCCTTGTATGATTTAATGGAATTATATGGATTAGGAATAGTCGAAAGTGCGTTAACCTATCATGCTAGTGCCATTGCATTTAGTTTTTTTATGGCATTATTTCCTTTTGCACTTTTCATATTAAATCTAATTCCATTCATCCCTATTGAAGGTTTTCAAGAAGATTTTTTGATGTTTGTGAAGGATGGAGTACCACCCAATACTTATGATGCAATTTACAAAATCATCAGTGATATTCTAAATAATAGTGACTCGGGACTGCTTTCTTCCGGTTTTATATTGTCGATTTTCCTAATGGCAAATGGATTAAATGGTATTTTAGGTGGTTTTGAAACCTCTCGTCACGTCCTCATAAAAAGAGGATTTATTCGTCAATATTTGGTCGCTTTGGGAATGTCGTTATTATTGTCTTTATTGCTATTAGTGACCGTTGCAATAATCGTTGTTTTTGAAGTTTTGTTGCAAAAAACAGTTTTTAGTGACCAAATTCAATTAATCGTAGTAGGACGATATGCTTTTGTTATTTTGATGATTTTGATGACCACTTCGATACTTTTCAAGTTTGGTACTAAGCATGATAAAAATAGAGCTTTCATCTCCATAGGATCCGTTTTTACTACAATTTTGATTATTTTAGATTCCTATTTTTTTGGAATCTGGGTCACAAAATTTTCACAATACAATGAATTGTATGGTTCAATAGGAACTTTATTGATCTTGATGTTTTACATTTGGATAAACTGCATGATACTACTGTTGGGTTTTGAATTGAATGCAACAGTAAATAAATTGAAGGCTAAAAAAGAATAAATTATTAAATCTAAATAGTTTCAAAATTAGGAGCTATTTCCTGCTATTCGTTACAATCTTTTCTTTTTTAAAGAAAAAAAGAAAAGGATTTCCACTACTATCAGGGCTAAATAAAAAAAAATGAGAAATACAATTACAAGTCTGGCATTATTCGCCTCTATGGCTTTTTATGCACAAACCAATAGCGTTATTGGGAAATGGAAAACTATCGATGATGAAACAGGAAAAGCAAAATCAATTGTAGAAATCTACGAGCGTTCTGGTAAAATTTATGGAAAAATCGTTGATATCATTGAAGTCGAAAAGAAAAAAAGCTTGTGTACAGCATGTTCTGGCGAGGAAAAAAACAAACCTATTATGGGACTTGTTATCATCAAAGGATTAAAAAAAGATGGTAAAGAGTACAATTCAGGAAAAATTCTAGATCCTACTTCAGGTAAATTATATAAATGTTTTATAACTCTAGACGGAAATGATAAGCTGAATGTAAGAGGCTATATTGGAGTTTCTTTATTTGGTAGAACACAAACTTGGAATAGGGTAAAATAATTAAAATATTAAGAGTTATGAGTTAAAGTACTACATAATCATAACTCAACCTCATAACTCTTAATTGATAATACATGTATTTTGTAGAAGTAATTTTACCACTTTCCCTAGCCAAAACCTTTACCTATAGTGTTTCCGAAACGGAATTTCACTACATCAAAAAAGGGATGCGGGTGGCAGTTCCTTTTGGAAAAAGCAAAATATATACCGCTTTAGTTATTGAAATTCATCAAAACAAACCAGAATTATACGAAGCTAAGGAAATCCATCAAATTCTGGATGAAAGACCTATTGTTACTGAAATCCAAATCGCACATTGGCAATGGATTGCTTCTTATTATATGTGTGCCATTGGAGATGTGTATCGTGGCGCCATGCCAAGCGCACTTTTGCTGGAAAGTGAAACATTGATTTCTCAAAAAACCGACTCATTTATTGATACCAGCCTTCTTTCTGATGATGAGTTTCTGGTTTATGAAGCCTTGCAGCAACAAAGTTCTCTAAAGGTCCAAGATATTATTGCTATTTTAAACAAGAAAAATATTTTTCCTGTTATTCAAAAACTGGTCGATAAGAATATTTTGGTGCTTCAGGAGGAAGTTCAAGAAAGTTATAAACCTAAGTTAGTTCGATACGTAAGGTTACATCCTAAATATGAATCCAATCAAGGCTTAGGCGAGTTATTGGAAACATTGAAAAATGCCAATAAACAAAAGGAAATCGTAATGCGTTATTTCCAATTGTGCGCTACAGAAAAAAACCAAGGCGTAGCTAAACCCATAACCGTAAAAAAACTAATTGAGGAAGCTAATTCTTCTGTTGCGATTGTAAAAGCGTTAATCGAAAAAGAAATATTCGAGGACTATTTTCTTCAGGAAGACCGTGTAAATTTCAGCGGAAAAATTAAAGAAGGTGAACTGCAATTAAGCGTGGATCAGCAAACCGCTTTTGAGGAAATTAAACAAAGTTTTACTCAAAAAGAAGTGTGTTTGTTGCATGGCGTAACTTCCAGTGGAAAGACCGAAATTTACATTAAACTTATCGAAGAATATTTGGAAACAGGAAAACAAATCCTGTATTTACTACCTGAAATTGCTTTGACGACTCAATTAGTGGGGCGTTTAAGGGCGTATTTCGGAAATAAAGTGGCTGTTTTTCATTCGAAATACAACAATAATGAACGAATTGAAGTTTGGAATCAAGTCTTACAAAAATCGGAGAAAGCACAAGTGGTAATAGGAGCGAGGTCCGCTTTATTTTTGCCATTTCATGATTTGGGATTCATAATTGTAGACGAAGAGCACGAACAAACCTTCAAACAAGTAGATCCGGCTCCACGATATCATACTCGAGATGCAGCTATAGTTTTAGCTCATTCGCATAAAGCAAAAGTACTTTTAGGTTCAGCTACGCCAAGTATAGAAACGTATTTTAATGCCAAATCTGATAAATTTGGTCTGGTCGAAATTACGAAACGATTTGGAAACGTGATGATGCCCAATATCGAATTGGTGGATTTGAAAGACAAATACTTCCGTAAAAAAATGACAGGACATTTCAGCGATGTTTTAATCGAAGAAATTACAAACGCATTGTCATTAGGAGAACAGGTAATTTTATTTCAAAACCGTAGAGGATATTCACCAGTTGTAGAATGTATCACTTGCGGTCACGTACCACAATGCCAGCAATGTGATGTGAGTTTGACGTATCACAAACATAAAAATCAGTTGCGTTGTCATTATTGTGGGTACACTATGGCAAAACCTACGCATTGTCACGCGTGTTCGAGCGTTGATTTGACTACTAAAGGCTTTGGAACGGAACAAATCGAACAAGAACTGATTTCTATTTTTCCAAATTCAAAAATAGGGAGAATGGATCAGGATACTACCAGAGGAAAATTTGGTTTCGAAAAAATCATTGATAGTTTCAAGAACCGAGAAATGGATATTCTAGTAGGAACTCAAATGCTCGCTAAAGGATTGGATTTTGATAACGTTAGTTTAGTGGGAATCATGAATGCGGATAATATGTTATACCATCCTGATTTTAGGGCTTTTGAGAGAAGTTTCCAAATGATGACTCAAGTTGCGGGTAGAGCGGGTCGTTCAGAAAAACAAGGAAAAGTAATTATACAAACCTATAATCCTAATCACAATACCATACAACAAGTCACTAATAATGATTATTTGGGAATGTACAACGAACAGTTGTATGACCGACAAATTTATAAATACCCTCCGTATTTCAGAATCATAAAGCTGACTTTGAAACAGCGTGATTTTGATAAGTTGAAGGAAGGTTCTATGTGGTTGTACCAAGTAATGAGCCAGAACTTGAACATGCCGGTATTAGGTCCGGAGGAACCGGCAATCAGCAGAATCAGAAATGAATATATCCGGACGATTATTATCAAAATTCCTCAAAATGTATCTATTGGAAACACAAAAAAAACGATTCAGAAAATGTTGAATAGTTTTGAAGCGGTTGCTCAGTACAGAGCTATAAAAGTTACTTTGAATGTAGATTTCTATTGAGAAATTATGTCTTGGATACGAAAACAATCAAAGGGAATTTCTATTTGAGATTTTAAATCCGTAATTTTAAACAAACAAATTTCCATGACAAATCCAATTTACATTGACCAAAAAGAAATCCTGAAATACTACAAAAAGCCTGATGAACATACGCATAAAGGAATTCAAGGACATGCTTTAATCATTGGCGGAAGTTATGGCAAAATAGGAGCAGTAAGTTTATCTTCCAAAGCTTGTTTGAAAACTGGTTGCGGATTAGTCAGTGTTTTTATTCCAAAATGTGGGTACACTATTCTGCAAACAGCGATTCCCGAAGTCATGGTTCTTACAGATATTCAAGACGCAATAATTTCAGAAATAACTTTTGATGTAGTACCGCAGGCCATCGGAATTGGTCCTGGTTTGGGTCAGGCAGTAGAAACCCAAAATGCGCTGTATCAATTTTTGAAAATGAACAAAGTTCCTATAGTTATAGATGCTGATGCATTGAATATTATCTCTAAAAACAAAAAATTATTAGCTTTACTACAACCCAAAACTATCATTACGCCACATCCCAAAGAACTGCAACGATTAATAGGAAAATGGGATTCCGAAGACGAGAAAATGAGTAAAGCAGTCTCTTTCTCCAAACAATATCAAATTATAATCGTAATGAAAGGCGCACCCACACGAATCATCGATGGTGAAACTGTCTATCAAAATACCACGGGAAATGCTGCGCTTGCAACTGCGGGAACTGGCGATGTTTTGACGGGAATGATTAGCAGTTTATTGGCACAATCCTATGAACCCATTAGTTCCGCAATTCTTGCCGTTTATCTCCACGGATTAACCGCTGATATTGCGCTACCGGAAACTGGTTATCAATCCTTTATCGCTTCAGATGTGATTGCGAATATTGGTAAAGCCTTTCTGAGTTTAGAAAAATTGGAGTAAATAGCATTCCTAAATAAATTTTACACCACTTATTTGTAAGTTTGTATCCAAGCAAAATTGCTTTATCCAATTCGATTATGGAAAAAATACCCCATCTTAGAACCGTAAATGTTACGCGATACATCACTCCTTTGCGGGAAGGCGGTTCTTTACCTGCACTCGCTGAAGCCGATGATGATTTTAAATACGTCTTGAAATTCAAAGGTGCCGGACACGGCGTAAAAGCATTAATCGCTGAATTAATTGGCGGAGAAATTGCCCGTGTTTTAAACCTGAAAATGCCGGAACTCGTTTACGCTAATCTCGACGAAGCTTTTGGACGCAGTGAAGCCGACGAAGAAATTCAGGACCTGCTTCAAGGAAGTCAAGGACTGAATTTAGCTTTGCATTATTTATCGGGAGCCATAAATTTTGATCCTGTTGTCACGTTGGTTGATCCAAAATTAGCCTCGCAAATTGTTTGGTTGGATGCTTTTATTACAAACGTGGACAGAACGTTTAGAAACACCAATATGTTGATCTGGCATAAAGAATTATGGCTGATCGATCATGGAGCCAGCCTTTATTTTCATCATTCGTGGACCAATTGGGAAAAGCACGCACAAAGTCCTTTTGCACTGATAAAAGACCATGTATTGTTGCCTCAGGCTTCGTTATTAATAGAAACTGATGTAGCATTCAAAAAAATATTGTCTGTTGATGTATTGCAAAATATCGTGAATCTGATTCCGGAAGTATGGCTCCATTGGGAAGATACCGATGAAACTCCCGAAGCCATTCGGGAAGTCTATTTTCAGTTTTTAACGACACGTTTGAACCATTCCCAAATTTTTATAAACGAAGCGCAAGATGCAAGAAAAGCACTTATATGAGTATGCCGTAATCCGAGTTGTGCCAAGGGTAGAACGCGAAGAATTCCTCAATGTGGGCATTATTCTTTTTTGTAAAAAAGCAAAGTTTATTAAGGTGCTGTATTCAGTAAATGAAGCCAAACTCCAACTTTTTGCAGATGATTTGGATGTGGAACAATTGCATTTAAATGTACAGGCATTTGCAAAAGTGGCTCATGGCGAAAAATCTGGTGGACCCATAGGGCAATTTGACATTCCATCCCGTTTCCGTTGGTTGACCGCACTTCGCAGTTCTGCCATTCAAACTTCAAGACCACATCCGGGTTTGTGTGATGATTTGGAACAAACGACGCAACGCTTGTTTGAAGAAATGGTATTGTAAATAAATTTTAAAACTGTTAGAAAGTTATTTCACAAAACCAAAATCCCTTTTGCATTTGGCAATAGAATAGTATAATTTAAGGAACCTTATTCAGGTGACGCGCAAGATGCATCCCCATACTAAAGCAAGCCTGAAGAAGATAACCGCCAGTGGGCGCATCCCAGTCCAGCATTTCACCGATACAATAATTACTTTTTTTGTTTTTTAGTTGAAAATTTTCATCCACAGCACTCAGTTGAATACCGCCTGTTGTGGATATTGCATCGTTTAAGATTCCAGTACCGGTGATTTCAACACTCAAATTTTTTATGTTTTTTGCCAATAATTCCGGATTCAAATAGGTTTCTTTTGAAAGGTATTTTTTCAAAAGCCCAATCTGAGCAGGACTTAATTTTACTTCTTTTTGTAATGTTTCGCTTGTCTTTTTGAAAGTCGATTTTCTAATTTTGTCAAGCAAATCTTCATAGCGCAAGGTTGGTTTTAGATCTAAGAAAATTGTAGCTTTTTGTTGGTGTTCCAATTCCTCCCTAATTTGTGGACTAAGCGCATAAATAGCATTTCCTTCTAAACCAAAACGTGTGATAACCGCTTCGCCTTTTTGCCTTTTATTCAAACAGCTAATCGCAATATTTTTAAGCGGACTTCCTTCATGTTCTATGACAAAATCTTCTGGCCAGTTCACGCGATACGCACAATTCGAAGATTGAAAAGGAACTATAGGAATACTTTCCCGTTCAAATAAATCTAACCAAGAACCATCAGAACCGGTTACTTTCCAGCTCCCGCCGCCCATGGCAAAAACGGTATAGTCGGATTTTATTGTTGTATCGGTATTGAAGATTATATCATTTTCATTTGTCCAACCCTTCCAAGTATGTTGGTATTGAATGGCAACGCTTTGCTTATCCAGAACATCCAGAATTGCGTTGAGTACTGTTATGGGCTTGATACCACTTTCAGGATACACACGTTTGCTACTGCCAATATACGTTGGGATACCAATGGAATCAATCCACTGTCTAAAGTCGTTATTATCAAAAGCAAGTAATGCTTTTTCCAGAAAATGAGGCGGTGTATAGCGCGCAATCAATTCCCCAATGGGTTCCGAATGGGTGAGATTGAATCCTCCTTTTCCAGCCACCAGAAATTTTCTTCCCAGTGTTTTATTTTTCTCGTAAATGGTAACTTTGAATTTTTCACAATCCAATAATGCAGCAAGTATAAGCGCTGCGGGTCCTCCTCCAATAATTGAAACTGATTTTTTCACGTCACAAAAATAGGTTTTGTTTTACCCATATTCCCTGATATTGGATTTTATATTAGGGATTGGGCGTAACCCCAAAGCATAAAATTCCTTTTTCCATTTACGTATCTGCAGCTTTGGGGTCGGGCTTTTGACTGTATCTTTATTTTTTGAAAGAAAAAAAATAAAGGATGCCGCCGCAATCCCTTACGCGAGCCGCCCAAAGATTGAAGAAAATTTTGATTATCGCTAGATTTTATTTTCTAGAAATAACGTTTCCAATTGCTCTAAACATGCTGTAATGCCTTGTTCAAAACCCATTTCAATCATGGTTTCAATCTCTTTTTCATCGGAATAAAACATCTTGAATTCGACCAAAGTCCCCGATTCAGTTGTGGTAAAAACAATTATTCCTGTAGAAACCGGCAACGAAGAATTTAAGTTTCCTTCTTCATCACAAAAACTATCTTTGATTTCAAAACTCAAATGCGATGTTATGGCAGTGTAGTCCATGCGTCCCCAATGTTTTTCATTTTCGGGACCTACCATCGCGTACAACCAATAGCCACCAACAGAAAAGTCCATCGTTTTGGTTTCGGCTTTCCAAGGTTGTGGCGCCCACCATTGTTCTAATAATTCACTTTCAGTAAACGAACGCCAAACTTTTTCTAGTGCAGCAGAAAATGTTCTAGAAACCAAAATTGATTTTTCTTCTAAATCTTTTATAACGAGTGTTTTGGGAGTAGTTGCCATTTTATTTCGATTTAAGATTGATAATAGGAAAACTAATAGATTGAAATTATTTATAGCTTTACTGCTGGGAATTAAAAGGAATTAATAAAGTTAATTAATTTTATTTAAAAATATAATTATCTATAAATCAATTATTTGAATTAATAAATAATTTTTTCCATAACAATAAATTCCAAAGGCTCTTCCGAAATTGGAATATGAACATCGCTTGCGGGAAACGGTTCTTTTGCGCCAGTATCCTCATAACCGTTACGTTTGTACCAAGCAATAAGTTCATCCCGAACGGAAATTACTGTCATTATGATTTTTGGCAATCCTAATTCCAAGGCATGAAGTTCTGCCTGCTGCAATAATTTTTTTCCAACGCCACTGTTTTGTAATTCCGGTAAAACGGTCAGCATGCCTAAATACAATTCCTGCTCTTTCTCAACCAATAGTACACAACCTATAATTTGGTTGTTGTCCGTAAATTTTAGAACCGTATTTTTAGGATTCAGAATCGTTTTTGATAATTCTTCCTCAGTCGTTCGAAGTCCATCTAAAATATTAGCCTCAGTAGTCCATCCTTTTTTAGACGATTCTCCGCGGTACGCTGAATTGATTAAGGTGTTTAATTGCGAAACGTTCTCTAATGTTGCTTTTGTAATCATGTGAAGTTGTCTACTATTTTTGTGTTGTTCAAAGATAGAAAAAAGGAATAAACAATTACAGTTTCTACTGGTTCCAGTTTGTGTATGAATTATTATAGAAATTGCTTTTTTTATTAATAAACAGAATTTTATCAGGAATGAATAAAATTTAAATAATTGAAAATCAATATTTTGTATTTTAAGTAAATAATTTTTTTTACCTTTAGATAAAGATATAAATTCAACATTTTAATAGTTATAATTATGAAAAATCTAAATAGTTTTTTGGTGATGATGGTGGTTTTTGCATTAAATACAGCACCAATATTTGGGCAAACTACCGCCAAAAAGAATAAAATTATTGCCGATAGCGAAACAGCAAAATCTGAATTTATTAAAAGTGATCCGCTGATGAAGGCACTTTTTGATAAAGCGTACGGTTATGTCATCTTTCCTAATGTTGGAAAAGGAGGACTTGGTATAGGTGGAGCAGCGGGTAACGGAGTCGTTTATGAACAGAATAAGAGAGTGGGTATGGCTAAGTTATCGCAAGTAAGCATAGGATTTCAAGCGGGAGGACAAGCGTATCGGGAAGTTATATTTTTTGAATCCAAAAATGAAATGGAGCGGTTTAAAGAAAGCCGTTTCGAGTTTTCCGCACAAGCTTCTGCAGTAGCGGTAACGGAAGGCGCTTCCGCAAATGTAAAATATACCAATGGCGTGATGGTTTTCACCATGCAAAAAGGTGGACTCATGTACGAGGCGTCTATTGGCGGACAGCAATTTAAGTTTAATAAATTGTAATAAAAATTAAAACGGCTGAGAAAATTTTCTCAGCCGTTTTGATTTTTAGTAAGTATTGTGACATGCTATGATTATTTCTTTTTAGTCTCGAATAAAATGTATTTTTTGAATACATATTTCTAAGGCATAAGAGGATTTATGTTCTAGAATATACCTTTAAATCCAATACCAAAAACACTTTCAATTCCTTCTAAATCTTAATGTGCAATCTCCCTTTATCTTGAGGCTAAATAGTAATACTTATTGCTGTTTGGTGCTATTGTTTGTTGGAATTAGTTTAAAAAAATCTAAAAAATAATGGTTTCCTGTGATGCTTTCTTGGTTGTTTTTTAGTATTTTGGCAGTAGAATCATTTATAATTAACTGATTAGTATGAAATATAGAGTCGCTACTCCGTCATTAAATCTGAGAGATTTTCCGGCAACGCAGGATAATTCCAAAATTTTAATACAAATACCTTTTAGACATACCGTTAAATTAATTGAGAAAACAGCATCAGATTGGTGGAAAGTAAAACTTTTAAACACTGAAAAAGAGGGTTTTGTGTTTTCAAAAGATATCGAGCTTGTTGATGAAACGAATCAAAAAAGTATGGATATTGAAGTGCCAAATTTTGAACCGGGTACAAAAGCAAGTTTGGATAGTAAAGAGGAAACATACAAACCTATTGGCGATCCTTCAATTCCGTTTAGAGATTTAACGAATCTAGAGTCTAAACTTACGTCAATTCAAAACATCATAAAGGCGCTGGATGTTTCAAAAAGTTTCCGATATCAGAAAGACGCGTCGGATACCTACTGTAATATTTATACTTTTGATTATTGTTTTTTTGCCAAGGTCTATATCCCAAGATTGAGATGGACTGATACCGCAATCGAGCAATTGGAGAAAGGGAACGAAGTAGCACTGATTTTTGATGAAACGGTAAGGCCTTTTTATTCCAATTATATCTACGATTGGTTTTTACAATCGGGGAGTGAGTTTGGTTGGGAAAGAATCGATGATGTTGATGAACTTCAAAAAAGAGTAAATGCTACCGGAGGAGTAGGAATCATTTGTGCGAAAAGATTTATCCAGAATAAATCTGGACATATTGTAGTGGTCGTTCCAGAAACTGATACTGATAAAGCCTTTAGGAAAGACTGCAAAGTCATTTATCCGTTACAGTCCCAAGCAGGAGCGGATAATTATAATTATTTTTCAGAAATTAGAAAAGATTGGTGGGATAATAAAGATCCGGAAAAAGGATATGCGGCTGCTATATTTTATTACCATGAGTAGTTAAAAAAAAATCGTATAAATAAATACCCTTCTGGCATACTACTGTCAACAAGAAGGGTAATTATATAGGGCTTATTCTAAAAAGAGACCTTGTATTTTTGACGCCCCTTATTTTTTTATTAGTAGAGAACTACAAAAGCCTTTTTCATAATAGGTAGCGTGTAAACGGCTGAATATTTGATCGTAAATTTCTAAAGGATCATTTGATTCTATCGTAATAGATAATATATTTTCTAAAAGGGCGATGAATTTTGATGGTACATGCGTTTCTTTGCCGTGGATAATAGATTCGTAGACAAAGTTATTCCATTCTAAATCACAAATCGGATTTTCGATTTCGTTTAACAGGGCGTGATCCATAATAAAAACAAGAAAATTCAAAACCTCCTGTAGGTGTATTTCGTCGAAATAATCAAATATTCGAAATTCAATGCCATGATTTTTGTGCTTGTGAAAATTGATGTCAAGCCCAATTTTATCAATTTTTTCATAATCTGATATTTCAGAATAACGGTTCACCCACCACAACGGATTATCGTGCATCGGGTGTTCGTCAAAATTCATCTGGACGATTTTTCCGGTTTTCATCACATTGGTGTCATAGGTTCCTACCCCAATGTATCTTGACATGGCACATCGTTGTGATGCTTTTGTTAAATTAACGCTGCTGTCATTATGCGATAAATAATCAGAAGAACCGAATTTTATCATAAATAATGGACTCAACCATTGGAATAATCGAATGGCTCTTTGGTGTTTTTTTATAAAACCTATTTTGTCCTTAATTTCACCGTCCTTATTTAACTCAGTAGGAATAGTTAAATTGAAGTGATAGGTCATATTATTAAAAACAGAATAATTAGTGTTGTTTGAAATAAATATGGCAAAAGGATGATTTTTAGAACATATTTTTATGGCGCCATATTCCGTAAAGATTTTATCTTTATCAAAGGCGCTTTGTAAGTTGTTTATGAAACCTTGTTTTATTTTTGCTAGCTCAGCAATGGCGGAGTCAATATCTGTTTTGTAAAATTTTTGTGTAACAAATTCAACTGTGTCACCGTCAAAAATGAATTCTTTTTGAAGCTCGTCTATAAAATAAGGATTGTTTTTTTGTAATATTTCAAAGATACTTTCCCCTGAATATTCAGGATTTGGCTCATTGTCTATCGGGTCAAAAGTCTTGTGCTGGTTGTTAATGTCCGTTTTTGTAAACGAATGGGAATTCATCAGTACAGGCAAATAATATTCTTTATCGGATAATATTTTTAGTAATGAATTCTGGTATATGTTTTCTTTGTAATTCTTAAAATGATTAACACTATACTTTTCATGAAGTCCTTTAGTCAGCAAAAAATCTTTGTCTACCACACGATGGTTTTCAAACTCTAAATAACATTCATTTTCGATTCCTACGCCCCAATATAAATCATTTGACTTATATTGATTCCTATAATCTTTGTGCTTATCCAACAATTCAATTTCAAAACTAACAGCATTCATGCTATGATCCGTCATAAACTTTTTTCTCCTTCTTTTAATAAATTATGTTGATATGGGAAGCTACTTTATCAGGTAGTTTTTTTGAAGTATTTTTTAATCTGTTGATTTTAGTTAAGATTCAAACAGTTTCTTAAATACTTAGTTGTTTTTTTAATGGGGTTCAGGTTTGTTTTTTTACTCTCAAATGATCTGAATAGAGACAACTCAATTTTTTGCAAAACTAAGTATAATTTAAATCATATTCAAGCTATATTTTCAGATCTGGAATTTTATTTTTTTGTGGTGGAATTTATTTTTTAGCTTCTCTGTAAATTACTCATAATTATATATTTAAAATGGAAGTCTAAAATGCGTAGAATTGTTTTGTAGTTCCAAAATACAAGTTTAGGACCACTTTAAAAACAGATTTATTTTGGTATAAAAAAACGACTAAAATGGGATTCTCAGTCGTTTTTTTATTTGATTGGAAAGAAATTTTTATTCCAAAAAAGCTTTCAAATCCTCATAGGTTTTAATTTTTACGCTCACTTTTTCCTTTCCTAAAACACTTTCTATTTGGGTAGGAATTGGTAGTTTTACGTTTAATGTCGGTTCAACCGTATCCAAAAACTTAATTGGGTGGGCAGTTTCTAAGAAAATACCAATCGCATTTGCATGGTTTTGCAATTCTTTTTTCAATCCTAAATAACCAACAGCTCCGTGCGGTTCTGCAATGTAACCGTTGGTATTGTAAATGGTTTTCATGGCTTCAATCGTTTCTGCATCAGAGAATGTAAACGAAGAAAAATCTTTTTTGAATTGCTCCAAATCATTGTCATACATTTCCTGAATTCGGATAAAATTACTTGGATTTCCCACATCCATCGCATTCGAAATCGTCGCTTTTGAAGGTTTCGGGTCATAAATTCCGTTTTCTAAAAATCTCGGAACGGTATCATTCACATTCGTGGAAGCGACAAAATGTTCAACAGGCAATCCCATTTTTTTGGCAATAATCCCTGCGCAAATATTTCCAAAATTTCCACTTGGACAAGAGAAAAATAAAGGCTTGTTTTGTTTTTTTAATACTTTATACGCAAAGAAGAAATAAAACATTTGTGGCAACCAGCGCGCAATATTTATCGAATTTGCCGAAGTCAGGTTTTTATGTTTGAGACTTTCGTCTAAGAACGCTTTCTTCACCATATCCTGACAATCATCAAAAACGCCGTCCACTTCAAGCGCTTTAATATTTTGCCCTAAAGTCGTCAATTGTCGTTCTTGAATATCACTTACTTTACCAGACGGATACAGGATAATCACTTCAACGCCTTTTACACAAAGGAAACCACTTGCCACAGCTCCGCCCGTATCGCCGGAAGTCGCTACCAAAACCGTGTTTGTGCTGTCTTTGTTATCTTTATTAAAATACCCCAAACAACGAGACATGAATCGCGCTCCTACGTCCTTGAAAGCCATCGTTGGGCCATGAAACAATTCAAGGGAATAAATGCCTTTTTCGACTTCCACTACAGGGAAATCAAAACATAAGGTTTCGGCAATGATTTGTTTTAAAGTGTCTGCGGGAATTTCGTCACCCACAAATTGTTGAATCGCCTCAAAAGCAATTTCTTCATTGCTTAAATTTTCGATTTTATCAAAGAAATCAGAAGCTAAAGGGGTGATTGTTTCCGGAAAATACAATCCTTTATCAGTGGCTAATCCCTGTATTACGGCTTCTTTGAAAGAAACTTTGGGTGCATTATGGTTTAAACTGTAATATTTCATTGTGTTTAGTAATTGTAGAATCCCCACCCCAACCCTCCCCAAAGGGAAGGGAGGCGAAACTGGATTCAGTATGTGTTGTTGTAATTTTAAAATCAATAATCTTATTCCTTTTATTCCCCCTTCGGGGGTTAGGGGGATACTATTTTCATCCCCTCATCATTCACTTTCGAAACGTGAATTTCATACGGTAAATTCATTTCGTCGTACACAGCGCTCATGGCTTTTGCGATTTTATCAGCGGTTTCCTTTCCTTTGCTCAAAGCAAAAATTGAAGGACCGGACCCCGAAATCCCAGAACCTAAAGCTCCGTTTTCGTAGGCTGTTTTCTTGATTAAATCAAATCCGGGAATCAAAACACTGCGCAACGGTTCCACTATTTCGTCATGCAACGAACGTCCTATTAAATCGTAATCTTTAGTGTATAATCCGGCAATTAATCCTCCCACATTTCCCCATTGTGTTATCGCACTTTTCAAGGAAACGGTTTGTTTTAATACCGAACGCGCATCGGAAGTTTTCAACTCAATTTGAGGATGAACCACCGTAGCATACAATTCTGATGGACTTTCAATTTTAATAATATCCAACGGATTGGAACTTCTCACCAATGTAAAGCCACCCAAAAGGGCAGGAGCAACGTTATCCGCATGGGCATTTCCACTAGCTAATTTTTCGCCTTGCATAGCAAATAAAACCAATTCTTTTCTTGTAAATGGACGTCCCAATAATTCATTGATTCCAAAAACTGCTCCCGCTGAACTCGCGGCACTGCTTCCAATTCCGCTTCCGGCTTTAATGTTTTTATAGATTTCGATTTCGAATCCAAATTCGGTTTCTACCGCTTCCAACATCGCCAAAGCGGATACTCCAGCAACATTTTTTTCGGTTTCCAAAGGTAAGTCGGCACCCACAATTTTAGTGATGCGAATCCCTTTTACATCTGATTTCCGAATAATCATTTCGTCACCCGCAGTTTCCAAACAAAGCCCCAAGACATCAAATCCACAGGAAAGATTGGCGATTGTAGCGGGGCAAAATATTTTTATTTCGTTCATGTTGTTTTGTTTCAGGTTTAAAGTTTAAAGTTGTTACCAGTTCTTGAACTTGAAACTTTAAACAAAGAAAACTTTAAACTATTTTTATATATTTCCAATTCTAATCACATCAGCAAAAATTCCGGAAGCAGTAACTGCAGCTCCGGCACCGGCACCTTTTATTAATAAAGGTTGATCCACATAACGATCGGTGAAGAATAATACAATGTTGTCTTTTCCTTCCAAATTGTAAAACGGATGGTCTTTAGGTATGAATCTTAAACCAACATTTGCTTTTCCATTTTCGAATTGCGCTACGTATTTCAAACGAGATTCTTTGCTTAACGCTTCTTTATAAATAGTTTCAAAATGAGCTGCATGTGTTTGTAAGGATTCGAAAAAAGCTTCGTTTGAAGTCGTATCTAAACATTCAGCAGGCATAAAAGATTCGTTTGTGATTTCGTCAATTTCCATTTTGTAACCACTTTCACGAATCAAGATTAATATCTTTCTGGCAACGTCAATTCCGCTCAAATCTATCTTTGGATCCGGCTCTGTAAATCCTTGTACACCAGCTTCTTTGACGACATTATGAAAAGTGTTGTTTTCATCGAAATTATTAAAGATAAAGTTCAGACTTCCAGATAAAACGGCTTGAATTTTATTGACTTTATCGCCCGAAGCAACCAGATTTTTTACGGTATCGATGATTGGTAATCCCGCTCCCACGTTCGTTTCAAAAAGAAAAGGCGCATTGAATTGTTGTGATAATTTTTTCAGTTTTTTATAATTATCATACTCGGAGGCACAGGCAATTTTGTTGCAGGTTACCACCGCAATATTTCTTTTTAAAAACTGTTCGTAGGTTTTAGACACGCTTTCATTTGCAGTAATATCCACAAAAATACTGTTGCGTAAATTGAGTTGTTTTACATTATTAATAAACTGTTCTTTATCCGCAAGTTCCCCTGTTTCTAATGCAAATTGCCAATCTTTTAAGGAGATTCCATCTTCATCGAAATACATTTTTCGGGAATTTGACAACGCAATAACACGCAGGTTTATTTTCAGATTGTCTTTTAGGAATTTCTTTTGTTGGTGAATTTGCTCGATGAATTTTTCTCCCACATTTCCAACGCCCATTACAAATAGATTCAACTGCTTGGTGTTTTCTTCGAAAAAGTTTTCATGTAAAGAATTCAATGCTTTTTTTACATCTCTTTCGTTGATTACTGCCGAAATATTTCTTTCAGAGGCACCTTGTGCAATCGCTCTGATGTTGACGTTGTTTTTACCCAAAGTGCTAAACATTCTGCCGCTTAAACCTTGATGATTTTTCATGTTTTCGCCGACCAAAGCAATAATGCAAAGGTTTTTTTCAACAATACAAGGCTCTATTTTATTTTGCAAAATTTCTACTTCAAAAGCTTTGTTAATGGCCTCTTCCGCCACATCAGCATCCGAATTTAGAATTCCGATACAAATAGAATGTTCTGATGAGGCTTGAGTAATGAAAATTACGTTGATATTTTTATTGGACAATACTTCAAAAAGCCTTTTTGAAGAACCGGAAACACCAATCATTCCAGAACCTTCAAGCGTAATCAATGTGATTGCATCAATATGTGTGATTCCTTTTACGGGATTGGATTGAGTGAAAACTTGATTGGAAATATACGTACCTTCAGCAGCAGGTTCGAAAGTATTTTTGATCAGAATTGGAATATTCTTTCTCAATACCGGCTGGATTGTTGGCGGATATAAAACTTTGGCACCAAAATGAGATAACTCCATTGCTTCCTGATATGAAATGTAGGCGATAGGTTGTGCTTGTTTTACAATTTTTGGATTGGCAGTAAACATTCCGTTGACGTCAGTCCAAATTTCCAAATCACTTGCGTCAAGAGCGCCTGCAAGAATAGCGGCAGTATAATCCGATCCTCCGCGTCCTAAAGTTGTGTTGATTCCGTCTAACGAAGCAGCAATAAATCCGGGCATAACAACCACCTGATTTTCATTCGAAGCAAAAAAGTCTACAATTAATTCATTGGAAACATCAAAATTCACGATAGCTTTTCCAAAATGATTATTGGTTTTGATCAATTCACGACTGTCTTTATAACTGCTGTTTTTTAGATTTTGTTTTAAAGCTTCTGCGATGATATACGAAGACAGTAATTCGCCAAAACTCAAAATTGTGTCTGAAGTTCTGGAAGATAACTCACCCAAAAGATAACATCCATCCAATAAGGTTTCCAGGTGATTGACGATTCTTTTGATGTGGCTCAAAAGACTGCTTTGTTCGCTGACAGGAATTAGTTCTTTTAAGGCATCTAGGTGTTTTTTCTCGATTTCTGCAAGAATATCTTTAAAACTCTCATCTCCGGCAGCCGCTTTTTGCGAAGCAAGTTGAAGCAAATCAGTAATTTTGCTAAAAGCGGAAACCACGACGATTAATTTTTCTTCTCTTGCTTTATCGCTAACGATTGCTAAAACCAGTTTTATATTTTGTGCATTGGCAACGGAAGTTCCGCCAAATTTTAATACTTTCATATCAAGTTATTTTAATGTAATAATAAATCGCTATTTAGTTGTTGCAGACGATTTAATTGTGTGTGTTGTTTTTTTTTTTTTGAAAATGCAATATTTATTATATACCCAAGAACTTTCTTTCTTCCGAAAAAAAAATATAATAATAGGATTATATGTTGAAAATTTACCCCAAAGGGGTAGTTGTAGTTGTTGTAGTAAACGTAATAGCAGTGCCAACCCAGATTTGAGTTGTTATCGAAGAGTGATATGTAGCTTTATTGTTTACCATTTTGATCTTCCAAAAGTACATTTTTTTATAAAAAGCAGTGCGTTTAATTTTGTTTTTGCGAATATTTGAAAATATTCGATGCTATTTGAGGATTATGAAATATTGTATGGTTTATCAAGTCCTTGATGAAGCTATTCTTATAAATCAGCATATTTTTCAAATTGGTTTAGCATGCTAGTATCTTTTTTATTGAATCAAAAAGATGTAATTCCCTCCTAATTAAAGTCAAAATAGGTAAAACGCGTTTGTTTATTTGTCTACTCACTTTTGGTTTTTAGTAAAGGCAGTGAAAAGTGGCAATTAAAATTAGTGTTTTGCACTCGTATAAGAATATTTGCCTGAAATCTAATTTTTAGTTTTGTTTAACTATTAAATTTAAATTATTATCAATAAATGTTGTGTAATTATAAAGATTTATTCAATTTTACCTTTTAAACACTATCAAAATGGATAATACGCATTATATTAGTACTGAATTACTTAGCTTGGAAAAATTGACCGAAATTGTTTCTCACCAAAAATTATTGGCTTTGTCTGATGAGGCGAAAATAAATATTCAAAAATGTCGTGATTATTTAGACAAAAAAATGGCATCGCATTCTGATCCTATTTACGGTATAAATACAGGTTTTGGATCGCTTTGTAATGTTAAGATATCCAATGAGAACTTGTCAAAATTGCAAGAGAATTTAGTGAAATCACATTCTTGCGGGACAGGCGAGGAAGTGCCAACTGAAATTGTGAAACTGATGTTGTTGCTTAAAATTCAATCGTTAAGTTATGGTCATTCCGGAATTCAATTGCAAACAGTCGAACGATTGATTGCTTTTTATAATAATGATATTCTGCCGATAATTTATACACAAGGTTCACTGGGAGCTTCGGGAGATTTAGCTCCTTTGGCACATTTATCATTGCCGTTGTTGGGGGAAGGAGAGGTATATTTTGAAAGCAAAAAAGTGCATTCAAGCGAAGTTTTGAAACATTTTAATTGGGAGCCCATTGTTTTGCAATCAAAAGAAGGGTTGGCTTTGTTGAACGGAACGCAATTTATGAGTGCGTATGGCGCGCATATTTTGATGAAAGTTAGTAAATTTTCTTATTTGGCTGATTTGATAGGAACAATTTCGCTTGAAGGTTTTGATGGAAGAATAGAGCCATTTAATGAATTAATCCATTTTATTAGACCTCACAAAGGACAAATTGTAACAGCCAACCGCATCAAAGGATTTTTGGAAGGAAGCGAAATTATCGAACAACCTAAAAATCATGTTCAAGATCCTTATTCGTTCCGATGCATGCCGCAAGTTCATGGCGCTTCAAAAGACGCAATTGATTATGTGAAAAAAGTGTTCAAGACTGAAATTAATTCGGTTACGGATAATCCTAATATTTTTATTGAAAGTGACCAAATCATTTCTGGAGGGAATTTTCACGGACAGCCTTTGGCTTTAGCCTTAGATTTTATGGCTATTGCTTTAGCTGAATTGGGAAGTATTTCAGAGCGAAGAACGTATCAATTGATTTCAGGAACTAGAAATCTTCCTGCATTTTTAGTAGACAATCCCGGTTTGAATTCTGGTTTGATGATTCCGCAATATACAGCGGCAAGTATTGCCAGCCAAAATAAGCAACTGGCAACTCCCGCCAGTGTGGACAGTATTGTTTCCAGTAACGGGCAGGAAGATCATGTCAGTATGGGAGCCAATGCCGCTACGAAAGCATTACGTGTGTTGGATAATTTGGAACGCATTTTAGCGATCGAATTAATGAATGCTTCGCAAGCGATTGAATACAGACGGCCATTACAATCTAGCGATTTTATTGAAATGTTTTTAAACGCATATCGCGAAGAAGTTCCTTTGATTAAAGAAGACCGAATATTGCATTATGATATTGAAAAGACGGTCTCTTTTTTGAACACTTTTCAAATAGAAAATGATTTGTTAATGTTAGCTTAACATTAGCAGTAAATAATGAAGTAATTTTGCCGGACTAAATTTTAATGAAATGAACATAAATAATTTTTTCCAATTTTTGGTTCCTAAAGACAAAAAGTTCTTTCCGCTTTTTGAACAAGCATCAAGTAATTTAATTGAAATTGCTACAAATTTGCACGAAGCTGTAAACCTTCCTTTGAAAGAGCGTGAAGTTCTTTTTCAGAAAATCGATGTTTTAGAGCAAAAAGGGGAGGATATAACCCGTCAAACCAATCTTGAGTTGAGTAGAAATTTTATTACACCGTTTGATAGAGAGGATATTTATTCATTAATAACTTCAATAGACAATGTAGCGGGTAATCTTCATGGTGCAGCGAGTAGAATGCGATTGTATCAAGTAGATAAAATTACAAAATCTATCAGAAAATTGACCGAGATTAATCTTGAGGCTTGTCAGAATATTGATGTGGCAGTAAGAGAATTGAGAGATTTGAAAAAAATGAAGAATATTACTGATGCTTGTCTTAAAATCAATAAGTTAGAGAATAAGTCAGACAATGTTTATGATAAAGCAGTCCTTGATTTATTCGAAAATGAAACGGATGCTAAAAACATTATCAAGTACAAAGAAGTATTGTCAGTTTTAGAAACAGCAACTGATAAGTGTAAGAGCGTAGCAGGTGTTCTAGAATCTATTTCTGTAAAACATTCTTAATTCAATCGGTTTTATTCTGAAATTATAATTTATGGAATTTACTCTACTTATAGTTATTATAGTGCTGGCTTTGATCTTTGATTACATCAATGGTTTTCATGACGCTGCCAATGCTATAGCAACGGTTGTTGCCACAAAAGTATTAAGTCCGTTTCAAGCAGTTGTCTGGGCAGCTTTTTTTAACTTTTTGGCCTATTGGGTTTTTGGTTTTGGAGTCGCTGATACGGTTGCGAAAACTGCCAATACCTTGGAAATTGATTTAGTTGTGATCCTTGCTGGAGTTATAGCTGCAATTATTTGGAATTTATTCACTTGGTGGCAAGGGATCCCTTCCAGTTCCTCACATACTCTTATTGGAGGATTCGCTGGAGCAGCAATTGCACACGCTATTGCAGTCCATGGTTTTTTTGGATATGCAGTAATTGAAGGAACGGAAATTCATACTGCGTATTGGTATGATACTGTAAACTGGTATACCGCAGGTAAAAACGGAGGATTCCCTTCAGGGGTTTTAATCATTATTGCCTTCATTGTTTTGGCTCCTTTAATTGGTGCCCTAATGTCGTATTTAATCTCAATTTGGCTTCTTAATGCATCGAAAAGAAGTATTTATCCTAAAATATTTACAGTTTCATTAATGTTGCTAACTATTTGGTTTGTGGAAAGTCAAATGGTATACTTTGATGAAATAAAGAAACCACGTTTCGACTCCCAGTTTTGGAGTGTTGTTTTTGAATCACACAATATTAAGTGGTTTTTAGTTGCATTTATTGTTTTGTCTGTAAGTTCTTTTTGTTTAATTTTCAGTAGCTTAAATCTGCATCAGTCAACGTATTGGTTAAAGAAAATGCAATTATTATCATCAGCTGCTTTTAGTTTAGGGCATGGTGGAAATGACTCCCAAAAAGTAATGGGTATTATAGCTGCGGCTGTTACTGTTTATATTCAAACTAGTGGTATCGCACAGGAAAGCTTACCGAATTGGTTAGATGTAGTTCTTCCGGATGAAAATGGAGCTTTCAAAATGCCAGACTGGATTCCGCTAGCATGTTACTCTGCAATTGCTGCCGGTACTTTGAGTGGTGGTTGGAAAATTGTAAAAACAATGGGTTCTAAAATTACAAAAGTAACTTCTTTT
This sequence comes from Flavobacterium sp. Sr18, assembly GCF_011064265.1. Classification (NCBI taxonomy): domain Bacteria; kingdom Pseudomonadati; phylum Bacteroidota; class Flavobacteriia; order Flavobacteriales; family Flavobacteriaceae; genus Flavobacterium; species Flavobacterium sp. Sr18. The sequence continues at coordinate 609,678 of NZ_CP049329.1, read as the reverse complement.
GAAGGCGTTGCTGCAGAAACTGCAGGAGCATTGACCCTATATTTTACGGAGCATTTTAAAGTTCCTGTAAGTACAACGCATACGATTACTGGATCTATCATTGGAGTTGGACTTACTAAAAGAGTTTCAGCTGTACGATGGGGGATGACCGTAAGCTTGTTGTGGGCATGGGTATTAACCATTCCAATTTCAGCTATATTAGCAGCAATAATTTATTATATTTTCAGTATTTTTATTTAATGCTAAAATAATATTCATAAAAAAAACCATTCTCAGAATGGTTTTTTTTATGCTCTAAAAATTCTATTTTATTAAAACAATAGATCTTGTATATCCTTTGTTTTATCAAACACGCTTTTCGCGAAAGGACATAAAGGCAAAATTTTAAGATTGTTTTCTCTTGCGTATTGTACGGCTTCCAACACCATTTTTTTACCTACATTTTGTCCAGCAAAATCTGGATTTACTTCAGTATGGTCAATAATAAATTTATCCGTTCCTGCCCAAGTATAGGTCGTTCTTCCGGCTTCCTTTTCATTATGAATCGCTTTGAAATGACCGTTTTTTGTTTTGTTTAATGTTCTATTGTCATGGCTTTCTAATTTAATGTGGTAGTTATTTCGATAGGATTGGTTAAAATTTTGTGTAACGGACATTTATTTGCAATGATTAATAATCGCGCTTTTTGATCCTTTTCTATATCTCCGAGTAATTTAATATTGCGAAATATTTTGAATTTGTTTTTACTGAATCAGCTTCAAAACGGAGTTCAACTTTTACATCGGTTAAATTCCAGCCTTTTCTGTTCGCATACAGGCGCAAAGTGATTGCTGTGCAAGTGTGGATAGGGAAGAAGCCAGTAATTCTTTTGGCGTAAAGCCTAAATCTTTTTTGTCCGCTCCGTCCGGTTCATCAGAAATGATCAAATTTGTTTCAGATTCTTTTTCCGTTTTGTAAAGTTCAGCGCCAATATTTGCTGTCATCTTTTAATATTTATTGTTTTTTAATTTGCTCCGGAAGTGGAACAAATTCAGTTTCACCAGGAATTTTTTCAAAGGTTTGTGCCAACCATTTTTCTTTGGCTTGCTCAATCAATTCTTTGGTTGAAGCCACAAAATTCCAGTAGATAGTTCGTTATTCTGGAAAAGGTTCTCCTCCACAAATATAGATAGTCGTCTTATCAGTGATTAATAAATGCAAATGGCCCAACCATTCTTTTTTCTCGAAAGGGAAGTAATCTTCCCACCATAAAGTTGCCAATATTACTCGGGCGCTCTTCTATTATTAGTTTTATATTCGACATATTAAGTGTTTTGTAAATCTAAAAATAACGAAAATTGATCTGCGATTACTATTTCCTTTAGTTTATCCCGCTTAAACTTTTGTGGATGTGTTTGCGTTTGTGATACGTTTGTTTTAAATTTTGGTTGCCCGAAATGATACTAATATTTCCATCAATTTCTAGCATTGCGAGTTTTACATCTTTAAAATATTCGATTCCATGTTCGCGCATGGCTTCTTTTAATTCATCCGATGTGATATTTAATTTGCTTAAAGATTTAAAATCCAAATTACCATCGTGTATCAGGATTTCTGGTTTTTCTTGCATGAAATCACTGAATCGGGGATATTTATACATTAATTTCTTTAAAATAAAATTAATGCTAAAAAGGACCGAAGCCGCGGCTAAGCCTCCCCATAAACTGGTATCGTTTCCAACCATTGCATTTTGAACGGAGTTACTGATGAGTAGAATTAATATTACATCAGCAGTGTTCAATTGAGACAATTCTTTCTTGCCAAAAAGGCGTAAAGCGATAACCATAAAAAAATAAACGGCACTACTGCGAAGAATTATAGCAAGGTACTCGTTCATTTTTTTAGGTTTACTATTTTGTTTTTAACTTTAAGAATGACCAAAACTTAAATAAATTTTTTACAAATTCAAGGTTGGTATAATACTATTTCAAATCTGTTTTTTGTTTGAAATTTTTTTCAATTGCTTTGATCATTTCGCCGGCAATATCTTTATTAGTAGCGCCTTCAATTCCCTCTAATCCAGGGGATGAATTTACTTCCAGTAATAATGGCCCTTTTGCGGAACGAATAATATCAACTCCTGCTACTTTAAGATCCATAGCTTTCGTAGCTTTTATGGCAATACGTTTTTCTTCTGCAGTTACTTTTATAACCGATGCTGTTCCTCCAAGATGAATGTTGGCTCTAAATTCGCCAGGCATTGCTTCACGTTGAATGGCGGCGACTACTTTTCCGTCAATTACAAAACAACGAATATCTTTTCCGTTAGCTTCTTTGATAAATTCTTGAACTAATATATTGGCATTTAAACTTTTGAAAGCATTAATTACACTTTCTGCGGCCTTTTTCGTTTCTGCTAATACGACTCCTTTTCCTTGGGTTCCTTCGAGTAATTTTACGATTAAAGGAGAACCTCCAACCATTTTTATCAAGTCATCAGTATCTAAAGGAGAATTAGCGAAACCAGTCGTAGGAATTTCTACACCATGATTTAATAACAATTGCAATGAATACAATTTATCGCGTGATTGTGTAATGGCATTTGATGAATTCAAACAATATACTTTTAAAGCTTCAAATTGTCGTGTCAATGCACAACCGTAAAAAGTGATACTAGGTCTTATTCTAGGTATGATGGCATCAAATTGATTTAATATTTTACCGCCACGATAATGAATTTCTGGTGTTTTTGCATCCAGTTTCATGTAGCATTCCTTGATGTTTAGAAAGTGCATTTCGTGACCACGCATTTCACCAGCTTCCATAATACGCTTGTTGCTGTACAATTCAGGATTACTTGCTAAAAGTCCGATTCGTAAACCAGAACTCGCTTTTTCCGAATTTTTATATAATTCTTTTAAAGTGTCAGTTGTAGGTTGTCCCAAAAGATACTTTTGTTCAGGATCAACCAGAACTCTACCGCTCATGGCTTCACGTCCTAAAAGCATTCTGAAACCCATAGAATCTCGATTTGTCAACGTCATTTCTATTGGCCACTTGGAACTTCCAATTTGTAGATTTGTTTGAATTACGTAGCGTTGTTCTCTAAAACCACTGGAACTTTTAACAATCCGTTTATCAATTAATGGTGCTTCACAATGGATTACCGTTTTTAAATTATTTTGAATCGGGTTAATGTCAAATTTTACCCAGTTGCTTTCATTTTTAATGAATGGAGCAATGTTTATAGCATGTAGAGCAGATGTTTTTGCGCCCGAGTCCACTCGGGCTTTAATGGTAGGAATCCCTAATTCTGGAAAAGAACACCATTCTTCGCTACCTAGAATAACTTTGTTATCTGACATATATTAATTTTATTAAATCTTTTTTTAAAACTCAAATGTAAATATTTGTTTTTAAAAAAAAGGGTATTTGCCGTAAAGAATAAACCCGTTATGTTATAAAAACGTAACGGGTTTATATCAAGATAATTGTTTAATAATTATGGATTTGTTGGTTCTCCCGCCTTATGAACTTGTACTGTTAATTCTTGAGCGCCATCTTCAATATCCATGAAAATCTCATCTCCAGAACTAATTTTAGAAGTGATGATTTCTTCAGCAAGCGCATCTTCAACATATTTCTGAATAGCTCTTTTAAGAGGTCTTGCGCCAAATTGTCTGTCGAAACCTTTCTCTGCAATAAAAGCTTTTGCTTTATCAGAAAGATTCAATTGATAACCTAATTCCGCAACACGAGCAAATAATTTTTTCAATTCGATTTCGATAATCAAATCGATATCATGTTTTTCTAGAGCATTGAAAACAATTACATCATCAATTCGGTTTAGGAATTCAGGAGCAAAAGTTTTTTTCAATGCGTTTTCGATAATACTTTTCGAATTATCGTCAGCCTGAGCTACTTTGGCAGCAGTTCCAAAACCTACTCCTTGTCCAAAATCTTTTAATTGTCTGGCTCCAACATTTGAAGTCATGATAATTATAGTGTTTTTGAAATCAATTTTTCTACCTAAACTGTCTGTCAAATAGCCATCATCCAAAACTTGCAATAGCATATTGAAAACATCAGGATGCGCCTTTTCAATCTCATCCAATAAAACAACACAATATGGTTTTCTGCGAACTTTTTCTGTTAATTGACCACCTTCTTCATATCCTACATATCCCGGGGGAGCTCCAACTAAACGAGAAATCGCAAATTTCTCCATGTATTCACTCATATCAATACGAATCAAAGCATCTTCAGAATCGAATAATTCTTTAGCCAAAACTTTAGCCAATTGGGTTTTACCAACACCAGTTTGTCCTAAGAATATAAAAGAGCCAATTGGACGATTCGGATCTTTTAATCCGGCACGATTTCTTTGGATAGAACGAGCAATTTTCATTACTGCTTCTTTTTGTCCAATTACTTTGCCCTCAATTAGTTCTGGAAGTTTAGCTAGTTTATTGCTTTCTGTTTGCGCAATACGATTAACAGGAATTCCGCTCATCATCGAAACAACATCAGCGACATTGTCTTCTGTAACTTCAATTCGGTTATTTTTAGCATCTTCTTCCCATTGTTCTTGGGCGATAGCTAAGTCTTTTTCAATGCGTTTTTCATCATCACGAAGTTTGGCAGCCTCTTCGTATTTTTGTTTTTTCACTACAACATTTTTCAATTCACGAACATCCTCTAGTTGACGTTCGAGATCTAAAATTTGTTTTGGAACTTCAATATTGGTAATGTGAACTCTTGAACCTGCTTCATCTAATGCATCAATAGCTTTGTCTGGCAAGAAACGTTCAGACATATATCTATCCGTTAATTTTACACAAGCCTCAATTGCTTCTTGCGAGTAGGTAACATTATGATGATCTTCGTATTTGTTTTTGATATTATTCAAAATTGTAATTGTTTCGGAAACAGATGTTGGTTCCACAATTATTTTTTGAAAACGTCTTTCTAATGCACCATCTTTTTCTATGTATTGTCTGTACTCGTCTAATGTTGTTGCGCCAATACATTGAATCTCTCCACGAGCTAATGCTGGTTTAAACATATTAGAAGCATCTAATGAACCTGTTGCGCCACCGGCACCTACAATAGTATGAATTTCATCTATGAAAAGAATGATATCATCATTTTTTTCCAATTCGTTCATAACTGCCTTCATGCGTTCTTCAAATTGTCCGCGGTATTTTGTACCGGCAACCAGACTCGCCAAATCCAAAGTTACGACACGTTTATTGAATAAAGTACGAGATACTTTCTTCTGAATAATTCGTAACGCTAAACCTTCGGCAATAGCTGATTTTCCTACTCCAGGTTCCCCTATAAGTAAAGGATTGTTCTTTTTTCGACGGCTCAAAATTTGAGAAACGCGTTCAATTTCTTTCTCGCGTCCTACAACAGGGTCTAGTTTTCCTTCTTCGGCCATTTCTGTTAAATCTCTACCAAAATTATCTAAAACTGGTGTTTTAGATTTTTTATTTGATTTATTGGCTGGATTGTTAAAAGTTCCTTCTTTGAGACTGTCATCTTGTCCTGAATCGTCATTATACGATTCGTTTCGTGGCAAGTTTTCTATAAAATCTTCTTCGTTTGGAGTCATGTTTAGATATTGTTCTTTGGCTACGTCGTAATCAATTTTAAGTTTATTCAATAGCTTGGTTGTTGGATCGTTTTCGTTTCTTAATATGCACAACAATAGATGTGCAGTACTGATGGAAGAACTTTGAAATACTTTAGCTTCCAGGAAAGTAGTTTTCAAGGCTCTTTCTGCTTGTCTTGTCAAGTGTAGGTTTTTCTTTTCAACATTTACTTCTAAGCTTGGACTGGCAGGGCTTAGGATTTCCACTTTTCTACGTAAGTGGTCTAAATCAACATCCAGATTATTCAATATTTGAATTGCTTTTCCATTTCCGTCTCTTAAAATACCCAACATTAAGTGTTCTGTTCCTATAAAGTCATGCCCTAATCGCAAAGCTTCTTCCTTGCTGTAAGTAATAACGTCTTTTACTCTTGGTGAAAAATTATCATCCATAATATATATTTGATATCGTAAATTTAGTGAATTAGTGATAGAAAAACAAAAACCATTCCTATAAGAAGTCGTGTCAGCTAAGAGACAAAAATAATCATAATATTAAAGTTAAATTTACCTTAAATTATTAACGAAAAGCGAAGTTTAATTTGTTAATAAATCATTGAAATAAGTATTTTAAAATTGGTTTTAAAATTTCAAAAAAGCGTATATTGGCACGTTTGGAAACTAATATAATTATTTAATATAACAACTTATGTCTGAAGGAGAAAAGTTAATTCCTATTAACATTGAAGATGAAATGAAAACGGCTTACATCGATTATTCGATGTCAGTAATTGTATCAAGAGCTCTTCCAGATGTTAGAGATGGCTTGAAACCAGTACATCGAAGAGTACTATTTGGAATGCATGATTTAGGAGTTAACTCTAGATCAGCCCACAAAAAGTCCGCAAGAATTGTTGGGGAAGTTCTTGGTAAATATCACCCTCACGGTGACACCTCTGTTTATGATGCCATGGTTCGTATGGCGCAGGAATGGAGTATGCGTTATTTATTAATAGATGGTCAGGGTAACTTTGGGTCTGTGGATGGTGATAGTCCTGCAGCAATGCGTTATACAGAGGCTAGAATGCGTAAGATTTCGGAAGAAATCTTAGCGGATATAGATAAAGAAACGGTTGATTTTAAATTAAATTTTGATGATACGCTAGAAGAACCGACAGTAATGCCAACGCGTGTTCCTACCTTATTAATAAATGGGGCAACAGGAATTGCGGTAGGTATGGCGACTAATATGCCACCTCACAACTTAACGGAAGTGATTAACGGTACGTTAGCTTTCATGGATAATAATGATATTGAGGTTGACGAGTTGATGACGCATATCAAAGCTCCTGATTTTCCTACTGGTGGTATCATATATGGTTATGAAGGCGTTCGTGAAGCATTCAAAACAGGTAGAGGGCGTATTGTGATGCGTGCCAAAGTTGGTTTTGAAGAAGTAGATGGTCGTGAGTGTATCATTGTTACCGAAATTCCATACCAAGTCAATAAAGCTGACATGATTAAGCGTACGGCTGATTTAGTTAATGACAAAAAAATTGATGGAATTGCGAATATCCGAGATGAATCGGATAGAAACGGGATGCGTATCGTTTATATTTTAAAACGTGATGCTACGCCAAACGTAGTTTTGAATACGCTCTATAAATTTACACAATTACAATCTTCGTTTAGTGTAAACAATATTGCCATCGTAAAAGGACGTCCGCAAATGTTGAATCTGAAAGATCTGATTCATTATTTTATCGAACATCGTCACGATGTAGTGACTCGCAGAACGCAATTCGAATTGAAAAAAGCGGAAGCAAGAGCACATATATTAGAAGGTTTGATTATTGCTTCGGATAATATTGATGAAGTAATTGCTTTAATCAAAGCTTCAAAAAGTACTGAAGAAGCAAGAGAAAAATTAATCGAAAGATTCAAATTATCAGATATTCAATCTCGTGCTATTGTAGAAATGCGTTTACGTCAATTAACCGGTTTAGAACAAGACAAGTTAAGAACGGAATACGACGAAATCATGAAATTAATAGAGCATTTGAAAGCTTTATTAGCGGATGTAAACTTGAGAATTGCTTTAATTAAGGAAGAATTGACTGAAATTCGCGATAAATACGGTGATGAGCGTCGTTCTCAAATTGAGTATTCTGGTGGTGATGTTAGTATCGAGGATTTAATTGCCGATGAAAATGTGGTAATTACCATTTCACATGCAGGCTATATTAAACGCACGAATCTTACGGAATACAAAACTCAAAATAGAGGTGGAGTTGGACAAAAAAGTGCAGGAACAAGAGATCAGGATTTCTTAGAGCACATGTTTGTAGCAACGAATCACCAATATATGATGTTCTTTACTCAAAAAGGAAAATGTTTCTGGATGCGTGTTTATGAAATACCGGAGGGAAGTAAAACGGCTAAAGGAAGAGCAATTCAAAACTTGGTAAATATTGAAAGCGATGATAAAGTAAAAGCATTTATTTGTACGCAAGATTTAAAAGATCAAGATTACATAAAAAGCCATAACCTTATTATGGTAACCAAAAAAGGTCAGGTTAAGAAAACTTCCTTAGAGAAATATTCTAAACCTAGAGTAAATGGAGTTGCTGCAATCACTATTAAGGAAGGCGATGAATTATTGGAAGCGAAATTAACCAATGGTGAAAGTCAAATTATTTTGGCTGTAAAATCTGGAAAATTAGTGCGTTTTGAAGAAACTAAAACGCGTCCGATGGGAAGAACAGCTTCTGGAGTTCGTGGTATTACTCTTAAGGATGATACGGACGAAGTTATTGGCATGGTTACTGTAGATAAGGAAAATATTAACGATTCCCAAATTTTAGTAGTTACTGAAAATGGTTATGGAAAGCGTACCAAATTAGTCGATGAAGATGGCGAAGATGTTTATAGAATTACTAATCGTGGAGGAAAGGGTGTAAAAACACTTAATATAACAGAAAAAACCGGAAAACTTATTTCAATAAATGCAGTTACTGACGCTGATGATTTGATGATTATTAATAAATCTGGATTAACAATCAGAATGGCTATTGAAGATTTGCGTGTAATGGGGCGTGCTACCCAAGGGGTTAAATTGATAAATCTAAAAGGTAAAGATTCAATTGCTGCTGTTACCAAAGTAATGAAAGATGATGTGGCAGAAGTGGTTGTTGATGAAGACGGAAATATTATTGAATCTGACGCTATCGAAAGAGTGAAACCGGTATTAGAAGTTCTCGAGGACGAAGGTGTAGAAGAGGACGATGATGAAGATGAAACAGAAGAAGATGACGCTGAGGATGAAACTGAAGAAGACGATTCTGACGACGAAGCTTAATTAAAAAAGAAAAACAAGAATAATTATTAAACAAACAGAGAATATTATGAAAGGTAAATATGTATTACTAGCATCAGCGTTATTGATATCAGTAGCTACTTTTGCTCAAAAGGATCAAATTAAAGCAGCTGAAAAAGCGCTTAAAGGTGGGAAATCTCAAGAGGCGGTAACCATTTTGATGGAAGCAGAATCTTTAATAGCTAATGCTCCAGATGCTGAAAAAGCACAGTTTTTCTTTGTAAAAGGAAACGCTTTATTGGATTTAGCAAACAAGAATGTTGATGCCAGTACGAATCTTTCGCTTGCTGCAAAAGCATATCAAGATTTAATTGCAGCTGAAAAAGCTTCTGGGAAAGTAAAATTCTCAACGCAAGCCTCAGCTTCAATTACAGATATTAAATTCAAATTAATTAATAGTGCAATTGCTGATTCAAAAGTGGATAAACATTCAGATAGTGCTAAAAAATTATATGATGCTTATTTGTTAGACAAAAAAGACACTATTAATTTGTATTATGCTGCATCTACTTATGTTAATGCTAAAGAGTATGACAAAGCGCTTGAGTTGTATGATAATTTGAAAACGTTAAACTATTCTGGAAAAGGAACAAGTTATTTTGCAGTAAATAAGTTAACAACACAAGAAGATTTTTTTACGACTGTTCAGGAGAGGGATAGAATGGTGAAATTAGGAACACACGAAAAGCCAAGAACTGAAGTTGTTCCTTCTAAAAGAGGTGAAATTTACAAGAATATGGCTTTGATTTTAGTTGAAAAAGGTAAAACCGAGGAAGCTAAAAAAGCAATCTCTGAAGCGAGATTAGCAAATCCTGAAGACACATCTTTGACTTTAACTGAAGCTAATCTTTATTTAGAAACTAAAGATTTTGACATGTATAAAAAATTAATCGCTGAAGTATTGGAAAAAAATCCAAACGACGTAGAATTGATTTTTAACCTTGGAGTATTAAGTGCTAATGCGAAGAACACGGATGAAGCGGAGAAATATTACAAAAAAGTGATTGAAATTAACCCAAAATACATCAATGCTTACATCAATCTAGCTGCAATGAAGTTAGAGAATGAAAAAGCAATTATTGATGAAATGAACAAATTGGGTACATCCACAAAGGATATGAAGCGTTATGATGATTTGAAAAAGAAAAGAGAAGAACTTTTTAAATCAACGATTCCTTATCTTGAAAAAGCGGTTGAATTAGATTCTAAAAACGAAGATGTTGTTAAAACTCTTTTAGGGGTTTACAGTGCTTTAGAAATGACGGCAGAATACAAAGCATTAAAAGCAAAAATGTAAATTTTTTTTATAAAACACATAATTGCTTAATAAAAATACTTAAAGACCCTTTCAAAAGTTTATACTTTGAAAGGGTTTTATTTTTTGTATGATTTTTTTATTTAGTAGGAATAGTAATTAACAAGATAAAATAATGTAATTTTTAATTTGCTGATAATTAATGTGTTAAAAATGGGTAAATGTTATATTAAATAATTGTTACTATTTTTTTTGTAAAACAAAAATTTAATTATATTTTTAAATTACATTATGTTTAATTTTTAGTAATTAGGATGGACTTTAACCAGTATAACTCTTAAAATAAAATAAAATTCTAACTTTAAAACCAAAACCAATATTAATATGAAAAAGCATTACTTTTCGATTATCTTCTTATTATTTTTTTCAATAGTATCATTTGCTCAAAAAAATCAAATAAAGGCAGCTGCAATAGAGTATAATAGTGGTAAATTTCAGCAAGCAATAGATATATTAAATGGTGCAGAGTATTTAATTTTTAATGCGGAAGCAGTTGATCAATCGGAATTCTATAACTTAAAAGCTAAAGTTTTAACAGGTTTAGTAGAAAATAATATTGAACCAACTAAAAATGTTGCTCTCACAGTAACTGCTTATCAAGAGTTGATTGCGGCTGAAAAGGCATCAGAAAAATTTAAATATTCAGTTGCGGCATTAGAATCTATTAAAAAAATACAAAAGGATTTATTTAATAGTGCTCTTTCAGATGCTAAGGCTAAAAGGTTTTCAGAAGGGGCTAGTAAAATGCATACTATTTATTTGACTAACAAAAGAGATACTATAAATTTATATTATGCAGCTTCTTATTTTAGAGATGCTAAAGATTATAATCAGGCTTTAAAACTTTATGAAGAGTTGGATATTCTAAAATATTCAGGGAAGGGTTTAGATTATTATGCTGTTAATAAACAAAATAATGAAGATGAATTATTTAGTTCGGCAGCATCGAGAGATTTAACTATTAAATCAGGAACTCATATAAAGCCAAGGATGGAAAAATCCCCATCTAAGAAAATTGAGATATACACAACTATGGCCTATATGTATCTTGAAAAAGGAGATTTAGAAAAGGCAGAGAAATTTAATAACAAGATATTAGAGATCGACCCCAAAAATCCTGATTCCTATCTAAATTTAGCCTATTTAAAACTTGATGAGAAAAAAGAGATAATGGATCAGATGAGTAATCTTGGTACATCACCTAGTGACATGAAGATTTATGAACAGATGATAATTAAAAAGGATAATTTAATTAAAAAAGCTATTTCCTATTTGGAAAAAGGTAATGTAGAAATTCCTAAGAATCAAGATATTTCTAAATTACTATTGAATTTATACAGAGCACTGGATATGACGGCAGAGTATAATTCATTAAAAGCACGCATAGTTAATTTATAAACTAAAAAAAATAAAGATGCCGTTTTAAATAATTTTTTTAATCACTCTGAGTTTATGAGTGTGTTTATTTATTTCGGCATTATATATCCCAAGATGATCTAGTCTGTCTATTCGAACCTTTCCACTTGCATGAATGATATAATTATTTTCCATTATAATTCCAACATGGGTAATTGCTCCTTCATCATTATCAAAAAAAGCTAGGTCTCCAGGTTCACTTTCTTCAATAAAACTTAATGCCTCTCCTTGTTTTGACTGCTGTGAAGCATCTCTGAGTAATTTATAACCATTAAGTTTATATACCATTTGAGTAAATCCGGAACAATCAATACCAAAAGGTGTTTTTCCTCCCCACAAATAAGGAGCATTCATATACATAAAGGCTGTATTGATTAAGTTGCTTTTAGCTTTTTCACCACTGGTTTTAATTCCTTCAAAATCAAAATTAGCAACATTTATTTCATTGTGATTGATAAATGCTAACGAAGACCCAAGAGGAATAGGTATTAATAAGTTGTTTGGAGCAGTAACATATTCAATCAAATCAGAATTTAAAATGATAGCTTCTGTTGACAATCGCTTAAAGCTGGACTCTGAAATCGGTTGTAACTGTTTAGAGTCTATCCAGCCTTCGTAATCATCATATTGCATTCTGATGTAAGACCATTGCTTAAGTTGTTCTAAAATTTCAAAATGTTCCCCAAATAAAACTTGAGAAACAATTTCACTTTTGTCACTAGGTTCAAAGCGAAGCGGGATCATTGCTAGATTACAAATTCCGAACATTTAGATTGATTTAGAGTTAAGTAAAATGAGTTATAAGTTCAAAAACCCATAACTCATTAAATTTAGTATTAGTTATGCTTTTTCAATAACAATTGCCGAGGCGCCACCACCACCATTGCAAATTGCAGCAGCACCGATAGTTCCGTTATTTTGTTCTAAAACATTGATTAACGTAACAATTATTCTTACTCCAGAACAACCAAGGGGATGTCCTAAAGATACTGCTCCACCATTTACATTTACTTTGCTGTCATCTAAACCTAAAATTTTAGAATTAGCTAAGCCTACTACTGCAAAAGCTTCATTGAATTCAAAATAATCAACATCACTAATCGCTATTCCTGCTTTTTCTAATGCTTTTGGAATTGCTTTTGAAGGGCTTGTAGTAAACCATTTTGGTTCTTGCGCCGCATCAGCATAACCTTTAATGTAAGCCAGCGGTTTTAGTCCTAAAGCTAAAGCTTTTTCTTCGCTCATTAATACCAAAGCTGCGGCGCCATCATTTATTGTAGATGCGTTGGCGGCAGTTACAGTACCGTCTTTTGTGAAAACAGCATTCAATGCTGGTATTTTATCCAATTTTACGTTTGTAAATTCTTCGTCTTTAGAAACTATGATAGGATCTCCTTTTCTTTGTGGAACAGAAACAGGAACAACTTCATTATCAAATTTTCCAGCATCCCAAGCTTTTGCGCTACGCTCATAGGATTGAACTGCGTAGTTATCTTGGTCTTCACGGGTAAAGCTATATTCTGCAGCACATAGATCAGCACACACTCCCATAGCGCTGTTATCATAAGCATCAGTCAGTCCGTCTTTCTGCATTCCGTCTATCATGGTTGCTGGACCAAATTTAGTTCCAGTTCTTAAATTCATATAATGTGGAATCAAACTCATGTTTTCCATCCCACCGGCAACAACAATTTCGGCATCACCACATTGAATCGCTTGCGCGCCCAACATAACTGCCTTCATTCCTGAAGCACATACTTTATTTATTGTGGTACAGGCAACTGTATTAGGTAAACCGGCAAATATTGCAGCTTGTCTGGCAGGAGCTTGTCCTACGCCAGCTTGAACTACATTGCCCATAAATACTTCATCAATTAAATTTGGATCTAATTTTATTTTGTCCAATGCACCTTTAATAGCAACTGCACCTAATCTTGGAGCAGTAACTGTAGATAATCCCCCCATAAAACTTCCGATAGGTGTTCTAACGGCAGAAACGATAACAACTCTTTTGTTCATGACTTTCATAATGTTAGTTTATGTAGCAAATTTAAACTTTTTTATACAATTTCATATTTTGATACTGTGTTTATCTTTTTTAAATTTATTTTTAATCTATATGTTTGATATTGAAGTGTTTTTATATTAAAGACAAAAAATATTGAAAAAAAGCCCTGAAATACTTGTGAGAAGTCTAAAGATGTCTTAAATTTGCAACCGCAAAACAGACACGTTTTCTTGAGCATGGAGGGGTGCCAGAGTGGTAATGGAGCAGTTTGCTAAACTGTCATCGAGTAATCGGTGCCAGGGTTCGAGTCCCTGTCCCTCCGCTTTATGATTTATTGTTTTTCGGGGTGTAGCGTAGCTCGGTTATCGCGCCTGCTTTGGGAGCAGGAGGCCGCAGGTTCGAATCCTGCCACCCCGACAATTTTTTCCAAGAGTAATGGAGGCATAGCTCAGCTGGATAGAGCACCTGCCTTCTAAGCAGGCGGTCGAAGGTTCGAATCCTTCTGCCTTCACAACAAAACCCTTATAAACATCTGATTTATAAGGGTTTTTAAATTTAATTGCCTTTTCCGTTACCTTTTTTGGTTATTACTTAATTTTACTAAGGAATTTATTTTTTTTAGAAAATATGTTTCTTTTTAATAATTGTTATTCTTTTTAAATAAAATATTTTAAATGTTGAATAAAAAAAATCCCATTTCTGAAAGGCTATTTTTTAAATTTGATAAGACTATATTACGCAGTCAATTGATAAGATGAATTGTACTTTTCAATAGCCTTTATCCATTTTCGATAAATAAGCGCAGCCAGTTCATCTATTTTGTCTTCATTATCTTTATTGTATACTGCAAATTTATGGATATTGACCACCTGATTTAGGTGTACAATTTATCCTTAAAAACTACTAACTTTTTCATGTTTTTTGCACCATACATTCGTTAAAAAAAAAAACACGGATTACAGCAAACAAAATAACAGACATGAGTATAATTAGAAAAGTAATTAAATACTACTGAAACGTTAAAAGTAAGTAATACATAAGTAATTAGCTACCCCTTTCTAGAAATACGGTAAAGAAGTATATATCCTAATTTGAAGTCTTCAAATTAAGTATTGAAGTGATAAATGAAAAAACTGGTGCAGAACTGGAACTTTTGTTTTCGCACGATACAGTGGAATCAATCATTCCCAAATTATTCAAATTATATCCTTACTTCAAATAGGAGACATGAACAAAATCAAATTAAAACCTATAAAACAAAAAAACAGTAGTAAACATGAGCTCACTACTGTTTAAAAACTGAACTTTTTTCATTATTAATCTTGTGTTACTTTTCAGGACTAGATATTTCATAAAATAAAAAATAGAACTTTATAATTTAATCGATTATTCATAGGATGCCACGAAGCCAATTCTCGCAATCTTTAGTCCAATATTGACTAGTTTCTTTGACTCCCAGACCAAAACCGTGTCCGCCTTTTTCATACAAATGCAACTCTGCAGGGATCTTATTTTTTTTTAAGGCTAAGTAATAGTTGATGCTATTTTCTGCTGGAACCACTAAATCATCAGTGGCATGAATGATGAACGCGGGCGGTGTCTCAGAATTTACATGTTGTTCATTTGAGAATTTATCAATCAATGAAATGGACGGTGAAATCCCCAATAAATTATTTTGGGATCCTTTGTGTGTTATTTCATTATTCATGGAAATAACAGGGTAGATTAATATCGAAAAATCCGGTTTTGCACTCACGGAATCAGAAACTTGGTATATTTTTTCATTATAATGAGTAGATAAAGTGGCTGCTAAATGTCCGCCTGCCGAAAAACCCATAACTCCAATTTTGTCCTTATTTACTTTCCATTTTTCTACGTTGCGTCTGATGTATCTAATAGCTTCTTGGGCATCTTGTAAAGGACCAATTGTTTTATCTTTCATTATTTGTTCGTTTGGTAGTCTATATTTTAAGACAAAGGCTGTTATTCCTAAGGTATTTAACCATCGTGCTACTTTCGTTCCTTCTTTATCAATAGCTAAATGAGAATATCCGCCTCCAGGGAAAATCAGAACTGATGCTCCATTAGTAGAGGATTCGTTGGGTAGAAAAACAGAAAGAGTAGGAGTGATAACTTTACTACTGTTTTGGACTATTCCCTCTTTTGATATTTCTTTTTCCTGATAATTCGAATTATAAATAGCATCAGGTATTGCTTCCGTCCAAAGCGGTATTATTTGATCTTGAGCGTGTATCTGTGAATGTATGCCAAGAATAAAAAATATAGGTAATGCATAGCGACTTGCTTTTAGAATAGTATTAATTTTCATTGTATTTTTTTTTAAGGATTTATTTTTCGGTAGGATAAAATTTTAATGTCTTTTTTAGAAATCAATAGGTTATTGTTAATGCAGTTTAGATTTCCTAAAAGCTGAAACTATCGGTTTAATAGCTTTAACATTAATTTTCTTAAATGTGTAATTTAATATTGTTTTTTTTATTTTATGTACTTATTTAAGTTGCTAATTTAAAATAATATTCAAATAATTTGGATAATGAATATTAAAAAGTATATTTGTGCAATCGATTACATTTCATAGCATCTAAATTTATTCTCGAACAAAAAGGGTTCTTTAAATAAAGGAAAGACTTCATCGAGATTCATTTTAAAAAGAGATCAAATCTGCGGATAAACTGTTTTACGTAATAAGGATGCATTTTATATCGAAAACTAACTATTTTAAACATAACCAAATGATAAAGCAAACAAGTAAAAATATTGGAAACTACCGCTGGTCAATTTGTGGTTTACTTTTTTTTGCAACTACTATAAATTACTTGGACAGACAAGTGCTTTCATTGACATGGAGTGATTTTATTGCTCCAGAATTTCATTGGACCAACAATGATTATGGAAATATTACGGCATTATTTTCAATTTTTTATGCAGTATCATTATTGTTTGCAGGAAGATTTGTGGATTGGCTAGACACCAAAAAAGGATTTCTTTGGGCCATTGGGATTTGGTCTTTTGGAGCTTGTTTACACGCATTCTGCGGTATTGCAACAGCAGGGATTATTACTGGGGATTGGTTTGTTGGTTTTGAAGGAGCTAAAGAAGCACTTAGTACGGTGAAAGATACTGGACTGATTATCAATGTAAGTGTGACTTTATTTATTTTTGCCCGTTTTGTTTTGGCCGTTGGTGAAGCAGGAAATTTCCCTGCAGCTATTAAAACAACAGCCGAATATTTTCCTAAAAAAGACAGAGCTTTCTCTACAAGTATTTTTAATGCGGGTGCGACTGTTGGTGCATTGGCTGCCCCAATATCTATTCCGTTTATTGCAAAAGCGTTTGGTTGGGAAATGGCTTTTATTATCATTGGTGCCTTAGGTTTTGTTTGGATGGGATTTTGGGTTTTTATGTATGAAAAACCAGAGAAACATCTAAAGGTTAGTACCGCTGAATTAGAATATATCCAGCAAGATGATATTGCGGCCAGTAAATTAGAAGGATATGTACCAGAAACGAGCACCAAGGTAACTTTAATGGATTGTTTTAGATACAAACAAACATGGGCTTTTGCTTTTGGTAAGTTCATGACCGATGGCGTGTGGTGGTTCTTTTTGTTTTGGACTCCTGCGTATTTAAGCTCAGTTTACGGCATGGATTCCACCGAAGCGGCTTTGCCATTATTTGTATTATACATGATTACATTGCTTTCAATTATTGGAGGTTGGTTGCCCACTTATTTTGTTGAAAAGAAGGGGATGAATCCTTATGAAGGACGAATGAAAGCCATGCTGATTTTCGCTTTTTTCCCATTATTAGCTTTGATCGCGCAGCCTTTGGGCCATATTAGCTATTGGTTGCCCGTAATAATAATTGGTATTTCAGGAGCGGCTCACCAATCTTGGTCGGCAAATATCTTCACAACAGTAGGCGATATGTTCCCTAAAAAAGCAATTGCAACTATTACTGGTATCGGCGGTTTGGCTGGTGGTATTGGTTCCACGATGATCAACAAAGGTTCAGGCTTGTTGTTTGATTATACTAAAGAAACCAATATGGCTTTTATGGGTTTTCAAGGGATTGAAGCTGGATATTTTATTATTTTCTCTATTTGTGCCGTTTGTTATTTGACCGGTTGGTTGGTCATGAAAGCATTGGTGCCAAAGTATAGTCCGATTACTGATTTATAAGTCGGTTTTTTAAAATTAAGAGCTTTTTAGAGACAAAAAAATAGTACTTAAAGGAATATAAAGTATCTTTGTGTAATCGATTACATTAAAATAATATAACATGACAAATTTTTCTTTCAGATACGCTTCGAACCCTACGGACGTCAAGAAATATGGAACTGACGAATTGAGAGAGCAATTTTTAATTGAAAATCTTTTTGTTGAAAATAAAATACAATTGACCTATTCTATGTATGATAGATACATTGTAGGTGGAATAATGCCGGTTGGTAAAGAATTAAAATTAGAAACTATTCCGTATTTGAAATCAGAAAACTTTTTAGACAGACGGGAATTGGGAATTATCAACGTTGGCGGTAGCGGAACCGTTACGGTTGACGGCGTGGCGTATGAATTGCAAAAAAAAGAGGCGCTTTATGTAGGTCAAGGTTGTAAGGAAGTTATTTTTTCCAGTGCTAATGGCGAACAAGCTTTATTTTATATTAATTCGGCACCGGCACATACGAAGTTTCCAAATAAAAAAATTGGAAAAGAAGACGCTGAAGTCATTCAATTAGGAGAAGAAAAAACAGCCAACAAGCGAATTTTAAACAAACTGATTGTCAATAGTATCGTTGAAACGTGTCAGTTACAAATGGGACTTACGGAATTGTTGCCCGGGAATGTATGGAACACCATGCCTGCCCACACGCACAACCGACGAATGGAGGCCTATTTTTATTTTGATATAGAAGCACCACAAACGATTTGTCATTTCATGGGAGAACCACAAAATACCAGACATATCTTCATGCAAAACCACCAAGCCGTTTTGTCTCCGGAATGGTCTATACATTCTGGTGCAGGAACGTCAAACTATTCATTTATATGGGGAATGGCCGGAGAGAATTTAGATTATGGCGACATGGATATCGTTGCCCCAAATGAATTAAGATAAGAAACTATGAATTTATTTGATTTAAAAGGAAAAAGAGCACTGATAACCGGAGGAACGCACGGTTTAGGTTTGGCAATGGCGGAAGGTTTGGCAATTGCAGGTGCTGAACTTGTAATAACCGGTACAACGCCTTCTAAAATGGAGGAAGCACTGGCGTATTATTCTGGTAAAGGATATAAAGTTTCCGGATATTTGTTTGATGTTACCGATGAAAAAGCGGCGGCAGACAACATTGCATTAATCACCAAAGAATTAGGAGATATTCATATTTTAGTGAACAACGCCGGAATTATAAAAAGAGAATTGGCCATCACAATGCCGGTTTCTGATTTTAGAAAAGTGATTGATGTGGATTTAGTAGGCCCTTTTATCATGTCACAATTGGTTGCAAAGCAAATGATTGAAAGACAGGAAGGCAAAATAATCAACATTTGTTCCATGATGAGTGAATTGGGACGAAATAGTGTTTCGGCTTATGCTGCTGCAAAAGGAGGTCTGAAAATGCTGACTCGCAATTTAGCTACTGAATGGGCCAAATACAATATTCAAGTCAATGGAATTGGTCCTGGTTATTTTGCAACCACACAAACAGAACCTATACGAGTAGACGGACATCCGTTTAATGAATTTATAATCAACAGAACGCCGGCTGCACGTTGGGGAAATCCAGAAGATTTAGCGGGAACAGCTGTCTTTTTGGCTTCAAGAGCGAGTGATTTTGTAAACGGACAAATTGTATATGTAGATGGTGGAATATTGGCTACTATCGGAAAACCATCAAATGAAAATTAATAGTTAAGAAATTTATAATGAGTACACCATTTATAAACGACAATTTTTTATTAGAAAATAAATTTGCGGAAGAATTATATCATAATTATTCTAAAAATCAGCCTATAATCGATTATCACAATCACTTGTCGCCAAAGTTTATTGCTAAAGATAAAATTTTCGACAATATAACCCAAGTTTGGATCAATGGTGATCATTACAAGTGGCGCGCGATGCGTACGTTGGGGGTCAACGAACAGTTTATAACAGGTAACGGTTCAGATAAAGATAAGTTTATGAATTGGGCAAAAACAGTTCCGTATACCATGCGCAACCCTTTGTACCATTGGACGCATCTGGAATTAGCCCGTTATTTTGATATTCATGATTTGTTAAATGAAAAATCAGCTGAAAAAATATATATGGAGGCTTCCTCCAAAATAAATTCGGCAGAATACAGCACTCAAAATTTACTTCGAAAAGTAAATGCCGAATTTGTATGTACTACCGAAGATCCAATTGATACTTTAGAATACCATCAACAATTAGCCAAAAATCCTTTTGGGACCAAGGTTAGCACTGCCTTTAGACCGGATAAAGCGATTCTAATTTCGAATGATGGATATAATTCGTACGTAGACACTTTAGGTGAAGTTGCAGGAATTACGATTAGTTCTTATTCTGATTTGTGTACTGCGCTTACCAACAGGATTGACTTTTTTGATAAAAATGGTTGCAAACTTTGCGATCATGGTTTAGACCAAATTTATTTTGAAAATTTCACCGAAAGTGAAGTGAATTCAATTTTCAAAAAGAAAAGAGAGAGCAAGGAAATCAGTAATGAAGAAGCGTTAAAATTCCAAACCGCTATTTTATTATTTTTATCTGAAACATACCACCAATACGGTTGGGTACAGCAGTTTCACTTAGGAGCACTAAGAAATAATAATGAACGCATGCACCGTATTTTAGGCCCTGATACCGGATGGGATTCCATTGGAGATTATCCGCAGGCTCAAAAATTATCCCGTTTTTTAAACGCTTTAGATCGAAAAGATAAATTGACAAAAACCATTATTTACAATCTAAATCCTGCCGATAACGAAGTTATGGCTACGATGATTGGTAATTTTAATGATGGAAGCGTAAAAGGTAAAGTGCAGTTTGGATCCGGATGGTGGTTTTTAGACCAGAAAGACGGAATGACAAAACAATTGAATGCCCTTTCTAATATGGGATTGATTAGTTGTTTTATAGGAATGTTGACCGATTCCAGAAGCTTTTTATCGTTTCCAAGACACGAATACTTCAGACGTATTCTTTGTAATCTTTTAGGAGATGAAATCAAAAGAGGTGAACTGCCAAATGATATGGAATGGATTGGTAAAATGGTTTCGGATATTAGTTATAATAATGCCAAAGAATATTTTAAATTCTAATAATCAGATTCGGATAGTATGACGGTATTGACAAATAGTACGCGCTTTTTTAAAGAAGAAGAAACTCAATGGGAAGTTGTGGGGGAAGGCGTGCAACGTCAAATTGTGGGATTTGATGATCGGGTCATGATGGTCAATGTGAAGTTTGAGAAAGGAGCAATTGGCCCTTTGCATAATCACCATCACACACAAATTACCCATATTGCCGCTGGTACATTTGAAGTGACTATTGAAGAGGAAACAAGAATACTAAAAAAAGGAGATTCCTTTTATATTCCTTCCAATAAAATACATGGGGTTGTTTGTTTGGAGGAAGGAATTCTAATCGATGTTTTTAGCCCTATGAGAGAAGATTTTATAAAATAGAGAACATTTAATTCAGGTATAAAATGAATAAAGTAGTCACTTTTGGCGAAATAATGTTGCGACTTTCAACAGAAAGGCATTTGCGTTTTGAGCAAGCAAAAGCATTTACTGCTTCCTATGGTGGAGGTGAATTTAATGTGGCCGTTTCTTTGGTCAATTATGGTGTAGATGCAGAATTTGTAACCAGAATTCCAGAGAATGAAATAGGTACTTGTGCGCTAAAAGAAATGCGAAAGATGAACGTTGAATCCAAAAATATCATTTTTGGAGGCGATCGTTTAGGGATTTATTATCTTGAAACGGGTGCTGGAACACGCGGCAGCAATGTAGTGTATGACCGTGCGCATAGCTCGATGGCAACCATTGAAAAAGGAGCAGTTGATTGGGAAAAAGTACTGGAAGGTGCTACCTGGTTTCATTGGAGCGGGATTACACCAGCGATTTCTGAGAGCGCTGCAGAATCCTGTTTAGAAGCCGTAAAAGTGGCGCATAAATTAGGTTTAACAATCTCATGCGATTTGAATTACAGGTCAAAATTGTGGCAATATGGCAAAACTCCCAGCGAGGTTATGCCTGAAATATTGCACTATAGCAACGTAATTCTAGGAGATATTGATACTGCTTATTTTATGTTAGGAATCCCTAAAGTGAACCCCAATTATCAGGACACAAAATCACTACCGGCTTTATATAATAAGTTATTTGAATTATGCCCAAATTTAAAAATAGCAGCTACCACATTACGTTATTCTGTGAGTGCATCGCACCAACGAATTGGAGGCATTTTATTTGACGGAAAAAGTATTTATGATGCTGCCGTAAAAGAAGTAACTCCTGTGATAGACCGTGTAGGCAGTGGTGATGCCTTCATGGGCGGATTGATTTATGGTTTGTTGGAATTTCAAAATAACAATCAAAGAGCGTTAGATTTTGCAGTTGCGGCCTGTTGTTTAAAACATACCATTGCAGGGGATTATAATTTAGTGACCTTAAAAGAAGTTGAAAACATGCTAGACGGTGATGGCGCCGGATTAGTTTCTAGATAAATACAGAAGTATGGCAAAATATTCAAGATTAGAAGTAGCAAATGTAATGGCGGAAACGGGAATGGTTCCCTTATTTTTCCATACCGATGTTGAATTGGGCAAAAAAGTGATCAAAGCCTGTTATGATGGTGGAGCACGTTTGATGGAATTCACCAGCAGAGGCGATTTTGCTTTTGAAGTTTTTGGTGCATTAAATAAATACGCATTAACTGAATTGCCGGGAATGATCTTGGGAGTTGGTTCGATAACGGATGCTGCAGCTGCTTCATTGTATATGCAATTAGGAGCAAATTTTATAGTAACTCCGGTTTTGAGAGAAGACATTGCATTGGTTTGCAACCGCCGCAAAGTATTGTGGTCACCAGGTTGCGCTTCACTTACCGAAATTGCACGCGCTGAAGAATTGGGTTGTGAAATAGTAAAATTATTCCCAGGCGATGTTTACGGACCACAATTTGTCAAAGGAATCAAAGGCCCTTGTCCATGGACGAGTATTATGCCAACCGGAGGTGTTTCAACCGATAAAGACAATCTAAAAAACTGGTTTGACGCTGGAGTAACTTGTGTAGGTATTGGTTCTCAGTTGATTTCAAATGAAGTTTTGAAAAGTGAGGATTTTGCTTCTTTAGAGGCAACTGTCAGAGCAACTTTAGCCACAATTAAAGAAATTAGAAGCTAAAAAATAAAAACAGATGGAAAATAGTTTTTCATTAAAAGGGAAAGTAATAGTGGTAACCGGCGGAACCGGAATACTCGGTGAAGCCTTTATCAATGGTATTATTCAGGCAGGAGGAGCAGTGGGAATTTTGGGCAGAAATGAGAAAATAGCCAATGAAAGAGTTCAAAATGTAATTGCCAAAGGCGGACGAGCTATCGCTCTGATCGCCGATGTAACGGATGAATTACAACTCTTAGCTGCAAAAGAAAAAATGCTTGCCGAATTTGAAAAAATTGATGGTTTGGTTAATGCGGCCGGCGGCAACCTTCCGGAAGCTGTAGTACAGCCGGAACAGGATATTTTTAAGTTAAATGTTACTGCATTGGAAGATGTAATGCGATTGAACCTGGTTGGTACTATTTTACCAACACAAGTTTTTGGGGAAGCCATAAAAAATGCAGGCTCAGGAAGTATTGTAAATATTTCATCGGTAGTGTCACAATTAGCGGTTACCAAAGTATTGGGCTACAGCCTAGCAAAATCTTCCATAGATTCTTATACGCAATGGTTTGCAGTGGAGCTAGCCAAACGATATGGCGATGCAATACGAATGAATTCAATTGCACCGGGATTTTTTCTTACGGAACAAAACAGAACGTTGTTGACGAACGCCGATGGGAGCTTAACGGATAGAGGGAATTTGGTACTTCAAAACACACCATTTAAACGTTTTGGAAATCCGGAGGAACTCGCAGGAGCCTTAGTTTGGTTGTTATGTGATGCCTCAAAATTTATTACAGGATCAAAAATTACTGTTGATGGCGGATTTACGATTTACAGTGGCGTTTAAGAAAATGCAATTTTAAATTATAAAATAAGAATGCAATAAGCGACTTAAAGAAATGCGTTTTAAAGGATTGTTCCTTATTCCTCTAATGGACTGAAATGTTAAATCGCAAAGCAGTTAAGTCGTTTATTGTGCCCTTAATTAAGCATATTTCCGGCTTAAAAAAACAAAACATTTTACTGCTAAAAAATAAGATTTTGGAGTATTAAAGATATAAAAAATGAAAAAATTAAACAGAATAAATACAGGATTAGAAAAATTACAACCCGTAAAAGTGGTACAATTTGGAGAAGGTAATTTCTTGAGAGCATTTGTAGATTACGCTTTTCAAAAACTTAATAAAGAAGTTGATTTCAATGCTGGTATCGCAATAGTTCAGCCATTGAAAGAAGGTATGATAAACATGATTAACGATCAAGATGGTTTGTACACTTTGTTTATGAATGGAATCAAAAAAGGCGAAAAAATACAGGATATTGAGTTAATTTCTAATATTGTAAAAGCTATAAATCCATATACTGATTTTGCAGATTATCTAGCGTTAGCCAGAGAAGAGGAACTTCAATTTATTGTTTCAAACACTACCGAAGCTGGAATTGAATTCATCGAAAGTGATACTCCAGATATGCAACCACCGGTTTCATTTCCTGCAAAGTTGACTGTTTTATTATATGAAAGATTCAAACATTTCAATGGAGATGCTGCTAAAGGATTGACTATAATTCCTTGTGAATTGATCGATTATAACTCAGAAACTTTAAAAAAATATATTTTGCAATATTGCGATTTATGGAAATTTGAGGCTTCATTCAAAACTTGGGCATCAGATGCTTGTACTTATCATAGTACTTTGGTGGACAGAATTGTTCCTGGATATCCAAGAGCTGAGATTGAAGAATACAATAACAAATTAGAGTATCAAGACAATTTAATTGTTGCCGCTGAACCATTTTTTCTTTGGGCTATCGAAGGCGGTGATGCTTTAAAACAAAAGCTGCCTTTTCATAAAACGAATTTGAATGTGAAGATTGTTGACGATATACGGCCTTTTAAAATGATAAAAGTTCGCATATTAAATGGTGCACATACCTCAATGGTTCCTTTTTCACTTTTGTACGGTAATAAATTAGTAATGGAAACCGTTAACGGAGATTTTACTGGGAAATTCGTAAACAGCGTTATTGGCGAAATTAGTGAAACTCTTGATATGGACAAAAATGAAATCCTTGCCTATACTGAAGAGGTAATGGATCGATTTAAAAATCCATTTATCAAACACGCATTGGCTGATATTGCTTTAAATTCAATCTCAAAATTCAAAGTAAGAGTTTTGCCTAGTCTATTAGGATATTATAATACAAACAAAAAATGGCCAACTAATTTGACTTTTTCATTAGCTTGTTTAATCCAATTCTACAAAGGAACTTGGAATGACGAAGCATTACCGGTAAAAGATTCTCCAGAGGTAGTTGAAGCATTTAAAAATGCTTGGCAATTAGGATCTTTAGATTTAGTTACGACTAAAATTTTATCTAATGACGAATTCTGGGGTGAAGATTTAACTAAAATAAACGGATTATCAAAAGCTATGATATTGGCATTGAACGAAATTGAAGCGAATGGTATTGAAAAAGGTTTTGCCAATTTCAGTCAACAATATTAATATTTTATAAACTTATCACATTTATTAAAATGCAAAAGAAATTAATAAAAGTAAATCCTTCAGATAATGTCGCGGTAGCATTGGTGAATCTTGCAGCTGCTGAAGTTATCCACTTTGAAGGTGAAAATATCACGATAATCACTGATGTGAAAATGAAACATAAAATCGCTTTAAACGATTTGAATACCGGTGATCGAATTATAATGTATGGTGTTTTAGTGGGTAAAGCAAGTGCTAAAATAGAAAAAGGAGGTCTTCTTTCTACTTTAAATGTTAAGCATGAAAGTGATAAAGTGACTGGAAAAACGGAAACTATTGGTTGGGATGTTCCGAATATTGATAAATGGAAAGATAGAACTTTCAATGGATATCACAGGGAGGACGGACAGGTAGGGACCGAGAATGTTTGGTTGTTTTTTCCGTTAGTTTTTTGTGAAAACAGAAATATCGAAATCTTAAAGGATATTTTTGAAAAAGAATTAATCAAACCGAAAGAAAACGATTATCAATTGTTACTTCGTTCGTTAGTAAGTTCTGAAAACGGTTCCACAGAAGCGGTAGGAAAATCGGCGGAAGCAGATTTATTCAAGAATATTGAAGTAAAATTCATCACGCATCAAGGTGGATGTGGTGGAATTCGTCAGGATTCACAGAGTTTGGCTAAACTTTTGGCAGGATATGTCAATAATCCCAATGTGGCTGGAGCAACGGTTTTGAGTTTGGGATGTCAAAACTTACAAATCCAAATATTCAAAGACGCTTTACATGAAATTAATCCAACAAGTACTAAGCCCGTTTTGATTTATGATCAACAACAAATTGGTACCATTGAGGCAATGTTGAGCAGTGTGGTAAAAGATACTTTTGAAGCCATCAAAGAAGCAAATAAAATAGAAAGAACACCAGCGCCATTGTCAAAATTGACGATTGGTTTAGAGTGTGGCGGTTCAGACGGGTTCTCCGGAATCTCGGCTAATCCAACTTTGGGAGTTACTTCGGATTTGCTTACAGCGCTTGGAGCAACAACAATTCTTTCAGAGTTTCCGGAATTATGTGGAGTGGAGCAGGAATTAGTAAACCGTTGTGTTGAAGACGAAGCTGGAGTACGATTTTTAGAATTGATGAAATGGTATGAAAAAACGGTTGTAGATGCCGGATCTGGATTTGACATGAACCCTTCACCAGGAAACATCAAAGACGGATTGATTACGGATGCCATGAAATCAGCAGGAGCGGCTAAAAAAGGAGGAACATCTCCAATAGTAGGCGTTTCGGATTATGGAGAATACATTTCAAAACCAGGTTTGAATTTGCTTTGTACGCCAGGAAATGATGTGGAATGTACTACTGCAATGGTTGGTTCCGGAGCCAATATGGTTTTGTTTACAACAGGTTTAGGAACACCAACAGGAAACCCAATTGCACCGGTAGTTAAAGTTTCCTCTAACTCTGAGTTAGCTACAAAAATGTCGGATATCATTGATATTGATACTGGTGGAATTATTACAGGTGAAAAAACAATTAATGAAATGGCGGATGAAATGCTGGAATTTATTATAAATGTAGCTAGTGGCGAAATTAAAACTAAAGCAGCAATCTTGAATCAGAACGATTTTATTCCGTGGAAAAGAGGCGTTTCTTTATAGAAAAAGAGGTTGTTATTATATCGAGAAAGGGTGGAGTTTAAAAAACTTCACCCTTTTTTTGTTTTAAATATTGTTTCTCGAGGATGATTTCCGAATGTGCAGAATAGGATTCAGAACAATCTTTTTTTCCATTTTAAAATCTTCCGTATTGTTCATTTGTTCCAAAAATACTTTAGCGGTCATTTTTCCCATTTCAAGAGGGGATTGATCAATTGTAGAAATGGAAAGTTCCATGAATTTTGTAAAGGGTTCGTTACCAAATCCTACTACACAAAAGTCTTCCGGAATTTGAATTCCCTGTGCTTTCAATTCTTGTATGGCGCCCAATGCGGCAAAATCACTAGCAGAAAATATAGCGTCAGGTGGGGTTTTTAATTGCAGTAATTTGTTGGTTACTGATATACCGTCTTCAATATTACTCTTTGACTGAATAACATAAGTTTCATCAAATGTTATTCCGTTGTCTAGCAATGCTTTTTGGTAGCCTTTAAATCGATTTTCGTATATTTCTAATGATTGATCTCCACATAAATGAGCTATTTTTTTACAACCTTGGTCAATCAAATGTTTTGTTGCTATGTAACCAGCTTTGAAATCATCAATTGTAATGGAACTCACACCATCAATGTTCTTTTTTCTGTCGAAAAAGATTAGTGGAACATTTTTTTCGAGAACACGATGAATGATTTTTTCATTTTTCTTTGATTCATTGGTAATAGAGATCATGATGCCATCTACTTGTGCGTCAAGAAGTGTATTGATATTCTCAATTTCTCTGCTTTCATCTTCATGTGTTTGGCATATAATTACATTGTACTTATTGGGATGTAATTCTTCCTCAATCCCTCGTATGACAGATCCAAAAAAATTGGTGTTGATGCGAGGAACGATAACGCCAATATTTCCGCTTTTTCCGCTTCGAAGCGCTAAGGCTAACCTGTTTTGTTTATAATTCATTTTAGCTGCAGTATCCATTACAAGTTTAATAGTACTTTCACTTATTTTGGGATTATTATTTAAAGCTCGAGAGACTGTAGCAGCGGATATATTGAGTTCTTTTGCAATATCGTAAATGGTTGTTTTCTCACTCATTATGAATCAATAGTTGTTATGAATTTGTAAAATTAATACTTTTTTTCCTAAATACTTATTTAATGTTATCGATTGTATAAAATCTTATTTTTTGCAAGTTTTATCTAAGAAGCTTCTAGTTATAATGTATTTTTAATACTATTTTTTTATAATAAGTGTATAAATATAGGATATTTTTTATGGTACCTACATTTTTATTGATTTTATTTTGGTTAAATGGAAATTAATATTTACGTTTGTGTAATCGATTGCATGATTTGATTTTTGAATCTAAGCACATAGAGAAAAAACTAAATTTGAAGGAATTTATATTTTACCAAATGAGAAAAAAAATATTTTTTATAATTAACAGACTTTCGTCTATTGTTCTTTTTTCATTGCTTTTTGTTTCTTGTGGAGTAAAGCAAACAAAAACAATTGTGTCTGCTGATCCTTGGAAAACGATGCAGCACATAATTGATAGCGTAAAGGTGCCTTCTTTTAGGGATAAAACATATGTAATTACTGATTTTGGTGCTCAGTCTGGAGGTGTTTTCGACAATACTCAGGCATTTAAAAAAGCAATTCAACATTGTAGTAAAAACGGTGGCGGTAAAGTTTTAGTTCCATCCGGAAAATATTTCACCGGTCCAATTCATTTAGAAGATAATGTAAACCTTCATTTGCAAGAAGGAGCAGAAATTTTGTTTAGTACAAATTCAGCTGACTATCCGATAGTACATACTTCATGGGAAGGAACGGAACTGATGAATTACTCTCCTTTAATATATGCTTACCAAAAAACTAATGTTGCGGTAACCGGAAAAGGAATATTGAACGGTCAATCCAATAATGAAAATTGGTGGTGGTGGTGTTCTAAAAAGGAATACGGTTGGAAAGAAGGGAAGCCTAATCAGAACGATCCTCTCAATCGATTGCGGCTTATTGCCATGGCTGAAGAAGGAGTGCCTGTTTCGGAACGTGTTTTTGGTGAGGGACATTATTTAAGACCAAATTTTGTAGAGTTTTTTGATTGTAAAAATGTTCTTCTAAAGGATGTGAAAATTGTGAATGCGCCATTTTGGGTTGTTCATCCTATAAAATCTTCGAATGTCATAATTGATGGAATAACGGTTGAAAGCCACGGTCCTAATAATGACGGATGTGATCCGGAATATTCTAAAAATGTAATCATAAAAAACTGCACTTTTAATACTGGAGATGACTGTATCGCTATAAAATCTGGAAGGGATGCTGATGGTAGGCGTGTTGCTATGAAAAGTGAAAATATTGTTGTGCAAAACTGTAAAATGATTGATGGTCATGGCGGGGTTGTAATTGGAAGTGAAATTTCGGGTGGAGTAAGAAATGTTTTTGTGGAGAATTGTATTATGGACAGTCCAAACCTTGACAGAGCAATTAGAATTAAAACAAACTCAAACAGAGGTGGACTCATCGAGAATGTATACGTAAGAAATTTAGAAGTCGGTCAGGTCAAAGAGGCTGTTTTGAAATTGAATATGTTTTATGAAGTCTATGGCGCTAAACCAGGGATATTTATACCTCAAATACAAAATATTTTTCTAGAAAATATAACGGTAAAAGATGGTGGAATGTATGGTATCTTGGCAAAAGGCTATAAAGAATCACCTATAAAAAATGTTACTTTAAAAAACGTAAAAATTATTAAAGTAAAAGAAGCATATTCTATCGAAAACCTAGAAGGTCTTACATTAATCGATACGTACATCAACGGGGTACTTGCGGAAAGTCCTAAAAAATTGAATTAAACTATTATCTATATACTAACTAACCAAATAATTAAATTATGAATTTCAGACATTTATTAAAAAAAGGCTCAATATGCTGCTTTGCCTTTTTCTTTTTACTGAGCCTGTTCACGGGTCAGGAAATGAAGGCTCAGCGGACTTCAACAATTAGCGGTATAATAACTGATGCCGCAGGTTTAACTTTACCCGGAGTAAATGTTATTGAAAAAGGAACTCAAAACAATGCGGTAACTGATATTGATGGAAATTTTACTTTGAAACTATCAAATGCCAAAGCTATTTTACAGATTAGTTTTATAGGCTTTGAGACACAAGAAATCAATGTTGCAGGTAAAAATAACATAAAAGTAGCACTTCTTGAGCAGTCTCAAACTTTACAGGAAGTTGTAGTTGTAGGTTATGGATCAGTTAAAAAAACTGATTTGACTGGTTCTGTTAGTACATTAGATGCTAAAACAATTACAGAAAGAAGTACTACTAACGCATTAGAAGGAATCCAAGGGAATGTTGCCGGAGTTCAAATTAATGCTTCAACGGGTCGTATTGGGGATCCTTTTACTATTTCAATTAGAGGAAAAAGTACAATGAGCGGCGAAGCTTCACCTTTATTTGTGGTTGATGGAGTGCCTACTGATGGGATTGACTTTTTAAATCCGCAAGATATTGCCCGAATTGACATTTTGAAAGATGCTTCATCTACAGCAATTTATGGATCACGTGGTACAAATGGTGTCGTGATTGTAACAACAAAAGGAGGGAGTACTGTAAAATCAAGTATGTCGGTTTCTTTTGATTCTTATATTGGAGGAAAAGAAGTGGCTCGATTACCTAGAATGATGGATGGTCAAAAATGGTGGTTGTATCATCAAGCAGCCTATTTACCAACGGCGAAAAAAGATCCTATTACCGGAACAGTTACTGCATCTATTTTAGATGCGACTGTACTTGGAACTCAAAACACATTGTTAGGAACCAGAGTAGCAAATAACGATACATTTGATTGGTATGATGCTGTATTAAAATCCGGTATTCAAAAAAATAATTATTTGTCAATTGCAGGTCGTGGTGATAATGGATTGTCTTATAATTTAGCTATAGGTGTTCAAGGTGAAACTGGAAACGTAGACAACGAATCATTAGATAAATACAGTTTTAAAGTAGGCTTGACTCATAAAGTAAATGATAAATTTACTATTGGAACTAATTTAACGCTTGCTAAAACTGAACAAGAATTAGGAAGTGCTTTAGCAATGCAAGAGGCTTTTAGATTAAGTCCGTTTTACACGCCATACGATTTAAATGGAAATTTATTTCCATTACCTGGAAAATTAACAGATGCAACAGGTGCTTTTTTGATTAATAAAACAAGTACGTACAATCCATTATTAGAAATTGCTAATAGCACTAATTCAATCAACAGATGGAATGGTGTAGGGAATTTATTTGTGGAATATAAACCAATCACTTGGCTTACCTTAAGATCATCATATGCAGTTGGATATGATCAATTTAAAAACGGAAAATCTTGGGGAGCTTTGACTAATACAGGTGTAGCTAATAGAAATTTACCTTCGGCTTCTATTTACGAAGAAGAGAATTTTAATTCTACTTTTGACAATCAGTTTACTATTAATTATGATTTGAATAAAGATCATTCCTTTACTTTATTAGGACTACAAAGTATGTATTATGATAAGACAGAAGGAGTATCTGCCAGTTCCACGGATCAGCCATTCGATCTTTCCTATAATAATTTGGGTTCAGGAAAACAATCCACTTTTTTAATGGGTTCTAGTTTTGTGAAAAGCACATTGCTTTCGTATGCTTTGCGTTTGAATTATAACTTCAAAGGGCGTTATTTATTGACCCTATCTGACAGATGGGATGGGTCTTCAAAATTCGCTGAAAATAACAAATGGGGATCATTTCCTTCGGCAGCTTTAGCTTGGAGAGTAAGTGATGAAGGTTTTATGAAAAACCAAAAAGCAGTTTCAGACTTAAAAGCCAGAATTAGTTATGGATTTACAGGTAATAATAAAGTTGCCGAATATTCAACGATAAATAAATTAGATCAACAAACGTATTATGATTTTAATAATACTACTGCAAATGGATGGTTGCAAGGTTCTCCTGCTAATAAAGAGTTAGGTTGGGAAAAAACAAGAGAATTTAATGTAGGATTAGATTTTGGATTCGTCAATAACAGAATTACAGGTAGTTTAGATGTTTATGACAGACTTTCTACAGATTTATTGTTGAAACAAAAATTAGTGGTAGAAAATGGATTCGCTACCTATACTAATAATATTGGTTCAGTAAGTAACAAAGGGGTTGAAGTACTTGTAACCACAAAAAATATCAATACTGATTTTGTAAAATGGGAAACGACTTTCATCTTTTCTGCAAACAAAAACAAAATTGAATCTATTTACGACGATGTGTCTGATGATGTAGGGAATAATTTATTTATTGGTGAATCAATCGATGCGATTTACAATTATAAATTCACTGGAATCTGGCAAGCTGATCAAAAAGCGGAAGCTGCATCTTTTGGACAAACGGAAGGACAAGCCAGAGTGGAAGACTTGAACGGAGATGGAAAAATCACCTCTGCGGATAGACAAATTTTAGGGCAGGGAAATCCAGATTGGACAGGAAGTATTTCTACGAAATTAACAGTGGGTAATTTTGATTTAGCAGCTTCAGCAATTACTAGTCAAGGTGGTTACGTATACAGTGCATTTCATGCTAACTTTACTAATACAAGTGATAGAGGTCGTCAAAAATCAGATATTAATTGGTATATTCCCGCTAATGATGCTGGTTTGCCAGCTCAAGCTTCAAACCAATATCCAATGGCTCAAAACGAAGGGACGTATTGGAATTCTAATGGTGTAGGATACTACAGAGACAACTCATTTGTGAAAATTAAAAATATTACTCTAGGGTATACTTTTGATAAAAATATCATAGAGAAATTTAAAATGAAGTATTTGCGTTTTTATGTAAATGTTCTGAACCCGTTTGTATTTACTCGTTATGACGGTTATGATCCAGAATGGGCTGCCGCAGGATTCGGTGTAGGACGTGTAGCATCGATTACTTATCAAATGGGAATGAGTATTAAATTTTAAAACAAAATCAAAATGAAAAAAATAATAGTAAGCCTGTCAATAGCTTTATTAACACTAAGTTCTTGTAGCGATTTCATAGAAGAAGATAATAGATCTAATGCAGAAACGAATGAATATCTTAAAGCATCCGGATTTGAGTCTTTAATTAATGCAAATTATGCGCAATTAAAAGATATTTATGGTGGTGAACCATGGTTATTTGTTGCAGGTACTGATTTATATTCCGAAGGGAGAAATAGAGAACCGATAGAATTGAGTCAATACACACAACTAACTCCAGCATCTCCAAATGTTGATTACTTATACAGAGAGTGTTATAAAGCTATTCAGAGAGCTAATACGGCATTGTATTATAGTACATTAACCGAAAAAACGACCACATTAACAAATCGTATCGGAGAAGTAAAATATTTAAGAGCAAATGCTTATTTCTTATTGGTGCAAACCTATGGCGGTGTAAGTTTAGATACGGAGTATCATGCTTCTCCAGTACTTTCTTTTGAAAGAAATACCGCTGAAGAAGTCTATACTTTTATTATTAAAGAATTAGAAGAATCACTTTCTTTATTACCAGCAGGTGCCTTTACAGGTCGCGTTACTAAAAGAGCTGCACAAGATTTATTAGCAAAAGTTCATTTGACAAGAGGATATGAAACTTTTGGAGCAGCCAGTGATTTTACAACTGCGGCTAAATATGCAGATGAGGCCATTGCAGGAGAAACATTAACGCTTAATTATAATGATTTATGGTTTCCGTCTACTACTGCTATAGATATTAATAAGGAAACTATATTCTCAGTTCAGTTCAGCGCTGGTTCTAATAGTTCTAATCCACAAACCACGGGTAATGGTCAAGCCAGTTATTTCAGTTCTTATTTAGGAGGTTCAGAAGTGGCTACGAAAGCACCTTACCGATCTTATACTTTATTACCAACGGATTTCGCTATAGGACTGTATGAAAAAGGAGATAAGAGATGGGAAGGAACGTTTATGACGCAAGCGTATGCGACCTATTATGATTTTTATACAAAAGCAGATAAAACAGGTTTAACAGTAGCACATTTTTATGTGCCAAAATGGATGACAGATGCTGAACTAGCAGCTTATAAATTGGCAAATCCTAAAGCAACAATACATTTATATGGTTCTTACGGTACTTCGGTTACTTTCAGTAATGATTATCAAACCATACCTGTTCGTAAATTCGATGATCCAAAAGCACCTTTTGCCACCAGCGCATCAAGTCCTAGAACAAGTACACGTGATTTTGTAGTTTCAAGATTAGCGGATACCTATTTGATTGCTGCCGAAGCTTATTTGCGCACCAATCCGACAACTGGATTGGCAAGGCTTAACGAAGTAAGAAGGAGAGCTGGTGTTATAGCTGCTACAAGTGGGCAGTTCAATATTGATTATATTTTAGATGAAAGAGCAAGAGAAATGATTGGAGAATATAACCGTTGGTTCGATTTGAAACGTACTGGAAAATTGATTGAAAGAGCTTCTTTATACAATCCAAAAATCAAAGCTTCGAACTTTGACGGAGCTAATGGAGAGAAGAAAATTTTAAGACCAATTCCACAGGAAGCATTAGATTTAAATCAAAATAAAAGTTACCCACAGAATACTGCGTACTAAATAATAAAATTAGTTTTTGGTTGAATTTTTTGAGTTTGTTAAAAAAGGGGCTTGATTGGTTTATCAAGCTCCTTTTTTCATAAGGAATACATTTAATCCGTTATTTTAAATAAAATGATAAAACCTTGCTGTCTCATTTTGATTTTATTTACAAATTTGCTTCATTCACAGATTCACTCTAATAGAGATACTTCTTATACGGTGCAAAGCACTTTTAATAAAGACAAAATCAAGTTTCCCTTTATTGAAATCGTTCAGGAACAAGAATATGAAAGTGTGAATCAGATACAGGAATTGGTTTATAAAAAAACGGAGACAAGGGAACTGCATTTAGATGCCTATTTTAAAAAAGGGAATTCATTAAAACCAGCGGTAGTATTAATTCATGGTGGCGGATGGAAATCAGGGAATAAATCACAGATGAAATTTTTAGCACAAGAAATCGCTTCAAGAGGGTATTCTTGTTTTGCTGTTGAATATAGATTATCTCCGGAAGCAGCATATCCAGCAGCAATATTTGATGTAAAAGAAGCCATTAAGTACATTAAAGAGAATGCTAAAAATTTTAATGCAGATCCAAGTAGATTTGCTGTGTTAGGTTGTTCTTCAGGCGGACAAATGGCGGCTTTGATTGGGACTACAAATGATAATCTAGAATTTGAAGATCAAAAAAGTGATTTTAACCAAAACGCAAATGTGCAAGCCATTATAGATATGGATGGTATTCTGGCTTTTAAACATCCGGAATCTCAAGAAGGGAAAGTTGCCGGTGAATGGTTAGGCGGAACTTTTGAAGAAAAATCAGATATTTGGAAGCACGCTTCGGCCTTGACACATACGGACAAAAATACTCCGCCCGTATTATTTATAAACAGTGATATGGTGCGTTTTCATGCAGGACGAGAGAATATGATTGCCATTTTGAAGCAAAATAGAATTTATAATGAAACTAAAGAATTACCAAACGCACCACATTCCTTTTGGTTTTTCCATCCCTGGTTCGAAAAAATTGTAACAGATACAACTGATTTTTTAGATAGAATTTTAAAATATAAAAGATGAAAACAGTAAAAATAATAGCTTGCTTTACGTTGCTTGGAGTATTAAATATTCAAGCCCAAAAAAAGAATGATTCAAAAACCTATGCTGAAATCTCCTTAAAGGAAGGGGGCAAATGGGAAGGTAGAAAATACATTGGTGGGACTTTCAAAAATGTTGAAAAACTCAAATTAGCTCCGGAACATACGGATCATTCGTTTGATATTCGCTATGAAGGTCCGGGTTGGGAAAGCAACAAAATTGGATACCGATTGTATCTGGACTGGAGAAATGCTATTGATATTTTTGGAAAAAAAACCGAAGCGATCATTCTTCCGCAAGTTGGTCAGGATGGTTTTGATTCCTACCACGAAATGAGCGATTGGGGTTCGGATATTTTAAAAGCTGGAAAAGGAATCGGAATTGGTTCCATCGATCGGTATTTAAATAAACAAAGAGTACACTTTTATGAAGTGGATTCGACTATTGCCAAAGTAGAAAACAAAGTGAAATCTTCCGGTGTGAAAATCAATTACTACGGATGGAAATCAGCTTCGGATAAAATTGATTTCACCTCAGAATTAACTATTAATCCTGATCAGCGTTATACTAAACACACTATTCAAGCCTCACAAGCAATTGCGGGCATTTGTACCGGAATTGTAAAACAAAAAAACACCGAAGTACTCAAAAAAGTAAGCCGAAACAAAAAATGGGCATACCTAGCTACTTATGGCGCACAGACTTTGGTGCCAGATAAATTGGGGATGGCTATTTTCTATGAAATTAAAACCATCGAATCTGAGGTGGATGCTGAATTTGATCATCTTTTAATTTTTAAACCAACAACAAAACCTACTTCTTTTTATTTTTTAGGTGCATGGGAACAAGAGGTAAACGGGATTAAAGCCAAGGAAGATTTCGTGAAATACTTAGATGAAAAATTAGCCCTATTGAATAAAAAAAGAAAAATGTAATCCTTTACTATTACAATCTTACTATGAAAAACAACATTTTAAAACCACTAATAGCAGTCCTTTTAATCGCTTTTGTTTCATTGCAAATGAACGCACAAAAGGACAAAACCATTTCAAAAAAATTAAAATGGTCGGAGCGAATGGCTTTGTCAATCATGATGCAACACAAAGAATCCTATATGATAGATGATGCCATTACCCCAAAATGGGATTATGTGCATGGTTTAGTGTTGACCTCTTTTGATGAATTGAACAAAAAGCATCCAAACCAAAAATACAGTGCGTATAGTAAAACATACGTTGATAAACTGGTTCAAGAAGATGGTACGATTGATACTTATAAATTAGAAACTTATAACATAGATATGGTTGTTGCCGGTCGCTTATTATTTGATTTGTATGCAACTACCAAAGAGGCTAAATATTTAAAAGCACTTCAAACACTACGAAAACAAATTGAAGAGCAACCTAGAACAGCCAGTGGCGGTTTTTGGCACAAGAAAATCTATCCAAACCAGATGTGGCTGGATGGCTTATACATGGGGGAACCTTTTTATGCGCAATTCACCGTAACCTTCGAAGACGGAAAGAACTTGTTTGATGTTGCCAAACAATTTGAATTGATTCAAAAAAACGCTCGAGATTCAAAGACTGGATTGTTTTATCATGGTTGGGATGAGAGCAAACAAATGCCTTGGGCAAACAAAACAACCGGAACTTCCCCTAATTTTTGGTCGCGTTCTTTGGGTTGGTATGCAATGGCTCTTGTAGATGTATTGGATTATTTTCCAAAAGACCATCCCAAGCAAAAAGAATTGGTGAGTTACTTGAATCAATTAGCGAATAATTTAGTTAAGTTTCAGGATAAATCCGGACTTTGGTATCAAGTTACAGACAAAGGTGCTGTAGGCGGAAACTATCTAGAAGCTTCAGGAACTGCAATGTTTACATATGCTTTTGCAAAAGGGGTGAACAAAGGGTATTTGCATAAGAAATTCAAAACTGCGGCTAAAAAAGCATTTTCAGGTATGACAAAGCACTTAATTAAGGTTGGTCAAAATGGTGAAGTTACTATTACACAAGCATGCGCCGTAGCAGGTTTAGGAGGTAATCCATATCGTGATGGCTCTTTTGAATATTATGTAAACGAAAGAAAAAAAGACAACGACCCAAAAGCTACCGGACCTTTTATTTTAGCGGCTTTAGAGTTGAATAAATAAACTTGAATTTTTAAAGTGCAATTGTTTTCCTAATAGTTTAAAAAATGAGTTGTTTTCAAAAAATAATAATTGCGTTCGTATTTGTTTGCACTGCAGGTTCAGGTCTTCAATCACAAATATTGAATAAAAACTGGAAAGATATTGTTGCCATAGATGACAAAGCTTGGTTCAGTTCCACGGAAGCGCGAGAGATTGCCGAAAATGTGTTGCTTTACCAACGCAACATTGGCGGATGGCCAAAAAACATTCAAATGCAGAAAATACTTTCAGAGGAAGAAAAACAAAATCTGGAAGCGCTTAAAACGGATCCGATGGATTCGACTACTGATAATGGTGCGACTTGCATGGAAATGCTTTTTTTGTCTAAAATATATGCACAAGTTCCCAATGAAAAATATAAAAAAGCATTCTTAAATGGTTTGGATTACTTGCTGGCCGCTCAATATGAAAATGGCGGATGGCCACAGTTTTGTCCGTTAAAAAAAGGATATTATTCGCACATTACGTTTAATGATGATTCGATGGTGAATATTTTGGAAATTTTAAAAAATCTAATAGACGGAACGGATTATTATTCCATAAAACCATCGCAAGAAACGCTTTTGAGACTACAGAAAGCTTTTGATAAAGGAATTGATTGTATTCTAAAAACGCAATACAAACAAAACGGACAGTTAACGTCTTGGTGCGCCCAGCATGATGAGTTTACCTTGCTTCCTGCTAAAGCTAGGGCTTACGAATTACCATCATTAAGCGGAAAAGAATCGGCTAAAATAGTACTGCTTTTGATGGCTATTGAAAATCCATCCAAGGAAATAATTACTGCGATAAATAGCGCAGTGGTTTGGTTCGAAAAAACAAAAATAACAGGAATTAAAGAAGAGCGTCAGAGGGTTGGGAATACTAAAGTCTTCGATAAAGTGATGGTGAAAGATCTAAATGCAGCTCCTTTATGGGCTCGTTTTATGGAATTGGATAGTAATACTCCTTTTTTCTGTGATCGCGATGGTGTCAAAAAAGGAGCTTTAGCGGAAATTGGTTCAGAGCGCAGGAATGGTTATGCGTGGTACACCAATGAACCAAAGGAGGTTTTGAAAAAGTATCCGCTTTGGAAAAAAACACACATGGTTTCGCTTGACAAATCGAGTATAAAAAACACTAAATCTTCAAAAAACGAATGGTACAGTGTCGTTGCAAAAGATGGAAGCGGTGATTACAGTTCAATTCAAGAAGCGATAAACGATTCGAATTCATTTCCGTATCAAAGGAAAACTATTTTTATAAAAAACGGAATTTACTACGAGAAAGTAAAAATTCACGAGTGGAATACTAACATTTCTTTGATTGGAGAAAGTAAAGAGCAGACGATAATTGCCTACGATGATTATTTCAACAAGATTAATTTAGGCAAAAACAGTACTTTTTATACCTACACGATGTTAGTGGAAGGGGAAGGTTTTGTGGCTCAAAATTTAACCATACAAAATTCCTCCGGTGAAGTGGGGCAGGCGGTAGCTTTGACTTTAAATGCCAACAAAGTCTTGATTTCGAATTGTATTATTTTAGGCAATCAGGATACTTTGTACGCAACAGGAAATGGAAACAAACAGTATGTGAAAGACTGTTATATCGAAGGAACCACGGATTTTATTTTTGGAAAAGCAACTGTTTTATTTGAAAATTGCACTTTGCATAGCTTGAAAGATTCCTATATAACGGCAGCTGCTACTCCAGAAGACGTTGCTTATGGGTTTGTTTTTAAAAACTGTAAATTGATTGCTGCTCCAGAAGTTACGGCTGTTTATCTCGGACGCCCTTGGCGCATTCATGCTAAAACAGTTTTTTTAAATTGTGAAATGGGAAAACACATCAAACCGGAAGGATGGCACAACTGGTCCAAACCAGAAGCTGAAAAAACGGTACTTTATGCCGAATACAATTGCACTGGTGATGGATTTCTTCCCAAGAGCAGAGTGACTTGGTCGCATCAATTACGGAAATCAGAAGCGAAGAAATATACGCTAGAAAACTGTTTGGGTTCGGATTTTTCCAATGCGATAAAAGCAGGTTTGTTGGAATCAAAAATAAAGTATTAAACAACTTTTTTTCAAATCAAGATTAAAAATCATGAAATATAAACTTCTCCTTTTATTGCTGGTTTCGTTAAATTGTTTTGCCCAAAACAACAGTTTTCCATCGGACAGCGTTGATTTAATCCTAAAGCGGATTCAATTGCCTCAAATCCCATCCTTTAAAATTGTAGTTACTGAATTAGGAGCAAAAGGAGATTCCATTAGTGATGCGAAACCCGCTTTTGATAAAGCGATGGCACTTTGCAAAAAGAATAATGGAGGTACAATCGTAGTTCCTAAAGGCGTTTATACGCTAAACGGACCCATTCACTTTGTGAGTAATGTGAAGCTTTTAATTGAAAAAGACGCTAAAATCCGCTTCAGTGATAATCCTAAACATTATTTACCACTGGTACTCACGAGCTGGGAAGGAACTATGATTTACAATTACAGTCCGCTTATTTATGCCTACGGCTGTACTGATATTGCTATAACTGGAGAAGGAACCATTGATGGAGAAGGAAGTAAAGTCTGGCATAGTTTTAAGGCAAAAGAAGGAGCCGACAAACTATTAACCCGAGAAATGAATCATAAAAATGTGCCTTTGAAAGACCGAAAATTTGGACCGGAACATTTTCTGAGACCGCAATTAATTCAGTTTTTTAATTGCAAAAATATTTTGGTAGAGAATTTGAAAATTGAGGATTCCCCTTT
Source organism: Flavobacterium sp. Sr18 (assembly GCF_011064265.1). NCBI lineage: Bacteria > Pseudomonadati > Bacteroidota > Flavobacteriia > Flavobacteriales > Flavobacteriaceae > Flavobacterium > Flavobacterium sp. Sr18. The sequence continues at coordinate 568,759 of NZ_CP049329.1, read as the reverse complement.
TTGGTGTCTTCATTTATTGAAATCGCAAAGTATTACCGTCAGAGGATTAAGATACAAAGCTTTTAACACTAATAATGACGGAATTGATCCGGAATATGCCAAAGATGTTTTAATCGAAAATATTGATTTTGATAATGCGGATGATAATATTGCCATTAAAGCAGGTAGAGATCATGAAGGCAGAGCAAACAGCGAAACCCCGAGTGAAAACATCGTGATTCGCAATTGCAATTTCAAAGGATTGCACGGAGTGGTTATGGGCAGTGAAATGTCAGCGGGCATCCGAAACGTTTTTATTGATAATTGCAAGACTGTTGGGTATTTGAAACGGGGAGTTTATTTTAAAACCAATGCCGACAGAGGTGGCTTTATCAAAAATATTTATGTCAGAAAAATTCAATTGGATGAGGTTGAGGATTGTATTTATATCACTGCGAATTATATGGGGGAAGGCTCAGGTGATTTCCCATCGGATGTATCCGATATTTTCTTGTCCAATATTTTTTGTAAAAAGGCTAAAGAAACCGCGATTATTATTCAGGGATTTGCCCAAAAGAAAGTACGAAACATACATTTGGACACCATTGAAGTACAATCCGCAAAAAACGGAATGACGATTCTGAACACGGAAAATGTAACCATGAATGATGTTATAGTTGGTCAAAAGGCTACAATTCCCACTTCAGCAAGTAAGTCCGTTAAACATTAAACAGAAGATTATGAAACACTCATTTTTCTTATTATTGTTTATTTCGCTCAACTGCTTAGCTCAAAAAACAACGATTTACGGCATAGGCGATTCTACGATGGCCAATAAAATCAAACCGGAAGAAAATCCGGAACGCGGCTGGATGCAAATGATATCGCAGTTTTTTAGTGCAGATGTTGTGATTGATAACAGAGCAGTCAACGGTCGCAGTACACGCAGTTTTATCAATGAAAAAAAATGGGATTCGGTTTATAAAGTGTTGAAGCCCGGAGATTATGTTTTCATACAATTTGGGCATAACGATCAAAAAAATGCAGATTCCACCAGATATACCAATCCTCATACGAGTTATCGCTATAATCTAATTCGTTTTGTTCAAGAAACGAGAGAAAAAGGTGCCGTTCCAATTTTATTTTCTTCCATTGCCCGACGAAATTTTAACGAACAAGGTGTATTAATTGGTACACATGGCGATTATCCGCTCGAAACCCGTTTGGTAGCCCAGCAATATAAAGTACCTTTTATTGACTTGGAATATTTTACAGAACAATTAGAAGAATCGTACGGTCCCGAAAAATCAAAAGAATTGCATTTGCATTTTAAAGAGGGTGAACATCCCTATTATCCCGAAGATAAAGAAGATAATACCCATCTTTCTGAAAAAGGGGCTACAGCAATCGCAAAATTGGTTATTGATCAAATACGATTATTGGAAAGTCCTTTGGTTAAAAAGCTGAAGAAAGGAATTAGAAAATAAGTTTTAAATCTACGTTGTTTTTTATTTTAATACTGCTATCCGAAAGTCTTAATTTAATCGAAAAAAAGAAATGGCTACAAATTAAATATAGGTTTTAAGTAAATTTAGTCAAAGCTTAGATATCTTTAAGCACCATAAATAAGCACCAAAACGGGGCTTTTATCATTACTAAGTTACATTCAGATTAAATGTAACATCAGAGATATTATTTATATTAAATTTACTATAAATTATACTTTGCTTTGCTGATTTCAGCAAGAACTAACAATATGACTTTTCTATCTGATGCCATTCATTGTGAATAAGTTAGATGTTGTAACTGCTACTAAAGTTAAATAATAATAACCAAAATTAACAAACTTGCTGTTTAAGTATTTGAAAAAAAAATTAAATTTATTGATCCTGATCAAGAAGAAACCGTGGAAAAATACAATCCAAAATAAAATGAAAGAAAATAAAGAGGTTAAAAAAGTTATTACAAAAAGAATAATTAGAACTGAAAGCTATAACGACAAAACTAAAAATAATAATTAGAACCTTTGCATTTCAAAAAATCAGCTAAAAGCTTTACATCTTCTAGTAAAAGGTTCGAATTTTGTACCATAAGGTTCACATACTGGGACAAATCAGATTTTTCTGATTTGTTTCTTTTTTTTACTGTTTAAATTATTGTATATCAGTAACATAAGTCTTAATTCTTCATTGATTCTAATGTTCGAACTTGATTATTTTCAAAAGTGAGTTTTTCAGAAAATAATGAACCAATTATCTTTGTTTTACTTTTAGCAAATCCCTCTTCGTACAATGTCAAAAATTGTGAAATTTGGTTTATAGCCTTATCTAAGAAAGGTTCAACATTGGTGACTTTACTGTTTTTTGTATTTAGCATCGATCCAAGTCTTTTTATTCGTTCACCTGTTTCTTTTTTATCTTGCGATAATCATTTGGATCTAAATCTCTTGCAACCAATAAATTTCTTGCTTTGGCCAATCTTAATATTTGTCTCTTCAAGTTCTTTTGTAAATTGATTACTATCTTTTCGCCGGTATTTAGTTTTATTTTGAAATACTGATGTTATTGCTTCTCTATTTAAACTCTCATTTTAAATTTATATTTATCAATGTTTTTTTTGCTATTTATAGATGTTAAAGTATCAAATCTCAAAAACCGGGAAAGAGCAAAAAATTGGACCAAGTTCAAAAGTTGTGGATTATCTAAAAGGGTTAGATAATCTGAAAATAAAAAAATGATTTATAAAAAAAGGACCCATTTTCATGAGTCCTTAATTTTGTTATCCTTGATAATCACCTTCATTATCACCTTGATTTCGTTTAGGTTGTTCTCTTTCGTTTTTAGGTTTGTTAAAACGATAAGTAAACGATAAATTAAATTGTCTTTCTCTCCATTGCATTTCGCTGTAAGAATCAACAATTCCCGGAAGGTTAGCTTCCATCATTCTTTTTCTTGAATTGAAAACATCACTCACGTTGAATGAAAGTGTTCCTTTGTCTTTTAGAACATCTTTACTGAATGCTATATTTGCAGCAAAAATTCCTAAGCTTCTTCCTTGAGCATTATTTTGAGGACCGTTATACGTTGCATTAGTCTGCCAGTCAATTTTGTAAGGCAGTGTGATTTTTGAAGTTAGTCTTGTAGACCATGAAGTTGCGATGTTATCAAAATTTTGTACAATTTCAATATTGTTAAAATCAGTATAAGTAAAATCTCCTTGAGTTTCGTTTCTGAAGAAATTGAAATTACTGTTTAATTTCCACCATTTGAAAGGAGAATAGTTTAATGTGAATTCAAATCCTGTTCTATATTCAGTTGCCAAGTTGATTGGAGAACTAATAATAATAGGAATTCCGTTTACAAAATCACCTGATTCTCTTCTTGCAAATTGGAATACATCAGTTGTTTTATTAACGTATAATGAAGTATTGAATGTTAGTTTCTCCCATCTTTTAATGTAACCAAAATCAATAGCATCTGAAAACGCTGGATCTAAATCTGGATTTCCAACAAAAATATTGATGTTACTTGACAAGTTGCTGAACGGATTCAACATTCTTCCTCTTGGTCTTTGAATTCTTCGGCTGTAACTTACAGAAGCGCTACTTTTATCTGAGATTTCGTAAGTGAAAAACGCACTTGGAAAAAAGTTATTGTACTTTTTAGTATTGAAATCGTTAGTCGCTAATTGATTGATTTCAATATTGGAATCTTCAAAACGCAATCCAAATAAAGCTGAAAGTTTATTGATTTTCACTCCGTATTGCGTGTAAAGTGCATTTACTTTTTCTTTGTATTCTAATGTATTCGTGAAATTTTCGTTGATTACGCCATCATTATCAACTCTGTAATCTGTAAGTAATTCCGAGAAATCACCACGGTAACCTGCTTCAAATTGACTTCCTTTTCCAAAAGGTAAAACATAGTCCATTTGAAGTAAATTTCTGCTTTGAGTTTGATTGTTGATAGTATTGTCAAATTTTACTACACTTGTATTTGTTGCTGTGTCTGTAATTAAAGCGTCATTAATGTCATCATTTGTAGAGAACGAACCGTCAATTGTTAATTTATGACCGTCTTTTTTAAATTTCTTAGTAAAATTAGTTGCAAATTCTACGTTTTCACTGTCGCTATTTTCTAAATTGATACGGTTACGAGTGTAGTCATAATTAAAACCGGCATCATAATTATTTTGGAAAACGTTATCCACATTGTTACCATTACTTTTTCGGTAGTTGAAAGTGTTAGTCCAAGAAAGGCTTTCACTTAAATACCATTCCATTCCAAAGTTTCCATTGTAACCTTTGCTGTCTCTTTCGTTTTCTCTAGTTTCGTTTACATAATTTCGAGTTGTATTATCAGCATTTAAATATCTTGAATCTGTAAATGCATTTCCAGGATTACTGCGGTCATTGTATCCCTGTGTTGTAAAAAGATTGAAGTTCTTTGATTTATAATTTAAGGTTCCGCTTAAACCATAATTTTCAGGATATCCGGCAGATGCAATGATTGTTCCGTTTAAACCTTGGTTTTTCCCCTTTTTTAATATAATATTCAGTAATCCTCCACCACCTTCGGCATCATATCGTGCCGATGGATTAGTGATTACTTCAACTTTTTCAATCGCATCAGCAGGAATCAATCGCAATGCTTCAGCAATATTAATAGCATTTGAAGGTCTGCCATCAATAAGAACTCTTACATTTTCATTTCCACGAAGGCTTATGTTTCCTTCAACATCAACAGCAACAGAAGGAATGTTGTCTAAAACATCACTTACAGTTCCTCCTTTTACCATGAGGTCACTACCTACATTATATACTTTTTTATCTAATTTTATTTCAACTGTCGTTTTTTCGGAACGAATGATAACCTCATTCAATTGATTAGCATCTTCCTCTAAACTGATTAAACCTAAACTGGTAGTTTTTTGAAGATTTTTTACTTTAAACTCGCTTAATTTAAATGATATAAACTCGATTTTTATGTCATAAATACCGGGGTTTACTTCAATATCAAATTCTCCAGTCGCGTTTGTAATTCCACCGGCTACTGGTTTTGGATTATTAGGCACTGAGAAAGTAATTGTTGCGTATTCAAGTGGTTGTTTGCTTATTTTTTCTACTACCTTTCCGGTAATTTTGATTTTTGGAACAGCAGGACCTTGTTGGGCAAAACTGAATAAGGTTGTTAAAAAGAGAACAAGAATTAATACGGATTTTATTTTTTTCATTTTAAAAAAACTTAGGTTATGGCATTTAGATTGCAAAAGTAAGATTTGGTTTAATACTATAAATCACAAATAAATGTTAATTAAAACATGCGAATTTTCATAATATAAACGATTCTATTTTCTCTAAGTCACGTCCAATAATCGCCGATTCCCCAATAACAACAATGGGTCTTTCTATAAGAATTGAGTTATCGACCATTGCTTGGATGATTTCTTCTGAATTCATTTTTTTATCTCTAAAAATTTCAATCCAAATTTTTTCTTTTTGGCGAACTAATTCAATAGGTTTTTTGTTCAGTTTTTGAAGGATGGAGGATAATTCTTCAAAAGATGGCGGGTTGGTCAGATAATTAATAACTTCGAACTCTTTTTTAGAATTTTCTAGAAGTGCTAAACAATTTCTTGATTTTCCACAGCGTGAATTATGGTATATTTGTATCATATTTTAATGAAAGTAAGTAAGGATTGAAAAGTATATTAAGTGTAGCAAAAATAACATTTGTTATAGTAATTAGGTAAAAATATTAAACTAAAAATACATGTTTATAGAACAAGGTTTTAAATCAGAAAATAAGTTTTGGAAGTATATTGTGGGCTCTCTACTAATTATTTTCGCTTCATTTCTGGGTCAGTTGCCACTCCTGATGGCTTTGCTTTTTGAGACATTTGCAAATGGAAAACCTTATCCTTCAAGCAATGAGGCAATCATGCGTTTTTTTGAACCTAATTTCACTTTGTTTTTAATCATGATTTCGTTTGTATTTATTATGCTTGGAATCATTTTGGTCATCCGCTATTTGCACCATCAAACGGTACTTTCTGTAACCACTTCAAGAGCGAAAGTAGATTGGAACCGAATCGTGTTTTCATTTTTGATTTGGGCAGCAATAACTATTGTATCGACATTGTTATTTTATTATTATTCTCCAAGTGATTTTGTCATCAACTTTAAACCTGTTCCATTTGCTATTTTGGCAATAATCGGGATAGTACTTATTCCTATTCAAACCAGTTCTGAAGAATATATTTTCAGAGGCTATTTGATGCAGGGATTTGCGAATCTTGCTAAAAACAAATGGTTTCCGTTACTGATGACTTCACTTATTTTTGGGGGCATGCATTGGTTTAATCCAGAAGTAACTAAGATTGGTCCAATTGTTCTGGTTTATTACATTGGGACTGGATTGTTTCTGGGAATTATAACGCTTATGGATGAGGGAATGGAATTGGCTTTGGGCTTTCATGCAGCTAATAATTTAGTTGGTGCATTGTTAATCACTTCGGATTGGTCTGCTTTTCAAACGCATTCTATTTTTAAAGATATTTCAGATCCTTCAGCAGGATTAGATGTAATTTTACCAGTTGTCATAATTTACCCGATACTTTTATTTATCTTTAGTAAAAAATACAACTGGACGAACTGGAAAGAAAAATTAAGCGGCAATATCTAGTTGATTTAAGCATTAAATAATTTAAAAAAATACTCGCTCATGACCAATACAATAACTTATCAGAATGTTCATAATCTGTTTAAATTGAACGGATTTCACCTAAATCGAAATGATTTATGTCGAGTTGCGTATAGTTTTATCAAAGAAGGTGATGAATATGAAAAGTCTGTTGGAGACTTCATACTTGATTGGTTTGACAATAAATCCTACTTGGAACTCAATACATCCGGGACTACGGGAACGCCAAAAATAATCCGAATTGAGAAACAAGCAATGGTCAATTCAGCGATTGCTACTGGTGATTTTTTTGATTTACAACCGGGCGATAGAGCATTACACTGTTTGCCAACGAAATACATCGCTGGAAAGATGATGTTTGTTAGAAGCTTTATTCTTGGTCTTGATATCGATTTTGTGGCGCCAAGTTCGCATCCAATGTTGAAAAATGACACTAAATATGATTTTGCAGCTATGGTTCCTTTGCAAGCCCAAAACTCTTTAGCAGTATTAAATAATGTGAAGAAGATGATTATTGGCGGAGCAAAAATGAACAATGGTTTAGAAAAAGAACTTTCTAAATTGAAAACACAGGTGTATGAAACCTACGGTATGACTGAAACTATCACGCATATTGCAGCTAAAAAAATAGGAGAGAAGGCATTTTCAGTTTTACCTAACATAAAAATTGCCAAAGATGACAGAAATTGTCTGGTGATTGATGCACCTAAAATTTCAGAAGAATCTATTGTTACGAATGATTTAGTGGAATTAGTTGGTGAGAATCAATTTGCTTTTTTAGGAAGAATAGATAATGTAATCAACAGCGGTGGGATTAAATTAATCCCTGAGAAAATTGAGGAGAAATTGTCTGCAAAGATTCAATCCAGATTTTTTGTAACTGGAATACATGATGTTGATTTAGGCGAAAAATTAGTTTTAGTAATCGAAGGTGAAGATCAAACTTTAGAGGATAGTATTTTTGATGGTTTAGATAAATATGAAAAACCAAAAGAAGTATTTTATGTAGCAAAATTTTCCGAAACCGAAAATGGTAAGCTCAAAAGAAAAGAAATACTGGAGGGTATATAAATTAGTATAAGTATCAAATTCAAAAATAATCTTTTCTAAAAGACACTTTTGAATTTGATACTTTTTTTAATGAAAATCAGTTTATAAATCGGTAATTGAATTTCAAACCTAAACTATTTTCAGCATGTCCAAGCGCCAGAAATTGGGTTAAATTCATGGAAACTCCAAATTTATTTTTATTAGGGCTAATTATGAAATACCGACCCACATACAATCCGGAACATATACCAAATTGTTGATCACTGGCATATTCTGAAACAAAACCCATTCCTATTTTTCTGTCTTCATCAGATAAAACATATCCCACTCCCGTTTCTGCACCCCAAAACCAATGCGAATTCATATTGAATTGAATATTAGGTTTGAGACTAAAGAGGCTAAAGTTATTATGACTGGCCCTTTCTTGAAGTGTACTTTCAGGGGTTAGAATTCGGGTGTTTTTTCGGATGAACCGATAATCATAATCAAATCGGAGTCCTAACTCTATTTTCTTTGAAATCAATTTCCCAGCTCTCGCATTCAAACCAATCGCCAGTCGGTGAGTCCGATACATCATGATATGAACCGGCAAAGATGCATTGAGTCCTGATTCAAAATAAATAGGTTTCTTTTCTTTTTGAGTACCAGCATTGCCTAATTTGTTTTGTGCACAAATTGAATGGCCTATTAGTAGCATTATACTAAATAGTAAAACCAAAATCTTTTTCATTTCTTATTCAAGTTTAAATTAATAAAATGAATTAGGTTAAGATTTTTTAAATATCGTATAACAAATGAGGCTATTTTACAACTGCCACGAAGCAGGAGTAAAACAGCCATAAATATACAAAACATTAGTATAAGTATTTGAAAATCAGTACTAAACTTGAATGACTCCTAAATTAAATTTTTTCTCAATTGGCGAGTGGTTTGCCGCTTCAATTCCCATAGATATCCAAGTTCTGGTGTCTTTTGGATCGATAATCGCATCTGTCCATAAACGTGATGCAGCATAATAAGGAGAAACTTGTTCGTCATATCTCGCTTTTATTTTATCAAACAACTCTTTTTCTTTGATTTCATCTACGACTTCACCTTTTGCTTTAAGCGATGAAGCTTCTATTTGTGCCAATACTTTTGCAGCCTGCGTTCCGCCCATAACGGCTAATTCAGCACTTGGCCAGGCAAAAATTAATCTTGGGTCATACGCTTTGCCGCACATTGCATAATTTCCTGCTCCGTATGAATTGCCTACAATGACTGTAAACTTTGGTACAACCGAATTTGAAACGGCGTTTACCATTTTGGCACCGTCTTTTATGATTCCGCCATGTTCAGATTTAGATCCAACCATGAATCCGGTTACATCTTGTATGAACACTAAAGGGATTTTTTTCTGGTTGCAATTGGCAATGAAACGCGTGGCTTTATCCGCACTATCAGAGTAGATTACACCACCAAACTGCATTTCGCCATTTTTAGTTTTCACTACTTTTCGTTGATTAGCCACAATTCCTACTGCCCAACCGTCAATTCTGGCATAACCGGTAATAATGGTTTGACCGTAACCATCTTTGTAGGCTTCAAATTCAGAATTATCAACTAAACGATTGATGATTTCCATCATGTCGTACTGCTCATTTCTGGCTTTTGGCAAAACGCCATAGATTTCATTTTCGTCTAAAGCCGGTTTTTCAGCTTTAATTCGGCTGAAACCTGCTTTGTCAAAATCACCTATTTTGTCGACTATATTTTTAATTTTATCTAATGCATCTTTATCATCTTTGGCTTTGTAATCCGTAACGCCCGAAATCTCACAATGGGTTGTTGCTCCTCCCAATGTTTCATTATCGATGCTTTCGCCAATAGCAGCTTTCACTAAATAACTTCCTGCTAAGAAAATACTTCCCGTTTTATCTACAATCATGGCTTCGTCGCTCATAATTGGTAAATAAGCACCTCCGGCAACGCAACTTCCCATTACAGCAGAAATTTGAGTTATTCCCATACTGCTCATCAGGGCATTATTTCTAAAAATACGTCCGAAATGTTCTTTATCAGGGAAAATTTCGTCCTGCAATGGCAAGTAAACTCCTGCACTATCCACTAAATAAATGATTGGCAATCTATTTTCCATTGCAATTTCTTGCGCGCGTAAGTTTTTCTTTGCGGTGATAGGAAACCAGGCACCTGCTTTCACGGTAGCGTCATTAGCCACAACAATACATTGTTTCCCTCTAATGTACCCTATTTTTACCACAACACCTCCTGATGGACAGCCGCCGTGTTCCGCATACATTCCTTCACCAACAAACGCTCCAATTTCTATACATTTCGCCTTCGGATCCAATAAATAATCGATACGTTCGCGTGCAGTCATTTTGCCTTCTCCGTGTAATTTCTGGATGCGTTTTTCACCGCCTCCCATTTTAACTACGCTCAATTTTTGACGCAAAGCGGAAAGTAAAAGTTTATTGTGGTCTTCGTTTTTGTTGAAGTTCAAATCCATGATGAAATAATGTTAAAAAAGTTTGCGCTAAAATACAAAATCCAACTAAATAAATTTTATTATTTTAAAGTGTAAATAATGAAAATCGAATATTTGTTTACTATTAAAACAAAAAAACAGAAGCGAACTTCTGTTTTTTTGTGAATTCAATAAAAAAGCTAGTAATTATTTTTTAGATTCATTTACGAGTCTTTTCAAAATTGCCCATTGTTTCAATGCATCTCGGGCTTCTACAGCCGGATATCCTAACATGGTTTTTCCCGCTGGAATATCTCCTGTAACACCTGAACCGGCACCTACAATAGCTCCGTCACCAATAGTGGTATGGTCTTTTATAGATGCGCTTCCACCAATGATTACGCCGTTACCTAAAGTTACGGATCCTGCCAGTCCACTGTTTCCAGCCATAATACAAAACTTACCTAATTTACTGTTATGACCTATTTGGACTAAATTATCAATTTTGCAACCGTCACCTAAAATGGTAGAACTGAATTTCCCTCTATCAACGCATGTATTGGCGCCAATTTCTACATTATTACCTATAATTACATTTCCAATTTGTGGAATTTTTACCAAACCTCTTTGTGGATCAGGACGAAAACCAAAGCCATCAGCTCCAATTGTTGCATTGGGATGTAAAATACAGTCGTTTCCTATATGGCAACGTTCTCTGATTACAGTTCCTGACCAGATAACCGTATTTTTTCCAATGGTGCATTCATCTAGAATGGTCACGTTAGGATAGATTGTTGTGTTGTCACCAATGACAACTTTTGGTCCAATATAAGATCCAGCACCAATTCTGACTCCATTGCAAATAGTTGCTGTTTCGTCTATTATTGCAGTTGGATGAATGTCAATATTGAATAATGGTGTAGGAGGAGCAAAAAGTTCTAATACTTGTGACATTGCCAAATCAGCATTTTTTACTTTTATAAAAGCTCTATTTTCGCCAGGTTGTATCGATATGTCTTCATTAACAACGGCAACAGAAGCATTAGATGAAGCCCATAGTTTTTCATATTTCTTGTTTCCAATAAATGAAATTTCAGATTCATTAGCGGCTTCAAGTTGTTCAGGAGCCGTAATTTTTTGCGTTATGCTTCCTACGATAGTGCCCTTAAGAATATCGTTTACTTCTTCAATTGAATAAGATTTCATGGAGTATATAGGAATTAGTTTTGTTATCGTTTTCAAATAAAATCATTTAACGTTGAAATTGCAAATGTTTTTTTGAATTAAAAATAAATGTTTACTTTGGTTAAAAATAAAACCCCTTAAATTCATCGATAATATGATGTTTAGGGGGTAATATTTATGAGAGCATTGTGAAAATTTATAAATCGTGCTTATAATAATATCTTATTCTTCTTCTTTTTGCCCCATCATCATTAAATAGGCTTTCAGAAATTCATCAATTTCTCCGTTCATAACACCATCAACATTACTGGTTTCATATCCGGTACGAACATCTTTGACCAATTTATAAGGTTGCATTACATAATTCCTGATTTGGGAACCCCATTCTATTTTCATTTTTCCTGCTTCAATATCCGCGCGTTGTGCCTGTTTCTTTTTTAACTCAATTTCGTATAATTGCGATCGTAACATTTGCATGGCACGTTGTCTGTTGTCTTGCTGGGAACGTGTTTCAGAGCATTGTATTTGAATTCCGGTTGGTTTATGAAACAATTGCACTTTGGTTTCCACCTTATTTACATTTTGTCCTCCCGCACCGCTGGATCTCGAAGTCGTAATCTCGATATCAGCAGGGTTTATCTCAATTTCTATACTGTCATCTACAAGTGGATAAACATATACTGAAGCGAATGAAGTATGACGTTTGGCATTGCTGTCAAACGGTGAGATTCGAACCAATCGATGTACTCCATTTTCTCCCTTTAGATAGCCAAAAGAATAATCACCTTCAAATTCAAGGGTTACAGTTTTTATACCTGCTGCTTCTCCTTTTTGGAAATTCAGTTCTTTGATTTTATAGCCATATTTTTCGCCCCACATCATGTACATGCGCATCAGCATTTCGGCCCAGTCACAACTTTCGGTTCCACCGGCACCAGCAGTTATTTGTACCACGGCACTCAATGTATCACCTTCGTCCGAAAGCATGTTCTTGAATTCGATGGCTTCTATATGTGCTTGAGTAGCGATGTAATGTTCGTCTAATTCTTCTCCGGTTAGTTCACCTTCTTTATAAAAATCATAGGCGAGTTGCAATTCTTCAGTCATTTCGACTGCTTTATTGTAGTCTTCAATCCACTTTTTCTTGTTTCGGAGATTTTTTACAATGAGTTCAGCATCTTTGGCATTGTTCCAAAAGTCAGGCGCAAAAGTTTTCTCTTCTTCGTTCGAAATCTCAATTAGCTTGGCATCAACGTCAAAGATACCTCCTCAACGCACCAAGGCGCTCTACAATACCTTTAATTTGTTCGGTAGTTGTCATAAAATTATATTAATTTGATAGGTCTGTTTTCAATATTTATCAAAAATGCCGTTGTGTACTACAATTAGTTTAGTTTTAACGGAACTAGTTGGAATTAACAAACGGTATTGTGTAAATTTGTGGCACAAAAATAGAAAAATTTTACGCAGGGGCAAGTCGTGATTTGTCCTTATCAAAAATAAAAAAATAATATGGAAATAAATTTAGTTAGCGATACGATTACAAAACCTTCACGCGAAATGTTGGTTCACATGTTGAATGCCGTAGTAGGTGATGACGTTTACAAACAAGATCCTACGGTTATTGAACTTGAAGCTAAGGTTGCAGAAATGTTCGGAATGGAAGCGGGACTTTTCTTTCCTTCAGGAACTATGGCCAATCAAACGGCGATAAAACTACATACACAGCCTGGAGAACAATTGATTGCCGACAAATATGCGCATGTTTATCATTACGAAGGCGGTGGAGTTTCCTTTAACAGTGGTGTTTCGTGTTGTTTGTTAGATGGAAATCGAGGAATGATAACTGCGGAACAAGTGGCTGGAGCGATCAATGATCCGGAATTTTACCACAGTCCGTTAACGAGTTTAGTTTGTGTGGAAAATACAACCAATAAAGGCGGTGGTGCTTGTTATGAACTGGAAGATTTGCAAAAAATAAAGATGGTTTGTGATGCCAACAATTTGAAATTTCACATGGATGGTGCCCGAATCTGGAATGCTTTGGTAGCCAAAAATCAAGATCCAAAAGCATTTGGGAAATTATTTGATACCATTTCAGTTTGTTTGTCAAAAGGTTTGGGAGCACCAATTGGTTCGGTATTGTTAGCTGATAAAGCTACTATTCACAGAGCGTTGCGTATCCGAAAAATATTAGGTGGCGGAATGCGTCAGGTAGGATATTTGGCGGCAGCCGGAATTTATGCTCTAGATAATAATGTAGAACGTCTTGCTGAAGATCACCGAAGAGCTAAAGAAATTGGAGAAGTTTTGAAAAACTTAAGCTGGGTTGCATCAGTAGAGCCTGTTGAAACTAATATTTTGATATTCACACTGGTTCCAAATTGTATAGAGAAGAATTTAATTGAATTGTTGAAACAAAAAAATATTTTAATCAGTTCGATGGGTCATGGAAAACTGCGAATCGTTACGCATCTTGATTATAAAGAAGTAATGCACACGTATGTTTTGGAAACGTTGCAAAAATTGGTTTAAAAAAGTTATGAGTTATGAATTATGAGTTTTTCAAGTTGTCAAAACTCATAATTCATACTTTATAATTCATAATTACTTAAACAAATCTTCCATTCCGGGAATCATTGGCATATCCATTTTAGTAACGGCATCCAGTTCGTTCTGATTCACATTTGTCGCTTTTTCAATCGCTTTATTCAATACTAAAATTAAATAATCTTCCAGTTGATCTTTATCTTCTAATAAAGTGTCGTCAATGGTGATTGATTTTATAGTTCTGTTAGCAGTCAAAGTAACTTTTAATAAAGTATCGGTACTTTGCTCGTCAATTAGAACAGTATCTAAACGTTTTTTTGTGTCTTCTATCTTTTGTTGGGTCTCTTTAAGTTTGCCCATCATTCCCATTAAATCCATGTTTTAATTTTTTAAATTAATTTGATTTACAAAATTACTATATTGCATAGTCATAATCAATAAAATATTCATGAAAAATAAACTCATCCTCAGTTGTCTTTGTGTTATTTTTGCAGCATCAAATACTAAAATTAAAGCACAAAAAATGTCAAAAAATATTCCAACTCCAATAGCTAAAATAATTCCAAAAACTTTAGAAAAACACAATCAAAAACGTGTTGATAATTATTTTTGGTTAAACGACAGAGAGAATCCTGAAGTAATCGATTATTTGAATCAGGAAAATACTTATTATGACGCTATGACTGCGGATACGAAAGGTTTTCAGAAAGAATTATACGAAGAAATGAAAGCCCGCATCAAGGAAGACGACCAATCGGTTCCTTATTTATACAATGGTTATTATTACATTACGCGTTTTGAAACCGGAAAAGATTATCCTATTTATTCTCGAAAAAAAGGAAGTCTTACCGCTAATGAGGAAATTTTATTCAACTGTAATGACTTGGCCAAAGGGCAAACCTACTTTCAATTAGGTGGTTTGAGTGTGAGTCCAGATAATAAATTTGCGAGTTTTGGTATTGATACTGTGGGAAGACGTATTTACACAATACAAATTAAAAATCTTGAAACAGGAGAAATTCTTTCGGATAAGATTGAAAATGCTACCGGAAGTTCGGTTTGGGCCAATGATAATAAAACAATATTTTATATCAGACAAGACAAAGTTACGTTGCGTTCTGATAAAGTTTTCAAACATAAATTAGCCTCAGATGCTGCCGATGATGTATTGGTTTTCAATGAAAAAGATGATACATTCAATGTTTCTGTAGGGAAAGAAAAATCAAAAAAATACATTGTAATAGGTTCTGGAAGTACATTAACTACTGAATATAGAATTTTAAATTCGGATAATCCAGACGGAGAATTTGTCGTTTTTCAACCAAGGGTTCGCGGATTAGAATATAGTATTTCTCATTTTGGTGATTCTTTTTACATCATGACCAATAAGGACAAAGCGACTAACTTCAAGTTGATGAAAACGCCGGAGAACGCTACTGCAAAAGAAAATTGGAAAGATGTAATCGCGCATAGAAAAGATGTTTTACTGGAAGATATTGAGATTTTCAGCAACTATTTGGTTGTAGAAGAACGTTCTAATGGTTTGAATCACATTCGTATTATGCCTTGGAGTGGAGAAGGAGAGTATTATTTGCCTTTTGGGAGCGAAACATATAGCGCTTACACAACGACAAATGTTGATTTTGACACTGATATTCTGCGTTACAGCTACCAATCATTAGCCACGCCATCTTCGGTTATTGATTTTAATATGAAAACCAAGGAGAAAGAAATCAAGAAAGAGCAACAAGTTCTAGGAGGCAAATTTGATAAAAATAATTATATCGAAGAGCGTGTTTGGGCTACAGCAACAGATGGAACCAAAGTGCCAATCTCATTGGTTTACCACAAAGGATTGAAAAAAGACGGGAATAATCCGGTATTGCTTTATGCCTATGGTTCGTATGGAGTGACAATGGATGCTTATTTTTCATCGACACGTTTGTCGATTTTGGATCGAGGATTTGTTTTTGCAATAGCGCACATTCGTGGTGGCGAAGATTTAGGAAGACAATGGTATGAGGACGGAAAATTATTGAAAAAGAAAAACACATTCACTGATTTTATTGACTGTTCCAAGTTTTTGATTCAGGAAAAATATACTTCACCACAACATTTATATGCCGAAGGCGGTTCAGCAGGCGGATTATTAATGGGAGCAGTAGTCAATATGGCACCGGAATTGTACAATGGAGTAATTGCCCAAGTCCCTTTTGTAGATGTAATTACCACGATGCTTGATGATACTATTCCGCTTACAACTGGAGAATATGACGAGTGGGGAAATCCAAACGAGAAAAAATCGTATGATTATATGTTGTCGTATTCGCCTTATGATAATGTAAAGGCTCAAAAATACCCTAATATGTTTGTTTCTACCGGACTTCATGACTCTCAAGTTCAGTATTGGGAGCCTGCAAAGTGGGTTGCAAAGCTACGAACCCTAAAAACAAATGATACTTTTTTATATCTTAATACGAATATGGATGCCGGTCACGGTGGTGCTTCAGGACGATTTGAAGCTCTAAAGGAATTAGCAAAGGAATATAGTTTCTTATTAGATTTAGAAGGAATTAAAAACTAATCAGATTTTTTTGTTAAATTTGTAACATTCGTGTTTAATGAAAAATTGCCACGACTAACTATTTTTTTATGAAAAAAGAAATAACAGCTTATAATAATGTCTTAGAATTAATAGGTAATACTCCGCTTATTAAGCTAAATAAAGTAACTGAAAATTTAGAAGGAAATTTTTACGCTAAAGTAGAAGCTTTTAATCCAGGACATTCCTCAAAAGATAGAATAGCATTATACATAATTGAAGAAGCTGAAAAGAAAGGTATTTTATCTCCGGGTGATACCATAATTGAAACCACTTCCGGTAATACTGGTTTTAGTTTAGCAATGGTCAGTATCATAAAAGGCTACAACTGCATTCTTGCCGTTAGTTCTAAATCATCTAAAGATAAAATAGATATGCTTCGCAGCTTAGGTGCTAAAGTGTACGTTTGTCCTGCGCATGTTTCTGCTGATGATGAGCGTTCTTATTATAACGTAGCCAAACGTTTGCACGAAGAAACTAAAGGTTCTGTTTATATTAATCAGTATTTCAATGAGTTGAATGTTGATGCGCATTATAAGTCTACCGGTCCGGAAATTTGGAAACAAACTAACGGAGCAATTACACACTTAATTGCTTGTAGTGGTACAGGTGGTACTATTTCAGGAACTGCAAAATACCTAAAAGAACAAAATCCAAATATTAGAATTCTTGGCGTGGATGCTTTTGGTTCAGTATTGAAAAAATATCATGAAACCAGAGAATTTGATAATGATGAAATTTATCCATACAGAATAGAAGGTCTGGGGAAAAATTTAATTCCATCTGCAACGGATTTTGATATTATTGATAAGTTCATGAAAGTGACGGATGAGGAAAGCGCTCATGCTGCCCGAGAAATCACTAGAAAAGAAGGTTTATTTGTTGGATATACTTCAGGAGCAGTGATGCAAGCGATAAGACAATATGCAGAAGAAGGTGAATTTGACGCCAACAGTAATGTAATCGCAATTTTCCCTGATCATGGTTCTCGTTACATGAGTAAAGTATTTAGCGATGATTGGATGAACGAACAAGGTTTCTTTGACAGCATCAACGAAGAAGAAGTTCAAAAAATTGAAATGATAAAATAAGTTAAAAATTATACATGAAAAAGTCCCATCTGCTTTTGCGAATGGGACTTTTTTATTGAGTTTAAATAAGAATACTTTTTTATTTAATCCAATAATTCAGGATTATTAAGTATCAATTCAATTTTTTTAATAGTGATTGTGATCTGACTCATTTGTAATTCTATATTTCTAAAAAAGAGGCTAATATCTCTATTGACCCAACTTTCAGAAATAACTCTGGCGCCCAAACTAATTCTTAAAATAGCACTTTCAATTTCATTAGTATATTTTACATTAACTGCTTGACCAATATGACATTTTTGGGCAGCAAGACGAATGATTTCTAAAGAGGACCCTTCAAACTGATCCGATAAATCAGAATTTAATAAAGTGTATAATTTCTTTACTTTATCAACAGATAAGACTTCATTGTTTTTAAAAATAAAGAAAGGAAAAATGGTACGTATATTTCTTATTCCAAATTCTTTACTGCTGTAGCTCTTGGTTTTAGTTTCGTCCCCATAAATAGGCTGTAAAAAAGTAGCTTCTTTTATGGAGTCATCCACAAAATTGCAAAACATCTCAATACCCATATTTCGATATAAAATAGGTGTTTTGTAATACCTGTCCATTTCAACCACTGCAGCATTCCAGCGCATATAGGAACCATAGTTATAGCCGTCAGATAATTCAGTGGAACAAAACCAGGAAGTCGGCCAATCAGAACGATTATAATATTGGGTTAAGCCTTTGGGTAATGTGTTTTTTACAGATTGAATTAATTTATTGACACTTTGAGGTAAAATTAATGCACCGCAGTATGGAGGGCCAGTGAAGAATTTACTCCCCGTTATGGTAACAATATATCCTTTATTTAAATAATTTTGTATGTCTTTTGGATCTAATCGTAACTGTGAACCATCTACAATTATTTGAATTGATAAATCTTCAAGTGTATTTAGTTTTTTAATAAATTCGTCGCTAGGAGATTGATACCCTAGTTTTGATTGGTCCATAGTATGTAATACGATGTGCCTGCCTTGATTTTTAGTCTTAATAACGGCATCAAATACTTCCTGATCTAATTGAGCTGAAGATTTTAATGCGCCATTTTCATCTCTAAAAGGAATTTGAATTAAATCAACATCTCTAAAACCTTCAATTTTTGTGTCTTTTTTAATTGGATAATTTAAAGCAGTAGTATTTTCAAAATGACATCCTTTTAATGCCGCAGCTACACCACTACCAGTTTCATCAGAGGCAACCAGAATATGTGTAATTTCTTTATCGGAAATAATTTGCGTTATGGCTGCTATTTGAAGTGAAGAATCAGTACCGGATGGTGAAAAAATTATTTCACATTCCTCATTTAATTTAAATATATGTCTCAGGTTATTTTTCAGCAATTCAGAAAACTCGATCGTAGTTTCTTGAAAACCTTTTTTCAAGCTATTTCTAATCAATATACTTCTCACTTTATCTGTTTTATCAAAAGCAAAATTAGAAACGCTCGATGCCGTAGACGAAGCAAAGGTAAATGCATCAGGTCTTGGGAATGGGCGACATCCGTATTTGTTTAGCAAATGAATCTCGTCGATATTCAATCTAAGATCACCGCCAGACATCAACATGTATTCTGTAGGTTTTGCAAGATTTTCGACAATAGGTTTCCAAGATTCTTTGAGTTCAATTTTAGAATTTTTCATACCATGAAAAGACTGAAGCTCTTCGTTTAGTAATGAAGATTCAGCATTTAGATAAATATCATTTTTGATTAAATTAATTAGAACATAATCAAGATTTTCTAATTTTTCTTTATCATTTTTTGGCAGTAAATTATAGAATATTCTGATCACTTCAAGAGCAGCAATATCACATAAAACAACATCTTTTTTCTCGGCGTTCAAAGCTTTGTACCATAGCTGCCATTCGATTCCATATCTTAAATAGACTAAAGCTAAAATGGGTTTGTTCAAAAAGGAGGAACCAATTATAATTGATTTATTGGGAACAATTTTGAAAACAGTAGGCTCACTAGTCGACGTGATAATATTGATGTTATTTATCTTTGGGACGGTATTGAATCTTTTTAAAATGCGAACTAAATAGTTTACATTTTCTTTTTCAAATAAACTGGTTCTTTTATATTGATTTTCAATTAGAATATTATTTGTCATATATGTTATAATTTTAAGCGTTCCTTAGAACGATATTCTGTATTTGTAAATTTAGATTGCTAACTAAACTCAGGCAATCAGGGACAATATTTTGTAATAAATTATCACAAAAAATAATTGTGTTACCAATGGTTTGAGGTTTCGCCTATTTTAGCGTTACATATTGCAAAAGTCAGCAAATATAAGAAACTTGGCAGCAGTAAAAAAGACATTAAAAAATACTCGTTTACGAAATCATCTATTTTTATTTAAAGTCAGTTATTTAAACGGTATTTATAAAGTGATTTACATGGATAAACTTGTTAAAAAAATAATTTCTATATTATTGATTTAATGTTTGAAAACTTCAGAAAAAGTGAAAAAAAATAGGAGAACACATAATTCCAAGAAACTATTTGGTTTGTGTTGTAAATATTTTTAGCATATTTTAAAAAGTAATTCAGAGAAGACTTTTAATAATAAATCACAGAGGCTATATTTATATAGGTATCTGTCAATTTTTGATTTCCATTTTAGTTTTGTTTTTCTATGTTAAGGAATTTTAAATTTTATTCCATTCAGCACACAAACTAAACTTTAACATTTGTTCCAATTAACAGCGTCTTGTCTTTAGCGAAAAAAAACTAATTTAGGGCATTATTATGCGAATTTTTAGCCAAATAAATGATTTAACCTATGAAAAGAAGATCTTTTTTAACCACTGCAACACTTGCCTCAGCAGGTTTAACCACACTTTTGATTACTGGTTGTACTTCAAATACAAAGAAAAAGGATGAAGAAACAGTATCAGTCGAAGAGACTAATGAAGCCTTTGAATTGGACGAAGAAACAATCGGGAGTTTAAGGGAGAAATTAACTTCTGGAAAATATACTTCGGAACAATTAGTTCAGTTGTACTTGAAACGCATCGAAGCTATTGATGCTTCTGGACCGCAATTGAATTCGGTTATCGAAATTAATCCTGATGCAGTTGCTATTGCAGTTGCAATGGATAAAGAGTTCAAGGCAGGCAAAATCAGAGGGCCTTTACATGGAATTCCTGTTTTAATAAAAGACAATATAGACACTGCAGATAAAATGCAAACAACGGCTGGTTCTCTTGCAATGGAAGGGAATATTGCTTCAAAAGATGCTTTTGTGGTAAAAAAGCTCAGAGAAGCCGGAGCTATAATCATTGGGAAAACAAATTTAAGTGAATGGGCTAATTTTCGTTCGACCCAGTCGTGTTCCGGATGGAGCAGCAGAGGTGGGCAGACTAAAAATCCGTACATTTTAGATCACAATCCATGTGGTTCAAGTGCTGGATCAGGAGCTGCAGTTTCAGCGAATCTTTGTGTAGTTGCTGTTGGAACTGAAACCGACGGTTCTATTGTGTGTCCAGCATCGGTAAATGGAATTGTGGGTATTAAACCGACAGTAGGTTTGGTTAGCCGCACAGGAATTATTCCAATATCAAAAACGCAAGATACGGCCGGTCCAATGGCGAGAACGGTAACTGATGCAGCTATTTTACTAGCAGCAATAATGGCGATTGACGAAGATGATTCAGTAACTCTCGAAAGTAAAGGAAAATCACAGACGGATTACACAACGTTTTTAGATGCCAATGCTTTGAAAGGCAAACGCATTGGTGTTGAGAAAAAACCACAGGGAAATAATAAATATATTAACGCACTTTTAACTGATGCTATAAACCTGCTCAAAAAGCAAGGTGCTACCATTGTTGAAATCGATTTTTTAGATAAAATTAATGCTGCAGGTCAGGCTGAATTTGAAGTTTTGCAATATGAATTTAAAGACGGATTGAATAGCTACTTGGCTACAGCCAATGCAAAAGTGAAAAATTTAAAAGAAGTCATTGATTTTAATACCGCTAATGAAGATAAAGCAATGCCGTATTTTAAACAAGAGACATTGGAGAGTTCAAATGCAAAAAAAGGACTTGATGATAAAAAATATACAGAAGCATTGACTGCGAGTTTTGAAGGAAGTAAAAGTATTTTGAATGCTGTTTTTAAAGCAAATAAATTAGATGCTATTTGCGGAATAACTATGGGACCGTCATGCAGTATTGATATGATTTACGGCGATCGTTGGGGCAGTTATTCATTGACTTCGCCAGCTGCGGCAAGTGGTTATCCGCATATTACAGTTCCTTGCGGACTGGCTTATGATTTGCCTGTTGGGTTGTCATTTTTTGGAAAACCATATACAGAAGGTGAATTAATAGGATTAGGATTTGCTTATGAACAAGCGTCTAAAAAGCGTTTAAAACCTAACTTTAAGCCTTCTTTTTTATAAAAAAATATTTTAAAAGGGTAATAAGTACTTCACTTTTTACCCTTTTATTTTTTTATAATACTGACAAATCGAATTAATAGGACATTCTGGACATTTAGGTTGTGGGCGGCAAATTTCTCTTCCTAAAAATGAAATAGCCATCCCAATTTCGCCCCAGATTTCTTTTGGAAGCACTTGCATCAACTGTTTTTCGGCTTTAATTCCGTCTTTAGTTTCTGAGATTAATCCAATTCTGGGTGCAACTCTGATAACATGTAAATCGGCTATAATTCCCTCTGCTAGAATTTTTGCTTCTCGCATAATTACGTTGGCTGATTTTCTTCCAATTCCTTTTAATGCAACTAAACCTTCCATTGTCAGTGGAATATTTGCATCATTTTGAACTGTTTTCGCTATTTCCAAAAGCCATTTTGCTTTGGTTCCAAAATTCCTCACTTCAGAAATATACGGAAATAATGCTTCCTCATTAGTAACGGCTAAACTTTCCATATTTGGATATGCATCAAATAAAGCAGGAGCAATTTTATTGATATTAGCATCAGAATCCTGAGCCGAAAGTACCACCATAACCATAAGTTGGTATAAATTATGGTACTCCAGCGGATGTTTTTGTCCTTTATATTTCGTTAGGATAGGTTTTAGTTTTTCAGTCCAATCAGTAGAATTCCCAAATAAGTCCATCATACTATTCTTTAAAGTCTACTGATAAAGAGTTTACGCAATAACGTTGTCCGGTTTTTGTAGGTCCGTCATCAAATACATGTCCTAAATGACTGCCGCAATTAGCGCACAAGATTTCGGTACGTTTCATGCCATGAGAAACATCTGATATGTATTTTACTTTTCCAGGAATGGATTCGTCAAATGAAGGCCAACCGCAATGTGCATCAAATTTTGAATTACTTTCAAATAAAGGTTCTCCGCAAGCACCGCAACAATAAGTTCCTTTTTCGTAATGTAAATTATAAGTTCCCGTATGAGGATATTCTGTTCCTTTTTGTCTAAGAATTCGGTAACGTTCTTCTCCCAATTGTTCTTTCCATTCTTGTTCTGTTTTTTCTAAAGGATATTTCATGATCTATTTTTTTTACTAATTATAAAATGTTAAGTTCTATTTATTTTGAATGAATTGAACCGTTTTTTCAATTACTTTAGAATTGCCAAGAATTTTGCGATGCCCTAAACCATCGGTTAATAGTAGCTCCCCATTTTTTAGATACTTATGAATATGAATTCCCGCTTTTACAGGAACTTCAGGGTCATTATTATCATGAATTACTAAAACTGGAATCGCTGTTTCTTTTGCAGCCAAAAAAGCAGAATAACTGTTCATTTTCTCTCCGTATTTTTTTTCGAAATGCAAACGCAAAAGAGTGCTTACAGTTGGTTTGAGTTCTAATTTTGCCACAAAATCATCTATAATATCTTCAACGATATCGCCACTGCCAATAACTACAGCATAGTTTACTTTTAAACCTTTTTTTATTGCATTTAATACGGACATTCCACCCAATGAATGACCGATTGCAGCTTCGAAGGGACCAAATTGCTTTTCTATTTCTAAAATTGTAGCGATAAAATCGACCATGATAGTATCTTTTCCTGGTGATTTTCCGTGGGCTGGAGCATCAAAACTAAGGGTTGAGTATCCTACTTTGAGCAATTCGTCGGCTATTTTGAATAATTGTGTTCCTCGACCTGACCAACCGTGTACCAACAAAACTTTCTTCTCGCTTTTGCCATATTCGTACACAACAACTTCTTTGCCAATTGCAGGAATCGAAACTAATTTTTGGAGACTGTTTCTATCCATTTCTAATTCTCGTTTTGGAATTTTATGTTTTATAGGTGTTGTAAATAGTTTAGCAGCAAATAATGTAATTAATTTTGGCGAAATAAAAGAGATTAATTTACTGGTTAATAAAATAATCTTAGGAATTTTCAATGATTGGGTATGATTAGCAGATTTTTTTGTCATTTCAATAAATTTTCAAGCGGGTTATAATATTATAATTTTTTTAGTAAATTTAGAAAAACATAAAAGTAGTATTTTTTATAAAGTTTTTATGGGTATTAACATAAAAGACGGAAATATTAGTAATTAATCGAGTAGTATTACAATACTCAAAAACATCAAAATTTCATATATGGAAATATTTCATATCAGTGCAGAGTGTTATCCTGTTGCAAAAGTAGGAGGTTTAGCAGATGTGGTTGGCGCGTTACCAAAATATCAAAACAATGCAGGACATTTAGTAAGAGTCGTTATGCCATGTTACGACACCAAATTCAGGAAGGATAATGATTTTGAATGTGTTCATTGGGGTCATGTAAAATTGGGTAATTTTAATTTTCCTTTCAATATTTTAAAAGAAAAAACTGACCACCTTGGATTTGAATTGTATTTGGTCGAAATTCCAGAATTGTTTGATAGAAAAGATGTTTATGGATATAAAGATGATATTGAACGATTTTTGTCTTTCCAAATTGCCGCTTTGGATTGGATAATTGGTAGAAAAGACATTCCAGATGTTATCAATTGTCACGATCATCACACAGGTTTGATTCCATTTATGATGTTGTACTGCCATAAATATGAAAAACTGCGCAATACACCGTCTATGATTACGATTCATAATGGTTTGTATCAAGGTCAGTTTGGATTTGATAAATTGTATTATTTACCCGAATTTGATTTAGCGCATGTAAAAGTTTTAGAATGGGATAATTGCATTAATTCATTGGCAGTTGCTGTAAAATGTGCTTGGGCTGTAACTACTGTTTCGCCAAGTTATCTAAACGAAATCAATTATTCTTCAAATGGATTGGAATCCTTATTTAATTTGGTACGCTATAAATCCAAAGGAATTCTAAACGGAATTGATATTGAGGTTTGGGATCCGGCCAAGGATATGATGCTGGAAAAAAATTATTCGATTAAAAATTTTGAAAAAGGAAAACAAGAAAACAAAGATAAATTGTGCAACCTTTTTAATTTAGATCCAACAAAACCACTTTTTAGTTTCATTGGAAGACTATTAGAGGAAAAAGGAGGCGATTTATTGCCACATGCCGCCGCTCTAGCCTTATCAGAGAATTATCAGCAAATAAATATTTTGATTTTAGGCTCAGGAAATACTGCCATAGAAAATCAGTTGAATAGTTTGCTACAAGATTACAAAGGGAATTACAACACATTTATTGGTTATAACGAAGAATTAGCGCACTTAATTTATGCTGGTTCTGATTTTTTGCTAATGCCTTCCAGAGTAGAGCCTTGTGGTTTGAACCAAATGTATTCCTTGCGTTACGGGACAATTCCCATTGTACGTCGAACGGGCGGATTAAGGGATACTGTAGTTGATTTTGGCGATGACGGAAATGGGATTTGTCATGATCAAGCCACAGTTGGTGATATTTGTTACTCCATTCAAAGAGCAGTCAATTTATATGATGATAAAAAACATCTGAATGAAATTAGAAAAATAGGAATGAACACAGACCATTCTTGGGAACGTGTTTGTCAGGAATATATAGAAATGTACAAACTAATAATTAACAAGAAATGAAAGCCAAAAAGAAAAATGTTATTGCAATAATTTTAGGTGGTGGGCAAGGTTCCAGATTATATCCTTTGACAGAAACGAGATCAAAACCTGCTGTACCGATAGGGGGAAAATATAGATTGGTTGATATTCCAATATCAAATTGCATGAATTCAGATATTTACAGAATGTTTGTATTGACACAATTTAATTCGGCTTCCTTAAATGCGCACATAAAAAACACGTATAACTTTAGTATTTTTAGTCATGCTTTTGTTGATATTCTTGCAGCTGAACAAACTCCCGATAATCCAACTTGGTTTCAAGGAACTGCTGATGCCGTAAGACAATGTATGCCTCATTTCTTGAATCATGATTTTGATTATGCCTTGATACTTTCCGGGGATCAGTTGTACCAAATGGATTTCAATGATATGGTAGAGGAACACATCAAGAGAGAAGCTGATATTACCATTGCGACGTTACCCGTAAATGCAAAAGATGCACCTGAATTTGGAATTTTGAAAACAAACTCCGAAAGTTGTATTGAATCTTTCATTGAAAAACCAGCGAAGGAATTATTGCCAGATTGGGAATCAGATGTAAGTGAACAAATGAAAAGCGAAGGCAAACATTATTTAGCTTCGATGGGAATCTATATTTTCAACAGGAAATTGTTGGTAGATATCATGTCTAACAAAGAAACCAAAGATTTTGGTAAAGAAATTATTCCGCATGCTGTAGGAAACAAAAAGATTTTAAGTTACCAATATGAAGGATATTGGACAGATATTGGTAATATTGATTCATTTTTTGAAGCAAATATTGGGTTAACTGATGACTTACCAAAATTTAATTTATTTGATAACGATAATAAAATTTTCACCAGACCTAGATTACTCCCGCCGTCCAAATTCCAAAAAACAATGATTGATAAATCATTAATTTCGGAAGGTTGTATTTTAAATGCAAAAGAAATAAATCGATCTGTGATTGGGATCCGATCAAGAATTGGCGAAGGAACAATCATTCAGAATTGTTATGTAATGGGGAATGATTTTTATCAGAATATAGATGATATGAATGAAGATCTTAAAACCGGGAAACAACTAGTGGGAATTGGAGAAAGATGTTTTATAAGCAATGCTCTAGTGGATAAAAACTGTCGAATTGGGAATGATGTTTACATCAACGGTGGAAACCATTTAGAAGATTTCTCGAATGAATTGTATGCCATAAAAGACGGAATTGTTGTTATTAAAAAAGGAGCAGTTATACCGGATAATTACATCATAAAATAAATTTTTAAACTGTTTTTTCTTAAAAATAATATTCTATTTCTAAAAGGTAGAATTATACAATTATTATATGAGTAAAGTAATTACGCATTCTCTTTTTACCGATTTTGATATAGACTTATTTAAAGCTGGGAAACATTTCCGTCTCTACGAAAAACTTGGAGCACATCTTATTTCAGTTGGCGGAGTTGACGGCGTTTATTTTGCAGTTTGGGCTCCTACGGCACATTCGGTATCGGTAGTTGGGGATTTCAACTTTTGGATAGAAGGCGAACATTTGTTAGAAGTTCGTTGGGATTCATCCGGAATTTGGGAAGGTTTTATTCCAAATGTCAAAAAAGGGACAACCTACAAATATAAGATACAATCTAATAATGGCGGTATAGTAACTGAGAAAGCAGATCCTTTTGCTTTTTACTGCGAAAAACCTCCACATACGGCTTCAGTAGTTTGGGATTTAGATTATAAATGGAAGGATAAAAACTGGATGGAAACGCGTCAAAACCATAACGGTCTTGACAAGCCTTACTCAGTTTACGAAGTCCATTTAGGATCATGGAAACGTCATGCCAATGATAATCGTTTTCTAACCTATCTTGAATTTGCCGAAGATTTAGTACATTATATAAAAGAAACCGGCTTTACGCATGTAGAGTTCATGCCAATAATGGAATATCCATACGATCCGTCTTGGGGATATCAATTAGTGGGGTATTTTGCACCAACTTCCCGTTTTGGGAATCCGCAAGAATTCATGCATTTAGTAGACAAATTGCACGAAGCAGGAATTGGAGTAATTCTCGACTGGGTTCCTTCTCATTTTCCTGATGATGCGCATGGTTTAGGATTTTTTGACGGATCAAATCTTTTTGAACATCCGGATCGAAGAAAAGGCTATCATCCTGATTGGAAAAGTTTAGTTTTTAATTATGGTCGAAATGAAGTTCGCTCCTTTTTAATAAGCAATGCTTTGTTTTGGCTGCATCATTATCACGCCGATGCGTTGCGCGTAGATGCTGTTGCCTCGATGTTGTATTTGGATTATTCTAGAAATGATGGTGAATGGGAACCTAATATTTACGGTGGAAGAGAAAATTTGGACACGATCAGTTTTCTGAAAGAATTTAATGAAGCTGTTTATTCTAATTATGAAGGCGTACAAACCATTGCCGAAGAAAGTACATCCTTCCCGATGGTTTCCAGACCTACATCTATAGGTGGTTTAGGTTTTGGAATGAAATGGATGATGGGTTGGATGCACGATACGTTAGAATATTTTCAGAAAGATACCGTATATCGAAAATACCATCAAAATGATTTGACTTTCTCCATGACGTATACTTTTTCGGAAAATTTTATGCTTCCGCTTTCTCACGATGAAGTGGTTTACGGAAAAAAATCCATTGCAGGAAGAATGCCTGGAGATGAATGGCAAAAATTTGCGAATCTACGATTACTCTATGGCTATATGTTTATGCATCCCGGAACTAAATTGTTGTTTATGGGTTGTGAATTTGGACAAAGTAGCGAGTGGAATTTTGAAGGAAGTTTAGATTGGCATCTTTTACAATATCCTTTTCATGCAGGAGTCAAAAAATTAATAACGGATTTAAACAAATTATATAAAACCCAACCTGCCTTGCATGAAAAACAATTCAGTGCAGATGGTTTTGAATGGATTAATTATTCCGATCATCAAAACGCGGTAATGTCCTTCATTCGAAAAGGAAATAATCCAAAAAATGACGTCATTATTGTGTGCAATTTTACGCAAGTAGTACGACCTAATTATCGTATTGGTTTCCCCAAAAAAGGAAAATTGACAGAAATTTTTAATAGTGACGCTTCAGATTATGGAGGAAGTGGAGTTTCAAACGCTAAAAAAATTGCAATTGAAGCAATGCCTTATGATGGAAGAGATTATTCAACAGAATTACTTTTGCCACCTTTAAGTGTTACTGTTTTTAAAATTGGATAATTATAAAATTGTTCTTTTATAGATAAGCATAACTAATGGTTTTCATTTATAATGGAAACCATTATTACATATAGTTGATTGTTACATTGAAACAAACTACAACGTTATCGTGAATAAAATCCACATATTTAACAGTTTACCAAGTAATTTTGTAAGTTTGAATTTTAGATAAAGATTAAAGTAAATACCATAAAATATGATTACAAATACAGAATTAGAATATAAGGGAGATTTATACCCTACTAAAATAGTCTCTTTTGAGCATGAAGTTGATACGATAAGTTTCCATACTGATAATAGTGTCATATTAAAAGTAACCGTATTAAGAGATAGTTTAATTCGGTTTAGATTTACTACAAAAGGGTATTTCAGCAATGATTTTTCTTATGCTGTAGATAAAAATCATTCCCATGGATATAATCATCTGGAAGTTTCAGAAGTAGAGGATTATTATCAGATTAAAACCAGTAAGGTAAAGTGCAGGATTCAAAAAAGTGACATGAGATTGTCTATTTTTGATTTAGAGGACACTATTATTTTAGAAGATGAGTTGGGATTTCATTGGGAAGAAAGCTATGAATATGGTGGAAATATCGTAAAAATGAGTAAAGCTTCTAAAGATGGAGAATGTTTTTACGGACTTGGCGATAAAGCAACTCAACTGAACCTTAAAGGTAAGAGACTGGAAAATTTTGCTACAGATCAATATGCTTTTCAAAAAGACCAAGAACCTTTGTACAAAGTAGTTCCGTTTTATATTGGATTACAAAACAAACAATCGTACGGTATTTTCTTCGATAATACTTTTAGAACCTATTTTGATTTTTGTCACGAACGAAGAAACGTTACCAGCTTTTGGGCTGAAGGAGGTGAGATGAATTACTACTTCATTTATGGGCCTGAAATGCAAGATGTCGTTACAACCTATACTCATTTAACGGGTAAACCAGAGCTACCGCCGCTTTGGGCACTTGGATATCACCAATGTAAATGGAGTTACTATCCGGAAAGTAATTTGAAAGAAGTTGCTGCCAAATTCAGAGAATTGAAAATTCCTTGTGATGCTTTGTATTTGGATATTGATTATATGGAAGGTTTTCGATGTTTCACCTGGAACAAAGAATATTTTCCCGATCCTAAAAGAATGGTGGCTGAATTAGCTGAGGATGGTTTCAAAACTGTGGTCATTATTGATCCGGGAATCAAGATTGACAAAGAATATTCAATTTATAAAGAAGCTTTAGAAAAAGATTATTTCTGTAAAAGAGCTGATGGTCCATACATGAAAGGGAAAGTTTGGCCGGGAGAATGTAACTTCCCGGATTATACAAATCCTGCGGTAAGAGAATGGTGGGCAGGATTATTCAAAGAATTAATATCAGATATTGGGGTAAAAGGAGTGTGGAATGATATGAACGAACCTGCCGTTATGGAGGTTCCTAATAAAACGTTTCCTATGGATGTACGTCACGATTATGATGGAAATCCTTGCAGTCATAGAAAAGCGCACAATATTTACGGCACA
This sequence comes from Flavobacterium sp. Sr18, assembly GCF_011064265.1. Lineage (NCBI taxonomy): Bacteria > Pseudomonadati > Bacteroidota > Flavobacteriia > Flavobacteriales > Flavobacteriaceae > Flavobacterium > Flavobacterium sp. Sr18. The sequence continues at coordinate 538,331 of NZ_CP049329.1, read as the reverse complement.
CAAATGGCCAGAGCTACTTACCACGGTGTGAAACGTTTTGCGTACCCAAAAAGACCTTTTGTAATAACAAGATCAGCGTATGCAGGCGCACAGCGTTACACATCGTCCTGGACCGGAGATAATGTGGCCACTTGGGAACATTTGTGGATAGCAAATATTCAGGTACAACGCATGTCAATTTCGGGAATGGGTTTCACAGGATCTGATATTGGTGGATTTGCAGAGCAACCTTCAGGTGAGCTATATGCACGCTGGATTCAATTGGGCGTTTTTCATCCATTTTGCAGAACACACTCTTCAGGAGATCATGGAGATCAGGAGCCATGGGCTTTTGATGAAGAAGTTATCGATATCACCAGGAAATTTGTCAACTTGAGATATCAATTATTACCTTATTTATATACGATGTTTTGGCAGTATATTGAGGAAGGAATTCCAATGCTCAAACCATTGGTTTATTATGATCAGGAAGATATTCAAACGCATTATAGAAATGATGAATTTGTTTTTGGAAATCAAATACTAGTTTGTCCTATTTTAGAACCAAATTCTTTGGGACGAAGAATGTATATTCCTCGTGGACAGTGGTATAATTATTGGACAAATGAAGTGGTAAAAGGGGGAAAAGAAATTTGGGTAGACACTAAATTCGATCAGATTCCAATTTTTGTGAAGGCGGGAGCAATTATTCCTAAATATCCAGTGCAACAATTTGTAGGTGAGTTAGAATTTGACGAGTTGACTTTAGATATTTATTATAAAGAAGGAAAAGAAAAATCTGTCGTGTATGAGGATGCTCAAGATGGGTATGATTACAAAAAAGGGAGATACAGCTTCTTATCGTTTCAAACAACCGGTAAAGAGAAAGAATTGATTATCCAATTGCATAAAGAAGGAAAATACGATACGAATTATTCTAAATACAAAATAAATCTTATTGGATTACCATTTAAAATAAAGACGATTGAAATCGATAACGTAGAAGTCCCATTTGATAGTTTTACTTTAGAAAATGATAATTATTTAATTGTGGATAAGGAGTTTACAACTTTTCATATCATTGGAGAATAACAATAAAGTTGAAACTTTTATATTTAATTGTGTAAATATTAGACGTTAGAATTCGTGTATTTTTGTTAATTATTTAATATTTAAAATTATGAAAAAACATTTATTAATAGGGATTTTTGCAGCAGGATTAGTTTATTCTTGTGCTACTAATCCACTTACAGGGAAGAAAAGTTTGAATTTTGTTTCTAACAGTGAACTGTTTCCAACATCTTTTCAACAATATGGTACTTTTTTAAAGGAAAATAAAGTAATTACCGGAACTGCAGAGGCTAGAAAAGTGGAAGCAGTTGGGATGCGAATTAAGGCTGCAGCCGAAAAATATTTGACCTATTTAGGTCAATCACAATATTTGACTGAATACCGTTGGGAATACAAATTAATTGACAATAAGGAAGTGAATGCTTGGTGTATGCCAGGAGGGAAAATTGTTGTTTATTCCGGGATTTTGCCAGTAACATTGAATGACTCGGGTTTAGCGACTGTAATGGGACATGAAGTATCTCACGCATTGGCAAATCACGGTGCGCAACGTATGAGTGCTGCTCAATTGCAACAATTAGGTGCGGTAGGAGTTGCAGTAGCGACTGGAGGTAAAAGTGAACAAACACAACAAATATGGGGTCAAGCTTATGGATTAGGGTCTCAGTTTGGTGTTATGCTTCCTTTTAGTAGAAATCACGAAACTGAAGCAGATAAAATTGGTCTGACTTTAATGGCAATTGCTGGATATAATCCGGAGGAATCTATTACTTTCTGGTCTAGAATGGCTGCAAAATCTTCAGGTCAAGCACCGCCGGAATTTATGAGTACGCACCCTTCTGATGCTACTAGAATTGCAAATTTGAAAGCATTGATCCCGGAAGCTAAAGCTTTAGCAACCAAAGTGGGTATTATCTATAAGTAACAATTTGAAATCATAGTGTTCTTTATCGAACATCCAAATGGGCTATTCTCAAATGAGAGTAGCCCTTTTTGGTATACTATTTTGAGACTTTTAAATACATTGCAATTATGACGCAATTTGTTAATATCAAATAAAGCTGTTTTTTGAATTTTATCAATAAAAATTAAATAAATTCGCAGCATAAATTAAGTAAACATGGCAGATTTAGAAAAAGGGAGTAAAAAATTATTAAATGCTTGGGCTTTTTATGATTGGGCAAATTCAGTTTATACACTAACTATTGCATCTGCAGTGTTTCCAATTTTTTATGAAGCCTTGTTTTCTGAGCGAAATCATTACATTGATGTTTTTGGCTTACATCTAAAAAATTCAGCTTTAATCAGTTTTGTTACCGCTTTTGCATTTTTATTAGTGGCTTTTATTTCTCCACTATTATCTGGTATTGCTGATTATGTTGGAGATAAAAAATCATTTATGAAATTCTTCTGTTATTTGGGAGCTTTGTCTTGCATGGGATTGTATTGGTTCAATCTTGACAATATATACCTTGGTTTAGCATTTTATTTTCTAGGATTGATTGGATATTGGGGCAGTTTAGTTTTTTATAATTCCTATTTACCAGATATTGCTTATGTGGAGCAACAAGATAAAATCAGTGCCAAAGGATATTCCTTAGGGTATATAGGAAGCGTAATTTTATTGATTATCAATTTAGCGATGATTATGAAACCAAAGCTTTTTGGGATTTCTGGGACTGATGGTGAAGCAGCTATGAAAGCCATGCGATATTCCTTTGTAATGGTAGGTGTTTGGTGGGTTTTATTCAGTCAGTACACGTATTATTTTTTACCAAAAGGAAATAAAAACGCAAACAACAAAGTAACGCACCATGTTGTCTTGAATGGTTTTAAAGAGTTGAAAAAGGTATGGATTTTATTAAAAGAAAACATTGCATTGAAACGATATTTAGGAGGTTTCTTTGTTTCGAGTATGGCAGTGCAAACTGTAATGCTTGTCGCTACTTACTTTGGTGCACAAGAAATTGCTTGGTCTTCTAAAGCGGAGAGTACAACGGGTTTGATTATTTGTATATTAATCATTCAATTGGTGGCTGTTCTCGGCGCAGTTCTAACTTCTAGAGCATCAGAAAAATTTGGTAATATTCCAACTTTGATTTTTATTAATTGTATTTGGGCAGTATTTTGTGCACTTGCATTTTTTATCACTTTACCCATACATTTTTATGTAATGGCGTCAATTGCAGGTTTGGTGATGGGAGGAATTCAGGCTTTATCGCGTTCTACTTATTCTAAACTATTGCCAGAAACGCAGGATACAGCTTCTTTTTTTAGTTTTTATGATGTTGCTGAAAAAATTGGAATCGTAATTGGAATGTTAGTTTACGGAATTATCGATCAGATTACTGGCAGCCCGAGACTTGCAATCGTATTTCTGGGAGTGTTTTTTGTAATAGCCATTTTCATGCTGAAAAGAGTGCAAAAAAAAGGCGTTTTAAATTAATAAAACACCTTATTGTATAATGCTAAATTCGAAGTTAAGACTTTGAAATATTCCCTGATCCAGTCACTTTGGTATCTTTTTTCTTTGGATTGCCTTTGTATTCAATATCTCCAGAACCTGAAACTCTGGCATGAAGGCTTTCACTGCAGAAAACAGTATTGTCTCCTGATCCAGAAACGGTCGCTGTTACGTTTTTAGCTTTTAAATTTGCGGCATCTATATCGCCTGATCCGTTTAAATTACTGTTTAAATTTACCGCTGTTCCAGTTATATTTAAGTCTCCTGAACCATTTAAATTGGCGTCAAGATCGTTTGCTTCTACTTCTAAATTCATGTCGCCTGAGCCAATTAGTTTAGCTGAAAATGATTTTGATTGGATGCGATTTTTAGTCAACACATCTCCGGAACCGGTCAAAGAAACTTGATTAATACTTTCGAAAGGAACAGTTATAATAATTTGTTTTCCTTTGCTGCTACTAATGTATTTGTTCTTTTCTGAATAAATTTTCAAAACTTGATTCGCAACTTCAATTTTGATGTAAGGCAGTAAATTTTCTTCTCCTTTTACAGTTATGTTTCCCTCATTTCCAGAAACTAATTCTACATCAAAAAAGCCTACTACAGCAATTTCATCATACGAAGATGTCGTTCTTTTTTCAGATACAACGTTTCCGTTTCCATTTATTTTGGATTTAGAAGACCATTGTGCTTGAGCCATCGACGTGATTAATACTGCGCAACTGACAAATAATTGAATTGATTTTTTCATAAGTTTTGTTTTTAGGTTATTGGTTTTTAGTTAATATTACGTTTCCATAATCTGAAATTATATTCAAATTGTTAAGTCCTTTTTTCTTGTGAAAACCACTATATTTTTTTGAATTTGACACTTCTTCTTTAGAATCAATTTCTAAATCAGAATCATATTTAAAGTTTGCATATTTTAAAAGCACATTAAAATCAAAAGCAAAATTAGTGTGGTATCCAATGTTTATTCCCGTATATCCCGCCACTATAGTAACTGAATTTGCGTTTGCATTTATAGATTGAACGGTTAAAGAACTGTATTTTGTGTTCAGTTTTAAATAATCAAACACTTCTCCGATTTTTATCGTCAAATAATTTCCTGATGCGTCTAAGGTTTTTACATTTTGAATTCTGATTTTCCCATATTTACTATTGTATTTAATGGCATCACTTTGCTCAATTTCGATATCCGTGTAATCCGAAATTAAATCTAACTTAGTTGTTTCGCCAATTTTTAGATTCGAATATTTTGCTGTTACCATTCCATTTTTTAGAAATGCAATGCTCGAATTAGAGCAATATTCCATTTCAAGTGTACTGTTTCCAGACAATCTCCCCAAGATTACCTTTCCATATTTACATTTGATATCCGCTTCTGCATATAAATCAGAGGTGCTGATATTGCCGTATTTGTTATTGAGTTTTACACTTCCATTTTTTGGAATTTTGAGGGTGTAATTTATTTCAAAATTATTGTTTTTACCGTGAGCTTTGTAATTGGAATTTCCCAGAATTGTTTTGGCAGAAATCATTCCTTTCAAAGCGACTATATCAACAGCGATGGTTTCAATACGCTGGTTGACCCAATTTTCATTATCACCGCTAACTTTGATACTTATGTCAAGTTCAATTTTATCTTCGTTCCAAGTGGTTACTGAAATAGTGCCGTACGAATTCTCAATCGAAAGCGTTGCGTTAGGATTGACATAATACGCTTTTTTAATATTTTTTTCTTTCAAATGCAGGAAGTCATTGTCAATTGCATGTCCCAAAAATGGAATTAAAATAAATAAAATCAGTATTTTACATTGTTTTTTCATCAGCTATGTTTATTTTTTGTTCCTTATTTTCAATATGTTGCAGTACGCTTTGCAAAAAAGAAATCCGCGTCTGAAGATTGCTGATCATTGCATAAATAATCTGTTTACTTTCTCCATTGGTTTCAAGTTCCTTAATTATTTTGTCGTAATCATTGTCCAATGTTCGCATTTGTTTGAGTGCATCAGCAATGATTTTTTCGTTTTCAGGTGATTTTTTTTCTTTTATTTTTTCTAATTCTTTTTCAATTAAAATAGTAAAAATCGAATCTGTTTGTTTCGTTTCTTTTGATGCAAATTGCAATTCCTCAGTTTTTTTAGGAGTAATATTGAAAATTGAAAGTCCTAATATAAGTACTATAGAAGCAGCGATTCCAATAGAAACAAAACGTTTCCAATTCGATTTCTTAGATTTTAATTTTTGTTCAAATCGTTGCTCATGATTACTTTCAGGAGACTCGACATCCCATTGATTTTCAAATTTTTCAAATAATTGGTCTAGTTTTTTATTTTCCTTTTTCATATTTCCTCTAGTTTTTTTCGCAAACAATCTTTGGCTCTGCTCAGTGTAGTTCTGCAATTGGCATAACTGATATTCAAAATTTCGCTAATTTCTTCTTGGTCGTATCCTTCAATGAAAAATAGTGTTAAAACCATTCTGTAATTGTATTTCAATGAAGTGATGGTGTCTAGAATTTGTTTTACTTTTAAATCTTTGAAAGAAGTGTTTTCTAAAATGCCAATTTCAGTTTCCTCTATTTTATAAAGTGTAGCATCAAAATCTTCTGGTTTGAATTGGTTGTTCTTTTTATAAAAATCAATACTGCAATTCACCACAATTCTTTTTAGCCAAGCGCCAAAAGCAACTTCTTGCTTGTAATCATCTATTCGCGTGAATGCTTTTAAGAAACTTTCCTGCATTACATCCTCGGCAAAATGGCTGTCTTTTACGATTCGATGCGAGACATTATACATGGCTTTTGCATAGCGATTGTAAATTTCGCATTGTGCTTTTTGATTTTTTTGCTTGCAGAGCAAAATCAATTCTTCGATATTATGTTGATTTACATTCAAACAGCTGCTAGTAATTTAATAGTAAGGACTTGTTAATTTTTTCTTTGTTACACTTTTATAAAAATAAAACTAAAATTTTCATTTGATTGCTCCTGCAGTGATTAATTTGTTGCTGTTTTAATGGTCAGCATTTTTACTTTCTGATGAAAAATAGGATAAAGATAGTTTCTTTTGGCACAAAGATTGACTCTTTTACCGTTATGCAAATTTTGAGGATTAAACATCGCTTTTATATAAAAAGACTATTTTGAAACCTTATATTTGCTTAAAGAATGAATTTTTTAATGACAAAAAGACTTAAATAATATATGTCAAATCATAAAATACTTACTATTGACAATCTGTCACTTCAGGAATTTGATTCGGAAGCAGATTTAATTCCACTTTTGACTCCCGAGGATGAGGAGGAAATGAATAATGAGGCTTTACCGGAATTATTGGCGATTTTACCTTTGCGAAATATGGTTTTATTTCCAGGAGTTGTAATACCAATTACTGCGGGACGTGATAAATCAATTAAATTGATTAATGACGCCAATGCAGCTGGAAAAACGATTGGAGTTGTTGCTCAAATCAACGAAGAAGATGAAGATCCAACCAAAGATGATATTCATAAAATAGGTACAGTTGCCCGTATTTTGCGCGTGCTAAAAATGCCTGATGGGAATGTAACGGTAATTCTTCAAGGTAAAAAACGTTTCGAAATTGATGCTGTTATTGCTGAAACGCCTTATATCACTGCGAAAATCAAGGAAGTTCCTGAAAAAAGACCAAAGAAAAATGATACTGAATTTGTAGCGATTCTGGATTCAATCAAAGAATTAGCGATTCAAATTATTAAAGAAAGTCCAAACATTCCCAGTGAAGCTACTTTTGCCATCAAGAATATTGAAAGCCAATCATTTTTAGTCAATTTTGTGACTTCTAATATGAATCTTTCTGTTAAAGAGAAACAAGACTTGTTGGCTATTAATGAATTGAAAGAAAGAGCTTTAGAGACGCTTCGTTATATGAATATTGAGTTGCAAAAACTCGAATTGAAAAATGATATTCAGTCCAAAGTTCGTTTCGATTTAGACCAACAACAACGTGAATATTTCTTGCACCAACAAATGAAAACCATTCAAGAAGAATTGGGTGGCGTTTCTCAGGAAGAAGAAATGGACGAAATGTTGCAAAAGTCTTTGACCAAAAAATGGGATGAGAAAACCAAAAAACATTTCGAAAAAGAATTGTCTAAAATGCGTCGCATGAATCCGCAAGCGCCAGATTTTGGAATTCAAAGAAACTATTTAGAGTTGTTTTTAGAATTGCCTTGGAATGAATATTCTAAAGATAATTTTGATTTAAAAAGAGCCCAAAAAATATTGGACAGAGATCATTTTGGTCTTGAAGATGTTAAGAAAAGAATGATAGAACATTTGGCAGTTTTAAAATTGCGAAATGATATGAAATCCCCAATTATTTGTTTGACAGGACCTCCAGGAGTTGGTAAAACTTCAATTGGACGCTCTATTGCAGAAGCTTTGGGTAGAAAATATGTTAGAATTTCCCTTGGTGGATTGCGTGATGAAGCGGAAATTCGCGGACACAGAAAAACCTATATTGGTGCGATGCCAGGACGAATTATTCAAAGTTTGAAAAAAGCGGGAACTTCGAATCCAGTTTTTGTTTTGGATGAAATCGACAAATTATCTAACAGTAATCAAGGTGATCCTTCATCTGCATTATTGGAGGTTTTAGATCCGGAACAAAACAATTCGTTTTATGATAACTTCCTTGAAATGGGATATGATTTATCTAAAGTGATGTTTATTGCCACTTCTAATAATATGGCTGCAATTCAACCTGCGTTGAAAGACAGAATGGAAATTATCAAAATGTCAGGTTACACAATTGAAGAAAAGGTAGAAATTGCGCGTCAGCATTTGTTTCCAAGACAATTGAAAGAGCACGGTTTGACAACTAAAGATTTGACCATTGGAAAAAAACAATTGGAGAAAATTGTTGAAGGATACACCCGTGAATCTGGAGTTCGTGGTTTAGAAGCTAAAATTGCTCAAGTAATCCGTAATGCAGCCAAATCAGTTGCGATGGAAGAAGAGTATAACAAGAAAGTTACAGATGAAGATATCATAAAAACACTTGGTGTTCCCAGATTAGAAAGAGATAAATACGAGAACAACGATGTTGCCGGAGTGGTAACTGGTTTGGCTTGGACCTCTGTTGGTGGTGATATTCTGTTTATAGAATCGTTGCTTTCTCCTGGTAAAGGAACCATGACTATTACCGGAAACTTAGGTACGGTCATGAAAGAATCAGCAACAATTGCTTTAGAATACATTAAAGCGAATGCAAAACTTTTAGGATTGGATTCCGAGATTCTTTCTAAATATAATATTCACTTGCATGTTCCCGAAGGAGCTACTCCAAAAGACGGTCCAAGTGCCGGAATTGCGATGTTAACTTCTTTGGTTTCTTTATTTACACAAAAACGTGTGAAGAAAAATTTAGCAATGACAGGAGAAATTACGTTGCGTGGAAAAGTATTACCAGTAGGCGGAATCAAAGAAAAAATATTGGCAGCAAAACGAGCAAATATCAAAGAAATTATTCTGTGTCACGAAAATAAGAGTGATATTGATGAAATAAAACCTGAATATTTGGAAGGACTTTCTTTTCACTATGTAAAAGAAATGAGCGAAGTATTAAAATTTGCTTTGACAGATCAAAATGTAAAAAACGCCAAGGATTTGTAATAAGTTACAACTCCTAAATACAAAAAATCCAAATTTCAAAACTTGATTTTCAAGAGATGGAATTTGGATTTTTTATTTGCAATTACGAGTTTCAAAGTTGCCATTTATTGTATTTATAATTTTATCTTCGCAGTTGCGTTTTTATTTTATACCAACTGCAATTTAAAGCATGTTAAAAAAACTTCTACTATACTGTTTCCTTATTATTTGTGCTGTTTCTTACAGTCAAATAGGAGGGAAGTATACCTATCAGTTTTTGAATTTAGTGACTTCGCCAAGACAAGCAGCTTTGGGAGGAAAAGTAATTACAATTTATGATGATGACGTCAATCAGGTTCATTTTAATCCGGCAACCATAAATGCGGAAATGGACAACCATCTGGCTTTGAATTATGGCAGTTATTATAAAGAAGTTACTTACGGAACGGCTTCTTACGCCTATACATACGACCAGCATTTGCAAACTTTTCAGGCTGGAGTAAATTATGTCAACTATGGCAATTTTGAAGGTTTTGATGAAAACGGTCAGCCCACATCTGAATTTACAGGAAGCGAAATAGCCCTTTCGTTTGGGTATGCTTACAATATTCCGTACACCGATATTCATATAGGAGCTAGTGCAAAACTGATTTCTTCCAGTTTGGAAACCTACCATTCTTTTGGAGGAGCGCTTGACATTGGGGCTTTGTTTATTGATGAAAGAAATGATGTCAACTGGGCGTTGGCTATTCGGAATATAGGAACTCAGTTTTCAACTTATAATGGTACAAATGAGAAACTGCCGCTTGAAATCATTGCGGGAGTGTCACAAGAATTGGAAAACGTTCCGATTCGGTGGCATCTTACATTAGAAAATTTGCAGCAATGGAATATTGCCTTTTCAAATCCGGCCAGAGCAGAATCCTCTTTTGATGGTGAATCCACCGAAGAAAAAGTATCCATTGTGAATAATGCTTTGCGGCACGTAATTGTGGGTGTAGAACTTTTTCCGAAAAAAGCGTTTAACCTGCGAGTGGGATATAATTTTAGAAGAGCAGAGGAATTACGCCTTGTAGAACAAAGGAATTTTTCCGGAGTTTCATTGGGTTTCGGACTCAAATTAAATAAACTGAAATTCAATTATTCATATTCCAGATACACATTAGCTGGAAATACTAGTTTATTTGGGCTGACAGTTAATTTCCAATAATAATTTTGATATAATATAGAACTTTAAATTTTACATTTTGAATAAAAAAATTACTATCGCTATTGACGGTTTTTCCTCTACAGGAAAAAGTACATTGGCTAAACAACTTGCGAATCATTTAGGATATATTTATGTAGACACGGGAGCGATGTATCGTGCCGTAACTTTATTTGCGATGCAAAATGGTTATATAAATGCGGAATCTTTTGATAAACAAACCTTGATTACTAGTTTACCAAATATAAAATTGCAATTCAAATTCAATGCTGATTTAGGTTTTGGAGAAATGTATTTGAATGGGGTAAACGTTGAAACTGAAATCAGGACGATTGAAGTTTCTAGTTTTGTGAGTAAAGTAGCTGAAGTTTCGGAGGTTCGTGCCAAATTAGTGGAACAACAAAAAGAAATGGGAAAAGACAAAGCAATTGTAATGGATGGAAGGGATATTGGTACAGTAGTTTTTCCAGATGCGGAGCTAAAAATATTCATGACCGCCAGTGCAACTACAAGAGCACAAAGGCGCTATGATGAACTGGTTGCAAAAGGCGATACGGTCACATTTGAAGAAGTTCTCAAAAATGTGGAAGAGCGCGATTATATTGATACGCACCGTAAGGATTCTCCATTAGTTATGACTGAAGATGCGGTGGAAATTGATAATTCACATTTGAATCGTAAGGAACAATTTGATCTTGTTTTAGAATTGGTAAATGAAATTACTAAAACGATATAATTATTTGCAGATCTCATTTTTAATAGTAGATTTACGCCCTGTTAATTTTTAAAAAAACAAATAACAATTCATCTCATGGGAATTAAAAATAGATTGGTAATAATGAGCTTTCTTCAGTTTTTTGTTTGGGGAGCTTGGTTGATTACCATTGCGAATTATTGGTTTGGCACCAAGAATTGGGAAGGAACGCAGTTTGGGTTGGTTTTTGGAACAATGGGAATTGCTTCCTTATTTATGCCGACACTAACGGGAATTATCGCTGATAGATGGGTAAATGCTGAAAAATTATACGGAATACTTCATATTTTATATGCTGCAGTTCTATTTTATATGCCACAAGTTTCCACTCCGGAAACCTTTATTTACATTATGCTTTTGGCAATGTGTTTTTATATGCCAACGATTGCTTTGAGCAATTCAATATCGTATACGGCATTAAAATTAAACAATAAAGATGTAATAAAAAATTTTCCACCCATTCGCGTTTGGGGAACAGTTGGGTTTATTGTAGCGATGTGGATTACCAATTTAACTGGAAATAAAGCGACTGAATATCAGTTTTATATTGCAGGTTTAGCCGCTATAGTTTTAGGGATTTATTCTTTTACTTTACCAAAATGTAAACCCCAGCGCTTATCGAAAGAGAATGCTTCTGTTATGGAAACATTAGGATTAGAGTCTTTCAAGTTATTTGCTGATTATAAAATGGCTTTATTTTTTGTTTTTTCTATGTTTTTAGGGGGCGCTTTGCAACTGACAAATGCTTATGGAGATGTTTTCTTAGATGAATTTAAACATTTTCCAAAATATGCAGATTCTTTTGTTGTGGAATATTCAACGATTATTATGTCAATTTCTCAAATATCGGAGACTTTATTTATTCTTGCAATTCCTTTCTTTTTAAGACGTTTTGGAATCAAACAAGTTATGTTGATTAGTATGTTGGCTTGGGTGTTGCGTTTTGGATTATTTGCTTACGGAAATCCTACAAGCGGATTATGGATGATTATTATGTCTTGCGTGGTGTACGGAATGGCATTTGATTTCTTTAATATCTCAGGATCATTATTTGTGGAAACGAATACAGATCCAAAAAATCGTTCTTCAGCACAAGGTTTGTTTATGATGATGACCAATGGTTTTGGAGCGGTTTTGGGAAGTTTTACTTCCGGATGGGCAATTGATAAGTATTTTACAAAATCATTTAACAATACTACTGAGTTAGCTGGTTTTTTGGAAACAGAAACTACAAATTCAAAAATGCTAGAATTTATAACTGGTCAAGGGAATGTAATAGGAGCTGATGGATTGTTCAGCAAAGTGGTTTTAATGAAAGACTGGCACACGATTTGGCTGGCTTTTGCAATTTACGCGCTGATAATTGCGGTTGCATTTGCTGTTTTGTTCAAGCACAAACACAATCCTTTAGATGTTGAAAATATAAGTCATTAAATCAGGATTTGAATAAATACAAACCCGATATTTTTTAGGAGATATCGGGTTTTTTTTTGTTGAAAATTACCAATTGTAGTTAACTAGCCCCGAGTGAAGTGGCATCCTTTTACACAGCTTCCAGCCTTCAAAAGGCTGGAAGCTGTGTAAAAGATACAGCGAAAAGCGGGAGCAGAGTTTCTAAAAACTACTAAATGTTCTGCTCCTAATAATCAACCGATTATCGAAACATAAATATTTTGTAATTTAATATAAAAGTGTTACTTTTGCAGTCCTTTTGGTGAATAAGAGTTTCCTTTAGGGTTCAATTAATTATACAAACAACTTCTGCTGTTTTCTGGCACATTAAGAAACTCGAGAGAATACAGAATACAAATTTTTAATCAGCATGTCTGAACAAGTAAAATCACAAGAAGAGTTTTTAGCAAATTTTAACTGGCACAATTTCGAAGAAGGTATTGATGCTGTTGATGAGAAAAACTTATTAGAATTCGAAGAACTAGTTTCAAAAACATTTATCGCTACTGATCAAGAAGAAGTGGTTGATGGTACAGTTGTTAGAATTACAGATAGAGACGTTATCGTTGATATCAACGCAAAATCGGAAGGTGTTATTTCATTGAACGAATTCCGTTACAACCCAAACTTAAAAGTAGGTGATACTGTTGAAGTATTAATTGACATCCGTGAGGACAAAACTGGTCAATTAGTTTTATCTCACAGAAAAGCACGTACTATCAAATCATGGGATAGAGTTATTTCGGCTAACGAAACAGGAGAAATCGTTAATGGTTTTGTAAAATGCAGAACTAAAGGTGGTATGATCGTTGACGTTTTCGGAATTGAAGCTTTCTTACCAGGATCTCAAATTGATGTTAAACCAATTAGAGATTACGATGTATATGTAAACAAAATGATGGAATTCAAAGTGGTAAAAATCAACCACGAATTCAAAAATGTTGTTGTTTCTCATAAAGCGCTTATTGAAGCGGATATCGAAATCCAGAAAAAAGAAATCATCGGTCAATTACAAAAAGGACAAGTATTAGAAGGTGTTGTTAAAAACATTACTTCTTATGGTGTCTTTATTGACTTAGGTGGAGTTGATGGATTGATTCACATTACTGACCTTTCTTGGTCAAGAATCAACCACCCATCTGAAGTTCTTGAATTAGATCAAAAATTAAACGTTGTAATCCTTGATTTCGATGACGAAAAAACAAGAATACAATTAGGATTGAAACAATTAAACGCTCACCCTTGGGATGCTCTAGATGCTAAATTAGCAATTGGAGACAAAGTAAAAGGTAAAGTAGTTGTAATCGCTGATTACGGTGCTTTCATCGAAGTTGCTGAAGGTGTTGAAGGTTTGATCCACGTTTCTGAAATGTCTTGGTCTACTCATTTACGTTCTGCTCAAGATTTCGTAAAAGTAGGTGATGTTGTTGAAGCAGTTATCTTAACTTTAGACAGAGATGACCGTAAAATGTCATTAGGTATCAAACAATTGTCTCAAGATCCTTGGACTGATATCACTTCTAAATATCCTGTAGGTTCTAAACATTCAGGTATCGTTAGAAACTTTACAAACTTTGGTATTTTCGTAGAATTAGAAGAAGGAATTGATGGATTAATTTACATCTCTGACCTTTCTTGGACTAAGAAAATCAAACACCCATCTGAATTTGTAAATGTTGGTGAAAAATTAGACGTAGTAGTATTAGAATTAGATGTTGATGGACGTAAATTATCTTTAGGTCACAAACAAACTACTGCTAATCCTTGGGATCAGTATGAAGATTCATTCGCTGTAGGAACTATCCACAATGGTGAAATTTCTGAAATCGTTGACAAAGGAGCTACTGTAGAATTTGGAGATGATATCGTTGCTTTCATTCCTACTCGTCACCTTGAAAAAGAAGACGGAAAGAAATTGAAAAAAGGTGATTCAGCTGATTTCAAAGTAATCGAATTCAACAAAGAATTCAAAAGAGTAGTTGCATCTCACACTGCTATCTTCCGTGAAGAAGAAGAAAAAAATGTGAAAACTGCTACTGAAAACACTTCATCTAACTCATCTACAAATGCACCAGCTGCAACTTTAGGTGATAACAATGATATGTTAGCTGCATTGAAAGCTAAAATGGAAAAATCAGAGAAAAAATAATTTCTTGAAATTTTTTGAATATAGAAAGCCTCGCAATTTGCGAGGCTTTTTTTTGTTTAAAAGTTTTAGCAGCAGAACATTTTTACTTTATATCATTTTCACAATAGTAAAAAAAAGTAGCTTTCAAATAGTTTAAAATCAGTATTTTAAAAAATATTTTAATTTTTTTAAAACCAAAAGTGCTTATAGTGCGTAAATGCTTTTATATAACTTAAAAAAATAGATTTTATGAAAACTAGAAAATTTTTATCGATTGCATTATTTACGGTAGTATTAGGAGCAACTTCTTTCGCTCAAAAAACAGTAATGGTTGGTGGTGCTGCGATGTATCCGTCTAAAAACATTGTTGAGAACGCAGTAAATTCTAAAGATCACACCACTTTAGTTGCTGCAGTAACCGCAGCCGGTTTAGTTGAAACATTACAAAGTAAAGGACCATTCACAGTTTTTGCCCCAACAAATGCCGCATTTGATAAATTACCTACAGGAACTGTAACTACATTGTTAAAACCAGAAAACTTAAAAATGTTGCAAACTATACTTACGTATCATGTTGTTGCAGGAAAAATGAATGCTTCGGATATTGCCAAAGCAATTAAAATGGGCAATGGAAAAGCTACAATGAAAACAGTAAGTGGTGGAACTTTGACTGCTTGGATGAAAGGTAAAGATTTATACATCACTGATGAAAATGGTGGAAAATCTAAAGTAACAATTGCTGATGTTAACCAATCTAACGGTGTGATTCACGTTGTTGACGCTGTTGTATTACCAAAAAAATAATTTTTTATAGAGGTTGAAATTTGTTAATCTTTAGAGCCTTGTAATTATTTGCAGGGCTCTTTTGTATTATGTAAAGTCCATATTCTAATTTAGGAAGCAGAATATTAAGCAATATGCTTAATATTCAAAAATTTGAGGGATTTTAATTTTAGAAAAAAGTATGTAAAAATCGTATGAAAATGTTTATTTTTGGTAAAATGAAACTTTTATGATTATAAAATTACCCTTAATTAGAGTTAAACACCTTTATTGTTTTTTTTCTTTTTTTCTTTTTATTTTTTGTACCTATGATGCCTATGCACAATGTTCAGGAATTGCTGGAAATGATGATAATAGCTTAACTATTTGCGATATTACAAACGTATCTAGTACAGCTGTAAATTTGAATTTGCAATTAGGTTCTAATATTTCTGACGGAACTTGGAAAGATGATGATAGATCAGGAGGATTAAATAGAACGACGGGGAATTCTTAATGCTCAGTTAATTAAGAAAAGTGGTGTCTATAAATACACGTATACTGTTTCGGATGGGTTAGGTTGTACAGATTCGGCGGTTATATCCATAACAGTAGGTGGATATACAGGAGTACCGGGGTCCAATGCTTCAATTTGTAATACCAAACAAGCTTATAATTTATTTGAGGCTTTTAATGGTGATTTTTTAGCGCCACAACTGGGTGGTACTTGGGTTGGAAATACAAGTAATGTAGGCTTAAATAATAATATACTGGATGCTACAAATTTAAATCCTGGTAGTACTTACGAATATACGTATTCAATACCAGCTATTGGTTCTTGTGCAGCGCCTCCAGAAGTTAAAATTTTTGTAACAATTTATCGATCGCCACAGCCTGGAACTCCGTATGATTTGAATTTGTGTTCCAATGAACTAAGTGCTTACACCAATTTTAATTTAAACGATCAACTAATAGGGGAGGATAGTAACGGTATTTGGACTGAGACTGTAACGGATGAAATCGACAATAACGACGATACTGATTCCACTATTAATATCCAAAATATTTATAATACCAAAGGACCTGGGACATATCGTTTTACTTATACAGTATTCACGGATAATAATGTTTGTGATGATCAGTCATCAAGTGTAGATATTACCATTGAAAAACAACTCGATTATACAGGAGCAACTTTAACTGTCAATACACCCATTTGTGAAAAAGAAATTGCAGTAACAGCTTTTTCAGCCACTTTGAAAGATGTTGTGAATATTCCAGATGGAAGTTATAGCGTTACGTATACTATATCAGGTATTGGATCGCCAATAACAACTATTCAAAACTTTTCAAATAATGTTTTGACTTTTCCAATTGCTTCTAATAATTTTTCTGTTCCCGGAAATTATACTATCACGGTTACAAATATTGTCAGTGGCACATCACTTAATATTTGTAATAATATAATTCCTTTAATTTCGGGAGTGATTAAAATTAACCCAATTCCTAAAATCAATAACGCTACACTTACTATTGCTCCAGTTTGTCAAACTTCTGAAGCCGTAGTAGAATTTTCGGGGACCTCCAATCTTACTGACGGAAGTTATACTATTGTTTATAATTTATCTGGAAGTAATATAGCCACGGCACAATCGACTGTTATCAACGTTACCGGTGGACTTACTTCATTTTTTATACCAGTAGGTTTAATTCCAAATATTGGTACTACAACAATTGCAATTACAAATATCAGAAACCTCACTACCGGCTGCACCAATATTGCAACCTTGTCTAAAGATTTTGTTGTTAAAGCATTGCCAGATGTAACCAATTTAGTAGTTACTATTAAAGATGTTTGCCAAAATCAACCTGTCACTGTGGAACTCTCAGGATTAGGGAATTTAACATCTATTTTTTTAAGCTATACTCTATCAGGTGCTAATAACAGTGCTTCGCAAATAGTAACCTTAGCAGTGAATTCTGGAAAAGCTAGTTTTGTAATGCCGGTAACTAATCTTCCTAACACAGGTAATACTTCATTTACGATTACTGACCTTACTAATGTAAATAATGGTTGCTCAGCAATAATAAATCCAAATTCTAAGAGCTTTTTAATAAATGTAATACCAAACAATCCAACAGTTACGAATCAGGAATTTTGTAAAGTTGAAAATGCTACTGTTGCCAACTTAATTCCAAATGGTTCGCAATACCGATGGTATAATTCATTGACAAGTACGACTGCTCTAAATAGTAGCGCACTTTTGGTAACAGGTAATTATTATGTAAAAGAAATAAATTCTGTAACAGGATGTGAATCCGGACTTGAAATGGTAGCAATTGTAATAAATGAATTATCAACACCAATTTTAAATCAAGATGGTGAAAACTTTTGTGGATTAGATAATCCTACAATTCAAAATTTATCTGATAATGTTACTAGTAACGGTACTTTAGTTTGGTTTGATGGTGCAGTAAGTGGAAATCTATTGCCTGCCACTACATTGCTTCAAGATAACCGTATCTATTACGGATTTGATTCTACGACTGCTAATAATTGTTTTTCAACAAATCCATTACAAGTTACTGTATCCCTTACAAATTGTGATGTTACGGCTGATTTCTTTATACCTGATGGATTTTCACCAAATGGGGATGGCGTAAATGAAACATTTAGCATTCCGGACATTGATTTTTTATATCCGAATTATACATTGGAAATTTTCAATCGATATGGAAATTTGATGTACACCGTAAATAAAAATAAACCGGATTGGGACGGAACAGCATCGGATTCTAGTACTGACATCAATGGAAAAGCACCAAATGGAGTTTATTTTTATGTTATTAATTTTAATAAAGGTAACACTTCACCAAAACAAGGACGACTTTATTTAAATCGTTAATGGTTCTTTACAAGTTAAAAACAAATTTCAAATGAAAAAAACACTACTATTTTTAAGTTTTTTCTTAATCATAATTAAAGCATCAGCACAACAGGATCCACAATACACACAATATATGTTCAATATGAATGTGCTAAATCCTGCGTATGCCACAGGAGTTGAATCCACTTTAAATCTTGGAGCTCTATATAGAACGCAATGGGTAGGAGCTGTTGGCGCCCCAAAAACATTGACTCTTTTTGCCCATATGCCAGTAAATAAAAAAGTTGAAGTTGGTTTCTCATTAATTTCGGATGATATTGGAGACGGTGCTAAAAAAGAGAATAACTTTTTTGCAGATTTTGCTTATTTGTTAGAATTCAATAATAATCATAAATTATCTCTAGGATTAAAAGCGGGTTTAACATCCTTAGCAACTAATTTTAATGGGTTTGTTTTTGAAAGTGGCAATGCTTCAACAGATTTAGCATTTTCTGAAAATATTAATGATGTCATGCCAAATATTGGTATCGGAGCATTTTACTTCACGGAAGAGTACTATGTAGGTTTATCAGCACCTAATTTGCTTGCTACAAAACACATTGAGGAACGTTCAGGAATTAACTCTTTTGGCTCAGAAAATATTCATGTATTTCTAACTGGTGGTTATGTTTTTGATATCTCTCATTCATTCAAATTTAAACCATCTTTTATGTCAAAATATGTTAAAGGTGCACCAATTTCGCTAGACATTTCTGCTAACGTTCTATACAATGACCAATTTGAATTTGGAGCTGCATATCGATTTGGAGATTCCGTAAGTGGTATGATGAATGTAAAAGCAACGCCTAACATCAGAGTTGGATATGCCTATGATTACAATACGTCTAATCTGGGGCAATTCAATTCTGGAACACATGAAATTTTTGTATTGTTTAATTTGGATTTATCTAGTAAAGGATATGATAAGTCGCCAAGATTTTTCTAACATATAAAATATGAAAAAAATAGTACTGATTTTAATCGTATTTTCAATACAATTAATAAACGCCCAAGAACAAGATTTAAAAAGAGCCAATCGTTTTTTTGATAGAACTTTTTATAATGAAGCTATTCCCTTGTATGAATCCATTATTCGAGAAAACAGTTCAGTAACGGTAGTTAAGAACCTCGCTGATAGTTATTATTTCACGAGTGATTTTGCAAATGCACAGCGCTATTACAAACTATTGATAAATAATTATAATAAAGATCTAGAAGAAGGGTATTATTTTAAATATTCCCAAACTTTAAAAGCTACTGGAAATTATAAAGCTGCAAATTCAGTTATGAGAAACTATTTTTCTTCATTAACGGATCAAAAATTTTTGATTGACTTTGAAAAAGAGCTAGTCAACCTAGAAAATGTTTCTGCTATTGGTGATCGATTCGAAATAAAAAATTTAGGGATAAATACACCAAATTCTGAGTTTGGAGCAGTCTCAGAGAGAGGCAATTTAGTGTTTTCGGGAGTAAAAAAGAAAGCAGGTTTATTTGATAAAATGTATAAATGGAATGGTGAAACGTATTTGAATTTAATTTCAATTCCTTTGAAAAATATAAATTCCAGTGATTCAATTGTAAATTATTTTTCTAAAGAAATAAATACTTCCATGCACGAATCTAACGCTGTATTCACCAAAGATGGAAAGACAATCTATTTCACTAGAAATAATTATAAAAAAGGAAGAAGAGGTAAGAATAAAGACAAAGTTTCAAACCTTCAAATTTTTAAGGCTCAATATGTTAATGATAAATGGACAAATATAGTTTCGTTACCATTCAATAGTGAAAATTATTCTACAGAACATCCAGCATTGAGTACTGATGAGAAAACTTTATACTTTGCATCCGACATGCCAGGATCACTAGGATCTTTTGACATTTTTTCAGTATCAATAAGTGGTGATGCATATGGTACTCCCCAAAATTTAGGTAATCTAATTAATACTTCCAAAAAAGAACAATTTCCTTTTATTTCAAAAGACAATAGATTATATTTTTCGTCAAATGGACATGAAGGTTATGGATCGTTGGATGTTTTTGTTTCGCAGTTGCAAAATAACGTATTCTTAAAAGCTGAAAACGTAGGTTTGCCTCTGAATTCTGGATATGATGATTTTGCTTTTTACATAGATTCAGAGTATAATGAAGGTTATTTTTCATCCAATCGATTAGGAGGAAAGGGTAGTGATGATATTTATTCTTTAAAAGAGGTAAAGAAATTACTAATAGAGGATTGTAAGCAATTTATTTCCGGTATAATTTCAGATGTAGATACAAAATTACCATTAGAGAATACTGTAGTTGTTTTACAAAATTCTGATGCAATAGAATTGCAAAGAATTGTAACATCTGCAGACGGTGCATTTAATTTTACAGTTTCTTGTGAAACAGAATTTAAAGTAAATGCATCCAAAGAAAATTATACCAACAGTTTCAAAATAGTTGCTCGTAGCAAAGAAAGAAATAAGAGGAATGATGCCTCAATGGAATTAAAATCCATAGAAGAAATAGCAAGAGCAGCGCAATTGATTCTTGATGAACAGAATAAAACAGAATTAGCTACCTTAGCCTTGAAGAAAAAAGAAGCAATTTTAGCGCAGGAGCAAAACAAAAAAGATCTTGTAATAGCAGCCAAAAATGATAAAGATTTAGCCGAAGCTAAGAAGAAAGAAAAAATAGAAGCAATTGTAGCGAATGAAAAAGATGTAGTTCAAGAAAAAAATAGATTAATCATTAAAACAGATCCGATCTATTTTGACTATAATTTGTGGTATATCAGAAAGGATTCAAAACCTATTTTGAACAGAGTTGTTGAATTAATGAAAAAATATCCTGAAATGGTTGTTGAAATTGGTTCGCATACAGATAGCAGAGGTAACAACACGTTTAATATGAATTTGTCATCCAGAAGAGCGCAAGCAACAAGAACTTATTTTCTGGAACAAGGAATCCCTTCCAAACGAATTCTTGCTAAAGGATATGGAGAGACGGTCCAAAACATAAAATGTATTCCTGAGGACTCTTGTACTGAAGAGCAACATGAGTTAAACAGACGTAGCGAATTTGTAATTAAAAATATATAAAAACAAAATCCCGATTCTAATTTTAGAATCGGGATTTTATATATTATAAAAAAAAAGAAATTATCTTAAACTTGCTCCAAGTTCAGTTTCAAAATTCTTTTGCAGTTTGCTCATAATTTTGTCAATTTGAACATCCGTCAGTGTTTTAGAACTGTCTTGAATGGTAAAGCTTAAAGCGTATGATTTTTTACCTTCAGGAAGATTTTCTCCTTCATAAACATCAAATAAATTAATATCTTTTAAAAGTGCTTTCTCAGTTTGACGAGCAATGTTGTAAATACTGTCATACGTTATATTTTTATCAATTAATAACGCCAAATCCCTACGAACTTCAGGATATTTAGGAATTTCAACATATTTGATTTTTGTGGAGATTTTCTTTAGAATTGTATCCCAATCAAAATCAGCATAAAAAACTTCTTGTTTGATTCCAAAATGTTTTAGAATCGATTTTTTTACAATTCCAAACTCTAAAATGGTTTCATTGCCAATCGAAATAGCTAATCCTTCAGAAAAAACATCCGAAGTGACGGGATTATTTTGTGCTTTATCTAAACCTAATCTTGAAAGTATCCCTAAAATATATCCTTTGAACAGAAAGAAATCAGATGGCCTCTGCGCAGAGGTCCAGTTTTCTTGATTTCTATTACCAGTAAGGAATAAACTCAAATGTTTTTTCTCTTCGTAACCAGCAAGGTAATTATGATAGGTTTTACCAAATTCGAATAATTTTAAATCGGCATTCTTACGATTGATGTTATAAGATACAGCTTCCAATCCTGAAAATAACAAAGATTGACGCATTGTGGATAAATCAGCACTTAGCGGATTAAGCATCGTCACATTGTGTGCAACATTCAATTCGTCCGAAAGTGTAGCATAAGTAGCCGTAGTCAATGAATTTGCCATCATTTCATGAAAACCCTGAGAATTCAATTGAGTGGCAATCGTATTTTGAATTTTGTAATCTTCGTTTCTAGGTGAATTCGAAACCGTGGCATTTAACTTTTTAGAAAAATTAATGTTGTTGTATCCGTATACTCTTAATATTTCCTCGATTACATCAATTTCTCTTTGTACATCCACACGGTAAGATGGAATAGTCAATCCCAATCCTGCATCTGAAACGCTATTCACTTTAATATCTAAAGAAACTAATATTTTCTTAATGGTATCTTTTGGAATTTCCTGACCAATAATTTTTGCGACTTTACTAAAGTTTAAGAAAACAGAAAAATCTTCAATTTTCTTAGGATACATATTCATAACATCAGATGTTATTTCGCCTCCAGCTACTTCTTGAATCAATAAAGCAGCACGTTTCAATGCATATTCTGTAATAGTTGGGTCAATTCCTCTTTCAAAACGGAAAGAAGCATCTGTATTTAATTGATGTCTTTTGGCCGTTTTACGAATACTTATTGGATTGAAATAAGCACTTTCTATAAATATAGAGTTGGTGCTTTCAGAAACGCCTGATTTTTTCCCGCCAAAAACTCCGGCAATACATAAAGGTCCTTTTTCGTCACAAATCATTAAATCTTCTTCATGTAATGTTCTTTCCACATCATCAAGAGTAGTAAATTTGGTTCCTGCAGGAAGAGTTTGAACTACAATTTTCCCATTAATTTTTGAAGCATCAAAAGCGTGAAGTGGTTGCCCTAATTCATGTAAAACATAATTAGTGACATCAACAATATTATTTTTTGGATTTAATCCAATGGCTTTCAATCTGTTTTGTAACCAAGCTGGAGAAGGTTTAACCTCAATACCAGAAATTGTCACCCCGCAATATCTTGGGGCAAGTTTAGGTTCTTTTACATCAATGTCAATTTTTAGAGTTCTTTTGTCGACTCTAAAATTACTTACGGATGGTGTAATCAATTCTACGTTGACACCACTTTGCAGCATTCCGGCTCTTAAATCACGAGCAGTTCCTAAATGGCTCATTGCATCAGCACGATTGGGTGTTAGTCCAATTTCGAAAACCTCGTCATTTTCAATTTTGAAAACTGTTGCCGCTGGAGTTCCAGGTAATAAGGCATCATCCAATATCATAATTCCGTCATGACTTTCACCAAGACCTAATTCGTCTTCAGCGCAAATCATTCCGTGACTTTCCTGTCCGCGAATTTTTCCTTTCTTAATTGAAAAAGAGACTCCTTCTTTATCATATAGTGTCGTTCCAATAGTAGCAACCGGAACTTTTTGTCCTGCAGCAACATTACTGGCACCACATACAATTTGAACAGGAACACCATTTCCTAAATCAACGGTAGTTATTTTTAGTCTGTCAGCATCCGGGTGTTGAATACAAGTAAGTACATGTCCCACAACAATGCCTTCTAATCCGCCTTTTACCGATTGGTATTTTTCAACAATCTCTACTTCCAGACCTAAATCGGTTAGTAATGCTGCGGTTTCTTCGGATTTCCAGTCTATTTTAATGAATTGTTTTAACCAGTTGTAAGATATTTTCATCTGTTAATTTTAATGAGACTGCAAATATAAGGATTGCTTATTGGAGTAAGAAACAATTTTTTTGGTTTTTTTGTGTCAGATTTGGGCTAATTACTACTGGAATTAAATGTTAATATTGCATTGTAAGCCATAATTAAATGTGAATTAAACAATAAAATTAGGTTAAAAAAATACATATGAAAATTTAATGCTATTAGTTGAATGAATTGTGCTATGAAAAGAAGAATTAGCAAACTAAATTTGAGAAAAATAAAAATTTAACGATATGGATAACGTAGTACAAAGACCTGAATTTAAGGCTAAATATGATAATTATATAGGTGGAAAATTTGTTGCACCAGTAAATGGTAACTATTTTGATGTAGTTTCTCCTATTGATGGAAAAGTATTTACACAAGCGGCGCATTCAAGTAAAGAAGATCTAGAGCTGGCTGTTGATAAAGCACATGAAGCATTTCAGACATGGGGAAAAACATCTGTAACGGAACGTAGTAACTTATTGAATAAAATTGCTCAGGTTATTGAAGATAACTTGGAATACCTTGCAACTGTTGAGACGATTGATAACGGAAAAGCAATTCGGGAGACATTAGCGGCAGATATGCCTTTAGCAATTGATCACTTCCGCTACTTTGCTGGAGTTATTCGTGCTGAGGAAAGCTCTATTACCGAGTTAGATTCGCAAACGGTTTCTATCGCTTTAAGCGAGCCTTTAGGAGTAATTGCTCAAATTATTCCTTGGAATTTCCCAATTTTAATGGCTGTTTGGAAACTTGCTCCGGCATTAGCAGCTGGAAACACTGTAGTTTTAAAACCAGCAGAAAGTACGCCAATTTCTATTTTAGTTTTAATGGAATTAATTGGCGATATCCTTCCTCCGGGAGTTATAAATATTGTTAACGGTTTTGGTGCTGAACTTGGAAGAGCTTTGGTAACGAACAAAAAAGTGTCAAAAGCAGCTTTTACCGGTTCTACGCCAACAGGTCGTTTAGTAATGCAATATGCTACCGAAAATATTATTCCAGTAACCTTAGAATTAGGTGGAAAATCTCCAAATATTTTCATGAAATCAGTAGGTGATGCGGATGATGATTTCTTCGATAAAGCGATTGAAGGTGCGGTAATGTTTGCTTTAAACCAAGGTGAAATTTGTACCTGTCCTTCTCGATTATTGGTTCATGAGGATATTTACGATAAATTTATTGCCCGAGTAATTGAAAGAACGGAAGCGATAAAAATGGGAAATCCATTGGACAGAACAACAATGATGGGAGCTCAAACTTCTTTGGTTCAAAAAGAGAAAATTCTATCGTATATAAAATTAGGAAAAGAAGAAGGTGCAGAAGTTCTAACGGGTGGTGAAGAAAATCATCTGGAAGGGAATTTAGCGGAAGGATATTATATCAAACCGACACTTTTCAAAGGGCACAACAAAATGCGTATTTTTCAGGAAGAAATTTTCGGACCCGTTTTAGCGGTAACTACTTTCAAAACCACTGAAGAAGCGATAGCTATTGCAAATGATACGATGTATGGTTTAGGAGCTGGACTTTGGACACGTGACGCACACGAAATTTATCAGGTACCAAGAGCGATTCAGTCAGGTCGTGTTTGGATTAATCAATACCATTCTTATCCTGCAGGAGCACCTTTTGGAGGGTACAAACAATCTGGAATTGGTCGTGAAAATCATAAAATGATGCTAGGTCATTATCGCCAGACAAAAAATATGCTGATTTCTTATGATAAAAAGAGATTAGGTTTCTTTTAGAGATGAAATAAAAATTAAAAAAAGGTAAGTTTTAAAGCTTACCTTTTTTTATAAATCAAAATATTATGTTACCAAAAACAATGAAAGCTGCCCGCTGGCATGCTGCAAAAGATATTAGAGTAGAAGAAACAGAAATCCCAACAACAGGTTCAAACCAAGTTAAAATTGAAGTTCAATTTGCAGGAATTTGTGGTTCAGATCTTCACGAATACACACATGGTCCCATGTTGATTCCAGTTGAAAAACCGTATCCTTTAAACGGTCATCAAGGCACAACTACTTTAGGACACGAATTTGCCGGAATTATTTGTGAACTTGGGGAACAGGTGAAGCATCTAAAAATAGGAGATCGAGTGGTAGTTGAACCGCTTTTCAAAAATCCAGATAGTCCATTTATTACCAACGGAGAGTATAATCTGTCAGAACCACTTGGTTTTGTTGGGTTAACATCTAATGGTGGTTTTGCAAAATATACGGTTGTCGAAGATTATATGGTCCACAAAATACCGGATTCAATGAGTTTTGAACAAGGTGCTTTGGTAGAACCTGCTGCAGTTGCCGTTTATGCTGTTTTGCAAAGTGGTTTAAAAATGGGACAATCTTGTTTGATTTATGGTGCTGGACCAATTGGACTTTTGTGTGTTCAGGCTGCTATTGCTGCCGGAGCTGCAGAAATAATTGTTGTTGATATTGCTGAAAAACGTTTGGAAAAAGCCAAAGAAATTGGAGCAACAACTATCATCAATGGTAAAAGTGAAAATATTCCGCAACAAATTAAAGAGTTGACTTCTGGTGGTGTTGATATTTTTCTTGATGCTGCTGGTGTTCAAGCCTCATTTGATGGAGGAATTGCCAGTTTAAAAAATGGTGGAACAGCTGTTTTAGTGGCCTTATTTGGAAAACCGGTAACACTCGATGCTTTTGATCAGGTTGTTCGCGAAATCACAATCAAAGGGATTATTGCCTACAGAAATATATTTCCTCAAGTAATAAAATTGATTAACCTTGGCCGTATGCCGGTTGAAAAATTAGTAACAAAAAGAATTACTTTAGATGATATTGTAACGGAAGGATTTGAAGTCCTGGTTTCGAATCCATCTCAAGTTAAAATTTTGATTGATATTAACGGATAGAATAAATCCGTTATTAATTTAATAAAAGTATACAGCCATAATTTTCAATAATTGTGGTTGTATTTTTAAATCACACACTATGATAAAAAGAATTGATGCAACAGAAAAAGCAATAGAATTAATCAAAATATTGCAGGAGAAACATGGTGATTTAATGTTTTATCAAGCTGGAGGGTGTTGCGAAGGAACACAACCACAATGTTTTGAAAAAGGAGGTTTCTACCAAAGATTGGGTGATGTTTGTATAGGTACAATAGAAAATACGGAGTTCTGGGTAGACAAGGATTTATTCGAATATTGGAAACACGCTCATTTTACTTTGGATGTTATTGATGCGTTTGGGGTTGGAGGATTTTCTTTAGAAACACCTTTGAAAAAAACATTCCGAATCGAATATAGAATTTTTACACCTGAAGAAGAATTATCGCTTGAACCAGTAACGTATATTGAATAAATCTAATTGATTACGTACAATAATTGGTATTGTTTTGGAGTAATTCCTTCATGTTTTTTAAACAAACGAATAAAGTAATTGGAATCTTCAAATCCGGATAAGTAGCAAACTTCATTAATTTGTATTGTAGGATTTTTGAGTAACTGTTTGGCGCATCTTATTTTCTCACCAATCACAAATTCGATAGGACTCATACCTAATTCTCTTTTGAAAAGTCTATAGAACGAAGTAGAGCTCATACAGGCTTTTTCGCTTAGATTTTTCATGCTGATATTTTCCTTTAAATTCAAGCGGATAAATTCTACCACTTGTGTAATGGGGTTTCTTGGGTCGGCAAATAAACCATCATCTATTGCTTTTGCGGTTTGAGTTTGAATTATCCGAATCAGTAATTCCTGTAAAGTCAAATCGGCCAAAGCATCTTTTGTAATAGAGGTGCTCATGCATTCTTTGATCAATTTATTAATGGTTGTTGCTAATTCCACATTATTATAAAAAAAATAATTTTGGTAATCCAATTGCCAGAATTGGTTTTTTCCTTCTTTTGGATACCGTTCGTTCAAAAACTGCAAAGTATCTGTAATTTTAGTTTGGTCTATCGCCAAAGCCAAACACTGCGTAGGATTATTTTTTGAAGCTTCCGGAAAATCTATTTTCATTTCCACATTCGAAGGAATCACAACGGTTTCTCCCGGTAAATAAACAAAACCAGGATCGTCAAAAAGATGCATTACTTTTTTACCTCGTAACATGCTGGTCACCACAAAATCATTAAATTTCAAAGGAACTAATGCCGTAGATTCATAGGTTTCAAAAAGATTCAGCTCACAATGGTTTAGGGAGTACACTGTTCTATTTTCGACTAATGTTTTTAATGATTTCTCGTTGGATAAAAGAGGTGGATTTATAAGAGCCCGGTTACTATTCATATATTTTAAACTTTAAAAAAAGACAAAGTCTAAATTTAATAAAAAATAATTAGAATCAGAACACGGTTTAACAAAAATTAAAGTAACTCTTCTACATGTTTTTTTATGTTCTCAGCAATTTTATGTGTAGGTAAATCATTAGCATCCGTACCAAAAGGATCTTCAATTTCCTCAGCGATTAACTCTAAACTAGCCAAAACATAAAAAATAAATACTACTACAGGAATGACAAAATACCCTAAACTAATAGCATATCCAAAAGGAAGTGTAAGTACATAAAAAAATATGAATTTCTTTAAAAAAGCGCTGTAAGAGTAAGGAATAGGGGTGTTTTTAATTCGTTCGCATGCACCGCAAATATCAGTAAAGGATTTTACTTCTTCGTTTAAAATTATCAGTTGATCACCCGTTATTTTTTTGGAATCGTATAAGTCATTAATCTTTTGAAACAACATTTTCGCAACCTGATTCGGCTTGTGTTTGTGATGATCAATTTCTAAATCTACATCGTCAAACAATTGTTTACTAGTTTCGTCATCTTTTAAATGTTTGTTTAAAATAGAAGCATAACTGGGAATTAGGTTTCTGAAATATGCTAAATCTTTTTCATCTGTTAAAATCACGGAGAGTTTAATGGCAAAATTACGACTATTGTTTACTAAAGCGCCCCACATTTTTCGTCCTTCCCACCAACGATCGTAAGCAGTATTAGTTCTGAAAACCAATAGTAAAGAAATCACGAAACCAAGCATCCCGTGCATGAGAGTAATGTTTTTTACGTAACTTTTATCAGTCAACTTCCAGTATTCTACTTCTAGATATCCTATTATCCCAGAATAAACTGCGATGGCAAACATTATTGGCAATAATGTTCTAAAAGTGTCCGATTTCTGTAATCTAAAGATAAAAGTAATCCAGTCTTTTGTATTGTATGAAATCATTTAAGCTGCTTTTTTTAACAAAAGTAAATTAAAAAATAAGATTTCCAGCTAATTCACGTAGTGCAATTTCAGATAGTTTTCCTTGAAATTGAGCATTGCTGTAACGTACTTTGGCGTTTACATAATTCAATTGCGCTGTTCTGAATTCTAAAGTAGTTATCGTTCCAATGCGAAATTTGTCTAAAGTTATGTTCAAATTTTGTTTGGCAATCAATTCATTATTTTCTTCTAAAGCAATCAATTCTAAATTGGTTAAATAAGTCTGATAAGAAGTCGCCAGCTGCGAGTTTAAAACCAAATTTTGCTGATCTATATTTAACTTCGAATTTTCAATTTGAATCTTGGCGATTTTCTCATTTCTATTTTGTGCAAAACCATCAAATATATTAAGTGAAGCACTAAAACCATAGTTCAAGCCTCTTGATTGCGATTGTGCCACGAACCCAAGGCTGGATTGACTTTCTGAAAAATTATAGGCGCTATTTACGCGAACAGTAGGGTAACGTCCAGCTTTAATTTGCTTTAATTCTAATTCGGCTACTCTCTTATTAATAATTTGAGTTTCTAATTGTGGATTTTGTTTTTCCGCTAAAGCTCTTAATTCTGGTAGTAAAAGTAAGGAATCTACTTTCAGAACTTCAATAACTTTGAAATCTGTGGCAACATCTCTGGCCAACAGTTGATTTAATAAAATTTTACTGTTGGCATACAATTCTTTTTGTCTTAATAATGCGACCTGATCCGTATTCAAATCCACTTGGGCATTCAAAACTTCTAATTTTGAAGCTTTTCCAATCGTGAATCTGTTTTGTGCCAATGTCAATCGCTGGTTTGAAATAACGATTGTCGTGTCTAGTGCCGCTAATTGTTGTTGTTGCTGAACCAAATCATAATAAGCAGCATTCACGTCACTGATTCTTGTTATCAATGTCAGTTTTAATTGTGCTTCACCCAGTTTTTGCAACTCTTTCAACTGATCCATTCGTGCAAACATCCGCATTCCATCAAAAATGGTCCAATCCAGTCCAACGCCATAGGTTAAACTGTTGTTTTTGGCATTGTCTAATTTTGTTTCAGTTCCGTCCTGACGCGTTTGTGAACTGTTTTGAATACTGTTATTATCAAGTATATTAGCAGTAACAGTAGGCAACATTCCAGCGTTTCCGATAGCAACATTTGTTTTTTGAATGGTCAAATTATTGGTGGCAATCTTTATTTCGTAATTGTTTTCCAAAGCTATTTTAACAGCGCTTTCTAACGTCAGCACTTCCTGCGCACTAGCTGTTGCAGCGCAGAACAAGATTAGTATAAAGCTTTGAAAAAGTATTTTAGTATGTGTCATAATTATATTTTTTTTGACTCGAATCACTATTTATTCAAATGAATATTTTTAACCCAAATCATCAGCGTTCCATTAAAATTAGTTGAAATCTTTTTCATATTCTTCAATATGATCAAATTCAGGATAGTGTTTTCTGGCTTTGGACCACATTAGATACATTGCCGGAATAACAAATAATGTTAATACCAATGAGAAAATAGTTCCTCCTACAATTACAACTCCCATGCCAATTCTACTCGTTGAAGCCGCTCCAAGAGACAGTGCAATCGGTAGTGCACCTAATGAAATCGCCAAACTCGTCATTAAAATTGGGCGTAATCGTGCTTCCGAAGCTTCTAATATGGCTTCTAATTTTGGTTTGCCTTGTTCCCGCAGCTGATTCGCAAACTCGACAATCAAGATTCCGTTTTTGGTTACCAAACCAATAAGCATTACAGTTCCAATTTGGCTGAAAATATTCCACGTCTGGTCAAACAACCATAAGGAGAATAAAGCTCCTGCAACTGCCATGGGTACGGTTAGAATAATAATGAAAGGATCAATAAAACTTTCAAATTGTGCCGCCAAAATCAAAAATATCAACAGTAAAGCCAAGCCAAATGCAAAAGCAGTGTTTGAACTACTTTCGACAAAATCCCTTGATTCTCCACCTAAATCAGTGGTAAACGTATCGTCAAGAACTTTGGCTTTTATTTCGTTCATCGCATCAATTCCATCGCTGATACTTTTGCCCGGAGCAAGACCGGCAGAAACAGTTGCCGCCATATAGCGATTGTTGTGGTACAATTGTGGCGGATTACTTTTTTCTTCAATGGTCACCACGTTGTCCATTTGAATCAATTGTCCCATATTATTTTTAACAAACATAGAGGTTAAATCCAGTGGTTTTGAACGGTCTTTTTGGTCAAATTGCCCAATAACCTGATATTGTTTTCCATTTCTCATGAAATAACCAAAACGTTGTCCACTCAATGAAAGTTGTAACGTTTGCGCAATATCAATCACTGAGATTCCTAAACTCTCCGCTTTTTCTCTGTCAATAGTGACATTGACTTCTGGTTTGTTGAATTTTAAATTCACATCGCTAACTGCAAAAGTTGGGTTTTTAGCAACTTCATCCATGAAAACAGGAATTTTTTCTTCCAGTTTTTTAAAGTTTGGTGCTTGAATAATGTATTGAATCGGCAATCCACCGCGTCGGTTTACGGCGATAGTTGGTTGCTCAATTACGGATGTTTTTGCATCCGGATATTGCTTCGTCCATTTGGTTAATTTTTCTGCAATTTCTTTTTGAGAATCGGTTCTTTCATTTGGTTGGACCAATGATACCCGAATAAAACCACTATTTACTGATGAAGATCCAAAACCAGGAGATGTAATTACTAAGGCAACTTTTTTTCCCGGAATCGAGTCATCAACTAACTTTGAAACTTCCTGCATAAAGCGATCCGTATATTCATAGGAGGAACCTTCAGGTGTTGTCATTCTTAAAACAAAACCACTTCGGTCATCATAAGGTGCCGTTTCTTTTTGCAAAAGGTTGAAAAACAAATAAATTAATCCAAAACAAGCAATTAAGATAGGGAAACTCAACCATTTTTTCTTCATAAAACGACTTAATGCACTAGCATAACCACTATTTAGTTGTTGAAAGTAAGGTTCCGTTCGAATGTAGAATTTTGATTTTTTTTGTTCGCCGCCTTTCATTAAATAAGCGTTCAACATTGGGGTTAAAGTCAACGATACAAATGCCGAAATCAGTACAGCTGCGCCAATGACGACGCCAAATTCCCTAAACAGTCGCCCAACAAATCCTTCGAGAAAAATTACCGGAAGAAATACCGCTGCCAAAGTGATAGAAATCGAAATTACCGCAAAGAATATTTCGTTAGATCCTTTGATGGCTGCCTCGATAGGCGTCATGCCTTCTTCTACTTTTTTGAAAATATTCTCGGTGACCACAATTCCATCATCGACCACAAGTCCCGTTGCCAGAACAATTGCCAACAAAGTCAATACGTTTATAGAAAAACCAAAAAGCCACATGATAAAGAACGTAGCGATTAACGAAACAGGAATATCAATCAACGGTCTAAAAGCAATCGCCCAATCCCGGAAGAATAAATAGATAATCAAGATTACCAGAACAATTGAAATCCCTAATGTTTCCGCTACTTCAATAACTGATTTTTTTACAAAAATAGTATTGTCAATGGCGATATTCAGTTTAATATCTTTGGGTAAATCCTTTTTTAGTTTTTCGAATTCCTTATAAAAAGCAGTAGAGATATCTAAATAATTAGCTCCTGGAAGTGGCACAATGGCGACACCAACTAATGGCGTTCCAGATTGTGTCATTTTGGTTTCTGTGTTTTCTGGTCCAAGGCTCGCTAATCCTACATCGCTGAAACGTACTACTTTTTCACCTTCAGTACGGATAATGATATTGTTAAATTCTTCAGCAGTAGAAAGGTTTCCAACTGTTTTTACCGTCAATTCGGTGTTGTCACCAGTTAGTTTTCCCGAAGGCAATTCTACATTTTGTTTGTTCAATGCATCTCTCACTTCCGATACGGTACATCCATAAGAAGCCAGTTTAACCGGATCAATCCACAAACGCATCGCGTATCTTTTTTGTCCCCAAATTTGAACACCGCTCACGCCAGGAATAGTCTCCAGACGTTGTGAAATCACATTTTCAGCATAATCACTCAGTTCTAATGCATTTCTCGTATCACTTTGGACGGTCATCGAAATGATGGCATCACCATTTGCATCCGCTTTGGAAACCACTGGTGGAGAATCGATATCCTGAGGAAGATTTCTAACGGCTTGCGATACTTTATCACGCACATCATTGGCAGCATCTTCCAGATTTTTATCCAGATTAAATTCGATTGTAATATTACTGCTTCCTTGCGCACTGGAGGAAGTTACGTTTCTAATTCCGTCAATTGAATTGATTGCTTTTTCAAGCGGTTCTGTAATTTGGGATTCGATGATATCAGCATTTGCACCTGCATAATTTGTACGAATCGAAACTTGAGCGGGATCAATCGA
Source organism: Flavobacterium sp. Sr18 (assembly GCF_011064265.1). Lineage (NCBI taxonomy): Bacteria > Pseudomonadati > Bacteroidota > Flavobacteriia > Flavobacteriales > Flavobacteriaceae > Flavobacterium > Flavobacterium sp. Sr18. The sequence continues at coordinate 504,752 of NZ_CP049329.1, read as the reverse complement.
AGGAAATTCTCGAACACCCAGAAAGGTGTAGCCAATTAATCCAAACAAAACGATGGCTAAATTAATTACTATGGTAAATACGGGTCTTCTAATACTTGTTGTGGATAAACTCATTTTTTTTGAATTATGAGTTATAAATTATGAGTAATGTGTAAACTCATAATTCATAATTTATAACTTTTAAAATTATTTTATTAGAACTTTTACGGGAGTTTCATTTTTTAATGACATAACACCGCTTGTAATCACGGTATCACCAGCTTTCAAACCAGAAAGTACAAGTATAGAAGCATCAGTTCGTGTGGCGGTTTCTATCATTACTTCTTTGGCTTGACCATTACTGGAAACGAAAACTTTTTTACCGTTTTGAACTGGAATAATGGCTTCAGTAGGAACAACAATTGCATCTTTTATGATATCCAATGGCAATTCGACATCTGCAAATGTTCCCGGCAATAATTTTCCGCTTTTATTTTCGGCAATCGCACGAACTTGTAATGTTCTGGTAGCAACAGCCACTTCAGGTTCGATTGCGTATACTTTGGCAGTATATTTTTCATCAGAACCAGCGACTTTAAACGTTAAGGTTGTATTTGTTTTTACCTGACTGGCGTATTTTTCAGGAATTGAAAAAGTAATTTTTAATTTTCCGGTGTTCACTAATTTTGCCACTAAAATGGCTGGTGTGATGAAGGTTCCCGGTGAAATAGAACGCAATCCTATTCTTCCTGAAAAAGGCGCTCTAACAGATGTTTTGGCGATTTGTGCTTTTATCAACTGACTTTGGGCTTGTGCCGATTTTAAATCAGCACGTGCCAAATCATATTCTTCTTGACTGATGGCTTCTTTTTGCAGTAATAATTTGGCTCTTCTTTCGTTTTCCGAAGCCAATCCCTCTCTGGTTGAAGTTTGTCTTAATTGAGCTCTTAACTCTAAATCATTGACTTTAAAAAGTACTTGACCTTTACTCACATTACTACCTTCCTGAAAATAAATACCTTCTACAATTCCGGAAACTTCACTGCGAATTTCCACTTGTTCATTTGCCTCAATAGAACCGGAAAGAGACAAGTTATTATCAAAAGTTTCATATTCAACTACGATTCCGTTTACGCTCATCGATTTGCCTTTTCCTTTTGGGTCTTTTGAATCTTCATTTTTACTTTTGTTTTCTGAGATTCTGTAACCGATAAATCCAATGATTCCAATTGTTAGCACGGCATAAACTAGGTATTTAATTTTCATGGGTTTAATATAAAGTAGGATTAGTTTTCAATAATTTTAGTTAAAACAAATTTAGGTTTTAGAAACGGAAATTGTGATGTTGTTAATTTTTATTTAACGTTTGTACATACAAATATTAACATATAAAAATCTATTATTTGTCAAATAATACAATTCATTACAAATAATAGATTTTAGGACTCCTAAAATTGCAAAAGGTTTAATCAGGAAGTAAAAAAATGAATTTTTATGCAAGAATTCAGTGCGAAAGATCAAGAGCAAAATTCAATAATGACTGTTTTTATTGAAGAAAGTATAAATTTAGTTTTTAATTTTTTATTTATTACATATTCAGACGCTAACGGATTTGATTAGTGTACCTTGCCCCGTTGGCGGTATTTTCAGTCAATTCAAAAGACATGGAAAATACGTTCGAGGATTTAATTGCCTCATATATTGAGAGTAAAGTAGGCATATCGGAACATTTTTTAAGTACTGATTTAGCCAATAATTTAAAACAAAACTTGATTACTCTAAATCAAAAAAGCCTCCTGAAAGATGCTGGAATTGGAAATTCACAAAAGGTTTCTTATGATAGTGCTATACGCAGCGACTCTATTTATTGGTTGGATAAAAAGCACAACAATGTATTTGAAAATGAATTTTTTATTCAAATAGAAGCCTTTATTGTTTATTTAAATCAAAGTTGTTATGCAGGAATAACAGGTTATGAATTTCACTACTCTTTATATGAATCGGGAGATTTTTATCTGAAGCATTTGGATCAATTCAAAAATAATTCTGGTCGAAAATACTCTATGATTAGCTATTTAAATAGCAATTGGCAGGAAAGCGATGGTGGCGAGCTACTCATTCATCAATTAGACCAAAATTTGAAAATTGCTCCTACGCATGGTAAAACAATTTTCTTCAAGAGCGACGAATTAGTCCATGAAGTTTTAGTTACCCAAAATACCAGAATGAGCATTACGGGTTGGTTGAAAATCGATTAATTCCTACAAAAAAACACATTCATTGGGATGGATTTTTTTCAAGCAACTCCTTTACAAGTCCTATAGGTTAAGAACTTCTACAACTTTACATCTACTTAAGATGCTTCTTCATTATTCAATATTCTGCACATATTGAATGCTTTAATTAAGAAAAAATTGCACTCTGTTAAAGAAAATACTCCAGCTATAGGAACCGAAAAATGGGGTAATCCAACTCTTGTTTCTATTTTTTTACGTGATTTAGTTTTTATAAATTTTTTTATTGAAATTTTCGTCAATAACATGCAAAGGGTTACCTTATATTCCAAGCCCAGATTTTCGTCTTAAGGTATACTTTTTTTAAAGTAATGAAGCACATAATTCACATAACCAACTTTTAGATTTTATTTATTATGGTGGTAGCGAAAAGAAATTCTGTTTTCAAATTTTTTAGGTATTTATTTTCTAAAACACGAATATTTAAGAGATAAATTATTGGTAAATAATCCTTTAAACAATTATTTTATACTAATAAATAGGCTTTTTTAATAATAATTCAAATTATTATTCTCATATTATGTAAGAAAAAAAATACTAGAAATTATTATGTATGTATTTCATCGATTATTTTAGGTATTTAAACGATATTATTTATACTTTTGGATAAGAGTTAAAAACATATATCTAATTCTTAAAGAAGTTTGCCCCACAATCTACTTTAAACTTAAACTACTACAATTATGAAAACAAATTTACTCCGTGTAGTATTGCTTACTTTAGTAATATTTATGATGAATTCTTGTTCATCAGATTCTGAAACAACTACAGAAGAAATTAAATCTGAAATAATTGAAACTTATTCCTATTCAGCTTCAGAATTAGAAGCGATGAATTTGATAAACGAATATAGAGTAAGTAAAGGGTTAAATGCATTAAAAAAAATAAATCATTTGTCTCATAAAGCTGAAGAACATGATTTTTTCATGATTGGAAATAATATAGTAAATCATGCTAATTTTAGCGATCGTTCACAAAATATTATCAGCGCATTAGGAGCTAAAAGCGTAAGTGAAAATATTGCATATAATTATAAAACTTCTCAAGCTGCATTAACTGCATGGTTGCTTAGTTCAGGACATAAAGAAAATATTGAGGGAAATTTCACCCACTTCGGGATTTCAATTAGAGAAAACCCCGTTAACGGGAGAAAATATTATACTAATATTTTTATAAAAATTTAATTTTGTTTTTTAGTAAAAGAAGGCTGTCACCCCCCAATGACAGTCTTTTTTTATTTTCAATATTTAATAATATGCATAGGTTAGTAACTTCTAGTTTTCAATATTATAATTGATTGAGTTCTATCTTCTTATTTTTAAAAATAATTTCTACTAAAAATTATTAATCGAATATCCATTTTTATAGGGTAGTGCCAAAATTATATTTTAATTCTATTGAATTTCAAATAACATTTTCTTGAAACTCGTTGACGTTGAGCAGTTTTATATTCTGTTTAAAATCTCTTTATTTTTATTCTTCTCCTTTTTAAAATTTCTAATATAATTCATATTTATTGATTTTACTTTTTTCTATCCTAATTTCACAAAATAATGATAAAAGTTTAAATGATTATCTTTTGTTTTGTAAATTAGGGACTAAAATTTTTGTCTATTTCTTGATTTTTCACCATTTTATTCATCATTATGAAAAACTTAATATTGGTTCGCCATGCAAAATCAAGTTGGGAAGTTCCCATGCATGATAAAGATCGCGGTTTGACTTGTCAAGGTGTAAAAGATGCTCATCTGGTAGCGACCGAAGCTAAAAATTCAATTCCTAAAACATATATAATTTGGAGTAGTAATGCGAAAAGGGCGACTGATACTGCTTTAATTTTTGCTCAGAATATTTCGTATCCTATTGAAAGTATCATTTACAAAGACGACCTTTATACTTTTGATGAAAAGAAATTGGAAAAAGTAATCAAATCTTGTAATAATAATTTTGATAGTGTTATTCTTTTTGGACATAACGCGGCAATTACAGATTTTGTTAATAAATTTGGTGACGTTTCCATTGAAAATGTTCCTACATCTGGTTTTGTGTCATTTAAATTTGATACGGATGATTGGAAAAAAATAAAGAAAGGCAAAATAAAAAAAATAATATTCCCCAAAGATTTAAGATGAATAAAGTATTAGAATATAAATACATTGATAGAGAAAAAAGCTGGTTAGCTTTCAACGCCAGAGTGCTTCAAGAAGCTGGTGATCATTCCGTTCCGTTACTAGACAGGTTACGTTTTTTAGGTATTTTTTCGAACAATTTAGACGAATTTTTCAGAGTACGATTTGCCGCCATCAGACGTTTAAGCTTAACAGGCATATCCGGCGAAAAATATCTTGGAGGTATATCTGCTCAGCAATTAGTCAAGGATATTACCGAAATCGTTATTCAGCAACAGTCTGAAAGTCTTCGAATATTGAATATTATCGAAAGCGAACTGGAAACTAAAAATATTTTTATCATTACCGAAACCGACATTACTGTTGAACAAGAAATTTTCCTGAAAGATTTTTTTATTCAAAAAGTGAGTCCGGAATTAGTTACCATAATCTTAAATGATTTGGCAGAATTCCCCGTATTGAAAGATACTTCAGGTTATTTAGCGATTAAATTGGTAATGAATAAAAACTCAGAGGTTCGTTATGCAGTTATCGAAATTCCTAAAACCATTAACCGTTTTGTTGTTTTACCATCCAATAATGAAAAACAATATATCATTCTTTTGGATGATGTTATTCGCCATAATCTTAGTAATATTTTTAATATTTTTGATTACAAAAGCGTTTCGGCTCACATGATAAAAATCACCAGAGATGCGCAACTTGACATCGATAGTGATTTAAGTAAAAGTATGATCGAAAAAATATCATTGAGTGTAAAAGACCGAAGAATAGGGGAGCCGGTACGTTTTATTTACGATCAGTTAATTGAAGAAGATACTTTAAAGTTTTTTCTGGATAAAATGAAAATTGTCTCCACTGACAGTATCATTCCAGGCGGTAGATATCACAATAGAAGGGATTATATGAATTTCCCAAACCTTGGAAGATATGATTTATTATATCAAACAAATGATCCGCTTCCTATTCCGGGATTAAGTCTTGAAGGAAGTATGCTCGAAAAAATAAGCGAAAAAGATTATTTATTAAATGCGCCGTACCAATCATTTTCCTATTTGACCAAGTTTTTGCGTGAAGCGGCTTTAGATCCCAAAGTAATTTCGATAAAAATCACACTGTATCGATTGGCAAAAAATTCTCAAATTATCAGTTCGCTAATAAATGCGGCCAAAAATGGAAAAAAAGTTACCGTTCAAATCGAATTGCAAGCCCGCTTTGATGAAGCATCCAATATTTCCTATGCAGAGCAAATGCAATTGGAAGGTATTGAACTTATTTTTGGTATAAAAGGCCTGAAAGTGCACAGTAAAATTTGTGTTATTGAAAGAATTGAAAATGAGAAAATAAAAAGATACGGATTTATTTCAACAGGAAATTTCAATGAATCAACTGCCAAAGTATATACGGATGTCACTCTGTTTACAAGTCATCAGCAAATTTTGAAAGATATCATGAGAATTTTTGAGTTTTTTGATATCAATTATAGAGTGCATCGATACAAACACCTTATTGTTTCACCACATTACACTAGAACTAAATTCGTTAAGTTAATTGACAGAGAAATTACGCATGCACTAGCAGGAAGGAAAACGCATATAAAACTAAAAATGAATAGTTTATCTGATTTTGCAATGATTGATAAATTATATGAAGCAAGCAGGGCTGGAGTAAAAATTCAACTTGAAGTTAGAGGGATTTGTTCTTTAATTCCCGGAATTCCCGGAATGAGTGATAACATCGAGGCAATAAGTATCGTCGATAATTATCTGGAGCATTCTAGAATTTATATTTTTGGAAATGCCGGACAAACTGAAGTTTATATTTCGTCAGCGGATTTCATGACTAGAAATCTTGATGGAAGAGTTGAAGTGACATGTCCCATTTACGATCAGGGAATAAAAAATGAGCTAATTGATAATTTTGATATTGGTTGGAAAGGAAATGTAAAGGCCCGTTTTCACTCTTACAAATTAGATAATAAGTATCGCCCTAGAAATCATAATCCTATTTTTAGAGCACAATTAGAGACCTATAAATACTACCAAAAAAAGCTGGACGCAGTATTAACTGAAGAGGAAAAAGTATAATTGTTTGTTCATGATTAAAGGGGAACTTTAACAAAACAATTAATAAGGAATTAAACGAATCAAAACGAAGATGATTAAAATAAAAAAATATGCAGCAATTGATATTGGTTCCAATGCCATGCGTTTGTTAATTGCTAATATTGTGGAACAAGAGGGAAAAGAGCCTCAGTTTAATAAAAGTTCCCTGGTTAGAGTACCCATTCGTCTTGGGCAGGACGCTTTCACCGTTGGAGAAATTTCAGAGGAGAATATTGAAAGAATGTGTGATGCAATGAAGGCTTTCAACTTGTTGATGAAGGTTCATAAAGTAGAGCGCTATATGGCTTTTGCTACCTCAGCGATGCGTGAGGCCTATAATGGTAAGGAAGTTGTAGCATTAATTAAGAAAAAAGCAGATATAAAAATAGAAATTATTGATGGGAAAAAAGAAGCTGCTATCATAGCTTCCACTGATTTACATCATTTGTTAAAAACAGATCAAACCTATCTTTTTGTTGATGTTGGTGGAGGAAGTACTGAGTTTACACTTTTTTCTAACGGCAAAATGATTAATTCAAGATCGTTCAAAGCCGGAACCGTCCGTTTATTGAATGATATGGTTTGCGATGTTGTATGGGATGAAATCGAAAAATGGATTAAAACCAATACGCAAGAATATGATGATGTTACGCTGATAGGTTCTGGAGGAAATATAAATAAGCTCTTTAAAATGTCGGGGAAAATGCAAGAAAAACCACTTTCCTACATTTATATGAATTCGCAATATGCTTTTTTGAATTCTCTTACTTATGAACAAAGAATTTCTGAATTAGGTTTGAATCCGGATCGTGCCGATGTTATTATCCCTGCGACAAGAATTTATCTGAATGCGATGAAGTGGAGTGGAGCAAGAAATATTTATGTTCCTAAAATAGGTCTTTCGGATGGAATTGTAAAAGCAATGTATTACGGTAAAATATAATTTTAATACAGATTATGCGTCTAAATCTAATCCAAATGTTGTTCGTAAAAGCTCAATATTTGGATTTATTTCTAACAATCTGTTGTAGCGGTCTTGGTCATTAAAGCTTCTTTTGTTCTCTATACTTTCATTTACAATAACCTCAATTGTAAGGTCATGATTTTGTAAATGACCTTTTAAATGTCCTAAAAGTCCATGTATTTCTTTTTCGAAATCTAATTTTGATCCTTCATTAGGCAATTCAATTGTGATGGCGGTTCCATTTAATTTTGGATCGTTAATAAGCAATAGAGACTCCATAATTCTATAGCCTTTATCGCCTAAACGTTGCGCATATTTATTCCACTGCAGCAACATTTCAGTCTCTGAAAAAGCTTCTGTTGGCAAATGAAGTACTTCTTTGACGATTCCTTTATTGCTTTCTTCTAATGCTTTTTTAGCACGAATACTGGCTAATGAAAACGCGGAAACCTTTATTCCTTCGGATTGTGGAATACTACTTTTTGTTGCGGGACTGGGAACTGGAATTGATGGAACAGCAGTTTTAGTTTCCGGTTCTTTTGATGGAACTGATTCTCCAACAGGCATAGCAGTTTTTGAATCTTCAACTTTCGTTTGAACGGTTATTGAATAATCATTCTTTCTATAATAAGTAGGTGGAATTATATATTGCTCAACTTTTTTTTTTCTCCATCATAAGTGATAGAGGCAAGTTGCATCAAACAAAGTTCAACAAGAAGTCGTTGGTTTTGGCTCAGTTTGTATTTTAAATCACAATCATTTGCAATCTCGATTCCTTTTAAAAGAAAGTCTTGACTGCATTTTTGTGCTTGCACGCCATACATTTGTTGCGCTTGTTCACCAACTTCTAATAAAGATAAAGTTGCTGGTGTTTTAGAAACCAATAAATCCCTAAAATGTGAAGCTAATCCCGATACAAAATGATGTGCATCAAAACCTTTGGCAAGAATTTCGTTAAAAGCCATCAATAAATCTGGGATTTTGTTTTCCAAGATTAAATCGGTTACATTGATGTACGTTTCGTAGTCCAATACATTCAAATTCTCTGTAACGGCCTGACGTGTTAAATCTTTTCCACAAAAAGAAACTACTCGATCAAAAATAGACAACGCATCACGCATTGCGCCATCCGCTTTTTGAGCTATAATGTGCAAAGCGTCATCTTCAAAAACTACGCCTTGGCTAGTGGCTACTTCGGCAAGATGTTCTTTAGCATCTTTTACGGTAATTCTTTTGAAATCAAATATTTGACAACGAGAAAGTATCGTTGGAATAATTTTATGTTTTTCGGTCGTTGCCAAAATAAAAATGGCGTGTTTTGGCGGTTCTTCCAGTGTTTTCAGAAAAGCATTGAAAGCTGCCGATGATAACATGTGAACCTCATCTATAATATAGACTTTGTATTGTCCCGTTTGTGGTGGAATCCGAACTTGGTCAATAAGATTCCTAATATCATCAACAGAATTGTTAGAAGCAGCATCTAATTCGAAAACATTAAAGGCAAAATCTTCATTAGGATCATCATATCCTGGCTGATTAATTTTACGAGCCAAAATACGGGCGCAAGTTGTTTTCCCCACACCACGAGGTCCTGTAAATAACAATGCTGACGCTAAGTGATTGCTTTCTATGGCATTCAATAAAGTATTGGTAATGGCTTTTTGTCCAACAACATCTTTAAATGTTTGAGGACGATATTTACGGGCCGATACAACAAATTGTTCCATAGAAATTTTATTCGAAAGCAAATATAGGTTTTAATTTAAAGATGCAAAAATTTAAGGATTGAAAGATTTTATAATTTTCAGAATGGTTTTTGTTCTCCAAATTTCCTAGCCTAGATTACTTCACAGCACTATAATTTTGTCGGAGTTCAGTGAACTGCGTTTGTATTTAAAATCCTTATTCGCCGGTGTTCGGCGGATAAGATTACAACGAATAGCTGGAATTAGCTTCTAAAAAAATAATTGATTTAGGTTCTTTTAGAAAAGGATTTACTTGTCTCTTCCTTTGATGCTAAGATCGATTAAAACTCTTGCGGCACCATTATCTGAATTTGCTGCATATCCAGCTACAAACACACCTTTTTTACCCGAAGTTGATTTTATGCCATAAACTGTTGCTTCGTCATCTGGATTGGTGTCTCCTTCGTAACGGTAAATATGTTGAATTTCATAATGGCTTGGATTTTTTACAATATCTTCTTCATGAAGATTAAAATCAAAGGTAAATCCCATCTCATTCAAATCGTCTAAGGCTTTAGAAACGGTGGCATAATGATACATATTTGACATAATAGAGATTTTTTAGTTATTTATTAAAGGTAACTATTTTATTATGAATTGGTTGTAAAAGGCTTGTTAAAGTAAGCAATAGTAAATGAAAAAAAAGAATTAAATAGTGTAAATTTGCCCTGCAGACCGCCTTATCGCCGTTTTGAGCAATCAAGAGGGAGGAAAGTCCGGACACCAAAGGGAAGCATAGCGGGTAACACCCGTCGGTCACGTCTTTACGGACGAGATTAGGACAAGTGCAACAGAAAGTATGTACAGGTAATGCTGTAGTGAAACCAGGTAAACTCTATGCGGTGAAATATCAAGTATATCAGCATTTAAGGGCTTCTCGTCCGTTGTTGAAGGGTAGATAGCTTGAGTCTCGCAGTAATGCGGGATCTAGATAAATGATAAGGCTCTAATTTATTGGAGACAGAATCCGGCTTATAGGTCTGCATTTTTTTTATTAAAATATTTAATAAAATAAAGATTGTGAAATCTAAAAAAAAAACCATTAAGAAATTAAGTGTCATTAAGTTCCAAAGCTTAATTTTCTAAATTTCTTAATGGTTTTCTTTTTACTTAGTAGTTATAAAATCGCCAATAACAACAAGTTTGGATTAGTAAAAACAATAGATAAAAAACTAAGCCAGAAAGGTCAACTAAAAGATAAATTTTATACCGATGAAAACAAGAATTGGAATTTTAGGATTGGGTGGAGTAGGCGGTTATTTTGGTGGGTTATTAGCCAAAGCTTATGCTGAATCAGATGCAATCGAAATTATTTTTATTGCTCGTGGCAAAACTAAAAAAGCCATTGCTGCAAATGGTTTGAAAATCATTTTGGATGAAAGTGAAATGATTGTTTTTCCAAAATTGCTTTCGGATGATGCAGAAAAGATTGGTAAACTGGATTACTTAATTTGTGCCACAAAAACCTATGATATTGAAACTAGTTTTGAATCCATAAAAAACTGTATAACTTCAAAAACTATAATTTTACCTTTATATAATGGCGTTGATGCAACAGAACGCATACTAAATTTGTTTCCTGAAAATAATGTTTTGCAAGGATGCGTTTATATTGTTTCTATGATTGAATCTCCTGGGGTGATAAAGAAAATAGGGCATTATGAAAAGTTATTTTTTGGGTCTAAAAACACTTCAATTTCTTCATTAAAGGAACTGCAATCTATTTTCGAAAAGGCTTCTGTCGAAAGTTATCTTGTTGAAAATATAGAAGAAACAGTTTGGGGAAAATTTATATTTATTTCAGCTTTGGCTTCAGTAACTTCTTATTTGAATGAGAATATTGGTGGGATTCTAAATAATCCGGATAACAAAGCAATTTATATTTCACTTCTCAATGAAATTACTGCTGTAGCTCTGGCAAAAGGATTAGCGTTGCCAAATGATATTATTGTTCAAACAATCATTAAACTCGAAAAATCACCACAAGATAACACATCATCTATGCATAGGGATTTGTTGGCAGGTCATAAAATAGAAGTGAATTCCTTAACCGAGTTTGTAGTTAAAGAAGGTTTGAAACATGATGTTCCTACTCCAATGTATCGAATAATTTTAGATAAATTAATGGATAGTAATATTTACAATTAAGAAATTTAAATATTCTTTTCTAGCGTATAATATAACTTCACGATTTTTATTGAATGATAAAAATGAAATTACACAACCATGTTTATCAATAAAAAAAAAGAGGTTGTCTTTTTTAGACAACCTCTTTTAATAAAAATTTTTCACAAAAATTATGGTCTTTGTTTTTTCATTTCTTTTTCAATCATTTCGTAGAATTGATCAATTTTAGGTAAAACTACAATACGAGTTCTTCTGTTACGAGATCTGTTTTCAGCAGAATCATTTGCTACTAAAGGAATGTAAGAGCTTCTTCCTGCCGCAATTAATTGCTCTGGTTTAACACCTAATTGATTCGTTAATACACGAATGATAGAAGTAGAACGTTTTACACTTAAATCCCAGTTGTCTAATAAAACTCCTGTACCATTGTAAGGAACATTATCAGTATGTCCTTCAACCATACATTCAAAATCAGGTTTGTCATTCACTACTTTTGCAACTTTCGCCAAAACCATTTTAGCTCTGTCTGTTACTTCGTAGCTTCCGCTTTTAAATAATAATTTATCAGCAATTGAGATAAAAACAACACCTTTTTCAACATTTATTTCGATATCCGGATCAGATATTCCTACTGAACTTTTTAAACTAGTTACTAATGCAAGTGTCACACTGTCTTTTTTAGTTAAAGCATCCTGCATTCTGCTTATTTTTAAATCTTTCTCTTTGATAGATTCTAAAGCTTTTTCAATGTTTTGAGCACCCTTAGTTGACAATACAGTCATGTCTTTCGAAACACTGATTAAACCCTGATTTTGCTCTTTTAAAGTAGCTGCTGTTGCTGCAAGACCTGCTTTTTCTTCTAAACAAGTGTTTAATTTTACAGTAGCTGTATTTAGTAAATCTTGAGTTTCTTTGTTTCGAGCTTCTAATTCAGTGTATTTCTTTTTAGAAACACATGAATTTAAAAGGGCCATTACTGATAAGGCAATTACGATTCTTTTCATAAATTGTTTAAATTTAGATTAAAGGTTAAAGACAAATTTAGCTTTTAAAATTTATTTGATTCCAAATAAATCGTTAAAAGCTTTTAATTTTCTGATGAAGTATATGTAAACGATACTTTTGACGGTATAGTATGCTGATTCTTGAAATTCATTCCTTTTTTTATAATTATCAGAAAAAAGTGTATAAAAAGACCCATGTGCTTTCATAATTGCCCAAAAATGCTTGAACTTTCCTTGTGTTAAAAACTGAATTCCTGCAATTCCATCTAAAAGCATTCTGCCTAATAGTATCCTGTAAAGTTGCTCTTTCGGAAGATTTTTGGTCAGCATTAATAAAGAGTTTCTAAAATTTAAGTAGGTCTTCATTGGATGGCCTTGCTGTAAAGTGGCGCCACCTACATGATAAACTACAGATCCAGAATTGTATTTAATTTTATATCCTTTATTAAAGGCACGCCAACACAAATCAATTTCTTCCTGATGCGCAAAAAAATCATCATCAAAACCATTTAGTGTTTTATAAACAGAACTTCGGATAAAAAAACAAGCTCCTGATGCCCAAAATATTTCACGAGTATCATCATATTGACCGTTATCTTTTTCTAAAGTATCAAAAATACGACCCCGACAAAAAGGATAACCATATTCGTCAATAAATCCACCAGCAGCACCAGCATATTCAAAGTATTCTTTACGTTTATAATCTAATATTTTGGGTTGAATAATAGCAGTTTTTGGTTCGTTCTCGAAAGTATCAAGAATAGGTTTCAGCCAATTCTCGGTCACTTCGATATCCGAGTTTACTAATGCATATATTTCAGCATCAATATGTTTTAAAGCTTCATTGTAGCCACTTGCAAAACCAAGGTTACTTTCGTTTTTTATAATTTGTACTGATGGAAAAAAAACCTTGATGTAGGAAATAGAATCATCTGTAGAGGCATTATCAGCAACATAAATTGTAGCTTGTGGAGAATAATTAACTACAGATGGAAGAAACTTTTCAAGCAATAAAATTCCATTCCAATTTAGTATGACAACAGCTATATTCATTTTTGTTTTTATATTTTCAGATTTTAGACTTTATAGATTTTAAAATTTCAAGAAGTCTAAAGTAAGCTAATTATTATAATTTGGCAGATTCTCTAGAAATGCATATTTCTCGTTTTCAAAATCCATTTGGCAAAAGTAATGATTCAATCCATTGGTTACCATTAGGAATTGGGCTTTCATCGTCATGTTATAACGGGCAATTTGGTCGAAAGTAGCTTGTGCAATTTTGATTTCTGGCGCTTTGCATTCAATTAAGATGAAAATAGAGCCATCAGGATTGAAAACCACGACATCGTATCTTTTGCGCAAGCCATTGACTTTTAAAACTTTCTCGACATTAATCAATGATTTTGGATATTTTTTTTCTTCCAATAAAAACTGAACTACATGCTGACGAACCCATTCTTCGGGAGTAAGAATGATAAATTTTTTCCTGATTTCATCAAAAATGGAGACTTTATTTTCGCTATTTTTGAACCGAAAGTTATAAAGTTGAAAATTTAGTTTTTGCATAAAGCAAAAGTATTAAATAAGTTTAAAATTTAAAGTTTAAAGTTTCATCCGAAGCAACAATCTTTAAACTTCAAACTTTAAACAAAAAGGAATGGACGAGGTTTTAAAAATTGTAAATGATATAAAAAGCGGCAACATCAAACCCATCTACTTTTTGATGGGTGAAGAGCCTTATTATATTGACAAACTATCAGATTATATTGAAGAAAAAGTCTTATCCGAAGAGGAAAAAGGCTTCAATCAAACGGTTTTATACGGAAGAGACGTTTCTATAGAAGATATTATTTCGACAGCCAAACGCTATCCAATGATGGCAGAACGTCAAGTAGTCATCGTAAAAGAAGCCCAGGATTTAATTCGTACCATAGATAAGCTCGAAAGTTACGCTGATAATCCAATGGCAACAACAGTATTAGTTTTTTGCTATAAATACAAAACATTGGATAAACGCAAAAAAGTAACCAAGTTATTAGCGAAAAACGGTGTCGTTTACGAAAGTAAAAAACTATATGAGAACCAAGTAGGAGATTGGATCAAACGTGTTTTGTCAGGCAAAAAATATTTAATTGAGCCTAAAGCAAATGCCATGTTGGTGGAATTTCTTGGGACTGATTTGAGTAAAATAAACAATGAACTCGAAAAATTACAAATTATTTTGCCAGTTGGAAGTACGATAACTCCAAAGGATATTGAGGAAAACATAGGGTTTAGCAAAGATTTCAATGTTTTTGAATTGCGAAAAGCACTTGGCGAACGCAACCAATTAAAAGCCTATACGATTGCTGAAAATTTTGCGCAAAATCCAAAAGACAATCCAATAGTAGTAACGACTAGTCTGGTTTTTAGTTTCTTTATTCAATTATTGAAATACCATGGTTTGAAAGACAAAAATCCCAAGAATGTAGCAGCAGTTATTGGTGTAAATCCATTCTTTTTGAAAGAGTATGATGTGGCTTTGAAAAATTATCCAATGAAAAAGGTCAGTCAAATTGTAGGTGCTTTAAGAGATATTGATGTCAAAAGTAAAGGAGTTGGGGCAAATGCGATGTCCCAATCTGATTTGTTACGAGAAATGCTTTATAAAATATTTAATTAAAGGGCAAAAATTTCCGATATTTGCACTCCCGTTCCGAGGCTTCGGAATTGGATCATTAAAATAAATTCCACAATTATGTCAATGAATAAAAATACGATTCTGGGTTGGGCCACTCTGATAATGATAATCATGGGCTTATTGCTTATTGCATTAGGTGCTTTTAGGTATGATGATGTAGCAGGATGGGGCTTCGCAGCAGTAGGTGTTGGCTTTTTAGCTAATGCGTGGGTGTTTAGTTCACTCAAGGGAAGACTTTAGTTAATCAAAAATTACGAATTTAAAATTGAAAAAATTAGATAAGAACTAATTATCTAAAAGTATAATAATCAGAAAATCTATAAAAAATGGCAGACGATAAAAAAGTGATATTCTCAATGTCAAAATTGAGCAAGACCTATCAAGGAGCAGATAAACCAGTACTTAAAAACATCTATTTGAGTTTCTTTTACGGAGCTAAGATTGGTATTTTGGGATTAAATGGTTCTGGAAAATCTTCCTTATTAAAAATTATTGCAGGTGTTGATAAAAACTACCAAGGTGATGTAGTATTTGCACCAGGATATACAGTAGGTTATTTAGAACAAGAACCTATTTTAGATGATAGTAAAACAGTTATTGAAATTGTACGAGAAGGTGTCGCTGAAACGATGGCAGTTTTAGATGAATTTAATAAAATCAACGATAGTTTTGGTTTACCTGAAGTCTATGAAAATGCTGATAAAATGGAGCAATTGATGGATCGTCAAGCGCTTTTGCAAGATAAAATTGATGCATTGGGAGCTTGGGAAATTGATACCAAACTGGAAATCGCCATGGATGCTTTGCGTACTCCGGAAGGTGACACGCCAATCAAAAATTTATCCGGTGGTGAGCGTCGTCGTGTAGCTTTATGTCGTTTGTTGTTGCAACAACCTGATGTTTTGCTTTTAGATGAGCCTACGAATCACTTGGATGCAGAAAGTGTACTTTGGTTAGAACAACATTTAGCACAATATGCCGGAACTGTAATTGCAGTAACGCACGACAGGTATTTCTTGGATAATGTTGCTGGTTGGATTTTGGAATTAGACAGAGGTGAAGGTATTCCTTGGAAAGGAAATTATTCTTCTTGGTTAGACCAAAAATCAAGCCGTATGGCATTAGAAGAAAAAGTAGCTTCGAAACGCAGAAAAAACTTAGAACGCGAGTTGGACTGGGTTCGTCAAGGTGCCAAAGGACGTCAAACAAAACAAAAAGCGCGTTTGCAGAACTACGATAAATTATTGAACGAAGACCAAAAACAATTGGATGAAAATCTGGAAATTTATATTCCAAATGGTCCACGTTTAGGGACGAATGTAATTGAAGCCAAAAATGTTGCTAAGGCTTTTGGAGATAAATTACTGTATGATAATTTAAATTTCACATTGCCTCAAGCAGGAATTGTTGGGATTATCGGACCAAACGGGGCTGGTAAATCAACCATTTTCAAGATGATAATGGGTGAAGAAAAGCCAGATTCAGGAGAGTTCTCAATAGGAGATACTGTAAAAATTGCTTATGTAGATCAAGCGCACTCAAACATAGATCCTAATAAATCGATTTGGGAAAATTTCGCTGACGGTCAGGAATTGATTATGATGGGCGGAAAGCAAGTTAATTCAAGAGCTTATTTGTCACGATTTAATTTTGGTGGCGGAGAACAAAATAAGAAAGTTTCTATGCTTTCTGGAGGAGAACGTAACCGTTTACACCTAGCGATGACTTTGAAAGAAGAAGGAAACGTACTTTTGCTGGATGAGCCTACGAATGATTTAGATATCAATACACTTCGTGCATTAGAAGAAGGTTTGGAGAGTTTTGCTGGTTGTGCGGTTGTTATTTCTCACGACAGATGGTTCTTAGACAGAATTTGTACGCACATTCTAGCTTTTGAAGGTAACTCTGAGGTGTATTGTTTTGAAGGTGGTTTTTCTGAATATGAAGAAAATAAAAAGAAACGTTTGGGTGGTGATTTAACTCCAAAACGATTGAAATACAGAAAATTAATTAGAAGTTAATTTTTCTAATTATAGATAATAGCAGCAAGAGGATGTCCACAAAGGCATCCTCTTTTTTATGCCATTATTTTTTTCTATCGGAATTCATCATAATGAAAACTGCTGAAATAATTCCTACGATGACTAATCCGAATACGACAACCATTATAAAGGTTCCGTTGTCCCAAGAAAAAAGAGTGGTGTCTTTCATGATCCATTTATTTTTAAGATTGTTCAAATATATTATTCTTGCAAAATAAAAGGCATGATAATTATCATGATTGGGTGTTTAATCTAAAAATTTGGCTTGGAGCTCCTTTGTGGGAATTAAGCAAGCTTCCTTTTTCCCATACCATTTGTATCGGTTCTTAGCGATATAATCATAAATATGGTTACTGAATGAAGTGGGTAATATAGAAAATAGTGAAGCAAAATAAAATACTCCACCTAAATCTTTTGCAATCTCTAAAGCTGCTTCGGATTTATAATAGTAAGCAAAACCAGGCTGATACAGAATAATACTATCTGTTTTTTGTGTGTCAATACCCAAGTGTTTGATTATTTTTTGACCCAAATCAGATTGTAAGGCTACAAACCGGAAAACATCTTTTTTATCATGCTTAATAATCGTTTGCACCGCGGAATCACACAGATTGCAAACGCCGTCAAAGAGAATTATTTTTTTGCCTTTAGGAATATTGAGCATTTTTTTTGTTTTGTTATTTCATTGCGAGGAACGAAGCAGTCGCATTTAGTTGTTCAACTTGTTTCCTGTTAGTGCGATTGCTTCGTTCCTCGCAATGACTTTAGTTTACTTCTTCCCGGCTTCCACAAACTCCAGCGCTTCCAGACTGACTTTTGAAGTAAATACGCCGTAGTTCACTGTTACTTTGTTTTTTTCAATAGAATCGATGGTTCCTACTGCTTTTCCATCAAACATTCGCACGCAATCACCTACTTTTAGAATTGGTTTTGGTTTTTCAATCACGACTTTCAATTTCTTCTCTTTCTTTTCTTTTCTGATCTCTTCAACCTGCACCGTAACTTCTTGAATGACTTCTTTTTTCTTTTCAATCAGCGCTTTTGTCTCTTTTGTTGTGGCTTTCTTACGCTTTGAATTTTCGATTTCAATGATTTTCAAAAATTCACCAAGTAGTTCTTTCTTGTTTTTATTGTTGAAATATTTCTCTGAGATGTCTTCAATTTTTTGTCCAATGTAAATCGTTTTCTGGTTGCTGTCGTACAATTCTTGATAGCTTTCCAGTTTTTGTTTGATTTTTACATTAATAGTTTCCATTTTCTTGCCTTCTTCACGCGCTTTTGTTTCTTCTTCTTTCAGCGTTTGTGAAGTTTTCTCCATTTTAGAACGTTCTTTCTGAAGGGTGGCAATGGTTTTATCAAAACGTACTTTTCCAACTTCAATTTTCTTTTTCGCCCGATTGATTAAGCTGAAAGGAATTCCGTTTTTCAAAGCTACTTCAAACGTAAAGGAACTTCCTGCTTGACCCAAAACTAATTTGTACAATGGCTCTAATGTTTTTTCATCAAAAAGCATGTTGGCATTGGTGGCAAAAGGTAGTTCGTTCGCCAGAATTTTTAGGTTTGAATAATGCGTTGTAATAATCCCGAAAGCTTCTCTATGATAGAATTCTTCTAAGAAAATTTCTGCTAAAGCACCTCCTAATTCTGGATCAGAACCGGTACCAAATTCATCAATAAGGAACATGGTTTTTCTATTGCACTTCTTCAAGAAATAGTTCATGTTCTTTAATCGGTAACTGTAGGTACTTAGATGATTTTCAATAGATTGATTGTCACCAATATCTGTTAAAATTCTATCGAATAAAAACGTTTCACTGCGTTCGTGCACCGGAATCAACATTCCGGATTGCAGCATTAATTGAAGTAGTCCTACGGTTTTTAACGAAATAGTTTTCCCTCCCGCATTAGGCCCGGAAATCACTATGATTCTACTTTCCTGACTTAATTCAATAGTTTGCGGATGCGTAATTTCATTTTTTTGTTTGTTGTTCAAATACAGAATTGGATGGAAGGCATCTCTAAAATAAAGGCGGCGTTCCTCTGTAATTGTTGGTAAAATTCCATTGATTTTATTGGCATATTTTGCTTTCGCAGCAATTACATCAATATCACTAAGAAAATCCTGGTATTTGATTAAAAGCGGTAAATATGGGCGAATATAATTGGATAACTGTTTTAAAATTCGGGTAATTTCTTCTTTCTCTTCGTATTCAAGATTACTCAATTCACGGGAATATTGTAAAGTAGCTTCGGGTTCAATATAAGCAATACTTCCTGTTTTGGAACTGCCCAGAATGGATCCTTTTACTTTACGACGATACATCGCTAAAACTGCTAAGACGCGTCGATTTTGAACAAAACTTTCTTTAATATCGTCTAAATATCCCAATGAATTGTATTGCGTTAGTGCAGTACCAAAACTTTGATTCACTTTCCCACGAACAGCATTCATGCTGCGACGGATGTTCAATAAATCAGGGGATGCATTGTCTTTAATTTCGCCATATTTATCGACTACTTCGTCCACCATCGTGATGATTTCTTTAGTCAGTTCGACTTGGTTTGCTCTTGCGTTTATATTTGGATAATAATCTTCGAATTTTCTCAAAAAACTCAATAGGAAATTTACTGTTGAAGAAATGGTAGCTATTTTTCTAAAGCTGCCTACTTCTAAGAAACTGTCTTCAATGGCCAGAAATTTTATTTCATGCGTGATAGCATCAAAACCATGATTGGGAATCGCATTGTTATTTTGGAAAGACGAAACATATTCTGAGGTTTGCATTAATGCTTGCATCAATGTTTCCTTGTCTTTAAAAGGGGTTATTTCTAATGCTTTTTGTTTTCCAATGTCAGTATTACAAATGGTCGAAATGGTTTCGAGAACCGTTGGAAATTGTAAATCTTGTAATGTTTTTTCAGTGATGGATATCATTTATCGTATAATTCTTTTCAACACAAAAATAGCTAATAGTTAAGACTATTTAACAGACTTTCACAAAGAATTAATGAATGTTTATTATCCTTTTTATGATTCAAAAAAAATATTCTCTCTGTATCTTTGCTTTCTAATATTTAATTATGCAAATCAATCTCAATCCCACTTGGCAATCCATTTTATCAGATGAAATCCAGAAACCCTATTTTCAGGAATTAATGGAAACGGTTGATAAAGAATATAAAAATCATACGTGTTATCCCCCTAAAGAATTGATTTTTGCTGCGTTTAATTATTGTAGTTTCAAAGATGTAAAAGTGGTTATCATTGGTCAAGATCCGTATCACGGTAAGGGCGAAGCCAATGGTTTGTGTTTCTCTGTGAATGATGGTGTTCGAATTCCGCCTTCGTTACGCAATATTTTCAGGGAAATGAGTGAAGATTTGGGAACTATTTTCATGCCCACTTCCGGTAATTTAGAAGCTTGGGCAAAGCAGGGTGTTTTGTTGTTGAATGCCTCGCTGACGGTCAGAGAAGACAATGCGAATAGTCATAAACACTTAAAATGGAATCTTTTTACGGATGCAGTTATCCAAAAAATTTCGGAAGAAAAAGAGCATGTTGTTTTCTTGCTTTGGGGGAATTTCGCCCATAAAAAAGGACTTAAAATAGATCGAACAAAACATTTGGTTTTAGAATCCGGGCATCCTTCGCCAATGAGCGCCAATCAAGGAAAATGGTTCGGGAACAAGCATTTTAGTAAAACGAATGCGTATTTAAAACAAAACGGATTAGAATTAATCAATTGGATTTCAGTAGATTAATTGTGTTTTTTGAAAGCGTAAATTGGTATTTTACCTGCTTTGCGTGAGTGATGGAAGTGGAGCTCTTTTTTGAGAGGCGTTTTAGCCTCCAAAAAAAGCGGGAACGTACAGCACGACCCGAAGTTGCGAGGAGGAACGACAGAGCAATCTTTGGGGTCACGCCCAAATTAAAATAGTTTTATTTGAAAAAATTAACCGTAAATAACACTAATTAAAACACCTATTTTTTTATAATATCCTCTAAAACAGCTTTGTCAGCGTAATTAATGACTTTCAAAGTAACCTCTTGGTTTTTGATTGTTTTTCCTTCGATGATGTATAGCTTTCCTTTTTTAAGTTCTTTATTACTTTGGTCGAAATCTACGTCACCAAATTGCAATGTGTTTTTGATATCGGCAGTGTCAATCCATTTTTCAGCCAAAATCATTGAAGCTTTATCCGAATAATAAAACGGTTTGTTTCTCAAATCATTCAAAACTCTTGCATTTGGAAAATAGTTACAACGGGTATCTTTACCACTGAAAACTAACGCTACAAAAAACAGTCCTATTACTAAACCTACTAGATAATAGGCAAAACGATGTATAAACTTCATGAATTAAATTTTTGGCAAAGGTAGAAGAAAGTTTTCTTAAAAAACAATTAAATTGATGTCGTTATAAGGCAAATCAAACCATTCGCCTATGGAAGTATTAGTGAGGATTCCGTGGTACATATAAACGCCATTTTTCAACCCTTTATCGCAACGAATAGCACTTTCGATGCCGCCATCTTCAGCAATTTTCATCAGGTAAGGGGAAATTATGTTGCTTATAGAAAGTGATGCCGTTTTAGAATATCGGGAGGGTATATTAGGCACGCAATAATGCAAAACATTGTTTTTGATAAACGTTGGTTTCTCATGTGACGTCACTTCCGAAGTCTCAAAACAACCGCCGGTATCAATACTTACATCTACAATTACGGCTCCATTTTTCATGTGTTCTACCATGGTTTCTGTAACTATAACTGGACAACGTTCTTTGCCACGCATGGCGCCAATGGCTACATCACAACGTCTGAGTGCTTTAAGTAACGCTTTTGGTTGTATCGTGGAAGTGAAAATCCTTTGGTTTAAATTATTTTGCAAACGACGCAATTTGGTAATAGAATTATCAAAAACTTTGACACTGGCGCCTAATCCTATAGCGGTTTTAGCGGCAAATTCTCCAACGGTTCCTGCGCCCAAAATAACCACATCAGTAGGAGGGACGCCGGTAATGTTCCCGAATAATAATCCTTTTCCAAATTCGTTGGTAATCATCAACTCAGCAGCGATAAGAATGGATGCTGTTCCGGCAATTTCGCTCAAGGATTTCACCGCAGGATACGTTCCGTCTTCGTCCTTGATGTATTCAAAAGCCAGTGCGGTAATTTTCTTTTTCGTTAACGCCTCAAAATATGTTTTCTTTCGGGTTTTCAATTGAATGGCGGACAGCAGAATTGTTTGCGGGTTCATCATTTCAATTTCGGCAAGCGTGGCTGGTTCCACTTTCAAAATCATGGGGCAACTGAATACTTTTTTGGTGTCATTAGTAATTTCAGCACCTGCATCAGAATATTCTTTGTCGGTATAACTCGAACTCAATCCCGCTCCCGCTTCAATCATAACGCGATGGCCATGATAGGTAAGCGAGTTAACAGCATCTGGGGTAAGACAAATTCGGCGTTCCTGATAACTCGTTTCTTTTGGAATCCCAATAAAAAGTTCGCTTTTTTGTCTTGCAATTTCCAGTTTTTCCTCTTGTGGTAAAAGCTGTTGTTTTGTGAATGGCGTTATAGTTATTGACATTGATGTTGTTAAATTAAGGGTACAATTTACGTAAAAAGTTTTATAAACAGTACAAATTCAATCGTGTTAAATTCATTTGGAATGTAACAGAATCTCAGCGAATGATTCTTTCCATTTTTATATCGGCTCGTTCATAAACGCCATCTTCCAATGGTACTTCTACGAAACCAAATTTTTCATACAAATGAATAGCCGACAGTAATTTCCGGTTAGAATATAAAATCACTTTCTCCATTCCTTTTGCTTCAGCAACAGCAAGACAATGCAACATTAGTTTCTTGCCAATTCCTAATCCTTGTACACCATCTGTAACTGCCATTTTACTCAGTTCGAAAGTCGTATCGTCAATTTTTATTAAGGAAACCGTTCCTACGATTTCATCTTTATATTTTGCATAAAAAATCATTCCACCTTTGTCTATAATCTGACCTTGCGGATCCGAAAGTACGATTTCATCTTTGGGTTCAACCCTAAAATGTTTTTGCAACCATTCCAGATTTAAAGTTTTTATAGCTTCTTTGTATGTCGGGGAAAAAGGTATAATTTCAATAGTATTGTCTACACTCATGTTTACTTTCAGCTTAAAGTTAAAGAACGTTTTCCATCAGCGAGTAGCGAAATAGTGATAACTGAATGTACCTCGGGAATCAAATTTGGAATCTTCTCTGCCCATTCTATAAAGCACCAATTGCCGGAATACAAATAATCATCAACACCCATATCCAAAGCTTCTTCCTCTTTGTTTAATCGATAAAAATCAAAATGATAAACCAGCTGGTTATCATCGGCTTCATATTCATTAACTAAAGAAAAAGTTGGACTGCTTGTTGCTCCGGTTACGCCAAGTGTTTTACATAATTGCTTAATCAAAGTTGTTTTTCCAACGCCCATTTCTCCGTGAAAAAGAATCACTTTTTTGGGATTTTCGGATATTATTTTTTGTGCAACTTCCTCGAGTTGGTCTATAGAAAAAATGATATTCATTCTTATAAAATTGTTTAAAGTTTAAAGTTTAAGATTCTTGCCGTACACTGAAAACTGAGACTGACTACTTTCTTATTTCGGGTTAAAAACTAAAAACGGAATAATCATTTCTTCTAATGAAATTCCACCGTGCTGATACGTGTTTTTGTAATAACTTACATAATGATTATAATTGTTGACATAGGCCAAGAACAAATCATTTTTTGCAAAAATATAAGAACTACTCATATTTATGGTAGGCAAACCAATATTTTTTGGTTCTTTCACAGCATAAACATCTTTGTGTTCGTAGGTCAAACTGCGCCCTGTTTTATAACGTAAATTCAAACTAGTGTTTTTGTCACCCACCACTTTCGATGGATTTTTTACGTTTATCGTCCCGTGATCGGTAGTCAAAATCAATTTGAAACCCATTTTTTGGGCCTGTTGAATAATTTCTAAAAGTGGGGAATTCTTAAACCAGCTCAACGTCAGCGAGCGATACGCTTTATCATCTGAGGCCAGTTCTTTTACCACATCCATCTCCGTTTTGGCATGCGAAAGCATATCTACAAAGTTGTATACCACGGTAACTAAATCATTATCTTTCAAGGCTTTGAAGCTTTCGGATAATTTTTTTCCGCCGGCAAGACTGGTAATTTTAAAATAATCTTCCTTGATATTCAAACCCAATCGTTTCAATTGCGCTGTCAAAAATTCTGCTTCAAAAAGGTTTTTTCCGCCTTCTTCCGGGTCATTTTTCCAATATTGCGGAAACTGTTTCTCCATTTCTAATGGCGTTAAACCAGAGAAAATCGCGTTTCTCGCATATTGTGTCGCCGTAGGAAGAATAGAGTAGTAAGGCACTTCTTTTTCCAGCTTATAGTAATTTCCTACTACACTTTCAAAGGTTTTCCACTGGTCGTAACGCAGGTTGTCAATCACGACAAACAAAATGGGCTTGTCTTTTTTCTTGAGTTCAGGAAGTACTAATTCTTTGAATAAGGTGTGTGATTGAACGGGTTTATCGGCTTTTGCGGCAAACCAATCCTCGTAATTGCGCTCAATGAATTTTCCAAATTGCGAATTGGCTTCTGTTTTCTGGGATTCCAAAATTTCAATCATACTCTGATCATCGATATTCTCCAATTCCAGTTCCCAAAAAATCAATTTCTTGTACAACTCAATCCAGTCTTCATAGGAATTTACCATCGCCATTTCCATGGTGATTTTTCTAAATTCCTTCTGATAATCCAGCGTAGTTTTTTGCGAAATCAATCGGGAATGATCCAGATTTTTCTTTAAACTCAACAAAATCTGGTTCGGATTCACGGGTTTAATCAAATAATCAGCAATTTTAGAACCTATGGCTTCCTCCATAATGTATTCTTCCTCGCTTTTCGTAATCATAATCATGGGAACCGAAGATTTTTTCTCCTTCATTTCTGACAGCGTTTCCAAGCCGCTCATTCCGGGCATATTTTCATCTAAAAAAACAATATCAAAATTGTTTTCTTCAAAAATCCCAATGGCGTCAAGTCCGTTGTTACAGGTTGTTACCTCGTAATTTTTCTTTTCCAGAAATAGTATATGTGGTTTCAAAAGGTCGATTTCATCATCAACCCAAAGTATTTTTATTTTATCCATAATTGTATCAACAAGAGTTCTAACGTACTAAATTAAAGTGCCAAATTACATTTTTTTGCAACGGCTACCTGCTAATATTATGATAATTTTTTAACACACTTACGCTGCATTTTATAAAAGTACAATTCACTTTCGTTTTGTTTTAGGTTTGTTTCTGGGCGTGTCCCATCCTCCGTAAACTCCGTCTGGGTCGGGCTGTACGCTATATCTTTCCTTTTTAAAGAAAAAAGGAAAGGATGCCGCTTCCATCCCTTACGCAGTTGCGAGAATGATTGGGGTTTACAATTACGTTTGGGAACGGAGGTTTCTGGAAACTAACTTGGATTATATTATTTGTAATGAATTTATTATATATTTGGAAATAACAATATTCTGTTATTTGTTTGAATGAGCTAAAATATGGATAGATTAAGTTTCAAATTTGAAGGTGAACTTTATTGGAATTATGAGTTATTAACTAAAAATTAAATTCCAATTAATCCCAAAGCCAGAGCAAAGATGGGAGAATATTGTTTGTAATTATAAAATAAAAACTATGGCAAAAAAAATTGAGAAGCTAGATGCACTAATTTTTATTGATACAAATATTTTTCTTGATTTTTATAGAATTAGGAGAACAGATGTTTCAATGAAGTATTTAGAGGAAATTGTCAAACACAAAGACATTATTATTACCTCCAGTCAAGTAGAAATGGAATTTAAAAAAAATCGTCAAAGCGCAATATTAGAGTCAATAACGGAGGTAACAAAAAAAGGGAATATTAATTTAAGTGTTCCGGCCATTTTATCAGATAGTCAAGCTTTAAAAATGATGAAAAAAGCAAAACAAGATATTGATGACCAGCAAAGAAAATTAAAATTGCAAATAGAGAGAATATTAAAAAATCCAAATCAGAATGATCAAGTCTTTAAATGTCTCCAAAAAGTTTTTTCCAACAAATCGATTATAAATCTTGACAGAGAAAATAAATTAAGATTTACTATTAGAAATCTAGCAAAAAAACGTTTTTTATTAGGTTATCCGCCGAGAAAAAAAGATGATAATTCAATTGGGGACGCTGTCAATTGGGAATGGATAATTAAATGTGCAGAACTCACTGGAAAACACATAATAATTGTTACAAGAGACACAGATTTTGGTACAATTAGTGAATCGGAATCATATCTAAATGATTGGCTTAGGCAAGAGTTCAAATAAAGAATAAGTCAAAAGCGTAAACTAATATTAACTGACAAGCTTTCTAAAGCATTTCAGCTAGTTAAAATACCTGTTACAAAAGAGATGATTGAAGAAGAAAAAATTGTAATTAATGATAATTTTATCTTGACCCAACAAAGACTACAAGAAACAATAAGAAGATTTTCTGAAACAATTAAAGATTCAAATATATTTGAGACAATGAACAATATTAATAAATTTAAATTACCTGAAAACTAATAAAAAAGCGACCGATTCAATCTTATAAAGTACTGGTTTTGTTTGTGTGTAGTGATGATCTATTCCTGCAAACGTGATCGTCCCACTCTTGACCACAAACAAATTGCTTTGAATTTAAAAAAACGAATAATATAAAAGAATGTCACACAAATTTATTTTTAAAAATATTCGAAGAAAAACAAAATGATGAAACCAATACTGATTTTAATAGTGCTCTTTTTTACAACAGCTTCAAATTCTCAAAATAATAAGCCAAAAGAGAATAGTAAACCTTTTGTTCTGGGAAGCATCGAAGAAATACATTCAAAAATATTATCCGAAAAAAGAATACTAAACATTTATTTACCGGAAGGATATCAACAAAATGATACCATCACCTATCCCGTAATCTATTTACTAGATGGTTCCACAGATGAAGATTTTATTCACGTTGTTGGGCTTTTTCAATTCAACAGTTTTTCATGGATCAATAGAGTTCCAAAATCAATTGTTGTGGGAATTGCAAATGTGGATCGTAAAAGAGATTTTACATATCAAACCACCATCGAAGCGGACCAAAAAAGATATGCAACTGCGGGGAAATCGGCAAATTTTATTTCATTTTTAGAAAAGGAATTACAGCCCTATATTGAAAGGAAATACAAAACAAATGATTCAAAAACTATTATTGGACAATCATTAGGCGGACTTTTGGCCACCGAGATTTTACTTCAAAAACCCAATTTATTTAATAAATACATCATCATAAGTCCCAGTTTGTGGTGGGACAATGGCTCTTTGTTGCGTCATAATTCAGTTATTTATCAAGAAAACTTCAATAAAAAAATTGATATTTACATCGGAGTTGGAAAAGAAGGACTTGCACCAAGTGAGATTTCGCATGTTATGGAAGTAGATGCAAATCTATTAACAGAAAAATTAAAAAGTACAAAATCTAAAACGATTACAGTAAACTTTGACTATTTGCCACAGGAAGACCACGCCACGATAACACATCAAGCTATTTTTAACGCTTTGAGAATTTTGTATCCGATGCGCACGGAAAAGTAAAAGCAAAAGGCACTTTTATCAATGGACTGATGGAAAGCGAGTGGTTCTTTTAATCAGTATGACAAAATGATCAATTAGAATATCAAGAGACTTTTGAAAACGATAGAATCATCAAAAAAAGATAGTCCAATGTATTGCTTCGGCATTTTTAAAGAGCTGTTAATCAATTATGTTATAAGCAATAAATTTCGTTGCTGAAATTCTGTTTTTTTTAAATACAGTAAATTAATTTCTTTAAGAATTACTTATTAAAAAAAACAGGGAATTTATTGAGCCTCGAAAAAATAGGAATTAATAAAATTTGGGTTTTACTTTTTGAAACAATAACCCTGATAACATTAAGAAAATAAGATATTACGCAGAGAAAAATTAATATAAAATTGGCAGTAACAAATCGTAGAGATTTTATTTTTGTAATGTAGTATTATGGCGAATAAAATTGGTCAAGTTTTTGTATTGCCACAGTACTGCAATTTATTATTAATTAAATTTTTATTATTATGACAGAAGATTTCAAACTCATTGATAAAGAAGATATTGCGCTTCTTAAATTTCCCAAAACAGATGTTCTAAACGACATTGACGAAATAAAAACCAGAACCGGTGAAATCAACAGAGCCCTATCATTGGGTAATTTAGAGCATTCAAAAATTAAAATATTCTTTGAAGACAGCGAATCCAAAAAAGTTGTAGATACTACGGTTTGGGCTGTTACAGACAAAAATGTTATTTTAAAGCAAGGTGTGATGATTCCTATTCACAGAATATATAAGTTGTTTTAGTATTATAAAGAACAAAAAATGAACATCCTAATTCTCAAAACAGAACGATTGATTTTAAGACCAATTACGCTATTGGATTTGGATTATATTCATGAATTGCATTCTTTGAAAGAAACAGATGAATTCAATACGTTAGGAATTCCGGAAAATAGTGAAGAAACAAAACTGCTTTTAGAAAAGTGGATTTTCGAAAACAATAAAGCACTTACGACCCATTTTACTTTTGCGGTCGAATTCAGTACAGGAAACCAAATTATTGGATTAATTGGAATCAATTTGGGGAAAGTGAAATATAAAAATGCCGAAGTTTGGTTTAAATTTCACCCTAACTATTGGAACAA
Organism: Flavobacterium sp. Sr18; assembly: GCF_011064265.1. Classification (NCBI taxonomy): domain Bacteria; kingdom Pseudomonadati; phylum Bacteroidota; class Flavobacteriia; order Flavobacteriales; family Flavobacteriaceae; genus Flavobacterium; species Flavobacterium sp. Sr18. The sequence goes on along the minus strand of NZ_CP049329.1, from coordinate 475,869 downwards.
AGGCTTCGCTACAGAATCTTTGAAGGAAATTCTCCGTTTTGGTTTCAATGAACTGAATCTGCATCGGATTGAAGCGGGTTGTGCTGTTGGGAATGTTGGTTCCATACATGTTTTAGAAAAAACCGGAATGACTAGAGAAGCACACACCCGAGAATTATTGCCATTGTCATCTGGCTGGTCCGATAATTACGGTTACGCTATTTTAGCAACCGATTAATAAAATTCAACAAAAACCACACTATGAAATTTACCACAATCAATCTTGGAGACAATAAAATTGAAGTTTTTAATTCTTTTATCGGAAGAGAAACAATAGTACTAAACGGTAAAGTAGTTTCGGAGAAAAGTTCGATAACCGGAGCAACACATCATTTTAAAATGATTGAAAATGATCAAGAAGTAGCGTGTAAATTTATTTTGGGTTATGGACTAAATGGAGTGTTAATGAGTTTGTATAAAGACAACAAACCAGTAATTGAGTCTCAAAAAAGTATATTCTTTGGATTTGTATTTCTGACGCTTATTTGCTTTGGTTTTGTGTTTTTTTATAACGTAATCTTTCACTGAGAACGTCAATAATACCATTTAAGACAATTATAATTTAAAAGACAAAACCACTGCCGGTACAAAGAGCAGTGGTTTTGAACAAACAGGAATCAATACTATTTAGTCAAGCAATTTGATTACTGCCAGCCGCCACCAAGGGCTCTGTACAATTGAATTATCGCTTTGTATTGTTGGAATTTATTGTCTATCAAGCTTAGTTCAGCATTCAAAGCATTGTCTTTTACGGTCAAAACTTCTAAATAATTGGCTAAACCATATGTCAATAATTCATCCGAATAATCGGTGGCTTTATTCAACGCATCGACTTGTTTTTCTCTAACCGTAAGTTTATACGTCTCATTATTGTATTGTGCCAAAGCATCCGAAACTTCTTTTCCAGCAGTCAATAATGACTGTTCAAATTGAAGAAAGGCTTTTTCCTGATTGGCTTTAGCAATTTCAAACTTCGTTTTAATTTGGCGTTGATTGAAAATGGGTTGCGTCAATCCCGTAATTACATTGGCGAAAATTGAATTGGCACTAAACCATTCTTTCAAATCGATACTCTGAAGTCCGCCAGTTGCAGTAACTTTCAATGTTGGATAAAAATTACTTTTGGCAACATTAGTCTGTTCAAAGTTTGAAATCAAGTTGTATTCAGCTGCAATCACGTCAGGTCTGTTTCGCAGCAAAGTTGCAGGAACCCCAAGTGTAATTGTAGGTTGCATGGATTGAGACTCGAATGTGCTTCTTTCAACTTTGGCAGGACCTTGACCCAAAAGAATACTGATGGTGTTTTCAAGAATAATAATGCTATTCTTTAAATCGGCAATGATGATTTGGGTAGCATATTTCTGAGCTTCTGTTTGCTTAACGCCAACTTCAGTTACATTTCCCGCTTTTTTCAATGCTACAATAGTTTCAACACTTTTATCTCTGTTTACCAATGTTTTCTCCGCTAATTTTATTTGCGCATCAACCGAAAGCAATTGATAATAAGTAGCGGCAATGTTAGCAATCAACTGCGTTTTTACGGCTTGATTGGCAGCAGTTGTTTGCAGATATACAGCATTTGCAGCACGCTTGTTGCTTCTTATTTTTCCCCAAATATCAGCTTCCCATGAAAGATTTCCTGTTAACTGATATTGATTGGTACTTCTGTCTTGCAACAATGCACCAAACTGACTATTCCTAGAAAGTTCCTGATGTGTCCAGTCGGCACCGGCAGAAAGAGTAGGGAAGTACCCTGCTTTTCCTTGCTTCATCGATGCTTCTGCCGCTGCAATATTTTGCATGGCAATTTTGATATCCAAATTATTTTCTAATCCTTTCTTGATATATCCCTGCAAAATCGGATCCGTGAAAACGTTCTCCCAGGCAACATTTGCAAGTGAAATGGTATCGGTTGAAACAATTTCGTTTCGGTATAAATTTTCCGTTTTTAATTCTGGTCGGTCGTATTCTTTGGCAACAAAGCACGATTGCATTACTGTTGCGGTTGCAACAAGTACTGCTATTTTAGTTAACTTATTCTTCATTTTCTTTGTTTAAAAGTGCGACATCTGAATCCTGATTTTCTATAGGAAGTGGTTTTGTAGAAATTTTTTCCTGTAAGGTTTGGAAAACAATAAACAATACTGGTATAACAAAAACTCCAAAAATAGTTCCTATTAACATTCCACCAATAGCTCCAGTTCCAATAGCATTGTTTCCAATAGCTCCAGCTCCTTTAGCTAACATTAAAGGCAATAATCCAAAGATAAATGCAAATGATGTCATCAATATTGGACGCAAACGCGCGACTGCACCATGAATAGCAGCTTGCGTAATACTCATTCCTTTTTTTCTGGAATCTACAGAAAACTCGACAATCAAAATGGCGTTCTTAGCGAGTAATCCAATAAGCATAATAAGTGTTATTTGTAAGTAAATATTATTACTCACATCGAATAAATAAGCAAATAAGTACGCTCCTGCTAAACCAATTGGCAATGAAATTAATACGGCAAAAGGCAACATATAACTTTCATATTGAGCAGCTAACAAGAAATATACAAATACCAAACACAATAGGAAAATATACAATGTTTGACCGCCTGCACTTATTTCCTCACGGGTCATTCCTGAAAACTCGTAGCCATAACCAATAGGTAAGTTTTGACTTGCCACTTCCTCAACTGCTTTGATGGCATCACCAGAACTGAAACCTACGTTTGGAGCACCTGTGATTTTTACAGAAGTAAACAAATTGAAACGCTCTATTGCTTGAGGGCCAAATACTTTTACTAACGTCACAAATTGCGAAATAGGTGCCATTTGACCGTTTTTATTTCTGACCAATACTTGATTTAATGATTCGGGATTACTTCTAAATTCAGGTTCAGATTGGTAAACTACACGAAATTGTTTTCCAAATTTGTTAAAATTAGAAGCATAAACCCCACCATAATATCCTTGCATCGTTCCTAAAACATCAGTAACTGTTAAACCTGATTTTTTTATCGAAGCAACATTCAAATCAATTCGGTACTGCGGATAATTTGGAGAAAAAGAAGTAGTTGCATATTTGATTTCAGGACGGCTGTTTAAAGCTGCCAAAAATTTATTATTTACTTCACTTAACTCCGAGATTGTTCCTCCTTTTTGATCTTGTAATTGAAATTCAAAACCATTGGTAAAACCAAAACCAACAAGTGTAGGACGAGCAAAATAAAGTACTTTTGCATCTTTTACTGAAGCTGTACGCTTGAATAATTCCTGTACAACTGCATTTATTTCTTGATTCGTTTCTTTACGTTCTGCCCAAGTTTTCAATTTCACGATTACCATTCCGTAGTTGCTACCGGTACCACTTAGTAAACTACGACCTGAAATACGAAGCACTTCTTTTATTTCAGGAATGTCTTTAACTTTATTTTCAATTTGTAATAAAACCTCTTCTGTTCTTTCTAATGAAGTTCCTGGCGGAAGCGAAATATCTGAAAGAATAGCACCTGTATCTTCACCCGGAACAAAAGCCTTTGGAGTAATATTTAATAATAAGATAAAAATCCCTGCAAAGATGGCAATTCCTAAAAATGCCAACCATTTTCGTTTTATAAAAAACTCAATAGATCTTTTATATTTAGCGGTTGTGGTTTCAAATCCAACATTAAATGCAGTAAAAAAGCGCTCTGCAAAACCTTTTTTCTTAGCACTTTTATCGTGTTCTTTTAAGAAAATGGCACATAAAGCCGGGGAAAGTGTCAAGGCATTAATAGCTGATAATACGATTGCAACAGCTAAAGTTATTCCAAACTGCTTGTAGAAAACTCCCGCAGATCCACTGATAAATGAAACTGGAATAAATACTGCCGACATAACTAACGTAATGGAAATAATTGCACTACTAATATCCTGCATGGCACTGTGAGCCGCTTTTTTGGGATTATGTTCCCCAGCTTCCATTTTGGCATGCACGGCCTCAACGACGACAATGGCATCATCGACCACAATTCCCACAGCGAGTACTAAGGCAAAAAGCGTTAGTAAATTTATGGTAAAGCCAAATAAACTTAGGAAAAAGAACGTTCCCACAATTGCAACAGGAACAGATATTGCAGGTATAAGGGTTGATCTCCAGTCTTGTAAGAAGATAAAAACTACGATGAATACCAATATAAAGGCTTCAATTAAGGTATGAATCACTTTAGTAATAGATTCGTCTAAGAAGTCGTTTGCATTAATTAAAGTGGCATATTTTACCCCTTTTGGGAAATTTACTTCCGCTTCATCTAATACTTTTAAGGAACCTTCAATTACTTCTTGTGCATTAGATCCTGCAGTTTGAGCAATTGCAATGGCAATGGATTTGTTTCCGTTTGTGTACGCATTACTGGCATAGTTTACAGCTCCCAATTCAATTTTTGCAACATCACCTAACTTAAGGATTTCTCCGTTTTCGGTTGAACGAACGATAATTTCTTCGAACTCTTTTACATTTTGTAAACGACCTTTATATTTTAAAGCATATTGAAAAGATTGGTCACCACTTTCACCTAATTGTCCTGGAGCGGCTTCAATATTCTGCTCAGCCAATAATGCTGTAATGTCCGAAGGAACAAGTCCATATGCACCCATTACATCTGGCTTAAGCCAAATGCGCATGGAGTAGTCTTTTTGTCCAAAAATCATTGCTTCTCCAACTCCAGCTACACGTTTTATTTTTGGTAAAATATTAATGTTAGCATAATTTTGAAGAAAAGTATCATCATAATCGGGGTTATCACTATATAATGATAAAATCAAGATATTATCGCTCTGTCTCTTTGAAGTTGTAACACCGGCTCTTGTAACTTCCTGAGGTAGCAAAGGTGTAGCACGTGAAACACGATTTTGCACATTTACAGCGGCTAAATCTGGATTTGTCCCTAATTTAAAGTATATATTAATGGCTGCCGAACCATCATTATTTGATGTAGAAGTCATGTAAGTCATGTCTTCGACACCGTTGATTTGTTCTTCTAATGGAATTACCACCGAGCTCATTACCACTTCGGCACTGGCTCCTTGATAATTTGCTGATACAGTTACTGTAGGTGGTGCTATTTCTGGATATTGTGAAACTGGAAGTGAGATTAACCCTAAAACTCCCAAAATTACGATGATAATAGATATCACCGTTGACAATACCGGTCTGTCAATGAATTTTGAAAACATATTTTATTATTTATTCAATAGTTAGTGTGTGAATTATTTTTTTGCAGGATTGATTATGGTATTAAAATCGACTACTTCAGGTTTAATAAGGGTTCCTTCAGTAACAATCCCAACACCTTCAACAAGTATTTTATCATTTAAATTTAATCCGCTATCCACTACAAAAAATTTGCCTCCAGGAATTGCACGAACTACAATAGGAACCGCTTGTACTTTGTTATTTTTATCCACAACAAGGGCAATACGCTTGTCTTGCAATTCTAATGTCGCATTTTGTGGGACAATAATAACATCTTCTAAATTTGTTGGGATTTGTATCGTTCCACTTCCTCCAGAACGCAACAATTTGTTTCCGTTTGCAAAGCGTGCTCTTACATTAAACGATCCTGTTTGTGCATTGGCTTGTCCACTAAAGGTTTCAATTTTACCCTTTTGTTCATAAGGCATACCATTGCTCAAAACCAAATTCACCGCTTCCATTTTGTTTATTTTTTCCTGAAATGACTTTCCTTCAGCATTCATCATGATATCCAATTGTTCTTTTTCATTCACTGAGAAATAAGCATAAATGGTACTTACATCTGAAATTCGGGTTAATGGTTCAACGGTTTGGCTACTGACATAACTTCCCAGTCTTAAAGGTAAATTCCCTACGATTCCATTCACGGGACTTTTTATAGTAGCATAATTAATTCTGGCAACGATACTTTGATAGGTACTTCTAGCACTAGCTAAATTTGCTTTTGCAGTTTCTAATTGCACATCACTGATAATGTTGCGCTCTACCAAAGGGATTAATCGATTTACCTCCACTTGAGCCGCAGCAACTTTTGCTTTTGCAGCACCAGCTTCTTGGGTTGCTGTTTGTGTCTCTAACTTAAAAAGCAATTGCCCTTTTTTAACTTCTTGGCCTTCTTGCACATATATTTTTTCAATATAGCCATCCACTTTTGCACGAATGTCAATATCAGTAATTCCTTCTAAACTGGCAGGATACTCCGCTAATAAAGTGGTATTAGAGTTTCCTATTTTGACTACTTTATAGGACATAACTGGAGGAGCTGTTTGAGCAGTTTCTTTTTTGCAGGAGAATAAGCTTATTGATAACAAAATTATACTTATAAAATATTTCTTTTTCATACGGACTATTTACTAAAATTGATTAATTATTTTTACTATTACTGATTTCTATTTCTTTGAATTTTTCGATGGTTTTAATCAAAAGCTCTTCTACTTCACATACATGGGCTTTATAGGCTTTTACATTTTCCATGTTGCATTGTTCCTCTTTACAGGAAATAGTTTGCTCTCTGTAGGTGATTAATTTGTCTATTATTTTTTTTTCAAAATCAAGGATTTTGATATAATTAAAAAGTCTTTCACTAAATGGAGATGGTTTAAAATATTTTTTACGATCGCCACTTACTGTGTAGTAATTTATTTTATCCATCTTTAGCAATAGATTTAAGTTTGTGGAAATAGAGCTTTTACTGGCAGCCATTTTTTCAACTATCTCTTCAAATGTTAACCCGGTCTTGCAACCATCTACTATTAATAATCCAAGAATTCTGGAACCTAGTGGCGGTAAATTGTATAATAACTCAAAATGAATTCCGAACATCTCGATGAGTTCTTCTCTCTCTTTTTGGATTGTTGCCATGATTTTTTTTGCAAAAGTAAAGTTAGTTCGTAATTTACCGAACTAAACGAACTTAAAATTATGTTAATTTTCAAGAAAACGATTTCTCTATAACTTATTGTCGTTCGAATAAAAATCTAAAGTTTAACCCTCAATTAGTTATATTTAAATTAAAAGTTAGTTCGTGAAAAAAAAATGCTTAATATTGAAAAGAGAACAATTAGCCTATATTGTATTAAACCAAATGAATTTAACTATGAAATCTAAAGACTTCACGAACTCTTTTTTAATGATTGCCTTATTTTCTGCAACGACAGCTATGGCGCAACACAAATATGTCAACACGCCGCCGGAGGTTTCACCAATGCCAATGAAACCGGAAATGACTGAAATTTGGGAACCAGAAGTGAAAGTTATTACTCCCGCAAAAACCATTGGAAATGCACCTTCGGATGCCATTATTTTATTTGACGGTAAAAACTTAGATCAATGGGTAAGTCAAAAAGATGCCAGCAAAACTGCACCTTGGAAAATTATTGACAAAGATTACATGGAAGTTGTTCCGGGTTCTGGAGCCATTCAAACCAAAATGGCTTTTGGTGATTGTCAGTTGCACCTGGAATGGAGTGCGCCGGATGTTGTTTTAGATGGTGGACAGGCAAGAGGAAATAGTGGTGTATTTTTCCAAAATAGGTATGAATTGCAAATATTGGATTCCTACAATAACAGAACATACAGCAATGGCCAGGCGGGAAGCATCTATAAAGATCATCCGCCATTAGTTAACGCGGTAAAAACACCATTAGAGTGGAATGCTTATGATGTAATTTATACGGCACCTCGATTCAAAGCAGATGGCAAAATTGATGCTCCAGCTAGAATAACCGTATTTTTGAATGGGGTTTTGGTACAAAATAACGCGACTATTAACGGATTGACACTTTATATTGGTTTACATAATTATCCGTCCTCTCATGGCGATGATGTTATTTCGCTTCAAGATCATGATTCTAAAAATCAATTCAGAAATATTTGGATTAGAAAACTTTAAAAAATAGACCAACGGAGCGCAACAAACGCTCCGTTTTTTTTTGCTCTAAATCAGAAGCAGGAACGTTTCTGTTTTGAAATCTAAATTACTTATATTTGTTGACCTTAAAAACAAACTTATAGTGAGTCAAATCAATAAGCTGAAAATATTCAATGATCCCATTTATGGGTTTATTACCATTCCAAATGCCTTAATTTACGATTTAGTTCAGCATCCCTATTTTCAAAGATTGCGTCGAATTTCCCAAATGGGATTGTCGTATTTAGTATATCCTGGTGCCAATCATACTCGTTTTCATCATGCTTTAGGTTGCATGCATTTAATGCAAAAAGCAGTCGATGTATTGCGTTTCAAAGGAGTTTCAATTTCTCCCGAAGAAGAAAATGCCTTGTATATTGCTATTTTATTGCATGATATTGGGCACGGACCGTTTTCGCATGCAATGGAAAAAAGCATTGTTGAAGATGTGCATCACGAAGAAATATCGCTTTTATTCATGAACCAATTGAATGTGGAATTCAATGGTCAGTTGAGTTTGGCAATTCAGGTTTTTAAAGGAGAATACAACAGGAAATTCATGTTGCAATTGATTTCTAGTCAGTTGGATATGGATCGAATGGATTATTTGAAACGCGATAGTTTTTACTCGGGCGTGGCAGAAGGAAATGTCAACTCAGAACGACTGATTCAAATGATGAACGTGGTGGACGATTATTTGGTAATTGAAGAAAAAGGAATTTATTCTGTAGAGAAATTCTTAATGTCTAGACGCTTGATGTATTGGCAGGCATATTTACACAAAACGAGTTTAGTGGCAGAGTTAATTTTGATGAAAATCTTAAAGCGCGCCAAAGAATTAACTTTGAAAGGAGTGCAATTGCCATGCAGTGAACCGTTATTGTTTTTCATGCAAAACAAAGTTACGATTGATACTTTTGATGCTGAAACCTTGGATTTATTTGCTCAATTAGATGATTTTGATATTATTGGAGCTTTGAAATCTTGGCAAAAACAGGATGATTTTATTCTGTCGTCTTTAAGTAAAATGATAGTAAACCGAGATTTATTAAAAATAAAATTAACGAGTGAAAAAGTAGCGATTGAAGAATTACAACCGCTTAAAGAGCGGTTTGCATTGGAAAATAATATTTCATTATTAGAAACTAATTATTTTATTTTTAAAGGGAAAATAAAAAACCAAGCATATAGCAAAGAAGCGGAACCGATACGTATTTTGAAAAAAGACAGTACAATTGAGGACGTCATAGAATCTTCTGACCAGCTGAATTTAAAATCGTTATCTAAATTAGTGACTAAGTATTATATCTGTTTCCCAAAACAACTGTTATAAAAACGTCATTTAAAATCTATTTTTTTATATTTTTGTCGCGATGAAATTTACAGCAGAACAAATAGCGGGGATTTTAGAAGGAGAAGTTGTTGGGAATCCCATGGCGGAAGTTTTTAGATTGTCAAAAATCGAAGAAGGTATGGAGGGATCGCTTACTTTTTTATCAAATCCTAAATATCTTAATTATATATATTCTACAAAAGCCTCAGTAACAATTGTTAATGAGACTTTTGTTCCGGAATCACCTTTGACAACCACATTGATAAAAGTACAGGATGCTTATGCGGCATTTTCTAAATTATTAGAATTTTACAATCAGGTGAAATTGAATAAAAGTGGAATAGAGCAACCTTCTTTTCTTTCGCAGAGTGTAAAATACGGAGATAATTTATATCTTGGCAGCTTTAGTTATGTGGGACAAAATGTAGTTTTGGGTGAAAATGTAAAAATTTATCCTAATTGCTTTATTGGTGATAATGTGGTAATTGGCGATAATGTATTGTTATTCGCTGGCGCAAAAATATATTCGGAGACCGTAATAGGGAATAATTGTACGATACATTCCGGAGCAATTATCGGTGCTGATGGTTTTGGTTTTGCACCAAATCCAGACGGAACGTACACTAAAATCCCGCAAATAGGCAATGTAATTATTGAAGATAATGTTGATATAGGTTCATGTACCACAATAGATAGGGCTACAATGGGATCAACAATTATTAGAAAAGGAGTAAAGCTTGACAATCAAATTCAGATTGCCCATAATGTAGAAATTGGCGAAAACACTGTAATTGCCGCTCAAACGGGGGTTGCTGGTTCTACAAAAATTGGAAAAAATGGGATGATTGGCGGTCAAGTTGGAATATCCGGACACTTAAATATTGGCAATAATGTTCGAATCCAAGCGCAATCGGGTGTAGGTAGAAATATAAAAGATAATGAAATCTTACAAGGAAGCCCTACATTTGGTTACAATGATTTTAGTAAATCGTATGTTCATTTCAAGAATTTACCAAAAATCGTTGCTGAAATAGAAGAATTAAAAAAACAAATATTAAACCAAAAAAATGGAAACAATGGTTAAACAGAAGACCATCAAAACAGAAATTTCGCTAACTGGAGTTGGATTACACACAGGAAAAGAAGTAAAAATGACTTTTAAACCTGCTCCAGTGAATAATGGTTTTACTTTTGTTCGAGTAGATCTGGAAGGGCAACCTATTATTGAAGCAGATGCAAATTATGTTGTAAACACGCAAAGAGGAACTAATTTAGAAAAATTAGGAGTAAAAATTCAGACACCTGAACATGTTTTAGCAGCATTAATTGGTTGTGATTTAGACAATGTCATTATTGAATTGAACGCCTCCGAACTTCCTATAATGGATGGATCTTCTAAGTATTTTGTAGAAGCGCTTGAAAAAGCAGGTTTTGAAGAGCAAAATGCGAAAAGAAATGTATATGTGGTGAAAGAAGTGATTTCTTTTACTGATGAAGCATCAGGAAGTGAAATTTTAGTAATGCCAAGCGATCATTATTGTGTAACGGCGATGGTTGATTTTGGGACTAAAATTTTAGGAACTCAGAATGCAAACATGAAAAGCATTGCTGATTTCAAAACTGAAATTTCAGAGTCCAGAACCTTTAGTTTCTTGCATGAATTAGAATCTCTTTTAGAAAATGGATTGATAAAAGGAGGTGATTTAAATAATGCTATTGTTTATGTTGATAAAGAAATTTCAGCAACTACAATGGAAAATTTAAAAGTTGCTTTTGGAAAAGAAGAAATTTCCGTTAAGCCAAATGGTATTTTAGATAATCTCACATTACATTATCCAAACGAAGCTGCAAGACATAAATTACTTGATGTAGTAGGTGATTTAGCTTTAATTGGAACAAGAATTCAAGGAAAGGTAATTGCCAATAAACCAGGTCATTTTGTGAACACACAGTTTGCGAAAAAAATGGCAAAAATCATAAAAATTGAACAAAGAAATTATGTTCCTGTTTATGATTTAAACTTAGAACCTTTGATGGATATTCATAAGATTATGGCGGTTCTACCTCATAGACCACCATTTTTGTTGATTGACAGAATTATTGAAATGTCTGAAACCCATGTTGTGGGGATGAAAAATGTAACCATGAATGAAAATTTCTTTGTGGGTCATTTTCCTGAAGCTCCAGTAATGCCGGGTGTTTTAATTGTGGAAGCAATGGCACAAACAGGAGGGATTTTAGTATTAAGTACAGTTCCTGATCCAGAAAATTATTTGACTTATTTTATGAAAATTGATAATGTCAAATTCAAACATAAAGTATTACCGGGTGACACTTTAATTTTTAAATGTGATTTAATTACGCCAATCAGAAGAGGAATTTGCCATATGCAAGCAAACGCATATGCAAATGGAAAACTAGTTGCTGAAGCAGAATTAATGGCGCAAATTGCAAAAAAACAATAGACTTAGGTTGAAAACTTTACAATTGAATCTCAACAAGAATTGATTGGAGTTTTTATTCTGATAAATATAAAAAATAAATAATAGCTGATGAATCAACCACTAGCCTATGTTCATCCAGGCGCCAAAATAGCCAAAAATGTTGTCATCGAGCCATTTACAACCATACACAATAATGTAATTATTGGAGATGGAACATGGATTGGTTCAAATGTCACCATCATGGAAGGGGCAAGAATTGGAAAAAATTGCAATATATTTCCGGGTGCTGTAATTTCAGCAGTGCCTCAGGATTTAAAATTTGGTGGAGAAGAATCTTTGGCAATAATTGGAGACAATTGTACGATTAGAGAATGTGTCACCATTAACAGAGGAACGATTGCATCAGGTCAAACGACTTTAGGTAATAATTGTTTGGTAATGGCTACCGCTCATATTGCTCACGATTGTCATATAGGAGATAACGCTATTATTGTGAACGGAGTCGCTTTGGCCGGTCATGTTACCGTTGGTAACTACGCTGTTATTGGTGGGTTGGCTGCAATTCATCAATTTATTCATATTGGCGATCACGCAATGATTTCTGGTGGATCTCTGGTTCGAAAAGATGTTCCGCCTTTCACAAAAGCAGCGAAAGAACCATTGTCGTATGTTGGAATTAATTCCGTAGGATTGAGAAGACGCGGTTTTACTACCGAAAAAATACGTGAAATTCAGGATATTTACAGAATTTTATATCAAAAAAATTACAATACCACTCAGGCTTTGGGAATAATTGAAGCAGAGATGGAAGCTACGCCAGAAAGAGATGAAATCATTGATTTTATTAGAAATTCATCAAGAGGAGTAATGAAAGGTTACTCGGGGAACTACTAAAAAATAAAGTAATTTCAGTTACCAAAAAATAAAAATAGTAATAAAAAATAAACAATAAAATGGCATCGACATCAGATATTAAAAACGGATTGTGTATCAAATACAACAACGATATTTACAAAATCATTGAATTTCTTCACGTAAAACCAGGAAAAGGTCCAGCTTTCGTTAGAACTAAATTAAGAAGTTTGACAAACGGAAAAGTTTTGGACAACACTTTTTCTGCAGGTCATAAAATCGAAGAAGTTCGAGTTGAAAATCATAAATTTCAGTTTTTATATCCAGAAGGTGATGATTTTCATTTTATGAATACAGAGACTTTCGAACAAATTACTTTGAATAAAAATATTTTAGATTCACCGGATTTATTGAAAGAAGGAGAAAATGTAATGGTGAGTATCAATACAGAGACTGATTTACCTCTTTCTGTAGATATGCCGGCATCTGTAATTCTTGAAGTTACTTATGCGGAGCCAGGAATCAAAGGAAATACAGCTACAAATGCAACAAAATCAGCAACTGTTGAAACAGGAGCAACTGTAAATGTCCCTTTATTTATTAATGAAGGAGATAAAATTAAAATTGATACTGCATCAGGTTCTTATATGGAACGTGTAAAAGAGTAGATTACAGTGTTCAGTATTCAGTTTAAAAAGTAGCTGAATACTGAATATTGAAACCGAACATTAAATTTATGAAATTCCAAAAAGTTTACACTTTAGAAGAAATTGCTACTATCATCGACTGTGAATATGTTGGTGATAAAGATTTTCCAGTGACTGGAATGAATGAAATTCACGTTGTTGAATCTGGAGATATTGTTTTTGTAGATCATCCTAAATATTATGACAAAGCATTAAATTCAGCGGCAACAATAGTTTTAATCAATAAACACGTTGCTTGTCCAGATGGAAAAGCACTGTTGATTTCTGAAGATCCTTTTAGGGATTTTAATAAATTGACAAATTATTTCAAGCCATTTCAATTTTCGAATGTTTCAATAGCTACTTCAGCTTATATCGGTGAAGGAACTGTAATTCAGCCCAATACATTTATTGGAAATCATGTTGTTATTGGAAATAATTGTTTAATTCATTCCAATGTTTCGATTTATGATTATACCGTTATTGGAAATAATGTAATCATTCATGCAGGAACTATTCTGGGTGCTGATGCATTTTATTACAAAAAACGTCCTGAAGGATATGATCAATTACTTTCTGGTGGTAGAGTGGTCATCAAAGATAATGTGGGAATAGGGGCCCTTTGTACTATTGACAAAGGAGTTACAGGTGATACCACTATTGGTGAGGGTACAAAAATTGACAATCAGGTACATGTTGGACACGACACTGTTATTGGGAAAAAATGTTTAATTGCTTCCCAAACCGGAATTGCAGGCTGTGTGATTATTGAAGACGAAGTTACTATTTGGGGACAAGTAGGAACGACCAGCGGAATAACAATAGGAGCTAAGGCAGTGATTATGGGACAAACTGGTGTCACAAAATCTGTTGAAGGTGGGAAATCCTATTTTGGTACTCCAATAGAAGAATCAAGAGAAAAATTGAAACAACTGGCTAATATCAAGAAGATACCAGAAATTCTTAATAAACTAAAGTAATATGTCTGCTAAAGAAATCGTTCAGCAATTTTACAAATCAGATGCTCTCATCGATAGCGAGGTCATAAAAGATTTTTTGCATCCTGAAGTTATCGTTGAATGGAACAGTAGCAAAGGATTAGTTCAATTGAATTATGATTCTTTGGTAAGTTTATCCAATGATTTGAGTAAGGCATATGTACGTTCTAAAGTTCGTATTAGTCATATTATTTCTGAAAATGATTTAATTTCAGTTCGGTATTCTCATTTTGTGAAAACGATTGAGAATCCAAGAGAAGAGATGTTATTGGCACATTTTATTGTTATTTGGCAAATAAAAGACAATAAATTATTTCGAGGGTATCAAATGAGTCAATTATCATAATTTAGTGTCAAAAAACTGAATGCCGAAGATTGATTAGTGCTTACTATTTTATACTTTTGCATAACCATTTTAAAAACTACATAAAAAATATATCATGAGTGTTTTAGTTAATAAAGATTCCAAAATAATTGTTCAAGGTTTTACAGGAAGCGAAGGAACTTTCCATGCTTCTCAAATGATTGAGTACGGTACTAACGTTGTTGGTGGTGTAACTCCAGGAAAAGGGGGAACAACTCATTTAGACAGACCAGTTTTCAATACTGTAAAAGACGCTGTAGAACAAGCGGGTGCTGATACAACTATCATTTTTGTACCGCCGGCTTTTGCTGCAGATGCAATTATGGAAGCTGCAGATGCTGGTATAAAAGTGATTATTGCAATTACTGAAGGAATTCCTGTTGCTGACATGATAAAAGCAAATAGTTACGTTAAAGAAAGAAACGCAAGATTAATCGGTCCGAACTGTCCTGGAATTATTACTCCGGGTGAAGCTAAAGTTGGTATTATGCCAGGTTTTGTTTTTAAGAAAGGAACCGTTGGTATTGTTTCTAAATCTGGAACATTAACGTATGAAGCTGCTGACCAAGTTGTAAAACAAGGATTAGGAATCACTACTGCAATTGGTATTGGTGGAGATCCAATCATTGGAACTACTACAAAAGAAGCGGTTGAATTATTGATGAATGACCCAGAAACAGAATGTATCGTAATGATCGGTGAAATTGGTGGACAATTAGAAGCGGATGCTGCTCATTGGATTAAAGCTGATGGTAACCGTAAACCAGTTGTGGGTTTCATCGCAGGAGTTACGGCTCCTCCAGGACGTACAATGGGACATGCTGGTGCAATCGTTGGTGGATCTGATGATACTGCTGAAGCTAAAAAACAAATCATGAGAGAATGTGGAATTCACGTAGTAGATTCTCCAGCTGAAATTGGTAAAAAAGTAAAAGAAGTTTTAGGTTAATCTAAACTCCAATTAAATATTTTTAAAAGCCTCACAATTTGTGGGGCTTTTTTATTATTAATTGAATTAAAGAAATATCTTTGCACTTTATTAAATATTTCTGTTTTTGCAGATTCAATTGTAATAAGAACAAACATAAACGAATGGTTTCTAATGGACCTCACGATTTTGTGGGGTATTTTTTTGTCGAAACCAGTTCAAATAAAAATAAAATAATATGTACAAAGAGTTAAAAAATTTCAAGGTTACCAATCAGTTTTCATTTACTACAGAAGATAGTTTAGCAGAAGTTTGCAACGCATCAGAAGGTTCTGGAGTATTTTTAGTGTATTCAGTAGGTGATGAAAAAGAACTAATTATGGTTGGTTCTACTGGAACTGTTCAAAATAATGGAACTTTGAAAATTAAAAATGGTGGTTTGAACGATAAAATCGTTGAAGGACACCAATTTGCAAAAACAGGAAGAAAATATTCTTGGCCAGCACAAATGAAAATTGAAAATATCAGCACGCTAGAAGTAGTTTGGTATGAAACATTCAATGATGAAACTAAAGTGATTCCAACATTCGTAGAAGGACAAGTTTTACAAAACTTTCTTGATGAAAATGGAAGATTACCAAAATGGAATGTAGCTTTCTAAAAGTTAACAACTGTTTTTCAGTATTTTATATTTAAGCGCTACATTTTTATGTGGCGCTTTTTTTGTTTTATTATTTTTTTGAATGAAATTCAAAATATTTCATAAATAATTAATTACTTTTGCACCCGTTATCACGAATCCTTCAATAGGATAGCAACCTGCAACAACAAGCAAGGTGCTAAAACGATAAGCCAAATCCTTTGGAAAAAATGTTGTTTACATTCCCATATTTAGCTTTGTTTTTCGTCATAATTTTTAATTTAAAATTATTTTTATGACTTTATTTTCTAAAGAAAAAGGAAATGCCTTTGCCTTGATTCCTTTATTTGTTTTTATTTTTACTTTTTTAGGAGCGGGAATTATTTTGAATGATTTTTATGCTTTCCCATCTCCAGTAGCTGTTTTAGTTGGTATAATCGCCGCTTTTTTATTATTCAAATCCTCAACTGAGGATAAAGTTGAAACGTTAATCGCAGGTTGTGGCGAAAGTAAAATCATGACCATGTGTTTAATTTACTTGCTAGCGGGAGCGTTCGCAGTGGTAAGTAAAGCAATGGGCGGAGTTGACGCTGTGGTGAATCTTGGAATAAATACTATCGACGTTGCTTACTTTCCGTTAGGTATTTTCTTGATTGCTTCTTTTTTATCAACTGCTACAGGAACTTCAGTAGGTGCAATTGTAGCGATTGGTCCAATCGCTGTCGCATTAGCTGATAAAAGTGGCGCTTCATTACCGCTTATATCTGGCGCTTTATTAGGTGGTTCTATGCTTGGTGACAATCTTTCCATGATTTCTGATACTACTATTGCAGCAACGCAATCCTTAGGATGTGATCTAAAAGACAAGTTCAAAATCAACTTGTTTATTGCTTTTCCAGCTGCAGTTTTTACTATTCTGGTTTTCTTTTATCTTGGTTTGAACTCGGATATTGTGACTGTTGCCATTGCAAAAAGTGATTTTTCTTGGATTGCAATCGTACCTTATATTTTAGTAATCGTATTGGCTGTTGTGGGTGTTAATGTATTTTCAACATTGCTTATTGGTACTTTATTAGCAGGTATTATAGGATATTTTGGTGGTTCATTTACGCTGATGGAATTTACGCAAAAGATATATGAAGGTTTTACCAGTATGACCGATATTTTCTTATTGTCAATGCTAACGGGTGGTTTAGCTGCTATGGTAGATAAAGCGGGTGGAATAACGTATTTATTAGTTCAAATTAAAAAAAGAATTAAAAGTAAAAAATCAGCTCAAGCGGGAATTGGCGCTATAGTAGGTTTTGCTAATTTAGCTATAGCGAATAATACGGTTTCTATTGTAATTACAGGGCCAATTGCTAAAGAAATTAATGATGAGTACGAATTAAATCCTAAAAAAACGGCTGCAATTCTGGATATTTTCTCGTGTATAATTCAAGGGATTTTACCTTATGGCGCTCAAGTATTGCTTATATTGAGCTACGCTAACGGGAAATTAGATTTCTTTGACTTAATTAGTAATGCATGGTATCATCTATTTCTACTAGTTTTTACATTAGTGGCTATTTACAGTTCGTTTTGGGACAAATGGACAAAGCGATTCTTTAAAATTTAAGAGTTGAATTTTGACTGTTATTGCTTTTGAATTTTTTTTAAAAAGGGAATTATTATATATTTGACGGGTGTAAGATAGCCCTGATAGCAGTGAAAATCCTTTTATGTAAGCGATAGCGGTCATAAAAGATTGAAGCGGATAGCAGGAATAGCTCCAAATAAAATTTAAACTAATTTTTGAATATGAAATTACTAGAAGGAAAAGTTGCCATAATTACTGGTGCGAGTAGAGGAATTGGAAAAGGAATTGCTGAAGTTTTTGCAAAACATGGTGCAAATGTAGCCTTTACATATAGTTCATCAGTAGAATCTGCTTTGGCTCTTGAAAATGAATTGAATGCTCTTGGAATTAAAGCCAAAGGATATCAATCGAATGCAGCCGATTTTAATGAAGCGCAAACTCTTGTAGACGCGGTTATAGCTGAATTTGGAACGGTTGATATTCTTATAAACAATGCCGGAATTACCAAAGACAATCTTTTGATGCGTATGTCTGAAGGCGATTTTGATCAAGTAATTGATGTTAACTTGAAATCGGTTTTTAATATGACTAAAGCCATCCAACGTACTTTCTTGAAACAACGTTCTGGCTCAATTATCAATATGAGTTCTGTTGTGGGAGTAAAAGGAAATGCTGGACAAACGAATTATGCTGCTTCAAAAGCGGGAGTTATTGGTTTTTCTAAATCAGTAGCATTGGAATTAGGATCACGTAATATTCGTTGTAATGTAATTGCTCCAGGATTTATAGAAACAGAAATGACGGCTAAATTAAACGAAGATGTTGTAAAAGGGTGGAGAGATGGAATTCCGTTGAAACGTGGCGGAACGACTGAAGATGTGGCTAATGCATGTCTTTTCTTTGCTTCAGATATGAGCGCGTATGTAACTGGACAGGTTATGAATGTTTGTGGGGGAATGCTTACTTAAAAATTAATTGAAAGATTGTAAAATTCAAAGATTTAAAGATTTTTGAACTATGTAATTAATTTTTAATCATTAAATCCTTCAATCTTTTAATAAAGAATAAATGACAACAAACACGCTACTATTATTACTGCTTTCTTTACTAATAGCTGGCGGATTGTCGTTTTTTCAATACATCTACAAAGCCAAAAACAAATCGAAAATCGGTTGGTTTTTGGCTTTTTTGCGTTTTTCATCCATTTTTGGAATTTTATTGTTGTTGATTAATCCAATAGTAACTAAAAATACGCTTGAAACGGTAAAAACGCCTTTGCCTATTGTTGTTGATAATTCGAGTTCTATTTCTTTTTTGAATGCCAATGAAAAAGCATTAGAATTGTATAAAAAAATACAATCAAACTCTGATTTACAAGAGAAATTTGATGTGCAATCGTATCAGTTTTCCGATGACTTTGAACTTACAGAAGCTTTTGATTTTAAAGGAACTCAAACTAATATTGATGTTGTTGCCAAAAATCTAAAAAGCATTTATAAAAATACAACATATCCAACGGTTTTGATTACAGATGGAAATCAAACTTCGGGTAATGATTATGTCTACAGTTTTGATGCTGTAAATAAAGTATATCCTGTGATTGTAGGCGATACAACGACTTTTTTAGATTTCAAAATCAATCAACTAAACGTTAATAAATATGCTTTTCATAAGAATAAATTTCCTGTAGAAGCTTTTTTACAGTATTCAGGAACCAAAAGTGTAACTGCTGATTTTGTTATTTCACAGGGAAATTCGGTGTTTAGTAAACAATCAATTACTTTTTCTCCCTCTAAGAAAACAGCAACTGTAAACATACTTTTACCGGCTGATAAAATAGGATTGCAGGTTTTTAAAGCTACAATATTATCAAAAGAAAAAGAAAAAAACACGTATAATAACACTAAGAATTTTGCGGTTGAAGTCATAGACCAAAAAACAAATATTGCTATTATTTCAGCTATAAGTCATCCTGATTTAGGCGCGATGAAAAGAGCAATTGAATCGAATGTACAGCGTAAAGTAACGATTGTTAAACCAAATGAAATCAAATCATTACAAGATTATAATGTTTTGATTTTATACCAACCAACGACTGAATTCAAAACTATTTTTGAGAATAATAAAGTTGTCGGAATTAATACATTTATTATTACTGGAAACAACACTGATTTTAATTTTCTGAATCAGCAGCAAGATAATTTGAACTTTAAAATGAGCGGACAAAAAGAAGATTATTTGTCGGTTTTTAATGGGCAGTTTAATTTATTTGCAGCTGACAATATTGGGTTTGAAAATTTACCGCCTTTGCAAAATGCTTTTGGAACTGTAACTACAAAAGGAGTGGTGTCTGTTTTACTTTCGTCCAAAATCAGAGCTATAGATACTAATTCACCTTTGTTGGCTTTTGCCGAAAATCAGGGCAAAAGAGCCGCTTATCTTTTAGGAGAAAACAGTTGGAAATGGCGTTTACAAACCCATGTCAACAATCAATCCTTTGAAAAATATGATGTTTTCATCGATAAGATTATTCAATTTTTGGCTTCTAATAATTCTAAAAAATCACTGGTGGTTGAACATGAAAGCTTCTATAATTCAGGTGAAGCCATTGAAATAACCGCTCAATTTTTTAATAAAAATTATGAGTTCGATGAAAAAGCCCGTTTGACAATTGCGGTGACCAATACCAAAACGAAGCAAACTAAAAATTACGATTTATTAAAAGGAAATAATTCCTATAAAGTCAATCTTGATGGATTGAAAGCGGGTTCTTATGCGTTTACTGTCAAAGAATTGAATTCAAAAACGACCTATTCCAGTAATTTTGAAATTCTTGATTTTAATATCGAAAAGCAATTCGTCAATCCCGATGTGGAGAAATTGACACAATTAGCCACGCAAACGCAAGGAAAAGCTTTTTTCACAGACCAAGTTGATGTGTTGATTAAAACGCTTTTAGAAAATGACGAATACAAAGCGATAGAGAAGAACATTGTTACTAAAACTCCTTTGATAGATTGGATTTGGTTATTGGTTTTAATTTCATTTTTGTTGGCAACGGAATGGTTTGTTCGAAAATACAACGGATTACTCTAATACAATTAAACAACATGGATTTTAGACTGAAAGTATTTTATACTGTTGCAAATCGTTTGAGTTTTACAAAAGCCGCAACGGAATTGTTCATTACGCAACCTGCGATTTCCAAACATATTCAAGAGTTAGAAGAGCAATATAAAATCAAATTGTTTGACAGGAATGGTTCCAAAATCGCATTGACAATTGCTGGTGAAGTATTATTGAAACACACCAAAAATATTTTCGAACTATATCGCGAGATCGATTTTGATATGAGCACTCTTATTAATCAACGTTCCGGATTGTTGCGATTAGGCGCCAGTACGACAATTTCTCAGTACATAATTCCGCCACTTTTAGCCCGTTTCCATCAAAAATTGGAAGATGTAAAAGTGAGTTTACTTAATGGAAACACCGAACAAATAGAAAATGCTTTACTAAACCAGGAAATTGAAATAGGAATTGTTGAAGGGCAATCAAAAAATAAATCTATTAAATATACCGAGTTTTTAAAAGATGAATTGGTTCTAGTTTGTAAGAGTTCCAATCCGTTAGTAAGTCTTGATGAAGTGACTCAGGAAGATCTTAAAAACATGCATTTTTTAATGAGGGAACAGGGTTCTGGAACACTTGAAGTTATTGAACATGCGTTAAAACCATTTGAAATTAAACTATCAGAACTACAAATTGAAATGCAATTAGGAAGTACCGAAAGTATAAAATCCTATTTGATAAACTCTGACTGCGTGGCTTTTATATCCATTCATGCGATAAAAAAAGAACTTCAAAACAATGAATTGGCTATATTAGATATTAAAGATTTAGTTATAGAACGTTACTTTTACGTCATTACATTACAAGGAAAAACGGATTCGCTATCGGATTTGTTTATCCAGAATATTTCCAACCATTATAATTTAAAGTTATAGCAGATTATAATTTGCGATTGGCTTAAATAGATTTATCTGCTGACCTTTGTACTGTACTAATTCAACAACTTTACATTGGAAACGCATCAAAAAGTCATACAAAAAGAATCTTTTATTTTTTTTAAAGTAAATGCCCCTTTGCAGCAACTTATTTTTGTTGTCTTGCTATTGTTTTGTACCACAATTTTTGTTTCTCCGCCGATTGCTTTAGTATTAGGATTGATTGTCGCCAACCTTTTTGGGCATCCTTTTTTAGAGTTGAATCACAAAGCGACCAATTATCTATTGCAGTTTTCAGTAGTTGGTTTAGGCTTTGGAATGAATGTTCACAGTGCTGTTTCTGCAGGAAAAGAAGGCTTTTTGTTTACCATTATTTCTATTGTGAGTACTTTAATTTTAGGAACTTTTTTAGGAAAATGGTTTAAAACGGATAAGAAAACATCTCATTTAATTTCTTGTGGCACTGCAATTTGTGGAGGAAGTGCCATTGCTGCGATTGCTCCAGTAATTAAATCGAATGAAAAACAAACCTCAGTTGCTTTAGGAGTGATATTCATTCTGAATTCGGTGGCGCTGTTTTTATTTCCTGCCGTGGGTCATTGGTTGGATTTAACTCAAAAAGAGTTCGGATTATGGTGCGCTATTGCTATTCATGACACGAGTTCTGTGGTAGGAGCGGCGAGTAAATTTGGCCCCGAAGCCTTGCAAATTGCTACAACGGTAAAATTAGCCCGAGCGTTATGGATTATTCCTGTCGCACTGATTACAGCATTTATTTTTAAAAATAAATCAGGTAAATTAAAAATCCCTTATTTTATCGGATTGTTTATTTTGGCGATGATTGCCAATACTTATTTGCCACAAATGGAGAGTGTAGCGCCACACTTGGTTTCCGTTTCTAAAATAGGTTTGACAATAACTTTGTTTCTTATTGGAGCCGGACTAAATAGAAATGTATTGAAGTCAGTGGGATTAAAACCACTGGTGCAGGGTGTTTTGCTTTGGACATTCATTGCAATTGCGACTTTGATTTCGATTATTTATCTAAAATAGTTTTGTGACGGAAGGTTTTTCGTTTGATCACATGAAATTGCAATCGGATATAATCATACAAAAGCGCAAACAACAAAAAGGTTGCAGCAACAAAAAGTGTTTCCATTTCCAGTAAATTATAAAGAAAACCACCCAAAATACAGCCTAAAAAAAAGAAAATAATAATCGATAATCGGAGGTAAATACTGGTTTTTAATTTCTTATTCTCTTCGGGTTTTTTATAAAAGAACAACTGCGACAGTTCTATTCCTAAATCAGTAAAAAGCCCCGTTAAATGGGTTGTTCGGACAGTAGATTGAGAAATTTTAGTTACCAAAGAATTTTGTATTCCCATCGCGAAAAGCATTGCAAAAGCAATCCATTTCCCTTCAATACTGGATAATGCAGATTGTGCTCCGAAAATCCCAACACTAATCAAAATAATCATTTCCAAAGAAATAGGAATAACATGAGATAAATTGGGATGTTTTCTCGAAATTAATTCAGCTAAAAAATTAGAAGTAAAGGCGCCAAACAAAAAGAAAATAGTGAATACAAAAAAGGTGATTGCGGCTGCGTAATCTCGCTTCATGATTTCTTCTGCAAAATAGGCGAAATGTCCTGTAACATTTGTTGTCAATGTTTGTACTGATAAAACTCCCGTAACATTTACAATTCCGGCAACAAAAGATAATAAAGTGGCTAAACGAAGATTGTGAATAAAAGTTCTGTTTTTTCCTTGATGACGAAACATATTTGTTGTTTTCTTTTTTTAATTAACAGAATCTTAAACCCAATTTTTTCTAATAACGATTTAAAGAAATACATTTGTACTTCAAAAAAATAAATTTAATGAAAAATTTTAAAATTAGACCTACACTAATCACTTTATCTGCTCTAGGAGTTGCACTTTTTCTTTTGTCATGGGGAGTTATTGGTCATGAACGAATCAACAGAGCGGCAGTAATGGCACTTCCAAAACCATTGCAGACTTTCTTTTACAATCATATTGATTTTATAACTCAGGAATCTACCGTTCCGGATTTAAGAAGAAATGTTTTGAATGATAAAATGGAACCACCACGTCATTATTTTGATATGGAAAACTTTGGTGATGTGGCTACATTTCCTAAGACTATGGACGAAGCGAAGCTAAAATACGACGAAAAATTCTTGACCAAAAACGGAATTTTACCTTGGCATATTCAAGATTTAATGGTGAAACTTACCAAAGCATTTAAGGAAAAAAGGAAAAATGAAATACTATTTATTGCAGGTGATTTAGGACATTATATTGCTGATGGTCACATGCCATTGCACACATCTGATAATCACGATGGGCAAAATACCAACCAAAAAGGAATTCACTCTTTATGGGAAAGCCGTTTGCCGGAATTGTTTGCAAAGAATTATAAATTCAACGTACCTCAAGGCGTTTATCTTGAAAATGTAGAAAAAGCAACATGGGACATGATTTTTGACACGCATAGTTTAGTGGAACCTCTATTAGCGATAGATAAAAAATTGAGAACTGCAACACCTGAAAATAAAATATTTGTGACTGATGCTAGTTGGGAAATTGTAAAAAATAAATACGGAGGAACCATGTATTCTGATGAGTATGCCAAACAATTGCATGCTGATATGAACGGAATGGTTCAACAACAAATGAGAAAAGCCATTACAGTTACGGCAAGTTTTTGGTACACTGCCTGGGTTAATGCCGGTAAACCCGATTTAAGTAATCTTGATACTCCAGCGTTAACTAAGAGAAACGGCAAACTTCTAAAAAAAGATATGAAGACGTATGCTAAAGGAAATCTTTTTGGTTTGACAAACGAAAAAGAGTAACTATATATTTCCAATTAAAAAACGGGTGAAACTTCAATTTCACCCGTTTTTTTATGCTAATTAATTTTTTGATATTTCTTTTTCTTCAATATATCCGAGGCTGTTTGATAGTATGAAATCGTTTCGTTTACTAAATCCGTTCTTTCTTTTGTGAGCGGTATTTGATCGTAGAATATTTGAAAATCGGGAACTACTTTTTGGTTGGGTTTTAAAGTCAATTGAAATTGCTTGACGGTTTGTTTGGGTGAAATTATCGTCAAAACATTGTCCTTAATCAATCCTAAATCCTGATAAGTAGCAATTAAAGCTCGGGGTTTGTATTCTGGTTTTAAAACATCCTGACCAAAGAATTTACTTTGGTAATCAAAGTTCAATAACCCAAAAACGGTTGGCATTACATCAATTTGCGACATTAAATTATTGTATTTTCTAGGTTCAATAAAACCAGGACTGTAAATCATTGCCGGAATCCTGTATTTATCTGCTGGAAGTTCTGTTTTTCCTGCACTTGAAGCACAATGATCGGCTAGAATCACAAAAACTGTATTGTTAAACCAAGGCTGTTTTTTGGCCATTTCAAAGAATTTTCTCATCGCATAATCCGTGTACTTTACACCGCCATCACGAGATTTTGCATCACCTGGAATATCAATTTTCCCATTGGGATACGTAAATGGTCTGTGATTGCTCACGGTCATAATGTGATTGAAGAAAGACTTATTTGCCGCTGCTTCTTTGTTCATTTCTTTGATGGCTTTATTGTACATATCCTCATCGCAAACGCCCCAAATATTAGCAAAAGTAATTTCGTTGGGTTCAAATGTTTTTTTGTCTACAATTTCATAACCATTTCCAGAAAAGAAATCTCCCATGTTATCAAAAAAGGAATCGCCACCATACATGAATTTTACAGCATAGCCTTTTTGCTTAAAGATGCTTCCGGTAGAAAATTTATTTTTATTATCTTCTCGTTTTACCACACTTTCTCCTGCTGTAGGAGGAAAACACAAAGTAACGGCTTCAAGACCGCGAACCGTTCTGTTTCCCACGGCATAAAGGTTGGTGAAAACTAAACTTTTGTTTGCTAAACTATCAAGAAACGGAGTGATATTTCCCTCGTTTCCATACATTTTCATAAATTCAGCGCTGTAACTTTCAATAGTTATCAGAACAACATTTTTATGATTTTCGGCAGCTTCATTTTTTATTTGTCTTAAAGTCGTTTCACCTGAAATGGAAGAAATTTGTTGTTTTAATTGAGCAAACGCTTTGTTAGTAGGAACTGTTTTATAGAACTTAAAATAATCTAATTCACTTTTCATAAATGCCAAGTAAAACTTATAAAGTCCATTGGCTTGTAATTCATTGGCAAATATATTTTGGGAATTTTCTCTGGCAGATAAAGCGGGAACTGCTAATAATGATAATCCGAAAAGAAGCAGGTAAACTCCTGAAATTTGGATTTTTTGCACAAAAGCAGGAATGCTTTCAATATAGTTTTTTGATTTTTTTACAATGAAATAGGTAACAAGTCCTGCAATAATAAACAGCGCTGAAAACAACGGAATAACAGGATAGGATTCCATGATATTTCCGATAACTTCATTGGTGTAAACCAAGTAATTTACTGCAATAAAATTGTATCTCACCCCAAATTCGTTCCAAAAGAAATATTCGCTGATTGCGTTTTGCAGAATTAATACGACGTAAAGGAAAATGACGAAGGAAAATAACCAAAACCTGATTTGGTTTCTATATTTTGGTAAGAAAAGTAGCAGTCCAAATAATATCGTTTTTATGGAAAGAAAAGCGGTTATGATTTTAGGTAACGCACTGCCATATTCGTTAAGTATCGTGTTTCCAAATGCAACGTAAAGCAATAAGGCAATCAACAATCCAAAAATTAGATATCCGTAGGGCTTATAATATTTTGCATTGGATATAAAAATAAGATATAGCCATAAAAATCCACTAACTAAAACAAATATAAATATATCGGAAATTAACCCTAATACAAATAAAGACAGCGTATCAACCCAAATAAATGATGCTTGTGTTATGGGATGAAAGAAAAGAATAACTCTAACAATAAAACTTATGCTAATGTAAAACAGTAATAAGTAATAGAATGGAGAGACTTTTTGTAACAATTTCATAATTATAAATTTAAAACAAAAGTATATATAATTTTCATCGCTATTTTTTAAGAATTGCTTAATATTTTATCAAAATTAATATTAGCTTAAAATCAGAGAACAAGAGATTAAAATTGGCATAAAATGAATAATTTTACTTAAATTTAAAAAGGTAATGCAATGAAAAAAAATATTATAATTCTGTTTCTTTTCATGGGAACTTTAGGCTATTCTCAAAATTGGAAAACGAATTTTGAAGAAGCAAAAACGCAAGCCAATAAAGAAAATAAAAATATTCTTCTTGTTTTTTCAGGATCAGATTGGTGTGCGCCTTGTATTAAATTAGAAAATACCATTTGGAAATCAGAAGATTTTAAAAAAGAAGCAGAACAGAAATGGGTCATATACAAAGCTGACTTTCCTAAGAAAAAAGCAAATTTACTATCAGCAGAACTAACTGTTAGTAATAAAAAATTGGCAGAGCAATATAACAAATCAGGAAATTTTCCATTAGTGCTGCTTTTGGATCAATCAGGAAGTGTTTTAGGAATCACTGGTTACAAAAACGTAACTCCTCAAGCATACATTCAAATCATTCATTCCTTTGAGAAATAATGAAAAAAATACTCTTCATAACTTTGCTATTTGCAAGTGTAATCGCCACTTCACAGATTACGCACAAAAGAAGGTTGTTTATGTTAGGAAGTCCTTTTGAGGTTACTGCTGTTGCAAAAGACACTATAAAAGCCAATGAATATATTGATTTGGCTATAGTTGAAGTAAAACGAATTGAAAATTTAATTTCCGATTGGATCCCAACCACACAAATATCCGAAGTTAATCGCAATGCAGGAATAAAACCTGTAAAAGTCGATACCGAAGTTTTTGAATTGGTCGAAAGAGCGATAAAAATATCCCAAATTACCAATGGTGCCTTTGATATTTCTTATGCTTCGATGGACAAAATATGGAAGTTTGATGGTTCGATGAAAGTAATGCCAACTGAAGAAGCCATAAAGAAATCAGTAGCAAAAATTGGATACAAGAATATTATTCTAAATCCAAAACAACACACCATTTTTCTGAAATTAGAAGGAATGAAGTTAGGATTGGGTGGTATAGGACAAGGATATATAGCAGATAAAGTGAAAGATTTATTGTTTTCAAAAGGCTGTGTTTCTGGAATTATAAATGTTTCTGGCGATATAAATGCTTGGGGAAAACAACCGGATGGAAAACCTTGGACTGTAGGAATTGTAAATCCTTTGAACAAAAATAAAATTTTTGCCACTTTCCCAATAGAAGACAGCGCGGTGGAAACTTCTGGCAGTTATGAAAAATATGTGATTTTTAATGGAATCCGTTATTCACATATTATTGATCCTAGAACGGGCTATCCGGCAAAAGGTGTGGTCAGTGTCTCTGTTTTTGCTAAACAAACAGAAATCGCTGATGCGTTGGCCACTGGGATTTTTGTCCTTGGAGTAGATGTAGGCTTGGATCTTGTGAATCAAATTAAAGGTATTGAATGCATTATTGTTGATGATAAAGGCAAAATTCATTCTTCAAATGGAATTGATATCAAAAAATATAATTAATTAAAAAATACAATTATGAAAGAAAAAATAGCCTTTGTGTTTTTTACACTTTTGATTTTGCAATCGTGCAGCTCCGTAAAAGAATATGAAAAAGAGAAAATAAATGATCCTGATATGAAGCTTTCTGCCCGAACTGCGGAACGGTATGAAACGTCTTTTCAAGTATATCGTGAAGCTGCGGCAGGTGCTAATGGGGGAAAATCAGGTGGCGGTTGCGGTTGCAATTAATTTAAAGTATCAATTCAGATTGTAAATTTCAATCCATTAGAAAATGAAAATAAAAATTTTATCTCTTTTTATCCTAATTACGGTAACTGCTTTTTCTCAAGAAAACAGTAAAGAGCCAGTTTTCAAAAAAAGAGTGTTAGAAAGCACGGAAGTTGACTTTCTAGCCAGTTATTACAACCAAGACGGATCAAGATCAGCCGTTTCAGGTGGAATTGGTTCGGAGAAACTGACTGATGTAGCCTCCAATATTGTTGTTGCAATGCCTTTGAATGATGATGATGTTTTGACTATTGATTTAGGAATATCAGCCTATTCATCAGCATCTTCCAGTAACATAAATCCTTTTAATTCTACTGGAGCTTCTGGCGCAGGCGGAGATGATGATGATAGAATTGCTGGCGGTCAAAAAGCTGCGGCTACGGGACCTTACGGAACGCCTTGGCAAGCTTCTTCGGGTGCTTCTAAAAGTGATCAGCTGGTTTCTGTAGTTGCAAATTACAGTCATAGCAGTGATTCCAGGAATTTTATTTGGAATACCGATGTTTCTTTTTCAAATGAATACGATTATACTTCTGTTGGTTTTGGTGGAGGAATCGCGAGTCTTTTTAACGAAAAAAACACGGAATTGAGCTTGAAAGTAAATGCATATTTGGACCAATGGAGACCTATTTATCCTACTGAATTGCACGAATATTCAAAATATGGTTCTAATTTTTTAAATCAAGGCTATTTTAACGGAGTATCCGTTTTGGATCAAAATGGACAATCTACAACCAATTATTTACCTTCAGCATTTCAAACGGTAAACGCGGTTAACCGAAATTCTTTCTCTGCTTCTGTAGGGCTTTCTCAAGTTATAACTAAAAAATTACAAGTTTCTGTTTTCTTTGATGTATTGCAACAACAAGGATTATTGTCTTCTCCTTATCACCGTATTTATTTTGCCGACAAAGCCAATTTTTATATTGGACAACCGCAATATATAAGCAATTACGAAAGTTCAACCAATACCGGAGTTTACAAATTAGCAGATGATATCGAAAGATTGCCGGATTCACGTTTTAAACTTCCAGTTGGAGCGCGTTTGAATTATTACATCAATGAGCGTTTTATAGTGCGTACTTATTATCGTTTTTATTCTGATAACTGGGACATACAATCCCATACAGCCAGCATAGAACTTCCTGTGAAATTATCCGATAAGTTTACTGTTTTTCCAATGTATCGTTATTATACACAAACGGCTTCTAAATATTATGCACCTTACGAAACCCATTTGTCAACAGAAAAATTTTATACTTCGGATGCTGATTTAGCAACATTTGATGCAAACCAATACGGTTTTGGTGTAAATTACACCGATATTTTTACTGCGGGTAAAATCTGGAAATTTGGTTTGAAAAATATTGACTTTAGATTCAACCATTACAAACGAAGTGATAATCTGAATGCTAATATTGCTACAATCGCTTTCAAATTTATTATGCAATAATAACCTAAATTTACAAAAAAAAACGATAAAATGCACATATTAATTGTAGAAGATGAAGCCGGAATTGTTCAATTTCTGCAACAAGGATTAGAGGAAGAAGGATATACAATTACCAGTGCTTCGGATGGTTTGAAAGGGTTTGAGTTATCACAAAAGGAAAATTTTGATCTGATTTTATTGGATTGGATGTTACCAAAAATGACCGGATTGGAACTCTGTAAATCCATTCGATTAAAAAATACTACGACTCCAATCATTTTTCTGACAGCAAAAGATACCGTTCAAGAAACAATTGAAGGGTTAAAAGCGGGCGCCAATGATTACATCAAGAAGCCTTTTAGTTTTGATGAATTGGTGGAGCGCATCAAAATTCATTTCAGAAACCAAAATGAAGATGAAATTCTGACTCTTGGTACTATCAAAATTGATATTCC
Organism: Flavobacterium sp. Sr18; assembly: GCF_011064265.1. Taxonomy (NCBI): domain Bacteria; kingdom Pseudomonadati; phylum Bacteroidota; class Flavobacteriia; order Flavobacteriales; family Flavobacteriaceae; genus Flavobacterium; species Flavobacterium sp. Sr18. The sequence continues at coordinate 445,316 of NZ_CP049329.1, read as the reverse complement.
ACAACACCGTGTTTTAGTAAATGAAGCTGAAGTGGCATTGACACAGCGTGAATTTGAACTATTAATGTATTTGGTAAAAAACAAAGGAAAAGTGTGTACCAGAACTCAGATTATTGAAGACGTTTGGGACATTCATTTTGAATATGACACAGGCGTTATTGATGTTTTTATCAATGCGATTCGCAAAAAATTAAATTTAAAAATTGAACAAGACTACATAAAAACGGTTCGTGGTGTAGGTTATATTGCTAACGATTAAATAAAAATGCAACAACTTTCCTTTAAAAATAGAATTGCTTCTAACTATATTTTTACCACAGCTTTATTGATTTTTGTGGTTTTCTGTATCATTTATTCTATTGTTAAATTCAGTGTATACAGTCATGTTAACAATGATATTACGAGTGAAGTTGACAAACATCTCAATGAAATTGTAATTGTTGGCGATAGTTTTCATTTGATTCATGAGGAAGAATGGAAGGAACGGGAACACAATACGCTAGACGTAAATCCCGTATTTATTCAGTTTGTAGATCACAATAGAAATGTGATTGAAAAATCGCCCAATCTTAAAAAATCTACTTTAATTTTTGATAAAGAAAATGCGGAGAACAAACTTTTTGATACCAAATTAGCGAATAACGCAATCCGTCAAATTCAAGTTCCTATTTATCAAAAAAACAAAAGAATTGGATATATCATGATTGCCATGTCACTGGAAGATGCAACGATGGTACTCAACAATTTATCGGAAGTATTGATAATTGCCTATCCTGTAATTCTGATATTGTTGTTTTTTATTGCACGTTTTTTCGCTGGAAAGAGTATAAAACCGATTAGTTCGATTATCACAACTTCTAATATTATTACCAAAGACAATCTTAGTTCCCGAATTCCGTTACCGCAAAATCGAGACGAATTGTTTGTATTATCGCAAACCATCAACAATTTATTAGACCGAATAGAAACTGCTGTTGAACGAGAAAAGCAGTTCACTTCCGATGCTTCGCATGAATTAAGAACGCCACTAACGGTAATCAAAGGAACTTTGGAAGTCTTGATTCGGAAACCCAGAGAACACGCTGAATATGAAGAAAAAATTAATTTTTGCGTTACAGAAGTCAATCGGTTGAATCATTTGGTAGATCAATTACTCTTATTGGCTCGATTTGAAAACCAAAAGCAAACCTTAAAAACGGAGAAAGTATATTTAAATGCTTTATTTTTAGATACAATTGCTAGATATTCTACTGTAATTCAATCCAAAAAAATCACTGTTTTGACTGAATTTGATCAGGATTATTACTTAGAAACTGATAATTATTTATTTTCGATAGTGATTAATAATTTGATATCGAATGCATTAAAATATTCGAATCAAAACGGGAATCTGGAAGTTACCATAAAAACTATGGATTCTAAAATTGAATGTCAGATCACTGATTCTGGAATTGGAATCCCTGCAGAGGACTTAGAAAAAATATTCAATCAATTTTACCGCTCAAAATCCACTAATCATCCAGAAATAAAAGGAACAGGTTTAGGATTGTCTATCGTAAAAAGATTGTGTTCTTTACTCAATATTGAAATTGCAATTAGCAGTAAAGAAAATAATGGAACCACTGTAATTTTAAGTTTATTTGAAGCAGACCTTAAGTAGTTCTTAAGGAAATCCTTATCTTTAAACTTTACTTTTGAAGTATAAATAAGATAAAAATGCTCGAAAAAATTATTGCTTTTAGCTTAAAAAACAAACTGATTGTCTTACTCTTTACTTTGGGAGTTTTCGGATTTGGTTTGTTTTCTGTTTTCCAAATATCCATTGGAGCAGTTCCTGATGTGACGAATAACCAAGTTCAGGTAATTACGACTTCTAGAAACCTTTCTACACAAGATATCGAACAGTTTATCACGTATCCTGTTGAGATTGAAATGGCGAATTTGCCAGGTGTCAAAGAAATTCGGTCTATTTCAAAATTTGGTTTATCTGTTGTCACGATTGTTTTTGATGAAAATTTAGGAACCTATCTTCCCAGACAACTTATTGCGGAGAAAATAAAAACTGCCTCGGAGAAGATTCCGCAGGGTTTTGGAACACCGGAAATGGGTCCAATCACTACAGGACTTGGAGAAATCTATCAATATACTTTAGAAGTTAAACCAGAATTTAAGAATAATTATTCCGTTACTGATTTACGAACCATACAGGATTGGGTCGTAAAACGTCAATTGTCAGGTATAAAAGGTGTTGTAGAAATTAATACTTGGGGTGGTTTTTTAAAACAATACGAAATTGCCATCAATCCTTCACGGTTGAAAGCGATGAATATCACAACAGCTGATGTTTTTACAGCGCTGGAAAAAAACAATAGTATTGCCGGTGGAGCTTACATCGAAAAAGTGAACCAAAGTTATTTTATCAGAGGCGAAGGAAAAGTAAATTCGCTGGAAGATATTGGGAATATTGTTGTTACAAATGCTAATGGATTGCCAGTTTATATCAAGAATGTAGCGCAAGTTCGTTTTGGTCATGCTAATCGTTTTGGTGCAATCACGGGTAACGGCGAAGGCGAAAAAGTCCTGGGACAAGTGATGATGCTCAAAGGTGGAAATTCTAAACAGGTAATTGATGATGTTAAGAATAGAGTTGCTGAAATCCAAAAAACATTACCTGATGGTGTTTACATTAATGGATTTTTGGAACGAAGCGAATTAGTGGGAAAAACGACTTTTACAGTTGCCGAAAACTTGATTTTAGGATGTTTAATCGTAATTTTTGTTGTCATTCTGTTATTAGGAAACTGGCGTTCCGGATTGGTCGTGGCTTCTGTGATTCCGTTGTGTTTATTATTCGCCATTTCGTTTATGAATATTTTTGGTATCGATGCCAATTTAATGAGTCTTGGTGCTATTGATTTTGGAATAATTATCGATGGTGCTGTAATTATTGTTGAGTTCATAGCTTTCCAAATCGCCAGTAAATCCGCTCATTTAGTAAATCTCAGCAAGGAAGAACGCCAGTTGGAAATTGACCAAATTACCTATAAAAGTGCTTCCAAAATGATGAATTCGGCTATTTTTGGACAATTGATTATCCTGATTGTTTTTATTCCAATTCTCTCCTTATCTGGAATTGAAGGTAAAATGTTCAAACCGATGGCGATGACGTTTAGTTTTGCATTATTAGGTGCGATGATCTTTTGTTTCACCTATGTTCCTGTCGTTTCTTCTTTATTTCTAAAACCAAAAGCAGAAAATCCAAATTCATTATCTAGTAAATTAATCCATAAACTGAATTCCTGGTATTTGCCTATTATTACCTGGGCGGTAAGCAATACCAAAAAAGTAATGTATGGCGCATTAGGATTATTATTGCTGGCCGTGGGATTATTTGCAACCATGGGAGGAGAATTTATTCCTACGCTTGACGAAGGTGATTTTGTGATTCAGCCGGTTTTAAAAACGGGAACATCTTTAACAAAAACAATAGCCATAACGACCAAAATAGAAAAAATTATCCTCAATAACTTCCCGGAGGTCACACAAGTTGTCAGCAGAATTGGAGCTGCCGAAGTGCCTACAGACCCAATGTCTATGGAAGAAAGTGATATTATTGTAAAATTGAAACCCAAATCAGAATGGACTTCAGCTTCCACCAAAGATGAATTGGCAGATAAAATAAAAGCAGCATTAGAAAAACAAATCCCGAATATGGAAATCGAATTTACGCAACCTATCGAAATGCGTTTTAACGAATTAATTTCTGGAACAAGATCTGATGTGGCGGTTAAAGTTTTTGGCGAAGACTTGAATATTTTGGCACAAAAAGCACACGAAATCAAAAATGCTATTGCAAAAGTAGAAGGCGCTTCGGATATTATTATCGAAAAAACTGAAGGTTTACCACAAATGTCAGTCGTTTATAATCGTTCGAAAATTGCCCGTTACGGTTTGAATATTGCTGATTTGAACGAAATGATTGCGCTGGGCTTTGCCGGAAAAACCGTTGGAAATGTTTTTGAAGGAGAAAAGCGTTTTGATATGGTAATCCGTTTGGATCAAGCAAACCGGCATGATATTGAAGATTTGCGTAATTTATATGTTCCAACGCCTAACGGAGAACAAATTCCGTTGAGTGAACTCGCTTCTATCGAATATACTGAAGGTCCCGCAAAAATTTCTAGAGACAATACTAATAGAAGAATTGTAGTGGGAATCAACGTTCGGAATCGCGATTTACAAAGTGTAGTTACCGATATCCAGAAAATTGTGGACACTCAAGTTAAATTGCCAGCTGGTTATTACGTGAAATACGGTGGACAATTTGAAAATTTACAAAGCGCCAAAGCCCGATTGATGATTGCAGTTCCTATCGCATTATTTTTGATTTTTATCCTTTTGTATTTTGCATTTGGCTCCGTAAAAGAAGCGTTAATGGTCTATTCAGCAATTCCGTTGTCTGCAGTTGGTGGCGTTTTGTTTTTATGGATGAGAGATTTGCCGTTTAGTATTTCGGCAGGCGTTGGATTCATAGCGCTTTTCGGAATTGCAGTATTGAACGGAATTGTACTAATCGAACATTTTAAAGAACTCAAACACCAAGGCATGAAAGATATTGATGCATTAATTTTAAAAGGAACTACGGATAGATTACGTCCCGTTTTATTAACTGCTTCGGCTGCTGCATTAGGATTTTTACCCATGGCAATTTCATCTTCGGCTGGGGCAGAAGTGCAACGACCATTAGCAACGGTAGTCATTGGCGGATTATTTACGGCAACTATTTTGACGATGATTGTGCTGCCTATTTTATATAAGGTTTTTGATAGTCAATCCTTCAAAAAAGCGAAGTTTAAGAAGCATCAAAGTTCCACTTATATCATTTTGTTATTGTTGAGTTCTTCGTTGGCTTTTTCCCAAAATGCTAATCCGGAATTGGATAGTTTATTGTCGAAAGCAATTCAAAATAATAAAGGAATTAAAGCGGCTCAATTGCAAGTGGATAAAACAAAAGCCAATATCAAAACGGCAAATACTTTTGATAAAACTAATATTTATTACAGTTACGATCAAAATAATTTGGCACTGAATAACGAGCCTTTACGAGTATTTGGTGTACAGCAACGTTTTTCTTTTCCAACGGTTTACGGAGCGCAGAAAAAAGTATTTTTTTCTGAATATGAAAGGGAAAAAGCCAATTTTGATATTCAAAAAAACAAACTTTCTTTAGCTGTTTCTAAATCGTATCAGCATATCATTTATTTGCAACATCAAGAAAAACTATATCAATATTTGGATAGTTTGTACCAAAATTTCTCCAAAGCAAGCGACAGACGTTTTGAATTAGGAGAAACCAACTATCTGGAAAAAATTACAGCTCAAGCTAAATTCAGACAAATTAGAACCAAGCTTTCGCAAATTGAGAATGACAAAAAAGCACAATACGAACTGTTGCAATCCTTGCTTCAAAACGATGAAATAATAGTAATAAATAGCAATTCAATTACGCCTCTAAATACTTTTACTGATGCAACAAGTAAAACATTTTATACTACTTATTTAGAAAGTGTTACTGAAAATTATAAAAATCAAATAAATCTTCAAAAACAACATTGGCTACCGGATATTAACTTGGATTATTTTCAAGGTAGAAATAACGGTTTATCACAATCGTTGTATGGTTTTCAAGTTGGTTTAGCAGTACCGATATTATTCTCCGGTAACGTTTCTAAAACTAAAGTAGCGCAGCTCGAATTACAAAGTTGGGAACAACAAAAGCAAAATGAAGAAGTAAAAATAGAGAAGTACATCAATCAGAAAAAGAATGAATTAGCGAAGCATCAGGAAGCGATAAATTACTACAATTTGTACGGGAAAAAATTATCGGATGAGATTATAAAAGTAGGAAACAATAGCTACAAACATGGTGAGATTGATTTCTTTCAATACATCCAAAGTTTAGAAAATGCTACAACCATTCAGGTGGATTATTTAGATACTATTTTACAATTCAACCAAACCCAATTAGATTTACAATACCTAAATTTTTAAAATACAACTAATGAAAAAATCTCTATATATAATCGCTTTATCCCTTGTTTTATTTTCTTGTAAAGAATCAAAAACAGAAGAGGTGGAACAAAAAGACAACGGTTTGACAACTGTAACTTCTGCTCAATTCAAATCTTCGGGAATGGAGATTGCCACTCCAACAGAACAGGATTTTGATGTTACGGTAAAAGCATCAGGGAAAATTGACGTACCGCCACAAAACAGAGCTAAAGTGAACACTTTTATGGGTGGTTATGTGAAATCCACAACGCTTTTGGTTGGAAATAAAGTCACAAAAGGACAGGCTTTGTTAACGCTACAAAACACCGAATTTCTTGATATTCAAAAAGATTATATGGAAGTGGCGGAGCAACTAAATTTTTTGAAATCGGAATATGACAGGCAAAAAACGTTGTATGATGAAAAAATAACTTCGCAGAAAAACTACCTGAAAGCAGAAAGTGAATACAGAAGAGCTAAGGCAATGCATCAAAGTTTACGTGCCAAATTAGTGCTTTTGAACATTAATCCTAGAAATGTAGAGAAAGGAATTTTGACTTCAACAATCACTATTTTTTCTCCAATAACGGGTGATATTGTAATCATGAATGCCAATGTGGGAATGTATGTAGCACCTTCGGATGTGATTCTTGAAATTGTAGATACGGATCACTTGCATTTAGAGTTGGCTGTTTTTGAAAAAGATATTTTGAATGTAAAAATTGGGCAAAAGATTATTTTTAAAGTTCCTGAAGCTTCAAAAGATGTTTTTAATGCCGAAGTACATTTGGTTGGAAAATCAATAGAAGGAAATGACAGAACGATTAATATTCACGGACATTTAGACGATGCCATAAAACAAAAACTGTTGACGGGAATGTTTGTAGAAGCTGAAATAATTATCGATTCTAAAAAAGGTTTAGCAATTCCTTCTGAAGCATTAGTTACTGAAAACAACAAAAATTTCGTACTTTTATTGGACAATGAAAAAAACGGGTATTCATTCAAGAAAGTAAGCGTTACAATAGGCGAGAAGTCTGAAAATTTTGTCGAAATACTTCCAAATACTGCAATTAACGCTTCTTCAAGAATTTTGACAAAAGGGGTATTCGATTTAGCTAATTAATTAAAAAGCAAATAAAATGGACTTGAAAAAACTTAAAGATCAGTTGCAAACAGAGGTTGATACTGCCTTTTTGTATGATAGCATTGCTGCTATTCAATCGGATGATAATCTTTCAAGAGTATTATTGAGTTTGGGTGAAATTGAGAAAGGACACGCGAAACACATGTTTGATAAAGTGTTGACTTTGGAACCAAATTATAAAATGCCTTCGCCTTCAGGAAGAGCAAAATTCCAATTAAAGTTGGGTAAAATCTTTGGTTACAGTTCTATTATTAGCAATCTTTCCAGTATAGAAAAGCAGTTTGCCGTAAATTCAATTAAAAATAAACTTAAAAGCGGAGAGAAACCAACAGGTTTTGAGCACAATCATCTTAATATTATTGAAGCCGTAAACAATAATGCTGCTTTGAATGTTTCCGGAGGCTTATTGTCTAAATTTGAAAGCAGGCATAAATCAGTAGGTGGGAATGCCTTGCGTGCCGCCGTTTTAGGTTCCAATGATGGATTGGTTTCTAATATGAGTTTGGTCATGGGAGTTGCCGGAGCAGCCGTTTCTAATGATACGATATTGTTAACCGGTATTGCAGGACTTTTAGCAGGAGCAATTTCAATGGCTTTGGGCGAATGGCTTTCGGTACAAAGTTCCAGAGAATTAAACCAGCGCCAAATTGATTTGGAAACAGAAGAATTAGAAGCTTCTCCCGAAGAAGAGAAAAAAGAATTAGTTTTATTATATCAGGCCAAAGGAATGAATGCTGTCGAGGCACAAAAACTGGCTGACAAAGCTTTTGAAAATCCGCAAACAGCGATTGATGCCATTATTACGGAGGAATTGGGAATTGATAAAGAAGAATTAGGAGGATCAGCTTGGGAAGCAGCAACAGCTTCGTTTGTGCTTTTTGCCATTGGAGCTATTATTCCATTATATCCATTTATGTTTTTAGATGGAAAAAATGCGATTTTATTAAGTGTCGGAAGCAGTGTTATTGGCCTTTTTGGAATAGGTGCCGCAATAACTTTATTGACAGGAAAAAGTATTTTATTTTCTGGATTTAGGCAAGTTTCTTTTGGACTGGTAGCAGCAGCGGTAACTTATGGAATTGGTTCCTTGATTGGAGTTTCATTATCAGGATAAAAAATTAACATAGTAGGGAATATTAAATACAATTTAACTTTAAATAAAAAATTATGAATGATGCCCATTTACACATGGTTGTAAACCATTTTCCAATTATTGGAACAATTCTTGGACTCGGAATTTTAATCGCAGGATTAGTACTCAAGAACAAGTCCGTACAAAACACAGCTTATGTATTATTTGTCATTGCAGCTGTTTTTGGCTTTTTTAGCATGTCTACTGGCGAAGGAGCAGAGGAAATTGTGGAAGATTTCCCTGGAATAGGAAAAGCAATTATTCATGAACACGAAGAAATGGCCGAAAAATTAGCAATTGTTTTATATGCGTTGGCAATTACATCGCTATTTGGTCTCTATTCTAATTGGAAAAACAAGCCAAAAGCAAAGCTAGTTTCTTATATCGCAACAGTAGTTGCAATCATCGCCGTGTTTTTTGCACAACAAACGGGCACAACTGGAGGCGAAGTTCGACATACTGAAATTAGAACCGACAGTACCGCAGTAGGTAGTAATGCAGAGCAAATTAGCCCTACAAAGGAGGAGGAAAAGGAATAAAAAAAGTATTTTAACAAAAAAACTATATTAAGTTAAAGTATTAATTGCTTTTTAATTAAAAAAGCTTTTATATTTGCAGAGAAAAATAAAACACATGTTTACAATACAATTACATCATCATCATTTTCATTATTGCTCTCAAGCGATGTGTTAATGGTATGTGTGTAAATCATCATATTCTAAAAACCCGTTTGAGTACATCAAACGGGTTTTTTATTACCCAATATTTGTACTCAATCAAATTATTTTAAACAAAAACAAAAACAAAAAAGACAAAATGAGTACATTAAAAATTGCAATTCAAAAATCAGGACGTTTAAACGAAGACAGCATTCAAATTTTGAAAGATGCAGGTATTTCAATAGATAACGGAATCGACCAATTAAAAGCCGAAGCATCCAACTTCCCTTTAGAGGTTTTATATTTAAGAAATTCGGATATTCCTCAATATTTGATTGATGGAGTTGTAGATATTGCTATCGTTGGGGATAATCTTTTAGTCGAAAAAGGCGGGGATATTGAAGTAATTCAAAAATTAGGTTTTTCAAAATGTAAAGTATCTGTTGCTGTCCCAAAAGCATTTGATTACAAATCTGTTCAAGATTTGAATGGTATGCGTATTGCGACTTCATACCCTAAAACAGTGCTTGATTTTTTTAATTCAAAAGGCGTAACAGTCGACATTCACCAAATTTCAGGTTCGGTAGAAATTGCTCCAAACATTGGTCTTGCCGATGCTATTGTTGATATTGTTTCCAGTGGAAGTACTTTATTCAAGAATAATCTAAAAGAGGTTGAAGTTATTTTTAAAAGTGAAGCGGTTTTAGCTGTTTCTCCAAAAGTAAGTCCTGAATCTCAAAAAATTATTGACACGTTAAAATTTAGAATCGAATCGGTTTTAAGAGCAAGAAAATCAAAATACATTTTGATGAATGTCCCAAATGACAAAATTGAAGCAGTTGGTAAAATTCTTCCTGTATTACGTAGTTTAACGGTTTTGCCTTTGGCACAAGAAGGATGGAGCAGTGTTCACTCTGTAATCGATAAAGATACTTTCTGGGATGTTATTGATCAATTGAAAGAAGCTGGTGCCGAAGGTATTTTAATTTGCCCAATTGAGAAAATGGTGCTTTAAGAATTTTAAATTATAAGTTGTGAATTATGAGTTTAAGAACGAAATAATTCTATTATTTAATCTTTGAATAAAATTAAAAATGAATAAAATATACAATCCAAAAGCAGAATCTTGGTCCTCAATTTTAGAGCGTCCTACCAAAACTATTGACGACATTGAAGCCACTGTAAAAGAAATTTTTAGTGAAGTTCAAAAGAAAGGTGATGTTGCTGTTGCAAAATACACGTCGCTTTTTGATGGCGCCAAAATCGATACCATTGAAGTTTCTAAAGCCGAAATTGATTTGGCAATTGCTTCCGTTTCCCCAGAGTTGAAAGAAGCTATCAAATTAGCCAAATCTAATATTTCAAAATTCCATATTGCGCAAAAAACGGATAGAGTTGTCGTAGAAACAATTGAAGGAGTGAACTGCTGGCAGGAAAAAAGACCTATTCAAAAAATAGGATTGTATATTCCTGGCGGAACTGCTCCATTATTTTCTACAGTATTGATGCTTGCTGTTCCTGCAGAAATTGCAGGTTGTAACGAAATTGTTTTATGTTCACCACCCGATAAAAATGGAGTTGTAAATCCTGCAATTTTGTATGCTGCAAATTTATGTGGTGTGACAAAAATATTAAAAGTAGGCGGGATTCAAGCGATTGCAGGAATGACTTTTGGAACTGAAACTATTCCGAAAGTATATAAAATTTTTGGGCCCGGAAATCAATTTGTAACTGTTGCTAAGCAGCTCGCGACTCAATTTGGGGTAGCTATCGATATGCCGGCTGGTCCATCGGAATTACTGATTGTTGCTGACGATACTGCAGTTCCGTCTTTTGTAGCTTCAGATTTGTTATCACAAGCGGAACACGGAGCGGACAGTCAGGTTATTTTAGTTTCTACTTCCAAAAAATTAATTGATGCTGTAGAGACTGAAATTCAAATGCAAATGGAAGCTTTACCAAGAAAAGCCATTGCAGAAAAAGCGATTGCGAATTCAAAGTTAATTTTTGTTGAAAATGACAAAATTGCTTTGAATTTAATTAATGAATATGGACCAGAACATTTTATTATTTGTTCGGAATTTGATGATTTTTATAGCAATGGTGTTCAAAACGCAGGTTCGGTATTCATAGGGAATTATACCCCTGAAAGTGCAGGTGATTATGCTTCCGGAACCAATCATACATTGCCAACAAATGGTTATGCAAAGAATTATAGCGGTGTAAATCTGGATAGTTTTACCAAAGCGATGACTTTTCAAAAAATAACTCAAAAAGGTATACAAAATATCGGTAGAGCTATCGAAATTATGGCAGAAGCTGAAGGATTACAAGCACACAAAAATGCAGTTACATTACGATTAAAAGCGATTGAAGATGGAAAATAATTTCGATATAAATAATTTGGTCAGAGAAAACGTTAAGGAAATGAAACCCTATTCTTCAGCACGCGATGAATTTGAGGATTTTGATACAGCTGATATGATTTTTTTGGATGCCAATGAAAATCCGTTTGAAAATGGCGTGAACAGGTATCCTGATCCACAACAAATGAGTGTAAAAGAGGTTTTGGCAAAACAAAGAAATGTCAAAACAAATCAAATTTTGCTAGGAAACGGAAGTGATGAAGTGTTAGATTTGTTATTTAGAGCTTTTTGCGAACCAAAAACGGACAATGTAGTTACTTTGCCACCAACCTATGGAATGTATGGCGTTTTAGCTAATATTAATGCTGTAGAAAACAAAGAAGTATTGCTTTCACAAGACTTTCAACCGCAAATTGAAAAAATCATGGAGGCTGTTGATGAAAACACTAAAATCATCTTTTTGTGTTCTCCAAATAATCCTACTGGAAACTCCTTTTCAGATGAAAGTGTGGCGTATCTTTTGCAAAATTTCAAAGGATTAGTGGTGATTGACGAAGCCTATATTGACTTTTCAAAGAAAGAAAGTTGGATCATTGAATTGGATGAATATCCAAATTTGGTAATTACCCAAACACTATCAAAGGCATATGGTTTAGCAGGTATTAGATTGGGAATTTGTTATGCCTCTGGAGAAGTAATTTCTGTTTTAAACAAAATTAAACCACCGTATAATGTGAATGAATTGACTCAGAAAAGAGCTTTGAAACGACTGGACAATTCGGAAAAAATAAAATCTGAAATTAACTCTATTATAATGCAAAGAGAGGATTTACTTAAAGTTCTACTTGATGTTAAATTTGTTGAAAAAATTTACCCAACTGAAGCTAATTTTATTTTGGTAAAAGTAGATGATGCTAATAAAAGATACGCTGAATTGATTGCAAAAGGAATTGTAATTCGAAACCGCACCACCCAACCATTATGCGATAATTGTTTGCGTTTTACTGTTGGAACTGAACAAGAAAATATGAAATTAATTGAGGTGTTAAAGCAACTTTAAACCTTAAACTTTAAACTTTTTTTAATGAAAAAAATACTTTTTATAGACCGTGACGGAACCATGGTTTTAGAACCACATGATTATCAGTTAGACAGCTTTGAAAAATTAGAATTTTATCCAAACGCTTTTCAATATCTTGGTAAAATAGCTAAAGAATTGGATTTTGAATTGGTAATGGTAACCAATCAAGATGGTTTGGGAACTGATTCTCACCCGGAAATCAACTTTTGGCCAGTACATAATTTAATCATGAAAGCTTTTGAAAATGAAGGTGTTGTTTTCAAAGAAGTTTTAATAGACAAAACATTTCCACACGAAAATGTGCCAACTCGCAAGCCTGGCACTGCTATGTTGACCAAATATCTTAATAATCCAGATTATGATTTAGAGAATTCATTCGTCATTGGAGACCGAATAACAGATGTAGAATTAGCCAAAAACTTAGGTTCAAAAGCGATTTTCATTAACAAAGATGAAGCTTTGGGAGGTGATGAAATATCGTCTAAAAGACACGAATTGGATTCGGTTATTGCCTTGCAAACTACTGATTGGAAAACCATTTACGAGTTTTTGAAATTAGAAGAACGCTCTGCAACCATTTTTAGAAAAACGAATGAAACGGATATTTTCATTAATTTAAATCTTGACGGAACAGGAAAAAGCAAAATTGAAACAGGTATTGCGTTCTTTGATCACATGCTGGACCAAATCGCGCGTCACGGACAAATGGACTTGGAAATTCTTGTAAAAGGTGATTTAGAAGTCGATGAACACCACACAATTGAAGATACAGCGATTGCACTTGGAGAAGTTTTTGCGAAAGTATTAGGGAATAAATTAGGAATAGAACGTTATGGTTTTTGTTTACCAATGGACGATTGTTTAGCGCAAGTGGCTATTGATTTTGGAGGTAGAAACTGGCTAGTTTGGGAAACCGAATTTAAACGCGAAATGGTTGGAAAAATGCCAACAGAGATGTTTTATCATTTCTTTAAATCATTTTCGGATGGTGCCAAAGCAAACATCAACATAAAAGCAGAAGGAACGAACGAGCATCACAAGATAGAAGCCATTTTTAAAGCTTTTGCAAAAGCTATAAAAGTAGCCGTAAAAAGGGATACGGAGAAGATGATTTTGCCAAGCACGAAAGGAATGTTGTAAAATTGTTTAAAGTTTAAAGTTTCAGGTTAACCCGAGCAACTTTAAACATTAAACTTGAAACAAAACTAAAATGAAAATAGTAATCATAAATTACGGCGCAGGAAATATTCAAAGCATAAAATTCGCTATTGAAAGGTTAGGTTTTGAGGCTGTTTTGAGTAATGATTGGACAGAAATTAAGGCTGCTGACCGAGTGATATTCCCAGGGGTTGGCGAAGCTAGTTTTGCAATGAAAATGCTTATCGACAGCGGTCTTGATGTGTTAATACCAACCTTGAAACAACCCGTTTTGGGAATTTGTTTGGGCATGCAATTGATGTGTAACAAATCAGAGGAAGGAAATACCATCGGTTTGGGTATTTTTGATGTTGATGTGATCAAATTCACGCCAAAAGTAAAAGTGCCTCAAATGGGATGGAACCAAATTTACAATTTGAAATCGGATTTGTTCAAAGGAATTAACGAAAACGAATACATGTATTTGGTTCATAGTTTTTATGCGCCAAATTGCCCAAAAGCCATTGCTACAACTGATTATGAAGTTGAATATGCTTCAGCTTTACAGCAAGATAATTTCTATGGAACACAATTTCATCCCGAAAAAAGCGGTGACGTTGGAGAACAAATTTTGGCGAATTTTTTAAAACTTTAAGTTAAGTCTTTAGGACTTTCGACTTTCAAACTTTAAGACTAATTATAATGAGAATAATACCAGCAATAGATATCATAGAAGGAAAATGTGTTCGCTTATCAAAAGGCGATTACAATGCCAAAATCATATACAACGAGAATCCACTCGAAGTGGCAAAATCATTTGAAGCACACGGAATTGAATATTTGCATTTGGTTGATTTAGATGGAGCAAAGTCGAGCCAAATTGTGAATTATAAAATACTGGAGCAAATAGCTACGCAAACCAAATTGAAAATTGATTTTGGTGGTGGATTAAAATCCGATTCCGATTTAAAAATTGCGTTTGAAAGTGGTGCGAATCAAATTACCGGTGGAAGTATTGCCGTTAAAAATAGAGAACTATTCGAAAAATGGATTGCAGAATATGGTTCTGATAAAATTATTTTAGGAGCAGATGCTAATAATGAAAAAGTAGCGGTTTCCGGTTGGTTAGAAGATTCAAATGAAGATTTGATTCCGTTTATACAAGACTACCAACATAAAGGAATTCAGTACGTTATTTGTACCGATATTGCCAAAGATGGTATGCTGGAAGGACCATCTTTTTATTTATATGCAAAAATTTTGGCTGAAGCCAAAGGAATAAAATTAATTGCTTCAGGAGGAATTTCTACTTTTGACGAGTTGCCAAGACTAGCCGAATTAGGTTGTGAAGGAACGATAATCGGAAAAGCAATTTACGAAGGACGAATTTCATTGAAACAATTGGAAAATTATATTTTAGAAAAATGTTAACAAAAAGAATTATTCCCTGTCTAGATATAAAAAACGGACGTACCGTCAAAGGTGTAAATTTTGTAGATTTGCGTGACGCCGGCGATCCCGTAGAATTAGCTAAAATCTATTCTGATGAAGGAGCAGACGAATTGGTGTTTTTAGACATTTCAGCAACCGAAGAACGACGCAAAACCTTAGTTGATTTGGTTCGTAAAGTCGCTTCAACTATTAATATTCCGTTCACTGTTGGCGGTGGAATTTCATCTGTAAAAGATGTCGAAGTTTTGTTGCAAAACGGAGCTGATAAAGTTTCTATTAATTCATCGGCAGTCAAAAAACCGCAGTTGATTAATGATTTGGCACAAAAATTTGGAAGCCAATGTGTAGTGGTTGCCATAGATGCAAAGCAAATTGACGGCCAATGGATTGTTCATTTAGTGGGCGGAAAAGTGGCTACCGAATTGAATTTATTTGATTGGGCAAAGGAAGTCGAAGAACGCGGTGCAGGTGAAATCTTATTCACATCAATGGATAATGACGGAACTAAAAACGGATTTGCTAATGAAGCTTTGGCTAGACTTTCGGAATTAGTAAATATTCCTATTATTGCTTCTGGTGGTGCGGGAAACATACAACATTTTGTAGATGCTTTTCAAAAAGGAAAAGCTGATGCAGCATTGGCCGCAAGTGTGTTTCATTTTAAAGAAATTGAAATCAAGACATTAAAAACAGCCCTTAAAAATAACAATATCGAAGTACGGATTTAAATTAAGGCATAAGTATTAAGTATGAGTTATTAAGTATTGAGTTGCTTATTTATCCATAAATCTTAATGCTTAAGACTTACAACTTAATACTTAAAAAACATGAACATAGATTTCTCAAAAAATACAGACGGATTAATTCCAGCCATCATTCAAGACAGCGAAACCAAAACGGTTTTGATGTTGGGTTTCATGAATGCTGAAGCGTATCAAAAAACGGTGGACACTAAAAAAGTAACTTTTTATAGTCGCACCAAACAAAGACTTTGGACAAAAGGCGAGGAAAGCGGCAACTTTTTGAATCTGATTGACATTAAAAACGACTGCGATAATGATACGTTGTTGATTCAGGTTAAACCAGAAGGGCCAACATGTCACAAAGGAACTGATACGTGCTGGAATGGCGAAAATAAAGGAAAATATGGTTTTATTTCAGATTTAGAAGATACCATCCAACTTCGAAGAGAAAATGCGGATTCTGAAAAAAGTTACGTGGCTTCCTTATTTAAATTGGGAATGAACAAAATTGCACAGAAAGTAGGAGAAGAAGCCATAGAAGTCATAATTGAAGCCAAAGATGACAACGACGATTTATTCTTGGGCGAAAGTGCCGATTTACTTTTTCATTATCTTATCTTACTGCAAGCCAAAGGTTTCAAACTAGATGATGTTGTGGAAGTTTTGAAAAGCCGCCAAAAGAAAAATTAGTATATTTTAATTTCCTTTATAAAAACCCAATAGCAAAATTGATTCGCTATTGGGTTTCCTTTTTTCTTTTATTTCCAAATGCAATCCACTATATTTACTATTATTTAAAAAAAAATTAAAGTAGCGCATGCAAGTAATGAATTCAGATAATACCACATTTAACCCTGATTTAAACAATTCCACAATAAATACCGGACTGCATATAATCCTGACTACTGATGAAGATGATGCGCGACCGGTTTATATTTCTGGAAATTTTAATAATTGGCGCACACAGGACAAAGATTTTCTGATGGAGAAAATAGGAAACAGTTCGTATCATTATAAATTTTCGCACGATTTTGATTACCCAATTGAGCTTTTATATAAATTTACAAAAGGGGATTGGAGTGAAGTAGAGATTGACAGCCATGGAAATCGAACCGAAAATCGCTCCACAATAGCGCATACTGGAATTCAAAACGAACACGTTGCGAGATGGAGAAAAAATTGGTTGCCTTTTAAGCAATCCTATTTGCCTCAAGTGCAGTTGATATCTGATGAATTTGAGATTCCGCAACTCAACAAAACCAGAAAAATTTGGGCACTTTTACCACATGATTATGACAATTCAAGTGAAAGTTATCCGGTGATGTATTTGCAGGATGCTCAAAATTTATTCAATGAAACTGCTGAATTTGGCAATTGGGAAATTGATAAGAAATTGGCAGTTATGTCAGAGTATAAAATTGGAAAAATTATAATAATTGCAATAGAACACGCCGAAGAAGATCGCATAAAAGAATACAATGTTGGGAAAACAGTTTTGGGAAAAGGGCAAGGCAAGAAATACATTCGCTTTGTAACGGACACATTAAAACCCTATGTAGACAGTCATTTTAGAACCAAAAAAGAACGAGAATTCACAGGAATTGGAGGAAGCTCGATGGGTGGATTAGTGAGCATTTTTAGTGGGTTGAGAAATCCTGAAGTGTATGGAAAATTAATGATTTTTTCCCCGTCATTGTGGGTTGTTCCCGAATTAAAAATTGACCCAAAGAAAGCGAATACTGCTGATACCAAAGTGTATTTATATGCTGGCGGTGATGAAAGTAAAACCATGATTGAGCATGTAAATAAGTTTCAGAATGATTTGATTTCAAGTGAATTTGTGAAAGAAAACTCGAACATTAATTTAAGTATAAACAGGCAAGGAAAACATAGTGAAACCTATTGGAGTGATGAATTTCCTAAAGCCATTGAATGGTTGTTTTTTAATACAAAAAATCCGTAGAGAAGTGATTTATTGAATATAAAACAAAAAAAGTATCAGGCAATGCTATTGCATTTAATCAGTTAGCTATAAAAAAACAAGAAAATGACAACAACGACAATTACAAATTCAGATAATTTTTCAGGCACAATTTTGATTCCAGTTTTTGAAACCTACTCAAAAAGTATCGTTCCCATTACATTCAATGGTTTGGAAATTTCTTCTAAAGTTTTTTATGGAAAAAAAGATTCTCACTATTTAGCTGAAGAAAATGATAATATGTATCTCTTCATTGGATTAGGAAAAACTATAGATTATAAATCTTTGAAAACTACTTTTCGCCGCATTTCATCGAAACAAAAAGATAATTTCAGTTCGAATGTAGCTTTAGTTATACCGCAGGAATTCGTTGAAAACCACATTGAAGCTATGGTTTCAGGTTTGCTTTTGGGTACTTATGATTTAGGTCATTTTAAATTAGACAAAAAAACACATCCATTTATAGAACCCGATTTTAATTTGAGTTTGATTTCAGAAAAAGATCATTTGGCTGCAGCCAAAAAAGGAATTAAAATTGCCAAAGCACAATTAGCAACCTACAGCTTAGTCGATTTGCCGCCTAACACTGTTAATCCAAAATATTTAGCAAAATGGGCCAAAGAAACAGGAGATCAATATGGATTTGAAGTTGAAGTTCTGGGCTACGCTGCCTCAAAAATAGTTGGATTGGGT
Organism: Flavobacterium sp. Sr18; assembly: GCF_011064265.1. Taxonomy (NCBI): domain Bacteria; kingdom Pseudomonadati; phylum Bacteroidota; class Flavobacteriia; order Flavobacteriales; family Flavobacteriaceae; genus Flavobacterium; species Flavobacterium sp. Sr18. Next base: position 426,874 of record NZ_CP049329.1, on the reverse strand, counting down.
GCTTTTTTAGCGGTAGGAAAAGGAAGTGAAAATGAGCCTCAGTTCATTATCATGAATTATACTCCTAAACAAGAAGTCCCACTTCTAAAACATGTTGGATTGGTAGGAAAAGGAATCACTTTTGATACTGGAGGATTGAATATCAAAACGGCAGGGATGCTTCACATGAAATGTGATATGGCTGGCGGTGGCGCTGTTTTTGGTGCGATGCAACTAATTGCTGATTTGCAATTACCTGTAAAAGTAACCGCAATTGTACCTTGTGCCGAAAATGCTGTGGACGCAAAATCATTTTTGCCCAGTGATGTAATCCACAGTTACAGCGGACATTCTATAGAAATAATCGATACAGATGCTGAAGGCCGACTTGTTTTAGCCGATGGATTGTCGTATTTGATTAAAAATTTCGAACCGGAATATATTGTTGATATTGCAACATTGACAGGAAGCAGCGTGGCTACACTTGGTTTTGAATGCGGTGCTTTGTTTACCAATAACGAAGAAATGGCTAAGAAATTACAAGAAAACGGAGATGCAATTGGGGAGCGTTTGTGGCCATTACCGCTTTGGGATGTATATAAATCAGATATAGAAAGTGATATTGCCGATGTCAAGAACTTTAGTGGAAAAGCCGTTGCTGGAGCCATAAGTGCGGCTAAATTTTTAGAATATTTTACGCAAGAACATAAAGCTTGGGCACATTTGGATGTGGCTGGAGTAGCATTTGGCGATGATGAATTTGCTAAAAGTAAGCATGCAACAGCATTTGGTGTCCATTTATTAACTAAATTCATTGAAAATTTATAATCTATGGAAAATTCTAAAACGTTTCTTTGTATTTCAAATTATTTCAAAGGGTCCGATTTTTTAATTAATTTAAAAAAGTCAGGCAACAAAGTCTATTTAGTGACTAGCGAAAAACTGAGGGATAAACCATGGCCACATCAATATCTTGATGAGATTTTTTATATGGAAGGGCAGGATGTTGATTGGAATTTAGAACATCTGTTGTTAGTTGTTGGTAATTTTATGAAGTCAACTAAAATTGATGCCATTGTAGCTTTGGACGATTATGATGTTGAAAAAGCTACGTATCTCAGGGAAAATCTTCGTATTGATGGAATGGGACAAACTACGGGACGTTATTTTAGAGATAAACTGGCCATGCGAATGAGAGCTAAAAGTTGTGGAATTCCTATTCCGGCTTTTTGTTCGTTATTTAATGATCATGACATCAACACTTTTGCGGATACAATTCCGGCTCCATGGGTTCTGAAACCACGCTCTGAAGCATCGGCATCAGGGATTATAAAAGTGTTTGATAAAGAGAGTTTGTGGATTCACATCAATGAAATGGGGAATAACAGGTTCAAATATTTAATCGAACAATTCAAACCAGGCGATGTATATCACTGTGATAGTTTGATTTCGGAAAGTAAAGTAATCTTTAGTTTGACTTCAAAATATTTGGCAACACCAATGGAAATTTCACAAGTAGGCGGTGTTTTCCGCTCTGCTAATATCAAATACAATTCTGATGATGACAAAGCGATAAAAAAACTAAATGAGCAAGTGATGAAAGGCTTTGGCTTGAAACATGGTGCTGCGCATACGGAGTTTATAAAAAGTAATGATGATGGTCAGATTTACTTTTTGGAAACATCCTCAAGAGTAGGAGGAGCGCATTTGGCCGAAATGGTTGCTGAAGCTTCCAATATCAATTTATGGAAAGAATGGGCAGCAATTGAAAATGGATTGGTCAAAGAATCTAAATACATTTTACCAAAAGTAAAAAAAGGATATGCCGGTATCGTTTTGACATTGTCAAAATTCCAACATCCTAATTTAACATCGTTTTCAGATCCGGAAGTTTGCTTTAAAGTTCCACTAGAATATCATGCTGGATTGATAGTGAAATCAGATAAACAAGAAAGAGTTTTAGAATTGCTAGAGGATTATGGGAATCGTTTAGCAACTGATTTTACCGCTGTAGTTGAACAAAGTAAAGTGACAAACCTTCATTAATTTTTGGTTTAAAATCTAGAAGAAAAGCGACTATTTCCATAAGAATAGTCGCTTTTTTATTAAACTTTACTTAAAATTGAACTGAACTGATTATTTATATCTTCGTAGCAAATTTAGAATTTAAACATATTTTATAAAAATACTACATGAAAAAAACACTTTTTATTTTTGGTTTTTTGGTCTTTATTGGTTGCAAAACGCAGGATACAAAATCCACTATTATAACTGAAAAACCGGTTCAAAATACTTTCTTAACGGTTGCTTTCGGTTCATGCGACGACCAGAAAATTAAGAATGAACTTTGGCCAGCGATAGATGAAAATCATCCGTCCGTTTGGATTTGGGGAGGTGATAATGTATATTCGGATACTGAGGATATGCAGGTTCTTAAAAAAAATTATGAAATTCAGAAACAGGATGCTGATTATCTGAAATTTATAAAAAACAAAATCGTTCTAGGAACTTGGGACGATCACGATTTTGGTGCAAATGACGGCGGAGAAGAATATACTTTTAAAAGAGAAAGTCAGCAGCTTTTGTTGGATTTTTTAGGCACTCCAAAAAGTGATCCTGAGCGAAAAAGAGATGGCGTTTATACTGCCAAAACTATTGTAGTAAATGGAAATAAAGTCAAAATAATTGTATTGGATTCCCGTTTTTTTAGAACTAAACTAACGAAAGCCACCGATTCTAAAAAACGTTTTGAACCCAATAAATACGGTGAAGGAACGGTGTTAGGAAATGCACAGTGGAAATGGGTGGAAAAAGAACTTCAAACTTCTGATGCACAATTTAATGTAATTGTCAGCAGTATTCAATTTCTTTCCGATAAACACGGTTTTGAAGCTTGGGGGAATTTTCCTCATGAGATAGAAAAATTGGAGCAATTAATCGTTTCTACCAAAGCTAAAGGTACTTTTATAATCTCCGGCGACCGCCATATTGCTACATTTTCTTCTAAAAATGTAAGTGGTTTGTCGTATCCTTTAATTGATTTTACTTCAAGTGGATTAACGCATACCTACGCTTCTTTTTCAGGTGAAGAAAATCCTTATGTGAAAGGAGAAGTTATCAAAGATATTAATTTTGGGTTGTTGAAGTTTGATTTTAAAAACAACAAGGTAATCATGGAAATTAGAGGAAAACAAAATAAGTTGTTGCAAGAATATGTCCAAATCTATCCTGAAAAATAAATTTCAGGAAGTTTATTTCTAAAATTTTAAAGTTTATTTTTGTCCAAAGTACATTTACTATGAAAAAACAATTCTATCTTATTTTTATCTCTTTCGTTATTTTTAATGGAGCAAAAGCGCAAGGACTTTTGGAAAAAAAAGAGGAAATATTCACCAGACAAGATACTTTGCGCGGAAGTATCACAAAAGAAAGAGCATGGTGGGACGTAAAAAACTACCATCTTGATATAAAGGTAAATCCTGCTGATAGCAGTATTTCAGGTTCCAACACTATAAAATATCAAGTTGTTCAGGAATACAATACTATGCAAATTGATTTGCAAAATCCAATGCAAATTTATAAAGTAATTCAAGATGGTAAGGTTTTAAAATACAGCAGAGAAGGAAATGCTTTTTTTGTCGAATTAATTGCTCCTCAAACCAAAGGTGCCATAAAAGAATTGATAGTTTTTTACGGAGGTAAACCAAAAGTTGCTGTAAATCCGCCTTGGGACGGAGGAATCACTTGGAAAAAAGACAATAACGGCAACCCTTTTATTGCTTCTTCTTGTCAAGGGTTGGGAGCGAGTGTTTGGTGGCCGAACAAAGATCACATGTATGACGAAGTGGAGAATATGTTGATTAGTGTCAATGTTCCTAAAAATTTGACAAATGTATCGAATGGACGTTTGCTAAGTGTCAAGCAAATAAAGGATGGAACCAAAACCTACAATTGGTATGTTTCTAATCCAATCAATAATTATGGAGTAAATATAAATGTAGGGGATTATGTTTCGTTTTCAGAAAAGTATAAAGGAGAAAAAGGAGATTTAGATTGTACCTATTACGTTTTACGAGACAATTTGGCGAAAGCCAAAAAACAATTTCAGGATGTCCCAAAGATGTTGAAAGCTTTTGAACACTGGTTTGGACCATATCCATTTTATGAAGACAGTTATAAATTAGTTGAAGCTCCGTATTTAGGAATGGAACATCAAAGTTCAGTGACCTATGGAAATAAATTTCAAAACGGATATTTAGGACGCGATTTAAGTGGGACGGGTTGGGGATTAAAATTTGATTTTATCATTATCCATGAATCTGGACATGAATGGTTTGCTAATAATATCACGTATAAAGATATTGCTGATATGTGGATTCACGAGAGTTTCACCAACTATTCTGAAAGTCTTTTTCTAGAATATTATTATGGTAAAGAAGCAGGATTTGAGTACGTAAGAGGAACAAGAAAAAACATTGATAATGACAAACCAATAATCGGAAACTATGATGTGAACAATGAAGGTTCAGGCGATATGTATCCAAAAGGTGCAAATATGCTGCATACTATACGTCAATTGGTAAATGATGATGAAAAATGGAGAGGAATATTGAGAGGCTTGAACAGTACGTTTTATCACCAAACGGTAACTACTAAACAAATTGAAGATTATTTAAGTCAGCAAGTTGGAATCGATTTGTCAACCGTTTTTAATCAGTATTTAAGAGATACTAGAATTCCAACATTAGAATATTTTTTCAAGGATAATAAGTTTGGATATCGATGGACGAATTGTGTTGCTGGATTTAATATGCCTGTGAAAGTAACGCTGAATGGAAAAGAAGAATTACTGCAACCAGAAATTGAGTGGAAACTCGATCCAGCAAATACTCAAAATTCAATACTGGAAATAGATAAAAACTTTTATGTAGCCAGTTTTAATATTACCGAGTAAGTTTCAGAATAAATGATAAAAAAAGGGATACTTATCGTATCCCTTTTTTTATTCTATTTTTCTAAAAATATTTAGATCAAGTTTTTCTTAATGTAATTAAAACTTGTTGCAGCAGATTCTATTGGATTTGGTTTATAGTTGGATTCGTGTTCCAAAAAGAAACGTTTCATTCCGGATAGTTTAGCCTCTGCAAAAATCGATTTGAAATCAATAGTTCCCGTTCCTATTTCAGCATTCCAATCCGGATTTCCTTTATCCATATCCTTTACATGCCACATTGTGAAACGCCCTGGATATTTTTTGAATAATTGTAACGGATCATTTCCTGAACGGACTACCCAGTATAAATCCAATTCAAAATCAACTAAATTTTTATCCGTTTCATTTAATAAAATCTCATATCCATTAGTTGAACCAAATTTTGTAAATTCAAAATCATGATTATGATATGCTAATTTTAAGCCACCAGCTTTACAAAGTTCACCCACTTTATTGATTTGTAATGCTAATTTTTTATAGGCATCACCTGTAGTTCCTCTCAATTCGGAAACTATATAAGGTACTGTTACATACTCGCTACCTAATAAATTAGCAGTTTCTATGTAATTTTGAACTAAATCAGTAGAACCATCTTTGATCATCGAATTAAAATCGAAGTGATTACTTGTAGCTTTTAAATCGTTATCATCCAATATCATTTTAAAATCACGAACTGAAGTTCCAAAAAAACCTTTATCAGCTGAGTAACCAAAAGTTTCTACTTCACAAAATCCAGCTTTAGCAACTTGTGATAAAACTCCTTTGACATCTTTTGGTAATGTATCTCGTAATGTCCATAACTGAATTCCGATAGCTCTCTTTTTTGATTCAAATGCAAATGAAGGAGCAATGGCTAATGCGCCTAAAGCTAAACCAGTATTTATTAAAAATTCTCTTCTTTTTATCATGGGTTATTTTTTAGATTAGTTAAATATCACAAATTGCAATGGCCTGTTTCAATGAAGCTAGTTTGTCTGGGTTTTTAGGAATAAATTCTTGTCCTACAAAACCTTTAAAACCAGTTTTTGCAATTGCTTTCATAATTGCAACATAATTTAATTCTTGTGTGTCATCAATTTCATTTCGTCCGGGAACTCCGGCCGTATGATAATGAGCAATATATTGATGATTGTCTCTTATATTTCTAATCACATCACCTTCATCAATTTGCATGTGATAAATATCGTAAAGCAATTTAAAGTTTTCGGAGTTTAAACGTTTTGCTAATTCTACTCCCCATGATGTTCGGTCACATTGATAATCTTTATGGTCAATTTTACTGTTTAACAATTCCATTACTAAAATCACATTATGCTTTTCAGCAAGTGGAAGCAGTTTCTGTAAACCAACAACGCAATTATTCCAACCTTCCTCATCTGTTATTCCTCTTCTGCTTCCGCTAAAACAAATTAGATTTTTATAACCGGCTTTTGCCACGAGCGGAATCATTTCAGTATAATTTTTTAGGAGTGTTTCATGGAATTTCAAATCATTAAAACCATCCACTAAATTAATCTCAGCACCATTACACATTGTAGAAACTAAATCATATTTTTTCAATGTGGGCCAAGAAGCTGGACCTACTAAATCAATACCGGTAATTCCAATTTTCTTAGCTTCAATGCACAATGTATCCAAATCAAGACTATCAAAACACCAGCGAGAAACGGAATGATTAATATTTCCTTTCAGTAAACCTACAGGAATTTCTGAATCATTTTTTGGCAAAGCCAAAGCAGAAAATCCAGATGGAATTCCCAAAACAGCTGTTCCGGCTAATATTCCTTTTATGGCAGATCTCCTATTTACGTTAGTACTCATTTTTTATTTTTATACAGCAGAAGAAATTTCTTTTGCTTTGTTTTTATCATTGAATAAAAGAGCAAAAAGTAGGAACACAACGATAGCTATTCCAGCAGGAATAATCCATACCATTTGCCAGTTTACAGCACCGTCAGCCATTTTGTAATTGTCCGTTATCCAGCCTGCAACAGCAAAACCAATTAACATTCCAATGCCGTAAGTGGCTAAAGTGATCAAACCCTGAGCAGCACTTTTGTATTTTTCTCCTGCTTTTGAATTGGTGTAAATTTGCCCTGAAACAAAAAAGAAATCATAACAAATACCGTGCAGCGCAATACCTATGATAAGCATAAAACTTAAATCATCTCCATTACCATAAGCAAATAAAACGTAACGAATAGCCCATGCTAACATCCCGATTAAAATCGTTTTTTTGAAACCAAAACGGGTAAAAAATACGGGAATCAATAATAGGAATAAGGCTTCAGATATTTGACCAATAGCCATTTTTCCGGTAGGATTTTCAACTCCAACTTCCGTTAAAAAGAGGTTTGCATTTTGATAATAAAAAGCAAGAGGAATACAAATTAGAATAGATGAAACAAAAAAGATAGCGAAATTTCTGTCTTTTAATAATTTTAAAGCATCTAGACCTATTATATCTCCGATTTTTATTTTTTCATCACTCACTTTTGGTGGTGTTTTTGGTAATGAAAAACTAAATAAACCTAATATAAATGCAGCAATACCAGCTAATAAAAAGGTGTTTTTAAGTAAACCTGAACTTATTCCTTCAGCAGAATCCCAATGAAAGAAATAACTGATTGATAAACCTGCAATAATCCAACCTATAGTTCCCCAAACTCTAATATTTGCGAACTCTTTCTCCGGATCTTTCATTTGATTAAAAGAAACTGAATTTACTAATGCTAATGTTGGCATATATAAAATCATGTAACTTAAAACGTACGTGTAGAACATTCCAACTTCTACGGACTGATACATTTGGTACATCAAAAATGCACCGATAAGATGAAGTATTCCTAAAATTTTCTCCGCATTAAAATATCGGTCGGCTATTAATCCTATAATGAAAGGAGCAATAATGGCACCCCATGATTGTGTCGAAAAAACGGCAGCAGTTTCTGAACCTGATGCTTTTAAATTATTTCCCAGAAATGTTCCAAGAGTTACAAACCATGCGCCCCAGATAAAAAATTCAAGGAACATCATTATGGATAATTTAATTCGGGTAGTACTATTCATTGGTTGGTTGGTTTTTTATTTTTTGGTTTTGGTTATTTTTTATTTTCAAATATTAATTACATTCCGGCTTCACATCCAGTTGTAATTTTCATGGTATTCCATTCTTTAATCATAATGTTTCTGAACCAAACATTATCTCCATGATCTTGTAGTGCAATTTTACCTTTTTTGAATGCTGCAAAACCTGGCCAAGTAGCGAATTTACTTCCAGCTACTATAGTTTTAAAATTATCATCCCAAAGTGTTGTTTCAACTACTTTTACACCATTCAGCAACATCGTCAGTTTTCCGAATTTACATACAATATCAACAGAATTCCATTCTCCAACTGGTTTTACGGGTTCTGATGTACTTTTGATTAAATCATACAAATCACCAGCTCTGTGTTTTTCAATTTTTGCATCTGGATGGCCATTGTTGTCCAATACTTGCATTTCTAAACCAGTTTCATAAGTGTTTTTGAATTTTGTCAAATCCTCATTCACATAAAAAATGATTCCGCTATTGGCATTAGCTGCAACTTTCCATTCTAATTTCAAATGAAAATTCTCGTATTCTACATCAGTTACCAAATCGCCTCCTTGTCCATTTTGGGCTGCAGTTGGATCAAAATGCAATACACCATCTTCAACTTTCCAACCAGAACCAGCCGTTTTTTTTCCGTATGTATGCCATCCAGTTGTTGATTGTCCGTCAAATATTGATTTAAATCCTTTTGGTACGGGCGCTTGTTGCGCATTTGCAGTTTGAATCAATATCATAACAATTAATGAAGTACAAATATTTTTAATCATTTTTAAATTTTTGAATTAATAATTAATCTTGCTTATAAAGTTAAAGCTTTCCAACCTTGACGATAATCACGTTTCACAAATTGATTTACTTCATCAAAATTTGTAATTCTCATAGCGTCATTATCCCATAATAATTTTGCAGAACGTCCTGGATACACTTCTTCTCCAAGCTCTTCTCGCATGACATCGTATCCTCTGATTGCAAGATTTGCCATTAACAAAGCTTCAGTTAAAGGTCCGGCAATTTCAAAAGGAGAACTTAATTCTTTTTTCCCGTAACCTGCAATTGCGGCTTCAACCCATTGTCTGTAATGACCTTCGGCGCCGTCTTTTACTCTGTTATATTTTTGAGCAACTTTTAGATTTTCATTTTTACTAAGAGGAAGCAAACGAGGATTTAAACCATACGTATCGCACATCATTTTTCCTTTAGTTCCAGTGAATAATGTTCCATTTCCACCATCACCAAAAATTTCATTAGGTCCTAGTTCAGAAGGTCTTTCAGGTTGAATTCCTCCATCCATCCAGTGTACTGCAATGTCACCGTTTGTTTTTTCAGTTTTTGGAAAAGTTAAGGTTACGTGACTTGAAGGAGGACAACTCTCAGGGAAATACCCTCTTTGAAATTCATCTACATAAACAGAACCTACGCTACATTGAACATCTTTTGCATATTTTAAGTTCAATACACTAAAAGGAGCTTCTAATAAATGGCAACCCATATCTCCTAATGCGCCAGTACCGTAATCCCACCAACCGCGCCAGTTGAAAGGCACTAATTTGTTTACATAGTCTTTATAAGGAGCAGTTCCTAACCATAAATCCCAATCTAATTCTTTTGGAATATCGGCTTTATTGGCTGACCAAGGAATACCTTGAGGCCACACCGGACGGTCTGTCCAAGCATGAATAGTATGAACATCTCCAATTAAACCCGCTTCATACCATTCTTTCATTATTCTGGTACCATCATTTGAGGCACCTTGATTTCCCATTTGGGTCACTACTTTATATTTTTTTGCAGCTTGAGTCAAAATACGAGCTTCGTAAATATCATGTGCCATAGGTTTTTGAACATAAACATGTTTACCTAATTGCATGGCGGCAAGGGCTTGAATAGCATGATTATGATCTGGAGTAGAAACAGAAACAGCATCGAAATTTTTATGCTCTTTGTCTAACATTTCACGCCAATCTTTGTAAAATTTAGCTTTAGGGAAAGCATTTACACTTGCAGCGGCTCTTCTGGTATCAACATCACATAAAAATGAAATATCAGCTTTTCCACTGCTTGCAAACATAGCAATATCAGATTTTCCTTTTCCACCTACACCAATACTTGCTATTGATAAACGATCACTTGGTGCAACAAATCCTCGACCTAAAACATGGCGAGGAACAATCATAAAAGCTGCTGCTGCTATTGCAGTTGTTTTTATAAAATCACGACGGTTATTTATGATTTTATTTTCGTCTTCTTTTTGTTTCATTTATTTTTAATACGGTTAGTTAATAGAAATAAAAAATATTTTGAGAAATGGTTTATTTTGAATAATCTACAGGGATGAAGAATTTACAAACACCTGTACTATTATTTTTTCAGCGATAAAATATACTTTGCCATCGATGTTGCATCATTCTTTTTCAAAGATGCATGCGCTGACATAGGAATTGTTCCCCAAACTCCAGAACCTCCTTTTATAATTTTCCCAGATAAATAAGCTACATTTTTATCATTAGATGGATATTTTTTTGCAATGTCTAAATAGGAGGGACCTATCAGTTTTTTGTCTAATTTATGACATCCAATACAATCCGATTTAGCAATAAGTTTTTCACCTTCTGATGCTTGAAAAACAGTATTTGTTCTTTTACTTGCAGTAGTATATTTTGTGTCTAAATTATCATTAGAAAATGAGGTTAAGCCAATTAAAGCAACCCCAAAAAGCAAATATTTTAATTTCATTTTCATTTCAATTTAAGTTTTATAATCCTAAGTTTTTTCTATTAAAAGCTTTATTCGTTTCCACAGCAGCAAAATCATCAAATGCTTTGTCGGTAACTTTTATAATATGATTTTTTATAAATTCGGCACCTTCTCGTGCTCCATCTTCTTGGTTTTTAATGCAACATTCCCATTCCATAACTGCCCAACCCTTGAAATCGTATTGTGCCAGTTTGCTGAAAATAGTTTTAAAATCAATTTGGCCATCTCCGGGAGAGCGATAACGCCCGGCACGGTTTACCCAACTTTGATATCCTCCAAAAGTTCCTTGCTTTCCTGTTGGATTAAACTCGGCATCCTTTACGTGAAACGCTTTGATTCTTTCATGATAAAAATCAATGTATTGAATGTAGTCTAATTGTTGCAATACAAAATGTGATGGATCATATAACAAGCAAGCTCTAGAATGGTTATTTACAGCCTTCAAAAACATTTCATAGGTTTCCCCATCAAACAAATCTTCTCCTGGATGAATTTCATAACAAAGATCGATCCCATTTTGATCAAACTCATTTAAAATTGGTAACCAACGTTTTGCCAATTCAGCAAAACCGTCTTCAACTAAGCCAGGAGGTCTTTGTGGCCAAGGGTGAAAATATTGCCAAAGTAATGAACCACTGAAAGTCGCGTGTGCATTTAATCCTAAATTTTGGGATGCTTTTGCAGCATATTTCAATTGCTGAACGGCCCATTCTTGTCTTGCTTTTGGTTTCCCATGAACATTTTTCGGTGCAAAAGCGTCAAAAAAATCATCGTAAGCAGGATGAACAGCTACTAACTGACCTTGCAAATGAGTTGATAATTCAGTAATTTCTAATCCGTAAGAAGCAATTGTACCTTTAAGTTCCTCTGCGTAGGTTTTGCTTTCTGCAGCCTTTTGCAAATCAATAAATCGAGTATCTAATGTTGGCATTTGGATACCTTTAAAACCTAAATCAGCTGCCCAATTACAAATTCCGTCTAAGGAATTAAAAGGAGCTTCATCACTGATAAATTGTGCTAAAAATACTGCAGGACCTTGTATTGTTGTCATATTTTATTTTGTCTAAAACTTTTATGAATTCCTAATTTATTATAAAACATAAGGAGTCCATTTTTTATCCGATTGAGATGATGCTACTACATTATCTATAAATGCCATTCCTCTCACTCCATCTTCTACAGAAGGGAAGTCTAGCATTTCAGGAGTAGGTTCGATACCATCTAATTTACAGCCAACTGTTAAAGCAAAGTTGCGATAAATATTAGCAAATGCTTCTAAATAACCTTCTGGATGTCCACCAGGAGTTCGGCAATTATGAGTAGCAAAAGATGATAAATGGCTATAATTAGATCCAGCTCTTAAAATTTGCGCTGGTTCATTTAGCCATCTAACCGTTAAAGTGTTTGGATCATGTTGAAACCATTCGATTCCACCTTTTTCACCATATACTCTGATTTTTAAGGCATTTTCTTCTCCAGCTGCAACTTGTGATGCTATTAAAACTCCTTTAGCACCATTGTCAAATTTTAACAATACAGCACCATCATCATCCATCAAACGACCTTCAACTAAGGTGTTTAATTCTGCACAAACATCGGTAATTTTAGCACCAGTAATATATTCAGCTAAATGTGAGGCATGAGTTCCAATATCGCCCATTACAGAACTTTTTCCAGATTTTTTAGGATCCGTTCTCCAAGCTGCTTGCGCGTTTCCTTCTCTCTCTGAAAGTGTGCTCAGCCAACCTTGAGGATATTCAACTAAAACTTTTCTAATCTTACCCAGTTTACCTTCTCGAACCATTGCTTTCGCTTGTTTGACCATTGGATACCCAGAGTAGGTATGTGTTAGACAAAGTATTAATCCAGTCTCTTCCACTTTTTCTTTCAATAGTTTTGCTTCTTCCAATGAAAAAGTCATTGGTTTTTCAATTACAACATTAAAACCATGTTCTAAAGCCATCATTGCAGGTGCAAAATGTGCAAAATTTGGAGTAACTATAGTAACAAAATCGATTTTTTCATCAGCTGGCAATGCCGCTTCTGCTTTAATCATTTCTTCATAAGTCAAATATATTCTTGATTCAGGAAGAAATAAAGCCTTTCCGGATGCAAGAGCAGTTTCTGGTTTTATGCTTAATGCACCACAACTTAATTCTATAAGTCCATCCATATTGGCGGCTAAGCGGTGAATTGCGCCTATGAAGGCATCTTGACCACCACCAACCATTCCCATTCTTAATTTTCTCATAATGATGAACCTAAATATTTCCTTTTTTTAATTCTTTTACTGCGTAATCACAGGCTCTTGCCGTTAAAGCCATAAATGTTAATGATGGATTTTGACAAGCGATAGAAGGCATGCAAGAACCATCGGTAACAAAAACATTACTTACTTCATGCATTTGATTCCATTTATTTAAAACAGAATCTTTAGGATCGTTCCCCATTCTGGCAGTACCCATTTCGTGTATAGCCATTCCAGGATAGCAATCATTATCGTATGTTTTTACATTTTTGATTCCAGAAGCTTCAAGCATTTCAGCAGCATCATTCATCATATCCTCACGCATTTTAGCTTCATTCTCTTTGTATTCACAATCAATAGCCAAAACAGGTTGTCCCCATTTGTCTTTTTTGTTGTGATCGATATACACTTTGTTTTCGTAATATGGCAACATTTCTCCAAATCCACCTAATCCCATGCTCCAAGAATCAGCAGGTAATGACATGGTAGCTTTAAAGTTTTCACCAAAAGCTAATTCGGCAACTTCTTTATGCCATAATCCTCTGCTGGCACCACCTTGATATCCAAAACCTCTTAAATAATCTCTTTTATCATTTCCAACATTTTGATACCTTGGAATATAAATTCCGTTGGCTCTTCTTCCGTAAGTGTATTTATCTTCAAAACCTTCAGCACTTCCTTCAGCACCGCAACGGAAATGATGATCCATTAGATTATGTCCTAATTGACCACTAGCGTTACCCATCCCATTTGGATGTGCCTCTGAAGTAGAATTCAATAAGATGAATGTTGATCCTAAGGTTGAACCATTTACAAAAACAATTTTGGCATAAAACTCCATAGTTTCATTTGTTTCTGCATCAATAACCATTACTCCTTTCGCCTTTTTGGTGTCTTTATCATAAATGATATGATTCACGATAGAGTAGGGTCTTACGGTAAGCCTATTCGTTGCCATAGCAGCAGGCAATGTTGATGATTGTGTGCTGAAATATGCTCCAAACGGACAACCACGGCTGCATAAATTTCTATATTGACAACTACCACGTCCTTTATGAGGTACAGTTAAGTTTGCTGTACGGCCAATAGTCAGAATACGTGTTTTGTTATAATGTTTTTCAAGTCTTTCCTTAACTGATTTTTCAACGCAATTTAAATCCATTGGAGGCAAAAATTTACCATCGGGTAATAATGGCCAGTTTTCTGCTTGCCCACTGATTCCTACAAATTTCTCCACATAATCGTACCATTTAGTAAGGTCTTTATAACGAATAGGCCAGTCATTACCATGACCATCTTTAGCATTGTCCTCAAAATTATGGTCACTAAAACGGTAACTTTGGCGACCCCACATTAACGATTTTCCACCCACATGAAATCCTCTGTACCAGTCAAAACGTTTGTCTTCTGTGTATGGACATTCTAAATCATTAACCCACCATTTTTCGGTAGCTTCATTGTATGGATAATCTCTTGTCTGAACTGGATGTGTTCGTTTTTGTTCTTCTGTAAGTTTACCTGCATGTTCAAATTCCCATGGAGCTTTCATTGCAGATTCATAATCTGTAATGTGTTCAATATTCATTCCGCGTTCTAACATCAAAACTTTTAAACCTTTTTCGGTAAGTTCTTTTGCAGCCCAACCACCACTAATTCCTGATCCTACTACAATAGCATCGTATGTATTTTCCGCTTTTAAATTGGTATTTATATTCACGTTTAGTTTTTTTATTTATTTAAATAGTTTAAGATAATAGCAAACAATTAATTGGTAGCCCAAGCTTTTTGTCCTAGTGTATAAGTTGCGCTTCCATCATAACGTCCAGGAACAGGTAAATATTCGCGCGCTTGTGTGCAACCTATTTCAGAAGAGTAATACCCAAGAAGAGTTAAATCTCTAGCTAATAAAAAGAATGAAGGAGCTCTATTGCTGGCAATTGCCTCATCACGCAATGAAGTCATTAGTTTTTGACGTTCTTCAACTGACATTGACAAGAAATCTTTACCAAAATCTTTAGAACATTGGTATTGCATTGCCTTTAATCCAGAAGCAAAAATTTCTTGCAGTTTTGCAGGATAACAATCTTTAATCATCATTGGAATAAAAGCACCCAGTCCTGCAGCCTTAGCTCCTGGCGAAGAGGCTGTGGTTGGTATAATGATGTCTGCGAATTCAGCCAAAATTTCCTCATCCGTAGCAGAAAAAGACACGTGATTTTTTTCTTGTTCGGGCAAAGTAAAACTTTCAAATAAAACGCCCATTGTAGTTGCTGAGATTGCGCTTCCCATCAAAAACGCAACGCTTTTAAGTGCTTCTCTTCTATTCATTTGCTAATTATTAAAATTGTTGATTATTCTTAAATTATTATAACTATACAATAATAAAGAAAAAAAAAACAGCTTAGTTTTTTTTATGTTAAAATATTGAATAATTCCATATTTTTCAAATTATTAAGGGAATCTCTTTAAAAAATTCAGTAAACACTATCTGGAATCTATTATTACGATAAAAAATATATTTTTTACAAGTCGGAAATGATTTAAAATTCTTTTTTTTGTCGTTTTTATTTCTAATATATAAGTTTTAACTGATAAAATTTTCATTAATTTTTATTTTCAGGATTTTCAATGCGTTAAAATGACATTATCATCAATAATACTACTTAAAAAAGAACTGTAAATTACGTCGTGAAATTCTGTGTTGCTAAAATCGGAAATATTATTGCTTTACAAACAAATAAAAGTTCAAATAAATAATACGTAGAAGCTGTTAAAAAGTGAAAATTCATTAAAAAGAGTTGCTAAAATGAAGATGTAACAAAGCTGTTAAGTTGGCAAAAATATTTTTAGGTATAATTACTAAAAATTTAAATTAATCTTAGATAGTATAATTGATTTACATTTCAATTTGCCACAGGACAAGATGAAAAAGAGACAAAAATAAGAAAGCTAAAATTTGTTTTAATCAAAGCTCTTATTCTCAGGTAAAATGGAAAATTGTCTCAATTTTTTTGAGTTTTTACTTAAGAAAGAGATGAATATTTGTTTAAAAATAACAAAATGAGGTCCCTCGAAAATAATCACAGAATATTTTACCTTTCAAATAATCCAAGTGTTCCGCCAACCCAATCTTTATCTTGGTTGAATTTTACACCTATCATTTCACCTCGGCTTAATCGTACTAAGTTGCAGACTAGAGTAGGAGCAGCATCCTCTTTTTTCCAAATGCAAAGTAAGCGAACTTCTGCTTTGACTTTTCCTTCAGGAGATTGTACAATAGGAAGGTAGTTCACCTTTTTTTGAAGAATATAATGCTCTTTTTCAACTACAGATTCGATATCTTCTTTTGTAACATGAAAAATAACGCCTGTCCCTGAAAATGAAAATAGTGGTTTTAGAACATAGTTTTCTAAATCCTTGGGGATTTCCTTAAGTTCGCTTAAAAGAGTCGTTTCAATAAAGTATTTCCCTTTTAAAAAAGGTAAAATAAATTTACTGATTCTGAAAAACCAATTAGGATGTCCTGCCCATTCCACATCAAGTTCATCAGAAAAATGGAAATTTAATTTTAAATCTGTTCGCAAATCCAATTCATCAAAAATAACCCGATTATAGATTCTTTTTACGAGAATTTCCTCTCCGATCGCATTTTTATAGAATAATTGTTTGCCTTTTTTGATCAAGTCGGTAACGCATACAATTGAAATTCCGATATCTCTTTTACAATAATAAAAATCAATCTTGGTATTTTGTTTTTCAGGTTCTATTTCAAGCAGAATAACATTTTCTTTTGGATGATGATTGCAAATTGCTTCTTCCAAAATATCCATATATTCTTGTGGCTGAATATTATTTATAAAAGGAGTCAATTCACTAAGAAAAGGGAAATGGTTCTGGAACTTTTCATATAAATTAAACTGATAATTGTACAAAGAAGGAAATCCTTGTACTTCGATTAGTTTAGGAATAATTTGACCATCTTCTTCACAAATTCCAAAATCAATCGCTAAAAAAGTAGTGTGATTGTCCTCATTTGGAACTTTAGGGTTAAGCTCTAATGATTTGTTTGTAAGTAACTTAAAGTCTTCTCTCTGAATAAAATCTATAACATCATTACAACCTTCAATTAGTTGTTCTTTTAACTCTTTCGAAATAAAAAAAGGGGTTTCAGCTAAGCGGAAAGTAGGCAAATAATTAAAATCGGAAGCAATATCATTTTTGAATTCCTGATATTTACTTTCTGTAAACTGAGTATTAAATAACTCCCGATATTTTGTAATCATTTGGAATATATTAAGTTAATTTGAGAATGTTTTTTTAGTTTTCATCAAGTCATTAATTGCTATTCGCAGAAAATTAGGAATCAAAGTTTCATTTGTTCTGTAAATCTTGTCATCATCTAATAAATCTTCCAGCATATTTCTGAATTTCTTTTTCCCTTTCATTTCCTTAATTTTTTCCTTTGCTTCTTTATTTCTTAGATGGGTTACAAAGCTTATCGGATCTGCTTCAGGATGAAATTGTGTACCTACAAAATAATCGGTAAAACGAACTGCCATGATCGCACGTTCGTATTGAACATGATCTCTGATTTTTTCTAATGAAATAATCTTGGCGCCTTTTTTCGCAAAAACACTTAACTTAGGTTGTACAACTTGGTAGTCTCTGGAATCAATCGCGTAAAAAGGATCTGCTAAACCCTCAAATAAAGGATCTGTTTTCCCTTCATTCGTTTTATGCATGGTCATCACTCCAAAAGAAGTATCATTTCTTTTGGTCACCGTTGCCAGTCCAAAATGCAGGCAGGCCATTTGAAAAGAATGACAAATAAATAAAACATGTTTTTTAACTGGGTTTTCAGCATTCCATTTGTTCAGCGAATCAATAAATTCATAGTATTTTACATCCCAATTTCCATCTCCAATTAAAGGGTTTCCAGGACCACCGGTTGAAATATAAATATCAAAGGATTTTATATCAGGTAACTCGCTTTTTAGTCGAACATCAAATATTTTAAAACTCACCACCGGACTAAATCTGTTGATAATTTCAATAATACAACGCATTCCCTGATTAGGTTCTCCATTGTACATATCTAAAAGGGCGATTTTTATGATTTTATTGGACATAATCTATTTTTAAAAACAATGTGCAAAGGTAACTTATATTTTATGACGGCCTGCAAAACATACTAAGCGTTTTATTTTTATAATCCTTTAGTAAATTCACTAGTTATAAAGTCAACCACTCTGGACAAATCTCCCGTTTCTTGAAAAATTGCGAGTTGCTTATCAGCTCCGGTTCCATTTTTCAGAATTTCATGAACGTAATTTATATCGGAACGACTTCCCAATTCGTCCACAACATCATCAATGAAATCAAGCAATTCCAGAATAAGCATTTTAGTTTCAACTTCTTTTTGTAAACCAAAATCAATCATGTTATTTTCAATCCCGTAACGTGCTGCACGAAATTTATTTTCTTTTATCAAAGCGAGTCTGTACACATTAAAACTGGTGTTATTCATATTCAATTTATAAAGTTTAGCTACAATTGCTTGAATAATTGCGACAATACAAATGGTTTCATCTACAGTCAAAGACATATCACAAATCCTGAATTCAATCGTATTGTAAAAAGGATGTAATCGTAAATCCCACCAAATCTTCTTAGGGTTATCAATACAATTCGTCTTTACCAAAGTTTCCAGATAATTATCATACGAACTAACTGAATCAAAATATTCCGGCAGACCCGTTCTTGGAAATTTATCAAAAACCTTTGTTCTAAAGGATTTATAGCCTGTTTGTCTTCCTTCCCAAAATGGGGAATTAGTCGAAAGCGCAAAGATATGCGGCAAGAAATAAGTGGCCTGATTCATCAATTGTAAGCCAATATCACGATTTTCAATACCTACATGACAATGCATTCCAAAAATCAAATTTGAACGCGCTGCATCCTGCAATTCATTTACAATATCGTGGTATCGGGGATCATCCGTAATGGGCTGATCTTGCCATTTTGAGAATGGATGCGTTCCCGCTCCGCCCACAATAAGATCTTGTTTGTCTGCCAATTCAACGATTTTCGAACGTAAAAACCGAATCTCATTTTTGGCATCATTTACATTATTGCAAATATTAGTGCCCACTTCAACCACAGATTGATGCATTTCAGCCTTAACCTGCTCATTCAAAATTATCTTTGCACCATCCACAATTTTGGATAAATGCGACCGTAAATCTCTAGTTTCAGGATCTATAATTTGATATTCTTCTTCTACACCAAGTGTAAAAACAGGTAATTTCTTTAACATAATTATTTTTTTAGTGTTCAGTCGCAGTCGCAGTTTTCAGTCTGTTTACTGAATACCGTGACTGAAAACTATTTTACTGCATCTTTGATAAAAGTACCCCATGTCAGGTTCATTTTTCCAGATTTTTGTTTTTTTGCAGCAGCGATTGCCATTTTCGCAGCTTCTTCCACAACCCACTCAAAATTTTCAGCACCTACAGAAGTCAACTCGGCATCAGGAGCTGGATTTCCAAAGTCTATCGCATAAGGGATTCCATCTCTGACGGCAAATTCTACTGTATTAAAATCGTATCCCAAACCTTTACATAGTCTTAAAGTATAATCTTTTATGGTGGCCAACAATTTTTTATCTACTGGAGGACCATCAATTACATAACGTAAATGATGCGGATTTCTTGGTTCATATTGCATAATCCTAACGGCCTTACAACCCAAACAATATACTCTGAAGTATTCCGTAAAAACGATTTCCTCTTGCAACATCATCACTAACTGTCCCGTTTCCTGATGTTTTTCCCAAAACTCTTCAATGTTTTCCAAGCGGTAAACGTTTTTCCAACCACCGCCAGCATAAGGTTTCATGTAGGCCGGAAAGCCAATATATTCAAATATTCCTTCCCAATCCATTGGGTATTTTAAGTTTCGGAATGATTTTCCGGTCGTGTCCGTAGGATGTTCCGCCGAAGGAAGAATCACTGTGTTGGGAAGTGGAACTCCAAGTGTGTCAGCTAATGCATTATTAAAAAATTTATCATCAGCACTCCACCAGAAAGGGTTGTTAATTACATTTGTTCCTGTTAAAGCAGCGTTTTTTAAATAGGCGCGATAAAAAGGGACGTCTTGTGAAATACGGTCAATAATTACAGCATATTCTCCATCTTTATTCTGAACTACCTTATCTATAGCTACTGCTTCCGCAATGATTCCCTTTTCGTTTTTTGAATTGACACGATCAATAAATGCTTGTGGAAAAGTGTCTTCCATTCCAAATAAAATTCCAATTTTTTTCATCTTGATACGTTTATAAATTACTTAATTTTATTTTTTTTCTTTTGGTATTGGAATCTAAAAAAATCTGATTCTTGATAAGTAGTGCGGAAACATTTCTTTCCAAACCGGCCAGTCGTGTTTGTGTTCCTGACGAATATCTAGCCAGTGATGCATATTTCTATCGCTTAAAACTTTACTTAATTTTAGATTGGCATCAAAACAAATATCCCAGTTTGAAGTTCCAAGGACAATATCCATATTCCATAATTCTGGATCATTAAGACCATAGAGATAATCTTCCGGACTGTTATAAAAAACGTCATCATTATGAAAACCATCCAAAAAACTCTTGATATTGAAAGCGCCGCTCATAGAAAATAAGTGACTCACA
The DNA here is from genome assembly GCF_011064265.1 of Flavobacterium sp. Sr18. Classification (NCBI taxonomy): domain Bacteria; kingdom Pseudomonadati; phylum Bacteroidota; class Flavobacteriia; order Flavobacteriales; family Flavobacteriaceae; genus Flavobacterium; species Flavobacterium sp. Sr18. Next base: position 406,108 of record NZ_CP049329.1, on the reverse strand, counting down.
TAACCCGGATGTCTAAATGCAAAATTTGCGGCATGATAACCACCAAAACTGCAACCTGCCATAGCTACTTTGCCTGAGGGCGTATTGTTTTTTACCCTCTCAACTAGTTCATGGCAAATCATTTTGTCATATCTGACATGATTTTCTATACGGTGAACGGGATGGATATTTTTATTGTAAAAACTGTCTTTGTCAATACTATCCGGACAAAATATTTGGATTAAACCTTGCTCAAGGTACCATTTTGCGGATTCTATCAATCCCATATCTTTATTTTCATGGTAACTTCCCATAGAAGTTGGAAATAAGATTACAGGATATCCCGCATGTCCAAAAACCAACATTTCAATATCTCTATTTAAATTTGGGGAATGCCATTTGAAATATTCTTCCTTCATAAAATTACTTTTAACAATTATAATGAAAAAAATTATACAAATTTCAGATAAAAACTAACTTAACTGATAATTATTATAAAAAAGATTAGGATTGTGAAATTAGAAAGAAATAGTAATATTTACATTAAGAAGCAGCAAATTTTTAAATTATAAACAATAAATGAAGTTGTTTTAACATTGTGGAGTTTTAAATCCAAAGCGAATTTCATTTTCAAATCACGGATAAATATCTCCTAAAATTACTATTTGAAATAGATTCATCAATTATACACGTAACGAAATATTGCCTTTAACAGCTTTTTTAAATCTCAAACAGCTGCACTTGGCTTTTTAATCGTTCTACCAGCATACTCATCATTCTTTTGTTGATATTTGAAGAGTTTTTTACATAAACAGCATATTCATCGGCGGTGAATAACCCGATAATCATTCCCTTCAAAGCGTTTCTGAACTTGATGTCTTTTTGGATTGCTTTTTCTATAATAGTTGACTTTTTATCAGCAGAATTACTGTAAAAATCAACTTTATTTTTGCTTATATAATTAGTAAATGACGCTATAAACAAATCATTTTGTAGCTTTAAAATGGGACGAAGCACTTCATTTTGAAATGATTCTTCCGTAGTAGATTGTGTGGTTACGGAACCGATTGTCTGTCCTCGAAATTCTTTTAAAAAAGTATCGCGTGTGTTCATTTTTTTTTCTTTAAAATTAAAACAAAATGAAATAGGAATAGCTTATTTTTACATTTATATATAAAAAATTTATGAGATTTCATACTAGAAAATGGGTAAAACCAGAAGACTTAAATCCAAATGGAACTTTATTTGGAGGTAAATTATTAGCTTGGATTGATGAAGAATTGGCTTTATACACAATTATTCAATTAGAAAACACCAGAATTGTCACCAAGTACATGTCTGAGATCAATTTTAGAAGTTCGGCAAGACAAGGTGATATTATCGAAATTGGAATTGATGTTATAAAATTTGGGAATACTTCACTCACGCTCAAGTGCGAGGCGAGAAATATGATGACCCGCGAAACAATAATTACAATAGATCATACTACAATGGTCAATTTGGATGCCGATGGAAAACCAAAAGCGCATGGCAAAACAGCAATTGAATATGTAAAAGATCGTTTGTAGTTTTTGAAAATTTGATTAGAAACGTCTTTGTAATTTTAATTGAAAAAACACTATCAACTAGGAAATTCGTTTTCTGTGGCTGTCTCGAAAATTTCTAAGTCAAAATATCCTACTGAAGCAATGATGTGGTCAAATATATCCGACATAATGTACTCGTAATTTTCAAATCGTTTGTCATGTGAAAATGCGTAAACCTCAAGCGGAACACCGTGTGACGTAGATTGCAACTGGCGACAAAGCATCATCATGTCCTTGTTTAATTCCGGATAATTAAACAGGTATTCCGTAATATACTTTCGAAATAATCCTAAATTAGTCAAATTTCTTCCATTGATAGCAATTGATTTATCAATTTTATTGGTGGAATTATATTCGTCTATTTCTAATTTTCGGGTATCGATATAGTCTGATATAAGATGAATTTTTTTCAAGTCATTCAATTCGGCTTCTTCTAAAAACCGAATACTGCTTGTTTTGATCAGAATGTGTCTTTTGATGCGTCGCCCGTCAGAATTGAGCATTCCTCGCCAGTTTTGAAACGAATCAGAACTTAAACTATAGGTGGGAATTGTAGTTGTAGTATTGTCAAAATTTCGAACTTTTACCGTAGCCAAATTGATTTCAATCACATCTCCATCAGCTCCAAATTTATCCATTGTAATCCAGTCACCAATTCGAACCATATCATTAATAGAAACCTGAACACTGGAAACAAAACCTAAAATAGTGTCCCTAAAAATCAAGATTATCACCGCGGAAACCGCTCCTAAAATGGTTAAAAGCTCCTTTTGATCAATATCAAATAACTTAGAAATAATTAAGGTTATTCCAATTACCCATAGCATTATCATGATTACCTGAATAAAACTGTCGATTGGTTTGTCGCTAAATCTCGGTTTTAGTTTTAAATAATCGCGTAAAGCATTGAATATCGTACGTATAATCCATAAAACCAGAATGATGATGTAGATTCCAACCAATTTTCCAAAAAAACCTTCCCAATATTCAAATCGATCTAAAATAATTGGAACTGATTTGTAAATAAACAACAGCGGAATTAAGTGAGCGATGTATTTCGCCGTTTTGTTGGTTACCAGTAAATCATCAAATTTAGTTTTGGTTTTTTGGGCAATAACGGCCATAATGGTAACCAAAATAAGCCTGAAAATCACGTATATCACATACGCCATTACACACAAAAAAATAATGTTTAGCACTAAGCTAATATAGGAAGCTGAACTGCTACCTAATCCCCATTTTCGAAATACAGGATATAGAAAAGTGAATATTTTTTCTATGTATTTATACATTTTTCAGGTATTTTCTTTCTATGTAAAAAGTACCAAATGGAGGAATTGAAGCAATACAAATTATAAAATATTTTTTAAAATCCCACTTTTCTTTAAATTTTAAAATTGTTGCAAGAACTATGTATAAAGTAAATAATATCCCATGCACCATACCAATATGTTTAACATAAAAAGGATCATTATAAATATATTTCATTGGCATTGCAAAGAAAAACAATAGTAAAGCAGATATTCCCTCTATTATTGCAGTAATTTTAAAAATCTTAAGCATTTGAATTTATTTAAATTTAATGTGCAAAAATAAGTATTAAGTTTGATTTTTAGCGCATTGATTCCTAAAGTAAATTACTTTTGTATCCTTAAACTTTGATAATGAGTAAACGCGATTTAAAAAAATACTTAGCCGAACTAAATAAGGAGCAACTCGAAGAACAAATTATCGAATTGTACGAGAAATTCAGTCCCGTAAAAGTCTATTATAATTTTGTTTTTAATCCAAAGGAAGAAACGCTTTTACAGGAATGCAAACTCAAAATTTCCAATGAATATTATCCGTTCAAAAAGGCGGGAAGACGCAGCAAACCAAAAATGCGTCGCTCTGTTGCTCAAAAATATATCAAGCATTTCCTTCTTTTGGGAGTAGATCCCTTTGTAATTGCTGATGTCATGCTGTACAATATTGAAATTGCGCAAACATTCTCATCCGAACATGATATAAAACAAGATTTGTTTTTCAAAAGTATGTTCAATTCTTTTGAACAAGCAGTAATTTTCTTGATTTCAAACGGAATTTTGAATGACTTTAAACTAAGAATAACTGCGATTCATGACGAAACTATCAAACAAAAATGGTATAACGAACCTGAATTTAATGCTATTATAGAGCGATTTGAATATTAATATCCTGCATAATTCAATTTTATTTAATCAATCGCATTTTTTTTATTTAAAATTGACAATTAAACTGTTTTTTAGGCGTATTTTTGCAAAAATCCAACAATAAGCAATGTCCCAAAACACTTTAGAAATAGAAATCGAAGACAAAAAAGAACTTTATGCGTACCAAAAAGGCGATATCGATGCCATATTTGAACGCATTGATAATGCACCACCACAGCATCATTTGTTATACCAATTGCCGACAGGCGGTGGAAAAACAGTAGTTTTTTCTGAAATCGTACGACGTTATTTGTCTCAACACGATAAAAAAGTAGTTGTTTTAACACACCGAATTGAGTTGTGTAAGCAAACTTCAAAAATGTTGAAAGGTTTTGATGTGAAAAACAAAATCATCAACAGTAAAGTAAAAGAACTTCCGGACCAAAACGATTATTCTTGTTTTGTGGCCATGGTCGAGACTTTGAAAAACCGTATCAATGATGAAAAATTACATTTGGATAATGTAGGATTAGTAATCATCGATGAGGCACATTACAATTCATTCCGAAAATTATTAAGCTCTTTCAAAAATGCCTTTATATTAGGAGTAACAGCTACACCTTTGAGTTCCAATATTAAATTGCCAATGCACGAAAGCTACGATGAGTTAATCGTAGGCGACACCATTAGTTCTTTGATTGCAAATGGATTTTTGGCAAAAGCGGTTACGTATAGCTATGATGTTGGTTTAACCTCGCTAAAAGTAGGTATCAACGGGGATTACACTGTTAAATCATCAGATGATTTATATACGAATATGGCCATGCAGGAAAAATTGTTGCATGCTTATACGGAAAAATCTTTGGGCAAGAAAACCTTAATTTTCAATAATGGTATCAATACGTCTTTATATGTGTATGAAACATTTAGAGAAGCCGGTTATGCCATCCGCCACTTAGATAATACCAGCAATAACGAAGAAAGAAAAGATATTTTGCATTGGTTCAAGCACACGCCGGATGCTATTTTGACTTCAGTTGGAATTCTTACCACCGGATTTGATGAGCCAACCGTAGAAACAATTATTCTGAACAGAGCAACAAAATCACTGACATTATATTATCAAATGATTGGTCGTGGTTCTCGAAAATTACCTAATAAAGATACTTTCAACGTTATCGATTTAGGAAATAATGCTGCCCGATTTGGATTGTGGAGCGAGCCTGTAAACTGGCAGCACATTTTTAAATCACCAGAATTTTACCTTGAAAATTTACGTGACGATACAGAAATTGAATTGTATTTTAAATACAGTATGCCTCCTGAAATCCGTGCAAAATTCAGTAAAACCGAAGTAGTAAATTTTGATGTCGATGAAGAGCACAAACTCATTATCAAACAAAATCTGCGCTCTAAAGAAGTTTTGGAAAAATCATTGGAGCAACACGCTGCCATGTGTGTAGACAATTCGGATACATTACAAGAAGCAAAAGCATTAGGAAAACTGCTGGATGACGATATCGATTGTCGCATCAAGCGCTATTCAAAATGTTTGAGTCAGTGTAGTAAAAATTACCGCGAATGGCTTGTTGACGATTACAAACTGAAACTCGTATTGTTAACAGGGAAAAAATATCGTGAGAAAATCATGAACGAACCGGACGAAGATTAATATTTCTTTTTCAAGGAGCTAATCCTGCTATTCGTTGCAAATAAAATTCACTGAACTCTGATTAAAATAAAAGTAGTGTGAAGTAATCTTTTCCTTTTTGAAGAAAAAAAGGAAAAGCATCTCCACTGCTATCAGGGCTAAAAATTACGTTTACAAAACAACTATTTTATAAAATATAAAATTCAAAAATATGCCAAAACAATTCTCTGATTTAGGAATTTCAGCACCAATAGTAAAAGCGATTACCGAATTGAAAATTGTTGTCCCAACAGAAATTCAACAAAAAGCAATTCCGTTACTTTTATCAAATACTACGGATTTAGTTGGTCTTGCTAAAACGGGTACAGGAAAAACAGCAGCTTTTGGATTGCCTATTTTACAATTAATTGATACTAATTTACCAGTGATACAAGCTGTTATTTTAGTTCCAACACGTGAATTAGGGCATCAGATTTTTTCTAATTTAGAAAGTTTTGCAAAATATTTACCTGAAGTTTCTATTGCGGCAACTTGTGGAGGAATTCCAATTAAACCACAAATAGAGCGACTTTCATTGCCAACACATATTGTTGTGGCAACTCCTGGCAGATTGATTGATTTGATTCAGCGCAAAGCTATCAACTTAAAAGAAACCAAATTCCTTGTGCTCGACGAAGCCGATGAAATGGTTACAATATTAAAAGAAAGCTTAGACGAAATCATCGCTGAGTTACCTGTGGCGCATAAGACTTTTTTGTTTTCGGCAACTATGCCTGGAACTATCAAACAATTGATTCAAAACTATTTGAACAAAAATGTGGTGCAAGTTAGTGCGAACATGGAAACGATAGGAAATCAAGGAATTGACCACGAATATATAGTAGTTGATCCTATCGAAAAACTGGATGTTTTAATGCATTTCTTGAATTCTAAAGAAGGAGAACGCGGAATTATCTTTTGTAAAACGAAAGCAGCTGTCAATAAATTAGCAAAAAATCTGGCAATCAATAGGTTCTCATCAGGTGCATTACACGGCAGTTTATCCCAAGGAATTAGAGATAGAATCATGGAGCAATTCCGTGAAGGACATATCAATATATTAGTAGCGACAGATTTAGCAGCGAGAGGAATTGACGTAAAGGAAATTTCTTATGTGGTGAATTATCATTTGCCAGATGTTTATGAAGCATACGTACATCGTAGTGGTAGAACGGCAAGAGCAGGAGCAAAGGGACTTTCTTTAACGGTTTTGCAACCCGAAGAAGTAGTTGAAATCGCTGATTTCGAAAAAGAATTAGGAATAAAATTTACTCAGTTCAAAAAACCAACCGTTGCCAGTATCGAAGAAAACAATACTTTGTTATGGGCGAAGCAAATTTTCAAGACAAAACCCAATCATGATGTTGCTCTGGAATTAAAAGAAAAAATAAAAACGGTTTTTCATCATTTGACTAAAGATGAGTTAATTGAAAAATTATTGGCTAATTATATATTGCAAAATAAAAATGAACCAACAGAAAAACCGGTTAAAAGACAAAAAATGAAGTAAAATTTATAAGTTTTTTAATACTTGTATATTTAATCACATCCATAAATAGCTTATATTTATGGATGTTTTTTTTTGATTGAATATTAAATAATACTTTATGGAAATTGTAATAATAGGTGGAGGATTTGCGGGAATTAATCTTGCTAAAGAACTAGTAAACGAAAAAGGTATCAACGTAACGCTCGTAGATAAAAACAATTATAATTTCTTTGCTCCGCTTATATATCAGGTTGCAACGGCTTTTTTAGAACCGTCCAGTATCAGTTATCCATTTCGAAAATTTTTCTCAGGGAAAAAAAATCTACAATTCCGTCTTGGAAATTTATTAAAAGTAAATCCTTCCGAAAATAAAATCATCCTCAACAATGGAGAATTAACATACGATTACCTAGTTTTTGCCACTGGTGCCGAAACAAGTTATTTTGGAATGGAAAACGTAAAGAAAAATGCTATTCCAATGAAAACGCTGAATGATGCAATCGTGATGCGTAATACCTTGTTGAAAAATTTAGAAAAAGCAGCCATTTGCAAAGACATTCGCGAACGCCGAAAATTATTAACCATTGTTGTGGCTGGCGGCGGTCCAACAGGAGTGGAAGTTTCTGGAATGTTTGCTGAAATGCGTAAAAGTATTTTGTTGAAAGAATATCCGGAATTAAGTACTACCGCAAGCAATATTTATCTGGTTGACGGCGCAAATGCCGTATTATCACCTATGAGTAAAGCATCGCAGGAAGACACACTGGATGCATTGACGAAATTGGGCGTTGTAGTAAAATTAAATACTACTGTGGTGGATTATATTGATGACACCGTGTATTTTGGAAATGGCGAAACCATTCAAACCAAGAACTTGATTTGGGCCGCAGGAGTTTCTGCAAAAATATTTGAAGGAATTCCGGCTGAGAGTTATGGTCGTGGAAAAAGAATGGCTACTGATGCCTTCAATAAAGTGAATGGTACCGAAAATATCTATGCAATAGGCGATACTTGTATTCAACTTACAGATACCGATTTTCCCAATGGTCATCCGCAAGTGGCTCAGGTTGCGATTCAGCAAGGGATAAATTTGGCAAATAATTTTAAAAGAATGAGTCAAAAAAAGCCATTAAAACCCTTTAAATATAATGATAAAGGATCTATGGCTATTATTGGAAAAAATAAGGCTGTAGTGGATCTACCAAAACCAAAAATGCATTTCAAAGGCTTTTTTGCCTGGATTATATGGCTGTTTATTCATCTCATCTCATTGATTACTTATCGCAACAGAGTGAAAACATTCTTTAACTGGATGATTGCTTATTTCGCTAAAGATCAATCACTTCGAATGATTATCAGACCCGATAAAAAGATAAAGGCAGAAGTAAAATAATACTGAATCGAATCTATATTTAATGAACTATTACAATTTCTTCATCACCTGAAGTTGTAATAGTTTTTTTTATGTTTCGTTTTCCAAAAATTAAAATAATCAGTGCCAGAATTGTAGAAACTGTCATAATCCAAACCATTGGCAACATAGAATTTTTTACAAAAACGCCCACTGCAAAAGATGCTAAAGCACCTAAACCTAATTGAATCGCACCCATCAATGCGGAGGCACTACCGGCATTTCTTGAAAATGGAGCAAGGGTAAGTCCCGCAGTATTGGGATTTGAGATGCCTAAACACGCCAGAAATAAAAACAACATTGCAATGGTTTCATATAAACCTAAAAGATCATTCATTGCCAAAATCAGAAATAAAACACTAATTCCTGCCTGTGAAACTAATGCACCTAGAATCATTTGTTCACTGTTGAACTTTCTTAATAACAATGAATTTAATTGGCTGGCACTTATAAAACTTAACGACATAAAGGCAAATATCCAGCCATACGTTTTTGCATCAACTTCAAAAATATCCATAAATAAAATAGGAGAAGCCGCAACATAAGTAAACAATCCGGAGAAAGCAATCGCACCAGCAAAAGCGTACGTATAAAATTGAGGTTCTTTCAGAATGCTAATAAAGTTGCTGATAATAGGTTTTGGTTTTAAAGAAATAGAAGTATCAGGCAAATAACTGTTTGGTAAAACGATTTGGGCAGCTATAAGAATTACAATTCCCATGCACATCAATATAAAAAATACGGTATGCCAACCATAATCTGCGGTAACGTAACCACCAATAGTCGGCGCCAGCATTGGCGAAAGCCCAACAACTAACATTAATAAAGAAAATACTTTTGGAATATCTTTTACTGGAAACAAATCCCGAACCATAGAAACAGAAGCTACTGTAGCAGCACAACTACCAACAGCTTGAATAAATCGTAATCCAATAAAAGTATCAATATCAGTTACAAAAACGCAACCTAATGATGCTAATATGTAAACTAACAATCCTATAAATAAAGGTTTTTTTCGACCAAAACGGTCTAATAATGGTCCGTAAAGCAATTGTCCTGCGGAAATTCCGATAAAATAACTGGATAAAGTCATCGAGACATTGGCAACAGAAGTATTCAAATCTTTAGCAATTCCTGCAAAACCAGGCAAATACATGTCTATTGAAAAAGGACCTAAAGCTGTTAATGAGCCTAAAATCAGGATCAATTTGATATATCTTGTTTTTGTCATTTCGGAATCGCTCATGAAAATTGGGATTTTTTAATTTTTTGCAAAGGTAAATAATTAACATCCGAATCGAGACACTTTCCTGCTATAAATAACAAATTGAAATCAATCAATCTTAAAAAAAAAACAGCAATTTAAATATTGATTAAATAAGATTCCTTATAAATTTTCTGATACACATCCTTGCTGAACATAAAGAGTTGGGATGGTCTTTTTGAAACACCTACTTGTTTTTCATCCAAGGCAATAATATACTTTTTCGTCAGCAGTTTTCTTCTGAAATTTCGATTATCCATTTCATTTCCCAGTATAGATTCATACGTATCCTGCAATTCATTGAAAGTGAATTTATCCGGCAAAAGTTCAAAAATAATAGGTTTATATAGTGCTTTTTCCTTTAAATCAGCATAGGCTTCATTGATAATATCTTTGTGATCAAATCCTAATTCCGGTAAATTACTGACAGGAAACCACTGTGCTTCATGTTTGTTATTTTCTAAATTTACTTCTTGAGTTTTCAATAAAAAATAATACGCAATTGTTATGGTACGTTGGTTGAAATTTTCATTTTGGGCCCAAATAATATCTTTTTCATTCATCAAACGATTTGGATCTCCAAAAACTTTAAACTGTTTTTTATAAACATTATCAAGCCCTGTTAACTCCTTCAAAACTCTGGTTGCAGTTTCATCTATGGTTTCCTGCTCAAATGTATGGTAGCCCGTAAGAACATAATCGTTAACCAACGGTTTGTGATTTTCCTTAGATTCTAAATAGCGTTTTATCAATAATACGTTAAGTGATTTGGTAGTGCCGTCAAAACCAAAAACGACGCAGTCTACAGATATATTTGGAATTATTTTAGACATAATAAAGAGTGAGAATATAAATAATTTTTCAAAGAGGCAATGTTACGCAACATCTTTTCCTACTACAAAACTAATGATTTATTTATAATTAAATATTTTCTAAAATATGAATTACTTTTGTAATTAAACGTCACTATTACGTTATATGTATTTTATAAAAAATTAATTCATATTTATTAAAAAAGTACATTATTATGCTAATATTTGTCATATATAAATAATTTTTAAGTTTTTTTTATTGCTAATTAAAAAAAAATAATACATTTGAAAAATAATAATCAAAATGACGCTTAATATTAAAAAGCTTTTATAATATTGTAAAACTAAATTTTTGACCTGAAATAGATTCAAGTATTTGATATATTAAGAGCATAAAAAAATAAAATTTAAGTATATAATAGTTACCGTTCATAAAATTTATAACCACCAAAAACTTATTTGAGCCATTTTTTAAAATAAAACTTCTATGCAAAAAGCACTTTTTATATTCCTATTTTCAATACTGTTCATTCCAATTTATTCACAGGTGGTTATAACTAATTCGAATTTTTCATTAGGCACAACGGGTCGAATCGGGGTTGGGCTTTCGCCAAATGGTGAAGGAAACATGTGGAAACCTTTGAATCTTTCCGGCCAAGGATCATTAGGCGGACGTTTAGAACAAACGGATTACATCGATATCTTACCTGCCATACACTTTTCTCCAAAAATTGACGGTAAAGACAGCACAAACGTAACGTTCCAAATGCGTTTGGGAATGTATTCTGGCAATGGTCAGTTTGTGGGAAATGTAAGCTCCCGTTCTAATAATGGGTTGACTTTTATTCTTCCCGAAGCTTATATTGAAGCCAGAAATATCATGGGAAGTAAATGGTCTGCGTGGGCAGGGTCTCGTTTTCGTCGCTATGATGACATTCATATCAGTGATTATTTTTATTTTGATGATCATTCCGCACAAGGTTTTGGCGTAAGCCATAAAAACACAGAACTAACCATGTTAATGCCAGCTTCTGCTGATTCAACAAATGTGTATCCTTATAATTATGAAGTTACCGTTGCCGGCGCAACAAATCCTGCTATTCGCCAACGCATGGTTTGGATTGGGGAACATAGTTTTCATTTGAAAAATGATAATGTCATCAAACTTTTGGGGGAGTTTCATTATGTTGCTGACAACTCAAAAAATGCTTCTAAAAACTATCCATCGGATAACGGCTGGGTCGCTGGAATTAAATACAATAATCCATTTAAAACTGCTTTACCGGGTTCGTTCAATCAGCTTTCGGTACGATATGGTTCCGGTATTGCAAATGGGGGCGATAACGGAAACACTTTTACTTGGGCAACTTACGGAGCGCCAGATTCTGAAGGAAAATACATAAATGCGTATTCCTTTTCCATGGTGGAGCATTTTCTGCTAAACCTTTCGCAGAAATTCAGTATCAACGGATATGGCGTTTTCACAAAAAGCAAAGGTGGTTCTGCCAATACGAATACGGACGAGTATTTTAATGGTAATCAATTATATAATCAAAAAACGGATTTCGTAGTTGGTTTCAGAAGCTTCTTTTATGTAACGAAGTGGTTGCACTTGATTGAAGAAGTGCATTTTGCCGTACGAAAAGATGGTGATAATCCAGAAGCCAATATGTGGAAATTTTCTTTTGTTCCCACCATTGTGCCCTTAGGAAAAAAAGACCCTTGGAGCCGTCCACACATCAGACTTATAGCCACGTTAGCACACTACAACGATTACGCCAGTAATAATAACTATTCGCCTTTTTTACAAGTGAACCAAAAACGTTGGGGCTCTTTTATTGGAGTAAAAACGGAATGGTGGTTATTTTAAGAAATAAATTTAAAATTATATAGATATGCCAATTTTTGGAACAACAATTTTATCATTTATCCCCGGATGGACTGCTGAAGGAGGCCGTTTTGCAATAGAAAAGACCGCGGAATATGGTTTTGATATGCTTGAAATTATCCTACCAAGTTCATTAGATTTCGATGCTAAAACAACAAAAAAACTACTTGACGACAACCGTATTACCGGTCGTTGCACATTGAATTTACCCGCAAACTGTCACATTCCTTTATATCCTGAACAAGCAACTTCGCTTATAAAATCAGCTCTTGACAAAGTAGCCGAAATGGAAGGTGATTTTTTAGGAGGGGTTTTGCATTCCGCCATTGGAACGTTTACCGGAAATCCTTGTACTAAAGAAGAAAGAATAATCATTCAGCAAGTATTTACGGAAGTTGCTGATTATGCCAACAAAAGAAATATCACTATTGCTCCCGAACCTATTAATCGGTATGAAAGTTACGTTTTTACTGCTGCAGATGAAGTGCTTGATATGATTGAATCTATCGGAAAACCTAACATAGGTTTGCACCTGGATACTTTTCACATGAATATTGAAGAGCGAAATTTCTATGATCCCATTATTCGTGCAGGAAACAGATTAAAACATATACATATAACGGAAAGTGATCGCGGTATGACCGGCGAAGGAAACGTTCATTGGGATGATTTTTTCAAAGCTTTGGCAGCCATTAACTATCAAGGTCCGCTAGTTTTGGAGAATTTTTCTTCAGAAATTACAGCATTAGTTGGACCAACTTCCTTGTGGAGACCTTCAAAATACAACTCAGAAGATCTCGCCAAAGGTAGTCTTGCTTTTATGAAGAAAATGATAGACAAATGTTATACCAATCAACTATAAATAAACCTAAAAAAAAGTAATTGTTCAATGCTTTTTTACAATAAAAATCAAAAAAATGAAAAAGAAATTAAACGGTGTTTGTTTTGGAGAAATCCTTTTTGATGTATTTCTCGAGCACAAAAAAATTGGTGGAGCTCCGCTAAATGTGGCTTCAAGATTAAATTCGCTAGGAGGGGAGGTTTCCGTTATTAGTGGAGTAGGAAACGATTTAAACGGAAAAGAATTAATAGAGTATTTGAATGTTTCAGGAATTAACACTGATGCTGTTCAAGTAAAGGATAATTATCCAACGGGTTTAGTCAATGTTATTTTGAATGAAAAAGGAAATGCTTCGTATGATATCAATTATCCTTCAGCGTGGGACAAAATTGAAATTTCAAATGAGAATATTTCTATTGTTGAAAAAGCAGACTTTTTTGTTTACGGAAGTTTATCTTCTAGAGATTTAGTTTCCAGAAAAACATTGGAACAACTTTTAGCGGTAGCAAAATATAAAATATTTGATGTGAATTTAAGAGTGCCACATTACACCAAGAAAAATGTTTTGGATTTATTGCATGCAGCTGATTTTATTAAGTTTAACGATGATGAGTTAAATGAAATTTGCGAAGATTTAAATTCAAATAAAAGGTCATTGGAGCAAAATATCAAATTCATTGCAAAGGAAACCAACACTGATACTGTTTGTGTTACTCTTGGATCTCATGGCGCAGTTTTATATTGTAATGATACTTTTTATCACAATTGCGGTTTCAAAGTAAATGTTGTTGATACTGTGGGCTCCGGGGATTCTTTTTTAGCTTCCTTAATCATAATGTTACTAAATGGGGAAGATCCTCAATACGCCATTAACTTTGCCAGTGCCGTAGGCGCAATTGTGGCTCAAAATGAAGGCGCAAACCCTGTGATTTCATCCTCGGAAATCGATGATTTCTTATCTGGATTTGATAAAATAGAAGCGAAAATCAAGGAATCAGCAACTATTCATAACTAACCAATTAAACCAACCCAACAATGAATCAATTCAAAAAAATCCCTGTAGTCAGTAAGGAATTCGCTTTTCAATTTATCATCATAACCATATTATTTGCGCTGTGGGGAATTGCCAATGATTTAACAACTCCGATGGTTTCTACTTTCAAAAAAGTGATGCCGGAACTTTCGAATACACAAGCATCATTAGTACAATTTGCATTTTATTTTGGCTATTTCTTCATGGCATTGCCGGCTGCATTATTCATTAGAAAATACAGCTATAAATCGGGAATAATTTTGGGTCTTATTTTATATGCAACGGGTGCTTTTTTATTCTATCCGGCAGCACATTACCAAAGTTATACATTTTTTCTTATTTCATTATGGGTGATTACTTGTGGATTAGCATTTCTGGAAACCACTTCAAACCCTTTGATTTTATTCCTTGGAAATAAAGAAACCGCAACGCAACGTTTGAATTTAGCGCAGGCATTTAACCCAATTGGAGCGATAACTGGATTGGTGATGGCGCAGTTTTTAGTTATTAAAGAAATAAAATCAGATGACTATACACAAGAAGCGTATAAAGCTTTAACTTCAAGTGAGTTGGCCAGTATTCGTGAAAATGATTTAGATATTATTAGTATCCCGTACATTGGATTAGGAATTTTTGTCTTAGTAATTTTAATCATTATTATTTTAACAAAAATGCCTAAAACGGCACAAGAAGATAAAATGTCAGTATCTGAATCATTTAAAAAGTTATTTGCCAATAAAAATTATAAACACGGCGTAATTGCGCAAGCTTTTTATGTTGGTGCACAAATTATGTGTTGGACCTTTATTTTTCAATATGTAGACAACATCAACAAAACATTTGGATTAGAATTAACAGCCACATATTACAACATAGCGGCCATGATTTTATTTTTAATGGGCCGATGGATTGGAACTGGTTTAATGAAAACCATAAATCCTTCAAAAATATTAATGATTTTTGGTATTGGAGGAGTAATTTGTTCAGCCGGAGCGATTGTATTACAAGGAATGCCTGGATTAATTTCGCTAGTTTGTATTTCTATTTTCATGTCCGTTATGTTTCCAACAATTTATGGAATAGCACTAAAAGATATGGGAGATGAAGCAAAAATTGGGTCTGCAGGTTTAGTTATGGCAATCGTTGGTGGCGCATTGATGCCGGTTATGCAAGGAAGTATTTTGGATTTAGGCGGTTCTGGTTTTGCTGATATTAAATTATTTGGCTTTATTCCAGAAGTGAATTTTTCCTTTGTTTTACCATTGATATGTTTGGCTGTAGTTGCGTATTATGGGTATAGCACGCTTAAAGCATATAAGAATATATAGTTACATTTTAAATTAAAAAAAGACACGAATAATGTATTATCATTATTCGTGTTTTTTTGTTTTAAATAGATACTTCATGGATAAGAGTTTATTTAAAGTACATTATAAAGTTATAATATTGCAATCTATTTAAATGAACTATAATTTATATTATGTAAAATAGAATTTATAAAAAATCATCATATGTACCATAAAAAAACAGCATCTACTATTGCAGATGCTGTTTATGAAATTATAAAAACCTATCAACTTACTTTACTGAAAATGGTATCATCAAATTATCCCAATTTAACGAAACCGTATTTTTTTCGATAATGTAAACTAATTTTTCAGTTTTCGATTTAGCAACTTCTTGCTTAACCGTAACTCTTAATTGATCTTCATTTTCTTTATATTTATAAGCTCCCCATTGTTTGGCTTCTTTATTGAAAATTATTGTACATTCTTTGTCATTTGGAATTATGAAGAAAGAATATTTACCAGCTGGCAATTTAGCACCTTCTATCATAACCTCTTTATCGGTTTCAAAAGTTGTAGCATCATTGGCTCCAGCACGCCAAACTTGATTAAATGGAACCAATTTTCCCCAAATCTCTCTACCTTTTACCGAAGGACTTCCATAATTAATGGTGATTGTGGCTCCATCAATTTTACCTGTTACAACTTCCTTTGTTGATGTGGGTTTTTCCTGCGCATTAATAAAATTCACAATCAATAATGCAATAAGAGAAAAATGTATTTTTCTAAATAATTTCATAATTTAAATGTATTGGTTAAGGTATAAAAGTAAAAAAAGTTGACATAATTCATCATATTGCTCTTTTAATTTATGAAAAAATTAAGTAATGTATAATTTAACTATTTTGCCTTATTATTGGTAGTGTTATAATTTTTAAATTTGTTATTTTTACAGAAATATAGATTATTTATTTGTTACACTATGAATACAATTGCTGAACACATTGCTGATTTTTTAAAGGAATATCCACCATTTAATCACTTGACATTTGAAGAGTTATCTGAAATTGCAATCAGCATTCGCGTTGTAAATTTGGAAAAACACAAAATATTATTTCAAATCAATGATCTATTGCATGATAGCTTTTATGTAGTAGCTTCGGGAGTGATTAATTTATCTGTTATAGCTGATGCTGAGGAAACATTATTAAACAAATGTAACGAAGGAGATATTTTTGGATTACGCCCGTTTTTTGCCAAAAACAATTATATGATGACCGCTAAAGCGAGAGAAGAAACTATTGTTTACGCTATTCCCATAGCTACTTTTCGCCCTTTTGTAGCCAATAATTCTGAAGTTTTAAATTTCTTATTGGAAAGTTTTGCCGTTAACACCCGTAATCCAAAAGACAAAGAAAATCTAATAGGAAAATTGATTTCTGATAATGTGTTCTATTCGGATCAGCAATCGGAAATGCAATATTTTCAATCATTATCCTATAATACTTCCCCTTTAAAAACAATGGGAACAGCACTTGTAAAAGACGTTGCGCAATTAATGACCGAATCATTAAAAAATAATATCGTAGTATGCGATAATAATATCCCTTTGGGGATCATTACCGATACGGATATGCGTTCTAAAATAGCCACTGGTAGATATCCAGTAACTGTTTCAGTGGATAAAATCATGTCATCACCAGTGATCACAGTAGTTGAAAATGTTTCTCTTGCGGAAGCTCAATTGTTGATGTTAAAGCACAATGTGACTCATTTGTGTGTAACTCATGATGGAACTGACAAATCAGAAGTGAAAGGAATTATATCAGAGCACGATTTAATAGTGGCTCAAGCCAATAATCCAGGGGTTTTGATCAAAGAAATAAAACGTTGCCAGTCACCAAAAGAACTAAAACAAATTCGGGAACGCCTCACTGATTTAATTCAGACTTCAATTTCTAAAAATATTCCGCTTTCCCATATTTTCAATGTTGCCAGCGAGATTAATTTAGCTATCATTAAACGCTCCGTTGAATTATCTATTTTGGATTTAGGCTCTCCTCCTGCCCGTTTTGCGTGGTTAAGTATAGGAAGTCAAGGAAGAAAAGAACAATTACTGTTAACGGATCAGGACAGTATCTTAATTTTTGAAGATGTTGCTGCTGAAAAATATCGTGAAGTAAAAGATTATTTCCTTAGACTTGGAAAAAAGACAACTGCAACACTAGAAAAAATAGGTTATGAATTATGTCCAAACGGACACATGGGAAGCAATATGCTTTGGTGTAAATCCTTGACTGATTGGACAAAACAATATGACAGTTGGATGAATACTCCAGGTGAAAACAGTACTGATTTAAGTAGTATTTTCTTTGATTACGAAATTACTTTTGGCGAACAAAAAATTGAAGATGCCATAGGAAATGTTGTTTTTAAAAATGCCAAAAACAATACGCTCTTTTTTGATTTCTTTGGTAATGATGCTTTGAGAAAAAATTCACCATTGACTTTTTTCAAGAATTTTATTGTGGAAGAAGAAGGTTCTAACAAAGATAAATTTGATATCAAAACTCGTGCTTTGATGCCTCTGATTGATGGTGCACGTTTATTTATTTTAAATTTTGATATCCGAGGAATCAATAACACTTTTCAAAGGTTCAAACAATTATCCATTACGGATCCAAAACATGCTGAAATTTATCTAAATTGTGCGGAAGCATTTTTAATTTTATCCAAATTTAGAACTCTCGAAGGTTTAAAGAATGATAACTCCGGTCAATTTATAAATTTGAATGAACTTTCAAAAATTGATAGAGAAAAATTGAAAAATGCCTTGGCTCCAATGAAGGAATTAGAAGAATTAATTAAAAGTAAATTTCAACTGACTCAATTTTCATAATTATGTTAGACTGGCTAAAAAATATTAACAAAGAATATCCTGAATTTTGGAAAACCTATGTTTCTAAATTTGATAAAAAATCCACTCGATTTGTTGTTTTCTCCACTGAAACTTCGGGATTAAATCCTGATAAAGATGTCATTATGTCTATTGGATCATTTGCTGTTACTAATGATAGTATTGCTATTGGTGATAGTTTTGAAGCAGTTTTATTACAATATAAATTCTTTCATGATAACGGTCTTTCTAATGAATTTTTAGTAGAAAGTAAAATGAAAAAATTGGGGGAGCCTGATGCTATAAAATCCTTTGTTGAATTTATCGGAAACTCTATTTTGGTAGGACACCATATAGATTTTGATGTTGAAATGATCAATGCAGCCCTGGAACGATTAGATTGCGGTCGTTTGAAAAACGAAGCTCTGGATGTTGATGTTATGCATCGGAAACTTAATGATATTAATGACAAACAATTTTCACTAGATGAACTTTGTGCAGTTTATAATATTCCTAAAAGTGACCGAAATTCTTCAGCTGAAGATGCTTATAAAACGGCTTTATTGTTTTTGAAATTGAAATCCAGATTGGGTATAAAGTAATATTTTCTTTAATCCATCAGCGTTATTCCTTTCCAAAATCTTCCGTGATGAGTTATGGAAACTGGTTTTTTTATTTTTGAAGTAGAATCAATTATAAAAGGTATTCCGTTATTTTTATAGATTTCATCGGAAGAACTAATATTTTCAATCTTGTCGAAATGTTTTTTTTCTGCAACGGCAATTGTATAGATTGAATCGTTTTCAATTTGACTTTGAGTGAAATATATTTTCTTTTTTATGGAAACGCTTCCCAAAGTTGCGTTTTCGAAAGAACATTCCAGTTGTAAAGGAAAAAAACCTCGAATACCAGTTTCACGATTGTAGATTTTATAAGCTGCTTCCTTTCGGGACCATAAATTCCAAACCATGATTTCTGGTTTCGCATCATTCAAAATCATTTGTTGCTCGTTTTTAGTAAATATTTTATCTAAAAATCGGTTGCGTTGCCAGTTACTTTCTTTTTTGGCTAAAGCCAAATCTACTATGTCGTTTCCAATCATTTTTTACTGACTTTTTTACTGCTAACTCACGAATTTTTCTCTGATAATTTATTCTCGATAATTTCCATTGCTGCTTTTACATTAATCATGCGTTCCATAGCCTCATTATCAATTACAATGTCATATTTCTCTTCGATATCTAAAATCACATCTACTAAATTAGCAGAATTGATTTTCAGATCATTTATAAAATCAGTATCTTCTGTAAGGCCATCAAAAGCTTCTTGGTTTTGAATATACGGCTTTACTATGTTTTTTAATTCTTCAATTGTTTGTTCTTTATTCATAATTTTTTTCTTTTTGTTACTGTTTTCAATTCGAGATTAGCTTTAAAATTTTGATTAATTGTATTTCTTAAAAATCACACATCCATTCACATCTCCAAAACCAAAACTGGCCTTTGCAATTATATTCAATTCCTTTTCAATCAGCTGTTGTGGTATTCTCGATTCATCAATAATTGCTGTAATTTCAGGATGTAAATCGGCACAATTGATGTTCGGAAAAACAAATCCGTGATGCAATTGCAATACCGAAGCCACACTTTCTATACTTCCCGCACCGGACAAACAATGACCTACCATTGATTTCAAAGAGTTTATGTATGGGAAATCTTTTCCATTTCGTGCTAAAGCTTCGCTCCAATTCTGAATTTCTAAACTGTCTTTGGAAGTGGCTGTCAAATGTCCGTTGATTGCATCGATATCATTGGCAGTAATTCCTGCATTTGCCAAAGCATTTTGAATGCATTTCTGCACAGCAATAGGATTTGGCGCAGTCATCGTTCCTAAACCGCGTTGCCCGCCAGAATTTACATTTCCTCCCAAAACTTCAGCATAGATTGTAGCACCTCTGTTCAATGCGCTTTCTAAATCTTCCAAAACCAAAGCCCCTGCTCCACTTCCGGGAACAAATCCTGAAGCACTTGCTGACATTGGTCTTGAGCCTTGTTCCGGATTTTCATTATGTTTAAAAGTACAGACTTTCATCGCATCAAAGCCACCCCAAATATAAGGACCTGAATCGCTTGTGCTTCCTGCCAAAATGCGTTTGGCCAGACCGGATTTTATCCTTTCATACGCCATCAAAATACTCTCCGTTCCTGTTGTACAGGCCGACGAATTAGTAGACACTTGATTTCCTAGTCCTAATTTCCCTCCCAGATATGCACTCACGCCACTATTCATGGTTTGAGCTACGGCAGTACTGCCCAATCTTCTCGTTTGAAAATCATCTATTTTATAAATGCTTTCCCGAAATTTATCAATTCCTGATGTTCCTGTACCAAAAATAGTTCCGCTATCCCAATCCGGTTCTTCATTTATTTCCAAAGATAATCCTGCATCTTTCCAAGCGTCAATTCCAGCAATTACACCGTATAAAATCCCCGTAGAATTAAAGTTTCTTAACTCTAACTCAGAAAAATATTTTAAAGCTAATTCAGTAGAAATGGCTGGTTTTCCAGCTATTTGACATGAAAACTGCAATCGTTCCAACTCAGCGTCGTGCTTAATCCCCGAAATTCCATTTTTGATGGCATGTGTAAACGCATCAAGTCCTACTCCATTCGGAGCAACAACACCAAGACCCGTTATAACTACTCTTTTATTCATATAAAATTTAATTTCAATGACATTTTCGACAGATTATTTTAATCCAATTTCGGCTCCCTCTCCTTTGGAGAGGGCTGGGGAGAGGATCATTCCGGCAATTGTTCCTGTACAAACCTCTTCTCCGTTTTCGTTTTTCATAATGACTTTACATTTTAATTTTCCGAATCTAAAGTATACTTTTTTTGAAATTACGGTCACTTTTTCTTTAGGAAAAACAGGTTTTAAAAACTCTATTTCTGTTGATGTTAAGGCGATTGAAGTGTTTTTATTAAATGAATAATTCAATAAAAAAATACCTAAACAAACCAAACCAATTTGCGCCATAACTTCCGTTAAAATAACTCCTGGAGTTACTGGATATTCTTTAAAATGTCCTTTGTAAAAATCAAGATTTTCATCAAAAGTATAGGTTCCTTCTACCCCATTTTCATTGATTTGAAGAATTTCGTCTGCAAACAAAAACGGTTTAGAATACGGTAATTTTGATATAATTTCTTGGTTAGTCATATTTTTGAATACTGATTTAAAACTGCAATAAAACGCGTTGGGCTGAAAAACCCGGACCAAAACTCAGCATTAACCCTTTTTCTCCTTTTTTAGGCTGCTCGTCCATTATTCGCTCTAAAACATATAAAACCGTTGCGCTTGACATATTTCCATACAAACGCAAAACTTCTTTAGTATCGTCTATATTTTTACCTAAACTAGAAAACAAACTTTCAACAGTTTGGACAATTTTCTTTCCTCCTGGATGAAAAATCAAATGATCAATATCTTCTATTTTTAAATTGTTTTTTTCTAAAAATGGATGAATAATATCGGGAAAATGAGAAGCAATCGTTTCTGGAACTTCAATATCCAAAACCATTTGCAAACCAGAATTGGTAAGTTTAAAACCCATCATGTGGATATTATCATAGAAATGATACATCTCCTCTGATACAATTTCCGGTCCCTCATCATCTTCATGTGAAGAAAGTAAAACGCAGGCTGCTCCATCACCAAAAATAGCAGCACTTACTATATTTGCCATCGAGAAATCATCTAATTGAAAGGTTGCCGTGGGGCTTTCTACTGCAATCACAGCAGCACGTTTTCCAGGATTGGCCTGCAAAAAGTTTTTAGCATAAA
The DNA here is from genome assembly GCF_011064265.1 of Flavobacterium sp. Sr18. Taxonomy (NCBI): domain Bacteria; kingdom Pseudomonadati; phylum Bacteroidota; class Flavobacteriia; order Flavobacteriales; family Flavobacteriaceae; genus Flavobacterium; species Flavobacterium sp. Sr18. The sequence continues at coordinate 383,916 of NZ_CP049329.1, read as the reverse complement.
TGATCCCCGAAATCCCGGCAGCACAACCCATTTCAGTAACGGGAAGCCGAACGATATCCTGACGCAATTTTAACTTGTTAATAAGATAAGCATCCAATGAAGGAATCATGATTCCAGTACAACTTACTGTAATGATGTAATCTAAATCTTCAGGGTTCCAACTGGCTTTTTCTAACGCTTTTTCCAATACTTTTTCGCCTAAATCAATCACTTCACGAACATAAATATCGTTTCTTTCTTCAAATGAAGTTTTGGTAAATACTTCAATTGGATCCATAATGGAATACCGTTTATCAACTGCTGCACCTTCAAAAATTTTCTTTACTTTTCTAATGAAACGCTCGTCTTGTCCAACGAGCCAAGCATCCAAAAAAGGAATAATTTCATCTGTATTTCGGGAATATTTAGGTAACTGTTTAGTAACGGTTTTGATTTTTACACTCATATTTTTGAAATTATCCATTGGTAACGAAAAGCCCATTTCCAATGAATTTTATAGTTTTTAAAATTTAATTTTTCCGAGAACTCTATCAATTCCTCTTTTTTAAAACCTCTTAAAATTGAAGTTAATCCGTCTTCTCGAGACATATCATTCAATTGAAATACGAAACATAAAGCTTGAAATAAACGATAGGCAATTATACTTCGATGCAAATCATTGATTACAATTCCGATGGATGCATTATTATGAAAAACATTCAATAACTGCATGATTTCATCGTCTTTGAAATGATGTAATGTCAAAGTACATAAAACAATATCATATTTCAATTCCTTAAATGATTCATTAAAAATATCTTCACAACGATAACTAATATTAGCGTATTTATTTGATAATTTCCGTGCATGCGAAATTGTAAAATTGTTGGCATCGATACCTATCAACCGAAAATTAAGATTGTTTTTAAGTCCAAAATCAGCTAAAGTCCGCAACATATCGCCATTGCCACAACCTACGTCCACGATTACAATTGCTTTTGATTTGGAATTCTGAATCAGTTCTTGTACTCCTTTTAGAGTTAATTGATTTCCGCCTAAAAGCTGATTGATTTTGGCTATTTTATCCAAAGCATCGCGTAAGATCTCACCTTCCATGGCAAAATCATCCATGATTTCCGGTTTATCAGTTCTATATTTCGTATTTATCGCCATTTATGAGTCGAGAATGATTGGTTTTCCGTGAGTTTTTTTGATGATTTTAGGCAATAAAAACGGAAATATAATTAATATACGCATCAATACGGATGAAAGTTTTTGCTTTTGTAATAGATTCGATAATAATCGACCAATTTTAAGTCTTTTTCTAAAGTTTACATTCCATTCATGAATGTATTTTTCTTCCAGTTCATTTCTGGATTTGATTTCATTGGTATAATATTTCTGCACTAATTCTGAAACAATTTTGGCACTATGAATTGCCATTGCCATTCCATTACCGCACAAAGGATGAATTAATCCTGCGGTATCGCCAATCATTAAAATATGATTTTCAACTGTTTGTTTTCTTTCGAAAGATATTTGGCTTATGGTTAAAGGCTTTTCAAAAAGCAAACTACTGTCTTCGAAAATTACTCTTAAATGAGGGTTTTCAGAAACGATACTGTTCTGATATTCTTCTATATTTTTGAACTGTTTAAAAGTTTTATAATCGGCTAAATAACAGATGTTAATCCTATTATTTTCTACTTTAGAAACACCACAATATCCGCCTTTGAAATTATGTAGTCCAACTACATCATTTGGAAAATCTCCAGAATAATGTGCTTTGACCGCTAACCAATATGATTTTTTAGTTATAAAATCCCGATTCATTTTTTGATCTACATTGGAACGTTTGCCAAAAGCGCCAATAACTATTTCTGATTTTAAAATGCTATTATTAGTAGTAACTATAAATTGATTGTCATTAAATAGTATATTTTCAACATTGTCTTGAATAATTTTACATCCGTTTTCAAGAGCTTTTTTATACAAATATTCATCTAAAGTAAAACGACTGATTCCAAAACCACCAAGTGGTAGATTACTTTTAATTGTTTTTCCGCTTGCTGTTGAAAACTCAAGTTTTGTAATATTTGTAGGTTTTAAATCGCTTATTTTTAAATCCAACCAATTAAGATACGGTAAAACCTCATTAGAAATATATTCGCCACAAACTTTATGTTTTGGATAACTATTTTTTTCGATAATCGTTACTTGAAGTCCAATTTTGGACAAATGAATCGCCGCAGTCAATCCTGCTAAACCACCACCAATAATTAAAACTTCTTTATTTTTCATATAGAAGTAAATTTATGGATTTGTTCGAGAAAGCAACTATATTATTTCATATAAAACTTACATAATTATTTGATATTGAATAAGTCCTAAATTATCTGTTAATATTTCTAAAGTCTTTTCCTGTGGGTTCTTCAAAAACCTCCAATTCAAACTCCGAAGTAATGGTAAATAGATGATCAAAGATATCGGATATAATATTTTCATACTTTAGCCATTCTTTTTCTGCGCTAAAGCAATAAATTTCTAATGGTAGTCCCTTTGAAGTAGATTCTAGCTGGCGCACCATTATAGTCATGTCTTTATTAATATCAGGATGGGCAGTAATATATTTTTCAGCATAGATTCTAAAAACACCTATATTGGTAAATCTTCGAAGGTTTACAGAATCTATTTCATTGTCAATTATTTTAGAATTAAATTTTTGAACATCATCTCCTTTCTTAGTGATATAATCTTGAATTAGTTTATATTTTTTGAACTGGGAAAGCATTTTTTCATCACAAAACTGAAAACTGCTAACTTTTAAATAAATCGCTCGTTTTATTCGTCTTCCGCCAGAGTCACTCATACCACGCCAGTTCTTAAAAGAATCCGTTATAAATGCATATGTGGGTATTGTAGTAATTGTTTTATCCCAATTCTGAATTTTTACAGTATTTAAATTGATTGACAATACATCACCGTCCGCGTCATATTTTGGCATCGAAATCCAGTCTCCGACTCGGACCATATCATAGACGGACATTTGAATACTGGCTACAAACCCCAAAATGGTGTCTTTGAAAATTAAAAGCAAAATAGCGGTCATGGCTCCCATTGCGCCTAGAAAATAGAAAGGACTTTTTCCTAAAACTAAAGATAAAACCAGAATTCCTCCAATAAAATAGACTACAATTTTAAGTACTTGAATGTAGCTGGTAATAGGTTTGTCTTTTAAAATTATGATCTTGGATAGAATTTCATCAAAGACTGATAGTACGGTGATAGCTAAATTAATTAGTACTAAAATTATAAAGATATTGGATAGAAGTACTACAAAATCAGTTAACGTTGGGAAATCTGCAAAAATAGAAGGAGAAATTAAAACAACGATGAAAGCAGGTATCAAGTAAGCTATTTTTTCAAAAACTCTTTTTTCTATGAAAACATCATCCCAAATTACTTCTGTTTTTAATAAAAATTTATGTAAAAAACGAACAATAACTATTTTCGTAAAATACCAAGATAAAAAGCATATTATAGCTAGCACCAAGATTAGTGTCAAAAGTTTTAAATATAAGGCTGGGACTGGTTCTAAACCAAAATCGTCAATAAATAATTTGTCTAACCAGAGTGCGATGTTGTATTTTTTTTCGATTTGAATCATTGGTAATTTAACTTTAAATGTAAATATAGCTTTCCTATTTTAAGCAGTCAAAAACAACAGCTGCATTGGGTTTACATTAACATTTTATATTTTTATCTGTATTAGTTTTCATATCTTCAAATTGTATTAGAATCTTGATATATGGGTTTTTAGAACTAAAAACCCTTTCAAAATTTGATTATTTGAAAGGGTTTTATATTAAAAATGGGATCTTTATAAAAAGGTTGTTCTAAACTGTTTTTTTATTTAAAATGCTATGTTACAACTTTCCTTCTTTTATTTCCTCTACAATCTCAGGATTTAATAACGTTGATATATCTCCAAAGTTCGAATAGTCTCCTTCTGCAATCTTTCGCAGAATTCGTCTCATGATTTTTCCAGAGCGGGTTTTAGGTAAACCAGAAACAAACTGAATTTTATCTAATTTCGCTATTGGCCCAATATGATCCGAAATGTGTTGATTAATTTCTTTGGCCAGATTTTCTTTATTTCTGGTTTCTCCAGTTTCTTTAAGAATTACAAAACCATACAAAGCATTTCCTTTGATATCGTGCGGGAAACCTACGATTGCTGATTCAGCCACAGCTGGATGCTCATTAATTGCGTCTTCGATAGGTGCTGTTCCCAGATTATGACCTGAAACAATTACCACATCATCCACACGTCCTGTAATTCTATAATATCCTACTTCATCACGCAAGGCTCCGTCTCCAGTGAAATATTTACCAGGAAAAGCAGTGAAATACGTGTCTTTATAACGTTGATGATCGCCCCAAATAGTTCTGGCAATTCCAGGCCAAGGAAATTTAATACACAAACTTCCTGTGACTTGATTCCCTTCAATTTCGTTGCGCTTTTCATCCATCAAAACAGGCTGAACTCCCGGTAATGGTAAAGATGCGTATGTTGGTTTTGTTGGAGTTACAAAAGCAATTGGCGAAATCATAATTCCTCCTGTTTCTGTTTGCCACCAAGTATCTACAACAGGACATCTTTTATCTCCAACGTGGTCATTATACCAGTGCCAAGCTTCTTCATTGATTGGTTCACCTACTGATCCAATTACTTTAAGCGACTTTAATGGATATTTTTGTACAAATTTTATATTTTCTTTTGCTAAAGCACGAATAGCAGTTGGTGCTGTGTAAAACTGTGTGACTTTGTGTTTTTCAATAACTTCCCAAAAACGACTAAAGTCAGGATAAGAAGGAACTCCTTCAAAAATTACTGTCGTTGCACCGTTCAATAATGGTCCATAAAGAATATACGAATGTCCGGTAATCCAACCGATATCGGCAGTACACCAAAAAACATCATTTTCTTCATAATTGAAAACATTTTTAAAAGTATAAGCCGTGTACACCATATAACCTGCTGTAGTATGCACCATTCCCTTTGGTTTTCCAGTAGAACCGGAAGTGTACAGTATAAATAATGGATCCTCAGCATCCATGATTTCAGCAACATTATTATCTGAAGCTTGATCTAATAGCGGTTGCAACCATTGGTCACGACCTTCTTTCATATTAATATCTGTGTGAATTCTTTTGGCCACTAAAACTTTTTCGACACAAGGACATTTTTCTAATGCTTCATCAATTATTCCTTTTAAGTCAATCGTTTTATTTCCACGAAAACCGCCATCTGAGGTGATAACCATTTTACATTCACTGTCATTGATGCGACTTGCTACTGCTGTGGATGAAAATCCTGCAAAAACTACAGAATGTATAGCACCAATTCTAGCACAAGCTAATACAGAAACGGCTAATTCTGGAATCATTGGTAAATAAATACAAACTCTATCTCCTTTTTTTATGCCTTGTTCACGCAATACGTTTGCCATTTTGCAAACACGTTGGTGCAATTCATTATAAGTAATATGTAGTGCAGTTTCTGTTGGATCATTTGGTTCAAAAATAATTGCTGTTTTTTCTCCTCTTTTGGCAAGATGCCTGTCGATACAATTTTTGACAATATTAACTTTTGCTTCGGTAAACCATTTGATATCGGCTTCAGCCATATTAAACTCAACAACTTTATCCCATTGTTGGTACCAAGTGAAATTTTCTTCTGCAATTTTACCCCAAAATTTTCTAGGTTCACGAACTGATTTATTGTAATGTTTAAAATATTGTTCTAGATTTTCAATTTTGTAGTAGCTCATGTTATAATTTTTTATAAAAGTATTAAATCTCTCGCTATTCTTATAACTATTTAAATTATTAATACTTACAAAAAAAAATAGATTTGCAAATAAAAAAGCACTTTTAATACTAATTTGTTTAAATTTTGCTGTTTTTAGAAAAATAAGTAAAACACAAAAAGGCGAGATAGAATTAAATCCACCTCACCTTCTGTATCAACAAAATTTAACAACAATTATTTTAGTACTATAAACGATGATTTTTGAACAATAATCAACCAAAACTATTTCGTTCCAATCAAGGATTTCTACTACTAATTTTTTAGCATGAAATATTAGAAATCAAACATAATATTTCTTCTACTTCCCATTTTTTTTAATAGGGACTACTTCACTTAACTTCAAGCTCGTTTAAAGTTAAGTGAATGTACAAGCATCCATATCCATTTATCTTTTATTAATAAGTTTTAACTAATTCAAAATATTATGAAATCAAATGATATAGTGCTAATCCCTGCACACCCTCATGTGTGGTAATTCCTGTTTTATTATCCTATTTTTTTCATAGCGGTCATCGATTCTCTCAACCATTCCCCTACTTCCTCAATTGGATGTTGACGAATACTTTTGTTCACCGCAATAAGAACCGCATTATCTACTCCATTTGAAGTTGAAAAAGGTTTACCTATAACATTAGTATCTACCGTTTTCATGAAATCAGTTAATAACGGTTTACAAGCATGGTCAAATAAATAACAACCATATTCTGCCGTGTCGGAAATGATTCTGTTCATTTCATATAATTTTTTTCTCGCTACTGTATTAGCAATCAAAGGCAATTCGTGTAACGATTCATAATAGGCAGATTCTTCAATGATTCCTGTTTGCGTCATGGTTTCAAAAGCCAATTCTACACCTGCTTTTACCATTGCAATCATCAAAACACCATTGTCAAAATACTCTTGCTCCGAAATATCGGCTGTTGTAGGAGCAGTTTTTTCGAAGTTAGTTTCTGCAGTTGCAGCTCTCCAAGTCAACAAGTTGATGTCATCATTAGCCCAGTCAATCATCATATTTCTTGAAAATTCACCAGAAATAATATCATCCATATGTTTTTGAAACAACGGACGCATGATGTCTTTTAATTCATCTGCTAATTCATACGCTTCAATTTTTGCAGGATTTGACAAACGATCCATCATGTTTGTAATTCCACCATGTTTCAAGGCTTCAGTTACTGTTTCCCAACCATACTGAATTAATTTTGAAGCATAAGCAGGCTCGATTCCTTTTTCAACCATTTTATCAAAACATAAAATAGAACCTGTTTGTAACATTCCACAAAGAATGGTTTGCTCTCCCATTAAATCCGATTTTACTTCGGCTACAAATGAAGAGTTCAATACTCCAGCTTTGTGACCACCGGTAGCAACTGCATAGGCTTTAGCTTGTTCAAAACCTTCTCCGTTTGGATTATTTTCTGGGTGAACCGCGATTAAAGTTGGTACACCAAAACCTCTTTTATATTCTTCACGTACTTCAGATCCTGGACATTTAGGCGCACACATAATTACAGTGATGTCTTTACGAATTTGCATTCCTTCCTCGACAATATTAAAACCGTGAGAATAAGCCAAAGTTGATCCGTTTTTCATCAAAGGCATGATTGCGGTAACTACAGCAGTATGTTGCTTGTCTGGCGTAAGGTTACAAACCAAATCAGCTGTTGGGATTAATTCTTCATACGTTCCCACTTTGAATCCATTATCAGAAGCATTTTTGAAAGAAGCTCTTTGCTCTGAAATTGCATCAGCGCGCAATGCATAAGAAATATCCAATCCAGAATCTCTCATGTTCAATCCTTGGTTCAAACCTTGTGCTCCACATCCTACAATAACTACTTTTTTTCCTTCTAAAGCTTTTATTCCATTTACAAATTCAGATTGATCCATGAATTCGCAAACGCCTAATTGTTCTAATTGTAATCTAAGTGGTAATGAATTGAAATAATTTGCCATTTTTTATTATTTAATGATTGTAAATTTTATAGTTGATAAGTTTAATTATTGAAAACTAAACCGGTTCTTGTTTAAGTTCTTCTAATAATGTTGAAATTTCCATTTTTGCTTTGGAAACCGATATTCTTCCGGAGCGCACAAATTGCATGATTCCAAAAGGTTTCAATTTTTCATATAACGATTCTATTTCAGCACGTTGTCCTGATTTTGAAATCACAAAAAAGTCTCTCGCAACCGTAACTATTTCAGAGTGACTTTCTTTAATTATATTCTGAATTTGTTTTTCATCAAAAAGCAAGCTCGACTCAATTTTGAATAATGCATTTTCCAAGAAAATAGTTTCTTCATCAATATGATAAAATGCTTTAATTACTTCGATTTGTTTTTCGATTTGTCCTACTATATTTTGCACCCATTTTTCGGTTGTATTAACCACAATGATAAATCTGGAAACATTTTCAATTTCAGATTCGGATACATTTAAACTCAAAATATTGATATGGCGTTTCAAGAATATTCCAGATATTCTGTTTAGTAAGCCAACGTTGTTTTCTGAATAAACAGAAATGGTGAATGTTTTATTTTCCATTTTTTTATGTTTAAAGTTTTATCGTTTAAAGTTTAAAGTTGCGCAACATTATTTTCGGGTTCCAACAACTTTAAACCTTAAACTTTAAACTATTTTAGGACAAACGAATGTCCGAAACCGATGCTCCTGTAGGAATCATTGGGAATACGTTATTTTCTTTTTCTACCATAACTTCAAGAAAATAAGATTCTTTTGAAGCCATCATTTCGGCAACGGCAGCATCAAGATCTTCTCTTTTAGTTACTTTTTTCGCTTTGATATAATAGCCTTCAGCAATGGCTATAAAATTAGGATTGATCATTTCCGTAGAAGCGTATCTTTTGTCAAAAAACAATTGTTGCCACTGACGTACCATTCCTAAAAATTCATTGTTCAAGACCACAATTTTCACAGGAACTTTTGTCTGAAAAATAGTTCCTAATTCCTGAATAGTCATTTGAAAACCTCCATCACCAATTATGGCTACCACTTCACGATTTGGCATTCCCATTTTGGCTCCAATTGCAGCCGGTAAAGCAAATCCCATAGTTCCTAAACCACCTGATGTTACATTACTTTTTGTCGAATTGAATTTGGCATAACGACACGCAAACATTTGGTGTTGTCCCACATCCGAAACCATAATGGCATCTCCTTTAGAATGTTTGTTAATCATTTCAATCGTTTCTCCCATAGAAATTCCTTCTCTCTTTGGTTTTAACTCGTCATTGATTACCGCTTCTAATTCTATTTCATATTTCTCTTTAAATTCATTCTGCCAAGCTTCATGAGAGTTACTTTCAATTAAAGGAAGTAAAGCTGTTAAAGACTCTTTTAAGTCAGCCAAAACTGCTACAGTAGTTTTTACGTTCTTATCTACTTCGGCAGGATCAATTTCAAAATGAATTACTTTGGCTTGTTTTGCATACGTAGATAAATTTCCCGTAACACGATCGTCAAAACGCATTCCAAGCGCAATTAAAACATCACATTCATTCGTCAAAACATTTGGTCCGTAATTTCCGTGCATACCCACCATTCCTACATTTAATGGATGATCTGTTGGCATTGCCGAAAGTCCTAAAATAGTCCAAGCTGCCGGAATTCCTGATTTTTCAACCAAAGCTTTTAACTCAGCTTCCGCTTCACTAAGAATTACTCCTTGACCAAATATGATAAATGGTTTTTTAGCAGTATTAATTATTTCAGCTGCTTCCTTAACCTTATCAAGATTTAAAACTGGTTTCGGATTGTAACTTCTAATACTGGTACATTTTTTATAGCTGAATTCAATTTCGTCAAACTGAGCATTTTTTGTAATATCAATTAAAACTGGACCTGGACGACCTGATTTAGCGATGTAAAATGCTTTTGCCATGATTTCAGGAATTTCTGAAGCTTCGGTAATTTGATAATTCCATTTGGTTACAGGAGTCGAAATTCCAATGATATCTGTTTCTTGAAAAGCATCAGACCCTAGTAAATGCTTTCCTACTTGTCCTGTAATACAAACCATAGGAGTCGAATCAATTTGAGCATCAGCAATTCCAGTAACTAAATTTGTGGCTCCCGGCCCCGAAGTTGCAATCGCCACTCCCACTTTTCCTGTTGCTCTTGCAAAACCTTGTGCAGCATGTGTAGCTCCTTGTTCATGACGCACTAAAACGTGGTGTAACTGGTCTTTAAATTTATATAATTCGTCGTAAACTGGCATTATAGCTCCACCTGGATAGCCATAAACCAAATCTACTCCTTCTTCTAATAAGCATCTAATAACGGCTTCGGCGCCGGATATTTTATTTGTTCCCATGGGTACGTTTATTATTTTTCCTCCCCCCTTACCCCCTCCGAAGGAGGGAGAGCCGAAACTGGCATAGGGGAATTTATAGTTATTATTTGTTGCTCAACTCCCACCCCTTTGGGGAGGGCTTGGATGGGGATTATTTATCGGTTACACATCCTTCAGAGGCACTTGTGACCGAACGAATATATTTAAGTAACACTCCTTGTTTAATTGGTGATTCTGGTTTTTTCCAATTGGCTTTACGTTTTATGAATTCTTCGTCAGATATTTTCATATTGATAGTATTTTTCACAGCATCAATTGAAATCACATCTCCGTTTTCTATTAAAGCAATTCCTCCGCCTTCATAGGCTTCTGGTGTAACGTGTCCTACTACGAAACCGTGCGAACCTCCAGAAAAACGTCCGTCAGTAATTAAAGCAACAGTACTTCCTAAGCCAGCTCCCATAATTGCGGATGTTGGTTTAAGCATTTCAGGCATTCCCGGACCTCCTTTTGGACCACAATATCTAATAACAACCACATTTCCTGGTTTTACTTCGCCTCCTCTAATTCCTTTAATCACATCATGCTCGTTTTCAAAAACTACTGCTGTACCTTCAAAAAACTCACCTTCTTTGCCGCTAATTTTAGCCACACAACCTTCCGAAGCAATGTTTCCGTATAAAATTTGAATATTTCCAGTAGCTTTTAATGCTTTTTGGATTTCATGAATCACTTGTTGTCCATCATTCAAATCAGGAACAGAAGCTAAGTTTTCAGCAATTGTTTTTCCGGTTACCGTTAAACAATCTCCATGTAAGAAACCTTCTTTCAATAAATATTTCATTACTCCTGGAACACCACCAACATTATGCAGGTCTTCCATCAAGTATTTACCGCTTGGCTTCAAGTCAGCAAGTAATGGAGTTTTATCACTAATATCTTGGAAATCTTTTAAGGTAAGATCAACACCTACTGAATGTGCCATTGCAATTAAGTGCATAACCGCATTAGTAGAACCTCCTAAGACAGCCACAATTGTAATTGCATTTTCGAATGCTTTTCGAGTCATAATGTCTCGAGGCTTGATATCTTTTTCTAATAATATTCTGATGGCTTTTCCAGCATCAGCACATTCTTGTTTCTTTTCTGGACTCAAAGCAGGATTAGAAGAGCTGTAGGGCAAACTCATTCCTAAAGCTTCAATCGCAGATGACATGGTATTAGCAGTATACATTCCACCACAAGCACCTGCACCTGGACAAGCATTTTGAATCACACCTTTAAAATCTTCAGGTGTAATAGTGTTATTGAATTTTTTTCCTAATGCTTCAAAAGCAGAAACAATATTCAAATCTTCACCTTTCCATTTACCTGGGTGAATAGAACCTCCATAAACCATAATAGAAGGACGATTGACTCTACCCATAGCCATTAAAGCTCCTGGCATATTTTTATCACAACCCGGAACAGCAATCATTCCGTCGTACCATTGTGCTCCCATAACTGTTTCAATAGAATCTGCAATTACATCACGAGAAACCAAAGAAAAACGCATTCCATCATTACCATTTGAAATACCGTCACTGACACCAATAGTATTGAAAATCAAACCAACTAAATCTACTGCCCAGACGCCAGTCTTAATATCTTTAGCCAAATCATTTAAGTGCATATTGCAAGGGTTTCCATCATAACCCATACTCACAATTCCTACCTGCGCTTTTTTAAGATCTTCTTCAGTTAATCCAATTCCGTACAACATGGCCTGAGAGGCTGGTTGTGTTTCATCTTGAGTAATAGTCTTGCTGTATTTATTTAATTCCATTATGTGTTAGTTTGTAGGTAATATGTTTTTCTGAAAAATTACAGTTAATATCAATTATTTATTTTTAAACTATTGTCGATTGGCCTATATAGACATTGTCACTTTTAAAATATAAGTCGTCTTTACTTAAAATGTAATTTGAAATAAAGTCTCCCACTTCATTGGTACCAAATTTTGAATACGGATTCAAATCGGCAGTGACGACATTTAATTCGATTGCTTTATGGACCGCTTCGTATACTTTTTGAGATTCGATATGAAGACCGAAATGTTCCAAAAGCATTGCAGCACAAACTATCGAAGCAATAGGATTCGCAATATTCTTTCTTTTGGCTTCCGGATAAGAGCCGTGAATAGGCTCAAAAAGCGCACTTGAGTTTCCTAAGGATGCGGATGGCAGTAATCCAATTGAACCTGTAATTACACTCGCTTCGTCCGATAAAATGTCACCAAATAAATTTTCGGTCAAAATGACATCAAATTGTTTTGGATTAATGATGATTTGCATCGCAGCATTATCAACTAAAAGAAATTCTAGAGTTACATCAGGATATCCTTCCGCAATTTCTGTTACTACTTTTCTCCACAATCTTGACGTTTCAAGGATACTGGCTTTATCAACCAAGGTCACTTTTTTCTTTCTTTTTTGAGCTGTCCTGAAAGCCAAATGACTGATTCGAATAATTTCTTCTTCTGAATATTCACATAAATCAGAGGCTAAAGTTCCTTGTTCATTGGTCTTTTTTTCGCTGAAATAAGATCCTCCAGAAATTTCTCTGAAAATTATAAAATCAGCACCTTCGATAATTTTTCTTTTTAAAGGAGACAAATCTAATAAGTCGTTGTATGGTTTAATAGGTCTTATATTGGCATACAATCCTAACGCTTGTCTCAATTTTAATAATCCTTGTATAGGACGCAATTTAGAATCTGAAACAGCATCATATTTTGAGTCATCAACAGCTCCAAATAATATGGCATCTGTATTTAAACAAAGATTTAATGTTTGCTCTGGTAATGGTGTTCCGGTCTTTTCAACAGCAATGGCGCCAATTAAAGCATCTTCAAAAACAAACTCATGATCAAACACCACACCTACTGCATACAATGCTTTTTTTGCTTGTAAGATTACCTCCGGACCTATTCCGTCTCCTGAAAGTACTGCTATTTTTAAGTTCATACTTGTACGATTTAGATTTTAATAAAAATTAAAATATCTTAGTTAAGGAGTAATTCCTTGTTCATTTTACAGGCTTCAATTATTTGATGAATGTCATCATCAATAACTTCCTTTTTAATATCAGCAAACTTTAAAAATTCGACATAAACCACATCTAATTGTACTTTTGTAAGTTCATATCCAACTTTTTTGGCTCTGTAGGCCAATGCTGCCCTACCACTTCTGGCAGTTAACACTATTGAAGATTCATTTACACCTACTTCTAAAGGATCCATGATTTCATAAGTTGCTCTGTTTTTTATCACACCATCCTGATGAATTCCGGAGCTGTGTGCAAAAGCATTAGCACCAACAATCGCTTTATTGGGTTGAACCATCATTCCCATACTTTCAGAAACCAATCGGCTCATTTCATTCAGCTGACGAGTATTGATATTCGTATCTAAATTCAAATACGGATGTTGTTTGAAAATCATCACCACTTCTTCAAGAGCAGTATTTCCGGCTCTTTCACCTATTCCATTTATCGTACATTCTATTTGTCTGGCTCCATTCACTGCTCCTGCAATTGAATTTGCTGTAGCCATTCCTAAATCATTATGACAGTGACATGATAGGATTACGTTTTCAATCCCTTTGACGTTTTCTTTTAAATACTTAATTTTTGCACCATATTCTTCCGGCAAGCAATATCCTGTTGTATCCGGAATATTAAGTACAGTTGCACCTGATTTAATCACTTCTTCACAGACTCGAGCCAAAAATTCATTGTCCGTTCTACCGGCATCTTCAGCATAAAATTCTACATCTTCAACATACGATTTGGCATGGGAAACGGCAAATTTTGCTCTGGCAATTATATCTTCTCTTGTTGTATTTAATTTGTGGACAATATGTGATTCCGAAGTTCCTATTCCAGTATGTATACGAGGTCTTTTTGCATATTTTAATGCCTGAGCCGCAACATCAATATCATTTTTCACTGCTCTTGTTAATCCGCAAACAATAGCATTTTTAACAACCTTACTTATTTCTGAAACAGATAAAAAATCACCTGGACTTGACACAGGAAAACCAGCTTCGATGATGTCAACACCCATTTCGTCCAGTCGATTTGCTATAACGAGTTTTTGATTGGTATCTAACTTACATCCTGGGACCTGTTCGCCATCTCTCAAAGTGGTATCAAAAATTTGAACTTTCTCTCTATTCATTTTCATTTATTTAATGTAATTTCACAACTTGATAACAAAAATATCTTTCATTACTTTATTATAAAACTCAATTTAATGAAATATACTGCTTATAAAGCAAACAATAACTTTACAACTATTTGATTAACAGTAAATTAAGTTACTATATTCTACAATGGCTAACCATCAAAAAGATTTCTTATTTGTATTAATAAAATCACTTTCAAAATCTGAAAAAAGACAATTCAAGATTTTTGCAAGCCGATTAGAAACAAGTTCGAATACAAAATTCATCGAATTATTCAATATTTTAGACAAATCAGAAGTCTATGATGAGAAACTTATTCTGAAAAGCGGTATCATTAAAAAAGTACAATTATCGAATCTAAAATCATATTTGTACAAACAAATTTTAGTGAGCATCCGATTGAATATTCCCAGCCAGAACATTCGGTATCAACTGAGAGAACAAATTGATTTTGCTGCCATATTGTACAATAAAGGGTTGTACAAGCAGAGTTTAAAAATCTTGGATAAAACAAAAATTTTAGCTTTAGAGAATGATGAAAAACTCATGGCCTATGAAATTGTAGAATTCGAAAAACTTATCGAATCACAATACATAACACGAAGTATTCAAGGACGAGCAGATGAATTGGTTATTCAGGCCAAAGAACTCAATTATCGCAATACCATTTCCAGTAAATTATCTAACTTATCCCTTCAATTATATGGGATAATGCTTAAAACCGGTTATGTGAAAAGTGATGAGGAATACAAATATATAGACGATTATTTCCATAAACACATTTCTAAATTTGATGAGAAAAAATTCGGATTTAGGGAGAAATACTGGTTTTATAACGCCAATCTTTGGAGAAGTTTTCTGGTACAGGATTTTCTTTCCTGCTATAAATATTCTTTAAAATGGGTGACGCTGTTTTATGATAATCCAAGTATGATCCATTTAAATCCTGTGTTTTTCCTAAAAGGAAACCATTATTTATTAGAATCTTTATACATGTTGAAATACAAATCTAAATTTAAAAAGTATTTAGAGTTGCTGGAAGATACTATTAAAGATTCCCATTTCCCGGTGAATGATAACATTGCGTCTTTATCATTTTTATATGTCTATAATAATAAATTGAATTACCATATTCTGGAAGGTACTTTTGCAGAAAGCGAATACTTAATTCCCGAAGTATTAAGTAAATTAAAAATTCACACGGACCATCTTGATGAACATCACGAAATGTTGTTCTATTATAAATTTGCGTCAATTTATTTTGGGAACGAAAAATATGCGGAGTGTATCTTTTATTTAGAGAAAATCATAAACAACAAAAATCTTTCGATGCGAGAAGATTTGATGTGTTTCGCCAGAATACTCTGTTTGATTGCGCATTATGAATTAGGGAAAGATTATTATCTGGAAAATCAGTTGAAGAACACCTATAAATTCCTAATCAAAATGAATGATTTACATGAAGTGCAAAAAGAAATCATTAAGTTTTTAAAGAATTTAAACTCCATTTATCCAACAGATATCAAAAAGGAATTTGTAAAAATGAGAGCGCGCTTTATAGAATTGGAAAAAAACACATACGAAAAAAGAGCTTTCCTTTATCTCGATATTATTTCTTGGCTCGAAAGCAAAATTGAAAACCGAAAAATCAGTACCATTATTAAGGAAAAAGCAAAATTGATTAATCGATAAGACTTTATATGACTAAAGGAGGTTCAAAACCTCCTTTTTGTTAATTTATATTTTTTAAAAATTGTTATATCAAAGAATAATACCCTCAATTATTACGCTAATTTGTCCGTTCTAAAAACAATTGGAGTTTCTTGCAACAATGTTTTTGCTTTTTCAAAAAAAGATTGAATGTAAGATTGCTGATTGTGGCTATCCAAACCGTTTTGATTTTCCCAAATCTCATGAAAAATAAAAGTATTAGCATCATCACAATTTTGATGCAAATCGTATTGTTTGCAAGCCGCTTCTTGAGTTGATTTTTCAACTAATTCCAGTAATAGCGATTTTACTGTAGCTGTATTTTCCGGTTTACTTTTAAGAATAACTGTTAGATTGATTGCCATAATTAATTTAAAAATAGTTGTGTTAAATGGTTTTGATACACTTTAAGATCATTTTCAACATTTGCATTTTTTTCAATGTCATGAAAGTGAATACTTTGTAACGGTTTCATACCTGTAAAAGCATTCATTCTGTGAAAACCAAATAATGGTCCTTCATCCACACTGTGCTGATTGAAAAATTCTCCCGGTAAAGTAAAAGCTTCTTTTGGAGCATTCCAAGAGGTGGTTAACATATATTTTTTGCCATAAAGCATTCCTCCTGTTCCGTAATTGATTGTCGGATTTTCCGATGAACGACCGTCACTTTTGTAAATCCCTTTGGCATGACCTTCAGTAAAAACAACATCAATGTATTTTTTAAATCCATGTGGCAACTGGAACCACCATATTGGCGTATGATAAATAATTACATCAGCCCAAACAAATTTCTCCACTTCTGCAGCAGGAATATAATCATCATTGATGTTCGTTGTTTGTACTTCAAAACCGCTATTATTTTTGAAAAAATTCAAAGTTTCATTCGAAATGGTTTCATTAAATCGTCCTCCGGAATGGCCAAATTTTTGTCCGCCATTGATTATAAATATTTTTGTCATGATTTGTATTTTTAATTTGATGATGCAAAGTTAGAACGAGAATTTCTATTATTAAAATAACATAATTCATACCTTTGTATCATAATTATAATAGTTATGGTGAATTTAGAATGGTATCGAACGTTTAAAGCAGTTTACAAAACAGGAACTTTAACAAGTGCTGCGGAAGAATTATTTATTTCACAGCCTGGTGTGAGTCTGCATTTGAGTTCCTTGGAAACTTATGTAGGCTATAAATTATTTGACCGAACAAGTCGAAAAATGGTTCCCACCGAAAAAGGAAAAGTGCTCTACAATTTCATCATTGAAGCATTAACCAAACTGGAAGAGGCCGAGAAAAATTTTCAAAGAAGCACAGAGAAAAATACGCCAACCATAAGTGTGGGAATGTGTTTTGAAACATTCCAAATCACACTGGAACAGTATATTTCGACGTTACCATTTAATGTGATTATTCAATTTGGAGAATATCCTGAAATGGTAGAAAATCTTGAAAAAGGAATTCTCGATTTAATTATCACTCCCCAAATGGTCGTTAAAAACGCCATTGAATATCAGGCATTTTCATCCGAAACTATTGTACTTGTTGGTGGAAGCGAAATTGACGATTTAGAATTCAATTCGATAGCAAAAAAGGGAGATATTCAAGCAATTGAACTTTGGCTAAAGCACCAAAAATGGTACGGAACTACCGGAGATATGGAACATTTGCGTCGTTTCTGGCAATTAAATTTCAATAAACATCCTGATTTCAGACCTAATTATATAGTTCCAAATCTAAATTCTATTATACGTTGTTTGAGCAGTGGTAAAGGATTGGCTGTTGTTCCTGATTTTCTTTGCCGAAAAGAAATTGATAAGGGAACGATCAAACTGATTTGGGAAGGGAAAACACCACTAAAAAACACGCTCTATTTTGCAACCAGAAAAAAAACAATGTATGAGGAAGAAATCGCTTTGATTAAGAAAATTTTCATCGATTTGAACTAAAATTTGTTATTCTGGAAATATAGTTTAATTTTATAAATCATTAAATTTTAAACTTATGAATGGATTTTTCAAAACAATATTAGCAGGTTACGGAGCCAAAAAACTAGGCGGTGGCTGTTTTGGCACAATTCTAATTTTTATTATTATCTATTGGATATTAGGTTATTTTTAGAATTAAAACCCTAAAAATAACCCAATTATTAACTTATAAATTAATATGACAAAAGTTCCTTCAGATCATTTTCGAAACGACCTTTTGGCAAATATTGATCCTCCAATGCTTTTGTAAATGGAATCGGAGTATCTAAACTTGCCACTCTTTTTACTGGCGCATCAAGGTATTTGAAACAGTTTTCCATTATCATAGCCGAAATGTCGCTGGCAATTCCTCCGAACATGCTGTCTTCTTGATAAATAATTACTCTTCCCGTTTTCTTTACCGATGCAAAAATAGCTTCAGTATCCAAAGGTTGTAAAGTTCTCAAATCCAACAAATCAGCCGAAATTTCAGGATTTTTTGATAAAGTATGCAAAGCCCAATGTACTGCTGCACCAAAAGAGATAATTGTAACCTGATTTCCTTCTTTCAACAAAGCCGCTTTTCCTAATGGAATTGTATAATAATTTTTTGGAACATCTTGGTAAACGCTTCTGTACAATTGTTTGTGCTCAAAGAATAAAACAGGATTCGGGTCGTTTACGGAAGTATTCAACAATCCTTTCGCATCATAAGGAAATGCTGGGTAAACCACTTTTAGTCCCGGAGTTTTAGTAAACCAAGCTTCATTGGTTTGCGAATGAAAAGGTCCCGCTTGGGTTCCGCCGCCGCAAGGCATTCGGACTACAACATCTGCTTTTTCCAACCAACGGTAATGAGATTTGGCTAATAAATTGACAATTGGATTAAATCCTGTGGAAACAAAATCGGCAAACTGCATTTCCACAATCGCTTTGTATCCATTGATTGATAATCCCATTCCAGCCGAAACCACGGCACTTTCACAAATTGGCGTATTGATAACACGTTCTTTACCAAACTGCGCTAAAAAACCATCAGTAATTTTGAAAGCACCACCATATTCAGCAATATCCTGCCCCATGATTACAGAGTTCTCATGGCGTTCCATTGATTGCCTCAAACTGGTAGAAATCGCATCTATAAAACGAATATTTTCTTTTTCTTCAGATGGTTTAATGTGTTCAAATGCATACGGTTTATAAACATCATTTAACTCTTCACTTAATGATGCTTCTATCTCCGATTCAGCATTGGCCATAGCCAGACTTTCATCAATATCCTTCTTTATTTCAGCATGTAAAGTCGCATCAAAATCTTCAGTAAGAACTCCGTTTTCGGCCAAATACTTTCTATAATTTTCTACTGGATCTTTAATTGCCCACATGTCCATTAATTCCTGTGGAACGTATTTAGTTCCACTCGCCTCTTCATGCCCACGCATTCGGAAGGTTTTGAATTCCAATAAAACCGGACGTGGATTTTCTTTCATCGAAGCCTTTAATTCGGATAACAAGTTAAATACTTCAAGAATATTATTTCCATCAACAATATGACTTTCCATTCCGTAGCCTTTCCCTTTATCGGCAAGGTTTTCACAACGGTATTGCTCGTTTGTAGGAGTTGATAATCCATAACCATTATTTTCGATGACAAACATCACGGGCAATTCCCAAACCGAAGCAATATTCAACGCTTCGTGAAAATCGCCTTCGCTTGTTGCTCCTTCACCAGTAAAAACTGCTGTAACTTTTCCGTTTTTCTTAAGTTTATTGGCCAATGCGATTCCGTCAGCAACGCCTAATTGCGGACCTAAATGCGAAATCATTCCAATAATCTTGTATTGTTGGGTTCCAAAGTGAAAACTGCGATCACGACCTTTAGTAAAACCATTGGCTTTGCCTTGCCATTGTGAAAAAAGACGGTACAACGGAATGTCTCTTCCGGTGAAAACACCAAGGTTTCTATGCATTGGTAAAATGTACTCATCCGAATCTAAAACTGCTGTGACACCAACAGAAATAGCCTCTTGACCAATTCCAGAAAACCATTTTGATACTTTTCCCTGACGAATAAGTATCAACATTTTCTCTTCAATAAGCCTTGGTTTCAGTATTCTTTTATATAAATCTAATAATTGATTGTCAGTAAGATTTTTTCTATCGAAGATCATTTTTTCAGTTTTAATGTATGGTTCAAAGATAAAAAAATATAACAGTTTAGTATTATTTTGTTATATTTTTTTATATTGTTTGTAAGTTTTAAAATTCAGATATAAAATTATTCTTTACATTTGTATCTGCAAGGTTTTTGACCTTCAAGTTATTAAAAAATATTTAAAAGTATGCAAAACATTCCTAGTGTTGACTTGCGTGATTTCCTTTCGGACGACCCGAAACGTAAACAAAAATTTGTAAATGAAATCGGAAGTGCATTTGAAGATATTGGCTTCGTAGCACTCAAAGGGCATTTTTTAAACGACCAGTTGGTTGATGAATTGTATGGTGAAATCAGAAATTTTTTCGCTTTACCTTTAGAAACAAAACACAGTTATGAAATCCCTGGAATTGGCGGACAAAGAGGGTATGTTTCTTTTGGAACAGAGCATGCCAAAGGCAGAAAAGAAGGGGATTTGAAGGAGTTTTGGCACTTCGGACAATATGTGTCTGAAGATTCAAAATATGCTTCAGAGTATCCTGAAAATGTTGAAGTTAAAGAACTTCCCCGTTTTAATGTGGTAGGTAAAGAAGCGTACCAAATGCTGGAAAAAACAGGAGTTTATGTTTTGAGAGCTTTGGCTTTACACCTTGGTTTGGATGAATTTTATTTTGACCAATATGCTAAAGACGGAAATTCAATCTTAAGACCTATTCATTACCCACCAATCACATCTGAACCAGCAAACGCAATTCGTGCAGCTGCTCACGGTGATATCAACTTGATTACTTTGTTGATGGGTGCGCAAGGAAAAGGATTGCAAGTACAAAATCACAACGGAGAATGGATTGATGCCATTGCTGAACCGGATGAATTAGTTATTAATGTGGGTGATATGTTATCCCGTCATACGAATAACAAATTGAAATCTACGATTCATCAAGTGGTAAACCCACCAAGAGAACTATGGGGAACTTCACGTTATTCTATTCCGTTTTTTATGCATCCGGTGAGTGATATGAAATTGGATTGTTTGGAAAACTGTATTGATGCAGAAAATCCAAAAAAATTCGAAGATATTACAGCAGGAGCATATTTATATGAGCGTTTAGTAGATTTAGGGCTTATTAAAAAGTAAACTTAATTTACGTCAAATACTAAAAGACATTAAGTTTATGCTTAATGTCTTTTGTTTTTTACCAATTTAAATTTGCATTATCCGTATTCAAAATATATAAAGTTATGGACTTACAAGACCAATTAAAAAACCTTTTTCCAGATCACGAACCATCGCCTGAAGAGCAAATTGAAGAAGTCGCGCACGAATTATACGTTCAAAAAGAACCTATGATTTGTAAATTCGAAAAGCGAAAAGGAAAAGCGACTACCATAATTGAAGGTTATGAAGGTACTGACGAGGATTTTAAAATTCTTGCCAAGGAAATCAAAACCAAATTGAGTGTTGGCGGCACTTTTAAAGACGATTCTATTATTATTCAAGGTGATTATCGTGATAAAATAATGGCTATTTTAAAAGAAAAAGGCTTTAAAGTAAAACGTGTTGGAGGTTAATCCCCTCCTGACCTCCCCGAAGGGGAGGAACCAAACCAAAATAAAAAATACAATCTAAATCAGGAACTGGCTCCCTTTCCTTTGGAGAGGGCTGGGGAGAGGAAAAAAATATAAAAATAATGATACAATCATCAGAATTAATATTAAATCCAGACGGTAGCGTTTATCATTTGAATTTAAAACCAGAACATATTGCACACGATATCATCTTTGTAGGTGATCAAAATCGCGTGGAGAAAATCACACAATTTTTTGACAGCATTGAATTTTCGACACAAAAAAGAGAATTCAAAACCCAAACCGGGATTTTCAAAGGCAAACGAATTACTGTAATGTCTACAGGAATTGGTCCTGACAATATTGATATCGTTATCAACGAACTGGATGCTTTGGTTAATATTGATTTGAAAACCCGTCAGCCAAAAGAAAAACTGACTTCTTTAAACATCATCCGTATTGGAACCTCAGGTTCTTTGCAAGCAGATATTCCTGTGGATAGTTTTGTACTATCAAAATTTGGTTTAGGATTGGACAACATGCTCCGCTCCTATCTAATTGACGAAGTTTCAAATCTTGAGATGGAAGATGCTTTTGTGAATCACACCAATTGGGATTTAAGAAAAGGAAAACCATACGTAATCGCTTGTTCCGAAAAACTGGAAAAAATAATAGAAAGCGACAAAATGCACAAAGGAATTACCGCAACTGCCGGTGGTTTTTACGGTCCACAAGGTCGAGTGTTGCGTTTGAATATTCAAGATGAAGAATTGAATTCTAAAATGGATAATTTTAAATTTGGTGACAACCAAATCACAAACTTAGAGATGGAAACCGCAGCAATTTATGGACTTTCAGCACTTTTAGGACACAACGCATTATCTTTAAATGCTATAATTGCCAATCGTGCTTCGGGAACTTTTAGCGAAGATCCATACAAAGCAGTTGATGAATTGATTGCATATACATTAGAAAAAATTGCTTTAGGATAGAGAAATTAATTTTCAAAACCGTACCCATTTGTAGTTTTAAAAAAGTGCTTTTAATTTTTTTAAAACTACATTTGTTTTTAGAACAAAACGATTATGAAAATAATACTTACGGGTGCAACAGGAGTTCTGGGATCTCATATTATGTATGAAATTCTGGAGCTTTTCATCACTACTAAAATTGATGGTAAACTTTTTATAATTGCTCGAAATAAAGGCAAAAAATCCGCTTTAGATCGCATCAATGAACTTTTATCCAGCAGTTATACGCCAAAAATTATAAAAGACAAAGGCATCGCAAAACTGCACGAATACATTGAAATCATTGATACTGATTTGGCTGAAATTCAGGACACTTTTTCAAGCCAAATAAAAGGTGCTTATTTCATTCATTCAGCTGGATTCGTAAATTTATCTACTGATGAAGAACAACGCGAAAAGATTTTTGACGAAAACACCAAAATCACAAAAACGCTTTTCAATCTCTTTCATCCTTTTATAAAAAAGTTTGTTTACATCGGAACTGCTTTTTCATCGGGAAACCGGAAAGGATTAATTGACAATGATTTTCATAGTTTAGGATTCGAACCGGAGCATCGCAATGCTTATGAGAATGCTAAATTCCACTCGGAAAATTTTATAGCCCAAGAATGTAAAAAAATAAATTTGCCTTTTCAAATTTTACGTCCAAGTGTGATTGGAGGCAAAATGTTAGGAACAGAAAATCCGTATTTTATTTCAAAATATATGGTTTTTTATCTTTTGGCTAAATTCTTTCACTTCACTTCCCAACGAAAAGGAGATCAAGAAAATGTGCGTTTTATTGTCAATGAAGACACCGTTTTGAATATTATTCCTGTCGATTATGTCGCAAAAGTGATTGTAAATATATTTCAAAGAGAAGATATTGAACAGCTTAATATTGTACATAATAAGAGTTTCAATATGGTAAATGGATTGCGATTGATTATGAAGGAAGTTGGCTATACTAATTTTACTTTAATACAAAATTCACTCGATTTTGCATATAAAAACACTATCGAAAAATTGTATTATGAAAGTATTGGAAAACACTTAAGTCCTTATTTCACAACTGCTGCGAATGAATACGACACCACTTTGTTGGACTCCATTCTGGAAATACCAAAACTGGATGAGGAGGCGTTTACTAATATGATTCGGTATGCAAAATTGAATAATTTTAAAGATATTAATGTGTAATTTTAGGAGCTATTTCCTGCTATACGTTGCAAATGAAATTCACTGACCTCAAATAAAAATAAAAGTATGGTGAAGTAATCTTTTACTTTTTAAAGAAAAAAGAAAAAAGAAAAAGGATTTTCACTGCTATCAGGGCTAAATCGTTCAACATCAAATTTTCAATATAAACATGAATCTTATTTTAGAAACCGACCGATTAATTTTAAGAGAAATGCTCGCTTCAGACGACGAAGCTTTATTTGAAATGGACAGTAATCCTAAAGTTCATCAATATCTTTGGAACAAACCATTAACGGATATCAGCGAAGTACATTCGTATATCGAATCTGTTAGAACACAGTATGTTCAAAATAAAATTGGAAGATTTGTTGTTATTTTGAAAGAAACCGAAAAATTAATTGGTTGGGCCGGATTAAAATATAACACCGAAATGGTCAATAACAAAATTCATTTCTACGATATTGGCTATCGGTTAAACGAAAAATTCTGGGGAAAAGGATATGCCAGTGAGGCCAGTTTTGCTTGGTTGGATTATGGTTTTAATGTAATGAAAGTAGAAATCATGGAAGCTGCAGCACACACAGAAAATATCGCTTCAAACACAATATTACAAAAAATTGGACTGAAAATGACTGAAAAATATCTGGAAGATGGTGTTTCTTGGAATTGGTACGAATTAAAAAATCCTAACTTATAATGAAAACAATAAAAATAGCTGGAGTTCCAGAACATTTCAATCTTCCTTGGCATTTAGCCATAGAAAACGGAGATTTCGAAAAACAAAATATCGATTTACAATGGACCGATGTTCCTGAAGGAACTGGAAAAATGTGCCAAATGCTTCGTGATGGTGAAACTGATATTGCGGTAATCCTAACCGAAGGAATTGTAAAAGATATCGTTGCAGGAAATTCAAGCAAAATAGTTCAGGTGTATGTGGAAAGCCCATTAATTTGGGGAATTCACGTAGCGGCAAACTCTAATTATAAGACGTTAGCTGATTTAGAAAACAAAAAAGTTGCCATTTCCAGATTGGGTTCTGGTTCTCAATTAATGGCTTATGTCAATGCTGACAATCAAGGATGGAAAACTGATAATCTGGAATTTGAAATTGTAAATACTATCGACGGCGCTGTTGAAGCGTTGACAAATGGAACGGCTGATTATTTCATGTGGGAACGCTTCATGACCAAACCATTAGTCGATAAAGGTATTTTCAGAAGAATTGCTGATAGCCCTACTCCTTGGCCTTGTTTTGTAATAGCAGTTCGAGAAGAAGTTTTGGAAAACAATCCAGTTCTTATTTCAAAAATTCTGGAGATCATTAATCAAACTACAGAAGATTTTAAAGAAATTCCAAGTATTGATAAAACGTTAGCTTCAAATTACCATCAAAAAATAGAAGATATTCAAGAATGGATTTCTTTAACACAATGGTCACAAAAGGCTTTATCAACTGAAATGTTAAACAAAGTTCAAAATCAACTTTTTCAACTTAAAATTATCGATAAAAAAGGTACTTTTGAGGATATTGTAAAAACAGTCTAGATTACTGTTTTTATTTTTACTATGATAAAAATAAAAGAAATTAATTTTCAGGGTATAAAACAGCGATTCCAGGTCAAAAAACCTTGGGACGACGTTATTATTTTTGTTCTGAACATATTAATTGCCATTCCGGTTTTTATCATCTTGCATCAAAACTTAATCAACCCAAATTGGCCTCTTAATATTGACAGGGTAGTGCTGTTTTTGGTGATGATTGTAATAATTCAAATCATCCTTCGGTTCTTGCGAACGATTATCCTCTTTTGTATTATTTTGTATTTATTGGTTTTAGTGTACGGTTCTACAATTGGAAACTATGGATTTAACAGCGTTTTTGAAGATTATAATTCGATAATGTATACGATGTCTGACAATCCATATCCACAAGATATTATTATTGCAAAGTTGCTTCCGTTTCCCAATAAATCAAAAATTATCAATGCCATAGAATATCAAAATCCTAAAATCAGGAATTTTGCAGTTATGGCTACTACAAAACATTTTAAAGACATAAAAGGATATTCTGATTACAGAACCATCATTCAATGCTTCGCCGTTTTTAAAGAAATAAATAGCCGATGGAACTACGTAAGCGATCCAAAAGCACGAGATTATATTGCTACGGCTACAGAATCACTGCTTTATTTTTCTGGAGATTGTGATGATCATTCGATATTAATGGCTGCTGCAATTAAATCTATTGGTGGAACTCCCCGATTAATTCATACCACTGGACATATTTATCCAGAAATACTGATAGGTTCTCTCACTGATTTAGAAAAAGTCAATTTTCTAATCAAAAATGTACTATTTGTCAATGAAAGTAATGAAAATAAACTTCATTATCACGTTGATGAACGTGGCCAAATCTGGATGAATCTGGATTATACGGCTAAGTATCCCGGTGGACCTTTCATGTCCGAAGAAATTCTTGGAGCTTTGACATTGGATTAATTTTCATGCCATTTTTTGTTAAAAAACCGGATCTTATTCCCTTCCAAATTTTCAAGTATAGCAATATTCCTCACTTTTAGTCAATAAATTTCCTATCTTAACCAAACTGAAATTATTATTTTAATTAAAGTTTACTATGGAAAATTCAAAATTAAAGGCCTTTATCCCATTTTTTTATCTCGTTTGGTCGGATGACCTTTTATCTCAAAAAGAATTCGTTACGTTACAAGAATTTATAGGTTTACAGCATTGGATTTCCGAAAAAGAACAAGAATTTCTTCTTTCAAAAGTAGCGATATTTGTTCCGCCTTCCCGAGCACAACTTGCTGAATGGAAAGGTGAAATTGATACTGTTATTCATCAAAATCCTTTGCTGAAATCTATATTTGAGGTTTCGATGGTGCTTGCTGAAAACGATTCTTTTATCAAAGACCACATAGCTGATTTTCTTCAATTGGAGAATGATTTGGGAATTTTAGGAGAAGAAGCAATTGGAAATTTTAAAACAAGGTCAAAAACCTTTACTTCAAATTATCAATCTGCCAATACATTCGAAATTGAAAAACTGACCCAAATTCTGGACGGAGAACAGTCCACAATTATTAAGAAGGTAAAATCAATCATCAGCAGACCTAAATTTGCTTATGAAACTTCGACTGATACTGCCATATATCGTGAAAAAGTATATGACTGGTGTAAAATCCTTGCAGACGAAAACTTAGGAAACATGGCGTATCCAAAACAATACGGTGGTGGCGAAAACATAGCCGATTATTTTGCGATAATGGAAACGCTGAGCTATCATGATTTAAGTTTGGTAATTAAATTTGGTGTACAATTCGGGCTTTGGGGAATGAGCATACAATCACTTGGAACCGAAAAACACTATTGCAAATATCTAAAAGATATTGGTTCGCTCCAGTTACCTGGCTGTTTTGCGATGACGGAAACCAATCACGGTTCGAATGTAAAAGGATTAGAAACAACTGCAACATACAATCATAATAACCAAACTTTTACCATTCATACACCGCATGAAATGGCGCAGAAAGAATACATTGGTAACGCAGCAGTACATGGTCAGATGGCGACGGTTTTTGCCAAATTAATTATTGATGAAATAGATTACGGTGTGAATGCTTTTATTGTTCCAATACGGGATACAAACAGCAAAATCTTGGAAAGAATCACTATTGGTGATTGCGGACTTAAAATGGGACTTAATGGCGTTGATAACGGGACCATTCGTTTTGAAAATGTGGTTATTCCAAAAGAAAACATGCTGGATCGATTTGCCTCGGTAAACGAAGAAGGAAAATTTGAAAGTCCGATTCCAAGTGACAATCGACGGTTTTTTACGATGCTGGGTACTTTAGTCGGTGGTCGAATTGGGATTCCGAGATCAGCTTTGGCCGCAGCCAAATCAGGATTGACAATCGCGATCCAATATAGCGACAAACGCAGGCAATTTGGCCCTGAAGGAGGCTCAGAAGTTCCAATCTTGAATTATCGAATGCATCAACGAAGATTAATTCCATTGTTGGCAAAAACGTATGCCATTCATTTTGCATTGCAACACGTGACGAATCGTTATATTGCTAGAACAGAATCGGAAATGCCAGAAATTGAAGCTTTGGCAGCCGGAATGAAAGCCTACTCAACGTGGAGTACTACGGATGTTTTACAAGAATGTCGCGAAGCCTGCGGTGGTAAAGGATATTTATCCGAAAATAGAATCGATGCGCTGAAAAATGATACCGAAATCTACACTACTTTTGAAGGTGACAATACCGTCTTAATGCAATTAGTTGCTAAAAATCGCTTGTCAGAATTTCGCAAGGCATTTGGTGAAATGGATGCTATGGGAATAATTAACTACGTTTTTGAAAATGCCAAAACTGCGATTTCTGAAAAAAATCCAATTGTAACGCGCAAAACTGAGGAAACTCATTTATTAGATGATGAATTTCACTTGAGCGCTTTCCAATATCGAGAAAAAACAATATTGGCATCGGCAGCAAAGCGATTAAAAAAACTAATTGATAGCGGACTTGAACCTTACGATGCTTTTAATGTGGTGCAACACCAAATGATTGATGTAGCTGAGGCGTATCTCGAACGAATTGTTCTAGAGCAATTTCAAAAAGCCACAGAAGCTATCGAGGACAAGAAAAGTAAGGAAATAATGACTAATTTATGTCAATTGTATGCCCTCTCACAAATGGAAAAAAATAAAGGATGGTATCTAGAAGATGGTTATATGGAAGCTGCAAAAACGAAAGCCATTCGTAAGATGGTAAATCAGCTTTGCTGGGAAATCAGGCCGGATGCCGTTTCATTAGTAAAAGCATTTGACATTCCGGATAGTTGTCTTGCAGCTCCAATTGCTTTAGATTGATGTATGCTTTATTTAAAAAGTACCTCTTGAAATGATTTAAGCATTTAAAACAAACTAAAAATTCACAGCAATGGCAACAATAGATTTTGAACAATTAAAAGAGCGTTCTTTAAAAATAAGAAAACGCTACCACGAATTAGAACGTATGCACCACGGTAGCGAATGGACCGTAGAAGAAGATGCCTTGGCTTTCCTTACCGATGCAGGTTTGGTAGGAAGACTTACAATGTCACAGCAAGGAAGATGGCCTAAAGAAAATACTCAAGAAGAACTCAAACACAAATTAGGAGAATCGATCTGGTGGCTCACAGTACTGGCTGAGAGAATGAATATTAATATTGAAGAAGCCACAGAAAAATTTTTAACTAAAACCGAAAAATTAATAGAAGGATAAATAAAGGATTTTATTGATTTTAAAGTTAAAAATTTCTAACAATAAGATATACTACACTATTTATAATGGAGTTTTTTGAGGTTGTGCAGAACTATTTTCGAATTATTCTATGCAGTATCTAAATAAAATTCGAATAATATAGCGCTGAGAAATCCTTTCTGTTTTAAATTGAAATAAGTAATTTTGCAACACTATTTCGTCCTAAAGTTACGCAACAACAAAGAGCAATAAAATGCTGAAATATAAATTGTATCGGCTATGTTTTTTCTTTTAAAGAAAAGCAATAAAAAAGTTTAAATAAAACAGGAAGTAAAAAAATTGGAAAATAAAGAATCAAGCTGGACTATGTGCCTAGAATGTCAAGGAAGAGGCAAGAAAAGTCGAGGACTAACTAAGAAAGCGCGACTCCACTACCAGATGGCATTAGACCAATTTAAAATTACGAATAGTGAAGGGACCATTCCGGTTCCTCCTAAAGGACACCTTCGCTCCTGTACGAAATGTTCTGGATCAGGACTGCTTCGTTCTGCCAGTCCTCCTATAGCAGATAAAGAGAACTATCCACATCTTGCCATTATTGGTGGAGGTATTGGAGGCGTAGCTCTTGCTGTGGCCTGTTTGCACCGCGGAATTCCTTTTACCCTTTATGAACGCGATGCTAATTTCGAGGCCAGATCTCAGGGATATGGACTTACATTGCAACAAGCTAGTAAAGCAATTGAAGGATTGGGTATTTTCTCATTAGAAGAAGGGGTAATTTCAACAAGACATTTGGTTCATACTACCGATGGAAAAGTTATTGGCGAATGGGGAATCAGAAAGTGGATACAGTCAGATGCGAAAATTTTTCAAAAACGTACTAATATCCATATCGCACGACAATCTTTACGCTTAGCATTGCTTCAACAACTCGGCGGAAAGGATTCGGTGCAGTGGGGACATCAGTTGGTAGATTTTAAGGAATGCGAGGGCAAAGGTGTTGATCTAAGCTTTCAAGTAGATGGGAAAATCAAGAATGCTAAAGCAGATCTAGTAGTTGGAGCCGATGGCATTCGCAGTTCAGTTCGGAGATTATTAATAGGTGATTATAGTAGTCCTTTGCGCTATCTCGGTTGTATAGTGATATTAGGCATCTGTCCTTTGAAAGCACTCGAAGGTCTTAATAGTCCATTACTGGATTCGGCCACTGTATTTCAAACTGCCAATGGCAATGAGCGAATCTACATCATGCCTTATGCTTCAGACTCTGTAATGTGGCAATTGAGTTTCCCAATGCCAGAAGAAGATGCTAAGGCGTTAAGTGCTCAAGGACCTCAAGCACTCAAGGAAGAAGCCCGTCGTAGAACTCTGTGGCACAATCCTGTTCCTCAGATTTTAGAGGCGACTCTGGAAGCTCAGATTTCTGGCTATCCTGTGTATGACCGGGAATTACTAGAGCCAGAGCTATTGGCAAAAGCACAGAAAGTAACTCTGATTGGAGATGCAGCTCACCCAATGAGTCCATTTAAAGGACAAGGTGCAAATCAAGCGCTGCTGGACGCTCTATCGTTGGCTCGCATTATTTCAAGAGGATGCAGACCTTCATCTCAATGGAGAAAAGTCGGAATAAGGAAAAGTGTATTAACAGAGTTTGAATCAGAAATGTTAGAACGCAGTGCTACAAAAGTGAATGACTCTGCTGCTGCCGCAGAGTTTCTACATTCTGAAATTGTGCTTTATGAGGGTGATGAACCAAGGGGTCGGCGTTTGAAAAATAAGTAAATAGTAACCGCAAAGTTGGAAATGAAAGGAAAATAAAAAGTTCACAAAGTATAAAGAACAAAACTTTCGCATACTTTTGATTAATTTATATTACATAAAAAACCTCCAATATCAAATGACTTTAGAGGTTTGTAATTTATGGTGGTTTTCTTTTAAAACTATTTATTAGTAATCAACTCTGAAGAGTACTGAGACTTTTCTACAGTATTATTTTGAGATATTTTGTGAATATCTACAAGCATATCAATATCATTTTTAAAAATTATATTTAATAAATCAATAATTTCTTCCGAAGTAATGTCATTAGAATATCCAACAAATTGAATTAGTTTATCATTTCTTTGATGCATTTTAAAACCTGCTATAGACAATTTTGACAAACGATTAGAGATATCGATATTATTGATTTTTATGTTTGATTTTGTAAAAAAAACAATTGGATTTCTAGCTTCTAAATCAATTAAAAAAGGAACACCATTTTCTATTTTTAAACTACAAAAATCTCCTGTTCTATAACGTACTAATGGTAAAAAAGGATTATTACCTCCCGTAATCACTAATTCGCCTCTTTCACCATAAGGAAGTTTTATATCTTCATGTTCATCAAAAATTTCTAAGTATAAATCGGGACGAATCGCTTTATGCCCAATCTCCGAAGCGTAAGCTATATTCCTGCATTCCGTCATCGAATATAGATCTATGACAGGGCATCTAAAATAATTTTCTAATTTATTTTTTGTGCCTTTTGTCAACTTCATAGCAGAAGATACCAGCGCCTTTGGATTCAATTGAGGCTTTAAATCCAACAATGCCATAAAAGCTATTGGATCACCAGTAAGGATTTGTGGATTGTATTTCTCAAGATATTTTTTGGCATCATCAGGCTGATTCCACTCTGACGGATTGAGATTTATTTTTAAAATGCCAGCTCCCTCTAAATAAGTTGATAAAGAGGCGTATGTCAATGTTTTTTCTTGGGCACAAATCAAAGCAATGGCTGTTGTGTTTTTATTTTCTGTTATTGAAATATCAAAATCTTTAAGTACAGACTCTATTTGTGGCAACCAACTGGCTTGAGAAACGGCGTCAAAGAGAACGTCTAACTTCGGTCCCGTAGAACCCGAAGTATAATACACCAATAGCTCCTCTAAATTAGCTTCATTAGATACAAATAAATGAGGATATTTTCTGATATCTTCTCTAGAAATGGTTGGAAACGAATCTAAAGCAATATCTTTATTTTTGTAAAACGGTACTGTTGTATGGCACCATTTTAAATAGTCATTTAGCCAAATAGGAGTTTGTCCTTCATTCCAAAATATTTTTTTATCATAATATTTATTTTTATAAGACTTAACTTTTGAAAGATGTACTGCATTTAATCGATCTCCACTTTTAAAATTAAATTTTGGGGCAAACGGATCTTGTTTAAGTGCATTTAAAAAACTTAAATCGTCAAGCAACGGAAAACGTTCCGCGTCTGTTAATGCTATATGTGGATCACTATTCTCGTCCATACGTATTTGCAGCTTCTCGGGCCTTTTTTTCGGCCATCTCTCTTTTGATATTCATTATTCTTTCATGTGCTTCGTACGATTGTTTTAAAACTTTCTGTCGATCTGCACTACTTAAAGAGGATAATTTATCCGCTGCTTCATCCTGATTTTCGCCATCAGGAATAATTTCACAACAGTCTAATAACAAGCGTACCATTTCTTCCGCACGCTCATCGTCACTAATCCATTCCTTAAATTTTACATATAACGAAGCTTCACTTAATTCTTCAAACCAAAAATTATATAATTTATCTTCTATTAATGCACTATTTATAAAGTTTCGATGACTCAGTAACCATATCGAAATATGAATTGCACGCCAATGGTTATCGCCGATATACGCTAAATTAAAATCGCTCGGTTTCTTAAATTCTTTTTTCAAAAAATCGTTGCACACAATTCTATAGGTATCACAAACTAAAGCAATCGAATTTAATCCTTCATTTTCAATAAGAGAAGAAGGTTCTAAATAAATATCCGGACATTTTCTTAAATGAGTCACTAACTCAAAAACATCATATTTAGACATAGGCATAATTTTGTTGTGAAAATTCAGATGCAAACCTTAAAAGTTCCGTTTCATTTGTAACATAGTATACCTTCCAGCCCATTTTTTTTAATCGAATTACAAAATCTTTGTTGTAATCTGGATGAGAATGTAAGACCATAGTTCCATGACCGCCTGCATTTTTTAATGCTAGTTCGGCCAATTCCCAATTTGTTTGTTTGGTTTGCGTATCAGAATCCAACATACTAAATATATCATTGTCCGTAACGATTACAATATGCGATTTTTTAGTAGATTCTTGTTCAAATGGTTTTCGCAATCGTTCAATTCCGTAGGCATAGCCCGTACCTAAATAAGAGGTTAAGGTTGTTAGTAAATCTGTTTCGTCTGTAATAAAACCATCCGTTTCCAAATAATCTCCAGGCTCACCAGAAAGACATCCCATTACGGATGCTCCGGCACGCAAAGCAGATAATCCAATTATGGTGGCTGCCAAAACAGGCCATGAAAAATTTTGCTTTGGATTCATCATCGATCCTGAACAATCAATCCCAATGTAAACATTTAAAGGATTTTCTGCAATGCTGTTGTCAGAATCTGAGCCGTAGGTTCTCTTTTGAGTAGTTAATCCTGGAATAAGAGCGGGCGATAAAATAGCAGATTGCAACCAATCTACTTCTTCAATGGGGTCGCCAATATCCCAAGTTTCCAATCCTTCGGGTAAATCTAGGGACACATTTTCAGAAATTTCCACAGGAAAATCTATTAAATGAGGCAAAGCAATTTCTTTATAATAGGCATTGATTAAACGCTGTTCGTCCGCTTTTGGATTGACCTGTTTCATCAAGTCAATATAATTCCCCGGATCCATATATCCGTTCCTTGGTCCTTGACCACCCAATTCATTTTTTTCTGAACCTAAACTGTCACTTTTAACACCTTCGCCTTCTTGTAGCCCCAAAGCTTCTTTTCGCATATCGATTACCTCATCGTAGCCTTCTAAATCCAGTTCGGTCATACCAGAAATATCCATAACACCCGCACCTGCATCTTCTGCGTCGAGTAGTATTAAAATCTTTTTACGTGCATCTTGAAAGGTTTTGTCATCCATTAAATACGGATATACCATCACGGCAAAGCGACCACCACCGTGAATCCAGTTCTTAGAGTAACTTCTGACCAAAGAGGCTAATAATGAAGCATCGGCATCTATTTTTTTACTGTGAAAAGATAAATTTGTTGCTAATTCGCCCCGATTTAAACGCCATAAATATTCATAGGTACGCATCATCAGTGTCCAAAACTCAGAAAAATTATCCTCTGAATTAATTGCTTGATACACTTTTGACATTCTTAATTTATTGATGCGTTGTAATTTATCATTTATTAAAAAATCTGCATATAAATTGGATACCATAGGTGCTCTATCTTCAATACCCGGCAGCGCAAAACGAATTCGATTCAATAAAATAGCATTATCATATAAATTTGCTGGTGTAAAAATATGATGACCAATTTCGTGTGCCAATATTTCAATCGCATAATCTGAAATACCGCGTTCTACAATTTCTTCTAAATTAATCACGATGCGATGATCAGTTAATCGAATCATTGCAAAACTGCCTGAAAGTCCTTCTTTTTTGGCGTCCTGATGGGATAAACACCAAATAGGTTCTTGCAAACGCAACAAAGGATTCCACTCCAACTTTGCCTGCTTCCAATATGATCTCCACAACGCTAATGTTTGTTCTATTTCGGTATGATTATGCATTTTCAAGACTGAATAAGTATAAAAAATAGGAGTTTTGCAACGTAAAAACCAAGGTTTCTTTTGTTGTCACAACAGATGAAATAGTGCTTACATCCATTTCCGCATTGATTTTTTCAATCCATTTTTCCGAGGTTTCTAATTGCTTAGAATTTGATACAATGTATGTTGCATCAACAGAATAGGCTGGAATTAAAACCTTGCCAAATTGGTCTGCAAAAAGTGCATAACTACTTTTTGAATCGGTTACAAATATATGTTCTCCTATTTGTGCCAGCATTGGCGGATGTTCAAAAAAGCCAGTTGTACCTTTAAAACCACCTTGTACGCCTTCAAATTTGGTGTTTGTATTTGGCCATGGTTTTTCAAAAAAATCGTAGGTATTTTTATCTGAACCTAAGTTGTGTAAAATGTTTTGTTGTAGATTTTCAGAAAGCTCGGCAAAATCTGCTTTTAAACGAGCTCTTAAATGTGCCAAACCACATTTCCATGCATACATACGACCCGCAATTTTAAAATCTTCTATAGTTTTAATCTCTACACTACTGGACTCGATAAGTTTGCACCAATACATGGTTTTTTCTGGAGCATACATATGAAGGTTTAAAAGTACATCATTCAACAATGAAATGGTTTTTGTTGGAAATTTCACTACTAAGTTGGGCATTTGTGCCATTAACAACCAAGCCGCTTTGTATTCATCTTCATAACGGATTGCCAACCCACTTCCAATTAACTTCAATGATTCCAGATAAAACGCTTTTACTACTTCATGAATTTTTTCTGGGGCCGAATTTAGGGCAACAGTTGCTTCCACAATAGGCTCTACAACTTCTACCATCCAACGGGCAATAGTTTGAGAAGGCAAATTACCGTATTTCATTTCGCTCTCCTTGTACCATTGATTGTACAACGCACTATTATCGCTTAATTCTACAATAAGTTGTGGAAGACTTATTTTCTCCATTGCAGCCATCTTTTGTAATTGGTATAACGTTGATGCAGATACTTTAATTTCAAAATATCATCTGCTCTGTAGCCGTACAACTTTTTCTCTTCCGACCATTTCTGTAGTTGCTTCTCAATATTTAAAAGGCGACTATCAATTTCTTTAGAGGATATGTTTTCAAGTCCTTTTTTAAATTCCGTCTCAAATGCATCAACCGGATCATTTCGATCTAAATCTTGACTCACATATTCATCACACGATAAATCGAACAAATTTCGTAGCCATACAATTCGATCGACTCTATACACTTCATTACCCACTTGATCAAAAAAGGGTGATTCAAGATGTGGTGTTAAACTATCGTGTAAAACGAATGGTAAAACTTGTCTAATATCTTCTAATTCTACTTTTTTATTACCTCTAAAA
Source organism: Flavobacterium sp. Sr18 (assembly GCF_011064265.1). Taxonomy (NCBI): domain Bacteria; kingdom Pseudomonadati; phylum Bacteroidota; class Flavobacteriia; order Flavobacteriales; family Flavobacteriaceae; genus Flavobacterium; species Flavobacterium sp. Sr18. The sequence goes on along the minus strand of NZ_CP049329.1, from coordinate 347,648 downwards.
TAGGCCAATGCTTTAGAAAACATCAATAAAGTCATTATTTTTCTAACCGATAAACCGTTTTTCGCTTGCGAACCTAAATCTTTAATTGGATCCTTTCCAGTTTCTTTTCTAAAAAGCGAACGCATATCCATACCGGACAATTTTGCGGTGTCTTTGGTCATATATTCCAATCGATTGGATGCAGGCTCAAAAAATTCAAACTGGCGACAAAAAAACTCGATGCGTTTGCGTAATTGAGGCTCAATTTTTATACCTCTAATCTGCTTATTTATGGTAGTTAACTCCTCTTCTGTAAATATAATTTCTTCAGGAATTATAGCTTCTGGTTTAAAATTGAGTTCAATACGTTGCAATAAATCGTCAATAAACCGCGTATTAAAATGCATTGCTCTAATCACGATATCAATCCTGTCTTTTAAGGCTTCAATAACTTGATAGGTTCCTCCACCTGCATCATCGTTGGCGGTGAGATACCAAGCGCCATCTGGACATTCATAAATCTGATCGAATATTTCAGCATAATTATCTGCCAAGACCGTTAATAGCGCTGATTGCGTTCTCGTTGGAATTCGATTGTATTCATCAATGATTTTTACCCGCATGCCCAACCATTTTCGCCATGCAATTCTAATGTCGGAAGTTTTTTCGGCCTTCACCATATCTGAAGGTAATGGATGCCCTAATAAATCTGAAATTGTCATTTGAGGTTGGCCGTGTTGAATGGCACGCAATACGTCCTTGTTATCATATCCCGCTAACAATCCCATCAATACCGAAGTAGCTGTTTTTCCACGACCAGGCCCGCCCACAATGAGACATTTTCCTCTTGCTGCTAAGTTCAGTAAAGGCATTAGAACAAAACTAGAGTAGCTTTGGTCGGTAGGTAAGTAAACAGGTACTTTACTGTCTCCAAATAAAAACTTTTTAGGATCACCGTCATTGAATTCGATATCATAATACGGACTAATGATGGCTGTGTTCGTGATCCAAAAATACGCTTGACGCAATTTTTCATCAAGGGCAATTGAATCGTTAGATTCATTTTGAGGAGCATCGCTGGAATACAGATCTTCTATTCTAAATTTAGTATTGCCATTATGAGCATCTTGCGGATTCGTAGGTGATTCTGGGACTTTCTTAAAAAATCCCATGGTTCTATTTATTAAATCAGACATGGTTCTATTTTGTTCTAAGTTACTTAAAATTTACTATTTTCTCTAGCAGACAATACTTTTGACACTTGTTCAATTCTTTCATCAACGGTGCCTTTAAGCATATAATATTGAAGATTTCTAGTGTTTAAATCTTCAATAATTTTTTGTTGAAATATTTTTCTTTTTACATCACCAGATCTATCCCACGTATCGTCATAAGGAATGTCTGTATCACAAACAAAAATAATATCGTGCCTGCTTTCAGCAACTTTTGCTAAATTTTTCAACTCATCAAGGGCATTTCCATGGTAATCCAGTGAAAATAAATAGGTAGTAATGGCATTAGTATCAGAGAACAAAAATTGATTTGATTGTAACACCAAAGCATCTTCTCTTTCGCTGTGAATCTCAGCTATTTTTAATAAATCTTCTAAGGTCAGTCTTTTATTTACTTGATGATTTTCCCAATATTCTCTTCCATATTCAGGCATCCATTGTGTATCAAAATAGAGTGCTAATTTTTCTGCCAAAGTTGTTTTGCCAGTTGAAGGTGCACCAAGTAGCACCACTTTCGTAATCAAATCCATATAGACTTTAGGATCAATGAATTTTCTACTTTTAAAGTGATTTTTTCTAATTTCTGTAGCGGATATAGGAATGATATTTCGACTAACATCAACCTGTCGATTTATGGCATTCAAGGCCGTACTCATGTGCTCGCCATAAGGTTCACTCGAATAAAAATGTGAGATGTTGCGATTACCCAAAATTGTTGAGACATACTCTTCTTGAATTTTCATAATCTCAGCAGTATAACCACTATCATTAGGCGAATTTACACCTTCAATGACAGTGATTTTTGGATATATTTCACGTATCCAACCAGCTCTGGTTGCTAAAGGAATATTTATTATAGGATCATCGTAAATAAGCACTATCAATTCATCAACCTCATTAATAGCTGTTTCAATTAATAGCTGATGACCTTTATGAAAAGGGGCAAACTTACCCAATGTCAATCCAATTTTATGTTCGTCTCTCATACGCAAATTCTTCATTATATGCTTTTTTCCATTCCAAGTAACCAATTATAGCCATAATCAAAAAAAGCACATACAAAACTGTTGTAAAGTATAAACCTTTATAACAATATATGGTAATGCCAACCACATCGACTACTATCCAAAATAGCCATGAAGCTAATACTTTTTTTATCATCAAATATTGAGCAACTAAGCTTGCAACCATTATAAAAGCATCCGCATAAGGATAGGACGCATCGGTTTTTGATTGCATACTATAGCCTAAAAATAGGGACGCTACAACTGTTAAGCCAATCCAAAAAGTTGCGTTTGTCACCAATGTTACGCGTAAAGCACTTTGATTGGAACCACCATACTTCCAATTGTACCAGCCGTATACTTGCAGAAATATATAAATAAAATGCAAAATCATATCTGAATATAATTTTGCTGTATAGAAAACAAAGCAATATAGTATCACCTGAATTAAACCAAAATACCAACACCAGATATTTTGTTTGATAGTAAAATAAACGGCCAAAAAACCGAAAACTGCGCCAAATAGTTCTAAAGTTGTATCCATAATATATGGTGATAAAGATATAATAATGAATCAAACTTTTAATGGATAACAAATAACATTTGAATAATCAGCACCATTTTATTGATGAACTTATTTAAATCATTAATTTCAATTGAATGCGAAAATAAAAAAGTTGGAAAGAATTAAGGTCCATTTTATGAATATTCAACATCTTTCTAAATATGGGCCAAATGACATGAATTCCTGAAAATATTTTTTTATGGAAAAAAAAATAAAAAAACTTCTCAATTTCTTGAGAAATTTTGTCGAGTGTCAAGGACAGCAATCGAACACTTACTAGCTGTTTTGACATTTTTTGAAGCCTTATGGTAATCCCGTTAAACATTTAAAAGCTAATTAGAACAAAGTAATTTTTATAATTAGTCTTGTTTGTCTTTCCTCAGACTTATAAGAACCCTTCGGGGAGTAGGTCATTTTAGTTAATCATTTCTTAATCCCTTAAGAAAGTCATCTGTATTGATATAAATTCGTTCTGTGAATTCGTATGAAATAAGTTATGTTTTAAAAAAACAACTAATTTTCATCGTATCCCAAAACAAATCTAAAGAATAACTTTTATAATAAAAAATTGATTTATACAACACTTTTAAATATTGCCATTTTTCAAGGAATAGTCTTGGGCTTAGTTATTTTAAGGTCTTCTTTATTTAATAGTAATTCAAATAAATATCTGGCATACTTGCTATTTACACTTTCTATTCTTTTACTGAATTATGTTTTTGAATTAGAAGAAGTATATACTCTCTATCCTTTTCTACACTTTATTGACAATGTTGAGTGGGCATTACTATTGCCTGCATTTCTATTCCTATATATTGTAAATCGGATTGATGATACTGTAAAAAGCAAACAAAAAATTTATTTATGTTTTATTCCATTTGCTTATTCCGCTGTACTTAACATTACAAACGATCTTGATCGTGTTGCAGGAATTTATACCATTCCAGAACCAGGTATCGTTATAATACAAATGCTTAGTCTAATTCATCTTTTTTTTGTCTTTATATTCATCCCTTTCCTGCTGATTTACTCTTATTTTATGATAAGACATTTAAAGGATTCAGAAGAAAAAAAATGGGTAGTAACCTTATTAACCCTTTTTTCTTCATTGTTATTCTTTTGGCTTATTACCTGGTTAGTCGGCATATTTCTTCAATATGACATTTCTTCTACTATGAGAATCGTGGCTATATCTGCAACATTCATTATTCATTGGACAGCATATATAGGTATTTACAAGTACAAACTTGCAAATAACAAGGATGCCATCTATACTTTTCTAAATAAAGATTTAGCTATTTCGTGCAGTAATTCGCAAATTATAGAAAATAACAGCCCAGAAGAATATCGGGAATCTATCTCGGTAGATAATCATTATTTTCAGAAACTTGATCTTCTTTGCAAGGAAGATCATATCTATACCGATTGTACATTGAATAGAGAAAAAATTGCTGAAAAACTAGGTATAAGTGCCGGATATGTTTCACAAATCGTAAACACGGTAACAGGAGACAACTTTGCCAATTACATCAATCAACATCGAGTTGAAGCTGTCAAGGAAATGATATCAAATTCTGAATATGAAAAATATAATCTATTGACGATGGGATTAGAATCAGGTTTTACTTCAAAAACCACTTTTTATAAAGCTTTTAAAAAAGCTACTGGTCAAACACCAAATGAGTATCGGAATTCTAACAAATAAGTACCGATTTATACAATTTGAAGTTTTTGGCACCTTTTCTAGTTCTTCTTGTGTGAATTTTGCAATTCAATAATTAAAATTCAATTTTTATGAAAAAAATTTTATTACTAGCTGTTGTTACAGTTTTAGGATTTACAAATGTTAATGCTCAAGAAATTAAATTTGGAGCTAAAGGAGGTTTAAACTTTGCTTCGATCAGCGGGAATAATTCCACTGGTAGTGATATGGTAACATCATTTAATTTTGGTGTTTTATCAGAAATTTCAATTTCAGATAAATTTTCTTTTCAACCTGAATTAATGTATTCTGGTCAGGGATATAGTTTCAATGATAATACAATTGCCTTAAGTTATCTCAACATTCCTTTAATGGGAAAATATTATTTAACAAAAGGATTGAGTATTGAAGCTGGACCACAAATTGGGTATTTACTTTCGGCCAAAAATGAAAGCACAAACGTAAAAGATACGTTTAAGAAAGTTGACTTCGCTGCTAATTTAGGAATTGGTTACAAACTAGAAAACGGACTTAATTTTGGAGCAAGATATAATTTTGGATTATCAAACATTAATAATTTAGATAATTCTTCCAGTAAATATAAAAACAGAGTATTTCAATTATCTGTTGGTTATTTCTTTTTCTAAAACTTAATGATTTCAACACTTTTATACCCTTGGACTGCCATAAAAACAGCAGCTTTTTTTTCGCCAATTTGATTTTTACCGGTTTTGCCTACTATAATTTTTTTAATATGGTAGAGGTTAAAAATTAAAAATGTAAATAATTAAACATAAAATCCTTATTCAAAAAAGAATAAGGATTTTCATCCTTTATGCCATTTCGTTTGATTTGCAAAATTTTAATTTTTCGGTTTAAAGCAAAAAAAAACTTCTCAATTTCTTAAGAAGTTTTGTGGGCGATGAGGGGTTCGAACCCCCGACCCCCTCGGTGTAAACGAGGTGCTCTGAACCAGCTGAGCTAATCGCCCTAAACAATGCAGTTATTTTCATTTCCTTATTGCGAGTGCAAATATACAGCTAGAAATCGTATCTGCAAGCAAAATAGTAAAAAAAATTAATAAAATATTGACTCTATTTGCTTTCATGCTCTACTATAGCACTTTATATTAAGCATGAAACGCTGCTATTTTTTTGTATTGATTAGTTATAGTCATACATTTGCGATATAAACAACATATAATGGCCAGGTTCAAAGAAAACGATTTACCAAAATCAAAAATTACTGCAAGTTCACTCCAAAAAGCAACTGTAATATTTCAATATGCAGGAAATCACCGTTGGAAATTTTATGTAGGTTTAATTTTTTTATTATTTACAGGAGCCACTGCTCTTGCCTTTCCTAAATTAATGGGAATGCTTATCGATTGTGTAAAAAATAAAGACAACTCTCAGGCTAACATGATTGCGGGAGGTTTAATTATAATCTTATTTCTTCAATCGATTTTTTCGTTTTTTAGATTGTATTTATTTGTCAATTTCACTGAAAATACATTGGCTAATCTTAGAGTAGCACTTTACAGTAATTTAGTAAAACTGCCAATGTCTTTCTTTTCCCAAAAACGTGTTGGCGAATTAAATAGCCGAATCAGTTCTGATATAACCCAAATACAAGATACTTTAACATCGACCATAGCCGAATTTTTAAGACAATTTATTTTAATTATTGGTGGCGTTCTTTTATTGGCAAACGAAAGTATCAAATTAACGTTATTGATGTTATCCGTAGTTCCGCTTGTTGCAGTTGCTGCTGTTATTTTTGGGCGATTCATCAGGAAATATTCAAAAAACGTTCAGGATAAAGTTGCCGAAAGTCAGGTAGTTGTTGAAGAAACTATGCAAGGCATCAGTATTGTTAAGGCTTTTGCCAATGAATGGTACGAAATTGCCCGCTACAACGGAAAAATAAAGGAAGTCGTTAAGATTGCTATTAAAGGTGGAAAATACCGAGGTTACTTTGCTTCATTTATTATCTTCTGTCTTTTCGGAGCTATTGTAGTTGTAGTTTGGTTCGGTGTTCGATTGAGCATCAGCGGTGAAATGAGTGTGGGACAATTGATTTCTTTTGTTTTGTATTCTACATTTGTAGGTGCTTCTTTTGGAGGAATCGCTGAACTTTATGCCCAAATCCAAAAAGCAATTGGAGCAACGGAACGTGTTTTTGAATTATTAGATGAAACTCCTGAAAAAATTAATTCAGTTCGTGATCTTGCTACAATTGAAAAAATAAAAGGAAATGTCACTTTCAAGAATGTAGCGTTCAGTTACCATTCGAGAAAAGAAATTAAAGTATTGAAAGACGTCAGTTTTACGGCTAACTTTGGTCAAAAAATAGCGATCGTTGGTCCAAGTGGAACCGGAAAATCGACTATTGCTTCGCTTTTATTGCGTTTTTACAATATTGATGAAGGAGAAATATTAGTTGACGGAAAAAATATTTATGATTTTGATTTAGAAAGTCTGCGAGGAAATATGAGTATTGTACCGCAAGACGTGATATTATTTGGCGGAACCATAAGAGAAAATATTGCTTATGGAAAACCAAATGCCACCGAAGAAGAAATTCTTACTGCTTCAAAACAAGCCAATGCTTATAATTTTATTGAAAGTTTCCCTGAAAAATTTGAAACAATTGTGGGCGAAAGAGGAATTAAACTTTCTGGAGGACAACGACAACGTATTGCCATTGCCAGAGCTTTATTGAAAAACCCAAGTATTTTGATTTTGGATGAAGCTACATCATCATTAGACAGTGAAAGCGAAAAACTGGTTCAGGAAGCACTTGAAATTCTGATGCAAGGAAGAACCAGTATCATAATTGCACACCGTCTTTCAACAATTCGTAGTGCAGATCAAATTTTAGTTTTGGATAAAGGAAAAATTACAGAGCAAGGAACACATCAAGAATTAATAGCTTTAGAAAATGGTATCTATAAAAATTTAAGCAATTTACAATTCAGCAATTCTTAAATTTTATTTCTAATTTGACAAAAAAAACTCCATTCAGTACATACTGAATGGAGTTTTTTTATGAATTTAAATTTACCTGAATAACTAAAAACTGATGTCTACTTCCCTTTTCTTCGGTTGCGTTCTGCTTTTATCATCTCTAATTCACGACTCGTTTGTCCCGCTACCGAAGTATTTTCTTCAGCACGACGAATCAAATACGGCATCACATCTTTAACTGGACCAAAAGGCAAATATTTTGCTACATTATACCCATTAGCAGCTAGATTGTAGCTGATATTGTCGCTCATCCCGTACAACTGACCAAACCAGATTCTGTCATCGTTTGTTTTAATTCCTTTTTCCTGCATCAATTCCATTAAAGTATACGTACTTAACTCATTGTGGGTTCCTGCAAAAATAGACATCAAATCTAAATTATCAATCATATAGTGAACAGCGGCATCGTAATTTTCATCAGTAGCTTCTTTTGAAGCGCATATTGGTGATGGGTATCCTTTTTCTTCGGCACGAACAACTTCTTTTTCCATGTAAGCACCACGAACTAATTTCATTCCAATGAAGAATCCGTCTTTTTTGGCTTGTTCGTGTAATTTTTTCAAGTAATCCAAACGATCCCAACGATACATTTGCAACGTATTGAAAACAATAGCTTTTTCTTTGTTGTATTTGCGCATCATTTCAGTCACCAAATCATCTGCAGCGTCTTGCATCCAACTTTCTTCACCATCGATTAAAAGAGCAACATTTTTGGAATGAGCATCTTTACAAACCAAATCAAAACGGGCCACTACTCTATTCCATTCTGCTTGTTCTTCTGGAGTTAATGTTTGTTTTTCTCCTAATTTCTCATATAATTCAAAACGACCAAAACCGGTTGGTTTAAAAACAGCAAAAGGTATAGCCAAACGTTCTTTTGCAAATTCGATGGTTTTTAACGTCATTTCAAGAGCCGCATCAAACTGATCTTCCTCTTCTTTTCCTTCCACAGAATAATCCAAAACAGATGAAACGCCTTTTGTATACATTTTATCCACAACCGAAAGACAGTCCACTTCATTTACACCTCCACAAAAATGGTCAAAAACAGTAGCGCGAATCAAACCTTCTACAGGAAGATTGGCTTTTAAAGCAAAATTTGTAACCGCAGTTCCGATGCGGACTAGAGGCTGATTAGCAATCATTTTGAAAAGAAAATAAGCTCTATCCAATTCGGTATCACTTTTTAATGAAAATGCAACTTGCGTATTATTGAATATTTTTTTCATTATTTGTTAATTTTTTATGCAAATATAATTAGAGTTTTGAATATTATTTTAAAAAACTATTATTAAAAAAAGAAAAACGCATTTTAAAAAAAGTCAAAAACTAATTCTCTCACTAAAATAACACTAATTCAATATTTAACCAATTTTTGATTTTTATCAACTTCAAAGCAATAAATATGATAAATAATTCTAAACAATTTACTATTCAATTACAATCGATTAAATTCTTTTTTTTGATTACTTGGCAACAATATGGTAATAAACCTTTTAAAATTTAGCAAATACACAACATCAAAGGATTATTATTAAATTTCTGTATTTTGAAAAAACTATCTTTAAATAAAATAAATAATCTATAGATTTGCTTTGAAGAAATAACAAATTAAAAAATATGAAAAAACAAATTAATGCAAGTATTCCTCTGAACTCAGAAGTAGCATCTCAAAATAATGTCTATTATGATTTTATGTCATTGTTGTTTTTAGCTTGCTATTTGTTAATGGATTTTTTACCGGATTTTAAGAGTATCGAAATTATTGGAACACAATACTTTTACATTTCAATATTAAATTTGATTATCGCTCTTTTTATATTTAAAAATCCTACTTTTATAAATCAAAGTTTATATACAATTTTACAGAAAAGTCATCTTCTTAAAATTTACATTTTATTTATTCTTTTAAGCGGAATTTCATTCTTTTCGACTAAAAATTTATCCTTAACTATAGTCAGCTTTATCGAAATATTGGTAGTTTTTATCATGTTTCTAAACGTATTAGCTATTGTATCTAATAGATTACATTTAATTTACAGAATTTCCATACTTGTCGGTATTAGTGTAGTACTTCAAACTGTACTACAACTTAGTGATATCCTAAAAGAAGCGGGGTCTGTCATCAATGCACTATCAAAACTAAAGGGTAATACCGGAAATATAAATATCTTCGCAGCTAGTTTAAATATAAAAATTCCTTTTCTTTTAATTGGAGCTATCCATTTTTCAAATTGGAAAAAATGGTTTCTAATTTTTTCATTATTTTTAGCAACATTTACGATTTTTTTGATAAGTGCAAGGGCTGCATATTTGGCTTTGTTTTTTGAGCTATTACTATTTATCATCTTTTATTTAAAACTATACTCCTTAAAAAAAATTACAGTTCTCAATGTAGTTTACTTGCTAATCCCAATGCTATTGAGTTTAATTTTCGCAAATATTGTTTTTAAAGTTAATAATGGTACTGGTCGATATGAGTCTGTTGGTAGTCGAGTTGTTCAAATAGCCAGTACGAATGAAGCGTCAGTAAGTGCCAGATTTACATATTGGAATAATGCGCTAATTCTAATAAATAAATCGCCTTTTACTGGAATTGGTTTGGGTAATTGGAAGATTGAAAGTATTCCTTATGAGAAGACATCAATTGATGACGGCTTCATCTCTTCACATACTCACAATGATTTTTTGGAAATAGCAGCTGAGACCGGTGTTTTTAATGGATTAGTTTATTTGTCATTATTTATAATTGCATTTTTTATAAACATGAAGGCGATTTTAAGTAAAAGTGATCCAAATAATAAGATTATAGCACTTTTAGCCGTATTAATTTTAACGGGATACTTTATAGATGCCTTTTTTAATTTCCCTTTGTACAGACCTACAATGCAATTTGGTTTTGTTTTGTTTTTAGTTTTTACAATAGTGAATACTTTAAAAACGGATGAAGTCAATACTGTGAGAATAACACGTCAATTTTCAATCGGAATTATCATATTAAGTTTGATTACCGTTTATATTACTTTTTTAACTTTAAAAGCATACCGTTTAGAATACGCAATTAAATACGATAAAAACCCGGTCCAAACATCAGAGGATATATTAAAAAATTTACCTCAATTACCGAATGTAGGAATTTATTCAGAACCCTTTTATGAGCATTTAGCAATAGCCTATTTTAGAGAAGAAAAGTATGAAAATGCAAAAAAATACTTTTATTTATCAAATAAAATAAATCCTTATATAGGTGTATCAAATTGGTATTTGCATAAAATTGAAAAAATAAATGGAAATTTTGACACCGCTTACGAATATATAAAAACAGCTTTTTATTCCAGACCGCGAACAACTAATTTTTATTTAGATGCCCTCAAAATGGCCTCATTAAAAAAAGATACCTCAGAAATATTCAAAATTCATGAATTATTTACTAAATATAGAAGTATGCCCAGTAATTGGAAGAATACCGCTTCTGCTTTATCAATATCTAAATACGATACAAATAAAATAATTACTTTTGTTAACCAAGGTTTAAAAATTTATCCTACCGATACTACTCTTTTAAATAGAAAAACAAGATTAATAAAACGTAAAGAATCTACTAACGCAAATAATACATTTATTAATGGACTACCCGCAGAATCTACCGCTAAAATAAATTATATGGTTGAAGCAAAAAAAATGGGTGATGCACAGCAATTTGAGAAAGCAATTGTATTATATAATAAAGCATTTAAGGAAAATCCTGAAAAAGTAGTAATTTTGCAGGATATTGCGGTTTGTTATTATCAACTCGATAAACCTGAAATTGCAATCAATTATTTAGAAAGAATATTAAATAATCCACGTTTAAATGATGGTAAAACAGAATACTTGTTATCTGGATGCTATTTCAAAATAAAGGATAAAACAAATGGATGCAATTATTTAAATATTGCTTTTAACAAAAAATACCCTAACACAGAACAACTACTAAATCAATTCTGCAAATAACTACAAAACTAAGATGCAATCAATTCAAGCCAACAGTTACCCAATACATTTCAACGAAAAAGGATACGAAGCATTAAACCTTCATTTAAAAGAAAATAAATACTCCAACCTATTTATAATTGTAGACAGCAATACTAATGAGTTTTGCTTACCTAATTTCCTACCATATCTGGAAACAGAACTTACTATTGAAATTATAGAATTTGATGCCGGTGAAGAAAATAAAAATATTGAGACTTGCGTCCAAATTTGGAATGTACTCACGGAACTTGGTGCTGACAGAAAAAGCCTTGTGATTAATCTTGGTGGAGGTGTTGTTACTGATTTAGGTGGTTTTGTAGCTTCAACATTCAAGCGTGGAGTTGATTTTATTCATATTCCTACTACGCTACTATCAATGGTTGATGCTTCTGTTGGAGGGAAAAACGGGGTCGATTTAGGGAATTTAAAAAACCAAATTGGTGTTATAAATGTTCCAATAATGGTTCTTATTGACACCCAATATCTTGAAACGGTGCCTCAAAATGAAATGCGTTCCGGTCTTGCCGAAATGTTAAAACACGGTTTGATATATGATAAGAAATATTGGGTGCAATTTTTAGATTTAAAATCTATAGATTTTGCTGATTTTGATTCGTTAATTTACCGTTCTGTTGAAATAAAAAATGAAATTGTAATTCAAGATCCTACCGAAAAAAATATTCGAAAAGCATTGAATTTTGGTCACACCTTAGGACATGCCATTGAAAGCTACTTTCTAGAAAATGAAAATAAAACTACTCTGTTGCACGGAGAAGCCATTGCTGTTGGGATGGTCTTGGAAAGTTTTATTTCATTGGATAAAAAACTAATCAATAAAGCAGAATATTCTGAGATAAAATCCTGTATTAAGGCTGTATATGACGACATCCTTTTTGAAGAAAATGATATTGAACCAATCTTGGAATTACTGATTCACGACAAAAAAAATGAGTATGGTAACATTCAGTTTGCATTAATTGAAGGTATCGGAAAAATAAAAATCAATCAATCAGTTGAAAATGAATTAATTCTTAGGGCTTTTGAGGATTATAAATCTTAATTATTTTTTATAAAAAGCATTGCATTGCGTATATAATATTTTTTACATTTGCACCAATGAAAAAAAGTCAAAACAAGCGAAATTATAGTTCTAATAAAACTCGAAACAATATGTCTTTTCTAAGGATATTGAAGCGGTTTTATTCTATTAAAGGAAACTTTAGTTTTGATGTTTTCCAATACTTAAAAGCAGACCACGAGAAGCTTCAAATCGTATATGCAAATATTCGGGTTTGAATTATAGGTTACTTTATTTTTACAATATTCTAATCTATAATTATGACATCTAATGAATACAAAATATTCTGATTTAATCAATCAAACCTACTATTTTCCGCAAGAAGAATTTACATTAAACAAAGATAATCTTCAATTTCACAATATCGATTTGATGAAATTGGTGGAACAATACGGGACACCATTAAAATTCACTTATTTGCCTCAAATTTCCAACAACATTAACAAAGCCAAAAGTTGGTTTCGTAAATCGATGGAAAAAAATAAATATGAGGCAAAATATTATTACTGTTATTGCACTAAAAGTTCTCATTTTGAATATATTATGAACGAAGCGTTCAAAAATAACATTCATATTGAAACTTCTTCTGCTTTTGATATTAACATCGTAGAAAACCTTTTGGCAAATGGTAAAATTAACAAAAGTACCTATGTAATTTGTAATGGTTTCAAAAGAGATCAATACATCGATAATATTGCACGATTGATTAATAATGGTCATAAAAACACCATTCCAATCATTGATAATTTTGAAGAACTTGATTTACTTCAGGGACAAATAAAAAGTAAATTCAAAATTGGAATTCGTATTGCGGCTGAAGAGGAACCGAAATTTGAGTTTTACACTTCCAGACTAGGAATTGGTTACAAAAATATTGTTCCATTTTATAAGAGAGAAATTAAGGAAAATAAAAAATTGGAACTGAAAATGTTGCACTTTTTTATCAATACAGGAATTAACGACAATGCTTATTACTGGAATGAATTAGTAAAATGTATTAAGGTTTATGTAGCATTAAAAAAAGAATGTCCTTCCCTTGACGGATTAAATATTGGTGGTGGTTTTCCAATAAAGAACTCATTGGCATTTGAATACGATTATCAATACATGATTGATGAAATCATCAATCAGATCAAAATAGCTTGCGACGAAGCTGAAGTTGATGTTCCTAATATTTTTACTGAATTTGGCTCCTATACTGTAGGCGAAAGTGGTGGAGCGATTTATCAGATTTTGTATCAAAAACAACAAAATGACAGAGAAAAATGGAATATGATTGATTCCTCTTTCATTACTACTTTACCAGATACTTGGGCAATCAACAAACGTTTTATCATGCTGGCAGTCAATCGCTGGAATGATACCTACGAGCGGGTTTTATTAGGCGGAATGACGTGCGACAGCGATGATTATTACAATTCAGAGCAAAATATGAATGCTATTTATTTGCCAAAATACAACAAAGAAAAACCATTATATATTGGATTTTTTAATACAGGAGCTTACCAAGAAACCATTGGAGGTTATGGTGGTTTACATCACTGCTTGATTCCGCAACCTAAACATATTTTAATAGACAGAGACGAAAATGGTATTTTGGCCACTGAGGTTTTTTCAGAGCAACAAACCTCTGAAGACGTTTTAAAAATATTGGGTTACGACAAAAAATAAATTACCAACGATTCAATTATTCAATATAAAAATTCGTTAAATTTGAGATTATAATTTTAACGTTTTGATTTCTAAGCATTTAAATTTTAAAAAATGAGCAAAGGACCAATCAGTCAGTTTATAGAAAAGCATTATTTGCATTTCAATTCTGCATCTTTAGTTGACGCAGCTAAGGCATACGAAGAACAATTAGCCAATGGTTCAAAAATGATGGTGAGCATGGCTGGCGCTATGAGTACTGCCGAGATTGGAAAAATATTTTCTGAAATTATTCGTCAGGATAAAGTCCATATCATTTCGTGTACTGGAGCAAATCTAGAGGAAGATATCATGAATCTTGTAGCTCATTCTCATTATGAAAGGGTTCCAAATTATCGTGATTTGACTCCGCAAGATGAATGGGATTTATTGGAAAGAGGTTTAAACCGTGTAACAGATACTTGTATTCCGGAACATGAAGCTTTCCGTCGTTTGCAAAAGCATATTTACAAAATCTGGAAAGATGCTGATGATAAAGGAGAAAGATATTTTCCTCATGAGTTTATGTACAAAATGTTACTTTCAGGTGTTCTTGAAGAATATTATGAAATTGACTTAAAAGACAGTTGGATGTATGCAGCTGCTGAGAAAAATTTACCTATTATTGTACCGGGATGGGAAGACAGTACCATGGGAAATATATTTGCATCGTATGTAATTAAAGGAGATTTGAAAGCTTCTACAATGAAATCCGGTATTGAATATATGGTTTTCTTATCAGATTGGTATCCAAAAAACAGTACCAATGGTGTAGGTTTCTTCCAAATTGGTGGTGGTATTGCTGGAGATTTTCCAATATGTGTGGTGCCAATGTTGTACCAAGATATGGAAATGCATGACATTCCTTTCTGGAGCTATTTCTGCCAGATTTCAGATTCAACGACCAGTTATGGTTCGTATTCTGGAGCAGTGCCAAATGAAAAAATAACTTGGGGTAAATTAGACATTAAAACTCCTAAGTTTATTATTGAGTCAGATGCTACCATTGTAGCACCTTTAATTTTCGCTTATTTATTAGATCTATAGAATAATTTTATGAAAAGAGTAATTGTTGATTACGCAAAACTTACCAATGAAATTTTAAACCTATTGGTGGACAAATTTCCAGATGGTTATGATGATTCAAACATTATTAGTTTTAGAAACGCTAAAAATGAATTGGTTGAAGCGGTTGAAGTTCGAACTGAAGACACTATTTATTTAGTAAAAGTGAGCACTAAACTTGCTGATAGAATTGAAAATTATGATGAAGATGATGAAATCCTTATTGATGAAGTTGTTGAACCGATCAAAGGTCTAGATTTAGACGATGATATTGATGACGACGATGAAGACGACGCTGTCGACAAACCGGATTCTGATTCAGGAGATGATGAGGATGACGAAGATGCTGATGAAAAAGATTTTTCAGATGAAGATGATGATGAAGATGAGGATTAATTAATCCTGTTTTAAATATACTTATAAAAAGGAACTCATTCACGAGTTCCTTTTTTTATAACTTTAGACTTCTAAATATACGCCAAAATGACTCAGCAAATTTTATATGCCAAACTCAAAGAAAACTTTGGTTTTGAAAAATTCAGACCCAACCAAGAGGAAATAATAAACTGTGTTCTCTCTGGGCAAGATACATTGGCAATTATGCCTACAGGTGGTGGGAAATCAATTTGTTTTCAATTACCAGCATTACTTTTTCCCGGAATTACAATCGTAATTTCCCCGCTTATCGCTTTGATGAAAGATCAAGTTGATGGCTTGAAAGCAAATGGAATTGAAGCCTGTTTTATCAACAGCAGTCAAACCGAAGACGAACGTCAATTTTATATCGAAAGCTTAAAATCGAATACAATTAAGCTCGTTTACATTGCTCCAGAAAGCTTGTCATTTCTGGATAATATTTTCAATAGTTTAACCATAAGTCTTATCGCTATTGATGAAGCGCATTGCATTTCATCTTGGGGACATGATTTCAGACCAGCATATACAAATCTTGGATATCTAAAAAATCGCTTCCCTTCTACTCCAATCTTAGCTTTAACTGCCACTGCTGATAAAGCTACACGTAAGGATATTAGCGAACAATTAAATCTAAAAAACCCGAAATTATTTGTTGCTTCTTTTGATCGAAAAAATTTAAGTTTAGAAGTGCGTCCCGCTTTAGACAGAGTCAAACAAATAATAGATTTCATCCAAGAAAAACCAAACGAATCCGGGATTGTATATTGCTTGAGCAGAAAAACAACCGAAGAATTAGCCGAAAAATTACAAAAAATCGGCATTAGTGCTAAGGCCTATCACGCCGGTTTAGACAATAAAATTCGCTCGAAAACACAAGATGAATTTATCAATGATGATTGCAAAGTAGTATGTGCAACCATTGCTTTTGGGATGGGAATTGATAAATCAAATGTTCGTTGGGTGATCCATTACAACTTGCCGAAAAATATTGAAGGTTATTATCAGGAAATTGGTCGTGCAGGTCGCGATGGTTTGCCATCAGAAACCGTATTGTTCGAAAGTTATGGCGATGTGATTCAATTGCAAAAATTTGCTTCTCAAGGTTTAAACGCCGAAGTACAACTTGCCAAACTGGAGCGAATGAAACAATATGCCGATGCGTTGAGTTGTCGCAGAAAAATATTGCTCTCCTATTTTGGCGAACTCGTTACAGAAAATTGTGGAAATTGTGATATCTGTAAAAATCCACCGCTTTTTTTCGATGGAACCATAATTGCTCAAAAAGCATTGTCGGCAATTATTCGATTACAGGAAACAGAACCATTACCTGTAATCATTGACTTTTTGCGCGGTTCCAAAAATGCGTATATCTATGAAAAAGAATACCAAAACCTTAAAACATATGGTGTTGGTGTTGATCTTTCATGGTTTGACTGGAATCAATATTTAATACAATTGATAAATCTTGGGTACTGTGAGATTGCTTTTCATAAACAAAATAAAATTCGACTTACTTCTTTAGCTAAAAAAGTATTGTTTGAAGGCGAAAAAGTACAGCTGACTACGGTTCAAAAAATCAATATCGAGAAGCAAGAAATCAAAGAAACAAAAAGCAAATCAGTAGCTAATTCGCTTTTTGAAACATTGAGGAAATTACGCTACGAAATTTCCAAAGAAGAATCTGTTCCAGCTTATGTAATTTTCAGTGATGCGGCTTTGCGCCAAATGGAAACTGAAAGACCGATGAGTGAGAATGAATTACTGGCAATTGATGGTGTTGGTAAAGCAAAATTGGAAAAATATGGTGATGCTTTTATAAAAGTTATTCAAGATTTCCAAAAAGCAAAAGGTACTAAAAAGAAAAAAGAAGCCACAACCTACAAAGAAACATTGGAACTTTATAAAAACGAATTTTCTGTCGAGGAAATTGCTCAAAAAAGAAAATTAGGATTAAGTACGATTATGTCCCATTTAGCGAAACTGTATGTTGACGGAGCAGACATAGATTTAGAATCGTTTATCTCAAAAGAAGAAGTTTCGCAAATTGCAGAAGCACAAATAAAACTTGAATCACCAAATGCCTTGAAGCCCTATTTTAATTATTTTGAAGAAAAAATAGATTATGGAAAAATCCGATTGGCATTAGCTGTAATAGAAAAAGAGAATGCTGTACTTTAATTGAATGATATGATATGATATGATACAATCCTTTCCTCCTTTTATAAATTCTCAAACCAAAATTTTGATTTTAGGAACTATGCCTGGCATTGCATCACTGGAAAAGCAGGAATATTATGCACACAAAAGAAATCATTTCTGGAAAATAATGTACACGTTGCTGGATAATTTACCAATATCTGAAATCTTCGAAGAAAAGATACAATTACTCCAAGCAAACAACATTGGGCTTTGGGATGTTTTAGAAAATTGCGAAAGAAAAGGAAGCTTGGACATCCATATCAAAAATCAAAAAGAAAATGATTTTGAAACATTATTCAAACAATTCCCCGGAATCACTACAATCATGTTTAACGGAAAAGAAAGCCATAAATACTTTCTGAAAAAATTTGGACAAATAAAAGGCATCACGTATTATGTGATGCCTTCTACTAGTCCTGCAAATACTATGTCATTTGACAACAAGCTAAAAATCTGGTCAACCGGTTTTCAATAAATTATAAATACCTTTCCTGAAAAACCTTTTGATGGTGTTTCTGATGCCCAATCATAATAAAACCGATCGCACGAACCGACACAGCAGCATTTGAAGCAGTTCCAATTCTCTTTAATTGTTCTTCAGATAAACTTTTAAAAAGAAACAAATTCGAATGTCGCACAGCTGAAAATTCAGTTAGCAAATCTTGAATACTTCTATTGGTAGCTTGAGTATTGTTTACATAATCATTTTCATCAAAACCTGGTAAAGGCGTTTGGTCATTTCGGGAAATACGCAAGGCACGATACGCAAAAATACGCTCGGTATCTATGACATGCTGAATAATTTCTCTGATATCCCACTTCCCTTCTGCATACCTATAATCAAATTTATCCATTGGGATATTTTGCACAAAACGGATAAAATCATGCAATGAAATTTCTAATTCTTCTATCAAATTCACGTCTCCCAAAGCGTTTACATAAGGAGCATAAAAAGGAGCATATTCATTTGTTGGCAATTGTGTTGACATCATTTTTTTATCGTTTAAGCAGAGTTTCTACTAGCATTTGTATTTCCAAAAAGAGAACGAGTCACTATTTTTTCGTACACTTTTATTAACGCTTCATCTGGTTGAGCTTCTTTGTTTAACTCATTAATTCGCAATAAAGCATATTGTTGTATTGTCAACAATGGCAATACAATACGCTCTCTTATTTGTATTGATGCTTTACCATCAGGATAATTTTCCATCAATTCTTTATGGCCCGCAATTTTCAAAAGTAATCGTTTTGTTTCTAAAAATTCGTCATAAATAATTTGCCAAAAAGCACCAAACTGAGGGTCTTTTTTCATGTAAGCTGTCAGTGGGAAAAATGACTTAGCCAATGACATCATACTATTTTCTAACAAGGTTTTAAAGAATAATGAATTGTCATATAAGTCCTGAACTTTACTCCATTGATTTGTATCCTCAAAATGTTTGAGCGCCGTACCTACACCGAAAAATCCGGGTACATTCTGCTTCAACTGGCTCCAAGAACCCACAAAAGGAATCGCACGTAAATCAGCGAAATCTAAATGTTCTGATTTACTTCTTTTGGATGGTCGGCTTCCAATATTCGTTTTAGCGTAATATTTCAGCGTACTCATTTGTTCCAAATAAGGAATGAATTTTGGATGATTTTTAAAGCTCAAATACTTTTCATAACCAAATCCTGCCAATTGATCCAATATATTTTTTTCGTCTAAGGTCAATTCATTTTGTCCTTTGCTAAAAACCTGATTGGTTACACCAGCACTTAATAAATTCTCCAAGTTATAACGACAAGAATCTAAAGTTCCAAAATTAGAACTAATCGTTTGTCCTTGAACTGTAACTTGAATTTCATTGTTTTCAATATTTGGCCCCAATGAAGCATAGAATTTATGTGTTTTTCCACCACCACGAGCTGGAGGTCCACCACGACCGTCAAAGAAAATTGCTTTTACACCATATTTTCTGGAAATCGCAGTAAGTTCTTCTTTTGCCTTATAAATACTCCAATTCGCCATTAAATAACCTCCGTCTTTTGTTCCGTCAGAGAAACCAAGCATGATGGTTTGTTTGTTGTTTCTACTGGCTAAATGTGCCGCATAAGTTGGATTCGTATACAATTTCTCCATGATTTCATGCGCATTTTGTAAATCATCAACCGATTCAAAAAGCGGAATAATATCAACTGGAGGATTCTCCCAATTACTCAAACGGAATAACGCAAAAGTTTCCATAACATTCAATGCGCTTTCATTATTGCTAATTATGTAGCGGTTGGCACCAAATTCACCATTATTTTCCTGAATTGTTTTTATCGCCTGAATGGATTCGATTGTCAAACGAGTCATCTCATTCGGAAAAACAGCCGCATCAAGATTTCCGCTTACATTTGATAAGACCTTTAGCTTATCTTCTTCTTTTAATTCAAAATAATTTTTCGGAAAAACATCAGGATCAGCTTTCAGATAAAATTCAACAACGTCATTAAACACAGCATCATGAATTTTACTATTCTGACGAATGTCTAAAGATGCAAAATGAAACCCAAATAAATTTACTTTTATCAGAAGCGCTTCCAATTCATCTAAATATAACGATTGATGTTGATCAATAATAATTTGTTTTATTTTACTCAACTGTGATTTAAATTCGTCAAGAGTAATGAAAATTTCTCCTTTGGAATAAAATACAGACCTGTAAAGTTTTTGTTCCAGTTCAGTAACCAAAGTATCTACACCAGAGAAAGTTAGTTTTCTTTTTAAATCCCTCATTTCGATGTAATAACATTTCAAAATCGAAGTTCGCAAGCGTTCCGCTACTTTCAAAGTTATTTCGGTTGTTACAAATGGATTCCCATCACGATCACCACCAGGCCAAAAACCAAGCTTAATCAAAGGATTTTTTATGGAGTTTCCGTTAAAAATATTTTTTTGAAGATAGTGCACCATCTCACCGGAAGTATGATAAAATACATTTTCAAGATACCAGATCAAACTTACTGCTTCATCAAAAGGATTTGGTTTTTCGTTTTGAATAAAAGGAGTTTTACCTAATTGAGCCAGCAATTGCTTAATGTTCAGTAAGTCATTTTTACGAATCGCTTCTGTCAAATCATTGATAATTCCAAGCACAGCACCAGGATAAAACTGTGTAGGATGCGCAGTTAAAACTGTTCTAACATTGAAATCTTCCAGAAAATCGACCAATTCGTCTTCTTTGTCTTTTGCATCTGATTTTTCCTTAATATCTCTCAACGATCCTCTTCCCTCCATATTATTAACAACCGGAAAAGCAGCATCTTCAATAGCATCAAACAGAACAATCTGACGTTCGATATATTGAATAAAACGAAACATGATATCAATCTTATCTGATTCTGAAGGATCGTGTAAATACCTTTTTGCAAAAAAATCAACAATCTCCTTAGGAGTTTCTTGTTTTTTGAATCCTGTATCGCAAATATCTGTAAATAAAGGCAGTAAAGCTCCCGTATTATCTATGGATTGAAAGGGCAATGTAATAAATACACTATTATAAATGTTGTATTTAGAGAGAACATCCTGGTTGAAACGTTCAATTTTAGGTAATGTGTACATAGTCTAGTTGTAGTTGGTTTAGTTAATTTCTCATAAAAAAACCCCAAGAATTAACTTGAGGTTATATTTATATATAGCGCATTCAAGATTAATTACATATTTTTGAAAATAGTATGCATCAACCGCTTCTTATCATTTATGCTTTCCTCTAGTGAGATCATCGTTTCAGTTCTGTAAACTCCATCAATATCGTCAATCATAAAGATAACATCTTTAGCATGTTTAGTATCTTTTGCTCTAATTTTACAAAAGATATTAAATTTCCCTGTAGTAACAGAAGCTACCGTTACAAAAGGAATTTCATTGATTCGTTCCAAAACAAATTTTGTTTGTGACGTATTGTTTAGAAAAACACCTACATAAGCGATAAAAGAATATCCCAATTTGTCATAATCAAGCACTAATGAAGATCCCATTATGATACCGGCGTCCTCCATTTTTTTAACTCTGACATGGACAGTTCCTGCAGAAATCAATAATTTTTTTGCAATATCCGTAAATGGAACTCTTGTATTGTCTATCAACATATCTAAAATCTGGTGATCTACTTCATCTAAACGAAATTTACTCATAACTCTTTAATTAATATTATTAATTGCTTTAACAAAGTATAAAAATATACATAAAAACAATAAAAAGACAAAAATATTATATTTTTATCATTCCGTTAACAATTTTTATGTTATTATCTAAATAAAAATCAGCTTTTTGGTTTAATTTAGGAATTGAATCAAAATCATCTTTATAAAGTGCTCCTTCAGCATCGTATTCAAAATGACCAAAATAATTTTCTAAATCGCCTATCTGTGATACATAAGCATTAAAACAAATCTGATTTTCAATTAACTCTTCTTTGTATTGTGCTGCAAAATTGGTGATTATTTCGATACCATCATAATTTATTTTGATGTTTTTATACATTAAATCATAAAAAACGACTTTATTTTGAGGAATATTCAAATATTTGTCAATTCCGTTGCTAACTATATCGTTTTCGCTAAGTATGGTAAAACTTGAAATTAGCGCCATAAAAACATATTTACGCGTCTCCTCTCTTTGATAATCGTTTGCAAAATGACCCGCTTCAAACAATAATGTAGGTACGCCCAGATATTGAAATGTATCACCAATACAGTTTATGTTGAAAGAATCATCAAAACGACCAATTTGATTCGGTAAATACTTCTGAAGCTCTTCATTTATACTTGCAATCAAATTAATAGCCTTTAATCTCGATTCGTTTACTTCTCTTTCTTCATTATAAGAAGGCGCCAAAAATGATAAAGTAGCCGGCTTACCAGTATCGCTTACGCCAAAAATAGTGCGCTGATCATGAAGATTAAAGCAATAATCTGGTTTAAAAGATTCAAAAACTTCTCTTAAAATCTTACTTTCTGGCTGTGTAAGCGCTTGCGAATCGCGATTTAAATCAACTTTATTAGCATTTTCTCTGGTATATAATGTGGCACCGTCAGGATTCAACATTGGAATACTGCAAAAAGTAAAAGTATTTAATAATAGTTGTGCCAATTGTGAACCGCTTTGCAACACATTCAAAAAATCAAATAGTGCCTTTGTAGTCGTACTTTCATTACCATGCATTTGTGACCAAAGGAAAATTTTAGTTTTACCTTCTCCAATTTCATATGAATAAATCGACTTTCCTAAAACTGATTTTCCAATAATTTGAAGTTGATTATTGGTATTTAATTTTTGTAATAACGGTTCAATAGAATCTAAAGTAATGTAACGACCGTGAATAGTTTCTTCTTTATATTGACTAAATAATTGTTCTAAATCCATGCTGTTTTATTTGATTTACAAAAGTAAACATCTTTATATTTACATTTGTAAACAAATAAGATTTCAACTATTTCAATCCTGTAAACACATCTTTGCCTTTTAAGTGAGTCCTTTTACTACTTGCGGTTAACAAATGTTATATAATAATTAATTAGTATCTAATTAACATATTATCAATTACTTATAATTAATCACATTATCTTATACTTTATGTTAATTAGTATAATAAATGCTATTTACACTTGTAATATTGGTTATTTGACAACTTTTGATTACATTTGTAAATAGTTAATTCATATCAATAATTTACAATGGTAAACATCGAGGATTTTATAAAAAGATTAGAAATCATACTGGATTACTACAGCTTGAATGCTTCTTCTTTTGCGGATAAAATTGGTGTACAGCGCTCCAGTTTGTCTCACCTACTCTCAGGAAGAAACAAACCTAGCTTGGATTTTATTCTTAAAATATTAGAGGTTTTTCCTGATGTAGATTTGTATTGGATATTGAACGGAAAAGGAACTTTTCCTAAAAACTCGGAGCAGTTTGATAAAACAGTAAACAACGTTGAGCAAGTTGTAAAACAAAATATTCCTGCTCCAGCTTCTGCTGATATAATTCCTGAGAATCTATTTTCCGAAATAAAAATTCCAAATCCGATTCCTGCATTGGAAACAAAAAAAATAGAAAATAAAAATAGCCCTAAAGAATCCGATTCAACTGAAATAGATAAAATCGTAATTTTTTATAAAAATGGAACTTTTAAAAGTTATGTTCCCGATTAAAAAAAGAACCCCAATTCGGAATTTCGAATTGGGGTTCTCATACATTATTTTGCCATAACAATTATTTTTACAATAAATTGAATTTATTGTTTACACTGTCATTTATTCAAATGAATATCCGTTTTCCGGAATTTTACCTTTTACACCTTTATAGTGTTTCTTCAAAACTGCCATATCACTTTCGAGATCGCCAGTTGGTAAAACTGGATTTCCTAAGTTCACTTCTTTTCTTCCAAAATCAAATGTGACCGGAATTATAGGAACATTTGCTTTTAAAGCGATATAATAAAATCCTGTTTTTAGTTCGGTAACTTTTTCACGAGTTCCTTCTGGGGCAACAGCCAAACGAAAAATTTCTTTTCTTTGAAAAATAGCAGCGATAGAATCCACTTTATTCAAACCGCCAGAACGGTCTAATGGTTCGCCACCCATATATCTAAAATAAAATCCGAAAGGAAAACGAAACAATTCCTTTTTACCCACCCAATTCATTTCTAATCCGGTGATGCCTCTGGTAAAAATACCCAAATAAAAATCATGCGCACTCGTATGCGGCATCACCATCATGACACATTTTTTAATATTTGCGTCAATTCCTCCCACTATTTTCCATCCCATGAGCCTGAAAAATATCCATTTGTAAAATTGTTTCTTCATTCTTTCTTATTTCACACAAAATAAATAATTTAAATCTTATTTTTGAGTAAAACTGCCAATAATGATTAAAAAAATATTCAGTTATCTCATTCCAATAAAAATTTATGAAACAAAATCTTCATTGAGCAAATCGATTGAAGTCACTTGGGCAAATGGTGAATTAGTTTTAGACTCGGAAAATGCCAATTATTCGTATGGCAGTTTACAACGTATTTTAAGATTGGGGTTAAAAAATATTGGCTTCGAAAAGATAGTTCCCATGAAACATATTCTTGTTTTGGGAGTTGCAGGCGGAAGTGTGATTAAGACCTTGGTGGACGAAATAAAATATAAAGGGAAAATTACCGGAGTTGAAATTGACCCCGAAATAATTAAAATAGCCAATACCTATTTTAAATTAGACGAAATTGAAAATCTTGAAATTGTAATTGATGATGCTTTCGAATTTGTTCTAAAAACCAAAACCAAATACGATTTAATTATTATTGATATTTTTCAAGATATAACAATGCCTAATTTCTTGTTTGAAACTTTTTTTATCAATAGAGTTTGCTCTCTTTTAAAAAGTCATGGTTTTATACTTTTCAATACCATGTTATTAAATGAAAGCCAAAATTTAAGAAATAAAAAATACGTTTCCGAGTTTTACAAAGATAAATTTCAGATTAAGACCATTCCCAGACTTGAAGTTCATAACGAACTAATTCTAATTGAGAAACTGAGTTAAATCATTAATTTTTTTTGTCAAAATTCACAATGGAATTCTGGTCAAGCAACACAATTATTTTGTAACCTTACATAGCGTTATTTAACACTTTGCTGGAATGAAAAAAAATTTAAAAAAACTACTTCTGGGAAAAACGTCAAAGGGCGTGCAACCTAAATTTAATCCTATCCAAAAACGGATTCAGAATATTCAATCCATTTGGAATAACGATCATCAGGAAGACAACGGGATTGAAAAAATTGTCCGTTTAATATTGGCTTCGTCCCAATTACTTTTTCCAGGGATTTACATTAAATATTGGGCCAGCAAGAAGGGAGTTGAATACCAAGATTTAGCTTTAGACTTTTATGTTTTATTAAAAGTAATTTTTCCAATAATGATTTTAGTAAATCATTGGCAAAGCCATCAGTGGATTATTTGGATTCTTGTTTATGTTTTTTTGGAAACTGTTTTTTATATTCCAACACTGATTTTTGCTTCTGATTTATTTTCAAAACCACGCTCATACAAGAGATCCATGTTGTTGCTTTTCTTTAACTATTTAGAGATTGCATTTGCGTACGCAGTCTTTTATTCTGTTGGAAATTATATGAACAAACCGTTTTTCCATTGGTTTGATTCTATTTATTTCAGCATTGTAACTTCCTCTTCCATCGGCTATGGCGACTACCATCCCATTACACCAATAGGGAAATTTCTAGTTACTACACAAGCCTTACTATTTCTGTTTTTCATTGTGCTTTTCTTGAATTTCTTTTCCACCAAAGTAAAAACGAAAGGCTATTTCGATCATGAAAATCTGGAATAATTACAACATTTTTCGCGCTTTTTCCAAATCCTCCGGAGTATCAATTCCGATTCCAACATGAGTCGTTTCGACCATTTTAATTCTTTTTCCAAATTCCAGATAACGCAATTGTTCCAATTTTTCGGATGCCTCCAAAGATTGCATTGGTAAACTATAAAAATCCAATAATGCTTGTTTTCTAAAAGCATAAATCCCGATGTGTTGCATGTAGCGAACGCCTACATTTTTCTCTCTTGGATATGGAATTACCGAACGTGAAAAGTATAATGCGAATCTATTTTGATCCACGACCACTTTTACATTGTTCGGATTATTGATGTCGTCTTCATTAGTGATTTCGCGCATCAACGAAGCTAAATCTACTTTTTTATCCAAATCATTTCTAAAAACTTCAATCACTTTTGCCAAAGGTTCCGCATCGATAAATGGTTCGTCTCCTTGCACATTAATCACAATATCAACGTCCAGATTTTCGACTGCTTCCGCAATTCGATCACTTCCTGATTCGTGTTCTTTGATGCTTTTGATGGCTTTTCCACCGTGAGAAACGATTTCGTCATAAATTAAATCAGAATCTGTTACCACAAAAACATCATCAAACAATTGCGTGTTTATGGCTGCTTCATAAGTTCTTAAAATGACCGTTTTACCTCCCAAATCCTGCATTAGTTTTGCGGGAAATCGTGTCGAAGCGTAACGTGCGGGAATGACTGCTATTATTTTCATTTTATATGGAATTGCTAAAGCGCTAAGTTAGTATGTTTTTAGGATTTACAAAATTGTTCTCAATCCTTAAATTTGCTTCGTGATATTCCAAAAACTAATTTTTCGCCTGGTTGAAAAACCTAATTTCTCGTACAATTGTATTGCACCTTTATTGTCTTCAATCACATGTAAATAAGGAATCTTATTTTGCTTGAAAATTTCATTTACGGTATGGATCACTAATTGTTTGGCGTATCCTTTTCCGGTATGATTGGGATGTGCGACTACTGCGCTTACTTCAATAAAGTCATTCATTTGCATGCGCTCACCAGTCACGCTAACAAGTTCTTCATTTTTGAAAATGCCATAATAATTACCTAATAAAGCGGTTTTCTTTTTAAAATATCCTGGTTGCACCAAATTCACCAACTCATATAAAGCATCAATATGTTCGTCAGTCAGTTTTACAATTGGGTCATTAATGGCAATATCGATTCGATTGTAAACAATCATTTGAAGACAAACCAATTCTTTATTTACCTTCAATAGATTTGAAAGTTCCGGCTTTTCTCCAACAATAAAAAAACTATCAACCATCTCAGAATATTCATCAATAGACTTTGCAATCGCATTTCCCTTTTCAAAACCGCCAAACGGACAATAATCCGAATGATAGAATTTTACACTGCCATAATCTACCGCAAAACTTTGATCCGTTTCTGATAACGAAAACCAAACCGGATTATCTAATTTTTTATCGTCTCGTGTTTTCACAATAATTGGTTTTGATGTTAGTGATAATGATTTACTTTGTTGTCACGAGCGAGACGCTGGCGCTAGTTGGGGAAAAATGACTTCGTCATAAATTAAATCTGAATCTGTTACCACAAAAACATCATCAAACAATTGCGAGTTTATGGCTGCTTCATAAGTTCTTAAAATGACGGTTTTACCACACAAATCCTGCATTAGTTTTGCGGGAAATCGTGTCGAGGCTTAACTTGTGGAAATGACTGCTATTATTTTCATTTATATCTTTTTAATTTGCCACGAAGACGTTAAGTAGCAAAGTTTTAGTTTTTAATTGCTGGTTCGAGGGACTCGCTAGTATCTAACAAAATATATCTTTTATCGATTTATTATAATTGCGATTTGCTATAGTTGTACTTATTAAATTTGACCGTGATTAATAAATTGACCCTCTTTATCTATCAAGAAATTCCTTTTTCCTTCACCTATTTCATTAATGATTGTCTCTCTATTATTAATATTACCTATCAATTCATTAACATAAAGTTTTAAAAATTCTCCTGGTGAGGAAATCCTTTTTGCTTCTTCAATTAAGCAAATATCTTCAGGAATTATTGAAGTGATATAATAATTCCCATCAGATTTAATATTTGATTGATAAACTGGTCTCTCTTTCAAATTAATATTGATATAATTCAAATGAGCTAGAATTTCCCTTAACTGAAAGGAACTTAGTGATCCTTCAATTTTATCAATAAATTCTTTGAACATTATATAACTAAAGGAAGAATCATTTAATACAACAATAATACTAAATTCATTTAATTGTAATAAAACTGATTTAGCTGTTTCACTATCAACATAATCAAAATTTTCTCTATTTCCAATTTTTAATGCTGGAAGAATTAAAACTGTACCATAAACATTTTCGTCTATTTTAGCTTTTGTGTAATGACTTCTTGCAATACAGTGAATATGATGCATATCTTGCCAATAATAATTATCAGCAATAAACCCTGATTTTTTACTTTTATCTCTTTCTAGTAAAAATGAATTATCTTTCAGATGAGTTTTTAGATATATAAGAGCTGCCCATCTAAATAAAAGTTTAAATAAACTTGGATTTTTTTTTAGTTCATCACAGATATCATTATAAGACTTATTTAGTAATTTACTAATTGGAAGCTCGTACGTTTTACCTAATTCAGTATTACATTCTTGACAACATGAAACTTTATAATGTCCATAATTTATTTTTGTACCATTTGGTAGGGTAATTTTTTGAGAGTGTAGTTTGTATTTTTTTAGAATCCAATCAGGAATTATATGCTCATCATTGAATTTTTTTAAATTTGGATTTGCTCCACAAATGAAACAATATTTATTTTCAATAATATTTTTGATAAAGTCTTGCAAACCAAAGAATAGAATTTCTCCTTTAGAATTTATTATTGATCTACTAATATTTTTGTTCATTATGTTTTAATTATTGACAAAAAATTGAATTGACTTTCCAAATAATATTTCTAAAATTATCTGTTGATATACCAAATATAAGATTTATTCCACAAAACCTTCCTACATAATCTTCACCGAAGTCATACTCAACGAACCCGCCAATAACTTGTCATTAAACAAACTCAGTTCTTCGGATTTTCCTTTTAATCCCAAAGTATAAATTAAAGGTAAATAGTGTTCTGGCGTAGGAATAGCTAATTGAAACGCCTTGCTTTGTTTCTCAAAATCAATCAATGGTTGAAAATTCCCATCCAATAAATAGTTGTTCACCGATTCTCTTGCTTCAATTGCCCAATCGTAACCATAATTGTCTTTTTCGAAATTATGAAAATCGACCAATCTCAAATTATGCACAATATTTCCGCTGCCTACAATCAAGATTCCTTTGGTACGCAACGCACTTAATTTTTGAGCCAAGTCAAAATGGTATTGCCCAGATTTTGTATAATCAATACTCAACTGAATCACAGGAACATTCGCTTCCGGATATAAATGCTTAATTACACTCCAAGCACCGTGATCCAAACCCCAATGTTCGTCCAGCTCTACTTCTACCGGAGTCAATAATTGTTTGGTTTCTACTGCTAATTCCGGACTTCCTTTTGCAGGATATTGCACATCGAACAATGCTTGCGGAAAACCGCCGAAGTCGTGAATCGTTCGGGGCATTTCCATTGCAGTAACCTTTGTCCCTTTGGTAAACCAATGCGCCGAAATACATAAAATGGCATTTGGTTGCGGTAACGTTTTAGCCAAATTTCGAAAACCCGTCACAAACTGATTTTCTTCAATTGCGTTCATCGGGCTTCCGTGTCCCAAAAACAAAACCGGCATTTTTTCGGTATTCGAAAAAGAGCCAGATATTTTATGTAAGTCGTTTAATGTGTTCATGTGAATAAAATTTATTTATTCTAATTATCAGCTCGTTCTATTAAATCCCAAAGATTGCCGTAAATATCAGCAAAAACAGCTACTTTGCCATACGCTTCCAAAATAGGTTCTCTAATAATTTCAACTTTATTATCCAATAAATTTTGATAATCTCTTTCAAAATCATCAGTATTCAAAAATAGAAAAACGCGTCCACCCGTTTGATTTCCCACTTTTTCTGACTGTTCTTTAGTTGCTGCTTTTGCCAGAAGCAAACTGAATCCAATGGCACCTTTTGGCGCAACCAAAACCCATCGCTTTATATCATTTAAAACGGTATCTTCAATTAAATCAAAATGTAATTTTTGAGTATAAAAAGCTATCGCCTCATCATAATCAGCAACTACCAAAGCAATATGTGCTATTCTTTGTTTCATTATTTTTAAAATTATTCTACAAAATTCTCATCTTTAAAACCTATCAAATATAATTTATTTTTGGCTCGGGTCATAGCGGTATATAACCAGCGGATGTAATCTCGATTGATTCCATCCGGCAAATACGGTTGTTCTATAAAAACAGTATTCCACTGACCACCTTGTGATTTATGACAGGTTATTGCATACGAAAATTTAACTTGAAGGCCGTTGAAATATTCGTTGGCTTTCACTTTTTGGAATTGTTTGAATTTGGTTTCGCCTTCGTAATCTTTCAACACTTCCTGATACAATCGGTTGGATTCTTCATAGGTCAACGATGGTGATTCACTTTTTATGGTGTCCATTAATAATACCGTTTCAAATGGAATCTGATTGGGGTAATCAATCATTCTAATTTTTACTTTGGCAAACTTAAAACCATACAATTCTTTGATATTGAAAATTTCTAATATTTCGAGAATATCACCATTGGCAATAAAACCCGCTTCATCCGAATCTTTCAACCAAAAATAATTGTTCTTCACCACCATCAGAAAATCGCCAGTGGAAAGTTCGCTTTCTTTATCCAGAATTTTGGTCCGGATTTGCTCATTATATTGATTCGCTCTTTTATTCGAACGAACAATAAAAGCGGTGTCTTCTATACTATAATTACTGTAGGCGGAATTTATGGCATCCTGAATATCATATCCATCGGTCAACCGAACTATATCTTTGAATTTCTTGACATCAAATTTGAATTCATCGATAAAAGAATCTTTCAATAATTCCCGAAGCTCCGTTGCGTTATGCAAAATCCCGGAATTTTCTTCCTGACGCATGACTTCATCCAATTCAATATGTTCTACTTCCTTATCATAATTCATTCCCAAAGTGCGAATGTCAAGTGCGGGACTAATATCTAAATTCACCGGAGGCAACTGAGCCGTATCTCCCAATAAAATCATTTTGCAATTGGTTCCAGAATATACATACGAAATCAAATCATCAAGTAACGAACCGTTTTCATACAACTTAGAATCAGAATTGGTATCCGAAATCATCGATGCTTCATCGACTATAAATATGGTATTCTTGTGTTTGTTTTGTTGTAACGTAAACGAAACGCCTCCACCGGAAGATTTCTTTGGAAAGTATATTTTTTTATGAATTGTAAAAGCCGGTTTGTTCGAATAATTGGCAATTACTTTAGCCGCACGACCCGTTGGCGCCAACAAGACATATTTTTTATTAATGTCTAATAAACTATTTACAATAGTAGATATCACAGTTGTTTTTCCAGTTCCCGCATATCCTTTTAAAACAAAAATGGTTCTATTATCAGTTTCGGTTAAAAAAATAGCGATTTTTTGAAAAAAAATATCCTGTTTATAGGTGGGTTGAAAAGGGAATTTTTTTTGTAAAAGACTATAAAACAGGGAGGAATTCATTTAGCGAAATTTTAATACAAAGTAAGTGAAAAATATCAATTGCAATGGCAAAATTCAATTTCAATAGCAAAGTCTAATGAAAATAAAAATGCTACACCACAATTAGAAATACAAAGCAAAAAAGAATCCCTTTGCCATTTATGAGAAAGTCTATAATTTAAATTGGGTTAATAAATCTTCTGTAAATTGAACTTTGCTATTGTCATTGCAATTGAGTTTTGTAATTGATTTTTGCCATTGCAATTGAATTTTGATAATGAAATTGATTTTTAAATTTGTAAGTTTGCGTTGTTGAAAAAATCAATAGTATGATAAACATAGCCGAAAAAAAATATAAAAAACTTTCCATTCAAGTTTCCTTGACAGGACTTTCTTTTTGTTGTTTTGATACGCTAAATAATACGGTAACTTCATTTAACGAAGTTCATTTTGATACCTTTCATAAAGCCACAAAAATTGAAGAATTGTTTGGTGATGCTTTTAGAGATCATCCGGAATTGAAGGATTCGTATGATGAAATTCTGGTAATTCACAATAATAATCTATCAACGTTTGTTCCTGAACCGTTATTTGATGAGAACTTTTTAGGCAGTTATCTGCAATACAACACAAAAGTTTTTGAAACTGATTTTTTCGCTTTTGATGAAATTCCAAACTATCAAATGAATACGGTTTATATTCCGTATGTGAATATCAATAACTTTTTCATTGACCAATTTGGAGCTTTCGATTACAAACATGCAAATAGCATTTTGGTTTCGAAACTTTTAGTTGCTTCCAAAAATAATGATGATAAAAAAATGTTTGTACATATTAATACAGGTCATTTTGAAGTCATTGTGGTTCAGAACCAAAATTTATTACTTTTCAATTCTTTCGATTACAATACACCAGAAGATTTCTTATATTATATTTTATTCACGGCAGAGCAATTGAACTTAAATCCCGAAAACTTCGCATTGGAATTAATCGGAAATATTAATACCGAAAGTGATTATTTCAAAATCGCTTACAAATACATTCGCAACGT
Source organism: Flavobacterium sp. Sr18 (assembly GCF_011064265.1). Taxonomy (NCBI): domain Bacteria; kingdom Pseudomonadati; phylum Bacteroidota; class Flavobacteriia; order Flavobacteriales; family Flavobacteriaceae; genus Flavobacterium; species Flavobacterium sp. Sr18. Next base: position 314,560 of record NZ_CP049329.1, on the reverse strand, counting down.
TTCCCTTATTGATGTGGAAGATTTGCGATGGAACAATTATTTTTCTGAGGCCGAAAACAGAAATCATTTTATACTTTTCAACTCATGAGAATCATTTCAGGAAAATACAAAGGAAGACGCATTTTTCCGCCAAAAGGTTTACCCGTTCGTCCTACTACCGATATGTCTAAAGAAGCATTATTCAATGTTTTGAACAACCATTTCAGTTTTGAAGGACTTAAAATATTAGATTTATTCGCAGGAACAGGAAATATCAGTTACGAGTTTGCTTCTCGCGGAAGCACGCCAATCACATCTGTTGATGGTGATTTTGGTTGTGTAAAATTCATCAAACAAGTGGCAGCCGAATATGATTTTAATATTGCAGCTACAAAAAGTGATGTATTCATGTATTTAGAAAGATGTAAAACATCTTACGATATTATTTTTGCAGATCCACCGTATGCTTTAGACCAAAAAACTTTTGAGAAAATTATCTTATTAGTTTTCGAAAAAGAATTGCTTAATGAAGACGGAATGATGGTAATTGAACATTCGAAATATACCAAACTGGATCACATGACGCATTTTTCGTTCCAGAAAAGTTACGGAGGTTCCATTTTTAGTTTTTTCGAAATTGGTTCTGGTGATTCAGAAGATGCTGAAAACGAATCAGAACAAAACGAAGGTGAAGAAGAATAGTCTTGATAGAATATAAAAACAAAAAAGCTCTTGTAATTCCAAGAGCTTTTTTGTTTTTAGCAATCATTTAAAGTAACTTTTTTCCAATTACCAAAAGTAAAGTTTAAAACGGGAACTAATTCGCTGTCATTTTTGTCATAATTTTAACCAACACCTAAATTCAAATCAAGATTAAAATTTCGTTTGTGCATTAATCGAAAACCTTAAACCGGGGCTACAGTAATCGATGCATAAACCTGAACTTAATTCTGAGTAAAGTATATTTTATAACTTTGTCGCAATTTGTAAACAAATCCTAAAAGTATTTAATTCATTTTAAATTGACTTTTTGATATAGCTGGTTTTTCTTTTGCGTTAGCGTTTGAAGTTATGAAATAGAATACATTAAGTAAGAAAAACTATTTTACATTCTTAAAACCGATACTTTCACAGATTCTAGTTTATTTAGTTTGTCGAAATGTAATTCGATTTTTATCGGGAACCAATATCATAATTTAAATTCTGATTTGTAAGAATTTGATCTTTTTTTTATATAATTATTACTTTTTTTACATAAAAAAGCAGGTCAATTGACCTGCCCTTTATGTATCCTTAATTTTTCTTTAACAACCAATTAAATATAATTAAGAATAGCATGTGTATATCATTAATAATCAGTAAGTATTTTAATTTTAGGTAAATATAAAAATTAATATTAATTAAGCAAATATTTTGCCAAAAATTTAAATTTTACAAAATATCTAAACTTCCTTTTCCTTCTCTAACTACAATTGGTTCGTCACCCGATAAATCAATAATAGTAGATCCAACATTATCACCATAACCACCGTCAATGACTAAGTCAACCAAATTTTGCCATTTCTCAAAAATAAGTTCCGGATCAGTCGTGTATTCTATCACATCATCATCATCATGAATCGAGGTAGAAACAATTGGATTCCCTAGCAACTTTACAATTTCTAAAGCAATAGCATTATCAGGAACCCTGATTCCCACAGTTGTTTTCTTTTTGAATTCCTTAGGCAAGTTATTATTTCCCGGTAAAATAAAGGTATATGGTCCTGGTAGCGCTCTTTTTAAGATTTTAAAAGTGGTTGTGTCAATTTGTCTCACATAATCAGAGATATTACTTAAATCATGGCAAACGAAGGAAAAATTAGCTTTGTCGAGCTTCACTCCTTTGATCTTTGCAATTCGTTCCAACGCTTTCGTATTGGTAATATCACAACCCAAACCGTAAACGGTATCCGTTGGATATATCACCAAACCACCTTCTTTTAGAACCTTAACCACTTTAGCAATTGCAGCTTCATTGGGTTTGTCTTCGTATATTTTTATAAATTGAGCCATTTTTTTTAGTTTAAAGTTTAAAATATTTAAGGCTTAAAGTTCTTTTAACTGACAACTTTAAACCTTAAACTTGAAACAAATTTTTATCCTATGATATCCAGTTTCGCAAAACGCAAAAGCAATTTTTTGATTCCGCCAACTTCAAATTTGATTTCGGCTTTTTTGTCTGCTCCTACTCCTTCAAGGTTTAAAACTTCGCCTTTACCAAAACGTTCATGCATTACTATATTCCCGGCAACGAGTTTATTATCAAATAAATTTGCACTTCCTGAAGCAGCATTATTGCTGACAGGCTTCAATTTACGAATATTTATCTCTGCTTTTGCTTCATTATCTGAACTATATTTGGTCGGAGGAGTTCCATTCGCAGGTTTTGCCAGACGCAATTTGGACTTATCCACATCTCCAAAAATATCACTGTCAATCATAGGTTTGTACCTGTAATTATTTTCAGGAGGTGTCATATATTCCAGATATTGACTGTCGATTTCCTCAATAAAACGGGAAGGTTCACTGTCGGTCAATTTCCCCCAACGGTAACGTGATTGTGCATACGTCAAATACGCTTGGTGTTCTGCTCGGGTCAAAGCTACATAAAACAAACGACGTTCTTCTTCGAGTTCGCTTCTCGTACTCATACTCATGGCACTCGGAAACAAATCTTCTTCCATTCCTACTACAAAAACATGAGGAAACTCTAATCCTTTTGCCAAGTGAATGGTCATCAACGCTACGCGATCTTCATCACTAGTATCTTTATCCAAATCGGTTGCCAAAGCCACATCTTCCATAAATTCAGACAAAGCGCCACGAGCTCCATCTACTTCTTTTTGGCCATCGGTAAAATCTTTGATCCCGTTTAATAATTCCTCAATATTCTGAATTTTAGCCATTCCTTCCGGAGTAGCATCTTTTTTTAATTCCTGAATCAATCCTGTTTTTTTGGCAACATGATCAGCAAGATAGAACGCATCCTGGTTTTCATTTATAGCCTGAAAACTCTGAATCATCGTAACAAAATCGAGTAGTTTTTGCTTGGTTCCCGAATTCAGTTTCAAGTCGATTCGTTCTATGTTTTGCATGACTTCAAAAATCGAACGCTTGTAGTGATTGGCTGCAATAGTCAGTTTTTCGATCGTTGTATTCCCAATTCCACGCGCCGGATAATTAATCACCCGAACCAACGCTTCTTCATCTTTTGGATTAATAACCAATCGCAAATAGCACAAAACATCCTTCACTTCTTTTCTTTGGTAAAATGAAAGTCCGCCATAAATTCGGTACGGAATATCTCTTTTTCTCAACGCATCTTCCATCGCACGAGATTGTGCATTGGTACGATACAAAATAGCAAAAGCGCCATTAGGCAACTGATTTTGCATTTTTTGTTCCCAAATGGTACTGGCTACAAAACGGCCTTCTTCATTATCTGTTAAACTGCGATGTACTTTTATCTTTGGACCAAAATCATTCGCGGTCCAAACTATTTTGTCCAGTTTTACTTTATTTTTATCAATAATCGTATTTGCAGCCTCAACTATATTCTTTGTCGAACGGTAATTTTGTTCCAATCTGAAAGTTTTTACGCCTTCATAATCTTTCTGGAAGTTCAAAATGTTATTGATGTTTGCACCACGAAAGGCATAGATACTTTGCGCATCATCCCCTACCACACAGATATTTTGAAATTTATCAGATAAAGCTCGCACGATTAAATACTGAGAGTGATTCGTATCTTGGTACTCATCTACTAATATATAACGAAAACGGTTTTGATACTTGGCCAAAACTTCTGGAAAACGAGTCAGTAATTCGTTGGTTTTTAATAATAAATCGTCAAAGTCCATAGCACCTGCTTTAAAACAACGGTCTACATAATTTTGATATATTTCACCCATTCGAGGCTTTTTCGACATCGCATCCGCTTCTTGTAAATCTGGATTATTGAAATACGCTTTTACGGTAATCAAACTGTTTTTGAAATTTGAAATTCGGCTTAAAACCTGTTTGGGTTTGTACACATCTCGATCCAATTGCATTTCTTTGATGATCCCGGAAATGGCACGCAATGAATCCTGAGAATCATAAATGGTAAAGTTAGAAGGATAGCCAAGATGTTCCGCTTCCGAGCGTAAAATTCGAGCAAAAACCGAGTGAAATGTTCCCATCCAAAGATTTTTTGCCTCACCAGCACCTACGATATCCGAGATACGTTTTTTCATTTCTCGGGCCGCCTTGTTGGTAAATGTAAGAGATAGGATACTGAACGCATCGATACCTTGACTCATCAAATAAGCAATTCTAATAGTCAACACCCGCGTTTTACCGGAACCTGCACCCGCAATAATTATCATGGGTCCGTCTTTTTGGAGAACGGGTTCGCGTTGGGCTTCATTAAGTTGATCGATATATTTGTGCATGGAAATTTTTATAGTATTGTATGCAAAAATAAGCATTAAAGATGTAAAATTATACTTTTATATGAAGCTAAAAAACCATTCTTTATTTCTTGAACCAGATAAGAAATAGCAATACGTTTTAGGACTATATTTTATAAAAAACCATGTTTGATTTTCAACATATAAGTCATGTAAGTTAAAGAAACTAATTTTTAAATAATTGATTTTATTGGTAATGTAAGCTAAATCGCTCTTTGCAAAGGGTTGTTTTGTCACAATAAACTACTAGAATTTGTAATCTACATTCAAATTAAAAACTTATCTGACTTATAAGTTTAACAACTGTACTCATTTAAAAAACACATCATACGCAAAACGGATTAAAGTCCCCACAACCACAACCAAAAAGAAAATCCGAATGAAGCTGTTTCCTTTGTTAATGGCCAGTTTTGCACCTATCCAACCACCCAAAGCATTACTGGCAGCCATTGGCAATGCTATTGCCCAAATGATTTTTCCTTTTAAAACGAACAAACAAATAGAACCAAAATTTGTCGCCAGATTCACCATTTTAGCATTTGCAGAAGCATGCAAAAAATCGAAACCCATAATAGCAATAAAAGCCACAACCAAAAAACTTCCGGTTCCCGGTCCGATAAATCCATCGTACAAACCAACTACAAAACTGATTCCAATCGCATTAAAAATTTGGGTTCTGGAAGAATGATTTTTTTCAATGTGCTGCCCGAAATTTTTCTTGGCGTAGGTATAAATCACTAAAAAAGAAAGAACAACCAGCAATAACGGTTTCATAAAATCATTACTGACATACGTCAACAAAGTTGAACCCAAAAATGCCGAAGGAAATGCCAAAAGCATCATAATCGACAATAGTTTCCAGTTCATATCTACCTTTTTCAGATATTGATATGCAGCAAAGGAAGTACCACTAAAAGCAGGAACTTTCAAGGTTCCAATTACGGTTGAAACAGGAAGATTAGGTAATAAAATCAATCCCATAGGTGTTTGTATCAATCCGCCTCCGCCAACAATTGCATCAATAAATCCTGCAGCAAAGGCCGCTAAACAAAGTAAAACTAGAACATAAGTCTCCATTATAATATTCAATTTAAAGTAATGCTGTTACGATGAGCAAAAATACTATTCGGATTGATTTATTGCTATTAAATAGAAATTGATTTGTACTCAAAAAAGTATATTTTTGCTTTTTAAATTTTTACAACAAAATGGACTCAACAAAAATCATAGAAATTCTGGCCTATACTATACCTTCATTAATTACTGGAGGAGTAGCTTATTATTTGTTCAACTCTTATTTTAAAGACCAACAAAATACAAGACGCTGGTTGTTGCAAAAAGACGCTCAAAAAGAGGCTTTACCATTGCGTTTACAGGCCTACGAGCGCATGGTTTTATTTATGGAACGCATCAATCCCACTAAATTATTGATTCGAATTAGTCCTATTTCTAATGACAAAAGCGATTACGAAAACCTGATTATTGCACAAATCGAACAGGAATTTGAGCATAATTTAACGCAGCAAATCTATATGTCAGACGAATGTTGGACGATCATTGTCACGGCAAAAAATAGTACTATTCAAATGATTCGAAAAGCAAATATGAGTGATCGTGTTGACAATGCCGATACATTGCGTGAAGTACTTTTAAGTGATTTGCTGGAAAAACAATCTCCTAGTAATGCGGCTTTAGCTTACATCAAAAATGAAGTGAGCCAAATGTGGTAAACATATAACGTTACAAAAAAAATAAAATTCACTAATTTCTATAAGAATGATCTTTTGAAATTAGTGAATTAGCGGTTATTAAATCCGTATTGATTCAAAACTTATTCTTTTAACAATCGGTTCAGCTGAAATTGTTCGGCTTCATTTAAATCTAGGACAATTTCTTCGAAAGAAACTCTCATTTCAGGATTTTTAAGTAATATTCTAATGTTATCTCTCCCAAATTTAGCGAATTGCCACATGTGATGCGTAGTAGCATTTACAAGGTTTTTCAAAACAATATCATTTATTATTTTGAAAGCAAGCAATTTCTCCAAAGCATTTTGCCTGGTATTCGCTTCATAATCAATTGATGAATATTGCATTAATTCGGTTTCCAAAGCTTGTTTATCAACCGTATAATTTGGCGTTGAAAGTGCTAAAGACAGCCACAAAGTCCTCAAATTGTAATCATTGAAACCTACCCAGGTTTTTGATTTATCCAAATACAGAATGCGATTTTTTGGAAAATTATTCCATAAATTATAGAGCGCCAGTTCTTGTGTTTGATATGATTTATCCTTTAATAAAGTTTCATATTGCGTTCTGAAACCCTTCGGAATTTCATTCAATGCTGCCGCAACTGTTTGACGTAATTGTACATTTTTAGTTGCTAAAGCTAAAATAAAAAGACTCTTTTTATCCTTCCATTTTTCATTTTTCACTTGATCCAGAATCGCTTCTTTTACCGAAAAATAAACGTCAGATTGCATTATTTTTTCCAGAAAATCTCTTTTCTCTGATAACGGTTTATTTTTCAATTTATCAACTTCAAACAGCATCTGAATTGCTTTATTTTTTAGCAATAAACTATTGGCTTGTTGTGTATTGAAAACCGTAGTTTCAAGCCATACTTTACTAAAATTATTCAAATTATAATCTGATACTTTTTTGATTTCAGCAAAGAAATCTGGTGTATTCACACTCTGAAACGCCTGTTTTTTCAAATAGTTTTTCACCGCTTTTTTAAACGCCTTATCTCCTATTTCTTCATGTAAAACAAAAAGTGCCCAAGCGCCTTTTTGATAAAAAGTCAGCGAACTGGCTTTGGCATTCAAAACAGGAATGGTATCCGTTCGGGAAGCGTATTTTAATTGTGATGCCGACTCATATAATTTGGAATAAAAATAATCTTCTCCATAAATTTCCTTTTCTGCTAGCAACGCATAATAGGTCGCGAAACCTTCCTGCAACCAATGGTGTTTTCCGCTTTCGGCAGTGACTAAATTTCCAAACCACTGATGCGCTAATTCATGCGCATTGACATTTGTGTAACTTCTGTCCTCAAAACCTGTAGAATCGACCACATAACGCGTGTTGAAAAGCGTTGCTGATGTATTTTCCATTCCGGCATACAAGAAATCTCGAACAGGCGCTTGTTTATAAATTTCCCAAGGATACTTTACTCCTATTTCCTTTTCTAAGAAATCAAACATTCTTTTAGAATCACGATACGTTGGTTCAAATTTAGTTGCGTCTTTTGGTTCCAAATACATTTCTAAAGGAATTCCCGAATTTGATTGCTGTATTTGTTTTTCAAATTTCCCGATGCCAAGCATTAGTAAATAAGAACTCATTGGTTTTTGCATGTTGAATCTCCAATAGGTCATTGAATCATTATTAACCTTACTTTTTAAAATTCCGTTAGAAATTACTTGGTATTTTGAATCAACTACTACTTCCAAACTAAAAATCAATTTCTCATTGACATCATCAAAACTTGGCAGCCAATTGCTGGTGTTTTTTCCTTGTCCCTGCGTCCAAATTTGCACATTATCTTTTTCTTCAGAACCAACAAAATACAAGGCTTGCTTTGGTTTGGCAAAATAATTAAAACTAACATTATTTTTTCCTTTTTTGAAATGTGAAATCAATACAATTTGCTTTCCATTTGTAGTAAATTGAATTTTTTTCTGATTTAATTCTACATCAGAAAAATCCATATTTTGCGCGTCAATTTTAATGGTATCTGTTTCTTTTACAACAGTAAACCAATAACTGACTGCTCCGCTAACAGATTTAGCCTTAGAATTAATTGTTATCTGTCCACGAACAGATTTAAAATCGACAAATTTAGTTTGTTGCGCAAAAGTGATGGCAGATATTAAGAGAAAAAGGTATTTCATGAATTTCAAAGGTTAAAACTGAGATTTTCAAAGTTACAAACGTTTCCCCAACTAATCCGAGTAATTTTGTAAGTTTACCTCCAGAAAATCAGAAGATAATTACATTGAAAAAGAAAGCCTTATTTAATTGGAGCAGCGGAAAAGATTCTGCACTTGCCTTATACAAAGCCCTACAAAATCCAGAAATTGAAATTGCCTGTTTACTGACCAGTGTGAACCAACAACATCAGCGTATTTCGATGCATGGCGTGCGAGTGGAATTATTGCAGCAACAGGCCGAAAGCATTGGATTGCCGCTTGAAATTATGCAAATCCCTGAAATGCCCACGATGGAAGTATACGAAAATGTGATGCGCAAAACATTGGATAAACTAAAAAAACAAGGCGTAACCCATTCTATTTTTGGAGATATTTTTCTGGAAGATTTACGTAAATACCGTGAAGATAAATTAGCCGAAATAGGTTTTGAAGGTGTTTTTCCGCTTTGGAAGATCCCAACTCATGAAATTTTTCAAGAGTTTATCAGTTTAGGTTTTAAAACAATTGTAGTTTGTGTCAATGAACGTTTTTTGGATAAAAGCTTTGTTGGTCGTGTTATTGACCAGAATTTCATCAATGATTTACCTAAGAATGTAGATGTTTGTGGCGAAAACGGTGAATTCCACACCTTCACATTTGACGGACCTATTTTTTCGAAACCAATTGATTTTGAAATTGGTGAAGTCGTGTATCGAAAATATGAAAAGCCAGAAAAAGAAGATACCTCAGATAACACTTGTGATACGAGCGCTTCTGATGCTTTTGATTATGGATTTTGGTATTGTGATTTGGTTAGGAAATAATCAATTTAGTGGCTACTAAATTCATCGTTTTAGGATTGATTTAATTTTTTATAGTTAGGGCTTTAAAATAGAAAAAGAGCATCAAAAATTTTTCAACTTCTGAGTACTCTTTAGCAAAAGTGCTTCATAATCCTAAAATTAACCAAAACTAAACCTTATGAAAATGTTCAATAAGCACTTATAATTTACTTTTTATATTCTAATCCGGGACCATCGCAATAACTCCATGTACTGGATAAAGAATTATTGGCATTCAAAAACAGTACTTCTTTTTGGTTTCCATAACAGCTGCCTATAATTTTGCTGTCATTGGGATATGTTAATTCAAAAAATATTCCGTCAGATTGAGTTGTGGTCGTATAAGTTCCCGAAAGTGTTGTTTTTACAGAATTTTCCTCTCTGGATTTTGTAAAAGTTCCATTGGTATTGAACAAATAAAATTCTTGCCAAGCCATAGCTGCGCCTGTAGTTTCAGAATTAGGAATAGAACCCGACATCGCAACCAAAGTCCATTTTCCATAATAACCACTGTTATCTATTGTTACACCATCATCTTTAGAACAGGAACTGAAAATAGTAAGGAAAACAACAAAAATGATTAGTATTTTCATGTGTCAGATTTTATAGATATTCTTAAGACGCTACTTCTTACAAAAGGTTGCGTCAAATTACAATTATTTTTTTCTAAAATAAAAAAAGTTAAAATAGTTTCTGAAACATCCTTGTTTTGACAATAAAAAAACACCGCCAATTCGCAATTTTCAAATGGATGATAACATTTAAAAATTAGGAAATTAGCGGTCAAAACAGACTTAAGTCTTATTATCTTTCCTCGTACATTTTAAGCAGTTGCGTAACTGTATTCCAATTGCGGATTGTTGCAATAACATTCAGTTTTTTCTCGATGTATTTTTGGTCGAATCGGGTTTTTCCTGCACCAACAGCATATTTTATAAAAATTCTGTTACCATCAATACTGGCTTCATCCGGTTTGAATTGACTAATTTTTAAATCATTCATACTATTGCTTTGCAAAGTGGTCGAAATGAAAGCCACATATAACTTCTTAGTATCAATATCTTTTTCCTTCATGAAAGGATTGTTCTTGAAACACGCTTCCAAATCTGCAGAACCAATAACCACAACTGGTACTTCATGACCAAAAGCCTTGAAAATTTCCTGCTTTATTTTGAAACCAACAGCAGCAGGATTCTCCTCCTCAGTGTCTACGAAAACATTTCCGGATTGAATATACGTTTGTACATTTTGAAAACCAATGGCTTCTAAAGTCGTTTTTAACGCCTCCATTTTTATCATACTGTGACCGGAAACATTGATACCACGAAGTAATGCGAGATGAGTTGTCATGATTTAATTCTTTTTTTGCAAATGTATTATCTATTTAGCATAAACAAAAGGTTCTGCAAATCAATATTCCAAATTGCTTTTTGAAATAACAATTAATGATGCTAAACTCTTATTTAAATTGAATTGGAATCCATACTTCCTCCTCAGAAGTGGGATTGTTTTTTTGATATTTTTCTCCAAGAATTTCAAAATGCGGACGATCTGCCAATTCATAAATAGAATTTGGCAACCAACTGCTATAAATCGATTCAAAGAAAGAGGGTGCCGTTGATCCGTCTCCTTTATACATAAATACAGCATACAAGCCAGCTGGAATGATTAATGTATCCATTTCGGCGGGAATGTCTTCTAAAACACTTACCTCGACCGCGGCCCATTTCTGAAAAGTATTTTCTGCATTAAAAGTATTCCAATACGAGTTCCCAAATACCTGAATGGATAGATAATCAAGACCTACTCTATTTTTGATTTCATTGCGCCTTGGCATAAAACGTTTCCAAATTTCTTGCGCTTTATAATCAGCATAGGACATGTTTTGGTTCAGACCAATACATTTTTTTTCAGTGAGTCTAGTTATAGTTGGATTCATCTATTAAGCGATTTATTTGTAGGTAACATCAAGAAACCATTTGTATTTCAAACTATTATTTAAAGCAAAAGTAACTAACCTCAATGACAACAAAAGAACATTGCTTCTTTTGTTTTTTTTTTGATCTTATATTTTATATTTGACGAAATAAGGTTGGATCTTTTAAGTGTTTTTTCTTCAGATCGACTGAATTCAAGAGTTAGCTGTTCTTCAGTGTAAAGTGCCTCATAGTCATTGTTTGACACGATTTGTGCGACACCACTTTCAGTAACAAAATAGGGAGCTAAATAGGTATATTTAGAAAGGTAATTTTGAAAAAATTGTTTGGATGCAGTATTAATTTCTTTGTCGGACCAATAAAAAATAAAAAATCTGCTCGATAAACACCTGGATTGAATTCTTCTATTACTCCTAACTCAGTTTGAGGATAGACGGTTTGACCTAATTTTACAAATATTAGATTTTTTTTAAATCCATTGTATATCGCTATTGTTCCATCTGAATGTTCCACAGTGATAGAATTTGTTTTACTTGTCTACATCACAGAGCGCTCACCTCTAAAGTCAGGAAACAAATAGCTATTAGCAGGATAATTTTATTTCGCATGGAATTTAAAATAATTTAATTTTTGGATTCCAAATATACCAATCCTTCGTGAATGCCCCATACGGTATCCCGTAAATACAAAAAAAGCCTAAAACAAAATATGATTTTGATTTAGGCTTTTTGTTAGTAGCCATACTATAGTATTGTATGACAGAACTTAATTCATTATTTTACTTGTACGCTACTACAAACTCTTCGGTTGGTACTCTTACTTTTTTCATAGGAGCGATCCAGTCGTTTGGAGTATCAGCATAACCAACGTACATTAGTGAAACACTTTTTAGCCCTAATTTGTCTAATTCTAGTATTTCATTTACTACACTGTTTTCAAATCCTTCAACAGGTGTACTGTCAACTTTTAACTCTGCAGCTTGAGCCAATGCCAATCCTAATGCAATATAAGTTTGTCTGGCAATGTGCGCAAAGTTCTCCTCAGGTGCTTGTCCCAAATAAATTTTCTTCAACATATCGGTATAACTATTAAAGCGACCTTGTGGCAATCCGCGTTCAGTAGTAGTAAAATCGTATACTTTATCAATTCGTTCTGCTGTGTAACGATCCCATCCTGCAAAAATAATTACATGAGAACAATTGCGCATGCATTCTGGATTAAGAGCACCTTGTACTAATTTTTCTTTCAACTCTTGATTTTCGACAACCAAAACCTGAAAAGGTTGTAATCCTGAAGAGGTTGGTGCCAAACGAGCAGCCTCGATAATCTTATCAATTTTGTCCTTGCTTACTTTTTTTGTAGGATCGTATGCTTTTACAGCATGTCTCCAATTTAAATCCTCTATTAAAGCCATTTTTTTATCTTTTTTTAGTTTTGAACCTCGTCATTTGATACCGTTAATGTCACTTCCATATTTCCTCTAGTAGCATTAGAATACGGACAAACCTGATGTGCTTTTTCTATTAAATCTTGAGCAATATCTAGTGTCACACCCGGAATATTGGCATGTAAAGCAGCTTCGAGAGCAAATCCTCCAGTTGTGTTTGGACCAATTCCTACCGTGGCACTTACGCTTGTTTCACCAGTTTCAATTTTTTCTTTTTTGATTACTAAATTGAGTGCACTATCAAAACAAGCGGCATAACCTGCTGCGAATAACATTTCGGGATTCGCAAAATCATCGGTTGCTCCGCCTAAGGCTTTTGGATATTGAACAGCCAAGTCTAAAATTCCGTTTTCACTTTTTACTTGTCCATTTCTGCCTCCTAGGGCAGTTGCTTTAGTATTGTATATTGTTTTCATTTTTTATTATTTTTATTTGAAATTTTTGAAATAATGTTTTTTAACTCCTGTAACTCTTCTACCGTTACATTCATGGCTTCGATTAGTTGTGCGGGAACATTTGCTGCTTTTATTTGCAAAGCTTTACCATTTTGCGTCAAGGCAATGTTTACAATACGCTCATCACTGCTACTCCTAGTGCGTGTTACCAATAATTTTGATTCCATACGTTTTAGCAAAGGTGTTAGTGTACCACTATCTAGTTTTAACTTTTCACCTAATTGATTTACGGTTTGTGACTCAAATTCCCACAGGACTAGCATTACTAAGTACTGGGGATAGGTCAATCCAATCGCATCTAATAAAGGTCGGTATTGATTGATAATTTCCTTTGCAAAAGCATAAATAGGAAAGCAAACTTGCTGACTTAAAATTTGTTGCTTTTTCATGTTCTAGTTTTAATGATACAAAGATATTAGTTAAATAAATTGTACACAATTTAATTGTTTACAATTAATATTACTTTAACATTTGAGTCATAATGCACAACAACCTCCTTTTGAAGATCATGATTGCAAATGGTTCTAAAAATAATCAGTAATAGGATATGGAATGTATACTTTTACGTATTTATCCTTGATGGCAAAGAAAAGCCTTTGAGAGAAAAAAAAAGTTTTGTGCCGCAAAGCTTGTAATGCATAGCGAGAACGGTTACTAAAAAAAGGTAGTACAGCATCACGTTGTTAATCCTGCCGTGAATGACGCTGCAACAAGAATATTTTTTTGCCTTTCCTCTATTTTCGATTTACCAAACAAAAAACTATCTTCGCTTCATCAAACTAAAAATCCGTTTTGATCCGCGTTTTTGCTTTTGCAAATCCGTTTTTTATCCGTGTCCAAAAAAATCTAAATGCAAAACCTCCTACTTACTCCAATAGAATACCTCAAAGGCGTTGGTCCCAATCGGGGCGAATTACTGCGTAAGGAATTGGGAATTTATAAGTATCAGGATTTAGTTAATTTTTTTCCAAACAGATACATTGACCGGACACGGTATTATAAAATTAACGAACTGCAAAACAACATTGCCGAAGTTCAGATTATCGGTAAAATAATCAATATCAAAACTGTGGAATTTGGCAAAAACCAGAAACGATTGGTAGCGACTTTTGTGGATGATACAGGTCAAATGGAACTCGTTTGGTTTCAAGGTCACAAGTGGATTCGGGAGAGTTTAAAGTTGAACGAAATGTGTGTGATTTTCGGAAAATGCACTTCTTTTGGGAGCACCTTTAATATGGCGCATCCGGAAATTGAGTTGATGAGCGAGCATGAAAAAAGTCTTCGTTCAGCCATGCAACCAGTCTATCCTTCTACCGAAACCTTGACAAATCGCGGGATTTCAAACCGAGTGATTAATAAATTGATGCAGCAATTGTTTTTGGAAACGCAAGCGTTATTCACGGAAACTTTACCGGATTATTTAATCAACGAATTAAAGCTGATTCCTAAAAAAGCGGCTTTATTCAATATCCATTTTCCAAAAAGTGCAGACGTTTTGGCGAAAGCCAAATTCCGATTAATATTTGAAGAATTATTCTTTATTCAGTTGCAATTAATCACAAAGAATCTCATCCGAAAACATAAAATAAAAGGACATCCGTTTGCAACCGTAGGAGAATATTTCAATGATTTTTATCAGCATCATTTGCCTTTTCAATTGACTAACGCCCAAAAAAGGGTCATCAAAGAAATACGGACGGACATGGGAAGCAACGCCCAAATGAACCGATTGTTGCAAGGCGATGTAGGTTCCGGGAAAACAATTGTAGCGTTTATGAGCATGCTTTTGGCACTTGATAATGGCTTTCAAGCGTGCTTGATGGCGCCCACGGAAATCTTGGCAAATCAGCATTTCATTGGTTTGTCTGAATTGGCACAAACGCTAAATATAAATATCCGAATCCTAACGGGTTCCACCAAAATAGCACAACGTAGAATTATCCATGAAGAACTGGAAAACGGAACGTTACACATTATCATCGGAACGCATGCTTTACTAGAAGACAAAGTAAAATTTAAGAATTTAGGACTGGCCGTGATTGATGAACAACACCGTTTTGGCGTAGAGCAACGCTCTAAATTGTGGAAGAAAAATGTGATTCCTCCACACGTTTTGGTAATGACCGCCACGCCTATTCCGCGAACTTTGGCGATGAGTTTGTATGGCGATTTAGACATCTCAGTGATTGATGAATTGCCTCCAGGACGAAAACCGATTCAAACCGTACACCGATTTGACAGCAACAGATTGAAGGTTTGGAAATTCCTTCGGGATGAAATCGCTTTGGGTCGCCAAATCTATATTGTGTATCCGCTCATTCAAGAATCAGAAAAAATGGATTTCAAAGATTTAATGGACGGCTACGAAAGTGTTTCCAGAGATTTTCCATTGCCACAGTATTCGATTTCAATCCTTCACGGAAAGATGAAACCAGCAGAAAAAGATGCTGAAATGAAACGTTTTTCGGAAGGGAAAACCAATATTATGGTAGCTACAACTGTAATTGAAGTTGGCGTGAATGTTCCTAACGCAAGTGTGATGATAATCGAAAGTGCGGAACGTTTTGGATTATCGCAACTCCATCAGCTTCGCGGTCGTGTGGGTCGTGGTGCAGAGCAAAGTTATTGTATTCTGATGACGAGCCATAAATTGAGTTCAGACAGTAAAACCAGAATGGAAACGATGGTGCGAACGAACGATGGTTTTGAAATTGCCGAAGTCGACTTAAAGCTTCGTGGTCCCGGTGATTTAATGGGAACGCAACAAAGCGGCGTGCTTAATCTTCAAATTGCCGATTTAGTTCGAGACCGAGATACTTTGGCTTTAGCCAGAAATTATGCTTTAAAACTTCTAAAAGAAGATGCAGGTTTGCAAAAACCGGAACACGCATCTTTAAGAGCTGTTTTTATCGAAATGACCAAAAAGAAGAACATTTGGAATTATATTAGTTAGTTTAATTTTATTCATTCCTTTTATAATATAAAAAGTCATTTGAGAAATTATAATTTGATAATTTCTCAAATGACTTTTACGATAAAAGCGCTTATTATTTATAGTTTACTGATAAAGCTACCGTAAATATCCTTGAACTGATATCCTTCGGAAAAGCGGTCTTTGCTCAGTTTTTTATATTCAACCAATCCCCAAAGAATAAATTCCTTCATGAAAAATTTATCTTCATTTTCCAGTTGAGGTTGGTATTTTTTGATTAAAATTTCAAGTGGAACAATACTTCCTAGGATTCTTTCGTATTCTTCATCAGAACAATCGTCTAATAATTCAAAACCGCTTTCGGCAAAAAACCATTCGATGATATCCGTATAGGCATTTTTTACGCCTTCTTTCTCTAATTTTTCAATTTTTGGAAAATAAGCAGGAAAAAAAGTATGAATTGCGTCACCCAATAAATGTTGTGCTACAGCGGCAGCTCCCTCCTGCTCTCCTTCATAAACCAATTCGACTTTTCCAGTAATAGCAGGAATAATTCCCATAAAATCAGACAAACGCAAAGTTGTTTTGTCAGCCCCGGACTTCAAAGCCCTTCTTTCTGCAGTACTTAATAAATTCTCAAAAGCGGTTATGCTCAATCGCGCACTTACACCGCTTTTGTTATCAATATATTCGCTTTCTCTTGCTTCAAAACTAATTTGTTCCAACAAATCCCTTGCTAATGACGGCACGTAAACCATATCATTTTGCGTCACATCCAGTTTTGCTTCTTGTTCTGTAATTGTTCTGGCAATTTTAATGGTTTCAGGATAATGCGTTAATATTTGAGACCCAATTCTGTCTTTTAATGGTGTTACAATACTACCACGATTCGTATAATCTTCTGGATTTGCCGTGAAAACAAATTGCATATCGAGCGGCATTCTTAATTTGAATCCACGAATTTGAATATCGCCTTCCTGCAAAATATTAAACAATGCTACTTGGATTCTCGCTTGTAAATCAGGTAATTCATTGATTACAAAAATACAACGATTCGCTCTTGGAATCATTCCAAAATGAATCACACGATCATCCGCATAAGACAATTTTAAATTGGCTGCTTTTATTGGATCGAAATCTCCAATTAAATCCGCAACGGTAACATCCGGCGTAGCTAATTTTTCGAAAAAACGCTCGCTTCTGTGCAACCAAGAAATTGGAGTTTCATCGCCTTTGGTTTCAATAATGTCTTTTGCAAAACGTGAAATCGGTTGCAACGGATCATCATTGATTTCGGAACCCGCCACAAATGGAATGTACTCGTCTAACAATTCAATCATTTTACGTGCCAATCTGGTTTTGGCTTGACCACGAAGACCTAACAAATTGATGTTGTGACGTGATAAAATAGCTCGCTCTAATTCAGGAATTACGGTATTTTCAAAACCATGAACGCCATCGAATGTTGGTTTTCCCGATTTTATTTTTTCTCTAAGATTAGAACGCAATTCATCTTTAATGCCTTTGCTTTCGTAACCTGATTTTTTTAATTCTCCGAGTGTTTTTATATTTTCTATTTTCATTTTTTTACTTTATTGTTATTTATTGGATCAACTGAACACTAAAATCTGAATACTGATCACTTATTTAATTCTCTTCTTTCGATTGGTTTCATAATCCTCAAAAATCATTTCGCCCAGTCCTTTTAATCCGGTATAAAATGCTTTACCCTGATTTGATTCCGTGAATTTATTTACGAATTTTTGCAGATACGGATCATTTGCAATCATAAAAGTAGTGATTGGAATGTGCAATTTTCGTGCTTGTTGCGCCTGATTGTAGCATTTGTCAACGATGTATTCGTCGAGCCCGTTACTGTTCATGTAATAGGAACCGTCTTTTTCGCGGACACAACTTGGTTTTCCATCCGTAATCATGAAAATTTGCTTGTTGGTATTTCGTTTACGGCGCAAAATGTCCATGGCTAATTGTAAACCTGCAACCGTATTAGTGTGATAAGGACCCACTTTTAAATACGGTAAATCCCGAATTGCAATCGTCCAAGCATCATTACCAAAAACTAAAATATCTAAAGTATCTTTTGGATAACGGGTCGTAATCAATTCAGCTAGAGCCATTGCTACTTTTTTGGCAGGAGTGATTCTATCTTCGCCGTACAAAATCATACTGTGACTGATGTCGATCATCAAAACCGTACTCATCTGCGATTTATACTGTGTTTCTTCGACAACCAAATCATTTTCGGTCAACATAAAATCCGCTACTCCATTATTGATTTGGGCGTTACGTAAACTTTCGGTCAATGAAATTCTTTCGAGCCCGTCACCAAAATGAAACTCCCTAAATTCACCGGTATGTTCGTCACCGTTTCCGGAATGCTTCGTTTTGTGATTCCCGCTTCCTGAACGTTTTAGATTACCAAAAATGTTATCTAAAGCTTGTTGTCTAATGGCGCGCTCCGTCTTAGCAGTAATTCCAATTCCCGAAGTTCCATCCTCTTTGAGTTCGTCGCGGATGTATCCTTTTTTCTTTAAATCTTCGATAAAATCATCGATTGTGTAGTGTTCATCGGTGAGTTTATATTCTTTATCTAATTCCCGCAACCAATCGATTGCTTCATCAAAATCTCCAGAAGTATGCGTAATTAACTCTTTGAAAATACCAAAGAGTTTATCAAACGGAGATTGAAATGGGGCTTCGTATTGCTTGAAATAAAATCCTTTTTTATTGTCATTTTTCATAGACAATAAAATTACATTAATAAAAAATGTACTCTGTACAAACGTTTATTAATTTTTAGTTAAAACAATACTGTGAAAAGGATACTCTGAAGCTAATTAAAAAATTGTCCATCAACATAGAACCAACTTCCATTTTCGAGTTTGAAAGTCGAAAGCTCATGATGAATTTGTTTTTGAAGTTTGCTGTCTAAAAAATAAGCTTTGAATTCAACCGTATTTTCTGTAGCATTAACAATCTCTAATTGAAGCCAATGATTGTTGGTTGCCCAATTTAAAATTTCGGATTTCGAATAGTATTTCCGTTCTGGAATATGAGTGGTTTCCATCAAATAATCTGCCTGATGTGTTGCATAAGCAGAATATCGGGAACGCATCAAGCATTGAGCTGTTGTCGCTTTTTGAATGCCTTTTATAATTGGTTCGCAACAATCCTGAAAAATTATATTTGAACCGCAATAACACTTATTTACCATTAATTTTTGATAATAATCGTTTAAAGAGATTCCGTTGCCTGACCATTTAGACCTACTATTCGTTGATGCAGCTGATTCAATAATACCTGATAGCGACTAATTTCCATTAGATCTTCATCTTGCTCTGCAAAATCGAGTAATTCATCCAATTCTTCGCTAACTTCTGCTAATTTATTATTGGCTTCTTTGGCATTTTTCTGTGCTATAAAATCAATTATTTCCTGAACACCACTTTTTACTTCGTCAAATCTATTTTTTTCCATGATATGAATATATATTTTATTCTTCTGAAGCCTTATCTTCATTGAACTTTTTAGTAATTTGTTTTAGTTTTTCCTTGCGCAATAGCACGGCTTGTTTGGCTTTATCTTGTGCTTTATGCAACTTATCATTATGCTTCTTGATATTTCTTTCGTTATTTCTGCTCATGTGTTTATTTTTAAATAATCAAATCACTTATTAGATTCGAAAACCGCAGCAAAGTTCGGATTTATTATCGAAATTATATTCATTTAGTTTGTTAGTTTCTTTCTTGTTTAAAATTGAAGCTATGATTTGGTAATTAAATATTTGGAGAATAAAAAAATATTTATTTTAAAACCATTAAGGCTTAAATTATGAGTTTTGACAAAAGTTTGCCTACTTCACAGATTCATTAAAAAGTATTTTAAAAACTATTAACTGAGAATAAAACTATAATTCACAAATAAGTATGGTCATATATTTATTTTTTATATATTTATTTTTTGAACCAAATTGCCGCCCAAACCTACTAATAAATTAAATGAAGTCTGAAAAAAAATACCCTAAGTTCATCAGATGGTTCTTAAGAAGGCCGAAAACAACTGGTTTTGTAGTATTCCTATTTTTAAGTTATGTTGTAGGTTTTATACTCTTACAGCAATACAAACTAATAAAAGAAGATGAGCAACGTGAAATGAATAACATTTTGAATGTTGTTCATCAAAATATAGAACAAGCGCTAAAAAACTGTTATACGACCACTTTAACGCTGGCACTAACAATAAATGATAAAGGCATTCCTGAAAATTTTGACTACGTGAGTGAAAAATTAATGGAATCAAATGCAAATATTAGTACGGTCCAATTGGTTCCAGATGGCATAATTAAGTATATTCATCCATTGAAAGGTAATGAACCCGCTTTAAATTTAAATATTTTAACTGAACAGAACCTTAAGACAGAAGCTTTAAAATCAATCGCTAAAAAAAAGATGTATTTTGCTGGTCCTTTTGAACTAAAACAAGGCGGAGTAGGCATTGTTGGGAGGTTTCCGGTTTTTCAAAATAATAAATTCTGGGGTTTTTCTGCTGTTATCATCAAATTAGAAACTTTTTTAAAGGCCTCGGGGATCAAAAATGTAGATGATTCAAAGTATTACTTCCAATTTTCAAAATATGATGTTGAGAAACAAAAAGAAATCTTTTACCTACCCAATCAAACTGATTTCTCAAAAAAATACAGCATCATCAGAACAATCCCTGATGGCGACTGGAAGTTATATTTGATCTCAAAAAACAACAATTATATATATTTCCAAATTATAATTCCTGGGATTATTGGAATTATTCTTGCTGGACTTTTTGGTATCCTAATTTATTTTCTTGTAAAAACACCCGAAGAATTGCAATCTTTAGTTACCGCACAAGCTACTAAATTATTGAATTCTGAAATCAAGTTTAAAATTATTTTTGATCAAGCAGCAATTGGGATTGCTAGTGTAGATCTTTCGACAGGGACTTTTTTGGAAGTAAATAACAAATTTTGTGATCTTTTGGGCTATACTCAAAACGAAATTAAACAAAAAAATTTTCAGTCCATAACTCATCCTGACGATCTTGAAACAGATTTAATATATGTAAGCAAACTGAAAAATGGAATAATCAATGAATATTCCATGGAAAAAAGATATTACACAAACAATGGAAAAATTATTTGGGTCAATTTGACGGTTACACCAATAATAGACAGAAAAAACGAACAAATTACTGCTATTTCAATTATTGAAGATATTACTTTAAAAAAAGAAGCTGAAGAATTAATCAAAAAAAGTGAAATTCGATTTAAAAGTTTATTTGATGATTCGCCTTTACCATTAAGAGAAGAAGATTTTTCTAATGTTAAAAAATACCTTGAAGAACTTAATTTAATGCATGAAGATATAGAAGTTGTTAGAAACTACTTTGAAAAAAATCCAAATATTGTTGATAAATCCCATTCGTTAGTTAAATTAATTGATGCAAACAAAGCCTGCCTTAAACTACATAAGGTTAAGACTAAAGAAGATTTAATCCAAACAAAATCTAATTTATTCAACAACAAGGCATTATATTGTTTTACCGAGCATCTTATTGCAATAACTCAAGGTGAAAATAAATTTATTTTAGATACGATTATAAAAAATTCAGAGGGAGAATATCGTAATATAAATTTGCGTTGGAATACAATCCAAGGATATAAAAATTCATTAGCAAGAATTATAGTTTCTACCGAAGATACTACTGACAGGAAAGCTGTAGAAAAGATTATTCTTGAAACAAATCAAAGAATGGAATCCTTGATTAATACAATTGATGGGATTGTTTGGGAATGTGACGCAGTAACTTTTAATTTTAATTTTATCAGTCAGAAAGTACAGAATATATTAGGTTACAGCCCTGAAGAATGGCTCGAAAGTCCTACTTTTTGGCTAGACCATATTTATGTAGAAGATACTGAATGGGTTCAGAATTATTGCAGGATAAAAACTAATGAGAAGGCAGACCATGATTTTGAGTATAGAATGGTCGCCAAAAATGGAACTTTAGTTTGGCTCCGTGACATCGTAAATGTTGTCATTGAAAATGGCAAAACAAAAAGTTTACGAGGTATCATGATTGATATCACTAAAACAAAGGAAGCTGAAAAGGAACTGAATAACTCCTTCAACCTGGTTACCGAACAAAATAAAAGACTACTAAATTTCTCCTATATCGTTTCTCATAATCTAAGATCGCATACCAGTAATATTTCCTCTATTGTAACTTTGATTGAATCCTCGGAAACTGAAGAAGAAAGAGAACAAATGATGGAGTTATTAAAAACAGTTTCCTGTTCGTTAAACGAAACCATGCTTCATTTAAACGAAGTCATTAACATTAGAACAAATATTGGTTTAGTATCGGAACCTTTAAATTTAGAGCATTACATTACAACAGTAAAAAATGTACTTTCGGAACAAATCACAACCAATGAAGTTACGATTTTAACAGAAATACCCGATGAAGCTATAATTAATTATAATCCTGCATATCTGGAAAGCATCCTTTATAATATCATTTCAAATTCAATCAGATACAGACATCCATCACGCAAACCAATTATAACAATTAAATTTTTGATGGAGAATGACATGAAAATTCTACAAATTTCGGATAATGGGATTGGGATTGACCTAGTCAGAAATGCAGATAAAATTTTCGGGATGTACAAAACATTTACAAACAATTCCGACTCAAAAGGAATTGGATTATTTATCACCAAAAATCAAATAGATGCAATGGGAGGAAATATTACAGTAGAAAGTGAACCCAATATTGGCACTACATTTAAAATCTATATTCAATGACAAAAAAAGCAATCTGGATAATAGACGATGATGCAATTTACCAAATCATCGTTAATAAAATAATTCAAAGATCCGAAATGTTTTCAGAGAGTTCCTCTTTCAAAAATGGAAAAGACGCTATTGATGAATTGCATAATGCTTTGGAAAATAACGAATCCCTTCCGGATATAATTTTATTGGATATCAATATGCCAATAATGGATGGTTGGGAATTCATGGAGGAAATGGGAATGATTAAACCTAAGTTTCCAAAAGAAATAGTCGTTTATATTGTAAGTTCTTCCATTGCGGTAGAAGATAAAAACAAATCAAAATCGTACTGCAATATCTTAGGGTATCTATCTAAACCACTTACAGTAAACGATTTGATATTAATTGCTTCAAATGATTAAAAGTTTAAGCTTAATTATAAATAGCAGAAAAGACAGGAATTAGAAACCTTAGATGAATTCTTTTTTTATTTCCTCCAAAGTTTTAGTGGTAAAAATTAGTTCCTGGATAATTTTTTTCCTCAAATCATCTATGTCTTCATATTCAAAATACTTGGCCCAAGAAGTAAGACTGAATAAATTCCGAATTTGTTTGATGCGTTTAGTGGTTTCAAAGCTGGTTCTTAATATTGCCCTTTTATCGTAGTTTGGATTATTCTTGTGTTGGTAATTGACCGTTCGGTTTTGGTAATTTGCTTCTAAATAATATAGTTCTTCAACAGCATTATCGGGATAAAAATTTTCCCAAGAGGCATAGCCCAACTTAATTTTGGATATGGTTTCAGGTTCCAAAGGTTCTAAACGCCATTTGCTATTAGCCAAGCGGCCCCAATGATTTGATAAGCGATACATACCTGTTTTTGTATAGTAATATTTACTTCCAGATTTACTGTCGTACTGAATTTTCAATCCATTTATAGACTCAATAGCCACTTCATCAAAAACACAGAACGTATTTTTAAACGAATTGGGATTTGGTCGAAAAAATTTTTCCATGATACAAAGATAATCAGAAAGCCTAATTCATAACAAGACAAACTATATTTGATTAACTTTGCGAACTGGAATTATTAAAATAAACGGATTATGACTAAAGCTTCTGAAGAAAGAATGTTACAAAAAGGTGTTTTCACCGGAATTATGGAAAAAGATGAAAACAACAATTTTTTTTGTGGTGAATACCTTTTAGATTACAAAATGGCTCAAAAACATGCTATTGGAGATTGGATTACTATTAAATCAATCATAGAAAATCCAAGCGATATCAGTTATAACAAATATCCAAAAAAATCTAAAAACTTCGATAAAGCAAATAATAAGCCGCAACAATAGCTTTTTTTAACTTCAGTAGTATTCAAATAAGAACTTTAAAAAGTACTTTTTGATTAAAATTTATTGGTCTGAAACCAAAAAAATAAAAAAAAGTGTACCTTTGCAAAAAATTGTCGATTTTGAAATCAAATTATATTGATTTTATAGTAAAAGACAAGTAGTTACCTTATTTATGAAAAAAATAGTTGAATACCGCAAACTGCTAAATGTAGACAAAACTGCAGAGCTGAAAGATTTGAAAACAATTTATCGCAATGCGATGAAAGAATCACATCCTGATAAATTTTCAGGTGACGAGGATGGATTGAAAGCTGCAGAAGAAAATAGTAAAAAAATTATTGAAGCCTACCACTTTTTGGTGAGCATCAATCCTGAGACTATAAAAGCAAATTTACCAGAATATACTGAAACAATCTCTACATCAACAATTACAGATTACAAATTTGTTGAAGGACGATTAATAATTAATTTTTCTAACGGCAGCGTTTACGAATATATTAGTGTTCCTAAAGCAACGTATGTAAAAATGGTCAATGCTGATTCTCCTGGCAGATTTGCAAAAAGACACATTTTGAATTCATTTACTTGGAGAAAAACTATCAATCAAGATTAATTTTCTACAGATAGAATACATAAGCATCCTAATCAAGGATGCTTTTTTTGTTTAAAATAATTTGATAATTAAATTAAAAAATCATTTAAGCAATTCAGATAATAAATTATGTTGCGTAATAAACTTGATTATACTAAATTAGCATCTCAAAATTATACAAACTTACCTTACATATTATGATAGACTTTTGCAAGATATACAAGTCGCAATATAAAAAAGCAAAAGAAATACTTGATGTATTAAAAGAGCAAAGAAGTCAAATTGATTTTAAATTACAATCAAATTCATCTTGCGCAATTCTTCATAAAGAACTAAGGGATATAAACTTAGATATTAGAATTACAGAAAATGAAATAGAACATGCTGAATCCGTCATAATTAGACACAACCAAAGCAGCGTAATTTAACTGTAAATAATTTCTTAGCATTACAACGCTTTACATCCTTAAGTTGCAACTTTACTTTTTACAAGCAACAAACAATTCCGCTACCGAACATAATAAGTTTCGATATTTTTGAAATTAAAATCCTATTTCGAATACGATTCAAAAATCCTTTTTCCGAATCTTGTTTGGTGCAATCTATAAATCTCTTGACTTTTTAAATAGTATTCAATTTCGCTATCAGCCGAAGACTATAATAATAAGGGTGAATTATTTCATAATTAATTCAAAACAATACATAATTATTACTAAATTATAACAAAAATTTAGGTTCTAAAATTATTTGTATTTTATATTTTTTAAATACTTTTGCACACTTAACTCAATTAACTAATTAATAATGAAAAAAATAATTTTATTACTTTCGGCTGCTGTTGTTTTAATTTCTTGTAACAAAGTTGGCAAAGATGAATACCTTATTTCAGGAACTGCAACAGGAATT
The DNA here is from genome assembly GCF_011064265.1 of Flavobacterium sp. Sr18. NCBI lineage: Bacteria > Pseudomonadati > Bacteroidota > Flavobacteriia > Flavobacteriales > Flavobacteriaceae > Flavobacterium > Flavobacterium sp. Sr18. Next base: position 288,879 of record NZ_CP049329.1, on the reverse strand, counting down.
GATAATGGTAAAACGATTATCTTAGAAACACAAGATGCAACAGGAATGATGTTGCCAAAAGATACTGTAAAAGTTGAAAATGGTAAGTTTGTAATGAAAGGAACTATTACAGAGCCTGCCTTTTATACGATTCAATTAGAAGGAGCACAGGCTAAAATACCTTTCATATTAGAAAATGGCGAAGTTACTATCGCTATTAACAAAGACAGTATTCAAAAATCTAAAGTTTCTGGTACGTATAATAATGATGAGTACGTATCTTTCAACGAAGAAATCACTAAAGTTCAAAAGAAACTAATGGATTTCCAAACTAAGAATATGGAAGCCATGAATGCTGCACAACAATCTAAAGATACTGTTGTGATTAATAATTTGATGCAAGAATTCTCTAAAATTCAAGAAGAAGTTGGTGTTGCTTCAAAAGCAAAATATGTTGCTTATGCTGAATCACACCCAAAATCATTTATTACTGCTTTGATTATTCAAGGTATGTTAAACGATCCAACTGCTGACATTGCAAAATCTGAAAAACTGTACAACGGTTTAGATGAATCATTGAAAAAAACTAAGCCAGGTATAGCAATTAAAACTAAACTTGCTGAAATGAAAGCTCCTTCTGCTGTAGGCGCTGCTCCTGCTCCTGCTGGAGAAGCTAAATGAAGAGCAGATTTTTCAGGTCCTAATCCTCAAGGGAAAACTATTTCTCTAAAAGAAAGTTTAGGTAAAGTAACAATAGTTGATTTTTGGGCCTCGTGGTGTGGACCATGCCGTCAAGAAAACCCGAATGTTGTTGCTCTTTACAAAGAGTTACACGGAAAAGGTCTTAACATTATTGGAGTATCTTTAGACAAAGATGCTAAAGCCTGGAAAGATGCTATTGCAAAGGATAAATTGACTTGGAATCAGGTTTCAAATTTAAAATTTTGGGATGAGCCAATTGCAGCACAGTATAAAGTAGAATCTATTCCGGCAACTTTTATTCTTGATGCTTCAGGAAATGTAGTCGCAAAAGATTTACGAGGTGAAGCGCTTAGAGCTAAAATTTTAGAACTTTTGGCAAAATAAAGACGTACTTCGATACAAAATAAAAAAATCTCCCTAGTGGAGATTTTTTTATTTTATTCAATACCAAGGCATTAAAAATAATAGTAAAATTAAGTGCAAATTTAGTTTGGAAACATCAAAACAGTTTTTATATTTGCACCCGGTTAGCACAACAAGCAATGCTTGTTAAGTCTTGGGGAGATACTCAAGCGGCCAACGAGGGCAGACTGTAAATCTGCTGTGCAAACTTCGCAGGTTCGAATCCTGCTCTCCCCACTAAAACTCTTCAAGCAATTGAAGAGTTTTTTTTGCAAACAATTTAGCAGGTTCTCCCGAAGCTTCGGGACTGCTCTCCCCACTAAAACTCTTCAAGAAATTGAAGAGTTTTTTTATTCACACTAATTGATACTTTCATCATTTTATATTTAGTGTATTCAAAAAAAAATCCATCTCATTTTATCTGAGATGGATTTTTTTTAAATACAATTTTTAGCTTCTTTACTCTAAGATAAAACTTACTGTAACATTAGCTGTAATATTGATTTCTCCTACCGCAAGCGTTTCTCTTGGTTCACTGGCATCACTTCTTTCCATTGTTTTCATCGCTGCATACATTGGCTGTGGATAATACGTTTGTGAATTGTCAGATATGGTCATCGCACGACCCACTTTTTGTCCCAATACTGACACATAATCTTCTGCTTTTAATTTTGCCTCTTTCATCGCTAATTTTCTAGCCTCCGATTGATATTGTGCTAATTTCGAAGATTGGAACGTAACGGCATCAATTCTATTAATTCCTTCATTAACCAAGCCTTCCATCAATTCATCATATTTTGATAAATCTCTTAATAAAATTTCAATGGTTTGAGTAGCGTTGTAGCTGTGCTTCTTTTTTTCGTAATCGTATTGCGGATTCAATGCAACGCGTTGCGTTTTATAATCTGCCGGTGCCAAATTCATTTTTTTGATAAATTTTATAACAGCCTCAATCTTTTCATCATTTTGTTTTTTTACATCTTTAGCATTATTTCCTTTTGTTTCAACAGTTACCGCAATAGTAGCTTGATCCGGAACAACCTTTACTTTACCTTCTCCGTTTACATTTATTTGAGGAATTTGCTTCACTTCTTGTCCATAAGACATGGAAACAAATAGAATAGACAGAATCAATAGTGCTTTTTTCATTTTTATATAATTTAATTGTTTGTACTAATTCCTTTTCAAAAGTTGTGCCATTAAAGTTTTCCCATTTTTTCCATCACGAAAAGAATGACTATTGGAATAGCCAATAATATGACCATCAAAGTATGATCTACTAATAAAGTAGGTTCCTTTAGCAAAGTAATCAAATAACCTCCTACAGCGCCCCCAAAATGCGCCGTATGACCAATATTATCATTCTTTGCTTTCATTCCGTAAATGGAATACAGCAAATAAAGGATTCCAAAAATGTAAGCAGGCATTGGAATAATAAAAAAGATTCCCAGCATCATATCAGGTTGCAGCAATATTGCCGAATATAAAACTCCCGTTACGGCTCCAGAAGCACCTACTGCCCGATAGCCGTAGTCATTTTTATGAAAAACCATCGTCAACAAACTTCCAAAAATCAAACTTCCAAAATAAACCAGTAAAAACGAAAAATCACCTAAATAACTAATAACGACCGGAGCAAAAAACCAAAGTGTCAACATATTAAAAATCAAGTGCGTCATGTCAGCATGCAGAAAACCTGACGATAACATTCTGATTTGTTCTCCTGAACGAATACTTCCAATATGGAATTCGTATTTTCTAAAAAAAGAAAGGTCATTAAAACCTTTGTAACTAATTAAAACATTTACTACAATTATTGCAATTAAAACGGTATTCATAAAGTATATTTATTGTGAATTGTAAAGATAGTCATTCTCAAATACGGATGCAGTAAGCTGTCAAAATTTATATCAGTCTACATTTTTGACTTATATTTGCATAAAAAATTCTGCATGCAATTCCTTATTTTTATTATTGCTTACCCCTTTCTTTGGATTGTTTCTATACTACCATTCCGTGTTTTTTATGGACTGTCAGATGGAGTTTATTTTTTAGTTTACCATATTATTGGATATCGAAAAAAAATAGTTCGTGCAAATCTAGCTCTTGCTTTGCCGCATCTTAAAGATGAAGAACGTCTTATTATCGAAAAAAAATCATACCATCATTTATGCGATATGTTTATGGAAATGATAAAAACCATGACTATTTCATCGGAAGAAATGAACAAAAGATTCACAATCACAAATCTGGAAGTCATCAAAGAATATGAAGAAAAAGGAAAAAGCATTATGCTTATCGCCTCCCACTATGCAAGTTGGGAATGGCTGATTACACTGAACCAAAAAATATCTTTCCGAGGAGTAGCAGTTTATAAAAAATTAGCTAATAAATATTTTGATAAACTCGTAAGAGATATTCGATCTAAATACAACACGGAATTAGTACCAACTAGTAAAACAATTCCTTTAATTTCCGATAATCAAAAAAATGGTATTCATTGTGTGTATGGCCTCGCCAGTGATCAATCCCCAAAAGCAGATCGAATATTTCATTGGGAAAGCTTTATGGGCGTTGAAGTTCCTGTGCATACCGGACCTGAAATGTTAGCCAAAAAATACGATATGACCGTAGTTTTTGCACAAGTCAAAAAGGTAAAAAGAGGATATTATGAACTTACTATAATCCCAATTAGTGACAATCCTAACTCGATTCCTAATTTTGGAATTACGAGTGCCTATATAAAAGAAGTTGAAAAACAAATCCGGGAAGCACCTGAATATTATTTCTGGACGCACAAAAGATGGAAACATAGAAGATAGTATTTAATCGCAGTTTTCCGTCACATTCCTAAATGACATTATTCTAAAAAAAAAATAATCACTTATTCAAAAACATACGCTTTTGACTAAGTGATTATTTTATATTATCAAAACCTCATCTTTCTTATAATGAGAACCAGTTTTTTACCAATTCATCTTCTAGAGGTTGAGCGTTCTTATTCACGAACTCATTTGTAGCCGAATTATAATTATAATCCAAAGCCCAAGTTTTATGGTTTTCGGCCAATGTTTTTATTCCGTTACAAACAAATTCAATTTCAGCATTTGTAGTTGTTGGATGAATAGACATCCTGATCCAACCTGGTTTTCTGATTAAATCTCCAAGTGTAATTTCGTCAATCAATTTATGAGAAGTTTCCTGATCTACATGTAATAAAAAGTGTCCGTAGGTTCCGGCGCAACTACAACCGCCACGAGTTTGAATTCCGAATTTATCATTCAGTAATTTCACACCCAAGTTGAAATGTAAATCTTCCACAAAGAAAGAAATCACTCCTAGCCTATCATGATGCTGTCCTGCAAGAATTTTAATATTGGAAACATTCCCTAATTCAGAGAAAATATAATCTACGATTTCGTGCTCTCTTTTTAAGATATTTTCAATCCCCATTTGCTCTTTCAACTGAATAGCCAATGCGGTTTTTATGACCTGAAGAAAACCCGGAGTACCACCATCTTCCCTATCTTCAATATTATCGATGTATTTGTGTTCTCCCCAAGGATTCGTCCAACTTACTGTTCCTCCACCAGGATTATCAGGAACTAAATTTTGGTATAATTTTTTATTAAAGACCAAAACTCCGCAAGTTCCGGGTCCGCCCAGGAATTTATGAGGCGAAAAGAAAATGGCATCCAAATAACTTTCAGCATCTTCAGGATGCATATCGATTTTCACGTAAGGTCCTGAACAAGCAAAATCCACGAAACAAAGTCCGTTATGTTGATGCATTATTTTTGCCACTTTATGATACGGCGTTCTGATTCCCGTTACATTTGAACACGAGGTAATAGAAGCTATTTTAAAAGGTCGTTCTTTATATTTTTCTAATAATAGTTCCAGATTTTCTATGCTAAACAATCCATCTTCCGTTGAAGGAATAACTTCAACATCAGCAATTGTTTCCAACCATGACGTTTGATTGGAATGATGTTCCATGTGAGAAATAAAAACAATTGGTTTCTTTTCGGCTGGAATAGTGATGAAATTTTTTAAATTTTCGGGTACTTTTAAACCCAAGATTCGTTGGAATTTATTGACAACACCTGTCATTCCGGTTCCATCGGTAATCAAAACATCATCAGTACTGGCATTGACATGATGTTTGATAATGTGACGCGCCTGATGATACGCTTTAGTCATGGCAGTTCCTGAAACAGTGGTTTCTGTGTGCGTATTGGCCACAAAAGGACCAAATTGATTCATTAATTTTTCTTCAATAGGACGATACAAACGACCACTCGCCGTCCAATCCGTATAAATAATTTGTTTTCGTCCGTAAGGAGATTCAAACCCTTGATCTATTCCGATTATGTTATCGCGAAACTGTTGAAAGTATTGCTCTAATTGTGTTGGCGCTTCTTTGGTAATCATTGTATGTCTAATTTGAGTTCAAAGATATTGATTTTTACTAAATAGTCATTTTCAATTTTTGTTAATACTGATATCAAATAAATCTATAAACATGATTCAAATGTAAAGTAGCCGACAAACAGTAATCTTGATTCTTTTTATATTTGATTTGCGAATTTAAAAAAGGTTTACCATGAAAAGAATTATTTTTATACTGCCTCTACTCTTGCTTTTAATTTCATGTGAAGTTGAAGGCGATTTGACCCGTGATGTTGAGTTAACTTCACCAATCCCTGAAAATACTCCTCCTCTTGCCACCGGTAATTTCACGCCAACCTCAGGAATTAAGGTAACCGGTTCTGCCAAAATTTATTTAAACGGAAATCAAAGCGAAGTTCGATTAGAAGATTTTAGTGTATCAAGCGGGCCCGATCTTAAAGTATACCTTTCAAAAAATGACACCCCTCTAGAATTTGTGAATCTGGGCAATTTAACATCTTCTACTGTGTACTCAATTCCAACCCAAGTCAATGTTTCTGACTATAAATATGTACTAATTCATTGCCAACAATACAGTCATCTATTTGCAGTGGCACAATTATCTCAAAATTAAAACCTAATTTATGAAAAAACTACTGCTAATAATCGCTATCGGAATGTTCTCTAATTCCTTTGCACAAGGATGTAGCGATGCTGGAATTTGTTCCATTGGAAATAGTTTCCAAACTACAGATAAAGAATCAAAAAATGGAATTGAAGCAGGAGCTATTTTTGGTACAGGCGAAGCTGATGTTACTTATATCTCACCGTACCTAACTTACACCAGAACTATAAACGAAAGATTATCATTAAGTTCTAAAATTACATATTCCGTTGCCAGTGGAAGCTTTGGTCAGCGAGGCGCTTTTGGTGATGCTTTTTTGATAGGGAATTACAATTGGAAACCAAAATCGCATACACAATGGAGTTCACTTTTAGGTTTCAAAATCCCTTTTACGAGTTCAAATCTTAAAATAAATGAGTTTTCACTTCCTTTGGATTACCAATCCAGTTTGGGAACATTTGATTTAATTGCAGGATTGAATCTTAACTATAAAAAATGGGATTTTAATACTGCTATCCAAATTCCAGTTTTCAATAACAACAAGAATTCTTACTTTAGGGAGTTCTCAAATACAGATGATTTTCCTTCCACTAATTTATTCGAAAGAAAATCAGATGCTTTGTTTAGAGCCACATATACGTTTCAAACCGCCACTAAAAAATTCATTTTTAAACCCAATGTTTTATTTATTTATCATTTAGGAGAAGATAGTTTCGAGAATGCTTTTGGACAAAGAGAAACTATAAAAAACTCTGATGGATTGACCATTAACGGAAACATAATTGGCGCGTATGCCATTAACACTAAAAACAGCATCGAATTATCTCTGGCCACACCATTTTTAGTTCGAGAGGTTCGCCCAGATGGACTAACTCGGGGATTCACCGCTGGAATAATTTACAAAGTCTCTTTCTAATAATAGGTTAATTCTCTTTAGTAAAACATAAAAAATGCCCAAGAAATCTACTTGGGCATTCTTATTAAAGAATAAATCTATTATATAATATTACTTTTATTTTCCTCCATTAACCTGAAGGTCAGCAATACACTGCGCATCTAACTGTGGAGCTGAACCACCTGAAACCATATTCCCAATTCCTTCTCCTATTTCAGATGACCAATACATCAAACACGTTTTTTCAATACAATGTTTTGGATGTTCTGCATCTTGTTGATTGCTTTGCAAAGCTTTGCCAGGATTAGTTAATCCTAGTATGTGCTCTAACTCATGAGTGATCACTGTTGTTTCTAATAAACTTCTGTTGGGTTCAAATAGGCTGTCACTTAAAACTTGAAACGTTTGTTCATTAATAACAAAAGAAGTATTTCTATAAGCCGTTCCCAGAATAACAGAGGTATCCGTATCCTTCGAAGATTTTCCATCTGCAAAAAAGGCCCAAACTGCTATTTCATCAGCATTGTTAAATTTTGTTCTATTCGCATCTTCAATACTTACAATCTCCTCATTTGTCTAAGGCGAAATTCCCAGGGATGGTATGGCTCTAATTGTATTGGCGCTTCTTTTGTAATCATTGTATGTCTAATTTGAGTTAAAACATATTAATTTTTACCAAATAGTCATTTTCAATTTTGTTAAGACTAATATTTTTAAATAAATATCGTAAACAAGACCCAAATGTAAAATAGCTGAAAAAGTGCAATTTTGATTCGTTTTATTGTTGGAATAACAACTATTGCTTATTTACGCTTAAAAAGCAGAAATTAGAAAAGATCTTTGATATTTAATTTATAAAGGATCGTATTATATCATAAATATTGCTTTTCTATTTGCTACATGTATAGCAAAACTATAGTCTTATGAATCAATAATAAAAAATTCAATCTAGAAGAAAATATATTATAAAACTTGCCTGATAAAACCCATAACGGTATTATCCGGAACGATATGATAATTGTCATACTCGCATCAAAAGTTAAGTCAGTCATTTGTACTATATTTACACTAAAGCAATAAAAAATATGTTTAATAAAATTTTAAGCTGCCCCATATCTGCACAAAGGAATACAATTATCTTGCTGACTTTTTTGAGCCTTTTTATAATTCTTCCAATGAAAGCGCAACAAAAAGACCGCACTTCCTCAACGGATACGATCAAAAACTATTCGGCTTACAAGAGAAAATTGAGTTTTGCTGGCGTACTTCAAACTCGATATGTCTTTTCATTAAATAAGGATTCTGATGTGAATGGAAAGAATTTCGATCCCGAGGCAACAAATGGCATTACCAATACTTTTATGCTGAAACGAGCAAGAGTAATGCTAAAAGCTGATATCAACGATCATTTTTCAGCAAACGTTCTAGCTAATTTTGCCGAATTTAATGATAATCCTTCTAACAAGGTGCTTGAAAATGCCTATATAAAGTATACCGTTAGCAAATACTTCAGCCTTCAGGCAGGACAATTTCGCCCTTTTTTCGGTATTGAAGATGCTGTTCCTGTAGATATTATACGCACACTTGATTTTTCGAACCAGTATTATGCATTTGGGAAAAATGGATGGCAGAGTTTCCAAGTGGGACTTTCTATTTTTGGAAAAATAGTTCCTGACGGGAGCTTGAGGTATTATGCGGGAGCTTACAATGGAAATAACAAAAACCAAAAAACAGATGACAATAATTCTAAAAACACCTATTTGAGACTGGAGACTGATTTTAATAAGAGTCTGACTTTAGGAGCCAATGTTTCCAGAGGTAGCTTTGGCGAAAGCGGTATTGGCAACGCATATGGTGCAGACCTAACGGGTAAATTTGATTTTTCAGATAAATGGCAACTTTTAATCATGGCGGAAGGAAAGATAGGAACGAACTTTTTAGCTTACAGTGCCAGCAAAGCCGATGAAAACCAAATAGTAAAACCTGCTCTTGACCAATTCAAAATGCATGGTTTTTATTTGCTGCCCACTTTACGATACAATTGCCAGAACCGACGGCTAAGAGCAATTGAGTTCTCTTCTCGATATGAATATTTTGATGAAAATTACAAATTAGACAGTAATATCAGACAGACTATTATTCCCAATCTATCGCTGATTTTTGCAGATGATTTTTATGCCGCACTTCAAATGGGTGTTTCTTTAGACATTTACAACAAAGATATTCCCTTAACAACAACAAATACACACAGCCTTTCCTACGTACAATTACAGGTAAGATTCTAAAAACAATTATTATGAAAGAAATCAATTTCAAATCAGGTCTAATTACCTGCGTTATAGGACTAGCTATCTGGTTCATTCCAGCTCCAGAAGGCGTCCAGCCAAATGCCTGGCATCTCCTCGCGATCTTTGTGGCAACCATTGTTGGAATCATTTCAAAAGCGGCTTCTATGGGAACGATGGCTATTATTGGAATTACACTCTGCGCAGTTACACAGGTTTTGGCTCCTGGAGATCCTACAAAATCTATAGTTAATGCCTTGAGCGGTTTTGGAAATTCTACCATCTGGTTGATTGGTCTTGCATTTTTTATCGCAAGGGGATTTATTATAACCGGCCTTGGAACTAGAATAGCATACAACTTTATCAAAATATTTGGCAAAAGCCCGCTGGGTCTTGCCTATGGATTGAATACGGCTGACCTTATACTCGCACCAGCCATTCCGAGTAACACAGCCAGAGCTGGAGGAGTCATTTATCCCATCATGAAATCAATTGCCACAAACATGGGATCGTATGCTGAGAAACCAGAAACGCATAGGAAAATTGGGGCATTCCTTACTCTTAGCAGCTACAATGCCAACATGATTACTTCTGTGTTATTCTTAACAGCTACCGCGAGCAATCCGATGGCGCAAAAATTTGCTGCCGATTTAGGAGTAGAAATCACTTGGGGAAGCTGGGCACTTGCGGCATCGGTTCCTGGGCTAATCTGTTTCTTGCTGATTCCTTTATTTCTGTACAAATCCTATCCACCTGAATTAAAAGAGACCAAAGAAGCTCCGGCAATAGCGGCAAAACAGCTTAAGGAAATGGGACCGGTTTCTTTAAAAGAATGGTTGATGGTAGCCACTTTCATCATATTATTAGTACTATGGATATTCGGGAACTTATTTGCAATCGATGCAACAACCGCAGCGCTTATCGGACTATGCATTCTGTTGTTGAGCGGCGTATTGACTTGGGAAGATGTCAAATCAGAAAAAGGAGCTTGGGATACTATCGTTTGGTTCTCTTCTCTGGTAATGATGGGATCGTACTTAAATTCGTTAGGTTTGATAGGTTGGTTCGGGAAATTGGTTGGCGATGAACTGTCACAACTTAGCTGGAAAGTAGCTTTTCCTTTGATTATAATCGTGTATTCTTACTGTCATTATATGTTTGCCAGTGCAACAGCACAAGTTGCCGCTATGTATTCTGTGTTTCTAGCGGTGGGTATCGCAGTGGGTATCCCGGGCACAATGCTAGCAATATTCCTAGGAGCCTGTGCTTCGCTGATGGGATCGCTTACCCATTATGGTCATGGTCCTGCTCCTATTTTCTTTGGTAGCACTTATGTAGATCTAAAAGACTGGTGGAAACAAGGTTTTTTTATGAGCATTTTATTTCTTCTCGTATGGTTTGTAGCTGGCGGGCTTTGGTGGAAAGCAATTGGGCTTTGGTAAATAATAAAGTCCTTAAACATGAATTCGAAAATTTATTGATCCTATGAAAAACACGTTAAATAACAAGCTAATCATGGCTTCAACGGGACTTTTCCTTTGCTTTTTTCTAGTGATTCACCTGCTTGGAAACCTGCAGTTATTGTTGCCCGAAGACGTTGCAAGAGAACAGTTCAACTGGTATTCGCACATGCTTTCAGTTAATGTATTGATCAAGATAATTTCTTGGATATTATATGCTTCGCTTAGTGGTCATGCCGTATATGCTTTGATAATTGCTGTAAAAAATAATACCTCCAACGGAAAAAGCTACCAATATGATAAGAGAAATTTTGTCAGCGCATGGAACAGCAGAAATATGGGAATTCTGGGTACCATCCTCCTATTGTTCCTCCTATTGTTCCTCATCGTTCATTTCAAGGATTATTGGTACACCTACAAGTTTACTGCATTGCCTGTGGATGCGAATGGTAACAAAGATTTGTATGAGATTGTTGTAAGTTCCTTTTCTCAAGCATGGTATGTTATAATTTATGAAATATCCTTCTTGGCATTAGGCTTTCATCTATTGCATGGTTTTTTTAGTGCATCCCGAACACTAGGGTTGTATCATCCAAAGTATGCAAAAGCAGTAAAAATAATAGGATGGTTTTACACCCTCGCCATCACCGGAGGTTTTATGGCAATACCACTTTATATTTATTTTAAATAATATGAAAAAGATAGATTCGAAAATACCGGACGGACCGCTTGCTGATAAATGGAATAATTATAAAGCAAAGGCAAAATTGGTAAATCCAGCCAACAGAAACAAGCTCAGCGTTATCGTAGTGGGAACGGGACTCGCCGGATCTTCTTGCGCTGCTTCGCTTGCGGAACAAGGGTACAATATTAAGTCGTTTTGTTTCCAAGATTCTCCAAGACGCGCCCATTCTGTGGCAGCACAAGGTGGAGTTAACGCTTCCAAAAATTACAAAAATGATGGCGACAGTACTTTTAGAATGTTTTATGACACGATAAAAGGAGGCGATTTCCGATCTCGAGAAGCTAATGTTTACCGTCTTGCTGAATGTTCCGCTTCTCTTATTGACCATGCGGTAGCCCAAGGTGTTCCCTTTGCCAGAGAATACGGCGGCTATCTGAACAATAGGTCTTTTGGAGGTGTTCAGGTATCGCGTACTTTTTATGCTCGCGGGCAAACGGGGCAACAACTTTTATTGGGTGCCTACCAATCTCTTTTGCGTCAGGTTAACACAGGAAAAGTAACGATGCACACTCGTCATGAAATGGTGGAATTAGTCGTTATTGATGGAAAAGCAAAGGGAATTATCGCTAGAAATTTAGAGACAGGAACTCTGGAACGCCATGAAGCAGATGCGGTAGTACTGGCTACAGGAGGCTATGGTAAAGTCTACTATCTTTCTACACTAGCTATGGGTTGCAATGGATCAGCTATCTGGCGTGCACATAAAAAAGGCGCTTACATGGCCGGAGTAAGTTGGATTCAGTTCCATCCTACTTGTCTTCCTCAGCACGGTGAAAATCAGTCTAAACTAACCTTGATGTCAGAATCTCTTCGAAATGACGGACGCATCTGGGTATCGAAAAAAGTGGGTGATGACAGATTACCCAATTCCATTCCGGAAGAAGAGCGTGACTATTATCTGGAGCGTCGCTATCCTGCTTTTGGAAATCTTGCACCGAGAGATATTTCTTCGCGTGCAGCAAAAGAACGGATCGATGCCGGCTTTGGCGCAGGCGCAATGAAAAATGCAGTGTATCTCGATTTTTCAAAAGCTATTATTGCTCAAGGCGTTGAAAAAATTAAAGCTAAATATAGCAATCTGTTTTCGATGTATGAAAAAATCAACGGAATCGATGCTTACAAAGAACCAATGCTGATTTCTCCGGCAGCACATTTTACTATGGGTGGACTTTGGGTCGATTATGAATTGATGACAACCATTCCCGGACTATTCGCACTTGGAGAAGCTAATTTTTCGGATCATGGCGCAAATAGACTTGGAGCTAATTCCTTGCTACAGGCCTGCGTTGATGGTTACTTTATAGCACCTTACACGATTCCAAATTATCTTTCGGGTGAATTAAAAACAGACAAAATTACAACGGATCACCCCGCTTTTGCGGAAGCAGAAACAGCCGCCCAAAGACAACTGGACCGTTTCTTGAATACCAAAGGGAAATTATCAGCGGATTATTTTCATAAAAAAACAGGGAAGCTACTTTATGAGAAATGTGGATTGTCAAGAAGTAAAGAAAATCTGGAAGAGGCAATTGTTTCTTTAAAATTACTTAAAGAATCATTCGAAAAAGATCTTCTGATAACTGGCGATGACACGCTAAACAGCGAATTAGAAAAAGCCGGTCGCGTGGCGGATTACATCGAATTGGCTGAACTGATGTGTCACGATGCCCTGCAAAGAGAAGAATCCTGCGGAGCGCATTTCCGAGAAGAATACCAGACCACAGAAGGTGAAGCAGTACGGAATGATAGTGATTTCTGTTATGTTTCTGCCTGGGAGTGGAAAGGTGAAAAACTGCCTCCTGAACTTCATAAAGAGCCTCTTACGTTTGAATCTGTGGAACTTGCAGTTAGAAGCTATAAATAATTTGAACCTAAAAAAGTATATATGAAACTGTTTTTAAAAATATGGCGCCAACTAAATGCTTCTTCAAAAGGAGAAATGGTAAATTATGAGATTGACGGCATATCCGAACAGATGTCTTTCTTAGAAATGCTGGATCTTTTAAATGAATCGCTCATTCAGCTTGGGGAACGAGTTATCGAATTTGACCATGACTGCCGGGAAGGTATTTGCGGGCAATGCGGTATTATGATAAACGGAAGAGCACACGGTCCGCTAAAACATACCACCACCTGCCAGCTGCATATGCGAAGTTTCAAAGATGGTGATACCATTTATATAGAACCTTTTAGGGCTGCTGCATTTCCTATATTGAGAGATCTCAAAATTAACAGAAAATCTTTTGATGCCATCATTACTTCGGGTGGGTACATTAACGCAGGAACTGGACAAGCGCCGGAAGCCAATAGCATTCCCATTACCTATGAACATAGCGAAGCCGCTTTTGATGCTGCCGCATGCATAGGTTGCGGTGCTTGTGTAGCGACTTGCAAAAATTCAAGTGCGGCCTTGTTTACCAGTGCCAAAGTGACACATCTTTCTTTATTGCCACAAGGACAATTAGAAGCCTCGAAAAGAGTCATTGCGATGGTTCGCCAGATGGATGCGGAAGGTTTTGGAAGTTGCTCGAACACGGAAGCTTGCGAAGTGGAATGCCCGCAGGACATATCGGTGCTATCAATTGCCAAGATGAATTATGAATACAATAAAGCGGTACTCTTAAAAAAATAGTCTGTTCTCTATTAATTTATCTAATTCGTGTAGTACTTAAAAGCAATAAATTACTTGATAAAAAATGCTAGTTTTTGGTTTAAATAAAAGTAAATAAACGCCTGATTCTAAAATAATAATTTGAATTAAAACTGCTACTTTCACGTTTTATGTTTAATATTAAAAATAGTTAAATCACAAAAAAATCTCCAAACTCAAATGATTTTGGAGATTTTTAATTTTATATTTTTTCTACTTGCAAAACTTAGCTTTGCGCCAAAGTTCTTCTTCAAAATAATTATTTTCCTCCATTAGCCCGAAGGTCCGCAATACATTGCGCGTCTAATTGTGGAGCTGCACCGCTTGAAACCATGTTTCCAATACCGCCTCCAATTTCAGATGACCAATACATCAAACACGTTTTTTCAATACAATGTTTTGGATGTTCTGTGTCTTCGTGATTGCTTTGCAAAGCTGTGCCAAGATTAGTCAATCCTAATATGTGCCCGAACTCATGAGTGATTACTGTTGTTTCTAATAAACTTCTGTTAGGTTCAAATGGACTGTCGCTTAAAGCTAGAAGCGTTTGTTCATAAATAACAAAAGAAGTGTTTCTGTAAGCCGTTCCCAGAATAACTGACGTATCAGTGTCTTTTGAAGATTTTCCATCTGCAAAAAATGCCCAAACCACTATTTCATCAGTATTATTGTATTTAGTTCTGTTCGCATCTTCAATACTTACAATTTCTTCATTAGTATAAGGTGAATTCCCCGGAGATGGTATAGAACGTTTTATAACACTAATGCCATTAGGTTTGTATGTTCGGGATGTAAGAAAGTTTACAAAATTATTTATAGCAGTATTGCTTGGCTCAAAACCGGTTACATACACTACTTCAATAACCATGCTCTTAAACTTTTTATCCGATAATAAATCGTTAGCAGAACTTCCTGTTGGTTGTTTGTTAGTTATAGGATTTACTGCAATCGGATTATCTATGGGATCATCTTCTTTTGAACAGGATACTACTGAGAGGAACAAAACAATCGCAAGTAATGAAAATATTTTTTTCAAAGTTTTTTTAAATTAGGAGTATTGATACTATCTTACTATAACATAAATTATATGTTCTTATTCATTTACGAAAACTAACGTCTTTTGGATTAATATTATTGTCTTCAATAATTTAAACGAAAAGTCAGACTATCATATCTCAAACGAAAAAACCCTTTCAAATGCTATTTTGAAAGGGTTCTTTTATATAAAATGCGGAATTATATTCCAGCCACTGCTTTTATTTCATCAATGATTCTAAGTGCCAAAGCATCTGCTTTTTCTTGTGAAGCCGCTTCCGTATAAATACGAATGATTGGCTCCGTATTCGATTTTCTCAAGTGAACCCAGTTTTCAGCAAAATCAATCTTCACACCATCTATAGTTGTAATATCTTCATTTTTGTATTTTTCCGTCATCGCAACAAGAATAGCATCCACATCAATTTGTGGTGTCAATTCGATTTTGTTTTTGCTCATGTAATATTCCGGATACGAAGCCCGTAAAGCAGAAACCGTCATTTTTTTATTAGCCAAATGCGTTAAAAACAAAGCCACTCCTACCAAACTATCACGACCGTAATGCAGCTCCGGATAAATGATTCCGCCGTTTCCTTCTCCTCCTATTACTGCGTTATTTTTTTTCATTAATTCTACCACGTTAACCTCGCCCACGGCACTTGCTTCATAACTTCCGTTATGCAAATTAGTCACATCACGCAACGCACGGGAAGAAGACATATTCGATACCGTATTTCCTGGCGTTTTACTCAATACATAATCGGCGCAAGCCACCAAAGTGTATTCTTCACCAAACATTTCACCATCTTCGCAAATGAAAGCCAAACGATCCACATCAGGATCAACGACAATTCCTAAATCGGCTTTTTCTTTGACAACCAATTCGGATATATCAGTCAAATGTTCTTTCAACGGTTCTGGATTATGAGGAAAATGGCCATTAGGTTCACAGTATAATTCGACCACTTCAACGCCCATTAATTCCAATAATCTTGGGATAATAATTCCTCCCGAAGAGTTTACACCATCCACTACCACTTTAAATTTAGCAGCTTTTACAGCATCAACATCTACCAAAGGCAAATTCAATACTTCATCAATATGGATATCCATGTAAGCATCGTTAATCATAATGGCTCCTAAATCATCCACATCCGAGAAATCAAAAGCTTCGGCTTCAGCAATTTCTAGAATTTTCAAGCCTTCTTCTCCGTTTAAGAATTCTCCTTTTTCATTCAATAATTTCAAGGCATTCCATTGTTTTGGATTGTGAGAGGCGGTCAGGATAATTCCTCCTTCGGCTTTTTCTAAAGGAACAGCAACTTCAACAGTTGGTGTTGTTGAAAGCCCTAAATCAATCACGTCAATTCCTAAACCAATTAAAGTATTTACTACCAAATTGTGAATCATTGGTCCTGAAATACGGGCATCACGGCCTACAACAACAGTAATTTTTTCTTTACCAATATATTTTTTCAACCAAGTTCCATAAGCCGAAGCAAATTTAACGGCATCAACAGGCGTCAGATTATCACCTACTTTACCTCCTATTGTTCCACGAATTCCCGATATTGATTTTATTAAAGTCATTGATTATTATTTTAATTTTTGAATTATAAATTTTAAATTGCTCACAAATATAATAATTGACGGTTTATAAAAGTCAATAAGAATTCAAAATTCATCATTTAAATTCCTAAATTAGGCGAATGAATTTTCTAGCACACATCTATCTTTCCGGTGACAATGATTTAATCAAAATTGGCAATTTTATGGCTGATGGAATTCGGGGGAAGCATTTTGAAAGTTATCCTTTAGAAATTCAGAAAGGAATTATTCTGCATCGTGCCATTGACACTTTTACTGATGCACACCCCATTTTTAGGCAAAGCACCAAAAAACTACATGAGAAATACCACCATTATGCAGGTGTAATTGTAGATGTTTTCTATGATCATTTTTTAGCTAAAAACTGGAATACGTATTCCAATGAAAAATTAGAAGAATTTGTAGCACGCTTTTACCAATCTTTGCACGACAATCACAGTATTCTTTCGGAGAGAACTAAGGGAATGATGCCTTATATGATTGAACACAATTGGTTGGTGAGTTATCAAACGATTGAAGGAATCCATCGGATTTTAACGCAAATGGACCAACGCACCAAAAACGAATCTAAAATGCGATTTGCTACTAATGAACTTTCTGAATTTTATTCAAAATTTGAAGAGGAATTCACCAATTTCTTTCAAGAATTGAACGTTTTTGCAACACAAAAAAGAATTGGTTAATTTTTTTTACCACATAGAAACATAGGTTTTTTTATTACAATAAAAGATTAGAAAATAATTTTTAAACATAGTAATATTTCAAAGACAATATTTTAATTAAAACAATAACGCTCTAAGAACATTAATAATTCGAAATGGCTAAAAGATGACTACACAAAAATATCTAAATGAATTAAGCTTTCAAATTATTGGGGCAGCAATAGAAGTCCATAAAATCATGGGTAGGGGTTTATTAGAAAGTGTCTATCACCAATGCATGAAAGAGGAATTACGGGTGCGAATATTAATTTTATATCAGAGCTTAAAATACCTGTCATTTACAAAGGCAAAATCATGGAATCTGATTTTAGATGTGATTTGTTAGTTGAAAACTTAATTGTTATTGAGTTCAAAGCAGTATCAGAAATGCATCCTGCTTTTGAAGCAAAACTTTTGAATCATATGAAATTATTAAAATCACCAAAAGGTGTTTTGATAAATTTTAACTGTTATAATATTTTCAAAGAAGGACAAAAGACCTTTGTTAATGAATTTTATAAAACTTTACCAAAAGAATAATTAAATTCGTCTATGAAATTTATTTCTAAGCGAAGCTTCTTTAATACACAAAATAAAATTCTATGTCTCTATGTGGTTAGACCATTTGTAGCATTACTTATTAAAAACAACCAAAACAATACCCTAAATATATTGTACAATGAAAAAAATAATTTTCCTACTTGCCTTTGCCGTTTTAGGTTGCAAATCGAATGAAAAAACGGTAGAACCAACTGGTTTAGTAACTTCAAAAGCTATGGTAGTCTCCGCTCGTGAAGAAGCTTCGCAAATTGGAGTGGAAATCATGAAAAAAGGTGGAAACGCTTTTGACGCGATGGTTGCAACAGAACTGGCATTAGCGGTTTCACATCCACAGGCAGGAAATATTGGTGGTGGAGGTTTCATGGTTTTCAGAAAAGCCAATGGAGAAACTGGAGCTATAGATTATAGAGAAAAAGCACCTTTAGCAGCCACAAAAGATATGTTTCTTGACGAAAAAGGAAATGTAATTGAAGGAAAAAGCACTGCAACGGCTTTGGCATCGGGAATTCCGGGTACGATTGCCGGAATATTTGAAGTCCACAAAAAATATGGGTCTTTACCCATAAGTGAAATTCTGGAACCTGTAATTGCTTTGGCCGAAAGAGGTGTTATTGTCACTAAATTTCAAGCTGAAAGTTTGGCTTATTATAGAGCTTCCTTTATAAAAAGTAATGGTAAGAATAGTTTGTTTTCCAAAGCATATAAAGAAAATGATACCATAAAATATACTGCACTAGCAGCAACATTAAAACGGATTTCGGAAAACGGTCGGGATGAATTTTACAAAGGAGAAACTGCTCAAAAGTTAGTTGCTTTTCTGGCTAAAAAAGGCGGAAATGTAACATTGGAAGATTTAAACAGTTACAGTGCCAAGTGGCGAACTCCAATTACTTTTCAATATAAAAATTTACAAATCACTTCGATGTCTCCACCAAGCAGTGGCGGAATTTGTTTGAATCAAATCATGAAAATGATTGAGCCGTTCAACCTTTCGCAAATGGGACACAACAGCGTAAAAACAATTCAGGTAATTACAGAAGCCGAACGACGAGCGTATGCTGACAGGAATTACTTTTTAGGCGATCCTGATTTTGTAAAACTTCCAGTAAAAGAATTACTAAGTCCATCTTATTTAGAAAAAAGGATGAATGATTTTTCATTCGATCAAGCTTCTAAATCTTCGGATATTGCACATGGAAAAATTAAAGGATACGAAAGCAACCAAACCACGCATTATTCTATTGTGGATTCAAAAGGAAATTCAGTTTCGGCAACGACTACTTTGAATGATAATTATGGTTCCAAAATATATTGCGACGAGTTGGGTTTCTTTTTAAATAATCAAATGGACGATTTCAGCGCCAAACCTGGAGTTCCCAACTTATATGGACTTACTGGAAGTGAAGCTAACAGCATTGCGCCGGGAAAAAGAATGTTGAGTTCCATGACGCCAACGATTGTAGAAAAAGACAACAAACTTTTCATGGTTGTAGGAACCCCGGGAGGTTCCACCATTATCACATCGGTGTTGCAAACGATATTGAATGTGTATGAATTTGATATGAGTATGCAAGAAGCGGTAAATGCACCTCGTTTTCACCATCAATGGATGCCTGATGAAATTACTTTTGAACCCAATTCTTTCGATAAAGAATTATTGAATGGTTTAAAGAAAAAAGGATATATCATTAATGAAAAAAACAAAGAAATCATTGGTGAAGTAGACGCGATTTTGATATTACCAAATGGAAAACTGGAAGGTGGCGCTGACAAAAGAGGCGATAACAAAGCCGTTGGTTTTTAAATTTATACTATTTCGAATGAAAAAAATTATTATTCTATTGAGTGTTTTGTCAATTGGTTGTAAAACCCAAAAAAATATGATTCAGCCCACTGGGGAAGTTGCAAGTCAGGCGATGGTGGTTTCCGCAAGGGAAGAAGCTTCCAAAATTGGGGTTGAAATCATGAAAAAAGGCGGAAATGCTTTTGATGCGATGGTTGCTACCGAATTAGCTTTGGCTGTAGCCTATCCATATGCAGGAAACCTTGGAGGTGGCGGTTTTATGGTCTATCGAAAAGCAAACGGTGAAATTGGTTCATTAGATTACCGAGAAAAAGCACCATTGGCAGCTACCAAAGACATGTTTCTTGACGATAAAGGAAATGTTATAAAAGGAAAAAGTACCGAATCTCCTCTTGCCATTGGGGTTCCTGGAACAATTGCAGGTGTTTTTGCAGTTCACGAAAAATTAGGTTCCTTACCGATTGAAGAAATTCTAAAACCCGTAATTGCATTAGCCGAAAA
Source organism: Flavobacterium sp. Sr18 (assembly GCF_011064265.1). NCBI lineage: Bacteria > Pseudomonadati > Bacteroidota > Flavobacteriia > Flavobacteriales > Flavobacteriaceae > Flavobacterium > Flavobacterium sp. Sr18. Next base: position 268,534 of record NZ_CP049329.1, on the reverse strand, counting down.
AGGGGTTATTGTTACCAAAAAACAAGAAGATAGATTAGCTGCGTATCGAGACAAAATCATAAAAGTAAATGGCGATAAAACATTATTTGCAACTGCTTTCAAAGAAAATGATGTCATTCAATATCCTGCGCTGGCAACTACCTTAAAAAGAATTTCAAAAAATGGCAGAGATGAATTTTATAAAGGAGAAACAGCTAAAATATTAGTCAAATACCTTCAGGAAAAAGGAGCAATAATCACTTTGGAAGATTTGGCAAAATACGAAGCCAAATGGAGAACGCCACTCAATTTTGATTACAAGGATTTAAAGATAATCTCGATGCCTCCACCCAGCAGTGGCGGAATATGTCTCGCTGAAATATTCAAAATGATTGCCCCTTTCGACTTGGCTAAAATGGGACATAATTCAACAGAAGCCATTCAAGTTATTGTAGAAGCCGAAAGAAGAGCCTATGCAGACAGAAGTTATTATCTGGGCGATCCGGATTTTGTAAAAATCCCTTTGAAAGCCTTAATGGATGATGATTATTTGAAACAAAGAATGTCGAATTTCAGTTTTGAAAAAGCCACCTTATCATCGGATATTAAAGAAGGAAAAGTAACGTATAATGAAAGTACAGAAACTACCCATTATTCAATTGTAGATCAGTTTGGCAATGCGGTTTCATCAACTACAACATTAAACGACGGGTATGGTTCTAAATATTATTGTGATAAATTAGGCTTTTTCTTAAATAATGAAATGGATGATTTCAGTGCCAAACCAGGTGAACCCAATATGTTTGGATTGGTGGGAAATGAAGCCAACAGTATTGAACCACAAAAAAGAATGTTGAGTTCCATGACTCCAACAATTGTGGAGAAAAAAGGAAAATTATTTATGGTTGTGGGTTCTCCGGGTGGTTCTACAATTATCACATCGGTATTGCAAACGATATTAAATGTTTACGAGTATCGTTTGAGTATGCAGGAAGCGGTAAATGCACCTCGTTTTCACCACCAATGGTTGCCGGATTTAATCACTTTTGAACCTAATACTTTCGACACTAAAACTTTTGAAACTTTGAAATCTAAAGAATATCTTATCAATGAAAAAACAACACCTGTAATAGGAAAAGTAGATGCCATTTTGGTTCTACCAAATAAAAAACTCGAAGGTGGTGCTGATTTTAGAGGAGACGATAAAGCAGTTGGATTTTAGAGGAGATGTGAGAAAATAGAGATAAGAGAAAAGAAATTTAGGGCTCTGATTTATGTTTACGTTTTTGAAATTTAATTTTTTTTGAAATTGCAATTGAATTTTGCTATTGAAATTTACTATTTATGAATTTTATACTTGCCTTAGAAAACGCTTTTGAAGCAAATAAAAATCCGGAAAATGCTTTTGCCATGGCAAAATACATGAAGAACAACTTTCCGTTTTTTGGAATAAAAACGGAGGAACGAAGACGCATTTTCAAGGAAATCTGGAAAGAAAACAAAGAAGAAGTTTCCGCAGACGCAAGGAGAATCGTTTTAGAATTATATTCAAAACCACAACGGGAATTTCAGTATTGTGCAATTGAAATTTTGATAAAAGAACTCAAAGGAAATTACAAAAAAGATGACATTCAACTGATTGAAAAACTGATACTGAATAACTCTTGGTGGGACAGTGTTGATACGATTGCGAAGTACATTTTAGGTGAGTATCTTTTGGAATTTCCATTAGAAACCAAAAATGTAATAGAACGATTTTCAAGGTTTGAGAATATGTGGTTGAGCCGAAGTGCAATTTTATTTCAATTGGGGTACAAACAAAAAACCAGTGCTGATTTATTATTTTCCGAATGTTTAAAGCATTCGCATTCTAAAGAATTTTTTATTCAAAAAGCAATCGGTTGGGCGTTACGGGAATATGCAAAATCAAATCCTGAAGATGTTCAAGAATTTGTAAAAACCAATACTTTAAAGCCATTAAGCAAAAAAGAAGCGTTAAAAAATATGTGTTAGGATTAAAATAATAGTAGTTTTGTAGCCCTCTTAAAAAGTATCATGTTCAAAAAAGTAATAGCCAAACTAGAAGTAATAATTGCCGTAGCACAGTCTATATTGACTCCAAAACAGTTTATATTTTTATCTGCCGTTTTGGTTGGAATCTCCTCTGCATTTGCCGTAATAGTCCTGAAAACTTTTGCGCATTGGGTATTTTCTTTTGCAACTTATGTCAGCGGAATTTTAAAATTGGGTTTCATTAATAGTATTCTACCTATAATTGGTATTGTGCTCACCGTTTTTGTCATCAAAAGAGTTTTAGGAGGAACAATACAAAAAGGGACTTCGCAAATTTTATATGCAGTTGCTAAAAAAGCGAGTATTATTCCAAAAAAACAAATGTACGCCCAAATTGTAACGAGCTCATTAACGGTTGGTTTAGGTGGTTCTGCAGGTTTAGAAAGTCCAATTGTAATTACAGGAGCCGCTTTTGGTTCAAACTATGCACAAAAATATAAATTAAGTTATAAAGACCGAACTTTACTAATTGGTTGTGGAGTTGCAGCTGGAATCGCCGCAGCTTTCAACGCACCTATTGCTGGAGTATTATTTGCTATCGAAGTACTGTTGGTGGATGTTAGTATTGCAGCCTTTACACCCATCATGATAGCTGCTGCTACAGGAGCTTTGGTTTCTGTAATTGCATTAAACGAGGAAATTTTACTATCCTTTAAACAGCAACAGAGTTTTGATTATCATAATATTGCTTTTTATATTCTTTTAGGTTTATTTACCGGATTCATTTCCGTTTATTACTCCCGAAATTTTCAGAAAGTAGAACATTTTTTCGCAAGACTTAAATTATCACCCTATAAAAAAGCGTTGTTTGGTTCTTCAATTTTAGCCATTCTTATTTTTATTTTTCCAACACTTTTTGGAGAAGGATATGAAAGTATCAAAACATTATCAGAGAACGATCCCGGAAAATTATTAGAAAACACATTATTCAGTAGTTTTCGCGATAATAGTTGGGCACTTTTACTTTTTGTAGGGTGCACGATGATGATAAAAGTTTTTGCAACCGGAATTACTTTAGGAAGTGGCGGTAATGGTGGAAACTTTGCTCCTTCCCTATTTCTAGGTTCGTATGTTGGTTTCTTTTTTTCTAAATTTTTAAATCTCACAGGACTTACTAAATTACCCGTTAGTAATTTTACTTTGGTGGGAATGGCAGGTATTTTGAGTGGTTTGTTTCATGCTCCCTTGACTGCGATATTCTTAATTGCTGAAATTACAGGAGGATATAACTTGATGATTCCGCTGATGATTGTGGCATCAATCAGTTTTGCCATTTCAAAGCGTTTTGAAAAACACTCGATGGATGTGAAAAATCTCGTGCAAAAAGGGCATGCCTTTACCAGTAATAAAGACACTAATGTACTTTCTACACTAGAGACAAGTACCATTATTCAAACAGATTTTCTTACGGTAACTCCTAATGAAAATTTAGAAAGACTCGTTGATCTCATTTCTCATTCCAACCAAGTGATATTTGCAGTAGTTGATACCGAACAGAACTTATTGGGCATTGTTCATTTTAATGATATTCGCGAAATAATATTTAACAGTTATAGAGTAAAATATACGTTGGTAAAAGAAATAATGCTGAAACCTGTTGAAACAATTTCACCGGACGATAGCATGGAAATGGTCATGAATAAATTTGAAATATCGAAAAAAGCATTCTTACCCGTTCTTAAAGACGGAAAATATTATGGATTTATTTCTAAATCTGTTGCGCTTGAAGCTTACAGAACCAAACTAAAATCCATGACGATTGAATAAATTTTTAATACTTCTTTTAACACAATCTTCTAAACTGTTGTATCGAAAGAATAAATCAAAATGGTAACTTTGCTTTTTTGCAAAAATTATGTTAGACAAAGACAATACCATTGAAGTTCAAGGCGCTCGCGTTCATAACTTAAAAAATATAGATGTTTCCATTCCTCGTGAAAAACTGGTCGTAATTACTGGTCTTTCGGGTTCCGGGAAATCCTCCTTAGCTTTTGATACGATTTATGCCGAAGGGCAACGCCGTTATGTAGAAACTTTTTCGGCATATGCGCGTCAATTTCTGGGTGGTTTAGAACGTCCCGATGTTGATAAAATTGACGGACTTTCTCCTGTAATTGCAATCGAACAAAAAACAACTAGTAAAAGTCCGCGTTCCACCGTAGGAACAATCACTGAAATTTACGATTTCCTCCGTTTATTGTACGCTCGTGGCGCTGATGCCTATAGTTACAATACCGGCGAGAAAATGGTTTCTTATTCTGATGAGCAAATCAAGGATTTGATTATTCAGGATTTTACGGGAAAACGAATTAATATTTTGGCTCCAGTTATTCGGGCTAGAAAAGGACATTATGCGGAACTTTTTCAACAAATTGCCAAGCAAGGTTTCCTTAAAGTTCGCGTGAATGGCGATGTGCTAGATATTACTTTGGGAATGAAACTCGACCGTTATAAAACCCATGACATCGAAATTGTAGTGGACCGAATGGTTATTGAAGATACTGCTGACAATGAAAAACGTTTGACAGAAAGTATCAATACAGCCATGCATCACGGAGAAAATGTGTTGATGGTTTTAGACCAAGATTCTAATGAAGTTCGTTTTTTTAGCAGGAATTTGATGTGTCCAACTACTGGAATCTCCTACCAGAATCCAGAACCCAATTTATTTTCTTTCAACTCACCAAAAGGTGCTTGTGACCACTGCAACGGATTAGGAACGGTAAATGAAATTAATCCAAAGAAGATTATTCCAAATCCAAAATTATCAATAAAAGCGGGAGGCTTTGCTCCATTAGGAGAATATAAATCATCCTGGATTTTCAAGCAATTGGAAATTATTGGTGAAAAATATGGCTTCAAATTGACAGATGCAGTTAACACAATTCCTGCTGAGGCGATGGAAATGATTTTGAATGGCGGAAAAGAAAAATTCACCATCAATTCTAAAGATCTTGGCGTTGCCAGAGAATACAAAATTGATTTTGAAGGGATTTCGCATTTTATCAAAAATCAACATGACGAAAGCGGTTCAACAAGCATAAAACGTTGGGCCAAGGAATTCATGGACGAAATAAAATGTCCGGTTTGTGAAGGTTCTCGCTTGAAAAAAGAAGCACAGTTCTTTAAAATTAATGGAAAAAATATTACCGAATTGTGCGATATGGACATTTCGGATTTGACGGTTTGGTTTAATGCTTTAGATAACCATTTATCTGATAAACAAAAGCGTATCGCTACTGAAGTAATCAAAGAGATTAAGGACCGATTGAACTTCTTGATGAATGTAGGTTTGGATTATTTGGCTTTAAGCCGAAGTTCCAAATCACTTTCTGGTGGTGAGGCACAACGCATCCGTTTGGCAACTCAAATTGGTTCGCAGTTGGTTGGTGTTTTGTATATTTTGGATGAACCAAGTATTGGTTTACACCAAAGAGACAACGAAAAACTAATTCATTCTCTGGAACAATTACGAGATATTGGAAACTCTGTAATTGTAGTGGAACACGATAAAGACATGATTGAACGCGCGGATTATGTGATTGATATTGGACCAAAAGCGGGAAAATACGGCGGCGAAATCATCAGCAAAGGAACGCCTGCCGAAATCCTGAAACACCATACCATTACCGCCAAGTACATGAATGGCGAGATGAAAATTGAAGTTCCAAAAAAACGTAGAGAAGGAAATGGAAAATTCCTAAAACTGACCGGAGCAACAGGAAACAACTTGAAAAATGTTTCAATAGAATTGCCTTTGGGTAAAATGATTTGTGTGACTGGAGTTTCGGGAAGTGGAAAATCAACTTTGATTAATGAAACGCTCTACCCTATTTTGAATGCTTATTATTTTAACGGTGTCAAAAAACCGCAGCCCTATAAAAAAATTGAAGGATTGGAGCACATCGATAAAGTGATTGATATTGACCAAAGTCCGATTGGAAGAACACCCCGAAGCAATCCGGCAACTTATACGGAAGTTTTTACCGAAATAAGAAATCTGTTTACGATGACTTCCGAAAGTATGATTAGGGGTTATAAAGCGGGCCGATTTAGTTTTAATGTAAAAGGCGGACGCTGTGAAACCTGCGAAGGTTCCGGTGTACGAACAATTGAAATGAACTTTCTGCCAGATGTTTATGTGGAATGTGAAACCTGTCAAGGAAAGCGTTTTAACAGAGAAACATTGGAAATTCGATACAAAGGGAAATCCATTTCGGATGTGTTAAATATGACGGTGGATGAAGCGGTTCCGTTTTTTGAAATGATTCCGAAGATTTATAGAAAAGTAAAAACCATTCAGGATGTTGGTTTGGGTTACATTACCCTCGGTCAACAAAGCACCACACTTTCCGGTGGCGAGGCGCAACGAATCAAATTGGCGGGAGAATTATCTAAAAAAGACACTGGAAATACGTTTTATATTCTGGACGAACCCACAACTGGATTGCATTTTGAAGACATTAGAGTCTTGATGGAAGTAATCAATAAGCTGGTTGATAAAGGAAATACGATTTTGATTATCGAACATAATATGGATGTTATCAAATTAGCAGATTATATTATTGACATTGGCCCTGAAGGTGGAAAAGGCGGTGGACAGCTTATCGCCAAAGGAACACCTGAAGAAATCATAAAAATTAAGAAGAGTTATACTGCGCAATTTTTGAAAAAAGAATTACTTTGATTCCCCTCATTTGGAGGGGTGCCTGAAAGGCGGGGTGGTTTTCTTTACTATTAGTGTTTTCTTTTTGTAAATTTATTCGTAGGTTCCGTTCCAAAAAAAGGGAATAGAAACAACGATTATGGAAAACAATGGCGAGATAACGGCTTATATAAACATGCAGCCTATTTATAGAAATTTCATTGAAAACTTACCGTATAACATAAAACTAAAAGCTAGATCACGAGCATTGCGCAAAGCAGGTGTGTTGTCAGAAGTTATTTTTTGGTTGCAAGTGCACAAAGGAATGTTTTGGAAAATAGATTTTGACAGACAAAGAATCATTGGTAATTATATTGTAGATTTCTATGTAAAAACCTTAGGTTTAGTAATTGAAATTGACGGTTCAAGCCATAATAATAAAGAAGATTACGACCAAACAAGAGAAGATTATCTCGTTTCTTTAGGATTAAAGGTTTACAGAATATCTGATTTAAGGGTAAAACATGATTTGAATAATGTAATGTTGGAACTGGAAAGCTACATTGTTTTAGAATTTGGAAATAAAGAGGCTATTTATTGAAATTTAGACAATAAAACCACCCCACCCAAACGGGCACCCCTCCAAATGAGGGGAAAAATACAATAACAACTCGATGTAAAAATAACTTCTTGTAAAAATTATAAAAAATTAAGAAGAGCTATACGGCGCAGTTTTTGAAAAAAGAATTACTTTAGTAATTGAGAGCCCTAGCCCAGATAGCAGCGGAAATCCTTATGAGCCGGGGTTCGGCGATTAAGATTGAAACGAATAGCTGGAAGTGGCTCCAAAAAAATAAGATTTAAAATAGAGAATATGAGATTAGAAGACTTTGATAATGACGAGGATAAAGTAATCCAAGACCGATTAAAAAGAAAAACCTGGAACGAAATTAGAACCAATGATAGTTGGGCTATTTTTAAAATCATGGCCGAATTTGTGAACGGTTACGAGAGCATGGGACGCATAGGTCCTTGCGTAACTATTTTTGGCTCTGCTAGAACAAAACCAGAGCATGAATATTATTTGCTTGCCGAAAAAATTGCTTATAAAATCAGTAAAGCTGGTTACGGAGTGATTACTGGCGGCGGACCAGGAATTATGGAAGCGGGTAATAAAGGAGCACATTTAGGCGGTGGAACCTCAGTGGGACTAAACATTGTATTACCCTTTGAGCAACATTATAATCCATATATTGACAGTGATAAAAATTTGAATTTTGATTATTTCTTTGTTCGAAAAGTGATGTTTGTCAAATATTCACAAGGCTTTGTGGTAATGCCAGGAGGTTTTGGTACTTTGGACGAAATGTTTGAAGCGATGACTTTGATTCAAACTAAAAAAATAGCCAAATTCCCAATCATATTGGTTGGGAGCAGTTTCTGGACGGGATTAATTGACTGGATAAAAACAGTCTTAGTAGAAAGAGAGGGTACAGTTCATGCGGAAGATTTGAATTTATTTAAAATTGTAGATACAGAAGATGAAGTGGTTGATGTATTGAATGCCTTTTATAAGAAATACGATTTATCACCAAATTTTTAATAAAACGAAGCTGCCTCAAAAACAGCTTCTTTTTTTTGCTTAATTTTAGTGAACATCTGAATAATTATATCGAATTATAAGTATATTTATTTTTTTAATAAATAATACCGAAATTTGAAAGCATATCTTAAAATAATATTCCAATTCCTTATTTTATTAACGTCATTCAATCAATATGCCCAGCATCAATCTAAGATGAAAGTTGAGGTTAATGCTGCTAATAAAACACTAGCTATTAAGCAGGAAATTATTTTTGTTAATCAGTCGGATGATACTTTGAATTCGATTGTTTTGAATGACTGGAATCATGCATTTTCCAATAAAAATACACCACTTGCCAAGCGGTTTTCGGATGAATTTTACAGAGGTTTTCATTTAGCCAAAGAAGAGGAACGCGGCAGTACAATAAATTTGATTATTAATGATGCCACTCAACAGTTTTTATCTTGGGAAAGAACAGATAATAATCCTGATTATGTTGTTGTTAAACTTAAAAATTCGTTACTTCCAAATCAAAAAGTAGCTTTACATCTTTCCTATATTACCAAAATTCCCAACGAAAAGTTTACCAAATATGGCTATACTAACAATGGTAGCTTTAACCTCAAAAACTGGTACCTTACTCCTGCCCGATATGAAAATCATTCTTTTGTAAAAAATAGTAATAACAATCTGGATGATATTGCCAATGCTGTTTCTGATTTTGAAATTGACCTTAAAATTCCTAAAACTTTAGACGCCACTTCCGACTTAAATAGCGAGAAAACAACTGGAAATGATGACTTTTTATATTACCGATTATCAGGAAATAACCGAACTGATTTCAGTCTTATTATTGAACCTAAATCCCGTTTTGAGAGTTACAAAAATAGCTCCGTTGAAGTGCTAACTGATTTAAAAAACAACAAATTAGACAATATTCAAAAAGCGATTGTAATTGATAGAATTGTAAACTTTGCCCATAATTTAATTGGAAAATATCCTTACGATAAGATTATAGTTTCGCAAACGGATTACGAAAAAAATCCTTTTTATGGATTAAATCAGCTTCCGTCATTTTTAAGTCCCTTTCCAGATGAATTTATTTTCGAAATTAAATTTTTGAAAACCTATTTGAATGAATATTTAAAAAAGAGCTTGCATTTAGATCCAAGAAAAGATAATTGGATTTATGATGGAATTCAGGTTTATGCAATGATGAAATATATGGACGAAAATCATCCCAAAACAAAAATGATGGGAAGTGCTTCTAACATTCGATTGCTTAAAAGTTTCAATCTTACTAATATTGATTTTAATGGTCAATACAGTTATTTTTATATGTTGATGGCTCGAAAAAATCTCGATCAGGCACTTGGAGATCCAAAGAATACTTTGGTAAAATTTAACGAACAAATAGCCAGTAAATATCGTGCGGGACTGAGCATTCGGTTTCTTGATGACTATTTACAAAACAATGCTGTACCGAACAGTATTAAACAATTTTACGAAAAAAATCGAACTACGCAGGTATCTAGATCTGATTTTGAAACAATCATAAAATCAAATAGCAATAAGGATATCAATTGGTTTTTTAATACCATTATTAATTCCAGAGACATCATTGATTATAAATTTTCGAGCGTAACAAAAACCAAAGATAGCATCACTTTTTCTGTCAAAAACCGCACAGGAGCTCCGATTCCGATTCCAATTTATGGTACCAAAAAAGGAGAAATTGTTTTTAAGCAATGGCTTGATATCGAAGAATGTGACAGCACCTTTACGATTCCAAGAAATAATATTGATAAGATTGTATTAAATCTGAAAAACGAAGTGCCAGAATACAATTTAAGAAATAACTGGAAGAAATTAGAAGGTTTTTTTCCTAATAATCGTCCCGTTAAATTTGTATTTATGAAAGACTTGGAGGACCCCTATTACAATCAAGTATTATATGTTCCATCAATATATTACAATTTATACGATGGTATAACTCCGGGACTTCGGCTGCACAATAAAACCATTCTGGAAAAACCATTTATTTTTGATGTGAATCCGTCCTACTCTACTAAATCGAATAATTTATCCGGCTCAGCTTTATTTGTAGTCAACCAAAATTTTAGAAAAAGTAACCTCTACAATGCCCGATATTCTATCAGTGGTTCCTATTTTCATTATGCGGAAGATGCGTCTTATTTTAGGCTGAATCCTGCCATACAATTACGAATTAGAGAACCTAATTTTAGAGATAACAGAAAACAACTTTTCTTGTTTCGACAAGTAATTGTGAATAAAGAGAAAAGTGCTTTGGTTATTGATAATTCCCCTGAAAATTATTCAGTTTTTAATGCGCGATACATTAATACAAAAACCGAAGTTACAAATCATTTTAATTTTACTACGGATTTACAAATTTCTGGAAAATTCGGAAAAATCACTGGTGAAATTGAATACCGAAAACTCTTTGAAGACAATCGCCAAATTAATTTACGCTTCTACGCGGGAAGTTTTTTGTACAATAAGACGCAATCCGATTTTTTCAGTTTTGCATTAGACAGACCAACGGATTACCTTTTTGATTACAATTATTTTGGAAGATCCGAAAGCACTGGACTTTTTAGTCAACAATACGTAATAGCGGAAGGTGGTTTTAAATCAAAAATTGCAACACCTTTTGCCAACCGATGGATTACCAGCTTTAATGCGAGTTATAGTATTTGGAATTGGATTGAAGTGTATGGTGATGTTGGGTTTATTAAAAATAAGGATGTGAAACAACGATTTGTTTATGACAGTGGAATTCGGCTAAATTTAGTCACAGACTATTTTGAATTGTATTTTCCGGTGTACTCTAACAATGGATGGGAAATTTCACAAGATAATTACAATGAAAAAATACGTTTTATTGTAACTTTTTCTCCTAAAACATTAATCAATCTTTTTAATCGAAAATGGTTCTAATCCAATATTATTATCCCTATTTATTGAACTATTCTTAGTAATTGAAGTATAAAATTACATATAGCAAAAAAATAAAGTTCTTTTTCATAGAATAAATTACAAAAATTAAATTCTATTTTTTTCAATGTATTATGAAAAGAGGTTGTTTTTAAGTAAATTTGCAATTCAAAGTTATACTTTTCAATTATGATAAAAGAAAAAACCAATAGTACATTGACATTTGAAGATTTCAAAATTGAAGTTTTAAAGGACTATACAACAGCCATAATAAGCAGAGAATGCAGCTTATTAGGACGTAAGGAAGTATTGACTGGAAAAGCCAAATTTGGGATTTTTGGTGATGGAAAAGAAGTACCACAACTGGCAATGGCAAAAGCTTTCAAAAATGGCGATTTCCGTTCTGGATATTATCGCGATCAAACTTTTATGATGGCTATTGGTGAACTTACAATGCAACAGTTTTTTGCTGGACTTTACGGTCATACTGATATTGAACAAGATCCGATGTCAGCCGGAAGACAAATGGGCGGTCACTTTGCCACGCATAGTTTAAATGAAGATGGTTCATGGAAAGACTTAACAAAACAAAAAAATTCAAGTGCTGATATTTCTCCTACAGCGGGACAAATGCCAAGATTATTAGGTCTTGCTCAAGCATCAAAAATATACAGACAAGTTACAGGAATACCAAATGCCATGAATTTTTCTAATGAAGGAAATGAAATTGCATGGGGAACCATTGGGAATGCAAGTACATCCGAAGGATTATTTTTTGAAACAATAAATGCCGCTGGAGTTTTACAAGTTCCTATGGTAATGAGTGTTTGGGATGATGAATATGGAATTTCTGTTCACGCCAGACACCAAACTACAAAAGAAAATATATCCGAAATTTTAAAAGGATATCAAAGAGATCATGATACCAACGGTTTTGAAATTTTAAGAGTAAAAGGTTGGGATTATGCGGACTTGATTGCTACTTATGAGAAAGCTGCTGAAATTGCCAGAGAAAATCATATTCCAGTTTTGATTCACGTAAATGAATTGACGCAACCTCAAGGACATTCGAGTTCCGGTTCTCACGAAAGATACAAAAACGCTGACCGATTAGCATGGGAAAGAGATTTTGATTGTATTCGTCAAATGAAATTATGGATGATTGCGATTAATATTGCATCGCCTGAGGAAATAGAAGCTATTGATGTGCAAGCTAAAAAAGACGTTTTAGAGGCTAAAAAAGCCGCTTGGAATGCTTTTATAGAACCTATAGTTGAAGAGCAAAAAGAATTAGTTGCTTTATTGCAAAAAATAGGGGAATCCAGTAATAATAAGGAAACAATATTAAAATTCATTGCTGATTTAAGCGGAATAAAATCTCCGTTGAAGAAGGAAATTTTGGTAACAGCCCGAAAAGTATTGCGTTTAATCCTTAATGAAAATGGAAAGCAAGAACTATCTCAATGGATTACAGATTATACAATTAAAACCCAAAAGAATTTTAGCAGTAATTTATTTTCAGAAACTGAATTAAATGTGTTTTCTGTTGAAAAAGTTTTACCGGTATATCCTGAAGATGCAAAAGAAGATACTGATGGACGAATGATTTTGCGTGATAATTTTGACGCTATTTTCACTAAATATCCTGAAGCATTAATTTTTGGAGAAGATGCTGGAGCTATTGGTGATGTAAACCAAGGTTTAGAAGGGATGCAGGAAAAATACGGAGAACTTCGCGTTGCCGATGTTGGAATTCGTGAAGCTACAATTCTGGGTCAAGGAATTGGAATGGCTATGAGAGGTTTACGTCCAATTGCCGAAATCCAATATTTAGACTATTTATTGTATGCTATTCAAATCATGAGTGACGATTTGGCTACTCTGCGATACAGAACAGTCGGTAAACAAAAAGCACCATTAATTATACGTACACGTGGCCACCGCTTAGAAGGAATTTGGCATTCTGGTTCTCCTATGGGAATGATTATCAATGCCATCCGTGGAATTCACGTTTTGGTACCTAGAAATATGACACAAGCAGCCGGTTTTTATAACAGTTTGTTAGAATGTGATGAACCTGCTTTAGTGATTGAATGCTTGAATGGCTACCGATTAAAAGAAAAAATGCCGTTGAATTATGGTGAATTCAAAACGCCAATTGGAGTTGTTGAAACCTTGAAACAAGGAACTGATATTACATTAGTTTCATATGGTTCTACTTTGCGATTGGTTCAGCAAGCCGCCAAAGAATTACTTGAAGTTGGAATTGATTGTGAAATAATTGACTTACAATCTTTGCTTCCATTTGATATCAATCAAGATGTAGTAAAAAGTATTGCTAAAACAAATCGTCTGTTGGTAATTGATGAAGATGTTCCTGGTGGCGCTTCAGCTTATATTTTACAGCAAATAATTGAGCAACAAGATGCCTATAATTATTTAGACAGTAAACCGCAAACCCTAACTGCAAAAGCCCACAGACCGGCTTATGGAACGGATGGAGATTATTTCTCTAAACCTTCTGCAGAAGATATTTTTGAAAAAGTCTATGAAATGATGAATGAAGTAAACCCTTCAAAATATCCTAGTCTTTACTAAAATCAATTTATTTTAAGATATAAATCCTAATCAGCAATGGTTAGGATTTTTTTTATTTTAAATTCGAATTCAGATAAACAAATAAAATGCTATCTTGTTATTTAAATTAATAATTTTAATACAAACAAAATGAGAAAAATAAGCTTGATTTTAGGAATGCTGGCAATGATTACTGTTGTTTCCTGCAAAGAAAAAGAAGAAGTCGCTGTACCTGCAACACAAACAGAAACTTCAAGCGAAGTTACTACTAACGAAAAAACAACTACCGTTACAACCAAAGCCGAAGACAGTACTGCCATAAAAATAAGCACTGACGGAGTAAACGTGACTACCAAAGATGGGAAAACTAAAACCAGCGTTAATGTTTCTGGTGGAGAAGCTAAAGTGGAAATAAAAAAATAGTAATCGAATATAATTCACAGAAGTGAAAAGTGTTTTTAAAAAATGAAGACGCTTTACGCTATTCTGAAATTAGTTTTCTAAAAAATTGAATTCGTTAATTCAAAATTATAAGTTATAATGCCAACGTAAAATTTTTATGTTGGCATTTTTTATTTAATTTTAGTGTTTTAAAAAAATTACTATAAATGATAGCATTAGAAACGCTCTTACACGACATTGAAAATGTTAAAGTAATAGACGCAAAAATTGATTATAATCAATATATTCCTTTGGATTTATCCAATAAAAATGAAACTCTTAGAGAACGTAATATTGATAATGCTGTAGATTTCGAAAAATATATCGAAAGCTATTTGATGGAAAACAATGCCAAAGTAGCCTACGGCGGCTATAACGAAATTAGAAATTTATATAAAAGAAGTGAAATCTTCAACGATTCGAAAACCGAAGAACGCAACATTCACATTGGCTTAGATTTATGGATTAAAGCTGGAACGCCTGTTTTAGCTGCAATTGATGGATTTATCCATAGTTTTAATTACAATACGGGCGTGGGTGATTATGGTCCAACTATAATTTTAGAACATAAAATTGAAGAGCACACTTTTTACACATTATATGGACACTTATCTTTAGAAAGTATAAGTCACATTGAAATTGGAGATGCTTATGAAAAAGGACAGCAAATAGCCACTTTAGGTGATGCTTCCGTAAATGGGGATTATGCTCCACATTTACATTTTCAAATTATAAAAAAAATTACAAATTCCTTTGGCGATTATCCCGGTGTCTGCAGCGCAAGTGATTTAAATCACTATTTAGAAAACTGTCCAGATCCCAATATCTTATTAAAAATTAAATAAATCATGAAAAAATTAATTATTGTTTTGACTATTCTTTTACTTGTTGGATGTAAATCAAAAAAAGTAGTTACTGAGCCAGAACCAGAAGTAGCTAAAATCGAAAAACTTGGATTAGCTGAAATTGGTGAAACTCAAAAAAGTAAGGCCTATGAATTAGGAAAAAGAGTTTTGATGACCTGTAATACCTCTAAATTCAAACCTTTTACTTCAAGTGAAGCAACGCCATCAGTAATTAAAAACACGACTGTTGAGCGATTATCAAAAACATGTAATAGATTTCGTCAGTATTATGGAACTTTTATTGATCTTCAATTAGTGGAGGCTTATAAAAATAACTTCGAAAACACAATCGTTTTTCGCTACAAAGCTTTGTATTCTAAAAAAGTTGCCAATAAAGAACTTCGTGTTACGATGAACGCAGAAAACAAAGTTTCTTCCATAAAATCATTAGATTGGGTTAATTCTTTTCCTATGAATTAACTACCAATTAAATTCTTCTTATAAAGTTCGTTGCCTATTAACTCTTGCTTTAATTTAAAAATAAGAGTAAAGGAAAGTTATTAATAAGGTTATTATTTAAAAAACAAGAATTTACTTATTAAAAAATACAGTCAATTTGGAGTAAAAATTATAGTCATAATTAAGCAAGCTTTAGAAATAATTATGTAACAAATTTTTAATTATCCGAAATTATCTTTAACCCCGAATATAATACCTACCTAAAGAAATAAAATACATGTCTCTCAAGATCAATTCAGTCGACAATAGCGAGTTAAAAAAATCGGAATCCCACATTATTGTAGAGATTATTCAATATGTTCCAAATGCCGTTTTAAGTAGAACTATCATCAAAAAAACAACCGGAAACATAACTGCCTCTTCATTTGATGCAGGTGAAGAATTAGGAGAACGTACTTCCCCTTTTGATAACTATGTTCAAATAATAGACGGTACAGCCGAAATATTTATTGATGAAATAAAACACTCTCTCAAATTGGGAGATGGAATTATTATACCGGCACATTGCACACATTCATTTAATGCGAATGTACAGTTCAAAATGATTTCAACAACGATAAAAAACGGATACGAGGATTAAACTATACTTTATAAATGAAAAATGATTTTAGTTTCTTTGTTGAATGAAAATACGAGAAGAGAATTGAATTAATAAAAAACAGAATATAAAAACGAAGTGATTTTTTTTAAACATAATTATTTTTTTAACACAAAAAAAACAGCTCAACATCAACAAAATCAGACAAGTAGTTAGATTTTAATCTTAATTTAGTTTGGGAAATAAGTCTAAAAAAACAAATTAAAATTGATATCAGATTATTTTATAACTTAAAACTATAATTTTATAATGTATCTTTAATTTGAAAAAGTAAATTTGCGCAAACTGTAAAATAAAAATATTTGAAACTATATATAAAATACATGGTAAGCAATCGCTGCAAAATGGCAGTGAAGGAGGAATTGAAAAAGCTGAAACTTCACTTTATGGTTGTTGATCTTGGTGAAGTAGAAATCATGGAAAATATTTCTATGGAGCAAAGACAACTCTTAAAAGCGGCACTTTTAGATTCAGGACTTGAATTAATGGATGATAAAAAATCCATGTTAATCGAAAAAATTAAAAATGTAATTATACAAATGGTGCATCATACGGTTGAACCCATTAAAATTAATTTTTCGGATTATTTGAGCCAACAATTAAATCACGATTACACCTATTTGTCCAACTTATTTTCTGAAGTACAAGGAACTACAATTGAACAATTTATAATTTCCCATAAAACGGAACGTATTAAGGAGTTGATTATTTACGGAGAATTGAATATTACCGAAATTGCATGGAAAATGAATTACAGTAGTGTTGCTCATTTATCGAGTCAATTTAAAAAAGTTACTGGCCTATCCCCTTCTCATTTTAAACAATTAAAAGACAAAAGACGCAACCCAATTGAGGAAATTGGTAAGTAGGAAAAATAATTAAATCAATTTTTTAATAAAAATAGAAATCATATATAGTCACGTATCAAAATATGCCAGAAGCTTGATTGAAGCTAGTTTAGACCCTACAATCTCAATAAATACTGCAGGGAAAATTACGGACGTTAATGAAGCAACGGTAAATATTACGGGAATAAATCGTAACATTTTAATTGGTTCTGATTACTTTAATTATTTTACTGACCCTCAAAAAGCAAAAGCAGTATATCAAGAAGCTTTTGTAACTGGATACGTGACGGCTGCTCCTCTTACGCTTCATGACAAAAAAGGCAAACTAACTGATGTATTATTCAACGGATCTGTTTATAAAGACGATCTTGGAAATGCATTGGGAATAGTGATTGTATCCAGAGATATCGCTGAACAAAAATGGGCTTTGGATCTAAAAATTGCCAACAAAGAACTGGCGTATCAAAACAATGAAAAAGAAAAACGCGCTGCTGAGTTGGTACTTGCCAATGAAGAGCTTGCTTTTCAAAATACAGTAAAAGAAAAACGCGCAGCGGAATTAGTGATTGCCAACAAAGAATTGGCCTATCAAAATGACGAAAAAGAAAAACGTGCAGCTGAGTTAGTAATTGCTAATAAAGAATTACTATTTCAAAATAAAGAAAAGAAAAAGAGAGAAATTGTAAATAAAGAACTCAATGAGCTCAATTATACTGCAAAATTAGCTTCTCAATATTCTTTAAGTCTCATTGAAGCAAGCCATGATCCATTGGTCACAATAAATACCAAAGGAAAAATTACCGATATGAACGAAGCATTGGTAAATAGTACTGGTATGACACGACTAGAACTTACGGATTCTGATTTTTTTGATTATTTTACGCAAAAGCAAAAAGCGAGAGAAGTATATCAAGAAGTATTTGAAAAAGGATTTGTTGCTGATTCACCTCTTACCATCAGGCATAAAGACGGAAAATTAACCGATGTTTTATTCAACGGTTCTGTTTATAAAGATGATAAAGGAAATGTTTTAGGTGTTGTAATTGTTGCTAGAGATGTCACTGAACAAAAAAGAATCGCTACTGAATTGATTGAAGCTCGCGTTTTTGCGGAGTTAGCCACTGAAATTGCCGAAGAAGCAAAGAAAAGTGCAGAAAGTGCAACTATTATTGCTAAAAATGCTGTAAAGACAAAGCAACAATTTTTGTCTAATATGAGTCATGAAATTCGTACGCCGATGAATGCTATTATCGGTTTTACAAAAGTGATTTTGAAAACAGACTTAACTACTAAGCAAAAAGAATACTTAGAAGCTATAAAAATGAGTGGCGATGCATTAATCGTTCTTATAAATGACATTCTGGATTTAGCAAAAGTGGATTCCGGTAAAATGACATTTGAAAAAATACCATTCAAAATGAAAGCTTCAATAAGTGCAATGTTGCATTTGTTTGAAACTAAAATTCAAGAGAAAAACTTGCACCTGATTCAGGTATATGATGATAAAATTCCAACAAATATTATAGGCGATCCGGTTCGTTTGCATCAAATTATTTTAAACTTAGTTAGTAATGCAGTAAAATTTACAACTAAAGGAAAAATAACTGTAAGTGTTGATTTGTTGCATGAAGATGCTGAAAACGTAATCATACAATTTGCTGTAACAGACACAGGAATTGGTATTGCCCAAGAAAAAATTGAAAAAATATTTGAAAATTTCCAACAAGCATCCAGTGGAACTTCAAGATTGTACGGAGGAACAGGTTTAGGACTTGCTATCGTAAAACAATTAATAGAACCACAAGGCGGTAACATTATTGTGAAAAGTAAAGTTAATGAGGGTTCAACATTTAGTTTTACTCTTCCTTTTCAAAAAGCTAATGCTGATGCTGAATTAGAAAATGAAATACTAGAATTAGATTCTGAAGTAAAAAACATAAAAGTACTGGTCGTTGAGGATATTCCTCTCAACCAACTGCTAATGAAAACATTATTAGATGATTTTGGATTTCAGTACGATATGGCTGAAAATGGAAAAATAGCCATTGAAAAACTAAAAAATAATGATTACGATATCATTCTGATGGATTTGCAAATGCCAGTAATGAATGGTTTTGAAGCTACAGAATACATTCGGAATACGATGATTTCAAAAATACCAATTATCGCTTTAACTGCTGATGTAACCACAGTCGATTTGGCTAAATGTAAAGCAGTTGGAATGAATGATTACCTTGCAAAACCAGTTGACGAGAGATTGCTATACAGTAAAATTGTAACGATATTAAAAAAACCTGCACTAGTTAAACTTGCTGAAAAGCAAAAAGACATGACGGTTGTAAAGGAAAAAATAAAATATATTAACTTGGTTTATTTAAACCAAAGAACTAAATCGAATCCCGCATTAATGGTGGAAATGATAGCTTCATATTTACAACAAACGCCGCCATTAATCAATACTATTAAACAAAGTTTTGAAGAAAAAAACTGGGAATTATTAGGCGCGGCAGCACACAAAATGATTCCATCTTTTTCAATAATGGGTATTAGTCCTGATTTTGAAAATATGGCCAAAAAAATCCAAGACTTTGCAATGGCACAAGAAAAAACCGAAGGAGTAGCAGATCTGGTTTTGGAATTGGAAAAAATTTGCTTACTAGCCTGCGAGGAACTTCAAGAAGAATTAAACATAATTAAAAATACCATATAATGAACACCAACGATAAAGTGAAAATATTTCTTGTAGACGATGATGCATTGTTTTTGAAATCACTAGAAATTGAATTTTTAGAAAATGCTGATTTTATAGTCGAAACCTATCCAACCGGAGAACTTTGCATTTCAAATTTGTCTAATAATCCTGATGTAGTAATATTAGATTATCAACTAGATGGAATTGTTGAAAATGCGATGAACGGTCTTGAAACCCTTGATCAAGTAAAAGCTTTCAATCCTGAGATTCCAGTTATAATGTTATCATCACAAGATAAAATTGAAGTGGCGATAAATTGCATGCATCACAAAGCATTTGACTATGTAGTGAAAAGTGAAACAGCTTTCGTTCGATTACAAAAAATAATCACCGCTATTTTTAAATACCAAAAAATGGAGAAAGAATTAAATTGGTACATGGATCGTATGTAATACATGCTGTTTTGTTCAAATTTAAGGTAAAGATTAAAACTGGTTTTTTTAATTTATTCCAAATTAAAAACCAAAATTGTTAAAAAAAGATGCGAAATAAAGAGACATCAGACTTGGAAATTTCATTGCTATTGGAAGCTATCTTTCAGAAATATGGTTATGATTTCAGAGAGTATTCCCAAGCCCATATCAGGCGCAGGATTATGAATAGAATGGCAGTATCGCAATTCGAAGATATTGCTGAAATCCAATCAAAGGTTTTAAATGATGCGACATTTGCTTCAGATCTCTTACTGGATTTATCCATTACAGTAACAGAAATGTTTCGTGACCCTTTATTTTACAGGTCATTACGAGAAAATGTTATTCCAATTTTGAAAACCTATCCCTTTATAAAAATATGGCATGCTGGCTGTGCCACTGGAGAAGAAGCTTATTCCATGGCTATTCTTTTGCAAGAAGAAGGTTTGTATGAACGTACAACCATATACGCAACTGATTTTAACCAGATGGCTTTGAACCGCGCCAAAGATGGTATTTTTTCAAATAAAATGATTAAAGAATATACGTCTAATTATCAATTAGCTGGAGGAAAAGAATCTTTTTCGAATTATTATACTTCCAATTATGATAATGTTATTATGAATCAGTCCTTGAAAAAAAATATTGTTTGGGCCAATCATAATTTAGTAACCGACAGTGTATTTGCAGAAGTAAACTTAATTTTATGCCGGAATGTGCTGATTTATTTTGATAAAAATTTACAAAATAAAGTTCAGACGCTTTTTTATAACAGCCTTATAAATGGTGGAATTTTATGTTTGGGATCAAAAGAAAGTTTACGATTTTCTGATTTGTACGCCCATTATATCGAGTTAGACACAAAACAAAGAATATTTAAAAAGAAATATTAAAAATGTATTATGAAGCAATTGTAATAGGAGTTTCTTCGGGTGGAATGAAAGCTTTAAAGTTTTTATCTTCATCCTTACCAATACATTTTAGTATTCCAATTATCATTGTACAGCATTTAAGCTCAAAATCTGATAGCCATTGGATTCATCTTTTAAATGAAAAAAGTCAACTGAATGTAAAAGAAGCTGATGAAAAAGAAAAAATTACAAAAGGCTACATTTACATTGCTCCTCCAAACTATCATTTGATGATTGAAAAGGATCAAACTTTTTCACTTACAATTGACGAACGTGTAAATTTTGCCAGACCATCAATCGATGTGTTATTTGAATCAGCCGCCGAGGTCTTTAAAAATAAATTAATTGGAATAGTACTTACAGGATCTAACAGTGATGGAACAAATGGAATTATTCGAATTAAGAAATACGGTGGTTTAGCTATTATTCAAGATCCAACAACAGCTGAATCTGAATATATGCCAAAATCAGCAATTGCAGCCATAATCCCGGATCATGTTTTATCATTGGAGAAAATAATTGAGTTACTGCTAAAAATAGATCACAAGAACAAATAATCAGCATCAATATTACAAATAATACTATCAAAATGAACCTAGGAAGAAAAATAATTATTGGATTTATTGCTTGTGCGATAGTACTTTTTTGTGTTGCGATTTTTTCATTTAAAAACACTGAAAAATTTGTTGCTTCAAATAATTTAGTAAACCATTCCAATCAGGTTTTATATGAATTCGAACAAATACTCAAATCTTCCATTGATGCAGAAACTGGCGTGCGAGGATATATAATAACTGGCGATGCTATTTTTTTGAAACCTTTTGCATCAGCTAATTCGAAGATAATTGAGAAAATTGAAAAGGTAAAAGAACTAACTAAAGACAATTCCACTCAACAAAAAAACATTGAGGAACTTACAAAGCAATTCAAACTTAGGTTAGAGAATTTAAATAAAGGAATTACCCTTCGCAAAAATAACTTTGAACAAGCAAGAACTTTTGTTGCTTCACGTGAGGGAAAACAAATTCAAGATGAAATAAGAAAAACAATTGAAAAAGCGCAAGAAGTAGAACGCACATTACTTGCTCAAAGAGTTCAGGAAAGTCAAAATGATGCCAGTAAGTTTAATTTTGTTTTTGCGGTATTATTGTTGGTTATTGGGATGATTCTTATCGCTGTATACACCATTATTGCTACAAATTTGAAAGCACTTAAAAAATCCGAGTCGGAAACTGCCGGAAAAAATTGGTTGCTTACAGGTAATGCTGAACTTAACGAAAAACTTATTGGAGATCAAAACATAATTCAACTGGCAAATAGTACAATCAGTTTTTTATGTACCTATATGAAAGCCAATATTGGCGCCGTTTACCTATTTAATGAAAAGGACAATACTTTGAAATTAACTGGAAAATTTGCTTTTAGTTCAGCCAAAGACACCACAGAAATTTTCAAATTAAATGAAGGATTAATTGGTCAGGCTGCGTGGGAACAAAAACAAATTTCCTTAACAGATATATCAGAAGATCAGATCCGAATTACTTCATCTGTATTGAATGCGAAGCCAAAAAATTTGCTCATTACTCCTATTTTACTTGACGGCAGAACCATAGGTGTTATAGAAATTGGTAAGCTTAGTGATTTTACCGAAACTGAAAAAGAATTCATCAATGTTTCAATGAGAAGTATTGCCATCAGCATAAATACTGTTCAACAAGCTGAAGAAAAAGAATTGAGAGCTGCAGAATTAGCTATTGCTAATAATGAATTGGCGTATCAAAATGACGAAAAAGAAAAAAGAGCAGCTGAATTAGCGATTGCAAATGAAGAACTAGCGTATCAAAATGAGGAGAAAGAAAAACGAGCTGTTGAATTAAGTTTTGCCAACAAAGAGCTTTCAAATCAAGCGGAAGAACTTCAAATACAGCAAGAAGAACTGAGACAGCTAAATGAAGAACTTGAACAACAAGCACAAAATCTCAAGCAACAGCAAGAGGAATTGCAGATGACCAATGAAGAATTGGAAGAGCAAACCCAATCATTGGAAGAAAAAAATAAAGAAGTTGAAGCTTCCAAAAATGATATTGAGAAAAAAACAAAACAACTTGAAATCAGCAGTAAATACAAATCGGAATTTCTTGCAAACATGTCGCATGAATTAAGAACGCCATTGAATAGTTTATTAATTCTCTCCAAAGATTTATCCGAAAACAGAAAGAAAAATTTAGATGAAGTACAAGTTGAAAGCGCAGAAATTATTTATAAAAGTGGTCATGATCTTCTTGTATTAATAAACGAAGTGTTGGATTTATCCAAGATTGAAGCTGGGAAAATGAATGTAAATATTGAAAAAGTATACATCAAAAATTTCAGTCATAATTTACTTCGTGATTTTAAACATCAAGCGGAACAAAAAGGCTTAACGATACTGTGTGAATTAGCATCAAATTTGCCTGATTTCATCCATACCGATTCACAACGTTTGAATCAAATATTGAAAAATCTTTTATCCAATGCGATCAAATTCACCGAAAATGGAAGTGTAATTATACGCATCGAACTTTATACGGAAACTACTTTGAACATTTCTGTTAGTGATACAGGAATTGGAATATCAGAAGACAAACAATCGGCTATATTCGAAGCTTTTCAACAAGCGGAAGGCGGTACTTCCAGAAAATATGGCGGTACAGGACTCGGACTTTCTATTTCACGTGAACTTGCTAAATTATTGGAAGGAGAAATAAAAGTAGACAGTAATTTAGACCAAGGATCAACATTTTCGCTTATTATTCCACTAGCAATTTACCCTGTTCAAGAAGCTGAGCAAGAAATTCCAATACAACCAATTTCGTCTCCTCGACGCCCGGAGAATGATGTTAAATATTTAAATTATCCAACCATTCAAGACGATAGAGAAGTCATAAATGCCGATGATAAAATAGTACTAATCATTGAAGATGACCGCAATTTTGCAGCTATACTTTTAAAACAAGCGAACAAAAAAGGATTCAAATGCTTGTCCGCTTCATCTGGCGAAGACGGGCTTTTGCTTGCTGCAAAATACAAACCGCAAGCCATCATTCTCGATATGGGATTGCCGGGAATCAAAGGAAAACAAGTGTTACATGAATTAAAAGTTAATCCTTCTGTGAGACATATTCCGGTGCATATTATATCCGCAAATGACCGTTCGCTGGAACCCATTAGAGAAGGTGCAGTAGAATATTTGATGAAACCAATAGCAAAAGACGAACTGGAACAGGCATTCAACAGGATTGAGAATTTTGTGGATAGAAAAATAAAAAAACTGTTGATTATTGAAGACAGTGAAAATTCCAGAAAAGCAATGAAAATACTCATTGGAACCGGTGATGTAGAATGTTACGAAGCGGCGACTGGAAAAGAAGCGATAGCAATATTTGAAAATAATCACATAGATTGTATTATTCTGGACATCGGATTGCCAGACATGACTGGCTTTGAACTGATCCATACGCTTGGCGAAATGAAAGGTCACAACCTTCCTCCTATCATCGTATATACCGGAAAGGAACTTAGTAAAGAAGAAAATAACCTGTTGCACAAATACTCAGACAGCATTATTATAAAAGGCATAAAATCAGAAGAACGATTGCTGGATGAAACTGCACTTTTTCTGCACCGTACCATCAGCAATTTGCCAAAATCAAAACAAATTATGATTCATAATTTGCACGATAAAGAAGCAATATTTCAGTCCAAAAAAATCTTGCTGGTAGATGACGATATGCGAAATGTTTTTGCTTTATCAAAAATATTACAAGAACGTGGAATGGAAGTTATAAAATCCGAAGACGGAAAAAATGCATTGAATATGTTGGAAGTCCATAGTGATATCGATTTAGTTTTAATGGATATTATGATGCCAGAAATGGACGGTTACGAGGCGATGAAACGCATACGATCCCAGATCAAATTCAGAAACTTACCCATAATTGCCCTAACCGCAAAAGCGATGAAAGACGATAAACAAAAATGTATTGATGCTGGCGCTAATGATTACATCACTAAACCAATTGATGTAGATCGTTTACTGTCATTGATGCGAGTTTGGTTAAGTAAATAATAAAATAATATCAAAAAGGCGGTAAATCCCCAAAGTCATTACGTTAAATTTTTTGTTGCTTTTTCAATATTCATAAAGAATAAGCAACATTCAAACTTTTATTTTACAATTAAAAATGAAAATAAATAGCCCTGTTAAAATTTTATTAGTCGATGACTTACCCGAAAACTTATTCGCCTTAGAAGTTATACTTTCTGACGAAAATTATTCATGTGTCAAAGCAAATTCCGGTAACGAAGCTTTAAAAATTCTGTTGCATCAACAAGATTTTGCACTCATATTAATTGATGTGCAAATGCCGATGATGGATGGATTTGAAACCGTAGAATTAATTCGACAAATTGACAAACTTAAACATGTTCCCATTATTTTTTTGACGGCTAGCATGGATAATTCGGTACAAATTTTCAAAGGATACCAAGCAGGAGCTGTTGATTACATGATCAAACCACTTTCTCCAGAAATATTAAGAGCAAAGGTGGCTGTTTTTGTGGATTTGCATACAAAAAATCAAGAATTATTATTTCAGGCGCAACAACTGAAAAAACTGAATACCGATCTTAATGCCCAAAAATTACGTTCTGATTATTCTCTTAGCCTTATTGAAGCGAGTCATGACCCTTTATTTGCAATTAGCCCCGAAGGAAAAATCACCGATATGAATAATGCATCGGTAGAAGTAACTGGTAAAACAAGACAGGAATTAATAGGAACCGATTTTTTTGAATATTCTACAGAACCTGAAAAAGCCCTAAAAGTTTATAGAAAAGTATTTGAAAAAGGATTTATTGCTGATTCACCCTTAGTTCTTCGTCATAAAAACGGCAAATTGATTCATGTATTATTCAATGGTGCCGTATACAAAGATGATAAGGAGAATGTTCTAGGAGCTGCTATTGTTGCCAGAGATGTAACCAATCAAAAAAGAATTGAAACTGAATTAATTGAAGCTAAAATATTTGCAGAATTAGCCACGGAAATTGCAGAAGAAGCAAAAATAAATGCTGAAAATGCTAAAGCTATTGCTGAAAACGCTATGAAAGCAAAACAGCAATTCTTGTCGAATATGAGTCACGAAATCCGGACACCGATGAATGCAATTATTGGATTTACAAAAGTATTATTCCGGACAGATTTGACCTCTAAACAAAAAGAATATTTAAGCGCCATCAAAATAAGTGGTGATGCCTTAATCGTTCTGATTAATGACATTTTAGATTTGGCAAAAGTAGACGCTGGAAAGATGACCTTTGAGAAAACGCCTTTCAAAATGGAATCTTCTATTTTGGCTATGCTTCATTTATTTGAAAATAAAATTCAGGAAAAAAATTTAATATTAGTAAAAGAATACGACAATAAAATTCCTGATGTTTTGGTGGGAGATCCAATTCGTTTGCATCAAATCGTTTTAAATTTAGTTAGCAATGCTGTTAAATTTACATCCAAAGGAAAAATTACGGTACGTGTAGATTTACTGCATGAAGACCTTGAAAAAGTGATCCTCAAATTTGCTGTAACTGATACTGGGACCGGAATTTCAGAAGAAAAAATAGATACGATATTTGAAAATTTTCAACAGGCAACAAGCGGAACTTCAAAATTGTATGGAGGAACCGGACTTGGCCTTGCTATTGTAAAACAATTAGTAGAACCACAAGGAGGAACAATTCGTGTACAAAGTATTATGCACGAAGGCTCTACATTTAGTTTCACCTTGCCTTTCCAAAAAACGAATGCCAAAGTTCAACTGGAAAATGAAGTGACAAAGATAGAATCTGAATTAAAAAATGTAAAAGTATTAATAGTTGAAGATATTCCGTTGAATCAATTATTAATGAAAACATTACTGGATGATTTTGGATTTGAACGTGACATAGCCGAAAATGGTAAAATAGCTATCGAAAAATTAAAAGAAAAGGAGTATGAAATTATATTGATGGACTTGCAAATGCCAGAAATGAACGGATTTGAAGCTACAGAATACATTCGTAAAACAATGAAATCAACTATTCCAATAATCGCATTGACTGCTGATGTTACAACAGTCGATTTAGCAAAATGCAAAGCAGTAGGAATGGACGATTACCTTGCAAAACCGGTAGACGAAAAACAATTGTATAATAAAATAGTTAGTATTTTAAATAAGTCACATCTTGATACGTTTCCTCAAAAACATAGTGATAAATTAGAAGATAGCATGGTGACCGGGGAAAAAACAAGATGTATTAATCTCGTGTATTTAAACCAGAGAACAAAATCAAATCCAAAATTAATGATGGAAATGATAGCACTGTATTTAGGACAAGTTCCGCCATTAGTGCAAACTATGAAACAAAGTCTTGCCGACCAAAACTGGTCTTTATTAGCTGCTTCGGCACATAAAATGATACCGTCCTTTTCCATCGTAGGAATTAGTGCAAATTATGAAAATATGGCAAAGAAAATTCAGGAATTAGCCACAGCAGAAGAAAAATCTAAAGAAATACATGAATTAGTGCAGCAAATTGAAGAAATTTGTCTTCAAGCCTGTAACGAATTACAGGAGGAACTTAACAATTTAAGAAGCTGAAAAATAACACTATAACTCAGATATTTTGATAAAGTATTTTCGTATTTTTTAAATTAAGAAGCAATTAATTAAATATTCAAAGTTCTTAATTTCCATTTCTACATTTAAATTAACTTAATTTAGTTACAAAAGTTAAAACATATCCTTACATTGGTAAGTAATTAGAGAAATATACAAAATATAAAAGTTCTTAATGAATTGTGTATTTTACAGATTAATCGTATATATTTTTGATTGATTTAATATCAATAGGTTAAAAAAATAATTTTAACAAATCTCATAGGTATTCTTTAAAACTATGAAACAAAATATATATCTAATACAATGGAATCATCCAAAAAGTCCTCATCAACAAAATCGATACCAAACAAAGATCTAAAAGAAGAAGCAAAAGCAAAATCTTTTACGGTTGTAGCTATTGGTGCCTCAGCCGGAGGACTGGAAGCTTTTAGTCTCTTATTAAAAAAGTTACCCGTTGATACCGGTATGGCATATATTTATGTGCAACACCTAAGCCCAGACCATAAAAGTTTACTGACTTCAATTCTTTCTAAGATAACAAAAATGAAAGTCCAGGAAATTGATAATATGGAGAAAATGGAACCCAATAATGTCTATGTGATACCACCCAATAAAGTTATTGAGGTAGTTAATGGACACATTCGATTGTATCCCCGCATTAAAAAAAATATCCCAAATCTGACTATTGATGTTCTTTTTTCCTCTCTAGCTGAAACACATAAAGAAAATGTTATCGGTGTAGTGCTTTCCGGTTATGCCAGTGATGGAATGATTGGGCTTAAAGCCATTAAAGATGCTGGAGGTGTAACCTTTGCACAAGATGAAACTGCGCAAGCAACCAGTATGCCAAATTCAGCTATTACTTTAGGTGTGGTTGATTATATTTTGTCTCCAGAAGAAATCGCTGCTGCATTGGTTCGCATCAGTAAAAAAGGTATTTCCATAAATAATGAGAAAGAAAAAGAAAATACCAAAGAAATGACTATCGAAAATAATAATTATGATCTAAATACCATTTTTGAACTATTACTTAAAGAAACCGGGGTGGATTTTAGTCATTATAAAATGCCCACGATTAAGAGACGAATAAGTCATAAAATGCAACAATATGGAATAAAAACGATACAGGAATATGTAAAGCTTTTACTCCAAAAAAATAATGAAATTGAAATTCTTTATACTGACTTATTAATTAATGTGACCAGTTTTTTTAGAGAAACTGAAACCTTCAAATTTCTAAAAACAGATCTTTTATCAAAACTTTTAAAAAGTAAATCGACAGAAGAGACTTTAAGAATATGGGTTCCAGCCTGCTCTACAGGACAAGAAGCGTATTCCATCGCAATGATTATTGCCGAATTGCAGGATACTAAAACGAATAAAGTACCAATCCAGATTTTTGCAACTGATCTAAGCGAAGAGGCAATCAGGAATGCTCGTAATGGAGAATATTCTCAAAGCGATGTGGAATCTCTTCCCAAAAAATATTTAACCCGCTTTTTTACTAAAGAGGGCGACAATTATCGCATTATTAAAGAACTTCGTGAAATGTGCATATTTGCACCTCACAATATTTTACGTGATCCTCCATTTTCTCGAATGGATTTTGTTAGTTGCTGTAATCTCCTGATCTATTTTGATTCCGCTGCCCAGAAAAAAGTCTTTGCATCCTTGCATTTTGCCTTGAATGACGGAGGCTATTTGATGCTTGGCAAAGCCGAAAGTATTGGGACATCCTCACTGCTTTTCACCATAGTAAATAATAAATTTAAAATTTATTCCCGAAAAAATAATTTGGGAGTGAAAAAAATTCTTGATTTGACACCTCGTTTCACACGTACTACTATGACTAATAAAAAAGCAAGTACTCCCTCTAAAAACGTAAACGTAAATCAGGAAAGTATTGAAAACGCTATTGATTCAACACTTCTTACCAGCTATATGCCTGCCTGTGCTGTAGTCAATAAAGACATGGAAATCCTGCAGTTCAGAGGAGCAGTTTCCTCCTACCTTGAACATGCTTCTGGAAAAGCGAGTCTTAATATTTTAAAAATGGCCCGACCAGAATTTGCTTTTGAACTTCGTAATGCTATTAATAAAGCATTGGAAACAAAAAAAACGGTCTGTAAATCCGGTATTGAAATAAAAATAGACTCGGTTTTGCGAATGATGTCATTTGAAGTTTGTCCTCTTAAAATTGAATGGGACGAACCTTTATTACTTATTGTGTTTAAGCCTCAGGAACTCCTAGAAAATTTTATTGAAAACAATTCAGATACAAAAAATAATAGCACACTTAAAGATTTAAAAATAAAAAAACTGACGGAGGAGCTGAATAGTGCACGTACAGAGATGATTGCTATTGTTGAAACTCAAGAAACTATTTATGAGGAATTGCAAGCCGCAAATGAAGAAATAGTTTCCTCAAATGAAGAATTCCAAACTCTGAATGAAGAGCTTGAAACCTCAAAAGAAGAAATTGAAGCTACTAATGAAGAGCTTATTTCGACTAATCAGGAATTGCAAATGCGTCATGATTTATTAATAGAATCCCACGAATACTCAGAAGCTATTATTGCCACCATTCATGAACCAATGCTTATTCTTAATAAAAATTTTCACGTAATATCAGCTAATAAATCTTTTTACAAAAAGTTTAAGGTTAGTAAGGAAGAAACGGAAGGGAAACTGTTATTTAATTTAGGAAACAAGCAATGGAATATTGCACAACTTCGCAAAGTTCTAAATGAAATTTTTGTGAAAAATAGTAGTTTTGAAGACTTTGAAGTTACCCATTCTTTCTCTGGAATTGGAGAACGAATAATGTTGCTTAATGCTCATTTGATTATTCAAAAGAAAAATAGTGAACCATTAATTCTTCTTGCCATTGAAGACATAACGGATCGCTCTCGTTATTATCTTAAAGAAAAATATTCACTTAGTCTTATTGAAGCAAGCCTGGATCCATTAACCACTATAAATAATGAAGGTAAAATCACAGATATGAATCGGGCAACTGTAAACATAACTGGGTTATCCCGTGAAAAATTAAAAGGATCAGATTTTTTCGGGTATTTTACAGAACCTGCAAAAGCTCGTGCAATTTATAAAGAAGTATTTGCAAAAGGTTATATTACCAATTCTCCTCTTAAACTTCGTCACAAAAGTGGCAAACTGACCGATGTTTTATTAAACGGATCCGTTTATAAAGATGATAAAGGAGGTGTTTTAGGTGTAGTTATTGTTGCCAGAGATGTAACCGATCAAAAAAGAATTGAATCCGAATTAATAGAATCTAAAGTTTTTGCAGAATTGGCCACTTTAGTAGCTGAAGGCGAAAAAATTAAAGCAGAACAGGCTACACTAATTGCGGAAAATGCGATGAAAGCAAAACAACAATTTTTGTCTAATATGAGTCATGAAATTCGGACTCCTATGAATGCGATTATTGGATTTACCAGAGTGATATTAAAAACGGAGTTGTCTGATAAACAAAAAGAATATTTAAATGCAATTAAATTAAGTGGTGACACTTTAATTGCACTGATAAATGACATACTTGATTTAGCAAAAGTAGACGCTGGTAAAATGATTTTCGAAAAGAAACCATTTAAAATGGCAGTTTCATTAGCTTCAATGCTTCAATTGTTTGATACAAAGATTCAGGAAAAAAATTTAAAATTAGTTGTAAATTATGACCCTAAAATACCTGAAGTTCTTTTAGGAGACTCTATTCGATTACACCAAATTATATTAAATCTGGTTAGTAATGCTGTGAAATTTACATCGAAAGGCGAAATAATAGTTAGTGCCAATACATTGTTTGAGGAAGAAGAAAAAATAATTATTGAATTTGAAATTACGGATAGTGGAATTGGTATCCCCGAAGATAATATAGAGGTAATATTTGAAAACTTTCAACAGGCTACCAACGGAACTTCTCATCAATATGGAGGGACTGGTTTAGGATTAGCCATTGTTAAGCAATTAGTGACATCTCAAGGAGGAACCATTCGTGTCAAAAGTAAAATTAACGAAGGCTCAACATTTAGTTTTACCTTACCTTTTGAAAAAACACTAGATTTTACGGATTTAGAAACTGATTTAGTAGGGTCGTCTACATCTTTAAAAAATATCAAAGTATTAATTGTTGAAGATATCGCCCTTAACCAATTATTGATGAAAACAATATTAGATGATTTCGGTTTTGAACGAGATGTTGCTGAAAATGGAAAAATCGCTATCGAAAAACTACAAGTCAAATCGTACGATATTATTTTAATGGACTTACAAATGCCAGTAATGAATGGATTTGAAGCCACTGAATATATTAGAAACACAATGAATTCAAAAATCCCTATAATTGCGCTTACTGCTGATGTAACTACAGTAGATTTAGGAAAATGTAAAGCCATAGGAATAGATGATTATATCGCTAAACCCGTTGACGAACAATTATTACTTGCAAAAATTGTGGATCTAACAAAAAACAAAAGGAACAAATAACAACTCCATTACAGCAAAAAAACTACTTCTTTATACTCATGATCAATGATCTAAGAATAATATTTTAGTGTGAAAATTTATCAGATTGACTTTAAACTGTGAATGATATAACTTTTATTAACAATTGTGTAACACTTTGAATGTTCCATAAAAATACATTTGTGAAGTAATTAGGGCCTTCTTAAAACGGAAGGTTAATTACTTAAAAGTGTTTGTCTTTAAACTAATTTAGTTAAAAACAGTCGCTAAAAAAAGTATAAATTTTAAAAATCAAAATCATGAATCTAAAAAGAATATTTGGAGCATTACTTACTGCTCTTGGAATAGGTGGACTTATTTACACTGCAGTTATATTTGCAAGTACTTCAGGCGAAACAACTGATATTAAAGCGCTAATCATTTACGGAGTTTTAGGTATATTATTCTTTGTTTCAGGAATTAGCTTAGTTCGTACAACTAAAGACGAATCATAAATTATATTTTTGCTTTTATGATTCTAATTTTTTAAAACAAATTGAAACAGACAAGCACAAATAAGTTGACTACAAGCCAAAACTTCCTTTTTTATTATATAAAAGGAAGTTTTTTTATTTCCATCGTAATTGCTTTTTTTTTGCATTACCGAACTTAAAAACACCAAATAAACCGCTCCCATTTTTTTAACTTACAGCTTTTTATTTTATAGCTTACAAATATTTCTGTTCATTTCCAAAGTCTTTTCTGCCAAGACTCTAATTTCATTACATATTAATCAGGTGATTTATCAGACTAATAAAAATCCTTTAATAACAGCTGACCTTCAATCTATGGTGAGTTGTATCGCTGCAATGCTTCATTCTTTTAATCAAAATTTAAATGGCTTTAGTACTTTAATAAGGAACGCAATTACAAAAATTATTTCCTGATTGATTTCAAAAGATTAATTTGATAATATGTGAAAGATGTAATACATAACATTAATTGTGTAATACTTTAGAACTGTTATAACCCCAACTTTACGATATCGAATTAATGTACTTCAATAAAATAAAAAACAAATGAAAAGTACCGTAACCAAAACTGATAAAAAAGTCATGCTAGAAAAAGGGAAAGGAAATTCAAATGAAACATCTTCTAAAACTAGTGAAGGTTGTCGAAATATTTTTGTAGAGGAACTAAAAGAAATTTACTTTACAGAAAAAGCACTGATTATCTCGATTCCCGTATTGATTAAAAATGCTGTCACTGATGAACTAGCAGATGCACTCAAAGTACATCTTCAATTTACGATAGACCACATCAAACGCTTGGAAGAATTTTTCAATTCCATTGGCGAAAAAGACATCATATTACAATACGAAGCAATGTATGGTTTGGTTACCCCACAAAAAAAACAAGAAATTACAATTAATCCTTCTAAAAAATAAAAAATGGCTATTCAAACTGTTAATCCTTACACCAATAAAGTCGTACGCTCTTTTGAAGAAATGACTGATAAGACTATTGATATGTTGGTTGCACAATCCGCAAAAACATTCAATACCTGGAAAGAAACTACTTACGAGCAACGTGCTCAAATATTGCACAAAGTAGCTTCTTTGATGCGCGAAAAAAAGGAACACCTTGCAAAAATTATCACGCTCGAAATGGGTAAATTAATTGCTCAGGCTGAAGGTGAAATTTTATTAAGCGCTGATATTTTTGATTATTATGCTACTAATGCTGCGAAATTTTTAGCAGACAAACATCTGGAACCGGAATATGGCAGCGCTTACGTGCGTTGTAGCCCCATTGGTGTAATATTAGGAGTGGAACCATGGAATTTTCCATTTTATCAAGTGGCGCGTTTTGCTGCTCCAAACATTATGGTTGGAAATACCGTTCTGGTAAAACATGCGTCAATGGTTCCTCAATGTGCTATTGCTATTGAAGATTTATTTAATGAAGCCGCAGCACCAGCAGGTCTTTATACGAATCTATTTATTTCAGGAAAACGTGCATCTTCTTTAGTTGCAGATAAAAGAATAAAAGGAGTTTCGCTAACTGGAAGCGAGGAAGCCGGTGCAAGTATAGCATCAGAAGCCGGAAAATATTTAAAAAAATCAGTACTGGAATTGGGTGGTAGCGATGCTTTCATCATTCTTGAAGATGCCGACATTGATAAAGCTGTTGAATGGGCAGTTGTAGGTAGAATCAATAATAATGGCGAATGTTGTGTAGCGTCTAAAAGATTTATAGCTGTAGAAGCAATTGCAGATGAATTCATTGAAAAATTCAAAGAAAAAATGTCCAACTTAGTTGTTGGTGACCCAATGAACTCCACAACAGAACTAGGACCGATGAGCAGCGAAGAAGCTGCTGAACACATTATAGATCAAATAAGAAAATCTGTTGAGGCTGGAGCAACCATTTTGCTTGGTGGAACTCGGTCTGATCTTCCAGGTGCTTTCGTGCAGCCTACTATTCTAGCCGATTTGAAGCCAGAAATTCCTGCTTATTATGAAGAGATATTTGGACCTGTAGCTTCTTTCTACAGAGTCAAAGATGAACAAGCAGCAATAACTTTGACA
Organism: Flavobacterium sp. Sr18; assembly: GCF_011064265.1. Taxonomy (NCBI): domain Bacteria; kingdom Pseudomonadati; phylum Bacteroidota; class Flavobacteriia; order Flavobacteriales; family Flavobacteriaceae; genus Flavobacterium; species Flavobacterium sp. Sr18. Next base: position 233,637 of record NZ_CP049329.1, on the reverse strand, counting down.
AATGATTCTAGTTTTGGATTAGGATGTTCGATATTTACTCAAGACATTGAACGTGGTAAACGTATCGCTGATAAAATTGATACTGGAATGGTATTTATCAATCACCCAACTTGGACCCAAGCTGATCTGCCTTTTGGAGGAACTAAAAATTCAGGTTACGGAAGAGAATTATCTGAGTTAGGAATTCAAGAATTTGTAAACAAGAAACTCATTCGTATTAGCGGGCTTTCAGATCCTTTGTAGATTTAATTAGAATAAAATAGAAATATTTTGTTAGGTAGCATTTTTTCTGATTTGCCAGATTGGCGCAACGGCATCAAGAACATAGGGGTTTTCCAATCTTCCGCCTATGACCAACGAATAGGTACACGAGCTTGATACCCGTTAATTAGAATAATAAAAAAGAATGTTGCCTAACTTAATTTTTAGTTTTTAGTATTTTCAAAGATTTTGTTTAAAATTATGTTTAAACAAAAAGTATATTTAAACAATGCCTCACCCTTTGTAAATATAAAATCATTTTGAAACGAAATGAAGACTAACTATAAGTTTAAATATTCACAAAAGCTTTTTTCCCTACAATATTTTTAAAGCTAAAGAACAGGTTGCAAGACCACAACGTTATTTTAACTGGTATTTTTAATTTATAATTTAAGAAATATAAGTACCTTTATATCAATAATTTATAAACAAAAATCATGGATAAATTTGAATTATTTACACCAAAAAAATGGGGTTCCTTAGACCTTAAAAACAGCATTGTAATGGCGCCTATGACAAGATGCAGAGCGATTGATAATATTCCCAATGAACTAATGGCTAAATATTATCTCCAACGTTCTGGTGCCGGACTAATTATAACCGAAGGAACCTCACCATCTCCAAATGGATTAGGATACGCAAGAATTCCAGGTGTTTTTAATGCTGAACAAGTAGAAGGCTGGAAAAAAACCACAAGTATTGTCCATAAAAATGGAGGGAAAATAATTGTTCAATTGATGCATTCCGGGAGAATCAGTCATCCGCTGAATATGCCCAAAGGCACGCAAATATTTGCACCTTCGCAAGTCAAGGCAGCTGGGCAAATGTGGACAGATGCCAATGGTTTACAAGATTTTGTAGTTCCAAATGAAATGACGCTTCAAGATATTTTGCATGCGAAAACCGAATTTATTTCTGCCGCAGAGAATGCTCTTTTTGCAGGGTTTGATGGTGTCGAATTGCATGCTGCCAACGGGTATTTATTAGAAGAATTTCTTTCCCCGGTAAGCAATATTCGAACTGATGAGTATGGAGGGAGCATAGAAAATCGTTGCAAGTTTGTGATAGAAGTGGTTACAGCCGTAGCGCATGCCATTGGGAAAGAAAAAACCGGAATTCGACTTTCTCCTTATGTAGTAGCTAGTGATATGCCACATTATCCTGAAATTGACGCTACTTACGATTATTTATCTAAAGAACTTAACAAACTTGATATTGCGCACATCCATCTTGTGGATCATTCAGCAATGGGTGCGCCAACAGTTCCCAATGAAATCAAAAAATTAATTCGTCTTAACTTCAAGAATACTTTAATTACCTGCGGTGGTTATACCAAAGAAAGTGCAGAATCAGCGCTCGAATCAGGACTTACAGATCTTGTTGCTTTTGGAAGGCCTTTCATCAATAACCCAGATTTAGTTGAAAGGTTTCAAAACGATTGGCCTTTATCAGAAGACCTCAATATGGATTTATTTTATACGGCTGATGAAAAAGGATATACTGATTATCCAGTTTATAAAATCTAATTCCACTCTATTTTTCGATTTTTAACAACTCATTTAAAAGCAAAGTTAAAATGAAAGATATCTCTCAATTGCTAGCTTTATTAGGAGACGAAAAAGACGTTTTATTAAGTCACGTTTGTAAAACAATCTCTAAAGAGCAGCTTCATTTACCGCATTCATCGCAAATAGATTCCGTTTTTTTAGATAGCAATCGAAATGCACAAACCATTAGGAGTTTGACACAGCTGTATCATCACGGCCGACTTTCGGATACGGGTTATCTTTCAATTTTGCCAGTAGATCAGGGAGTAGAACATACAGCAGGAAGTTCATTTGCTCCAAATCCTATCTATTTTGATCCAGAAAACATAATAAAGTTAGCGATTGAAGCGGAATGCAATGCAGTTGCTTCAACAATGGGCGGTCTTGCAATGCTTTCTAGAAAATACGCCCATAAAATTCCGTTTGTGGTAAAAATAAATCATAATGAACTATTGACTTATCCCAATAAATTTGACCAAATCATGTTTGGGAGCGTTCGAGATGCCTGGAATATGGGAGCTGTGGCTGTAGGTGCAACAATTTACTTTGGCTCAGCTGAATCTGATAGGCAAATAATTGAAGTTGCAAAAGCTTTTGAAGAAGCGCATACTTTAGGAATGGCAACTATTCTTTGGTGTTATTCCAGAAATGATGCTTTTATAAAAGAAGGAATCGATTATAACACGGCGGCAGACATCACCGGGCAAGCCAATTATTTAGGGGTTACAATTCAGGCAGATATCATCAAGCAAAAATTACCAACTCATAATGGGGGTTTTAGCTCAATACACTTTGCAAAAACAAATCCAGAAATGTACACGAAGTTAAGCAGTTCAAATCCAATAGATTTATGCCGATATCAAGTTATGAATTGCTATTCCGGCAGAATTGGGATGATTAATTCAGGAGGTGAATCTAAAGGCAAATCTGATTTGGTGGAAGCCATAAAAACAGCAGTAATAAATAAAAGAGCTGGCGGAGCCGGAATGATTATGGGAAGAAAAGCGTTTCAACGGCCGTTCCATGAAGGTGTTGAGCTCATTCATGCCGTTCAAGAAATTTACTTAGCCAAAGAAGTGTCAATTGCATAAGTTATATTTAGGTTTAAACTTGTATAATCACCTTTGAAATCATTTATAGAATAGGAAAAAGTTCCATAAAAAATAGAGTTTTAAATCCACACATATTACAACATCGAACCTATTTATTATTTAAATTATTGATTAATAAATAGTTATTAAATTAAAAGTGTGAAAGATGTAACTAATTCTTGTAATCTTATAATACTTTTTTTAAGCAATAAAGTGATCTTTGTATACAGCACTTCTTGGATAAAACAAAAACAAGTTTTTAGTTCTATTAAGAAGATAAAAACAAATTATTTTACAAAATATAAGTAATCAAAATAAAATTTAGAAAACATGAAAATTAAAATCGGAATTACAGAAGCGCATTTAAAAAACAGTATTTCAATCCTTTCTTCAATTTTAGCAAATGAAATGACGCTATATATTAAATTAAGAAAATTTCATTGGAATGTATCTGGACAAAGTTTTATGGAATTACATAAATTGTTTGAAGGACAATATACACAACTGGAAGTTTCAATTGACGAAACGGCAGAACGTATTAGTAAATTAGGTGGAAAAACGATTGGAACAATGAAAGAGTTTTCAGATTTAACAATTATCAAGGAATCTCCAAATCAGTATCCAGGTCAAAAAGAAATGCTTCAAGAATTAGTAGAAGATCATGAAACACTAATCGTTCAGTTGAGAAAAGATGTTGACGCAAGTGCTGACGAAAATAAAGATGCAGGAACAGCTGATTTCCTAACTGGATTGATGTTAGCTCACGAAACAATGGCTTGGACATTGAGAAGATATTTAGAATAATTTATAAACAAAGTCCTTGTTATAATGGAAAATTTAGAATCAGATATGCCCTACACGTCAAGAAGTAATTGCAGAGTTGGAAAAATAACTGCTAAAGAATATATTGAAGAATCTGAACTGACACCAGAAAAGGATTTTCAAAAGTAATATTTAGTCAATAAAGAGAATCTGCAGCCTTTTTTGTTTTAAACAAAAAATGTAAACTTTTTAAAAAATTAATTAGAACTATTAAAAAAAACTTCTTTCAAAACTTTCTCCATGAGCAGTTAACAAAAGAATGATTTTTTTAAATAGTTCTTTTTTTTGCCGATTAACTAATGGTTAATTGATGGTATACATTTAGAATAAAAAAGGAAAAATTCTTCCCAATGTGTGAATGATACAACTTATTACAATAGTTATATAACAATCGTTAGCCCAATGTTGTCAACCTTTGCATCAAACAATATAATAAAAATAAAGATGAAAAAAATCCTATTACTGTGTACATGCTTAGCATTTACATTTATCTCAAAAGCGCAAACCGCAGACAAAAAATGGAATATTGGTCTTCACGGAGGTGTAACACAATACCAAGGTGATTTAGGAAATAATTTTTATAAAACTGATAAAGCATTCTACGGTTTTGGTGGTATCTCTGTTTCTAGATATTTAGGTCGTTATTTCGATTTAAATTTTTTGGCTTCAAAAGGAACAATTGGTTATAACAACAGCCCTTCAGGAAGTTTTAAAAGCGATTTCAACTCAGTTGCGTTAAATTTAAGATTTAACATGACAGGTCCTGAATCTATTGTAAGACCTTATGCATTTGCAGGAGTTGGTGCTATGTTATTTGACAAAGACCTAAACTTTGATCAAGATAGAATTGATTACGCCTTACCTACAGCGGGTGGTGGAATAAATTTCAAATTGAATGATGTAATTACATTAAACCTACAAGAAACTTTTAGTTTTTCAAATAAAGACAGAAGAGACGGTGTTGATAATGGCAAAAAAGACGCTTATTTATCTCACATGGCTGGTTTAACTTTCAATTTAGGTGATAAAAAAGATGCTGATAATGATGGTGTTTCAGATCGTAATGATACCTGTCCTGAAACTCCGGCTGGTGTAGTTGTTGATGAAAATGGTTGTCCATTAGACAGAGACAAAGATGGTGTTGCTGATTACTTAGACGCTTGTCCAGATACTGCAGGTTCTGCTCTATTGAACGGTTGTCCTGATTCAGACAATGATGGTGTAGCTGATATTAATGACAAATGTCCAGATACTAAACCAGGAACTAAAGTAGATGCTACTGGGTGTGCTATGGATAATGACAAAGATGGAATTACTAATGATTTAGACCGTTGTCCTGATGTTGCTGGTCCAATGAGTTTAAATGGTTGTCCAGATTCTGATGGAGATGGTGTGGCTGATATTGATGACCGTTGTCCTACCGTTAAAGGAACTATGGAAAACAAAGGTTGTCCTGAAATTACAAAACAAGATGTTGAAAGAATTACATACTTAGGAAGTAAAATATTCTTTGAGAACAATAGTGCTAAATTAAAAATAGGTTCATTAGCGCAATTAGATGAATTAGTAACTATCATTAATAAATATGATGCATCTAACTTAGTTATTGAAGGACATGCTGACAGCAATGGTAGCGATGCTTTGAACTTAGAATTATCTCAAAAACGTACTGAATCTGTTAAAAATTATTTAATGGAAAAAGGAGTTTCAGGATCAAGAGTTACAGCAGTAGGTTATGGCGAAAGCAAACCGATTGCTACAAATGCAACGGCTATTGGACGTGCAAAAAATAGAAGAGTAGAGTTGAAAATGACCTACGAAAAATAATAAGATTAAGTTGGGTTTTTGGTTTGGTTAGTTGAGGGCTGTTGGAAACAACAGCCCTTTTTTTATGCTTTACAGTGAGATGAGCACTTATTAAAACGATCCATAAAATCTAGTTTCTGATGACTATTCAAAGAAAAAATACAAAACAACTCATTGCCCAACTACTCCTTTACCATTGAAAGGAGATGCAAATTATTGAGCGTGATTTTAAATTTGATTACCTTTTCATAAAGAATTTACATGTGAATTATATAAGTTTTATCTAAATTTATATAATAAAAATCAAGAACAAATAACTGAACTTTAGACTTTTATAATTAATTATCGTAATCTATTAAAACATGTAAAATTTATTATTTCCAAAAACAGATTATTATGACGGCATCAAAAAAATTAGGGATTTGGATGGATCATTCCTTTGCCCATTTAATGGAATTCACATCAAAACATTTTGAGATTGAAACAATTGAATCAAAGTTTTCACTCAAGGAGAAGAAAAAACATTTGGCAAAAAATGAAAATTTGATGCTTGAAAAAGAGAAAAAACAATTGTACGACTATTACAAAAAAATAGGAGAAACAATTAAAAACTACAAACGCGTAATCCTCTTTGGTCCTACCAATGCCAAAGTAGAACTTTTTGATCTTCTTAGTGAAGACGAGCGTTTTCTGAAGATTAAATTTGAAATCAAAAACACGGACAAGATGACCGCAAGCCAGCAACATAATTTTGTAAAAGAATACTTTTCCGAAGCATAATATTAAACACCTAAAATCACTTTAAAAAAAATAACTTTAAATAAATTACATATGAAAACGAAACCCATAGGAATTATCTTGATTGTTTTAGGAATACTAATGTTGTTTTACAATAGCTTCAATTTTACAACTACCGAAAAAGTGGTTGATATAGGTCCAATTCAAGTAAACAAAGAAGTAAATCATCCCGTAGCTTGGTCTCCTATTATAGGAATTGTACTCGCTGTAGGAGGCGTTGTTTTATTAGTGGTTGGCAACAAAAAAAACGGATAAATTATTTTAGACTGTGATTATTTACGTGTGAATAATGTAAATTTTTATAATATTTATATAACATATCTTAACTCTATACTATTGAAATTTGTATCGTAAACCAACTCAAGGAACATACAATGACAATTCGATTAAATTCAAATATTAAAAAATTATTTACAGGATTTTTAGCACTAATTATGTTGTTGTCTTTTGCATCATGCGGGAAGAATATAGCTTTTCAAAACTCCTCAGTAGTTCCCGCCGCAGAGGGAAAAGTGAGTGTAAAAAAAGACAGTAACAAAAATTATTCGATTGGAATAAAAATATCAAATTTAGCCGAAGTTAACCGGTTGCAACCTTCAAAAAACGTTTACGTTGTTTGGATGGAAACCGAAAATTCTGTTGTGAAAAATATTGGACAAATAAAAAGCGACACCGGATTTATGTCCTCAAAACTTAAAGCCACCTTTGAAACGGTTACGTCATTTGAGCCTTCAAAAATATTTATTTCCGCAGAAGATAATGCAGATGTAAAGTATCCTGGAATGCAACTAATTCTGACAACAAATAGATTTTAGTTTAATTAAAAATTTTAATTTATTAAGCAGATTGTTACTGACCAATTTATTTGATTATACTGTTCTGAAAAAAAATTAATAATATTTTTATTATAAAACGATCGAAAAATATCTTTAAGGAATTAGAAGAAACTGATTTAAGAGTAACGATAAATCACTATTATTTACCAAAAGTTCCCTATACAAAAATTATGTTCGAAGTTAGATAAATACGCAATAGTTAAGATGATGAATAAAGAAAAATCAATTGTAGTTTTAAATAATCTTATTGAAATCAATAACGAAAGAATTGAGATTTACAAAACAGCTAAAAAAGCAACAGAAGAAAACGATTTGAAAGATTTATTTTCTGAATTTCAAAATACCAGCACAATATTCAAATCAGAACTTATTGAAGAGGTTCATAAAATGGGAGGAGTTCCTGTTTTTGAATGTAGAAATAACAGTTTGTTGAAAAGACTTTGGATTAATTTTAAATCGAAATTTATCGGAAAAGACAGAGAAGATATTTTGAATACAATGGAATACAACGAATTTGTAGCTATAAAGAGTTATAAAGATTCCTTGTCTGGTAATTTCGATCATCTTACCGCAGAACTTCATATCTTGATTAAATCGCAACAAATGTTATTGACAGCGGATCATGATAAAGTAAAAAGGCTAGGCGATTTGATGTTATCATAAATTATAAATATGATGTGATTTTTACTTTTTTGTCATTTCGTTATTTAAAATTTTAAATTTATTGACTTGAAGACAGAAATTATATTCCAGAATTTCATCAAAACGAACTCTGCATTTTTCTAAAATTGCAAACTCTTTTCTCACAACCACTTTTTTCCTTTTTACCATTCTTGCGCTACAATTAATATAAGAGATTAGATACATCCAAAAAATCATAAATAATAGTATTGATAAATGAATAAAACAGTAACCGAAAAAAAAGAAAGTATAATCAGCTATTTAAAAGATACTTTTAATGATGTAGGTAAAGTTACCTTGTTTGCCACACGTTTCTTTAAAGAGGTCTTAAAACCTCCATACGAAATGAAGGAATTCATCAAACAATGTTATAACATTGGCTACAAATCATTACCATTAGTGACTATTACTGGCTTCATTATGGGATTAGTTTTGACCTTACAATCAAGACCTACTTTAGCTAAGTTTGGCGCAGAATCTTGGTTACCAAGTATGGTTGCATTATCGCTTATTAGAGAAATTGCTCCGGTAATAACTGCTTTAATTTGTGCAGGTAAGGTTTCCTCAGGTATTGGCGCTGAATTAGGTTCTATGAAAGTGACAGAACAAATTGATGCCATGGAAGTTTCTGCCATCAATCCTTATAAATATTTAGTTGTTACCAGAATTTTGGCTACTACGCTTATGATCCCATTACTAGTAATTTATGCTGATGGTATTGGAATTATTGGTGGTTATGCAGGCATAAATATTCATGGAGAAGTAAGTTTGTATCGCTATCTGGCTCAAGTTTTAGAATCAATAACTTTTTTAGATATATTTCCGGCAACTATAAAAACTTTTTTCTTTGGTTTTTTCATAGGTATGATTGGCTGCTATAAAGGATATAATGCTGCTAATGGAACCGAAAGTGTTGGTAAAGCAGCTAATTCTGCAGTAGTGACTGCATCGCTCACCATATTTATTATTGATATGCTTGCGGTACAAATAACTGATTTATTTTTCTAAAATGATGCAAGAAATAACAACAACAGACCATACTCCTATTTCTAAAACAAATGCTCCAGTTATAGAAATAAAAGATCTTTATAAATCCTTCGGAAAAAACGAAGTTCTAAAAGGGATTAATTTAATCGTAAACAAAGGTGAAAACCTTGTTGTGTTAGGAAAATCCGGTTCAGGAAAATCAATTACAATAAAATGTTTAGTTGGTTTAATAGGAGTTGATAAAGGAGAAATAAATGTTTTTGGAACAGACATTACAAAATTAGACAATACCGAGCTTAACAAAATTAGAATCAGAATAGGTTTTTTGTTCCAAAACGCAGCTTTATATGACTCTATGAGTGTTCGCGAAAATCTTGGCTTTACTTTAAAAAGGCATGCTAAAGACTTATCTGCGGAGGAATTAGAAAACCAAATTGTTGAAGTTTTAGAAAGCGTTGGTTTGAGTGAAGCCATTGACAAGATGCCTTCGGAACTATCCGGTGGTATGCGCAAAAGAATTGGATTAGCAAGAACTCTCATCCTAAAACCTGAAATTATATTATATGATGAACCCACTACAGGATTAGACACGATAACTTCTAGAGAAATCAGTGAACTTATACTGGAAATCCAAAAGAAAAATAAAACATCTTCTATCATAATTACACATGATATGCCGTGTGCAAAGCATACTAGCGATCGTATCGTTATTTTGAAAGAAGGCGTAATACATATTGAAGGAACGTATGAAGAATTAGAAAAAAGCGACGATGAATGGGTTCGTTCTTTTTTCATCTAACCAATAAAAAAAATAAAAAATGAATAAAGAATCTGGATACCAATGGAAATTGGGGATGTTTGTAATTATTGGATTGGTACTATTTGTTGGAACCATATATTTCGTTGGAAAGCAAAAAAATTTATTTGGATCCACGTTTGAATTGTATTCAAAATTTAATTCGGTTAACGGACTTGAAGTTGGAAATAATGTTCGCTTGTCAGGGATAAATATTGGTACGGTTGAAGAAATTGATTTTTTGAATGATACCGCGGTAGTAATTAAATTAGTCATAAAAGAGGAAGTTCGCAAATACATCAAGAAAGATGCTGTTGCGAGTATTAATTCCGATGGTTTGATGGGTGATAAAATTTTAACCATTTCATCCGGTAAAAATTCTAATGTAATTGTTGAAAACAATAACTATATAACTTCCAAAAGATCGATAGAAATGGATGATTTAATGGTGAGTGTCAAAAAAAGTGCGGATAATGCTGGCGTTATTACTGCTCAGTTGGCGCAATTTAGTTATAGTATGAATAATGGAAACGGTGCACTATCCCGATTAGTTTCTGATGAAGAATTTGGAAACAGCATAAAAACAATGGTAACCAACCTTGAGAATAGTTCTATGGAATTCAAAAGATTTACAGTAAATATGAATAACGGAAAAGGAGCCTTATCAAAACTGGTTAGCGATGAAAGAATGGGAAAAGTGATAGATTCTTCATTGACGAATGTTAAATCAGCAACCAAAGGTGTAAATGAAGTTATTGAAGCTGCTAAACATAATTTCTTATTGAGAGGTTATTTCAATAAAAAGAAAAAAGAAGAAGAAAAAAAACAGGAAGCAGCAACTGATTTAGAAGAGGAAGAAATGAAAAGAGAATTAAAAATTGGTGCTGAAAACGATTCTTTAAAATAGTTAGAAATCTCAATATTTACTGATTTAAAACATCGTATATCTCAACAAGTAAGATGTTTTAGATTTTATTTTCAAAAGCAACCCATTTTATTCATTACATATAATTTATCATGAAAACAGAAAAAGAAATAAATCAAGCGATACTCGAAATTACTATGAAAATACGTACAGAATATCCAGAATTAATTAAATATTTATCAGAGATGCCAGTGACAATTCCCGATGTTGAAAATCCCGAAATGACTATTAAGGTATTGAGCGATTATCATGAATCACTTGTGAATATAATAGAGAAATACATTTCAAGTCATAAATAAACATAAAATGCAACTACATAAAATGCAACTACATAATTCGCATCTGAATTCTTAGTAAAAAAAAAACATTCTTTTATTTCTTTACATTTTCTACTAATCTGTATTGTAATCTATTGAATCAGTGAATAATGAAACTAATCTATAAAGTTATATAACTGCTTCCCTTTGTAAACGGCCGAACTTTGTAAAGTGAAAACTATTTTACAGACAATACACAAAAAACAATGGATTCGATAGAGCGAGAGGGAAACTGGGAAGAACAAAAAAAAGAGTTAAAAGAAAAGTTTGCAGCTTTAACGAATAATAAAGCACTTTTTTCAGAGGAAAAAAAAGACGAAATGCTAAAAAAATACCAAGCAAAACTTGGGATAAGCAGAAAAGAATTACTTAAAATATTTGAAGGTTTATAGGTTCTATCATTCTTTGACTACTCTTAAATTGCTGTATTGAAAAATTAAAATTTTGTCCAAAAAATAATTTCAATACTTTAATAATTTTACCAAAAAAAACACAATAAACTGTAAATCAAATCAATAATTTAAAAAAAACACAAAATGAAAAAAATATTTTTTACACTTGCAATTACAACATTCATGGCTGGAACTCTTTTAGTAGGATGCCAGGACACTTCAAAAAAAGAAGAAGCTGCCAAAGATAACGTAGAAGAAGCAAGAGATAATCTAGATGATGCAAAAGAAGAATTATCAGATGCTAGAGCCGCTGCTACCGAGGAAGAATGGAATGAATTCAAAGAAAGTACGAATGCTACTATTACGCAAAATGAAATTCGCATTGCAGAAATGAAAACCAAAATGAAAAAAACTGGTAAATCTATTGATGAAGCATATGCTAAACAAATTGAAGCATTAGAGCTAAAAAATAAAAACATCAAATTAAAAGTGCAAGAATACAAAAATGACACTAATAGTGACTGGCAATCTTTCAAAGAAGAATACAATCGAGATATGGATGAATTAGGTACTGCAATGAAAAACTTGACAGTAGATAATAAATAGAAAATGTAAAAGGCGAGTTTTAGAACTCGCCTTTTTTTTGTTAATAATTTAACTATCAATATTTTAACAATTTAACTATTTATTAAAATACTCTAAAGTGTGAATAATGTAACTTTAAATAAAAGTAATGTAACAATAGGCTAAGGTAAGATGCGGATATTTGTAATATAATAATTCAATTAAAAAACAAACAAAATGAAAAATTCAAAAAAACTGATTTTTGCTTCATTGGTATTAAGTTTTATGAACTTTACGAGCGCACAAGCGCAAGAAAAAACCCCTTCTTACGGTTTTAAAGGTGGACTAAACTTTTCTAATTTTTATACAGATAATGTAGATGACAGTAACATACTTACAGGTTTCAATGCTGGTTTATACGCTAAGTTCCCCATTACAAATAGTATTGCAATTCAACCGGAAATTAATTACACAACAAAAGGTTCTGAGCAAATATACGATAACGCAATAGTTCAGGGAACATCAAAATTCAACATCAATTATATTGAAGTACCAATTTTATTAGTTGCAAATTTAACTGATAATTTCAATGTGCATGTTGGTCCATACGCAGCCTACATGGTTAGTGGAAAAACATCAAATGATTCTAATTTCGGCTCTTCTGAAAGTGAATTAAACACTGATGATTTCAACAAATTTGACGCTGGTATCTCTGGTGGTCTAGGAATTGATTTAGATGTAGTAAATTTTGGTGTTCGTTACAACTACGGTTTAACTAAAATAGGAAAAGACAATAGCTTTACTTCATCTGACGCAAAAAACAGTGTTTTTAACGTTTACGTAGGATTGAGATTAAACTAATAAATAATAACTAATCATTTAAAACTAAAAATCATGAGCAACCTTCTTTACACCATTGCAGTAATCTTAGTTATCTTTTGGGCAATTGGATTCTTTGCATACAGTGCAGGATCAATTATTCACATTCTTCTAGTTATTGCAGTAATTGCAATCTTATTCAGACTTATATCAGGTAGAAGAATTTAATTCAAGACTACTAAAAAATCAAAATTATAAATCATTAAAAAAAAACAAAATGGGAAATCTTCTTTATACAATCGCAGTAATTTTAGTAATTTTTTGGGCAATCGGATTTTTTGCATTCAGCCTAGGATCAATTATACATGTACTTCTTGTTATTGCAGTAATAGCAATACTTTTCAGACTTATTCAAGGTAGAGGTATCTAATTCAATTTTTAAATTAATAATAAAATAAATAATTATGAAAGCAGATAAAATAATATTAGGAGTTTTAGGCGGAGTAGCTGTAGGAGCATTATTAGGAGTATTGTTTGCCCCTGAAAAAGGAGATAAAACAAGAAACAAAATCATGAACAAAAGCAATGATTACGCTGACGAATTGAAAGGTAAATTAGATACTTTATTAGGTACAATTACTCAGAAATATGAGAAAATTTGGAAAGAAGGTGAATCTTTAGTATCTGAAGGAAAATCTAAATTTTACGATGCTAAAAACGAAATTAAAAATACAAATATCTAATTAGATATTCCATTTTTAAGATTTCAAAATTAAATTCATTACACATTATATCATGGAAAATAACGCAACAACAATAGAAATGCTTTTCGAAAGAGCAGAGAATTACACCAAAACAACAGTAGAATTGGCGAGGTTAAATGTAGTAGATAAAACTGCTGATGTTGTATCCTCTCTAATTTCTAGAATAGCTGTTTCTATTGTTTTTGCGATGTTTGCCTTTTTGGTCAATATTGGTCTTTCCTTATGGATTGGAGAATTAGTTGGAAAAATATATTATGGCTTTTTCATCGTATCTAGCTTTTATTTACTTATCGCAATCATTCTTTACATCTTTAAAAATGAGTGGATTAAAATGCCTATCAGTAATTTCATGATTGTTAAAATGCTTAAAAAAAATTAATATGAAAAAGATAAACCAAACAGAAATTCTTAAGGAAACTATCTTATTAATGAAAATGAAACAAGCTGATGAATTAGTACAGCTTAAAGATCATTATCATTATACCGTTGAAAGCTTAAAACCATTAAATCTCATAAAAAATGCGTTTGGCATTATAGCTACGTCCCCAGAAATTAAAGGGAATATCCTCAGCAATGTTGTAGGGATGACTACTGGATACATAACTAAAAAAGTTTTGTTAGGATCTACTCACAATCCAATAAAAAGAATATTGGGAACAGTGTTACAATTTGTAATTACCAACATTGTTACAAAACAGTCTGAAAAAGTAAAGGACAACGACTTGCAAAATGGCTAATTTTTGATCGATCTATTTTTTCTATTAAATTCTATATCTCTCACATCATTATCTTTACTTCGTTATTGATGATAAATTGACTGCTTTTTTCCTAGTCTTGAAAATATTTCTTGAAAAATTTTAAATTGAAGCAAGATAACTAAAATAGCAAACAAGGAAGAATATTAATAATTAACTTGCTTTTCAAAATCAAAAAAATGAAAAGCGTGCCGAAGAATTAATCATTGGTAATAAAGCACTTACTTTACCCATTACTACTATTTTACGCATTTCTTAATTCCTGAATCAACCTTCAACTTCACCCGAAGAATTGAAAAAATCATTAGTTTAAACGAAACAATCTGCTTTGACTCGTGATACTTACACCAAAGAAGTCACTGTTTTTATTTTTAGCTCTAACCAAAAAGGGGAATAAAATACAGAGATTTAAGAATTAAAACCTTAAATATTTTTTCTATTCTAAAAATACAATTCAATGTATTCAACTTTTTGTTTTGACTATTGATACTCAATTTTAATTGCTCTCTACATTTTTTTCAAATTCACCTTCCCTTCTAAAGTAGTGCTCTAAATGATATTTTTAGAACACTTACTTGTCTTATTTTCTAATTTTTTCAATAGGTATAATAAACTTTTATTCAAATAATAAAAATACAACTACTTTATTTACAAATAAATATCAACTTCTAAGTAATTATAAACAGTGAATCTTACAACTTATCTTCCTAATTGTATAATACTAACTGACTTTTATAAAACAACCTTTGTTTTTACAAAATACTTAATCCCCTAAATTAAAAAAAAATGAAAACAAAAAAATTACTATTAACCTTTGCAATACTTTTTATTGCACTAGTTACCGGTTGTGCCAAAGATGATTTCCAAGAAATCGATGGAGTATGTCCGGCTGTAACAATTACTACTCCAACAAATGGAGCTACAAATATCCCTCTTGATCAATTAATTTCGGTCACTTTTAATGAAGAAATGAATCCTGAAACAATAAATGAGTCTTCATTTACTTTGTCTAATGGTACTTCACAAATACCAGGCGTAGTTACTTACGTTGGTACTACAGCAACCATTACCCCATCAGCTTTACTTGCTCCTAATACTACCTATACTGCAAGAATAGCAAGAACAGTAAAAGACCTTACAGGTAATGCATTACAAACAGAAACTATTTGGACTTTCAGTACTGGTTTAACAGTTACTCCAATGGTTGCAACTACTGATCCTGAAGATAAAACTAATAATGTGGTTTTAAATAAATTAGTAAGTGTTACCTTCAATATGCCGATGAAGGCTTCAACCATTTCAACAACTTCTTATACTTTAAAACAAGGAACTACAGCTGTTTCTGGAACTGTATCGTATAGTGGTTCAACAGCTACCTTCATTCCATCTGCGCTTTTGGCAGCTAATACTGTTTATACTGCTACTATTTCTAAAGCAGTAACAAATTTAGACAATACAGCTTTAATGGCTGATTATGTATGGCAATTTACTACAGGTTCTTTGATTGCCCCTACTGTATCATCTACAGATCCAATTAACATGTCAACGGGAATAAGTCTTAATAAAACGATTACTGCTAACTTCAGTATGATTATGGATCCGTTAACAATTAATGGAACAACTTTTACTTTAAAACAAGGTACAACAACTATTACTGGAGCCGTAAGTTATTCTGGAACTACAGCCACTTTTAATCCGACAAGTGATTTATTAGAGGGTACACTTTATACAGCTACAATTTCAACTGGTGCAAAAAATGTTGCAGGTAATGCTTTGGCAAATGACTTTGTTTGGAGCTTTACTACATTGGTTACTAATTCCCCTGCTCCTACTGCAGGTTTATTCTTCGGAATATTTGGTGGAAACGCTGGAATCACGAATCAAGGTCTTAACACTAGGATTAACAACGGAGGCATCGGAACAACTGCAGCTTCTACATTAGTAACTGGATTTACTGATAAATTAGCTTCTCCAAATGAATTTTATGATGTTACTCCGCTTAATAACGGACTTGTTTTTGGTGGAATCTTTACTGCTGCACCTGCACCAGGAAATGCTACAAAAGCACAAAAAGCATTAGAAGGACTGAATGAAGCAAGAGCATTATATAATAGTATTTCCCCGGCTTCAAAACCAGGAGGAAGTGATCAAGGATCTGGTGAATTAGGGGCCTTAACATTGGCACCTGGTACTTATAAATCAGCTAGTGGTGCCTATAAAATCACCAATGGTGATCTTACATTAGATGCCCAAGGTAATCCAAATGCAGTTTGGTATTTCCAAGCAGAGTCTTCATTAACAGTTGGTTCTCCAGCATCTTCAAGAAGTGTTAAATTGATAGGTGGAGCTTTGGCTAAAAATGTTTATTGGTACGTAGGTAGTACAGCAGTCATTAATTACGCAGGTGGTGGTGTAATGGTTGGAAACATCATTGCAGAAGAAGGAGTTACATTGTCTTCTCCAGCTAACAGCACAACGCTTGTTGGTCAAGAAACAGTATTGAACGGAAGAGCTATTTCTTTAATTTCCTCGGTAACTATGGTAAATACGATTATTAATATCCCTGCTAACTAAACAACTACTATCAGATTTAAATCTCCCGTCTTGGGGCGGGAATTTTTTGAATGAAACCTAATAATTAAGACATAAAAATGAAATCAAAAACTAAATATACTGAGAAACCATGTGTTGCATGGTCTCCGAATCACCTTAAAATTAAAAGCGTTGTGATAATTGCTTTGTCATGGTTAAGTGCTCAAACACCTATACAAGCACAGGAAGCACAAGCAGTTAAATATGCAAAACCTTCTTGGTACTTTGGTGTTGCTGGTGGAGCAAATTTTAATTTTTACCGTGGTTCTACAAATCAGCTAAATGCTACTTTTACACCTCCTGCTACTTTTCATGATGGAGATGGTGTTGGCCTTTTTATTGCGCCACTTTTAGAATATCGTCCGGCTGATTCCAGATGGGGAGTTATGTTACAAGCAGGTTATGATAGCCGTAAAGGATCTTTTGATCAGGTGCTTACCGATTGCGACTGCCCTGCAGATTTATCTACTGATCTTAGCTACATCACGGTAGAACCTAGCGTGCGTTTTGCTCCGTTTAAATCTAATTTCTACCTTTATGGAGGTCCACGTTTGGCTTTCAATCTGGATAAATCATTTGAGTATCAATTAGGTATTAATCCGGCATTTCCTGACCAGGAGGCTTCTCCTGCGGTTCCGGGTGACTTTAGTGAAATTGAAAAAACTATTTTGTCCATGCAAATTGGCGCTGGATATGATATTCCACTTTCTTCTGATAGCAACAAAACACAATTTGTTTTATCTCCTTTTGTTTCGTTCCAACCCTATTTTGGTCAAAATCCACGGTCTACAGAAACATGGAACAACACTACAATTAAAGCCGGTGTAGCCCTTAAATTTGGTCAAGGACAAAATATCCAAGAAGCTACGGATATGGTAAAAGACCGTGAGGTTGATTTTACTGTAAATTCGCCTAGCAATGTTCAAGGTGAAAAAAGAATGACTGAAGTTTTCCCACTTAGAAACTACGTTTTCTTTAACGAAGGGTCAACGGAAATTCCAAACCGTTATGTTTCATTGACAAAAGATCAAGTGAAAGATTTCAAAGAAGATCAATTGGAAACATTTGCTCCTAAAAATTTATCAGATCGCTCTAAACGTCAAATGACCGTTTATTATAATGTGTTGAACATCCTTGGAGATCGTATGCAAAAAAATCCTTCAGCGACAATTACTTTGGTGGGTTCATCTAATAATGGCAATACAGATGGTCTTGCAATGGCAGAATCAGTGAAAACGTATTTAGTAAACGTATTTGCTATAAATGCAACTAGAATTACAACTAAAGGTCAAGATAAGCCAAATATCCCATCCGAACAACCTGGAGGAACTCTAGAATTAGTATTATTACGTGAAGGAGATCGCAGAGTTTCTATTGAAAGTAATAGTTCTGATTTATTGATGGAATTTCAAAGTGGCCCTGATGCACCATTGAAACCAGTTCAGATTGTTGCGTTACAAGAAGCACCAGTTGACAGTTATGTAACCTTTAATAATAAAGGAGCTGGTGAAGCATTATCGTCTTGGTCATTACAAATAGCTGACGAACAAGGAAAAGTAAAATCTTTTGGACCTTATACTGAGGAAGAAGTTAAAATTCCTGGAAAATCAATTTTAGGTAGTCGTCCAGAAGGCGATTATAAAGTAAAAATGATTGGTCAAACTAAAAGTGGTAAAATTATAGAGAAAGAAATTCCGGTTCACGTGACACTTTGGACCCCTGCAAAAATGGAAGATGGCATGCGCTACAGTATCATTTATGAATTCAATACGTCAAAAGCAATTACGATGTATGAAAAATACCTTACTGAAGTAGTTACACCAAAAATTCCTGTAGGAGCAACGGTTCTTATAAAAGGGCATACTGATATTATTGGTGAAGAAGTGTATAATCAAGGATTATCTCTTGCACGTGCAAATGATGCAAAAAATATCATTGCAAATGCTTTAGCTAAAACTGGTAGAAATGATGTCAAATTTGAAGTTTCTGGCTTTGGTGAAAATGAAAATAATTCTCCTTTTGAAAATAAAACTCCAGAGGAACGTTTTTACAACCGTACCGTAATTATTGATATCATCCCTGCTGTTAAATAAGTAGAGAATACATTTTATAAATACACAAAAAGGATAGAAACTTAAAATTCTATCCTTTTTTTTGTTCAAAATTTAAAAGTATAAATGCTTCATAATCCAATGGATTGGAATCATTATTTTTTTAATATTTTTATAATAAAAGCGTTTCGTTCATTATTGCAAGTTCCAAATTAGATTTGAAAGTGTGAATTTTCGCAAAAAATTAGTAATTTTACTACTCAATTAATGTAAAATATGACTGACAACGAGAAAACCCTGGTAAAATTCTATTCTGCTTTTTCAAATGCCGATGCGGCAACAATGTGTGAATGTTACGATTCAACGATACAATTTCGCGATCCTGTTTTCGGATTATTGAAAGGAAATGATGTTTGCCAAATGTGGAAAATGTTGATAGAAAAAAGTAACGGAAATATTAAAATCGAGTACTCAGCTATAAAAGCCACTGAGTATTTAGGTTCTGCACAATGGATTGCCACTTACAACTTCAGCAAAACCAATAGAAAAGTAGTCAACGTAATTCAGGCACAATTTCAGTTCAAAGACGGACTAATAATTAAACATACAGATGAATTTGACCTGTTTAAGTGGTCGAAACAAGCTTTTGGAATTACCGGACATCTATTTGGATGGACAGGTTTTTTTCAGAAAAAAATTCACGAAAAAGCACTCTTATCTCTGAAAAAATATAAAGATACCCGTCATGCTGATTGAAACTCTAAAAAAACTTTTCAATAGGGATTTAAACATGCTAAAATTTGAAATTGAATCGTACCAAAATGAAACTAATCTTTGGAAAATTGAAAGTAACATTAGCAATTCAGCGGGAAATCTGTGTTTGCATTTAATTGGAAACTTAAATACTTACATTGGTGCGCAGTTTGGAAAAACCGGATATATCAGAAACAGAACACTCGAATTTTCACTGAAAGACATCCCAAAAACAGAATTGCTTTCAAAAATCGAAGCAACGAGAATTGCGGTTAACAATGCGCTTAATGGTATTTCTGAAGAAGATTTAAATACAGAATATCCCCTTTTAGTTTTCGAGAATAAAACTTCAACTGAATTTATGTTTATCCATTTGACTACGCACTTAGCCTATCATTTAGGACAAATAAATTACCACAGACGATTATTAGATACTAAAATCTAATTATAAGAAACATTCAATTTACCGCATTTCTGCACGTTAAAATTCGTACTTTTATTAAAAATCGTATTACAATACGAATCGTAAAAACGGATTTAAAAACAAATTTGTATGTTGCAATCTTCTAAAACACCCGTTATATTTCACTCAGACAGAAAATATTCTGTTTTAGAAATTCTTCAGTTGATAGTCTTAGCTTGTCTACTGCTATATTTTGGCAAAACACTATTTATTCCGTTAAGTTTTTCTTTACTCATTGGTTTTATTTTATATCCTATTTGTAAATGGATGGAAACAAAAGGAATAAACAAAGGAATTGCTATTTTCATTTCTATTTTAGGAGTAACTCTTTTGGTTGGAGGAATAATCTACTTACTAATCGCCCAATTTTCAGAATTCCTTCAAGAATGGCAAACCTTGCGATTAAAATTAACCGAAACCGTAAATCAATTGAGCCTTTTTATTTCGGAACGATTTGACATTAGTCTTGAAAAACAAAATGATTTCATCAACAATACACTCAACAACTCCGGTTCACAAGCCCTTTCAATCGTTCGAAACACCGCTTATTCTTTATCTGAATCAGCATTTTTTCTAATCATGATACCTGTTTTCTCTACATTAATACTTTTCCATCGCCAGATGTTATCGAATGCCTTATATGAGCTTTTTCCTCCTGAAAGAAAAAACACCATTCATGAAATCCTTGTGGAAACCATTCATGAATATTACAATTTCATTAAAGGAATGTTGCTAGTTTATTTAATAGTTGGCTTATTAAACAGCATTGGACTTTGGATAATTGGGGTACCAAATCCCTTTCTGTTTGGATTTATAGCTTCAATTTTAACTTTTATTCCGTATGTCGGAATCATGATATCCGCTCTTTTGCCCATTGCAGTTTCCTGGATAACGTATAATTCCATTTGGTATCCGCTAGCCGTTATTGTCGTTTTTTCTATCGTGCAATTGCTTGAAGCCTATATTATATTTCCATTTGCAGTAGGAAGTCGCTTGAAAATAAACACATTGGTTATAATTATTGTGGTAATTGTGGGCGGTATTTTATGGGGTGCTGCAGGAATGATTCTGTTCATTCCTTTCATCAGTATAGCAAAGTTGATTGCGGACCGAACACCAAGCTTAAAGACGTTATCTGTTTTATTGGGAGACGGTGAACAAAAGAAAACTACGAAATAATCTATTTCAAAAGGGCAAAATCAAACGCCCAATTCAATTCATTTTTATACCATAATTGTCCCTCTGAAACTTCCAATGGACAGTCAAAATTATTGGTATAAAGCGCTCCGGTTCCTAATCCCTGAGGCATTACATTATGTTGTAAAAAGGTCCATTGCGCAATGGCATTGAGTCCAATATTACTCTCCAAAGCTGAGGTAATCCACCACCCGATTTTATGCTTTTCAGCCAATGAAATCCACTCTTGAGTGCCTCGAAAACCACCTACAAAACTTGGCTTTAAAATGATGTATTGCGGCTTGATTTTCTCTAATAATTGTTCTTTTTCTGGCAAAGTAAACACACCAATCAACTCTTCATCCAAAGCAATAGGAAAAGGGGTGGTTTTACACAGCTCTGCCATCCTGTCAGTATGGTTTGTTTGTATCGGTTGTTCAATACTATGTAATTTAAATTCAGATAGTTGAATTAATTTATTTAAAGCTTCATTTTGATTAAAAGCACCATTGGCATCCACCCGGATTTCGACTTGTTCCGGAGTGAAATGCTCCCGAATAAATCGCAATAATTGCAATTCTTTATCAAAATCTATAGCTCCAATTTTGAGTTTAATACATCGGAAACCCCGTGCTAATTTTTCTTCGATTTGCTGCTTCATAAACGACTCCTCACCCATCCAAACCAAACCGTTTATCAAGATGGATTTTGTACCATTTGTGAAGTCAGAAGGAAAGAGTAAAAAAGGAGTTTCACTCACTAAAGATTGGAACGCCATTTCGACTCCAAACTGTATCGAGGGAAACTCGATTAAAGCTTCCCAAAGCTGGTCTTTTCCCAAGTTAATATTGTCGCAAGTCCATTTCAATTTTTCTTCATAATCCGAACGATCATCAATACTCAATCCGCGAAGGATTCCGCACTCTCCTATTCCTTTTTTACCGTCCTGTTCCAAGACAATAAACCAAGTTTCTTTTTCGGTCATAACGCCACGGGATGTTCCTGATGGTCGTTTGAAATCCAGAATGTATTTGTGGTAGGTTGCTTTCAAGAAATTTTAAATTATGAGTTATTTTTAATCTAACATACTTGTATCTGACTAATTTTATTAAAACTTAAATGCCTTATATGGTAAAAACAAATTAATCGCTTCTTTAAAACATATAAGTCATTTAAGTTTCAATCTATTTTTCCATCAACTTCAAAACTCTTTCAAAGTCATCGGAAACTATTCCCGCTTTTTTGAAAGCTGCAAAATCTTGTTTTATTTTTTGAGTCCAACTCAAGCTATCCGTAACGTTTTGAGACAGATACTCTTTATAAATGGCTTTTGCTGAAGCATAATTATCATTCAATAAATAGGCGTGCGCCAAATTTAGCTTTATCAGCAACTCCGTATCATCAAGCTTCTCGCCTTCTTTCAGGAATCTAATCGCTTTACCGTATTGCTTCGTCAACACATAACTACTTCCTATTGCGTTGTAATCCAAAGCAGTTGCTTTTCCATCATTGATTATCGTTGTCAGTTTCTGAATAGCTTCGCCTTGCTTTCCTTGTTTTGCTAATGTAACGGCTTGCTTGCGCAAATCATCATACACGCTTTTAGAAAGACTGCTTTCGCCAAAACAACTGTTTCCAAAATCCTTGAACGCTTTAGCACGCTCTACAGTCAATAATTTTTGGAATTCCTTATACTTGTACTTGGATTGTATTCTATCGAGGATACAAACGCAAAAATCATCTGAATTGGTCATTTTTTGAGCCAAATTAGACGTTTTGCATTGATCGATGATTGCTTTTCTGTTTTCAAGCGTCCAACCGCGACTTAATTTATTATCGACCCATGGCACGACTTCCAGAATTATTTTCTGGTTCATAATCCAGTTTTTACTTTCGAAACCAAACCATAAATTCCCTGAATTCGATTGCATGCAAGCAGATTTCTCTGTAGAAAGTCGCTTGGCATCTTTACTGACTGGCGTATCTTGAACCAAACAAGCATCATCCGTTTTTCCGTTTTCTTTGTATTTTGTAGCAAATTCAGCGCTTGAGAAAACAGCATACTTGCATTTGTCATCTCCTGAAATTTTAGACAAGATAAAAACCGCTCCTGCTGAACCTTGACTTATTCCTGTAGGATCTGAAATGGCTTTTAAAACCGAAACTAAACTACCCGCCATTTGCTGATTTTTATCCAAAAGTGTTATTCTGTAAACGACTTCGGTGGTACCTTCAGGAAAATCTTGGGTTTTTATGATGATTCTATCTCTTGCGGAAACCGATATTTCTTCAGTTGTAGCACGGGTTTTATCCCAATAGCCGTCTTTTTGAGCGAAAACGGTATTTGCAGTAATTAGCAACAAAAATAAAACGATAAAATTCTTTTTATGCATGATTGATATAAAATTTAAACACTAAGAGCATAACACCCTTCGCAAAATTCACTAAGAAGTTTGGTACCGGGAAGCCCTAGCCCAGATAGCAGTGAAAATCCTTTTCTCAGTCTGTTAGGTTTTCGAAACCTGACAGACTGAGAAAAGATTTCGACGAATAGCTGGATTAGTTCCAAGTAAAAATTACAAGTCTATGGAACTTCCTATTTCCAGTAACATCAAATCTTTTCCTTTATTGAAGAATTTACGAATGGATTCCTCATGGTCAATTTCGATATAACCGAAAGTATCGTAGTGGTAGCCAAGAATTTTATCGCAATCCAAGAAATCAGAAGCGATGATGGCATCCTCTACATCCATAGTAAAATTATCGCCTATCGGTAGAATTGCCAAGTCCAGTTTGGTTCGCATAGGAATGAGTTTCATATCCATTGTCAGCGCCGTATCACCAGCGATGTATACGTTTTTATGTTCTCCCTCGATGACAAAACCGCCAGGATTTCCTCCGTAACTGCCGTCAGGAAAAGAACTGGAATGAATGGCATTTACATATTTCAGTTTCCCAAAATCGAAATTCCAACTTCCGCCATGATTCATGGGATGTGATTGAAACCCTTTTGCGCCATAATAACCAGCAATTTCAGCATTAGAAACAATTACAGCATTCGTTCTTTTGGCAATTGCCTCAACATCCAGAATATGATCTCCGTGCGCGTGCGTAAGCAAAATATAATCCGCTTTTAAAGTGTCAATGTCAATGTGCGCTGCATTTGGATTTGCCGAAATATAAGGATCTACAATAATGTGTTTTCCTCCAACTTCTATACCTAATGACGCATGACCGTAAAATGTTATTTTCATATTTATTGATTTAAAAATGGAATAATTCCCTACTTGATTATTAATTTATCTCCCGCCTAAAAAAGTATTCACAATGATATCCGAAAAAAAGTAAATCATACCTAATGACAGTAAAACCGAAAGTGCAAAAGTACTCAGCGCCAGTTTTTTTAATTCAGGATCTAATTCCTTAGCGTTTTGATTTTTATAGACCGTATTTAAATGCTTAATTAAAGGAATGTAAGCCAATAAAAACAAGTATTGATCAAAGTGAAAATCGTCAATAAATGCAAAAATCAACACCAAAACCATCGCCGTTACAATCAGAATATAATGGTATATTTTAGCTTTGGCTCCACCAATTTTTACAACAATCGTGTTTTTATTTGATTTTCTATCCGATGCTTCATCTCGCATATTGTTCAAATTCAAAACACCCACGCTCAATAATCCAATAGCGACCGCCGGCAAAACCAACAACGCATCCAATTGTTTGGAGTATAAAAAATTCACTCCTAAAGTACTCACCAATCCAAAAAATACAAACACAAATACATCACCAAATCCACGGTAGCCGTACGCCGTATTTCCAACCGTGTATCGAATGGCAGATACAATTGACAGAATTCCCAATACTAAATAGAAAAAGGAATACCATAGATTTGTATCTCTGAACGCATAATAAATCAATAACATCGCTGAAAGCAACGTCAAGGCTGATGTAATTATAATAGCGCGCTTCATGGCCTGTGGAGTAATCACACCGCTTTGTATCGCCCGTTTTGGCCCTACCCGATCTTCATTATCTGTTCCTTTCATGCCATCACCGTAATCATTAGCAAAATTGGACAGTATTTGCAATCCTAATGTTGTCAATATAGCAAATCCAAATAATCGCCAATTAAAGACCTCGGTTGGCGTTAATATACTATCTGTTGGGTGTGCCAAAGCATACATGCTACCCACTATTATTCCAGAAACCGATAAGGGTAAGGTTCGTAATCGTGCAGCTTCAATCCAATGTTTCATATTTTTTTATTTAAAAATTTGCAGTTTAAAACTTAAGATTTGTTGCACAGACAACTTTAAACCTTACACTTTAAACCATTTTGTTACATCCAATTGCTATCGGAAGTTTCTATTTCGTACAACCAACGGTTGACTTGTTGTTTTACTATTGAATAATTCGCTAA
The DNA here is from genome assembly GCF_011064265.1 of Flavobacterium sp. Sr18. Classification (NCBI taxonomy): domain Bacteria; kingdom Pseudomonadati; phylum Bacteroidota; class Flavobacteriia; order Flavobacteriales; family Flavobacteriaceae; genus Flavobacterium; species Flavobacterium sp. Sr18. The sequence continues at coordinate 208,015 of NZ_CP049329.1, read as the reverse complement.
CTGAAAAGCAATATTTCCTCCTGCAGTATGCAATGTTATGGAACCAATATTCAACTTTTTATGCCAGAAAAGCTGCGACGTTGTAATTGCTTGTATTTTACTAGGCTCAATAATATCATTGCTGATGTCCCAAGCGCCACTTTGCTTTATTATAAAATTCTCGTGAATGAATAATCGGTTATTCTTAAATCTAAAATACTGGATTAATCCAATAACAACTACATACACCGGTACCACATAACTATATTCAAAAATTATCGGCTCAAGCCAATATCCAATCCCTAAAAATCCAAACAAAGGTAATCCTATTGAAATAAAAACAGAAAAAATAAGTTTACGAAAATTAGGTTGCAACATCAACCCTTTTTCAGGAATTTTATGAAACAATAATCTCAATATCGAATCTCTCTCAGCTTCACTGCATCCCGGAATTTCAATTATTGATTTTCGTTCTTCTTTTTCTCCGCTGGTTGCTTGTTTGATTTTCAGCTCCAGAATCCCCATTTTCTTTTGGAAATAATTCCTTTTAACGGTCGTAATCTGAACTTTTTCAGGCTTGATAATAGTACTTTTTGTGTTCAACAACCCAAAAGACAATAGCAAAGACCCTTTTTGTCGGGTTATTTTGTAATCATAATATTTGAAAACAGTACGGATTACATTCACAACCAAAACCACTACAAACAACAACACTATCGATGTTAAAATAGTTTGCAGCACTAAGTTTTTATCGATGTACGAACCTACTTTTTCTTCGTAAACTTTGCTTTCATCTCCAAAATTTTGAAAATTTTCGTAAATCGTGGTAAAAAAAATTACCAGTAAAGCGATACTTCTGCCATAATTAGAAGTAATTCCAACTTTCAACAAACTCAAAAAACTGATTTTAATAAAAGGATGCTCGGCTTCAAAAAGTTTTTGCTCAGTTTCCTCCAATGACGTTGTTTCAGTTCCAATTGTAGTCTTTAGCTCTTCATTTTCTAATAAACGGAATTTCAATTCCAAAGCCAATTCATGAGAAATCGCTTTGATTGTACCTTCTTTTTTATTGCTTCCGGCAGTGTCTACATCCAATTCATAAACCCCAATTAACTTTTGAATAAAAGACTGATTGATATTTACTTGTTGGATTTTACGCAGTTGAATCGAGGTTTTGGTTTTATTAAAAACGCCTTCTGTAATGATAAATTCTTCATTTTCGGCATCCAAAAAGAAAGTAAAATTCAGGTATTTCAAATAAGAAATAACTCCAATACTTACAAATACGGCAATCATCCCAAGGAAAAAATACAATTTATTAACCTCGTCAAACTTGAAAATCCAAATCACAATCATAGGCCACAACGCTCTGGCGTATTGCTGAAGCGTGTAAAAAAACATCACCAAAATTCCTATTGAAGATTGCCTTTGCGGCTGACTAAAATCGGCTCCCATTACAATTGCTTTTGTATTTTGCCCATTAACAATTGTTTGATATTTTCGGCTTGTTCTTTTTCGATTCCCGGAATTTCAATATCACTGGAACTTCCACCGGCTGTAAAAATTTCAATTTTGGCCAGACCAAAATACCGTGAAATTAATCCTTCATGCAAAGCCACGTGCTGCACTCTGTTATAAGGAATTACAATCGTATTTGTAGCAATAATTCCATGTCTGAAAAGCACATCATGTTCTCTGAAAGCAAATCCTTTTTTCTTAAATCCAATAACAGAAAATGCTACCAACAAAACTGAGAATATAGGAATAACGGCACCTATGATCAACCAAACTCTTCCGGAAAACAGTTCGGGTTTAAACATGGAAAACAATATTGGAACAAGAATAAATATGCCAATAAATAACGCCAAATTAATCAATACCACCCAAATGTATTTAGGATGCAAATTCGTAAATATGACTTCCTCAAATTTTGGAAGTTGGCGCGTATCAATTGTTTCGTTTGTGAAATTTTCCATTTATAAAATTTAGTTTAAAGCTTAAGGTTTAAAAGTTTAAAGTTCATTTTCAAAACAACTTTAAACTTTAAACATTAAACTTTTTTACGGCAACCATTTTTTCTCAAAATTCGGTTTTCTTTTCTCCAGGAATGCGTTTCTTCCTTCTTTAGCTTCTTCAGTCATATATGCAAGTCTTGTAGCTTCACCAGCAAAAACTTGTTGTCCCACCATTCCATCATCCGTAAGATTCATCGCAAATTTCAGCATTTTAATCGCCATTGGAGATTTTTGCAAAATTTCCTGTGCCCATTCGTAAGCTGTATCTTCTAATTCAGCATGCGGAATCACCGCATTCACCATTCCCATATCCATAGCATCCTGAGCCGAATAATTGCGCCCCAAGAAGAAAATCTCACGTGCTTTTTTCTGTCCAACCATTTTAGCCAAATATGCCGAACCGTATCCACCATCAAAACTAGTTACATCGGCATCCGTTTGTTTAAAAATAGCGTGTTCTTTACTCGCCAACGTCAAATCGCACACCACATGCAAACTGTGTCCTCCACCTACAGCCCAACCTGGAACTACAGCGATAACTACTTTTGGCATAAACCGGATTAAACGTTGTACTTCTAAAATGTTCAAACGATGTTGTCCATCATCACCTACATAACCTTGATGCCCGCGTGCGTTTTGATCGCCACCGCTACAAAAAGAATACACGCCATCTTTAGACGAAGGCCCTTCGGCAGACAATAAAACTACTCCAATTGAAGTATCTTCCTGAGCATCGTAAAAGGCATTGTACAATTCAGCAGTTGTTTTCGGACGGAACGCATTGCGCACATCTGGTCTGTTAAAAGCAATTCTGGCAACGCCATTGCATTTCTTATAAGTGATATCTTCGTATTCTTTAGCAGTGATCCAATCCATTACAATTGATTTAAATTATTTTAGTGTAAAAATAAATCATTTTTTACATTTTATCTATTCTATTTGCATAACCTTATGGTAATCCTTCTCTGATTAAAGGCTTTAAAATGTTAAAAAACAATAAAAAAATAGCATTTTAACAGTTGCCAATTCAAATTATTTTTAATTTTAGAACAAGCTAATCAGATGAATACAAATTATTTATCTTGCTTAATTATTGATTCTTCACTGATTTATTAACCTAAAAAAAGAATGTATTGAATGCAATTAAAAATGTTGTCGCTCCTTTTTCTACGGTAATAACTTATAAAAATATTTTGAAAGCCCCGATAAACGAGCTAATGATACTAGCATTTGCCCCAGCAGTAAAAAATAAAAAGTAACACCTACGGTTAATTAAAGAACTATTTTCTTGTCCTTGCAAAAGTGAGACATTAATAAACAATTGTTTAGAAAATTATCTTCCAATATATAGAAAACCAACGGCCTTATTGTGAAATTATTTCTTAACTCTCAAGCAAGTGATTGTACATTTAAAGACAAAACTACCCTTTAAAGTACTTACGCTTAAGTTAATATTTTTAAAATAGTCTCAAGCATACTATTGCGCTTAGAAGCGGATAAAGCTACTTTAAACTTCAAATTTATTTTAATGTTGCCAGAATTTAATATTCTAAAACAGCATTAAAAAGAGAAAGACTAACCGTTACGATTAGTCTTTCTTTTTTTTTATTCCTTAACCAAGTAAATTCCGTCTTCCTTGATTTCTATTAATTTCTCTCGGTATAAAGCGCCAATGGCTTTCTTGAAGGTTTTCTTACTCATCTTCAAAACCGTTTTAATGTCTTCCGGATGTGAATTATCAGTCAAACGCAAGAAACCTCTGCTGGCTCTTAACTCGTCTAAAATTTTCTCCGCATTCGGCTCAATACTTTGATAGCCTTGAACTTGCAATGCCACATCAATCTTATTATCCGGACGAATTGTCTTGATATATCCTCGCATGCGATCTCCCGTGCGAATCGCGTCATCATACACTTCATCTTTATACATCAAACCTTTATACTTTTCGTTGATGATAACGTTAATTCCTAATTCAGTGATATGAGAAACAATTAAATCTACCTCTTCCCCTTTTTCAACCGTTAGGTGATCATTTTTTAAAAACTGATTCAATTTACTGGAAGCCACCAAACGATTGGTTTTCTCGTCCATATAAAGGTACACCAAGTAGCGTTTTCCTTTTTCCATAGGACGCGCCTGCTCTTTAAACGGAACCAAAATATCCTTTTCCATTCCCCAATCCATAAAAGCACCAATTTGATTGGTGTAATTCACACGCAAAAGTGCAAATTCATTCAATAATATATACGGCTCTAATGTTGTGGCAACGGGTCTTTCTTCATGGTCCAAGTACACAAAAACAATCAACTCCTCACCTATTTCAAATTCGTTTGGTACGTATTTGTTAGGCAACAGAATGTCATGAATTCCTTCTGGATCTTGTTCTGGATTTCCCAGAAACAAACCCACTTTGGTATCGCGTAGTATGGTAAGCGTATTGTATTTTCCTATTTCAATCATTTTCTTTCAATTTCTAAAGCGTAAAGGTACGAAGTTTGAAAATAGTAAATTAAGAAACCGTCCACAAAAAAACAAAGCCCAAATCCGATGGCTATTTTCTTTTTTAGGAGCAGAACTTTCCGCTTTTTTCATCACGAGTTGTCCCGCTGTCCGCAGTATCCACGCCCAAAAGCGTGGGATACTTGCTCCCATCGGGGCTAGATTAGGACGTTTTGTTTTTCAAAATTTCGAATAGTTTAAGAGTAAACAAATCTTAAAACTCAATTTCGTTTATACTTTCTTTTTCTTTTTTACTAACTTTGAGAAAACTAAAAAAACCTATTAATGAAACCAACCTCAATATTCTGTTTGTTCCTACTACTATTCATTTCTCATACCAATTACGCACAAACCACAGTCGATGATCCCGAAATAAAAAAAATGGTTGCCGAAGTAAAATCGGAAAACATGGAAGCTACAGTTCGTAAACTCGTATCTTTTGGGACCCGACATACATTAAGCGATACCAAAAGCAACACCCGCGGTATTGGCGCAGCACAACGCTGGGTAAAATCAGAATTTGATAAATATGCTTTGGCATCAAATGGAAGACTAACTGCAGTTATTGATTTTTTCACCATCAAAGCCGATGGAAGACGTATTGCCACCGACAGCCAGTTGGGGAATGTGATGGCAACCTTAAAAGGAACTGATCCCTCAGATGATCGTGTAATGATTATAAGCGGCCATTTAGATTCCCGTGCTTCAGATGTAATGGATGCAAAATCAGATGCGCCTGGTGCAAATGATGATGCTTCCGGAGTTGCAGCAATGATGGAACTTGCCCGAATTATGAGCCAAAGAGAATTTCCTTTTACCTTAATTTTTGTCGCTGTTGTTGGTGAAGAGCAAGGATTGTACGGAGCCAAACATTTAGCCGATGTTGCCAAAGATGGAAAATGGAATGTAATTGCGATGATCAATAATGACATGATTGGAAACAGTTTATCCAGCGGTACTTTATTACGAGATAATACTAAAGTTCGCGTTTTCAGTGAAACAATTCCATTTTTAGAAACTGAAGCAGAATCAAAAATGCGTAAATCAACGAATCGTGATAATGATAGCCCATCGAGACAATTAGCCCGATATATCAAAACAGTTACGAATCAATATGTAGAGCAACTGGATATTAATTTAGTCTATCGCAACGACCGTTTCTTGCGTGGAGGCGATCACACTCCTTTCAGTCAAAATGGATTTACAGCCATTCGTTTTTGTGAAATGAATGAAAACTACGACCATCAACACCAAAACGTACGTAAGGAAAATGACATTCAATATGGCGATCTTGCAGAGTTTATGGACTTTGAATATATGAAGAAAGTAACCTGTTCTAACTTGGCTACATTCAGCAACTTAGCTTGGTCTCCAAAAGCACCTACAAACGTAGGGATTGAAGTAAAGGACTTGACTAATTTCTCTACTTTAGTTTGGACCGCTCCTGAAGGAAAGTCGGTTTATGGATATAACATTCTTATTAGAGAAACGTCATCGCAACATTGGGAAAAAACAATTTTTGTAAAAGATACAAAAGCTGAAATCCCCTATTCTAAAGACAATTTTTTCTTTGCTGTTCAAGCTGTAGATGCATTAGGACATTCCAGTTTACCGGTTTTCCCAATACCAATTCGTTAAAAATCGTTCTATATACTAAATAAAAAAAGCGTTTGCCTGAGGCAAACGCTTTTTTTATTGGTACCATTTACAAATTAAGTATTAATTGTAAACACTTTCTTTTTTGAAGTGAACAGCCAGTAAATAATAAATTACCACTCTGTATTTATTCTTGTTAGAACGACCGTATTTTTCCATCACGGCATCTATTGCCGCATCTAATTCCGGTCCGTCATTAAGTCCTAATTTCTTGATTAAGAAATTGTTTTTTACCGTATCTAATTCGGATTGCTGACTTCCGGCTACCGTTGCCGAATCAGCATTATAAATTGACGGCCCACAACCAATAGTTACTTTTGTCAACAAATCCATATCTGGATTTACACCACATTTGTCTTTTAAATCAGCGGCGTACTTTACAATTAATTCTTCTCTTGCACTCATAAATTAAGGTTTTGTTATTGATTAATAGGTTTTTATATAACCAAATTTAAACATTAATTCATCTCATTTTACGAATTTTAAAAAAATATTAGACTAATTCTTTAAAATATTGCAGTAAAATGCTGTCATTTTTTAATGTGGGTGTGAAAATTTCCAAAATACTTGGTTTTTCATTTTGAGCATATAAAGCGGTCAAACTTCTTGATAAACTAGCTTCATCGCTGGCAATACTATATTCAAAACCATACATTTTAGCTAAATGTTCCGCAGTTAAACAATGAGAAGTTTCAAAGAAAGTATTAAAAACAGGACTCTCTTCGTGTCCTGGTAAAATCCTAAAAATTCCGCCACCTCCATTATTGATTAAAATAATCTTGAAGTTCTTTGGGATATAATTGTTCCATAACGCATTGCTATCGTACAAAAATCCAATATCTCCTGTTATAAAAACAGTTTGTTTATCATCTCGTCCTAAAGACGAGACAGCCGCACCAATAGCCGTAGAAGTGCTTCCGTCGATTCCGCTAGTACCACGATTGCAATATACTTCAATCGAAGGATCAATATCTATTAATTGGGCATATCGAATCGCTGAACTATTGCTGATTTGCAATTGACTGTTGATTGGCAAACACTGCATCACTTTTTCGAAAACTTTAAAATCCGAAAAAGGAATTTTGTCTAAATAAATATCACTTTTTAGCTTTCGCAATGCTTTTACAGCGTCTAATTGCTCGAAATAATTACTTTGTGTTGATTCTGTAAGTGGCAAGAAAGTGTCAAAAAACACATTTGGGTCTACTTCAAAATGTTTTGTCAAAGCGCCAAACGTATCATACGCTCTCCAAGAATCAATATGCCAATGGTGTTTTGGTTTGTATTTTCTTAAAAAAGCCTTGATTCGTTTTGAAACGACCATTCCTCCAAAAGTCACCAATATTTCCGGACGAAAATTTTCAAAATCTTCATTCGTAAAAGGTGTAATTATCGTGTCAATATTATTGATAAAAGTATCATGATGCAAGTTAGAAGTCGTTTCGGTCAATACTACAACCGACTCGTCTTTGGCGAAAGCCTCAATTATTTTTTCACTAATAACATTCGGATCATTCACGCCAACCAGAATCATTTTTTTGGTGGAATTGTTCCAAATAGATGCATATTCTGTAACATCTTCATTGGAAATCATCTGAGTAGCATTTGCGAAAGCGACAGTATTGACTTTGACTGAAAGTTCCGAAACGGTTTCATACAAGGGCTCTTCAAAAGGCGCATTGATGTGAACAGGACCTTTTTGAGTGATAGCAATATTAATCGCCTCGTTGATTTTTATATCATTCTCGACTGACACATCCTCATGCAAATTAGCATTGTATAGTGAATGGTTTTCGAAAACATTTTCTTGTCTAATCGTTTGTCCGTCGCCAATATCAATTTTGCTTTGCGGTCTGTCTGCCGAAATCACAACCATAGGAATCTGGCTGTAAAATGCTTCCGCAAAAGCTGGGTAATAATTCAATAAAGCCGAACCGGAAGTACATACTAATGCCACTGGTAGCTTGGTTTGTTGTGCAATTCCCAATGCAAAAAATGCAGCCGAACGCTCATCAGCAATACTGTAACATTGAAAGGCGGGATTGTTTACAAAACCAATTGTAAGCGGGGCATTTCTAGAGCCCGGAGAAATAATTATGGTGGTGATTCCTTTGGCCAAACAAATTTCAATAATGCTTTGTGCTAAAGGTATTTTGGGGTAAATCATTGTGTAAATTTTCTGAAATACAAAGTTACAAACTTGCAACCCTTTTTCCTTTATTTTTAACGGTTATTTCTTAATTTTGAAGCAAATAAACAACACATGGAAATTAGATTACGAGCTTATAAAACGGAAGATACTCAAGCTATTTTAGACATAATTAATTACAATATTTTGCGCTCCACAGCGCTCTATGACTACAACATCCGAACCTTTGAGCAACAAAAAGCCATACTCGAAGAAAAAATTGGAAAAAACTTTCCAGTCATTGTAGCGGAATTAGATGGGACAGTTGTTGGTTTTGGAATGTATAGTGAGTTTCGTTTTCGCGAAGCCTATAAATTTACGGTGGAACATTCTGTTTATGTCAACCAAGACCACCATGGAAAAGGTATTGGAAAAATTCTGCTGCAGGAATTAATCCGTCTTGCTAAGAATCAAAAGTTACATACCATGATTGCCGTAATTGATGCTGAAAATCAAAGCAGTGTAGAATTTCATGAGAAATTTGGTTTTAAAACTGTGGGAATCATCAAGGAATCCGGTTATAAATTTGATCGTTGGTTGCACTCTGTGTTCATGCAATTGATTTTAGAATAAAACGAATTTTATCATCATGTAGCTCATTTTGTGCTATGTTTTGACTTTATGAATTTTATAACTTTAAGACTTGCTACTTTATAGTATATTTGCGCAACTAAAAATTTCATGGATTATACCTTACTTTCATCGCCTTTACAGGGATTTACCGACTTTCGTTTTAGAAATGCCCAAAACAAATTATTTGGAGGAATTGACACTTTTTACTCGCCTTACATTCGCTTAAACGGAAAAATGGTTATCAAACCGTCTTACGAACGCGACCTGCTTCCAGAGAATAATCTTGATTTAGAGGTAATTCCACAAGTGATAACAAACGATGCCGATGAATTTTTATTTGTGGCAAAATATGTTCGGGAATTGGGGTATAAAGAGTTAAACTGGAATTTAGGCTGTCCGTATCCTATGGTGACCAAGTCTGGCATGGGTTCCGGCTTAATAAGTAATCCAGAAAAAATCAATAACATTCTTCACAGAGCACACAATGAATCTGATATTATTGTGTCTATGAAAATGCGTTTGGGGTATGAAAACAGTGAAGAAATTCTGGATGTTTTACCTATTTTAGATACTTACCCTATTAAGAATATTGCGATTCATGCACGTATTGGAAAGCAATTGTATAAAGGTGGCGTGAATCTCGATGCATTTCAGTTATGTGTAGATAATACCAAACATAAATTGTATTATAATGGTGACATAACCTCGGTGGCTAAATTTCATGAAATGCAGGAACGATTTCCAAGCATCGATCATTGGATGATTGGTAGAGGATTAATTTCGGATCCATTTTTACCCAGTATGATAAAAAACAATACAGTAGAATATCCTGCCAACAAAATAGAATTGTTCAGTGCGTTCCACGATACTTTGTATGCTATTTATAGCGAATCACTTTCTGGTTCAACACATATTCTATTGAAAATGTACCACTTATGGGAATATTTTTCGGCTACGTTTTCAAATCCACATAAAGTTTTAAAGAAAATAAAAAAAGCACAAAGTATTCGAAATTATGAAGCTGCTGTTGCGGAAATTTTCAAAAACGAAAAATTCTAAAGAAAAAAATAAACCTTTAAGAAATTAAGAAAAATTAAGCTCTGAGTTGTAATGTAAGTTAATTTCTTAATGGTTCAAATTTTAAAAATATTTGATATTTTTTACTGAAACCACAAAAAAAAGAGATTTTCATTTGACTGAAAATCTCTTTTTTTATTTAATAAATATTAGCAAATTAGCGGTAGAAAATTATGCCTTTATCCAATTTAATACTTCTGGATCTGTTACTAAAGTTTGCGGAGAAATAACTTTTTCTAATTCTCCGTTTTCGTTAATTAGGTATTTTTGAAAATTCCATTCTACTTTCGAATCTTGCAAGCCATTTTTAGATTTTTGAGTCAAAAACTGATAAATAGCCGCCATATCATCTCCTTTTACAGAAATTTTATCCATCATTGGGAAAGTTACTCCGTAATTCATTTGACAGAAAGTAGCAATTTCTTCATTCGTTCCAGGCTCTTGTGAAGCAAAATTATTAGCTGGAAAACCTACAATTACTAACCCTTTGTCTTTGTATTCTTTATAAACTGCTTCAAGGTCTTTGTATTGTGGAGTCAATCCACATTTTGAAGCCGTATTTACAATCATGATTTTTTTACCTTTCAAAGAAGCAAAATCAAAACTTTTACCTGATAAATCTTCTACTTTAAACTGATAAATTGTTTCTTTAGTAACTAAGGGTGTACTCATTTTATTTTCAGATTTTTGTGGTTGTGCCTGGTTTTGACAACTAAATAACATCAAAGCGCAAGTCGCTATGTATACTAGATTTTTCATAATTGAAATTTTTCATAAAATTAAATAAAAATTTGTTTTATCAAAGTATTTTTTAGTTAAACAGTAGTTAAATAAAAAAGAAACCTGACACTATGAAAATGCCAGGCTTCCAAACAAATAAACAACAAACCTTAATGTGGTATTTAAAACGTATAGGTTATTTTTCCTTTCATAAAGAAAGGCGTTCCTGGAGTAAAATGAATTTCTTCGACACTCTCTGGTTCATTTTGAAGCCTGGATTCAGTGGCAAATTGTGTTTCGTTCCATTCTGTATCAAAAATATTCTCTACTGCAATTCCGAAATTGATATTCTTATATTGGTAATTAACATTTAAATCCGAAATAAAGTAGCCTTTGGCAACAATAGAATTATCTTCATTTGCCGGACGATTTTTTAAATAACGATACCTAATTCCTCCTGAAAAACCATTAAATTTTTGGAAACTTAATCCTCCAGTAGTTGTGAAATCTGGTGCTAACGGAATGTAATCTTGCCCCTTTGGTTCATCTATACTTCTGGCGTACGTATAATTTGCATCAGCATCAAAATACAACCAATCGTTCAATTGGTACCGTAAACCAAGCTCTGCTCCCATACGTTTTGATTTTCCGCTTGGCTCAATAATTCCGGCATCTCCCACATAAACAAACTCCTGTTCCAAAAACAAATACCATAAAGCTGAATTAACGATTAACTTTGGAAATGGTTTCCAAATGGTACCCACATCCGTTCCTATTGCCGTTGGTAAAATTTGTTTTCCACTGTTTTGAACCACTACACGGGCATCATTCGAATGAAAACCCATTCCTGATTTTACAAAAAATTGCAAGTTGTTATTTTGCGAGTAAATGAAATTCAATTTTGGAGAAAACTTAACTTTGGATTCCGATTGGGTTTTGTAATTCTCCATTAATTTATCCTGATAATTGAATTTGAAATAATCCAATCGAATCGCCGGATTAATCATCAGTTTCCCAAAATTGAATTCTGAATTCAAATACGTAAACAAATTAGTCTCATCAATATCTCCTAATTTTATATTCTCAAGAAGTACACTTCTGTTTAAAGTGTGAGACAGTTCAGTATCTGTTGTAGCATCGGCGCGAAAACCAGCTCCAAATTGCAACAAAACATCTGTTTCATTTATTTTTGTTTTCTTATTCAACTCCGCATTCATTCCATATATATCGCGGTTTTCTTTCTGTTTAATTTGGTCCCCATTAATTGGATCTTCCAAAAAGAATGTAAAATTAGAATACAATTCAAATTGATAATTCGAATAAAAAGCATTGGCTTTCAAAAATGTATTTTCATCAATTGGTTTGCTCAAACTCGCATTAAAATTAGTTCGCGATGTATTTCCCCCTTCGGTATCATCAACAGCACCAAATCTCGAAATTGTTCCATTATCAACCAAACGTTGCGGAATTTGTCCCGAAGCGTCCCATTTGCTGGAAAAGCGAGAAGCCAAGATTGAAAACTTACTATTGTCACTTAATATAGCTGAATATTTACCTAACAGATTGATCCTATTAAAATTTTGGGGAGAATCAAAAGGACCATCTGTTAGAATATATTCTGTGGCAATGTAGGCGCTTTGTGTTTTTTGGTTGCCTAAAAGATTAAACAATCCTACTGTTCTCAAAGTATTGAATTGTCCTACCTCTACCCCAATGCTACTTTTTTCTATTTTATCTTTAGTTTGGAAAGCAACGTATCCTGCCGTAGCAAAATCCCCTTTGTTGGCATAATACGTTCCTTTTCCAAAATCTATTTTTTCTACCGTTTCCGGAATAACAAAATGTAAATCAGCATAACCTTGACCATGTGCGTGAGACACCATATTTACTGGCATTCCGTCTACTGAAATTGCAATATCTGTTCCATGATCAATATCAAAACCTCTCAAAAATATTTGCTCAGCTTTACCTCCGCCGGCATGTTGCCCGATGAATAAACCAGGAACTTTTCTAAGAATTTCTTGAGAAGAATTCACTGGGGTGGTTTGCAAATCTATTTTTGAAATAACATTCATCGCCGAAAGTTTTGGTTGAATTACAATTTCATTCAATCTAAAAATATCATCTTCAATGATAATTGTATCATCAGAGGAAACAATAGTATAATTCGTTTTTTTATATCCTAAGGCTGTTATTTTAAGAATATCACCAATACTTGTTTTATCAATGCTAAAAAAACCAAACTCATTTGTATGTGCATGACTTTCTGAACTTGTATTGATTAAATAAGCATTCTCAACTGGATTTCCATCCTTATCTAACACTTTTCCTTTTTGGATTTGGCCGAACGAAGCTACTCCAAAAAGAGTAACTAACAATAAAATAATATTTTTCATACGCTATAATTGATTTACCTTTTTCTCGAAATTAGGCCCCAATTCGTATAAACTGGATAGTAATTCCTCCTTAATAGGTTTCGTTTTTAGTGCTAAATTATTTGATTTGTAAATCATTGCCAAGTGGTATTGCACCTTTGGTTCAAAGGATTTTCCAACCACATGGTTCTGAGCAATTTCTAATGCTTTTTTATTTTCGCCAACATTTAAATATGCCCAAGCTAATAAATCATAAGAATCAGCTGTAGGTCTGTGATCAACTTCTATTTTAGCAATCTCTAATGCTTTTTGAGCTGTTTGTTTGTCATCAGCATAAATAAGAGCATTGTATTTATTGTACATTGCACCATAATTATTTTTCTCCATCATGGAAAAATAAGCATTTCTGTTTTTTACTTCCTCAATTTTATTGCCTTCAAATTGAGCAATTTGAGATTTTAATAAATAGAAATCAGGTGTATTATGTGTAGCTGCAATAGCATCAATAATTCTGTTGGCCTCGTTTATATTACGTTCTTTTGAGAATACAATCCATGCAATTCCTTTTAAAGCATAGGAATAATTAGGATCTAGCGCTAATGTTTTTAGGAAACTGTCATATGATTCCTGAATTCTTCCTGCATGACCATAAAAATCACCCAAATTAGAATAGGACCAGATTTTTAGCACTTTATTGTCTTCTTTTTCAGCAATATCTCTTGCCTTTTCCATGAAAGTTATTGCTGTTTCTAAATCGCCTTTATGATCGTTCCATTTTGCCAAGCGAATCAAATAATCAAAACTATTCATATCTCTAATCGCATTCAAATTTTTAACGGCTTCAGGATAATTTCCCAATTCCATTTGAACGTCGAACAATAGTTTTTGAGTTTCTTTTTTTCCTTCGCCTATGGCTAAAGCTTTAGTGGCTAGTTCAAGTGCTTCCTTAAACCTATGTTGTGAAATATAATTTCTTGACAATGATCGAACAGTGGAAACCCTTGAATAATTGTATGCTTCATTTGATTTGGTCAATAAATCTTCAGATTTATATAAGTTTTTGATATCACCGGTATATTCAAAAAGTGTACTGTAATTAGCTGCAAGTTGACTTAAATAACTAATTTGGTTTGGAGCAGCGTTATATTTTTTCTGCCAAAAATCAATTTCTTCATGAGCAAAAGACAACGATTTATTGTCTTTTAAACTCAAGTATTTAGAATAGTCTTCTTTGCTGGTGATTTCTTCTGATTTACTTTCACAACCTAATAAAAGTAGCGTTGTGAAAACAAAAAGGAAAGTTATTTTTAAAGTTTTCATACTCTAATTATTTTGTTTGTTTGTTTGTTTGTTTGTTTGTTTGTTTTATTAAAAAAACAGAGCGAATAATATTGCTGTAAACGCTCTGTTTTTTTTGTGGAAATACTACCAAGCAGAAGCTAGGTAAGGGAAAGTTGTTCCAAATGCTTTATCATTTGCATTTACATTATCTTTAGTCAATTGTGGATTAGTAGCACCAGTTGGTCCACCAAAAATCAATAATAATTCAACATCTATAACGTCATCTGCCAAAGCTCTTCCTGTCAAAACGTTAGTTCCGTCAAAGAAAGTTGTGGGTGCTGTTTTAGACACTCCTAATACATCTGTTGCTAAAAGACCTGTAAGCTGCGCGGCAGTTTGTCCTAAAGCATTTGTTGTATATGCAGGATTCAAAGCCAATAATCTGGATTGAAAAATAGGTTGGTATTTTGCTCCCATTGCCGATGGAATTGCAGCATTGAAGTCATCTTTAGGTTGTCCTGAAGCAACGAATACCGTATTAATTGCCGGTCTTGCCATTTGGTCTTGCTGAACAAAAGTTCCAGAAAAATCCAAGCTAGCTACTGGATCATTATTTGAATCGTCATTGTCACAATTTACTGAAACAACTGCAGCTACTAGTGCGATTGTTATAATTTTGAATTTATTTGTTTTACTCATGATGTTTAAATTTTAAATTTTTCGAAATCGAAAATCTTCGATTCCATGTTTTTGCTTTTTTTAAATAAAATTAATTATTGTTTTTTCTTAGTTTCAGCCCAAACACCAACAGTACTTGATGAACCCAACATTGATTTTGGAACCTCAACAACTATAGACATTACATTGGTACCAGCAAATGTGTCTGTACCCGGATTGTTAAATCCTGTAGCTGTTCCGCCAAGAATTGCTTTGAATTGACCTAAATCAAAAAAGAAAGGATCGTCTCTTGGCCCTGCGAAAAATTTCATTCCGTTTTGTTCTGCAGTCAAAGCTGCTGTTCCATATTTAGAGATAGTAACACTTCCTGAAGCTGATGCAGTTTTAACGGTACTTGAAGTTCCAGTTGTTCCTGGAGCTACAGGTCCAAAGAAATACATCTTATCATCTTTCTTAATTGCCTGAATCACTAAATCTTCAACATTGTCACCATTATTGTCAATGTTTATCTCAACCATCACATTATCTTTGAATGTGGCAGCACCAGTAGCATTAGGACTTAACAATCCTTGAGTGTTTACTGCAAATACTAAATTACTTGTGTTTTGCCCTTGAAAAGCATAAACATCCGTAATATCTCCTGCGTCTCCTGACATTGTAGCCGGTGCATCAATGTGATCCGCTGCAACTAAAATTAAGCCCGAAACCGCCAGTAGCGATAGACCTAAAAGCATTTTTGTTTTTTTCATTTTGTTTTAAATTAAAAGGTTATAAATGCATTTACGGGATTGTTTCCGATTTGGTTTTTTAAATCCTAAAAAAAAATTAAAATAATATTTAACTAATTGATTTTAAATTTTTTAAATACTTAAAAAAAGTAAAATTATTTTTATTTTGATGTTGGTAACTATATATTATGTTATTTTTAATTAAGATTGTATAAGTTTGTAATTGTAAAATATAAGATATGAGTCAAGAAGAATTGTTAGTATTAATTTATAAGAAAGACGAAAGGGCATTTACACATTTATATGATATGTATTCCAAAAGTTTATTTTCGGTTATTAATGTTCTTGTAAAAAACAGAGAAGAAGCAGAAGATGTGCTTCAGGAAGTATTTGTAAAAATTTGGAAGAATATTGATTCTTACCATGAGAGCAAAGGAAGATTCTACACTTGGATTCTGAATATTGCCAGAAACACTTCTATTGATAAGCTGCGTTCTAAGAATTTTAATAATAGTCAAAAAAACCTTTCTACTGATAATTTCGTAAATCACTTTGAAGACAGTTCTAAACTATCAGACAAAGTGGATACTATAGGTTTGCAGGAATTTGTAAAAAGACTGAAACCAAAATGTATTCAAATAATTGATTTACTGTTTTTTAAAGGCTACACCCAACAGGAAGCTTCAGACGAATTGGCAATTCCTTTAGGAACGGTAAAAACGCAAAATAGAAATTGTATTAACGATCTAAGAAATTATTTGAAAGTATAATGGAAACAAAAGAATATATTGAATCAGGAATTCTGGAACTTTATGTTTACGGTTTATTAAGTGAAACTGAAAACGAAGAAGTTACAGCTATGGCAAAAAGTAACCCGGAAATAAATGCTGAAATTATAGCTATTGAAAAAGCGATTATTGCAATCTCATCAAGCTTTTCACCATTTCATTCGGTAGCTAATTTCGAAAAAATAAAAGAGAAATTAGAACTGAAACATGCCGAAGTCATTCAATTAGAGCCTACTAAAAATAGATCTCAATACATTGGATGGGCAGCAGCTATCCTATTATTGGTTGGTATTGGTTACCAATATAATCAGTTGAATCAGACGTCAACTCAGGTTGCGAATACTGAAATTGAAAAAGCCAAATTAGAAAAACAGTTTAATGTCTTAAAATTGAAAAATACGGCTAATGAAACCAGTTTGGCAGTTGTAAGAGACACTAAAAATACTGTTGTAGCTCTTGGAGGACAAGCAGTTGCTCCAGAATCTTTTGCAAAAGTATATTGGAATCAAGATACTAAAGTAGTTTACATTGATGCTGCAGGTTTACCAGAGCCTCCTGAAGGAATGGTGTATCAGGTTTGGGCATTGAAATTAAGCCCGTTGACTCCTACCAGCATTGGATTATTAGAAGACTTTAATACAAATGAGCAAAAATTATTTGCAGTAAATAATGCCAATGAAGCAGAAGCTTTTGGTATTACACTTGAACCTAAAGGAGGAAGTTTAACTCCTACACTGGAACAATTATATACGCTAGGAAAAGTCTAAAAACTCTTTTCTTAGATACTAAAAAAGGTTCAACTGCAAAGTTGAACCTTTTTTTATGGAATGAATATACCTCTTTTCTGATAATAAAATTTTAATTGGATTTAGTCACTTTTGCTTGACCGTTCTCATTTACTCCACTACTGCTTCCTACTGACCCATTTTTATTAACATGATTAGGATTACTGGTGGTAATCTGACCGTTCTTAGTTACAACTGCAATATTATTTACAATTAAAGTAGACGTAATACTTCCAATACAAAAACTTCCGTGTGCATCTTGATTAGCGGTGATTATTGTGCTTCCTGGGCCAATAATATTTACTGTTGTTCCACTTATTGTTGCTACTGATAGATTGCTACTCATATAAGTGAAGACTCCAGAACTGTTACTTAAAGGTGGAATAATAGTATAATTGGTATCAAAATAAGTCTTAGTAGTATTATTAAAACTACTTATAGTTGGTGCCGAACAGCTAATGATAGCTACAGAAATTGGTTTTCTAGCACTTTCACAGTTATTTACTGTTTGCGTTACATAGTAAGTTGCCGAAGTTAAACTGGTTGAAGATAGTAAAGAAGTTCCTCCTGAACTTCCTAAATACCATTTTATATTGGTTCCTGTTACAACCAAATCTGCAACGGTAGCTGGCGAATTAAAACTTTGATTACTAGCTGCAGGTTCTGATGGTGGTAGGCAAGTAGTTCTGGAATACGAAAATCCCCCACCATTCCCTCCCGCAGTCCATGAAAGTACTTTTAATTCTAAGAAAACATTCTCATTAATTAAATGGACCACATATGTTTTATCTACACTATATGCAGCACTATAATTAACTGCTTGTTGCCAAGTTCTATAAGTTAAGTTCGTATAGTTTGTCAATAAACCCTCTGCCCATTCCGTATTTGAAGGAGAAACTCCACCAAACCTACTTTCTGCAGCAATGTTAAATAAGCCTTGATCATTTGCCCTAGTTAACTTTACAGTATTAGTCAGAACATCCTGATTCTGAACAAGAGTATAATCAGCATAATTCGCCTTACTAAAAGTTATTGTTGGCCCATTCCAAATTACGGGAGTTGTGGTTACTTTAATTGCTCCTGATGGATTACTTACTAAAATGGTGTTGTTTCCAGAAACTACAACGTAGTAATAACTAGTCCCTAAATCAGTACTAAGAGGTGTATAAGAATTGGTCGTAGCGCCACTAATTAGTATTCCGCTAGTATTGCTATTATTTAAGTTTTTGTACCATTGGTACGTTATACTATTTCCAGTGGCTATAACATTTAAACTATTTACGGAACTATTTTGAATTACTGTTTGATTACTATTGGAAGGCTGAGAAGTAATTTCAATACCTACACGAACATACCCAGAAACATTGCTAGCGCAAGTGGTTGTAGCGGAAGAAATAACTGCATAGTAATATAAAGTTCCTTCTGCTGCTGTACTCGGGGTATAAGTTTTATTAGTTTCTCCTAGAAGTAATGTTCCGTCTGAATTAGATTTTGTAGTATTACTATACCACTGGTATGTTGCATCAGGATCGCTAGACAAAACACCAAGACTGGCAGGCGTACCTCCCAATATAACAGACTGGTTGTTGGGGCTAGGTTGAGTTGCCAATGCACAAACACCGTAGTAAAGTCCTTGTTTGTATTCAATTGTCTGGCGTGGATTGGTTAATACCGTTGCAAATAAGATTAACTCACTCACATAACCATTATAAAATACTTGTCCTGAAGCAAAAGTCTGATTTGCACCAATTGCTACCGATGTCGCCGCAGAAAAAGTCCCGGTGTTAAGATTTGCAGTACCATCGATGGCTCCATTGGCATATAAATTTATTTGTCCAGTTGTTCTATTTCTAGTCCAAGAATGTAACCGTATTGAATTATCGTTTACGGTTGTATTTCCTGCTATAGAATTATCCGACGGACCGTTTCCTGCAGTGAATTTATTATTGTAAATACCATATGCAAAGTCTGTAGTGCCACCGGGCTGCTCAGAACCAAATATACCATTCATGTTAAACCAGCTTCTAGCAAGGCCACTCCTATTATTAAAACCGGAGGCATTATATACAAGACAACCTGTTAAGTCATTATTAAATACAGTGGAATTAACTACTAAAAATTGCGATCCTGAAAAAATTACCGTTGGTAATCCATTTGATCTTTCAATAACTCCTGTAGTAATAATTTTTGGTTGATTTAAAAGTGCATTTTGAATTGCATTGTTTCCATTCCCACTTTGGTCATACCAAATCGTCAAAAATCCATCTCCTGAACCAACAAATGATGTTAGTGAATTGGCATCTAAATTTCCATTGCTATCAAAACTGATATTTTGAGTCGCATTGTCAACACTGCGTCTTACCTGTATGGCACTACCAAGGTATAAGCTGCTTAGTTTTCTCAAACTATAAGCTCCAGCCGCCGGTGTAGCACTCGTAAGCCCTACATTGTCTAACGTATTTTGGCAATACCCTTCAAAACCAACAAAGATCAGAATAAAGAGAACTATTTTTTTATAAAACTTCATGGTATAACTGTATTGAAAACTATTCATTAATAAAATAATCAAATTGAATTCTGTCATTTACCGACAAGGAATACGAACCATTATTAGCAGGGATGTAAGTTAATGTAGTTCCAATCCAGCTATAAGCAGCATTACTAATTCGAATACCATTCACATACATTTTCACTTTACTATTTATTGATGGAGTTTGAGTCAACATAAAACTATTTTGAGTTGCTGTAGCTGATATTTCATCTGCAACTTCACGAACAGGAGCTGCTCCTGTTGAAACACTTCCATTCGCCATCAAATACTGCGAAGCGGTTCCACTTGGTGTTTTGTATCCAGTAGCCGTAATTATAGCACTTGTATTTACATTGGTTACAGCGGTGTAAGAACCGCTTCCATCAGAACCTAATTGAATTGTGTTAGATGCAGTAACAATGGCATTAGCACCAATGGCAACCGAATTTGTAATACCATCAAAACTTACATCTGCACGATTACCAATTGCAGTATTTTGAGAACCGGAAATATTATTCAACAAACTTAAACCTCCTATGGAAACATTATCGCCACCAGATACATTTTTGGACAATGCTATATAACCAAGTACAGTATTTCCATTTCCACTATCATTTAATGCTAAAGTTCCTCTACCTATTCCTGTATTTGCATAACCAGCATTAGCTTCCAAAGCTCCTAATCCAACGGCAGTATTAGAGTTTTCGTTAAATTTCCCTCTTCCTACCGTAACTCCATTAATAGTTGCGTCTGAAGTAAAAATTTTAGTTCCCGCAATGGTTTGATTCGTTGTTAAATCAACAAAATTTGTACTTGTATTTGCACTCATATCGGCAATAGCACTTGTAACAAAATTCGTTGTAGCAATTTGTGTTGTAGCAGTTCCAGCTGCAGGAGTTGGAGCGAAAGGTGTTCCCGTGAATGTTGGTGATTCCAAAGGTGCTTTTGCATTTAATAATGTTTGTGTTATGGAATTCGAAGTTGCAATATTTACATCTACATACGTTTTAGTAGCTTTTTCGGTTGGAAATTTCAAATCTGAATTCGAAATCAGAGTTCCATCTGTACTTTTATTTACTGCATCTTCTTTAGTGGCTTCAGCTAAAGTCGCACGATTAGTCTCCGTAGTGATTGCTGATGCATTTGCAGATTCCGCTAAAGTTGCTCTTTCGGTTTCTGAAACCAAATTTGTAGCAATAGTATTTTCAACAGTAGTTGCTCTTGAAATCTCATTGTTCAAAACCAAAGAATTGGATGAAGAACTCGCATCCACATACGTTTTAGTCGCTTTTTCGGTTGGAAATTTAACATCCGAATTCGAAGCAAAACTTCCATCCGAACTTTTATTTATTGCATCCTCTTTTAAATTCAATGCCAATTTTGAAGCAGTGCTAATTGGTTTATTCAAATCAGTAGTGTTATCAACATTTTCAAGTCCCAAATTAGTTTTAGCCCCAAGAACTGTAACGGCATTTGTACCTCCATTTTCTATAGGAACCACTCCGGTAACATTTTCGGCATTTTTAGCAAAAAAGGCGGTAGGAACTGAGTTAAAGGGCTGATTACTTATTTCAGTAAATGAGCTGCAACTTCCATTAGTATTAACAGCCACTATCAATTTTTTGCTGACAGCATTCCATACGATTTCATCAAAAGAAGATGCATACCCAGCTGTTTGCGATCCCGATCCAATGATCAAATTGACCATTCCAAATTCATCTGTTTTTGTTTGAATCACTTCCTGATATTCTACATTAGAATATTCGTCAACAAATTTAAACAACATACAAATGTCTTTACTGACTAAAAAAGCATTTGGATTATTTACTCCAGGCAATTGTTGTCCCTGTGGATTCAAAATTACAGCCTGATAAGTTATACCATTAGTTTGCGCAAAATTTTTGGCACCAATAAAAAGGAAAATAAGTAGAATTATTTT
The DNA here is from genome assembly GCF_011064265.1 of Flavobacterium sp. Sr18. NCBI lineage: Bacteria > Pseudomonadati > Bacteroidota > Flavobacteriia > Flavobacteriales > Flavobacteriaceae > Flavobacterium > Flavobacterium sp. Sr18. The sequence goes on along the minus strand of NZ_CP049329.1, from coordinate 186,204 downwards.
TTTCATAATTAAATTTTAATTGATTGGAAAATGAACACCCAATTGTAACTGATGGGTCATAAATGATATTTTTTCAGTAGTCGAATTGGAAACATTATAAGTTTGACCTAAATTATAACCAACACTTAAACACCCGAAGGAAGGAACGCGATACTTAACTTGAAAACCCATCGATGGTTCCACTACTACTCCCGAAAATTCTTTTTGGTGTACTAAATCATAAAACGCGCCATCCATTTTTTGTTTTCCGTAAATTATGGTTTCGCCCAAAATACCAGCTTGCACTAAAAAATTTAGTTTATGAAGATCATCCATAGGAAAAAAAGAAAATCCCAATCCTGCTTTAAGACCCAGATATTTAGTTTCCCAACTATAGGAATTCGCAACATTGCCGCCTAAGGCATTATATTCATTCAAAGAAAGTCCATAAGAATAAAGCATGTGCTTATTTGGTAACGGTTTATTAAACCCAATTTCATAAAAATTACCAGTTCCGCTTTGAAGGTCAGGATCTGCTTGCCCAAAGCCATTTTTATAATTATACTTTGTAAAATTCTTTCCCGTATTCAAATAAATTTCTTGGGAAAATAATTGACAGGACGCAATTAACATTACAAGCAGTAGGTAGTTTTTCATCATTGTTTAATAATTTTAGTGTATAAAGTGAATTTAGAGGCATTTAATCGTACGAGATATTCTGATCTTGACAACTGTGCCAAATTAATTGTTAAAATAGTGTTGATTGATGCTTTTTTTTGTTCAAATATCAAACGGCCCAAAATATCAAAAACAGTAATAGTAATAAGATCAATAACCGGCTCCGAGAATTGAAAATTGACCGTTTCAGTAAAAGGATTGGGATAAGTTAGTGTCGTAATTTCAATTTTATCATTGGAAACAATGTAATTACTCCAAAGACTTTGCTGAAAACCCTGTATGACGACAGCATTACCAATTGAATTGCCAGTGACACTTTGCTGCCCAATAGTTTGTTTAATCATCAAACCATCTGGCATTCTTGTTGACTGCCCCTGTGAAGAAAGCATTTGATGGTGCATAACTTGACCTTGAAAAGTCACAGTAAAAAGTATAAGTAAGTACCTCATAAAATTTATTTTTAACAATATTAATCTAAAATAAATGTATTTCATCGATAAAAAATGCATTTAAACGACAATACAGTTGATTAGTAAGAACTTTTCAGTTTTTAGTAACTCTAAAACTATGATATCAAGAGCAGAAATGGCGAAATAATTCTTATTCGAAGTATTAAATACGAGTTCTAAACTTAAAAAAAAGCATTCAAAATTATCTGTGAGTTATTTTTCAATTTATAGTAACTTAGTAATTCAACTCTAAAAAAAAAATGTAATTTTAAATCCAGAAAAAATTTACAAAAATGCTTTCAAATTTACTTTTCATTATCACTGGATTAATTGGATTAATAACTACATTTTTAATTTTCACTAATTATAAATCCAATAGAATAATGAACTTATACATCATTCTATTTATACTTATTATTTCTTTGCGTTTTTTCTTATCCGGTTTGACAAATTTCATTTTTGATTCCAATTTCAGAACAACTTATTTCAAATATTCAAACTTCTCACTGGTAGTAATCCCTATTTGCTATCTGTACTTTAAAAATTTATCTGAAAATTACAGGAAACTAAATTCAAAGGACCTTTTACATTTTATATTTCCTGTAGCACTATTTTTAGCTATGATTTATCGAGAGCATTTCGATTTTGATTCAAAACAAATAGAAATAATATTATATGGACTCTTTTTTATTTTTGCTATAACGTATATTATTTTATGTTTTCAAATGTTAAGGACTACCATTTGGACTAGAAAAGGAGACATAAAAGTGATTCAGCAACAAAATAAATTAATAAATAATTGGACACTTTTTTTATTTATTGGACTAATACTTACCATATTCAGGCTCTTCATATCAATTTCAACGGAAATCTATTTTGGTGAAAGCATTAAAGGACACAGTTATCAATGGATATCGGCGCTGATTTGGTTAACCATTTTATTTAAAATACTACGTTCTCCAGAAATTCTTTATGGTTATAATGTGCTGCACCAGAAGATTAATGAGAATAAGAATAATACTTTAGTCTTGAATGATATTTGGAAGAAGAGTACTAATATTGAATTGAATAACGAACAGCATCTGGTTCTTAAAGAAAAAATAGATTCAAATATTATTGATTATATCAAGGAAATTGAGTCCATTTCACTGAAATATGAATTATTTAGAAATTCAAAACTTACAATCTCAGACTTAGCAAATAGTCTAAAAATTCCAAAAAGCCATCTTTCGTATTTATTTAAATACCACTCAACAATCTCGTTTTCTGAATATAAAAAAGTGATTCGAATCCATGACGCCATTAATCAAATTGAACAAAACTACCTAAAAAATAACACTTTAGATTCATTATCAAAAAAGGTTGGATTTACCTCCTACAACCCTTTTTTCACAAGTTTTAAAGAAATTGCAGGCGTATCTCCATTAGAATATTTTAAAATGAATAAGGTTGATTTTGAGCAATAAAAAAGCACTTTCATAAATCAATAAGGTGTTAGTTTTATGTGAATTTTATATCTCTAAAAAAGAATAATAAAATTGCAACGAACAAATTTTCTTATAAAACGAAGATTTTTTATTATGTATCATAAATCTACCACATTTTAAATATTATTTATTCATCACGATTTATAAATCTCTTTGGAAATAACTATTTTTGCAATCTAAAATTTTAGTCATGCCAAACAAGAAATACAAAATAGCGGTCATTCAATTGAATCTTAATGATATTGCCGAAAACAACTTGAAAAAATGTATCAGTTGGGTTCGTGATGCCGCCAACCTTGGTGCCGAAGTAATTTCGTTACCAGAATTATATAGCAGTCATTATTTTTGTCAAAGTGAAGATGTAGATAATTTTGCTTTAGCAGAACCATTGTACAGTACTTCGTTTATTGCTTTTAGCGCTTTGGCAAAAGAATTAGGCGTGGTAATTATTGTTCCTTTCTTCGAAAAAAGAATGGCAGGAATTTACCATAATAGTGCGTACATAATTGACACAGACGGTTCAGAAGCAGGATTGTACCGCAAAATGCACATTCCGGACGATCCTCATTTTTATGAAAAATTTTATTTTACTCCTGGTGATTTAGGTTTTAAAACAATTCCAACCAAAAAAGGAAAAATAGGAACTTTAATTTGTTGGGATCAATGGTATCCTGAAGCAGCTCGTTTGACTGCTTTACAAGGTGCTGAAGTGTTGTTTTACCCAACAGCAATTGGATGGCATCCACAAGAAAAAGAGCAATATGGTGAAAACCAACATGGTGCTTGGATGAGTGTTATGAAAGGTCACGCGGTTGCAAATGGCGTATATGTTGCGGCGGCAAATAGAATTGGTCTAGAACAATACTTGCCTGATACGGCAGGAATTCAGTTTTGGGGATCTTCATTTATTGCTGGACCTCAAGGTGAAATTTTGGCGCAAGCCTCACACGACAAAGAGGAAATCCTAATTGCCGAAGTAGATTTAGACTTGCAAGAAAATGTGCGTCAAAACTGGCCATTTTTTAGAGACAGAAGAATAGACGCTTTTGGAGATATTACAAAAAGAGCGATTGACTAAATCGTCTTTAGATAATTAAAAAATCCCTGCTGAGAAATAATTCTAAGCAGGGATTTTTATTTAAAGTAAACTTCTAAATCTAATTCAAATCCGGTTGGAATATTTTAACGACACCATCGCCTTCGCTACTTACCACCACTAAACTTCTTTTAGTTGGACTTTTTGAAGCTGGAATAAAAAGTAATCCTTCAGGTGCATCACCGGTTTTAAAAGTCTGTAAAAATTTTGGAGCTGCAGGATTCGAAACATCATACACCATAACGGCATCTACTCGTTCCAATCCAACAAAAAGAATCGTTTTATCGCCCATTTTAGTCACCACAACTGATTCTGGTTCTACTGATTTATCATCACTTCTGGCATCATCATATATACCCAATTCTTGTGCTTTCTTGTCTAATTCATTTTTACTGTCGAATACTATTTCGCCTGTGTTTCCATTCCAAATGGAGAAAGAACGGGCTCCAAAAGAAACTAATTCGTCAAAATCACCATCGCCGTCCATATCACCCATTTTAGTATTGATATTCAACCTTCCCATGCTTGTTTCTGCTTTTAAAGCAGCCGCGTTTGGAAACGCTATTGGATCCAAAATAACAGACGAACTGCTGATTCTTTTTACATCTACAAAAGCTGAATATTCTCTGGCATCACCTTCATTTGCAGTAACAAAATAAGGGATTTTATTGATTTCAAAATTAGTTATAGCGTCCGGTTGAAACATTCCTTTTAGTTTCCATGTATTAGCCAAAATGCCACCATCTTTATCGCTGATATCTATAGCATTTTCGGCAAGATTGTAGTCTTTGAATCCTAAAGGAAAAATATTCGTAATCGTTTTGGTTGCCAAATCAATTTTAGCCACTCCGTTATTTTCTTGTAAAGTCACCCAAGCAGTTTTAGAATCTGCAGAAATCGTGATGTATTCTGGTTCAATATCAGAAACAAAATTATTTGTTAGACTTGCAATTCTAAATCCTTTAGTTTTCAATGTACTCAATTGATTGCTAAAACTTCCAAAATTTAAAGTCGTAACCGCATAATTAGTATTAACGGCAATAATAGAAACAGAACCGTCCGGATCTATCGAATATGTATCATTTGGTTCTCCTTCATTAGCAGTCATGATATAATTCCCGTCAGGAGAGAAAGTAATCATATCAGGCAAAGCACCAACAGTAATTTCTTTGACGACACTGTAATTAGCAGTGTCAAAAACGACCACTTTTCCGGCATCTTGCTTATTTGGTTTTGCTTCTAAAGCCACAGCTAATTTGCCGTTAAAAGTTGCCACACTATTTGAAGTTCCATTAAACGATGTTAAATCGATACTAGTTAGAAAAACCGGACTAGATGGGTTAGACAAATCGATAACATCAATCCTATTCGTATTACTATTGTTTACGGTAAATAACTTTTTAGAAACTTCATCATACGCACTTATTTCAGCAGCTCCAGCGCCACCAATAGTAATGGAACCAATTTCTTTGAAAGTAGCAGCGTTTTCATTTACAACCAACTCAGGAGATTCCTCTTTATTTGAGTCATTTTCGCAACTTGACAAAACCATAATTGCCGCTAATAGTGTAATACCATATTTTTTCATAACTGTATTTTTAATTTTTTCAAAAATAACTAGCTGAAGCCCGACAAGAATTAACTCAATATTATATAATCATTACCAAAACTATTCTTATAAATTTATGAAATGTCCAAAATGAATGGTTGCCAACTATTTTAAAATCCTACTGAATGTTTATATTTGCAGTCTTTAAAATTAGAAACGCTGTATGACTGCAAATAATAGAAGATTCCCTGCCGAATGGGAAAAGCAACAAGGGATTTTACTGTGTTTTCCTCACAACGGTAAGGATTGGCCAGGAAAATACGAAGCCGTTCAATGGGCTTTTGTCGAATTCATTAAAAAAGTAGCCACTTTCGAAACTGTATTTTTAGTGGTTGCCGATGAAAACCAAAAAGAAAAAGTCAATACGATACTGGAAACGGCTCATGTTGAACTGACTAACGTTTCGTATATCATTCATAAAACCAATAGAAGTTGGATGCGTGATTCGGGTCCAATTATCGTTAAAAACGGAACCGAAAGAGAAGCTTTGAACTTTAATTTTAATGGCTGGGCCAAATATAAAAACATTCAATTAGACAAATTTGTTCCTGCGAAAGTGGGCGAATTTCTGAATATTCCCGTGACTCAAGTCATGTATAAAGGAAAACCGGTAATTGTAGAAGGCGGTGCGATTGATACTAACGGAAGAGGAACTTTATTGACTTCAGAAGAATGTTTGATGCATCCCGATATTCAGGTTCGGAATCCAAATTTTACTAAAGCAGAATATGAAGCCGTTTTCAAGGAATATCTTGGAATTACGAATGTGATTTGGTTAGGGGACGGAATTGAAGGCGATGATACACACGGTCATATTGATGATTTATGCCGATTTGTAAATGAAGATACGATTGTGACAATTGTAGAAACAGATCCAACGGATCATAACTACAAACCATTACAAGACAATTTAAAACGCTTGCAAAACGCCAAACTAGAAAATGGAAAATCACCTGTAATTGTGGTTTTACCAATGCCAAAACGTTTGGAATTTGATGGATTACGATTGCCAGCGAGTTATGCCAATTTCCTGATTTTAAACAATTGTGTTTTAGTTCCTACTTTTAACGACAGTAATGACCGAAAAGCGTTGAACATCCTTGCAGAATGTTTTCCAGATCGAGAAATCATTGGGATCAGCGCAACAGATTTTATTTGGGGTTTTGGAACATTGCATTGCCTAAGCCAGCAAATTCCCGAGTAGATTTAGAAAAAAAATTGAGTACATAAAAAAAGACTTGTAGCATTATTTGCTACAAGTCTTTTTTATTATAATTGTATTTCTAAATACTATTTATCTCTGGTAAAAGGTATTTTTTGTCCTTCAGGAACTGTCATGTCAAATCCGTTTAGATTGTCATTAAATTCAAACTTAAGCCCAGCTTGTTTTGATTCAAAACTATTTTTTCCAGTTGGTTCCACTGAGAAACTTGGATATTTTGTTATCAAAACATTTAACGCGCCATTTTTCTCTGAAAAAGTAATTTTTAAAGGTGCCATTTTTGTTGAAAAAGTTCCCAAATAACCATCCAGAATTACATCTTTTTCAACCAAACCTTTATCTGCAGTCCAAGTGTTATTTGCTGTATTGGTATCTGGTAAAACATGATCTGGATCTATTGTGATACTTTCAATTTCTTCATTTGAATTGTGTTTGAAAGACCACGCTTTGTTTCTTTGCCAAACTTCAACCGGCAATTTCACACGTGATATTTTTCCACTTTTAGTTTTTATATCTAAACTAACTGGCATTGCCATTTTTTCGAAGTTTTCAATCGAGATTACAACACCTTGTTTAGGGTCGTTTTTAACGTATTTTATCGAATTAATTCCTTGGTCTAAACGCCAATTATTTTGAAACCAACCCCTCCAAAACCAACTCAAATCTTCTCCTGCTACATTTTCAATTGTTCTAAAGAAATCGTCCGGTTGCGGATGTTTGTAAGCCCAACGTTCTATATACGTTTTCAAAGCTAAATCAAAACGCTCTGGTCCTAGAACTTGTTCTCTCAAAATCACTAATCCGGAACTTGGTTTTGAATACGCTAAAAGACCAATGTTTGATTCTTTCATGTTATCTGGAGAACTCATTATGGTTTCAAGATTCGGACTTGTATAAACCTCTGCTCTTTGATGCATATCCACTGGCTTTTCTTTGTATTCGCCATTATTAAAATCTACAGAACTCAATGAATTAATAAAAGTATTAAAACCTTCATCCATCCAAGCAAACATTCTCTCGTTTGAACCAACAATCATAGGAAACCAAATGTGTCCAAATTCATGATCTGTAACGCCCCATAAATCCTCGCCTTTAGATTCCCAGCTGCAAAAAACAATTCCTGGATATTCCATTCCGCCTTCATTTCCGGCAACATTTGTAGCCGCTGGATACGGATATTCTAACCATCTTTTAGAATAATTTTCTATAGAAGCTTTAGTATATTCTGTTGAACGTCCCCAAGCTGCGTCACCTGCACTTTCAACTGGATAAACGGAAACTGCCAATGATTTCTTTTCGCTTGGCAAATTGATTTTTGCTGCGTCTAAAATAAATGCCGCTGATGATGACCAAGAAAAATCACGAGCACTTTTGATTTTATAATTCCAAGTTTTAGTAGCTGCTGAAACTATTTTTGATGAATTTTCAACCTCTGCAGCAGTACGGATAAAAACTGTTTTATCACTTTGTTTTGCCTGTGCTAATCTACTTTGCTCTACAGTAGAATAAACAGCTGTAGGATTCAGTAATTCACCTGATGCAACCACAATATGATTCGCTGGAGCTGTAATGCTCACATCAAATTCCCCGTATTCTAAGTAAAATTCCGATGCTCCCAAATATGGATTTGTATTCCAGCCACGTACATCATCATACACACACATACGCGGATACCATTGCGCTATAGTGAAAATCTTACCATTTTTAGTTTCTAAAACTCCCATTCTGTCCGAACCTTCAAAAGGCGCTATGAAAGAAAAGTCGATTTTTATTTTAACAGAACCACCTTTTGCATTTAATCCCTGCGGAAGAAAAACCTGCATTCTCGTGTCCGTAATCACATATTTTGCAGTGGCTTCAGTAGCTACACCTTTTACAGTGGTGATAACTTTCACCGATTTGATTTTATGACCACCATCAAAAACTTGACCTTGAGCTCCATTTCTGCTTCCTGTCAAAGGTACAACTGCATTTCCACGGGAATCTGCTTTGAATAAATTCTGGTCTAAGTTCATCCAAACAAAAGCCAATTTATCTGGACTGTTATTTGTATACGTGATGATTCCTGTTCCGGAAATTTCGTTGTTTTTATCATCCAGTTTTGCCGTTAATTTATAATCAGCACTATTTTGCCAATATTCAGCTCCAGGTTGCCCACTTGCTGAACGTGTACTTGTTCCATTTTTAGAGTAAAAATGTGGAGCAAAAGCATCATGATAATCGTATTTTGAAACTGCATTACCGGATGCATTTGTTGGGGTTTGTTGCGCCGAAACGGACGTAACTCCCAATAATAAAGTCAGATGTAAGATGACTCCGAAGCGAATGTTTTTCATTTTCTTATGATTTATATCACAAATTAATGAAAAAAAAAGAGATTTTTGAGGTATTGACATAAAAATGATTCCACTTTAAATAAATAATAAGCAGCTTAAATTGAATTAGATTTAAAAATTATAAAATATATTTACGCCACAAACCTATTATTAAATTAATCCGAAAGATAATTTTGACAACTACGATAAAAAACGGGAATCTTTCTGCAGAAATTAAACATTTTGGCGCTGAATTAATTTCCTTAAAAACAAATCAAAATAGAGAATACATATGGGAAGGAAATCCGGAATTTTGGGGCAAGCACTCTCCTATTTTGTTCCCAATTGTTGGGACCTTAAAAGATAATTCCTTTTATCATAATGAAATAGAATATCATTTATCACGACACGGATTTGCCAGAGAAATGCTCTTTGAATTGATTCATGCTACAGAAAATAGTGCAACTTTCTCGATACAATCTTCTGAAGAAACGTTAAAAGTGTATCCTTTTAAATTTGAATTACAGCTGATTTATACTTTAAATGAAAACAATTTATCCATTGCCTATAAAGTAACTAACAAAGGGAAATATACCATGCCGTTTTCTATTGGAGCACATCCTGCTTTTGCTTTGCCAAATCAATTTGAAAATTATGCAATAGCTTTCGAAAAAGAAGAACCTTTGGAATATTATCTATTGGAAGATGATTTAATTTCAAATAAAACGAAGAAATTAGACGTTACTAATAAAAAGATTCCGTTGACCTATGAATTGTTCGAAAATGACGCTTTGATATTCAAAGCATTACAATCGAAATCATTGACTATTTCAGAAAATGGAAATCCGATTTTGACAGTACATTTTGAGGGTTTTCCAAGTTTAGGAATTTGGACAAAAATGAATGCGCCTTTTCTTTGTATTGAACCTTGGTTTGGTTATTCGGATACCAATGAAAATTCTGGAAATCTATTTGAAAAAGAAGGTATTCAAATTTTAGAATCCAATGCAACTTTCCATTCAAAATTCAGTATTGAAATCCTTTAATTAAAAAATGTAAACATGTTAACTATAAATTTCAGTCCATTTCCCAATTTAGAAACCGAACGCTTGCTTTTAAGAAGAGTAGATGCTAACGATATAAACGAGATTTTTGCGTTGCGATCCAATCCGGAAACGATGAAATATATCCCAAGACCTTTAGTAAAAACAGATGAAGACGCCTTGGAACATATAGCAATGATTGATAGTAAAATTGATAGCAACGAAGGTATCAATTGGGCAATTACGTTGAAAGATAACCCAAAACTTATTGGAGTAATTGGTCATTACAGAATAAAACCTGAAAATTATCGCGCCGAATTAGGTTATATGTTACTTCCGGAATATCATGGAAAAGGAATTGTTTCCGAAGCGGTGAAAGAAGCTGTAAAGTATGGATTTCAAGTGATGAAATTAAATTCATTAGAAGCAATAATTGACCCGGAAAACCATGCGTCAGCGAAAGTTTTAGAAAAAAATGGCTTTGTAAAAGAAGCACATTTAAAAGAATATGAATTTTATGAAGGGCGATTTCTGGATACAGTGATTTATTCTATTTTGAATAAATAGTGTCTTTAATAAATACGTATTTTCCTGTTTCTTTTTAAAACATTAAAAATAAAAACCAGAATTTTACAAATCAATTCTATCTATATTTGTCTCTGAAAACTACGTTCTGTAAGCAAAAAGCAGTTCGCAACTATTATTTTATGAAAAAAATATTTATTGTTACTTTCCTTTTCTTTTCCATTCATTCCCAAAGTCAAACTTATGTAAAAGTAAATGCGATGACCACAATTTTTACCATTCCTAATGTTGGTATTGAAACCAGTATTGGAGAAAAATCAACTTTACATTTTGATGCTTTAGCTTCTTTTTGGAAATCAGTAAACGGCAAACCCAGAGAATTTTACACTTTCACGCCGGAATATCGCTATCATTTTAAAGAAAAATACAATGGTTTTTATGCTGGAGCACATATTGGTGCAAGTGTATTTAATTTCCAAAAATGGAATTATATAAATACTAATTCGTATGAAAAAGGAGTGGGTTATTTTATAGGCTCAACCATAGGTTACCAGGTTAAACTCAATGATAAATTCATGCTGGACTGTTTCTTAGGTGGCGGTTGGCATCAAGGATTTTACAAAGGTTATGATTTAACGACCGGAGAACGTTACGAAAAAGCAAAAAACTACAATAAAAGCGGCGAATGGTTTCCATATCGCGGAGGTGTAATGGTTTCTTACAAATTAAACTAACGTTTATTTTAGAAATTTAGGTAATGATTTTATATACAAATCTTCTACTTGCTTTCTTGCCCAATCCGTTTTTCGTAAAAAAGTCAAACTGGATTTTATACTTGGGTTATCTGTAAAACATTTCACTTTAATGAGTTCACCTAAAGTATCAAATCCGTAATGATCTACTAATTTTTCTACTATTTTTTGAAGTGTCATCCCGTGAAGCGGATCTTTCGATTTTAAATTTTCCATTTTGCAAATATATAAAATCGGTAAATACTAATTTTTTAAATTCATTCAAATGAAAAAATTTCTCTTATTACTTGCGCTTTTATTTTTAAATATCAGTTTTGGGCAAAGCAACAGCACAACCTATTACTTCATTCGCCACGCAGAGAAAATTGATAGTTCTCAAAATCCAGATTTATCTGAAAAAGGTTTGAAAAGAGCGGAACTTTGGAACAAAATATTTTCGGAGATTAATTTTGATGAAATCTACTCAACAGATTACAAAAGAACTCTGCAAACTGCAAGTCCAACCGCAACAACAAAGAAAATTGAGATTAAATTGTATAATCCCAAAACAATAAATATTGGTTCTTTCAAAAAAGAAACATTAGGAAAAAAAGTTTTGATTGTAGGACATAGTAATACCACACCAAAATTTATCAATAATATTATCACTCAGAACATATTTTCTGATATTGAAGATGCAACTTTTGGGAATCTTTACATAGTTACTTTAATTGATAATACCTTTTCCTACCAATTATTGAAATTAGAGTAAATGTTCCGATACTAAAAAAATCATAAAAAAAGTCACTATCGAATGATAGTGACTTTTTTTGTTAGGGCAGATTTGACTGCTATTTTAAAATTTCATACCAAATCCCATTCCCAAAATTAATGGGTTTATAGTAACATCCGCAGGAATACTAAGTCCTGCCGATAAGTTTGAAGCATCTACGGTTACATCGGTTTTCAGAAATAGTTTTTTAGCATCAACATTGATAAAAAACGTATCGTTTAACATTAAATCAAAACCGACTTGGAAAGCATAACCGACATTGTTTTTATAACTAACATTCTTAACCGTATTGCCATCCTCAACATTGTAAAAAATAGTATAGTTGACACCAGCACCAACATAAGGTTTGAACACTTTTTCTTCGAAAGGTGTAAAATGATATTGCAAAGTCAAAGTTGGAGGCAATAACCAAACATTTCCTAAATCAATATTGACATTAGTTGGTCCTCCAATTGCAGAAATATCGGAGCCTACAGTATTAACATCGTGCTTGGTAGTAGCCAAAATTAATTCGGCTGCGAAATGCTTTGTAAAAAAATATGTAAAGTCTAATTCTGGAACAAATGTATTAGATAGAGACACATCACCACCAATAATTCCAATTTTGGCACTTTCATAAGGAATAACAGCAATACCTCTAACACGAGCTTGCCATTTTTTGAAATCTTGTGTGTTACTTTGCTCTTTGGTTTGCGCATTTAATGTCAAAAAGGACACTGCCATAAAGGCTAAGATAATTTTTTTCATTTTAACTTTGGTTTAAATTGTTAAACAAATTTAAGCTTGAGGCTTTCATTATTAACTGATATAAATCATAGTTTGAAAATTATTAACACTTATTTTAGGGCTTATTACTACATAAATTTTCAATTTTATTATACATTTGCAATCTATGCTAAAAACAATAAACATATTCAATAAGAGAGCCAAATTCGACTATGAAATTATCGAAACATTCAATGCTGGAATTGTTTTGGCTGGTACCGAAATCAAATCTATTCGATTAGGAAAAGCAAATATAACGGAGAGTTTTTGTGAATTTAGTAATAATGAACTTTTTGCGATAAATACCTATATTGAAGAATACACTTTTGGAAATCAATTCAACCACAAAGCAAGAAGCGAACGTAAATTACTTTTGAAGAAAAAGGAATTAAAAGGTTTACTAAAAAGTGTTCAAGCCAAAGGTCTTACAATAGTTCCTTTAAAGCTTTTTACCAATGAAAAAGGACTGGCTAAACTACAAATAGGCCTTTGTAAAGGAAAGAAAACCTATGACAAACGCGAATCTCTTAAAGAACAAGACACAAAACGTGACTTAGACCGAATCAAAAAATCATTTTAAATTAAATGAAAATTGGAGAAAAATATTTTTAGTTAAAAAAAATGACTAAATTTGTCAAGACAATTTAAAACATTTTTAAAATGAAAACACTACTCAAAAATGCAAGAGAACAAAAGGGACTCAAAACTAGAGAAGTGGCACAACTTTTACGAATTGATCAAGCACTAATTAGTAAGTTTGAAAGTGGAACCAGAAAACCAACAAGAGATCAAGTTATAAAATTAGCATCTCTACTAGAAATAGATTTAGAAACAATCATGGTCGTCTGGCTTAAAGAAAAAATTCTTTATGAAATTGGTCAGGATGAGTTTGCTTTAAAGGCATTATTAGTTGCGGAGCAAGAAATTCGATATCTAAGTAAACCTTCAAAGAAAAAATTATCTATTACGCTTCAAAAAATTTTAGATGAAATAGATGCTTTAAAGACAAAACTGGATGGATTTCGTCAATTTGATAGCTATCGCATTGCACAAGCTTTAGAGTTAGAATATACTTTTGAAAGTAACCGTATTGAAGGCAATACAATGACTTTACGTGAAACTGATTTGGTTATCAATGAAGGTTTAACGATTTCCGGAAAAAGCATGCGGGAACATCTTGAAGTGATTAATCATCAGGAGGCAATTGCTTACATCAAAGATTTAATGCAAAGAAATAGTTCCCCAAATGAAAGCGAAGTACTGTCTATACACAATCTTATTTTGAGAGGAATTCAACCTGAAGATGCCGGCCGCTATAGAAAAGTTCAAGTAATGATTCAAGGGAGCAGTCACATGCCTCCACAACCTTTTTTAATCGCTAAGGAAATGGAAGACTTTTTTATTTGGTATGAAACCAATAAATCAAGTCTTCATCCGATAGTTTTAGCTGCTGAAATGCATGAACGTTTGGTAACTATCCATCCATTTATTGATGGTAACGGCAGAACCTCACGTTTGGTAATGAACCTAGTTTTGTTGCAACATGGATACATTATCGCAAATATCAAAGGAGATTATGAAAATAGAATGCGCTATTATCAATCTCTGGAAACAGCACAAACTAAAAATAATAAAGAAGATTTTTTGTTATTCATTGCTCAAATAGAAAAAGAAAGTTTAGAACGGTATTTGAATATTATTGGTCAATAAAAAACCCGTCTCGTTATTTAAGCGAGAGGGGTTTCTAATTTAATTTTTATCTTCTAATAAAGGAACGAATCGGAATTCTCCAAACTCATGTTTTTCAAATTGTGTTTCATTTTTTCTGATTAATAAAGTCATGATTTGTACCTCTTCTCCTAAAGGAATAACCAGCCTTCCTCCTATTTTAAGTTGTGCCATCAAAGGCTGTGGAATAAATGGAGCGCCTGCTGTTACGATAATACTATCAAAAGGAGCGTAACCCGGCAATCCTTTGTATCCGTCTCCAAAAGAAAGATGTTTGGGACGAATTCCCAACTTTGGAAATAAACCGGATGTTTTTTTGAATAATTCATTTTGTCTTTCTACACTAAATACTTTTGCACCCATCGTACATAAAACAGCTGTTTGATATCCTGAACCTGTTCCTATTTCTAAAATTTTGTGTTCTTTTTTAACTTCTAATAATTGAGACTGAAATGCCACAGTATACGGTTGCGATATCGTTTGGCCTGCACCAATAGGAAATGCTTTGTCCTGATACGCATAATCTTCAAAACTGGAATCCAAAAATAAGTGCCTTGGAATCTTTTTTATCGCCTCCAACACATTTTTATCAGTAATCCCTTTTTGCTCTAATACGCTTACTAATTGATTCCGAAGTCCTTGATGTTTGGCTGTGTCTTTCAAAATTTATTATTTTATTTTGGTAAAAATAGCAAAGAATTTCTAAATTCAAATGTTGGATTTTAAATTTTAAATTAACTGAATAATTGTCCCACATCAATAATAGATTAATCATTTTATTGCTATTTTTGTAAAAATTACATCGTTATGCTGAAAATTGGAGTATTAGGTGCTGGTCATCTAGGAAAAATACATTTGCGTTTATTACAACAATCTGATAAATATGAATTAGTTGGTTTTTATGACCCAAATCAAGAGAATGCCGAAAAGGTTTCTAAAGAATTTGGCTATAAACATTTTAGTACAATTGCAACGCTAATTCATGCCGTCGATGTAATTGATATTGTAACGCCTACTCTTTCTCACTATAAATGTGCCAAAGTAGCCATTAAATCCGGTAAGCATGTTTTTATCGAAAAACCCATTTCAAATACGGTAGAAGAAGCCGAAGAAATTATCGCTTTGGCAAAGGAATATAATGTAAAAGGTCAAGTTGGGCATGTGGAGCGTTTCAATCCGGCATTCATCGCTACAAAAAACATGATTGAAAATCCTATGTTTATTGAAGCACATCGCCTAGCTGAATTTAATCCTCGTGGAACCGATGTTCCCGTAGTTTTAGATTTGATGATTCATGACATTGACGCTATTTTGAGCGTGGTAAAATCAAAAGTAAAAAATATTAGTGCAAGCGGCGTTTCAGTTATAAGCGATACACCAGATATTGCCAATGCAAGAATAGAATTCGAAAATGGCTGCGTTGCCAATTTAACTGCAAGCCGAATCTCGATGAAAAATATGCGTAAATCTCGTTTTTTTCAGAAAGACGCGTACATCTCAGTTGATTTCTTAGAAAAGAAATGTGAAGTGGTGAAAATGAAAGATGCTCCTGAAGTTCCCGGAGATTTTGATATGATTTTACAAAATGCAGAAGGTGTAAAAAAACAGATCTATTTCTCTAATCCTGATGTAGAACAAAATAACGCCATTCTTGACGAATTAGAATCTTTTGCAGATGCCATAATCAATGATACAGAACCTATTGTGACATTGGAACAAGCCACTGAAGCACTTCGTGTCGCTTACCAAATTATTGATTGTTTTAAAAAATAAATAAAAATTTGCATAAAGTTTAAGGTTTAAAGTTACTCTCTAGAACTTTAGATTTTAAACTTTTAAACTTTAAACTAAAAATATGAAGACAATAGCCGTAATCGGAGCAGGAACAATGGGGAATGGAATCGCCCATACTTTTGCACAAAGTGGTTTCACTGTAAAATTAATAGATGTTTCTGAGAAATCTTTGGATAAAGGAATGGCAACAATCGCCGCAAATTTAGACCGAATGATTGCAAAAGGAAGCATTACCCAAGAAGATAAAGCGAAGACAATCACCAATATTATAACTTATACGGATATTAAAGACGGTGTTGTAGGTGTTGATTTAGTAGTAGAAGCTGCCACAGAAAATGTAGAATTAAAACTAAACATTTTCAAGCAATTGAATGAAGCTTGTTCTCACGATACGATTTTAGCAACCAACACTTCTTCGATTTCGATTACTCAAATTGGAGCCGTTGTGGCGCATCCTGAACGTGTTATCGGTATGCACTTTATGAATCCTGTGCCAATTATGAAACTAGTGGAGATCATTCGTGGCTACAACACAAGCGACGAAGTGACTAAAATCATCATGAATCTTTCGGAAAAATTAGGAAAAACACCCGTTGAAGTAAACGATTATCCAGGTTTTGTTGCTAATAGAATTTTGATGCCTATGATCAACGAAGCTATCGAAACCTTATACAACAAAGTAGCCGGTGTTTATGAAATTGACACGGTTATGAAACTTGGAATGGGTCACCCAATGGGACCTTTGCAATTGGCTGATTTTATTGGTCTAGATGTATGTTTAGCCATCTTAAATGTTATGTACGACGGTTTCAAAAATCCAAAATATGCGCCTTGTCCGTTATTGGTAAATATGGTTCGAGCAGGAAAAATGGGTGTGAAATCTGGTGAAGGTTTCTACGATTATTCTGAAAGCAAAAAAGCAGAGAAAATTTCTAAACAATTTATATAGTCTCTATGTTTAAAAGTCGAGAGTTTGAAGTTAGTTACTTTAAATGCTCGGCTTTTGACTTTTGACTTTTGACTTAATTATGGCTAAAATAGTTCCTTTCAAAGCAGTTCGTCCCACTCGTGATAAGGTTTGTCTTGTCACTTGTCGTTCGTATGAAGAATATGTAAATGCGGAATTAGCAGCACAATTGGATTTCAATCCGCTGTCATTTTTACACATTCTAAAACCTGCTTACACCAATCAGGAGACAGTATCTTTCGAAAAAAGATACCGCCAGGTACATCAAAAATATGAAGATTTTAAAAATGAAATTATTCTTGTAAAAGACAAAAAACCCGCAATTTATATTCATAAAATTGTAACGAAAACACATTCTTTTACTGGAATTATTGCCGGAACAAGTGTAGCTGATTATTGCAATAATATCATCAAAAAACACGAAGATATTATCGCATTCCGTGTTCGATTACTCAAAGACTACATGAAATATTCTGAGTTCAATACGGAACCGGTTCTGATGACGTATCCTGATAATAAAACAATTGAAAACTGGATCTTTAACTGTACCCAAAAGTTAGCCGATTTTGAATTTTCAACCACAAAAAAAGAGATTCATTATTTGTGGAAAATTGAAGATCCTTTAGAAATAAATTGGCTTCAAAACATTTTCGAAAAAACGGATAGTCTTTATATTGCGGATGGTCACCATCGTACCGAAGCATTAAAATTGTTATCTGAAGAAAATGATAATCCAGAAAACACAGCAAAAAATCATATTTTGAGCTATTTAATTTCTGAAAATAACGTCAAAATATACGAATTCAATCGCTTGGTAAAAGATTTAAACGGTTTTACCAAAGAAGATTTTTTAAAGGAATTAGAAAAGAATTTTATTGTTACAAATAAATATCAGCAACCTTTTCAGCCTTCCAAAAAACATGAATTCGGAATGTATCTTGACAATTCCTTTTATAGCTTAATTTTAAGCAAAGAAAGTGAAGTTTTCGATACCGTTTTGGAATGCTTAGATACACAAATTTTGTACAAAAAAGTATTGTTACCTATTCTTGCCATTGAAGATTTACGTAATGATGAACGAATAGAGTACCTTTCAGGAAAACAATCTGTATTAGAAATTAAAAATAAAATTGATCAAGGAGAATTTGAAATCGGTTTTATATTATTTCCATCAAACATTGGAGAAATAAAAGCCTTGGCTGATGCCAATTTGATAATGCCTCCTAAAAGTACGTATATTGAACCAAAGTTTAGAAGCGGATTAGTCGTTTATGAGCTTTAACATCTTAAAATCAAAACATCAAAATGGGAGTAGCGAATAATTTAGTCCAAATAAAATCCACTTTACCAGAACATGTAACCTTAGTTGCGGTTTCAAAAACTAAACCTGTTTCAGATTTAATGGAAGCCTATGAAGCTAGTCAACGCATTTTTGGAGAAAACAAAATCCAGGAAATGGCCGAGAAATGGGAACAAATGCCCAAAGACATTCAATGGCACATGATAGGTCACGTTCAGACCAATAAAGTCAAATTTATGGCACCATTTGTGAGCTTGATTCACGGTGTAGATAGTTTGAAATTACTACAGGAAATCAGTAAACAAGCACTCAAAAACAATAGAATTATCGATTGCTTACTACAAATTCATATTGCGGAAGAGGAAACTAAATTTGGTCTTGATGAGGAAGAACTTGCTTCACTCCTATCCTCGAGTGAATTTCATGAAATGAAAAACATTAGAATCGTTGGATTAATGGGAATGGCTACTTTCACAGACAATAAAGATCAAATCAAGAAAGAATTCCTGCATTTGAAAACAATTTTCGACAAAACAAAAAAACTGAAAACTGAAAACTGCCAACTGGAAATTATCTCAATGGGAATGTCCGGCGATTATCAACTTGCAATTGAATGCGGAAGCACTATGGTTCGAATAGGAAGTAGTATCTTTGGAGGACGAAATTGATTTTCGATTAACGCTTCTTAACCTAGCGAGAGCGGACTGGCGAAGAATTTCAGATGTTTCTTAAATTGAAACATTAAACATTAAACAAAAAATTTGTACGCAATACTCGACATAGAAACCACTGGAGGACAATTCAACGAAGAAGGAATCACTGAAATCGCCATCTATAAATTTGATGGACATGAAATCGTGGATCAATTCATCAGCTTGGTCAATCCGGAAATTCCAATTCAGCCTTTTGTGGTCAAACTCACTGGTATTAATAATGCCATGTTACAATCGGCACCTAAGTTTTTTGAAGTTGCAAAACGCATCATCGAAATGACAAACGATTGTATTATCGTTGCTCATAACGCATCTTTTGATTACAGAATCCTTCGAACAGAGTTCAGACGATTGGGATACGATTTTGAAGCCCAAACCCTTTGTACGGTTGAATTGTCAAAAAAACTATTACCGGAGCAGCCTTCCCATAGTTTAGGAAAATTGGTTCGCGCCCTTGGAATCCCAATGGCAGACAGACATCGTGCAAGTGGAGATGCATTAGCAACAGTCAAATTATTTAAAATACTTTTAGAAAAAGATTTAGAGAAAGAAATTGTAAAAGATTTTATAAAGCTGGAAATCGAAAAAGGAATTGCTCCAAAATTGCTGGATATTGTTGCAAAATTACCTGCCAAAACTGGTGTTTATTATATCCACAACGAAAAAGGGAATTTGGTTTACATTGGCAAAAGCCGAAACATAAAAAAACGCATCAATCAGCATTTTACAGGAACTTCCACGAAATGCAAAAAAATTCAAGCCGAAGTTTTCACCGTAACGTATGATGAAACCGGAAGTGAATTGATTGCTTTATTGAAAGAAAGTGAAGAAATAAAAATCAATAAACCCATCTATAATAGAGCACAGCGAAAAAGTATTTTTCAACTGGCTTTGTATGCTGAAAAAGATAAAAATGGTTACATCAATCTGAAACTTCAAAAAGCAGATGGTCGAAAAAAAGAAATCACCTCTTTTACTTCGCTGCAGGAAGGCAAAAATGCATTATTCAGAATCACCTCCCATTACAATTTATGCCAGAAACTGACCGGATTGTATCATACTAAAACAAATTGTTTTCAATATAGTATAAAAGAGTGTGATGGTGCTTGTATTGGTATGGTTTCACCTGAAGAATACAATGCAAGAGTGCTTAGTTTTATCGAGAAAAACAGTTTCGAAAATCAAAACATGGTCTTAATTGATAAAGGAAGAACCATCAGCGAGCGATCAGCAGTTTTGATAGAAAACGGAATTTACAAAGGGTATGCTTTTTATGATTTAAACTATCAAATCAATAACATCGAAATACTGAGAAACATCATTATTCCGATGCAAAATAATCGTGATACTAAAAATATCATCCAAGGCCACATCCGAAAAAATAAGACACTAAAAACCTTGAAATTCTAATCGATTGTTAATCGAATAAAAAGTATGCAAAGAATAAAGTCGAAATTTGACGCTTTCAGACAAAAAACGAATATCGTAATTTACGGAACCAATACAGCTTCCGGACGATTATTTGATCTGGTACTTTTAGGTGTTATTTTACTCAGCGTTATAATTGTCATGCTGGAAACTGTAAAAGGTTTCGATATTAAATACCATCACGAACTCATTATTTTAGAGTGGGTAATCACTGTGTTTTTTACTTTAGAATACATTCTGCGCATCATTTCAATCCAAAAACCTTGGAAATACATCTTTAGTTTCTATGGGATAATTGATTTGATTGCCACAATACCCATGTATTTTTCGCTGTTTTTTGTTGGAACCAGTGTCTTAACAGTGGTCAGAGCACTGAGATTATTGCGATTATTCAAAATTTTAAAACATCCACAGTTCTCCAGCCAATCTACACACCTCAAAGAAGCATTGATTGCCAGCAAAGGAAAAATATTGATTTTCATTTATTTCATGCTTATCAGCAGTATCATTATCGGCTCCGTAATGTATGTAGTCGAAGGAAAAGAAGGCGGTTTCACCAGTATTCCAATCAGTATTTACTGGACTATTGTCACGCTCACAACTGTCGGATATGGAGATATTTCGCCTATAACGCCACTGGGACAAGCCATCGCATCGGTAGTCATGATTATGGGTTACGGAATAATTGCCGTTCCTACCGGAATAGTTTCAGCTGAATTTACCAATAGCAACCGCAAAAAACCAAGATCTGAGAGAATCAATCCCTGTAATGCATGTGGCACAGAGGGACATGAATTTAATGCAAAATACTGTTTCCATTGCGGAGCAGCACTATAATTTATTAATTGGAAGCAATTCCAGCTGTATACTGCAACTCACCGTTATTTCAGTTGTTTTTCTAAGGCATAAAAGGAGCTTCCTCCAGTCGCTCTTTTACACCAAGAAAAACTAACTTCCATAACTCCGGGGTTTCCGTTTCCATCTGGGCTAAAAAAAATATGAAATACTTAATCACTATTGTCGGACCTACAGCTATCGGAAAAACTTCCCTAAGCATTGTTTTAGCCAATTATTTCAAATGCGATATTCTTTCCTGCGATAGCCGACAGTTTTTCAAGGAAATGACCATTGGAACAGCAGTTCCCAATGAATCAGAATTAGCTGCAGCAAATCATCATTTCATCCAAAACAAATCCATATTCGAAAACTATACCGTTGGCGATTTCGAGAAAGAAGCGATTGCAAAACTGGACGAATTATTTTTAAACAATGATTACGCGATTCTCGTTGGCGGTTCCGGATTGTACGTCGATGCTATTCTAAAAGGTTTTGATGAATTTCCGGAAATTGACGCTTCAGTTCGTACTGAAATAAATACAAATTATGAAAAATTAGGAATCGGATATTTACAGCAAAAACTCGAAGTTTTAGACCCTGATTATTTCAAAACTTTAGCCGCCGAAAATCCTCAAACTTTACAAAACCCGCAACGTATGATGCGTTTTGTAGAAGTATGTTTGGGTTCCGGAAAACCATATTCTTCTTTTTTAAATCAAAAGCAAAACAGTCGCACCTTCACTCCTATTTTAATAGGTTTGGAAGCCGATAGAAAGGTCATCTATAACCGAATCAATCAACGCGTTGACATTATGATGAACGAAGGCTTACTAGTGGAAGCCAAAACGTTATTTCCAAATAAAGAGTTGAATGCATTACAAACAGTGGGTTACCGCGAGTTATTCAGTTATTTTGATAGAGAAATTTCATTGGAATTTGCCATCGAAGAAATAAAGAAAAACACCCGACGGTTTTCTAAACGCCAACTGACTTGGTTCAAAAGAAACGAAAACACCAACTGGTTTGATTTTGAAACTCCGTATGAAACTATTGTTGAGTACATCAATTCAAAAAAGTAAACCAAAAATCAATATTTCTAAAATAGAAATTCATAATTCATAATTCATAATTATTTATATGCCTATCTCTCCAAATTTCACTTCCATATTAAGTAAAGACTGGGAAATCAATTTTACACAATGCGCGCCAAACGGCTTTTTAAAATATACTGACTTGTGTAATATGCTGCAATTGACGGCTGCTGCACATTCAGAAGTAGGCGGAATCAGTTTTACGGATATGCAGGAATATGACCAAGCTTGGGTTTTGAGCAGAATGCGTGTCGAGATAAACAAATTGCCAAAATGGGGTGATACGGTAACTGTAAAAACATGGATCAATTCCCTGGAAAACTCCCGTTCCGTTCGGGCGCTGGAAATGCACGTAAATGGCGAAAAAATTGTGGGTTCTGAGACTTTCTGGGCAGTTTTTAATACTAAAAAGCGTCGGCCGGAAGGATTGGCTTTACCGTTTGAACATTTTGAATTGTTTCCGGAAAAAAGAGCTACTCTTGAAGGTTTTTCTAAAATAAATTTCAATAATGAAAAGGAAATTGTTTTTGAAAAAAGCGTCTTTTTATCGGATTTAGATATTGTAAATCATGTCAATAATGTCAAATATTTAGAATGGTGTTTGGACTTAGTCGATGAAAAATTAATTCTCAATCAAAAAATTGAAAGTTTAGAAATGAATTTCTTAAAAGAATTATCACTAAAAGATAAAGTCATCATTCACGAAAGTATCACAGAAAAAGAAACCGTTTTTAGTATTACAAAAGAAGATAAAACGAGTTTTGCTCTACAATTGAACTGGAAATAAAACATAATATTTTGATCCAAAAAAAAGCCTCAATTTCTTGAGGCTTAAATCTATTTATTCTGCTACTTTGTTCTTCACCACTAATCTGAATCCTTCTCCGTGGATGTTCAAAATTTCTACATCTTCATCCAGTTTCAAATACTTTCTCAATTTAGCGATGTACACATCCATACTTCTTGAAGTAAAATAGTTGTCATCTCTCCAAATTTTTGTCAAGGCTAATTCTCTAGGCATCAAATCATTTTCGTGAAGAATCAACATTTTCAATAATTCATTCTCTTTTGGAGATAATTTTATTGGTTCTTCATTGTTAAACGTTAAAAAACGAAGTTTTGAATTCAAATGGAATTTTCCAATATTAAATTCAAACTGTACTTGTTCAGCTTTTGTATCTGATGATTTTCTTTGAATAATCGCTTTGATTTTCATCAACAATACTTCAGAATCAAAAGGTTTGTTTAAGTAATCGTCAGCACCTGCTTTATATCCTTTCAACACATCTTCTTTCATAGATTTTGCTGTTAAGAAAATGATAGGCACTTCATTATTTTTTTCTCTGATTTCTTTTGCTAAGGTATATCCATCTTTATAAGGCATCATAACATCCAGAATACATAAATCAAAAGTGTCTTTCTTGAATTTTTCAAATCCTTCCATTCCATTTTTCGCCAAAGTGACGTCAAAATCATTAAGCATTAAATAATCCTTTAAAACCGCACCAAAATTAAGGTCATCTTCGACTAAAAGTATTTTTTTATTTACATTTTCCATATTCTAATTTATTAATGGTAATTTTATAATGAAGGTACTCCCTTTTCCCTTTTCACTTTCTACATAAACTTGACCGTTATGGTCGTCAACAATTCTTTTTACATAGGCTAAACCTAATCCATGTCCTTTCACATTATGGATGTCACCGGTATGCTCTCTATAAAACTTTTCAAAAATTCTTTTTTGAGCAATTTTACTCATTCCCAAACCTTTATCTTTCACTTTAATAATAATCATGTCTTTGATATTTTCAGTAAAAATTTCAATTTCCGGAACGTTTGGAGAATATTTGATGGCATTCTCCAGGATATTCACAATAACATTGGTAAAATGAACATCATTAATTAAAACTGTGGTTCGTACTGCATTAAAATGACTTTTAATTGTACCTTCTCTATCCTCTAATATTAAATTTACATGCTCAATTGCATCGTTTATAATCTCATGAATATTATGTGATTCTTTGATAATATTTAATTCTTTCTTTTCTAATTTAGAAATACGAAGCACATTTTCTACTTGGGCGTGCATTCGTTTATTTTCATCCTTAATCATTTGAAGGTATCGCAATACCTTTTCTTTATCATCAATTATTTTTGGATTTCTGATGGCATCCAAAGCTAAATTAATTGTAGCAATGGGAGTTTTGAACTC
Organism: Flavobacterium sp. Sr18; assembly: GCF_011064265.1. NCBI lineage: Bacteria > Pseudomonadati > Bacteroidota > Flavobacteriia > Flavobacteriales > Flavobacteriaceae > Flavobacterium > Flavobacterium sp. Sr18. Next base: position 161,442 of record NZ_CP049329.1, on the reverse strand, counting down.
GTGCGTCATGTTATTTATAAAATCATTCTTGATTTCAGAAATCTGTCTTTGACGAATTAATTGATTCAAAGCACTTGAATATGCAATAAGAATAATTAGTGTAAATATGATCGAAAGCACTGTTATGCTTACGAGTTCTGATAACAAAAATTTCTTTTTGTGAGGAAATGTAACTAGTAATTGGTATTTACTGTTCCCTTCATTATCAGTAAATATCGGGATAGAATAAGTAGCTTCTTTATTGTATTTAAATTCGTTTGATTTTACAGCAGTCGCTAAATTATTATTGTAAATACTAAATTCAAATTTTGTATTTACGCCGGATTCCTCTAATTCTTTTTTGATAAGTTTACTCAATGTTTCTTTGGAAACACGTTCTTGAATAGGCAGAACAGAGGCGAAATCTTTGTAAAAAATTTCAAATGAAGCGTTGTCTAAAACATCTAAATTACCTCTTTTTTCAACTCTAATATCAGGAATTAAACTTTGTGTTACCCCTGATTTATCAATAGAATTATTGTTGTAAACTTCTGTGACGCGTTTAGAACTAAAGCTCTTGAATTTCTCACTATCAAATTTTTTATCAAAGAACGTAGGCGAAATATTGTAATCTTCAGAAATTATACTATTTGAATATATGATTGTTTTATTCGTTCTCGGATTTTTTTGAACATAATAAAACTCTAATATATCATCCTTTTTGGGTACTTTTCCAGTACTATCTTTGTAATGATTTATTTTGTCATAAAAATTGTACGCTTCTTGCTTTTGAACCTTATCCGCCACATTACCAATCACTTGCTTAACATGGAATTTAAATTGCTCGTCATTATTTTTAAAAGAGGTATTAAACCAATACACCTGAACTAGAATAATCCCAATCAGGGATAAGCTCATTAATAAAACAAGTAATCTAAAAAAAAGTTTATTCATCGAAACAAATTTAGTATTTTAACAATATATTAAATAATAGATTAACCAAACATTAACACCTAAGTGTGTTTTTGTTTAATCTTTAAAATTTTAAGAATTTCATCAACTTCTCGTTTTGCAGCATCAAGAGCAATATTTTCAATTACAAAATCGCTTTTTGCAATTCGTTTTTCATCTGACCATTGCGCTTCCATTTTTTTCAAAACAAGTTCCCGAGTAGTTTTATCACGTTCAAGAACACGCTGTAGCCTTGTTTCTATTGGAGCTGTAACAGTTACAATTATATCACAGTCTTTATATCGTCCACTTTCAAATAAAATGGCCGCTTCGTAAATAATGTAAGGAAAAGTTTTATTTTCTATAAGCCAGAGTTCAAAATGTTTTTTTACTGCAGGATGAACAATACTGTTTAGTTTTTTTAGTTTTTCGGGATCGTTAAAAACAATTTTGGCCAGTTTTTCACGATTTAATATCCTGTTTTCAAAAATATCCTCTCCAAATGTATTTTTAATGGCGTTGATAATTTCTGGAGATTGCATAATTTCTCTCGCTTCATCATCAGCAATATAAACGGGAATCCCAAAGGATTTAAAATACTTTGCAATCGTAGTTTTTCCACTTCCGATGCCGCCAGTTAAACCAATTATTTTTGTCATATTACACTTTAAAGAATAATTCGGGAAAAGCTTCTTGAGGTTTTTGTTTTAAAATGATAATTTTATAATAGGATTTTATAAAACCTAAACCGTACCCGTAAAACTGTTTCCAAACTGCTATTAACGATAAATAGCCAATTTTAACGCTCTTATTCTGGTATGAAGACACCAAAAACAGTACCAAAAAGTAAATGAAATACAACTGAAGCAAATAATCAAAATTAAAAATCAACAGCAATACAATTGAAATGAAAAATCCAATGATGAAAACCGAAGGAAAGAAAAAAGTCAGTTTATTGTATTTTGGATACCAACTATTTAAAATTGGTCGTGCTTTTCCAAATTTATTCACCTGAATTGAAAACTTATCCCAATCGATTCTTCTCTTGTGATAAACATAAGCATTTGGGAAAAGTTTAGTTTCAAAACCTAAATTCCACAAGCGAATGGACAAATCCGGATCTTCTCCAGGATGGATATTTCCGAATCCTTTCGAGGCTTCAAAAGCTTTTCGTGACAATCCCATATTAAAACTTCGAGGCTGAAACTTATCAATTTTTTCAGAACCACCGCGGATTCCGCCCGTTGTTAAAAAAGAAGTCATTGCAAAATTAATTGCTTTCTGAATATCTGAAAAACTGTCCAAAGCTTTATCAGGTCCACCGAAACAATCGACGTAATTTTGTTTTAAAGCTTTATCAACTTCCAATAAATACTGCGTTGGAATAATACAATCCGAATCGAAAATGATAAAATAATCACCTCTTGCTTTTTGCATTCCATAATTCCTGGAGTCACCAGGTCCTGAATTTTGTTTATAGTAATACGAAATATCAAGTCGGTCTCCATATTTCTCGGCAACATCATTACATACTAAAGTAGATCCATCTTCTACTAATACAATTTCAAATATTTCTTTATAAGTAGTGTGAGACAAACTTTCTAAAAGCTCGTCAACTTCGTCAGGACGATTATAAACGGGTATAATAAGGGAAAAAAACATAAATATAGAATGTGGTATTAATGTGTATTTTTAGACTTAAAAAATTTTAACAAATGTAATCTTTATCCATAAAAAAACCATCAACTATTAATTGATGGTTTTGAAAATATTTTATTCAGTAATATGACTAGCCAATACTTTCGATGTTTACCACTTCGTTTGTTTCGGCTTTGTAATCTACTCCATCCACGTCAAATCCAAATAGATTGTAAAAATCTTTTCTATATCCTTCTAAATCTCCTATTTCAGCCAAATTTTCAGTAACAGCTTCAACCCATAATTTAGCCACTTTTTCCTGAACGTCAGGACGCATTTCTAAATCATCAATACGGATTCTTCCTTTTTCATCAACCGGAACTTCATTTCCGGTAAATAATCTTTCTTGGTACAAGCGCTGAATTTGTTCGATACATCCTTCATGAATTCCTTCCTCTTTCATGATTCTGTACAATAGCGAAATGTACAATGGAATAACCGGAATTGCAGAACTTGCTTGTGTTACTAATGCTTTATTTACTGAAACAAATGCTTTTCCGTCAATCGCAGCAAGACTGTCGGTAATGGCAAATGCAGTTGCTTCAAGATGATCTTTAGCACGACCAATAGTTCCTTTTCTATAAACTGCTTCTGTCAATGATGGTCCAATATAAGAATAAGCAACCGTTGTAGCGCCAGGAGCCAATAGGTTTTGAGCTTTCAATGCATCAATCCACATTGCCCAATCTTCACCGCCCATCACGGCAACTGTATTTTCAATATCGTCACCACTACAAGGCTCAATTGAAATTTCTGATACTTTACCGGAATGAAAATCAACGGTTTTATTCGTAAAAGTACTTCCGATTGGTTTCAGCGTAGAACGATGCAAAACTCCCGTAACGGGGTGCATACGTACAGGTGATGCTAAACTGTAGATTATCAAGTCTACTTGGCCTAAATCAGCTTTTATAAGATCTAATGTTTGTTGCTTTATTTCATTCGAAAATGCATCGCCATTGATACTTTTGGCATATAATCCTGCGTTGTGCGCTTCATGTTCAAAAGCAGCGGAATTATACCAACCTGGAGAAGCTGTTTTTCCTTCAGAAGGTGCTTTTTCAAAAAATACACCAATTGTAGCTGCATTTGAACCAAAAGCACTTGTAATACGTGAAGCCAAACCAAAACCGGTTGAAGCACCTATTACTAATACTTTCTTTGCACCTTCAATAGCTCCTTTTGATTTTATGTATTCGATTTGATTTTTAACATTTTGTTCGCATCCTTTTGGGTGTGATGTCGTACAAATAAATCCTCTCATTCTTGGTTCTATAATCATATTCTTGGTTATTCGTTTTTTATTTATTCGTCTAATCGTTTTATTGCTGATGCAAATATCTTGCTTTTATAAGGAAACAAATATAAAGTAAAATATTAGTTCAACAAGGCTTTCGCATGATTTAAGGCAGAATCAGAAACGATTGTTCCTGATAACATTTGCGCTATTTCAACTATTCTTTCCTCTTGATTTAATAGCTTCAATTCAGATTGCGTATCCTCACCAACCGTAGATTTGAACACTTTGAAATGTGCATTTCCTTTTGCCGCGATTTGCGGTAAATGCGTAATGGCAAAAATTTGCATCTCTTGGCTCATTTCCTTCATAATTTCGCCCATTCTGATGGCAATTTCTCCAGAAACACCTGTGTCAATCTCATCAAAAATCAACGTTGGTAATTTTGAATATTGTGCCAATATCGCCTTCACAGCTAGCATAATCCTTGACATTTCTCCGCCTGACGCCACTTTTTTCAACAATCCGAAATCAGTTCCTTTATTCGCTGAAAACAAAAACTGAAGTTCATCTTTTCCGTTTTGAAAATAGGTTTCAGTACTATTTATAGCAATATTAAAACGCACATTTGGCATTCCCAACGTTTCCAAAATGGTAATCAATTTCAGAGATAAAACTGGAACAGCGTCCACTCTATTGCTATGGATTGTTTCCGAAAAAGTATCTAACTCAACTGTTTTTTGTTCGATAGCAACAGTCAATGCCGAAATTTCCTCTTCCATATTACCCAATTCTAAAACTGAATTTTCCAGTTTAGCTTGAATTTCCAGTAATTCATCCACAGATAAAACCTGATGTTTCTTTTGCAAATTAAAAATAACCTGAAGCTTTTGACTGATTAAGTCCAATTGTTCCGGGTCGTTAATTAATTTTTCAGAACAACGATTCATTTCATTTGAAATATCATCAAACTCGATTGTTATGCTTGTAATTCGTTCTAATAAAGAATGATATTCATCTGAAAAAGGCGCGATTTTTTGTAATGAAACTTTAATTTCATTCAAATTATGTAGAACTCCTATTTGTTCTTCATTGGCTATAGCCAAAGATCTATCGATAGATTCCTTTATAATTTCTACATTATTCAACTTCTCAAAATCAGCTTCCAAAACTTCTTGTTCACCTGATTTTAATTGCGCTGCCAACAATTCATCCAGCAAAAAAGTATTGTATTCCTGCTCTTTCTTTGATTCGCTTTGTCTTTTAAGCAACGAATTCAATTTAGATTTATCAGATTTATAACTCTTCAAAACCGATTGATATCCTAGAATCGTATCTTTATTGGCTGCAATAGCATCTATAATATTGAACTGCACATTTTCATCTGAAAGTTCCTGTGTTTGCTGTTGCGAATGAATATCGATTAAAAACAAGCTCAATTCCTGCAGTTCTTGAAGGTTTACAGGACTGTCATTTATAAAAGCCCTTGATTTACCCGAAGGCAGAATTTCCCTCCTAATAATGGTTTCATTTTCATAATCCAGATCATTTTCCTCAAAGAAAGGCAACAAATTATATTTAGAGATTTCAAAATGAGCTTCGATGACACACTTTTCTTCCTTGTTCTTCAAAGAAGTTAAGTCGGCTCTTTTCCCTAAAACCAATCCTAATGCACCTAGAATTATTGATTTACCAGCACCCGTTTCTCCGGTAATTGTTGAAAAACCTTTTGAAAAATCGATACTCAATTTTTCTATTAAAGCATAGTTTTTTATCGAAAGTGACGTTATCATTTACTATATTATTTTTTGGAAGAATTTAAATTAAACTAAAATTGAAGACCAATTAATATTTAATAGAAACCCATTTACTTGAGTTCAAAGGAGAAATTTTATTCAGATTATCGACTAAATCTGAGATAGTAATATTAGGACCACCAGAAAAAATAGAGACTATTTCGTCTGATTTAGCATCAAAAAATACACGTGTTAAAAAGGCATTAGGTCTCGTTAGATTTAATTTTGCCAAATTAACCAAAGATCCTTTTATTTTTTCTTTCGAAGCTTTCAAATCCTGACTCATCAAGTCTAATCCAGTATGATAATCAAACATGGTTTGTCTAACTTGTTTGAATGTAGGAGATAAAATATCATTTATCAAAAAATAGCGGTTTTGATTTCCATCAGCTTGACTCCATCCTTTTGATCCGCCTTGTTGCGCAACGTTTGCAATATTTTGAGCGATTTCAAAATTTGGCGTTCCGGAATCAGCAACAAATGTTTCTGCATCCATTGCTAAAATTACATAACTGTAAAACGCAAGAACCGAAACTAAATTAGAATCGAACGTAGTTGGATTAAAAATCAGATTTTCAAATTCAACATATCTGAAATTAAAGTCTTTGTCATTAAAATTTAATACCGGTGACGCGTAGGACGAATTAAAAACCGGTCTGGAAGATTGTACTTGGATTGTGGCTGTAAATTGATCCGAACTATTTAAAGAAACAGTGATGTACATGGAACAATTAATCTTTTCACTTTGTTTAAGTACTTGACCTGTCCAATCTGTTTTATTTAAAAACTCGCTTATTGAGGTTTGTAAGGTTTTAAAAACTTGCTGATTTGTTGCGCTCAATCTTTGCGAATCTACGGTCACGACACAATTTAATTGTTGCGCTTGGGCAAAACCAAAAATAAAAAGCAGCAAAAAAGTAAGTATTCTATTCATCTGTAGATTTTTATTTTTATCAGTTTTGTATAAATCACAATTGTATGAGAATGCGATTACGACAATTATCGTTGAATCTCAAAATGCATCATTACTTTGTTCAGGATATCATCTGCAACTGCTTCTTTCGATTTTAATTCCATAGGTTCAATATGGAAAAATTTATCAATAAAAGTAACCTTATTAGTTGGTTTACCAAAACCAGCGCCTTGATCTTGCAATGAATTTAAAACTATCAAATCTAAGTTTTTTTTCTGAATTTTCAGCTTTGCATTTTCAATTTCATTTTCTGTTTCCAAAGCAAAACCAATAAGAAACTGATTTTTCTTTTGAACTCCCAATGAAGCCAAAATATCTTTCGTTTTTTCGAGTTCTATTACAAAATTATCAGCGGATTTCTTGATTTTTTGTGCTGCCACGTTTTTAGGCTTATAATCTGCAACGGCTGCGGCAGCAATTGCTACATCTGTGTCCGCATAAAATTGATGACAAGCAATATACATTTCTTCTGCTGAAACTACAGGTATAACATTGATCAATGGATTTGAAACCTTACAGTTTGTAGGTCCAGAAACCAAAATCACCGAAGCTCCCAGATTTGCCGCACTAATTGCGATATCAAAACCCATTTTTCCTGAAGAATGATTTCCTATAAAACGTACTGGATCTATTGCTTCGTAGGTAGGACCTGCCGTGATTAGTATTTTTTTTCCTTTTAGCGGCAATTTACTGTTTAAATCCTCTTCAATAAAAGCCACAATATTCTCAGGTTCAGCCATTCTGCCTTCACCAGATAATCCGCTAGCCAGCTCACCGCTTTCGGCTGGAATGATTGTATTCCCAAATTGTGTAAGAGAAGAAAAATTAGCTATCGTTGACGGATGTTTGTACATGTCTAAATCCATTGCCGGCGCGAAATATACCGGACATTTTGCCGATAAATACGTTGCTATCAAAAGATTATCACATGTACCACTTGTCATTTTAGACAAAGTATTTGCAGTTGCAGGAGCAATAACCATCAAATCAGCCCAAAGTGCTAATTCAACATGATTATTCCATTTTTCATTCTCATCGTCTTGATTGTAAAAACTGGAGTGTACCGGATTTTTAGATAACGTAGATAACGTAAGAGGAGTTACAAAATCCTTAGAAGCAGGTGTCATTATCACTTGGACATGTGCACCTGCTTTTATGAAAAGTCGTACTAATGAGGCTGTTTTATAGGCTGCAATTCCACCAGAAATTCCTAGTAAAATTTTCTTACCGCTTAAAACTGACATAGTACCTATTATTTATTTGAATCTCTGTGGTAGATTTTACCGTCTAACCATTCTTGAACCGCTAAAGCGTGTGGCTTAGGCAATTTCTCGTAAAATTTTGAAACCTCAATTTGCTCTTTGTTTTCAAAAACTTCTTCAAGACTGTCATTATATGTAGCAAATTCTTCTAATTTCTCTGTCAATTCTTTTTTAATTTCAGAATTGATTTGGTTTGCTCTTTTAGCCATAATGGTTATCGCTTCATACACATTACCAGTAGGTTCTTCAATAACATTTTTGTTATATGTTATTGTATTTACTGGAGCATTCGTCTTTTTTAAATCCATGACTTTATTTATTTAGTAAATTTTTGTAAATCTTTCTCTATTCGTGCTAACATTTCGTCAGCTACTTTTTTGTATTTAGTTTCAGCCTTAAATTTTATCAAATTTGATTGTGCAACTTTGGCAACATTTAATCGTTCTTCCATTTTTGTAGGAACACTATTGATGGCCAATTGATAGGCTGAATCTAATTTATAAAACAAAGCATCTTCTTTGTATGGAGTTCCCGGATAATCAGCAACAAAATTATCTAAAGCAACAATAGCCGATTTATAATCTGAAATTGTGTTATACCCTTTAGCATTCTCAAATACTTTTTTCTCAATTTTTTCACTCAATACATTCACTGCAGCATTGGCTTCTGTTAAATATTCCGAGTTTGGATAATTATCAATAAATGATTGTAATTTATCTAACGCTTTTGTGGTATCTGATTGATCTAAACTGTAAACGGATGACAACATGGAATAGCTTTTAGCTCCCAAATATGCCGATTCCTGCAATTTTTCACTTTTAGGATAACTAGAAACAAAACTTTCAAACTGGTATCCAGCTAAATAATATTGTTTTGTTTTGTAATACGATTGAGCAAACATGTAGAACAATTTTTCCGCTTGAGGTTTTCCTCTGTAAGCAGGGGCAATCTGTTCAAAAATACGAATCGCTTTGGTATATTTTCCAGAATCGTATAATTTAGTTGCCATCTCAAATTTAACAGCAACATCTTCGGTTTTTAATGCTTTTTGGTATTCGTTACAAGAACTGAACACAACTAAAAGAAGCAATAGAGATAATATTTTTTTCATTTTTTTACTTTTTTTATGATTTCTTGGTTGAAACAACCTATAAAATCATACCGAAGTTTCGGTGGCAAATTTAGTTATTAATTTAGCGACTTCAAAATATATTTTTGGTTTAAAAAAAGACCCTTTCTTTACCCTTGCTTATTGATTTTTTTGACAAACTCATCAATCCTAGTAGCCAGAGAATCATCTACTTTTACCAATGGCAAACGCACGGTATTTTCTGAAATTCCCAGTGATAGAAACACTTCTTTGATTCCGGCTGGATTTCCCTGTTCAAAAATCATATCAATACAATCCGCTAAAAGGTATTGCGTTTTGAAAGCTTCATCCACTTTTCTGTTTAACCCTAAACGGATCATTTCAGAAAATTCTTTTGGAAAACCTTGCCCAATAACTGAAATTACGCCTGCTCCACCTGCTAAAACCATTGGTAATGCAATCATGTCATCGCCTGAAATCACCAGAAAATCTTTAGGTTTATTTTTTAATAATTGCATTGCTTGAACAAGATCTCCTGCCGCTTCTTTTATAGCTACAATATTTTCAAAATCGTTAGCCAAACGCAAAACAGTTGTAGGCAACATATTACTTGCCGTTCTTCCCGGAACATTATACAGTATTACCGGAATTGGAGAAGCTTCAGCAACTGCTTTGAAATGTTGGTAAATCCCTTCCTGTGTAGGTTTATTATAATATGGTGAAACAGAAAGTATCGCCGCAAACGCTGATAAATCTCTAGTTTTTAACTCTTCAACAACTTTTAATGTATTATTACCTCCAACTCCCAAAACCAATGGTAACGCACCATTATTAGCTTCAATTACAGTACGTATAACCAATTCTTTTTCCTCTGGAGACAAAGTTGCATTTTCTGCAGTGGTACCCAAAACTACCAGATATTCAATTCCTCCATCGACAGAAAAATTCACGATCCTTTTTAGTGCCTCGGTGTCAACTGAAAAATCTTGTTTAAAAGGGGTTACTAGAGCAACACCAGTTCCTATTAATGATTGCATATTATATTTATATTTTGTTTAATAATTTTAAATATTTGAATAACTCACTTGTAAAAATACTATAATTATTGACTTCAGTTTTAATCATAAAATGATTTAACCTTTTGTCTATGGATGAAAAACCTACTTTGAAATGTGCTTTTGAATTATTCGTAATTTGCATTAGAATTGCTTTTTCTAAATCGTAATAACTGATTAGCAAATCGAATTTTTCTTTCACAAAATCATTTACATCAGCTGATGAAAATTTTCCGTTCCAATTGAGATGTCTGTCACTAAATGTAGGATGAATTTCTGCTTCACTTTTTTTTAATTTCTCGTAATAAACAATCGTTTTTATATTTTCCGGAAGAATTCCCCACGATAACAATTCTTTAATCAGTGATTCTGTATTATTAAAATCAGAAGCATCAACCACTAAACCAATCGATTTGACAGGATCAACGGTGAAATTATTTTTCAAATTTTGCAAGCTGTTTTTTAATATTTTTTTCAGAAAAAAATTCTTCATATAATTTAAAAACATAGTACTTTTACTTGATTACAAAATTAATTAATTAAGTCGCATTTAAAATGGTAAATCTAAAAAAGTATAACGACGTTTCTAAACTTTTTGTTATATTCTTAACATTTTTATTTGTTGCCTCTTGCAGCAAACAAAATTACTACGTCACTAAAATTGAAGGGAAACGGATTCCTATTACTGAAAAGGAAAATCAAGTACCTGCAATTGAAAATTTTATAAAACCGTATCGGGAACATATCAACAAAGATTTAGATAGCGTTTTAGCGTATAGCCCGGAAACATTAGATAAAAGTACCGGTAAATGGCAAACAACAATTGGCAACTTGATGGCCGATGTTACTTTAATGAGAGGGAATCTTGTATTTCAAGCCAGAGAAAAAAAGAAAATTGATATTTGTTTACTTAACAGCGGCGGAATTCGTTCTATACTTCCTAAAGGAAATGTAACAGCCAGAACTGCTTTTGAAATCATGCCTTTTGAAAACAGCTTAGTTGTTATTGCTTTAAAAGGTGAACAAATTTTTGAAATGGTCGACTTTTTTATTGCTGAAAAGAAACCACATCCATTATCAGGTGTAACTTTTACAATAGATAAAAATAATGTTGCCAAAAACATTTTAGTTCAAGGGAAACCTGTTCAAAAAGAGACCATTTATTATGTGGGAACTAATGATTATTTGTCTAATGGTGGAGATAATATGAATTTCTTCAAAAAAGGAGTTCAGAAATTTGATTTAGAATACAAACTTCGAAATATTCTGATTGATTATTTTAAAGAAGTGGATACTATTCCTGTGATAAAAGATGTTAGAATCACGGTTGAATAAGTAATTCGAATTTAGAGAACAAAATAGTTTTAGAAAACGGAAAGCCCTAGCCCTGATTGCAGCGGCATCCCACGCTTTTTTTGCGTGGATATAGCGAAAAGCGGGAAATAGCTCCAAAAAAATATAAAATGAAGAGAAGAGAATTTATAGAGAAAACAGCTGCTGGTTCAGCATTAATAGGTTTAGGTGTGTCATTGAGCAGTTTTGAGTCATCAAAAACCAGACAACTTACCGTTTTACACACTAATGATGTACACAGTTATATTGATCCTTTCCCGGCGGATCATCCCAGAAATGCAAATATGGGTGGTGTGGCAAGAAGAGCGGCATTGATTGAAACGATCCGGAAAGAAAATCCAAACGTATTACTGTTGGATGCCGGTGATATTTTTCAGGGAACGCCTTATTTTAATTACTACGGTGGAGAATTAGAATTCAAATTGATGAGTATGATGCAATATGATGCGTCTACAATAGGAAATCATGATTTTGATAACGGTGTTGAAGGTTTGCATGCACAAATGCCACACGCTAAATTTGAGTTCATATCTGCCAATTACGATTTTAAAAATACCGTGATGGATGGTTTTGTAAAGCCGTATAAAATATTTCATAAAAACGGAATAAAAGTTGGTGTTTTTGGGCTTGGAATAGAGCTTGCAGGATTAGTTGACAAAGGAATGTACAAGGAAACCGTCTACAATGATCCTGTGGAAACGGCTCAAGATATGGTCCGAATTTTAAAGAAAGAACAGCAATGTGATATCGTAATTTGTTTGTCACATTTAGGATACAAATACAGAGACGAGCCTGCTAAAATTTGTGATTTAAAATTAGCCGAACTGACTCAAGATATAGATTTGATTATTGGTGGTCATACGCACACGTTCTTAGACAAACCAACTGTCACAAAAAACCTTGTAGGCAAAGAAGTTTTAGTAAATCAAGTAGGTTGCTACGGTATTAATTTAGGAAGAATAGATTTTTATGTAGACAATAATAAAGCTAAAGCATTTGAAGGAAAATCGATTATAGTGTAGCTATAATCGATTTTTTTATAAAATCAAAAATCGTTTCACACTCATGATTTTTTGAACGGAATGAAAAAGTCTCTTAATCTATTCGTTATTTGCTTTTAACTCGGAATTCAATCTTTCAACATCAATGACAAATTTGTAAAAAGCATAATAACTTGTTACATACAAAACCATTCCCAATGGTCTAAAATAAGTTGGGGGCAGGTTATTTAAAAAAAGTTTCTCGATAAAAACGGTAAAATACAATCCTACAGATAGTACTCCAAAGATTGACAGCCAAGGCGTATTTGTAGTTTCATTCATAAAATAATTAGATAAAATAACTCCACCAAGAATGGATACTAATATATTTTGGACTAACAAAGCGTAATAACTTCCCTCTGGAATTCCATCCGAAATAGAAAGCAAATAAGAAAAAATAAATATAAAAGGAATTACTGCTATAAGTATTGGTATAAAATCTTTGACCTTGTTTAGCTTTACAATATAAACAATTAGTAATATTCTATGAACTATAATTCCGGCTAACCCCAACACCAAAAAAAGTTGTGATTCTGAAATAATAAATATACTGGTAAGCAACAAAAAAAAGATAGTTATAAAAAAAAACTCATTTCTTTCCTTGGAGGTAATCCAATAAAGATAAATTAGCAAAGCAGCAACTAAAGGTCTAAATGCAAACAAAATCATTTTGAATGAAAATAATTCTGCTAGAACCTCTACAATTGCAAAAGAAAACAAAAAAAATACGATTGTATTTTCCGGTATAAGATTATACTTTTTAGTTAGTAGACGCATCCATTTGATTTATTAAATTCATAAAATCATCTTCAGAGATTATAGAAATATTGAGTTTATTAGCTTTTTCTAATTTAGCAGGTCCCATATTATCGCCCGCTATAAGATAATCCGTTTTTGCCGAAATAGAACTTCCTACTTTCCCTCCATTATCTTCAATTGCTTTTTTCAAATCATCTCTTGAAAATTTCTCAAAAACACCGGAAACTACAAAGGTTTTTCCGGAAAGTTTATTGGTTGCATTTGGATTTATTTTTTCAATAATTTGAAATTGTATTCCTTGTTCTTTAAGTCTATCAATGATAATTCGATTTTCCTGATTATCAAAAAAATCAAGCACACTTTGCGCAATTCGTTCCCCTATTTCATCTACCAGAATCAAATCCATTAATGTAGCCTGACTCAATGCATCAATACTTTTATAATGTTTAGCCAATTTTTTAGCCACTGTTTCTCCAACAAATCTGATTCCAAGTGCAAACAGAACTCTCTCAAAAGGAATGTTTTTTGAATTAGCGACACCGTTTACCAAATTTTCAGCAGATTTTTGGGCCATTCGTTCCAAAGGAAGAATTTGCTCTACTTTTAATTCATATAAATCAGCATAATTATGAACCAATCCGTTATTGAAAAGCAAAGCTACTGTTTCGCCTCCAAGTCCTTCTATATCCATTGCTTTCCTTGAAATAAAATGCTGGATTCTCCCTATAATCTGGGGTGGACAACCATAAAAGTTAGGACAATAATGGTTTGCTTCGCCTTGACTTCTCACTAATTCAGTTTGACATTCCGGGCATTGTGTAATGTACTTTGTTGGCTCTGTATTTTCTGGGCGTTTGCTTAAATCAACGGCAATAATTTTTGGAATAATCTCCCCTCCTTTTTCTACAAAAACAGTATCTCCAACCCGAATATCGAGTTTCTCAATTTGATCTGCATTGTGCAAAGAAGCGCGTTTTACTATAGTTCCGGCTAGTTGCACAGGCTCTAAGTTAGCTACTGGAGTTATAGAACCAGTCCGACCAACTTGGTACGAAATAGAATTTAATTTTGTAGAAACCTGCTCTGATTTGAATTTATAGGCAATTGCCCAACGAGGTGATTTGGCGGTAAAACCCAATTCATCCTGATAATGAAAAGAATTTACTTTTACCACGACACCATCCGTTTCATAAGGAAGATTGTGCCTGTGCGTATCCCAATAATCTATATATTGAAAAACTCCGTCTAAATTATGTGCCAGTTTTGCTTCTTTCGGTGCTTTGAATCCCCATGTTCTGGCAGTTTCCAAGCCTTCAAATTGCGACTTAAAAGGCAGGTTATTTCCAATTAAAAAATATAAAAGACAATCCAAAGGTCTTTTTGCAACTTCAGCGCTATCTTGCAATTTTAAACTCCCGGAAGCCGTATTTCTTGGATTAGAATATGGCGTTTCTCCAATTTCAATTAATTCCTGATTCATTTTTTCAAAACCTGCAAAAGGCAAAATGATTTCGCCACGAACATCAAATTTATCGGGAAAATTGCCTTTCAACTCTAAAGGAATCGATTTTATAGTTTTGATGTTGTTCGTCACATCATCACCTTGAAAACCATCGCCTCGCGTAACAGCGCGTTTTAGTTTTCCGTTTTCATAGGTAATGCTGATAGAAGCTCCATCGTATTTTAATTCGCATGTATATTCTAATGGAACAACTCCTAAAACTTTTTGAATGCGTTTTTCCCAATCGATTAATTCTTCCTTAGAATACGAATTGTCCAATGAATACATTCGGTGTTCATGAGGTACAGTTTGGAAATTTTTGGTAATTGCACCTCCTACCCTTTGAGAAGGGGAATTTTCGTCAAAGTATTCTGGATATTTATTTTCTAAATTCTGAAGTTCTTTTAATTTTAAATCAAATTCAAAATCGGAAATCGTGGGTGTATCTAACACATAATAATTATAGTTGTGTTGATTTAATTCTTCCCTTAGTTTTTGAATCGTATTTTGAATATCCATAGAAAATAAAATTGGCTATTTTAGTTTTTAAAAAGTGTACTAAAATAACCAATTTAAAAGAAATGACAATACAATTATGATGTCATAATTTCATTTATTTGCTGGTATAAAAGACCATCACTTAAAAACGAACCTTGTTGTACCAATTCAAAAATTGAAGTATTACGCTCTTCTGTAAACTCTTTTTTTCCAATTTTCATTTCTATAGTTTCCGTAAACATATTATCGCTAAGCCATTGCAATCCGTCCTTTGTCAAAAAATCAACTTCAGGAACTAACGATTTTAAAACTATCGATTGAACGTACGTATCAAAACAATGAAAAAGAAAAATATGGTTTTTAGAAAAATGTTCTAAATACGTTGCTTTAGAAAGAACACCTTCCCAGATTAAATCAGAAAAAACGTCTAATTCTTGTTCCGCGACTTCTGGTTTTTCAGCTTTTATTTTATCCCACTCTGCTTTATCAATCGCTTGAGTGGCTAAAAAAGTACTGAATTCCTGATTTAATTCTTCAAATTGCTCTTTTGTTAATCTTGAGTATTTCATGAATGTATTTTAGTTTTTAATGTGAAATAATGCTAAAAAAATAATTAAAAAAATATCTTTCAAATAATTTTTATCTGTGCTGATATTCAAAATTATTTACAGACTATTATTGGCGGTTTCGCCTATAAGGTTAGTCAAATAAAAGCCGCAAAATTAATAAAATTCTAATCCATAATCTGTGATAGGTCTGAAAAAGTATGGAATTATTCTAGTGTAAGTTTCAGCAATACCAATAAAATGCATTTAAACAGACTATAAGATTATGTCCAGTTTTTATTTGCACGTCCAAAAAGTATAAACATAAAAAAAAGGGCCCATAAAAATGAGTCCTTTTTTTATTTAACAAAAAGATTAAACTGATTGTTCTTGCTTCTTTTTTGCTCTTTTCTCCTTGTATGCTTCCCAACTTGCTCCACCTACCCAATAGGATACGAAACCAACTAGAAAAAACATCAACCAAAATCCTATAGTAAGAATGGTTAAGAAAAGTAAAAAGCCTAAGTACTGTGAAAATTCAAACATGTTTTCCGGAATTTTGAATGTAGCCACAAATGTATGTTTAATTCCTTTTCTTACCAATAAAAAAACATAAAAACTATCAATCAATTTTTATAAAAAAGGAATTATCCGTATTTTTGAGCTCAGAATTTGGAGCTATTTCCCGCTGTACACTCCAATCTTTTCTTTTTGAAAGTAAAAAGAAAAGGATTTTCACTCCCATCAGGGCTAAAAACGTAATAAACAATATAATTATTTCTAAATAACAACAAAATGAAATTCAGAATAGAAAAAGACACCATGGGTGAAGTGCAGGTTCCAGCTGATAAATATTGGGGCGCACAAACAGAACGTTCAAGAAACAACTTCAAAATAGGTCCATCGGCTTCTATGCCAAAGGAAATAATTGAAGGTTTTGCTTATCTTAAAAAAGCAGCGGCTTACGCCAATTGTGATTTAGGAGTTTTACCAGCAGAAAAACGCGATGCCATTGCTGCCGTTTGTGATGAAATCCTAGCTGGAAAATTAGATAATGAATTTCCATTGGTGATTTGGCAAACCGGTTCAGGTACACAAAGTAACATGAACGTAAATGAAGTAGTTGCAAATCGTGCGCAAGTTCTTAAAGGATTCAACATTGGCGAAGGCGAACAATTCATTAAAGCCAATGATGATGTGAATAAATCGCAATCTTCAAACGATACTTTCCCAACAGGAATGCACATTGCGGCCTACAAAGCAGTTGTAGAAGTTACTATTCCCGGAGTTGAAAAATTAAGAGATACACTTCATGCAAAAGCAGTTGAATTCAACAATGTGGTAAAAATAGGTCGTACGCATTTAATGGATGCTACTCCACTTACACTAGGACAAGAAATTTCAGGATATGTAGCGCAATTGAATTACGGTTTGAAAGCGGTTAAAAACACATTGGCACACTTATCAGAAGTGGCTTTAGGCGGAACTGCAGTAGGAACCGGATTAAACACTCCAGAAGGATATGATGTAAAAGTAGCGGAATATATCGCTGAATTTACTGGACATCCATTCGTAACCGCCGAAAATAAATTTGAAGCATTAGCAGCACACGATGCTATTGTAGAAACACACGGCGCTTTAAAACAACTAGCGGTTTCATTGAATAAAATTGCCAATGACGTTCGTATGTTAGCTTCTGGACCACGTTCCGGAATTGGAGAAATCATTATTCCAGAAAACGAGCCTGGATCTTCTATAATGCCAGGAAAAGTAAATCCTACACAATGTGAAGCATTGACGATGGTTTGCGCACAAGTGATGGGGAATGATGTTGCAATCTCTGTTGGAGGAATGCAAGGACATTATGAATTGAACGTTTTCAAACCATTGATGGCTACAAATTTCTTACAATCAGCGAGATTACTTGGTGATGCTTGTATGTCTTTTGACGAACATTGCGCACAAGGTATCGAACCTAACTACAAACGCATCAAAGAATTGGTTGACAATTCATTAATGTTGGTTACGGCTTTAAATACTAAAATTGGCTACTACAAATCAGCTGAAATTGCTCAAACTGCACATAAAAATGGAACAACTTTAAAAGAAGAAGCTGTTCGTTTGGGATACGTAACTCCAGAAGATTTTGATGCTTGGGTTAAACCTGAAGATATGGTGGGAAGCCTTAAATAATTAATTTTCAATGATGAATTATTAACTATTAATATGATTTCTATAAAAAATCCCTGCAACTTACATTGCAGGGATTTTTTTATTTAAAAAGCTATCAAATACTATTTCATGTTATCGATAACTTCTTTCATGATTCGAATGCTTTTCAATTTATCGTCATGATCAAAAATTGGACTGGTAATCATCAATTCATCAATTTGTGTATATTCGATAAATTGCTTCAATTCTGTTTCTAATTTCTTTTTGCTTCCTACAAATGAACAAGCAGTCATTTGGTTCACATGAAAATGTTCTTCTTCGCTCATAATTCCATCTAATGAATCAACCGGCGGCTGCAATGGCTTTCTGTCATTCCGAATCAGATTCAGAAACATTTGAGTCAAACTAGTCGACAATTTTTCCGCTTCTTCATCGGTATCAGCAGCTATTGCGTTTACACACGCCATCGTTTTGGGATGGTCTAAATATTCCGAAGGTTTAAAATTATCTCGGTAAAATTGAAATGCCTGATACATCTGTTTCGGTGCAAAATGTCCAGCGAAAGCATACGGCAATCCATTGGCAGCAGCCAAGGCGGCACTATCCATACTGGAACCTAAAATCCAAATGGGAACTTTAATTCCTTCGGCAGGAAAAGCACGCACTTTTGCAGTAGCATTATCCTCCGAGAAAAATTCCTGAAGCGCAGCAACATTTTGAGGAAAGCGTTGCGATTGCTCGAAGAAATCTTTCCGAATCGCTTGTGCAGTTAATCCATCAGTTCCTGGCGCTCTTCCTAATCCTAAATCGATCCGGTTGGGATACAGTATTTCAAGAGTACCAAATTGTTCTGCAACAATTAACGGCGCATGATTGGGGAGCATGATGCCACCAGAACCTACACGGATATTTTGCGTTTGACTGGCAATATAACCAATCAAAACAACCGTCGCTGTACTGGCGACATGTGCCATATTATGATGTTCGGCTAGCCAAAATCTGTTGTATCCTAAACTGTCAGCTAATTGAGCTAACGCTTTTGTTTTTTGTAATGTTTCCCTTGCATTACTATCTTCTGTAATTATTGCTAATTCTAATATAGAAATTGGAATATTTTTAGTCATTATAAATTTCAAATTTTGAACAAAATTAGGCAATTACGGAATCTCATTAAATTTTGAGGTGTTAATTGATTTATAATATTTAAAACCACCCAAAAATTGGAATATAAATCCTTGATAAAAAAAATGGTTTTCCAAATATCAGGATAGCGAATAAAAAATCCCGTCTCTATAACTATAATGCAGACGGGATTTTATTATAAAACAGTGAGGGTAAGTTAGTTCTTACTCCACTCTGCGATACTATCTTTATTCATTTTTGCATAGTCTTGATTTTTAGCAATTTCAGCCGCCGCAAGGGATAATTTTGCAGTTTCGATTGCTCCTTTTTTATCTCCAAGTTTGGCTTGAATCAATGATTTCAATCTGTTGTACCAAAACGGTTTGTCTTTAGACATATCTAACGCTTTATTTACATAAACCAATGCTTTTGCATTGTCACCATTTGATTGGAATAAAAATTGAGCTGCTGAAAAATAATCTGCTGCTGCTGGTCCAGATAAGGCTTTCTCAATATTAGCAGTTGCTTTTTGTTGAGTAGGAACTTCAAATTTTACAGCTGCATAAGAGTTCTCCCAGTATATTTCTAAAAAGGCAAAATTGTTGTCTAATCCGCTAATTCCAATAGTGAATGTTTCTGCACTCTTATTTAAAGTTTCTGGTTTAACAGTTGCTCTAAGGGCTACATTTTCTTCCTTCCATTCTTCTGGATTACCCCAGTTATCAGTAGTTTTATAAAAAATTATTTCCCAACTTTCTATTTTTGGAATTGTATACAAAGAATATTTTCCTTTTTTCAAGATTTTTCCATCAATAACAACATCGTCACTAAAAGATACGGTTGTATTTTCATTAGCTCCGGTTCTCCATACTTTTCCAAAAGGGACTAAATTTCCAAAAACGGCTCTTCCTCTGGCACTTGGTCTTGAATAATTAATTTCTACAGCTGTCAAACCTACTTCTTGCATGATGGTAGATTTCGG
Source organism: Flavobacterium sp. Sr18 (assembly GCF_011064265.1). Lineage (NCBI taxonomy): Bacteria > Pseudomonadati > Bacteroidota > Flavobacteriia > Flavobacteriales > Flavobacteriaceae > Flavobacterium > Flavobacterium sp. Sr18. Next base: position 141,429 of record NZ_CP049329.1, on the reverse strand, counting down.
ACTGGATTGAGGTGTTTTTACCTGTGCTTCAATGGTGAAATTTGCTATAATAATGGCAAATACAATGATTATTTTTTTCATGTTTTTAATTTTTTTGTGTTCAAATTTACAAATTCAATGGCTTTCAAATGTTAATTATTCCTTAATTTAGAATCAATATTGGTAACTGTGTTAAAACCCAATTCATTAAAATGATTAATCACAACATCAGCTTCTGATAAATCTTGCGCCTCCGAATGAATACTGTTATATCCCACACAGAAAATTCCGGCAGCTTTCGCCGCTTTTATTCCATTCGTACTGTCTTCAATAACAATACAGTTTTCTTTTGGTGCAATTGATAAACTTGCGGCATGTTCAAAAATTGCAGGATGTGGTTTTGATTTAGGAAAATCTTCACCGCTTACCACATGCGTAAAATACTCATGCAATTTAAACCTGCTAAAAACACGCTCAATAGTAACTTTGGATGCCGAAGAAGCCAAAATCAATTGCATGCCATTTTGATATAATTCTTTAATAAGATTTTCAACACCTTCCAGTAATTCCAAATCTGCTTTACTATCAAAAGCATTATTAAAAATTGTCCGTTTTCTTTGAATCAAATCTTCTACTTCCTGCTCTATCACAAAAACTTCTTTCAATTTCTGAAACGTATTCCGAGTAGAAAAACCGGTAAATGAAGTGTACATTTCCTCCGTTACAGGAATATTCAACTCATCAAATTGTTTAAAATAAGCATAGCGGTGTACGGGTTCAGTATCGACAATTACACCATCCATGTCAAAAATTACGGTTTGTATCATTTTTTTAGATTATTAGACTTTATAGATTTTAAGACTTCTTAGATTTTTAGAACTGAATACTAAAATAACTGAATTATGATCACTATTTTTTAAGTAAATAGCGAATCACTGTTTCTGCAGCATACAAACCAAATAATCCCGGCATGTAACTGTTTGTTCCGTAAAATGATTTTTTAAAATTGGAACCATCCGTCATTTTCAAACTCGATTCGTCCTGAATCTCAGAAGAAAAAACTACTTTAAGTTTGTCAATTTTAAATTCTTTCAATCGTCTTCTTATGGTTTTAGCAAAATAACAATTCACGGTATTCGTGATATCCGTTACTTTAACTTTAGAAGCTTCCATTTTCCCGCCAGCGCCCATACTACTTATAATTTTTACTCTTTTTCGCTTGGCGCCAATAATCAAATTTAGCTTTGGAGTCACGCTATCAATGCAATCCAAAACATAATCAAATTCCTCTGAAACAATTTCGAAAGCACGTTCCGGCGAAAGAAATTCCTGCACACGCGTCAATTTCAATTCTGGATTGATGTCCATTAATCGATCCCCAACAACAGTCACCTTAGGTTGTCCCACGGTCGAATGTAAAGCCGGTAATTGTCGGTTTATATTGGTAATATCAACGACGTCACCATCAACAATAGTCATAGATCCCACTCCTGCTCTTGCCAAAAATTCGGCTGCAAAAGAACCAACACCACCCAATCCTACAACCAATACATTTGCATTTTTCAAATTATCTAAACCTTCTTTTTTGAATAAAAGTTCGGCTCTTTCTGTCCACTCTGCCATTGTTTTTTGTTTAAAGTTTAATGTTTTTGAAAAATTTTGAAATCAAAAACTTCATTAAAATTTGTATTCACTTTTTCTTGTATTTCTGAGACTGAAATTCCTTTGTATTTTGCTGCCAATTCATAAACAGCCTCAATTCCTTCCTCAACCGTATCCGTTTCCAGAAAAAATCGATTATCAGGAACGATTTTAAAAACAGCTTCCAGTTCTGGATTGAGCAATAAATATTTTCCAAACGAAATATAAAATCCATTGTCCAGTAATTGTTTAGCAACCTGCACATTTTTCGAAAAACCATGAACCAGCATTGGAACTGAAATATTCAATTTTTTCTTAATTGCAATCAATTCCTGAAAAGCCGCAACGCAATGTATCACAATCGGTTTTTTATATTTTTGTGCCAAAAACAATTGTTTTTCGAAAACCATTTGCTGCAATTCCATTGAAATATCGATGCGTTTGTCCAATCCGCATTCGCCAACAGCGAGACAATTTGCCTCTTGTAACTTACTTTCCATTATCGCCAAGTCAGCTTCTATTCGTTCTTCAACGATAAACCAAGGATGAATCCCGATGGAATAATTCGGAATTGTTGCATCAAATTCCTGAGGATATTGATTCACTAATTCCAACACATTCGGTTGATTAGTCCATTTATGCGTATGCAAATTAAAGAATTCCATCAGTCGTGAAATTTTTTAACTCCCGCTTTTATTTCGATATCCAAATCATTTTCCAATGGAACTTTTGGGCAGGAGTATTTATGATTATAAGCGCAATACGGATTGTACGATGTATTGAAATCAATCACAATCGTATCTCCTTTTGGGATTCTTAAATCGATATATTTCCCGCCAATATAACTATCCTTGCCAGAAGTCAAATCGGAAAACGGCAGAAATAAATAGTCTTTATACTCCTTCTTTTTGGAAAGTTCAATGTTTTTATAAACGTTCAGTTTAAAATCCCGACCATCAATTGTAAAAGAAAGTTCGCCGTATTTGACATACAATGGTTTTCTGTCCGTTGATGTTTTCATTTCAAAAGGCTTCTCTTTTTGAGTTCTTAGAAACTTTGCGACCACAAAAAAAGTTTCGCTTGCAGGGTAAAAATCAAGTGTTTTGAACTCTGCTAAATCTTCTGCAGTCAAAGGACTTTTCTTGGCATCCGCATATTCTTCGTTCAATTCCGTTTGGAATTTGGTTACAGCCGAAACATCAAATTTTTCTTGGCCAAAGCCTAAATTCAAGTGTAATAAAATAAACAAAGTGAATAGCGTTCTCATATTCTTATTTTTATGCAAAAATAGTTTAAAAGTTACTAGGACACAAAGACGCATCGGAACAAAGTTTTCTACCTTTGCAAAATAATAACTCTTTATATGTTTCAAACTGCTTTTCAACGTTACATTAATAATTTCAAAGGCTTCACCAGAGAAATTTGGATTCTTACACTCATCACTTTTATCAATCGCGCTGGTACGATGGTTTTGCCGTTTTTGTCCAAATATCTAAAAGAAGATTTGAATTTTTCCTATGCACAAGTCGGGTGGATTATGGTCGCTTTTGGTTTTGGTTCCATGCTTGGTTCGTGGCTTGGTGGCAAATTATCAGATAAAATAGGTTTTTATAGAATCATGGTTTTCAGTTTGTTCACCAGCGGAATACTGCTGTTTTTAGTACAATACATTCGAACATTTTGGGGATTATGCATTGGTATGTTCGTCATTATGACCGTTGCTGATATGTTTCGTCCCGCCATGTTCGTTTCCTTAGCGACCTACGCAAAACCTGAAAATCGTACCAGAGCACTGACTTTAGTTCGATTAGCGGTAAATCTAGGATTTACTGCTGGACCGGCTTTAGGTGGTTTGATAATCATGAATTTAGGATACAGCGGATTATTTTGGGTTGATGGAAGCTCGTGTATTATTTCTATATTAATTTTCACCTTATTAGTGAGAGAGCGCAAAAAACCAGCCGATTTAGACTCCGCAAATAGCGAAACCGAAATACCTGCTTCCGTTTTCAAAGACAAGATATTTTGGATTTTTCTCTTTATCTGTTTTATAACGGCCATGCTTTTCTTTCAACTTTTCACCACTTTGCCTTTATACCACAATGAAAAATTTGGTTTAACCGAGTTTCAAAGCGGACTTTTATTATCCTTAAATGGGTTACTGATTTTCTTCCTGGAAATGCCAATTGTGAGTATTAGTCAAAGAAAAAACATCGATAAACTCAAAATTATTCTTTGGGGCTCGTTACTGATGTCTCTAAGTTTCTATGTTTTAATGATTAATATGTGGGCAGGAATATTAATTGTGAGTATCCTTTTTATCACTTTTGGCGAAATGTTCATCTTTCCTTTTTCCAATTCTTTCGCTTTAAGCCGAGCGCCAAAAGGACACGAAGGTCGCTATATGGCACTGTTTACGATGAGTTTCAGCTTGGCACACATTGCGAGTTCTAAGACGGGACTAGAAATTATAGCCACTTTTGGCTATCAAGCCAACTGGTTTGTCATGGGAAGTTTAGGGATTTTATCAGTCGCAGGTTGCATCTGGCTGCAAAAACTCGTTCAAAAAGAAAAAAACTAATTCGATTATCATTCTTTGGGTGTGACCCCATAAAAAAAAGGGGCTTAGCAACAACATCGTTACTGGCCCCTTTTCTTTATAGCTGTCGTCCCGAACTTTCGGGATATACGCGCTACTTCGGTAGCTAGCTTTATCCCTCACGCAACCTCATTTTCACAATAACGTCTCTGATTAAAAGATTTTCCAGTTTCCAGAAACTATTGATATAAGTTAAAGAAACTATAAAAATAGTTAGTAAACTATATTTATAGTTGTGTAACTACAAAATTAGTTGTAAGTTTGATTTAAATAAAAAAATCATGCAAAAACTGACTAATAAAGAAGAAGAAATCATGCACATTTTATGGAAGCTCAAAAAAGCATTCGTAAAAGAAGTCCTTGCAGAAATAACAGAAGATCAACCGCATTACAACACACTTTCAACCATTGTGCGTAACCTCGAAGAAAAAGGTTTTGTTTCTCACAATGCCTTTGGGAACACGCACCAATATTATCCTATAGTGACTTTAGAAGAGTATAGAAAGCGCTTTATGAATACGGCAATCGATAATTATTTTGACAGTTCCTATAAAAATATGGTATCTCATTTTGCAAAAGAAGAAAAAATTTCTGCTGCTGAATTACGGGAAATTTTAGCCATGATTGAAAATCAAAAAGAGGAAATATAAACTTTATCGTAACAACAGTATTTATGGAAGCATTATATATCTACCTCATCAAATCCAGTGGATTAATTGCACTGTTTTATTTGGCTTATCATTTTATGTTGCGAAAAGAAACCTTTTTCAATAGTAATCGTTGGTTTCTATTAGTGGGTTTATTTACTTCCGTTCTTTTGCCAATAGTCGTTTTTACGAAAATAATATGGGTCGAACCTAGTCCTGTAAATTATGATTGGTCATCATTGCCCATAACTACAACTGTAAATGAAGACCATACAGTAGAACATATTTATCTTGGATTAACAGTGCTGTACTGCGTTGGTGCATTATTTCAATTAACTAAATTTGGTTTTGATTTTTACAGTTTACAAAAAGTATTTAAAGGAAAAATAATAAAACGTCAAGCCGATTTTAAATTTATTGACTTACAAGACAACCTCGCTCCGTTCTCATTTTTTAATACTATCGTTTACAATTCGTCCTTATACAGCAGTTCCGAACTAGAAAATATTTTGGAACATGAAAAAGTGCATAGTGAGCAAAATCATACTGTTGATGTATTGATTTCAAGACTGTTTTGTATCCTTTTTTGGTTCAATCCGTTAATTTGGTTGTACAAAAAGGCGATTTTACAAAATCTTGAATTCATTGCTGACAACGAAGCTACCAAAAAAATATCCGACAAAAAAGCGTATCAGTTCACGCTTTTAAAAATAACAACACACGAAAATTGTGTTGCCATTACTAATCATTTTTATCAATCATTAATCAAAAAACGAATTGTTATGTTAAACAAAAATCAATCAAAAAAATCGAATTCTTGGAAGTACACGCTTGTTCTGCCTGCTTTAGTAGCATTTGTATCTTTATTTCAAATTGAAGTAATTGCTCAGGAAAAAGTAAAAGAAGAAACCAGTAAAGTGGAGTCAAAAAATCCTGTTACCACCACTTTAGAAATCCAGCAAGAAAAAGACAGTATTAAAAAAATTAAATCACTTGTAGTCAATAATTCCAAAAATGAAGGTATTGATCCAAATACAGAAATTTTTATTGATGGAAAAAAAGTGAGCAAAGAGGAATTAGATAGCACGAATCCTAATGACATTACAACGATGGATATCATTAAGGAGAATAACAAATCTATAATTAGAATTGTAACAAAAGGAAAAACTACAGGGAGTACAAGTATTTTTAATTCTGATATAGAAAAAACGGATTTGGGATTTGATAATGTCGATCCTAACAATGTAACTATACGTCAAAAAACAAAAGATACTTATACCGTTACAAAGGTTACGACAGAGAAAAATGGCATACCTGGTGATGCAGAATATTTTATTGACGGAAAAAAAGTAAGCGCGCTAGAGGCCGAAAGCATGAATCCAAATCATATAAGTTCAGTTAATGTACAAAAAGAGGGGACTTCGACTAAGAACTCAATCCGTATTATTACTAAAAGCTATCTAGATGGGAAAGAAATGATACCAGAGCCACCAACTCCTCCTACTGCACCAACTTTTAAATTTAAAGCTCCTAAAGCACCTGTTTTTCCCAAAGCGCCGAAAGCTCCAAAAGGAAATCCTATCACTGGTGATAAAAAAGCTTGGAAAGAATTCGATAAAAAAATGGAAGAGTTCAATAAAAAAATGGAAACATTAGCACCTGAAATGGAAGCCTTTGATAAAAAAATGGCTGAATTTGACAAAAAAATGGAACCTTTCCATGCGCAAATGGATAATTTTGAAAAAAAAATGAAAATCTACGAAAAGCAAATGGAAGAATACCAGTCCAAAGTTAACGAAAGAAAATAAATAGAAATTCACAATTTAGACGGTCTCAATCAAGACCGTCTTTTTTTATATCTTTGTCCAAAATAAAACCTTATGTATAAAATTCTAGCCAAAATAAACAAAGTCATTTTACCAAGTTTCACAAAGCAACGTTTGGATTTGGCAAAAGCCAAGAAATGGCAAATGGCAATTATTGGTTTTAGGTACTACGTAACGACGCGTGCGCTAGATTAATACGTAATTGCAGCAAAAATTTCATTTCCTTTAATTTTTGCTCTTCCATTCAAGAAAGCTAATTCCATCAGGAAATTGCATTGCACGATTTCTCCACCCAATCGTTCCACCAATTCGCAAACTGCGCTTGCCGTTCCTCCAGTTGCCAAAACATCATCGTGAATTAGAATTCTATCCCCTTTTTGAATCGCATCGGTATGAATTTCTAAAGTATCTGTTCCATATTCTAAATCATACGTCGCCGAAATGGTTTCGTAAGGTAACTTGTTAGGTTTTCGAACTGGAATAAAACCAACATTCAATTCCTGAGCTATCAACATTCCAAAGAAAAATCCACGACTTTCCACTCCTATTACCTTGTCAATTTTTTTATCTTTCAAGGATTCAATCAGTATTTCAAGGCATTTATTCCTTGCTTCGGGATTAATTAGCAACGGAGTGATGTCTTTAAACAAAATTCCTTCTTTAGGAAATCCCTGAATATCACGTATATACTTTTTTAATGGCATATTTTTTTGTTTTTTTACAATTTTAGACTTGCAAATTACACATTTATACTTATATTTGCACCCGCTAAGACGCCTTAGTTAAGACATCAATAGCAAAAAAATGGCCTTGTGGCGCAACTGAATAGCGCACTTGATTACGGCTCAAGAGGTTACTGGTTTGAATCCAGTCAAGGTCACAAAATATGAAAGTAGTCAACTTTCGAAGAAACTAAAACCCCTGTAAAATAGGGGTTTTTTCTTTTTTATACCTTCAATCTTTTATCATCTTTATTACCCCTATTCTGTACCAGGCCATATTAACACTACTAAGCCTTATTGATTCGCACATGGTTTTTCTTATAGTGCCCTAAATTTAAAAATAAGTGTGCCAAAAAATAAGCTTGTTTGAAACTACTTGTAATGTTAATTTGAAACTATCCTATTAAATCCATAGACTATGTGAAATAATTATGATTTTTCTTGGTGGAGTAAAAAATAGTTTGCAAATTTGCCTCATCAAAAAAACAGAACAAATGAAATTAAATAATTACAATATGTGTAGCATGATGACGGTTAATCCCGCAGAGCTACTATTGTAATTATTTCTAAAGATAAAATAGAGCCTCTGCATACCGCAGGGGTTTTTTTATGCCCAAATTAAAAATTAATAAAAAAGTACTAATACAAAAAACAAACAATCAGTAATGAAAAAAACAAAAAAAATTGTAGCAATAACTGTAAGCTTAGTTGCCTTTTCAACCACTTACAGCCAGATCAACCAAAAGGAAAATGACTCCATCAAAAAAAATGAATTATCTGAAATAATAGTAATTGGTTCCAGAAGCAAAAACCGAGTAAAAACAGATGTGCCTGTACCGATCGATATTTTGAATATATCTGAAATTACAAAAGGAGCACCACAAACCAGTATAACTCAAATTTTGAATTATGTGGCACCTTCATTTACCAGTAATCCCACGTCAACTGCAGATGGTACAGACCATATTGATCCGGCACAATTGAGAGGTTTAGGACCAGATCAAGTTTTAATACTTGTAAATGGTAAACGAAGACACACAAGCGCTTTAGTAAACATCAATGGTGCACCAGGAAGAGGTTCAGTGGGTACGGATTTGAACGCAATTCCATCTTTTGCTATTGATCGCATTGAAGTTTTAAGAGATGGAGCTGCAGCTCAATATGGTTCTGATGCTATTGCAGGAGTTATAAATATTGTACTTAAAAAAGACGCAAATTATATTTCAGGAACGATACAATATGGGGGGCTTTTATCCTCTGGAGCCAATAATTTCAAAGGAGGAATTGACGGACAAACAGCACAGTTAGATTTAAATTACGGAACTTCTCTTGGAAAAGAAAAAAGCTTTCTTAATATCACTGGTAGTGCCGTTACAAGGGACGCTACAAGCAGGGCTGGTATAAGAAGTAACGCAATTTTTAATGCCTACAATGCTGTTGAAAACAGAGCTGCACAAGGCGGTACAGCTATCAATTCTTTGTTTAGTAACATTAATAATACACCAAATTCTAGTCAAATAATTAATACAATTAAACAATATGCACCACAAGTAAATTACTTTACTTCTACTCAACAAAATACAATTTCAACTGCAACAACAATCAGTCAAATACAAAGTGCCTTAAATTTTGACGTAACTAATAATGAACTTTCATACAGAGGTCAGCAGAGAAGTGATTACAACATGAGCGTTGGGCAGTCAAAATTAGCTTCGGGGCAACTATATTACAATACCGCATATCCCATAAATGAAATTACTTCCTTGTATTCATTTGGTGGAGTTTCTTATAGAAACGGTAATTCGTATGCCTTTAACCGTCTTCCAAATGGCTCTGGAACTTTTAGCCAAGTGTATCAAAATGGTTTTTTACCTGAAATAGGATCTACAATTTTGGATGTGTCCTCTGCTATTGGAATTACTACAAGATTATTTGGCTTTGATACCGATATTAGTTCTAATTTAGGAACGAATTCTTTTCAATACAATGTCAATAATACAATAAATGCGACTTTGGGAGTAAACTCTCCCTCCTCTTTCAATGCAGGAAAAGTATCTTTTTTACAAAGTACAACCAATCTGGATTTAACTAGAAAATATGATTTCTTACAAGGATTAAATGTTGCATTTGGTGGGGAATTTAGATATGAAAATTATGAAATTCAGGCTGGTGAACAAGCTTCTTACGGTTTATATAATACCAATGGTGATTTTATTTCAGGAAATCTAGCCAGTAGTTCTCCCTTGATCGTGACTGATTTTTTCGGAAATAAAAGAGGCGCAGGAGCACAAGGATTTTCTGGATTTCAGCCTTCGGATGCGAAAGAAAAAAACAGAAAAAGTGTTGCTGCTTACTTGGATTTAGAATTAAATCCTTTTGAAAATTGGCTTGTAAACGGAGCTTTACGCTATGAAAATTATTCCGATTTTGGTAATACGGTTACTTTTAAATTGGCTTCACTTTTAAAATTAAATAGCAATATCAATTGGAGAATTTCAGGGCAAACAGGATTTAGAGCACCATCATTGCAACAGAAATATTTTGAAAGTAGTTCAACACAATTTATAAATGGATCCCCGTATCAGGTAGGTTATTTTACAAATGATTCAGACGCTGCTAAAAGTATTGGTGTGGCAAATTTAAAACCGGAAACTTCAAAAAGTGTGAGCACTGGATTTACGTTTAAAATTCCATCTGCTAATTTAACCATCGCAACCGATGCTTATTTCACTAGAATTGATGACCGTGTTGTATTAACAGGACAATATGCTAGGCCTTCAGATGCTCAAATAAGCGGATCAGCAACGCCGACGCAACAAGCTGCACTGACTTTGTTCCAACAGGCATTTGACACGAAAGGTGTAGAAAGAGCTTCGTTCTGGACCAACGGAATTAACTCTGAAACCAAAGGAATTGACATAGTTATTTCACACAAATACAATGTGATTCCAGATTTTACCATCAAAAATGATTTTGCGCTTAGTTACAATCAAACGAGAAGAGTTGGCGGTTTAAATGTGCCTCAATCTATTATAGATGCTGGTGGAGAACAGTATATCTATTCCTTTTTTCCAGAATCAAGCAAAGTATATTTAGAAGAAGCGATTCCAAAGGTTAAAGCGAATTTGGCAACCACTTTTGGCATCAAAAAATTAGACATTTATTTCAGAAACAGCTATTTCGGAGCCGTTACTGATCCTGGTGCAACAGATGTGAATTTAGATGGATCTTCATCCGTTTACGAACATCCGGAATACAGTGCTAAAATAGTAACTGACTTATCATTTGGCTACCAAGTTTCTGAAAAATTCAGATTGACAATCGGGGCTAATAATATTGGAGATGTATATCCGGACAGAAACAATCCTGCAACGCCATCATTTACCAATACTACTCCAACTCTTTCGCCATCACCTAGTGCTGATTTGAGTAATGCCAATCAGTTTGCCTATTCCAGAGCTGTTTCACAATTTGGTTTGAACGGAAGATTTGTTTTTGCCCGATTAGGCTTTAAATTTTAACTATTAACTACTTTAAAAATAAACTATTATGAGCACACAAAAATTTGAAACAAACGCATTGCATGCCGGACACGATGTAACAAAAAATGCAGGAACCAGAGCAGTACCCATATATCAAACCAGTTCTTATGTTTTTAATAATTCAGAACATGCTGCCAATTTATTTAGCCTAACCGAAGCGGGCTTTATATACACCCGATTAAACAATCCTACTAATGACATTTTAGAGCAGCGATTGGCAGCCTTAGAAGGTGGAATTGGAGCTGTGGTTACGGCTTCAGGAACGGCAGCTATTGCAACAACACTTTTGGTTATACTAAAAGCTGGGGACCATATAGTAGCTTCAAGCAGTCTTTATGGTGGGACCTATAATCTATTGAAAGTTACGTTACCAAGATTAGGAATTACCACGACATTTGTAGATCCTACAGATCCATCTAATTTTACAAACGCAGCAAAACCAAATACTAAAGCCATTTTTGTCGAATCATTAGGTAATCCAAAACTAGACGTTCTAGATTTGAAAGCTATTTCTTCAGAGGCTAAATCTCTGAAAGTTCCTTTCATTGTTGATAATACAGTTGCCTCTCCGTATTTATTAAATCCAATCCAATATGGAGCAGATATTGTCATTCATTCCCTAACAAAATACATTTCCGGCAATGGAACTTCTCTTGGAGGTGTGATTATTGACGCAGGAAATTTTGATTGGGCGAATGGAAACTTCCCCGAATTCACAGAACCTTCAGCAGGTTATCACGGATTAGTGTATAATGAAGTATTGGGCAACGCGGCTTTTATTGCAAAAGTCAGAATAGAAGGTTTGCGCGATTATGGTGCGGCTCTAAGTCCATTCAATGCCTTTCAGATTATTCAGGGATTAGAAACTTTACCGCTCCGAATTATTAAACACAGTCAAAACGCATTGGCATTAGCACAATGGTTAGAACTTCAAGAAGAAGTGGCATGGGTTAATTATCCGGGTCTCAAAACAAGTAAATATTATGCATTAGCACAACAGTATTTACTAAAAGGACAAAGTGGAGTAGTGACTTTTGGATTAAAAGGAGGTTTTGAAGCCGCTAAAAAAGTAGCAGATGAAACCAAATTATTTTCACTATTGGCCAATATTGGAGACACTAAATCACTCATTATTCATCCCGCAAGTACTACGCATCAGCAATTATCTGATGAGGAACAAATTGCAACAGGGGTTTCTAAAGACTTAATTAGATTATCTGTAGGTTTAGAGGATATTGAAGATTTAAAGACAGATTTGAAAATTGCTTTTAGTAGTATCAAAGAACAACAAGTAATATAAAAATACATACTCTTTTTGGTTGAAAAGTGAGCCTTTGGTTTGGACATGCTTATTTTATGTGCATATGGGCCTAAGAATAAATTTAATGTCTTCAATCGCTTTAGTAAACAAATTATAACCTACTCCAAAGCTTCAGATCTTATATAAAAATGATTCGAAAATTGGTTGCTAGTAGGTCACAAAAAACCCTAAACATTATTAAAATGTTTAGGGTTTTTACTTTTATAATCTCTTTACAATGTCGCCATATCGATAACAAAACGGTAACGGACGTCGCCTTTTGTCATTCGGTCATACGCTTCATGCACATTTTTGATATCAATCATTTCAATTTCAGAAACAATTCCGTGTTCCGCACAGAAATCCAACATTTCCTGGGTTTCAGGTAAACCTCCTATTAATGAACCTGCAAGACTTCTTCGTCCTCCAATAAGACTAAAAGCGTGGATTTCATAAGGCGTTGGTGGTACTCCAACACAAATATGCACTCCGTTTACTCTTAATAAAGACAAATACAAATTCAAATCATGTGGTGCAGAAACCGTATCTAAAATAAAGTCAAAAGAACCCGCAACACTTGCCAATTGCTTTTCATCTTTAGTAACTATAAAATTATGAGCCCCTAATTTTCTGGCATCTGCCTCTTTGCTTGCGGATGTACTCAAAACGGTAACCTCAGCACCAAAAGCAACACCAAATTTTACTGCCATGTGACCTAAACCGCCAAGTCCTAAAACAGCTAATTTGTGTCCTTTTCCAACTTTCCAATGTCTCAATGGAGAATATGTTGTGATTCCGGCACACAATAAAGGTGCTACAGCAGCTAAAGACAATTTATCTGAAATATGCAGAACAAAATTTTCATGAACAACAATCGTATCCGAATACCCGCCGTAAGTAGGTGTTTTTCCATCTTGCCCTAAAGCATTATAGGTTCCTGTACTTCCATTTAGACAAAACTGTTCTAATCCTTCCTGACAGTTTTCACAAGTCCTGCAGGAATCGACTAAACAACCTGTTCCCGCTAAATCACCTACCTTAAATTTCTTTACGTGACTTCCTACTTTGACCACCTTCCCTACAATTTCATGTCCGGGAACCATCGGGTATATTGCTCCTCCCCAATCATCCTTTATTTGATGAAGATCACTGTGGCAAACACCGCAAAACTGAATATCAAATTGCACATCATGCGGTCCTAATTCTCTTCTTTCGAAATTCCATGGAGCTAAATCCGTTTTAGCATCCTGTACTGCATATCCCTTCGTTGGTATCATAATTTATAATTTTTTATAAAATTATGAAATTTATTCAAGCTTACATTTTAAACCTATTGCATAATTCCCACTTATTATTATTTTTCTATTAGTTGGAATAGTAAGCGCTGGCATCATTAATTATAAGTAGCATCAGATCAATATTAATTCATACTTCGCAGAATACCGCCACTGGCCTCTTTGATATACTGAATAAACATAAATGCTTTAGGATCTAGTTTTCTTATTTCTTCTTTAATTCGGAGTAGTTCGAGTCGGGTTACCACGGTGACAATAATATCACAATCTAATTTGACATCAAATTTGTCTGGTAAATAGCCTCTTTCTCCTTTGATAACGGTAATTCCTTTTCCAAATTTTTGGACAATCAATGATTTAATCAAGTCGCTTTTGGAAGAAATAATATGCAATGAAGTATATTGTTCTAAACCATGGGATATATAATCCAGAGATTTTACGGCTGAAAAATAAGTGACAATAGAATACAAAGCCGTAGAAATTCCAAAAGACCATGCAGCTGTAAGAAACAATAATGTATTCAATGCAAAAATAACTTCTGATACATTAAGCCCAATTTTTTTTGTAGTCAATAGCGCCAAGATTTCTACTCCATCAGCTGTAGAACCACTTCGGATGCACAAACCCATACCTAAACCAATAAGACAACCACCAAACAAAGCAATCAAAAGCGGATCTGAAGTCACGGGATCCACATCTAAAAAAGTCATACTGACAGCAATTAACAAGAAGGTCAAAAAACTCTGTAACGCAAATGTTTTACCTAACATTCGGTTTCCAATGACTAAAAAAGGAATATTAAACATTAATACCAAGACTCCAAAAGGCCATTTTGTAATTTCATGAACCAATATTGAAATCCCGATAATTCCACCATCCAAAAATTTATTTGGAATCATAAAACCTTTTAAAGCAAGGGTTATCAAGGCTACTCCTACTAAATTTAAACTAATATTTTTAAAACAAAATATTTTTTTCCAATTGATTGAATTTTGATCAGTAATCATAACGATCTATTTTAATTACTATTCTTTGGTTCTACTAAAGTAACAAATAAACTTCAATTTACTGACTAGTAATAACTTAGATATTTATTTGATTTATTTTTTTGTACATCTATTCTTAATTTTCTATTTTGGTATTCATAAAATAGTCTCATGCACAATTTTATTCCTGTCGGATTTCCATTTCATAATTTTATAAAAACAGATAATTATAGGAGTGATGCATGCATAGTAAACTGATGTTGATCTTGAAAAAAACATTAAATTTGATATTATAATCGGACCTCTAACTACTAAATATCAATATATTAATTACCGCTGCCTCATTCTATACTGGTCTATTTGTGTTACTATTTAATAAATTTTAAATATAATAATCATGGGCAAAAAAGTAGTAATCGCATTGACTGTTCAAGCCAGCAGTCTCTACGCAATGAGCAATCCATCACAGGAGGATATTGATAACGCTTGTTCCTTATCTGATGATAATGCAGGAAGATCTCCAAACGGAACTTTGAAAGACTTTTTATCTAACGTATACCTCAACCAAGATGTCAGATGGATTGGTGTGACAAATGACAAAGGCTATTCCGTTGCCATTGACAGTATTTTTAACGAACCGGAATCCCGAGATTTGAACTTTTTTGATGTTACTACCATTTACGGCTCTGGAGGAAGATCCGGAAACGCAGTTGCTAAGGTTAAAAATGATTCCAATTTGGTTCATAAACTCGACAAATACACTATCAGTTTTAGTGTTTATGCTGATGGAAATTCTTCTAAATCATTTCACATCGATCCAAAATTAGCTGCAAACCCATGATACTTTTGAGAGATTTTAAATATTTTGTCAAAATCTTATTTTCTGTATTTTTTATATTTTTCCAGTTCCTAAGTTCTTTTGCACAAAATCAAAAAGTGGCTGATAGTCTTGTGAAGATCTATCATAAAAATAGCCTGGCGAATTCTGAGAAATTAGAATTACTGAGAAATTTATCTTTTAATGAAGTTAATAATCTCGAATTGTCACTAAAATATGCCGATGAACTTATTGCGCTCTCTCAGTTAGAAAAAAACTATTTGTATCTACATCGCGGATATTACCAAAAAGGGAATAAAAATAGGCTCAGAGGCGATTTAGACAAAGCCTTAAACGCATTTTTCAAAAGTGTTGAAGCAGCAATCAAAGCTAAATTTATTATTGGCGAAGGCGTGGCTTACATGTCTATTGCTGATGTATATTCGATTATGGGGAATGCTGATAATGCCGAAATTTACTATAACAAATCAATCCATTTATTACGGAAAACCGATGATTCTATATCGTTAGCCAGTGCTTTATTAAATGCTGGAGACGAATATTCCAAAAACAAAAGATATAATTTAGCTTTGAAATATTTCAAAGAATCAAGTATCATTTTCGATAATGCCGATTATTTAATTGGCACTGCGTATAGTTTGGGTAATATTGGAATGGTACATGCAAAACTGGGCAACAATAATCTTGCAAAGGCCTACATTAGTAAAGCTGTAAAAATTCTGGAAAAATTAAAAGATTACTATGCCATTTCAGAATACCTATCCTACATGTCTGACATTTATTTAGCTTTAAATGATTGGGAAACTTCTCTCAGCTATGCTAAACGAAGTCTGAACTTGGCTCAAAAATATGGACTTAAAGAACAAATCAGCAATGCTAACCTGAAACTGTCACAACTGTATCAGAAAACCGGAAACATGGCGGCATCATTCTCATATTACAAGAATCATATTGCATACAGGGACAGCTTAACCAACCTAAAATCAATGCAACAAATGGCAGATATACGAACGAATTATGAAGTTTCACAAAAGCAAACTGAAGTCGATTTACTCGAAAAAGATTCGGAAATCCAGAAATTGAAAGATAAAAGACAACAAAACATCATATACATAACAGCAATTTCTTTATTCTTAGTTCTGGTAATCACAATCGGATTTTACCGACGCTATAAATTTGTAAAAAAAACGAACAGCATTATTGAAGAAGAAAAAAATCGTTCTAATAATCTATTGCTGAATATTTTGCCGGAAGAAACGGCTCTTGAATTAAAGAAAAACGGAAAAGTACAAGCTAAAAAATTCGAATCGGTGACGGTTTTATTTACTGATTTTGAAGGATTTACAAACTATGCTGAAAAACTGCCTCCCGAGAAACTAGTGGAAAGCATCGATTACTATTTCTCGGAATTTGATACCATTATGGAAAAATACAACCTTGAAAAGATAAAAACCGTTGGTGATGCTTATATGTGCGCAGGTGGTTTACCATTTCCAACTGGAGATCATGCTTATAAAATGACACTCGCAGCACTCGAAATTGCCCGTTTTGTGGACATATCCGAAGAATTAATTACGCAAAACCAAACTCATTTTAAAATAAGAATCGGCATTAATACTGGCCCTTTAGTAGCCGGAGTGGTTGGGATCAAGAAATTTTCGTATGACATTTGGGGCGATACCGTAAATATTGCTTCCCGTATGGAATCGAATTCGGAGCCAGGAAGAATTAATATTTCTGAACATACGTATCAGATTATCAAAAATGACTTTGATTGTGAATATAGAGGCGAGATTGAAGTCAAAAATAAAGGAATGATGAAAATGTATTTCGTCAACGATTCTATTACACAGTAAAATTAAATATTGGAAATGAAACACTTTTAGTTAATCTCTAAAGTATTTTTATCCTCTTAAGAAGTAAAATTCCATAAGCTAACGGTTTTTACTATCTTTAAAAAAAAATGATGAAATCACAATCCTATAAAAATCACATTCGCTATTATCCACCACATCATTTTGTTTATTATCCAATAATCATGACATTGCTGGCTTTCAGCATTTATTTTAGTTGCACCAGAGAAGATTCTTTAATTTGGATGTTTATCAGCGCTATTTTTGTGGTGCTTTTTTGTCTGGCTTTCATGCTGCGCCAGCATTATGCATTGACTTTGCAAAATCGAATCGTACGGTTGGAACTGAGGTATCGCTATTTTTCCATTACAGGAAAAAGACTGGAAGAATTTGAACATCAATTAAATGACGACCAACTATTTGCGTTACGTTTTGCCCCAGACGATGAATTTCCAGCGCTTACGCAAAGAACGTTGCATGAAAATCTTTCGGGAAAGGAAATCAAAAAAGCGATTCAGCACTGGAAAGGCGACTACGAAAGAGTTTAAATCTAAAATAATACTCTAATTTATCCTAGATAACGATTCAGATTTTTGTTTCTTTGTTCCGAAAAACAGCACTAAAAGCTGAATTTAAAACCCATAAATGGCAGAATATTTTCTAGATATTGAGTATAAGGACATCACGTACCAAGAGGAAGAAGTCAATTTCAAGGAATTTGAATGTTGTACGTTTACCAATTGTAATTTTTCTCAAAGTACTTTTGTAGCGGTTACTTTTATTGATTGCACCTTCGATGATTGTATTTTTAGCACTGCCAAAATTAATTATGTCGCCTTTAGAACCGTAACTTTCAATCGCTGTGAAATCAAAGATGTGAATTTTGCCATGTGCGATAAATTGATTTTTGAAATTGCTTTCAATGATTGTGTTTTGGATTTCTCCAAATTTTATACTTTAAAAATAAAAGGAACATCATTTACTAATTGCAGTATTATTGCGGTAGATTTTATGAGCACAGATTTGACCGAAGTCGTTTTTGAAAACTGCGATTTATACCGTTCTGAATTTGCAAAAGCAATTGCTAACAAAGCTGATTTCAAAACTAGCTACAACTACACTATTGACCCCAAAACAACAAAATTAAAAAAAGCTGTTTTTGCTTTAGAAGGTATAAAAGGATTACTTTACAAACATGAAATTATAGTAAAATAGTGCTTTAAGAAATTATTTTCCCATCTTCCATGGTAATAATCCTATTGGTTTTTTGGGCAAAATCAGTGTCGTGCGTAACTACCAGCAAAGTTTGATTTTTCTCCTGAGTTAATTTATTAAAAATATCAAAAACCAAGTCGCTGTTTTTCTTGTCTAAATTCCCTGTAGGCTCATCACCCATTATAATCAGTGGATCGTTTATCAAAGCACGAGCAATTGCCACACGCTGCTTTTGTCCGCCGCTCAATTGATTGGGCATTTTCAATGCCTGATCTTCCATGTTGAGTGTTCTTAAATGTTCCATGGCGCGATGCTCTAATTCTTTATCCGAAAATTTAGCTAACTTCATCCCCGGAAGCATTACATTTTTCAGCACATTATATTCTGCCAGTAAGTAATGAAACTGAAATACAAAACCTATTTTTTCATTTCTGATTAATGCCAATTCTTTGTCAGTTTTTCCCGTAACAAGTTCGTTATGAATCATTATCTGACCGTCATAATCTGTGTCCATCGTAGAAAGTAAATACAATAACGTCGATTTTCCACAGCCAGATTTCCCTACTATCGAAACAAACTCTCCGTGATTAACACGCATACTTATTTCTTTCAATACCTGAAATTTTACAGGATCGTAAAAATATTTACTTAGTCCAATTGTCTCTAAAACAGCATTATTTTCCATTTTTATTTCCCTCTGATGATTTCTACCGGATCTACTTTACTGGCTTTTAAAGCAGGAAAAAGTCCGGCAATGGTCGTTGTAAACAATGCAAAAGTAATTCCGATAATGTAAAATAACGGATTGTAATTAATAGGATAGGTTTTGACTGTAGGCAAAGAAGCCGTTTCAAACGGAATCACATCTATGATAGAAGAAAAAACATATCCAAACAGCAAGCCAAATAATCCTCCGACCAATCCAATAATTATAGATAACGAAACAAAAATCCATTTCACATCATTTCCTGAAAATCCCGTGGCCTTCAAGATCGCAATACTGTCCATTTTTTCATAAATCATCATGTTCAGAATATTATATATCCCAAAACCGGCAACAATCAGCAACACTACTCCAACGGAATAGGAAATGATACTTCGAACTGAGCTTCCTGTTTCAAACTGAGAATTTGCGGTTTGATAATCAATCGTATCTAGATTAAAGGTGTCCTGAAACTCTTTTGCAACAGCAGGCGCTGCAGTCATATCATACAAATTCAGCTGAATGTCCGTGATATAATTTGTAGGTTCTCCCAATATTTTTTGGGCTGTCGCCAAAGAGGTATAACTCATCACATTATCGATTTCAGCAATTCCAATTTCGGATATACCCACAATTTTAAGCGAAGCCAAATTCCCTTTAGAAGTCGTAATCTTGATGATATCTCCTTTGGTAAGCAACATTTTATCTGACAAACCTTTCCCGATAATAATACTGTTATTCTGAAGCAGGTCAGCTACTTTTCCTTCAATGATATAATCGCTGATTTTAAATAATTTATCTTCAGATAAAAAATCAATTCCATTAATTACCCCTGATATTTCAATGGTCCCCGAATTAAAAAAAACCGGTGAAGTCACCTTAGGCGCAACATCAATAACCCGCGGATCTTGTTTTAAAACAGCCAAAATGGTTTTACTGTTGTAAATGGATTTTCCTCGGTCTTTGGGTTTAATCGAACGAACAAAATTGGTGTTTTTTTTAAATTCCTCGGACAAGAGAACGGGTTGGTTTTCTGAAGGTTTTATTTCGTTGTACAGCAGTACATGAGGTGTTCTATTGAGCATTAAGCCATCCAGTAAATCATTCAAACCATTCATAAAACTAACCAAAGCAATAAACATAGCAATACTGAAAGTTACCCCAATAGCCGCAACAATAGTTTGCTTCAATCGCGCTCGGAGCAAATGCAATGCAATGTTTAAAATGAGTTTAAAGTTCATTACTGAGGTTTATAAATCGTTTCTTCGGCTGTTAAACCTGAAAGTATTTCCACTTTTTGATAATCGCTTAAACCCGTTTTTACTTCGCGTTTTTCGTATTTATTTACTAAAACATATTTGCCTTGTATTAAATATGCTTTTGGAATCGTAATGGCATTTTTCTTAATCTGAATGATAATATTGGCTTCGGCAGTAAGATTTGGGTAGAGTTTCTCAGGTGGTCTTACAAAATGTGCTTCGATTTTAAAAGTACGGGAACGTTCGTTCATTATTGGGTAAATTTTATCAATGACGGCATCAAAAACCTGCGCTTTATAACTGTCCATTGTCACCAATACTTTTTGTCCCGTTCTCACGCGAACCATATCATTTTCGTCGACTTCCAGTTCCAATAAAAATGAATTTTCCTGACCAATTATTGCCAAAGGAGTTTGCGGCGTAACTAATGTTCCTTCTTTTACCAGGACATCAAATAGTTTTCCTGAGAAGGCGCTTTTGACGCTAAAATCACTTTGGGATTTCTGGTTGATTTTTAGGTTGACAGAATTTCTGCTTTGATCATTCTTTAATTGGGCTTTGAGTTGTGCCAATTGTTTTTTAGCCGATTCGTAATTAATTTTGGAACTTTTATACGCTAATTCGACTCTTTCAAAATCAACTTCCGAAATTCCACCTTGATTCCTGATGTTTTTATTTCGGTTGTAAATGGATTCGTCCAGGGTCAATTTGTCTCTGCTTGATTGGACTTTCATTTCCATTTCGGCAATTTTATCCTGAATATAACGACTGCTTTCCAGACTTAATTGATACGCTAATCGAGCATTCTCTGTATTCAGTTCCGCTTTATCACTTTCCAATTCAAATAATGATTGCCCTTTACTGATGGATTGACCGGCGATAACATTTACTTTTTGCAGTGTACCATTTACGGTGGCAAAAACCGTGTACTGCCCATCCGCTTTTATAACTCCGGAGGCATACACCGTTTCTGTAACTTCTCCTACGGTTGGTTTAATTTCTTCTGTTTCATTTTTGGAACAAGAAAGCAGACTGAGCATTAACAAACAAAATTGTACTTGTAATTTCAAACTCATTTCATCTTATATTTATCTTTACAGAATGTTGTAATTTCTTTCTATAAATATACGACAATATCCATGTTGAAGCTACTTTCAGCACTGCAAAATTTGAAATTCTGACACTTTTTTTAAATAATAAAAAATTGAATTTCAATTTTTTAACTTATTAAAACCTTAAATTAAGAAATGATTTAAATAGTATTTTTGAAATGATATATTTTATGGGATTAAAAATTTTATGGGGTTAAAGAAAGGATTGTATTTTATCCGTGAATCGTTTCGTTTTTTCCATAATTAGCAATAACCGATTCTTCAAATTCTAACCATTCTCTCCAGCGTTGTTCTACATCAATTCCTACACCATATTTCCTTGCATAAGTAATAAAAGTCGTGTAATGCCCTGCTTCACTCTCCATCAAATCTCTATAAAAAACAGATAATTCTTCATCTTGAATATTCTCTGAAAGCACTTTGAAACGTTCACAACTTCTGGCTTCAATCATAGCTGAAAATAATAGACGTTCCACTAAGCTGGAAACCCGGCTTCCTTTGCTGCTTTTTTTCATATACAAATACAATTCATTCACATAATCATCTTTTCGCTCGCGACCTAATTTCAACCCGCGCTTGATGATTATATTATGAACTTGCTCAAAATGATCGATTTCTTCTTTGGCCAAAGCCAACAAATCCTTTACTAAGTCCTGATGTTCTGAATTATTTGTAATAATGGTAATCGCATTTGTAGCTGCTTTTTGTTCGCACCAAGCATGATCAGTCAAGATTTCCTCGATGTTTTTTTCTACAATATTAACCCATCTTGGATCGGTTGGTAATTTTAATCTTAGTACAGACATTGATAAATTTTGTTTAAAGTTTGCAAAAAGTTTAAGGTTTAAAGAAAAAGGTTTAAAATTAAAATTGAGAAAACAATGTAGCATTTAAATACCTAATAGTATTTAATAACTGTTGATTCCAAAACTTTAAACCTTAAACCTTAAACTCTAAAACAAAAAAATTAATATACGAAAATAGCTCTTTCGCTCATCATTTCGTTTACTTCATTAGCTACAGCCTCTATAACATCTTCGTTCGTGTGGTCCACTAAAACTCTGTCAATTAGGGCAACAATAGTTTCCATGTCTTCTTCGACAAGACCACGAGTGGTAATTGCTGCAGTTCCTACACGGATTCCTGAAGTTACAAATGGTGATTTATCATCAAATGGAACCATGTTTTTATTTACTGTAATTTCTGCTTTTACTAATGCATTCTCAGCATCTTTTCCAGAAATATTCTTATTTCTTAAATCAATCAACATCATGTGGTTATCTGTACCTCCTGAAATGATTTCATAGCCTCTTTTTACAAAAGCATCAGCCATAGCATTAGCGTTTTTTTGTAATTGTAAAGCATACGTAAAAAATTCATCTTTCAAAGCTTCACCAAATGCTACTGCTTTTGCAGCAATAATGTGCATTAATGGACCACCTTGATTTCCAGGAAAAACAGCCAAGTCTAATAAAGAAGACATCATTCTGATTTCTCCTTTAGGTGTAGTTAAACCAAATGGATTTTCGAAATCTTTACCCATCAAAATTAATCCTCCACGAGGACCACGTAATGTTTTGTGAGTTGTAGTTGTTACAATATGGCAATGCGGTAATGGATCGTTCATCAAACCCTTAGCAATAAGACCGGCAGGATGTGAAATATCAGCTAATAAAATAGCGCCAACACTGTCAGCAATTACTCTGAAACGTTCAAAATCCATATCACGAGAATAAGCTGAAGCTCCTGCGATAATTAATTTTGGTTGTTCTTTGGTAGCTATTTCTTGAATTTTATCATAATCTAATCTTCCAGTTTCTTTATCTACTCCGTAAAAAGAAGGAGTGTATAAACGTCCCGAAAAATTAACCGGTGAACCATGCGTTAAGTGTCCTCCATGAGACAAATCAAAACCTAAAATTTTATCACCTGGTTTGATACAAGCGTGGTAAACCGCTGTATTTGCTTGTGAGCCAGAATGTGGCTGTACATTTGCGTAAGCAGCACCAAATAATTCTTTGGCTCTGTCAATAGCAATTTGCTCCACGACATCAACTACCTCACAACCTCCGTAGTATCTTTTGCCAGGATATCCTTCCGCATATTTGTTAGTTAAAACAGAACCAGCTGCTTCCATTACTTCGTCACTTACGAAGTTTTCCGAAGCAATAAGTTCTAATCCGTGAATTTGTCTTTCTTGTTCTTCTAGAATAAGGTCAAAAATTTGTTCGTCGCGTTGCATTTTTTTGATTTTCGTTAATTTGATGCAAAAATACAAAAAAACGTTTGGTTAATAGTTAGATTATAATATATTTGATGAGTAATTTTTTAACAAAATAATTAACAAAATATGCCAATAACAGCTAACGATACCAATAGAAAATCATGGCTAGAAGTACCTGTCAACAGTGATTTTCCTATTCAAAACATTCCTTTTGGTGTATTTCTTACCAAAGAAAATATAGTAACCGTAGGAACCAGAATTGGAGATTTCGCCATTGATTTGGGTGCTTTACAACAATTAAATTACTTTGAAGGCATTGAACTGACGGACGATATGTTCATGCAGGACACTTTGAATGATTTTATATCTGATGGTCAAAAAACATGGCGTTTGGTTCGTAACCGAATTGCAGAGCTTTTTGATGTCAAAAATTCGAAATTACAAGATAATGCCAAAGATAGAGACATCATAATTTTCAAGATGGAAGATGTTGAAATGCAATTGCCAGTGCTTATTGGTGATTACACAGACTTCTATTCCAGTAAAGAGCATGCAACTAATGTAGGAAAAATGTTCCGTGACCCTGAAAATGCATTATTACCTAACTGGCTACACATTCCGGTGGGCTACCACGGCAGAAGTTCTACCATTGTTCCATCTGGAATTCCGGTTCACAGACCAATGGGACAAACGTTGCCAAATGGGGAAACTACTCCTGTTTTTGGCTCTTCTCGTTCTGTTGATTTTGAACTTGAAACTGCTTTTATCACCACGGATGTCAACATAATGGGTGAAAACATTCTTGTAACGGAAGCCGAAGATTATATTTTCGGAATGGTTTTATTGAATGACTGGAGCGCACGCGATATTCAAAAATGGGAATACGTGCCGTTAGGACCATTCTTAGCAAAGAATTTTGCTTCATCTATTTCACCTTGGATCGTGACTATGGATGCTTTGGAACCTTTTAGAACCAAAGGACCAAAACAAGAACCTACTCCACTTCCCTACTTACAACAAAAAGGTAAACATTCTTTTGATATAAATTTAGAAGTAGCAATTCAGCCTGAAAATGGCGAAGCAACAGTTATTTCTCATTCTAATTTCAAATACATGTATTGGACCATGAGCCAGCAATTAGCACATCATACCTCTAATGGTTGCCGTGTAAATTCTGGAGATATGATGGGATCGGGAACCATTTCAGGACCTACTCCTGACAGTTTTGGCTCAATGCTCGAATTGACTTGGGGCGGAAAAAATCCAATAAAATTGAAAGATGGTACGGAACGTAAATTCATCAACGATAATGATACTGTTATTATGAAAGGACATTGTCAAAACGGACATGTTCGCATTGGTTTTGGGGAGGTTTCCAGTAAATTACTGCCACCTTTCGTCAGAAAATAAAAAAATAAACACGCCTTTAAAAAACCTAACAATTGTACTATTTTTGTTAGGTTTTTTTATGGCATTATTTTTGGATTTTAATAATTTAAATCAATAAATCTGTTTGAAAAAAAAACAGCATTGCTATCAAAAAAATCATATACTCAATCGTAACGCTTATGAAAAAAATTACTCTTTTATTATCCTTTTTCGTCCTAATTTCCTCTTGTGGCGTAAAGCAAACCCAAAATTTATTAAGTTCCGGAAATTACGATCAGGCAATTGAAAATGCCGTATCCAATTTGCAAACCAATAAAGATAAAAAAGGCAAGCAAGATTATATTTATTTGGTAGAAGAAGCTTTCGCCAAAGCTAAAGAACGTGATTTGAACACAATAAATTTGTTGGCAAAAGATGCTAATCCAGCGCAATTGGAGAAGACTTACAATACGTATTTGCAATTGAATTCCCGTCAGGAAAAAATCAAACCCTTACTTCCTTTAAAACTGATTAAAGAAGGACGAAATGCGATTTTCCCATTTGATAATTATAACGATCAAATCATTAATAGCAAAAATGCCTTATCCATTTATTTATATGCTAATGCAAAAAAACTAATGGTAACATCAGACAAGATGAATTTCAGAAAGGCGTATGATGATTTGGATTATTTAAACCAGATAAATCCTAATTATAAAGATGTTTTGCGCTTGATGGATGATGCAAAATTCAAAGGTTCTGACTATGTTTCGGTTTACACTAAAAATGAAACGAACATGATTATTCCGGTTCGTCTTCAGAATGATTTATTAGATTTTAGCACGTACGGGCTCAACGATAAATGGACAGTTTATCATAGCAATAAACAAAAAGGAATCAGTTATGATTACGGAATGATGATTAATTTCCGAGAAATTTACATTTCGCCAGAGCAAATCAAAGAAAGAGAATTTGTAAAAGAACGCATCATTAAAGACGGTGTCAAAAAACTAATAGATGCTAATGGTAAAGAAGTGCTAGACGAAAAAGGAAAAGTAGTTATGGTCGACAACCTGAGAACAGTAGTGGCTCAAATTTACGAATTCAGACAATTTAAGTCTTGTCAAATTAGCGCTAAAATTGACTATATTAATTTAAAAACTAATCAATTATTACAATCTTTCCCAATAACAAGCGAATTTATTTTCGAAAATATCTATGCCACTTACAAAGGAGATCGACGCGCTTCTGACGATAATTACTATTCTTATTTTGACAGAAAACCAGTAGGTTTTCCTAACAGTGAACAAATGGTTTATGATACCGGAGAAGACTTAAAAGCTAAAATTAAAGATATTATAAGTCGAAATAAATTTAGAAACTAAAACTTTAAATTTAATTCCATTATGCAAAACTCCTTGATAATCATGTTGTCAAGGAGTTTTTTTATTTGCAAAAAAAATCAACAATACATTATAATTTTGTTACAAAACACAAAAGTAACCTTGTATAATAAAATTATGTGTACTTTTGCACCAATGAATAAAACAAGTTTACATATAACTTCTTTGTCACGGACAAACAGACCTACTACTTCTCCCGAAGTACGGATGCTATCCCTATAGTACCCAAAAGCTGTTTCGTTTTATTATTCATTTTTCATATTTCCGTTTTGAAATTAACCTTATTCCCCATTGGATTTTTACATCCAAAAAAAACTATTTATTTACCACTATTGCATTGTGGTTCAATTTATTGCACAACAATCAACAGGTTTGATATTGTAGTTAAATTTGGCAAAGAGATATTTCAATTACAAAATTACAAATCATTTTATAACTCAAAAATTCAGCTTTTGAAATGAATATTTCTATTATAACAACTCAGGAAGAACATTATAAATATTCGCAAGAAATATGCGAAACTATAGAATTATCCGCACTATTAAGAGGTACGGGAATTGCTAAGAGAACTCCTGAATACATCCAGAAAAAAATGGAAAGCAAAGATGCTGTCATTGCTTTAGATAATGGCAAATTTGCCGGTTTTTGCTATATCGAAAGTTGGCAGCACGGGAAATTTGTAGCACATTCCGGGTTGATTGTACATCCTGATTACAGAAACTTAGGTTTAGCCAAAAAAATCAAATCATTTGTTTTTGATTATTCATTAGAGAAATATCCAAATGCTAAGGTGTTTGGAATCACAACTGGTTTGGCTGTAATGAAAATCAACTCCGATTTAGGTTATAAACCTGTTCCGTTTTCAGAATTGACCAGCGATCCAAGTTTCTGGGCGGGCTGTAAAACCTGTACCAATTTTGAAATTTTGCAAAGCAAAGAAAATAAAATGTGCTTGTGTACCGGAATGCTCTATGACCCAACAGAAAAACCTAAAGATCCGACTAAACATCCATTTAATGTCAGAGTATTAAACAGATTAAAATTAATTAAAGAAGCCTTGTTCTTAAAAAAATAATCCCCTCCCCGGCCCTCCCCAAAGGGGAGGGAGCCAAGGAAAACAAAAAACAAAAAAATATAAATTAAAACACTCCCTTTGCGTAATGGCTCCCCCTCCTTCGGAGGGGGCTGGGGGGAGGAAAAAACAATCATTATGAAAAAAGTAGTATTAGCATACAGCGGAGGATTAGATACATCATATTGCCTTAAATATTTAAAAAACGAAAAAGGATACGAAGTTCACACCGTTCTTATAAATACAGGGGGCTTTGACGAAGATGAACTAGCCGCTATTGAAGAAAGAGCCTACGAATTAGGAAGTGCACAACATGCAAATCTTACTATTGTAGATAAATATTATGATAAAGCCATTAAATATTTGATTTATGGAAATGTATTAAAAAATAACACCTATCCATTATCCGTAAGTGCGGAACGTGTTTTTCAAGCCATTGAAGCGATTAAATATGCAAAATCTGTTGGTGCAGAAGCAATTGCCCACGGAAGTACCGGTGCAGGAAATGACCAAATTCGTTTTGATTTAATTTTCCAAACCATCGCTCCCGAAATTGAAATCATTACTCCTATCAGAGATTTAAAATTATCAAGACAAGAAGAAGTTGACTATTTATCTAAAAACGGCGTTCATTATTCTTGGGAAAAAGCACAATATTCCATTAATAAAGGATTGTGGGGAACTAGCGTAGGTGGTAAAGAAACATTGACATCAAATCAAACTTTACCAAGTGAAGCGTACCCTTCTCAATTGCAAAAAACGGGTGAAGAGAAAGTGACACTACAATTTGAAAAAGGACAATTAGTAGGCATCAACGGGACTTTGGACACACCAACAAAAAACATCGTTGTATTAGAAAAATTAGCCAGCGCGTATGCAATTGGTAGAGATACTCACGTAGGCGATACGATAATCGGGATTAAAGGAAGAGTTGGTTTTGAAGCTGCTGCGCCTTTAATCATTATTAAAGCACACCATTTATTAGAGAAACATACCCTTGGGAAATGGCAACAATACTGGAAAGAACAATTAGGAAACTGGTACGGAATGTTGTTTCATGAAGGACAATTCTTGGATCCTGTGATGAGAAACATCGAGGCTTTCCTAGAGGACACGCAAACCACTGTTAATGGAACTGTTATTGTTTCGCTAAAACCATATCACTTTACATTGGATGGAATTGAATCTGAAAATGATTTGATGAACACCAGTTTTGGACAATATGGAGAAATGAACAACGCTTGGACATCTGACGATGCAAAAGGATTTATCAAAATTCTGGGGAATGCCCAAAACATTTTTTCATCTGTAAACAAACTGACACATGATTAATATTGGAATAATTGGTGGTTCGGGTTACACTGCGGGAGAACTCATCAGAATATTGATGTTTCATCCCAATGCTACACTTGATTTTGTTTACAGCACAACAAACGCTGGAAAACCACTTTCGGTTGCGCATCATGATTTGATGGGTGATATCGAAATGAATTTTACCGATACTGTAAATCCAAATGTAAATGTGGTTTTCTTGTGTTTGGGTCATGGGAAATCAAAATCGTTTTTAGAACAAAATCAATTTGCAAGCCATACCAAAATTATCGATTTAGGAAATGATTTCAGATTGACAAGAGACAAAGAGTTCGATAATAAATCTTTCGTTTACGGTTTACCAGAATTGAATAAAGCGGTAATCAAAAACGCACAATTTATAGCAAATCCGGGGTGTTTTGCAACAGCAATTCAATTGGCATTGTTGCCTTTGGCGAAAGCCGGAATACTAGCAACTGACGTTCATATCAATGCGACAACTGGAAGCACAGGAGCTGGAGTAACACCTTCAGAAACGACGCATTTTAGCTGGAGATCGAATAATATGTCGCATTACAAAGCTTTTGAACACCAACATTTGGGCGAAATAAACCAAAGCGTCAATCAATTGCAAGCGGATTATAATAACGAATTGATTTTTGTACCCAACAGAGGTGATTTTGCGAGAGGAATTTTTGCAACATTATACACAACAATCGAAGAAAATCTGGAAGATGTAGTAGCAAAATATGAAGCTTTTTACAAAGACCAACCTTTCGTAACTGTTACGACCACTGGAATCAATATGAAGCAAGTGGTACAAACGAATAAATGTATTATTAGTTTAATGAAAAAAGGAAACCGGTTATTGATCACTTCAGTAATTGATAATTTAACAAAAGGAGCCTCAGGACAAGCAATACAGAACATGAATTTAATGTTTGGATTGGATGAAACCACAGGATTGCATTTGAAACCATCTGGATTCTAAAAATTTGTTTCAAGTTTAAAGTTTAAGGTTGCGCACGTAACTTGAAACTTGAAACCTTAAACCATTTAAACAAAAAAAGAAAATGAATTTATTTGACGTTTACCCATTATACAACATCACTCCCGTAAAAGCACTAGATTGCACGATTACAGATGAAAAAGGAGTAGAATATTTAGATTTATATGGTGGTCATGGAGTAATTTCCATTGGACACACACAACCGGATTATGTTGCCAAATTAAAAAATCAATTGGATAACATTGGTTTTTATTCGAATGCGATTCAGAATCCATTGCAAGTAGAATTAGCAGAAAAATTAGGAAAACTTTCCGGATTGGAAGACTATACTTTATTCTTGTGTAGTTCTGGAGCTGAAGCCAATGAAAACGCTTTGAAATTAGCTTCTTTTCACAACAATAAATCGCGTGTAATTGCTTTTGATAATTCCTTTCATGGAAGAACTTCGGCGGCAGTTGCGGTGACAGATAATAAAAAAATTGTTGCGCCAATCAATGCACAGCAAATCGTTACTTTTTTACCATTGAATAACATCGAGTTGGTAGAAAACGAATTAAAAAAAGGAGATATTTCTTCTGTTATAATTGAAGGAATTCAAGGAGTTGGTGGTTTAGACCAAGGAACAACTGAATTTTTTCAGGCATTAGAAAAACTATGCGAGGCTTACGATGTCGTTTTGATTTTGGACGAAGTTCAATCAGGATACGGAAGAAGCGGAAAGTTTTTTGCACACCAACATCATAATATCAAAGCAGATATTATTTGTCTAGCTAAAGGAATGGGTAACGGATTTCCTATTGGCGGAATCTTGATTTCTCAAAAATTCACAGCGAGTTATGGATTATTGGGAACTACTTTTGGTGGAAACCATCTGGCTTGTGCTGCCGGAATAGCAGTTTTGGATGTGATTGAAAGCCAAAAATTAATGGATAACGTAAATGACGTTTACGCCTATTTTTTAGAAGCAATCAAACAAGTTCCTGAAGTTATTAAAGTCAAAGGAAGAGGATTAATGCTTGGTGTAGAATTTGATTTTGATGTAAGTACTCTTCGTAAAAAAATGATTATCGACAAGCATATTTTTACAGGAAATGCTAATAATAAAAACTTATTAAGAATCCTTCCTCCATTGACAATCAAGAAGGAAGCAATCGATACCTTTATTATAGCTTTAAAAGAAACATTGGCAGAATTGAAATGATTTTTTTAAACATATAAGTCATATAAGCACTTAAACTTATGACTTATATGTTTAGATTTTTTTCTAAAATAGTAAAACCAAAAACTAATGAACCACTTATTACCAATAGAAAAACGAAATTTAGTTTTAAGTCGTATGGCCGAACTTCTTGAACAAGAAAGAGCCAATCTTAAGACTATAAATCAACAAGATTTAAATAATTATTCTGGAGATGATTTGGCCATGGAAAAACGTTTATTGGTTGATGACGCCAAAATTGACGGCATGATTTTATCCATGCAACAATTAGCAAGTCAAGAAGATCCTATTGGCGTGGAGCGTTTTAATTTCGACCATGAAAACGGAATGAAAATCATCAATAAAACAGCTGCTTTTGGAACCATAATGATTATTTATGAATCCAGACCTGACGTTACTGTTGAAGCTGGCGGAATCGCTTTTAAATCCGGAAATAAAATTCTATTGAAAGGCGGAAAAGAATCCTTACTATCCAACTTAAAAATTGTGGAATTGTGGCACCAAGCCTTAAAAGAAAACAATGTTGCTACAGAATGGGTGGAATACTTGAATTACAATCGGGAAGAAACACAGGCATTTTTAGAGAAACCAACACAAAAAGTGGACTTAATCGTTCCTCGTGGCGGTGAGAAATTGATTGCTTTTGTAAAAAAACACGCAACCTGCCCAGTAATAATAAGTGGCCGAGGAAATAATTTTGTGTACGTAAATAAAGAAGCCGATTTAAAAAAAGCGCTTGATATTATCATTAACGGAAAGACCTCTAAAATATCTGTTTGCAATGCTTTAGATAAAGTTTTAATTGATACAAATCTTGAAAACTGGGAAGCTTTTGCTACCAATATAGTTCAGGAATTACAACAAAGAAACGTGACTGTTTTAGGAGACGAAAGTATTTCCAGAGCAACAAATGTTCCGCAGATTGAATCGGATTTAATTTGGTACGAAGAGTTTTTAGATTATAAAATTGTTATTGGAACAACTAATTCGGATCAAGAAGCGATTGACAAAATAAATAAATATTGTGGCGGACACTCGGCTTCCATAATCACAAAAAATGATGCAATTGCCCAGGAATTCATGGAAAATGTAGATACTGCAGCCGTGTATCAAAATGCCTCTACCCGATTCACTGATGGAGGACAATTTGGTTTAGGAGGAGAGTTGGCGATAAGCACGGACAAATTACACCAACGTGGACCAATTGGATTGCAACATTTAGTTACTAATAAGTGGTATATTTACGGAAATGGACAAATCAGGTAAAAAAAGAATTTTATTAAAGTTAGGAAGCAATACTTTAACCAAAGAAACCAATCACATTTCGAGAGGGAAGATTGAGGATATTGGAATGCAAATAGCTGCATTGAAAGATGATTATGAGTTTATTATTGTAAGTTCCGGTGCGATTGCTGCGGCCAAGCAATTTGTAAAACTGGATAACCACGATAAAGATGTTTTTGTAAAACAAGCGTTAGCGTCTATTGGCCAGCCTCATCTGATGCGGATTTATCACGAAAACTTTAGCGATTTAGGTTTGCATACCTCGCAGTGCTTGCTTTCGTATTCTGATTTTGAAAAAAAACAAACCAAGCTCAATATCGTCAACACGATTAATGTGCTGGTCAAAAACAGTTATATTCCAATTATCAATGAAAATGATACTGTGGCAACGGATGAGATTCAGTTTGGGGATAATGATAAATTAGCCGCTTTAACCGCCGTTTTATTAAATGTTGATATTCTTATCATTGCTACCAATACGAACGGGATTTACACCAAATCATCCATCCATGATGCCGTTCCTGAAACGATTTCTTTAGTAACCGATTTAAAATTATTAGAAAAAGAGATTGGCGATTCTAAATCTTCACACGGAACTGGCGGAATGCAATCTAAAATAGAAGCATCGGCAATTGCCAAAGCCGCCAATATCGAAACCTGGATTGTAAACGGATTGGAGGACAACTTTATTTTAAAAGCTTTAAAAAACGAAATACCATTTACTAAAATTATATAATGATGAACTACATCTCCATACAAAACATAGATTCGCTCAACAAATGGGTGAAAGAAGCATTAAAAATCAAGAAAAAACCACTCAAAAACAAAAAACTGGGTAAAAACAAAACCTTAGGAATGTTGTTTTTTAATTCCAGTTTGAGAACGCGTTTGAGTACCCAAAAAGCAGCTTTGAATTTAGGAATGAACGTCATGGTAATGAATTTTACCAGTGAAGGTTGGACATTAGAATTTGAAGATGGAGCTATCATGAACTCCGGTGCTTCGGAACATATTAAAGAAGCGGCTGCAGTTGTTTCTCAATATTGCGATATTATTGCCATCAGAGCTTTTGCCGGATTGGTAGACAAAGAAAAAGACAATGCGGAAACCGTTCTTATGGGTTTCCTAAAATATGCCACTGTGCCTGTTGTTAATATGGAAAGTGCTACAGGACACCCTTTACAATCTCTAGCCGATGCCATTACAATGGCAGAACACAAAACGAAACACAGACCAAAAGTAGTTTTGACTTGGGCACCACATCCTAGAGCATTGCCTCAGGCTGTTCCTAATTCCTTTGTACAAATGATGCAATTGCAAGATGCCGATTTTGTAATTACGCATCCGGAAGGCTACGAATTGAATCCTGAAATCACGAAAGATTCCAAGATTGAATACGACCAAGACAAAGCTTTCGAAAATGCCGATTTTATTTATGCAAAAAACTGGAGTAATTATAACGATTATGGTCAAATTACCAATTCCGACCCAAATTGGACCGTAACTGCAGATAAAATGAAACTGACCAACAATGCTAAATTCATGCACTGTTTGCCGGTAAGACGTAATGTAATTGTTACTGATGAAGTAATCGACAGCGAAAATTCAATTGTTATCGAGCAAGCCAACAATAGAACGTATGCCGCCCAATTAGTGTTGCAAAAAATATTGGAAAATGGAAAATAAAAAACCGGTAACCCTAATAAAAATTGGAGGAAACATTATTGATAACCCAACGGAATTAGCACAATTTTTATCTGATTTTTCTAAGATTGAAGGGTACAAAATACTCGTTCATGGCGGTGGAAAATCAGCTACCAAAATGGCCGAAAGCATTGGTTTAGTTCCTCAAATGATTGATGGAAGACGTATCACCGATGCCGCTATGCTTGATGTAGTTGTGATGATTTATGCAGGTCAAATCAACAAAAATATCGTTGCCCAATTGCAAGCAAATTCCACCAATGCGATGGGGTTTTCCGGTGCTGATGGGAATTTAATTCAATCAGATAAAAGAAACCACCCAACAATCAATTATGGTTTTGTGGGCGATGTGAAAAAAGTGAATACAAACTTATTGGACACGTTGCTTTCAACTGGTATAGTTCCTGTATTTTGCGCAATAACACACGATGGAAAAGGACAATTATTAAACACAAATGCAGATACCATTGCTAGTGAATTAGCCATTGCTTTATCGGAAGTTTTTGATATTACTTTGAATTATTGCTTCGAAAAACCAGGCGTTTTATATGATGCCGAAGATGATTCTTCCGTAATTGAGAACATCAATCAAGAATTATATTCCAAATTAAAAGCCGAAAAAGCGATACATTCCGGCATGATTCCTAAATTAGACAACTGTTTCAACAGCTTATCTAAAGGAGTTCAAAAAATAAAAATTGGTCATCACCGCATGTTACAAGACAAAACCGCATTGTACACTACAATTACACTATGAAGAGTATAGAAATCCTTACACATGAAGCCATTGCGCTATTAAAATCGTTGATTGAAACGCCTTCCTTTTCAAGTGAAGAAGACCAAACAGCCCTTTTAATCGAAAATTGGTTTAAACAAAATAGCATCCCTTTCGAAAGAGAGAATAATAATATTTGGGCTTTCAATAAGAATTTTGATAAGTCCAAACCAACACTTTTACTAAATTCACACCACGATACCGTAAAACCAAATCAAGGCTACACCAACGATCCATTTGAAGCCATCGTTAAAGATGGTAAATTATTTGGACTGGGAAGCAATGATGCGGGTGGTTGTTTGGTTTCGCTTTTAGCCACTTTTGTACATTTTTATTCGAATGAAAATCTGCCTTACAATATTGTGATGGTCGCTTCAGCCGAAGAAGAAAGCAGCGGAAAAAATGGATTAAACAGCGTATTGAAACATTTACCAGAACTGGAATGCGCCATTGTGGGAGAACCAACATTAATGCAATTGGCCGTAGCCGAAAAAGGTTTATTGGTACTTGATGTCATTGTAAAAGGTACGGCCAGTCACGCCGCACATAATAATCCGGACAATCCTATTTACAATGCGATTCCCGTGATCGAATGGATTAACAGCTATCAATTCGAAAAAATATCGGAGGTTTTAGGTCCTGTAAAAATGACCGTAACGCAAGTCACAGCCGGAAAACAACACAACGTAGTTCCTGCGGAATGTCATTTGGTTGTCGATATCAGGGTGAATGATTGCTATAACAATCAAGAAATTTTAGATACCGTAAGAAAACATTTAACTGCTGAAATTAATCCGCGTTCGATGCATTTGAATGCGTCATCGATTCCAGTTGCACACGAATTAGTACAAGCCGGAATCGCACTGGGAAGAACCACGTATGGCTCGCCTACCCTTTCGGATCAATCGGTTTTGAGCTGCCAATCCTTGAAATTAGGACCTGGCGAAACCCTGCGGTCACACTCTGCAGACGAATTTATATTTATAAACGAAATAGAAGAAGGAATTCAATTGTATATCAAAATACTTTCAGACTTCTTTATTCAGACTTCTTAGATTTTTAGACTCCTAAGAAGTCTAAAAATCTAACTGTCTAAAAATCTAAAAATCTAATTATGAAACTTTGGGAAAAAGGAATACCAACCGATAAGCAAATCGAACATTTCACCGTTGGAAACGACAGGGAACTGGATTTAGTTCTGGCCAAATATGATGCATTGGGTTCTATTGCACATGCAAAAATGTTGGGACATATCGGGCTTTTAACAGACTCTGAAACCGTTTCTTTGGTTTTGGCTTTGGAAGAAATAATAAAAGATGCTGAAAACGGAAAATTCGAAATCGAAGACAGCTTTGAAGATGTACATTCCAAAATCGAATATTTACTGACCGTAAAACTGGGAGACTCCGGAAAAAAAATTCATACCGCCCGTTCTCGTAACGACCAAGTTTTGGTAGACGTTAATTTATATCTGAAAGATGTAGTTAAAGAACTAAAAGAGCAGGTAAAAAGTCTTTTTGACTTACTGATGGAATCAGCAGAAAAGCACCAGAATGTATTGTTACCAGGATACACGCACCTTCAAATTGCTATGCCTTCCTCTTTTGGAATGTGGTTTTCTGCTTACGCTGAAACTTTGATTGATGATATTACGATGTTAAATGCAGCCTTAAAAATTGTGGACCAAAACCCATTAGGCTCAGCTGCTGGTTACGGAAGTTCTTTTCCTATCAACAGAACATTCACCACTCAGGAATTGGGTTTTGAAACTTTAAAATTCAATTCAGTTGCCGCTCAAATGAGCCGTGGAAAATCAGAGAAAACTGTGGCTTTTGCTATGAGTAGTGTTGCTGCTACCCTATCAAAATTCTCGATGGATGTTTGTTTATACATGAGTCAGAATTTTGATTTTATCACTTTGCCTTCGCATCTTACAACAGGTTCGAGCATTATGCCGCACAAGAAAAACCCAGATGTTTTTGAATTGATTCGTGGGAAATGCAACAAGATTCAAGCGTTACCTTATGAAATCACTTTAATTACAAATAATCTTCCAAGTGGTTACCACAGGGATTTACAATTATTGAAAGAAGGATTGTTTCCAGCAATTCAAAACCTGAAAGCCTGTTTGGACATCGCGATTTTTGCAATTAAAGATATTAATGTAAAAGACAATATTCTTGCGGATCCAAAATACAACTATTTATTTACGGTTGATACCTTAAACGAAATGGTAGTTGCTGGAATGCCTTTTAGAGATGCTTATAAAGCCGTTGCAGAACAATTGGAAAATGGTACTTTTCAATCTCCGAAAGAAACCAAACATACCCACGAAGGAAGTATTAACAACCTTTGTTTAGCAGAAATAAAAGAAAAAATGATGAACGCTTACTAATCATCTCATCGGTTTGTCCACAAAATAAAACCGCAAATTCACTAACTAATGGCTACATTAAATTAGTGAATTTGCGGTAAATTATTTAAAAACAATACTTTTTACTAGACTTTCGTCCCTAACTCCTCC
This sequence comes from Flavobacterium sp. Sr18, assembly GCF_011064265.1. Classification (NCBI taxonomy): domain Bacteria; kingdom Pseudomonadati; phylum Bacteroidota; class Flavobacteriia; order Flavobacteriales; family Flavobacteriaceae; genus Flavobacterium; species Flavobacterium sp. Sr18. The sequence goes on along the minus strand of NZ_CP049329.1, from coordinate 104,019 downwards.
GCATCAATATCACTGTGCGAAACATTATAAATGGCTTTCCCTTCTTTAATTAAAATCAATTGTGGAGATTGATGCGTCACCCCAAAACGATGCGCAATTTCATTAGAAATATCACGATGCGCTATTAAATCTAAAAAATAAGGTGTAACTTTATCTGAGCTATTAAACTCATTTTCAAACTGTTTCAGTGCCATCCTACTCACACTGCATCGGGTACTGTGTTTAAAAATAGCCACAGGCTTTTCATTCGACAAAGCTATAATTTCGTTCAGTTGCCCTAAATCGGTTAGTTCATTCCAACTGATTTTGTTTTCATTTACATTCTTGTCGTCTGAACTATTAAACATATTTTTAAAAAAACTCATAATTGTCTTGTTTTAAGACATTTTGACTTTAAAACATGATAAAAATCATGAAATTTCTGTCAATTTGTCGGTAATATTGTATTGGAATATATATTGAATATTGATTCGCAAAGTTAGGTAAATAACGTAAACAATATAAAGTCATGAACATAAATAAATTCACCATCAAATCACAGGAGGCCATACAGCTTTCACAGCAATTGGTTCAAACTTTAGGTCAACAACAAATTGAAAACGAACATATTTTCAAGGCAATTTTTGAAGTCGATGAAAATGTGGCGCCTTTTATTTTGAAAAAATTAAACGTGAATGTTCCTCTATTTCTTCAAATATTAGACAGCACGATTCAGAATTTCCCGAAAGTTTCCGGTGGCGAAATAATGCTATCCAGAACTGCAAACACGACGCTTAATGAAGCTGAAATTATCGCTAAAAAAATGAATGACGAATTCGTTTCTGTGGAGCATTTAATTTTGGCAATTTTTGATTCAAAAACCAAAGCAGCCCAAATCTTAAAAGATCAGGGCGTAACCGGAAAAGGATTGAAAGCCGCCATAGAAGAATTGCGAAAAGGCGAAAGAGTAACTTCGGCATCTGCTGAAGAGACCTATAATTCATTAAATAAATACGCCAAAAATCTGAACGAATTGGCAAGGTCTGGAAAACTGGATCCTGTTATTGGTCGCGACGAGGAAATTCGCAGAGTATTACAGATTCTAACGCGTCGAACTAAAAATAACCCAATGCTCGTGGGAGAACCCGGAGTAGGAAAAACTGCTATTGCTGAAGGACTGGCGCACCGAATCGTAGATGGAGATGTTCCTGACAATCTGAAAGATAAAATCGTGTATTCCCTTGATATGGGAGCATTGATTGCCGGTGCCAAATACAAAGGAGAATTTGAGGAACGTTTGAAATCCGTGGTAAAAGAAGTAACTTCTGCCGAAGGGGACATTGTTTTATTCATTGACGAAATTCACACGCTTGTGGGTGCAGGAGGTGGCGAAGGCGCCATGGATGCTGCAAACATCTTGAAACCTGCCTTAGCTCGTGGAGAACTGCGCGCTATTGGTGCAACCACATTGGACGAATATCAAAAATATTTTGAAAAAGACAAAGCACTAGAAAGACGTTTCCAAAAAATAATGATTGAAGAACCGGATACCGAAAGTGCCATTTCGATTTTACGTGGTATCAAGGAAAAATACGAAACACACCATAAAGTTCAGATAAAAGATGATGCTATTATTGCAGCCGTAGAATTATCGCAACGCTATATTACGAATCGTTTTCTTCCGGACAAAGCCATTGATTTAATGGACGAGGCAGCATCAAAAATACGCATGGAAATCAATTCAAAACCAGAAGAACTCGACGTTTTGGATCGAAAAGTAATGCAATTGGAAATCGAAATTGAAGCCATTAAAAGAGAAAAAGACGAAAGTAAACTCAAAGTTTTAGGAATGGATTTAGCCAACCTAAAAGAAGATCGAAACGAAATTTACGCCAAATGGAAATCAGAGAAAGATGTAGTCGATAATATTCAAGCAGTAAAAACGGAGATTGAAGATTTCAAATACGAAGCAGAACGCGCGGAACGTGATGGTGATTATGGAAAAGTAGCCGAAATTCGTTATGGGAAAATCAAAGAAGCCCAAGAAAGATTGGATGCATTTCAAAAACAATTGGCCGAAGATCAAACTGGAGGAACTTCCCTTATAAAAGAAGAAGTGACCCGCGAAGATATTGCTGAAGTCGTGGCTAAATGGACTGGAATTCCAGTGATGAAAATGCTTCAGGGCGAACGAGAAAAACTGCTTAAACTGGAAGATGAATTGCATCAAAGAGTCGTAGGACAGGAAGAAGCCATTCAAGCTGTGAGTGATGCCGTGCGCAGAAGCCGCGCGGGATTACAGGATATGAAAAAACCAGTGGGAACCTTTCTATTCCTTGGAACTACAGGAGTTGGAAAAACAGAATTGGCGAAAGCCTTAGCCGAATATTTATTTGATGATGAAAATGCAATGACGCGTATTGATATGAGCGAATACCAAGAACGCCACAGTGTAAGCCGCTTAGTGGGTGCGCCTCCTGGATATGTAGGTTATGATGAAGGTGGACAATTGACCGAAGCCGTTCGTAGAAAACCGTATTCAGTAATCCTATTAGATGAAATTGAAAAAGCACATCCTGATACGTTTAATATCTTGTTACAAGTTTTGGATGAAGGACGTCTGACAGATAACAAAGGACGTTTAGCCGATTTTAAAAACACAATTATCATCATGACTTCGAATATGGGAAGTCAAATTATTCAGGATAAATTTGATAATTTGAAAGGAAGTGTCGAAGCCGCAACCGAAGCTGCAAAAGTGGAAGTATTAGGAATATTGAAACAAACGGTTCGTCCGGAATTCATTAACCGTATTGATGAAATTGTGATGTTTACACCATTGACCAATGAAAACATTACCAAAATAGTTGGTTTACAACTGAAAAGCGTGACAAAAATGTTAGCGCTTCAAGGCATCACTATGGACGCCACTCCAGAAGCGGTCGCCTATTTAGCTGACAAAGGATATGATCCGCAATTTGGAGCCAGACCGGTAAAACGTGTGATTCAAAGAGATGTGCTTAATGAATTATCCAAAGAAATTCTATCCGGCAAAATAACTACAGACAGCATTGTTTTGATTGATGCGTTTGATGGAAAACTGGTTTTTAGAAATCAAACCGAGTTAGTTTCTTAAAAATCTAGAAACATTTAAAATTATGAAAACATCAGTCGAAAGGCTGGTGTTTTTTTTATGCTATTCTGTTTTTATGGAGTAAACCGGTTAATTTAATTGGTATTTTTAATTTCACAAGTTGGAAAATGCAGAATTGGAAAACTACAAGAATTAGCTATAAAACAGAGTTGGTTTGCTTTTATATGCAAGCTAAGCGCCTCTTCTATTTTTTCTTTGTTGCTAATACAAACTTTAGGATTCAGTTTAATAGCAATAAAACGTCCGCTTCCGTCTTCCAAAACCTCCAGAGTTGCTTCCGCTTCGTCTGTATAGGAAACCACGTCAATCCCATTTTGGCTGCAAACATATAAGTAGGACATCATATGACAGGAAACCACGCTACTCAATAACAAGTCTTCCGGATTGTACAAAGCGGGATCCCCTTTGAAAGCTTTCGCAGCCGAAACATGCAGAACAGCCTTACCATCAATCGCTATGGCATGAGTTTTAGTATAAGTCACCGATTCCTTTTTAGGAAAAAACCAATCTAATTTGGCTCTAAATACATGTTTGAACCCCATAATTATTTTTATTTCAAAAGTAAATAAAAACGAGACTACTAATGCAGAAAGATTTTGGGTGAATATTAACTAAAAATTCATCCCTTTTATAAATAGAGTAAATAAAAAAAGTTTTAGATTCGCAGGAATAAACAAACATGGCGCCAGAACAGATTATCGTTAAAAAAAATAATCCAGCGCAGTTTCTAAAACAATCAAAATGGCATCAGGTTTTTTCGCATTATTAGATGATATCGCAGCAATTATGGATGATGTTGCGGTAATGAGCAAAATAGCAGCTAAAAAAACGGCGGGTATATTAGGCGATGATTTAGCCGTAAATGCGGAGAAAGCTTCCGGATTTGTTTCCTCTCGAGAACTTCCTGTCTTGTGGGCTATTGCTAAAGGCTCCCTGCTTAATAAAGTAATCATTCTACCCATCGCCTTTCTGTTGAGTGCATTTTTACCGGTGGCTGTTATCATAATCTTAATACTTGGAGGACTTTATTTAGCCTACGAAGGTGCCGAAAAAATATACGAATACTTCTTTCCTCATGAGCATGCAAAACCTGAAATTTCACTGGAACCATTGACTGAAGCACAAATTCTAGCTTTTGAAAAAGAAAAAATAAAATCAGCCATCGTAACTGATTTTATCCTTTCCGTTGAAATCGTAATTATTGCATTGGGAACCGTAATAGGAAAACCCATTTCATCACAAATCATGGTTGTTTCCATCATTGCAATAATAGCAACCGTGGGCGTTTACGGTATTGTAGCCCTAATTGTACGCATGGATGAAGCGGGTTTAAAACTGATTCAACTGAGTTCTAAGGAAGGAAGTTTTACAAAAAAATTAGGTACTATTCTAGTTCAAGCCTTGCCAAAAGTCATCAAAAGTTTATCCTTTATAGGTACCATCGCCTTACTGTTAGTAGCAGGTGGCATATTTGTACACAACATCGGTTTTTTACATGGCGTATTACCCCAAATACCGTCCATCATAACCGAATTTTTAATAGGTCTTGTATTTGGCGCTGTTGTTTTGGGTATCGTAACACTAATCAAAAAGATCATTGGCAAAAAGTAAACCAATCAAAAGGAAGATATTCAAGCTTCCTAAAACTTTCAAATAGTAAGAGAACATCAGTCGCAAAGCTGGTGTTTTTTTATGCGCATTGTTTTTCTAGGAGCAGATTATTTACAAGTTTTCAAAACGACTTGTCCCGCTGTCCGCAGTATCCACGCCAAAAAGCGTGGGATACAAGCTTCCATCGGGGCTAATTTAGTACTAATTGATTTCCTAAACTTAAAAGCAATAAAAGCACTTTAAAAATCTAAAAAAGAGTGCAATACCTATTCACACACGTATCAAAAACAACCATGAAATAAAAAGCTCTTTTACTAATTTGTAAGAAAATTTTAATATATTTGAAAATCAATAATGCGAAACAAACCTTCGCCAATTTACCCATATTTGGGTGTATATACGAAGTATTGCATCGCTTATATACTATTTGAGCGTCACTTTAATGAAACCCAGATAGACAAGTACTAACAATCAAATACAGAGGAGAATATGGAAATAGATACACTAATTACAGACCTAAACATAATAATAACATCCCAAGGTAAAGGTGTGGACAAAATAGACAAAGAAGATTTAACCGTAGCCGAAGAACAATTTTTAAATGAATATGAACCACAAAAGTCGATAATCATTTACGGTACTCTTGCACCAAATAGACCAAACCATTCAAAGATTGAACACATCAATGGAAAATGGATAAAAGGCGTTGTAAAGGGCAAATTAGTTAAAGAAGGTTGGGGAGCAGAATTGGGCTACTATGGATTTAAGCATTCTTCTATTAACGAACAAGAAAGTATTGAAGCTTTCATACTCTTTTCTGACGAATTAGTCAACAATTGGACATATTTAGACAAATTTGAGGGAGATGGGTACAGACGAATATTAGCAAAGTTTGAATTGGAAAACGGAGAAGTTGGTGTAGGTAATATTTATGCAATAAATGACATAAAACTGTAATCTAATTGTTTGGCAAAGGTTTTACAACAAATAGTTAAACGAAAAAAACAAAGCCTAACAGCCACTACAATGGATTTGGGCATTGGCCTTAATGGAAATATGGTTTTGTATTTGGAAGATTAGGCAAATCCGAAAATAGGGCTTAATTTATTCTCAAACCCTCTTTAGTAGGGGAACGCTAGGGAATATGCGAAAAGTCACACGGGATTTTTAATAAACAATAGAATTAATTAGATCATAACTAAAAAGAATTAATTATGGGAATATGGATGGCAATAGGTTTAACAATTGTTTTTATAGGTTGGATTTTGTACCGACTTTTAATTAAAAAAGACTTAAGTAAAAATTTAAACAGTCTATACCTTGGACTATTTTTTATAGGAATATGGATATTATTCTATTTTTTTATTGTTGAATATTTTTAAAATCCTGTGTTTTAATGACTGTATAAATGCAGAAGTCGAGAAATCAGAATTAATTATACCCTAAAAATAATCCATAATTGCAAAAAAAGTAATAATCGAGTATGAAAATTATTCTAAATAACAAGCACAGCCATTAACAGCTACTATAACGGATTTGTGCAATTGGCTCAAAGAGGAAATGGTTTTGTATCTGATATGATTTTCAAATCCGAAAATAGGCCTTAATTTATTCCCAACCCGCTTTAATACCAGAACGTTACCTAAAAGCAACTTATAGAATCAGAAATTTAAATTCACAAATTATGAAAACAAAAATCTTTGCAATTGCAACAATTATTTTCACATTAATTTCTTGCACTAAAAACGATAACGAAGATACAACTAGTCCATTGTTAGGAACTTGGGAATTAAAAGAAATATTAGCTGACCCAGGTGATGGAAGTGGAATATTTAATACTGTAAATAGCAATAAGAAATTAACTTTTTACAGCAATAGAAAAATAACTTCTAATGGTTCAATTTGTGATATGTCAGTTGAGTCGAATATAAGTTCTAATGGAACTTACACTGAAACAAATTCTACAATAAATTCAACTAATTGTCAAGACTCTACAATAAAATATGAACTAACTGGAAATACTTTAGTCCTAATTTATCCATGTTTTGAAGGTTGTAAAGCAAAATATATTAAAGTAAAATAATATAAAAAACTTCTGCCAATCGAGTAGACCGCTCCGCTCTCCGAAGTCTCCCGACTTCGGAATCGTCATGAGAAAATCCAAATAAGAAATATCCGCAGACTATTTAAAACCAACCAAAAAAACAGAATAATACATGAAAAAAATAATGCTACTCCTTGCCTATTTTACTTTTAGTAATTTTACTTATTCCCAAGTTGACAAAGTGGATAATGCAATTAAAGACCTGATGCAAAAAAATAAAATTGTTGGTTTGCAATTAGCAGTAATTAAAGATAATGCTATTGTTAAAACAAGTCATTACGGCTTAGCATCTGTTGAGGATTCAATTGCAGTTGATAGCCAGACTGTTTTTAGCATTAATTCCATTACTAAAGCGTTTACAGGAGTTGCTATTATGCAATTAGTCGAAAATGGTACATTAAATCTTGACGAACCTATTTCAAAATATTTAGATAAACTGCCTAAAACATGGCAAAATATTACGGTAAAACAAATAGTAACACATCAATCAGGGCTTCCTGAAATTTGGGATTCACAAGGAAATATGTTGTCTGAAAACAGTGAAACTTTATTCCAAAAAATAAAAGAATTGCCTCTTATTTTTAAACCTGGTAAAGAATTCAGAGACAGTCAGGCGAATTACCTGCTCCTTGGAATGCTTATTGAAAAAATAAGTGGACAGCCATTTGAACAATTCATTACAGAAAACCAGTATAAAAAAGCGGGAATGAAGAATTCCATCAAAGCTGGGATAGGCGATTTTTACAACATAATGAAGCACTCCGCAAAGCCCTATTCTTATTTTAGAAATAATGTTCTAACCAATGTGTATCAACCAATGCCTTCAAATTTGTATCCAGCCGGCGGAATCTATTCAACGGCAACTGAAATGGCACAATGGATAATCGCATTACAAAGTAATCAATTAATTAATGCCGAAAATCTAAACACGCTTTGGACTCCAATTCGATTAGAAAATGGAGAAATATACCAGGAAAACGGTTTTCTGAATCAAAGTTCGATTGGTTTTTATTCCTCTTCAAGAGTTAAAAACCCTGTAATTGCCTCGTTAGGTGGTAATAGAAATGCTTTATACATTTATCCAAAAGATAATGTTTCAGTAGTGATTTTGACGAATTTAGTAGGTTCTCGTCCAGAAAATTTCATAGAAGAAATAGCACATTTATACCTAACAGAAAATAAATAACAACAATGTCAAAAGTCCGCTCATGAACAAACAAAAACAAGCAACTTATTGACAACTATCAAAAAGGACTCTTGACTATTATAATGTAAACTTCAACACAATAGATATGAAAACATTTAAACCAAACCATAAATTACTGACTGTTGTAGTCACTTTATTTATACTTTCCTTTAGCACAAATACTCTGGCTCAGGAAAAAATTCAAATGGTAAGATTGGCAAAAATTAAAGTTGATCCGTTGCAATTGGACAAATATAATGGTGCGCTAAAAGAACAAATGACTACTGCAGTTCGTCTTGAACCTGGTGTATTAACGTATTACGCCGTTGCTGACAAAACTGAACCATCACACATCACAATACTTGAAATATATGCTGATACAACGGCATACAAATCTCATATAGAAACAACTCATTTTAAGAAATATAAGGAGACAGTTAAAGATATGGTTAAATCTTTGGAACTTGTAGATGTAACTCTAATTGGCTCGGCTAATAAGATGGAAAAATGACCTTCCCAAATAATTAAACAATATACACTAAAACAACTTGTATATTCTATGAATTGGAATCATCACTCCTTGTTTTAACATCACATTTTTGTCTGTAACACCCCAAACGGTAGTATCAACTATTTTTTTGGATTCATCATCTTCAAAGAAAATTTTAATTTTCGAATGCTCTAAATTCCCCAGCGATAACGCTCTATTGATCTCACTTATTCTGGTTTTTATTTCATCAACATCGTCAAGAACATCTGTTGTTGGAAATTTAAGAAGAGCGATGTCTTCTTTATCAATGCTTTTGAATTCGTCTGTCATTATTGAAAAAATTTAATTAATTATAAAGTATAGTAGTTTACCAATGCAAAAGTTAATCAATGTCCTTAAATTAATTTACGGCTTGTGGGATATAACCAATTGCATCTGAAATTGCAAAATACATATTAGCATTGCAAAGTAATAAATTAATTATTAGCCAAAAACCTTAAAACGTATTTGTGCTCCAATACGATTGGATAATGCAGAAACAAATCAAGAAAAAGATTTTCTAAACCAAAGTTCAATTGGTTTTTCTACAACTTCAAGAACTAAAAACCCTTTATATCCAGAAGATACCGTTTCAGTACTTAGTTTAATATATTTAGTAAGTTCACATTCTCAAAACTTCATTTAAATTATAGCGAATCATAACCAAAAGATTAAAAACAACTAATCCTACCATTAGAAAAGATTGCTAACACCATGTAAATTTAATAACTAGCAATCAAAAATTACTTATCTAAACATAAAAAAGCCGTCTCAAATTTTGAGACGGCTAATAATATATATTTTATTTAGTTTTAGAAAATATATCTCACTCCAAACTGTGCTTGCCATCTTGAAGCTAAACTAGCGTCATAACTAAAAGTTTTAGTCTGATCACCATTAAAAGTATAAGTTGGAACTTTGTTCACAACGTTTACACCTATTGGTTGAACACTGTTAGGTTGTTGAATTAAACCCCAATCAGAATTCAGTAAATTTCCAAGATTTAAAACATCAAGACTCAATTGAATCGTATTCACTTTTTTAGAAGCACCAACTTTAAAGTTATAATCTTGTAGCACTTTAAAATCCCATTTTCCTCTCCACGGTGCTAAAGCTCCGTAACGTTCTGCATATTGACCTCTTCGTCCACTTAAATAATTGTCTTGATTAATATAACTATCCAATGCCGCACCTTGACCAGCACCAGAAAAAGTCATAGTAGCAATTTCAGCAGTTGTTGGAATATAAATTAAGTCATTTCCAAACGCACCATCATTATTAATATCTCCACCATATGTATAGTTAAAACGTCCTCCTTGAGCATACTCAAAGAAAGTTGACACTGTAGTTGCCCACTTATCATCAGTTCCATATTTCCATTTTTTGGACCCTACACCAATAAAACGGTGCGTATCTCCATATTTAGAATTAGAAAGTTGATCGTTATTTACATTTCCTAATGCAGGATTAAAATTGAAAGCATCCCCAGTAATCTCAGCTTCTATTGAATTAACATCCATTGATTTCAAATAGTTATAAGCAACACTTGCAAACAATCCATTGTCAAACGTTTTTTGAACTTTTACCGACGTATTAAATGCACTTCCTTTATTAGAATTAGTCAATACATAAGCGTGAGAATCTGCTGGAAAACCAAAATCAGTCCAAACACCTTTATCAGTTGCGGCATAAATTGGTCTATCATCTGCACCTACTAAATTGCTAGTTGGTGTTTTTAATCCCCAATCCTGAACGTGCACAGCGTTCAGATCTTTATTATAGGACAAATCAACAGTCAATATATAATTTCCTTTAAATTTATGATCTAAGCCAAGACTTGTTCTCCAAACTTGAGGAAATTTAAAATCAGTATCAACAACTTGATAGAAGAATGGATCAATTCCGCTTACTTGATTTCCTATCCATACAAATGGAAGTCTTCCTGTAAAAATTCCAGTTCCACCGCGTAATTGAGTTGTTTTTTCACCATTAGTATCCCAGTTAAAACCAACTCTTGGAGACCACAATAAAGCATTTCCTGGTAATACAGTCGAATTTAGATTTACAGTACTTCCGTCTTTAGGATCATAATAATTGATTCCTGGTAAATATCCTTCTGAATTATCTGTATCAATAAATTTTTGAATATTTTCTGCAGTGTTAAAATACAATGGCTTATCAGCTCTTAATCCGTAAATTAATTTAAAATTATCAGTGATATTCCATTCATCTTGTACGTAAAATGCCAATTGACCAACAGTAGTTTCTGATAAATTCCAACCTCCATCAGTTCCTGCTTCTAATTTATTTTTGGCATCAAAAGTAGCTTGGGCATTTGCAAAAGCTGTTGCATAATATCCATTGTTTATATTGTCTGTAAATCCAGCCATATCAACACTTCCAAAAACATCAAAACCATACCCTTTTAAGTTGAATGAATTTTTGAAAATAAATTTTTCAAAAGAAAAACCAGCAGTAAAGGTATGATTTCCTCTTACAATGTTCATATTGTCAGTAATTTGCAATACTTTTTGATCCAATCTGTTATTGATAGAAAATGGTTCGTGTCCAGCAATAATATATGGTGAACCGTCTTTTGTTATACTAATAACTGGAGCAGGAGCAGAAAAAGGATTTCTAAAATCATTAAAATGAGTATAACCCACTTGCAATTTATTAGAAATTGTTTCTGTAAATTTAGAGTTCAATTCAACTAAAAATGAACTAATTTGGTTATTAATTTGATATCCAGAATTTTCAAATTGCATTGTATTATTATCTGGTCCTCTACGACGAATAGCCGTAGGATGTGCAGGTTTGTCTTTGGACGCATCAAGGAAATTATAAATAACAGCCAATTTATGATCGTCATTAATATTCCAATCAAACTTTACAATTCCTTTATTAGAATTGGAGTAATGGGTGAAACCTTGATAAGAACCCGAATTATAACCCAATTTTCCCAATTCAGTAGAAACATACATTAAGTCTGTTGCTAATACTCTAGATTCATTTACTCCTATTGTGCTATTACCATCATTTGCAACAACATTTGATCCTGAATCACTACGTTTATCGATTTCAAAATTTGTAAAAAAGAATAATTTATTTTTAACAATTGGTCCACCAATACTAAAACCAGCTTGATTTTGCTCTAGCGAAGGAACGAAGATCTTTTCTCCTTTTATTTTGTTTCCGGTCATATCTTGGTTTCTAAAAAAACCGTACGCTGTACCATGAAATTCGTTTGTTCCTGACTTCGTAACTGCATTCACCGATGCTCCTGTAAAACCTGATAAAGTCACATCATAAGGAGCCGTAGCCACTTGGATTTGCTCAATTGCGTCTAATGAGATTGGCTGAGCTCCGGTTTGTCCTCCAGGAGTTGCAGCATCTAACCCAAAAGGATTATTAAATACAGCTCCGTTTAAAGAGAAATTATTAAACTTGTCATTTCTACCACCAAAAGAACCACCACTTGCAGTAGGCTCTAGTCTGGTGAAATCTGAAGCTGATCTTGATATTGACGGTAATGTAGTCAATTCTCTGCGTCCAACAGTTGTTTCGGCACCGGTTCGTCCACTGGAAAAAACTTTATTCTTTGCACCAGTAACTTTCACTTCATCTAATTTCTGACTTTCATCTTTCAAAAGAACATCCAGACTAAAAACCTTCCCTAAATCAAGATAAACATCATTGAATTCTTCGCTTTGATAACCTACAAAAGTTACTACAATTTTATAAGGACCACCAATTCTCATATTCAACATGCTGAACCTTCCGTCTTCATTTGATAAAGCGGAATACTTAGATCCAGTAGGAGTATGAATTGCCAGCACTGTAGCTCCGGGCAGCGTCTCGTTGTTGGAGCTCTTCACAAGTCCTTTAATACTTGAAGTAGTTGTTTGCCCAATCACTGAGTAAAAACTACTAAAAATAAGTAATAATGTAATAAATTTTCTCATTTGTTTGAATTTGTGTTATTTATGGCGCGAAATTAAACAAAAAAAAATCACTCCGAAGAGTGATTTTTTATATTTTATTAACAATATGTTAACTAAAAATTATTTTTCAGCAACAATTTCGTAATCTAATTCAACGATAACATCTCTGTGCAAACGAACAGTAGCATTGTATTTACCAGTACGTTTAACGATTCCGCTTGTGATGAATTTTCTTTCGATTTGTTGCCCACCTTTAGCTAAAGCTTCAGCGATATCAATATTCGTGATTGAACCGAATAATTTTTCACCACCTGCTTTTGCGAAGATTTTAATTTCGATAGCTTTCAAAGCTTCAGCTAATGCTTTTGCATCTGCTACCACTTTAGCTTCTTTGTGCGCTCTTTGCTTTAGGTTTTCAGCTAATACTTTCTTTGCAGAAGAAGTAGCTAAATGTGCATGACCTTGTGGGATCAAAAAGTTACGACCGTAACCGTTTTTTACCGATACAATATCATCTTTAAATCCTAAGTTTTGAACGTCTTGTCTTAATATAAGTTCCATGTTGTTGTCCTTTGTTATAGAAGTTAGGTTTCATGTTTCAGAAAACCAACAACTGAGTTAAATTATTATTTTAGTAAATCAGCCACATATGGCATTAAAGCTAAGTGACGTGCTCTTTTCACAGCAACTGAAACTTTTCTTTGGTATTTTAATGAAGTTCCTGTTAAACGACGAGGAAGAATTTTCCCTTGCTCATTTACGAATTTCAATAAGAAATCAGCATCTTTATAATCAATATATTTGATACCTGATTTTTTGAAACGACAATACTTTTTAGTTTTGTTTGTTTCTATATTTAAAGGAGTAAGATATCTGATATCTCCGTCTTTTTTTCCTGAAGCCGATTGTTGTAATGTTGCCATGATAATTAAGCTTTTGTAGATTTTAATTTAGTTCTTCTTCTTTCAGCCCAAGAAATAGCATGTTTATCAAGACTAACAGTCAAGAAACGCATAACTCTTTCGTCACGTCTAAATTCAGTTTCAAAAGCAATAAGAATTTCTCCAGATACTTTAAATTCGAAAAGGTGGTAAAAACCACTTTTTTTGTTTTGAATTTCGTAAGCCATTTTTTTAAGACCCCAATCTTCTTTCGACACCATTTCTGCTCCTCTACTAGTAAGAAAATCTTCAAATTTGCTTACTGTTTCCTTTACCTGAACTTCAGATAAAACGGGATTTAAAATGAAAACAGTTTCATAATGATTCATAAAAATATATTTTATTTGTTATTTTGGGTGCAAAAGTAATCAATAATTCTTAGCAAACAACACTTATTTCATTTTATTCGATGTATGGTAAAAAAATCGGCTCTGATAATTTTTTTTTAATAAAAAAGTATTATGTTTACGTAGCCAAATCTAAAATACAAAATTATGAAACTAAACTGTGTCGTGGTGGATGATAGTTCTATCCAAAGAATGATTATCGCTAAGTTAGTTAATAATCATCAAAATTTAAACTTAATAGGTGATTTTTCTAATGCAATCGAAGCAAGAAGTTGTATGTCTATCCATAATGTGGATTTAATTTTTCTTGATATCGAGATGCCTGTTATTAGTGGCTTTGATTTCTTGGATGGATTAAAAGTAAAACCACAAATTATTTTCATTACTTCAAAGGCTGAATATGCCATGAAAGCATTTGATTATGATGCTACTGATTACCTTCAAAAACCAATTGCAATCGATCGCTTTAATGCGTCGGTTAAAAGAGCAATAGATTTTCATTTGCTCAAAAAAGAAAATAAAGAGGAAGAAGGTGAACACATATTCATAAAAAGTAACTTAAAAAAATTGAAGATTTTTACTTCAAAAATAAAATGGATTGAAGCTTTTGGCGATTATGTAAAGGTAGTTACTGAAGATGACAGTAATTTAGTTCTTTCAACCATGAAATCCTTTGAAAACGATCTCTCAAAAGAAAAGTTCATTAGAGTACACAAATCTTACATTATAAATATAGACAAAGTTGAACGCTTTAACAGCAAATTCGCTGAAATTGGTATAACAAAAATCCCTTTAAGCAGAAATAAAAAAGAAGATTTGGTCAAAGCATTGTCTTTTACGTAACATTGTAACACACAAATATTAACCTACAAAAATTAGAATCCCTAAACTTTATTTAACTACAAAAAAATCAGTGCTTTACTTTCTGTAAATCGTTATAAATTAAAGACCTCTAAAGTTGTCAACTTTAGAGGTCTTTTTATAAAATACGAATTAGATTTATCGAATGAAAAAAATAATTTAAAAGTTAAATCCAAGAAAACCTCATTCTATTTCCAATAAAAACAAGGTTTATTTACCAATAATAGTGAGTAATTTGAGTCTAAAAATTACTTTATAGCCAATTTTGTTTTAATGTACCGCCTATAAACCGAGAGAATAAAGTATCGTTTCTTTCGAAAACGTTTGAAGCCTCAAACTTTGCCCTTCACAACTTTGTTACCCGAAATAAAATTGATAATTTAGCCCAGTCAATTTATATACATAAATACAATGAAAAATACTGCGCTTACGCACATACACGAGAGTTTGGGAGCAAAAATGCTTCCGTTTGCCGGATACAATATGCCTATTTTATATGAAGGAGTGAATGCAGAACACGAAACGGTGCGCAATGCCGTGGGTGTTTTTGACGTATCTCACATGGGTGAATTCCTGCTTACGGGTCCAAATGCATTGGCATTAATTCAAAAAGTGACTTCAAATGATGCTTCGACTTTGACCATTGGAAAAGCGCAATATTCTTGTTTGCCAAATAATGATGGTGGAATTGTAGACGATTTGCTAGTTTATAAAATGAAAGAGGAGCAATATTTATTAGTCGTAAATGCTTCGAATATTGATAAAGATTGGGATTGGATCTCGGCTCAAAATGATTTGGGCGTGGAGATGAAAAACCTATCGGATGATTATTCTTTATTAGCTATTCAAGGGCCAAAAGCGGTTGAATCAATGCAATCATTGACTTCAAAAGATTTATCTGCGATTCCGTATTACCATTTTGAAGTGGGTGAATTTGCCGGTATTGAAAACGTAATTATTTCGGCTACAGGGTATACCGGTTCTGGAGGTTTTGAGATTTATTGTAAAAATTCAGAAGTAGAACAAATTTGGAATAAAGCTTTTGAAGCGGGTGCGGCTTTTGGCATCAAGCCGATTGGTCTTGCGGCTCGTGACACGTTGCGATTGGAAATGGGCTTTTGTTTATACGGAAATGACATCAACGACACTACTTCCCCACTAGAAGCTGGATTGGGATGGATCACAAAATTCACAAAAGAATTTACTAATTCTGAAAATCTAAAAAAACAAAAAGAAGCAGGAGTTACCAGAAAACTAGTTGCTTTTGAAATGCAAGAACGTGCGGTGCCAAGACACGATTACGAAATTGTAAATGCTTCAGGAAAGGTGATCGGGATTGTAACTTCGGGAACCATGTCGCCATCGATGAATAAAGGAATTGGAATGGGTTATGTAACTGTTGAAAACAGCGCTTTAGAAAGCGATATCTTCATCCGAATCCGTAAAAATGATGTTCCTGCCAAAGTGGTAAAATTACCTTTTTACAAGAAATAAAAATAAATGAACAAACTTTCACTAGCATTTTTGCTTACTACATTTTCACTTTTTGGTCAAAATGACGCAAAAACTTGTGAAACACTTTCTAAAATAAACGCATTATTACAACGTGAACATTATCAACCAAAACCGATAGACGACAGTTTATCGGTTTTTGTTTTTGATAGTTTTTTGGATGCTTTGGATTCGAACCGAAACTTATTCACCAAAATTGAATATGAAAAACTTTGCGAACACAGACTCCAACTGGACAATTACTTATTGCAAAACAATTGTTCGTTTATGAATGATTTTGTTGCTGCATACACTTTGGCTTTAAACAGAAAAAAGAAAGTTTTAGAGAAAATACAAAAAGAACCATTTGATTACAAGTCAAATGATTCTGTAAAATTTTCGAAGAAAAAATTTCCTTTTGATTTAGTTGCAACAAATTTAGAACGTGTTTGGAAAAAGAGAATTCGGTATGATATCCTGGAAGATATTTCAAAGCTAAGTTCAAATTTAGATTCGTTAAATCAAAATTTCTCCACTCTCGAAAAAACAACTAAAATAAAGTTATTTGATGCTAATTTGTGTCAGGTAAACAGTATTTTAGAGACTAAAGGCCGAATAGAAAGTGATTTACAGAATACTTTTTTGAATTTGTTTTGTACCTATTTTGACCCACATTCGAATTATTTTTCTTTAGCTGCAAAATCAAGCTTCATGTCGGGTTTGTCTACCAGCACGCTATCATTAGGCCTAAATGTAGGTTTTAATGAAAAAGAAGAAATCGTTGTGCAGGAAATAGTTCCGGGCGGTCCCGCTGCAAAGACTGGTAAGTTTGAAAAAGATGACACCATTCTGGCCGTTTCCAATACCAAAGGCATTAGCTATACCGTTTCCTGTTCTTCCATTGAAAAAATTGGAGAATTAATTTTTTTAGATTCCAATACTAATATAGAATTAACCATTCAGAAAAAAAACGGAGCTGTCATGATTGTATTTCTTCGAAAGCTAGTAATGAAAGCGACAAATAATGTAGTGTATAGTTTTATTGCCGAAAAAGAAGCTAAAATAGGTTATATCAATATTCCCAGTTTTTATTCGAATTTTGATGGAAATTCCGTTCAAGGATGCGCTGATGATGTTGCCAAAGAAATTGTAAAACTTCAAAAAGACAACATTAAAGGATTAGTGATTGACCTCCAGAATAATGGTGGTGGCGCTATTCAGGAAGCGATTAAATTAGCGGGAATGTTTATCGACATAGGTCCTTTATCGGTTTTAGTAGACAGCAAAGACCAGCAAACTATCTTGAAGGATTTTAATCGTGGCAGCGTTTACAATGGTCCTTTGGTAGTGCTGATAAATGGGAATTCCGCTTCAGCAAGCGAGTTTTTTGCAGCTGCTATTCAAGATTACAACCGCGGAATGATTATCGGGAGCACTTCGTTAGGAAAAGCTACGATGCAGGCTATTTTGCCTTTGGACGAAAAAAACCAACAGGATTTTGTAAAAGTAACAATTGAAAAATTCTACAGAGTTTCCGGCAAAAGCCATCAAATACAAGGAATTATACCAGATATTGCGCTACCGATTTTATTTGACAGTATTACTCCTCGTGAAGACAGTTATAAAACAGCTTTGAAAAATGATAACATTACTACCAAGGCGAGATTCAGTCCTTTGCCACGAACTTATTTCCCACAACTAACAGCATTAAGCAAAAAAAGAGTAAAAGCAAATGTTCGTTTCAATGAAATTAATACAGCAAATGAACAGATTAATGCACTTTATAACAATCCTAAAAAACCAACACGATTAGTTTTTAAAGATGTGTTTGATGATGTACATGAAATTGACTCCCTATGGGGGAAAGTCAAAAAAATAGTAGAAAGTGAAAGTGATTTTACTCTTTCGAATACTTCCTATGATGTAGAGAATTTAAAATTCGATACTTTTCAGCAAGAAAGTAATACTTACAAAATTAAAAATTTAAAAAACAGTCCGTATTTAGAAGAAGCAATTGCAATACTGAATGATTACAGAACTCTAATCAAATAAGTCAACCCTAAAATATGAAATCAACCTTTACCCTGCTCTTACTTTTGCTCGTTACAACGTTTACTAATGCTCAGGAATTCAGAACACCTGTTGACTATTTGAATTATATCAGCAAGGAAACTGATATTATTTCCCGCACAACTTGGAAATACACTTCGGCAGTGGCACACAGCAAGAATGCCCGAAAAATTGATCTGACACGAAAAACGTTGGTGAAAAGCATACAGACTGCAACTAAAAAAATAGAGGGACTGAAAGATGGTTACAAAGGTGATGTGGAATATAAAAACCAGCTCCTAGCCTATCTCGCAATTTCTGAAAAGCAAATCAATCAGGAATATGAGAAAATAATAAACATGCAGGAAGTTGCAGAGCAATCCTATGACTTTATGGAAGCATTTATTATGGCAAGAGATCTTGTCAATACTAAAATTAATGAAGAAATCGATAAATTGAATGCCAACCAAAAAAGATTTGCGACTAAATATGGGATTCAAATTGGGGAAGATAAAAGTGAATTGGGTAAGAAAATGAAAATATCTAACGAGGTTTTTGAAAATCACACCCAATTATATCTAATCTTTTTTAAAGTGAATTTCACAGAATCGGTATTGATGAAAGCAATTGCTGATAACAATTTGAATGCAATTCAACAAAACAGCAATGCTCTGGAACAATATTCGAATGAGGGTTTTGAAAAACTAAAGACATTTCAACCTTATAAAAACGATTTAATGCTTGTAAATGCTACCAAAAAAGTATTGGAATTCAGTAAAAAAGAAGCGTTAGAATTTGTACCGGGAGTTGTTGCTTTTATGATGCTGAACCAAAAATTTCAGGAAAGCAAAAAAATTATGGACGACAAAGCCGCAAATGCAAGATCTAAAGCAGAAATTGATAATTTTAATTTGCTCGTAAACATTTTGAATAAAGAACTAGGAACTTACAACAAACTGAATACAAAGTTCAATACAGAGCGCTCCAACGCTATCAATAACTGGAATACAACCGGAACAAATTTTATTTCGAAACACGTTCCAATTGATTAACAAAAATATTTGAAAAAATAACTAATAACTGTATTTTTGCAGTTCAAAATAAGAAATAAAATGGGAAGAGCGTTCGAGTTTAGAAAAGGAAGAAAAATGAAACGTTGGTCAGCAATGGCCAAAGCATTTACCAGAATTGGAAAAGATATTGTAATGGCTGTAAAGGAAGGTGGACCAAATCCTGATGCCAATTCCAGATTAAGAGCCGTTATCCAAAACTCTAAGGCCGTAAATATGCCGAAAGAAAATGTGGAACGCGCCATTAAAAAAGCAACTGATAAAGACACAGCCAATTATAAAGAAGTATTATTTGAAGGATATGCGCCTCATGGAATCGCGATTCTGGTTGAAACTGCAACTGATAATAATAACAGAACGGTAGCTAATGTTAGAAGTTATTTTAACAAATGTAATGGAACTATGGGAACGCAAGGTTCTGTAGAATTTATGTTTGATCACACCTGCAACTTTAGAATTCCTGCAAACGGAATTGATCCTGAAGAATTGGAGTTAGAATTAATCGATTTTGGTGCTGAGGAAGTTTTTGAAGACGAAGACGGTATATTGATTTACGCTCCTTTTGGAAGTTTTGGAACCATCCAGAAAGAATTAGAAAACAGAGGATTGGAAATTCTTTCTTCTGGATTTGAAAGAATTCCGCAGATCACAAAGAAATTATCAGAAGCAGAAATGGCTGACATCGAAAAGCTAATTGAAAAACTGGAGGAAGATGATGATGTAATGAACGTGTATCACACTATGGAAGAAGCATAGATTTCCTATGCGGACATGCTAACTTAGCAATCAAACAGAGTTAACAAATAATCTTAGCTTTTAAAGAGTAACGGTACCTTAGTTGTATAATTGGCGCAAAAAATTCGAGATGTTTCGAGAAAGGAGCTTTCCTGGAAAAGGAAATTTAAAACCAAGTCCCGAACTAGAAAAATTAACGAATTGGAAAAAAGACTCAAAACGCTGATTTATATTGAGATACATTAAAAAAGAAATTGCCCTTTTTTCTAAGAGCGCTCGATGATTTATAGTTTCATTCAAAACAATGAACAACTATAACCAATTAAAAAAAAGTGAAAGTGTTTCAAGTGAGGAATGGCAGATGTTACCGATGCAAAAAACAACAATCACTGCAAGCCAGCAACGATACCGAAGTCCTATAATAACAATAGCACTTCGGAGTATTGGTTATAAAATTTCAATACCCGAGCGATAGCGAACTGTGAAGCAATATTTTGAAATTTGACATAACGGAAAAAGAATGCACTCTGCTTTGAATGATACAACTATTGAAGAATTTAACGATCAAATTAATTACAAAAATATAGCCTAACTTAATGTGCAGTTTTCATTTGCATATCCAAAGAATCTTTGAGAAAAAAAAGAGGGATAAATAAAGGGTAATATTGAAGAATATTTGAATACTAATTAACAAATGAAAAAGAGTAATTTTTAGTAAAAAATGTAGTAGCCATTTTGAATTGAAATTAGGTAATTAAAAGCACCGGAATTTGCGCAATAGCAGCAGGAATGATAGGATTTATTATCCTAAAATTAATTTTAGAAAAAAGGGAACTACCTGAAAGAAAAGTACCCTGCAGTACGAGCTTCCAGATCCTAATTTATCATTTTACTAATTTTATCATGATTCAGGATTTTTAACAAACGCCCTTTTTTTTCAATTAGACCTTCATTTTTAAATTCTGTAAGTGTGCGGCTAACCGTTTCAATGGCTGTTCCGGACAATGCAGCAAGATCATCCCTGCTGATACTAACACTGTCAATTGCACTGTTGCTTTTTTTAAACATACGTAGTATCGCTTCTGCAATTCTTTTCCGTACTGATTGATAGGCGAGTTGCAAGAGGTAAGCATCTTTATTACGGATTTCATTGGATAGAATTTCAAGAAACTTTCCTGAAACATCTGGATAAAGCCGTAATAACTCATCAAACTGTGATTTAGGAAAAAAGAATAAAGAACTGTCTTCTAAAGCAGTTGCAGTATCATCGTATGGTTTATTGCAAAGGATAACATTATTCCCAAAAAAATCTTCTGTCTGGTAAATACCCGTCATTAGTTCACGTCCTTCCTCAGTCATCTTTATCGTCTTAATTTTCCCTGAAAGCACTAAATAAATACCTGTAGCACTATCCCCTTCATAATATACCACTTGATTCTTCTTGAATAACCTACTTTTACGTTCGGCAATGATTTTTTTTAATTCAATCAATCCTTCGTTTTTAGGAATTAGATTATCGAGTTGTTCTAGCGATCTGCTATAAAAATCATGCTGCAAGTCTTTTTTCTTTAATCTGATTTCGATTGCATTTAAGAGTTCTAATCTTCCAAATGGCTTGGTAAGGTAATCATCGGCGCCCATTTCCATTCCTTTACGTAAATCAAGTCGTTCCGATTTAGAAGTAATAAAAATAAAAGGAATATTGGATGTTTCAGCATTTTTATTAATAAGGTATAATACATCATAACCATCCAGGTCGGGCATCATAATATCACATAAAATAATATCTGGTATATCTGTCATAGCAATTTCAAGACCTTGTTTGCCGTTTTTACCTACGGTAACTTCATAATTGGCTAATTCAAGTATTTCAACTATATTATCCCTTATTTCTTTATTATCTTCTATTACTAGTATTTTGCTCATGTATTTGAAAATGTTAACGTAAATAATGTTCCTTTATCTATAACACTACTATAAGAAATTTCTCCCTCCATAAGAGCTATGTACCGGGCGACAATATTTAAACCAAGTCCGGTTCCGGGAATGTTTCCCGTATTATGTGCTCTAAAGAAAGGCTTAAATAAATGCTTTTGGTCTTTTTCAGGAATACCTATTCCTTCATCTTTTACCTTAATGATACAATGCGTATCATTGATTTCGGTTGTAAAATCTATTCTAGAGGTATCACTAGAATATTTTATAGCATTAGTAATTAAATTAATAACACTATTCTTAATTAAATTTTGGTCCAATTTGATTCGCTTTTGAACACCATAATGTGCAAAGTGAATTTGCTGTTCTCCTTTTGACAATAATTGCATCTCTTCTGTAATTTCTTGGGCTAATTGCTCCAAATCAAAACAAGTTAGATTTGCCTTTACCTTACCTACTTCTAATTTTTCTATGTACAAAAAATCATTTAGCACGGTAGTCAAATTTGTTACAGCATTAATTATTTTTCCTGCATGTTTAACGATATTGGGGTTTTCTAATGGTTCTGCATATTTTTCAATAAGTGAAGCTGATAATTGTGCTGTACTCAATGGTGTACGGAACTCATGAGAAGCCATTGATAAAAAACGGTTTTTTAATTTACTCAGCGCCTTTTCTTTTTCTAAAGTTATACTCACTTTTTCTTTTGATTTTTCAAGTGCTTTAATAGTTTCTTTCAAGGTCTTTGTACGTTGCTCAACAAGCTCTTCCAAATGAGATGCGTAATTTTTCAAACGTATCTCATCTTTTTTTTGTTTTGTAAGATCATGTATAAATCCGGCATAAATTCTTCTTCCAGCATACTTTACTTCACTTACACCAAGTTTAAAAGGAAATTGGTATCCCTCTTTAGTTCTTCCTATGAGTTCCCTTCCAATGCCTATGATCTGAGCTTGATCGGTACTTTTATAATGCTGAAGGTAGTAATCGTTTGATTCTTTATCTCGATTAGGCATTAGCATTGAGATATTGTTTCCTAAAACTTCTTGCTCTGTATAAGCAAATAGTTTGCATGCCACTGGATTAATGCTTTCTATAATTCCAACATCATCCATAATTATTATGCCGTCAATGGCATTGTATACGAGGGCATGTAGTAAGGTAGCGTTTTCCATAACTTGTATATCCAATGAGCGTTGTTTACTTGTAAAGATAACCTAAACCAGCCCCTAAATACTTTCACGATAAGGGTTATATATTGTAAAATTCACTCCTTTAATAGTGATAATAAGTGATATGAATCATATAAAGTACCACTCTAGCTCATTTCTTTCTCCTGCTATTTATTCCAACTTTGCCTTAGCAAAGAATGATAAAACATTTAAAAGCACAATATAGAAAAAATGAAAACTGATGGAATTTTACAAGAGCATGTAATACATAGCTTACAGCAAGCATCAGCTATTTATTATTGTAAAATAGTAGTGGTTCCAAATAATGATATAATAATGCTTAGTGATATAGTTGAGCATTATACAACGTAAATAAAAGCCTAAAATATAGCAAGAGAGGTTATAGGTGTAAAATCAACAAGTAATGAAATTGTTCTCCTATTAAACGGAAGGGAAGAGAAAAAATATAATGAAATTACTAATGAAATACTAATGATTTTCAGATGGAATTGGAATACATTAAACGATACCATTAAAGTCAAGGTGATCAATGGATAGGTCACCCTTTCAGGAGAAATAGAATGGAACTATCAAAAAGAAGCCGCTAAAGTAATAATAACTAACCTAATTGGTGTAAAAGGCACACGTAATGCTATCTCTATAAAATCTCAAAATAAAGGTCAAATAGATAAACTAACTCTCCAGGTAACACTACAAAACAATCGCAATTTAGATTGTAAAAAAAATTGAAGTAGTAATTTCTAAATACAATATAGTCTTAAAAGGAACTGTTGATTATTCCCATCAGAAAGAGCTTGCTGGCCGTATAACGTGGAAAGCAACAGTAGTTATAAATGTTGATAATTAATTATTAATTGAAGAAGACTAAATAATACCAAATGAAAATAATTTAAAAACTATGCATTTGTATGAATCGCGCTGATGCAGAAATCATAGACTTCACTGATTGGCTTAAGGCTACAGAAGCAATTTTACTTCATTTTGATGTTCAAGACAAACAGGAAACCTTGCAACAAGTGAAAGCGAAATGCACAACAAACAACAATAGCAAAAACAGAATTATTACTATAAAAGTTAGCGAGCATAATTGAAGATTTTGAGGAAGTTTTACTTTTTTGGTCCAACCAATACAAAGTCGGAACTACTTAATTTTTTAATAGAAAAGCATCATTTTGACAATATAAAAACAGAAAGTATCGATACTGATAACCAGCCCGATAATTAGCAACAGGAATTTATTAGAGAATATTTCAAACATATTAACGTAAATGAGTAATAAATAGTTTTTAGCATTATCTGGAAATACTTTTAAAAGTATGTTAATCGTGATTTAAACCAAGTGCTTTTAAGTTAAATCTTGCTCCTATAATTAATGAAAAGTCTCTTTTAAGAAAAGCCGAATAAATAACTATAAATTAAACATCCTTACTCTGAAAATTTTTTTTTTAGTTCCTTGTATTTGAAGCGCCAAATGCGCCAATAAACATGAATACAACTGTAAAAAAAGTTAAAAACTGAACAAGAAAAGCTCACAAACAAATCTCTTTTTTCAAATAAAAAATAAAAAAACAACTGATATGAAAATACTAATCGTACTTACCTCACATGCAGATTTAGGAACAAGTGGTGAAAAAACCGGGTTTTGGGTTGAAGAATTTGCTGCACCCTATTTTGTCTTTTTAGATGCGGGAGCAACAATAACCATTGCCTCACCAAAAGGTGGTCAACCGCCTGTTGATCCAAAAAGCGAAGCCGAAGATGCGCAAACTGCGGACACCAAAAGATTCTATAAAGACCCTATTGCCATAGACCTTGTATCACATTCATTAAAACTAAGCGCTATAAATCAAGAGGATTATGATGCCGTTTTTTACCCTGGCGGTCATGGTCCGCTTTGGGATTTAGCAACTGATGAAAATTCTATCAATCTTATTAAAGGATTCTATAACCATCAAAAGCCAATCGCTTTCGTATGCCATTCTCCTGCTGCTTTAGTCAATGTAAAAGCAAAAAATGGCGAACCTTTGGTCAAAGGAAAACAACTTACTGGCTTTTCTAATACCGAAGAGGAAGCGTTGAAATTAACAAAGGTAGTGCCATTTTTACTTGAAGATGAACTGATTAAAAACGGTGCTCATTACAGCAAAGGTAACAGTTTGGAATCCTATGTAAAACAAGACGGATTGCTAATTACTGGACAAAATCAAGCCTCATCAGCAGCAACGGCAAAATTGCTTCTTGAAACCTTAAAAGGCAAAAAATAGGTAACAATTCCGTGATCGTTCGTTTTATAAAAAGTTTAAAACAAGCATAAAATATAAAAAAACAAGGAAAAATGATACAAGTCAAAAAAGAAGGTGTACTACTAACAAAAACCATACTTCCATTTGAAAATGAAGGTGTACTGAACCCTGCTGCTATAAAGGAAGGTAATTTTGTCCATCTCTTTTATCGTGCTGTCAGGGAAGGCAACCATTCATCCATAGGATATTGTATGCTAGAAGGTCCTTTATTGTTGGTAGACAGAAATAAAAAATCACTTATCGTTCCTGAATTTGATTATGAAAGCCACGGAATGGAGGATCCTAGAATTGTAAAAATTGAAGACCTCTACTATTTGACCTATACCGGTTTTGATGGAATCAATGCCTTAGGATGTCTTGCCGTTTCAAAAGATCTTGTACATTTTGAAAAAAAAGGAGTAATTGTACCTCAAATCACTTTTGCAGAATTTGATCAATTTGCAGAAGAAGAAAGCCCCATCAATACTAAATATTTTCGCTACAACGAGCACACAGGAACTTTAGAGAAAGACAAAAAAAAATATCTCGTTTGGGACAAAAATGTTATTTTTTTTCCCAGAAAAATAAGAGGTAAATTTTACTTCCTACACCGAATAAGACCTGAAGTTCAGATTGTTGTAGGTGTAGATGATTTGAAAGATTTGACAGATGTGTTCTATAAAGATTACTTGAGCCATTTTAATGACCATGTAGTTCTTACTTCAAAATTTGACCATGAAATTAGTTATGTCGGAGGTGGATGTCCTCCAATTGAAACTGATCAAGGCTGGCTGTTAATATACCATGGTGTAAAAGATAGCCTTAATGGTTATGTTTATTCAGCATGTGCGGCTTTGCTTGATCTTGAAAATCCACAAAAAGAAATTTCACGACTCCCATATCCGCTGTTTAAACCAGAACTAAATTGGGAACTGAAAGGCGAAGTTAATAATGTGTGCTTTCCTACGGGATCAGCCGTATTTAACGACACTCTATATATCTATTATGGAGCTGCAGACGAAAGAATCGCCTGTGCCTCTGTTTCCTTATCAAAATTAATAAATGAATTAATGCTTTATAAAAAACAAGATGATAAATAATGTAAGGTCAAATCACAAAGATGGATATGTAGCTATAAACGAAACCGTTTTCAGCTCAATTAAGACTCCAGAACAAAAAAAGAAAAATAGTAATAGGTCCGAAATTTTAATTATTACTTCCTATCCGCCACGCGAATGTGGTATTGCTACCTATTCACAAGATTTAATTTTAGCATTAAACAACAAATTTGAAAATACATTTGATATAAAAATTGCAGCATTAGAAACGAAAAACCACAAATACAACTATGGAAAAGAGGTTGTATCTATCTTAGAAACAGATAATGAAAATTCGTATTGTGAACTAGCAGAAGAAATAAATAGTAACACATCTCTAGAATTAGTTCTGATTCAGCATGAATTTGGCCTATTCAAAACTAATGAAACTGATTTTGTTCAATTTTTAAAGGCTACCAAAAAAAGTATCATCATTGTTTTTCATACTGTTTTACCAAATCCTGATTCACTATTAAAAAAAAACATTGCACAAATAAATGCTAATGTTGATTCCTTTATAGTAATGACCAATAATTCTGCCAAATTACTACATCAGGATTACGGAATTACAATGGAGAAAATCTCTGTTATCCCGCACGGCACACATTTAGTGAAACATACCGATAAAGAAGTTTTAAAAGAAAAATACAATTTGTTAGGCAGGAAAGTAATTTCCACATTTGGTTTACTGAGTTCCGGAAAATCAATCGAAACAACATTAGACGCAATGCCTGCCATTATTGAAAAAAACCCAGACGTTTTGTTCTTGATAATTGGTAAAACTCATCCATCAGTAGTTTTAGAAGAAGGCGAAAAATACCGCCACAGTTTAGAACAAAAAATTGAAACACTAGGTTTACAAGACCACGTGAAATTTATCAATTCATTTTTACCACTTGAAGAATTATTGGACTATTTACAACTTACTGATATTTATCTTTTTACTTCGAAAGACCCTAATCAAGCGGTAAGCGGTACATTTTCATATGCTATAAGTTGTGGCTGCCCGGTAATCTCTACCCCAATACCGCATGCAACTGAAATAGTACAAAACAAGGGGGGAATTACGATTGACTTTGAAAACTCAGAACAACTAGCAACGCAAGTTACATTACTGTTGGATAATCCGCAATTGTGTAAGGAAATTTCAAATAATGGTATTCACAAAATGGCACCAACAGCTTGGGAAAATTCAGCAATTGCACATGCTACATTATTTAAAAGGTTTCTGAACAAAAAGTTAAAAGTAAATTATATAAAACCTGCAATAAACTTAAACCATTTGAAAGAATTGACAACGTCATTTGCAATGATCCAATTTTCGATAATCAATAAACCCAATTTAAAAAGCGAATATACTCTCGATGATAATGCACGTGCTTTAGTAGCTATTTGCCAACATTTTGAATTGACCAATAATCTTGACGACTTAACTTATATTGATCAATATTATCAGTTTATTCACTTTTGTCAACAAGAAAACGGCACATTTTTAAACTATGTGAATGAGGCTAAAAAATTTACCAAACAGAACAGCGAAAATTTAGAAGATTCCAACGGACGAGCAATATGGGCTCTAGGGTTCATGATTTCTTTGAGTGATATATTACCCGAAATACTAATCTCAAAAGCGAGGAAAACAATGCAGTCTGCTTTAACAAGTGCAGTTCAAATGCATTCTACAAGGGCGATGGCTTTTACAATAAAAGGAATCTATTATGGTGGTAAAAAAGAGATGCTTGTCGAAAACAAAATGTTAATCAAAGTATTAGCAAACCGATTATTACAAATGTACAGACACGAATCAAAAGGAAGCTGGCATTGGTTTGAGAGTTATATGACCTATGGTAACAGTATTTTACCTGAAGCTATGCTTTGCGCGTATTTGACTACCAGCGAAATGACTTACAAAGAAGTAGCAAACGAATCATTCGATTTTTTACTTTCAAAAATATTTACAAAAAATAGTATTAAGGTCATTTCTAATAAGGGATGGTTACATAATGATAAAGCAGTATATATGGACGTCATTGGAGGGGAACAACCCATTGATGTAGCCTATACTATTTTGGCTCTAGCCAAATTTTATGATACTTTTAAAAATAATTCTTATCAGCAAAAGATGGAAATAGCCTTTAGTTGGTTTCTTGGAAATAATCATCTGCATCAGATTATTTACAATCCATGCACTGGTGGTTGTTATGACGGTTTAGAAGATAAGTATATCAATCTTAATCAAGGAGCTGAATCTACCGTAAGCTATTTGATGGCTCGATTAACTGTAGAAAAATACAGACCGCAATCTGTCACTGAAATTAAAAAACATCATCACAAAAACCGCCACAATATAGCTGTGGGAATTACAACATAAAGATACAATGTAATAGCAATTTTAAAACAAGTAACATGCATTACGATCACTATTACGCAGGAATGATTTTTATTGGTGGGTATTATGGTTAATACTTTTTTTAGGATTTTGTCATCCCTTATACCATCCCTAGACAAAGAAACCCTATAGATAAGCCACTAGAGATCCTTAAAAAAAGATTTGCTTCATGCACTATTAGTTTAAAAGAATACGAACAAATAAAGAAAAGTATTGACAAGCCATAGATTACAAGTGCAAATCAAAAAACAAAAAAATTATAATTAAGTCATAAATTTCAACAGTATGAAAACCAATAAAAAAAATCTAACATCTTCAAAAATAGAGGGTGAAAAATTAGCTGCATTAAATTACCCCCCAAGCGAGGACATCTATGCTAAGCTTACTGAATCCAAGGACATAGATCCTGAAGATGTCTTAAAAAAGAAGCCTTTTATGAAGAAATCGGAATCCAAATGGAATGAAAAAAATTTCAGAGAGGATGTTTCAGGTTCTGACTTAGATGTTCCTGGATCAGAACTAGATGATGCAATGGAAAATACAGGCAGTGAAGATGAAGAGAATAACGGTTATAGTTTGGGTGGCGATGCCCATAATGATCTAGAAGAAGACAATGGGTAGCAATTATAATTTCATAAATATTGGACAGATAAGTTTTTCAATTGAGTGTCAAAGGAATATTTTCTAAGTAACCAGTAAGGATATTGATTTTTTTAATATCCTGTGGGCTTATTTCTTCTAAGTACATCATCAACGCTCTCAAGCTATCGCCAGGAGCAGCGATCAAGATGTTTTATCCCTTTCTTAGCTTCGGTTCGATTTCAAATTTATAATAGGAATCCGTTCTTTTAAAGGTTACAGCTAGACCTTCTCCGTTTAGTGGCGCTACAGCATATCTTCTGCATCAAATTCCTACTTAG
Source organism: Flavobacterium sp. Sr18 (assembly GCF_011064265.1). Lineage (NCBI taxonomy): Bacteria > Pseudomonadati > Bacteroidota > Flavobacteriia > Flavobacteriales > Flavobacteriaceae > Flavobacterium > Flavobacterium sp. Sr18. The sequence continues at coordinate 74,202 of NZ_CP049329.1, read as the reverse complement.
TCAGTACGAAATTACTTAATGGTGTCATCTTTGTTAAGACCTTTAATTTTGCCATAAATCCTTTCATTCTAAGCACCATTTTTTTTAATCGAAATCTTCGTTAGTCAAATTATTTATAGAATGATTTGCAACGTACGTTGTGCCTTTGTAAGCGTTGAAGCATACGTTATATCAAAATGATATTCTCTAGTTTTTTCCCTATAATCTTTGCTTCAGACACTCCCACTGGCGTGAGGCCAATATCAAGGTTTCCAGTAAATCGATTTTTTAGATTGTAAATCGATTGTCCGCAACTGACTAGGGCCAAAGTCGGCAAAATTTAATCTATTAACACCTGCAAAGTTGCGTTATAATTAGTAATTCTAAAATATGCGCTATTATTCTCAATAGTGTTACTCGTCACAATTATTGATCGACCTTAGATAAGTGTTGCATATCAGTGATTCAAATGATTGCTATCATTCTTTGATTCCTAATAATGGTGCAAATTTGTAAAACTAGTTTACTAAAAATAAATAATAAGCTAAATATTGTTTGTGTCAAGAGAAGAAACTTCACCTGATAATCTTTAAAATCAGGTCCTAACCAAATAATATTTTTTTAAACACCCAATTTTAAATATGATAGCCTAGATAAAAGACTAGTTAATTCTGCCTAGAAAATTTTTCTTATTTATGTAAGATTTTTTAGAGAGCTTTTTATAACGTCTTTTCAGTTCAAAGAATTTATCTATCTATGTTATTCTACACGAAACAAATCCCTTCCTCTAGTAAGAGTATTATAGGTTTGTATATTGGGTTCGGTTCTTACTATTTTCAATTCATTTGACAAAACAGATAACTTTACAGCCAAATACGGGCTTGAATTACTGAACAATTCGCAAAATAATAAAAATTACTTTTTTAAATAAGCAAGGTCATTCCAGGCCAAATGGTTGTAGTACATCTTTACAGTTAATCATTAACTAAAAAAGCTACAAAATGAAAAGCAATGAAGAACTGCAGAAAAATGTCGTCGATGCAATCAACTGGGAACCTCTTTTGCAGGCTGCCGAAAGTGGAGTAATGGTACAACAGGGAGTGGTAACACTAACAAGGTCTGTAAATATAGATTCAAAAAATCCAAAGCATAGCACACCGCAAAAAATATAATAGGTTTAATAAAAGTGCTTTAAAAAATCAATGTAATCTAAATGTTAGTGACAAAAGAATGGAAGCTGGTATTATAGCAGCAATTCAAAATGCTTTCAACTGGCATTGGAAATCCCAACAAATAAAGTAACAGTGTTGGTCAAAAATAGCTGGTCAACTTGAGTGGCAAAATAGAGTGGAATTATTAAAAAGAAGCTACTCAAAAAAAAAGTTTTTCACCTCATTGGGATTACAGGCATAACTAATGACATTACTATCAATAACTCATGTCTCTTATTACCGGATTACAATATTAGCTATTTTAAGCTTAAATCGGTGTAACAAAATCAAAGTACATTACATGGCTATTTGTAAGAGATCAACAAACCATCAACTGAGCATTAAAGAGATAAATTACAATCAAAAGGTTTTTTTATAGTATTGCAGTTCAAGATTGTCTAATTCTAGAACACAAAGTTTTTCTTCACTGAAAAAGAAGAAGAAGAAATGATTTTACCACTAACAAAGTTGTAGTTAGAGACTTGAATACAGTAGCCGAATGCATCTGTGTAACCCAATAATTCACCTCTTTTTTAAAAGCCAACTTCTTGCTAGGAGGAGATACTTACTCACTAAAAGAGAAAATCACAGGACTGAAAATCAAAAAGAAAGAGCTAAAATACTATTTAAAATTTATCCTGATTTAAAATTTGCATACCAAGTATCATCGGAATAATCAAATATATTTCAAAACACCAATAATAAAATATACGCATACACTAAACTAGGTAAAAGACCCGAAAAAGTGACTCAATCAGGATTTAATGCTTTCAATAGTATCCCAAGAACCATAATCTATCAATTACAAAACTATTTAGCAGTATTTTGATAATCGAAGCACCAATGCCTCAGGAATCATTCAATGCGCAAATAAATACGTTCAGAGGTAAATTTAGAGGCGTAAGAAATATAGAATTCTTCCTATTTAGACTCACTAATTTATGTTCTTAATTTATCTACTCTACAGGTTTTGGGATTGATCCGGCAATACCCAGACACTTCTTACCATTAAAACAAAAAAAAATCCTCATCAATTGAATGATGAGGATTCTTCAAAGAAAGGCGACGACATACTCTCCCACATAACTGCAGTACCATCTGCGCAGGCGGGCTTAACTACTCTGTTCGGGATGGGAAGAGGTGAGCCCCGCCGCAATAACCACCTTAAGAGGTTATAATTGCTTTGGGCAATTACTGTAATGTTGTTTACATTGTATTATAAACATCAATCACATAATATCTTAACATACTGAGATAAAGAAAAAGTTTTTTTATTAGAAAGTTTCTTCTCTCCCGTCTTTTGGACGGGAGAGAAAAGCGTACATAAGCTTACGGGTTATTAGTACTACTCGACTATGACATTACTGCCTTTACATCTATAGCCTATCAACGTGGTCATCTCCCACGACCCTTAAAAGAAATCTCATCTTGTGGTGGGTTTCGCGCTTATATGCTTTCAGCGCTTATCCCTTCCAAACGTAGCTACTCTGCGATGCCACTGGCGTGACAACAGATACACTAGAGGTTTGTCCAATTCGGTCCTCTCGTACTAGAATCAGATCCACTCAAATTTCTTGCGCCCACAGTAGATAGAGACCGAACTGTCTCACGACGTTCTGAACCCAGCTCGCGTGCCACTTTAATGGGCGAACAGCCCAACCCTTGGGACCTTCTCCAGCCCCAGGATGTGACGAGCCGACATCGAGGTGCCAAACCCCCCCGTCGATATGAGCTCTTGGGGGAGATCAGCCTGTTATCCCCGGCGTACCTTTTATCCTTTGAGCGATGGCCCTTCCATGCGGAACCACCGGATCACTATGCTCTACTTTCGTACCTGATCGACCTGTATGTCTCTCAGTCAAGCTCCCTTATGCCATTGCACTCTACGCACGGTTACCAAGCGTACTGAGGGAACCTTTAGAAGCCTCCGTTACTCTTTTGGAGGCGACCACCCCAGTCAAACTACCCACCAAGCAATGTCCCCCGCATTACGGGGTTAGGCCTCAGATAAACAAAGGGTTGTATTTCAACAATGACTCCACAACGCCTAGCGACGCCACTTCACAGTCTCCAACCTATCCTACACATCATTTATCCAAGGTCAATACTAAGCTATAGTAAAGGTGCACAGGGTCTTTTCGTCCCACTGCGGGTAAGCGGCATCTTCACCGCTACTACAATTTCACCGAGCTCATGGCTGAGACAGTGTCCAGATCGTTACACCATTCGTGCAGGTCGGAACTTACCCGACAAGGAATTTCGCTACCTTAGGACCGTTATAGTTACGGCCGCCGTTTACTGGGGCTTCATTTCAATGCTTCTCCGAAGATAACATCTCCACTTAACCTTCCAGCACCGGGCAGGTGTCAGGCCCTATACTTCATCTTACGATTTTGCAGAGCCCTGTGTTTTTGATAAACAGTCGCCTGGACCTCTTCACTGCGGCCAGCATTGCTGCTGGCGACCCTTCTCCCGAAGTTACGGGTCTATTTTGCCTAATTCCTTAGCCATGAATCTCTCGAGCACCTTAGGATTCTCTCCTCGACTACCTGTGTCGGTTTGCGGTACGGGTACTTATTACCTGAAGTTTAGAGGTTTTTCTTGGAAGCCCTTAGGCGCACTATCTCTTTGTCCGAAGACTCCGAGTACTATCGTATTTCCCCAAAACCCGTGGATTTGCCTGCGGGTCTTATAGGTAGGTACTTCAACGAACTATTCCGTCAGTTCGCGGCGCTTTCATCACTCCGTCACCCCATCACAGTAATAACTAGTACGGGAATATTAACCCGTTGTCCATCGACTGTCCCTTTCGGGTTCGCCTTAGGTCCCGACTAACCCACAGCTGATTAGCATAGCTGTGGAAACCTTAGTCTTTCGGTGTGCGGGTTTCTCGCCCGCATTATCGTTACTTATGCCTACATTTTCTTTTCTAACCAGTCCAGCATGCCTTACGACACACCTTCTACCCTGTTAGAATGCTCCCCTACCACTTAGAGTAAACTCTAAATCCATAGCTTCGGTAATATACTTATGCCCGATTATTATCCATGCTCGTCCGCTCGACTAGTGAGCTGTTACGCACTCTTTAAATGAATGGCTGCTTCCAAGCCAACATCCTAGCTGTCTATGCAGACAAACCTCGTTCTTTCAACTTAGTATATATTTGGGGACCTTAGCTGATGGTCTGGGTTCTTTCCCTCTCGGACTTGGACCTTAGCACCCAAGCCCTCACTGTTATGAAACATTATATAGCATTCGGAGTTTGTCAGGAATTGGTAGGCGGTGAAGCCCCCGCATCCAATCAGTAGCTCTACCTCTATATAACTTTACGCATAACGCTGCACCTAAATGCATTTCGGGGAGTACGAGCTATTTCCGAGTTTGATTGGCCTTTCACCCCTACCCACAGGTCATCCGAAGACTTTTCAACGTCAACCGGTTCGGACCTCCACACTGTGTTACCAGCGCTTCATCCTGCCCATGGGTAGATCACACGGTTTCGCGTCTAACACTACTGACTAAAGCGCCCTATTCAGACTCGCTTTCGCTACGGATCCGTGGCTTAACCACTTATCCTTGCCAGCAACGTTAACTCGTAGGCTCATTATGCAAAAGGCACGCCGTCACCCCACGAAAGGGCTCCGACCGCTTGTAAGCGTATGGTTTCAGGATCTATTTCACTCCGTTATTCACGGTTCTTTTCACCTTTCCCTCACGGTACTGGTTCACTATCGGTCTCTCAGGAGTATTTAGCCTTAGCGGATGGTCCCGCCAAATTCAGACAGGATTTCTCGTGTCCCGCCCTACTCAGGATACCACTATCGTTATCTTCTTTTACTTATACAGGGCTATCACCTTCTTTGGCTCTACTTTCCAGTAGATTCTAATTCAATCCGCAACAAATGTCGTGGTCCTACAACCCCAATATTGCCGTAACAACATTGGTTTGGGCTAATCCGCGTTCGCTCGCCACTACTTACGGAATCACTTTTGTTTTCTTCTCCTCCGCCTACTTAGATGTTTCAGTTCAGCGGGTTTGCCCACCTATCGGTGTACTATGTCTTCAACATAGTGGGTTGCCCCATTCAGGTATCTACGGATCATATCGTGTGTGCCAATCCCCGTAGCTTTTCGCAGCTTATCACGCCTTTCATCGCCTCTGAGAGCCAAGGCATCCCCCATACGCCCTTATTTTGCTTATTGTACCAATCTTAAAATTAATTAAGACCGTTTCTTTTACTTGTCTAATGATAAACAAGCAAAAAATGCTTTCTACTTTTTATTATTTTCTTATCTCAATATGTCAATGAACTTTTATCCTTTCGGATCTGTGGAGAATAACGGAGTCGAACCGTTGACCTCCTGCGTGCAAGGCAGGCGCTCTAGCCAGCTGAGCTAATCCCCCAATCTAATTATGAATTGTGAATTATGAATTATGAAATATTTTCATAACTCCTCAACTCTAGAATTTCTTCTTTTCTTTTAAGTGTAAATTGTTGTCTCGGACAGACTCGAACTGTCGACCCCTACATTATCAGTGTAGTACTCTAACCAGCTGAGCTACGAGACACTCTTATTCTTAAATGGTATTATTTGAACTAACAGCAAGAGTAATAAAATGTTGGTATCTGTTTCCAACTTGAACTTTCGTCTTCTTTCCCTAGCGTGTATTGCTACTAACACTAAGGCTCTAGAAAGGAGGTGTTCCAGCCGCACCTTCCGGTACGGCTACCTTGTTACGACTTAGCCCTAGTTACCAGTTTTACCCTAGGCAGCTCCTTGCGGTCACCGACTTCAGGCACCCCCAGCTTCCATGGCTTGACGGGCGGTGTGTACAAGGCCCGGGAACGTATTCACCGGATCATGGCTGATATCCGATTACTAGCGATTCCAGCTTCACGGAGTCGAGTTGCAGACTCCGATCCGAACTGTGACCGGTTTTATAGATTCGCTCCTGGTCGCCCAGTGGCTGCTCTCTGTACCGGCCATTGTAGCACGTGTGTAGCCCAAGGCGTAAGGGCCGTGATGATTTGACGTCATCCCCACCTTCCTCACAGTTTGCACTGGCAGTCTTGTTAGAGTTCCCGACATGACTCGCTGGCAACTAACAACAGGGGTTGCGCTCGTTATAGGACTTAACCTGACACCTCACGGCACGAGCTGACGACAACCATGCAGCACCTTGTAAATTGTCTTGCGAAAAGTCTGTTTCCAAACCGGTCAATCTACATTTAAGCCTTGGTAAGGTTCCTCGCGTATCATCGAATTAAACCACATGCTCCACCGCTTGTGCGGGCCCCCGTCAATTCCTTTGAGTTTCATTCTTGCGAACGTACTCCCCAGGTGGGATACTTATCACTTTCGCTTAGCCACTGAGATTGCTCCCAACAGCTAGTATCCATCGTTTACGGCGTGGACTACCAGGGTATCTAATCCTGTTCGCTACCCACGCTTTCGTCCATCAGCGTCAATCCATTAGTAGTAACCTGCCTTCGCAATTGGTATTCCATGTAATCTCTAAGCATTTCACCGCTACACTACATATTCTAGTTACTTCCTAATAATTCAAGTCAGACAGTATCAATGGCCGTTCCACCGTTGAGCGATGGGCTTTCACCACTGACTTACCTGACCGCCTACGGACCCTTTAAACCCAATGATTCCGGATAACGCTTGGATCCTCCGTATTACCGCGGCTGCTGGCACGGAGTTAGCCGATCCTTATTCTTACGATACCGTCAAGACTCTACACGTAGAGTTGTTTCTTCTCGTATAAAAGCAGTTTACAATCCATAGGACCGTCATCCTGCACGCGGCATGGCTGGATCAGGCTTGCGCCCATTGTCCAATATTCCTCACTGCTGCCTCCCGTAGGAGTCTGGTCCGTGTCTCAGTACCAGTGTGGGGGATCTCCCTCTCAGGACCCCTACCCATCGTTGCCTTGGTAAGCCGTTACCTTACCAACTAGCTAATGGGACGCATGCTCATCTTTCACCGTTGTGACTTTAATATCATGTTGATGCCAACTCGATATACTATGAGGTATTAATCCAAATTTCTCTGGGCTATCCCTCTGTGAAAGGTAGATTGCATACGCGTTACGCACCCGTGCGCCGGTCTCTAATTCCGAAGAACTATACCCCTCGACTTGCATGTGTTAAGCCTGCCGCTAGCGTTCATCCTGAGCCAGGATCAAACTCTTCATCGTATATTGTTTGCTTGATTACTCAAGCTATTGTTATTCGACTAAATTCTAGTGGTTTTTTCAAATCTTCCGATTCTATTACTCTTATTCTTTTGTTCTAAGATCTCTCTTAAAACGGCTGTCAATTCAATATGTCTAGGAACGTGTTCTTATCTTGTTTTTTAACTCCTTTTAACACTTGTTAAAGTGTTTCTCGAAGCGGGTGCAAAAGTACAACTTTCTTTTTAACTGACAAGAAAAATTTGAAGTTTTTTTTAAGATAAATTTTATCTCGTTTACTTCTCTTTTCTTATCAATCTGTCAAGGAACTTTGCGCGTTTTGCGGGGTGCAAAGGTAACATCCGTTTTCTAATCTCACAAGCTTTTTTAATCTTTTTTTGAAAATAAATTTTCTGCTTTGATTAACTTTACTTGCCAGTATTTAAAAGAACCTCTGCGTCATTGCGGGTGCAAAACTAGCACCTTTATTGCGTTATTCAAGCTTTTTTAAACCTTTTTTTTACCCTTTTCTTAACTTTATCTTTAAACTGCTGAAAACATGCTTTTTGAAGTACGAAGTTTTTCAACTTTAAAGACCTGTTCAAAGAAAAGGTTGGCTGTATCGAACATAAATGAGCGTTTCTATAGCCTTAAACCGTTTAACAACGGTCTTGCCTTACCCAAACAATCTTGTTCAATTCATCATTTGTTCCCTGTTTCCTAGTTCATCACTACACATCTAATCCTAAAAACAGCTTATCTTGGCTATTTTCTATGGAGAAACAAAGCTGAAGCAGTAAAATGACTTTATCCTTTACCTTATATAGGACGAAGCTTTTCTAATTTCTCATATATAAGGTAACGGATTTTGTGTTGGCGTTAGTTCTTATCCTCTTGATTGAACTGGATATCTTAATTATTCTAAACCCGCGTTAGGGATAGAAGCGGAAAGCCCACAGTCTCGTCTTTTCGGACGAGACGAGGACTTGAAGCGGATAGCCCGACTCTTTATATAAAGAAAGGCGGTTATCTTTTTTGGATAACCGCCTTTCCTTATATAATGAGGAACGCACTGATGAATTTTATTTCTTTAGACTTTCAGCTCTGGACTCCCAGGAATCAGTTAGATTGGTATAATCAACGGGTTTTGCAGGATTCTGGTTTTGCAATCTTCCGGAATCAAATGCCCGTACTAATATAGTTTCTATCAGGTAGTCTTCATTAACATCAAAAGGCGCATACTTTGTTTTTAAATTAATATCAAACATACTTGCTGCAGTATTCGACCAAAATGCTTTCCAGCCACTTTTGAGACTTTTTACTAATTCATAAGTTGTGGTGCCAGTTTGACGGTGTATTAGCTTTACCAATATTTGACCTTGTTTACGGGAAAGCTTTTTAAGTTTAGCTTCAAACTCGTCGCTCAAATAACTTTCAACTATTTTAAAGTATCTTTTTTTCTCTTTATTTGTTTTAAGGTTAGCCATTCCTCTATTTAAGTTCGACAATCTCTCAGACGCTAGCTTTGCATAAGGATAGGTTTTATAAACACGACTTTGTAGCAGTAAAAATTGCTTTCTTGCTTCGGGATCCGTTTTCCCCTTATATATCAACACTTCTGGTAGTTGAATGGTGTCACCAAGAATAAATTCATCTTCTCCTAATTCATATCCCATCTTTGTAGTATCCTGAGGTATTACCTGAGCACTAACAGTCATAACGGTACATATAAAAAACAACAGAAATTTGATTAGCTTCATACAGGAAATTTTAATTGCCAAAATTATACATTATATATACAACTGTAATGCCAAATTTATAATTTAGCAAAAAAATAATTTTATGAGCACTAAATCAATATTAAACAAGTCATCAATTGAGTTTTTAGAAAACTACCTTAATAATGCATCACCCACAGGTTATGAAAGTGGAGGACAGAAATTATGGATGGAATACCTGAAACCTTATGTAGATACTTTTATAACGGACACTTATGGTTCTGCAGTTGGAATCATAAATCCAGATGCACCTTATAAGGTAGTGATTGAAGGTCATGCTGACGAAATTTCATGGTATGTAAATTATATTACTGATGATGGATTAATCTACGTTATTAGAAACGGTGGTTCCGATCACCAAATTGCACCTTCAAAACGCGTTAACATTCATACTAAAGCAGGAATTGTAAAAGGTGTTTTTGGCTGGCCGGCTATTCATACCCGCAATAGAGGAAAAGAAGAAGTGGCAAAAGTTGACAATCTATTCATTGATATTGGTTGTGAAACTAAAGAACAGGTAGATAAAATGGGTGTTCATGTAGGTTGTGTAATTACATATCCTGATGAATTCATGATTTTAAACGAAAACAAATTTGTTTGTCGCGCGATTGACAACCGCATGGGTGGATTTATGATTGCCGAAGTGGCTCGGTTGCTTCACGAAAACAAAATAAAACTTCCTTTTGGATTGTATATTACTAATTCGGTTCAGGAAGAAGTAGGTCTTCGTGGTGCAGAAATGATTACCAAAACGATCAAACCAAACGTAGCAATTGTAACTGATGTTTGCCATGACTCCACTACTCCAATGATCGAAAAGAAAATTGAAGGAGATACTAAAATTGGTAAAGGTCCAGTAGTAACCTATGCGCCTGCTGTTCAGAATAATTTGAGAGAATTGATTTTAGAAACTGCTATGGCAAAAGAAATTCCGTTCCAAAGATTGGCTTCCTCACGTGTTACCGGAACAGATACCGATGCTTTTGCGTACAGTAATGGCGGCGTGGCTTCGGCTTTAATATCCTTGCCGTTGCGTTATATGCATACCACGGTTGAAATGGTACATCGTGAAGATGTTGAAAACGTGATTAAATTAATTTATGAAACCTTATTGAAATTAGAAAACGAAGAAACATTCTCTTATTTCAAATAGTTTTAGGCGCTAATCCCGTCCCGTTCTAAAAACGAGATTGAAATCTTTCCCTTTTTGGCAGCAAAAAGCAAAAAGGATTTCCACTTTAAACGAAGTTCACTGAACTCCGCTGAAAGTAGAAACAAAGTGAAGTAATCGGGTCTAAAAACCGTAGTTCAAATTATGAATTGCGGTTTTTTTGTTAACTTTACTCATACAATTGATAAAAATGCAATCAACCGCCAAATCAATAGAAGCATATTTAGAAGAAATTCCACTGGAAAGAAAAATAGCTTTTACAAAACTCCGGGAAACTATACTAGAGAATATTCCAAAAGGATTTGTTGAACAAATATCATACGGCATGATTGGCTATGTAGTTCCACATTCCATTTATCCTAACGGCTACCATTGTGAACCAAAACTTCCGTTACCCTTTATAGCTATTGCTTCGCAAAAAAATTTCATTGCGCTTTACCACATGGGTATTTACGCCAAACCGGAACTATTGAATTGGTTTGTGACCGAATATCCAAAGCACAGCAAACAAAAATTAGACATGGGAAAAAGTTGCATCCGATTTAAAAAGATGGACCAAATCCCTTTTGATTTAATTGCTGAACTCGTACAAAAAATGTCAATGGATGAATGGATAACTTCTTATGAATCATCATTCAAAAAATAAAAAAAAACCGCAATTCAAAATTAAGAATTGCGGTTTTTTATTTTTTATCGAAAATGGCACTATCTGTTCGCTAGATATTCCAAAACATTTTTCTCGATTCTTTCATCTATATTACTGATGTCTGCTTTTACAAATTTTTCTCCTAAGATATTTTCGTATAATTCAATATATCTTTCAGAAACTGTTTCTATGTATTCGTCCGTCATATCAGGAATTTGTTGCCCTTCCAATCCTTGAAAACCATTTTCGATTAACCAACGACGAACAAACTCTTTCGATAATTGTTTTTGTTCTTCGCCGCTGTTTTGACGTTCCTGGTATCCTTCTGCGTAAAAATAACGAGAAGAATCCGGTGTGTGAATTTCGTCAATCAAGACAATTACACCTTCTTTAGTTTTACCAAATTCATATTTGGTGTCCACCAAAATCAAACCACGACTAGCAGCAATTTCAGATCCTCTTTGAAACAAATCTCTTGTGAATTTTTCTAAAACTACATAATCTTCTTCAGAAACAATTCCTTTCGATAAAATATCCTCACGAGAAATATCAGCATCATGTTCTCCATTATCCGCTTTGGTTGTCGGCGTAATAATAGGTTCTGGGAATTTATCATTTTCCTTCAAATAGTCAGGCATTGAAACTCCGCAAATTTCTCTTTTGCCAAGAGCATATTCGCGAGCAGCATGTCCTGAAAGATAACCACGAATCACCATTTCTACTTTGAAAGGCTCACATAAATGACCAACAGCTACATTTGGATCAGGAGTTGCAATTAACCAGTTAGGAACAATATCCTCCGTCAATTCCATAAATTTAGTAGCAATCTGGTTTAGAATTTGACCTTTATATGGAATTCCTTTTGGCAAAACTACATCAAAAGCTGAAAGCCTGTCTGTAGCTACCATAATCAAAAGTTCATCATTAATATTATACACTTCTCTTACTTTACCGCGGTAAACAGATTTCTGGTTTGGAAAATTAAAATCAGTAGTTGTGATGGTGTTGCTCATTATACTAGTTATGTGTGTTTATTTTTAGTTCCTGCAAATTTAAAACTATTTCATAGAGTTTCGCAAAGAACAGAACTCTTAAATTTCATTTTTATATTTAAAGTTATTTTTTAAGCAACGTTTCATTAAACAAATTTAAGATTCGGCTGTATTCATCTACCCAAGAATAGGTTTCTTTAAAACCATGAGCTTCCACCGGGAAACTGGATAAACTCCATTTTTTCTTCCCTAATTCTATAAAACGCTGAGACAAACGAACAATATCTTTATATTCTACATTGTCATCTACCATTCCGTGAAGCATCAATAAATCCCCTTGTAAATTATCGGCAAAATAGATGGGAGAACTTTTTTTGTAGGCATCCGGATCCGTTTCGGGAAAATTAAGAATGTTTCCGGTGTAGCCATGATTGTAATGCGCCCAATCCGTAACAGAACGTAATGCTGCACCCGAAGCAAACTCCTTTGGAGTTGTTAGCATTCCCATCAACGTGATGAAACCTCCATAAGAACCACCATAAATCCCAACTCTTGACGCGTCAATTCCGTAATTTTCGACTAGATATTTCTTGCCGTCAATTTGATCTGTTAAATCTTTTCCGCCCATAAAACGGTAAATTCCTGTTCTAAAATCACGTCCGTATCCATCACTTCCTCTATAATCAATATCCAAAACGGTATAGCCTAAATCGACTAATAAATTATGAAACATGTATTCTCTGTGGTACGTACTCCAATAATTATGCGCATTTTGCAAATAACCAGCTCCATGTACAAACAAGATTGCTGCTTTGTTCGCATTGGCAGTTTGTGGTTTGTACAACCTGGCATTCACCGAAGTTCCATCCTGCGCTTTGAAAGTAATTACTTCCGGCTCACGCCAAGAATATCCTCTGAAACTTTCCGATGTTGAAGTCGTTATCTGATTTAAGTTGGTATTCTGTTTATTAGGCGCTACATACAATTCCCAAGGTTTATTTTTATACGAATAACGAACTAATAAGGAACTTTCGTCGGGAGACAAACTCACTTCATGAGCGCCATCTTTAGTTAAAATAGGTTGTAAAACAGGATCTGCCACTTCCAATTTATAAAAATTTCTGTTTCCCGGGTGTGTCGTTGTTGTGGATAAATAAAAAGACTTTTTATCTTTTGACAAATTCACATTGCGCACTTCCCAATTTCCTTTGGTCAGCTGTGTTTTCTTTTTTGACTTTAAATTATATGAATACAAATGAGAATAACCCGTTTCTTCGGATTGGAAATAAACGGTTTCATTATCTCCCAAAAATCCAAGCGTTCCTCTTCCGTAAGAATTGGAGGGAATTCCAGGTCCGCCAATCCAAGCTTCATCATGTTGATGATCTAATTCCTGAAAAGTTCCTTTCTCAAGATTTAAACTGACAATCCATCGGTATTTGTTGTCCTGACTTCTTATTTCAGCAATGGCGTAAGAACCATTTTCATTATAAACAGGTTCCTGAACTACAATTAGTTTATCCTTTTTTGCTGCAGTTTTTGATTTTTCATAGGACTCAAAATATTTAGGAACATCCTGAATGTGACTCAACGATGAAAAATTCACAAAATAAACAGAATCTTTGGCGATGTTATAAATCCCGAATTTGGTTGCCAATAAATTATCTACAGAAACTTTTTCCTTCGTATCTTCAATTTCATTGTAGCCATCAGCAGTTATAAAAAGTTCCATTTTTTCACTCTTGCGTTCTGAATCCTCTATTAATCTAAAGGTGGCGAAATTTCCTTTTGGATCAACTTTTAAGCTTCCAAAAGTATTTTTTCCATAATAATACGGTTTTGGAAAATCAGATTTTGTAGTTTTCGATTTTGCCAAATTCCATTTTTTCAGTGCTTCCTGATCTCTGACAAATTGAAACAATTCCTCCTGTTGGCTTTTCAAAAAAGATTCTTTATCAGAGGCTTTCTCTTCTGATTTTCCTTTACGAAAGTTGGTGATTTGAATAATAGAGCCTTCATTCGTATTAAACTGAAAAAGATTTTCATTTTGTCTGAAATAAAGAATTCCAGGCACAGCACCCATTTGTAAATTAGCAATCGGACTGCTTTGTTGATACAATTTTTTTGAGGTTTTACTTTTCAAAGAATATGAAAATAGTCTTCCTTTATCGATGTAATAATACAAATCAGGATTGTTTGTTTTTTTGAAATCAAATTTTGAAAAAGCAGCTTCATTTGGTGTTACCAATTCAGGTTTTGATAATCCATTTTTCCAAAAAGTAAGTACTTGTACCCAATTCATTATTTGGATTCCAATCAAAATAAACTTTCTGTCCATCTAAAGACCATCTTTCATTCTCTGGTTGCGCACCAATGAAAGCGTTGCCTTTCATGATTTCTTCCAGTTTTAGCGTTTGACTTTGCATTGTTATGGAAAACAAAATACAGATGGCAAGGATTATTTTTTTGTTCATTCAGTTTTAATTTTATGTTTAAATTAGCAAGTATAGTTAGTTAAAAAAAATTAATTGTTCAATAATTCCTGAGCTATATATTTCGCAACTCCTTCATTATCATTAGTCAAAATGACTTCTAAATGGGAAAGTTTATTTTTCAAGCTTTCAGGAGCATTTCCCATTACCAAAGCTTTACCAGAGGATTTAAGCATATTTTCATCATTATAGCCATCACCAAAAGAAATAGTTTGTTCGAAAACAAAATTCTCTTTTTCCAGAATTTTTGCAATTGCGACACTTTTATCTACGGACTTGTCCATAAATTCCAAACAAAAAGGCAAACTAAACGCGTGACTAAAAAGTTCAGTATGATTCTCTAAAATTCGGTCTCTTAATTCAATTAATTTGGAGTGTTTTTCGTGTGTGAAAAATAATTTTATTCCGCTGACATCATCTAAAGTCTCGAAATCAACAATTTCAGGCATGTAATTCAATTCTGCCTGAAAACTATTTAATTTTTCATTTATTTTATTGGTTTGCCAAACATTTTCTTTGAATAAAACGGTCGTAATCTCAGGGTCAATATCTAAATTTAATATTGATTTTATGTCGTCGCTTTTTATATCGAAAGAGAATAGAAGTTCTTTTTCAGGAGAATGAATTCGGGCTCCATTTGAAGTAACTAAATAAACTGGGCATCCTAAACCCTCAACCAAAGGCATTGCATCCAAGTGATGACGACCAGTTGCTACAATAATTAAATAATTTTGATTGTGGAGTTCTTGAAAAACAGTTTTGGTGTATTGGGATATTTTGTGATCTGAATTGAGTAACGTTCCGTCTAAATCACTGATAACTACTTTAATTTTTTCTTTTAAAATCATTTTTTTTAACTGAGATTTTATTAATTCCAAATTTATTGCATTTTTAAGACATACAAAAGGAATCAATCGGATTTTATTTAAAGCTTTACGGGTAAACTGGTAGCTTTTTTTTAAATAATAAAGCGGAAAGGAAATCCATTCTCTACTGTAAATGAACTTGCTTTCCGCTCCAAAAAATTTTATTTATTTCCTAATCGTTATTCTCAATCATTTTATAAGCATCAATTACTTTTTTGACTAATCGGTGTCGTACAATGTCTTTGTCATCCAGATAAATGATTCCGATTCCATCAACATCTTTCAAAACCAATAAGGCTTCTTTGAGTCCGGAAATGGTTCTTCGTGGTAAATCGACCTGACCTGGATCACCAGTAATCATAAATTTAGCACTTTTCCCCATACGGGTAAGAAACATTTTCATTTGGGAATGTGTAGTATTTTGGGCTTCATCCAAAATTACAAAAGCATTATCCAATGTTCTACCTCGCATAAATGCCAAAGGCGCAATTTGGATAACTCCTTTTAGAATATAATCTTCCAGTTTTTCATTAGGCAACATATCGCGCAACGCGTCATATAAAGGTTGCATATACGGATCTAGTTTTTCCTTCATATCTCCTGGTAAAAAACCTAGGTTCTCCCCTGCTTCTACCGCTGGTCTAGTCAATATTATACGTTTAACTTGTTTTTCTTTCAGCGCTTTTATAGCCATGGCTACACCTGTATATGTTTTTCCGGTTCCAGCTGGTCCAACGGCAAAAACCATATCATTCTTTTCCATGGTATCCACCAACAATTGCTGATTAGGAGTCATAGCCTTAATGATTCTCCCGCCTACTCCATGCACTAATATTTTATCCTGTCCTGGAAATTTTCTATCTTCCTGAACATCGCCAAGGATAACGCGCTCAATTACATTGTTATCAATGTTATTGTACCTCGAAAAGTGCACCATTAATCGTTGAAACCGTTTTTCAAATTCGTCTAAAACTTCTTTTTCTCCAAAAGCTTTTAAAGTTGTTCCCCGAGCGACAATTTTCAATTTTGGATAATATTTTTTAATTGTTTCAAGATGAGTGTCTTGAGCGCCCCAAAAGTCTTTTGGAGCGATGTCTATGAGCTCGATTATTCTTTCGTTCAAATGCTGTTGTTTTTAAATTAAAATGAGTGAATTAATAAATTTTGTATCAAAGCCAATAAATGTTGTATTAATTTGAATTTGTCTTTTGTTTTTTGCTTTTTTGAATTTACTATTATTAGCTTTGCGTCTCTCAAATTTAATGAAAATTAGGTTTACAAAACACCAATAGTTATAAACAAATTTATGTCAATAATTACCCTTACTTCCGATTATGGCTTGAAAGACCACTTTGTAGGTGCGTTGAAAGGGAAAATTTTATCTGAGTATTCCGAAGCAAAAATCATTGACATTTCACATGAAATTGACCCATTCAACACGGTAGAAGCAAGTTACATTATTAGCGCTTCGTATTCAAGCTTCCCAAAAGGAACTGTTCACCTTATTGGGGTGGATATGGAACACAATAAGGAAAACCAACATATTGTGATGCAATGGAACGATCATTATTTTATTGCCGCCGATAATGGTATTTTAAGCATGCTTTCGCAAAAAATTGTCCCGCAAAAAATCGTGGCGATTAATATTCACGATCGTTTACCCAGTGATGCAGCGGATCTGGATGTGTTTGTAAAAGTAGCCTGCCATCTTGCCAAAGGTGGTTTAATGAACGTTATTGGTAAAGAAATAAACACGATTAAACAAGTCACCGACTTACAAGCTGTTCTTTCCGCTGATGGAAATTCGCTGAAAGGACACGTGATTTATATTGACCATTTTGGAAATGTAATTATTAATATTTCTAAAAAGTATTTTATCGAAGTTGCCAAAGGAAGACCGTATGAAATTGTTTTGAAAACCAAAAATATCAAAACAATTTTGCCCAACTATTCTGCCATTGCAAATTCTGATAAATATCCTATCAAATCATATGAGGGCGAAAAATTAGCGATTTTCAACGAAGCCGGTTTTCTTGAAATTGCTATTTTTAGAAGCAATCCTTCTAAAGTGGGTTCTGCAAATAGTTTACTGGGATTAAATTATAGGGATGTTATTATTATAAAATTCGTTTAAAGTTGAGTAGCTTTAAACGAATTAAACTTTAAACATTAAACAAAAAAACAATGTTTGTACGAATAGTAAAATTGAGTTTTCACGAGGAACATATTCCTTCATTTTTAGAAAACTTTGAGTTAATGAAAGATAAAATACGAAATGCGCCCGGAAATCGTTTTTTAGAATTGTATCAGGATAAAAATAACAAAAGTATTTTCTTCACTTACAGCTATTGGGAAACTGAAGCTGATTTAGAAAATTACAGGAATTCCGAGCTTTTTTACGACGTTTGGACATTCACCAAGAAATTATTCAACGACAAACCAGAAGCGTGGAGTGTGGATAAATTAGTAAGTTTAGAATAAAAAATAGTTTAAAGTTTAAGGTTTAAAGTTGTTGGATTGGGAACTTTAAACCTTAAACATTTGAAACTTTAAACAAAAAAATAAATGAAATCAATAGTATTACGAGAAATAAAATCCTTTTTCGGTTCGCCTATAGGTTACTTAGTAATTGCAATTTTTCTAATTATAAATGGACTGTTTCTTTGGGTTTTCGAAGGAGAATACAATATTTTGAATACTGGTTTTGCTGATTTGACTCCATTTTTTACCTTAGCACCCTGGATTTTGATATTCTTGATTCCCGCGGTAACAATGCGCAGTTTTTCGGATGAAAAAAAACAAGGAACATTAGAATTATTACTGACAAAACCACTGAGTATTTGGCAAATTGTAAACGGGAAATTCCTTGGTGCTTTGCTTTTGATTGTAATGGCAATTATTCCAACATTCATATATGTAGCTGTTATTTCCAATTTAGGAATGCCGGAAGGTAATCTCGATATGGGAAGCACGATTGGTTCCTATTTTGGATTATTATTCCTGATTGCAGCATATTCAGCCATCGGAATATTTACTTCAACGCTATCTGATAACCAGATTGTAGCTTTTATTGTTGCAGTATTTTTATGTTTCTTCTTCTATTTTGGGTTTGAAGGTTTAGCTTCTGTGATTCCAAATATTTCTTCTGTAATTGCATCATTAGGAATGCAAGATCATTTCAAAAGCATGAGCCGAGGCGTATTAGACACAAGAGATATCCTATATTTTACAAGCATAACCGTTGTCTTTCTTTCCTTTACTGTTTACAATCTAAAATCTTTCAAATCGTAATGACTACTTCTAAGAAAAATAACCTAAAATCAGTATTGATTATACTTGCTATTGTAGTGCTTGCGAATGTGATAGGAAGTTCCTTTTTTCATCGTTTTGATTTAACCAAAGATAAAAGATACACGCTTTCCCCTACTTCTTTGAATATCATCAAGCAAGTTCAAAACCCGTTGTCCATAAAAGTTTATATGCAAGGCGATTTACCTGCCGAATTCAAACGTTTACAGCAAGAAACGAAACAATTACTGGAAGAATTTCAGGCGTACAACAAAAATATCATTTTTGAATTCGTAGATCCTTTGGAAAACGAAGACGCCAGCATGGACAATATTAAAGAGTTGTATCGAAAAGGGCTTACGCCAATAAACATAACCGTTGACAACAAAGGAAAGCAATCACAAGCGATGGTTTTTCCTTGGGCGATTGCCGTTTATGACAACAAGGAAGTAAATATTCCATTGTTGAAAAATATTATGGGTGCGTCAACTACCCAAAAAGTAATTGGTTCCGTTCAGCATTTAGAATATTCAATTGCCGAAGCGTTGAATAAGATTACCAAAGCCAAACAAAAGAAAATCGCTGTCATTAAAGGAAACGGTGAATTGCAAGATATTTTGATGGCTAAATTTCTTTTGCAAGTGCGCGAAAGTTATTTTATTGGTCCATTTACTTTAGACTCTGTTGCCAAAAACCCTATTGGAAGTTTAGAAGCTTTAGAAAAATATGACTTGGCTGTTATCGCCAAACCTACCGAAACATTTACTGACGCTGAGAAACAAGTCTTAGATCAATTTATCATCAATGGCGGAAAAACATTGTGGTTGATTGACCAAGTTACGGCGGAAATGGATAGTTTATACGATTCATCTGGAGCCACTTTGGCCTATCCAAAAGATCTGAATTTGAATGATATGTTCTTTAAATACGGCATCCGAATCAATCCTGATTTAGTAAAAGACGAACAAGGAAGTCCTATAAAACTGGCCACAGGTGAACAAGGAAGTGCGACTCAATTTCAGGAATTCAATTGGAAGTTTGCACCTCAAGTGTATCCAAACAGTTTGCATCCGATTGTGAAAAATTTAGGTGGAATCAAATTTGATTTTGCGAATCCAATCGATACCTTGAAAAACGGAATTAAGAAAACCATTCTGTTGGAATCCTCACAATATTCGAAAAAAATAGGAACTCCGTCAGAGATAAATTTAAACATTGTTGCCGAAGAAACTTCACCTGCTGATTACTTGAACAAAGGGAAAATTCCACTTTCGGTTTTATTAGAAGGTTCATTTCATTCTATGTTTGAAAATAGAGTGCTACCATTCGAACAAAAAACATTTCAAGCCACAGGAAAAGAGAATAAAATGATTGTGATTTCAGATGGAGATTTGATAAAAAACCAATTGGATAAAAACTTTCAACCGGTAGAATTGGGTTATGACCAAAGGTCTGGTAATTTGTATGATAATAAAGATTTCCTGATAAACTGTGTCAATTATCTATTAGACGATACCGGACTTATTAACATTCGAAGTAAAGATCTTGATTTACCTTTACTTGATAAAGAAAAAGTTTATGAAAACTATACCCGAACACAAATCCTAACTATCGGGCTTCCAATTCTTATTTTAGGACTTTTTGGTGTTGTATTTACTTTCCTTCGAAAAAGAAAATACAGCAAATAGATGTTAATAAAAAAGTTTCCAAACTAGAATAGTTTACGATATATTTGTAAAATGTATCGTATTTCGGATTTAAAGAAATACCTTAAAAAATAAAACAAAACAGATGAAATTTATAGTATCGAGTTCGTACTTATTGAAGCAATTACAAGTTTTAGGTAACGTTATCAACAGCAGTAATACTTTGCCTATTTTAGATAACTTTTTATTTGATTTAGACCATAATGTACTAACGGTTTCTGCTTCTGATTTAGAGACAACAATGTCTGCTACATTAGGAATTGATTCAGAAAGTAAAGGAAGCGTTGCTGTCCCTGCAAAATTACTTTTGGAAATCCTTAAAACATTCCCAGAACAGCCTTTAACTTTTACTGTTGAAGAAAATAGTACGATAGAAATCAGTTCTAATTCTGGAAAATATGCTTTGGCTTATGCTCCTGGAGATGAATTTCCAAAATCGGTTAACTTAGACGATCCATCTGTAACACTTGTTCCTGCGGATGTTTTGGCAACAGCCATAAGCAAAACAATATTTGCCGCCGGAAATGATGATTTACGTCCGGTAATGTCTGGTGTATTTTTCCAGTTTTCGCCACAAGGATTGACTTTCGTAGCAACTGATGCGCACAAATTAGTGAAATATGCACGTACGGATGTAACGGCTTCTCAAGTGGCTGATTTTATTATGCCAAAGAAACCTTTGAACATTTTAAAAAATATTCTTGGTAGTTCAGACGCAGAAGTTAAAATTGAATACAACGATTCGAATGCTACTTTTTCTTTCGATAATTATGTTTTAATGTGTCGTTTGATTGACGGAAAATATCCAAATTACGAAGCAGTAATTCCTAAAGAAAATCCAAATAAATTAATGATTGACCGTTCTCAGTTTTTGAGTTCTGTTCGTCGTGTTGCTATCTTTTCGAATAAAACAACTCATCAAATTCGTTTGAAAATCGCGGGTGCTGAATTGAATGTTTCTGCTGAAGACATTGACTATTCTAACAAAGCAGAAGAAAGATTGACATGTGATTATCAAGGTGATGATATGCAAATAGGGTATAATTCTCGTTTCTTGACTGAAATGTTGACTAACTTGCAATCGGATATGATTATGCTTGAAATGTCATTACCAAACAGAGCCGGAATCCTTACTCCTGTTGATGGATTAGAAGAAGGTGAAACGGTTACGATGCTTGTAATGCCAGTAATGCTGAACAGTTAACATTATATTTTTAAATTGTTATATTTTGATTTTTAAAATTGAAATATAATACTTACTATTGCATAACAAATACGCTATTAACCAAACCATTTTTATATTAAAAAACCGTCCCGATTTATCGAGACGGTTTTTTGCTTTTATTCATTTCTCTTTTTGTCATTCCGACGAAGGATGAATCTCATAGTATTTCCCGTTTCGATAATTAATTATGATTGCTCATATTAGTGGGTTTGCTTGGTTCCTCGCAAAGACAAACTGAACACTGAATACTAATTTAAATCACTCCCATTTTTTTCATCAGGAACGTAGCACTTCTGTTTTTACAAATTCCGTCACGCAGTTTGTAATCAAAATGAAGTTCATTACTGATAATCTCAACTTCAAAACATTTGTTGGTTAATATATTTGGATAATCATTGGTAGTCAAGCAAACTTCAATGTCGTGCGTAGCAATAGCTCCAATGGCTTTTTTGCCAATCACTTTTTTGACCACTTCAATTGTTCCATTGCGTTTATCATCTGAATTGGTTCCGCGTAATATTTCGTCTAATAAAACAAATGCTGGTCTGTTTTCCAGTTCGTCCATAATTTGCTTTAAGCGCTTTATTTCGGCAAAGAAATATGATTCGCTATCAGACAACGAATCCGATAATCGCATGGAAACTAAAACTGTTAACGGATGCACATTAGCCTGACTTGCACAAACTGGCGAACCCATTCCTGATAAAACCATGTTGATTCCTAAACTTCTTAAAAAAGTACTTTTACCGGACATATTAGAACCCGTTAAAATCATAAATGATTCGGGATGAAAACGCACATCATTTCCTATTCTTGTCTTTTCATTTAATAAAGGATGACTTAAATCCGTGAAATCTATTTCAAAATTGGTGTTTAATGTTGGATATACAAACTCGGGATTGTTATACGAAAAATTGGCTAAACTGTTCAACATTTCGAATTCACCTATAACTTCAAGCCAATTTTCTAATGCTTCAGTATGATCTTCTTTCCATTGAATTAATGATTTTAAAACGTGTAAATTAAACAGAAAAGTTCCATTGAAAACGATAGCCGTTACGAAATTACTGATGCTATCCATATTCGAAAACAAACCTGCTAATTGTTTTAAATGAACGCTGGCATTTTCTTTTTTGAACATTAATTTTTGCTGTAAATCAATTAATTTTTGTGATTGAAAAGATTCGTTTTCAATTTTTTGCAAAAGCAAACTATATTGATGAATAGTTTTATCAATGTTTGTCGAATTAGCGACTTCAGCTTGGATCCGCTTCATAAAACGTCCCAAAATCATTAAATTAATAACAAACAAATACGACAAAACAGAAGCAAAAAAGGTATTAGAAGTCACTAAATAAACAATCAGAACTCCCAAAAAAAGGAGTGGCGAAAAATAGGAAATAAAAATACTTATTTTAGATAAAGGCGTACTATTGAATGTACTCCACTTAAGTAGCGTCTCATAATTTGATTGATTGTCGTTGCTTACTTTGGCGAAAGCCAAAAATTCCTGACGCCAATCTAATTTTTCGGATAATTCTTTTACCGCTTGATGATTTCTGGTAATTTCATCATTTGGCAGAAGTGTTAACAATTGGTTTGCGAATGTTTTTTTTCCAATAAAAGTAGCGGTTCTATTCAGGTTTTGAAACAAAGAATGTTCTCCAAAAACATCTAAATCATACGCATACGGATGGTGAAAATCATTAAATTCCTGTCCATTTTCGAAAGGAATTTTATTTCTTTCCAAATAGGAAATTTCATTTTCATTAATATCGAATAAGGCTTGATTGACTTGTTTTTCGAAAACTAATTTAGAATGAATTCGCATCAATATTACAAATAGTCCAAAAAGAAAAATGGCGGCAGCTATGAGAATAACTTCGCTATTTTTGATGTAATAATAAATAGAAACCAAAAAAAGTACAATAGTAAAAAGTCTTAAAATACTTATACTATTGTACTTTTTATTGATTGCAGTTAATGCCGTTGAAAAGCGAATCTTTTTTGCTTTGTATATTTCCATAATTCAATTTGATGAATTGCAAATATAACGAAATAGATTACTTTGAGGTCTAAATTAAAAGGCAATGGCGATGCCACACTAAATAGAAATCAAGATTTCAATTGAATCAACATGGAATCAATCAATATGAATCGCTAAAATTGGAATATCAAAATTTGTAGCTATTTTTTTCGTTAAGCTAGGTTTGAAAATCCCTTCAAAAAAACCTCTTTTATACGTAAGCATTGTCAGGACATCAACTTCTTTGTACATTATAAAGTCTAGAATAGTTTCTTTGACTTCGTCGCTGTTGATGACAAAAAACTCAATGGGTTCATTAATAAATTCGTCTTCCCATTTAGCAACTGTATCTTTAGAGACATCAGAATCACTGGTTTTTACATACAAGCACTTTACTTTTGCTTTCGTTTTTTTGGCAATATCCAACACCATTTTTAAGGCTTTTTTATCTTTGGTTCTAAAACGAGTTGTGAATCCGATAATTTCAATTTTCTTGAATTTTGCTTCTATTGGAACACACAACATAGGAACGTCTATTCCTGAAATTACAGAACCTGTATTGGTGCCCATAAAAAAAGCATCCCATCCCGTGGCTCCGGAAGTTCCCATTATGACAAAATCTATTTTATCTTCTTTGATACATTTTTTAATATTATGGAGCAAATCCCCATCCATGAGCCTATGAGACATCTTTATTTTATCTAAATGACGCTCTTCGGCTATAGCCCGCAATTTTGGGATTTCCTCTTTAAACATATCAAATTGTGCTAACTCTAATGAATCATAAATGACCGCGTAATTTTCAGGGAAAAACTGATTGTCATAAATTGGCAGTTCAAAAGTGTGCAATAAAACAAGTTCCCCGTGAACTATTTTTGCAAATTCTAAAGCATGTACAAAAGCATTTGTAGCTACTGTAGAAAAGTCGGTTGGAAATAAAATTTTTTTCATTTTATTATGCTTTTAAAGGATTCGTTTACTACTAAATATTGAGAATTTTTCGAATATTCAAATCGAAATTAATTTTATTCATGAATGGCCAGAATCGGCACATTGATGTGAAATGCTAATTTTTTTGAAAGACTAATTTCAAAAAGTTTCTCAAAGAAACTTCTGTGATACACATGCATTGCAATGAAATTAATTTTATGCAAATCGATAAAATTTAAAATAATTCCTTCCACATCTTCTCCTTTGATGGAGTGAAATGTAACTTCATTATTTTCTACTAATACCTTCCAATCTTCTCTGGTGTCGTCTTTAACTTCATGATGCGGAGACGTTACACGAAGGCAATCAATATGTGCTTGAAATATTTTGGCTAAAGAAAGAACTCTTACAAAAGAACCCGTATCCTCTGGTTTGTATTGCGTAATGAACAGTATTTTTTCGATAGGATGATATTTACAGTGTTCTGGTATTGCCAAAACTAATGCTTTAACATCATTCATTACTTTTGTGGCTGTAGTGCCGAAAAAAGTTTCTTTAAGACCCGTGGCGCCTTTGGTTCCCATAACTACGAAATCGAAATTTTCATTCTCGGTTATTTTTTTTATTTCTGGAACTAAATTTCCCAAAATCAAAACATGACTTATTTTAATATGGCCTAAATTGTTTGCTTCCGCAATTTTTCGTAAAATAGGAACTTCATCTTTGTAATTCTCAAAATTACTGAGTTCCGTTACATCATAAATTTCATGTAAATACTCCGCGACATTAACATAATTGGCTTGTGGCAATTGGTAAACATGCATCGTAACTATTTCAGCATTAATTGATTCTGCTAATTTCAATGCATAAATAAACGCATTTTTGGACACTTCTGAAAAGTCGGTAGGAAATAGAATTTTTTTCATAATAGAGTTAAATTACTGCCAATCAATTATTTATATAAATTTACAAAACAAAAAACAAAATAGAATGATAATTATCAGTTTGGCTAATTTTTAACAAAAAATAAAGTTAATGGTTTAATAATCGAGTCTTGAAGCCATGTCTATTTTGCTTACTTTTGCATCAAATTGAATTTAAATATGATACCTCAAGATTCCATAGTGGCACTAGCAACTCCTTCGGGAGCTGGTGCTATAGCCGTAATTAGGATTTCCGGCCAAGATGCCATTACTATTGGAAATTCTGTTTTTAAATCCATCAAAAACAAAGAATTAACAACCCAAAAAACGCATACCTTACATTTAGGGCATATTATGGATGGCTCCAAAACTTTGGATGAAGTTCTGGTATCTATTTTCAAAGGACCAAATTCCTATACCGGCGAAAACACGATTGAAATTTCGTGTCACGGTTCTACTTATATACAACAACAAATCATTCAATTGTTGCTTCGAAAAGGCTGTCGAATGGCTGATGCTGGCGAATTTACGTTGAGAGCATTTTTAAACGGAAAACTGGATTTATCCCAAGCAGAAGCAGTTGCCGATTTAATTTCATCCGATAATGAAGCTTCGCACCAAATTGCAATGCAACAAATGCGTGGTGGTTTCTCAAATGAAATAGCAAAATTAAGAGAAGAATTATTGAATTTTGCCTCATTGATTGAACTCGAATTAGATTTTGCGGAAGAAGATGTAGAATTTGCTGACCGAACACAATTTCATGAATTATTAAACAGAATCGAATTTGTCCTAAAACGATTAATCGATTCCTTTGCCGTAGGAAATGTGATTAAAAACGGAATTCCTGTGGCTATTGTGGGTGAACCTAATGTAGGGAAATCGACACTTTTGAATGCTTTCTTGAATGAGGAGCGCGCCATTGTTTCGGAAATTGCGGGAACCACGCGTGATACCATTGAAGATGAATTAGTGATTGGCGGAATCGGTTTTAGATTCATAGACACCGCCGGAATCCGCGAAACGGATGATGTGGTGGAAAGCATCGGGATTCGTAAGACTTTTGAAAAAATTGAACAAGCGCAGGTTGTCATTTTTCTGTTTGACAGTTCCGAGTTCAAAGTATCAGGTTTAAAGTTAAAAGTAGAACTGGAAAAAATTAAAAACCAATTTCCGTTGAAACCGCTTGTAATCATTGGTAACAAAGCAGACAAACTCGAGGAAAGTGAAATTGGAGATTTGAAATCAGAAATTCCAGAAATCTTACTAATTTCTGCAAAAGAAAAATTAGGTGTTGAGGAGTTAAAGCATCAATTACTTTCATTTGTCAATACAGGAGCATTACGAAACAATGAAACAATCGTAACTAATACCAGACATTACGATTCTTTATTAAAAGCTCTTAATGAAATTCAAAAAGTAAAATTTGGACTTGAAACGAACTTGTCCTCAGATTTAATGGCATTAGATATTAAGGAAGCTTTGTATCAGTTTGGAATGATTACTGGACAGGTAACTAATGATGAATTGCTGGGGAATATTTTCGCTAATTTCTGTATCGGAAAGTAGTAGAACAAAGCATCACAAAACAACAACAAACAAACGAGTTAAAGTATTGATAAACAATATTTTAACTCGTTTTTATTTATATTATCTTTTTGATATTATGTTTTATTTTGATTAGATTTGTACCTTATTTGTACCTCAAAATCTGAGGTACAAAAAATATTTTTTTTTGGCCAATTTATGGCACACAGAGACACACATAGTCACAGTGGGACACCTAAAGTCACATTACTATGAGTACAAACATTAAGATTACGCGCATTTGTGAATTCTGCAAAAATGAATTTACGGCACGCACAACAAGAACGCGCTACTGCTCATTAGGCTGCAATAGCAAAGGTTACAAATCGATCATAAGGCAGTCGAAGATCAAACAAAGTAATAAGCAGACCGAGAGTGCCAAAAATCCTGAACTTGAGATAGTACGAGTTAAAGATTTCCTTAGCATAAGCCAAGCGAGCATTTTATTTGGAATTAGTCGAAGAACATTCTACAGAATTATTTCTAGAGGAGAACTTGATGTAGCAAAATTTGGTACCAGAACAGTCATTAGAAGGTGCGATATTGATTCATTTTTTTCGCTTCCGCTGGATCAATCTGTTCTTCGCCCAACTCAAGAATTTCCTGGTTTGGAGAATTGCTATACAATAACGCAAATACAGCAAAAATATGGAATTTCTTCTGGTACATTGTACATGCTTATTCAAAGACAAGGTATAGTAAAGTATGCAGTAGGCAAATATAATTATGTAGCCAAGAATGATATAGATATAATATTTAATACAAAAAGCCATGGAAAAGAGTAATGTAACGTTGAGGCAAAAAGATATTTCAAACGAAAGAATATCCCTTTATTTGGATTTTTATCCCCCAATCTTGAATAACAATAACAGGTATACTAGACGCGAGTTTTTGAAAATATATCTTTTCAAAAAGCCAAAAAATCAACTTCAAAAAAATTCAAATATTGAAAACCGCCATATAGCAGAATTAATTCAGATGAAACGACAAAATGAGATAAGTAAAAAAAACATATATACTTCATTTGAAAAAGACCAATTACATATTCAGGCTATTGGTCGCGAGTCATTTCTCGAATATTTCAATAAACTGGCACAAAAGAAAATCGGCAATAATCGAAGTATTTGGAAATCTGCAATTACACATTTTGAGTCTTTCTTGGAAGGAAAAGATATTTGTTTTAAGGATATTTCTATTTCTTTAATGGAAGATTACAAAGAATACTTGCTAAATGCAAAAAGTTTAAGAGATACAGGGAAAAAGTTATCTAGAAATACAGGCTTATCATATCAAAACAAACTCAGAACCACATTGAAAAAAGCGTATAAAGAAGGTAAACTAAAAATTGATATTAATGCTGGTATAGATTCTATTAAAGAACAAGAAGCTCACCGCAACTTTCTTACGCTTGAAGAGGCAAAAAAACTATTCTATACTCCATGCTCTAATGACCTCGTATATCAGATTTCCATGTTTTCAATTTTAACAGGTGTTCGATATTCTGATATTGCAAAACTTTTGTGGTCAGAAATAGAATACATCGAAAATGATGGTTATTATATCCGATTTAAGCAAAAGAAAACTGGAGGAATGGAAACACTTCCAATACCTAATGAAGCTTTTGAACTTTTGAGACCTAATGTAAATGAAAATGATAAAGTTTTTGCAGGTTTGAAGAAATGGGATGTAGATAGGATACTACCAGTTTGGATTGCAAAATCAGGTATAAAGAAGCACATAACTTTTCATTGCTTCAGACATACTTATGCGACCCTTCAGTTATCCTCCGGAACAGATATTTATACTATCTCAAAAATGCTAGGGCACAAAAATGTTAAAACAACCCAAATATACGCGAAAGTTATTGATTCAAAAAAGAGGGAAACAACTGCTAAGATAAGTTTAAAAAGACTTAGCGTTTAGAAAAAAAGATATTACTTATATTTAGTGGAATTGAATTTCAATTCCACTTCTTGTTGAATTTCTACGGTAGTTTTAATTCTTCCTGATTTAATCCAATCCAATAGTTCTGCTCTATAAAAATAAAGCCGCTTGCCTTGCTTGTTGACTGGGATTTCATTTTTACAAACTTTAGTATATATAGTAGCAACTGATAATTTTAAAAGTTCAGCGGCACCTTCTATCGTTAACAGCTCTTCATTATTATCTGAATCATTTATTTTTCGTTCTTTGAGAAGCTTTTCTATCTTATCAAGCTTAACAAACAATTTTCCAATAATATTCGGTAAGTCTTCAAAAGTAAACTGTTTCATAATGCTACTATTTAGAGTAAAAAGGAAGACGACATATAAGTTACTGATCGACGAAAAAGATAGTACTCCCTTGATTTCGCTTGCGGGTGGACTTGTAAATAATATAACCATACTCGTTGAGTTCCCGCATGCATTTGTAATATGTTTTTGGCGAAGCAATCTTCGCTAGATCCATAATTTCATATCGGTACGCTTGTATTGGATTACCAAAACCCTTACCCGCTCTAAACTGCAATAGTGCGACATAAATACCGATATGCGTAATGCTAATACGGTAGTCATTCTCTATTGCATTGAAGAAATCGGATAAGGGTTTTAATAGTTCCATCAGAATCTACATTGAATTAGACTGCTTTTTTTTTCTCTTTTTGGCTTCTTGGGGAACAGCAGGCCCATCATCATCACTTTGACTTTGTTTTTTATTGTCCTGCTTCTGTGAGGTATTTTGTCCTTCTGATTGCTTTTCCTCTTTGGTCTGACGGTTGTCTATACGTTTTAGATTTCCATCATATACATTGATGGTTTTGAATTGAGGATTAGCTTCAATATAATGTTTGACTTCTTTACCGTCTTTCATAAAAGTGGCCGATTGTAAGTTTCCTTTTTTCAAGGAATCCATCAAATCTTCTTTAAATTTAACTGTACCCAGTTCCTTGATTGGATGTTTGGCTAGCGCTGCCTCTAAATCATACCCATAATTTTGATGGTACTGGTTGAGCTTGAAATTGCCACCGTTATCCACTTCCTTAAAATCCATTTGTACCCATGAATTATAAACCTGGCCTTCTTTACTGGTCAAATCCTTATTTACTGCTCTTCCCTCCATAAGGTTGTAGGCTTCCTTCATGGTAATATTACTACCCTTATTGATATAAAAAGTCTGCTCCAACGCTTCTTTTGAATTGTCTTTTTGCAAGTCCACTTTATAGGAATTAAAGAAATACATATCACTCTGATCTGATTTCTTAAAATTCAATGTTGCCGTCGCACTGTCGTTGCCATATTGAGCATTGTGGGTCAAAGTGAAACTCGGGGTTTGCTGTTGCATTTTTTCCTTTAATTCACTTTCTAGTCCTTCACCGAAACCGGTGTACTTTACCTGATCGCGTAGGTATTCAAAATTTTTATCGTTCATGACTATTTAATTTAAATGATTAATAATTAGTTACAGTTTGGGCAGTACAGTAACCTGCACCAATTTTTTGTTTTTTACCTGAATTGTTAAGTGTCTGCCGCCATTCTTTTCCATAAGCTGTACGACTAAATATTTCTTCTCCGGAATCGTGAATTTTGGCAACGCAAATACAAATGTATTTTCAGATTCTTCGTCAATTGTCTCACTGTTATTAAGAATATACAGAGGTGTAATTTCAATTTCCTGAGAGGCGGTTCGTTTTACTTTTTTACTATCTCGAATAAAAAATCGAAACTGGTCAACATCATACTTTATTTTGGAGTGGTTCGCTACTACTATCCTGTAATACATCACATCATTTTGGATAAAAATTCCATTGAGGTGTAATTTCACACCATATCTGCTCTCTTTACCACCTTCAATCTTACTTTTATCATACAAGGCCAGCTTGGAATAAAGCTGTAATTGCTGTTCGTTGCCACTTTCAGCGGAGAATAAACCGTCCCGTTTGTGAGGTTCAGTTGTATTCACTGAGAGATTCAAATATGGTGTTTGCTCATCATATCTTAGAATAAAAGAATACAGTTTTCCATCGGATGTCACCACCGTTAGATTGGTAGGGATAAAGTCCACTTTTGCGGCCTTAATCTGCAATATATTTTCAAGGCCTTTGGCTTTTTGAACCAATA
This sequence comes from Flavobacterium sp. Sr18, assembly GCF_011064265.1. Lineage (NCBI taxonomy): Bacteria > Pseudomonadati > Bacteroidota > Flavobacteriia > Flavobacteriales > Flavobacteriaceae > Flavobacterium > Flavobacterium sp. Sr18. The sequence goes on along the minus strand of NZ_CP049329.1, from coordinate 43,101 downwards.
TATCCGCGCTACCCCGATCCACACTTTTAATAGCGTAAGGGAATACAATATTGGTCGTTTTGGAATATCCAATTGCCAAAGAATCTGGCGTAATCTCCGATAGACTGTTTTTACTGTTTTGCTGGGCAAAAGCTCCGATGGTAAAGAGTGCTGCACACACCATCACCACTACATTGATCTTTTTCATAGTTAATAATTTTTAGTTTTTAATTGGATTCGTTTTGTTTTTGTTTTTCGTCTCGAAGCAATACCTGATAGCCTGCTTTCACCACTACTTTGACAAGCTTGGCTTTTTTACTGAATAGGGTCTTCGCTGCCTCAACACCAACACCAGCGGCTTGTGCTCCCCAAGAATCGTCGAGAGATGCAACACCCAGAGTTTGAACAGAGCGGTCTGCTGATGCTTTAGCGACCTCTCGGTTAATAGCTCCGGGCATGTAAATGCCGTGAAGTCCATCCAAATCGTAGACAGTAAGATCAACTGGAAATAAAGCGTTCTTATACCGAATACTATTGATTTTTATTACAAGCCTTTCTCCTTGTAATGAGGCTATTCCGAACAAGAAATTATTCTTTGGAATTTCTACTCCATTAACATACACAGCAGTATTCAGCCTTAATTTTACTGTTGAACCATTTACTATTGTTTGTGTTTCATGGATTACCGCCGCTACTGCATTTTGAAGGGGCTCCACAACTGCTGGTTCATCCAAAGAATAAAATGAATTTTCTTTATGCCTCCCATTAGATGCTGTACTGCCAGGTGGGGTAACTTGCAACGAAGAAATACTAGTGTCCCCTTCCGAGCTGGCAATTGAAAATACCTGTCCTCTTTCGGATTCAGAAACCTTCCTCAATTTTTGCTGAACTCTGTCAGGATGTTGTATATCCAGTATACTTTCCAGCATGCCACTAAGTTGTTTCAATTCAGGATCTGGTTCATTATTTTGAGTATTCATCGACTGCATCATTTCTTCCAACTTGTTAACGTCTTCGGAATGCAATCCACTTCCGCTACTTTCAGGGTAAGTGGACGTATATCTTCGAGGTGTTGGAGCTGCAGGCGTATTTATAGCTCTTTGAAGTGCCTCCAGCTTTTCATGTACTTTTACTTCGTTGGGATCACGGTACAGTAGAGCATTTAGCCCTTTAGAGCCATTTCCGGAAGGCATACGATTATAAGATGTGCCGCTAGACGCTACAGAATCTTCAAAAAAAGTTCTGCTGAGATAATTGGGATCTTTGCTAATAAGCGCTTCCAGCTTTGTGGAATCAAGTGCTGCCTGATCGTAGTAATGCATTTTATCCAAGTCTAGACCTTCCTTCAAATTTGCATCAGGAAGCTTGATATTAAAGCCTTTTTTTTCGGTGACTGAGGAGTTCGCAGCGTCCATTTTGCCACCTCCCAAAACCCAAAATATAATAGTGAGAAAAGGCAGTACTAGTAGCGGCATGACTAAAAGTATTTTGCGCAGTCTTAACATTTTTGGTGATTTCGTTTTTGCTTCCATGATATTATTTTTTAAATTGTGAATGGTAATACTTTTCTACTAGTGTCAGGCTGTCTAGTAATCCTGGACGATTTTGATTGATACTGTCCTTTATTTTTTTTCCTGTTGGGCTGCGCCCTAAACTGTCCATATGCCTGCGAAATCGAACTAGTTTTTCATATTCACCTTTACTAATTGCTACTTTTAACCGATCCATTTTTTCATGGGTTTGTAAAGTATTTGTTGGTTTGACAAATGGTGTAATTGGTATGGAACTGACTCTAGGTTTAGAAAAACTATCTACCATCACATAAATACTACAGCCACTAGTCGCTAGTGTAAAAATGACTAAAATAAACATCCAATTTTTACGCGACCAATTCGCTGTCTTGCTTTCCAGCCAATGTGCACATTTGTATTGTAGCCGAAGATTGACTTCATCAAACTGTTGCAATAGTTTGCTTGTAATACGATCCTTTTTTTCAGCAGGCTCTTTTGTGATGCCATTTTTAAATGTGAAGCGCATAGCAGTTGATTTTTTATTTACGGTTCTCGGTACTCAAATCACGATTCTCGACAGTTTTCCATCGCTCGACTAAAAAGCCATGCGGATTGTTGTCACTTCGGGAAACATTCCGAAGATTGCCCTCTGTTATAAGGCTACGTTGAGCAATACTAGTCGTTCTGATGATTTTCTGTGTGGCATAACATCGGAAATGATACGGATATTTATTGATGTCAATGGCAACACTATCCACTTCTAACGTTTGGCTGATATTTCCGGAAATGATACCGGAATAATACCCATTCTCTTTCAAATCATCATAAATCCGTTTTGCACTGTCATCTGCTAGGTACAATGCCTTCGTTACATTGGTTTTTATAACCTTATCATCGGGGTCAAGAGTGAAAAATAATTTATGAAAAGTCATCACATGATCTCTTGCCTCAACCGGAATATTATCTTTTCTGTCTGAAGCATACGCTTCTAATGCTTTACCATTAGCCAGTATATAAACTTTATCCTGCATCTGCGCAACTAAACTGAAACTCTTATAGAGAGCAAAGCAGCTCATTATAATACTTCCGACAACCACGACGATCGTAAAGCCTCGAACATGCCTAAAGGCTGTGTCAATATTTTTTATTTTGCTAAACATAATCCGTTTTTTAGAGGTTAGGAATTGCCTTTTAATTTATCGCCCATGTAACTGTCTTTATCTTTGAAGTACGGAGAGGAACCACTAGATCCCGATAGGCTTTGAGACATTCGTCCAGCACTATTGCCCATAGCGTCCGCTACCATTCCCGCACCTAAAGACGCGCTGTTAAACGCAGAATTTGCAGAGTTGTTGAACATACTGGTCACTTTTTGACCCAATGCCCCTCCACCACCTGCATGCACTATATAATTAGCGACGGAGGGAACGGTGAAATACCCGATGATGCCAATAATCATAAACACCAGATACGCCATATCTGTTTTACTAAAAAAAGTATCTCCGTACTCGCTCGCTTGTGCGATATCCAGTTGAAGCATCTTTTCTTGAATTTTTCCTATGATACTGCCAAAAATATTCGCTACGGGAAGCCACAAATAGATATTTATGTAGCGGGCCAGCCAAACCGTTAATGTGTGCTGAAAACCATCAAAAACGGATATACCAAAAACTAACGGTCCTAAAATAGAGAGTACCACAAGCTGAAACGTCCTAAGGGTATCAATACAAAGGGAAGCCGCTTCAAATAGCACCATTAATACTTCACTCATCCATTCTTTTACTGAATTACGAAAATTGAACGAGGCCTTGGACATTGCAAATTTTACATCATTTCCGATTCCTTCCATAATTCCTTCCTCAGAAGGATTGGCATCATCATGCGTGTACTTATACCATGTGTCTCGGTCGCCACTTCCATCTGCTCCCACATACATTTTCCATGAGTCCGTCTCTTTAATCGCTTCTTCTTTTTTTCTAAGCAGCAGCCCAATAGCCTTATTAGAGCCTTCCACCATAGATGCCGTGGCCGTAACAGTGGGTTTCATCACTCCATTAATTAGATCGAGCACCGAAGGAAAAACCATTATGCAGAATCCGATCGCAAATGGACGGAAAAGCGGATAAAAATCGATGGGTTCAGCGCTTGCAATATGCCTCCAAACCCGAAAGGCGATGTACCAGATGGCTCCAAATCCTGCGATTCCCTGCCCAACTCCGATAAGGTTGCTACACAGAGGCATCATTTCGTCATACAATTGGTCCAGTACACTATGCAAGCTGTTCATATCATTCGCCATTCCTTGTGCATGGCTGGTTACAGGCAACACCATCCCTGCGGCTACACATAGTATAGCCTTGCTCCTTTTCATCATAGCAATTTGTATTTAATTATTTACTTGGTAGATGCTACGCATTACATTGATGTCATTGCGTTCTTTAATTCGCTGAATGCCCAATACGGACGTATTGTTGTTAAAATTTCGAAGAAAAGAGAGCTTATTCTGCATATCAGCATACACTTTGTCAATAGCGAAAAGTCTTTCATCATCTGACATTCGCAGGGTATTGGCAGAAATCACCAAGGTCAACTCATCTAGATTTCTTATGCTTTCTTTGAATAGCTTGGAATACACCTTTTCGAGATAGGCAATTTCTTCCGAATTGAAATTGCCGCTATTCTTGAAGCGGTTAAATGCTCCTTTGTATTCTTTTACTAACAGTACTTGATAGTGAATGATATCCCCCACCCGCTTATACTTTCGAACGGTTGGACTGACCTGCATTAGCGCGTCAAGGAATGTTTCATGCAAACTGAAGTTTCCTTTCGACAAATCTTTAACAACATTATAGCCTCCGTTCAGAATTTGATAGCCTTTTTTCATATCAGTCAGAATCTGTTTGAATTGAGCCAGCTTTTCGATGTTCAGAATTAGCTGTTGCATTTCTTGAGATTGAGCAACAACCCGACTGGGAAACAACAGTCCCACCAGCATAATAAGTACAATCAGTTGTCGTTTCATGGTATATTGTCTTTTAAGCCCTGCAACGCATGGCTGGTTTTTACATCTTCAGCTTCAGCGCTCCTTGAGAAACCCATCATTCTGGTTTGATTGCTGAAATCTTCAAAAAAACTTTGACTCTCCAGCATATTTTGATAGAGCGCATCAATTCGTTCTAATCGTTCATCATCTTTCAGCTCCAACTTACCTTGTGTAAGTACTGCCGTAAGTTCATCTATTCTCGCATCACACTCTTTAAGCAGTCGATCCAATACCCTCTTAACATACGCCACTTCGTCACCATGAAATAAATCGTTTTGATTCATATAGCTCATGGTGCGACTATAACCTTTCAGAATCTTTACTTGAAGTGTAATGATCTGAGCGACTCTGATGTAGTTTTTTATCTTTGGATTAATAGTGTTCAGAGAGTTGAAATAATCAATATGAAGATCCAATTCCCCTCGTTTAAAATCACCTATGACGTTAAGCCCTTTCTTTGTGATGGAATATCCTTTTTGAGCATATCCGATATACACTTTAAAGGCTGCAATTTGCTTTAAGAGTTCTTCTCTTTGTTTTGCCTGCGCCTGCATGTTTCCATTGAAAAGTCCCATAAGGAGTATCAAAACTGCTATCTTTTTCATGACTTTAGTTTTTTAATTGTGAATACCGTAGAATTTCTTAATGGCATTCACATCGTTAATTGATTTTGCTCTTTGAAGACTCAATTGTATGTTTTGCCCGTTAAACCGAGAAAGATCATCATAAGTAGCGTCAATTTGATCGGCTGCAGTATTGATGATTTCAAGCCGTTTAGCATCACTCATTTGCAAGGTAAAGGAGTCTACGACTGAAAATATTTGATCAATATTATTCATACTTTCATTTAATATCCCAGAATATACTTTTTGCATGTATACCAATTCATCGGCCTTAAAATGGTCGTCCCGCTGAAACAGTTTCCAAGCTCTTTCATATTCAGCAACAAGCCGAATTTGCTTTTGGGTGATATCCCTTATTCGCTGATAGTAAGTTATAATGGATTTGACCTTTGCGAGTTCATCATAGTATCCTTTATACAACTCTTTTTGTTTTTGTGTCCAGTTGGATATCTCATCCAGTTTCACTTTGGACAAGACATTTTCCAATTTCTTTTGGGCATTCTGCAACCAAATCGTCTTGTTTTGCAAGCGCTGGATGCGGAGATCAATTGCTTTTATAACCTTGGCTACAGCATCTTTTATCAATCCAATTATAGGAACTGCTACCTCTGTTGTGGCTGGTCTGGCAGGGGTACTAAGGAGCAAGAGACAAAGTAAACCCAACATCATATTTTTCTTTGCTTTCATAAGTAGTAATTTTAGTGTTTGTCAAATATTTAAAACTGTAACTTCTTTTTTACTTTCATTGTTTTTGACGCAAATCATTCGCCAGTGCCGCAATCCCTTTTCTAATATCACCATCGAATTTCTTGGCGTAAGCCTGCACTTTCATTTTTTCTGTTTCTTCAGTTGTATACGCTAAATACTCTTCAAGGGATACTTCTGTGCGATAGACCTTAGAGAGCATGCCTCCCAAGGAAATAAAAACTTCTTTGTATTTTTTATCTGGATCATTTGCTTTATTTACCGATAGCACCAATGCTTTTTCCTTTTCCGTAAGCCCTAGCAATTCTTGAATTTGGTCAAATTTGTTTTGGTATTTACTTTGGTCCAGCAATATTTTGCAATCGCTATTATTGATGATTGCCTGCTTGACCACGGGTGATGATATAATGTCCTCTACTTCCTGTGTGACCACTATGGCTTCTCCGTAAAATTTTCGAACAGTCTTAAATAAATACTTTATATATTCAGCCATACCTTCCTTAGCAATAGCTTTCCATGCTTCCTCTATTAATATCATTTTTCGGATTCCCTTAAGCTTGCGCATTTTACTGATAAATACCTCCATGATAATAATGGTGACCACTGGAAATAGTATCGGATGGTCCTTAATGTTATCTAATTCGAACACAATAAAACGCTCTTTCATGAGCTCCAAATTTTCAGTCGCATTGAGCAGGTAGTCAAATTCTCCGCCTTTGTAATATGGGCGCAAAACGTAGAGAAAATTAGTTACGTCAAAATCCTTTTCCTTCACCTTATCTCCTTCAAGCACCTTGACAAAATCAGTTTTTAAGAATTCGTAAAAACTATCAAAACAGGGAAACAGCGATTTATCTGCCGCCAATTTTTCATAATACAATTGTAACGCATTGGATAATGCTACATACTCACTTCGGTTGAAGGTTTCATTATCTTTTTTCCACAGCGCCAGCAGTAAGGTTTTAATACTTTCCTTTTTCTCTGTATCCAGTGTATCGCCTTCACTGATGTAAAAAGGATTGAAGCGGATTGGATTCTTTTCATCATAAGTAAAATAATACCCACCCACCATGTCACACAACCCCTTATAACTGTGTCCGACATCTACGATCACAATATGGGTTCCTTGTTCGTAATAACTTCGTACCATATGGTTGGTGAAAAATGATTTTCCACTTCCCGAAGGTCCGAGTATAAACTTGTTCCGATTGGTACAGATTCCCTTTTGTATTGGCTCATCACTGATATCAACATGCACCGGCTTCCCAGTTAAGCGATCGCCCAAGCGTATTCCAGTAGGGCTGAGTGAGGAACGGTATCCTGTTTCCATGTTCAGGAAGCACACCGCCTGTTCCGCAAACGTATCGAATGTGTCATTCATTGGAAAATCAGCTGCATTGCCCGGAATTCCTGCCCAATATATTTGAGCGGCACCAACGGTTTCTTGCTTTGCGGCTGCGTCCATTTGCGCCAATGCTGATGAAATCTTATTTTTTATAGTCTTCAGCTCTTCTTTATCCGTTGTCCATGCCAGCACATTAAAGTGAGCCTTAACGGGTAAACGTTGCTGACCAATTGCTTCATTTAGAAAATCATTGGTCGCATCGCGAGCAATAAGATTTTCCCTGCTGTACGCCGATAAGGACTGCAAGCGCAATCGTTTACTCTCCAGCTTTTGAAGTGTTTTTTGAGCATCTTCAATGAAAATATACTGGTTGTAAATATGATTGCAGGAAAGCAGTTGTCCTAAAGTGGATGCGAAACCTATACTGAATTTAGTCTTGTAGGTTGAATATCGATCAAAATTAATTCTGGAACCGCAAAGAGCCGGAAGATCCGCTGCATCACCCAGCGCATAAATTTGGCAGTGCTTATCCCCCACCTGTAAGCCATCGTTGAAAGCAATATCTTGATACATAAAAGAATCTTCTTTTTCAGAAAGGGAACAGTAACGCTCTATAATTCCTATCTTTCGACTTTGACTTCTCAGTTCATCATTTCTTAAGCGAGTTAACTTTACAAAACCGCTATCTTCCATAATTCGTCTAAACTGACCCGTACTGTCTATAAATTCCTGTTGCAGTTGTACTTGTACTGCTTCTTCTGGAACTATTGAACTCCGAAGTAGATTTGAAAACAAGGAACTTGATTTTTTCCTGCCGCTTGGTTTTTTGGTTAACAAAATGTAGCACGAATGATCCAAAAAAGGACGCTCGTTAAAAAACCGTTCACTGCTGCGGGTTAGGAAACTGGTATCCTCATTACTGAAATCAGCTTCAAACTTGCTGTCAATAAACCAATCCTGTTTGTGGAACACAGTAAACTTAGGAAGTAATTTTATAGCCTTGAGCCACGCTTGGTGGAACGCTTCATATTCCTGATCTGACAACGTAAATATTTCCGGCAGTTCGGCCTTGAATACTACAGTCACATCACCTTGTTTCGAGAGAATACAATCATGCTCCACATCCATAATCGGTAAAATATCATCTATCATCTTTTCCATCTTCTTCGCTTTTACCTGTTTATATTTTTTGGAGATTGCTATTTTTCCATTTTGAAAATCTGACGGCTGTGAATTCTTATGGCTTCAGGAACTTGTCTTTTCGCCAAAGCTTTCATCATGCCATGTTCCCCATATTTATGACTCGTCTTATATACTTTCACAACTAATATAGTTCCTAATCCACCGACCACTCCAATGCAAACCAGTGATGGCAAACCAATGATATATAGTGCTGAAAATATGAATAGAAGAACTATAACGCCACCACCTAAATACCAGATATATTGTGCTTTAAGACCCTTAAATTCAATACTCTGATTAATACCTTTATTGATCTGATATACACTATTTGCCATGGATACTATTTTAACTTTAAATATTAAAAACTGTAACATAACACATTTAAACCCCAAAGAAAGATTTAATCACCGTAGCCACCACCACTAAAAAAACACAACTACCAAACCAAGCCGCGGCTACTTTTCCGGTGTCAGGATCTCCAGCATTCCATTTTTGATAGACCTTTACAGCACCTATCAAGCCCAGTAGTGCTCCGACCGCATACATCAGTTCTGTACCTGCATCAAAATAACTTCTTACCTTTTGATTGGCCTCGTTAATACCAGCAACCCCGTCTTGAGCATAAGCCGTGAGATAGCAAACAAACAACAGCAGTACAACTAAAACAAATCGTATTTTTGCTACTTTAAACTTCTTTAATACCCTACCTCGATTTTTCATAATACATCATTTTTAAAGTTTTATTTTAAGTACTAAAAAGCAGAGGAATACCGCTATTACTAAACTCTTTTTCCTGTCACATAATGCCATACCGCATAAGAGCAAATAGGGATAATTCCTCCGCAATAGAATAGTATTTTATGTATCCCATAACACATCCACTTCCTGTTGCGTTACATGAATCAGTTCAAGTTTGTCACATTCAGAGACTACTAATTCGCAGATTGAAGATCGAAAAGGCGAGTTTTTTACAGTCGGAAATTCATGGAGAACCAAACACATATAATACATAAATTCCTTTTTGGGCAGTTTTCTTTGCAATGCATCTGCAACAATATTTTTTAGTTTTTCTACCAGATCCTCTACATCTTGAAACGTTTGGTCCGTTTCTGTTGCACTGAGTGATGATGGAATACCATCAGGAGCCTCGCGATAATCTAACTTTGATTGAACTTGCGGAAAACTTCCGAACTGAAATTTCCTCTTGCCTGTTGCGATATCCTTAAGGTCTGCAAAGTAAAATCGGACACCAACAAATAAATACCAACTTGCTACTAGCAGGACAACTACAACTATGTAATTGTCCCATGAAATGTTTGTTAACATACGCTCTTCATTTTTTTATCGTTCTACATTAGTTCGTCCAACACGGATGATTGAAATAGATTTCAAATCCGGTATCTTCATCATTACAGGGCAAAGAAACGATAGCGTGCTAACGTCCACAAGTCCAGATTTTTGCTGTACCCCAGTTGTTCCCTTTGTACCCCTAGGAAAATCGATAAAAAAAAGATAAAAAAAGATAAAAAAACCTCAAAAAAATACAAAAATCTCCAAAGTAGCGGTCCTGTAAAAGATACAATTAAAGGAATAACAAATCAATATCCGACATCTTTACAATCTGCCATCCGCTTTCTGTTAGTATAAAATAACCCTTATATGGCTTTGTCGTAGAAGTAGCTTTTCTCAACAAGGTTCCAAAAATAGTTTTATTTCGCATTGTAGTATAGGAAACAATTGCCTTATCACCCGAATTTAAAATTTTGATTTCCATAATAGCACCAAATTCTTAATCAGCAATTTTCACTTTTTGAATGTTACTTTTTTTATCATCTTCAGAAGTGGGTAAGAAATAAGGTTTAGCATTAGCTGTAAAGCGGATTAAAGGGGTTCCGATGTCCTTTAATTTTTGTGTGCGCTTCACAGTGACCAATCCCATCTCTTCCAATCCGGACTTTAGTACCATTTTGGCATGTTCCGGATCACTGCAATAAATATCATAATCTAAAACCTGAGGATATTGATATTCTTTAATAAGGAGTTCCATAGCCATTTTCTGGTCTAAAGGCTCGATAGTACAACTATTCATGGTAATGATTACAACCGTCAAAATATAGGTCAGTCTTTTCATATTGGTCTATTTTTAAATGTTTTTTTATTTTTCTAATACTCTTCTATCTGTTTAATTATACGTCCTAATGTTTCTATTACGATTTTCTTGTCTCTATCTTCTGCAACGTACGATTTGCTCCGCATGGAATCATAAGAGAGATTAACTTTATTAGGCGTAGATAGGAATGGGACTATTGTTTTAAATACATGATTCATTGATTTTGCGACGATAATTTTTAATTCATCAGAGGCTCGCAGTATTAATGCAGTCTGGTCTGTAGAGAGTTTGCATAAAACTTTGTCACTAATTGCATCAATTACCATGGTTTGATTTGATCTCTTGTCTGAACTTCGCACTGGTACAACTGAAATATGCAGCTTCTTCTCCAGATATATCATCTCATGTTTGAACCAATCGCTTAAAATTATTTTTAAATCTTGGTGATTCGGATTTAGGACAACCCCATCTTTACTATGAATCTGATTGAATTCTTTATAACACAGTAAAAGATTTTCCATTTTGTCTGTTGGACTCTCCCCACTATTTATTTTATCTGTCACACACTCTTTAAAATAGTTTATGAATGACCTGCTATTAAAGTTCATATAGATTAAAATCTCATTTAATGGGCAACTGTGTAGCTCTTCATCGTCTAATAATCCTAACAATTCGAGTTCCTTAATCAATTGCTTCCTGTACAGTACTTGCCGAAAGGTGATTTTTTTGCTCCGTTTGGAATTGACAAAAGAATACAAATTATTGAAAAGTATAGCGGTAGATCTTTTATCATTGACCGCAAAAGTTGAACTATCTTTCAATTTATCAATTTTCAATTTGAGTTTCTTTTTTGATACAACCAAATAAGTCGACGGTACTCGCATATCCAAGGTTAAGTAGTTGGAAAATCGCGTCTCTATGAAAGTAAGTAATTCATCAAAGCACATAATCAACTTGTTCATAACCTCTTTTAAATCAGGTCGCTCAAATTCAACATCATGACTCCTTTCGATTACATTATCTAAGAAAATTATTAAAGAAGAATGATAATTCCCAACGATAATCTTAATTTTTTTTTCCTTGTTAAGTGAAAAGACTTTGATCTTGATTTGGGATTGAATAAATAATGTTTGCTCTATTGTCTTTTCAATAATCGCCTTCGACTGGACTGTTGTTAATTCATTAACATTAGTTTTGCTTGGATTTAGGGTGAAAGTTACCAGTAAATCCAGCCATTCTAAAAGATAGGTCTGATTCATACTTCTTACTTTTATTTACTAAATAGCACCTGCAACTTTATATCACCAGCACTCTAATTAATACAATACCACTACTACTAACTTTTAATTTAAACCACTGAATTGATATTGAATTTAAAGCGATATACCGAAGGTGACACGGCAGTGAATTTTTTAAAAAAATTACTAAAAAATGAAGCATTGCTAAATCGCAACTCCTCCACTATTTCCAGAATTGTCAAATGCTCATTTTGAAGTAAGATCTTAGCCTCCAGAATTAGTGCTTCTTCAATAAACTGTTTAGTGCTTTTTTGCGTCACTTCCTTTACTGTTTTGGTGAGGTGACCTGTTGTAATAAACAAAGCATCAGCATAAAACTTTACACCATGTTGTCTTTTACAATTGATTTCTAAAATGCTGAAAAATTGCATTACTATTGTTTCTTTCCTACTATGTCTTACTTTGATGTTCACTGCGTAGCGATTGTAAATCTCGGCTAACTCATATAGCAACAGATTGAAGCTAAAGAGCATCACTTCATTTTTAAATATATGCTTTTTTGAAATCCTTATTTTGCTATTTATTAATTTAAATAAACCAATTAACAGCGCTAAGTCTTTACTTCTAAGTGAAATTTTAGTAGGGACTTTTGTTACGAAAAATTCAAAATATCCAGCATACGGTCTCTTTATACTATTTTCAAAAATAAATGCTGAGCTAAATGAGACTAAAGAAATCCGAAATTGATTACTCATGCCAAAAATTTGACAAAAAGCCATTTTTGGAAGTACTACAAGTTCATTTGCAGACAAATGGATTTTTGAATCTTTTACTTGAATAGTAAAAGATCCTGAGTGCACAACCAACAGAGAAAAGTACGTTCCTACAAATAGACGCTCAAGTGAAACGATGGAAGTCAGCTTTACATCAATATGCACTTCCAATCCTAAACAGTTATATTGTGACTTTTTATTTATCAAAACAATCTCATTTTTAGAAGTTTAATTATAAACTGAACGAATGAATTTTTCTTCATTTTGGTCAGAATGTGTTGGTAGGATTCTTAGAAAGTAATCTGGCCATCAGTGTAACCGAAACAAATATTAAATTTGAAACTATGGTTCCGAAACACATAAATGCAAAATTCCGGGGATTAAAACTTTTTATCTCCCCATTTATGAGATAACCAATAATTTCATCGTAGCTAAATAGGTCTACGATGAAATAAAGGGTAACTAGATTAAAGAGGATCAAAAACACTGTAAACAAGTATATTATTTCCTTTTCAATCACTAGGATTTTGTGCATCATCAGTGAGTTACAAGATTGTTTATCGTAATCCCCGTAATAAGCGATCTGATAATTGCTATAAATGAATTATCGAGAGCGCCACTAACCGCTCCAACTCGGTTACCAACATTTGAGTCCCAGTCCTCATCTTTGCGTTTCTTCTCGTAGTAGATTGAATATCGAGCTATAGACGATGTGGTGAGAATAACTCTCTTATCCTCATCGTTAAATTCAGTACTATCCATCACAGCCGATTCGTATGAGATTATGGATTGATAGATTATTTCATAATCCTCATCTTCCCATAAAAGTGTAGCGTTCATAAAACTGTAAAGACTAATTTTTGCAGCATCTGTCATTGACGAGTTTGCAAGTAAATTATCCAGTTTGCCCTCTGGATTATCTATAATCTCTTGTATTTCTTCAAGATTAGCAGGTATGCTGGTAGCAGAATTTAAAGCAGATACATTGGTAGCAGAATTTAAAAGTGCCACATCCTCATTTTCAGCTGCGATGGCTTGAACTTGTTCACTAATTTGTAGAATTGTACTGTATTGATAGTTCCCTGCCAAATAAACATCTAGGAGTTCATTGTGTAACTTACCGGCGTAGTCATAAACGTTTGCAGGATTTTCAGGTAGCAAGTTTTGCCCTACACCTGCTGATTTTTCAGATTTCTTGGCACTAACTTTACTATCAAGAGTGCCAATACTGTCATCATTGTCAATGCGTTCAGTGGTACAAGAAATAATTAGCAATGGTAAAATCACTAATCCTAATGAAATATTTTTCATGATTAAAATGTGTTAAATGTTACTGAGTACTTTATTCGTCAGTTCATTTCACCCGGGTAAGCAGAACTTTAATCTGGCACGATGCCAAATGTCTTTGCTTTTGAATTCAAAGCAAAACTAGAAGTAGAATGTCGACCTTGCAAGACATTACCTATGGATTTCCAAGAATTACGGTATCGATTTTCAGCAAATCCACACATCTTTTTTATTTAAAAACAAATCATTATCAATTGTTTAGCCTATATTTGAGGTAATTTCTCGCAAAAAACCTAAGATGTTTCTGTAAAGTCTTGCCCTGCCTTCAAAATGATTTCGTAAAAAAAATAGTTTCCCATTTCTTATTTAACCTATGAACAAAAAATATCTATTTTCATTATTTCTATGTACAGGATACCTAGCTTGTGCACAAGAACGTGTATTTAAAATCCCCGATACTCTTCGAAGTAAGCATTATGATTATTTATTTGAGCACATAAAAGTTTTAGAAGACGGCAGTGCAAAACAATCCTTGTATCTTCAATCCTTTTTACAAAAAGCTAAATCAGAAAAAAATTCAGAGGAGATCGTAAACGGATATAAAAATTATCTCCACCATTCTCCCGAAAATTTAAAACTGATTTATGCAGACAGCATGATTTATGTGGCAAAAAAATCAATGGATAATGCTTTAATCGGATCCTCCTATCTTTCAAAAGGAATTGTCTACTATGCCCAAAAAAAACATAATTATGCATTAGATAACTATCTCATAGCAAATAATTTTATTTCTAAAACGAATGACAAGTACCTAATCTATAAAGTGAAATATAGTATTGCCCATATAAAATACTATTTGGGATTTTACAATGAAGCAATTTCATTATTCACGGAATGCATCACTTATTTTAAAAATGAAAATGTCAAAGCATACCTGAATTCAATTCATTTATCAGGGCTTTGTTATAACAAAATAGGCAACTACGGATTGTGCTCAGAAGCAAATGAAAAAGGCCTTGCAGAAGGAAAAAGATTAGATAATATTGAAATGGAATCCTATTTTATTCACTCAGAAGGGGTGAATCAATATTTCAAAAACAATTATGCAACGGCTATTAAAAAAATAACCTATTCCCTACCTGTTATACGGGAGAACGAAGATTTCGCAAATGAATCTGTAGCCTATTTTTATATTGGAAAAAGTTATTGGGCTCTTAAGAAACCTACAGTGGCCCTAGCGTATTTCAGAAAAGTAGATAAAATTTTTGATGCTAAAAATTATATCCGTCCTGACCTCATGGAGAACTACGAATTAATAATACACTATTATAAGAGCCAGAATAATCTGAAAGCGCAACTTCATTATACTAGAAAACTACTCAAAGCAGACCGTATTTTGGACATTAACTACAAATACTTATCCAGCAGGATTACTAAAGAATATAACACTCAAGAAATTCTTTCCGATAAAAAAAATATTGAAAACCAACTTGACACAAGAAAGTACAATGACTACATATTTATAACTGTCATCTTCTTTTTATTTACGTCTCTACTTTTCCTTGCCTACAGATATATCAGGAACAAGAATATATACAGACAAAAGTTTGAGGCTCTAATGAAAAAAAGTGAGGCTACCACTAAAATTGAAGAAAAAAAAATAACTAATGGAATAGCTGAGATACATCAAAATACTGTTGCTGTAGTTTTAAAACAATTGGAAAAATTTGAAAGTGATAAAAAATTTTTAGAAAAAGATTTAACGTTAGGAAAACTCAGCACTGCTTTCGACTCTAATAGTAAATATCTGTCGCAGATCATTTACCATTACAGAAAGAAAAAATTCACAAAGTACATTAATGATTTAAAGATCGAATATCTAATTTCGTTATTGAAAACGAATAAAATGTTGCAAAAATATACTAATACAGCACTTGCCGAAGAAGCAGGTTTCAGCAGTACACAACGATTTACCAATGCTTTTCTTGCAAGAGCTGGGATGCCCCCCTCCTTTTTTATTGAGGAAATCAAGAAAGAGCAGCACTAAACTAGGGTTCAAATTAAATAATTACAAACAGCATAGAATGCTATTAAACGGAGCACTAATGAACTAACGTTTCAAAGCAAAATGCCCTTTGATAATTCTACCATCTTCTAATTGTATTGAATACCAATAATCCGTTGCTGGCATTTGTTGCCCATTAAATGTTCCATTCCAGCCTTCGCCTACCGGACTGATTTGTTTAATTAATTTTCCATAGCGGTCAAAAATTTGGATGATCGTTTTTAGATTGAGTGTTTCATTTGCGCCTTTAAGATTCCAAGTATCATTGAAACCGTCGCCGTTTGGCGTGAAATAATTTGGTATTCCCAATACGGCTACTTCTTTTGGAACTACACCACAACCGTTCAAATCCTTAACAAAAACCGTATGGATTCCTGCAGGAACATTGCCGAAAGTGTTTTCCGTTTGGTACATGCTAAATTCCTCATCCAGCGCATAGACATAATCTCCGGCACCCGACACCGAAATAGTGATACTATTGGAATCTGCTAAATCTACAATGTTAATTTCTGTTATTTTGGCTATATCTGAGGCCATAACCGTAATGGTTCTTGTTCTGGAACAACCTTGTGCATTGGAAACTTCCACCGTATATATACCTGCTTTATTGACGGTTAGGGTGTAATTATTCTCGCCTGCAATGGGATTTCCATTAAAGAACCAAGCATAGCTATAATTAGCAATCGGGCTACCATCCTGAATTCCTGCATCAATTACTTTTGTAAATGTAGATAGGTTGCTGCACACCAATTCGTCTCCCAGTAAATTAATGTTGGGAACAGGATTTACAACAAATGGAAGTATTACTGCTGCAGCACAAGAATTGTTTAATTGATTTATTACTTCTACTCGTATATTTTGTGTTTCCGTAACAAATGGATTAGGTAACGGGCTGGAAAGCAGATTGCTATTTCCGTCAAAATAATGAACCGTCATTCCGGTTTGCCCATTTAGTATCGTGTTTTGGAAGGTTGAAGTGTCAAAAGCATATTTTCCATCCTGCAAATTAGGATCTGTTTCATCATCGCAGATCGTAGTCAACGATGTTGGAACTGGAAAAGCTTCCGGCAAATCGGAAACTATAAATTGTATTGTTGAATCAAAAGAACAGGCTTTTGAGGTGCTATTCGTTACGACCACTTTTAACGTTTGCGAAGCCGTTGTAAACGGATTCGGTAAAGGGCTGGGTAATGAATTATTGTTTTGGTCAAAATAAGCAACGGTAACATTGGTTAATCCGTTTAACAATTTAGTTTGTAGTCCTGAAGTGTCAAAAGCATACACCCCATCCTGATTGTCGTCACAACGACTTTCAATAACAGGCTTTACAACTGGAATTGCTTCTACGTTGAGTGTGATATGACTTCCTAAGCCCAAACAATCATTATTCAATCTGCTATCTACACGAATGTATACGTTTTGGGTATTTGGATAACCGATGTTTCTATAATTTGAAATATCGGAGATGGCATCTTTTTCGGCGAGAGCATCGACTAAATTTCTATAATAAGTAATGTCTAATTGCTGTCCAATGGGGAAAATATTCTGAATTTGATTGGTCAAATTACTAAAATCAAATGAACTGATTCCATCGGTATTCGTGCCCGAAATTGCATCATCGCATTGCGTAAAAGTTCGTGTGAAATTTAAAGGAATTTGCGTGGTCGAAACAATTAGATTCAGTTGGGCAATTCTATAACAACCATTGCTGTTGGCAACTCTTACATACACTTTGTCGCTACTAACAATTTGATTGGTGTAGTCTGTTGCATTCGATATCGGATTGGTATTGTTTTGAGCGTCTGTTTGCGTTTTATAAAATGAAATGGTTTCTGATGACGCATTATTTGTTATTTTAGAAATCCCTTCTTCTAAGTTAAAAACACTAAAACCATCACTATTATCATCACATTGTTTTAAATCGACACCATTGGTAATTATCGGCAAAGCCAACACCTGAATTGTAAACGATGTTGTTGCCGAACAACTCCCATTGTCTTTATTAACCATTTTCACGTATATCGTTTCTGTGGGATTCGTATTTTCATAGGCCTCCGGTGTTGCAATATTTTGGGTTAATGCTACATCTTTAAAGTAAGAAAGTGAAAATTGGGTAGCCGATTGTCCGTTTAAAACTGTGGATGCTCTTTGTGTTAAATCGAAAATTACACGTCCATCGGTATCTGTACCAACACTTGTATTGTCACAAACAGTGAGATTCAGAATGTTTATGGGTAAACTCGGCAATGGCGAATCAAAAACATCAATACTAAAGCTTGTGGTTCTTTTGCAAGTTGTATTCACCTTGTTAGAAACTTCAGCAATAATGGTTTGTTGCTGATAGGGAATTGTGTTTATGTAATTACCGGGAGCCGCAATAGCTACATTATTGGTGTAATCCGTAGTATTGGCAAAATAGTTTATACTATATGAATTTGGATCCTGACCGTTTAGAATTGCCGGGTTTTGAGTTGTTAAATCAAAAATATATAAACCATCATTATTATCGTCGCAAATTAACATGTTTTGAGGAGCTGTTGCTGTGGGAACTTGTGAAATAACAATACTTCTGTTTTTTGTACTTGTACCAGCAGTACTAGTCGCTAAAACTGAAACGGTATATGTTCCTGCAGTTGCGTAGGTATGTGTTGGATTTAAATCATTTGATGTATTCCCATCTCCAAAATTCCAAGTGGCGGATGTTACGGTTTGGTTGGTATTTAGTGTGAACTGCGTAGTTTGTGCCAGACACGAATTATTAAATTCTATAGCTGAATTAAAGAAGAAAGACGACACAAAAGGCGGTAAACCCATACCACAGATTCGGCCAGCTAAATCAACTGCGTTCATTTGAAGATCGCATGCTGCACCTAAACTATTTGGATTATTAATAACTCCTAATTTCTGTTTACCATATTCAGCTATATAAATCTTACCATTAGGTCCCAATTGTAGTGCGCATGGAAAAATACTTGGGATTAAAGTCGTAAATGCGCTACCAACAATATCACTTGAAGTTAAATCATATTGTATTACTTTATAAGGCGATGGATTGGTTACTGAAAGATATAAAATTTCACTATTTGGTGAAAATTCAACCCCATACATACCATCTCCAGTTCTTAAAACTATAGGATTTGAAACCAATCCAGTGGCATTATCAAAATCTAATAATTCACAATTTTTTATAGCATGACAAATTGCTAATTTAGAACCATCAGGGGCTATCTTCATATATCCCCAAACATTATCTGTTGAACCAGACACCACCATACCAGCATCTGACGATACAGGAGTAGCACTCAAACCGGATGAAGTAAGCAGATAACTATAAAAAGTATTGCTGTTCCAACCATGCGTAACTACCCAATAATCGGTATTATTAGCATGCTTTACTATAGATAACTTTTCATCTGAAGGTGTATAAATTAACACATTTTTTTCGGATGTAACTGCTCCAAGGCCCCCATTAAGGCTACTATCAACAATAGAATATCTAAAACCGTTTGGATGTACTTCATAGTCTAATGTAAAAACATAATATAAATTTGTGGATCCCGGTTTTGGAACTATTGTTGCTGATTGTGTACTTGACCAATTCCCCATTAGACCAGTTCCATTTTGCATTACTTGATGGTTCTTGTTGTAAACAGTTGTACCATCCGTATAAAATAATAAATTACCATTGCTATCTGCTAAAGTTGCACAACCCTCATTAGTATCCAACTGGCCATCGGTTAAGGCAGCAACGCTTCCGTCAGCCTGGAATTTAAGTCCTGCATTTTTCCCAAAATACCAAACACTCGTTTCCTGTTGCGAGAAAGCGAGTGAGGTGTAAAGTGTCATTAAAAGAAATAGTTTGAATTTCATGGGTTTATTCTATCCTACTAAAAATTAATCTTATGGCCATTGCACCGATACTATAAACTCTAGATTTATTTCCGGGAAGGAGTAGGTTATCGTGCTGGGTTTGGTAGCAAGATAGGAAGAAAAACTAATTGTCTTATAATCCGGTGGACCATTTAGTAAATCTTGTCCCAATTGACCATCTATATCGGCCAATCCATATCGCAACGAAGCATTTGGGTTGATGAATAAATTTAAGGATGACAAATCCCAGGTTAAATCGCCCTGATTTTCTTTGACGGTGGAACGACACCAAGAATTATTATTAAAATAGTCGCTAGAAAAAGGATTACTTTGTTGTTGTTTAACCAAACCAAATGACACATCTGCCAGGCGGTTACTGTCCGTTGCAGCATATTCCGGATCCCAAGCAGTATTCATCTTGTAAAACGATTTCACTTGCAAGCCAGTAATCTTAATGGCATTGCCTCTGGTTACCGTAACCAAAACTGTTTTTGTCGTCTCTTCCTCTTTTTCATTTTTGACTTTTATCTTGATTGTTTTGGTACCCACAGTGTCAAAATTAAAATACAGTTCTTTTGAAGTTCCAAAATTTAAATCACTAAAATCAACCGGGTCGGAGCCATCTTTTGTTACCGCCATCCACTTCATTGTTTCATTGCTTGTAACCGTAACGGTAAAAGGTTCGTCGATAGTAACCGTTGTTTTTGATGATGCTGTTGCTACGCTGAAAGTGCTTTGGTTTGTAGTATCGTCTGATGACGTGCACATGCAAAAAAGCAACGGAAGTAGATAGAGTATTCGTTTCATGTTTTTATGTTTAATTCTTTTCTGGTTATTATTAATTAATTTAAGTCTATTGAGCCTCCAGTTGCTGACATTCTAGTTTTTCCCATAATTTTTGAATCATTTTATGTTTTTACTCAATTTAAATAATATTTGTTTGCTTTACGAGCGAGGAAAAAATTTGAGCGGTACCGAACCGAATACATATTTGAACTATCTGGGTTACTATTTCATCTTGTGAGAATTTGTTTTACTTTTTTATTCGAGCACAAAACAGAAAAGTATTTTACTAACATCATTTATATAATATTTTTTGATATATTCTCTTGCCACTATAATACTTCTCCTTGCAAATTCAATGTCTGTTTCATCTGGCAATTTATTGCAATACCAATTATCATAATTATGTTGAATATTACCATTTATTAATTCTAGAACGTCACCCCCTAAAATAGTGACTTGCAACTCTTCAAAGCGATCTAAAATATTTAAAGCGCTTTCTTTAGAAAATGCCCAATTATTTACTCCTATACCATCAAGTGAAAGTCCTCTTTTTAATAGTTTATTAATTTGTTTTAATGTTTTGTTATTCATATACTATTGATTTGGACGAAACAATCTATGGTTTATTGTTCCATCTAGTTCTTTAATAAATTCAAAAAATCCTCTTTTACCTCCATATTCTCCTGGTATTTTTAACATTTGCCTAAAAATACCGTCGCCCCCTTTAATTGTTGATATAGTTCCATTTAATTCAAATGCCTCTACTGATTTTGGAAATGCATGAAAATCGCCAGTTTTTATTTGACCTAAAACTTTATCAGTGTATTTAGTATTATCAAAAAATGATTCACCTATCTTATCCACATATCTAAACTGCGGATCTTTAGAAAGATCAATAAAACCAGTTTCTTTATTAATAACCGTAGCGGTATGAGCTTGCGTTGTTGGTGTTGCACTGGGCTTTGCTGTATTGGCTATTTTAACATCTGTTTTTATTTCAGCATTTCCTGTTTTTGCTAAACCAGTTGGGTGAATAGAAATTGGTTGTACTTTTGGAGTAACATCAACACCTTTCCAAAATGTATTTCCGTTAATTTTAGCGCTAACACCATTAATTGTTCCTCCTAATGCTGCACCAAGAGCAACTCCAATAATAAACTGTTTCGGTGTCATTAAAGGATCACCAAATGCAATATGATTCCCAACGCTTAAAACCATTTGAGAAGCAGCAGATCCTGCTGCTCCTGCTCCTGCACCAGCAATAAAACCTCCAGCTCCTGCTGCTCCACCTCCGGCCCAACCAAAAGCTGCGGGGCCAACAATTCCTGCCAAAGCACCTGCTGCTGCACCTATACCAAAAGCGGTTAATCCTCTCGCATTAAATTGTGCCCCATGAGCAACCCAGTTTGCAACCCCACCAATAATTGCTCCAACTAATATCCAAATCCATTCTCCGCTTGGATCTGTATATTTAAACGGATTATTCCAACAATACCCGTATCTATTATAATTCTGGGTATTAAATGGGTCTTGCACATAGTTATCGGGTTGCAGGAACCGGTGTAACTTAGGGTCATACAATCGCCCATTCATGTGTATCAATCCTACACTTTGCAAATGCTCATGGCCCGTGTAGCCTCTGTCAAGAATAGTAAGTCCATTCAGATTATTCCCTGTTCCGTCCTGTACTTTTGCAATATTACCCCAAGCGTCAAAGAGGCGTTTTTCTAACACTTGTCCAGTGTCGTTGGTTATAGCTAGAATACTGCCTTGGTAATCGCGGTGTAAATATAAATAATTTTGGGTTGTACCGTTACTTTTTTATACAATTGGGGCAGAGTAGCCGTCGCCGCCTATGCAAGTGACAAATTCAAAGATCCCCGTAATCCTATCCTCCTTTACCTCCATGGAGCCGTCAGCAGGTATGGCTAGTCAAGTTTCCTTTTTGCGGGTCAAAAACGGTATTAATCCTCAAAAAGTAAAATATGGAATAGGGTTAAAAAACATTAAAGACAGCACAAAAATAGTACAGGGTGAATTAAAAATTACTTCAAGTTCAGAAATTGGCACTACTATAGAAATAGTATATTAATAAGCTATCATTATTAAACAACATTCCAATTTATAAATTTCCCTCAAAGTTCCCTCAATTTTTTTTGCTAACTGCACGGTTACCATGAAAAACACTACTAATTTTAACAGCAAATTAGTTATATCTAACAGGCAAAATTCTATTTTTGCGTCCTAATTTTAATAAAGCACTATCATGAAAGATTTAATCGAAAAAATCAACGCTGAATTCGAAACATTCAAAACAGAATCTGAATCACTAACGGATAAAGGTGTTAAAGCTGCTGGAGCGAGAGCTCGTAAATCAACTTTGGAGCTGGAAAAACTATTAAAAGAGTTTAGAAAAGTGTCAATAGAAGAATCAAAAAAATAAGTTCTTATTCAATGATTAGCCCTCTGGATTTCTGGAGGGTTTTTATTATCGGCTACTTTACCTAGCCAACATATTGCAGCAAACCCTACTCTGTTGAAATGTAAAGATACTCCCTACTCCAGAATCTATTCTATAATGGCTCTTTCTTAGTTCTATTTTTTACGATGATTTGCCTCTATTATTCAACCGCTCTCCTTGCGGCTACGATTAATTTTGGATTAGTAAACTCGTAACCTATGCAATAGCTAAAGTCAGAAATTAACTATTTCTGCCAATCGTAAAACTACAGGTTAAAAAATAGTTAATTTACTTATTATCAATAACTTAATATCCAATTAGTTGTACCTTTGAGTGTGGTTTTGATTAATCACTTGAGTAAAACTATCTGAAAGGAAAAGCTAATTCAAATAGTCATTTCATACTGAACGGTATGAGTTGATAAATGGTAAATCAGAATCTACAATCGGAGGCCCTTTAAAAAGGCCTCCTTTTTTTGTTCTATATTGCAGAAATTATTTTTTATTTGAAACATCAAGTACATCTCGCAGTTTAACAGACATACCTTTGCTATAACTACAAATTCCAATCGAAAGCACTAGCAAAATGTTAGTCAATAAAAGCGAGATCTGCGCAACATTATTCCAAAATCCTAAATAAAAGTAATTGATAAAATAGAATTATTAAAATCTAAAATAGGTAATTTTAAACCGAATATCGAAATCTTAAATGGAGCGGGATTATAATAGTTCAAACTTATAGCAATCAATTGTCGTAATCAAAATAATGATTGTATATACTAAACTAGCTATAATAAGGTAATACATATTTAATAAACCAATGTGGTGGATTTTCAGTTTTTAATTCCATAGCACCATTATACAACTCCGCTACCAACTCCTGACTCTTACCTGAATTATCAAATAGATACGCTCTGTAACATAAAGGCAATGCTTGATGCAAATATTCAAGTGTCCTATAATACCTGTTCTCAATTTTGTCTTCAGCGACAAAATGCCCCCTTTATCCACCCTGTTGGAAACTCTGGAAATATTCACTTCAGGGCTGTCAATACAAACAAAGTATAAATAAGCATGATAGCCAGAGGCAACAATAGCTTTTATTTCATTAATCTTCGACTTATGACTCATTACGGTTTCAAAACTGAAAGATTTGCTTTGTTTCATCAATAAATCCCTGATAAATGATGCTGTAAAGGAGCCTTCATAGCTGTGAGTGACTTTAGAGGTATCAACAATAAAATTTTCTTTGATAAAAACATCGATGTTGCGACCTTCAAGATCTGCTTTTTGAATAAGAGATTGTGAAGATGCTAATAATTTAAAATGGTCTAAATCTTCTTGGGTGGCAGAAAGTCCCATTTCTTTTAAATCTATCAAACCAGATGCCGAAAGCTTTTGTTCGAGTTCATCGGCATTGATAAAAAAGCCTGAGTTATAGTTCTTGGAAAATTCTTTAAATAACGTGCTTTTACCTGAACCATTAGGTCCCGCAAATATTCTTTTTTTTATTTCTTGGCATGCAATACCATTCCTTTAGTTAAAGTAAATGGAGACTCTTTAACAGTTGTTCTCGTTTCTATAATTATTTTAGTGCCATCAGGTAGTTCTTCATAAAGCACCCCATTCTCAATAAAAGATACTGTCAAACCCAAAGCTCTAGAGGCACGAAGGGCATTTGTAGCACTTACCTTGCCTGCTTTCACAAGAGATTTTGTTTGCAAAACATCTTTTCTAAAAGCGCTCTTTCTACTCATAATAATGAAATTTATTTGATAACAAAGATAGTGAAAATCTCGATTCATTTCAGAACTTTCTATTTAACTATGATACTCTAATAAAATATTTTCATATTTAAATATTTCTTGCAAAACACAAAACATATTTTCTCCTATAAGCTTAAAATATAGCTCTATAAAAAGAAACAGTGTTCAATTCCGGAATTGAACACTTCAAATTCAGGCTTAAACCAGTTCAAATTAAAAGCTTTCCAAGCTTTTATCTTTTTTTGTAAAAATCAAATAGCACCGTGTGTAATTCGCGAATTACACACGGTGCTATTTACATAAACATAACTACTATTAACTGGTAGTATTACAGTACTTATTTTTTCCTTTCTTCGTTCACAATTAGTTTTAAAGAATTGATGTAATCTGTATCAAATTCAATCACTCTTATTTTATTTGGTTTGAAACTCATCTCCCCTTCAAATTGTCCCTCGGTTCCCAAAAAATCGATGACCAGTTCTTCTTCATTTAATTCTATCAATTTGCCTAAATAAACCGCTTTGTCAGACTTGGTTGCAATCTGAAAAATCTCATATTTATTGGCTAGAAAATTTATAATGGAAGACAAATCCTGTAGCGGAATTATTTCATCGGCACTTGTTTTTAACCCTTTCAGTTTAATAACCCTTTCTGTGAATTCATGATCTTTGTCCTGAATGATGGCCTTTACATTTTTGTTTTTCAAGATTGTATAGCCATCAATAATAAAATCGACCGGGTTATTTTTGAGTAAAATCCAATCTTCTGTCCAGTCAATAAGAAAACCACTAAAAATTTCTTTTTTGTCTTCAAATTCAATTGTAATTAATTGGCGTATGTATTTTTCCATTATTTATTTTTGTTTGAAGTACATTCTACTTCCAGCTTGATTTCACTCCAGTCATGGGGATAAAAACTTTAAACGAACTTTATTTTGGTAACTAGAAAGTAAAGGTATGCACTTTGAACTATAATTCAAACTCTTTCGAATGCTTCCGATTACAGATGGGCACGTATCTACTACCATAAGCTATCGAAATGTAGCATACCATTTTCTGTCATTAATCACGTTACATACACAACTATTTACCCAGTAATTTAAGTAGATAATCGATGCCTTCAAGCACCAAAGAAAGTGATAAACAAGCGCCCGTTGAAACAATTTATCTTTCAATTTTCTTATCGTCTTTACCTAATTATATTTCGATTTCTCTTTTATCGAATTGCTTGTATTTTTATTGTAGAATGAAATTTCAAGAATTCAGATTTAGTTTGGGTTTAACTATAGAGAACGATAGATCCTTTCCTACTAATAGGATCTGAAATTGGTTCCGTTCAGCACGCGTTTCATTATTGGTGCTACGCACGCAAAGAAACCCTAACTGTTAGCAGTTCGGTTTTTTTATTTAGTATCAGTTTTCGTTTCAATTATTTTACTATTTCTGCTCCATTCACTCCACGAACCAACATAAAGTTTTGGAATTTCCAATTCCGCATATGCGATTGCTAAAAGGGAATGGCAAGCCGTAACGCCAGAACCACAATGAACAATTATATTTTCGGATTTAAAGTTTCCAAATATTTTTTCATACTTCATTTTTAGTAAGTTCGGTGATAAAAACAAACCGTTTTCGTCTAAATTTTCAGTAAAAGGAACATTTATCGCTCCAGGAATATGTCCTGCAATTAAATCGATTTGTTCAGTTTCGCCATTATAACGTTCAACATCACGAATATCAATTACAATATGATTTGCGGTTCTTGAAACTTTTTCAACCTCGGCAATTTCGGCAATTTTTAGTTTCCAATTGTCAACGTTATATAATTCTGTTTTATTAATACTTTCTGTATTTGAGCTTATTGGAAAGTTGTTTCTTTCGGCTTCTTGAATTCCGCCACTAAGAACTTGAACTTTTTCGTGGCCAATAGATTTCAGCATCCACCAAAATCTAGCTGACGCATTCGAACCATTTCTGTCATCGTAAATTATTACGTAACTTTTTGATGAAATACCAAGGTTTGATAATGTTCTTGCAAAATTTTCAATTTTTGGCAACGGATGTCTTCCGCCAATTGATAAATCGTCTTTAATTTCGGCAAGTTGAGTATTTAAATCTACAAATATTGCTCCTTCTAAATGTTTAGCGTTATAATTTGATTTTGCGTTTTTCCCATTACTAACATCTACAATAACTAAATTTTCAATTTTATATAACTTCAGCAATTCTGAAGCTTGAATAATTGGAAAAATATTTAAACTCATTTTCTTTTTTTCGTTTGGATAAAATGATGAACAACGTCAGTTTGTCTAAAAACCTCAAACGAACATTATTTGGTTAATTATTGAGTAGATATATATGATTTAAACTACAATTAAAACTCTTCTTGGTAAAAGTCGCTTTATGATAATAAAAATAAAACAAAGCGTAAAAAGCTTTGAAAATCGCTTTTAGATTCCCAAAAGGTAAAGCCAATACTTTTAGATAATGTTGTAGTATATTGTGGTCATTTTGGTTGAAAATCCGGTAAGAATTATGGCAGAAACCATGGGTGGTATTTGCTAAGAAACCTTTAGGAAGTCTTAAATCGGTGGTGGAATATTTGGGAAGATATACCCATAAAATCGCCATTAGCAACCAACGAGTCAATAGTATCGACGAGCAAAACGTGACTTTTGCTTATAAGGATTACCGCGTAGTGGTCGTATAAAAACAAATATCACTGACGCATCAGGAATTTATCAGGCGTTTTGCGTTAAATATTTTGCCAAAAAGATTAGTCAAGATCCGCCATTACGTTTTTTTGAGCAGTACACGGAAACGAGCAAAGTTGCAACTTTTACAAGAAAAACTGCAAGTGAAGGTATTACAAAAAGCAGAAAAAAAGCCTTTTTTACATAAATGTCCGTGTTGTAAAACAGGCAATTTACATCGGATAGCAGTTTTTGACCAGCGCGGTCCGCCTTCGTGGTTTCTTGGCGGTAGCCAAAGTTCTTATTCCTGTGAAAGTTAATTTTATGGGTAAGGTTAATTGTACCGAATAGTTAAGGAAAACACGAGGAAACCAAGCTCAAACTTCTACCTAAAAAGAGGACACTAAATCCTCTTGACATTTTTTCTTAAAACTTTACGAAAACTCCATAGTACCTGCCAGTGAACGGTTCTACCGAAAAAGCGGTACAGGCTGTTCAACAGGAATTTCATTGTTCGTGCTGCGAACGCAACGAAATTCTAGCTGTTGTATGCCGTATTTTTCATGTTTTATCAAGAAAATTACTCTTCGTTTCTATTATTTTAGGATTTATAATTATTGTTATAAGCATTCCCGTTATAATGAGTAGAAATATAAATTGTGTTAAATCAAATTCTCTTTTTGCTAGTACTACTTCTAAAAAATATATTACAAAAGTTGCTACTACATAGGGAAGTCTCGCTCGTTCCACATTATACCATTTATATAATTGTATTGAAAGTAGGTAAATTCCAAACTGACTAATTGCGTATAAAACGAATATCCAAGAATCTTTTAAGTCAAAGTTAAGTTTTTCTCCATTTATAAAGAATAATGATAAACCAAAAATTAAATTACTCAAACTAAAGACATTACTTAGTACAATAATATTCTCTTTTCCGGCTGAGTTTTTCATAAAAACATAACCTAACGCTATTAAAATAATACTAGTAAATGCATAGAAATAACCTAATGATTTTTCATTATGAATGTTACCCGAAAATGTTACAAAACTCACTATTATGATAGTCCAAACAGATAACCAAAATTGCAGACTTGATTTTTTATTTTCGTTTTGATTTGAAAATAATGCGACTAAAATTAATAAAAAAGCAATATCTAATCTTCCTAATAATGCAATTGTTGAAGCATTTAAAAAAGTAAATGAAGTTGTATAAAAATAAGATGCAAAACCACTTGAAAAAAATCTAATAATTTGGGTTTTCTTATTTTGAGGAATAATTTTATATCCTTTTACTTTTGACACCACTATTCCAATAAATAAACAAAGAAATCCTCTATAAATCATGTTTTCAGAAGTTGAGTAATTTCTGTTGGACATTTCTTTTATAGTATAAATATAAGTTGAAGTTGAAAGAATTGCTAACAGAAAAATTCCCCATTTTAAGATATTTTTCATTTACATTTAATCATTTTGAGGAAATTTTTTATTTAAATTTTACTTTACTCATTATTAATCAGTATTTTGAGTAATATGGCACACAACGTCAGTCTTTGAAAAAACCTCCGTTGTATTATCATCAAATATAATAAAATACTAGTATAAAAAGAAGATTTTTCGTATTTTTAAGAATGCAACACATCACAGGTATTTCCCGTTAACAAATGCGTTTTTCAAGTTTAGAAGATAATATACGTCCCGATAATCAGGTACGATTTATAGATGCCGTTATCGAATATATTCTCCTCTCTAAACTAGATTTTGCTGTAAAAACGCTCAAGAACGTAGGTCGCACGACTTTCAATAGTAAATTGTTTCTAAAGATGTATTTATACGGTTATCTCAACGGAATCAGAAGTGGTCGAGATCTAGAAAAGGAATGTTTCAGAAACATTGAAATGCAATGGCTTTTAGAAGACATTCGTCCCAATTACCAAAGCATTACCGATTTCAGAAAATAACCCAATCGCATCAAAGAACACTTTCAAACTATTTGTTTCGTTCTTGAAAGAAGCTGATTTGATAAGTGGCGAAACCATAGCTATCGATGTTTTTTTGGCGGTGGCCAAAACACAATTCCCTCTAAAAGCGAATTTTACGGGTAAGGACAGGTATACCGAAAAGTGAAGGAAAACACGAGGAAACCAAGCCTAAAATTAAGCCTAAAACCACTCCAAAAAAGAGGACACTAAATCCTCTTGATATTCTCTCTCAAAACTTTACGAAAACTACATAGTACCTGCCATTGACCGGTTCTCCCGAAAAAGCAGGACAGGCTGTTCAACAGGAATTTCACTGCTGCTGGTGCTGCGCACGCAACGAAATTCTAGCTTGTAGGCTTTCGCCTTTATTTATTTATTTATTTTGTTTCCCCAATTTTTCAACCGCTAAAATCCATTTTTGTCTTGTTGTATCTTTTGAGTTTTTAATGATGCCAAAGTATGAAACTTTAACTGGATTAATTCCACAAAATTCTAATGTTGATTTTTTTAATTGATTGACACTTGGCCTGCCGTATATCAACCAATAATACCAACTCGGTTGGTCAAGTGTCGTAATAATATGAGCTGTTTTACCTTTTAATAATTTGTCCCACAGTATTGAGTTTTCTTTGTACTGAAATGCAAAACCTGGCAAAAAAAGTCTGTCAATAAATCCTTTCATAATCGCAGGAAGTCCGCCCCACCAAACAGGGTGAATCCAAACTAAATGGTCTGCCCATTTAATTTTTTCCCAAGCATTCAAAAGGTCTGGCTCTAATTCTGTTCTTTTTTGATACCCAAATTGCAGATTTGGATTGAAATTGAGGTCTGCAATTATTATTTCTTTGACTTCTGCCCCTGAATTTGTAGCACCTTTATTATAGGCTTTTGCAAATGCAAAGCTCAAACTTTCTTTGTTTGGATGACCATTTATAATTACTATTTTTTTCATAAATTCTTTAATGTATCGATATTGAGCTATTTGAAGTTAATGAAACTGTAAAATCTTTTGGGTTGTGTAGTTGATGGCTAAAATAAACACTGTTCTGAAAACTGTTTTCAAGTATTTTTTCAACATGTAGTACAGTGGAAAAAGAGGTCAATTCCGATTGACCTTTTTGACATTTTAAAACAACTTTTTCTTGTTTAGAATTACTGTGTGAGACAAAAATTTCAAACGTTGAAACATCTCCACTACCGCTTCCTCCAAATATTAATTTTCGTTCTTTAAAATTTAAAATTTTAAAGAAATTTATTTTTTGCATGATGCCTAAAGCAGAAGTAATGAGTTTAGAATCAAAGGTCAGTTTGGCTGAAACAGTTGGTATCTTTTCTATTTGATTAAAAATATATAAATCTGGAATATCAAAATCATAAACTTTCCTGTTTTTACCGTCAAAATTAAAAACATGATACTTTGAATTTAAAAAATGCTTGGTATTAACCTTAGTATTATTTTTATAGAAATTAAATGGTTTGCTTACATTTTCAGCCATAAAATCTGCCGAACTTTTCCCAGCTTTATCTTTAGTAGAATAATAAACCAAAATTTCAACATTTTTGACATCATTTGCTAAAACACCTTTTGAATATAATAGCAATGGTGCAATACCACCCATCCATCCGGAACTAAATACAATTTTACTTTCAATGGTTCTTTTCTCAGTAAAATCTAAAGATTTTACTAGTTCACTTGTCGGTTTTGTAATATCGATATAATCAATTTTAGATTTTATTGCATAATCTAAAGCATTATTATCGGGGTCTTTTGTACAAAGTATGATTAGATTGATTGAATGCTTGTATAATGATTCAAAAGAGTTTTTGTCATTTATATCAATTTGAACATGATTTGGATTGGTACCCTTATTTCTTGTTCCGATTAAAATTTTTAAAGCTGGGTTTCTGCTCGAAAGCATTTCATAAATAGTTTTTCCAATCAAACCAGTGCCACCTATAATTAAAATTGTTTTGCTCATCTCTTTAGTTTAAGTTTAGATGTGCAAAGCTAAATCCTATCAAACTTTGAAAATAGGACAAATGTCTAAAAAGAAAATTCTTTTCGTATTCTGCTTAAATGTCGTTGTGAAATACCTAAGTAAGAGGCTAAATATTGTAAAGGAATTTTTTGAACATACTCTGGATGATTTTTCATTAAGTCTGCATATCGTTTAGTGGCATCGCTTTTTTGCAATTGAAATATTCTTTTTTCTAATTCAATGTATTGTTGTTCTGCTATTGTTTTTAAGAAATAGACCCAATTAGGTTTTTGTTGTACTAATTTATCAAACTTGTCCTTAGGAATGATTAATAATTCAGTTTTTGTAATAGCTTGTATGTTTTCCATTGTCGGCTGTGAAGTCACAAATGAAGAATAAGCAGTCATTAAACTGTTTGGAAAAGTGATACAATAAGTAACTTCTTCCTCTTTGTCGGACGTATAATAAGAACGCAGGCTGCCTGTTAAAACAAATGCTACTTGTTTGCAAGTTTCGCCTTCTTTAATAAAATACTCCGCCTTTTTGAAGATTTTATAAGTTAAAAGTTGCAGGAAATCGTCAATTTCAATATCTGTCAATATATTGAAGGACTGCAAAAAGTGTCTTAAGCTATCGTTTTTCATTTTTAGTTTTCTGTTCCTTCGAAGCGGTTGTGACAAGGCGACGCATAGCGTCAGTCTGTGAAAAAACCTCCGTTGTATTATCATCAAATGTAACAAAATACTAGTATAAAAAGAAGATTTTTCGTATTTTTAAGAATGCGCCACATCACAGGTATTTCCCGTCAACAAATGCGTTTTTCAAGTTTAGAAGATACTATAAGTCCCGATAATCAGGTGCGATTTATAGATGCCTTTGTCGAATATATTGACCTCTCTAAACTCGATTTTGTTGTAAAAACGCTCAAGACTGAAGGTCGGGCATAAAAAAAGCTGTTCAAAGGAGAGTTATGAATTTAAAAATACCTAACCTAAAAATGCAAAGAATGCCCTGTAAAACATTTATGTGCTAGTCGAGCGGCAGGAAGAGAGATGAGCCGGATCCCATATGCCGACGCTGTAGAAGAAAACAACAAACGCTACCCTGAAAATCCACAGCTCTACCGCAGACGACAAGAATTGAAGCGTAGCGGAAATCACGAAAACAAATAAAAAGACAATAAAAATTGAGTAAATCAACGAGCACATCTTTGGCACCATCAAGCGGCAATGGGGCTACAATCATACTAATTTAACAGGATTAGAAAAAGTAAATGGAGAACACTGCCTGATTATGCTAGTGTATAACATCAAACGCAGCATCAATATACTCGGCGTTCCCGATCTGACTGCCAAACTCAAAAAATGGAATTCACCCTACAAGGCAAAAGTCTTGGTTTTACTAAAAACGAGTTATTTAAAGCTGAATTTAGAATACTATTTCTATCAAACCAAAATATAGCCTAAAAATAACGACTCGTTAAATGGCTTCTATTTGAGTTCTTGAGTAGAATTATCTGAAGTTTTTGAAAGTAAAAGAGGTTTTTTCACAGCCTGACGTTCTCGCGCTACAAGCAGTTTGGGACTAAATTAAGCCCTATTTTCGGATTTGCCTAATCTTCCAAATACAAAACCAACTTCAAATTAAGCCTAAAACCCAAATTGCTTGTAGAGTGTATTAGCGGTTCGTTGTTTTTCTGTTTAGTTTATCGGCTGTAATTATTCTGTTTGTATAGGAATTAATTGTCAGCCTAATATTTCTTTTGTTGTTTGTAATGTAAATATTTTTTCCTGTCTTTTGAAATTCTGTTTCTTCAGTTTCGTTGATAATTGCAAAAATCATCTCTTCAATTTTGTTGTTTGAAAGTTCTATGTTTAGTTTATTATTTATTCTGCCATAAACAAGTTCTGTGTAACAAATTTTATCTAAAATGTCTTTCTTATAGTTTTCCATTACTGTTTATTCAGTATTATTTGTTTGTATTTAATGGTAAATAAATATCAATTATTGATGTCTGCTTATTCCATTTAAAACGATAGTCATATTTTTCAAAATGTAAAAATCCTGTCCTATTATTGTCTTCAATTTTCAAATTGGTTTTAGGTAAAATAACTTTATAAATCTCAAAAATTGTTTGTTTTATATTTTCCATTTTTCCTTTATGGCTAAATATTTCATATTCGCCTTTTGGAATTTCTAAACTTGTAAAATGATCAGGAAACAAATTATTATTTGTCGGAATTGCCGTCAAGTAAAAATATTTTTCAACTTTCTTAAATGTTATTCCATATTTAGTCCAATTTCCGCCGTTTTGATTTAATTTCCACTTTTTTAGTTCAGCATTAAAAGTTGTCCAATGTTTTTGTATAATTTCAAAATTCTCATTTTGAGGTTTTGTCAATTCTGTCACAAGACCACAAGTTTGAATATTTTGTTCTATCGTTGTCATTCGGTTTCCGTTCTTACAATGACCGCTAACGTCAGTCTGTGAAAAAATCTCTGTTGTATTATGATCAAATATAACAAAATACTTGTATAAAAAGAAGATTTTTCGTATTTTTAAGAATGCAACATATCACAGTTATTTCCCGTCAGCAAATGCGTTTTTCAAGTTTAGAAGAAACAATACTACCGATAATCAGGTGCGATTTATAGATGCCTTTGTAGCGCTTATTGACCTCATTAAGCTAGATTTTGCTGTAAAAACGCTCAAGACTGAAGGTCGGGCATAAAAAAAGCTGTTCAAAGGAGAGTTATGAATTTAAAATACCGAACCCCAAAATGTAAAGAATGCCCTGTAAAACATTTATGTACTAGTCGAGCAGCAGGAAGAGAGATTAGCCGGATCCAATATGCCGACGCTATAGAAGAAAACAACAAACGCTGCCATAAAAATCCACAGCTCTACCGCAGACGACAAGAATTGAGGCGTAGCGCAAATCACGAAAATAAATAAAAAACCAATAAAAATTGAGTAAATCAACAAGCATATCTTTGGGGCCATCAAGCAGCAATGAGGCTACAAACATACTAATCAGTAAACGGAGAACATAGCTTGATTATGCTGGTGTATAACATCAAACGCAGTGTCAATATCCTGGGCGTTCCCGATTTGATTGCCAAACTCAAAAAATGGAACTCACCCTACAAGGCGAAACTCTTGTTTTTGCTAAAAACGAGTTATTTAAAGCTGAATTTAGAATACTATTTCTATCCAATTAAAATTGCAGTCTAAAAAAAGAGCCTTCTTAAAAAGGCTTTATTTAAATTGTAGAACAGGAAAATTTAAAGTTTTTATTAGAAAAAGGTTTTTTTTTCGCAGCCTGACGTTTCCTCGCTAGAGCTCGTGGCGGTTTATGGAAAGCTTTTTTCCATAACTGACCGAGCGAAGTTATGAAAAGTAAACTAACAATCTACCGAAAAACTAGTCATGAGTTTTAGCAAGTATTACCAAAAGTGGCAATATGTAATATTTCATACTACTACTTCTAAACTTCATTTTGTTTAATTTTATTTTCAGTCAAATAAATTGTTATCGCAAATGACAAGATTAATAAACCTTTAAGCCAATTTTCAGCATCAAAGTTTATTAAATCAAAAAAATAAGAAACAAATAAAAGGAACAACATTGAGGTCAACATTAAATTTGAAGAATACTTATTTGCTAAATTCCAATTTTCAGTATTTTTCATTGATCTTGATGTTCTATATCCATATAAAAAATTAATCTTTCTCGGAGGAAAAAATTTGAATATAAAAGCAACAACTGATAAGAGTAAAAATGCAATCGTCATAGTTTATATAAATTTAAATCTTTTGTTTTTCAATTATGTATTTCTTTTTGCGATTTCAGGAACAATTTCTGGTAACATTTCGCCACTTTGTAATGGCTGGAAGTTCGTAACCTTACAGTTTTAGGCTTAACGAAAATTTGATGCGAAACAATGATTTCACTAAATACCAGCTAACTCAAAATGGCCGTTAGTGGCTAGCTTTTAATTTGGCATTATCAAATTTATTTTCCGTCGATATTTTTTCTATTTTCTGCCTTATAATTTTGTTTAAATCTCCTTTTTTCACTTTCAATTCTTTTTCAATAAATGACAGGAATTCCTCTTCATTTTTGCTCTTACTTAGAAATTGCTTTAACATATTAATCCCTCCTTTTTCAAATGCGATATCGCATATTATTGCACCAATAACATATTGAGGGTTTGTTTCTTCATCTATTTTCCAAAAATCATTCGGTTTATTTAAATCAATTTCGGGGTGGCTTTTTAAATATTCATTTACTATTTTAACACTATATTTTAGCGGCTTACCTTTGTGCGCATTTTCTTCACCCCAATATGCAGATAATCCGGTTAATAATAATTCGTTTGCATTTGGAAAATAATTATTTATTAAATGAGTAATTTCGTGTTGATGGTTTTCACCTGCAATTGCAGTGGCATAAATTATATTATTGAAATTATCGAAAAAACCACATTCTTTTGCATTTCCCATAGACAATACATAATCAAAGCCTTTAATTCTAAAAACATCTTCGCAATCACGACAGATAAAATAATTTATTCTTTGTGGTTTTAATTCAAATGCTGAACAAATATTCATCAAATAATTATTTGCTTGTTTTGCTTTTGTTTCATTAAAATTATATTCAGGAAAATAATTGTAAGTAATATTTCCAACTGTTTTTCTTTTCCATTCTTTTGTTAATTTTGGCTGATAATTAGTCAGGTAAAATTCATCATTTATTTTTGTCGCAACAATATTTGTTATTGCATAAATATCAAAAGCTTCTTTGTCGTAAAATGCTGATTTTATGACGTAATCACTTTCTAGCTTTGATATTGATAAAATTTTATTATTTAGTTGGAAGTAATAAAGAGAAGGGCTTAAGAAACCTTCGCTTTTCAACAAATCATAGCTTTTATATTTTAATTTATCATTTTCGGACCAATATGGATTGTTATTTATTTCATTTGGATTTGACTTTAAATAATTACTCCAAAGTTTTATAATTTTATTTCTCTCTAAACTTAAAGTATCTAAACCAATGTTGGTAGAAATTTCTTGGGCAGTTATATAAAAACTGTTAGTAAGTATAAATAATAATGTAAAATATAGTAGTTTCATTTTCTCTTTTAATGGTATTTTATTAAGTTTTCTGCGGAAAGCTTGCCTCTAACATCAGTCTGTGAAAAAACCTCCGTTGTATTATCATCAAATATAACAAAATACTAGTATAAAAAGAAGATTTTTCGTATTATCAAGGATGCAACACATCACAGGTATTTCCCGTCAACAAATGCGTTTATTAAGTTAAGAAGATACTATAAGTCCCAATAATCAGGTCCGTTTTATTAATGCCTTTGTAGAGCATATAGACCTCTCCAAGCTCGATTTTGCTGTGAAAACGCTCAAGACCCAAGGTCGCCCGAGTTTCAATAGTAAAGTATTTCTAAAGATCTATTTATAAGGTTATCTCAACGGAATCAGAAGTGGCCGTGATCTAGAAAAGGAATGTTTCAGAAACATTGAAATGCAATGGCTTTTAGAAGACATTCGTCCCAATTACCAAAGCATTACCGATTTTAGAAAATAACCCAATCGCATCAAAGAACACTCTCAAACTATTTGTTTCGTTATTGAAAGAAGCTGATTTGATAAGTAGCGAAACCATAGCTATCGATGTTTTTTTGGCGGTGACCAAAACACAATTCCCTCTAAAAGCGAATTTTACGGATAAGGACAGGTATACCGAAAAGTGAAGGAAAACACGAGGAAACCAAGCCTAAAATTAAGCCTAAAACCATTCCAAAAAAGAGGACACTAAATCCTCTTGATATTCTCTCTCTAAACTTTTCGATGGCTCCATAGTAACTGCCAGTGACCGGTTCGCCCGAAAAAGCGGGACTGCTGTTCAATCGGAGTTTCATTGATCGTGCTGCGCAAGCAGCGAAACTCAAGCTATTGGCAGATCGTTATTTTAGATACTCCCCATCTTTAAAGTTTTGAACTTCTATTAAATTCCCATCTATGTCAAATAAATTTAGTGTTCCATTTCCGTCTTTTAAAGTGCCTTTATCTAATTGCTTTCCATTTCCATCAAAACAACTAATTATAGTTATTAGTTTTCCATTAGAATATAATCTTTCTGTATGGATTTTTTCGTTAGTATGAAACCAATCCCATTGACCAATTAACTTTCCATTATTTAGTGTTCCAATTCCTTCTTTATTTCCATTTTCGTGATAAAACTTCCATTCGCCGTCTTGTTTACCATTATTAAATTTACCGATCTGGTGCAATTTGCCATTTTCGTGAAAAATTTTCCAAATACCAATTTCTTTTCCATCACGATATTTACCTTTTTGAAATATCTCTCCTTTTTTATGATAAAATTTCCAATTTCCAGTTTTTAAACCGTTTGAAGTTTTTCCGATTTTTTTTAATTCACCACTGTGATACGTTTCTTTTGTCAGTTTACAAGAAACAAGTAATAAAGTCGTAATAATTACGATAATAATTTTTTTCATAATTTAATATTAATTTTTCTACGTTTCGTTTTATTATGTTGCCACTAACTTTCTGGCGCTATAGTGGCTTTGGTACTAAATTAAGCCCATTCTTCGGATTTGCCACCCGTGTGATGGCGAATAGGCGAAGCAAATCATCCCAAATACAAAACCAACTTTCAATTAAGCCTAATGCTCAAATCTCTTGTAGTGGCGGTTTGCAGTGGTGTTTTTTATTTCTGTTGTTCAAGTTTTGCAATAAATTTTACAATTTTTTCAACTTTCTGATTTTCTGTTGCGACTGAATTTATGTTTTCAATTATTTCGTTTTGCTCCTCAATTTTTAATTTTTCGAATATTTTCAGCACTTCTGCGTCTTTAAAACATTCAAAAATCATTTCGTTTTCGTTCTTTTTTTCAAGGTTCGGATTTACGAGATAGAGAGTAACGTTTACAAATTCGCCACCGCTTTTTCCAATAAAATTTCTGATTTCAGAATTTAAGGACATTTTTTTGTCGGAATTTTTTAAAGGTCCTAAATTCTTATTTTCTATTTGGTAGTCATCAATTTTTCCGGATACTTTTAAATCGCCCCATTTTCCCTTAATGTCTTTAGTATTTGGTATTATGAGTTGATAAGTCCAAGCTCCATTTCCTGGAATATATTGAATTTCTAATTTTTCATTTTCAACTATGTACTTCATTTATTACAATTAAAATCGTTTTAGATTCATTATTTCTCCAATTCTCCCTTCATCGTTAAGGTTGCCACCAACTTTCTGTTACTAAAGTGGGTTTGGAACTAAATTAATCCCTATTTTCGGATTTGACAAATCATCCCAAATATAAGACCAGCTTTCCATTACGTCAAATACCCAAATCCGTTGCAGTGGCTTTTATTTCTTTCCATTTCGGTGATTTCTTTTTCAACTGGCTTTTCGTATTTGGTAGTTGCTATTTCTCCTAAACTCATTTTCTTATGCGTAAAAATTATTTTGCCGTTCTTAACTTCAATTTTGTCAACTAAATAAAATATGTCTTCATAAAAATATAAATCTTTAGTCGTTGTTTTTTGAGTTTTATTTACTTTGTCAAAATACTTTACAACAATTTTTGACAAGGTTTTTTTCGGATTAATCATGTAACCAATTTCAATTTTATAGGAATTGGTTTCTTTGATTTTGTAAGCGATTTCAATTTCCGTTTCAAATTTATTTACCAAATTTTCGAGTTCAATTATTTTACCAATTTTTTCTTCGTCTTTTTCGTAAGGTAAAATTAAAAATTTGAAAGTAACGTCTATAACTAATTGATTTTTTTTCAAATTCTGTTAGTGAATTAAATGATTTTGGCTCAATTCCTTAATCAACATATTTTATACGTTTATCTAGAAACTTTTCGCTTTCAACTAATTTTCCATGTTTTATATTTCCGGTAAAGTTTATATAAATATGGTCAAATTCTCCTGAAATAAATTGCAGCTCGTTAAGTTTTCTAGCAATTCGTTGACCGATTGAATTTGTGTCTTCAGTAATATGGTAAACATTACCAATAATTCCGTTAAAATCCCCTGTGAAATCTTTTTGTTTTATTTTGTAAAAACGAATATCTTTTATTACTCTTTCTCTTGATTTCATTCGGTTGATTTCATTCGGTTTTTTTGTATAGTAGCCACTAACGTCAGTCTGTCTAAAAACCTTAAAAAGCTCGCTGATAATCACATATTTGAAAATTTTAAAAATATGAGTCCGAATACTAAAACTTAAATTTGAGGTTATTAGACAGTCTAACATTTCGGCGTTTGGTGAGCTTGCGGATTAAGAAAGCCTAAATTTTCGGTTAAATACTGACTTTGCAAGTACAAAACCAACTTTAAATTAAGCAAAACCAGCCATTTTGCAAAATGCTGTTGGTGGCTGCTGCTGCTTGTCTTATTAAATTTTAATTTCTATCTTTTTTGTTAATTTTAAGCATCAAATTATCTTAAATGATGGTCAAAATGTTTCCATTGTGCAATCGCCCATGCATTTGGTGTCAAGTAACCAAAAAATGGATGAGGCAGTCCCGTGCATTTTGTAGGTCCGCTTTCATAAAATTGTCTAACAAGTTGAAGGGCTTTACTTTTTTCTTTTTCAAAATTCTGTAGGTCAGTGAAAATATAATTTTTCCCTGTTGGACGATTTTTGGAAAATTGTTTTTCACTTACATAACGTGTTTTAAATAAACCACCCAAAATTCGTCCAATTAACATTCTTTTTTGGGGATCTAAATTTAGTGCAGTTTCGAGAAAAGCGTTTAGATGAGCTAACATTTGAGCCACGTCCATTTTTCCCCATTGTCTAACTGCATTTGGTTGAAGATTGTCTAATCTTTTTAATATTCCGTTAAAGTCAGTTTGGTTATATAAATTGTTCATTTAATGGTCTGTTAGTTTAGTCGATTACGGTTCTGATACACTTGCCACCAAGGTCAGTCTGTGAAAAAGCGTCCGTTGTATTTATGATCAAATATAACAAAATACTTGTATAAAAAGAAGATTTTTCGTGATATCAAAGATGCAACACATCACAGGTATTTCCCGTCAACAAATGCGTTTTTCAAGTTTAGAAGACACTATAAGTCCCGATAATCAGGTGCTATTTATAAATGCCTTTGTCGAATATATTTACCTCTCTAAGATCGATTTGCTATAAAAACGCTCAAGACTGAAGGTCGGGCATAAAAAAGTAGTTCAAAGAAGAGTTACGAATTTAAAAAATACCGAACCCAAAAATGTAAAGAATGCACTGTAAAACATTTATGTGCTAGTCGAGCAGCAGGAAGAGAGATTAACCGGAGCCAATATGCCGACGCTGTAGAAGAAAACAACAAACGCTACCACGAAAATCCACAGTTCTACCGCAAACGACAGGAATTGAAGCGTAGCGGAAATCACGAAAACAAATAAAAAGACAATAAAAATTGAATAAATCAACGAGCACATCTTTGGCACCATCAAGCGGCAATGGGGCTACAATCATACTAATTTAACAGGATTAGAAAAAGTAAATGGATAACACCGCCTGAGTATGCTGGTGTATAACATCAAACGCAGCATCAATATCCTTGGGCGCTCCCGATTTGATTGCCAAACTCAAAAAATGGAACTCACGCTACAAGACAAAAGTCTTGTTTTTGCTAAAAACGAGTTATTTAAAGCTGAATTTAGAACACTATTTCTCTCAAACTAAAATTGCAGCCTAAACATAACGACCCGTTAAATACCTTATATTTGAATTCTTGAGTTGGATTATCTGAAGTTTTTGAAAGTAAAATAGGTTTTTTCACAGCCTGACGTTCCCGAACGACACGCAGTTTGGGACTAAATTAAGCCCATTATTCGGATTTGCCAAATCTTCCAAATATAAAACCAATTTCAAATTAAGCCTAATACCCAAATTGCTTGTAGCGTGGCGTGTGTTGGGCGTTTGTGCTTTTATTTTTGCAAGTACCTTTCGCTAATTATATTTATATGATGCTTAACGTGTCCTATACTAATGTACCCTAATGCTCTTGCAGATATTTTATAAGTTATACCGTTACCTAAAAACATACTTTGCTTGTCTGAAAGATTTTCAAATAACGCCTTTGAATTATTCCTAACGGCAATAAATTCGTCAATCAAACTTTCGATAGTTCTGTCGGTAACATTAATATTTGCAGCGTACAGATTTTCGTCCATTCCGTGTAATGGCGTGTCTGCATCTCCTCTTGCACAAACAAAGGCTCTAAACGCAAAGGCTCTTTCAGTGTCAATAATATGCATTAAGACTTCTTTAAC
Source organism: Flavobacterium sp. Sr18 (assembly GCF_011064265.1). Lineage (NCBI taxonomy): Bacteria > Pseudomonadati > Bacteroidota > Flavobacteriia > Flavobacteriales > Flavobacteriaceae > Flavobacterium > Flavobacterium sp. Sr18. The sequence goes on along the minus strand of NZ_CP049329.1, from coordinate 1,364 downwards.
CGTCCATTTATCTTCTGCATACTTGTGATTTAATAACTCTTTTGGAACATTATTGAAAAATTCTATTAAGAATTTTGCGTTTTCATCCAAAACGTCAAAAAAATTACCTTTATCAACTAGGTCAATATAGTACTGAAAATAAGATTTATATTCTGAAATTTCTGGTCTTTGCATTGTTTATTTTTAATTTAAAACAGGTCTTAAAAACGTACCTTCATAACTTAATATACACTTAGATTGTTCTAAAAGTTTAAAGTCCTCGATACACTCCTTGTCTGTCAATATTGATTTTCTATAACTTTCATATTCGGCTAAACTAGGAAACGAAAATAAGGCATACGGAATATTGTTAGCTCCTTCGCTTGGTAAAAAATAACCATGATGTTGTCCAATGAAACGATTTACTAAATCTATCCAAAGTTTACCATATTGTTCAAATAGTGGAACTTGGTAAGGGTCAATAGTGTATTTTAAATGACAAGTTATCATAATTGTTTATTATTTGGTTAAACTCGATGGTCTTTTTAGCATAACGCCCAACGTTTGCGGCTTTGAGATGGTGGGGATTTCGTAACCTTTCAACTTTCGGTTTTGCAGAATTATGATGCGAAATGGTAATTCCACTAAAACCCCGCTATATCAAAACCGATGTTACCAGAAGCCTTAATTATTCTCCAACAACTTTTTTATTGGATTTAAATAAGATTCTTCAAACCTATTTTTTAGTTGTTGATTTTCGTCATATGAAAAATCACGATTTATATCTTTCCAATTCCCAATTCTTAAACCGTTATTAATAGATGCGAATTCTAAAGTAGAATTGGTTTCATTGCCTCTTATTGCAATATTTAAAATTTTATTTTCGTTCGAATCGTAAAGATAAGCGACGAACCATAATCCATTTTCGGATCTAGAATCTTCCAATATAAATGAATTGTTAGAGGAAATTGAAACTTCAGGGACTTTATATTTCGGATTTTTCTCTTTAAATTTTTCGATGGCTTTTATTACGCTCGCCTCAGAGTAGGGAAGATCATAAGATTCTGAAAACGCATAACTTCCTGCAGAAATCATATTCATTCTTTTCGCAAGTTCATATCGTGCAGTATTACTAAATATTAGTATTGCAGAAACTACTAAAATGACAGTCGCTATAGGAATTAGATATTTTCTCATCTGTTTTTCAAAGGTTTCTGGTAACTTGTATATATATCTGATAGCGTCCGACATATCTACTCAAAATTGGGTTGCTATGTCTGACAAACGTCAGTATTTATTGTTTTGCTAATGTATAGTTTTTTTATTACAAATTATCAAAACAAATAAATACACCTATCTCAGCATCTTTCTACCTCTTCCTCCTA